>JAQTXH010000004.1:11635-262722 GCA_028688905.1 Acidiphilium sp. | reverse complement strand
ACCAAAATCCCCCCGCCCGCTCCGCCACTTTCATCTCCCCAAAACCACAAAATTATCCAAAACAACCTGTCCCGCTTAATGACATTGTGCCATAAAAGGACATATACAAACCGCCCACGTGGTCATATATAAAACTTCTGCTCCATCACGCTCGGCACATATTCGTCGACAATCGTTTTCATTGAAAATCGTTTTCATCGGCAATCGTTCGGCTCAGCAAATTTTATCATCAAGAACAAAAGGCATCCGGATGGAGCAAAGTCCAATGGCACCAGATCTCGACCACGCTGCGTTACCGATCGACTTCGAACAGGCACGCCGCCACTTGATGGAAACCAGCGACGACGCCGTGACCACCGGACTGAGTCCTCTGCTTGCCCGATCCTGGCATCGGTGCGTCAGCGCCGGACTTTCCCCCGAACGCGCACGCGCCGAAACGCCACATCTTGGTGGCCGTGAACTGCAGGAAGCCGCTGCGCGGCACTCCGATCTTATTGCCTTCTCGCGCCCGATCATCGAATATTTATACTCACAAATTCGCGATTCGGGCTGTGTCATCGTACTCTCGGGAGAGAACGGCGTGTTGCTCGATTCCGTAGGCGACGCCGACTTCAGTGATCGCGCGGCCAGCGTCGCCCTGCAACCGGGGGCCTGTTGGGCGGAGGTCGATCGCGGCACCAACGCTGTTGGCACCGCCTTGATCGAGTTGGCTCCTGTAGTGATCCAGGGGCCGGAACATTTCCTTGACCGTAATGCCTTTCTCTCCTGTGCCGCAGCACCGCTCATTGCCTCGGACGGCCGCTTGCTTGGCGTACTCGATATTTCCTGCGACCACCGGAATTATCATCCGCACACCTTCGGCCTCGTCCGCGCTGCCGCCCGAATGATTGAAAACCGGATTTTCGAGATTACCCACGTGCGCGACACCAAACTCCACCTTCACGCGACCGTGCAGGCGATTGGAACCGTGGTCGAAGGCATGGTCGCGGTGGCACCTGACGGGCGGATCCTCGGTGCCAACCGGACCGCGACCGACCTACTTGATCTGCGCATGCCCGACATGGGGCACAAACTCATTGGCGATGCCCTCGATTGCCGCCTCGAAGACCTAGTGGCGCGTGACCAAACCGGAAAGCTGATGGAAGTGTGCCGCCGCGACGGTGGTCGGCTCCATCTGCGCCTCGAGGTGCCGCGCGTGGTCGCACGCCCTGCCCGCCAAACTTGGCCCACCGCGCCTACCTGCCCGATCTGGTCTAATGACGCTCTGGCCGCACTCGACACCGGCGATCCGCAAATAACCCGCGCGATCGGCCAGATCAGGCGCATCCTTGGTAAACCGATCCCCGTTTTGCTGCGCGGCGAAACCGGCGTTGGTAAAGACCTCCTCGCCAAGGCGATCCACAGCGCCGGCCCGCGGCACGGCGGGGCCTTTGTCGCGGTAAATTGCGCAGCCCTGCCGGAAAATCTGATCGAGGCCGAACTATTCGGCTATGCCCCCGGTGCCTTTACCGGAGCCAAACGCGAAGGCTCGGTCGGGCGCATTCGCGAAGCCCACGGTGGTACTTTGTTCCTCGACGAAATCGGCGACATGCCGCCCACCCTGCAAACCCGCTTGCTCCGCGTGCTCGAAGATCGCCTCGTCGCCCCGCTCGGTGGCCGCCCCGTCGCGGTCGATTTTGCCCTGATCAGCGCCACCAACCGCAACCTCAAGACCGAAATCGCCCGCGGCAGCTTCCGCTCGGACCTGTTCTACCGGCTCAACGGCCTCAGCGTTATGATCCCCCCTTTGCGTGAACGCACCGATCTCGCGGCACTCATTGCCCGGATACTGGAACAGGACAACAGCGGAACCCCCTTGCGCAAAGTGGCTCCCGACTTGTTCAAGGCTCTCGCCGCCTACCGGTGGCCAGGAAACATCCGCCAACTCGCCAGCCTGTTGCGAATCGCGTCCTCCCTTTGCGACCCCGACGAAATCGAACTTGACTGGCACCATCTGCCCGACGACGAAGTCAACGAACTCCGTACTCCCCCCTCACCCGCGCGAGCGAAGGAAGACGAAGGCTCACTGCGAACCCATTCCGATCAAATCATCCTGCGAACCATCGAATCCGCCGCCGGAAACATGAGTAAAGCGGCTCGAACCCTTGGTATCAGCCGGAATACGCTCTACCGGCGCGTCGCCGCCATCACGCCGGAAGCGCCCTGACGATGTCGATCCCGTCGCCGGCGACATGCACCTCGATGCGATGACAGCTAAGCCGAATGACAAGAATTGACCCTATCCCTGCGTCCCGGCTGATCACGCCACTGCCATAGGTGCCAGACTCTCGAACGCGCGGGCGACGGCTACCCGGTTACGGCCGTCGCGTTTGGCTTCGTACAGGGCTTTGTCAGCTGATCGCACCAGTGCTTCCAACCCGACATAAAGCTGATCGGTCGCCACCGCCCCCACACTGACCGTCACCACCGCACCGCCGTCCTCGCGATACCCATGGGGCAACGCCGCACTCGCCACCGCATCGCACAGTCGTTGCGCGACCAGTCTGGCCTCGCCCGCGCTGGCGTTTTGTAACGATACCGCGAATTCCTCGCCGCCGTAGCGCGAGACGACATCCCCGCCATGTCGCAGGTTTTCCTGCAATATCGCGGCGACCTGCTGCAAACATGCATCTCCGGCTTGGTGTCCATAGTGATCGTTGAACATTTTAAAATAATCGACATCAATCATCAAAATCGCTAACGGCTGACGCAAAGCTTTGCATCGCTCCAGTGCGTCGGACGACCACTCGCCAAAATAGCGTCGATTGGCGATCTGGGTCAGATAATCGATGTTCGACAATGCCGATAGTTTGAGCTGGGACCGATACGACTGCACAAGCTGCTGATTTATTTCCGCAATCAGTACAAACAATCCGTAGATCAGCGCCGGCACCAGCAGAATCAGGAAACTATAGGCCGCGTTATCGGTCAATGGGGCTCCCGCCATGATCGGCACCAAACCCGCCAGGAGTTGCAGCTTCGCGATCCCTGGCGCTGCCGCGTTCCGTGCCGCGATTCCACCGGCGGTGGCCACGTTCGACACCAGAACCGCCGTATACAGCACCGGGTCGCTCGACATTGCGAGGCAATAAAACGTCAACACCCCCCACGCCAGCGACGACGCGATTGCGGTAATGCCGAACAACGCGAACCAACGATCGAGATCAAGGCATCGTGCCTTGAGAAATCGTCGCCTGAACATCAGAATGATCTGGTAGCGGATCGCCACCAGCGCGAACCCGACCACGCCGAGGCCGAGAGCCGTCATCTCGCCCTGGCGGGCATAGGCGAACAGGCCACAGGATATTCCGGCCGTGCCCACCAGCAACACATTGGCGGGCCGGCCAAACAACACATGCATCAGTTCTTCGCGCACTTCCAAGGGCTGACGGCGTTCACTATCGCTCTGCAGCGCCCGCGCAATCCGGGAATACACCGCCTGCCATCGCCGGCCACGCTGCCTCTTCACGGGCAAGGTGATGTTCGGAGCGGCGTCGGGAAGCAATTTATTCCGCAAAGGCATTTCAAAGCCCCATCCTCATCGTCAACAGAGGTCGTGTCGCCCGTAAGGTGCGGCAAACCGCCTGGGGCTTTGCATAACGCAAAAATATTAAAATCTGGTTAATACAACCCTGCTTCGCCCAGAATTTAGCACCAAACATCCTGGGATTATCCCCCCTATCCACCCAATCCACAGGGCGGGGCACCTGTCGTGCCGCGTGTCGCGGGACTACACTTGCCGTATGAATGTCACCCACTCCCCGCTGCTCGGACTTTCCCAACGCCTACCCCCCGCCAATCTCGAAGCCGAACAGGCGCTGCTCGGCGCGCTGCTCGCCAACAACAAGGCCTATGAGCGGGTCTCGGAATTTCTCGCCCCCGAGCATTTTGCCGATGCGGTGCATGGCCGGATTTTCGAGGCCATTGCCCGGCGGATCGAGGCCGGGCAACTGGCCGATCCAGTCACGCTGCGCTCGACCTTCGAGCATTCCGGCCTGCTCGACGAAGTGGGTGGTACGGCGTATCTCGCCCAACTCCTTGCGGCCATGGTCGGCATCATCAACGCCGGCGATTACGGAAGGACCATTTACGATGCCTGGATCAGGCGCCAACTGATCGACCTCGGCGAAGTCACGGTCAACCGCGCCTTCGGTGCCGAACCCGAACTCGACGGCACATCGCAGATCGAAGCGGCCGAACAGGCGCTGTTCGACCTCGCGACCCGTGGCGGCGGCGAAGGCACCGCCATGAGCTTCGAGGCGGCACTGGCCATGGCGATCAACACCGCTGCCCGCGCCTTCGAGCGCGATGGCAAGGTATCGGGCCTGACCACCGGCTTGACCGATCTCGACGGCAAAACCGGCGGGTTGCACCCCTCCGATCTGCTGATTCTGGCCGGCCGCCCCGGCATGGGCAAGACCGCATTGGCCACCAAAATCGCCTTCGGTGCCGCGCAGGCCCTGCTCGCCGAAGCCCGTGCCGATAATCCCAACGCCGAGGCCAAGCAGGCGGTTGCCATATTTTCACTGGAAATGAGCGCCGAGCAGCTTGCCACCCGGCTTTTGGCCGAGGAGGCGCGCGTCTCGTCGGACCGTATTCGTCGCGGCGAGATCGGCCAGAAGGATTTCGACAATTTCGTCACCGTGTCCCGCCGGATCGCCCGCCTCCCGCTGGTGATCGACGACACCCCGGCGATTACCCTGTCGGCGCTGCGCACCCGCTGCCGCCGCCTCAAACGCACCCGCGGCCTTGCGCTGATCGTGGTCGATTACCTGCAACTGATGCGCCCCGCCGCCGGCACCAAGCCCGACAACCGGGTGCTGGAAATCAGCCAGATCACCCAGGGCCTCAAAGCCATCGCCAAGGAACTCGCGGTGCCGGTTCTGGCCTTGTCGCAGTTGTCCCGCGCCGTCGAATCGCGCGAGGACAAGCGGCCGCAACTGTCCGATTTGCGCGAATCCGGCACGATCGAGCAGGACGCCGATGCGGTAATGTTCGTTTATCGCGATGAATACTACCTGCAAATGCGGATGCCGAAGCCCACCGACATGAAGGATTCCGACTTCCAATCCGCGCTGGATGACTGGCAGCGCAAGATGGAAATGGTTCATAACAAGGCCGAGCTGCTGCTCGCCAAGCAGCGCCACGGGCCGACCGGCAAGATCGACCTGTTTTTTGAAGCGGAATTCACTCGATTTGCCGATCTCGACACCCAACATGAGTAATTTCGGGTCGGGCAGGAGGATTTTTACCCATGGCGATGATCGGCAACAATGCCTGCGCGGGCTTTTCCGAGGCTGACCGGCACCTGATCGACCAGGCGGCATCGCGCTTTGTCGCCTCGCGCGGCTTGTTCACCCGCGCCCTCAACCGCATCGGGCGCACCGCCGGCAATGCGATCGAGCGCGCGATCACCTGGATCGCGCCGAACGGTCGCCGTGCGGTCGAGGAATACGCCTCGGAGGCGATGTGGTCATTGCTGAGCGCCTCGCGCTTCGGCCTCGCCGGCAAGCATGCGGGACCAGCCCCTGAACAGATGTATCGCAACGCGGTCGCGGCCAGCGGCGCGCTTTCGGGCCTTGCAGGTGGGGTGCTCGGGTTGGCCGACATTCCATTCACCATGGCCATGATGTTCCGTTCGATCGCGGAGATTGCCCGCAGCCACGGCGAAGACCTCGATGATTTCGAAACCAAACGCGCCTGCCTGGAAGTGTTCGGGTTCGGCACCATCCGCGATGAAGCCGAAGACATCGAGGCGAGCTATTGGGCGGTGCGCGGCGCGATGACCCATGCGCCGCTGTCGATTTTCATGCGCACCGTGGCGGCGCGATTTTCGGTGGTGATGTCCGATCAGGTGCTGGCCTCGATGGTGCCGTTTGTGGGCGCGGTTGCGGGGGCGGGTGTCAATTACCTGTTCATGGGCTATTTTCAGACCATGGCGCAGGTGCATTTCACCCTGCGCGCGCTGGAGCGAAAATATGGCGATGCCGATGCCGTCCGTGCCTGTTTCGACCGCTATGTCGAAGACTATCGCCAGCGCAAGCACCTGTTCCGCAACGCGGCCTGACCACGGGACGGTGCCGGTTCTGACCATCGATATCGGGGCGGTCGTCGCCAACTGGCGCTTCCTCGCGGCCCATAATGCCGGTGATACGGCCGCCGTGGTCAAGGCGGATGCTTACGGACTGGGGGCGGCACGGATCGCCCCCGCTTTGGCGGCGGCGGGTTGCCGTCATTTTTTCGTCGCCACCGCTGATGAGGCCTTCGCGTTGCGTCCGATCATTCCCGAATCGTGGATTGCGGTGCTGAATGGCTGCCCGCCCGGCGCGGAAGCTGGTTTCGTTGACCAGAATCTCATCCCGGTACTCAATTCCCTGCCCGATTGCGCCCGCTGGCAACGGGCTGCGCGCACTGCCGAGCGGGAGTTGCCCGCGCTGCTGCACATCGATACCGGGATGCGCCGACTCGGCCTCGATGCCCCAGAATTGGCGATGATTCGCGCTGAACCCGAGCGGCTGGAGGGTATCGCGCTTCAGTATATCATGAGTCACCTGATTTCGGCCGAACGGCCCGATGCACCGGAAAACGCAGCCCAAGCAACCCGCTTTGCGACCATCGCCGCCGCGTTCCCTGGGGTCAAAACCAGCCTCGCCAATTCATCGGGACTCTTTCTCGGCGCGGATTTCGCCTCGGACCTCGCGCGACCGGGCATCGCGCTCTATGGTGGCAACCCGACGCCGGGCCGGGCAAACCCGATGCGCCCGGTGATCACGCTGTCGGCCCCGATCCTGCAAATCCGCGCGATCAACGAAGGCGACACTGTGGGCTACAACGCCACCTGGCGTGCCGAGCGTGCCTCGCTGATCGCGACCATCGGCGTCGGCTATGCCGATGGCCTGCCGCGCCGCTTGGCCGGCCATCTCACCGCCCGTTTTCAGGATGATGAAATCGCGCTGATCGGCCGGATTTCGATGGATCTGATGACGTTCGACGTTACCGATCACCCCGATCTCACGCCCGGCACCATGCTCGACCTGATCGGTCCCGGTCACGGAATCGACGCCATCGCCGCCGAGGCCGGCACGATCGCCTACGAAATTCTGACCAGCCTTGGGCGGCGCTATCGGCGCGTCGTAAAATCGGTATAAAGCGGCCATGAACCTTGTGCTCGACCCGGTGGCCGCCCTCGGCCGTCTCGTGATCAACATTCTCGGCCTACTCGGCGAACTGGCGATCTTTACCATCGCCGCCCTGTCCGGCCTGTTCCGCCCACCCTATTATCTGCGCAATTTTGGCCGCGCGCTGATGGAAATCGGGTTTTTCAGCCTCCCAGTCGTGGCGCTGACCGCCGTGTTCACCGGCATGGTGCTGGCGCTGCAAAGCTATGTCGGGTTCTCGCGGTTCGACAGTTCCAGCGTGATCGCGAGCGTTGTGGTGCTCTCGCTCACCCGTGAACTCGGCCCGGTGCTCGCGGGATTGATGGTTGCCGGTCGCGCCGGCTCCGCGATGGCCGCCGAACTCGGCACCATGCGGGTCACCGACCAGATCGACGCGCTCTCGACCCTCGCAACCGACCCGATGCGCTATCTGGTCACGCCGCGCCTGCTCGCCGGCGTGATCGCGCTGCCGCTTTTGGTGGTGGTCGCCGATATTCTGGGCGTCGCCGGTGGTTTCCTGGTCTCGACCGTGCGGCTTGGCTTCGACCCCACTGCCTATTTGCAGGATACCTTGAGCTACCTGAAAACCACCGACGTGATGTCCGGCCTGATCAAATCCGCGGTGTTCGGCTTCATCATCGCGCTGATGGGCTGCTTTCACGGTTATCGCTCGCGCGGCGGTGCCCAGGGCGTCGGCAGTGCCACCACGGCGGCGGTGGTCTCGGCCTCGATCATGATTCTGGCGTTCGATTACGTGCTGACCCAGGCCTTCTTCACACCTTGATCGAAAGGCCCGCACCATGAGCACCAGCGCCACCCAGCCCAAAATCAGCATTCGCGGCCTGAAAAAATCCTTCGGCCCCAAGCTTGTGCTCGACGGTATCGACCTCGACGTGATGCCCCGTACCAGCATGGTGGTGATCGGCGGCTCCGGTACCGGCAAGTCGGTGCTGCTGAAATGCATCCTCGGCATGATCCAGCCCGATGCCGGCACCATCCTGATCGATGGCCAGAACGTTCTCACCGCCAAACCGGCTCGGGCGCGGCAATTGCGCGACCAGATCGGCATGCTGTTTCAGAACGGCGCGCTGTTCGACAGCCAGACGGTATGGGAAAATGTCGCTTTCGGCCTGCTCGCCCGGGGCCGGGTCACCCGCGCCGAAGCGCGCGACGTCGCCGCCCGCGTCCTCGCGCAGGTTGGACTCGACCCCAGCGTCGGCGATCTGTCACCGGCTGAACTGTCTGGCGGCATGCAAAAACGCGTCGCCCTCGCCCGTGCCATCGCCGCCGAACCCTCGATCCTGTTTTTCGACGAACCCACCACCGGCCTCGACCCGATCATGGGCGCAGTGATCGACGGGTTGATCATCGATTGCGTCAAACGCCTCGGCTCGACCTCGATCGCGATCACCCATGACATGGCGAGTGCCGCCCGAATCGGCGACCGCATCGCCATGATCTTCGACGGCAGGATCATCTGGGAAGGTGCCGCCGCCACGGTGATGAACAGCGGCAACCCGATGGTCGATCAGTTCACCCATGGCCGCAGTGACGGGCCGATCCGGATGGCGCTGCGTAAATAGAGCAATATGGCACGAAGGTTGATCCGCTAGGAGCAAGCCACCCCGCAGATCGACCTACAAAAAAGCCCGGGACAATGCCCCGGGCTTTTCCATTAAGCTTGAGTGTCGCGCGATCAGGTAATGATCGTACCGCCCGCAGAACCCTGGATGCTTGCAGCATTGACGCCGGTCAGCGTGATGTGGGTGCCGTCCGTCAAGGTCACCAACGCGCCGGGCGTACCATTGATGGTCGCACCTGTGATCGACTCGATCGTGACGCTGTTCGTCGCGATCAGCTCGCTGTTCTTACCAAAGTTGGAAATGATGTCATTGCCACCCGGGCTGGTGGTGGAACCAAAGAAGTAGACGTTATTGGCACCCATAGTCGTCGATCCGGTCATTGAAGCATTGCCCGACGAGCCGAAGAAATACTGGGTACCCGATCCTGCGGTCGAAATAACGTCCGTCCCCGATCCAACCTGGAACAGGTTGCTTCCGGTAACCGAACTCGCCAGCAGCGTTTCATTACCCGCACCCGCGAACAGGTAGTTTGCGCCAGTGGACGTGGTTGCCCCATTGCCGCCCGCAATCAGCGTGTCATTACTGCCGCCGCCGATGAGGAACACTGAACCATTCCCGCCAACCAGCGAGTTGCTGCCCGCCGTCCCACCAAGGAACGTGCCGCCCGCGCTGCCACCAAACACCGTCGCGGACCCTGCATTCGCATTGAGCGTCGCAGACACCGAACTGTTGTTGATGAAGTCGATGTTTCCGGCATATCCTTTCGCCGTTCCCGCGTAGACGGAAGCCGAGCCAGTCGCCACCACCGTGTCGCTGCCCGCGTAGGTCGTGACCTTGTCGGAGCCGCCTGAGAGGGTCACATAGTTATTCCCCATCATATTGATGGTGTCGCTGCCACCGGCAGCGATGACGGAACTCGTTCCCCCGTTGGTGAACAGATCGACATTGCTGGTTGCACCCAGAACGTATGAGGTCGCGGGGGCACCGCTGCCATTGACGGTGATGGTACCCGGCGCTTGCACGACAACCGAACTGTAAACACTTGCGATGCCCACTGTTCCGGTAACCGATCCAGGCGTCGACCCGCCGGCACTATCGGTGTTCGTCAGTTCGTAAAGATTATTGGTGCCGGCAATCGTCGCTTCATACGTCACCCCGGTAATCGAATCGAAGTTGGTAAACCCAGCCGAGCCGCCAAGCACACTGGTGGTGATCGCTGAAAGGGATGCCTGAAGGCTCCCCAGGGCCGAACTGGACAAGCCACTGACCGGCACCGCCACGGCACCTGGGATGGTACCATTAACGCCGCCTACAACCGTTACAGAACCACTCATCGGGAAGCCTCCAAAAAACTTAATTTATAGTTTCCGTCTACCTGACCCGATTGTGCAAAGCAAGAAAAACTTCAGGGGTTTTTGTTAAAAAGTCCATTTTACAAAACTAACATGCGACATAAAACGGCAATAATTGCCTTATTTGCAGGCGACGGACGACGGTAACGGAAGGGAGCTGTCCTCACCCTCGAATCCGTGCCGCGACGCAGCACGACGCATAACAAAACCCTGGTGTTGTTAGGTCAGGTTTCCGATTTGGAAGGTAAATCCACGACGATTCCCGATGTTTCAAGGCATCCCACTAACTGATATTCAGTATTATTTTCCCAACATGAGAGCTATTTTCCATAAGTCGATGCGCTTTTGATACATCGCTCCATTGACATGTTTCATAAATGACCGGTCGTACGGTTCCAGCCTCCAGCCATGGCCACACGAGATCGTGAAGAGCCTCGGCGATCACCGCTTTCTCACACGCGGTCCGTGGTCGCATCGTCGAACCCGTCACGGTCAGGCGTTTCATCATGATCGGCAGCAGATCGAGTTCGCTGACCACACTACCTTGCATGAAGGCGATCTGCACCAGCCGCCCGCCTCGCTTCAATGCCCGCAGATTACGCTGAGTGTAAGGCGCGCCCACCATATCCAACACCACATCCACCCCCGCACCACTGGTCATCGCCTTGATATCCGCGAGAAAATCCGCTTCTCGGTAGTTGATCGCCCCGGCGGCACCCAGGTCGAGGCAGGCTGTGCATTTCGCCGCAGATCCCGCCGTTGCGTACACTTTTGCCCCAAACGCCGTGGCAAGCTGGATCGCAGTCACCCCAATTCCTGAAGTGCCGCCATGCACCAGTACGGTTTCACCCGGTGCCAACCGTCCCAGATCGAACAAATTGGCCCACACGGTAAAGCATGCTTCCGGCAGAGATGCCGCTTGCACCGCATCGAACCCGGCTGGCCAGGGCAGACACTGCCCTGCAGGGATCGCCACAAACTCGGCGTAACCGCCGCCATTGCACAAACCGGTCAGGCGATCTCCGATCCGCCACGACGTGACGCCCTCACCCAAAGCAACCACCTCCCCCGCCGCTTCCAGCCCTAGAATCGGGCTAGCCCCCGGCGGCGGCGGATAAGCCCCTTTGCGCTGCTGAATGTCCGGCCGGTTGATCCCCGCCGCCGCAACCCTGATCAACACCTCGCCCGGCCGGGGCAACGGTACCGGGCCGGTGGTCAGATACAACACCTCGGGCCCGCCGGGGGTGTGGTAGGTCACGTGGCGCATTTCATCCGGGAGGATCATGGTGTGGGTCCTTGTTTGTGTCTGTGTTAAAACGCGGCGTCACGCCGCAATTCCTCTACATATAAGTCGCATGATCCCTCAACCACGCCTTCACCCCAACCGGACCACCCTACCGAACCTGATGACCGCGATCCTCACCCGCCGGACCATGCTTAGCACAGGCCTGGGCACAAGCCTGGGCACAAGTCTCGCCAGCCTCGCTCCGGCCTGGGCATGGGCGGCCAGTTCCGCCACCGCACCGAAGCCCGCCCCGCCGATCTCCCTCGCCGCCTTGTTTCCCGACTCCGGCGCGCAAGGCTTCGCGGGCGACGAAGCTTGGCGCGGCGTTGCTCTCGCGGTCGCTGCGGCCAATCGTCATCGCGCCCAACCGATCAACCTGATCCGCGCCGACGCCAGCGACCCCGACGGCACCATCGCCCGCCTTGCCAAAACCGCCCCTCCCGCCGCGTTGCTCGGCACGATGTCATCGGCCAAATCCTTCGCCGCCACAGCAGCCGCGGAACTGGCTAATATTCCCTATGTCGAACTCGACGCCCCAGCCGACGCCATCACGTCGCGTGGCTTCAAAATGCTGATCCGCACCGGCCTGACCACCGCCGATCTCGCCGCCGCCGCCGCCGCCGCCATAACGGGACAAATCGCGCCAGCATGGCGTAAACCAGTGACCGGCTTACGGATCGCCCTGCTGTTCGACGATGGGGCGAGCGATGGTGCCTTCGCCGCCGCCATGCTCGGTATCGCACAGCGCGGCAAACTGCCGATCCTGCTCACCATGGGCTACGATACCAACACGATGGATCTGGCCAGCGAGGTGGGCCGGATGAAGCGTGCGAAGATCGACCTGCTGGTCCACGCCGGCCGTATCGAACATGTGCTGTTGTTATACGAGGCGATGACGATCGCGGCGTGGCGGCCCCGCATGATCATCGGAACCGGCCCGGGCTATGGCCTGTCGGCGGCAGGCGCGGCACTGGGCCGCGCGATCGAAAACACCATGGTGGTCGATGCGCCGCTGTACGCCGCGACCGGCCCCTCCGACGCCATCGCCCAGGCCTACCGGCGGCAATACGCGATATCGCCACGCGGCAGCGCCAGCCTGACGACCTATGTCGGGACCAGTCTGGTCCTTGCGTCCCTGCAACCAGGCAAATCGCTCATAACCACCCTGACGGCGACCAGACTAAAGCGCGGTACGCTTGCCAATGGCTGGGGTGCCGCGTTCGGTGCCAATGGCCAGAACCGCAACAGCTTTGCCACCCTGCAACAATGGCGCAACGGCCGGCTGATCACGATCGACACCACCGTCAGCGGGGCCGCAAAACCGGTGTTTTCGCTGTAATCCCTAGACTATGTTTGGAGGCTATGCTTGGAGGCTATGCTTGGTGCAGGTGGAAACGGCTGAACCGATGATGTTCTATCCGGCCGTCGGCGGCAGCGACGCAAAATATGCCGATACCGCCTTGATCTGGGCGGAAGTCAGCAAAACCGCCACATTGCGCATCAAATGTAGATCGCTTTCGGTCCGCGCTCCGTTCCGCCAGTCGATCAACTGGCTCTCGATATAGGACTCCGGTTGACCCGCCAGACGCGGAAATGCCGGAGCCACGCCCAATCCGCCCGCGCCATGGCAGGAATCACAGGCCGGAATCGCGTGCGGCGTGCCGGCGTCGGCACCTTCGGTTGCCAGCGTCGCCCCCGCATCATCCGCCGGTGCCGCCGGTAGCGATGCCGGAGCCACCACCGGCATGCCGTGGTAATAGGCGGCAATTGCTTTGCGATCCGCCGCGTTCAGGCTGGTCGCAAAGCTATTCATGATCGCGTTGCGCCGGGTGCCGTGTTTGAAGGCGTAAAGCTGCTGTTCCAAATATCCCGAAGGTTGCCCGGCAAGGGCGGGAAACCCGGCCACCGGGTTGCCCATGCCATTGGCTGCGTGACACCCAGCGCACGCCGCGACCTGCGGTGGCGCGGCGTGGGCAGCACAGGGTACGGCACAAATCAGCGCCCCGGCGAAAAACCAATCCTTTAATCGAACCATTCTGCACTCCCCCACATCTCTGCGCTGCTCACATTCGATACCTGCCACCTTATACTGTCGGCCCATTCTGATCCATCCGGCATGACGCCGGCGCGGGTGGCACCGGAAGCGCCGCACTTGGCGTCAATGCAAAGTCCGTGCAGGCCGGCCCCTCGATCGTGCCGGTCAGCCCGGAACCGTCGCGCTCCACCGTGCCGGACAAACCGGTCCAGACATAAAACGGCGGCTGCGCCAGCCAGCGCGTTGGACTCAGGGTCAGATGCCGCGTCGCCGCGTCGAAATGCCCGCGCATTGCAAAACACCCCTGCGGCACCCCTGGATTGCTGGCCAGGGCATGGAAATAGAATACCGCCCGCACCGTCGTCGGGCTGAGGGCGGTGATCTGCAACGCCAACCCGGTTTTACCTTGCGCGCAAGTGTACTCGCCCTGCCAAAGCCCGAGCGGTGGCAACATCATCGCCCCTGCGCCCCCGACAGCGGTGGTGGCGATACCAAAACCCGCAATCATCCGTCCCAGCGATTTCATCATCGTCCGATCATGTCCCGGCATCACAATCTCGTCTACCGCCCCGCGATCGCATCGGTCACGATCGCGGGCGTCAGAATCTGCGGCAGCACCACCGGCATTGCGTGGTCCGGCGGGTAGAACACGTAAATCGGCACGCCGTCGCGGCCATGCGCGGCGAGATACGCGGTGATCGCTGGGTTCCGCCTCGTCCAGTCGCCCATCATCAATGTCACGTGATGAGCACGAAAAAACCGCTGCATCGCCGCCGGTTCCAGCGCGACTCGCTCGTTGACTTGGCAGGTGATGCACCATGCCGCCGTCATATCGACCAGCACCGGTTTGCCGGCTTCGCGCAGGGCGGTGAGTTTTTCGGGCGAGAACGCCACGGCCCCGGTGACATGCAGACCATGCGAGGCCGCACCGGTCGCATCCGCCGTGGTGATGCGCGGGAGTAAAAATCCTGTCGCGATCACCACGAGCACCGCCGCACCACGCGCCACGATGCCGTGAAACCGCAACAGCCAGAGCGCGAAGCCGATCGACACACCCCCCGCGCCAACGATCAGCACGCCCGACGCGCCCGCCTCCAGCGCCATCACCCAAAGCAGCCAGATCGCGGTGGCAAACATCGGAAACGCCAGGAACTGGCGCAGCACGTCCATCCAGGCACCAGGGCGGGGCAACACCCGCGCCAGGCCCGGAACAATCGCGACCAGCACGAACGGCAGCGCGATCCCAAGGCCCAGGGCAGCGAATATACTCAACCCAAGGATCATCGGTGCCGCGAGGGCCGCGGCGAGCGCACCGCCCATGAACGGCGCGGTGCAGGGCGTCGCCACCACCACCGCCAGCAGCCCGGTTGCGAAACTGCCGGCTAGTCCACCGCGCGCCGCCAGACCCGAGCCAAGATTTTCCATGCCCGAAATTTCATACATCCCGGCGAAATTCAGCCCGATCGCGAACACCAGCCACGCCATCACCGCGATGAACACCGGCGACTGAAACTGAAACCCCCAGCCGAGGGCGGTACCGCCCGCCCGAACGACCAGCAGAACGCCACCCAGCACCAGCATCGCGAGCACCGCACCAGCGGTATAGGCCAGCGATTCCCGCCGCGCTTCGGCCCGGTCGTTGCGACCGAACCGGGTAACCGCCATCGCCTTGATCGCGAGCACCGGAAACACGCAGGGCATCAGGTTGAGGATCAGGCCACCGAGCAGCGCGGCACCGATCCAGACAAACCACGGCGTCGTGACGAGAGGCGCGGGTGCCACGCCTTGCGTCACCGCGATCGTCAACGCCTGGGTCTGCCCGGCCGGATCGGTGATTTCGAGCACGCCCGCGAGAGCCGTGAGCGGTTTTGCGGCATCGGCGGGTTTCAGACCGAGGGTGAAGCCGTTCGCGACGTATCCAAGCTTTTGCGGTGCCGCATTCACAATGACGCCCGGATCGTCCGGGTAGAAATGCGCGGATTTCACCGCAGCCCGGCTGAGTCCCGCCCCGGTGATCGCCAGCGTTCCATCCGGCGCGATGATGGCCCTGAACGGCGAGGGACGCGGCATCTGCGCCGCCGCCGCCGCAAACAGCGGTGCCTGGGCCGAGGGTCCAGTGCCGCCCGGCAGGGTGAGAGCAAACCGGCCATGCTCAGGCACACAGATTTTGGGGTCGCACACCAGCCAGTCCGCCGTCGCGTCGATGGTCGAAACGCCCGGCCGCGGCGTGGTCAGGGTGAACGGCAGCAGCACCGTGCCGTCCTCGGTGTAGTCCCCCACCCCGCTCGCCACCAGCCAATGCGGCGCGGGATAGGCAAACGGGCCAACTTTGGTGCCTTCGGGGGAGGTGATGGTGATCGAAGGGGGTTCACCAGCATCACCCGGGTCGGACCAATAGATATGCCAGTTGGGTTGCAGGCGAAACAACAGACCAAGCTTGATCGTGCTGCCGGAGGCCGCTTTCGTGGCCGAGACCAGCGACACGCTGGCACGCGATGAAACGACCTGGTTGCTCTCGGCCGCCCGCGCGACCAGAGGGGTCAGCAGCCAGATGACAAGCAGCGGGATCAGACGACGAAGAACGCTCATATCGCATTTATCGCACATTACGCGGTTCGGTGCTAACCGCCCGCTTCATGGATGAACTCCCCGTCACCGCGATGCTGCCGGCCCTGCGCGACGCCCTTGCGACGCGATCGAACGCCGTGCTGATCGCGCCACCCGGTGCCGGCAAGACCACCCTGGTGCCGCAGGCGCTGCTGGGCGAAGCCTGGGTCGGCGATGGCAAAATCCTGATGCTCGAACCCCGCCGCCTCGCCGCCCGCGCGGCGGCGGAACGGATCGCCAGCCTGATCGGCGACGTCCCGGGCGGATTGGTCGGCTATCGCACCCGTCTTGATTCCGTGGTCGGGCCGCGCACCAGGATCGAGGTGATCACCGAAGGGTTGCTGACCCGGCGACTGCTGGGCGATCCTGGGCTCGAGGGCGTGGCCTGCGTCATTTTCGATGAAATCCACGAACGCAGCCTGGAAGCCGACCTCGGCCTGGCGCTCACTCTCGATCTGCAACGCGGCCTGCGACCGGAACTGCGGATTCTGGTGATGTCGGCGACACTCGATGGTGCAAGGCTGGCCGATTTGTTGCAGGCGGTGGTGATCGAAAGCGAAGGCAGGGCATATCCGGTCGCGATCGAATACGCCGCGCGCGATCTGGCCGATCCACGCGACCTGCCGGACGCGCTGGCCCGCGCGGTGCGGGGCGCGCTGGCGGCGCATCGGGGCGATATTCTGGCGTTTCTGCCCGGTGTCGGTGAAATCCGGCGGGCCGAGCAGGCATTAGCGGGAGTGGGGGTCGCGGTGCTGCCGTTATTCGGCGACCTGCCGCCGGGCGAGCAGGCGCGCGTTCTGGCACCGACCGAGGTGCGGCGGGTCATTCTCGCCACCAGCATCGCCGAAACGTCGCTGACCGTGCCCGGGGTGCGTGTAGTGATCGATGGCGGGTATCGCCGGGCACCGCAGTTCGATGCCGGTCGCGCGCTGACCCGGTTGGTGACACGGCGGATCAGCCAAGCGGCGGCGACCCAGCGCGCCGGACGGGCCGGGCGCGAAGCCCCTGGATTAGCGATCCGGCTCTGGACCGAGGCGCTGCACCGTGGTTTGCCCGCGTTCGACCGACCGGAGATCCTCGATGCGGAATTATCGTCGCTGGTTCTAGCCTGCGCGGTATGGGGCGAGCGCTGCACGGATTTGCCGTTCGCCGATCCACCGCCGCCCGGCGCAATCACGGCGGCGTCGGCGTTGCTGACCGGACTCGGCGCGCTGGATGCCACCGGCAAAATCACCGCACGGGGGCGATGCATGGCCGCGCTGGGCGCATCGCCACGGTTGGCGGCGCTGATGCTCGCCGCCGAAACCCCAGGCGAACGGGCGCTGGCGGCCGATCTGGCGGCGTTGCTGGAAGAACGCGACCCGCTGCGTGACGCAGGCACCGCCGATATTTCCACTAGGCTGGATCTTATCAGGGAGCGGGGTGTCGGGGAGCGGGGTGCTGGGCGCGGCACTGGCGATCGTGGGGCGATTGCGCGCATCCGTCAGGCGGGTGCCACGTATCGGACGCGGCTGGGATTGCGGCGCGACGCGGTGGCTTCGGGCGATGCCGCAGTGCTGATCGCATCCGGATTTCCGGACCGCATCGCGGTGCGGCGTGGCGAACCTGGCAGTTTTCGGATGAGCGACGGGGGCGGCGCGAAACTCGACCTCGCCGATCCGCTCTCCCGCGCCCCGATGCTGGCGGTGGCGGCGCTCGGCGGCCGGGGCGCACCGAAAATCGGGCTGGCCGCACCGCTTGATCCCGTAGTCCTGGACGTGTTGCTGGCGGATCGGATCGTGACCCATCGCGAGGTCGGGCTGGACGGCACATCCGGCACCGTCATGGTTCGCGAGCGGCGGCGGTTGGGCACGATTGTGCTGGCGGATCGCAGTTTTCCGGCCAGCGCCGATGAAATCGCGGCGGCGCTGCGGGACGCGGTGGCGGCAAAGCCGGAACGGCTGGCATGGACCGGTGCCGTCCGGCAGTTGCAGGCGCGCGTCGCCTGGATGCGCGGGATCGAACCGGAGGGTTGGCCCGATTTTTCGGATGCGGCGCTGTTTACGACACTCGATGTGTGGCTGGTACCTTATCTGGCGGGGCTGACCCGGCTCAAGGAGACCGATCAACTTGACCTCGCCGCGATCCTGCAGACAGCCCTGGGGCATGAGCGGGTCAGAACCCTGAATTATTCTCTACCTGAGTATATCTCGGTACCGGGTGGTTCGATCGCGATCGATTACACCGCATCAGTGCCGATGGCGGCGGCACGGGCTCAGGTTTTCTACGGGCTGGACGCAACCCCGCGTCTGGCGGCGGGGCGGGTGGGATTGCAGATCGCCCTGCTTTCGCCGGCGGGACGGCCCATCGCGGTGACAGGCGATCTGGCCGGATTCTGGCGGTCGGGCTGGGCGGAGGCCCGCAAGGACATGCGCGGGCGCTACCCGAAGCATGAATGGCCGGAGCAACCATGGCACGCTCCCGCTCTGCCAAAACGGCCACGATAACCGGTTTTCTATGCCGATCACCGGCGATCGATTTCTACTCAAAGAGGGTCCATACAGGGTCCTGGCGCTGGAACTGCGGCCAGAAATCCGTTATAAGGACTGACGCTGTATTGAGAAGGAGCGGACGATGCGTCTCACAGGAATTGCCACTCTCGCGTTCGCTGGCGGTTTTGCCGGCATGGTCACGGCAATGTCCGCCTCGGCGCAAACGACCGGGCCTTCGGCGTCGCAAATCATTCAGGCGCTGAAGCCGACCGGCACCATTTCAGCGACGACGCGCGGTATCGTGCCGTTGCCGCCCGGACCGGGCGCGATCGCGCCGGCCCCGGCGACCACGCCGAGCACCCTGCGGGTTGGCGGCGGCACAAAGCCCACGGCACCGTCGATCAACCTCAACATCGATTTTGCGATGGGTTCCGCAACATTGACCCCGCGCGCCAAAACCGAACTCGACCGGTTGGGTCATGCGCTGACCGATCCCACACTGGCGGACTACAAGTTCAAGCTGGTGGGCCACACTGACACCACCGGCAGCGCCGCGACCAATTTGGCGCTGTCGGATGCACGGGCCAAGGCGGTCGACAGCTACTTGCAGAGCAAGTTCAATATCGCGGCGGCGCGCCTCGCAGCGTCGGGGGTCGGCGAGCAGGATCTGCTGGTGCCGACCGGGCCGAACACGCCGAATCGCGCCAACCGGCGGGTGCAGGTTATCAATATCGGCAAGTGACCCCCGGACAGCGCCGGGAATCGCCGCGTGGTGCCGCCGGATAACGGGAGCCGCCGGCGCGGCGGTCATCTCGACGATACGGTACGGGTCAACCGCCCGGTAAAAAAACGAGGGCGGTTCGGCGTGATTGTGCTAACGGTTGCCGGCGTGGCGGTCGCGCTGGTTGCGGCGGTGCTAGGGTGGGTAGCGATGCGTCCGGCACCGTTTCAACTGGCGAGCGAAGGGCAAATTTTCCGACACGTCAGCCCGCATTTCACGGTATTCCGATTTCGCGACGATCCGCTGGTTCTGGTGGTGGACTGCCCCGATCTGCATGCGCAAGGTCTGATGTTCGACCGGGTGGCGGCGCTGATCGAGAAGGCGGATGCACCAAAAGATCGGGTTCTGAGCCAGGCCGCGTTCAAGGCAAAACTGGCGGCGGTGGATTTGACAATCGGCACCTATTACTATGGGGATGATTATCCCGCCCACGCGCTGCGCCAGTTTTTTCGTCTCGTGCGGGCCGAACATCTGACGCTCAATCTTCAGGAGCGCCGGTTGCGCGCGATCGCGGCGCAAGCGGGGTTTCTAACACCGGGTGCCAACGGGGCGGTGATCTCGATTCCGCGGGCCGGACCAGGGCATCGGGTAGGGTGGCGGGCGCGCGCAGTGATTTTGCGGCATGAATTGTCCCATGGAGCCTATTTTACGAATCCGGTTTACCGTGCGTTCGTACATCGATTTTATAACACGGTGATGACAGCGGCGGAGCGCGCCGCGTTTCAGGATTTTCTGGTGCGCCAGGGCTACGACGCGGATTATCGCGGTCTGATCGTGAACGAGACGCTCGCCTATCTGATATTTACCCGCGATAAGGATTTTTTTCGTGCCGAGGCGGTGGGATTGCCCCGCGCGACGATTACCGCGCTGCGGGCACAATTTGTCGCGACGATGCCGGATTTTTGGCTGAAGCCGTTGGCGACAGCACCGTTGCCGCTCAAGGGGTAGCGCTTGCAGCACCAGAATGCACCGCGCAAATAGAGCAGCAGGGCAATGGAGCGAAATCATGAACGGTGCGGAAAGTCTGGTTTACACGTTGATCGCCTGCGGAATCGATACCGTTTTCGCCAATCCGGGCACCAGCGAGATGCATTTTGTCGCCGCGCTCGACCGGATTCCAGGGATTGACTGCGTATTGTGCCTCGATGAAACCGTGGCCTCCGGGGCAGCTGATGCGTTTTGGCGGGTGAGTGGACGGCCGGCGGCGACCCTGCTGCACTGCGGCCCGGGATTAGCCAATGCTCTGGCGAATTTACACAATGCACGACGCGGACGATCGGGGATTGTCAATATCGTGGGGGACCAGGCGACGTATCACCGGCCGCTCGATGCGCCCCTGACCGCCGATACCGAGGGATGGGCGCGGCCGATTTCCGGGTTTGTTCGCACCGCGACGAGCGCCGCGACGGTGGGGCGCGATGCGGCGGATGCGGTGGCGGCGGCAAAAACCGGCACGATCGCAACGCTGATTTTACCCGCCGATACCGCCTGGACCGAGGGCGGGGTGGCAGGCGCGCCACGAATTGTGCCAGCGCGGCCGGTACCGGATGTTTCGACCATCGCTTCGGTGGCGGATGTGTTGCGGTCGGGCGCGCCAACCATGCTTCTGCTGGGCGGGAGGACGTTGAACGACGCGACACTGCGGCTGGCGACCGCGATTGCGGTCGCGATGGATGCCAAACTGCTGGCGGAGATGTTCAACGCCCGGATGGAGCGCGGGCGCGGGCGGCCGCCGATCGAACGGATACCCTATCAGATCGATGCGGCGATCGAATCCCTGGTGGGGATCAAGCATCTGATTTTGGTCGAGGCAAAGCCTCCGGTCGGGTTCTTTGCCTATCCTGGCAAGCCGGGACAACTGTGGCCGGAGGATTGCACGGTGCAGACGCTGGCGGCGATCGATCAAAACGGCAGCGTAGCCCTGGCGGCGCTCGCCGAAGCCTTGGGGGCCGGCGCGGTCGAGATTGCGGTGACGCCACCGCCCGCTGCGGCGACCGGTGCAATTGGGGCGGAGGCGGTGGCAGCCTCGCTGGCTTCCTTGCTGCCGGAAAACGCGATTGTGGTGGATGAGGGAATTTCGTTCGGGCGCGGATTTTCCCGCTTCACCCATGGGGCCGCCCCACATGTGTGGATGCAGGTGCCGGGCGGCGCGATCGGCGGTGGTCTGCCGCTGGCGGTGGGTGCTGCGGTTGCCGCCGCCGGGTCGGGGCGGCGGGTCGTGGCGATCCAGGCAGACGGATCTGCCATGTATAGTATCGCGGCGCTGTGGACGGCGGCGCGGCGCAAGCTGGATCTGACGATCATTATTATTGCAAACCACAAATATGAAATTCTGTTGCAGGAATTCGCTGGCGTGGGGGCAACTCCCGGGCGGACCGCACTGAACATGCTTGATCTGGGCAATCCCAATCTCGATTTCGTGAAGCTGGCCGAGGGCATGGGGGTGATGGCGGCGCAAGCGTCGTCGATGGTGGCTTTGAACGAATTGCTGGCCAACAGCTTTGATCGCTCCGGCCCGTTTCTGATCGAATTGTTAACTATTTAAGCATATCACCCTGAATGATGGATTTGATCACCACCATTGCTGAATAGGGCAGTTGACCCGTTATTTTGTGTGCTGCAACAATAAAGGGCCATGATACTGACACACACTGACGGCATGTAATTTTCGAGCGGGTGGTCCGCTCTTGTTTTCGATCTCCCAAAACCGGGACGCGCTATGGCCAGTTCAACCGTTCGCCGCGATAGCGCCCAGCGCTTTATGATCGGCCTTAAACGCCGGTTCAGCGCCGTGACCGTCGACGCGCCGATGCACCTGCGGGCGCTCGTGCGAACCGATGAGTTATGGCTGGCGACGCTGGCAATCCTGGTAGGGGGGTTGAGCGGGGTTGCGGTGTTCCTGATGGATTTTTTCAGCCACCGGTTTCACTTCTGGTTTTTCGCTCTGCCGCACCTTGGAGAAGGCTTGTCGCAGCAAGCGCACATCGACCCGATCCGTGCGATGTTCGTGCCTATTCTGGGCGGTGCCGTGCTGGGATCGGTTTCGTGGTTGCTGGCGAAGTACCGGCCCGGCAACTTTGTCGATCCGGTTGAGGCGAATGCGCTGTACGGCGGCAAACTGTCACTGCGGGATTCCGTTATCGTTGCCTCGCAGACCGTACTGTCGAACGGCGTCGGCGGATCGGTGGGGATGGAGGCCGGCTACGCGCAGTTCGGCGGTGGACTGGCATCCTGGGTGGGTCAATCGTTCCGCTTGCGGCGCAACGATCTGAGGATATTGGTAGGGTGCGGCGCGGGGGCGGCCATCGCCGGGGCGTTCAATGCGCCGTTATGCGGCGCATTCTATGGCATCGAACTGGTGATTGGCACCTATTCGATGGCGAGCCTGCCGCTGATTATTATCTCGACCTTGACCGGCACGCTGGTTGCCGACTGGCTCATGGATGGCGGCGTGCGGCCGCTCGACGTGGTGCTGCCAACCGTGGTGCCTGGCTACGCCTATCCGCTGGCGATTCTGCTGGGGGTGACCGCCGGGTTCGTCGGTATCGCGATCATGCGCGGTGTCACCATGATCGAGGCGGCATTCCGAAGGGCCGGCGTGCCGATTTGGCTACGGCCGATCCTCGGCGGGGTGGTCGTGGGTCTGCTCGGCAGTATCACGCCGAAGGTCATGGCGTCGGGCAATTCGTCGCTGCACACGCAACTGGCCGTGGTGTACCCGCTGCTGCTGGCGGTGACCCTGCTGGTGATGAAATCGACCGCCTCGGCATTCTCGATCGGCTCAGGGTTTCGCGGCGGGTTATTCTTTGCCGCCTTGTTCATGGGATCGCTGCTCGGGCGCGCCTATGGCGATGTCGCCGTGCTACTGCCGTTCGCGCACGGGTTGCCGATCGGATTTTACGCCGTGGTGGGGATGGCGGCGCTCGCGGTGGCAATTGTGGGCGGGCCGATGACGATGACGTTTCTCGCCCTCGAAAGTACCAGTAATTTCAGCATCACCGTCGCCGTGCTGGCGGCAGCGATCGCGGCGTCGCTCACGGTGCGGCGGGTGTTCGGGTACTCGTTCACCACGTGGCGGTTTCATTTGCGCGGCGAAAGCATTCGCAGTGCCGTGGATATCGGCTGGATCCATAATCTGACGGTCGGGCGGATGATGCGGCGGACCCAATACACGGTGCATGAGGATATGGATATTCCGGCGTTCAAGGCGGAATATCCGCTGGGACGTACCCAGTATGTTGTGGTGGTGGACAGCGCGCAGCGTTATGTCGGCATCGCCTACCCGTCGGAGGCGCAGGCACCGGGGGAGGAAGATCCCCACACGATCCACGATATATTGCGCCATCAGGAAGATTTCCTGTTGCCGCAGGCCACCGTGAAAGAGGCGATCCGCGCGTTCGAACGGTCGGAATGCGATGTGCTGGTGGTGCTGGATGGGCCGGAAACGCGGCAGGTCATGGGTGTGCTGAGCGAGCAATATGCGTTACGCCGCTATAGCGAGGAGTTGGATCAACGCCGGCGGGAGCTGTCAGGGGAGTAAGGTTGTGCCGATAGCGCCTCGATCAGCGGACAATCTGCGGTCCGCCCGGTATTATTGCATTGCGCGATCGTGTCGGAAAGGATTTGTGCCATCACGGTGAGATCGGCAATTTTTGCTGTTATGTCAGCGAGATGGGAGGCACCGAGCGTCTGCGCCGCCGCACAATTATCGGTGGGCACCGTCGCGAGGGCGAGCAAGGTACGGATAGCTTCCAGACTAAAATCGAGTTCGCGAGCGCGGCGGATGAATCGCAGACGCGTGACGTCGACCGGACGAAAAATGCGGTACTTGCCATACCGCGGCGGCGGGGCGATCAAGCCGATTCGCTCGTAATAGCGGATTGTTTCGATCGGCAGATTGGCACAGCGAGAGGCTTCGCCGATCGGCATGTCGGTGATGGTCATGATGACGTGTCCGTGATGAAAACCATCTTGAGTCTGTAGGGACTACAGACTGTAGCTCTTTGTTTTACGTGTGATTGACGGCTCCGGCGATTCCGCCTCCGCCAATCACACTCTAGGCATTGATTGGCAGTCTGCAAATGGGGGTACGATGAGTGATCGGCAAATACAGGCACGGCACGGCGATGCTGTGGGAACCGGCAGTGCGGTTCTGACTATTGGCGGGTTGATTGCGGCTTTTGGTGCCGCGTCATGCTGCGGACTACCCTTTTTGCTGGCGATGGTGGGGTTGGGTTCGGGGTGGCTAGGAGGGATCGGGATTTTGGCGGCACCCGACCGTCCGATCTTGTTGCTGATCGCGTCCCTTGGGCTTGGTGCAGGGGCGCTGATGTTTGCTTGGCAGCAACGGCCCCCAGCCTGTGCGGGCGACAATTTTTGCGCGCGGCCACAGGTGCGATGGGCGATGGCGGTCGGGTTCGTTCTGGGGTTTGGGCTGCTGTATTTGGGGTACCGGTTCGGATGAAGGAAGTGATCAGTGAGAGCGTGATTACCTGCCCGCAATGCGGGACGTCAAAGCGCGAGGTGATGCCGGTCGATGCATGCCAGTATTTTTATGATTGCACCGGATGCGGCGCGGTGTTGCGCCCAAAGCCGGGCGATTGCTGCGTGTTCTGTTCCTATGGCACGGTGGCCTGCCCACCGGTTCAGATCGAGGGCAAAGGATGTTGCGGCTGAGTCTTACCGTGCTGAGTTCTACAGTTCGGCAACATCGGCAACACCCTGGATCATTTTGACCGCCTGGGCGAGGCGCGGGGAGATTTTGAAACCCCCGGGGAGCGAGATGTCGAGCCGGGCACCGGTGTCGAGGCGAGGGGAAACCAGAACGCGGCCCTTGCCCCTGCCTTCGCGCTCGAGCAGAGCGCGCAGCGAGGCCAGCGCGTCGATATGTTCGATCATGATGCGCAGGCCCGACCCGGCGTTGGCGGCGGCGCGGTCGAGCGGTTCGGCGTCGAGCGCCGTGATGCGCAGGCTTTCTCCGTCCATCCGGAGTTCGACGGTGACCAGCAGCATGGTGCCGTCGGTGAGCCATTCGCGCGCGGTGGCGAGGATTTCGGAAAAGAACGTCACCTCATAGCCGCCAGCCTGATCCGACAGCGAGACCCAGGCCATGCGGGTGCCGGTGCGGGTGGTGCGTTCCTTGCGGCCGACCACGGCACCCGCGAGTTTGGCGCGGGTGATGCCGGCACGGCCGGTGGCTTCGATTCGGTTCGAGGCGATCACGCCGAGGCGTTTGAGCACATTGGCGTAGGAGTCGAGCGGGTGAGCGGTAAGGTGAAAGCCGATGGCGTCAGCCTCGTAGCCAAGGCGTTCGAATTCCGGCCAATCGGGGGTTTCGGGCAAATGGAGCGGTTCGGGGACGGCGGTGGTGCCGAACAGGTTGATCTGGCCGGATGCGCGGTTTTCGGCTTCGGCCTGGGCACGACGGATCAGGGTCTCGGCACCGGCCATGACGCGCGCGCGGTTGCGGTCCAGGCGGTCGAACGCGCCGGCCTTGGCGAGTTGTTCGATCTGCGCCTTGTTGAGCGATTTCGGTTCGACGCGGGTGGCGAAATCGGCAAGGTCGGTGAAGGGGCGATCGGCGCGGATTTTGGTGACGTCGTTCATCGCACCCTCGCCGACCCGTTTGATCGCGGCGAGGGCGTAGCGGATGCCGAGGGTACCGTCCGGTTGGCGCTCGACGGTGAAATCGGCACCGGATTTATTGATATCCGGCGGTAGCACCGGAATGCCGAGGCGCACGGCGTCCTGTTTCAATGCCGCGAGTTTTTCGTGGTTGGTATGCGAGAGCGACATGCAGGCTGCAAGGAAGACGGCGGGGTGGTTGGCGCGCAGCCAGGCGGTTTGGTAGGAGACCAGCGCGTAGGCGGCGGCGTGGGACTTGTTAAAGCCATAATCGGCGAACTTTGCCATCAGGTCGAATACTTCGATCGCTTTGGCTTCGGCCACGCCTTTCGCTCTGGCACCATCGACGAAGGTTTTGCGCTGCGCTTCCATTTCTGAACGGATTTTTTTTCCCATGGCACGGCGCAGCAGGTCCGCCGCTCCCAGACTATAGCCCGCCATGCGTTGCGCGATCTGCATCACCTGTTCCTGATAGACCATGATGCCGTAGGTTTCAGAGAGGATGGTTTGCAGCCTCGGGTCCGGCGATTCCCAGGCTTCGCCGTGTTTGCGGGCGCAATAGGCGGGGATGTTGGCCATCGGGCCGGGGCGGTTCAGTGCCTGGGCGGCGACCAGATCTTCGAAGCGATCCGGGCGCATTTGTTTCAGGACGTCGCGGAAACCCTGGGTTTCGAAGGTGAACACGCCGCCGGCTTCGCCGCGGGAGAGCATATCGTAGGTTTTTTTGTCGTCGAGCGGAATGCGGGCGAGGTCGAGTTCGGTGCCGAGGCCGCGCAAAAATTTCACCGCGCGGTCGAGAATTGTGAGAGTGGTCAGACCCAGAAAATCGAATTTCACCAGCCCGGCGGTTTCGACGTATTTCATCGAATACTGGGTGATCAGCAGGTCGGACCGTGGATCCTTGTAGAGCGGAACCAGTTCGGCCAAGGGGCGGTCACCGATGACCACGCCGGCGGCGTGGGTGCTCGCATGGCGGTAGAGGCCTTCAACCTGGAGCGCGATTTCGAGCAGGCGGCGGATGGACTCATCGGTGTCGCGCATTTCGCGCAGGCGGGGTTCGGCTTCGATGGCTTCGGCAAGGGGGATCGGTTTCGCGGGATTGTTCGGCGTCGCCTCGGCGACCTTGTTGACCTGGCCGTAGGGCATACCGAGCACGCGGCCGACGTCGCGCACCGCCGCGCGGGCCTGGAGTTTACCGAAGGTGATGATCTGGGCGACGCGATCGGACCCGTATTCGCGCTTGACGTAGTCGATCACCTCGTCGCGGCGTTCCTGGCAGAAATCGATGTCGAAATCGGGCATCGAGACGCGCTCGGGGTTGAGGAAGCGCTCGAACAGCAGGTTGAACGGGATCGGGTCGATATCGGTGATCAGCAGGGCGTAGGCGGCGAGCGAACCCGCACCGGAACCGCGACCGGGGCCGACCGGGATGCCCTGGGATTTCGCCCATTGGATGAAATCGGCGACGATCAGGAAATAGCCGGGAAACCCCATCTGTTCGATGACATTGAGTTCGAATTCCAGGCGTTCGCTGTAGCGCGCGGCGGTGGCGGCATCGGCACCGATTGCGGCAAGGCGCGCGGCCAGCCCTTCCCGGGCCATGGCGCGCAGGGTTTCGGCTTCGGTGCTGCCGGGGCGAACTTTCGGGCAGATCGGCAGCAGCGGTTTGCGGGTGGGGGCGGCGATGGCGCAGCGGCGGGCGATGTGTAGCGTGTTGTCGCAGGCGTCCGGCAAATCGGCGAACAGGGTTCGCATGGTTTTGGCGGGCTTGAACCAGTGTTCGGTGGTGACGCGGCGGCGTTCGGCTTCGGACAGCAGCCGGCCTTCGGCGATGCAGAGCAGAGCATCGTGGGCTTCGTGCATGTCCTGTTTGGCGAAGAAACACTCGTTGGTGGCGACCAGCGGCAGGTTTGCCGCGTCCGCCAGGGCGATCAGGCCGGGTTCGATCGCACGTTCGGTGGGCAGACCGTGGCGTTCCACCTCGATGGCAATGCGGTCGCCGAAGGTTTCGGCGAGCACCGAAAGCAGGGATTCGGCTTCCGCGCGCTGGCCTTCGCCGAGCATGCGGCCGAGCGGGCCGAACCGACCGCCGGTGAGCAGGATCAGGCCGTCGTGGTGATGGCGCAGGGCATCGATTGTGATTTGCGGGCGATTGAGAGAGTCGGATTCGAGGAAGCTGATCGAGGAAAGCTTCGAGAGATTATCGAAGCCCACTGCGTCCTTGGCGAGCAGGATCAGCGGATCGGGCGGCAGGCGGGGTTGGTCGGCGCGGGCGAGTGAGAGCTGGCAACCAATGATGGGCTGCACGCCTTTGCCCATGCAGGCTTTCGAGAATTCGATCGCGCCGAACAGGTTGGAGGTATCGGTGATGGCGACGGCGGGCATCGCCTGATCGGCGGCGAGGCTGGCGATTTTGTCGGCGGTGATCGCCCCCTCGGACAACGAATAGGCTGAATGGACCCGGAGATGGACGAAATCGGCGTGCGGCATCGGGATAGATTAGCAGGGCCGCCCCCGAAATGCGATCACGCTTGGTGCAACACAGCGACCGGCATGGTCGCGAACAGATCTGACAGACCGAAGCCCCCGTCGGCCGGCACGATCCGCTGCCCGGTCAGCACGTTTTGCCATGGGGCGGACGTCGTAGCGTTCAACGGGAGCATCGTGTCACCCCAGGCCGCCATGGGAACGAGCGGCAATGGGGCCTCGCCGAGCAACGGCGTTGCAAGGCGCGAGATGGCGACGACGAGGCGGCCCGCGCCGTGACTTCGTGCGAAAGCGAGCACATGGGATGCCTGGCTGCCGGTACCCTCCAGCGCGGTATAATCGCCATGGTCGAACAGGGTGCGATTATTGGCGCGGAACGCCAACAACTGGGCGATGACGGTCTGCTTGATCCGACCATCCTGCCAATGCAACAAGAGGTTTTCGCAGGTTTCGGATGTTGTTCGCGCTGTGATACGCGCGGCAAAATCCACCGGGCGGCGATTGTCCGGATCGACGAGACTCTGGTCCCAGAATTCGGTGCCCTGATAAAGATCGGGCACACCGGGAACGGTGTATTTCAGAACAATCTGTCCCAGGCTGTTGAGGGCACCGGCGGGACCGATGCGTTGGGCGAACGCGACGATTTCACCCAAGGTCGCCGTGGCACGGGTGACGTCGAAAATTCCATCGAGAAACTGGCGGCAAGCATCCTCATAGGCTTCGTCGGGAGCGGCCCACTCCGAGCGAAGTTTTGCCTCGCGAATCGATTTTTCCCACCAGCCCCAGACGCGGTCACGGAACCCGTCGGCCGTCTGGACCGATGTACCCAGTGGCCAAGCCGCGATCAAAGTCTGATAGAGCATGATCTCGTCGGCCTCGCTTGGGGCGCGACCCGAGTCTAAATCGCGTACCAGCGCGCTGTTGAGACGCATCCAGCGCGCGAGGGCGGTCTGCCAAGCCTCGGGGATTTCCGACAGCACGGCAAGCCGGATCCGGGTGTCTTCGCCGCGTTTGTGATCATGGGTGGCGGTAGCCAGCATCGCGTGCGCCAGATTGGCGGCCCGCTGGGATTGCGCGGCGTGGAACGCCGCCGGCGTTAGTGAAAATTGGGCGGGTGTGCTGCCAACCTCATTGCGCGACAACAGGCGACCATAGCGGTAGAATGCGGTGTCTTCGACCGATTTGGCCGCAACCGGCGCGGAAAGTTGTTGAAACCGCACCATGGCACGCCGGTGCAGAGAGCGACGCTCCAACGGCTCGCGCGCCAGGGGGCGGTCGGCCAGCCAGTGGCGAATCTGGTACAATAAGCCCCGATCGGCGACACGGAAACTCCGCAGCGCACGGGCCAGCGCCCAGTCCATGGTCTGCGCATCGTTATCGGTGCTGCCGCCGGCCCCGGCGTAGATGCGATAGATCGGGAAATTGATCAGAAGTTCCGCGAGGGCGCGGCGCAAGGCGGTTAGTGTGATGTCACGGGTCGCGAGATCGCCCGCCGCGAGGCGATGCAACAGCGCCGCCGTGGCGTTCCATTCGCTCGTCAGATTGTCGCGCAGCACCTGCCGCCGCGCATCGCGCTCTTCAAGGTCGAAGTCACCGCTGCGCCCGGTCAGATCGTGCCAGAGATCGGCAAGTGGTTTGGCCCCTTCAGGATCATGCAGAACCGCGGCACCCTCGTTCATGAAATCGTAGCCGGTGGTGCCGTCCGTCAGCCAGTCGGCGCGCAAGCGTTCATGCGGGGCAAGGATTTTTTCGACGATGATGTAGGGCGGACCTGACGCTGCCCCGGGCGGCCGGGCACGGCCTGCCGCGGTCAGGGTGCGACGCAGCTTGCGGCAGTAGGCGCGTGGATCAGCCAGCCCGTCGACATGGTCGATCCGCACCCCGTCGATAATCCCACGTGCATAGAGATCAAGGATAAGTTTGTGACTTTCCGAGAATACCCATGGGATTTCGACCCGAATGCCTGCCAGTGTATTGATATCGAAAAACCGCCGCCAGTTGATTTCATCGGCGGCGGCACGCCAGTACGTCAGTCGATAGCTCTGGGTTTCCAACAGGTCGTGCAGGCGGTGTTCGCCTTCGGTTGAATTCGGCTCATAGCGGGCGAGTGCCGTCGCCAACCCTGCCTGACCGTCTGGTGTTTCTAACAAGCCGGCAAACCTGTGGCGCGCGGTTTCGGCGAGGGGGCGGGCGATCTCCTGGCGATCCGCAAGGTCGGCGGCGGCGGTGAAATGGGCGATGGCATCGGCAAACCGGCGGGGTGCGGCCTTGAGCACCATGGCCATGCCTGCTGGCGACAGCGGAAAGACGTGCTCATGATAGACAACCGAAACCCGCCCGGCCGGTGCGTCGCAGGCTAGGCGAAGATCGCCGGATTGCAGGGCCGCACCGTAGAATTCACCCAGGAAGGGGGCCATGATCTTGCCGTGCAAGGCAGGATCGGGCGGGGACCAGTCGATGTCGAACGCATCCGCATAGCGGCTGGCGCGGCCCCATTCGAGCACATCCATCCACCACGTGTTGTCACCGCCGCCAACGCCCATGTGATTGGGAACGATGTCGAGGATCAGACCCATGTTATGTGCCCGTAGTGTAGCGGACAGGCGCTGCAAGGCGGACTCGCCGCCGAGTTCAGGGTTGATCGCATTATGGTCCACGATGTCATAACCATGCGTCGAACCAGGCCGGGCCTTGAGAATGGGCGATGCGTAGAGATGGCTCATGCCCAGGGAGGCCGCGTAGGGAATGACGGCGGCCCCGTCATCAAGGGTAAAACCCTGATGAAATTGCAGCCGGATGGTGGCGCGCGGAATGGTGCTCAGCATATTTGTTTGCGCCTTCGGTCGAGGGCGGCGAGACGCATGGCCACCTTGCTTTGGTCGAGGATGGACGCTGCCTCAGACGGAAGGCGGCGGCGCCAGTTTGGATGTTCATCGATGGTACCTGGAATGTTAGGCTGCTCGTCCAGTGCCAACGCATCCTCGATTGGCAGGATGACCAGATCCGATGCGGCCGTGGCAATGTGGACCGCGAGAGTATCCGCAATGGCATCGCCAGCCTCGGGCGCGGGCATCGCCCCCTGCCCTGCCCCGGACTCCAGACAGGCTGACCATAGGCATTCACGGTCATGGGCGCGCTTGCCGGCATCCTCCCCCGCGAGGCCGAGCCGATCGCGCCATCCGATATCGGTGCCGCGCCACCAACCGGCAATCGTCGGCAAGTCGTGCGTCGTTGTTAGTGCCGCGGTGTCGGCGCGCCAGGCCGATGGCGGGATGAACCGATCACCGTCACGCTCGAACCACAGGATGCTCATGCCCGCGAGTCCGCTTGCAGCCAGTGAGTCCCGGAAACCGTGCGGCACGGTTCCGAGATCTTCCGCGACGACGATTCCCTGATGACGAAACGATTCTAACATGACGATCCGCCGCATATCGTCGAACGGATAGCGCAAATAGCAGCCGTCCTTGGCCTCGCCGCCATCGGGAATGATCCACAGTCGCGACAGGCCCATGGCGTGATCGATTCTGACGCCACCGGCCGGCTCAAGCGCCGCTGCCAACATGTCGCGTAGCGCGGAGAAGCCGCTTTGGCGCAATCCACGGGGTGAAAATGCGGTCAGTCCCCAGTTCTGGCCCCGGCGATTAAATTCGTCCGGTGGAGCACCTACCGATGCCCCCCGCAGCACCTCGGACGGGCGGCTCCATGCATCGCTCCCGGCAGGATCGGCTCCGACCGCCAGATCGGCAATCAGGCCGATTGCCATGTCAGCATCGATCGCCGCGCGTTGCGCCGCTTTCAGGCTGGTTGAGGCCCGCCATTGCGCATAAAGGTGAAACGCAACGTCTTCGTGACATTCGGCCACCAGACTGGTGACTTCGAGGGTGGTGGGGTCACGAAGCACCGCGGGCCACGATCGCCAGTCCCTGCCGGCCCCTATGGCCAGTTGATGGGTGACGATCGCCTCGAACCAGGCGTGAAGCCGGATGGCTCGGGGGGCGGTCGTCTGGAATGTCGCGAAATCCGGGTTGTTCCGATCGTGCGCAAACGCGGCACGCAGCGCCGCATATCGCAACGGTGCGGACACCCGCCAGTCGATCAATCCGTCGGCCGTTAATGGCGGCTCCGCACAATCGACGCCGGCATAGACCGGGTTGAGGGCGATGCGGCTCGAAGGGCCATAGGGTCCATAGTGCCCGGGTTCGCTGGCATAGAGCGCGTGGATCGGACTGATCGCCACCGCATCCGCGCCATGCCCGCCGGCACTGCGGACGAAGCTGGCCAAAGCCGCAAAATCGCCGATACCACCGTCATTTTTGCGCACCAGCCCGTAGACCTGAGCCGCGAGACCCCAGACTTTGCCGGATCGCCCACGGCAGTGCAACGCGTCCTGCACCGTAAAAGCCCGCGACGGCGCGACCGCGACGTCGATCGCGCGCTCGCCGAGGTATATTTGATGGTAGCCCGGCCGTGCGATTCGCTCGATCCTGACCTTACCATCGCCAATGTCATGCGGGTTGGATTCGTAAGCAGTTCCGTCATCGAGAACGACACGGACGACACCGCCAGCGTACTCCAGGACGATATCGGCATCGACCGATGTGGTCAGTAGTTTTGGCAGCCGGCGCGTCTCGGCCTCAAGCACCGCAACCGCATCATGGCACGCCGATTCGGATGCGGCAGGCAAACCAAGGGCGGTAAGAAGGGCACGCAGGGTATCCGGTGTGACATCGTGCCCGGTGCCGAACACGTCGTGCCACGTTCGTGATAATCCGGCGCATTCGGCAAGATGATAGAGTGTCGCATCATTCATGGGCGTTCAAGCCAGGCAATCGCCGTGCGCGCGGCAATCTCGGATGTTTTTGCGGCTGAGTTCCGCGATGATGCCAGAACGGTACCGTTACCGAGATCGCAGATAAGGGACTCACTGCCGAAATTAGCCGCGATTATTAGTCGCATGCCATCGCCCATGTGCCACACCGCGCGCACCCCGGTCCGGCCCAGCGCAGAGGCCCCCCCCGAACGAGCGCCGACACTTCGCGGCATGATGATTTTGTGCCGGATTTCAAGCAGCGCGGCATAGAATTCAAACCAACTGGACGCATGGGGATTGCTGGCAAACGTGGGGACCGACGCCGTAAACGTGGCAGGATCGTTAGGGTCCGGAATGTTCTGTGGCACCTCTTTAGAAGAAAATGCCGCGAATTTCGCAAATTCCCGCCGGCGTCCCTGACGCACGGCTTCCGCGAGGTCTGCGGATTGGTGATCGGTGAAGTAAAGAAATGGCCGCGTCTCGCCAAATTCTTCACCCATAAAGATCAGGGGAATCTGGGGCGACAGTAACAGCAGTAGAATGGCCGCGCGCAAGGCGTGGGGATCGGCCATTGTCGTCAGGCGTTCACCAAGCGCGCGGTTGCCAATCTGGTCATGATTTTGCAGGAAGGCAACGAAGGCGGTCGGCGGTAGATGCCCGCTCGGCGTACCCCGGCGCTCACCGTCGCGATGGGGCGAAGCTTCACCTTGATAGGCGAAGCCCGACGACAGGCAGCGCGCAAGTTGTTCGGCAGCGTCGGGGTAGTCTTCATAATACCCGCTTTGTTCGCCGGTCAGCAGAACATGCAAACAATGGTGGGTGTCATCGGCCCATTGCGCATCGTAAAGTGGTCCGGATGCACCCACGGTCAACAGCGTCGCGTTATTATCGTCGTTTTCCAGGACCAGATGAACGTGGCGTTGCGGTGGCATCACATTGCGTATCTCGGTTGCCATCGTTGCAAGAAAGCCGTTGTCATGAATGGCGTGAACCGCGTCGAAGCGCAGGCCATCAAATTGGAAAGTTTTTAGCCAATATATTGCATTGTCAATGAAATAGCGCCTAACCGGATCACGCCGGTAGTCGATCGCGCTGCCCCATGGGGTCTTGATGTCATCGCGAAAAAATTGCGGCGCGTAGGCGTGGAGATAATTTCCGTCGGGTCCAAAGTGATTATAGACCACGTCGAGAAATACCATGAGATCAAGTCCATGGGCAGTATCGATCATGTGTCGCAGTTGGTCGGGCGTGCCATATGCGGTGTCGGGCGCATAGGGCAGCACACCGTCGTAGCCCCAATTATGCCGTCCAGGGAAATCCGCGATGGGCATCAGTTCGACTGCGGTAATGCCAAGTTTTGCAAGCCGGGGCAGCATGGTTTCAATTCCGGCATAGCCGCCGCAGGCACCCGGATGAAGTTCGTAAATGACCGCTTCGTGCCATGGCCGGCCACGCCAGTCGGGGTTTTGCCATTCGTAGGGAACGGCATCGACGACGACGCTCGCATCGTGGACGTCGCCCGCTTGCAGGCGGGATGCGGGATCCGCCACCGCTTGCCCCGTGTCGGTCACAAAGCGGTAGCAGGCACCGGCGGTGCAGGCCGCCTCGATCATGAAATATCCATCGGGGGCGGCGCGCATCGGGAGCAGGGGATTCCCCTCGATTTCGAGCGCCATGGTGCTGCAACCGGGTGCCCATATCGTGAAGCAGGCACGATCGGGCGTTAGCATACTCACGCCCCAGTTTGGATGGCTTTGGTTCGCTTGCGTCATTCGGGTACCTCTTCGATCAGGGCACCGAACACGACGACGGAACGGGATGCCACCATGATAGCGGGATCGGGGTAGGGAGTTCGCACATGGGCCGGATTGGCGCTATCGATTTCAAGTATCCATGCGAAGGCAGGGGGCGGAAGAGTGAAGTTTCGGTCCTGGTCGGACGCATTCAGCATGACGATTGTGATATCGGCGGCGCTTTGTTCATGGGTCGCTCGGCGCAGCGTCAGTAACCTGGCGTTAGGGTCCGCCCAGGCCTCACTAGTAAGGTCGCCAGCCTGCTCGTCGAACCACGATGTATCGGCGATTTCCGGCGCGATCATCTCAATACCATGACGAAACACTGAACTACGCAGGCTTGGGTAGCGCCGGCGCACGTTCGCAAGAGCGCCGATGAAATCGATAAGCGATTGCGCCGAGTGATCGTCGATGCTCGACCAGTCAACCCACGATATTTCATTGTCCTGGCAATAGGCGTTATTGTTACCACGCTGGGTTCTGTTCAATTCGTCGCCTGCCAGAAGCATGGGAACGCCAAACGAGACGAACAACGTTGTGAGCATGGCGCGCTTCACCCGATCGCGGGTTGCGTTGATGATAGGGTCGTCGGTTTCCCCCTCGACACCCCAATTCGATGACAGATTGTCGCCGTGGCCATCGCGGTTGTCTTCGCCATTTTCAATGTTGTGCCGATGCACATAGCTAACCAGATCGTGGAGCGTGAAGCCATCGTGCGCGGTGAGGAAGTTGATCGAGGCGAAGGGGCGGCGGCGGCGGCGGTCGAATAATTCGGGTGATCCCATCAGTCTTCGCGCAATCTGCGGCCGCTTGCCATGATCGCCCCGCCAAAAACGGCGCACCCCGTCGCGAAACGCGGCGTTCCATTCCGAGAAGCCGGGAGGATGATTGCCAAGTTGGTAGCCGCCTGGCCCAAGATCCCAGGGTTCGGAAATGAGCTTGAGCTTGGAAAGTACCGGGTCCTGGCGAATGGCATCGAAAAAGCCGGAACCGGGATCGAACCCGGAAATTTCGCGCCCGAGAATGGTGCCGAGATCAAACCTGAATCCGTCGACTTGATAGGCCTGTGCCCAATGCCGCAGACTATCCATCACCATCTGCAAAACGCGTGGATGGCAGATGTTCAAGGTGTTGCCGCAACCGGTGTCGTTGATGAATTGCCGTTCGTGGCCCGGCATCAACCGATAGTAGCTGGCATTGTCGAGGCCGCGCCAGCTCAGCGTCGGCCCCATCTCGTTGCCCTCGCACGTATGGTTGTAGACGACATCGAGAATAATTTCGATCCCCGCCTCGTGCAGCCGCCGGACCGTCGCGCGGATTTCGTGGCCCGCCTGCTCGGGGTTGGCGAGATAGGCACGCTGGGGGGCAAAGAAGGACAGCGAGGAATAACCCCAGTAGTTGGTCAGGTGGCGTTCCACCAGAAAGCGGTCCTGCAAATAGGCATGCACCGGGAGAAGTTCGATGGCAGTGATTCCGAGCGACACCAGATGATCGATCACCCGCGGGTCCTGCAAGGCGGCAAAGGTACCTTGGCGCTCTGGTGGAATGTCCATCCGGCTGCGCGTGAAGCCACGCAGGTGCGCCTCATAGATGACGGTTTCGCTCCAGCCCCGGTTGGGCCGGCGATGGTCGCCCCACGCCACGCAGTTGTCAGCGACGATTGCTTTTGGCATGGCTAATGCACTGTCACGGCGGTCAAATGAAAGATCGGCCCTGGCCGCCCCGACGCGATAGCCGAAGAGCGTGTCGGACCAGTGGATATCGCCAAATATGGTTTCGGCGTAAGGATCAAGCAGCAGCTTGTTAGGGTTGAACCGATGGCCACGCTCGGGTTGGTATGGCCCGTGGGCGCGGTAGCCATAGATCAGTCCTGGCAACCCATCCGGCAGATAGCCGTGAAAGACCTCGTCGGTGCATTCGGGTAGATCGTAGCGCGCGATTTCACGCCGGCCGCCACGATCGAAAATGCAAAGCTCGATCCTGTCGGCATGCGCCGAAAACACCGCGAAGTTGACGCCGAATCCATCCCACCGGGACCCCAGCGGATCGGGTGCGCCGGCCGATAGTTTTGCCGGTATGATCGGCATCAGCGGTCCTTGCGCAGGATCAGCACGCCGAGCGGCGGCAAAGTGAGGACCAGCGATTGCGCCATGCCATGGGCCGGGCTGGCTTCGGTCGTGGCACCGCCGAGATTTCCCATATCCGATCCGCCATAGACTGCGGCGTCGCTGTTAAGGCGTTCGAGCCAACGACCGGGTGATGGCACGCCAACGCGATAGGCAAGACGGGGAACCGGAGTAAAGTTGGACACCACAACGATGGTTTCGGCATCATCATGGGTCTGACGGACCCAGGCGAATATGCTTTGATCACGGTCGTCGCCGATGATCCAGCGAAATCCATCAGGTTTGAAGTCGGTGCGGCTCAGGGCCGGCTCCGTTCGGTAAAAGCGGTTGAGGTCGACCACCAGACGCCGCACGCCGCTGTGAAGGGGCATGTCCGCATCGTGCCATTCCAGTCCGACGTCGTGATTCCATTCGCTGGATTGACCGAACTCCTGGCCCATAAACAGCAGTTTCTTGCCCGGCTGGGTCCACATGAACGTCAGATAGGCCCGTAGATTGGCGAATTTTTGCCAGGAGTCGCCCGGCATTTTTTCGAGCAGTGAATGTTTGCCATAGACGACTTCATCGTGCGAGATCGGCAGTACAAAGCGTTCCGAGAACGCATAGATCAACCCGAATGTCATGTCGTCGTGATGATAGCGCCGGATGATCGGGTCACGCTCGATATACCGCAGCGTATCGTGCATCCACCCCATATTCCATTTATGCGTGAAGCCAAGGCCGTTGTTGGCAACCGGCTGGGTGACGCCGGGCCACGCGGTCGATTCTTCGGCGATCAGCATGGCGCCGGGAGCGTATTGTTCGATATCGGTTGCGAGTTCCTGCAAAAAACTGATCGCTTCGAGGTTTTCGCGGCCACCGTAGCGGTTGGGAATCCATTCGCCCGGCTGGCGCGAATAGTCACGATACAACATCGAGGCAACGGCATCGACCCTGATGCCATCGACGTGAAAGCGGTCAAGCCAGAACAACGCGCTGGCCACCAAGAAATTGCGAACCTCGACGCGCCCTAAGTTATAGATCAGGGTGTTCCAGTCCTGGTGAAACCCTTCGCGGGGGTCGGCATGTTCGTAAAGGGCGGTACCATCGAACCGGATCAGGCCGAACGCATCGGTCGGGAAGTGGGCTGGTACCCAGTCGAGAATCACCCCGACACCGGCTTGATGGCAGCGATCGATGAAATTGGCGAATTCAGCAGGGGTGCCGAGCGCCGGCATCGGTGCAAATTGAGAGAGCGGCTGGTAGCCCCATGACCCCCCGAACGGATGTGCCATAATGGGCATGAATTCGATATGGGTGAAGCCTAGCCCCGCAACGTAGGGGATCAGTTCGTCAGCCAGTTCGCCCCATAGTAACGGCCGGCCATCGGGGTGACGTCGCCATGACGCCGCGTGGACTTCATAGACCGCAAGCGCTGTGTCGCTCCGCCCATCGCGCGTTTGCATCCAGGCGTCATCGTTCCAGGCAAATACCGCGCCGTCAGCGACGATGGAGGCTGTTTCCGGCGGACCCTGCACCTGGCGGGCCAGCGGATCTGCTTTCAACAGAACAGCACCATCGGCTGAAAGGATTTCAAACTTATAGAGACTGCCAACGAAAATTTCCGGGATGAACAATTCCCACACGCCGACCTCATAGCGCAACCGCATCGGGTGGCGGCGGCCGTCCCAGGTGTTGAAGGGTCCGACGACCGATACACGCTGCGCATTGGGCGCCCAAACCGCAAACCGGACGCCGCGAATACCTTCGAGCGTCACGGGCATGGCACCAAGGCATTCGGCCAGGCGAAGCTGGCGACCCTGTGCTAACAAATGAATATCGAAATCGGTGAGGATCGGCGGAAAGCGGTACGGGTCTTGAATGTTTTGCACCGCATCGCCCCAGTCCACCCGAAAATGATAGGCGGTGCCTGAAGGCAACTCACCGCTGAATATTCCCGCCGGATGGATGCGTGCCATTGCGACCGATCCGGCCTCCGACGAGGGCACCAGATCGACACAGCGCGCCCCAGGCTGGAATGTCGTGACGATGGTTCCGGTGCCTGAAAAATGGGGACCAAGGCATGAGAACGGATCGGCATGACGCCCGTTGGCAAGATTATCGAGCGTTGCGTCATCCATTGTCGGCATCATTCACTCCTGTCGTGATCTGGTTTGCCAGTCGCGCCAGTCCGGTCAACGGAATAATGAGCCACGCTGGTCGGTTTGCTGCTTCGTAACAAATTTCGTAGGCCGATTTCTCGATCAGAAACAGAGCCAGCAGATCGTCCCATGCGTCGTCCGTAATCCATGGATGCGCTGCACTGGCAGCAATGCCGCGGTAGGCTTCGATGAAGCTGGCACCAGCGTCTCTGCTAAATCGTCGAAGCATCGAGGCCGCGCGCTGATGGGCCATTTCGGTCGCAATGGGTACTGCGCGTTCAACCGACGCACCGGCGTAATCGAACGAGCGCAACAACCCCGCGACATCGCGCAGTGCTGAACCCTTGGCGCGCCGCTCGGTCAAAGATTTCGCGGGTTCGCCCTCGAAATCGATCAGATAGGCATCGCCCTGCGCTGCCAGAATCTGGCCGAGATGAAAATCGCCGTGAATGCGCGTTTTTAAAGTTCCCAGGCCCGCCTTTGCTAATGTCGGCAAGGCGGCCTCAAGGTCTTGGCGCTTCTGCATCAGTTGTTCAATCAAGGCGAGCGTTGCGGGTGCCGCCTGTGGACGCGCGCGCTCCAATGCCGCGAACGCCGCCGCCACCTGCTGGTACGCCGATCTGGCCCACCGCGCGATGTCGTCGCTATCGGCCGGTTCCGGGTTGAAATCGGGTGCGGTGCCGGGATTTGCCAAAGTGGCGTGCATTTCAGCCAGACGCCGCCCCATGGCGGCGGCAAAAGGCAGGTAGCCGGCGAGGGCATCGGCTTCGTCCGCGTCATTGAGATCGGCGTGGATCGCGGTGTCGACGGCGCGGGTGAGCGAATCGAGCGTCCATTGCCATGCATCACCCTGGTTGCGTACGAAACGCTGCGCAACGATCAAGGTATAAAATTGACCTTCGGCGTCAACACGCACCACTTCGCCTAACAGTGCGGGTGTATTGGTGAAGCCGTTCTCAGTCAAAAAACGGGTCATTTCTGTCTCGGGATGAATGCCCCCCTCGATCCGGCGCAACACCTTGATGATCGCGGTATCGCCGACGATCATCGAACTGTTCGATTGTTCCGCCGAAAACCGGCGAATTTCGGCGTCCTTCATATCGGGAAGATCATCGATCTGCGCCGTTGGCAGGAACCGAATTTCACCATCCTTGATCGTGAGACAAGCGCGCGCCTTGAGACCGGCGATGATGTTACGCGGCAGAGCGTCGATCGCGAAGGCATCGGTCAGGAACCCGACACGGCGGTGCCGCCTGATACGGGCCAGGGCAAGCTGCTGGACCATTGGATTTGATGGTTCGTCATCCCAACTAACAGCAAGCGGCACCTGATAAGTCTGGTGCGATCCGCCGACATCGACAATGACTTCGGCGAGCAACAGGCCGGTAGCTTCGCTGCCGACAATGTCGGCGCGACCGAGCGTGGCGGCATCGATCTTGCGGTCCTTGGCCGCGAACCAACGGCGGCGGGCGAGGTATTTCGGCAGGCTCTCGGTCTCCAGAATTGTCCTGGCCTCGGCATTGAGAAGATCGGAAAGTCCGCTGCGCATCACCAGGGTTGCAAATTCGGGTAAAGGTTCGGACGGCTGGATGCGCCAGGTCGGCATCGCCGCTTCGGTCGCCAGACTGAACCAGTAGAATGCAAAAGGCGGCAAGGTGAGCATGTAGGGCAGTTGGCCGATCGGCGGGAATGGCGACCCACCGAGCAGATCAAGCGGAATGCGACCTTCCAGTGCCACGAGATCGAGTTCGACAGCCTGGGCGGTACGCGACAGATTGTATACGCAAAGGATGACCTCGTCACGGCCATCGCTATCGGTAAACTCACGCAGATATGCCAGAACTTTTCGATTTCCCGGATACAGGAAACGTAGTGTGCCACGGCCAAAGGCACGGTGGCGCTTGCGGACCGCCAGCATGCGGCGCGTCCAGTTCAACAGTGAGTATGGGTCGGCGGCCTGGGCTTCGACATTGAGCGCCTGATAACCATAGATCGGGTCCATGATGGGCGGCAGGACAAGTTGTGCAGGGTTGGCGCGCGAAAAGCCGCCGTTGCGATCGGGTGACCATTGCATCGGCGTGCGCACACCGTCGCGATCGCCGAGATGAATGTTGTCGCCCATGCCGATTTCGTCACCGTAATAAATCACGGGAGTACCAGGCATCGAGAACAGCAATCCGTTCATCAGTTCAATGCGGCGACGATCGTGCTCCAGTAACGGAGCCAACCGCCGGCGGATACCGAGGTTGAGACGGGCGCGACGATCGGCGGCGTAGGTTTCCCAAAGGTAATCACGTTCGGAGTCCGTGACCATCTCGAGCGTTAGTTCATCGTGATTGCGCAAAAAAATTGCCCATTGGCACACCTCCGGGATCGCCGGCGTCTGGCGCATGATGTCGGTGATCGGAAAGCGATCTTCCTGGGCGATTGCCATATACATGCGCGGCATTAGCGGAAAATGAAACGACATGTGGCATTCATCGCCGCCGCCAAAATATTGCTGCGCATCTTCCGGCCATTGGTTAGCTTCGGCGAGCAACATGCGGCCGGGGGCGTGCGCATCCATCGCCGCGCGGATCTGTTTGAGAACAACGTGAGTTTCCGGCAGGTTTTCGTTGTTAGTTCCCTCCCGCTCGATGAGGTAAGGCACCGCATCGAGCCGTAAACCATCGACCCCGAGATCGAGCCAGAAGCGCATGATACCGAGAACTTCGTGCAGAACCCTGGGGTTGTCGAAATTCAGATCGGGTTGGTGGCTGTAAAACCTGTGCCAGTAATAGGCACCGGCGACGGCGTCCCAGGTCCAATTCGATTTTTCGGTGTCTATAAAGATGACGCGGGTGCCGTCATATTTATGATCGGTGTCGGACCAGACATAATAGTTACGCGCGGATGAGCCTGATTTGGCCGCGCGGGCACGCTGAAACCAGGGGTGCTGGTCGGAGGTATGATTGATGACAAGTTCGGTGATGACCCGAATATCGCGACTATGGGCAGCATCGATCAGGTGGCGCAGATCGGCAAGGGAGCCGTATTCTTCGTGGACCGCACGATAGGCGCTGATGTCGTATCCATCATCGCGGCGGGGTGATGGGTAAAACGGCAGTAACCAGATTGCGGTAACGCCGAGTTCGGTAATATAGTCGAGTTTTTCCATCAGACCGACGAAATCGCCAACGCCATCGTTGTTTTTGTCAAAAAAGGATTTGACGTGAACCTGATAGATCACCGCATCTTTGTACCAGAGGGGATCACCTTCGGCGAAAGAGGCAATGGTGACCTTGTGATTCTTTTTCATGCGCGCACTCGCCAGATGCAATAAGGCAGTTCGTGTGGATCGAGGCTGACAATCTGGTGTTTGCCATGCCAGACGAAAGCGACGCCGCGCGCAAGATCTTCGGCGTTCAGGGCGGCATCGTCGGCAAGACCGAAACGCCAGAGGGGTAGTTCGATCTCGGCGATCTGGCGGTTGAACGGATCGAGGCTGATGGCGGCGAGGATGACATTGCTGCGGTCGGCATTGGTTTTTTCGAAATACAGCACGTGTTCGTTGGAGCAGGGCAGAAAGGTAATACCGAGATGGCTGTGCAACGCCGGGTTCTGCCGGCGCATGCGGTTCAACGCGGTGATCTCGGAGACGATGTTGCCGGGGCGGTCATGATCCCATGCGCGGATCTGGTATTTTTCGGAGTCGAGATATTCCTCGCGCCCGGGCAAGGCAGCGGATTCGCACAATTCGAAGCCATTATATACGCCCCAAAGGCCTGACAACGTCGCCGCCAGCGCCGCGCGCAGCAGAAAGCCGGGGCGGCCCGATGTTTGCAGGAATACCGGATTGATATCAGGCGTATTGACAAAAAGATGGGGGCGGAAGAATTCGCGCGGGGCCATAGTCGTTAATTCAGTGAAGTATTCACGCAACTCGGCGGCGGTATTGCGCCAGGTGAAATAAGTATAGGATTGCGAGAAACCGAGTTTTGCCAACCGGTACATCAGTTTTGGCGTCGTGAAGGCTTCGGCGAGGAACATGACCTCCGGGTTGCGGGCGCGAATGTCGTTGATCATCCATTCCCAGAACGGCAATGGCTTGGTGTGGGGGTTATCGACCCGGAAAATGCGCACCCCTTGTTTGACCCAGAAGGCGACCACATCGCGCAGCGCGATCCAGAGCGAGGGCATCGCACCTTCAGCATAGAAATCGACATTGACGATGTCTTCATATTTTTTCGGCGGGTTTTCCGCGTAGCGGATCGAACCGTCGGGGCGCCAGTCGAACCATTCGGGATGTTCGCGCAACCATGGGTGATCGGGCGCGCACTGGATGGCAAAATCCAGTGCCAGTTCCAGGCCGTGATCGGCAACGGCGGTTAACAAGCGGCGAAAATCATCGAAGCTGCCAAGCTCCGGGTGAAGTGCGCAATGGCCCCCGTCTGGCCCGCCGATGGCATAGGGGCTGCCAGGATCGGTTTCACTTGGGGTCAGGCTGTTGTTGCGGCCTTTCCGATTTTTATGACCAATCGGGTGGATCGGCGGGAAATACAGGATATCGAACCCCATGGCGTGGATACGCGGCAGGTGCGCGATAACATCGTCGAAATGACCGTGCCGGGTTTCAGATCCGCTCTGGCTGCGCGGAAAAATCTCATACCAACTGGCAAAACCTGCCTTGGTGCGTTCAGCCTCGACCGGCAATGGCGGATGCAGCCGGAGGAGCGAATGCCGAGGTTCGACGGTGCGCATCAGCGCGACGGTGACCGGATCGATCAACAGGGCTAGCCGCTGATCTTCCGGGGTCGCGGCGAGGAGAGCAAGCAGCGCGGTGGCGGCCTCCCGATCGGGAGGCGTTGCGTGGTGGGCGGCGGCTTCGATCAGGGCGACGCCCTCGACCCGTTCAAGGGCGATGTCCACGCCGGCCGCGTGTTTTTTGGTGATCTCATCGACAAAGGCCCCGAAACGGTCAATCCAGGCCTCGATCGTGACCTGATGGCGGCCCAGACGATCGAGCCGCAGGGTCGCGGTCCAACGATCATTGGCGAGCAGCGCCATCGGAGCACGTTGCCATGCGGTTTCGTCGGCAGCGCGCCAGAGCAGATCGGCGGCGAGTTTGCCGTGACCATCGCAGATCAGGTCGGCCTCGAACACGATCTGCTCGCCGACGATGCGCTTGATCGGAAACCGGCCGGATTCGACCGCCGGCGACACCGCCTCGATTGCAATGCGCGGTGCTTTGACGGCATTTTTCGCGGGAATCGCCTTGCTCGCCACCCGCGTGACAGGCCGAGGCGGCTGGGTGTAAAGCAGCAGCGTACCCGCCGCACTGGTCGTGAAGGCGTTTTCCCGGTCCACCGACGGCGCAGCGGCATCGGGAAGCCGTATAATTTCGCCACAACTCTCCCCGAGCCACGCCCGGATTTGGGTTGCAGTGATCGAACGGATACCCGGTGCCAGGGCAAACAGCAGACCGCCGTCGGGTGCGCCAATTCGGGCGAACACCGCAACCGGCGCAAAAGGCGGTGACACCAGACGGGCGGCACCTTCGAACAAAGCGCGATGATGCCGGCGCAGCGCGTTGGCAGAGGTGATCACTTCGGTCTGGCTGGCAACCGGCTCAATGTTCAGAACCCAGAGACGACCCAGAAACGCGGCAAGACCGATGGCGCGATTGGCCAGAGGACCAGTATGGCCGGGAGGGGCTGCCAGGGTGGCAACGTGGCCGATGCCCCCGATGCGATCGAGATCGTCGGCCAGCCAGGGTGCGCTGCCATCCCACCAGCATGACGATGACAGGGCAAAGTCGAAACCACACCCTGCCAGTCCGGCGATTGCCGGCGGTGTCGCCCCGAATGTGGAGGCAATGAACAGGCATGTCGGGTTGCGGGAGCGCGCGGCACGGATCAGGCGCGCCCACACGGTGGCAGGAACCCGGTGAGCGGCGTCGCAGCGAAACCCGTCGATCCCGACCGATTGCCAGGCGGCGAACCGATCGTCCCACCAGTCCACCGCCGCATCCGATTCGGACAGAAAACAGAAGGCGGCCGCGTCGTCCGCATGGACGAACCAGTCGGGGTGGGCCTCGGCCAGGGGGGCCGTGATGGCAATCCGATCCATGCAGACGTCGAGAACCACCGACAAGTCGTTTGCATGGGCGGTGCTGGCAAGGTGGCCCAGGGCCGTATCAACCGCGCCGCCACCGAGTGTCTCACGTAGAACGGCGTGGCTGGTGACATTGAATTCGTGAGATGAACCGTCAGTCGCGAAAGGGGAGGATAGCAGGATCGCATCGAAACCGAGCGCTGCCGCGCGATCGGCGGCGTCAGTCCAGGAGGCCACAGTAGCGGTCGTTGCAGTATCGATGTAATATAGCGCCGAGGGCCTAGGTCGCGACGAAGCCGTAAATTGATCGGCGGAGGTTGCCGAAATTGGCAGCGTCGCACTGGACATGACTGATTGGTCATCCATACTGGACAGTCTCCATGAAGCCAGTAATGGCTCGTTTTTCACAGCGAAATCAAGGCTGACGACGCTTCAGCCCAAACCCGGGACAGCTAAATATCGCTCGAACGCGGCAACGAATTGTGGAACGCGGCGCAGGCTCGAACGAACTTCGAGGATGTGGGCAGGTCCTGCACCATGTTCAAGGCTGGGTCCAAGGCTGGAGGACGTCGAGAACCGATGGCAGTTGGAATTGTTGCTATATTGAAATCATTAGGAGCTACAGGCGATGCGGGAACCACAAAATGGTGGGTGCCAGTCGCGGCGCGGAAAGACCAAGCACCACAATAAGACGCCCAACCTTAAAATATTGTTAGTATATAATTTTCTGAACGCATATCTCAAGCGCATATCTCAATTGTGATTACCGATTCTTGCAGAGAGTTAAACCATACCTATGCAACGGTAACTTACAGTATCGCAAACCGTACCTCGACGGTTAGGTATTTCGAGCAAACAATATGCGCGCAAACTGTCACGAATTTGTAAATATCCAACGCTTGTCATCAGAGTTTCATTAGGCACGACACGGCCCGATCGCGTAACGAGCGCGCCATGACAGCATCGGTCGCGATCACACGTTATCGCAGCGTGTTCATATCGGACACTCATCTTGGCACGCGTGGCTGCCGGGCTGATTTTCTGGCGGATTTTTTGCGCCGCACCAGTGCGGACCATATTTTCCTAGTGGGCGACATTATCGACGGCTGGCGGCTGAAACGCGGCTGGTACTGGGACAAGCATCATGACGATGTGCTGACCCTGATTTTGCGACACGCGCGCCAGGGGGCGAAAATCATCTATGTTCCCGGCAACCACGACGAAGTGGTGCGGCGGTTTCTGCCACTCGGGCTGGAGATGGCTGGCATTACCTTCGCGGCCGAGGCAGAGCACGTCACGGCATTGGGTGAGCGGCTGCTGGTGACCCATGGCGATCAATTCGATTCGGTCGTGTGCTATGCAAAAACCCTGGCACTGCTTGGTGACTGGGCCTACACCGCCGCCTTGGTCCTCAACCGCTATTTCAACATCGTTCGCGCCCACCTGGGGTATCCCTACTGGTCGCTCTCGGCCTACCTTAAGCGCCAGGTGAAGGAAGCGGTGAAGGCGATCGACCGGTTCGAGACCGCACTCGCCGCCGATGCACGGGCGCGCGGGTTCGACGGTGTCGTGTGCGGTCACATCCATCACCCGGAAATGCGGATGGTCGATGGCGTGAAATATATCAACGATGGCGACTGGGTGGAAAGTTGCACCGCCCTGGTCGAGCATTGGGATGGGCGGTTGGAACTGATCGACTGGGCCGCGCGCAACAAACTTTCGTTCTTGACCCCACGCAAAAGTTCGGCGACGCGGGATGCGTTGGATGCGGCACCTGCCTGAAATGCTGCGCGGCGAGGCGGGGCGTATCCTGATCGTCACCGATGCGTGGCACGCACAGGTGAACGGTGTGGTGCGCACACTGTCGATGCTGGCTACCCAACTGGAAGCGTTGGGGCAGCGGGTTATGGTGGTAGGGCCGGATCGGTTTTGTACCCTGCCCTGCCCCAGCTATCCTGAAATCCGGCTGTCGCTGCTGCCGCGCCGGCGGATGGCGCGGTTGTTCGATGAATTCGCGCCCGACGCGTTACACATCGCGACCGAAGGTCCGTTGGGAATTGCCGCGTCGCGGCTGGCCCGGCGCGCGGGATGGCAGTTCACCACAGCGTATCATACGCGCTTTCCCGACTATCTGGCAGCACGGATCAGGATGCCGCAGCGTCTGGCCTATGCGTGGCTGCGGCGGTTTCATGGGCGGGGTTGCGGCACCATGGTGGCGACGCGATCACTCGCGGCGGAGTTGAAGAATCACGGGTTCGCCAACACCCTGCTGTGGTCGCGCGGGGTGGATGCAACGTTGTTTCACCCCGATCAGGCGGTGACACTGCCCTATGAACGGCCGGTTTTTTTATCGGTCGGGCGCTTGGCGGTGGAGAAAAATGTACCGGCGTTTCTCGACCTCGATCTGCCAGGAACCAAGCTGATTGTGGGCGACGGCCCCGAACGCGAGCGACTGATCCGGCGCTACAGCGGGCCGCGCACAGTGTTTCTTGGCGCTCGCCAGGGGGGGGAACTTGCCTCGCTGTTCGCCAGCGCGGATGTGTTCGTTTTCCCCAGCCGCACCGACACCTTCGGTCTGGTGGTACTGGAAGCTCTGGCGGCGGGAACGCCGGTAGCGGCGTTTCCGGTCGCCGGCCCGCGCGATATCATTGGCGGCGTGGTGCCGCGTGTCGGGGCGCTGGATGACAATTTGCGGACAGCGGCGCTCGGTGCCCTGGATGTCAACCGGGGCGACTGCCGGCGGTTTGCCGAGCAATTTTCCTGGGCGGCCTGCGCCTCGCTTTTCATGGATAATCTGGTGCCCGTGCGATCGGGCGTAACGACCCCCGCGTTGTAAGCCGCAGGATGCGTCGGGTTTCTCGAGGGCCGCATCCTGGCGTGCGTTTGCGGATCGCTCACTGACTCCATAAAACGGCACTTTGGTTTCAGGAGCTGGATCATGGCGAAAGTGGCGTTCATCGGGCTGGGCGTGATGGGATTTCCGATGGCGGGGCATCTGGCCGCTGGCGGGCATGACGTCACGGTATTCAATCGCACGGCGGCAAAGGCGGCTGCATGGACCGGGGTGCATGCGGGGCGTGCCGCATCCACCCCAAAGGAAGCGGCCCAAGGGTGCGAGCTGGTGTTTGCCTGCGTCGGCAACGATGACGATTTACGCGCGGTGACAATTGGCGAAGACGGCGCATTTGCCGGTATGACGGAAGGCGCATTGTTCGTCGATCACACGACCGCTTCGGCCACCGTGGCGCGCGAACTGGCGGCGCGGGCGGCGGCACAAAACTTCGGTTTTCTCGATGCCCCGGTTTCCGGTGGCCAGGCGGGCGCGGAAGCGGGCCGGCTGACGGTGATGATTGGTGGCAATGCCGCGGATTTTGCACGGGCGCAGCCGGTGATTGGATGTTTCGGGGCAAATATCACCCACATCGGGCCATCCGGTGCCGGGCAACTGGCAAAAATGGTCAATCAGATTTGTATCGCGGCCACGGTGCAAGGTCTGGCGGAAGGGCTGCATTTCGCCCAGACGGCGGGGTTGGATGTGGCAGCGGTGATGGGCGCGATTTCCAAGGGGGCCGCTCAGAGCTGGCAGATGGAGAATCGCTGGAAGACGATGGCGGCGCAAACATTCGATTTCGGCTTTGCGGTGGACTGGATGCGCAAAGACCTGGGGATATGTCTCGCACAGGCCCACGAGACCGGGGCGCGGTTGCCGGTGACCGCGCTGATTGATCAATTCTATGCCGACGTGCAGGCAATGGGTGGCAACCGGTGGGACACGTCGTCGCTGATCGCGCGGTTTGCGGCGTCAAAATAATTGCGCGTTGATCCGGAGCGCCTTGCGGCAAGGCGGCGTGTTGGCGAGCGCACCGCCATTGTTCTCGCAATTGACCACTTCGCGCATCAGTTCACGCGGGTGCTTGTGGTAATAGGTGGTGGTGCTGTCGGCGCAGCCCGAGAGCAGAAGCGTTGCCAGGATGAGCATGGCGGCACGTGATTTCATAGTCGGGCAGGTTACGACCAGAGCGACCGACTGCCAAGATAATGCCGATGAATTGCTTGCATTTCGTTACCGAGATGTCGCGATTGCGCCACGTTTCCCCTGGATAACGAACGTGTGACTTTAATGGTTCTCAGGAGATCGATCATGACTTTCAGTAAGACACGCATTGTCGTCATTCTCTCTGCTGCCCTACTGGCCGGCGGGGCCATCGGTGGGGTGGCCACGGCTTACCAGGGGCATATGATGGCGGCCCGCAATGCGCTGATGGCGGCACGATCACAGCTTCTGGCGGCGACGCATAACAAGGGGGGCCACCGGCTGGCGGCGCTGCGGGCGGTGGATGCCGCGATCCATCAGGTGAATATTGGGATTCGGATTGGAAGGTAGCTTGTCGCGGCGCGATGGGGCGCGTATTTCTGGGCGTATGAAACACGCACCCCTCCTGGTTCTGCTTGCCGTTGCCGCACCGTGCCTCGCGTTCGCGGCCCAAACCCCGGCCACCGATGCGCCCAAGCCGCTCGGCGTGTTCAAATCCTGGACCGCCGCGACCTATGGCACAGGGCCGGACAAGGCTTGCTACGCGTTTACCACCAGCAAGGTCGCCAAAGGCAGTAAAGCGACGCCGGCGATGCTGACGGTAACCGAGCGGGCGAGTTTTCGCGATGAGATTTCCCTCAGCCAGGGCATTACCTACACCAAGGACGCCAAGGTGACCCTGGTGGTCGGCGGCAATACGCTGAAGTTTTTTACCAAGGATAATATGGCCTACGCGATGAAAGGGGCCGCAACCACTCAGGCGTTCCTGGGCGGCTCTTCGGTGATCGCGACCGCCGCCGCGCCCAATGCCAAGCCAGTGACCGACAGTTTTGGACTCGATGGGTTTTCCGACGCATATAAGGCGATCAAGAAAGCCTGCCCATCCGCCGCCGCGCTGAAAAAGAGCTAGATCATGTCGGCCACGCTCGATCTCGACGAGGCTGAGCGCACGCGCATTCTGGCCAAGGCTGCCCTGTTCGCGCCACCGCCCGCCCTGTTGGCCGACGGAAGGCGCGATCTGGTCGGTATGTCGCGCGCGGAACTTGGCGAAGCGGTCGCCTCGATCGGCGAGGCTGCGTTTCGGGCCAAGCAGTTGTGGCACTGGATTTATCATCAGGGGGTGACCGATTTTGCCGCGATGGCGAATATCGCCAAGCCGTTGCGGGAAAAACTCGCCGACCATTTCGTGATCGGCCGGCCTGGCGTGGCGGCAGACCAGTTGAGTAGCGACGATACCCGTAAAATGTTGTTCCGGTTTCGTGATAACGAGACGGTCGAGACGGTTTATATTCCGGACGTGACCGAGGATCGGGGGGCGGTCTGCATATCCTCGCAGGTCGGATGCACGCTGTCGTGCCGATTCTGCCATACCGGCACGCAACGCTTGACCCGCAACCTTTCGGCGGCGGAAATCGTCGGGCAGTTCATGGCGATGCGCGATGCCTATGGCGAATGGCCAAGCCCGAAGGGCGATACGCCGCGCCTGCTTTCGACCATCGTGATGATGGGCATGGGTGAACCGCTGTATAATTACAAAAATGTCGCGACCGCTATGAAGATCATCATGGATGGCGAAGGCATCGGCCTGTCGCGCCGGCGGATTACGCTTTCGACCTCCGGCGTGGTGCCGATGATGGACCGGTGCGGCACGGAACTCGGGGTCAATCTGGCGGTGTCGCTCCATGCGGTGCGTGACGAGGTGCGCGACGTGATCGTACCGCTGAACCGCAAGTATAACATCGCCGAGTTGATCGCGGCGTGCCGGCGCTATCCGGCGGCATCGAACGCGCGGCGGATCACTTTTGAATACGTCATGCTCAAGGGGATCAACGACAGCGAGGCCGACGCGCGCGAACTGGTGCGGCTGATCGCCGGCATTCCGGCCAAGGTCAACCTGATCCCGTTCAATCCCTGGCCGGGTTCGACCTATGCGACATCGAGCGGCAACGCGATCCATCGGTTTGCCGCTATCGTGATGAACGCCGGCTACGCCGCACCGGTGCGTACCCCGCGCGGGCGGGACATTCTGGCAGCGTGCGGCCAGTTGAAATCCGCCATGGCACCCGCGGCATAGACCGGCATTACACATAGGCGGCGTTGACCATGCAGCATTCGAAGCCGTTGGGTGCGGCGGCCGTGTGCGGCGGGATCGGGAAAAACCGGCTGGGTGAAAAGTGCTTGGCCTCGAAATAGGACAGCATGGCAAGATAGTGCGGCATACCCTCCGATTTGCGGGTCGTGCTCAATTCGGTTTGCAGAGCAGCAATTTTGCCAAGGGATTTTTCAGCACCCTTCAAAACATCCCGATCGCGAAACCTGGCATTGAGCTTCAGGAAAACGCGGTTGGCACCGTGGCGGACGAGCAGATGCGACAACGCTTCATCAAGCGTGCGCACCGGCACGGTTTCACGCCGGACCCGCGCTGTCTGGCGGCTGAATCGACCGAGCGTAGTGGGAACCACCGAGGCTACGGCACGCACGCTTTGTAACTCGATCACGTTAAGCGGCAGTTCGCCCCCGGTCGCGCCAAGGGCGGTGTGTTCGACATCCCATAATTCATCGGGTCCGGCCTGGGCTTTCAGGACGGTAAAGTTGGCCGGCACCGCCTCGAACGAGGCGATCCGCCCGGAATAGCCGACATCGTCACGCAGAAAGCGCCCGAACTGGCCGGAGTCGGCACCAATATCAACGACCAGATCGATCCTGAGGGTTGCAAACAGGGTCGCGAGATGCGTTGCGGCATCGGCTGTGGCCATCCGCTCGTTCGCAATAAGATGATAGCCCAGACTGTCGAACATTGCCCCAAAGGTCGATTTAAGGCTCGGCTTCATCGGGTCGTCCCGCAGACAGGGTCGCGATGGGGGTGTCTCATAGCCAAGACAATGCAGCGATTAAGTTACAACATCATTAAATTTCACGCTCGATCTGATGATTATCGCGGATCTCGTGACTTAACGATTCTGGCCGGGCAAGGGTTGGAAACCGGGTTCGGTCTGGCCACATGGGGGCTGAATTCATTGCCGATGAGGGGGATGAACCCGCAAACTGATCACGGGATGACCCATATGATGATCTATGCGGAATAAAGGTTTGATCCTGACGATGCTGGCAGGTCTGCCCACGGCAGCGGCGGCGCAAACGCCGTACGGCGCGAGTCCGTCGGCACAATTGCCGCCACCCCCATCTGTCGTGCTGCCGCCCCAGCCGAAACCACCCACGCTTGAGCATTTGCCGAAGGTCCGTGCCGAAGGGCTGCTGGGGCAGCCGGTAATGGACATGAAGGGGGCGGTGATCGGCCATGTGGTGAACGTGCTGATCGATCAGGCCGGCAAGCCCAAGGCGGCGGTGGTCGAATTCGCTGGATTTCTCGGTCTGGGCGACCGCAATATCGCAATAGCCTGGGATGTTCTGCATTTTTCCGTAGTGAAGGGTCAGATCGCGGTTGTGGTCACCCTTGATGCCGCCAAGCTGAAGGCGCTGCCGGAATATAAATCGGGTGCGGCCTCGGTGCCGGTCGCGGTCGCGAAAACCCCCAAACCGCCGCAGCTGGAGCCGATCAAGTCCGACGCGGCCAAGCCTGACGCCAAAGCCGCACCTTGAGCGAGAGCCAAGGGTCGAAACGCAGCCTGCAAGGGCTGGATTGGCTGAATTTTTTCGTGGCCGACGTGCAGACCGGATTCGGCCCATTCATCGCGATCTATCTGACCACCCAACGCTGGACCGACATTGCGATCGGCAGTGTGCTCTCGCTCGGCACCCTGGTCGCGATGGCCAGCCAGTTGCCGGCGGGCGCGCTGGTCGACTGGATGCCGAGCAAGCGGCTGGCGGCGGCGCTGGCGATCGGCGCGATCACCGCGAGCGCCCTGCTGTTCGTGCTGATGCCGACCCATTTCGGCGTCGGCCTGGCAGAGGTGATGCACGGATTTGCCAGTTGCATGCTCAACCCGGCGATTGCGGCGGTGACGATCGCCATGGTCAGCAGTGCCGCGCTCGGCGAACGATTGGGGCGGAATGCCCGTTACGCCTCGCTCGGCAATGGCGTGGCCGCGGCGGTGATGGGCGGGTGCGGCTATTATTTCGCGCCGGGTTCGGTGTTCTGGCTGACCGCACTGCTCGGCGCGCCCTCGTTGTTCGCGTTATCACGCATCGAATCACGCCGGGTGGTGCGCGCCCGGATCGAGGTTGCACGACCGCATCGCAGCACGTTTGCAGACCTGCGGGTGTTGTTTCTCGATCGGCGACTGCTGGCGTTCATGGCGTGCATCGTGATGTTTCAGATGGCCGATGCCGCGATGCTGCCCTTTGTTGGCAGCGAACTTGCGGCAAAGGCGGGCAATATCGCGAACCTGGTGATCGCGGCCTGCATTGTCGCGCCGCAGATGGTAGTGGCCCTGATATCGCCCTGGGTTGGGCGAGCGGCGCAGCGCTATGGCCGGCGGGTGGTGCTGCTGCTGGGGTTTGGTGCCGAGCCGATCCGCGGGGCGCTGTTCGGGCTAATTTCGGCCCCGGTGCCGGTGGTGCTGATCCAGACGCTCGATGGGATCAGTGCCGCGGTGATCGGGGTGCTGCTGCCCTTGATCGCGGCGGACATCGCGCGTGAGCGCGGGCATTTCAATTTGATCATGGGGGCGATCGGGCTGGCGGTCGGGCTGGGGGCGACGGTGAGCACGGCGGCGGCGGGGGCGATTTCGAGCCGGATCGGCGATCACGCGGCGTTTTTCGCACTGGCGGCGGCAGGGCTGATCGCGACGATTTTGGTGTGGTTTCTGATGCCAGAAACCGAACCAGAGACCGAACCGGATCAACCCGACGTGATACCGCCATCCGCACCCCTGGCAAACGACAGCGCGACGCGCTGACCCGCGATGGCGAGGTTTTCGACCCTGAGATGATCGATGCCTGTGGGCAGGACCGGGGTGCCGGCGATCGCGCTGCCGGTGACCGGGTCGATCGTGAGATCGAGGCAGGCATTGAGCAGGGCTGGCAAGGTCGCCGCCGCCCAGGCCTGCGGCGCGCAGGCGACCGGGTAGGCAGTGGGCGCGTGGCCCGGCTTGCGCGGAAAGCCGCAGAACAACTCGGGCAGTCGGTAACGCTCGGCCCAGGTGGCGGTGGCGAGCATCGCATCGAACAGGCGGGCGGCGTCGGCGTGGCGGCCGTAGCGGGCCAGACCGAGGCCGATCAGGGCGTTGTCGTGCGGCCAGACCGAGCCGTTATGATAGGACATCGGGTTGAACCTGACCTCGCCGCGCGCCAGGGTGCGGATGCCCCAGCCCGAGAAGAAACCCTCACCCATCAGCCGGTCGGCGACGGCGTTCGCACGGTCGGGCAAGGCAATACCGGTGAACAGCGCGTGCCCGGCGTTCGAGGTGAGAACCCGGCAGGGTCGTTTGGCACCGTCGAGCGCGAGGCTGTAGAAATTTTGCGCCGGGTCCCAGAAGGCAGCGTCGAATTTCTGGCGCAATGCGGCGGCCTGGGCGGTCAGGGCGGCGGCACGATCCGGCTTGCCGAGCGCGGCGGCGAGGCCAGCGGCGGCGATTTTGGCGGCATAGACGTAGCCCTGCACCTCGCACAACGCGATCGGGCCGGCCGCCAGGGTGCCATCGGCATGAAAAATCGAATCCTGGCTGTCCTTCCAACCCTGGTTGGCGAGGCCGTGGCCGGTCTTGCGGCCGTATTCGACGAATCCGTCGCCGTCTTCGTCCCCAGATCCGTCGATCCAGCCCAGGGCAGCCTCGATGTTCGGCCAGATGCCATGGATGAACGCGGTGTCGCCGGTGCGGTCGTGATAGGCACCGGCGAGCATCACGAACAGCGGCGTGGCATCGACCGAGCCGTAATAGCGGCGAAACGGCACCTCGCCGAGCCGTGCCATTTCACCGTCGCGGAATTCATGGAGAATTTTACCGGGTTCGGCATCGGCGGCGGGATCGGTCGTGGTGGCCTGGTTGGCCGCGAGAAAGCCGAGAACGCCGCGCGCGAGGCCGGGGGCGAGCCAGAGCACCTGTAATGCGGTGATGATCGCGTCGCGACCGAACGCGGTGGAAAACCATGGCACGCCGGCGTAGGGGTAAGGGCCGTAGTCGGTTGCGGTGGTCAGCATGATCAGATCGTCGCACGCGCGCATCAGGGCAGCGTTGACCAAGGTGTTGCTGGTGATCAGCGTGGCGGCTTCGCCCCGCAGAGCGTGCCGGCCGCGACCGGCGGCATTGCGGGCGGTGCGGAAGGGTTCGATCCGCGCCTGGTCGGCATCGGCACCGCATTGGATGGCGATGGTGATTCGGAAGGTTGCACCCGGCGTCAGACGGACCCGGTAGTGCGCGGCATCGGGTTCGACCCGGTCGGGTTTCGAGTCGAACTCCAGCCGGGTCCAGCGGCGCACGCCATCGAGGCCGCGACAGGCCAGGGTGGCACCGTGGGCGGTGGTGTTCGGGGTCTCCTGCGTGCCGTGCTGCGTGCGGGTTGTGCCGCGGATCTCGAACAGATCTGCGAAGTCGGACGCGAAATTGATCGCGAGGCCCATGGTCTGTGGCGTGAGCGACCAGTTGCCGAGGGTGAGCGCGTCGTGGCGTGTGCCATGCCAGAGAAAGGTTTCGCGGCGGAGCGAAATTTCATTGGCATCATCGCCCATGTCAGTCTTGCCTTCTGGCGCGCGCGCCGCGAGATCGCACACCAGGGTCGCGTTGTCGGCGCTGATCGCCCCGCTCAGCAGGCGCGGCCGGGTGCCGTTGAGGGTAATGGCAAGGCGCGAGAGATGGCGGGTGTCATGGTAATAGACCCCTTCGCTGCCGGCGGTCATGTCGCCATTGACGCCGAAAATCGCAAAACAATCGTCGGATTTCAACGTATAGGGCCGGTCTTCGGCGCGGGTGGCATCGGCCGCGACCGGGAAATTCTTGTCGTCCATCGGGTCCGGCAGTGGGTGATGTGTCATGCACAACTCCTGTGGTGAGGGTTGAGCGGCAAGGGTACCACGCATCGGCAGGTGGTTCGATGCCGGTGGGGTGCTTGACCCGTGCGGCGGTTTTGGCGATATAGCGATCCAGCACCGTTCCACGGGGTCCGTGGCGCGGTTAAAGTTTTATTATCTGTCATCAACCTGGCGTGAGCCGGGTTCTCTGGATCGAGGCTTTCGTTATGACCCGTCGCTGCGAAATCACTGGCAAGAGCGTGCTTACCGGCAACAATGTCAGCCATGCGAACAACAAGTCGCGCCGGCGGTTTCTGCCGAATTTGCAGGATAGTTCGGTGCAATCCGAGGCTCTGGGCCATTCGGTCCGGCTGCGGGTGACCCCGCGCGGCCTCTCCACGATCGAGCACAAGGGCGGGCTGGATGCGTTTTTGCTCACCACGCCGAACCGCAAGTTGACCGCCGAAGCGCTGACTTTGAAGCGCCGGGTCGTCAAGGCGGCGGCGAAGCGTGAGGCGAAATCAGCCTGAACCCGACAATTTCACGGCCGGCATCACAAAAAAACCTGCCTCACTTGGCAGGTTCATTGTTTGTTAACTATTCATAGCCACACTATGATTGCGGTGCGGCGCAAAACTCCGGTAGACTCCGATTCGGCACCGGCGATCCCGCCGTTAGCTTGGCTTCTGTAATCAGGAGGAGACCCCTAATGACCTCCCTGGCCTCTCAGACCGTCGAATCCGTCGGCAACCCGCTCGATATTGTTGAACAAGTAATCGCCGCCAACGACTGGGCGTTCGATCGGCGCAGCGATAGTGAAATCGCCGCCGAAGCGCCGGGCCGCTGGTGCGATTACGGATTGTATTTTTCCTGGTCGCATGAAATCTCGGTAATGCATTTTTCCTGCGCATTCGATCTGAAAGCGCCAGAGCGGCGGCGCAAAGCACTGTATGAACTGCTGGCGCGCGCAAATGAAAAACTCTGGATCGGCCATTTCGGCATGGATCAGGACGACGGCATGCCGGTGTTTCGCCACTCGGTTCTCCTGCGTGGCGCAACGGCCGCGTCAGCCGAGAGCGTCGAAGACATGGTCGATATCGCGGTGACCGAGTGCGAACGGTTTTTCCCGGCGTTCCAGTTCGTGCTGTGGGGTGGCAAAAACCCCGATGAGGCACTGGCCGCCGCGATGCTGGAGTGCGTCGGCGAAGCATGAGCGCATTGCTGCCGCCGTTGCTGCTGATCGGCGGCGGCAAAATGGGTTCGGCGATGTTGGCGGGTTGGCGTGAACGCGGGGTTTCCCGCGTCGTCGTGATCGACCCCAGCGCCCAGGCGACCATGCTGGCAACCGAGCGGATTACGGTTGTGACATCGCTCGCGGCGGTTTCGGAAGATTTCGTGCCCTCTGCGATTGTTCTGGCTGTCAAACCACAGGTTGCCGCCGAGGCGGTGGCACCGCTGACGCGGTTTGCCGGGTCGGCGGTATTCGTTTCGATCATGGCAGGCAAGCCGATCGACTGGCTCAGCCGGCACCTGGGTGCCGCCGCCGCGATTGTGCGGGCGATGCCCAACACGCCAGCCGCCATTCGCCAGGGAATCACCGTGGCCTGTGCGGGCGCAACAGTGTCGTCATCACAACGTGCCCTCGCGGAAATTTTGCTCGCAGCCGTGGGCGTCGTGGAATTTGTTGACGACGAGGCGCTGTTGGACCCGGTCACGGCCGTTTCAGGCGGAGGGCCAGCCTATGTGTTCCTTCTGGTCGAATTGCTCGAATCCGCCGCCGCCGAACAGGGCATTCCCCCTGCGCTGGCCCGCCGCCTGGCACGTCAGACCGTGATAGGTGCCGCTGGCCTGCTGGCCGCGAGCGATGAACCGGCGGAGGCACTGCGCCGCGCCGTTACCAGCCCCAATGGCACGACTGAGCGTGCCCTGGCCGTTCTGATGCACGCCACCGCGTGGCCCGCGGCAATGAGCCAAGCCATTGTAGCGGCCACCGAAAGATCGCGCGCGCTCGCCAAGGAGTAAGCCGCAACGGTCGACGAGACCTTCTTGTTGGCCAGTCGCAAGGGTGAACGCGCTCTCGATCGCAAACCCCGTAAGCGTGGAGGCAAAGCATCCAAACCAGGGCTGTCGAACGAATCGGTCCCCGCTCTGGTGGCCGCCGACCGGTCTGGTTCCACTGTCAGTGCGGTGTTGTCGTCCGTCTGTGCCGCCGCGTCGGGCGTCAGCCACGAGGTGCTCAACCAATCAGCAGGCGCGCGGGTGCGCGGCGATCTCCACATTCAGACGGTCAATAGCCGCGCCATGAACGCCTCAAAAGCTTTCTCCGAAGCCATCGAGGTGCCGCCACCAAATATCTCGGCAGCTACCTACGATGGTATCATCTCGTCGTCCTTCCTCGGCCCCCTTCGCCTCGAGCCGTCCTCGCCACAACCGCAGGAATGCTGAGTGTCAGACCCGCGTGCATCGCTAATGCGAATTGAGCCAACGGTATAGACGTCGACTTGCCAAACGACATGGAGCTGGGTATCAGAACTCCGGACGCGGGCGTAGCTCAGGGGTAGAGCACAACCTTGCCAAGGTTGGGGTCGTGGGTTCGAATCCCATCGCCCGCTCCAGATTTCTTCAGGAAAATTAGAGCGTTATGAGAAGGCTGCCTTGGGGCGGCCTTTCTCGCTTTGGGCGCGGTGTCCACATGGCGTCCACCGCGACGTGGAACCCCCGCCAAGCCATCGCACGGAGGTGGCCCAGGATTCCGTGTCTGGGCCAGACGGCTGCCTGCATTTCCTACAACTTCATTTTCAAAAATTGCGTCCTTTTCTGGCGGTTGTTGTCCCTGTGGGGATGTGTGCAACGCCCTTGCGTTGTGCCCATATCCTCCATAGGGCAGCGTCGCTGCATAAATTTCGCTGCCCAACTTTCTACAGCTTAGTTTTGGCTATTCAGGAACTTTTAGACGCCCCACAGCCTCACGCAACTCTCGCTCATCCAAACTGCCAAAACCCAGTCGAGCACCGTTAGTGATGTAGCCGTTGGTTGCGAAAGCCTGTCCTGGCGTGATGCCTACACGGGCTTTTTGAGCATTTCTACAAAACTCTGCGAGATCAATATGTTTCACAAATTCTACCCATAAAGCCAGTCCACCCTGTGGAAGGGTAAAATCCGTTAAATTGGCAAGCTTATCTCGCAAAGCGTTTGCTAAGCACTCCCTGCGGCGAACATAACTACGAAGTACCTTGCGAGTGTGGCTTTTCAGTGCCCCTGAACTCATGAGGTCTGCTGCTGCGGCTTCCATAGCCGGGTCACCTTGCCGGTCAATCATCATGATCTCAGCCGCAGCACGTTCTATCACCTCTGGCGTAGCCACAAGGTACCCGACACGCAGCGAGGGCGACAAAATCTTGGATAATGAGCCAATGTAGAGCACTCGCCCCCAGTTGCGTGCGCTCGCCAAAGGCAACATTGGGCGATGCCCGAAATGAAATTCGTGATCGTAATCGTCTTCCACGATCGTAAAATCAAATTGATCTGCAAGTGCGAGAAGGCGAATTCGCCGCTCCGGCGGCATCACCACCGTCGTCGGAAACTGATGATGCGGTGTCACGTAGACTGCTCGGATGCGCATTTTGCGACAGCAGGCTTCTAACTCATCCACACGCATGCCAGACTCGTCCAGTCCAACACTAAGAATCGCTGCGCCAGCAGCCCGGAACGCTTCCCGGGCAGGAGGATAACTTAATACTTCGGTAACAACCGTGTCCCCCGATTGTGCCAAAAGACGCGTCGCAAGGAATATACCCATTTGACTGCCACGTGTGATGCAGATGTTATCGGCTGTGCAGTTCAAGCCGCGGTCTGCATTTAACATATCCGCCACGGCTTGGCGGAGTACCTCAGTTCCTCGTGGGTCACCATAGCCTAGCAGATTACGCCGAGACCCATTTAGGAGGGCACGCCTGTAAGCGCGGACAACCAACTCCGCCGGCATTAGACGGGTATCGGGCGCGCCGTCATCAAATTTCAATATATTTGGCTCGGCAAGCGGCAACAGGAGGTCCGGTGCTTCACGACGAAGGAGAAGAGCCGCATTCGACCGCGGAGATTTTTTCGAGGCACGGTCAGAGTCGACAATCGGTAAAAGTGCGGACACGAAGGTGCCTCGTGTGGCTGTTGCCGTCAGCCAACCCTGGGCGATGAGTTCACCATAGGATTGCTGGATGGTTTTTCTGTTGACTCCGACACGCGTCGCCAGTTCGCGGGTCCCCGGCAAAGCGCTTCCTGGGGCTAAGCTTCCGCTGCGGATCGCATCGACGATTGTATTGGCAATTTGTAGCCAAGTGGGGGTCGTGCCAGTGCGTTCAAAACTGATACGGATATCCCATGGCCGTAACATTAAATCCTCACGAATAGCTGGTCCAGGTAATTTATTGAAACTGGAGGATATGCATCATCCATACTTATGGTAGCCTTGGCAAGATCAAAAAAGACCAGCGCCATCACGCAATCTGTAATTTGAACCCGCCGAAACCAACGGCACGGATTGGAGAAGGATTGCAGCGATGACCGCACCGCCGATTTCGCCTGTGAAGGCGCTGAAAAAAGATGCCCTTGGCCCACTGGAATTGCTTGCCCAGAATATAGCCCTGATCTCGCCGACCATGACGGCCGCGCTGATTGTTCCGCTGATGTATGGAACCACCGGTGCCTGGAGCTGGCTCTCCTACGCCCTGGGCACCGTGATGCTGCTGTTCGTGGCGTTCAACCTTAATCAGTTCGCCTCGCGTTTCGCGGGTTCGGGCTCGATGTATCAATATATCTGCAAAGGGCTTGGCAATGTGGTGGGCGGCCTCGGCGGCTGGGCGCTGATCTGGTGCTATCTCGGCATTTCCGATGCCGGCCTCAATGGTTTCACCACCTTCGCGCAGACTCTGCTTTCGATGGCGGGCGTCAACTGCCCGGCTATCATTCTGTTTGTCGTGTGCATCGGCATTGCCGGCTTCATGGCCTGGAAGAACGTGGCGCTGTCGGCCAAAGTAATGCTGGTGCTGGAAGCTGTCTCGATGGCGTTCATCACCGTACTTTGCCTGATCGCACTCGGTTTCCACGGTTTCACTGTCGATACGACGCAATTCGCGCTGCCAAGCCTCAATATCGGCACACTCGGCCTCGGTGTCGTTGTCGCCGTGTTCTCGCTGGTCGGTTTCGAATCCGCGACAGCGTTCGGTGACGAGGCGCGCAATCCGCTAAAAGCGGTTCCCTGGTCGGTGATCGTTAGCCTGATTATCGCCGGCGTGTTCTTCGTGTTTGTCACCTATGTCGAAATACAGGCGACAAATGGAACCAAACCGACACTGGACCAGCTGACAGCGCCACTGAACACGATCGCGGGCCTGGTGCATATGCCTTGGATGGCGATACCGCTTTCGGTAGGCGCGATGGTGAGCTTCTTCGCGCTCAACCTCTCTTGCCTCAATGCCGGCGCGCGGATCATCTACATCATGGGCCAGCAGGGATTGTTCCATAAATTTACCGCCGACTCGCATAAGATCAATGAAACACCGCATATCGCAGTGTTCATCATGTGTGCGATCTCCTTCGGGCTGCCGACGATCGGCTTGATCAAAGGCATGGCTGTAGGCGATATGTTCAACGATGCCGGCACACTCGCTGCCTTCGGCTTCATCGTTGCATATCTTCTCGTCTCCATTGCGGCACCGTTTTATGTGAAGTCGTTAGGACAGCTGAAGCCATGGCATGTCGCCATTGCCGTGGCATCGGTGGTGCTGCTGATGGTGCCGACCATCGGCAGCGTGTACCCGGTGCCGCCGGCACCGGTGAAATACTTTCCGTATATGTTTGCCGCTTACTTCATCATCGGCGGCGCCTGGATCGCCTTCCAGAATCGCCGTCTGGTCATCGCCAGCCGCGGCTTCCCTGAACTGGCCCAGGATGCCTAGCGTTCCTAACGTTCTGCTCCTGGTCGGCGATGCCCAAATCATCGCCGAGCCAGGAGATACGGTCCTCTCCGCCATGCAGAATGCGGGCGAGAAAATCCAAACGGTGTGCAAAGGCCGCGGTATCTGCGGTGCCTGCCGAGTGCTGGTGGATGATGCCTTTTTCAACCGCCTGTCACCACCCTCCACCTCCGAGACCAGGATGCTGCGCTTCCTGAGATCGCGAGAGGCAAACCAGGACGAAGTAAACCACCGTTTGGCCTGCCAGATCGTTCTTGAAAGTCGTTTATCCGGGTTGCGCATCACGCCCGACCCCATCGTTCCCAAGGCTCCCACACTCAGACCACCCACTCAGGAGATTAAATCATGAGCACCGTTCTAAAAGAAAAGCAAATCGCCTATGAAGCCGTCGGCCCCGCCTTCACCAAGGAGCAGATGCTTAAAATGCGCGGCAAAACCCGCGCCATCATCAACCAGATCGCCGCTTTCGTGAAACCCGGCATGCTGGAAGAAGACGCCGTCGAGCAAGCCAAGGAACTCCTCGCCACCAACGACATGGTGCGCGGTTGGCACGACGTCTACGTCCGCTTCGGCACCAACACCCTGAAAACCTTCGGTGCCCCATCCGACCCCGGCATCATCCTGAAGGACAACGACATCTTCCTCATCGACATCGGCCCGGTCTGGGAAGACTGGGAAGGCGACGGCGGCGACACCTTCGTCGTCGGCTCCGCGCCTGAGAAGGAAAAATGCGCCGCCGACGCCCGCACCCTCTTCCACACCGTCCGCCACAAATGGGAAAATACCGGCTTGACCGGCAAGGAACTCTACGAGTTCGCCGTCACGGAGGCTCAATCCCTGGGCTGGGAACTCAACATGGACCTCTCCGGCCACCGCCTGTCAAACTTCCCGCACGCCGCCATCTACGACGGCCCCATGGCCGACGTAGACTTCAAACCCTCCCCGCTCCTTTGGGTGCTGGAAATCCACATCCGCCACCCCACCGATGGCTACGGTGCCTTCTACGAAGACATGCTGCTCGACGACAGTTATTTTTCCTGAATGAACGGCTTTTGAGGAGGTCGGAATGGCGCATTTAGGCCTCCTCAAACTGCTTGATTGACACCGAACCTAAGCAATGGAATCGATCGAGTGACCCTTACGACTGGTTGCGGGTTTTCCGGAAAATCGAAATCGGCTGCAAGTGTCTGGAAACATGTGAACTTTTGAATTATTGCGGCTCCCTTACAGAAACCGAACGTTTGGGGGCAAGGATGGCAAAAAGCCAGCAGTGGTAATGGATTCCGACGAAACTGAGCTTCGAGCCATTTGTCTTGCCGCACATGCCAACGCCTCGATTCCATCGCACCGTTGTCCCCGTTGCGATTTTCGGCTCATTGCAGGTCAGAAAACCCGCAACCAGTAGTATAATACGCGCCCAAGCGGAATTATCATGCTATCCTAATCCTTGCCGCAAAGCCTTTATGCGCGCGTCAGGCTGTTTTCATAATTCAGAATACGGTTGCGGCGTTCACTGAAGCCCCAGGTGACAGTCTCCAAGCCTTGTTTATAGTGCTGCTGGAGCATATAGCGGAGCTTTTTTTGCAGCGGCATTACGGAGAGATAAGCAGCAAGGTCGGGATATTTCTTCACGGCCTCCACATAGGGCTGGTAAACACTGGCACCCCAAGGCAGAAAAACGCCGTGCCATGGTTTTGGACTTCCCATGAAATGATAGATGCGCGGCTTGATGATCGTCTCGACCCGTGAGTTGCGCATGAAAATTGGGAAATTCCACGCCAGTGACATCGGGATACGGTTCGCGCCACCAACGATATTCAATGCATCCTGATCCGGGAAGCGCGAACGACGCTCATGCTTGCGGAAGAGATTCCAGGCCCCAAGGCCAAGTTCCTCCCAGCCTTCGCGATTAATCCGCAGAACACCCGTGTTGAAATAATTATTCTCAGCGCCAGCAGGAATACCGATGGATGAAAAATATTCTGAAATATCCCTGTCATGTTTCGTCCGGCCGAGAATAGCGAAGGTCATAGGATCGGTGGCGGCCAGAAACTGTCCTGGCGGAACGGGATAATCCACCAGCGGGTCAAGCGATTCAGTGATTTGCGTATCTCCATCGATATATAAGAACTGCTTATATTCCGATGGCACGAAGCGTGTCAGAAACAGGCGGGCGAGCATGGCGCTTGCGCCACCGATTTCCTCTGCTCTGACGGAAAAAAATCTAATCCCTTCGGTCTGGCAGGCATGGTCGAAGGCACGCGCCGCGCTGCTGGTTTCACCAAAACTGTAAATCGCAATATCCGCGCTGGCGACCGCTGTATGACGACGCGCCTGTATCGCGCTGACGAACGTCGGAAGCAAATAGCCAGGATCCGTTGTATAACATATGCAGCAAGGTGGCATCGTACTACCTCAGTATCCGGGGCATGGCCAGTTTCGGACTAGCGTCGTGTATAAATAGCATAGGAATCGCCCGCGCGACATAAGCACCGTGCATTTGCTGCCCCGCAAGGCGGCCGACCGCCGATGGTGTGCGGCCTTGCCGGAACTGGTGATCCACCAGGGGCTCTTCCAGAGCCTGTGGATTAGCAATATTGCTTGAGGTTGACGCCTTGCGGCAATCGAATGTGACGAAATTGCAGGCAAAAATAGAGATAGAGCCTGTTCGTCCTGAAACGATCAGGCTCTATCATCACAATCGCGTTTTACCTCCTGGGATGAGAGTCTCGAAACCATGAGGATTCTATTAAAAAGACCATTCCAGCGTCCAGCACACCCCGACCCATCCCCTGTCGGATGAGCCGGGGCTTTTATAAAACGAGCGCGATCGTTCAAGAATGGCGCGCTCTGGTTCTGCAAGCATTTTCACTGCACTCGGTTGGCGCAAAAACACCAACCGAAAGCAATGTTGGTCTAGTGTTTGAACTTCGCCGCGTCTTCGGAACCGGCGGTCGTATTGCCCGCGCTGTAGGAGTGCGCACCGACCCCGGCCAGCCTGCCATCCTGCACGATCAGATATTCGTCGCGGATCGGCCGCCCCTCAAAATAGCATTCGAGGATTTCGCGCGTGCCCGCCGCATAACGAGCCTGCGCCGAGAGACTGGTGCCGGAAATGTGCGGGGTCATGCCATGGTGCGGCATGGTCCGCCAGGGATGATCCGCCGGTGCTGGCTGCGGGAACCACACGTCGCCCGCATAGCCGGCGAGCTGGCCGCTTTCCAGTGCCGCCACCACCGCATTGGTGTCGCACAGCTTGCCGCGTGCCGTGTTGATCAGGTAGGCACCGCGCTTGAAGTTTTTCAGCGAGTCGGCGTTGACCATGTGCTCGGTCTCCGGGTGCAGCGGGCAATTGAGCGTGACCACGTCGCAAACCTTCGCGAGGCTCTCCAGGCTGCTGTGATGGGTCAGGTTCAGCTCGGTCTCGACCGCCTCCGGCAAAGGATGGCGATCCATATAGTGGAGTTGAACCCCGAACGGCTTGAGAAGCCTGAGAACGCGCAGGCCGATGCGCCCCGCCGCTACCGTGCCGACGTGCATTCCTTCCAGATCGTATGAACGCGATACGCAATCGGCAATGTTCCACCCTCCCTTGATGACCCAATTGTATGAGGGAATGTAATTGCGCACGAGCGCCAGAATCATCATCACGACGTGCTCGGCCACGCTGTTGCTGTTGCTGTATGTGACTTCGGTGACGGTGATGCCGCGGTCCATCGCGGCCTGCAAATCCGTATGGTCCGAGCCAATGCCGGCCGTGATGATCATCTTGAGTTTGGGTGCCTTGGCAATACGCTCGGCTGTCATGTACGCAGGCCAGAAGGGCTGGGAGATGATGATTTCCGCGTCATGAAGTTCCTGGTCGAGTTTCGAGTTTGCCCCATCCTTGTCCGACGTCACCACAAGCGTGTGGCCTGATTTTTCGAGGAAATCACGTAGACCCAGCGCACCCGAGACACTGCCGAGCAGTTCGCCGGGCTTGAAATCGATCGCCTGCGGGGTCGGTGCCGTCTGACCGTCGGGATATTTGACAATCTTGGGAATATCGTCTCGGGCATATGATGTCGGGTAACCGTCAACCGGGTCATCATAAAGAACGCATACAATTTTCGCCATCGTTTCAACTCCATTTATGATTTGATCAGGGGACTGCGCTTCGGTTTGTCCGTGCGCATCCTTGCCGGATGGCCCTGGTTCCTGTTGAGGGCTTTTCGCTCGGTGCCGGCGTTTACAAACTGGAATGCCAGACCCGGTTCATCAAATGAATTCGCTAAAACACCTGATCGACGGCATCGATCAGGGGGGCGGCAATGTCTCGCCGCCAATGACCGCGCCGAGGTTCAGTCGCGATGCGCAGCTCATCAGCGTACGGGCAAGCGGCGGCAGTGGATTCCTGCCGGATACCACGAGACCAACGGTCTGACTGTGAACCGGCTCGACCAGATCGATCAGCGCCAGGTCTTCGCAGCCCGCAAAAATATAAGCAAATGTGTGCGGGATGATGCTGGACCACGCGCCGCTACAGACATGCGAACAGATCGCGAGAAATGAATTGGCCGTCACACTTGGCGTGAGTTCACATCCAATGGCGCGAACCACATTGTTCAGGACGCGCCGATTCTGCATGTTTTCGTTGAGCAGACATAGCTTTTCCTTCGCGGCATCACGCCAGGTGATCGAGGCGGAACCCGCCCAGGAGCAGGCACGATTGGTCACGAACAGATAGCGCTCACGATAAAGGGCCATCTTGCGCACGTGAGCGAGTGGTTCATTCTCCAGATAAGTCATCCCGGCGTCGATTTCGAATTTGTCGAGGCCGCGCTGAATTTCGATCGACGTCATCGATTGGATGTCGATCGCGACCTGGGGATGTTTCGCGGCGAATGGGGCCGTAAGCGTTGCCACCGATGGCAAGGCGGCTGGAATAACGCCGAGCCGCAGCGTTCCCTGCAAGCCACCGCGAAACATCTCGACATCCTGCTTCAAGCTTTCATAGTCGGCGAGAATCTGGCTGGCCCAATCGACCACCCGTTCGCCCTCGGGTGTCAGCCCAATGAAACGGGACCCTCGAACGACGAGCCGCATGTCGAGTTCGCGCTCCAGCGACTTGAGGCCCGCGGACAGCGTCGATTGGGTCGCGTTACAGACATCAGCCGCGCGGCCGAAATGTTTTTCGCGGTCGAGCGCAACAAGGTAGGTCATTTGGCGAATGAACATCGTCTTTCCAGTATGTGGGTATCGCGATATGGCTTATTGGATATATCGAATTACGCAGTTTTGAGGGAGTTGTGGGGAGCGTTTGGCCATCATGCGGGTTTTCGGCACAATGTCTCCCCTTGAACCCGCGAAAGAATGCTTGCCCTCGGGGGCGATACCCCACCTAATGGCGATCCGTGCGATGCCGCTGCGTAACAAGACGCCATCCCACTCCAACGCACGGTCATAAGTCTTCGACTTTCGCGCAAGCCACCTGAGGTTTGCTTAACAAAGCTGATGGAGTTACCGAAAATGATAATCCGCGCCGGCTTTGAGATCGTCTTTGAGTGCCCGAACCCGACGCCCATGGTACTGATGCTGAACATACATCCCTCACGCGAGCCGGATTTGTTGACCGAACATCGACTGATGTTCAATCGGCCGGTACCGATCACGATTTACGATGACAGTTTTGGCAACCGGTGCAGCCGCATCGTCGCCCCGACGGGGCAGTTGAGCATCATGACCGATTTTCAGGTGCGCGACTTTGGCGAGCCGGACCGGACCGCGCCAGGTGCCGTGCAAGTGCCGGTCGAAGAATTGCCGACCGATATACTGATATATCTGTTGGGTAGCCGGTATTGCGAAACCGATCGCTTATCCGACATCGCGTTGTCGCTATTCGGCCATGTTCAAGGGGGATGGGCACGGGTGCAAGCGATTTGCGATTTTGTGCATCAGTGCATCACCTTCGATTACGCCAGTGCGCGGCCTACCAAAACGGCATGGGAGGCGTTCATGGAGCAGCGCGGCGTGTGCCGCGACTTCGCCCATCTCGCCGTCACCTTCTGCCGCTGCATGAACATCCCGGCGCGCTACTGCACTGGCTACCTTGGCGACATCGGGGTGCCCTATTCGGCCGCCCCCATGGATTTCAGCGCCTGGTTCGACGTTTACCTCGGCGGACGCTGGTACACGTGCGACGCACGGCATAACCGCCCCCGGATCGGCCGAATCCTGATGGCGCGCGGGCGCGACGCCACCGATGTTGCAATCACCACGACCTTCGGGTCAAACGTGCTCGTCGGCTTTACAGTGATAACCGAGGAGATTCTGGCGTTCCAGCGGTGAAGTCCGTGTAATGGCGCAGGCTTTCCGTGCTGCGATACCGCTCCGTACGCCACTCGAACCCGGCTTTATTCAGCTGCCGGGTTCGATCACGCCAGAATGCGACGGCGGATCGCTAGCCGGAAAACTGTCTTCAGTGCTTGTATCAGGGGCCAGTGACGCTTCGCGCATGCAGAACGACCGCTACTATACGGCGACGCGGGTCAAAAATCGCTGCACCTGCCGTTGTGTTCCCAATCGCCATAGCGTGTCGGTTCAGGGCCTTTGGGGCCACCGATTTCTTTTGGCATGGGCTTTGGCACCGGCTTAAGAGCGGGCGGCGGAGTGGGTTTTGGGTCTTTCGCGGCCTCGGTCATGGTTTGGACATGGCATTGCCGGGGTCCGCTGGCAAGGTAACGGCGGCTTCGCGGAGGCGTTGTTCGGCGAGGGAACGCCAGGGGGCGTTGGTAGGCGCTTTGTCGAGTGCCTGGTGGAACAGGGTTGCGGCGTCGGGGGTGACGTGGCCGGCAGCTTCGGTTTCAGCTTCGGCGGTTTCAGCCGCCAAGGTTGCGTTGAATTTCATGCTCAGCGCCACGCTCCAGGCCTTGGCGGCGGCGGCGAGTTTGTGCTGCGAGACCAGAGCCTGACCCAGCAGCAAATAGCCTTGCCGTGCCTGTTCGGAATGGGGCGGAATTTCCGCGAGCTTCTGTTCCAGTTTGGCGACCAGCGCGTCATCTTGGGCGCGGGCCGCGGTTTCCGCCCGCATCACCGCCGCATGTGGCTCGGAGGGAATGAACGGCATACCGAACGGCACGAACAGCGCGAGAGCGATCACCGGGATCGCAACCAGTGTCGCGATCAGCAGGCCGCGCGCGTTGCGGTTGGCTTCGGGTTCGGGGATGGTGTCGGCGACCAGCAGGCGGCGTTGCACCTCGAGTTTCGCACCTTGGAACTCCGATTCCGGCAGCCTGCCATCAATCCGGTCGCGCTCGATCTCATCGAGTTGCGCCCGATGCAGCGCCACCGCGGTATCACGCCGGTAGCGGATCGCGCCGCGCCGCAGCCACACCACAATCACCGGCGCAATCGCCAGCAACGATAACAACGCCATCCAAAGCCAGATCACGAAAGCAATTCCTTCAGACGGTCACGCTCGTCAGGCGATAGCGGAGGCGGGCCGGTTTGCTTGCGCCGGCGCGCGATCAGCAGCACCAGCAGGCCCAGCACCAGCGCAATTCCCGGCGAGAACCACAGCAGCCAGGTCAGCGGGATCAGCGGCGGTTTGAGGAGCACAAAAATCCCATAGCGATGCACCATGAAGTCGATGATCTGCTTGTTGGTATCGCCCAGCACCACGTGCCTGCGAATGATGCCGCGGAATTGCTTGGCGAGGTCGGCCTGGGAGTTTTCGACCGTCTCGTTCTGGCAGACTAGGCAGCGCAGTTTGTCGCCGATCACTTCGGCGCGTTTTTCCTGCGGCAGGGTGAGCACCACGCCGTCACGCTTGATCGTGGTTGGCGTATCGGCGGCGGCGGCGGCGCCCAGCGCCAGGCCAAGGCCGATCGCGCAGAGAATAAGCAGGCGTTTCATCGGCTCAGCCTCATGTCAGCCGTTGCAACGCCGGTTTGAGCTGATCCTCGATCACTTCGGGAAACAGCGGTCCGGCGGTGTGCCAGCGCACCATGCCGCCAGGGGCGACCAGAAAGCTTTCCGGCACGCCGTAGACACCCCAGTTGATCGCCACCCGGCCATCGATGTCGCTGGCGAGGCGGTGATATGGGTTACCGTATTTCGCGAGATACAGCGCGAGGGCAGCCGGCTTGTCCTGATAGGCGATACCCCAGATATCGAGGCCGGACTTGGCGATCGCATCGAGATAGGGCGCTTCGCCAGCGCAGGGCACGCACCAGGAGGCGAAAAAATTGACCAGCAGCGGCCGTTTCTGCACGATCATCGCGGCCTGGTCGAAGCCTTCATGGCCATCGACCCCAGGCAGGGTGAAATCGGGCACTTTCCGCCCGACCAGCGGGTTGTTGAACGCCTGCGGGTTATAGGTGCCCTTGCCCATGCGTTCGAGCAGGGCATAAAAGCCGATGCCGCCCACCGCGACGGTGGCGAGCGGAATGCCGAGCATCAGGCGGCGGGAGAGCGGCGTTGCCATCCAACCGGCTCAGACCGTCGCCGAACCGGCCGGCTTGCGCGCCTTGGCGCGGGCCGGGGCACCGACGCGAAAGCGCCGATCGCTCAGCGAAATCGCACCGCCCAGCGCCATGATGAACCCGCCGAGCCAGATCTCCGGGGCGAACGGATGCACATTGAACCGGAATTCGCCGCCGCCGGTGTTATCCTCGCCCGCGAAGGTGGCGAACATGTCGCGCACCCCGTTGGTCTGAATCGCCGCCGCCACGGTTTTGACCTTTTCCGCCGTAAAGAACCGCCGCTCCGGATGCAACATCATGACCAGTTTGCCGTGACGGGTAACCTTGATGGTCGCAAGCCGCGCGGCATAGTTCGGCCCGGTCGCCGGCACGATGGATTCGAGTTTCCAGTTGAACCCGCCGAGATCGACCGACTGACCGGGATGCAGCACCGTCACGGTATGAACCCGCAACGTCATCCCCGCGATGCCCAGCACCACGATGCCGAAACCGAGATGCCCCATGACCGCCCCGACCGCGGCGCGCGGGATGGTGGTGAGGCGCGACAGCGATTGCCCAAACGGCACCCGGAACAACCGGACCCGTTCGGCAAGGTCGATGAAGGCACCGATGATCACCCAGGTGGCCCCAGCAAGTCCAAGCGCCGCGATGAAATGGCCCTTGAACATCAGGAAGCCGAACACGATCAGCGCCGCCACCGCGCCATACCACAATTTGGCCAGCGCCGGCCCGATCGCGCCGCGTTTCCACGGCAGCATCGGCCCCACCGCCATCGCCAGGATCAGGGGAGCCGTGAGCGGCAGCACCGCCTGATCATAGAACGGCGCGCCGACCGACAACTGCATCCCGAATGCGAGATCGACGAACGGCGGGTACATCGTGCCGGTGAACACCACCGCGGCAATGATGCACAGGAACACGTTGTTCAGAATCAACGCCCCCTCGCGCGACACCGGCGCGAACATGCCGGTGGCCGAGAGCACCGGCGCGCGCACCGCGAACAGCAGCAGCGATCCGCCGATCGTGATGGCGAGCAGCGTCAGAATGAACAGCCCCTGGTTGGGCGAGGCGGCAAATGCATGTACCGAGTTCAGCAACCCCGAACGGACCAGGAAGGTGCCGCACAGGCTGAGCGAGAAGGTGACGATGGCGAGCAGAACCGTCCAGGTTTTCAACGCCTCGCGTTTTTCCACCACGATGGCGGAGTGGATCAGCGCGGTGCCGGTCAGCCAGGGCAGCAAAGCCACGTTTTCCACCGGGTCCCAGAACCAGAAGCCGCCCCAGCCCAGGGTATAGTAGGACCAGAGCGAGCCGAAGCAGATGCCGCAGGTGAGGAACACCCACGACACCAGGGTCCACGGCCGCACCCAGCGGCCCCAGGCGGCATCGACCCGACCTTCGATCAGCGCTGCGACGGCGAAGGCAAAGGCGATCGAGAAGCCGACGTAGCCGACGTAAAGGATCGGCGGATGCACCGCGAGGCCGGGGTCCTGCAGAATCGGGTTGACGCCCGCGCCATGCAGCGGTGGCGGCCAGATCCGGCGGAACGGGTCGGATACCATGATGGTGAACAGCAGAAACCCGCCGGAAACCAACCCCAGCACGCCCAGCACCCGCGAACGCAAACTCGACGGGATATTATTGCCGAACACCCCGACTGTCGCACCGCAGAGCGACAGGATCAGGCACCAAAGCAGCATCGAACCGTCGTGATTGCCCCAGGTGCCGGTGACCCGGTAAAATAGCGGCGTCGTGCTCGATGAAAATTCGGCGACGTTGCGCACGGTGAAATCCGAGACCACACCCGCCCACACCAGGGCGGCGAAAGCGGCGGCGAGCATCAGAAACTGGCTGATCGCCAGTGCCGGGGCGGCGCGCAACACCAGTCGGTCGCGCAGCATCGGACCGAACAACCCGATCACCGCTTGCGCCACAGCGAGCGCCAAGGCGAGGGCAATGGCAAAATGACCAAGAGCGGGGATCATGCTGTCAGCCTCGTCGTCGAACTATCCATTGTTGTCAGCCTCGATGGTACGGGGTGATTTATCGTCCCAGGTCGCCGCATTCGGTGCCGGGCCAAATTTCGGGTTCCATTTGCCGGCCTTGCGCAACGCCTGTTCGACATCGGCGGGCATATAGCTGGCTCCATGCTTGGCGAGCACGGTATCGGCGACGAATTCACGATCGCCCTTGGTCATCGCGCCGATCGTCACCACGCCTTGTCCTTGGCGGAACAGACCGGGCAAAATGCCGGTATAGACGACCGGGATCGAGGCCTGACCATCGGTGATCCGGAACGTCGTGTAGGGTTTGTTGTCGCGGGTGCCCATCACCACGGTATCGGCCTGCACCACGCCGCCAAGGCGGAACACCATGCCGGGCGACGGGTGTTTGACCAACACCTCGTTCGGCGACAGAAAGAACGACAGGCTGGAGCGGAACGCCACAAGCATCAGGGCGGTGGCGCTGGACACGCCGATCCCGCAGGCGATCACCAACCACAACCGGCGCTGTTTACGACTCATCATGACTTTACACCCTGCCGTCCATGATCCGATCCGTCGCTTCTGCGGCTGCGGGGTTCAACGGCCGCCAGACGCCGCCGTGCCGCGCGATAGCGCAGCAACGACGTCAGCGCCAGGAACCCCAGGATCAGAATGGCAGCCCCATAACTTCCCACCACATACGGCAAAACATGCTTGATCATGCCCCACCCCGCTCGGCCTGCGCCAGCAACAGCGATCGCGCCCGGTTTTCCATGATACCGCTGGAAATCCGGCCCAGGGACATCGCGGCGAAGGCGAGGTAGAACCCGACGGTGCTGATGATCAGCGGATAGAGCATGGTGATGTAAATCTTCGACGGACCGGTCACGGAGATGGAATTGCCTTGATGCAGCGTATTCCACCAATACACGCTGAACACGATGATCGGCAGGTTGACCGCGCCCACCAGCCCCAGAATCGCCGCCGCCCGGTAACCATGCTGCGGATTATCGAACGCGCGGATCAAAGCCATGTGGCCGAGGTAGAGGAACAGCAAAATCAGCACCGAGGTCAGCCGCGCATCCCACACCCAGTAGGTACCCCATTCGGGCCGGCCCCAGAGCGAGCCGGAAATCAGGCACAGTGCGGTGAATCCCGCGCCGACCGGCCCGATTTCCTTCGCCGCGATATCCGCCAGCGGATGCCGCCACACGATCGAGAGCAGCGAACAGATCGCCAGGGCCGCGTAGCCGTTCATCGCCACCCAGGCGGCGGGGATGTGGACATACATAATCCGCGAGGCGATACCCTGCTGCCAGTCGGCCGGGGCGAAAAAGAAGCCCCAGACCAATCCGGTTACGGTGACAACAAACGCGAACGCCGCCAGAAACGGCAGAACTGGTTGCACCAGACGCTGAAACCGACCGGGATTAGCGAAGCGGTGCAGCCACGCGCCCGCTCGCGACGGTGGCATGCCAATCGGGCTGACAACTGTTTGACCGGTGTAGTCCGGCATTCCTGTCCGTTCCATGAGTGAGGGTTTAATCCGAAATCAGGGCTTTGACATCCCCGTTGTGGGTAATGCCAGAGCAATGTCGATCACATCTTGGCGTTGTTATATATCATTCAATCGTGGCAGACAGGTCCGGGGTAAAAATAACTGGAGATTTCCGTGCCGTTCATCCTCTTCGCTCATGATCGCGCCGCCGCCGAAATGCCGGAATACAGTTCGCCGATGGGGCGATGAGCGCATGAACACCTGGCTGGTCAAAACGGAACCCGCTGCGTTTTCCTGGGATCAGCAGGTGGCGAACGGTGTGGAACCATGGACCGGCGTGCGCAACCATATGGCCAGGAACAATTTGAAGGCGATGCGCCTCGGCGATCAGGCATTTTTCTATCATTCCAACACAGGGCGCGAAATTGTCGGCGTGGTGACGGTGGTCCGCGAAGCCTACCCCGACCCCACAGCGGCGACCGGCGACTGGGTCGCAGTGGACATGCGAGCGGTGGCCCCAATGCCGATACCGGTCACGCTTGCCGCGATCAAGGTTGATCCAGCGCTGGCCGGTATTGCGCTGGTTCGCCTGTCGCGCTTGTCGGTCTGCCCGATCAGCGCCGCGCACTGGCAATATATCTGTGGACTGGGCCAGTACCGGCGCTGAGCGGTTGTACTGCCGCATAGCCTTCGTGTTGGCGTCAAGTGACGTTTCGCATCAGGGCACCCGGCGTTGCGACTGTTCGGAGGGCAGCGCCTGCTCAGCGACTTTTGTGGTGATCAGCGGCTCGTTTACCCTGATGACGGCATAAACGCCGGCCGCCAGAGCAGCCCCGACCAGGGGGGCAACGATGAACAGCCAGAGTTGATCGATCGCGCCGGCACCCGCGAACAACGCGGGGCCGATGCTGCGCGCCGGGTTGACCGAGGTGTTGTCAACCGGAATCGAGACCAGGTGGATCACCGTCAGGACCAGGCCGATGGCCAGACCGGCGAAGCCTACCGGGGCGCGGACGTCGGTTGACCCGAGAACGGTGAGAACCAGGAAGGCCGTCATCACGATCTCGGTCAGAAGTGCCGCCGCCATGGAGAAGTGATCGGGCGAACGCGCGCCATAGCCGTTGCTGCCGAAGCCGCTGGCCACCGCACTGAAATGCGGCTGACCACTGGCGATCAGGAACAGCACCGCCGATGCCACGATCGCGCCGATGATCTGCGATACCCAGTAACCCGGGATCTTGGTGGCGGGAAACTTGCCGGCCAGGAACAACCCCAATGTGACGGCGGGGTTGATGTGGCAGCCCGAAATCGGCCCGATCGTGTACACCATGACAAGCAGCGACAGGCCAAACGCCAGCGCCACGCCCAGAAACCCGATATGGCCGCCGGCCAGCACCGCGCTGCCGACACCACCCAGAACCAGCACAAAGGTTCCAACCATTTCCGCGAGATAGGCTTTCATGATAACCTCCTGTATATTTGGTATAGTTCGGCTCGGCTTTGAATCTGCCCGCCTGTTTTGGTTCGATAACACCGAATAGAAACATTAGGAAACATATTATGCAATGAAAATCATATTGTCATGGTCGATACTACCCGTCGTTTCCGGCAACTGATCCAACACATTTTCAACTTACCTTGCGTCTTGCAACCATGGCGCGATGACTTCTGGAGAACCCGCGGAAGCGGTGGGGTGCGATCATCGATGCCCCGCGTGTGAGGCGCTCGGCATTTTCCGGCACCCATTGACCCGCACGACCCGATCGTCGAAGAGGACAGTGCCAGACGGTTGGACGGCCGCTGTTCCGGGCAACCGGGGCGGAGGAAAGTCCGGGCTCCACGGAAACACGGTGCCGGTTAACGACCGGCGGGGGCGACCCCAGGGACAGTGCCACAGAAAACAAACCGCCCGCACGCGCAAGGCTTGCGTCATGTGGCTTGCGGGCAAGGGTGAAACGGTGCGGTAAGAGCGCACCGCGCGCTCGGTAACGAGGGCGGCAGGGTAAACCCCACCGGGAGCAAGACCGAATAGGGGTGGTCAGCGGCGTGAGTGATCATGGTCGCAGGGATGTTTTCGACCCATCACCCGGGTTGGTCGCGCGAGGCGTGCAGCAATGCGCGTCCCAGACGAATGGCCGTCCAGCATCCGCAAGGATGTGGACAGAACCCGGCTTACAGACCGTCTGGCAACTATTTGAATGAGGGAAGTTGAATGAGGCAAGCATGGTGCCGGGTGAGGGACTCGAACCCCCGACCTTCGGTTTACAAAACCGCTGCACTACCACTGTGCTAACCCGGCGAACGCACAATCTCATATCACGACCGCGCCGCGTTTCCACCCCTTGCCTGCCCCAGCCGCCCGGTCTATACGCCGCCATCGCCGGAGGGGGCCATAGCTCAGTTGGGAGAGCGCCTGAATGGCATTCAGGAGGTCGTCGGTTCGATCCCGATTGGCTCCACCAACAATCTCATGGCCGCGCGATAGCGTGAAGGGTTGACGCCAGTCCAGGCACGGAAGGCGCGTGTGAAAGCGCTTTGTTCGGAATATCCGAGCATAAATGCGATCTCACTCAGCGGGATATGGGGTTCGCCCAGCAAATTGATGGCAACCTCGCGCCGCACGCCGCGCAACAAATCGGCAAAGGTCATGCCCTCGGCGCGCAAGCGACGATAGAGGCTGCTTTCCGTGGTGCCGAAGTGGCACACGAGGGGATGAAGTACAGGATGGCCGCGCGCAATCGCGACCCGCATTTCCTCACGGACCAGACCCACGAAATCGTCGCCGCGACCGTAACCGGCCCGCCCCCGCAACGAAGCCTCGATCAGGGCACCCCGCGCGGGATCGGGGCGGGGCATCGGTGTTGCCAGTACCTCGGTTCGGAGCACGATCGCGTTGACCTCGGCGTTGAACGTTACATCCGCGCCAAGCAACATATGATACTCGGCCCGATCCGACGGGCGAACGTGCTCGAAGCTGACTTCATCGGGCGCGAAGCCTGGCCCGAGCACCTGGCGCAGCAGGCGCACCATGACCCCGAGGGTCAGTTCCGCGTCCTGCCGGCGGGCGATGATGCGTCCGTCGCGTACCCGATATTCCAGGTAGGCGTGGGTCTGATCACGGCGCAGACGCAGTTCGGATTGTTCCTGCAAAGCTGGAAAATTGCGGCACAGGGCGGCGAGCGCGGCACCGAGCGTCGGCGCACAGGAGGCCAGATCGCCCAAATCCCCGATCAGGTGAATCCCGCGCGATAGTCCAAAGCGCAAGCCGAACCGGTCGAGGCCGGTGTGCCGTGCGGCTTGTTCCAAAAGGTTGCAATAATCCGCGAGCGGCAACTGGGTCAGCGGATCGGTGAAATCATCGGATCTGAGACCGGCGTTGCGCAATACGGTTGTCGCGGCGATACCCTGATTTTCGATAAACGCGTGAATGCCGCTCGCCGCGACCGCGCAAATGGCCGGGGCTGCCCTGGGAGGTGTCGGCATCGTCGGTGCGCTACAGGATCGCATCGGGTCGGATCATCCTTCAACAGACATGTCACCACATAATCTTCACCTATATGAATGCTTTATGGTCACCGTAGCAATAATTGCTTATTATATTAGCATAAACAGCACAATTATTAATCCTATAGATATAGGAGACTATGAATCGCTCATTTTGACGTCAAATGTCAAGCGTATCTTACTCATTCGGTCGTATGTTCGGCTCCCGACGCATCGACCACCGCGGTGCCCCCCTGTAGCACCGAACGCAAGGAAACATTATGGACGAGAATGTATCCGGCCAGATCGAGGCCCTACGAACACCGGATCTGGCGACAGCGGCATCCCCCAGGCATCCGCTCGCCCCGCTGACGCCTGCGGAAATTACCGCCGTTGTCGCGGCGGTGCGCGCCGATCCGGCGTTCGGGCCGGCATTGGGGTCGGCATCGGATCTTGGGGTGTTTTTCGAGACGATCGAACTGCTCGAACCATCCAAAACCACGCTGCGAGAGTGGCGCGGCGACGGCGCAATCATGCGGGCGGCGCGTGCCAATGTATTCCGTAATGAGGAGCAAGGCGTCTGGCAGCTGACGGTGACGCTCGATCCGCCTGCTGTGGCGACCCGACAATTCGTGGCCGGCGCGCGACCGATGATCCAGCTTGAGCAATTCATCGCGATTGAGGAGATCGTGCGCACCGACCCCGCGTTCATCGCGGCATGCGCCGAGCGCGGCATCACCGATATGAGCCTGGTCTGCGTCGATCCGTGGTCGGCGGGCAATTTCGGTCTGCCGGACGAGGACGGCCTGCATCTGTCGCACACCTTCTGCTGGCTGCGCACCCGCGAAAACGACAATCTCTACGCCCACCCGATTGGGGGGTTGAATGTCGTTGTCGATATCAAACGCGGCAAAGTGCTGCGAATCGACGACCACGGCGTCCTGCCGGTACCGATGGCGGAAATCAACTACGAATCTCAGTTCCGCGACAGTTTTCGTCCTCCTCTGAAGCCGCTCGACGTGGTGCAGGCCGAGGGGGCCAGCTTCGACTTACAGGGTCATGCGATCACCTGGGACAAATGGTCGCTGGTGATCGGGTTCAATGCGCGCGAGGCGATCACCCTGCATGATATTCGCTACGACGATCGCAGCGTGGTGCATCGCGCGTCGCTGGCCGAAATGGTGGTGCCTTACGGCTCGCCCGAACCCGGCCACGCGCGCAAGAACGTGTTCGATATCGGTGAGTATGGACTGGGCAAGCTCGCCAATTCGCTCAAGCTCGGCTGCGACTGTCTGGGCCATATCGCCTATCTCGATGCTCACCTGACCACCATGACCGGCGAGATTTATACCATCGAGAATGCGATTTGTATTCACGAGGAAGATTCTGGCGTGCTCTGGAAGCACTGGGACTTCCGCACCGACCGCGCCGAAATCCGCCGTGGCCGGCGATTGGTGATTTCGTGCATCTGCACCGTTGGCAATTACGAATACGCCTCCTACTGGTATTTCCGCCAGGATGGAGCCATCGAATTCGAAATGAAGGCCACCGGCGTCATCAACACCACCGCCTGCATCCCCGGTAAACCATCCCGCTACGGCACCGAAGTCGCACCCGGCGTCGAGGGGCATATCCACCAGCACGCGTTTTGTGCCCGACTCGACATGGCCGTCGATGGCGAGTGCAACAGCGTGGTGGAATGCGATACCGAGGCGGTACCCCCAGGCCCGGACAACCCCTATGGCAATGCGTTTTTCCTCACCGAGCATACCCTGCACACCGAATCCGAGGGGGCGCGCCGGGCCGATCCGGCCAAGCAGCGGTTCTGGAAAGTGATCAACTCGCATGCCCTCAACCATGTTGGCCGGCCGGTTGGCTACAAGCTGGAACCTCGCAACGTCATCACCTCGTTCCTTTCCCCCGATGGCCCGTCCGGTCATCGTACCGCCTTCATGCGCAATCACCTCTGGGTCACCGCCTATGACCCGGAGGAGCGCTACCCCGCCGGCAACTTCATGAACCACTCTAGCGGCGATGAGGGTCTGGTCAAATTCATCGCCCAGGATCGCGGCATCGAGGATGCGGACATCGTGCTGTGGCACGTGTTCGGCCTGCATCATCCGGTGCGTCCCGAGGATTTCCCGGTACAACCCTGCATCAGCACCGGCTTCATGCTGATGCCGAACGGATTTTTCGATCAGAACCCCGCGCTCGACTTGCCGCCCGACACCAACCGCGCCAGCAAGCGCCACGGCGCTTCGAGTTGCTGTCATGGCTGATCCGCATCGCAACCCGCCCCATGCCGCCGCCTTACGTTTACGCACCGTCTCACAGGAGAGAATGCGATGAGTCCGAATTCCGAATTTTCCCCGACCGCCGACCTCGCCGATCTGACCGCCGCCCCCACTCCAGCCAACCAATTACGGCATGGCACCTTGAGTCTTCTGGAAACCATCGGTCAGTCGATCGCCAACATCGCCCCTACCCTCACGCCGGCGCTGAATATTTCGGTGGTCGCGGGCTTTGCCGGCGTGGATTCGTGGCTTTCATACCTGATCGGGACCATCGGCATCATGCTGGTCGCCTCGGGGATCGGCTCCCTGGCAGCACGGCATCCGCAGGCGGGATCGTATTTCGTCTATATCGGCCGCACCCTCGGCCCCTTCGCGGGTGGTCTGGCCGGCTGGTCGATGATTTCCGCGTATTTGATGACCGGCGTCGCGGTCGTACTCGGGTTTCCGATTTTCCTCGGCAATTTTCTCGCGGTCCTCGGCATAAAATCCACCATCGTGCCGCTATGGGTATTTGCCATCGCCTTCTTTGGGATGGTGACCTACGCCGCCTATCGTGACATCAAGTTCTCCTCACGGGTGGGCCTGTTGCTCGAAGCCATTTCGGTTGGCATCATCATCGTGATCACCGCGATGATCATCGGCATCCATGGTACCGTGATCGATCCGGTGGAACTGAATTTTTCCAATCTGAAGTACGGCGCGGTCATGAACGCGCTGCCCTTCGTGGTGTTCAGCTTCGTCGGCTTCGAGAGCGCCGCTACCCTGGCCAAGGAATCGTCCAACCCGAGTCGCAACATTCCCCGCTCTGTGGTGTTCAGCGCGGCAATCGCCGGATTGTTCTTCACCCTGATCGCCTATTTCATGGTGTTCGGGATCGACAACAACGCCGCCGCGATCGGCAACAGCGCCTCCCCCTTCGCCGCGGTCACCGACAAGGCCGGCCTGCCCTGGGCGGCCGGCGTGGTCTATTTCGCCGCGATGATCAGCGCGTTCGCCTGCGCCCTGGCCTGCGTCAACGCCGGGGCGCGGATGTTGTTCTCGATGGGCCGCTACCAGTTCCTGCACGGCTCGGTCGGCATGGTCCACAAAACCCACCAGACCCCGCATGTCGCGGTGCTGGTATCGGCCGGGATCATCATGGCAATCACCCTCGCCACCATGCCGCTCGGCTATCTCAACGCCTTCGGCTACACCGGCACCATCGCGACCTTCGGCTTTCTAGTCGTCTATTTCACGATCTGTATTGTCGCCCCGATGGATCTGAAAAAAGCGGGCTTGATGAAGCCCCGTCACGTCCTGGTCGGAATCGCCGGGGTCGCTCTCATGACGTTTGTGATCTTCGGCAGCGTCTATCCGGTGCCGGCCTACCCTTATAATATTCTGCCCTATTTGTTCCTCGGCTACATGGTGTTCGGTGCCCTATGGTTCGCTATGCTGCGGGCGCGGTCGCCACAAATTCTGCAGTCCATCGTCCTGGATATGGAGGGTTGAGGCCGACCGCACAGCGGACATCATCCCCGGCGAAGCCGTTCTGAACAAGGCCGGTCGAAACCGCACTCGACGATCATGATGTCCCGCATGGGCCGCGCGCGGAGATTGCAATGCCTGAAGGGGAGGATGGACGCTGGCGACGTTTGCAAAAATTATGCGGCGGTTTACTGAAATGGCGATCATGATTGAACCCGACGAACCGCCGCCGTTTCGCGTTCTTCGCCCGGATGCCGCAAGCCGGTTTCTGCTGACCGCCGACCACGCCGGAAACCTGATCCCGCGCAGGCTGGCCAACCTGGGCGTGAGCGAGGCCGAACGAGGGCGGCATATAGGCTGGGATATCGGCATCGCGGGGGTGACCGAGGTGCTTTCCGCTTTGTTGGGCGCGCCGGCGGTTTTTCAGGTTTATTCGCGTCTGGTCATCGATTGCAATCGCCGCCCCGACGTCGCCAGCGCATTTCCCGTGATTTCCGAAATGACGCCGATTCCTGGCAATGTCGGGTTGGACAAAGCCGACAAGGACGCACGACGGCAAGCGATATTCGATCCCTACCATCAAGCGATCGACGGGCTGATCGCGGCACGCCGCGCGCAGGGCCGCACGCCGATTTATGTCGCGATGCACAGTTTCACCCCAATCTATCAAGGCGTGCCGCGCCCGATGGACGTTGCCGTGCTCTACCACCGCCGGCCGCGACTATCGCGCGCGCTCGCCGGACTGCTGGTGGCCGAAGGAGAGTTGGTGGTCGCCGAAAACGAACCCTACAGCGTGAGCGACGAGACCGATTATGGCGTGCCGGTGCATGCCGAGCATGGTGATCTCGACTACGTGGAAATCGAAATCCGCCAGGATCTGATCGAAACCCCCGAGGGACAGGCTGAATGGGGCCGGCGTCTTGCGCGCCTGCTGCCGCGCGCGGTGGCTATGCTGGATCGGGCCACAGCGTGAAGGATTTCGCGCTGTCGCGCGATGTTCCGGTGCGCAAAGGGGCTACTGCTTTGCTGTTCATCGACGTGCAGAATTACAGCGCCGAGGGCGGCGGTGCCTATGCTGGACTTTCGCCCGCGCAGGTAGAGGCTGAATACGGGTATTTTCTGCGTGACATGCGCGAGCGGGCGCTACCGAACATGGCAATGCTTCAGCAAGCCTGCCGGACGGCCGGCATCGAAGTGATGTATACGGTAATCGAAAGTCTGACCCAGGATGGGCGGGACCAGGGCCTGGACTACAAAATTTCGGGCCTGTTCTGCCCCAAAGGGTCACACGATGCAAAAATTCTCAGCGCCATTGCACCAGTCGGTGACGAGTTGGTTTTTCCGAAAACATCGTCGTCTGTCTTCATTTCGACAAACATTCATTACGTACTCGGAAATCTTGGCGTGAAACATCTAATCGTGTCTGGCGTTTTGACCGACCAGTGTGTGGACAGCACGGTCCGGGACGCCTGCGACTACGGGTATCTGGTCACGCTGGTCACCGATGCGTGCGCAACCCTGAGTGCCGAGCGGCAGCGCCATTCGCAATTCAACAATCGTGGCTATTGTCGCCAAATCACCACCGAGGCGCTGATGACGGAACTGGCCGGTATTTAGGCCAGAGACCTGCCTGGCCGACAGGCGGAACCGTCGACGTCCTCGCAGGTTTCAGGCGGCTTGCGCATGGTCTGCCACATCCCGGTGGGCGTTCACTGCGTCGATCACGGTTGCGGTGGCGTGGATCACGGCAGCGATTTTGACGGCCGCCAACACCTGCTCCTGGGTAATGCCGGCGGCACGAACCACCGTTTCATGGCTCTCCATGCACATGCCGCAGCCATTGACCGCCGAGACCGCGAGCGACCAAAGTTCGAAATCTTCCTTCGGAACGCCCGGCTTGCCAATCACGCTCATCCGCAGCCGCGCCGGCATGCGGCCATAATCGCCGCCGACCAAGTGGGTGAAGCGGTAATAGACATTGTTCATCGCCATGATCGCGGCGGCAGCGCGCGCCGCATCGAACGCTTCGGGTGAGAGTCTGGCGCTGAATTCCGCCTCGATCGCGCGGATCACGTCAGGGTTGCGCGCGGCCAGTGCGGCGGCGACAAAAGTACCGGCACGCTGCTGCTCGGTGAGCGACGGTTCGGTCGCCAGCGTGCCGAGGTTGAGGCGGATGTCACGCGCATATTCGGGGATGCGGTTTCGCAGCTGTTCGAGAGGCATGAGCGCTCTCCTTTCGTCGGTCATTTCAGATCTGGTGTCGCTTGATCACTTCGCGCCAGTAAACGCAACAGTGGAGTAGTCCGGTCCGCCGCCGCACCCGTGGCGAATACGGCGGCGGATTATGGTGTTGTGTTACGAAGTTCAGGCAACCTTCAAGGTCGGCTCACCCTTCTGCCAGTTGCAGGGGCATAGCTCATCGCTCTGCAACGCATCGAGGACGCGCAGCACCTCTTGCGGGTTACGGCCGACATCAAGGTCGTTCACCGAGACGAAACGGATAATGCCTTCGGGATCGACAATGAAGGTCGCGCGCAGCGCAACACCTTCCTGCTTGTCCAGAATGCCCAGCGCAGAAGACAATTCGCGCTTCACATCGGCAAGCATCGGAATCGGCAAGCCCTTCAGATCTTCGTGATGGATGCGCCAGTTCATATGCACGAACTCGCTATCGGTCGAAAGCCCGTAGACGACGGCGTCACGATCGGCGAAGTCGTGCGCGAGCTTGCCGAATGCGACGATTTCAGTCGGGCAGACAAAGGTGAAGTCCTTCGGCCAAGCGAAAACGATCTTCCACTTGCCTTTGTCGGACTTATCGGTGATGTCGATGAAGGCCGAGTCGAGTTTGAGTCCGGCGGGGCCGCCCTTGACGGCTTTCAAACTGAATGAGGGAAGGTGATCGCCGATTGTCAGCATGTCCTTGAAACTCCTGCAATTTTGTAATGTTTTCACGCACCGGTACCCGGCAACGCGACACGGTCATACACCGTACGATATGTGTTATGGCGTTTCTGGTAGCCAATTGCCAATGAAAGATTTGCGCAAGGTTGATCGATTGAACCGATGAAGGACACCCGTGATGACTCCTCTCCCCAGCACACAGCAACTTCGGTATCTCGTGGCTCTCGGCGAAACCGCCCACGTCGGACGCGCGGCGGCGCGTTGTGCGGTTAGCCAATCCACCCTTTCGACCGGCATCATCGCTCTCGAACGCACCCTTGATGCCCAGATCCTCGATCGTAGTTCCGGTCGCCGGGTGGTTTTCACGCCGTTGGGTGCCGAACTCGTCGAGCGGGCGCACACCGCCCTCGCCGCCCTCCAGGAGATCGCGGACGCGGCGGACGCGATACGCGCGCCGCTCGCCGGTCAGCTTCGCCTCGGCCTCATTCCCACCATTGGCCCTTTCCTGCTCCCGCGCCTCGTTCCGCTCCTGCGCCACACCTATCCGGGCCTCCGCCTCATGCTGCGTGAGGATACCAGCGCGCGTCTGCTCGACGATCTGTTTGCCGATCGCCTCGATCTGCTGATCCTTGCCGAACCCTACCCATGTGGCGGTGCAGAAACGCTGCCCGTGGCGCGGGACGAATTCATGGTGGCAATGCCCAAGGCACACCCTCTCGCCGCCAGGGACGCCGTGCCGATGGCGGCATTGTCCCGTGAGACGATGCTTCTGCTGGAGGACGGGCATTGCCTGCGGGACCATGTTCTGGCGGCCTGCCGCACTGCGACGCCGCAAGCCGCCTTCGCCGCCACCTCGCTCCACACATTGATCCACATGGTCAGCGGGGGCCTCGGCATAACTCTGTTGCCGCGCCTTGCCGCTGCGTGTGGTATCGCGCGGGGGGTAGATGTCGCGTTGCGCCGGCTTGATGGTGCCGGTGCCTGGCGGACCATTTCGCTGGTCTTCCGGCCCGGTGCGCCGCGCATTCTGGAATACCGCGCGCTGTGGCCCATGGTCGCCAGCGCGATTGCCAATCCGGCACCTTGAAAACCCCGCCGCCATTTTCATTCGGGAGCGATTGCTTTCAAAAATGGGTTACGGGAAAACTTCGTACCAGGCTGCCACAAATAAGTTGCCATCCGTTGATGACCACAAAAAATATCAGCTTGAACGGCAGCGATACGGCTGTGGGGGGCAGCATCATCATGCCGAGGCTCATGAGGATCGCCGAGACCACGAGGTCGATCACCATGAACGGCAAGTAGATCATGAACCCCATCTCGAATCCGCGCCGCAGTTCACCGACGACGAAACTGGGTATCAGCACCCGCCATGAGACGTCGGATCGGTGATCGGGTAGTTGCATATGTGCAATCGCCGAAAACATCCGGACATCCACTGACCGGGCGTTCTGCGCCAAAAAGACGTGAAACGGGGCCGCTGCCTGCCGAATTCCGGTCATTGTATCGACGGTTCCCTGTGTCATCGGCTGCAAACCCGCGTACCAAGCCTGGTCGAAAACCGGCTGCATCACAAAATAGGTGAGAAAGAGTGCAAGCCCGATCAAAACGGTGTTGGGCGGCATGGTTTGCATTCCCAGTGCCGTGCGCAAGATACTGAGAACAATAATTATTCTGGTGAATGCCGTCAGCATGACCAAAAGGCTGGGTGCCAACGCCATCAAACCGATCATCAAAACCAGTTGGATCAGCTTCGCGGTTTCCGGTGCCCCGCCATGCCCGAGATTGAGCGATACCGACTGCGCTTGCGCGACAACAGTCGAACCTATCACAACAATGATGACATTATACAAAACAATCGCCAGGCGGGACCGCAGAAACATCATCACATATGCTCCTGCGGCAACGATTGGGAGAGCATCAAAATCTGGTCGGACCGCCCCCCTGTTAGAATGGCGAAGCGACATCCCTCCAACTCGATGATCGACAATTTCCGGGTCCGATCGACCTGGCAGGATTTAGAACATCTCGCGGTGCGGCTCATTTGCCCGCGGCGTTGAATAATTTGCGCGAGGCCGTAGCGCCGCGCGACCTGGGATAGCCCAATCAAGGCACCGATAATGATGATGAGGGCAATTGTTGCATTGAATACTGTTGGCGGCATCATGGCATAGGATCTTTCCCCAATCGACGTCGAAGACAGAAAATCCCCTCGACTAGGTCCTACTATGACCTAATATAGTTAATTTTTGGTATATAAATATTCCGTGGCTAATAAAATTAAAAATGCGTCTTCATGTCGATATTAGGCGATTGTTAACTTCAAGTCTGTATCAATGCGCCATGATCGTGAGGAGCCAATGACAGCAGATCTTTTAAGCATCGCGGCAAAGCGCGTGTACTACCTGGATCAATCGCAAAATATCCTGGCACGGAACATTGCGAATATCGATACGCCCGGCTACACGCCGCAAACCGCCCCGCCGTTTTCGAGCACCCTGGCTCATGCCACCGCTGGCACATTGGTGACAACGCACACCAACGACCTGCAACCGGCAGATAGCACGACCATGACCGATAGTGACGCCGTCGTATCCGAACGCGCGCCGGATGGGAACGCCGTGTCGCTCAATCAGGAGCTGGCGGCAGTGGCACGAACACAAATTAATCAGCAATATGCAGTGAATATTTATAAATCCTACATTGGAATGTTCACAACGGCTCTTGGCCCGAACCCATAGCGCCTGGTGGTTTACAGACAATCAGGCTCTATCCTATTTTCACTCTAGACGTAGGACAATCATAATGGAATTTGGCACATCATTGGCAATTTCGGCGTCCGGACTCTCCGCACAAAGCAGTCGGCTGCGTGTTATTGCGGAAAATCTGGCAAATGCCGATAGCACCGGCGCATCGCCAGGCAGCAACCCATACCAGCGTCAGACAATTACGTTTCAGGATGAATACAATCAAAGCCTGAATACCAATCTTGTTGAGGTCAGCAGGATCGGCACAGATCAATCCTCATTCCCCACCAAATATGACCCGTCGAACCCCGCCGCCGACGCGCAAGGCTACGTCAAGCTTCCAAACGTGAACAGTTTTGTCGAACTGATGGACATGCAACAGGCGGAACGATCGTATGACGCCAACCTATCCGTGATGAACGCAACGCGTGGCATGCTCACTTGTACCCTGGACTTGATCTGATGTCAGGCAGCATTTCAACAATCCTGAACGCCGTTTCCGGTACCGCCGCCTACCAGCGCACCGCTCAAACCCCGGGCGGCGTGGGCGAAGACTTCACAAATTATCTCTCGAACATGGTGACGGATACTGTCAAGCAAAGCGCGTCAACCGAGAGTATTGCGCAGAACGGTCTCATGGGAAACGGCAATCTAACCCAGGTCGTCACATCGGTGGCGCAAGCCCAGTTGGCGTTGCAAACAACCGTGGCGATCCGTGACAAGTTAATTCAAGCCTATCAATCAATTATGAGTATGCCAATATGAATAAAAGTTGCACGACCGGAACGCGCTGGACCCAAGCCCTGGTCAGTTTTGGCAATCAAACCGAAGCTTTCTCCACTTTATAGCCATGACCGATCCATCAATTGCCATCATCTTACACCAGGCACTCTACATCGCGGCACGTCTGGCGGCACCCCCGCTTCTTGCGTCTCTCGTAACCGGGTTGGGGATCTCCATTTTGCAGGCTGTCACGCAAATCAATGAACCGAGCCTTGTTTTTTTGCCAAAAGTCTTGGCGATTGTCGGTGTGCTCCTGATGATGGGTGGGTATTCTGTGACAATTCTCGGCGAATTCTCCCGCAGCATATTTTCTGCAATGATCCATGTAGGCTAGTGTTTTGGACCCTTTGCTGTCAAACATCACGTTTGATTTTCTGATCGTCTTTATTCGGATCAGCAGCGTCGTGATGATTCTTCCGGGTTTCAGCGAAGCTGGCGTTCCGCCAATGGCACGCATTGGCCTTTCGATTGCATTGACGACGATCATTGCTCCACTGGTGGCAAATGTCTTGCCGACGATGCCTCAAATGCCGGTACCGTTGCTTATGCTTATAACAGAACAAATTGTTATCGGTATTACAATCGGGTGGCTTACCAGAACAATTCTGACCAGCCTTCCCATGGCAGGGCAAGCCATCTCCTATCAAATCGGCCTGTCGAGCGTACTGCTGCCCAGCACCGATCTGGGATCGAACAGCACATTGATTGCCAGTGTTCTGAATTTGTTGTTGCCGGTAATGTTTTTTGGGTCTGCGATGATTGTATTCCCAATCCTGGCTCTCATCAATTCATTTCATCAACTTCCCGCCGATTTTTCAGGACAATGGTCGCAAAGCAATTTGTTATCATCGATAATGAAAATTATCGTTCAGTCAGTCGCCTTCGAATTCCTGATCGCCACCCAGATTGCGGCACCGTTTCTGGTGATTGGGCTAATTTGGCAAGCCGGCCTAGCGTTGATGGCCAAAGCATCGCCACAACTCCAAATATTTTTTGTGGCGGCACCGCTACAGATTTTGGTTGGGCTGATACTTTTTGCGATGTTCTTGCATCCTATCCTGGAAACTTGGCGGAACGCGACCAGTCACCTGCTGCTTCACTATATCGCTCTTTAATCGGAATGTTTTCCAGTTCGCCATTAAAACCCAAATTCTGTCGAAACCTTCGCGATTTATACCATTTTAGAAATGAAGGAACCAGTTAGTGGCAGAAAATGACAGCCAGACCGAAGCTGCCACCCCTATTCGTCTGACCAAGGCGCAGTCGGATGGGGATGGCGTGATCTCCCGGGAGGTCGCAACATTCGCCACACTCGCCGCAGCGGTTCTGGTTTTTGTCGGTATCATTCCTGCGTTGATAGGGAAATTAACAGAATCGCTGACCGAGTTGTTGGCCCACGCCGGCCAGGTTAATTCGTCCGCCGAGATGATTGCCCTCATTTCACCAGATATCGACGTGATTGCAGAAATCATCATTGCAACCGGTCTTTGTATCAGCGGAGCTTCTATCGCAGCAACATTGTTACAAACCGGATTTAGATTAAATAAAAAAGCGATTGGGCTTCATTTTGATCGACTGAATCCGATAAGTGGATTATCTGATATTTTATCATTGCGTCATACCGTTATATCATCACAATCAATTTTAAAAATTATTTGCATAGGATCAGCTGTATACTTTATTATAAATAAACACATCGATATGTTATTTAACCAAATCGCCCTGCCAGTGAACTCAATACCGGCGACCATTGTGAACGCCTTGGTCACAATTCTCGTTGCAGGCGCATTGACCCAGGGATTGATCGCGGCGGTGGATTTTCTCTGGTCTAAGCGACAGTTTGCGACACGCACCCAAATGTCGCAAGGAGAAATCAAGGACGAACAGAAGGAAATCGACGGCGATCCGGCGATCAAAGCAAAATTAAAAATACTCCGTGCCCTTCAGGCCAAGCGAAACCTGAAAGCCGCAATGGCACGGGCGGCAGTGGTCGTCACAAACCCGACGCATTATGCCGTCGCGCTGGAGTATCACGCGGGTCAGACCCAGGCCCCTCGGGTGGTTGCCAAGGGTGCGGACCATATGGCCGCTAAAATTCGTGAGATGGCCAGGGAGCTTCGGATTCCGATCGTTCCTAATCCCCCGCTGGCACGGGCATTGTTCACCCTGGACGAAGATACCGAAATTGCCCAGGAACACTACCGGGCGGTTGCCGAGGTCATCGCCTATATCTGGAAGCTGGCCGAACGCCGGCCCGACCTTCACGTGTGAGTGCCATGTGTATTGATTTCGAGAAGTGCTAGCAACGCCGATGCCCGCTCCGATGCGTTCCAGGCCTCCAGCAAAGCCTGCTTTTCCACTGGCGTGAACGGACAAGCCATGCACAGCGTAATAATCAATTCCGAATCAGAGATTTCATCGATGGCGTCCCAGTTGGCCTCGACGCCGGTTGCAGAAAAGTAGCGATGCAGGGAATCCATCAATTGACCGCGCGTGATGCCCTGCCCGATCGAGTCACAAAGGCCACCCGTCAGATCCTCGAGGTCGTGGCGAAACGGTGTGATGTCTCCATGCACCCGCCGATAGCCGCGGCGCATTTCAGCTTCCTCGACAACGCTGAACCGCACGAGCCCCAACAGCGTGATCAGGTAGCGGCCGTCATCGGTTTCGCTGAACGCGGTGACGCGCCCCAGGCACCCTTGGCGAAACAGCCCCGGTCCGTGCTCAACCACTGCTGCACTGCAATCGGGCTGAATCATGCCAAGCATTCGCCCGGCACCCAGCGCGTCATCGACCATCGCGAGGTAGCGCGGCTCGAATATGTTCAGCGGCAGCCGGCCACCGGGCAGCAACAGCGCGCCGGTCAGAGGAAAGATCGGAAATATTTCGGGAATTCCCTCGATACGACCGATCCCGGACGTCATGCCCAGCGTCCGGCTCAACTGAACAGCAGTGTTGAAAGCTTGCGGCGTGCGGCCATGGTTTCTGCGGCGTCGATCCCCCATGAGTCAAAGAATTTCAGCAATTGAACCCGCGCCGCATCATCATTCCAGCCGCGCTGGCGGCGCATGATTTCCAGCAGAGCGTCCACAGCCGCCGACCGGTCGCCTGCCGCGTTCATCGCACTTGCCAAAGCGTATCGTGCCGCGTGATCGTTTGGATCGGCCTCCAACCGTGCTTCAAGCGCCGCTTTTTCGCCGGCTGCCTGGCGGCCCTCGCGCATGATGGCAAGTGCCGTCTTTGCTGCGGCAATCTCGGCGTGATCAGCAAGTTCAACAGGCACATCCGCCAGAGCTGCCTCCGCCTGAACATCATCGCCCAGCGCGATCAACGCCCGCGCCAGACCGGCCCATGGTTCGGGTCGCGCCGGGTCCTCGTTCACGGCCGCGCTGAACAACGCGGCGGCACCTGCATGGTCGCCCGCTTCGGCCGCCTTGCGCGCATCGGCAATGACATCGGTCGATGGCGCAGCACTCCCCGCCAGCTTGAGCACCGCATCGATGAAACGCCGCACTTCGCTCTCGGCCAAAGCCCCCTGAAACAAATCCGCGATTTGACCCTGCCAGAACGCAGCGACCGTCGGCACCGACTGCAACGGCAGGCCGAGACCCGCAAGTTGCTGAACCAGAGCGCGGTTTTTGTCGACGTCGATCTTGACGAGCGCCACCCGCCCATCCATCGCCCGCACCAGTTTTTCCAACGTCGGCGTCAATGTCTTGCACGGGCCACACCAGGTCGCCCAGAAATCCACCAGCACCGGCCGTTCGCGCGACGCCTCGACCACGTCGCTCATAAAATTAGCCTGGGTACCCTCAATAATCAAAGCCGCCGGCTCGGGTCCCAACTTGGAGCGGCCCAGCTTCAGTTCAGGTGTCTGATCCATGATCGATAATCCATTCATAGTGATTCCTACATGATAGCCAGACAGCTTCGCGCAAGCCATACCACCCCGATTGCAGGCAATCAGGCGGGCGGCGCGTGCAGGCGCAAGGCATGCTCGCACGCGTGGAGGCATCCGTCCTCGTCAAGTTCGATCTGCACTGTGGTGTGGTCGATGTCGAACCGCTCATGCATCGCCTCGACCAACCGGGCGACGAACCCGTCGCCCGGATGTCCCGCCGGCGTTACCAAATGCAGCGTCAGCGCCGTTTCGGTCGTGCTCATGGGCCAGATATGCAGATCATGCACCGAAGCGACTTCCGGCAGCGCCAGCACGAACGCCCGCACCCGCTCCGGCGCGATCCCGCGCGGTACCGCATCCATCGCCATGCCGGCGGAATCGCGCAGCAGCCCCCAGGTGCCTGCCAAAATTATCCCGGCAATCGCGAGGCTCGCGATCGGGTCGAGCCGTTCCCAGCCGGTCAGCAGAATAGCCGCGCCGGCGACCACCACGCCGAGCGACACCAGCGCGTCGTACGCCATGTGCTGAAACGCGGCGCGGATGTTCAGATCGCCCTTGCGCCCGGCGGCAAACAGCCAAGCAGTGACGCCATTGACCGCAATGCCGGCACCGGCGACGATCACCACCACCACGGTATCGATCGGTTGCGGCGCTACCAACCGGCGGATCGCTTCGACCGCGATCGCGCCAACCGAAACCAGCAGGATCGTGGCATTGACTAGGGCGGCCAGAATGGTTCCACGCCCGAGACCGTAGGAATAGCGCGGCGTTGGCGCGCGGCGCGCCAAAATAGCGGCCACCCACGCCATCAGCAAGCCCAGAACATCGCCCAGATTATGGCCGGCGTCGGCGATCAGCGCCATCGAGTGCGAGGCGATTCCGGCAATCACCTCGGCAATCACGAAACCCGCATTCAGTGTTGTCCCGATCGCGAAGGCCCGTCCGAAATTCCGCGGCGCATGGTCGTGACCGTGGGCCGCGTGATCATGCCCCCGCTCATGGTCGCCGGCATCGTGCCCGTGGTCATGATGATCGTGCTGCATCGCGCATCCTGAATCCCCTACTCAAGACTAGCGCAAATCGAGTTGCATATCGACAAATCTCGTTGCAAAATTTAATTTCGTTTTGCACCAACCAGCTTTGCGCGATCTTCGAGGATAGCAAGAGTTACGCAACGCCGTGTCGCGGTGGTTTACCGCTTTACCAGCCCCCTCGAATTGAGCGAAACACCACGGTCCTGGCACCCGATCATCGAGCGCCCGGCGAGTTCGGCTTCACCAAGGAGAGTCCCATGCCCGGTCGCAGACCGGACAGATTTTGCACCCGCACCCTGGCCGCCATCGTGATCATGGCGGGCACCGCATGCGCGCATGCCGATGGCACCGAACCGCCGCCGCACGTGCCGGTGGCAATGCCGCAGGCCGTGCAATTCCGCACCACGATCGAGGTTTCGGGCGAAATTGCCGCCGTGCAATCGGCCACCATCGCGGCACAACGTGCCGGCGTGGTCAGCGCCGTGCTGTTTCACTCGGGCGAAACCGTTGCAAAAGGCCAGATCCTGCTTCGGCTCGACGATGGGGTGGAGCGCGCGCAGGTCGCGCTCGATCAGGCGAAACTTGATCAGGCCCAACGAACCCTCGCGCGCGACCACAAACTGCGGGCCATCGCCGGCGTGTCCACCGCGCAAGTCGAGACCGATCAAGCCACCGCTGCCGAGGCGGCAGCGCAACTCGCCCTTGACACCGCACGCGAAAACCGCCGGATCATTCGGGCACCGTTCGCCGGCACTTTGGGCATTCGCAGACTCTCGACCGGCGATTACATCGGGCTCGGCGTCACCATCACCTCGATCACCCAGACCAGCCCGTTGCGCGTCCTGTTCGCTGTGCCGGAAACAGAACTTTCGGGGATCGGTTTTGGTAATGGGTTCGATTTCACCCTGCCGGACGCTGGCCAATCCGCCCATCATGGCCGGATTCTGGCGCTCAGCCCGGCGCTCAACACCACCACCCGCGCCCGCATGGTCGAGGGCCGGATCGCCAATGCCGCCGGCGCGTTGCTGCCCGGCGCGTTCGGCACCGTCACGATCGCGACTGGCACTCCCGTCGCCGCATTCGATATTCCCGCCACGGCAATCGATTACGGCCCGCTCGGCAGTTTCATCTATGCGGTCGATCGCAAAAAACATGCGGCAGTCGTACGGGCCGTCTATGTCAAGGTCCTCGCCACGACCGGGGCTATCGCGGTCATCGCCGCGAAAAATGCCGGATCGCTCGAAACCGTGGTGGCGCTGGGCGGGTTCAAGCTCCACGACGGCGAAACCATCATCCCGAACGCCGCAACCGCACCGCTTCAGGCCGGCGACGCCCAACCCGGCGCAAAATCGTGACGACACCGGAGCGTGGCTGGACCAGCCCCTGGGCGCGACTCCTCAACCACCCGATCCTGGTCGGGCTGGGCGTCGCGGCACTCATGCTGTTCGGCACCATCTCCCTGCTCACCTTGCCGATCCGTCCCAGCCCGCCGATTCCGGCCAACCGGATCAAGATCGTCACGCGCTACCCCGGCGCATCGGCCTCGGTGGTCAACCGCTTCGTCACCATCCCGACCGAAGCGAGCGTGGCCGCGGTCAACGGCGTGTCCTACGTCACCGGCACCTCGCGTGAGGGCAAATCGACCATCCGCGCCTATCTTGGCGGCGGGGTCGATCCCAACACGGTCTATGCCGAGGTGCTCTCGGCGGTGAACGCGGCGCGCAACGACCTGCCGAGTGCCGCCCGCCTGCCGGAAGTGGCCCTGGTCGGGCGGCAAAGCGCCAATCAGGAACTCAATGTCGCCGCCCTGTTCGCCCCCGGCATTTCCGAAACCGCCGTCACCCGCTACCTGAAAACCGACGTCATCCCGCGCCTCGAAACCGTGCCGAACATCGGCCCGGTCACGATTTTCGCGCCTGATCCGGCAATCCGGGTGGCGATGAACCCTGCGCGGATGGCCGCCCTCGGCGTCACCCCGGCGGACATCACCGACGCACTGACCAACGCCGCCAACCTCTCGGCCGCGGGGTCGCTGCGCAACGACGCCGGGGTGATCCCGATCGAAGCCCGCCCCGGCCTTGGGTCGATCGACGATTTCCAGCGCATCCCGGTCGTGACACGCTCCGGCGTCACCATCCCGCTGTCCGCGGTGGCCGATGTCGCGCTCGGCCCGCCCTCCAACACGTTCGAAAACTGGTGGCAGGGCCGCCGCGCGGTCTATCTTGCCGCCGGCGTCGCGCCCGGCGGCAACATCATCGCGGTCTCGCGTGATTTCCGCCACATGCTCACCACCATCCGGAAAACAGCCCCACCCGGCCTGAAGCTGCCGCTGATCTACGACGAGTCGATCAGTATTCTGCGCAGCCTGCGCGATCTCGGCTTCACTCTGCTGATCACCATCGCCCTGGTGATCGTGATCGTGAGGGTCTCGCTCGGCACCACCCGCGCCGCCGCAGCCCCGTTCATGGCCATCGTGCTGTCGTTGCTCGGCACCGCGATCGTGATGCACGCGCTCGGACAGAGCCTCAACCTGTTCACCATCATCGCCCTCGTCCTCGCGGTCGGGCTGGTGGTCGATGATGCGATCGTGGTGGTCGAGGATATTTTCCGCCGCATCAACGAGGGCGAAACCGCGCTCGACGCAGCCTCCGCCAGCGTCACGCGGCTGGCGCCCGTCCTCGCGGCCATCTCCTCCACCCTGGTCGTCGCCTTCCTGCCACTGGTGTTCCTGCAAGGTCTCACCGCCGCCCTGTTCCGCCCCTTCGCGACCGTGCTGATCACCGCGTTCCTGCTCTCGCTGCTGATCGCGCTGACCGTGGTCCCGTTGATCGCGCTCTGGGCAGGCCGATACTCCACACGCGAGGCCGGAACCGGCCCGATCGACCGGCTGCGCAGCCTCTACGCCCACCTGCTCGGCCCCAGCCTGCACCACCCGGCCATAATCGTCGCCATCGCCGCCCTCCTCACCGGGGTGAGCGGGTTTCTCTACACCCAGGCCCCGCGCAACCTGACCCCCGCCGCCGATGGTCTCTCGGTCAACATCTTTGCCCAGGGTCCTTACGGGGCTTCGATCACCTATCTCAAAGAGCAGTACCATGAAATTCAGGCGGTGCTCGACAAACTCGAACCCGGCACGCCGGACTGGATGGTCGCCGATCAGAACGCCCACGGCCTGTTCGGCGGCTATAGTTTCGACACGCCGGACGACGCGCTCCACGCCACCAAAATCCTCGGCGCGGCGCTCGGCAAACTCCCCGGCGTGCAAGCCTATGTCAATGAAAACAACGGCCTGCCTGGTCTCAACGGTCTGCCGATCGACGTGCTGATCTCCGGCCAGGCCAGCTACGGCAAGCTCCTCGCGGTCGCCCAGAAGGTGATCGACGCCGGCTACGCCAGCGGCAAATTCGACTTCCTCCAGGAATCGCCGGGAGCCAGCCAGCCGCAATACGCCATCTCGATCCGCCGCAACCTCGCCGCGGCGCTCGACGTGCCGACCAGCGCGATCGGCGACGCTTTGGCCGATTCCCTCTCCGGCGGCACCATCGGCCACGTCAGCCTCGGTCACACCACACTCGACGTCATTCCCACCGGTCCGCGCAACACCACCCCCGCCGGCATCGGCACCTATACGGTGCAGACCAGCAAAGGCGGTCTCGTCCCGCTCGCCGACGTCACCCGCATTGCGCTGCGCCAGGAACCCAACGCCATCGGCTCCTGGCAGGGCCTGCCGACCGTGACCATCCAGGGCCAGCCGAAACTCGGCGTCTCGCTCTCGGACGCGCTCGAAACCCTGAACAAGAGCTTCATCACCCAGCACACCCTCGGCCTCTCGTTCGGCTACGCCGGCCCCTCTGCCACGTTCCGCCGCTCGCAACACGAAAACAACCTGCTGTTCCTGATGGGATTCGCCGGGTTGTTCTTCCTGCTCGCCGGCCAGTTCCGCTCGCTCCGCGACCCCTTCGTGGTCATCACCACCGTCCCGCTCGCCAGCCTCGGCCCCCTCACCCTGATCGCGCTGGGCGGTGCCACCCTCAACATCGTCACCGAAATCGCCCTCCTCGCGGTCTGGGGCCTGATCGCCCGCCAAGGCATCCTGTTTGTCCAGGTCGCCCACGAACGCGCCCGCGAGGGCCACTCGATCACCGACGCCGCAAGCGACGCCGCCCGCCTGCGCTTCCGCCCGATCCTGATGATCACCCTCGCCCTGATCGGCGGTGCCGTCCCCCTCATGCTCGCCAACGGCCCGCAAGCCGTCATCCGCTACGATATCGGTGCCATCCTCGCCACCGGCATGGCCTCCGGCTTCCTCCTGTCCCTGTTCGCCGTCCCCGCCATGTATTGCCTTGTGCATGGACGGCACGGATGAGGGTCGTGCCTGGACAACCCTCCGCCTGCCTGAAACGAGTGGATTTTAAAGGCTCCGCCTTTAACGGGAATCCAAGGGGCAGAGTCCCTTGGTGGGGCCTGGGGCGAAGCCCCATCCTGCTCACCGCCCTCATCCTCGCCGACTGTACCATGCCGATCAAGCCGGTGACGATGGGCACAGTGCCAGCCGGGTATGTCCGGGGCCAGGCGGCGGCTGGGTCGATGTTGGTGGGGGCATGGTGGCGCGGGTTTGGCGATCGGTCGCTGGATAGGCTGGTGGCGGATGGGGTGGCGCGGTCGCCGAGTGTGGCGGCGGCGGATGCGTTGGTGGCGCAGGCACGGGCAAATGCGGCGGCGGCGACGGGAGCGTTTTTGCCGCAGATTTCGTTGAACCCCAATGTATCGCGGCAGGCGTTTCCGACCGGGCCAAACGGGTATGGCGCGTACACGATCGACGAGATGGTGGGCACCATCACTTATAATCCAGGATTATTCGGAGCGCGGTCGTACGCGTTCCGGAACGGGCGGGCGCTGGCCGCATACCAGCGGGCCACGGCGGCGGCGGCGCGACTGACGCTGGCGGATAATATCGTGGTGGCGGCAATTACCGAGGCGGGGTTGGAGGCACAGATCAGCACCGACCGGGCGATGGCGGCGAGCGAGCAGCGCCTGCTCACCTTGTTGCACGGCGAGTATGCGGCGGGGTCGATCGCGCGGTTGCCGGTGTTGCAGCAGCGCGCCCAGGTGCAGGCGACGATGGCGGCGTTGCCAGGGTTGGCGGGCCAGGCGAGTGCGCAGCGCCATGCGCTGGCGGTGCTGAGTGGCGTGGCTCCGATCGACTTCGCGGACGGCCATTTCCGGTTGGCCGATTTTACCGTGCCGGCGGATTTTCCGGTTGCGGTGCCTTCGGCGCTGGTGGCGGGACGGCCGGATATTGTGGCCGCCCGCGCGTTGGTCTCGGCCGATCATGCCGCCGTGGGGCAGGCGGTGGCGGCGCTGTATCCCAGCCTCAGTCTGTCGGCGCAGGGCGGTTATGCGTCGGAGACGTTCAACACCCTGTTCCAGCCGAGTGCCGCGCTGTGGACCCTGGCCGGATCGCTGCTCGCCCCGATTTTCGAGGGCGGGGTGCTGCATGCGCGCGAGCGCGCGGCGCAGGCGACGCTCGCCAACGCGCTGGCCACTTATCGCGGTACCGTGTTGACCGCATTCCAGCAGGTGGCCGATGGGTTGCGCCATGTCGAGGATGACCGCGATTCGGTGCAGCAGACCACCGCTGCCGCACAAACCGCCAACCAAGCCTACACCCTCGCGCGCCAGCAGTTCAAACTTGGAGCCGCCGATTACAACACGGTGCTGACCGCCGAAATCACCTGGCGGCAAGCCCAGCTTGCGGCGGTGCAGGCCACCACCCAGCAATTGCTTGACGAAGCCGCGTTGCGCGCCGCGCTGGCAGGGGAATCGCCGCCAGCGAAGGCCGGGATATCCCAGGCGGCACATTAGGCATTTCGGCGGTTTCCTGCTACAAAACGGTCATATACTCAGCCCTTGGAGCGCTCACCCGGCATGACCGATACCGCCGACTCTGCTGCTATGCCCATACTACCCGAACTGACGCCCGAAGTGGCACCCGACATGGCGTACGACGCCGATTCGATCAGCGTGCTGCGCGGACTCGATGCCGTGCGCAAGCGCCCCGGCATGTATATCGGCGACACCGATGACGGCTCCGGCCTGCACCACATGGGCACCGAAATCATCGACAACGCGGTGGATGAGGCACAGGCGGGTTTCTGCGACAAGGTCGATGTCGTGCTGAACGGTGACGGCTCTATGACCGTGACCGACAATGGCCGCGGCATCCCCACCGGCATTCACCACGAGGAAGGCATTTCCGCCGCCGAGGTCGTGCTCACCCGGCTGCACGCCGGCGGCAAGTTCAACCAGAATTCCTACAAAGTCTCCGGTGGTCTGCACGGCGTCGGCGCAGCGGTGGTCAACGCGCTGTCGGAATGGATGGAGGTGAAAATCTGGCGTGACGGGCTGGAACATTTCATCCGCTTCGAGCATGGCGACGCGGTCGCGCCGCTGAAAATCATCGGCCCGTCCGATCACCCGACCGGCACCGAGGTCAGCTTCAAACCCTCCTCCGGCACGTTCACCCATGTCGAATTCGACTACGCCATTTTCGAGCGCCGCCTGCGCGAACTGGCGTTCCTCAACTCCGGCCTCGCGATCAATCTGCGTGATGAACGCCACACCCCGGTACAGGAGGCCAATTTCCTCTACCGCGGCGGGTTGATCGAATTCGTCAACTGGCTCGACCGCGCCAAAACCCCGATTTTCGCCCCCCCGATCACCGATTACAAAATCGATGCGGTCGGCGGCATCCGCGTCGAATTCGCCCTCGCATGGAACGAAACCTACCACGAGACCATGCTCTGCTTCACCAACAACATCGTCCAGCGCGACGGCGGCACGCATCTGGCCGGCTTCCGCTCGGCGCTCACCCGCGTGGTTTCGAAAATCGCCGAATCCGTCAGCAAAAAAGACAATCTCGCGCTGAACGGCGAAGACATGCGCGAGGGGCTGACCGCCGTGCTCTCGGTCAAGGTGCCCGATCCGAAATTCTCCTCGCAGACCAAGGACAAGCTGGTCTCCTCCGAGGTCCAGCCCCTGGTGCAGGCCGCCGTGGCCGATGCGGTCGAACACTGGTTCGAAACCCACCCCAAGGAAGGCAAACTGATCGTCCAGAAAGTGATGGACGCCGCCTCCGCCCGCGAAGCCGCCCGCCGCGCCCGCGAACTCACCCGTCGCAAGGGTGTGCTCGACATCTCCACCCTGCCCGGCAAACTCGCCGACTGCCAGGAGCGCGACCCCGCCAAATCCGAGATCTTCATCGTCGAGGGCGATTCGGCGGGCGGCTCCGCCAAACAGGGGCGTGACCGCAAAACCCAGGCGATCCTGCCGCTCAAGGGCAAGATCCTCAACGTCGAACGCGCACGGTTCGACCGCATGCTCGGCTCCGCCGAAATCGGCACCCTGATCACCGCGCTGGGCACCGGCATCGGCCCGGCCGAACCCGAACAGGGCGGCTTCGATGTCAGCAAACTCCGCTATCACCGTATCGTCATCATGACCGATGCGGACGTCGATGGTGCCCATATCCGCACCCTGCTGCTCACCTTTTTCTTCCGCCAGATGCGCGAACTGATCGAGCGCGGCCACCTCTACATCGCCCAGCCGCCGCTCTACCGCGCCAAGCGCGGCAACGAGGAACGCTACCTCAAGGACGACGATGCGATGGAAGCCTATCTGTTCGAGCGCGCCTTGAACGAAGCCCACATCGAGGGCATGGATCTTGCCGCCGAACTCCCGTTCCTGCGCGAATCCTCCCGCCGGATCACCGATCTCGCGCGCGACATGCCGGTCGCCTATATCGAGCAAGCCGCGATCGTCGGCGTGCTCGGTGCCGAACCCGGCCAGATGACCGACCGCGCCCCCACCCTCGCCGCCCGTCTCGACGCAATCTCGCTGCCCAACGAGCGCGGCTGGGTCGTCGCGGTCGACGCCGGTGGCATCATCATCGGCCGCACCGTGCGCGGAGTGGCGGAACGCTTCACGATCGATCTCGCCACCCTCCGCTCCTCCGAAGCGCGCTGGCTGACCGACCGCGCCGCCCGCCTCGCGACAATGTTCACCACCCCGCCCAGCCTCCGCCAGGGCGATTCCGAAAAACCGATGCAAGGCCCGTCCAGTTTGGTCGATGCCCTGTTCGCGATTGGCCGCAAAGGGTTGGCAATCCAACGCTTCAAAGGCCTGGGCGAAATGAATCCCGACCAGCTTTGGCATACCACGCTCGACCCCGACCTGCGCCGCCTGCTGCAAGTCCGCATCGGCGACGCCGAGGAAAGCAATCAGATTTTCTCGACCCTGATGGGCGATGTGGTAGAACCGCGCCGCGATTTCATCGTCGGCAATGCGCTGAAGGTGGCCAACCTCGATGTCTGAGGCCGCTCCGTCATCCTGACGGAATGGGTCGCGGCGACGTTAATGTCATATGATGTTACTGTTATATGATTGAACCACCCCCATCTCGGCATCCCGACAGGTTTTCTGCTGATGCCGATGGTCTGCCCGGTTACATCGACTAGGGTGCTATCGACGTCCTTTCGACACGCGTTTTAGCCAGATTTGACTGAACCCGAAAGGCGTAGGCCCAGCCAGCATCCTATTGCTCCCACTGGCTCCCACTGGGCGCGTGACAAACCTTCTAAGATAATGCGAATATGATATCACGGCGTCTACCGTAAATACTTTGAAGTAAACGACCGGCCAGTCTATAATTTTTGCGAACGTAACAAGGATATCTGTGCATGCCTACAGCTCTCATTACCGGTATTACTGGCCAGGATGGCGCTTATCTATCGAAACTGTTGCTGGATAAGGGCTATGAAGTCTATGGTCTGCTGCGCCGCTCGGCTTCGGCGGATATCATTGGCGAACGCTTGCGCTGGATTGGCGTGCTCGATCAGGTTAAGCTGATCGATGGCAACCTGACCGATCTGTCGAGCCTCATTCGCATTGTCCAGACCGTCAAACCCGATGAGGTTTACAATCTGGCGGCGCAAAGCTTTGTCGCGGCCTCATGGCAGCAGCCGCTGTTGACCGCCCAGGTCACCGGCGTCGGGCCGGTGAACATTATGGAGGCGTTGCGCATTGTCCGGCCCGAAGCGCGCTTCTATCAGGCGTCGTCGTCCGAAATGTTCGGCAAAATCCAGGACAAAATTCAAAGCGAGACCACGCCGTTCTACCCCCGCAGTCCCTACGGTGCCGCCAAGCTGTATGCCCACTGGATGACGATCAATTACCGCGAAAGTTTCGGCATGTTCGCCTGCTCTGGCATTCTGTTCAACCACGAGAGCCCACTGCGCGGAATCGAGTTTGTGACCCGCAAGATCACCGATGGTGTCGCCCGGATCAAACTTGGTCTCGCGCGCGAATTGACCCTGGGCAACCTCGAAGCGAAGCGCGACTGGGGGCATGCGCGCGACTACGTGCAAGCGATGTGGCTCATGCTCCAGCAGGACAAAGCCGACGATTACGTGGTCGCAACCAACCGCACCACCAGCATCCGCGAATTCTGCCGAATGGCGTTTGCCCATGTCGGGCTGGATTATCACGAATTTGTGCGTAGCAGTGCCGACCTGATGCGCCCGGCCGAGGTGGATGTGTTGCTGGGCGATGCCTCGAAAGCCCGCGAGCACCTTGGCTGGACCCCGAAAATACCGCTGGAACAAACCGTGGGTGACATGGTGGAGGCCGATCTCGCGCGCCACCGCGCCCGCACCAGTGTGCAAATGCCGACCGAGGCCAGCCTGCTGCACGAGCTGAGCTGACCCCGGCATATCATGGCAAACCCCCGGCGTATTCTTCTGACCGGCGCATCCGGCTTTGTCGCGGGCCATTTGGTACCCCGGCTGCGGCAGGCGTTTCCCGCCAGCGAACTGATCCTGTGCGGTGCCGGACACGAGGCGCTCGACATTTCCGACGATGCCGCCGTGCAAAACCTTGTCGCGCGGGTCCAACCCGAGGCCTGTGTGCATCTCGCGGCGATTTCGGCGGTGCCCGAGGCGCGCAAACATCCGGACCTCGCCTGGCAGGTCAATCTGCATGGCTCGCTGTCGCTGGGCCGCGCCCTTTTAGCGCACGCGCCAGCCTGCACCTTGCTTTACGTATCGAGCGCCGAAATTTATGGCCGCTCGTTCACCGCCGGCATCGCCCTCGATGAAACGGCCCCCGCCGCCCCCATGAACACCTACGCGGCGACCAAGGCGGCGGCGGATCTGGCGCTGGGGGCCATGGTTGGCGAGGGGCTGAAAGTGATACGGGTGCGCCCGTTCAACCACACCGGGCCAGGGCAATCCGCCGATTTCGCGGTGCCTGCCTTCGCGCGGCAGATTGCCCGCATCCAGGCGGGGCAACAGACCCCGGTGTTGAACGTGGGCGCGCTGGACCCGTTGCGTGACTTTTTGGACGTGCGGGACGTGTGCGACGCTTATGTTGCCTGCCTGCGGCGCGCCGAAACTTTGCCCCCAGGCAGTATTTTCAACATTGCCTCGGGCATGCCGCGCCGGATCGGTGACGTATTGGCGCGCTGCCTGGAACTGGCGGGCGTGCAAGCCACCATCGCCACCGGAACGGCGTTGTTGCGCCCCTCCGAAATTCCCACCGCATCCGGCAATGCGGCGCGGGCGCGCGATGCCTTGGGCTGGAAGCCGAACCTTGCCTGGGATGACACCCTGCGCGACGTGTTGGCCGATTGGCGAGACCGCGTTGCGACGGGGACGTGAAGTGGCAGCCAGCCGAAGGCCCACCCCATGACAATTCACCCGATTCCCCCTCGAATGTCATACGCAAGCATTGACCTGGCCGCTCAAAGAGATAACGTGGCGGCCTGAGCTATGCCTGAAGGTACCGTCTCCGCGGTCGTAATCGTCGCGCGATGGGTCCAACGGCGCAGGTTGGCCACGATACCGCTCCGCCGGGCGCTAAGCGGCACAATCGGGTGTCAGCCTCGATCCGGCGACGAAAATGTTGTTCAAAGGCGAGGAAATCATAACCATGGGGGCTAAAAGTCCCAAACTCAACACTACACTTGGTCACGCCCGCGCTTATGGATGGCACTGTGAACGCTGTGTCCTCGTGACCGCGCAGTCTGGCGAGCATCACCGTTAACCGATGATCGATGAACGCACGATCCGCCGTTCATGGGAGGCCTTCAACAGTGGCAAGGTTCCTTGCACCGCGATCCGCAGCGTGGTGCTGGCGTCCTGGCACCGCTCCCGCCAGCATGGGATCGCGATAGACTGCCAGCGGGCACCGCTGCTGAGCGAAGGCGAATTGTTTCGGCGTCAGACCGCCAGCGCCTCGCTTCTGGCTGCGGCGCGCCCCGCCCTTCTGAAAGCGCGAACCTTTCTGGAGGGGGCGGATTCCATGATCATTTTGGTCGAGCCCTCCGGCCTGATCTTGGACGTGGGCGGCGATCGGCGGACATTGGATCGCGGCTGCGGCATCCACCTGGAGCGGGGCGGCCGGTGGAGCGAGGCGGATATCGGCACCAACGCGATCGGTACCGTTCTCGCGGTCGGCGCGCCGGTCCAGATCCACGGGCCGGAGCATTTCTGTGCCGACGTTCAGCGCTGGACCTGCGCCGCAGCCCCGATCCACCATCCGCTCGACAAAACGCTCATCGGCATTCTCGATATTTCCGGCGATGCCGTGCAATTCCAGCCGCAGTCTCTGGCCTACGCCGTCCTGGCGAGCCAGCAGATTGAAGGCATGATCGAACACGCCATCCGCGCCGAGCACGAGCAGCTTCTGCTTCACGTCGTCGCGAAACGATCGCTCTGGCTGAGCGAGGAAATGCTGGCGCTCGATGCCGGCGGGCGCATCATCTATACGACGGACCATATTCAGCACGCCATCGAGGCGCAACATCCCGGTCTCATTCAGAACCATCGGGTGCCGTTCCTGGCCGAGATTCCAGCCGACCGGTGGCCTGCCCGGTTGCAGGAATTGTTGCCCACTGCGAATATTGAACTGATCCGCCAAGGCGATCAGGCCCTGGGTGCCATGATTCTGCTGCACAAACGGGCGCGATCCCCGGCCACGCCGGACCCGAAGGCGCGGCCTGCCCTCAAAGAAGAACGGATCGTCACGTTCGACCAGATCCTGGGGCGCAGCAGGGCGCTGCGCGAGGTGATCGACCGGGCCAGGCACTTCGCCCAAGCCGACACCCCGGTGCTGATCGAGGGCGAAACCGGGGTCGGCAAAGAGCTGTTCGCCCGTGCCATCTGCCAGGATGGCAGCAGCAATGGCCATTTCGTACCCGTCAACTGCGGCGGCCTGCCGCATGAGCTGATCGCCAGCGAGCTGTTCGGCTATGCCGCCGGCGCGTTCACCGGCGCGCGCGCCAAAGGCCAGCCGGGCAAGCTGGCGGTCGCGGACGGCGGGCTTCTGTGCCTCGATGAAATCGGCGAGATGCCGATCGACCTGCAAACCTATCTGCTGCGGGTCTTGGACGACGGTGTGGTCTATCCGATCGGCAGCAACCAGGGCCAGAGGGTGCAGGTGCGGTTCGTCGCCATGACCAATCGCGACCTCGCCGCCGAAGTCGCCGCGGGCCGGTTCCGCCATGACCTCTACCACCGGCTGTCCGTTCTGCGCCTGACAATCCCGCCGCTACGCGCGCGCGGCGACGACGTCGTCCTGCTGGCCGCGCATTTCTGCCGCCTTTCCGCCGCCCGCCTTGGCCGCGCCGCGCCCGCGCTCAGTGCCGAACTGCTGGCCGCGCTGGCCGCCTATACGTGGCCGGGCAATGTCCGCCAGTTGCGCAACGTGATCGAGGCGATGGTGGTTGGCGGTCACCCCGCCCAGCTGGGTCTCGCCGATCTGCCATCCGAACTGCTCCTGGCACCGCGCGTCCTGGCACCGCAAGCGCTTCCGGCCAGCGCGCCGGCCGATCCGGTGACCAACCTGAAATTGAGCGAGCGCGCCACGATCGAGGCTGCGGTCGCCGCGTGCCGCGGTAATCTGACGCGTGCCGCGCAGCGGCTCGGTATCGCGCGCTCGACCCTGTACCGAAGGCTGGTCGAGCATGGCCTCACCGCCTTGATGGTGCGTCTGCCATAGGGCGATTTCACTTTCGTTCGGCTTTTCGGTGAACCCGCTCCGCCTCTTGTCTGACGCGCATCGTCATCGGTTCGACATCGTCCGTGGCTCGGACGGTTCGTAGCGCGACCGTCCGGAACCGTCCGCCGTTCGGACAGGGCCGCCGTCCCCATAAAAGCCACAATCCTATGAAATTGCTATAAGTTTTGCCTGCCACACGGCTGGCACGACGATTGCAATTCCTCCCGGTAGTGACAGCCGCCATCCAGGTCGGCGCGCTCAATTAACGGAGGAGATACGCGTGGACACCCATACGCGAAATGTTCGAAATGTTCAGGTGCTCGGCATCGATGCCGGCGGCACCATGACCGATACCTTCTTTGTCGATGCCGATGGCGACTTCGTCGTCGGCAAGGCGCAGAGCACGCCGCAGAACGAGTCCATCGGTCTGCTCGAATCCAGCGAGGAGGGCCTCGCCAACTGGAACCTCTCGCTCGATGAAGCGCTGCCGTCCCTGTTGACCGGCGTTTATTCCGGCACCGCGATGTTGAACCGCGTGGTGCAGCGCAAGGGCTTGAAATGCGGTCTGATCGTCAATGCCGGCATGGAAGACTTCCACCGGATGGGCCGCGCGGTGCAGAGCCATCTCGGCTATTCCTATCCGGATCGCATCCATCTGAATACCCACCGCTATGATCCGCCGCTGGTGCCGAAGCATCTGACCCGTGGCGTCGTCGAACGCACCGACATGCAGGGCATGAGCGTGATTCCGCTGCGGGAAGACACCGCCCGCGCGGCGGCGGCAGACCTGATCAAGGCTGGCGTCGAGAGCATCGTCATCAGCCTGCTGCATTCGTACAAGGACCCCACCAACGAGCGCCGGGTGCGCGACATCGTCCTCGAAGCCGTCAAGGAGTCCGGCAAAGCGATCGTGGTCTTCGCCTCCGCCGACTACTATCCCGTCCGCAAGGAGACGCATCGCACCAACACGACGATCCTCGAAGGCTATGCCGCCGAACCGTCGCGTCAGACTTTGATGACCATCTCCGACGCCTTCAAGGGCCGGGGAACGAAATTCGACTTCCGGGTGATGGCGACGCACGGCGGCACAATTTCCTGGAAGGCCAAGGAACTCGCCCGCACCATCGTGTCGGGGCCGATCGGCGGGGTGATCGGCGCGAAATATCTGGGTGCCACGCTGGGCTACAAAAATATCGCCTGCTCGGATATCGGCGGCACATCGTTCGACGTGGCGCTGATCACCCAGGGCGAGCTGACCATCAAGAACGATCCGGATATGGCAAGGCTGGTGCTGTCCTTGCCGCTGGTCGCGATGGATTCCGTCGGTGCCGGTGCCGGCAGCTTCGTCCGGCTCGACCCCTACACCAATGCGATCAAGCTGGGTCCCGATTCGGCGGGTTACCGGGTCGGCGTGTGCTGGGAGGGCGGCGGCATCGAAACCGTCACCGTCTCGGACTGCCATGTCGTGCTGGGCTACCTGAACCCCGATAATTTCCTCGGCGGCCAGATCAAACTCGACCGGCAACGCGCGATCGACGCCATCAAGACGCAGATCGCCGACCCGCTGCACCTCTCGGTCGAGGATGCCGCCGCCGGCGTCATCGAACTGCTGGACAGTGACCTGCGCAACTATCTGCGGTCGATGATCTCCGGCAAGGGCTATGGTCCGGAAAACTTCGTCTGCTTCTCCTACGGCGGTGCCGGCCCGGTACACGCCTATGGCTACACCGAAGGGCTGGGCTTCGAGGACGTGATCGTTCCGGCCTGGGCCGCCGGCTTCTCGGCCTTCGGCTGCGCCGCGGCCGATTTCGAATACCGCTACGACAAGAGCCTCGACATCAATCTCGCCCCCGACGCCCCGGCGGAACAACGCGCCGAGGCCGCGAAGGTGTTGCAGAATGCGTGGGCGGAGCTGACGAAAAACGTCCTCGAGGAGTTCAGGCTCAACGGTTACGACGCCGACAAGGTGAAGCTGCAACCCGGCTACCGGATGCAGTATCGCGGCCAGCTCAACGACCTCGAGGTCGAATCGCCGCTGGCGGTAGTCAACGAAGCCGCCGACTGGGACAGGCTGGTCGACGCTTTCAACGACACTTATGCGCGCGTCTATGCCGCGTCGGCCCGCTCGCCTGAACTTGGCTATTCGGTCACCGGCGCGATCATGCGCGGCGCGGTGCCGATTCCCAAACCGAAAATCCCCAAGGAAGCCGAAGTTGGCAGAATACCGCCGTCCGACGCTTCGATCGGGACCCGGAAATTCTATCGCAAGAGCGGATGGATGGACGCCGCTCTCTACAAGATGGAGCGTCTTCTGCCCGGGAATGTCGTCACCGGCCCGGCGATCATCGAATCCGATGCAACCACCTTCGTGGTTCCCGACGGCTTCGAAACCTTCCTCGACGGCCACCGGCTGTTCCACCTCCGTCAGTTCTGATGCCTGCAAACCAAAGGGAAACGAATCAATGAACGTCGATATCCATGCGAACCGGCCGGTGGCTGAAGACCCGGCGCAGTCGTCGGACTCCGTGATCGGCATCGTCCGGGGCGGGGAGACGCTGAAACAGCACCGCGACCGGCTGATGGTGGCAACCAAAAGCACCGGCCACTATGCCGGGCTACAGCAACTGCCGCTGCGCGAGAATCACCCGATCCTCTATAACAAGCTGTTTTCGCGGCTGCGCGCCGGCATCGTCAACGCCCGCGAGACCGCCAAAAAAATCGCGGCCTCGCCGATCGTCGAGCAGGAGGGCGAGCTTTGCTTCTCGCTCTATAATGCCGCGGGCGACTGCATCCTCACCTCGACCGGCATCATCATCCATGTCGGCACCATGGGGGCCGCGATCAAATACATGATCGAGAACGGCTGGGAGGAAAATCCCGGCGTCGCACCGGGCGACATGTTCTGCAACAACGATTGCCTCATCGGCAACGTGCATCCCTGCGACGTTCACACCATCGTCCCGATCTTCTGGGAAGGCAGCCTGATCGGTTGGGTCGGCGGCGTCACCCACGTGATCGACACCGGATCGGTCGGTCCAGGATCGATGTCCACCGGGCAGGTGCAACGCTTCGGCGACGGCTATTCGATCACCTGCCGCAAGGTCGGCACCAACGACACCCTGTCGCGCGACTGGCTGCACGAAAGCCAGCGGATGGTGCGGACCACCCGCTACTGGATGCTGGACGAACGCACCCGGATCGCCGGCTGCCACATGATCCGCAAGCTGGTCGAGGATGTGATCGCCGAGGATGGCATCGAGAACTACTGGAAGTTTGCCTATGAATCGGTGGAGCATGGTCGCCAGGGCCTGCAAGCCCGGATCAAGGCGATGACCGTTCCCGGCAAGTACCGCCAGGTCGGCTTCGTCGACGTGCCTTACAATCACGAGGATGTCCGCGTTCCCGACTATGCCAAGGTGGACACGATCATGCACGCGCCGTCGGAAATCACGATCCGCGCGGACGCGACCTGGCGTCTCGATTTCGAGGGGTCCAGCCGCTGGGGCTGGCACACCTACAATGCGCATCAGGTCAGCTTCACCTCGGGCATCTGGGTCATGATGACGCAGTCGCTGATCCCGACCGAACTGATCAACGATGGCGCGGCCTACGGCACCGAGTTCCGCCTGCCCAAGGGCACCTGGATGAACCCGGACGATCGCCGCGTCGCGTTCTCCTACTCGTGGCATTTTCTGGTCTCCGCCTGGACGGCGCTATGGCGCGGCCTCAGCCGGTCCTATGTCGGTCGCGGCTATCTGGAGGAAGTGAACGCCGGCAACGCCAACACCTCCAACTGGCTCCAGGGCGGCGGCTTCAACCAGTATGACGAGATCCACGCCGTCAACAGCTTCGAGACCGCCGCGGTGGGCACCGGTGCCTGCGCCATGAAGGACGGCCTCGACCATGCTGCCGCGATCTGGAATCCGGAAGGCGACATGGGCGATATGGAAATCTGGGAACTCGCCGAGCCGCTGATCTATCTTGGGCGGCAGGTGAAGACCAATTCCGGCGGCTACGGCAAGTATCGCGGCGGTTGCGGCTTCGAGAGCCTGCGAATGGTCTGGAACGCCAATGACTGGACCATGTACTTCATGGGCAACGGTCACGTCACGTCCGACTGGGGGCTGATGGGAGGCTATCCCTCTGCGTCCGGCTATCGCTTCGCCGCCCACAATACCAACCTCAAGGCGCTGATCGCGGAAGGCAAGCCGATCCCGCTCGGCGGTGACGACGATCCGGAAAACCCGACCTACGACGCGCTGTTGCCGGGGGCGGTGATCAAACGCGACAAACAGGCGATCACCACGGAAGAAATGTTCGCCGACTACGATCTCTATCTGAACTACCTCCGTGGTGGCCCCGGATTCGGTGATCCGCTGGATCGCGAGCCGCGCCGTGTGGCCGAGGATCTGAACGGTCGCTACGTGCTGCCGCGCTTTGTGGAGCGCATGTACGGCGTGATCGCAAGCCAGGACGCCGAGGGCACCTGGATCGTCGACGAAGCGGCAACCAAGGCAAAGCGCCTGGAAATCCGTAAGGAGCGGATCGCCAAGGCGCAGCCGACCCGGGAATGGATGAAGGCCGAACGGGGCCGGATTCTTCGCAAGGACGCGGCGACGCAGGTGCAACAGATGTTCGCATCCTCGTTCAAGCTTGGCCCGCGCTTCGAGGCGGAATTCCGCGCCTTCTGGGATCTGCCCGCCGACTGGACCATGCTCGAGGATGATCTGGAAATCCCCTCCTACGGCGCGAAACACCACATGGACATTTCCGAACTACCGGATGTCCACGTGGTCCAGTTCGTCGAGGAATGAAACATCGCCGGTGACGGTCATCCCCGTCACCGGCCTCCGCAAACCCGTGAACAAACTCTGAGGACAACGCCATGCCCACTTACACGCGCACCAAGGTCGCCGAACTGATCGACGGCACGATCGACCGCGAGACACTCCACGAGATGCTCTCCGCGCCGAAGGATCTGGAACGGTTCGTCACCTATATCGACATCCTGCAAGAGCGGATGTCATGGAAGGACAAGATCGTCCTGCCTTACGGTCCGAAGCTCTATTGCGTCCAGGTCGCCGCGACCAAGCAATGGACCATCCGCTGCGAATGCGGCCACGACTTCTGCGACCAGAGCGAAAACTGGAAACTGCACGCGCTGATCAACGTGCGCGACACGCAGGAGAAGCTGGAGGAGGTCTACCCGCGCCTGATGGCACCGACCAGCACGTGGCAGGTCTACCGCGAGTATTTCTGCCCGGAATGCGGCACACTTCATGAAGTCGAGGCCCCCACGCCGTGGTACCCGGTGATCCATGATTTCGAACCGGACATCGAAACCTTCTACCGCGACTGGCTCAGCCTGCCGGTGCCGGAACGGGCCGCCGCCTAGCGCGATATTGCTTGAGGCTGACGCTCCTGCGTCAGTTGAAAGCAATGAAATTGCTCGAAAAAATAAGGATAGAACCTGTTCGTCCTTGAACGGTCAGGCTCTCGATCATCGCCGGTTCGGACAGAACCGGCCAGACTGACAAGCTAGAGCGACAAACGCGTGATACAGTATGTTCGGTGCTCTTATCCGCACCGAACATACGCCGTCAGCCCGCTTCGGGTGCCTGTCACCACGATGACGTCGGCTGCCCCCTACTTATGGCCGTGGCGACCCGCTATTTCAGGCCGAAGACACCCCCCCCTTCCATCTTGCCGGCACCAGCGGCGTCATCGAGCCAGCCCTTGCGCGCGCGTGACCGGCAGCCACTGTTTCAGCGATTGACGAACTCACCAACTAGTTGGTAAGTAGCTATGTATGATGTCCGGTTTTCGCAACGCCATTCTGATCGCGGTCGAGTGTCTCATTCAAACGCGTGGCCGCGTCTCGACGGGGTCGAGAAAGTCGAGTTATCGCCCAGCTATACTACCTTAAACAAACGTTTCGCCGAGACCAATATTCTGACGCCCAAAATTTCGCCCGCCGGCAGATCAACAATGCTATCGATGCCTCGTACCCAAGGTTAGGTGTGAACCATGCAAAATCCCGACACGGCTCAACCGCATTTTCCCAAGCGTCGTCAGGTGCTGACGGCGGTTGCGGCGGGAGGGGCGGCGGCCCTCGTGGCACCGCGCTTCGCTGCGGCGGCAGCCCCCACGGTCCGGCCGCCAAGCGCCGCGATCTACCCGAAGGCGGCATTCCTGCGGCGCAGCGAGGAAGGCGCGCTGAAGTCCCTCTACGGGATGAGTACCGCATCGAGTTCGACCGAGGTCAAAGTCGATGCGCCCGAAATCGTGGTGAATGGCGCGGAAGTCCCGGTCGCGGTCGACGCCAACCTGCCCGATATCACCGGCGTTGCGGTGTTGGCGATCCTCAACCCCTACACGCTGGCGTGTGCCTATAAGCTTCCGCCAGGCACCGGGCCGGCGATTTCGAGCCGGATCAAGCTCGCGCAAACGACCACGGTGGTCGCGGTTGTCCAATCGGGCGGTGCGTTGTCGAGCGCATCGAAGCAGGTCAAAACCACGCTAGGCGGGTGCGGGTGAGGGAGATCGTCATGAAACATCAAATTCTGGTTCACGCGACGACGTCGGGTGGTACAACGACCGTCGAAGCACTGGTCAAGCATCCAATGGACTCCGGCTTCCTGGCGGACAAAAACAACAAGCCGATTCCCGCCCATTATATCGAGGTCATCGAATTCACCCATAACGGCCGGGTGGTTCTCACCGGCTTCTGGGGACCGGCGGTGGCGAAAAATCCGTTCATCAAGTTCACGTTCGCCGGCGGCAAGTCGGGCGATCACATCGGCGTCGGCTGGATCGACAACAAAGGCGAGACGGCGACGAAGTCGTCTAACATCATGTAGGTTGCCGCCTCCCTTCGACCGCCGCGGGGAGACGCGCCAGCGGGAGCCTGCCGCCGTACTGGGCGCGCACCAGCCCCGAAAATGGTTCGGGCCGCCGCACTTGCGGTATCACCCCCGATCCGCTAATTCGACCCCCACAGCGCACCCGTAGCTCAATTGGATAGAGCACCAGACTACGAATCTGGGGGCTGGGAGTTCGAGTCTCTCCGGGTGCGCCAGGTTTCCCTTTGCGAAGGACACGCGCCATGGCCGATCCGGCGCCGATCGATCCCAGATTACTTGAAGTTCTCGTCTGCCCGCTTACCAAGGGGCCGCTCATCTACGACCGGGCCAACAATGAACTGATCAGCGAAAAAGCCGGCCTCGCCTACCCGATCCGCGACGGCATCCCGATCATGCTGATCGACGAAGCCCGCAAACTCGACGAATGAACGCGCCCGAACCCACCGAAATCCGCCTCAAGCGCGCTGAGCGCGTTCTGGAAGTCAGCTTTGCCGACGGGTCCCAGTTCACGCTGCCGGCGGAATACCTCCGGATCGAAAGCCCGAGTGCCGAGGTGCAGGGTCACAGCCCGGACCAGCGCCAACTGGTCGCCGGCAAACGCCATGTCGGCATCGCCGCACTGGAACCCAATGGCCACTATGCCATACGGATCAGCTTCGACGACGGCCATTCGACCGGAATATATTCCTGGGATTATCTTCACAGACTGGGCCGTGAACAGGACTACCGCTGGGCCGCCTATCTGAAGGCACTCGAAGCCGCCGGCTTGACGCGATAACGGTTTGCGATAACGGGCAGGGACTCCCCTGCCCGTTCCTGTCGTCAGTCGTTTACTCCGCCGGCATGAACAGCTCCGGCTCGCCCGCCAGAATGGTCGCCTTGGCTTCCTCCGGGTCGGGAATCCCCGAATTGGTCGCGATCAGCAGAATAACGATGCTGAACACGATCAGAATGGCCGAGGCCGCCATTTGATCCAGCGCGCCGGTACCGCCGGTCAGCGCCTTGGGACCCAGATCGGTGATCAGCCAGAGGCCGAAGAAATAGGGCGCCAGCCACCACGCCCCCCGCCAGTGCAGATTCATCAGCCCCACCCCAGCAATCGCCTCATAAGCGGCATAGATCACGGTGAACGCCAGGATCAGTTCGAACAGGAATGTGTCGGTCGCGGTTCCGCTCCAGAAAATGATGAAGTTCGAGATGATGAACGCGATCGACGAAATAATGTTGCCGCCCGCCAGCAGATAGGGCCGCTTGTAGCGCTCGACCGGCATCGTCTTGCGCAGTGTCATCAGCACCACCGGCCCGGTGCCATAGGACAGCACGGTCGCCGAGGAAATGAAGGTCACGATGCCCTGCCATGAAGGAAACGGCACCAGGAACAGCAGCCCCACCAGAAACGTCACGACCACGCCGACAATAGGCACCCCCGCGACCGAAAGTTTGGCGAAGGTGTTGCCGCCGATCAGCCCTTCCTTGCCGGTCGCATACAAAATGCGCGACGTCGTCGTGAAATAGATGATGCCGGTCCCCGACGGCGAGATAAACGCGTCGATGTACAACAGCACCGCCAGCCAGCCCATACCGATCAGTGACGCCAACCCGGCAAACGGCCCGAACGCGCCAACGAACGTCACCTTGCCCCAGCCGTTGACAATGTCGGACGGGTTGAGCGCCCCGATAAAGGCAATTTGCAACCCGACATAAATCGCCAACCCGATCATCACCGAGCCGACGATCGCGATCGGCAGATTGCGCTTCGGATTGTTCGATTCGCCGGCAAGCTCCACCGCCTGACGAAATCCAAGATAGGAAAACACGATCCCCGAAGTCGCCACCGCCGAAAACACCCCGGAGGCCCCGCCCGGCGCGAAACCCTGGGACGTGAAGTTCGACGCATGAAAGCCGAACAGCAGGAACACGATAATCGTCAGGATCGGGATCGCCAGCTTCCACCACGTCAGTGTGCTGTTGATCGCCAATACCATTTTGATCGCCAGCATGTTCACCACCGCGAATATCGCGAGCAGCGCCGTCGAGGCGATGAAGCCCGTCACGGTCAGAACCCCGGATTTATCGACCAGGCCATGAATATAGTTGCTGGCGTAGGTGATCACCGCGGAGGCTTCCGCCGGTGCCACCGAGGCGTAGCCGAGAAACACCACGAAACTCAGCACCGTCGCCATCAAACTTCCATGCGAAAGCTTGGGAAACGCAATCACCGCCCCAGCACGCGGAAACGCGGTCGCGAGTTCGGCATACACGAACGACAGCAGCAAAACCGCAAAACCGCCGATCATCCAGGCGACAATCGCCGATGGTCCGGCGATCTTCGCCGCCGTCAGTGGACCGAGCAACCAGCCCGATCCGATAATACCGCCCAGGCTTGCAAACAGCAGGCCAATCACCCCCGCGTCACGCTTGAGCCTGATTTCCGAACCTTCAGCCATATTGATCCCCTGCTATGGTTTATGGCTGGACTCTAAGACATTTTTAATGCAGTTGAAACCTATTAAATGGCAGGCATGTGACGATGGCACTTTACAAATAATTCCGTTGTTGCCTCGTAACACTTGAATCGCACCGCTTGTTTCGGGCGATCCCGCACGCCATCTGCCCCACTCGCCACATCGGCTCAGCAAATCGGGGATTAGACCATGGACGAAAACGAAATCGAAGGCGCGGCCAAGGACATCGGCGGCAAAATCAAAGACGGGATCGGCGGCCTGACCGGCGACGAGGCGCTTCAGGCTGAAGGCAAGGCCGACCAGGTCGCAGGCACGGCCCAGAAGCTCTACGGGGCCGCCAAGGAGAGCATCGGGGCCGCCGCCGACGCGGCAAGCGAGGCGTTCTCCAGTCACAAGCCGCACTGCGAGGCCACCGGCAATCCGTATGTTGAAGACAATCTGCTCACCCGCGCCTCCGAAATGGCCAAGGCACAACCCTTACTCGCAATGCTCGGCACCGCCGTCGCCGGTTACGCGCTGGCGGTTTTATTCCACGGCCGGTCGCGCCGGTAGAACAATATCGCTCGAGATTGGGTTGGATCAGGACTCGGTGCGGTAAGGCGACTGCTCGCCCAGCATCGCCATCTCATCGGCAATCGCCGGGCGTTCGGCGTCGAGAAACCCGGCGACCGCCTGGCGTAGTCCCGGATGGGCCAGAAAATGCGCCGAATAGGTCTGGCTCGGCAAGTAACCGCGTTGGATTTTGTGATGCCCCTGCGCTCCGGCCTCGACCCGGGCAAGGCCGCGCGCAATCGCGAATTCGATCGCCTGATAATAGCACAGTTCGAAATGCAGGAACGGCACATCCTCGGTCGCCCCCCAGTTGCGGCCATACAGCGTATCGTCGCCCAGCAAATTGAGCGCGCCGGCAATCGGCTGGCCGGCCCGAAACGCCATCATCACCACCACCGCATCGGCAAGCCGTTCGCCCAGCAGCGCGAAAAACCGCTCGTTCAGATATGCCCCGCCCCATTTGCGATCGACGGTGGACAGATAAAAGGCATGAAACGCCGCCCACTCGCGCTTGCCCATGTCCGCGCCGCGCACCGCCCGGATTTCCAGGCCGGCACAAGCCTCGCGCCGCTCACGCCTGATCGCCTTGCGCTTGCGTGATGCGAGGGCGGCGAGAAACCCCTCGAAATCCGCGTAGCCCTGATTATGCCAGTGATACTGCACCCCGACCCGCTGCAACCATCCGGCATGGCCCAGCGCCTGCCATTCCGCCTCGGTGCAGAAGGTCGCGTGGACCGACGAGCATTTCAGTTGTTTAGCCGCGACCTCCAGCGCCTCAGCCAGCACCGCCAGATCGAGGCCAGGAACCGCAAGCAGGCGCGGCCCCGGCACCGGGCTGAACGGCGACGCCACCTGCAATTTCGGATAATAGCGCCCGCCGGCGTTTTCCAACGCGTTGGCCCAGCCGTGGTCGAACACGTATTCGCCGTAGGAATGCGCCTTGGCATAGGTCGGGGCCACCGCAACCAGGCGATGTGACGCATCGCGCAGCGCCACATGATACGGGTACCAGCCGCTGTTGCCTCCGACCGAGCCACTGTCTTCCAAGGCGGCGAGGAACGCATGGCAGACGAACGGATTGCCCCCACCGGCCAGCCGGTTCCAGTCGAAGGAATCGATGTCGTGGACGCTCTGATGCAGCGTGAGCGTCAGTTCGCTTGGAGTGCCGTCCATTCCCCCAAATAGCCAGGGAAGAAAAGCCTGCATAGCAGTTTGCCAAAAATAGCAATCTGGGCAGGATCGGCGCAATTTTCCGTCGTTCTTGTACCCGTCGGAAACCGATTCGATCGGTTCTGCCTCTGCCGTTGCGCCCGCCATCGCCACGCGGCAAAACCGTGACAACTCAGGAGTGAACTATGGCCGACCGCCCCGCCCCAATCCCGTCGCCCACCGCCGTGCATCGCCTGGCCGACTATCGGCCGCCGGCGTTTCTGATCGACACGGTCGACCTGATTTTCGATCTCGATCCGCTCGCCACCAGGGTGCGCGCCACGTTATCGGTCCGCCGCAATCCGGCCCATGGCGACGCAACGGCCCCGCTGGTGCTCGACGGTGAGGACCTCACCCTCACCGCCATCGCGATCGACGGCGGCGATCTCACCCAAGCCGATTACACCCTCACCCCGCACCACCTCACGATCACCGACGTGCCGGACGACTTCACCCTCGACACCGAAGTCACCATCGCCCCGGCGCAGAACACCGAACTCTCCGGCCTCTATGTCTCCGGCGGCGATCTCTTCACCCAGTGCGAGGCCGAAGGCTTCCGCCGCATCACTTTCTTCCCCGACCGGCCGGATGTCATGGCCCGCTACAGCGCCACCCTGGTCGCGGACGAACTCCGCTTCCCGGTCCTGCTCTCGAACGGCAACCCGATCGATCGCGGCACCGCACCAGACCATCGCCACTGGGTCAAATTCAGCGACCCCCACCCGAAACCGTCCTACCTGTTCGCTTTGGTCGCCGGCAATCTGGTCGCCACGCACGACCATTTCACCACCGCCTCCGGCCGCGCCGTCGCCCTGGGCATCTACGTCCGCCAAGGCGACGAAGACAAAGTCGCCCATGCCATGACCAGCCTGAAACGCGCCATGCGCTGGGACGAAACCGCCTTCGGCCTCGAATACGACCTCGACAGCTTCAACATCGCCGCGGTGTCGGACTTCAACATGGGTGCCATGGAGAACAAGGGCCTCAACATCTTCAATACCAGCCTGGTTCTCGCCCGCCCCGATACCGCGACCGATTCCGACTATCAGCGCATCGACCGCGTCATCGCCCATGAATATTTCCACAACTGGACCGGCGACCGCGTCACCTGCCGCGACTGGTTCCAGCTTTCGCTGAAGGAGGGTCTCACCGTCTTCCGCGACCAGCAATACGGTGCCGACACCACCGAGGCGGCGCTCGCGCGCATCGACGACGTCAAAATGCTCCGATTCCGTCAGTTCCGCGAGGATGCTGGCCCCCTCGCCCATCCGGTCCGCCCGCCGGAATACCGCAAGATCGACAATTTCTACACCGCGACCGTCTATGAAAAAGGGGCCGAAGTGGTGCGCATGATCCGCACCATCATCGGTGCCGACGCCTTCCGCCGCGGCTTCGACCGCTACATCGCCGGCAACGACAATTCCGCCGCCACCATCGAGGATTTTATCGCCGCGATGCATCAGGAATCCGGCTACGATTTTTCCCGCTTCATGCGCTGGTACGATCAGGCCGGCACCCCCTCGCTCAGCTTCGAAGGCAGCTACCACCCCGAAACGCGGTGCTACGACCTCACCCTGCGCCAGACCACGGCACCCACGCCCGGCCAGCACGACAAATCCCCCTTCGTCATCCCGGTCGCGATCGGCCTGATCGGCCCGAACGGCGACGACATGGCAACAACCCTCGCGGGCGAAACCGACACCACAACCGGCACCCGCCTGCTCCTGCTCGATGCCGCCGAAACCACCTTCACCTTCGAGAATGTCGCCGCCGAACCGGTCCCCTCCCTGCTGCGCGGCTTCTCCGCCCCGGTCCGCCTGTCCGGCTACGATCGCACCCAACTCGCCCACCTCGCCGCCCACGACAGCGACGGCTTCAACCGCTGGGAAGCCGGTCACGAATACGCAACCCAGACCCTGCTCGACGCCATCGCCGCACACCAGCAAGGTGCCGATTTCACCCCCGACCGCGTCCTGCTCGATGCCATGACGGCCGCGCTCGACCACGCCGAAACCAGCCCCGCCCTCGCCGCCCGCCTGCTCACCCTGCCCGACGCCGCCGATCTGGCCGACCGCATGACATTGATCGACCCCGAGGCGATCCACACCATCCGCGAAGCCACGCGCCACGCCATCGGCCAGACCCTGCACGCGCGCTTCCACGCGGCCTACGACCGCACCAATCACCATGCCGGGTTCGACGTCACCCCCGCAAGCGTCGGCCGCCGCGCCCTGCGCAACGTCGCCCTCGGCTACCTGATGGAAGCCGATCCCGCGACCGGCCTGCCCCTCGCCCAGGCCCAGGCCACCACCAGCACCACAATGACCGAGACCCTCGCCGCCCTCGCCCTGCTCGCCAATACCGCCACCCCGGCCCGCGACGACGCAATCGCCGCCTTCCACCACCGCTGGCACGCCGACGCCCTGGTCATCGACAAATGGTTCCGCATCCAGGCAATCTCGACCGCGCCCGACGCCCTATCCCGCATCGAGGCCCTCAGCCACCACAAGGATTTCGACCTCCGTAACCCCAACCGCTTCCGCGCCCTGGTCGGCACCTTCGGCACCGCCAACCCGCGGCACTTCCACGACGCCAGCGGTGCCGGTTACAATTTCATGGCCCGCATGATCCTCGCGGTCGACCCGATCAACCGCCAGATCGCCGCCCGCATGATCGAAACCCTCGCCGCCTGGAAACGCTACGACCCCGCCCGCCAAACCAAAATGCAGGCCGCCCTCGACCAAATCCTCGCCGCCCCCAACCTCTCGGCAAACACGCGCGAAATGGCAGAACGGGCACGACGGGGATAGACAAGACAAGTGGTTCTTTTTTGCAAAAAGAGAACCAAAAAATTCTTTTTAGTTGAAACAATCGGGGGAATTAAACATCCAATTCCCCAGCCCCCGCCGCGCGATCCTGAATGAACCGAAACCGCAACTCCGGCTTGCGCCCCATCAAACTCTCCACCATTTCCGCCGTCTCCGCCCGGTCTTCCGGCAGCGTCATCACCCGCAACAGCACCCGCCGCTTCGGGTCCATCGTGGTCTCCTTCAGCATCGCCGGCGGCATTTCGCCCAACCCCTTGAACCGGCTGATCTCCACCTTGGCACTGCCCTTGAAGGCACTTTTCATCAGCCGGTCACGCTCTCCATCATCCATCGCATAAACCGACTTGCTGCCCTGGGTCAGCCGGAACAGCGGCGGCTGCGCCAGAAACACATGGCCGCCCCGGATCAATTCCGGCAACTCCCGGTAAAAGAACGTCATCAGCAGGGACGCGATATGCGCCCCGTCGACATCCGCATCCGTCATGATGATGATCCGGCCGTATCGCAACTGATCCAGCCGGAACCGCTCGCCCACCCCGCACCCCAGCGCCTCGATCAGGTCCTTCAACTCCTGATTCTGCCGCAATTTTTCGGTCGAAGCGGAAGCCACGTTGAGAATCTTGCCGCGCAACGGCAACACCGCCTGGGTTTCCCGGTTGCGTGCCTGCTTGGCCGACCCGCCGGCGGAATCGCCCTCGACCAGGAAAATCTCGGTAGCCTCGCGCGATTCCCGGCTGCAATCGGTCAGTTTCCCCGGCAGGCGCAACCGTCGCGTCGCCGATTTGCGCGGCGTGTCCTTCGCTTCGCGCCGCCGAATGCGCTCCTCCGCCCGCTCGATCACATAGGCCAGCAGATTATCGGCGGTTGCCGGATCACCCGCGAGAAAATGCTCGAACCGATCCCGCAGCGACGCCTCGGTAACCTTCTGTGCCTCAGGCGAGGTCAGCTTCTCCTTGGTCTGCCCCTGAAACTGCGGCTCACGAATGAATAGCGACAATTTCGCCGCCAGCGTGCCCGTCACATCATCGCCGGTAATCACCGAAGCCCGCTTGTTGCCGCGCTGCTCACCAAACCCGCGCAACCCCTTCAGCAACGCCGCCCGAAATCCCGCCTCATGCGTGCCGCCCTGCGGCGTCGGAATCGTGTTGCAATAGGTATCCAGCGACGCCTCGCCGTTATCCAACCACGCGCACGCCCACTCGATCCGCCCCGCCGCATCCGGCAAATCGGCCAGTCCCGCCCACACCGGCATTACCAGCTTCGGCGACAAGCCCAATTCCTCCGCCAGCGAATCGGCCAACCCCCCCGGAAAATGCAATTCCACACTCGCCGGAACGTCCCAACCGGACGCGATCAATCCCGGATCGCACGACCAGCGAATCCGCACACCGCGAAACAAATAGGCTTTCGACCGGCACAGCCGATACAGCAACCGCGCCGAAAACTGGTGCGCCCCGAAAATCTCCCGGTCCGGCACAAACCGGAACAGCGTCCCCCGCCGGTTCGCCACCGGCCCGGCATTGACCAAGGCCGTCACGGGCTTGCCCCGCACATACTCCTGCCGCCACAACACCCGCTCGCGCGCCACCTCAACCTCGAGCTTTTCCGCCAGTGCATTCACCACCGAACTGCCGACCCCATGCAACCCGCCCGACGTCGCATAAATCTTGCCGGAAAACTTCCCGCCCGAATGCAGCGTGGTCAGGATAACCTCCAGCGCCGATTTGTCCTTGAATTTCGGATGCGGATCGACCGGAATTCCCCGCCCGTTATCCCGCACGCTCAGCCAGTTGCCGGCCGCCAAGGACATTTCGATCATCGAAGCATGGCCGGCGACCGCTTCATCCATCGCATTATCAAGCAATTCCGCGGCCAGATGATGCAATGCCGCCTCATCGGTGCCGCCGATATACATGCCCGGCCGGTGCCGCACCGGCTCCAGCCCCTCCAGAACCTCGATATCCTTGGCCGAATAATCCCCGGAGGGGGCTGCTTGATTGAACAAATCGTCCACCATCGCTCCTGTTGCGGTTCTGTTCCCCGCTTACTTCAGGGGGTGGCTGATGTCACCTTTTCGCCAGCGCCTGGTTCACCCAGTCGGCGGCGGCGGCAAAGGCGCGATTGGCATCAAGCGTGCTGGTATCGAGAACATGCGCATCTTTGGCGGGGCGCAGCGGGGCCGCTTTGCGAGTGCGGTCGGCCTCGTCGCGCGCCGCCAGATCGGCACGCACCGCCTCCAGCGTGGTGGCCACCTTCTGCGCCCGCCGTTCGGCGAATCGGCGCTCGGCCCGTACGTCGAGCGTTGCGGTAATGAACAATTTTACATCGGCTGCCGGAAACACGATGGTGCCGATATCGCGCCCATCGAGCACCGCACCCGAACTGGTTGCAAAATCCCGCTGAAAATCGAGCAACGCCGCCCGCACCGAGGCAATCGACGCCACCGCGCTCGCCGCCAGATCAACCTCCGGGGTCCGCAAATCGCCGCGCTCCAGATCGATCCGGCCAAGCCCCAGCGCCTGCCGGGTCGCCATCGCCGCATCGGATGGGTCGCCGCAATGGTCCAGTACCCGCCGCGCCACAACACGATAGAGCAGACCGGTATCGAGATACGGCAGGTTGAACGCCGCCGCCAACCGGCGGGCCAAGGTTCCCTTGCCCGATGCCGCTGGACCATCGATCGCAATGACGATGTGCTTCATGGCACAAACCCTCCTGCTTCGATCACCGCTCCCAGGCCCTGCATCAGGGAGATGAACCCGGGGAAACTTGTATCGATGAACCTTGCATCGTCGATCGTCACCGGCAGGGCAGCGGCCAGCCCCATCACCAGCGCACTCATGGCGAGGCGATGATCCATATGCGTCATCACCACCCCGCCGCCAAGCCGGCTCGCCCCGCCAGCAATGATCATGTCATCGCCCTCGACCTCGACATGCGCGCCATTCCCTCGCAGCATCGCCAGCGTCGCGGCCAGCCGGTCGCTCTCCTTGACCCGCAACTCGCCCAGACCGCGCAGCCGCGAGGGACCCTGCGCCAAAGCGCAGGCGACCGCGAGAATCGGGTATTCATCGATCATCGAGGGCGCGCGTGCCGCCGGCACGTCAACGCCATGCAGACGTGATGCGCTCACCACCAGATCCCCCACCGGTTCACCACCGGCCTCCCGTTGGTTGATCACCACGATATTCGCCCCCATCTCGCGCAGCGTGGTGAACAGGCCGATACGCAGCGGATTAAGCCCGACCCCTGCGATGGTGACGCGCGATCCCGGCACCAGCAGCGCCGCCACCAGCGGAAACGCCGCCGAGGACGGATCACCCGGCACGATGATATCCGCCGCGATCAACTCCGGCTGACCGCGCAGCCGGATCAGTTTGCCCTGGCCGTGCGGCACCACACTGACCGACGCGCCGAAATGGCGCAGCATGTTTTCCGAATGGTCCCGCGTCGCCGCGGGTTCCTCGATCTCGGTGACGCCGCGCGCATTCAAACCGGCCAGCAGCAGCGCCGATTTCACCTGCGCCGAGGCGACCGGCAAGCGGTAGGACAATGGCAACGCCTCGGCCGCGCCGGTCACCGCCAGCGGCAAGCGCCCCCCCTCGCGCGCCGAAAATACCGCCCCGCATGCCGCCAGCGGATCGATCACCCGGCGCATCGGCCGCCGCCGCAGCGAGGCATCGCCGGTCATCACCGCGAAAATGTCATGGCTCGCCAGAACCCCGCACAGCAGCCGCGCCGCGGTGCCGGAATTGCCCATGTCGAGCACGTCGTCCGGGCTGCGCAGCCCGCCGATCCCGGCCCCTACCACGCGCCACGCGCCAGGGTCGTCGCGCGTCACCTCGGCCCCCAAGGCCCGCATCGCGGCGGCGGTGCGCAACACATCCTCGCCCTCCAGCAGGCCGGTGACGCGGGTTTCACCGATCGCAAGCCCCGCGAACATCAACGCCCGATGCGAAATCGACTTGTCGCCCGGTACCGTGATCATGCCGTGCAATGGATCGGCGGGGCGGCTGGATTTATGGGGGCGTGGCGGTTCTGAGTTCATCGCGCGGCGCTTAGCATGACGCGCGCGGTTTGACATAGCGGACGATGAATGGCATGGCGCGCGCCCTGTACAACCTTGCTTGACGAACCCATCCGACACATCTGCATGAGGCTGCCATGGCGAAGCCGGAACTAGGCGATAAACACACCTGCGTATCTTGCGGCGCGCGGTTTTTCGATCTCGGCAGGCAACCGGCGGTCTGCCCGAAATGCGGCACCGAACAACCGGTTGAACCGCCGAAATTGAAGCGCAACATCCCAATTCCCGAAGACCCGAAAAAGGCGGCCAAAACGGCGGTCATACCGGGCGACGACGCCGAGGCCGACGCGGTCGACGACGTGGCCGACGAGGATATCCTCGGCGATGCCGACGATCTGGAAGACGACGCTGATGCCATCGAAACCGATATCGAGGTCGAACGCGACCCCGACGACCATGAGCGCTGATCCGAAACGGAAATTTATTTTGGGGCGGCGCGCGTTCTGTTAACCGAAACGTAATCTTGGCATGGTCATCTCGGGGTCAGCCAAAATGGCTGTTCTGTCAAAGGAAAACCCCGCGATGCCCGATTATGCGACGGCGAAAATCGCCGACCACCACGAACCGATCGTCAGCCCCCTGATCCTGACCGATCGGCTGATTTCTCTCGCCCAGGACGCGGAACGAGCCGGTCTGCCGATCGTGGCAAGCCGGTTGGTCCGGCTTGCTCTGCGCACCTGCGCGCCCTTGCCCTCGCGTGTACCCATTGCGGCACTCAGGTCGTCGAAATGAACCCAATCGGGTCCTGCCGGTCGCGACTCTGACCGGGCCAACCATATCCATGGTGGATTTCCTGCCGCCACCCCCTATGTTACGCACACACGCCGACGAGGTGCCCGCCGACATGCACAGGTTTGAAGTGACCGATCTGACATCCCCGCGCTGCGGCAAAACCATGCAAGGCATTAGCCTTGGCCCGTTCGGGTTTTGCTCGGCATTTCGAAAAACGCGGCTTGGATGGGCGGATTGGCAAGCAAATCCATCGCACGACATGCCGCTGTAGATCCGCACATATGGCACGACAAGGCTTTGTCCCCTATCTGCTTGGCACGGATTTCCACCGCCTGGCCTTCGTCGAATTCGGTAACCCGGCCGATCCGGCGGTGCTATGCGTTCATGGCTTGACCCGCAATGGCCGCGATTTCGACGTTCTGGCCGAAGCCCTGGCCGATCGCTACCACGTCATCTGCCCCGATCTGCCGGGCCGTGGCCGGTCGGACTGGTTGGCCGAACCCAGCCTGTATCAACCGCCCTCTTACGTGACCGCTCTGGCCCATCTTCTGGCGTACCTGAACAAGCCGGTCGCCTGGGTCGGCACCTCGCTCGGCGGCATCTGTGGCATGGTGATCGCCGCGGCACCGCATACTCCGATCACCAGACTCGTGTTGAACGACATCGGCCCGCACATTCCCGCCGCCGCCCTGACCCGCATCCGCGACTATATGACAAAAGCGCCGGCAACCTTCGCAAACCTCGCGGCGCTGGAAGCCCATCTGCGCCTGATCCACGCCCCGTTCGGCAAACTGACCGACGCGCAATGGGCGCACCTCGCCCGCCACTCCGCTCGCGCGGTCGAAGGCGGCGCGCTCGCGCTGCACTACGACCCCGCCATCGCCGATCCGATTCGCGCGTCAGCCCCGGCGGACGCCGATCTCAGCGTTTTCTGGCAGAAAATCACCGTCCCGGTCCTGGCGATTCGTGGTGCCGTGAGCGATCTGCTGACCGAGGCCACCTTCGAGCGCATGATCAAAGACGGTGCCACCCCCCTCACCGTACCCGACTGCGGCCACGCGCCGGCACTGATGGACCGCCCGACCATCGAAGCGATCCGCCAATATCTCGGCGGCAAGGTGTGACGCCTCGCGCCCACGCCCATGAGTGGTGGACCTGCCTGAAATCCGCCATCTGGACGCTGTTCAGCGGCGAAATGTCACTTGTCGCGGCGGGTTGCGCCTTCTACGCCACGCTGGCGCTGTTTCCCGCAATTACCACGCTCATCTCGCTGTACGGCCTCGCCTTCAACCCGATCACGGTCGAACCGCAACTGCTCTACCTGAAACATTTGATGCCGCCGGCGGCGTTTCAACTCATTGCGGGACGGATTCAGCACCTGGTTTCGGGCGGTAAGACCAGTCTGGGCATCGGGCTGGCCATCTCGCTGCTGTTCACTTTGTATTCCACCGCTTCTGGCACCAAATCACTGATTTACGCGCTCAACATGATCCACAAACGCGAGGAAACCCGTGGCATCATCCGCTTCCAACTGGTGACATTGGGAATGACCCTGGTCGCCATCATCGGCGCGGTCATCGCGATCAGCGTGCTGGTGGGGCTACCGCTCCTGTTCACCTTCTTTGGACTCGGCAAGGACGCCGCCGCGCTCGCCATCGTTATCGGATTTGCGCTGATGGTCGGTTTCATGGGCATCGCGCTCGGCTTGCTCTATCGGTACGGTCCCTCGTTCCGGCGCGATCTGGGGCACACGGTCATCCCCGGCGTGGTCGTCGCGATTCTGCTCTGGCTGATCGTATCCTACGGGTTCGCCGTCTATGTCGGCCAGTTCGCCGCCTACAGCCGCACTTATGGCCCGCTCGCCACCATCATCGGCTTGATGATGTGGTTCTATCTCACCGCCTATACGCTTTTGCTCGGGGCATTGTTCAACGCCGCGCTCGACCGCGCCATTGTGGCAAGAACGCCATAGCAGGAAATCTTGCAGCGCCCGAGTGCATGATATGCGGCATCAGCGTTGTCGGCGCGCCACATTGGCGATATGAATGACGGGTTGAACAGATCAGCTGACGCGTGGGGCGTGACTTTGCACCAAATCCGGAAATCCTGGGTTCTGGGCCACCCGATCGCCGTACAACCCGTCGATCGGAACCTTAGCGAAAGCACAACGCCCGCATGACCCGCAAGTCTAAAAAGCCGGCGTCCGGAATGCCGGCACCGGGCATGCCGTCCGAGGCTGCCCTGCGCGCGTTCATTGATGCCGCGGGTACCAGATTAGGCAAGGGCGACATCGCGCGGGCGTTCGCGATCACCCCCGAACAAAAACCGGCCTTGCGCGCCCTGTTGCGCGACCTCGAACGCAGCGGCGCGCTGGTCCGCGCCGGCGGCAAGCACGTCCGCGACGCCACCATCCTGCCTGAGCGTTGCGTCGTCGAAATCACCGGTACCGACCGCGATGGCGATCCGTTGGCCCGTCCGGTCGGCTGGGATCAGCCGGGCCGCCCGCCGATCATTTTCATGCAACCCGAACAACGCGGCCAGCCCGCCCTCGCCCCCGGGGCACGGGTGCTGGCGCGGCTGCGCCGGATCGAGGGCGATCGCTACGAGGGACGCACCCTCAAGCGCCTCGATGACGAACCGGCCTCCATCATCGGCGTGTTCCGCGCCGCCACATCGGGCGAGACGGCGGGCGGCTGGATCGAGCCGGTCGATCGCAAGAGCCGCTCGGAATGGCAGGTACCCGCCGGCGAAACCAACGGTGCCGCCACCGGTGACGTGGTCCGCGCCACGCCGTTGCCCGCCTTCGGCCATGGCGCGAAACCGGCGCGCATCGTCGAGCATCTCGGCCAGATGGGCGACGCCAGCTCGATCAGCCTGATCGCGATCGCCACACTCGGCATTCCCGTCGATTTTTCCCAGGCGGCGCTCGACGAAGCCGAAGCCGCCAAAGCCACCCGTCTCGGCAAACGCACCGATCTGCGCCATCTGCCCCTGATCACGATCGACGGTGCCGACGCGCGCGATTTCGACGACGCGGTGTTCGCCGAACCGCTCGGTTCGGGCTTTCGCATCGTGGTCGCGATCGCGGATGTCGCCCATTACGTGCGCCCCGGCACCGCGCTCGATCGCGAGGCTGCCCATCGCGGCAATTCGGTCTATTTCCCCGATCGCGTGGTGCCGATGCTGCCCGAAGCGCTCTCGAACGGCTGGTGCAGCCTGCGCCCCGACGAGGATCGCGGCTGCCTGTTCGTCGAAATGACGATCGATTCAGAGGGTCGCAAGCAATCGCATCGATTCGGCCGCGGCCTGATGCGCAGTTTTGCCCGAATGACCTACGAGGCGGTGCAGGCGGCTCACGATGCCGGTGCCACCGCCGACCTGCCGCCGAGCACGCTGGACAATCTCTACGCGGCCTATCGCGCCCTGATCGCCGCCCGCCAGGCGCGCGGCACCCTCGATCTCGATTTGCCGGAGCGCCAGATCACCCTGACCGACCAGGGCAAGGTCGCCAGCATCACCCCGCGCGCCCGGCTCGACAGTCATCGGCTGATCGAGGAGTTCATGATCCTCGCCAATGTCGCCGCCGCCGAGGAACTGGAACGCCTGCGTCAAGCCTGCATGTACCGCATCCACGCCCCGCCCTCGCCGGAAAAACTCGATGCGCTGCGCTCGCTGCTCGCCACGTTCGACATCGCGCTGAAACAGAGCGACCAGCTGGTCCCGCGCGATCTCGACCACATCCTCAAGCTGGTCGCCGGCACCGATGCCGCCCCTTTGATCAACGAAACCGTGCTGCGAAGCCAGTCCCAGGCGGAATACGCGCCGGAAAACATCGGCCATTTCGGCCTCGCGTTGAAATCCTACGCGCATTTCACCTCCCCGATCCGCCGCTACGCTGATCTGCTGGTGCATCGCGCCCTGATCACCGGCCTCAAGCTCGGCCCCGACGGTCTAGGTGCCGAGGCGCGGACTGATTTCCCCGCCATCGCGCAAGCCATCACGATCACCGAGCGCCGCGCCACCGATGCCGAGCGGCAATCGACCGATCGCTACCTCGCCGCCTATCTTTCAGACCGGATCGGCGAGGATTTCGCGGCACGGATTGCGGGCGTCACGCGCTTCGGCCTGTTCGTGACCTTGACCGAGACCGGCGCCTCCGGCTTCATCCCGATGGCGCTGCTACCCGATGATTTCTGGCATCACGACGAGGCGACCAGCACACTCTCCGGCACGCGCAGCCGGGTGGTGTTTCATCTGGCCGATCCGGTCACCGTGCGGTTGCGCGAAGCCAAGCCGGTCACCGGCGGGTTGCTGTTCGCCCTGCTCGACGGCGGGAAGACGCGCAGCGAGCGCACTGAAACCCATGCGCCGCGCCCAAAAGGCGGCAAGCAGCCGGGCGGCACGAAGTCCGGGAAGCGCAAACATCGATGAAGCGCCGCCCCGCGCTCCCGTTCTGGCGTAGCCTGACGCTACTCTGTGTCATCCTGCCGCTCTGCGGTGCCTACGCTGCGGCACCGGGCTTCGACACCGCCCGCGCCGGTGCCGTATGGGGTGTTTCCCTGGCTTTCATCGCCCCACGCACGTTGGAGCCGCTCGGAATACCGCAAATGGCGGTCTGGGGATTATCCGGCATCACCGCGCTCGACCCTGATCTCACCGTGCAGGAACAGGCCGGCAAATTGCTGCTCTATGGACCCAACCGCGTCCTGTTCGCCGCCCCCGCCCCGGCACCTACCGATGCCGCCGCCTGGGGCGACGCCTGTGCCGCCATCGCCGCCCATGCCTATGCCGCCTCGCCGACGTTGATGCGCGCCGGAACCGAAGGGGTGATCCGCAGTTTTTTCGATGAATTGTTCAACCATTTTGATCCCTACTCGCGCTACGAAGCCCCGCGCGAAGCCAACGAAGACCGCGCCATGCGCCTCGGCCACGCCGGACTCGGCCTCACTTTGGGCCGCGAAGGCACCAAATTCCTGGTCGCCCGCGTCGCCCCTTCTGGCCCCGCCGATCAGGCTGGCATAGCCGCCGGGATGGCGGTGCTGGCGATCAACGGCATACCCACCGCCGGTCAGCATCTCGCAGCGCTGCAATCCAGCCTCGCCGGTACTCTGGGCACCACGATCACCATCACGGTGCGCCCGGAAAAAAGCCTGCCGCAGACCATCAGCCTCACCCGTGGCCTGGTACCGACCCAAAGCGTGTTCGGCGCGATGGACCAGGATATGGCGGTGATCCGCGTCATCGGGTTCGACCGCGACACCGGCGAACAATTTGCCGCCAGCCTCGGGGCATTGATGTCCGCAACCCCGGCACCCAAGGGCATCGTGATCGATCTGCGCGGTAATCGCGGCGGGGTGCTACGCCAGTCGGCGCTCAGCGTCGATACGTTACTCAGCCACGGCATCATCGTCCGCACCATCGGGCGCGATCCTGGGGCCGACCGGGTGTTTCGCGCCGAGGGGGCGGACCTCGCGCACGGCCTGCCGGTGATCATTCTGGTCGATGGCGCAACCGCCAGCGCCGCCGAGGTGTTTTCCGCCGCCCTGTCCGATAACGATCGCGCTGTGGTGATTGGCAGCACAACGCTGGGCAAGGGTCTGGTGCAAAATGTCACCAATCTGCCCGGTGGCGGCGAATTGTTCGTCACCTGGAGCCGGATGATCGCACCGCGCGGCTGGCCGTTGCAAGGGTTGGGTGTATTCCCGCAGGTCTGCGTCAGCCTGGGCACCAACGTGCTGGACCAACAAATCGCCGCGCTAAAATCCGGCAGTGACATGCTGGCAAAGTCCTTGGCCGAAACCCGTGCCGCCCGCGCCCCAATGCCGCTGGCCGAGATTCTCGCGATCCGCGATTCCTGCCCGGCGACCGTGGGTACGAATGGTTATTTCACCGCCGCCGCCGCCCTGATCGACGATCCTGTGGCCTATCACGCCGCTCTGATCCGCCCGTTGATCACACCTGCGGTCAACCCTTCCGCCAATGGCACTTGACCTGATACTGCGAGTCCATCATATCCCCTCCATCGGAGAACACCTATGGCCAAATCCAGCACAGTCCAGATCAAACTGATTTCCACCGCCGACACCGGCTTTTTCTATGTCACGCGCAAAAACGCGAAGGCACAGACCGGCAAGCTTGAATTCCGGAAATATGACCCGGTGGCTCGCAAGCACGTCGCGTTCAAGGAAGCTAAAATTAAGTAGGCCGTCCGTCTCGGCGCTCGGTGCGCGACGCACCATGCAACTGTTCGTCTGCCAATCCTGCGGCGCGCGGCTCTATTTCGAGAACCGCTTTTGCCAGTCCTGCAACCACTCCCTCGGCTACTTGCCCGACGCGGATGTGCTGATGGCGCTAGTGCGCCCCGCCGAGAGCAATGACACCGGTGACGGGGTCTCCGGCCTCTGGCAACCCTTGGTTGCGCCCGAGCGGCGCATGCGATTCTGCGTCAATGCGCGCTACGATGCGTGCAACTGGCTGGTGCCCGCGAATGGTGACGCAACGGAGGCAGAGCCGTTTTGCAAGGCATGCCGTTTCAACCGCATCGTCCCTGATCTGAACGACGCGACCAACCTTGCGCGCTGGCGCAAAATCGAGACCGCCAAGCACTGGCTGATCTACACCCTATCCCGGCTCGGCCTGCCGATGCCCGACCGCAAGCAGGACCCGGCGCACGGCTTGGCCTTCGACTTCCTCAGCCCGCTCGATGACAAACCACCGCCGCTGACTGGCCACGATGAAGGCGTCATCGTGCTCAATGTCGAGGAAGCCGAAGATGCCATCCGCGAAAGCAACCGCGCCGCGATGGGCGAACCCTACCGCACCCTGCTCGGCCATTTCCGTCACGAAATCGGCCATTTCTACTGGGACATCCTGGTCCGCGATGCCGACAACTCCGACCCCGATAAACCCAACTCTGGCAAACTTGACGCTTGCCGCGCGATTTTCGGCGACGATCGGGAAGACTATGCCGCGGCACTCGAACGCCACTACGCCGAGGGCGCACCGCCAGATTGGCAAAACCATTTCATCAGCGCCTATGCCAGCTCCCATCCGTGGGAAGATTTCGCCGAAACCTGGGCACATTATCTGCACATCGTCGATACCATCGAGACCGCCACCGCCTATGGCCTGCGCGTTCGCCCTCCCGGCACCGCTGCCGGCACCGCACCCTTGACGTCCGATTTCGACCCGTATCGCGCCCCGTCGATCGAGGACATGATCGAGGTCTGGTTGCCTCTGAGCTTCGCGATGAACAGCCTCGCCCGCAGCATGGGCCAGCCCGATCTCTACCCGTTCATCCTGTCACCGCCGGTGATCGACAAGCTTGGCTTCATTCACAATTTGGTGAAGCCGCGCGGATAGGATTTCCATCCTGCTCAGAGCATGGTGTCATTGGAGATTAATACCGTTTTGCGCATGATCTTCTAAATCCTTCCTGCGGGACGCCGTTAACCACCCGCACAAGGAAATGCTCATGTCGAAAATCGAAACCATCGCCAAACATCACGAAAAAGCTGCCGAGCATCATGAACTTGCGGCCGCACACCACCGCCAGGCCGCCGAGCATCATCGCAGCGAAGACACCGAACAGGCCTCGCACCATGCGCACCTCGCGCAGGGCCACGATCTGCATGCCGTCGACCATGCTGAACATGCCGCCAAGCTGCATGCCGATCACCACGCCGACGCCGCCTGATTCAGAATTTTTTTGCAGTCGTACCGGCCCGGCGCTGATCATGATCGATCGTCGCCGGGTTTGTGCTGTAGCGGCCGATCAAGTTTTTTAGAGCGATATTGCCTGAGGCTGATGCCCTTGCGGCCGTTGAATGCGATGATATTGCTACAAAGAAACTCCTACGATCTATTTTACACGGGGGTCTTTTGCGCCACAATGTCGCGATGAAGCAACCCCGACCACCCGCTCACCCCGACCCCGATCGCCAATCAGGTCCCGCTTTTTTCTGGTGGGAAGACGACACGCTGGTGGTCAACATTCTGGGAAAACCCAGTGCCAGCAGCGATGCCATCGGTAAACCCAAGGGGCAACAACTCAAAGTCAGCGTGACCGCGGCCCCCCGTAACGGTCGCGCCACCGATCACATGGTCCGTTTTTTGGCCGGCGAATTCGGGGTCGCCACTTCAGCGATCGAGGTGGTGTTCGGACGCATGAACGTCAACAAACAGCTCCGGATCAAGGCCCCCGAAAAACTCCCGCCGGTATTCCAGCAGTCCTCACTCCCGTAGCAACAGAAAATTCAATCGTATGCCGGCGGAGTCCGGTGTTCCGGCTGTCGGCCCCCTCAATCGTCGCCTACCGACTCGGCAATGCGCGGCTGATGTTTGCGTTTGCGGCTGGTGCGTTCGCGCAGAGTCTGGAACACGACGTAGAGTAACGGGATGATGAAAATGCCGACACCACTGGCCGCGATCATGCCGGCAAACACCGGGGTACCGAGCGAACGGCGGCTGATCTGGGCGGCACCGGTCGCGATGACCAGCGGGATCAAACCGAAAATGAAGGCGATCGAGGTCATCATCACGGCGCGGAACCGCATGCGCGCCCCCATCACGGCGGCGTCGCGGATGCTCATGCCCTCCTCGCGGCGTTCCTTGGCGAATTCGACGATCAGGATGCCGTTTTTGGCCGACAGCGCGATCAGCACCACCAGCCCGATCTGGGCGTAGAGGTTCAGCGTCAACCCTGCGACCACGACGCCGAGCATCGCCCCGAACACCCCCACCACGACCGAGAGCAGCACCGGGATCGGGATGATCCAGCTTTCATACAAAGCGACCAGAAACAGGAAGGCGAACAGAATCGAGAGTGCAAAAATCACCCCGGTCTGGCCGGCTGCTTGTTTTTCCAGATAGGCGGTGCTGGTCCATTCGTAGGAAAAGCCGGCGGGTAGCACCCGATCCGAGATTTTTTCCATCGCCGTCAAGGCCCCGCCGGACGAGACGCCGGGAGCCGGACTGCCAATGATCGGGGCCGCTTCGGTATCGTTATAGCGGCTGATGATCTGCGGGCCTAGAATGGTATGGGCGGTGGCGAGCGAGCGGAGCGAAATCATAGCCCCCGACTTGCTGCGCACATAGATCCGCCAGATCGCGTCGCGCGTGTTGCGATCGGGTTCGGCGGCCTGCAAATTGACCTGCCACACCCGGCCGAATATGTTGAACTGATTGACGTAATAGCCACCCAGCGAGGCTTGGAGTGCTGTGAAGATCGAGGAAATCGGCACGCCGAGCGCCTGGGCCTTCTCCCGATCGATGTCGAGATAGATCGAGGGGTTGTTGGCGCTGTAGGTGGAAAACACGTGCGAGAGCTTCTTGTCGCCATTGGCCGCCACGATGACCGATTTCAACACGCTGTCGAATTTCTGCTGGCTGGCACCGGAATCGTTTTCCAACTCGTACTGGAAACCGCCATTGGTCGAGAGGCCGATGATCGGCGGCAGGTTGAACGCCACCACGTTGGCCCCCTTGAGCGAGGCGGTGGCGGCGAACACGTGGTTGATCACCGCCATGACATTGTTACGCGCGCCGGGACGGTCGGCAAAGGGTTTCAGATGCGCGACCATGAACAGCGCGTTCGGTTCGGTTGCCTGATCCAGGATCGAAAATCCGTTGATCGCGATGGCGTCCTGCACCTGCGGGAACGTGTGCAGGATTTTGGTCAGTTTGTTGCCGATCGCCTCGGTGCGCGGCAGCGAGGCACCGGGCGGCAGCGTCGCCTGGATGAAAAACGCGCCCTGATCCTCATCGGGCAGGAACCCGCCGGGAGTGATGGTGTTCATGAACACCACCAGCACACCAAACACGCCGATCACCGCGAGTCCGATCCAGGGACGGCGGATCAGCTTTGTAACGGTGTTGGCGTAGCCATCGCGGGTACGGTCGATGCCGTTGAGCACATGACCCAGAATGCCGCGCCGGTCATGCTGCGGGCGGAGAAAAATTGCGCAGAGCGCCGGCGACAACGTCAGCGCGTTGGTCGCCGAGATCAGCATCGCGACACTGATGGTCACCGCGAACTGGGTGAACAACAGGCCGGACAGGCCGGGGATGAACGCGACCGGCACAAATACTGAGAGCAGCACCAGCGAGATCGCGATGATCGGGGCCTGGATCTGCCGCATCGCCACCTTGGCGGCCTCACGCGGCAACATTTCGGGGTTTTCCGCCATCACCCGTTCGACGTTTTCGACCACCACGATCGCGTCATCGACCACGATGCCGGTAGCGACCACCAACGCCAGCAAGGTGACGGTATTGGCGGAATAGCCGAAAGACAGCAGGAAGGCGAACGCACCGATCAAGGCCACCGGCACCACCACAGTGGGTATAATGGTCGCGCGCCAGGAGCCGAGGAACAGGAACACCACGACGACGACGAGAATGAACGCTTCGAACAAGGTTTTCTCGACTTCGTGGATGGTATCGAGCACGAAACTGCTGGAATTATAGACGGTCTTGGTGGCAAGCCCCGCCGGGAAGCGCTTCGACAGGGTTGCCAGGGTCTTTTGCAACGCCGCCGACGTGGCGACCGCGTTGGCCCCCGGCGTCAGGAAAATACCGATGGCGACGCCGTTATCGCCGTTGATCCGGTCGATCTGGCTTTCGCTCTGCGCCCCCAGCACGATCTTCGCGACATTCTTCAGCCGCAGCACCGAGCCATCCTTATTGGCGCGTACCACAATGTCGCCGAACTGCTTGACTGAACTGAGCCGCCCCTGGGTTTGCACCGAGATCTGGTATTGCTGGTTCTTGCCGATCGGCATCAGCCCGATCGTGCCAACCGGTGCCTGGACGTTCTGATCCTCGATCGCGCTGATCAGATCCGAAGGCGTCAGGCCAAGTTCCGCCAGCCGGTTGGTATCGAACACCACCCGCATCGAGTAATTCTGCGCCCCGAACACGAAGGCCTGACCAACACCTGGAACACGGCTGATGGTGTCAAGCAGATTGATCGTGACGTAGTTGGAAATCTGTAACGGCGTGAGTTTGTTGCCGGGGCTGTAGAAAAACTGGAACGCGAGCACCGAGGAAGACCGTTTCCGAATGGTCAGGCCCTCGGCCTGCACCTCAGCCGGAAGCTGGCTGAGCGCCTGTTGCACCGCGTTGGTGACGTTGACAGTGTCGATATTCGGGTCCGAGCCAAGCGCAAAGCTGACGGTAAGATTATAGCTGCCGTCGTTGGCACTGGTGGATGAGGCATAGAGTTCATGATCGAGACCGTTGACCTGCTCCTCGATCGGTTCGGCGACGGTGTCTTCCACGACCTTCGCCGACGCGCCCGGATAGTTTGCCGAGACCTGCACCTGCGGCGGTACGATGGCGGGAAACTGGGCGACCGGTATGCTGGTCAGCGCCAGCAGCCCGGCGATGGTCAGGATCAGCGCGATGACCAGGGCAAAACGTGGACGGTCGATGAAAAATGCCGGGATCATCGCTCAGCCCTGCGCGGTTGCGCTTGACGCGGCGGGATTGTCCACTGTGTCCGGCACCACCGCAAGGCCGGGATGCACCTTCTCGATCCCATCGACAATGACCCGATCGCCCAGCGTGATCCCGCTGGCGATGGTGGCGGTCGCTGGGGTGCTTTGCACGAGGGTGACGTTCTGGCGCACCACGACGTTCTTGGCGTTCACCGCAAGCACATAGTCGCCCAACTGATCGGCGAGCACGGCATCGCGCGGCAGGACGATCTGCTGTTCGGGATGCTTGCTGCGCAGCACGACGGTGACGAATTCGCCGCTGGTCAGTTCGCGGTTGTTCACTTTTGCATCACCCAGTCCGGCAACGACGGGGTTGGAAATCGTGCCTTGCAGGGCGAGGCTGTCGGTGCTCTGGCTGATCTGGTTGCTGGTGAAATCGAGCGTGCCGGTCTGCGGATCCATCCTTCCGTCCGGCAGGCGCAGGCGCAGTTCCACCGCATCGAGGCCGCCCTGTTTGGCGAACTGCTGGCGCAGTTTCAGCGCATCGCGCACGGGCATCGAGAACAGCACATTGATCGGGTTTTGCGTCACCACGGTCGCCAGCGTGCCGGTGGTCGGGCTGACCACGTTGCCGATGTTGATGCTGGTCGGGCCAATCCGGCCAGCCACCGGGGAGCGGATCTGGGTGTAGCTGAGGTTGATCGCGGCGGTATCGCGCTGCGCCTTGGCGGCGGCGAGGTTGGCGGCGTCGCTCTCCTCGGTGGCGCGGGCGTCATCGAGGGTGGAGCGCTGGCCGGCCGGGGTGTGCAGCAGGTTCTGGGCGCGGGCGAGGGTGATTTTCGCGTTGTCGAGCGTCGCCTGGGCGGCGGCCACGTTGGCATTAGCCTGATCGAACGCCGCCTGATAGGGGCCGGGTTCGATCACATAAAGCAATTGGCCCTTTTTGACATCGCCACCCTGATGGAACAGCCGCTGCTCCAGATAGCCGGTGATGCGTGGCACCAGATTGACGATACGGGTGGCCTGGATGCGCCCGATATAGGTTTGTTCCTGATAGACCGGCTGGTCCTTGACCACCACCACACTCACGGCGGGCGGCGGCGGAACTGCTGCTTGTGCGACAGCGATGCCGATCAGCACCGCAATCACGGCACCCCCTCCAATCGTCACACGACGCATCGAAACCTCTTTCAAGACCGAGTCAGAAACGTGGAAGTTCGGTTATTTTTCAATGCTGGCAAGACAGCGCATGTGCCGTCCTCTGCTGCATTGCAGGTTTTGCCGTCGAAACGACAACAATCCTGCCCTGGAAAAACTTAAGGCCCCGGTACCGCGCCGTCAATCGTGCGCTACCGGGGCCGCAACGTTCCGTAACAAAGTCGTGGTTCAGAAGGCGAGTTGGGTAGCCTGCATCACCTCAGGCAGGTGGCGGATGGCGGCAAGCGCCGGGTCGGGCAGCGTTTCGTCGATCGAAATCAGGCACACCGCATCGCCGCCCTGGGTCGCGCGTCCCAGATGGAACGTGGCGATGTTGATGCCCTGTTCGGCAAGAATGGTGCTGAACTTGGCAATGAAACCGGGCTTGTCCTGGTTCGTCACATACAGCATGTGCCTGGCGAAATCGGCCTCGACCTTGATGCCTTTGACCTCGACAAGACGTGGCTTGGCACCTCCGAACAACGTGCCGGACACCGTCCGGACCTGATCTCCGGTGGTCACCGAAATCCGCACCAGCGTCTGATACTCGCTGTCGCGGTCATGCACGGTTTCCGACATATCGATGCCGTGGTCGCGCGCAAACACCGGCGCGTTGACCATGTTCACCCCCTCCATCATCGGCGCGAGCAGCCCGGCGAACAGGGCGGCGGAGAGCGGGCGATGGTTCAGATGTGCGGCGGCCCCTTCGTATTCGATGCCGACCTTGCTGATCACGCCCTGGCGGGCTTCGGTGAGCTGGCCGGCGAAGCTGCCGAGCAACTGGCAAAGCTGCATATAGGGTTTCAGGCGCGGCGCGTCCTCGGCGGAGACCGAGGCCATGTTGACCGCATTGGTGACAGCACCGGTAAGCAGGAAGTCGCTGATCTGTTCGGCGACCTGGAGGGCCACGTTCTCCTGCGCCTCGGTGGTGGCGGCCCCGAGATGCGGGGTGCAGACCACGTTGTCGAGCGCGAACAGCGGGCTTTCAGTTGCGGGTTCAATCTCGAACACATCGAGCGCCGCGCCGGCGACGTGGCCGGAGACCAGCGCATCGTACAGCGCCGCCTCATCGATCAGACCGCCGCGGGCGCAGTTGACAATGCGCACGCCCTTTTTGGTTTTCGCCAGTGCCTCACGGGAGAGAATGTTGCGGGTCTGATCGGTCAGCGGCGTGTGGATCGTGATGAAATCGGCGCGCGCCAGCAAATTATCGAGTTCGACCTTTTCGATCCCCAGCACGGTGGCGCGGGCCTCGGTCAAGTACGGATCGTAGGCGACAACGCGCATTTTCAAACCCACCGCACGGTCGGCAACAATCGAGCCGATATTGCCGGCACCGATCAACCCGAGCGTCTTGTTGGTGAGTTCCACCCCCATGAAGCGGTTTTTTTCCCATTTGCCCGCCTTGGTCGAAGCTGAAGCCTCGGGCAACTGGCGGGCCAGCGCGAACATCAGCCCGATCGCATGTTCGGCGGTGGTGATGGCGTTGCCGTAAGGCGTGTTCATCACCACCACGCCGCGGGCGGTAGCGGATTTGACATCGACATTGTCGATGCCGATACCGGCGCGGCCGATGACTTTGAGGTTGCGGGCGGCATCGAGCAATTCGCGCGTCACTTTGGTGGCCGAGCGGATCGCCAGACCGTCGAACTCACCAATAATTTCGCGCAATTCGGCCGGGGTCAGGCCGGGTTTGACGACAACCTCGACGCCGCGCTGCTTGAAGATGTCGATGGCGGCGGGCGACAATTTGTCGCTGATCAGAACTTTGGGCATTTTATCTCAGACCTTGGCAAGTGTTTCGGCGGCGACGGCATCGATGGCCCAGTCGATCCAGGGCAGCAGGGCCTCGATATTAACGGTATCAACCGTCGCACCGCCCCAGATCCGCAGACCGGGCGGCGCGTCGCGATAGGCGGCGACGTCGTAGGCCACGGCTTCGGATTCCAGGAGGGCGGCGATCCGTTTCGCGGCTTTGGCTTGACCGTCCTTGTCGAGTGCGGCGAACCAGGGGGCGGCGATGGTCAGGCAAATCGAGGTACAGGAGCGGGTCGCGGGATCGGCGGCGAGGAAGGCGACGCGATTATTCGTCGCGACCCAATCCGCGATGGCTTTGAGATTGGCCTCACTGCGGGCGATCAGGGCCGGCAACCCACCGATGCTCTCGGCCCAGCGTAACCCATCGAGCGCATCTTCGGCGGCGAGCATCGAGGGGGTGTTGATAGTCTCGCCGGCGAACAGACCCTCGGTCAGCTTGCCGCCCGAAGTCATGCGGAAAATTTTGGGTAGCGGCCAGGCGGGTTTGTAGGTGGTCAGGCGTTCCACTGCGCGCGGACTGAGGGCCAGCATGCCGTGCGCCGCCTCGCCGCCCAGCACTTTCTGCCAGGACCAGGTGACGACATCGAGTTTTTCGTAGGGCAGTTCCATCGCGAAGACTGCCGAGGTGGCGTCCGCGATCACCAAGCCCGTCCGGTCATCGGCAATCCAGTCGCCATCCGGGAGGCGCACGCCAGCCGTGGTACCGTTCCAGGCGAGCACGACGTCATGGCTGAAATCGACTTGGGCGAGGTTGGGCAGTTGCCCGTAGGGTGCCGAGAGCACGCGCGCATCGGCCAGTTTCAGTTGCTTGATGACATCGGTGGCCCAAGCCTCGGAAAAACTCTCGAACGCCAGAACATCGACCGGGCGTGCCCCAAGCATCGACCACAGCGCCATCTCGACCGCGCCGGTGTCGGACGCGGGGACGATGCCAAGCCGCCAATCTTTCGGCAACCCCAGAATATCGCGCGAACGGGTGATGATTTCCGCGAGCTTTGCCTTGGGCTCCTTCGCCCGATGGCTGCGGCCGAGCAAGGCCCCCTGCAACGCATCGAGCGAAAAGCCCGGACGTTTGGCGCATGGGCCGGAAGAAAAATTGGGGTTTTGGGGGCGAATATGCGGCTTCGCGTGCGAAGCGGCGGCGTGATCTGCCATTGCGGTCTCCCTTACAGAAGAAAAGCGTCCCGGTGGGGGGACGTGACCCGCTGCGGCATGTAGCCGACGGCGCAGACTTAGGCAAGAGGGTTCAGGGGGACGCTGCCCCCCGAACCTCTGCCAAGCCTCAGTCCCCCGCCGCCGTCCGTGCCGAAATCGGCATCCGCGAGGCCGGCAGCGGCATCGGTGCTTGTGCCGGCAGTGCGTGCGTCAGCTTGGCGGGCAGGGCAGCGATGATCGAGACGACGACCGAGGCGAGGTAGGGCAGCGACTGGGTGAGCAGCACGAGGCACCAGAGTTTGGATTCCGGCGTTGCCCAGTGATGGCCGATACCGACTCCGAGCAGGGCCGCCCAACTTAGGGCAAGGAGCAAAAGTTCTTCACGGGCCATCACCAGACCCTGCACCAGGGCGGGCGCATCCTTCATTTTAGGCGTGCGCAGGAACGGCAGTTTGTTGGTGAACAGACCCTTCCACACCGCCTTGCCGATTGTGTGCGACAGCGCGAGGCCGGCGACGGCGGCCCCGATCCGGTCACGCAGGCTGCAGTTCACCCGCGCTGAGTAGAGCGCCAGGATCTGCACGATCTTGAAGGTGAACAGCCCGATCGAGGGCAACATGAACAGGATGATCGGGAATTCGAACCGCACCGGATCAAAAATCAGCCCGACCGACCAGGCGAGACCGAGGAACAGGAACGCCAAGCCAAGAGCATCGCCCATCCAGGGCAGCCAGCCGGTCACGAAGTGCCAGCGCTGACCGAGCGTGAGGGTGCGATCAAACGGCGAGAGCAGGGCCTTCCAGTGTTTGCGGGTAATCCGCATCGCGCCATAGGCCCAGCGATAGCGCTGCTTGCGGAAGGCGTTGAAATCGTCCGGCATCACGCCACGGCCAAAGCTGCGCTTGGAATAGACCGCGTCGTAGCCGTCGCGGAACAGGCGCATGCCAAGCTCGCTGTCTTCGGTGATGCACCATTCGGCCCAGCCCGCATCCTTCATGAGGGCGTCCTTGCGAATCAAGGTCATGGTGCCATGCTGGATGATCGCGTTACGCTCGTTGCGGTTGACCATGCCGATCTGAAAGAACCCGGCATATTCCCAGAACATCATCCGCTTGAAGATCGAACCATCGTTGTCGCGATAATCCTGCGGCGACTGGGTGAAGCCCACCACCGGGTCGGCAAAAGCCGGTACCATGCAGCGCAGCCAGTCGGGATCGACGATGTAGTCGCTGTCGAGCACGCCGACGATTTCGGCATCGGGCGCGGTTTCACGCAGGGCGAAGTTCAGCGCGCCCGCCTTGTACCCGGCATATTTGCCCAAGGTGAAGAAGCGGAATTTCGGGCCGAGGCGGGCGCAATGCTCGGCGACCGGTTCCCACACCCGTGCGTCCATCGTGTTGTTGTCGATCACCAGAACTTCGTAATTCTCGTAATCGAGGCCCGCGAGGGCGTTCAGCGTCTGTTTCACCATATCGGCCGGTTCGTTGCAGATCGGCAGATGCAGCGAGACCTTCGGCAATTTCGTGCCGTGCAACGCCGGGACGGGTTCGAAGTGCCGCTTGTGCATCCGGCCGAACAGGGTTTCGGTGAGGTCGAAACTATCCGCGATCAGCAGGAACAGCAGCAGGCCCTGGCCGAGGGCGAGCGTTGCCCATACGGCGGCGGCGGACCACGACAGATAGGTCTCGCCCATCGTCATCAGCAGCATGGCGAGTGCGGTGCCGAAGCCCTGCACCAAGGCGGCGAAAATCAGCTTGCCGACAATCCGCATATCAGGCCGGCGCGACAACAGGCCGATGGTGATCAGCAGGCCGAGCAGCGATGCGCCCGCCGCCCAGGGCAGCCATTCGCGGTTTTGCAGCACCGGCCCGGTCAGCGACCATTTCGGCTGGCGCGAGAGCGACCACATGCCCCAATACCCGGCGGCACGGCCCTCGAAGCTGGTCTTCCAGGGCTGGTCGAACGCTTCCATCACGAAATACTGGAGACGCTCCTTCTGCGCGATGTTGAAAAAGTCGCGCATGAACGCCGCCTGATACACGCGCGAGGCACGGGCGGCACCGATGTCGATCCCATCGGACGGCCAGCCGATCTCGCCGATCACCACGCGTTTGCCCGGGAACGCCTGCTGCACCTGATGGAGCCGGTGCAGGGCGTACTGCACGGCGGTTTTTTCCGGCACGCCCTCCCAGTAGGGCAACAGATGCACGGTGATGAAATCGACCGATTTCGCGAGTTCGGGGTGATGCAGCCAGGTGTGCCAGGGTTCGGCGGTCGAGACCGGCACATGGACGCGGGATTTGACGTAATCGATGTCGGCGGCAAGCTCCGGCACGGTCAGGTTGCGGCGGAGAATCACCTCGTTGCCGACCATCACCGCCTTGACGTCCTTATTGGCGTTCGCGACCTTGACCACCTTGCGCAACTCGGCCTCGTTGGCCTTGGGGTGCTGGTCGATCCAGGTGCCGAGCGTGACATTAAGATGATATTTCGCGGCCAGCGCCGGAATGTCGCCGAGGTCGTTCTGTACGGTGTAGGTGCGGATGTTGCGGGTTTTGGTGGCGACCAGTGCCAGATCGGATTTGATCTGGGCGACGCTCGGATACACGTTGCTCTGCGGGCTTTCGCCGGCATGGAATGGCGAGAAGGCAAAGCCACCGATCTCGCCGGTATAGGCCGGGATGTTATCGACCGGACGGTTCAGCGCCGCCCAGATGCCGAAGGTCGCACCGGCGGTGGCCAGAGCCGCCAGCCACGAACCTGGATTGCGCCAGCCTGAACGGGCGCGCGGACGGCTGATCTGCGGAGCGAGAGGACGAAATTGCGATTGATGCGTCATGAACCATCATCCCGTTGTGTCGCAGAAACATCCTGCGTCACCTCTCAGATGTGTGTTCAGTGCGGCATCGTACGGGCCGATTTATGGCCAAACCAAGGCAGCGCCCACGATTTTGGCACCTCAGCCGTGCTATACCAACCCCGTGTCGCAGCGTGCCGGAATAGGGTTAGGTTTCGCCGGCTTATTGTTTTACTTCAAGGTCTTTATGCAAATCATTGTCGAAATTGGTCTTTTAACGCTTCTAATTCTGCTGAATGCAGGGTTTGCCCTCGCGGAAATGGCGCTCGTGTCCTCGCGCCGGGCCGCACTCGCGTTGTTGGCGCAAAAACATTTCCGGGGTGCGGCACGGGCCCGCCTGTTGGCCGAAGCTCCCGATCGTTTTCTTCCCACCGTGCAAATCGGCATCACCGCGATCGGGGTAATGACCGGCGTGGTTGGCGGCGCGCAACTTGCCCGGGCGCTGACGCCGGTACTGCGCCGGATTACCCCGATCGCGCCGGCGGCGGGAACTTTGGCGCTGGCGATCACGGTTATTATCGTCACCTTTCTGACGCTGGTGTTCGGCGAACTGGTGCCCAAGCGCCTCGCCCTGCGCAACGCCGAGCGCATTGCCTGTCTGGTGGCCTGGCCGATCGACATGTTCGCCCGGGCCACAGCACCTTTGGTCATTCTGCTCCGCGCCACAACCACCCTTGTGCTGCGCGCGTTCGGCCCGGCGGACCCGCACCTGCGGGCAATCAGCGAAGAGGAACTCAAGGCCATTCTCGCCGAGGGTACCGAATCCGGCATGTTGGAGACCGAGGAGCGCGACATGATGGAGCGGGTGATGCGCCTCGCCGACAAGCCGGTTCGCGCGATCATGACGCCGCGCCAGGACATCGCCTGGCTCGATCGCACAGCTCCGCGCGGGCAGGTGATCAGCGCGCTGAAATCGGCCCCGCATTCGCGCTTCGTGGTATGCGACCGCAGCATCGACAACGTGGTGGGCATTGTGCAGGCCAAGGATATTCTGGACCGTATGCTCGACGGCAAGGATATTTCCATCGCCACGTCACTGCGCCAGCCGCTTGCGGTACCCGATGCGATTTCAGCGCTCGATGCGCTGGAGCGGCTGAAGGCCGACCCCCTTGGTGTTGCCTTCGTGCTCGATGAATACGGCAGTTTCGAAGGCATGGTGACGGTCGGCGATCTGCTGGAAGCGATCGTCGGCGACCATGAGGAGCCGGCCCGGCCTGAATCCAACGGAGATCAGATGGAACAATTCGAGCTTGATGGCCTGGAACCGATCGATGAAATTGCCCATCGGCTGAAACTGCATGAATTGCCGGCACAGGGATCGTATCATACTTTGGGTGGGTTTTTGCTGGCCCTGCTCAAACGGGTGCCGCGCCAGGGCGATGCCATCGCCTTCGGCGGCTGGCGGTTCGAGGTGCTGGCTATGAACGGGCGGCGGGTCGAACGGGTCAGGATCAGCCGCGATCCGACGGCGGTACCGTAACGATTGTTCAGCGGGACTCGCCCTTCAGTCCTGCCCGCCATCGGGCAAAAAAAAAGCGCCGCACGAGGCGACGCTTTTTAACAACCTTCGGACCGGATTAGGCGGCCTTGAGGTTCTCAGCGGACATCTTGCCCTGCTGGCCGCGCTGAACTTCGTATTGGACCTTCTGGCCCTCGTTCAGACGGCCGAGGCCCGAGCGCTCGACGGCCGAAATATGTACGAACACATCTTTCGAACCATCGTCAGGCTGAATGAAACCGTAGCCCTTGGTCGCATTGAACCACTTAACCGTACCTGTCGACATAACAACTCTCCAACTAAACCAACAAACGGCGACTCACACTGTGTGAGCCAGGAAACTCTTCAACGTGGGGAGGTGTCGAATGCGAAAAACGCACCAATTCACGCAGCAACCCGGACCGAAAAGCGCCGTAATTGGGTCTATAGGTGATTTCACACCCGATGACCAGTGCCTACAGCACATGCCTACTCCCATTCGCCCGCTCCCGACGGGATCATGTGCGTTCGATCGCGCATTGCAGCGGGTGCTCGTTGTCCCGCGCCAGGTCGATGACCTGCGTCATTTTGGTTTCGGCGATATCGTAGGTGAAAACGCCGCACATCCCCACGCCACGCTGGTGGATCTGCATCGTGATCCGCGCCGCCTCGTCGCGGTTTTTGCCGAAAAACCGTTCCAGCGCATGAACCACAAAATCCGTCGGCGTGTAATCGTCGTTCAGCATCAGCACTTTGTACAATGGCGGCCGCAGCGGCGTAACCCGCATACCGGTCTCTAGACCCGATCCGGTGCCGTTCCAGCGATGCAAATCATCCATGAACTTTTATCCCACCAACGCAATGTCCGGTGCCGTCGTCCTATGCTCGCCGCGTGTCGCCCACCGAAAACCGCGGCGGACCACGCAACGAACGTGGGCGGGCCTCAAATCTGGCCCGCCCACATCAATAGTCATAACTCTTGGCCCGACCACGCCGCCGTGCCATCACCGCTCAATTAAAGGGCGGCACCGAATTTTTCGACGGCGAGCGTCATGCGGGCCGTAAGCGGCGCGATCGCCTGTTCGGTCAGCTTCATCGAAGCGTCCGTCATCTTGCTACTTTCGGCGACCATTTTTTCCATCATCGAGCGCGCGAAGCCCGACTGCAAATCGATCGCTTCTTTTATCGATTTGACACCAGCGATCGCCTTGGTCATCGCCACGGTCTCTTCGACCGACGATTGCGTGCTGCTCATAAAATTCTTCGAAAGCCCCTGCATACCGGTCGCGAAAATCTGGCCGGCTTTCATGAAGGCTTCGATATTACCCTGGCTGAACGCCACCATTTCTTCCGTTTTCTTCATCGCCTTTGCCATACCCTCTTTCATTTTAACCTGCTGGGACTCGAAACCCTTCGTCGCGTTTTCCATGCCGTCCTTCATTGTCGCGAGGGTCTTCTCGAACCCTGCCGTAACCTCAGCCTTGATTTCGTTCTTGATCTCGCCCGTTTCGTTCAGCGCCTCGCCTGTGGCTTTCTGAACTGTCTCAGTCGATTTGATCTTGCCGCTCATTTTGTGTGTCCTTTCGATTAGGTTGCTCATTTGCCGAACCCGAAACGGATCAGTGGGCCGGCGCGTCCTTTGCCAAAGTGCAATCCCAACCGCTCAGTCCTGTTCGCTAGGTTCCATTTGCTACACCAATACCGTGGCGTCACTGCGTCATCGTCAATGTCCGCCCTTACCGCAATGCAGCATTATCCGTTTATGCCGTCGCAAGCCGGGTGTCAACAATTTTTTGTGCGCTGCACAATAAAATGACCGACTGATTTATGCTGATTTTTGGCCCTCAAGGGGGTAATCAGCATGGTTTCAAACCTTCTTGTCATCGCAACACCATTCCTTAACCCATTGGGTTTTTTATTAATTCTTCTAGTTTCGACTGGACAAAGCCCGCTGTTTTATCCTATCGGATTTGTCAGGGATTGTTCACGAACGGGAGTTTTATATGCTGGTGAACCTGTTGCGGCGCTGGGCGATGTCGAAAGCCAAACGGGCGGTGGCCCTGGCGCTCGGGGCCGGTTTCATTGCTGCGGGTGCTGCCAATCCCGCCTACGGGGCGTTGCCGATTGGGTATCAACCGGTCTCGCCCGGCACCGACTGGATCGTGATGGACGCGACCACCGGCAAAATCCTGTCGCAAAACAACCCCTATACCGAACGCTACCCCGCCAGCCTGACCAAGCTGATGACGCTCGATCTCGCGTTTCACGCCCTGAGCACCGGGCGGCTTTCACCTGATACCGCCATCCCCGTCACCGCCGCCGCAGCCGATGTTCAGCCGGTCAAACTCAATCTGGTTCCCGGCCAGACCATCACGGTTCGCCAGGCGATGCTGGGCATGACCACACTTTCCGCCAACGATGCCGCAACCGCACTCGGCCAGTATCTCGGCGACGGCAGCATCTCCCGCGTTGCGGCGGCGATGACCGCACGGGCGCAGGCCCTCGGTATGACGCACACCGCATTCTTCAATCCCTCCGGTCTGCCCAACCCCGGCCAGGTAACCGACGCCTACGATATGGCGATCCTCGCCCGCCACATCCTGCTCACCTACCCGCAATACCGCTATCTGTTCTCGGTTTCGAGCTTCATGTTCGAAGGCCGCCCGATCCCGAATATCGATGGCATGCTGAAGCTCTACCCCGGTGCCATCGGCATGAAGACCGGCTTCACCAATCTCGCCCGGTTCAATCTCGTCACCGCCGCGGTGCGCGACGGCCATATGCTGATCGGCGTCGAACTCCATGCGCGCACCTGGAGCACCGCTTACAGCACCATGACAAACCTGCTGAACCAGGGATTTGCGGATGAAGGTGCCAGCAACAACCCGATCATCGCGATGCGCAAGGCGCTGCCCAGCATCGTACCCGCCGCCGATGCCGCGATGGCGGTGCCGGTCATGCCGCGCCATGTCGTCGCCCGCCGGGTTCTGGTCACCGCACGCCAGCACCACGTGGCGATCCGCCACATCGTGATGCGTTCCGGCCATGTCACCCAGGACATGGTCCCCGGCTGGACCGCACAAATCGGAGCCTATGATACCTACGCGCTCGCCAAACATCAGGCCCTGATGGTGCGCGGCGAACGTCGCATCGGCACCGCCCGGGTCAGCAGCGTCCTGATCCGCCACCACCGCATCTGGCGCGCCCAACTGGCCGGCCTGAACGAAGCCGCCGCCCATGCCACCTGTAGTTTGCTGGCGCGGCATCACCAATCATGCTTCCTGATCGCGCCGCGCGAGGAAAATCTGGCAATGCGATGAGGGGCGGGCCGAAAACTCGCTGCAATGGCTACCGCGGCGGCGTGGTGAAAAACCACGGATGCGAATCGAGGTCGCGGACCGTATAGGTGCGTCCGTAGGGTTCATCGCGGGGCGGATGGACGATTTCCGCGCCCGCTTGCCGCGCTCTGTCGTAGTGCGCATCGACATCCGCAAGGTAGACGAAAATGCCCTGGGTCGCCGACCCGGTCTCGCGCGCACTTTGCATTCGCCAGTCCTTGCTGCTCTGCCCCATCATGATGCGTTGGCCGTCGAGCGTCATTTGCGCATGCATCCCGCCGGGCTTCGCGTGTCGCATTTCCTCGGTAAAGCCGAAGACACGACCGAGCCAGTCGAGCGCTGCCGGGACGTCATCATAGAATATATAGGGGATAATCTCAGTCATCGCTGTCTTTCCTGATCGAGCGAAGTTTGTATCATCGGCACGGTTGGGCGTCGATCAAACCATTTTTTCCCTAGCCGGCGTCGACAGAAGCTGTCTCCGGTGGTCCACTGCGGTGGATCGCCCGGGTCCGTCCCCACCCGATCAGTGACGGTGCCGCGAGGATCAACGCCAGACCATTCCACACCAGAAACTCGGTATTGAGCAACCCCGAAATCACCACGCTCGCGACCGCGCCCGATGCCAGCACAGCGCTGGGCAGCCAGTCGCGCCAGCTTTGCACCGGCGGAAAATCCCATGCCGCGATCCGCCAGAGTGCTACCACCACCGGCACCGCCAAAACCGCGAACGGCGCATCGCGGTAACGCGGGTCGAACACCAGAAACGCCTGGATGATCGCGGCGGCGCTCACAAATAAAAACCACAAATGATCGAACCGCGACACCCGCCAATCCCGCAGCCGCGCGTGACCGAACATCGAGGCGCGCAGCAGCAAGATCGTCTCCGCCCCGGAGGCTGCCGGAAGCGCCTTCCCCTTCACCGCGCGCCGCATTGCAAACCACGCCAGCGCCGCCTGAGCCGGGAGGTTTACCACGGCACAGATGATCAGCGACTCGTCATATAAAACATGCCAGGTGATTGCCACGGCATAGGCGAGGGCATTGCCCAACCCGAACGCCAGCGCCACAGTGCCGAAGCGGTAAGCCCCGCTGAAAATCGCCAGTCCCACCGCCAGAAGAACCGCCATCCCGGCATAGAGCGGCCAATGCGGCCTCTCGATCACCGGACCCGACAGCGGAAATTTCGGCTGGCGTGCCGCGTTCCAAATACCCCAGTTCGCCCCGGCGATGCCCTCGTCGTGATATTTCCAGTTCTGATCGAATGCCTCGATCAGATTGTAATCGACCCGGTCGCGATCGGCCAAGGCGACGAATTTGCGCAGAAACACCGCCTCGTTCACTCGTGAGGGGGCCGCGTCGCCGCGCCAGCGTCCCCGGCTTGGCCAGCCGGTTTCGCCCACCGAAATCCGTTTGCCGGGAAATTTCCGCTCCGTCTCAGCGATCGTCCGCCCGATCCGCGCAATCGCCGCGTCCACATTCACCGGATGATTTTGCCAGTACGGCAGCAGATGGATCATCACGATATCGACATGCTTGGCCACTTGCGGAAACTGAAACCAGAAACTCGCGACATCGGCATAGGCCACCGGCTGGGCAACCCGCGCCTTGACGTAGTCGATGTCCTTGATCAGGTCCTCCGACGACAAATCCCGCCGCAGCAACACTTCGTTGCCGACCACCACGCGGGTATCGGTATGGGGATGCGCATTGGCCTGCGCGATCCCCGCCGCCATTTCACGCGCGTTATCGACCGGGTTCGACCCGAGCCAGATCCCGACCCAGACCTTCAACCCGGCTTGTTTGGCCAGCGCGCCGATGTCGTAATCGCCCTCCATCGACGAATAGGTGCGAATCCCATCGGCGTGTTGCGCGATCAGCTTCAAATCCTGCGCGACTTCCGCCTTGGTCGGGAACGTCTTGGTCAGCGGCGACTGCCACGCGCGGAACGGCGCATAGGATACCGAATGGAACCGCGCATCCGGCATGGTCACGCCGCCGGCCTGCGGCCGGTTCGGCCAGTACCAGGCGGCAAGAGTAATCAGGCCAAAAATGAATATGAGATAAGGTCTTGCCGAGCGCATCGGCGGCAGGCTTACAGGAGCGGCAGATCACCGACCAGAGGGTAACATGACAATAGACGGCCTTGATGACGACACCATCCGCGCCATCCTCACCACCACCCGACGCATCGCCCTGGTGGGAGCCTCGGCCAAGCCGGCGCGGCCGTCGAACGAGGTTTTGCACGCTTTGCTCAGGCGCGGTTACGATGTCACCCCGGTCAATCCCGGTCTCGCCGGACGGCGCATTCATGGTCAGATCGTTGCCGCAACCCTCGACGACGTTGTGCGCGATCAGGCTGTGCCGCTCGACATGGTCGATCTGTTCCGCGCCTCCGACAAGGTTTTACCTGCCGTGCAGGATGCCATTCGCCTCGGAGCGAAAACCATCTGGATGCAGTTGGGTGTGATCAACCCGCACGCCGCCGCCCTTGCCCGCGAAGCCGGTATCGCGGTTGTGATGGATCGCTGCCCGGTCATCGAGTGGGCGCGCCTCGGCCTTGCCGTATCGGTGCCGCACCAAACATCGTAAGACTTACGTCAGATCATCCCGATCCTGGAGCGTCTGATGGCCGAAAGCCCGATTTCCCGCCTGTTCAACAATTTCAGCCAAGGCAACGGCCCGCGTTCTCCCGGCGGCGGTTTCCAGCGGCCCGGCGGCGCGCTGCCGATCGGGCTGGCAGGAATCGCCATCATCGTGATGATCGCGATTTTCGTGCTCAGCAATTGTTTCTACGTGGTGCAACCCAACCAGATGGCAGGCGTCACCCGCCTCGGCGTGGTGGTGACCCCCGTGCCGGTCGGCCCCGGCGTGCATTTCAAACTGCCGTTCATCGAAACCGTCGACCCGATCCAAACCTCGATTTCCCGCCTCAGCCTGCCGGATGTGAAGGTCTATACCGCCGATAACCAGTTGGTCACACTGGGTATTTCCCTCACCTACCAAGTGCCGCGCAGTGCCGTTCTGCATCTGCTGTACGACGTCGGCAAGGCCGGCAACCTTGACATCAACAGCACGATCGAGCCGATCATCGCCGATCGCGCGCTGCGCGTGTTCGCCAGCCACAAGACCATCAACATCAGCGAACGGCGTGCCATCATCGACGAACAGATGCATGTCGAAATCAGCAAGGCGCTGAAACGCCTGTTCGGCATCAACGTGATCGACATCCAGATCCGCAGCATCGCCTACACCAATGCGTTCGATCGCGCGGTCGAGGAAGCGGTCGAAGCCAAGGCCTCGGCGGTGAAGGAACAAAATTTGGTGCAGGAAAAGGAATTCATGGCCGAACAGGTGGTCGCCACCGCCGATGGTGCGGCCAAGGCCCGCATCGCCCAGGCCAAAGGCGAAGCCCAGGCGACCGTGCTGCGCGCCACCGCGCAGGCCCGGTCGATCGCCATCGTCGCCAAGGCACGCGCCATCGCGATCGCCCAGGTCGGCAAAGCCGCCGGCGACAATCCGGCGATCATACCCTATTCGGTCGCCACCCAGTGGAACGGCAAATTGCCGACCACGACCGTCGGCGGCAGCTCAGGGTCCAGCCTGTTTCGGGTATTGTTGCCCGCGCCGGGAGTTCCTGCGGCCAAGTGAGCTGAAGGCGCGCAAGCCCCCGACCTTCCTACCCCCGGAACACCGAGGCAGGGTACCCTTGCGCGAACAACAGCGCCCGCAAATCAGTATGCTCGATCCGCAGCTTCGCCTGTGCATTCAGAATCGGCTTGCCGTGATACGCAACCCCCATTCCGGCCTCCGCGATCATTGCGACATCGTTGGCACCATCGCCCACCGCCATGGTTGCCCCCAGCTTCACCCCGCGAGTCTCGGCAATCTCGTGCAGCGCCGCGCGCTTGGCATCCCGATCCAGCACGGGTTCGCTCACCTCACCAGTCAGGCTTGAGCCATCATCGAGCAGCGTGTTGGCCCGATGAACGTCAAACCCCAGTTCCGCCGCCACCCGGCCGGTGAAATAGGTGAATCCCCCCGAAACCAATGCCGTCACCGCACCATGCGCCCGCATCGTCGCCACCAGTTCCCGGGCCCCCCGCGTCAGTTCGGTGCGCCGCCAGGTACGTTCCAATGCCGCGATGTCCAGCCCCTTCAGCAAGGCCACCCGCTCGCGCAACGCCTGTGCAAAATCGATCTCGCCGGCCATCGAGCGCAGGGTGATCGCGGCGACGCGTGCGCCAACCCCCGCCTCAACCGCCAGATCATCGAGCGTTTCGGACGTCACGATGGTGCTGTCCATATCCGCGATCAGCACCGCCTTGCGCCGCCCGCGCGATTTCACGCACAGCGCATCGACCGGTGCCTCATCGAGCGCCTGCATGATAATCGCGTGCTCCGGTTCCATCATGCAGGGAATTTCCGCGGCCTCGCCGGGCGACAGCCACGCCGCATCGCCGCCGGCGATCGAGCGGCGCACCCGCTCAACCATGGCCTCGGTCAACAAAACCTTGCCGCGCGGAGCGACCAGCACCAAAACGAATTTCATGGAGACACGGCCTAAAGCAATGAACCCCCATTCCACAAGCCTGGGTCCGACAAAACCGCTGATCATCATCGCCGGCCCCACCGCCTCGGGCAAATCGGCGTTGGCGCTCGACGTGGCGAGGCGGTTCGGCGGCACCATCATCAATGCCGATGCGATGCAATGTTACGCCGATTGGCGGATCATCACCGCCCGCCCCAGCGTGGCCGACGAAGCCGCCGCCCCCCATCGCCTCTATGGCGTGCGATCGCTCGACCAATTGGTGGACGCCGCATGGTGGCGCGCAGCCGCCATCGCCGAACTGAACCACGCGACCCTACCCATTTTGTGCGGTGGTACCGGCCTGTATCTCAGCGCCCTGATCAACGGGATTTCCGACATCCCCGATCCTGGCCCCCAAGCCCGCGCCCAGGCGCGCGCGATGCTTGCCGAACACGGCGCACCCGGACTGCACCATTGGCTGATGGCGAACGACCCCGCGACCGGATCAAAGCTCCGCCCCACGGATTCCCAACGCCTCGCCCGCGCCACCGAGGTCTGGCTCGGCACCGGTCGCGGCCTCGCCGCATGGCATGCGATGCCGCGCGACCGCCTGACCGGCTATCGGATCTTTTTGCTCCGGCTCGACCCACCGCGTGACGATCTCCGCGCCGCGATCGCCACCCGCTTCCGCGCCATGCTCGAGGCCGGCGCGTTAGAGGAAGTGCGTAATGTCCACGCCCGCAACCTCAACCCCGCTTTGCCGGGCCTGCGCGCCCATGGTGTGCCCGAACTGATGGCGCATTGCGCCGGCAACCTCACCCTGGCGGACGCCGCCGCCTGCGCCATTACCGCGACCATCGCCTACACCAAGCGCCAGGGTACCTGGTTCCGTCATCAGAAATTGGCTGATGAGCGCAATTCGCATATGATGAATGCGCGATTTGATGGTTTAACGCAACTTTCGGAAACTAATTACGGATCTATCGTTTCGTTTATTAACCATGAGGGTTGACGTTAAGGGCGGGGTCAGGCTACCTCTGCTCGCTTGACCCAACAGGACGCGACCATGAACGCCTTGACCACCACCGCCGTTTCCGGTGCCGAAATTTTACTCCGCGCGCTCAAGGCGCAGGGGGTGGATGTTATTTTCGGGTATCCCGGCGGTGCCGTCCTGCCGATCTACGATGCGCTGTTCCAGCAAAACGCGATCCGCCACATTCTGGTCCGCCACGAACAGGCCGCCGTCCACGCCGCCGAAGGCTATGCCCGCTCGACCGGAAAAGTGGGCGTCGTGCTCGTCACCTCCGGCCCCGGTGCCACCAACGCGGTCACCGGCTTGCTCGATGCCCTGATGGACAGCGTACCCCTGGTCTGCCTCACCGGTCAGGTTCCCACCCATTTGATCGGCAACGACGCGTTCCAGGAAGCCGACACCACCGGCATCACCCGTCAGGCGACCAAGCATAATTACCTGGTCAAACGCTCCGAAGACCTCGCGCGCGTGGTCCACGAGGCATTCTACGTCGCCCGCACCGGCCGCCCCGGCCCGGTGCTGGTCGATTTGCCCAAGGACATATTGATCAACCCGGCCCCCTACGACGACCCGGTCGCCGGCCCCCACCGTTCCTACCGGCCCCGCACCGAACCCGAACCCGCACCCATCCGCGAGGCGATCCGTCTGATCAAAGCCGCCAAACGGCCGATCCTGTATACTGGCGGCGGCATCATCAATGCCGGGCCGGAAGCTTCGGACTTGCTGATTGAATTCGCCCGCCTGACCGGCGCGCCAGTCACCTCGACCCTGATGGGCCTCGGCGCGTTTCCCGCTTCCAACCCCGCCTTCCTCGGTATGCTCGGCATGCACGGCACCTACGAGGCCAACCTCGCGATGCATGGCTGCGACGTGATGGTGAACCTCGGCGCAAGGTTCGACGATCGCGTTACCGGCCGCCTCAACGCCTTCGCACCCGGCGCGAAAAAAATCCATCTCGACATCGATCCCGCCAATATCAACAAAAACGTCGTGGTCGACGTGCCGATCATCGCCGATGCCCTGCTCGGACTGCGCGCTTTGATCGAGGCGTGGAAATCGGACAGCACCCGCCAGGATCGCACCGCCCTGGCCGATTGGTGGCAGCGCATCGAGGTATGGCGCACCAAGGACAGCCTGAAATTCACCCAGAGCCTCGCACCCGGTGCCACGATCAAGCCGCAACATGCGATCAAGCGCCTCTGGGACATGACCCATGAGCGCAATACCTACATCACCACCGAGGTCGGCCAGCACCAGATGTGGGCCGCGCAGCACTACCGCTTCGACAAACCCAACCGCTGGATGACCTCGGGCGGCCTCGGTACCATGGGCTACGGCCTCCCCGCCGCCATGGGCACCCAACTCGCCCACCCCGACGCGCTGGTGATCGACATCGCCGGCGAAGCCTCCATTTTGATGAACATCCAGGAAATGGGCACGCTGGCGCAGTATCGTTTGCCGGTGAAAATCTTCATCCTCAACAACGAATACATGGGCATGGTCCGCCAATGGCAGGAACTTCTGCACGGCGGCCGCTACTCCGAAAGCTACTCGGCAGCATTGCCCGACTTCGTCAAACTCGCCGAAAGCTTCCACGCCGTCGGCCTCCGCGCCGAAACCATCGACGACCTCGACCGCGTGATTGCCGAAATGATCGCCTCCGACCGCCCGGTCATCGCCGACATCCACGTCGACAAACGGGAAAACTGCTTCCCGATGATCCCCTCCGGTGCCGCCCACAACGAAATGATCCTCGGCCCCGAACATGAGGAAGAAGCGCGCGGCATTACTGACGAGGGCTTGGTTCTCGTCTGAGGCGTCAGGAAAACAGCAAGGCAAGCCCTGCTTTTTTGTAAAAAAGCAGCAAAAAACTTTTATTCGTAAAGATTAAAGCCCATGAACGCCATCGTCGAAGAACCCCTCCGCTCGGCCACCATCTCCGTCCTCGTCGAAAACGAATCCGGCGTCCTCGCCCGCGTCATCGGCCTCTTCTCCGGCCGCGGCTACAACATCGACAGCCTCACCGTCGCCCCCGTCGAAGAAGACCGCCGCAAAAGCCGCATCACCATCGTCACCACCGGCACCGAGTTGGTAATAGACCAGATCAAAGCCCAACTAGACCGCCTCGTCCCGGTCTACCGCGTCTCCGACCTCTCCCGCGAAGGCCCCCACCTCGCCCGCGAACTCGCCCTCATCAAAGTCATCGGCCAAAACCAAAACCGCGCTGAAGCCCTCCGCCTAGCCGACGCCTTCCGCGCACGCGTAATTGATGCAACCACCGAAAGCTTCGTGTTTGAATTAACCGGTGCAACCGATAAACTGGACGCGTTTCTGGATTTGATGCGACCGCTAGGATTGGCTGAAGTGTCGAGAACGGGTGTTGCCGCAATCGCAAGAGGAACTCGAACGATTTAAGCATAAGGTAAGTGTATAGACAATCATCTCATTTGAAGGATCGGGAATTACTCAATGGGCAAGACCTATGTTTGAATTTAAAATACAAGCTTAGAAAAAACATACAAGGTGACTGAAAAAAATATGTCCTACATTATAGAAAAGGTTCAAAAAGTTAGAGATTGTAGTAGAAAATGTGGAATATTTTTATTTTGTTTTCAGTTATTTTTATTTGTTCTAGTCATTATTTGGAGTTTCGCACCTAATTCATGCTTTACTTCAATCACTAAGCATTATAAGTTTGCAGCTTTACTGACTTCGTTGATAATAGCCGCCATCCAAATTATAATGAAATTTCATAAATACTTAGTACTTTTTCTATTGATCTCGGTGATAACTGTTTACGTGTTGTTTTGCTTCTATGTCATAAATACAGATATTTATGCTACAAATATATTCGTTGATATTTCTTTTTTATCATTAATAATTATTTTGTTGTTTCGTTCATCTTGGTTTGTTATAATTTATATATCAACATCTTATCCAAAATATTCACAAATAAACTCTACAGGCGGCAGCATAGACGCCAAACCTATCGAACAATTGAAAGGTTTGATCATATTTTCGGCTGCCTACTATTCAGTCATTTATACTATTTATATTTTGACTTTTGCGCTTAGTTACACGCTTTTCGGGTTTTTTTATGGCGTGCAGTCATACAACGCAATTATACACAAGCCCTCCACATTCCGACCAGATTTTTTCAGCTCATTGTATTTTTCAATTATCACTCAAACAACAGTTGGATATGGAGATCTATCGCCGGCAAACAATATAACGAAAATTCTGGCCAGTACTCAAGCGTTAATCGGATCATTCGCTATTCCAGTATTTTTGGCCATCTTAATTCTTGCATTATCAGAAAATCTCTCACTCTCAAAGAAGGACATGCCTGCCCCGTAGGAAAGGCACCTCTTGAGCCCCACTATTTTACTTTTATAACCTATGCGGTCGAACGTAAAATCCCAATTTCCTTATCTACCGCAAAGATTGGTGACAATATTCGAACAAACAACAGTAGGGCGGAAAAGCGAAGCGCAATCCGCCTCTGCTCCCCATCCGCCACCATTCACCCCACCTATCCCGCGGGGCGCCAACGCGTTACCCACTCCCGATGCCGCCCCCAACCACCCATCACCCCGCCCACCGCAACCCGCGCATCGATATACTACGCGTCGTCGCAATCGTGATGGTCATGATCCTCCACACCAGCGACACCTACCGCGTCCGGGATACCGGCCCCTTCAAACGATGTCCGGCAACTCAGCAGTCTTCGCGGACCTTGAACTCTAATCACCACCGATTTGGGTGATCTTGCCGCATCTTTCCAGTTTTGCCGCCTCATGTTGGATAAAGAAAGACTTTTTATTTCCAAACAGGGAATATCCACGAATAATTATTGAGCTGCCACTACTCAGCGGCATAAAATCAACTTCCCAATAATATACTCCACTATAGATATCAGCGACCTGTATCTCGGTCGGATCTCTGAGAGATATTACAGATACGTTCGGACCCTTTCCAACGATATTCTGATTTTCTGCTATTCTAATGAAGCATGAAGATATTTTCTCATAACTTTCTTTACTTTTATAGTTAGAGGATGCCATACTTGACCGGGAACCGCAACCAACGAGAAGAAAGATTGCTGAAATAGGGATAATATTAAATAATATTTTCATACCACGGAACCTTCGATTACACCCTGCTGACTTCGGCAACTTATGATGGGTCTTGCTTGAGACCCATAGCCCACTCTCCAATAACATAAGGGGGCCAAATGGAGAACCCGTATACGAAGTACGTCTCAAATATTGGGGATAACATCCGAATAACGTTTGTCAGGTTGCGTCAACTCCAGCGTCCCCGATCAACACCCATCGCAACCAATCGGCCAACCCACCCCCACCCCATAACCCCCACCACCCGCCGCCGCGTCCCCGCCCATTCCCGCGTCAAATATGGCGACACCGCCCCAACCTCACTCACCGCCTCCAACAACCCAAACCCAACCGCCGCCTGCCGCCGATGATCCCACCCATCGCCCGACCGCACGATCGTCCCATGCCCCGCCCAGCACGACCGCCCGATCCGCACCACCCCGTCCGGAAACGCCTCATCCATCGCCGCCACCACCGGCGCCACCACATCCCGCGCCAATCCCACCCCCCGCCGCTCCGCCCATACGCTCAGCGCCGTCAGCCCCCGCAGCACATCGTAATGATAAAACCGTGGAAAACACGGCAACATCCACCCCGCCGCCGCCACCCGCTCCGCCGCATTGTGCCGCGTGGCCGACCCCATCGTCAGCCGCCGCCCCGCCATGAATCCCGCCGCCCGATCGACAAACCCCGCTTCCGCCGCATTCAAATCCCCCCGCGACCGCATCGCCATCGCCTCGAACGCCGCAATCGTCCCCACCATCGAACTCGGGCACTCATCCGCGACCAAATACGCCGCCTCATCGCAATTCAACCCGCCATCCGCCATCTGATACCGCACGAACCACGGCCCCACCCACGGCAACGCCGCATCGACATCCAAACCCCACGCATCGAGCACCCGATACACATTCCCCAACTGACAATGACACGCCGTATCGTTATACGGATCGATCCCCGCCGGAACCTCATCCTCATGGATCGGAAATATCTTCACCGGCATCGCATTCAACGCATCCACGAACGCCCCCACCGCCCGCTCGGGAATCCGCCGCGTCTCGCCCATCTCATGCAACAGCAGCATATGCCACCAGGGCGAATCCCACTTCGGCCAATACGCGCTGGCCGCAAGGCAATCCATCGCCGCCGCCGACGACAAATACGCAACCGAAGCCGCCACCCCCTCATCCACATCCATATCCGCTCCCCTAACGACCGCCTCCGCGTCATTGCGAGCGCAGCGAAGCAATCCATCTTGCAAAAGGCAAGAAAAAGCAGTTCTTTTTTGAAAAAACCCAAAAAACTTTCTGACCCTGAGCCCGTGCCCTCTGAAACACCCGTGCCCCAACTAACAAAAGTTTTTTGCTACTTTTTTCAAAAAAGTAGCCTTCCCTTCCCTTCTTTCCACTTTCCCACCCTTCATCCCTTGTGATTACTCAGAAGTCGGTAATATAGGCGACAGTCGGTGCTTTGAAAAATGATTGGACGAGACGTGGTTTGCGCTTGATGGCAGCGAGTTGGGCTTCGATTTTGTCCTGAAGCTTTTCGCCTTGGCGTAACGGAGTTCTGGCGACGCCCGTGCGCTTCATGTGGCTCCAGACCAGTTCATCGGGGTTCAGGTCAGGGGCGTAGCCAGGGAGAAAATGCAACGTCAGCATCCCATTGGTCGACGCCACGTAGGCTCTCACCAGCGCTGTTTTGTGGGCTGGTAACCCGTCGAGGACCAGGTGTACCGGCCTTGTGCGGTACCGCATCATCTGGCGTAGCAGCACGACGAACAACTCAGCATTCAGCCCGCCTTCGTAGGTGCAATACCAGAACCCGCCGCGCGCCGTGATCGCCGAGGCGGCGCTGATCGATTGCCGCTGACCAGGACGCTCGATGATCGGCGTCTGTCCCTTCACGCCCCAGGTCTTGCCATGCACGGCGTCGGCCCGGAAACCGGACTCGTCCCAGAAAAAGACCTCGCCGCCACAAGACTTTGCCTGCTTGGCGATTTCAGGAAACCGCTCGCGTCGCCATGCCTCGATCGCCTCCGGGTCGCGCTGATAGGCACGCTGCAACGGCTTTTGCGGCGTCAGGCCCAGCTTCGCCAGCAGTTCGCCCACCGCCGTCACACCGAGTTGGATACCGAACTTGCGCTCGATCAGTTCAGCTACAACGTGCCGCGTCCACAACCCGAAATCCATGCCGTATTGGCGTGGATCGCGGCCATTGACCCAACGTAACACCTGCTGCTCCTGGCGTCGCGTCAGGCGCCGCGGCCGGCCGGTTGCCGGCCGTGACCGCAACGCTTTCACCCCGACCCCGGGCTTCGATGCCGCAGCAAGCCATTTATAAATCGTCGTGCGGCTGAACCCGTATGAGGCAATCACTGAGGAAGCCGCCTCGCCCTCGCGCACTCGCTCTACGGCCATCAACCGGATGGTTTCCAGGGTACGATGATCAAACCTTCGACCGTCACGTTTCATGCCAGATTTATATCATACTCGTAACCATACGCCTAGCAAAATGTCGCCTTAATTACCGACTTGTGAGTAATGGAGTGCGTGTCCGGCAACCCGCTCCGAACCCCCACCCGCGAGCGTGAGCCTCCGTGTCCGCAATTTCCATCGCTTGCGCCGTTTCGAATACAAAATTTATTGTGTAGTATTTATCCGCAAAAAAATAATGAATTGGAATTGTGTTGCTCAAAACCGAACCCGCTGCATCCAACTCGACAGTACTTTGGTCCTGCAAGTTCTACAAAGGCGGCTCTGCTTTGGTTTTTCCGGCTTGTCTGCGAGGTGGCACATCGCCTGCCAGACGATTGTTTTCGCCGATTGCAGGGAACAGGCGGGGCAGGGGAGACGCTGCATCGGGAACATCGTCCGCGCCTTCGGCAAGCCGGTCGGCGGATGTGTGCAGCGTTTCCTTCACCAGCGCATAGCCTTGTTCCTGATTGGCGCGGATGGAGATATCGGAGAAATCATAGTCCCGCGACGAGGGTTCGCCATCGCGGCCCCGCCGGACAAAGCGGGTGATGGTCGTCGCGGCACCGTCACCCATCAACTCGATATAGAGCGGGCGCTGTCTAATCTTCGCCTGGGTTGCCGGATCGACCAGTTCGAGAACGCGGTCGACCAACTGGCGATAGGACCCCGAAATCTCGCGGAAGCGCAGGTCGCTGCGGACCCGCTCCGAATAGACGATCTCGTCACGCCGGGCCAGGACCTCCATCATGTTGGTGGGAAGCGGGCGCTGGCCCACGAACAGATCGACGATATAGACGCGCTTTCCGTCCGGCCCGCAGCGGTCGATCACGATGTCGAGCGGCGAATTGCTGATGACGCCGCCGTCCCAATAAGCCTTGCCGCCGATTTCGGTCCATGGGAAGCCGGGCGGCAGGCTGCCGCTCGCCAGCACATGATCGGGCGTTAGATCGTCGACGTAGCTGTCGAACACTTCCAGTTCGCCCGATTGCACATTGACCGCTCCCACCAGCAAGCGGATGGGACTGGCCTTGAGCTTGCCAAAATCGACATAGCGCGCGATCAGCGCCTTCATCGGCGCAACATCGTAGAAGCTGGTCCAGCTCGACGGCAAGGCCATCGGGGCCATGAAGGACTGCATCCAGCGGGGCCGGAAGAAATTGGGCACCCCGAATGTCAGTATTTGCGCCGCCGTGATCGCCCGCGCCGCTTCCTCGCCGAGCGGGGCGGGGGAAACGACCGCGATCGCCGACCAGAAGGATTCCAGCGCCTGGGTGGCGTGCCGTGGATTGCCAGCGACGATCGCCCCATTGAGCGCACCGATCGAGATGCCCGCCACGATATCGGGAAAGATGCCTTCTTCCTCGAGGGCTTTGATGGCACCACATTCGAACGCGCCCATCGCACCACCCCCCTGCAGGACGAGAACGGTCTGTGTTGGAATCCGATCGAGCGCGAAGTTGGGATCGTGAAGCTTCGCTTTCTCGTCGTACAGATTGACACGATAGCGGATCAGCCCCTCGATGCTGCGTGTCTCCTCGGTCGGGCGGCCGACCGATAGCAGCGCGCGCGGCACGTCGTCCTTCAGGTAGAAGAGAGCAAGCGATTTAGACGCGAGCGATCCGCGCGCGACGCGTTCGTCGGCCTCCTCGGGCGCGCCGAGCATGCTGAAGCTGATGTCGCCGATGTCGCAAAAGAAGTAGGAGACCTCGTCATAGCGCAGGCGGCGGCCGAGCATATTACGGGCCGCGAGCCGGCCTTGCTTGACCGCGTTGTCCCAATGCTCGATGTGCCGGCGGCACCCGAAGACCGGATCGAGGAAGCTGGTCACGTCGCCGGCGGCAAAGATGTTGGGTACATTGGTCCGCAACTGGTCATCGACGATGACAAGCCCCTCATCCAGCGCGATGCCGCTTCCCATCAGGAAATCGGTGACCGGCACCACGCCGATGCTCACCACCAGCAGGTCGCAGGGGAGTTTCATGCCGGACCGGGTTTCGACCTCGCGAATCCGGCCGGCACCGTGGATCGCGGTGATCGTGTCGGAAAGCAGCACCGTTGCGCCTCTCTTTTCGGCGTGGCGCCTGAAATAGTCCGAGACACGGCCGGATTCGACATGGGTCAGCACGCGGTCCCGTTCCTCGACGATGGTGACGTCGAGACCGAGATCGATCAACGACATGGCGATTTCCATGCCGAGGAAGCTTGCGCCCAGCACGACGGCACGTCTGGCACCGTGGTTGATCTCGCGCCGGATCGCCTCGCATTCAGTTCTGCCGCGCAGATGATGGACGCCAGGAAGCTCGGTGCCCGGAAGGGTGAGCCGCTTTCCGCTGGAGCCGGTCGCGATCAGCAGGCGCTCGTAATGAACCCGTTCGCCCGTCGCTATGGTGACGATCCGTGCGGCGGTGTCCAGCACGGCCGCCTCCGTGTTCAGCAGGAGCGATATACGTTGCTCTTCGTAGAATTTCGCCGGGTGAAGCAATATCTGATCATCTGGCGCGCTTCCGAGCAGGAATTGTTTGGACAGAGCCGGGCGATAATAAGGCGGGCTGCTGTCGGCCGACAGGATCATGATCGAGCAACCGGCGTCTTCGAGGCGCAGCGTCTCGACCGCTGTCGCGGCGGCGGCTCCTCCGCCCAGGATGAGATGGTCGACCTCGGTCACAGCCATGAAGGCTCCTTTCAGCACGCGCACATAGAGCATCGGAACGCGCCCATCGGGTTGATGGTCGGTTCATTTGCAGTGACACTTGATCCCCATTCGATAACACATCAATTATTGATACGAAATCTTATAGGGCTGGAACTGCACATGGCTCCCACTTTGCGCCTGATCGCAAAGCTTCTGACCTGGGAATTGATGCCGATGCCCACGAGGTCCGCGCCTGTGAATTGACACCCGTCGGGCATCCGCATCCAGGTCTGGCTTTACCGTCCGCTGCCATTTCGCCCTAAAAATTCCGTGTTAGCAGCAACATAATTCATGCCATAAGTCGTGGTTGTAAAAGCGTATAGCCGCGCGGTCACTGGGCTGACATGAACGGCGCAATGCTCACTTCACCCCACCGCCAAATCCTGCCCAAACGCCGCCGTGAACACATCGCGCGCCACCTTCACCGGCCCCAGCAGCGTGCCATGCTCGATCACCACCGCCGCCGCGAACCGGGGCTTATCCACCGGCGCATATCCCACGAACAGCGCGTTCGGCCGGAATTTCCAGGGTAACCGCGCGTCGTTGTAATTGGCCGCTTCCATCGCGGCGTCTTCGTTGATCACCTGGGCGGTGCCGGTCTTGCCAGCCATCCGCACGCCCCCCGGCAGCATCAGCCGCGCCCCCCAGGATGTCCCCGCCGGCGTGTTCACCACCTCATCCAACCCGCGCCGCACTACCGCCAGATGCTCATCGTCCAGCCTCAGACCGCCCGGCGTTGGGCGCGCGGCCATCGCTTCACCCACTGCCCGCACCAGATGCGGCACGATTGCCTGCCCCGTCGCCACCCGCGCGATCATCGTCGCCATATTCAAGGGCGTGAACAGCGTATAGCCCTGCCCGATCCCCTCCACCGCCGTATCACCCTCGGTCCAGTTGATCCGCCGCTGCCACGCCCAATCGCGTGTCGGCAGAAACCCGGCGGCGAGATCGGGGAAATCGAGATGCGGCGGCCCGGTCAGCCCCAGCCGGTCGCCCATCGCCGCCATCCGGTCGATCCCGGTGCGCATCGCGACATGGTAGTAGAACACGTCGCAACTCTGTTGCAGTGCCGAGGCCGCGTCCATCGAACCATGGCCCGATCGCAGCCAGCAATAGAACATCCGGTCGCCGATCTTCAGATACCCCGGGCAGAAGAACCGGGTTTCGGCGGTGATCGCGCCGCAGCGCAACGCCGCCAGTGCCACGGTCGGCTTGAACGACGACCCCGGCGCATACAATCCCTGCGTCGTCCGGTTGGTCAGCGGGCGTTCCGGGTTTTTCATCCAGCGCGACCACACCGCATCCGGCACGCCCTGGTCGAACCAGGCGGGATCGAACGAGGGCGCGCTCGCCATCGCCAGCACAGCGCCGTCCTGCGCATCGAGCAGCACCGTCGCACCCACCCTTCCGGCCAGCGCGGTGACGGCGGCGCGTTGCAGCACGGTGTCGAGCGTGAGCGACACGATTTTGCCCTGCTGCCCGGCATCGCGATCCAGCACGCGCACCACCGAACCCAGCGCATCGACCTCGGTCTCGACCACGCCGGGCGCACCCAGCAGCACCGCATCACGCGCCTGTTCGATCCCCGATCCACCTACCCGCGCACCGGGCAACGCGAGCACCGGATTTTGCGCCGCTTCCGCCGCGTTCGGCCGTACCACATAGCCCACGGTATGGGCGGCATCAGCCCCCAGCGGATAGAACCGCGAAAATCCGCGGTCGATGATCACACCGGGCAGTTGTGTCGCATGAACCTCCAGCCGCGCCATTTCCTCCCAATCCAGATCGTGCTTGAGCACCACCGGCACATACTGCGCCGGCCCGGCGATCACCGCTTCCAGCCGCGCCTGCTCCACCGGCGACAAAGCCATCAGTTCGGCAAACCGCGCGATCACCCCCTGTGGATCGTGCGCATCGGTCAGCAGAAACAACGCCCGCCAATGCTGGCGATTGCCGGCAAGCAACGCGCCGGTGCGATCGGTGATCAGTCCGCGCTCGGGTACCAACGGCCGCTGCGCAATCGCATTATCCCGCGCCTGTTTGCGATAATGCGGATGCTCGATCACCTGCAAATCATACAGCCGCGCCACCAGCCCGCCGAACACCAGCGTCTGCGCGCCCCCGATAATCAGTGTGCGCCGGGTAAACCGGCTCCGTTCCATCGCATCGCGTGCCATGCGCGCTTCATGCGACCAGGGTGCGCGCAACCCAACACACGATTGAGCGAGCCGCTATGTCCCGATTGCCCTCAGCACAATTCCTGCCCGGTTCACGCTTTCGCGACGAGATCGAAACGCTGTAACCGCGCCAGCAACGCCGGCATCTGATCCAGCGGTATCATGTTCGGCCCATCCGAGGGCGCATGATCAGGATCGGGATGACATTCGATGAACAGCGCCGCACACCCTACCGCCAAAGCCGCCCGCGCCAGCACCGGGGCAAACTCCCGCTGCCCGCCCGACGATCCACCCTGTCCGCCTGGCTGCTGCACCGAATGCGTCGCATCGAACACCACGGGGTAACCCGTCTGCGCCAGGATCGGCAAAGCCCGGAAATCGCTGACCAGCGTGTTGTAGCCGAAACTCGCGCCCCGTTCGGTCAACAAAATCCGCTCATTGCCGGTGCTGGCGATCTTCGCCGCGACATTTTTCATATCCCACGGGGCCAGAAACTGCCCCTTCTTCACATTGATCGCCCGCCCCGTGTTCCCCGCCGCCAACAGCAGATCGGTCTGGCGGCACAAAAACGCCGGGATCTGCAAAACGTCCACCGCCTCGGCCACCGGCGCACACTGATACGCATCATGCACATCGGTCAGCACCGGAATGCCGAATTTACCCCGAATATCCGCCAGAATCTGCAACCCCGCCGCCATCCCCACCCCGCGCCCGGTGCCGAGCGACGTGCGGTTGGCCTTGTCATAACTCGATTTGAAGATCAGGCCGATGCCCAGCGCGCGGGTCATCTCGACCAGTTCGGCGGCGACCCCGATGGCATGATCGGCGGATTCTATCTGGCAGGGGCCGGAGATCAGGGTGAAAGGAAGGTCGTTGCCGATGGTGAGATCGCCAATGGTGACGTGCATGCGGGTACCTGAGCAGGGAAAAGTTAAGGAAGGCTTTTTTTTATAAAAAAGAAGCAAAAAATTTTTGGAGCTGGGCCTGAGGCTGTGGCGATTTCGTTGCCCCAGCGAATAAAAGTTTTTTGGTTCTTTTTTTACAAAAAAGAACCCTTCTTACACTAACCTTGCCTGCTTCACCGCCGCCCCAATAAACCCGGCAAACAGCGGGTGCGGATCGAACGGTTTCGACTTCAACTCCGGATGATACTGCACCCCGATGAACCACGGATGATCCGGATATTCCACGATCTCCGGCAAAATCCCATCCGGCGACAACCCGGAAAACCGCAGCCCCGCCGCTTCCAGTGCCTCACGGTAGTGGATATTTACCTCGTAGCGATGCCGATGCCGCTCCTCGATCACTGGCTCACCACCATAAACCGCCCGCACCAGACTGTCCGCACTCAAAACCGCCGGAAACACCCCCAGTCGCATCGTGCCGCCGAGGTCGCCTTCGGCGGCGCGGCGTTCGATTTCGTTGCCGCGCGCCCATTCCGTGAGCAGACCGACGACAGGGGTATCGCACGGGCCGAATTCGGTCGATGAGGCCAATGGCAGCCCGGCCAGATTGCGCGCCGCCTCGATCACCGCCATCTGCATGCCGAAACAAATGCCCAGGAACGGCACGTGGCGTTCGCGGGCGAACCGCACCGCCTCGATCTTGCCTTCGGTACCGCGCTCGCCGAAACCGCCGGGCACCAGAATGCCATGCACCCCATCAAGCCGCGCCACCGCCCCGGCCTGCTCGAAAATCTCGGAATCGACCCAGTCCAGCTTGACCCTCACCCGATTGGCGATGCCGCCATGGGCCAAAGCTTCGGCCAGGGATTTATAGCTATCCAGCAGATTGGTGTATTTGCCCACCACCGCGATCGTCACTTCACCCTCAGGTGCCGCCACCGTCTCGACAATCCGCCGCCAACGACTGAGATCGGGCGGTACGTCATATGGCAGGTTGAAATGGCGCAGCACCTCGCGATCCATGCCGGCCTGGTGATAGGAAATCGGCACCTCGTAGATCGTGCCGACATCGAGCGCCGGCACCACTGCGTCCGGCCGGACATTGCAGAACAGGGCGATCTTGCGCCGCTCGCCGTCGGGGATCGGGCGGTCGCAGCGGCAGATCAGCATCTGTGGCTGGATGCCGACGTTGAGGAGTTCCTTGACCGAATGCTGGGTCGGTTTGGTTTTCAGCTCGCCCGCGCTGGGGATGTAGGGGACCAAGGTGAGGTGGACGAACATCGCCCCGTCCGGCCCCAGTTCGTTGCCCAACTGGCGGATCGCCTCGAGAAACGGCAGGCCCTCGATGTCGCCCACCGTGCCGCCGATTTCGACCAGCACGAAATCCAGCCCCTCGGTATCGTTCACCACCACCTGCTTGATCGCATCGGTGATGTGCGGAATGACCTGCACGGTGGCACCCAGATAATCACCGCGGCGTTCCCGCGCGATCACCTCGGAATAGATCCGCCCGGTCGTGGCATTGTCCGATTTCGTGGCGTGGACGCCGGTGAACCGCTCGTAATGGCCGAGGTCGAGGTCGGTTTCCGCGCCGTCGTCGGTGACGAAGACCTCGCCATGCTGATACGGGCTCATGGTGCCGGGATCGACGTTCAAATAGGGGTCGAGCTTGCGCAACCGGACCGAATACCCGCGCGCCTGCAACAGCGCGCCGAGCGAAGCGGAAGCGATACCCTTGCCGAGCGAGGAGACCACGCCGCCGGTGATGAATACATACCGGGTCATGGACTCGCGCCATAGCAGAGGGCGGCACGGGGTAACACCCCGTGCCGTGAGAAAGTCGCGAGACACATCAGTTTTTGGCGGGTGCCGAAGCGGGTGCCGGCACGGTGTCGGGAGCCGTAGGGGTTGTGGGCGCTGCTTCTCCCGGAATCGGCGGCAACGGTGCCATCGGTTTGGTCGGTGCCGTGGTATGTGCCGGCGCGGTGGCCGCCGGAACCGGCCCATTCAAAATCGACTCGCCAGTGCCACCCCCACCGTTTTTATAGAGCAGCGCCAGAATCAACGAGAGCGCCATGAACATCGCCGCCAGCACGGCGGTCGCCCGTGTCAGCAAATTCGCGGTGCCGCGCCCAGTCATGAAATTGCCCATGCCCTGGCTGGAGCCGAGTCCCAGCCCGCCGCCCTCGCTGCGCTGGATCAGCACGACGCCGATCAACGCGAGGGTCACAAACACTTGCAGCACAAGCAGAACCGTAATCATGAGAACCTTCCGAACATCGCGCGGGTTCTAATCCGGCACTGCGGTGGTGGCAATCGGCGCGACTTTCAGGCCCGCATCGCATGTTGGAGCCAGTCAACCGATCGGCAGCAACACGAGACACGCCGCCTGTGCGGCGATGCCCTCACCCCGGCCGGTAAACCCGAGGCGTTCCGAGGTGGTTGCCTTGACCGAAACGCGATCAAGCGGAATCGCCATCAGCTCGGCCAGCCGATGCCGCATCGCCAGGGCGTGCGGCGTGATTTTGGGTTGTTCGCAGATGATCGTGACATCTACATTGACGATCGCACCGCCCTTCGATGCCGCCAGACCGGCGGCGTGGCGCAGAAACCGGGCGGAATCGGCGCCCTTCCAGGTTGCCTCCGTGGGCGGAAAATGACGGCCGATGTCGCCCTCGGCCAGCGCGCCATAAATCGCATCGCACAAAGCATGAATACCGACATCGGCGTCGGAATGGCCCGCAAGACCCCTCTCGTGCGGAATTTCGACCCCGCAGAGGATCAATCGGCGATCCGCTTGCAGCGCATGCACATCGTAGCCAGTGCCAACGCGGGGCACCGCGCCGCTGGCGATCAGGGTTTTCAGGTCCACGCACGTCTCCGATCGGGCAAAGTCAACAGGGCAGGCAAAATCAACTTGCGGGCTTTGGCAACTGGGCGATTGCGCGTCAATGCCTGGGCATGTACTGCTTAAATCATGAGCACCGTGACTCAGCCCCTCCTGAAACTCAAGCCGATCACGCTGCGCGCGCCGTGGGGTTCCGCGGAACGCATGGTCGTGATCGATGTGCCGGTCATCCTGGCCCCGATGTCGGGGGTGAGCGACCTGCCGTTTCGCCGCCTGGTCAAATCCATGGGGGCCGGCCTCGTTGTTTCTGAAATGATCGCGTCCTGGGCGATGATCCACGAAAACGCGGCAACGCTGCGGATGGCGGCGGTAGCGGGCGGCGACGGGCCGTCCTCGGTGCAACTCGCCGGATGCGACCCGGCGGCAATGGCGGAAGCGGCCAAAATCGCGGTCGATGGCGGGGCGGATCTCATCGATATCAATTTCGGCTGCCCGGTTAAAAAAGTGGCGGTCGGCCAGATGGCCGGTTCAGCGCTGATGCGCGACGAGGCGATGGCCGCGCGCATTCTGCACGCAACCGCGCGGGCGGTGGATGTGCCGGTGACGCTGAAAATGCGGATGGGCTGGGATCGCCAGAGCCTGAACGCCCCAACCCTCGCCCGGATCGCGCAGGACGCCGGCATTGCCATGGTGACGGTGCATGGCCGCACCCGGCAGCAATTCTATGAGGGCGTGGCCGACTGGGATTTCATCGCCGCGGTCAAGAACGCGGTTTCGATCCCGGTGATCGTCAACGGCGATATCACCACCGAGGACGCCGCCGCCGCAGCCTTGACGCGGTCGGGGGCGGATGGCGTGATGATCGGGCGCGGTGCCTACGGGCGGCCGTGGTTTCCCGCCCAGGTTTGCCGCTATCTCACCACCGGACAACGCCTCGCCGCACCCGGCCTCGCGGCGCAACGGGACGTGCTGATCGGCCATTACCGCGCGATGCGGGCGCACTACGGCGAACACGCCGGGGTGCGCGTCGCGCGCAAGCACATCGGCTGGTACGCGCGCGGCCTGCCGGGGGCAGCGGAGTTTCGCGCCTCGGTCAACCGGCTCGATGAAGCTGCGGCGGTCGAGGATTTGATCCAGCAATTATACGATCGGGCGGTCGCGTTGCCCGATCCGCTCCAGGCGGCGGCGTGAGCGGATTGCGTGGGGCGTTCCGGCGGCGCGCCGCGGCCCTCAAGCGCGCCGAAGCCCCGGTTGAAACCGCGCGGCTGCTGGCGGCGTTGCCGCTGGCGGTGATCGAGCTGGATGCGGACGATCGGTTCCTGTTCGTCAATTATGCGGCGGAGGAGTTGTTCGGCTCCTCCTCGGCATTTCTGTTCAGCAAGCCGCTGCACGATATTCTGTCGCCGGATCACCCGATTTTCATGCTGTTGAACCGTGCCCGGCAAGATGGCGCGCCGATTGCCGAGCACGATCTGTCGCTCGAAGGACCAAGGTTCGCCCGGCGGGGAATCTCGTTGCAAGCGGCCCCCATCGCCGATGCCCCAGGCCATCTGGTGGTCACTTTGCAGGACAGTTCAGCCGCAAGGGTGCTCGATCAGCAGCTTTCGGCACGCAACGCCGCGCGCAGCATTACTGGCATGGCCTCGGTACTGGCGCATGAGGTCAAGAATCCACTGTCGGGCATCCGAGGTGCCGCGCAACTGCTGGAAGCCAATGCCGCCCCCGAAGATCGTGAACTCGCCGTCCTGATTCGCGACGAGGTTGATCGGATCAAGGATCTGGTCGAGCGGATCGAAGTGTTCGGCGACAAAAAGCTCGACTTGCAGGCGGTGAACGTCCATCGCGCGCTGGAGCATGTGCGGCGTCTGGCGCAGTCGGGCTTTGGCGCGCGCATCCGCTTCGTCGAAGCCTACGACCCCTCGTTGCCCTCGGTGCTGGGCAACCGCGACCAGCTGGTGCAGGTTCTGCTCAATCTGGTCAAAAACGCCGCCGAGGCGGTGGCCGAAACCGAGCGGCCCGACGGCGAGATCTGGCTGCAAACCGGGTTTCAGCACGGGGTGCGCCTCACCGCATCGCCGGCGCGTGGCCAGCCCAATCTGCCGATTTTTATTGCGGTGCGCGATAATGGCGCGGGCATCCCCGAAGATATTCGCCGCCATCTGTTCGAACCCTTCATCAGCTCCAAAGCTGCCGGTTCGGGGCTTGGCTTGGCACTGGTCGCCAAAATCGTCGCCGATCATGGAGGATTGATCAACGTGGATAGCCGCCCCGGACGCACTGAATTCCGCATCCATCTGCCCCAGTTCGAAGACCGCGGCGAGAGCGAACACCAATGACCACCCTGCCCACCATCCTGATCGCCGACGACGACCGTTCGATCCGCACGGTCCTGACCCAGGCATTGGGGCGGGCCGGCTATCAGGTTCGCACCACATCGTCGGCGGCCACGCTGTGGCGCTGGGTCGAGGATGGAGAAGGTGATCTGGTGATCACCGATGTGCTGATGCCGGACGAAAACGGCCTCGATCTGGTGCCCCGCATCAAACGCATCCGCCCGGAACTGCCGGTGCTGGTGATGAGCGCGCAATCGACCATTCTGACCGCCGTGCAATCGACCCAGCGCGGCGCGTTCGAGTATTTGCCCAAGCCGTTCGACCTCGGCGAATTGCTCAGCATCGTCGATCGCGCGCTGAAACAGCCGACGCTACAGCCCCTCGCCGAAGCCGTGAAATCCCCCGACGACAATCTGCCGCTGATCGGGCGATCTGGTGCCATGCAGGAAATTTACCGGGTGATCGCACGGCTCACCACCACCGACCTCACGGTGATGATCACCGGCGAATCCGGCTCAGGCAAGGAATTGGTGGCGCGCGCGCTGCACGATTACGGCAGGCGCAGGCAGGGGCCTTTTGTCGCGATCAACATGGCGGCGATTCCGCGCGAGTTGATCGAAAGCGAGTTGTTCGGTCATGAGCGCGGTGCCTTCACCGGGGCGACCAACCGGCATGTCGGGCGATTCGAGCAGGCCGCCGGGGGCACCTTGTTCCTCGATGAAATCGGCGACATGCCGCCCGAGGCGCAGACGCGGCTGCTGCGGGTGTTGCAGGAGGGCGAATTCACCACGGTGGGCGGGCGCCAGCCGATCAAGGCGAACGCGCGGATCGTGGCCGCGACGCATCGGGATCTGCGGGTGCTGATCCGCTCGGGGCAGTTCCGCGAGGATTTGTTCTATCGGTTGAACGTGGTGCCGATCCGTCTGCCACCGCTGCGCGAGCGGCCCGGTGACATCGCCTTGCTGGCGCAGCATTTTCTGGGCCGCGCCCAGGCCGAAGGGCTGCCGGCGAAAACCCTGGCCCCCGAGGCGATGGCGCGGCTCGCGACGTATCGCTGGCCGGGCAATGTGCGCGAGCTGGAAAACCTGATGCGCCGGTTTTCCGCTCTGGTACCCCAATCGGTGATCACGGAAGCCATCGTCGATGCGGAACTGGCGGACCGGACGATGCACGACACGTCAGCGTCGGACAGCGCGGAAACCACGCCGGATACGCCGCAGGCGATCGAGCGGGCCATCGAACGCCATGTCGCCCGACTGATGGGCGAGGCGCGCGATGCGGGCGAGGACGGCGTATTGTACGATCGGGTGCTGGCCGCGTTCGAAGAGCCGTTGATCAGGCTGGTGCTGGGCGAAACGCGCGGCAACCAGATCCGGGCGGCGGCGATGCTCGGCTTGAACCGCAACACCTTGCGCAAAAAAATCCGCGAGCACGATATCGGCGTGACCCGCCGCGTCGGCTGAAGGAACCGCCGTTTGGACCAGATGACCAACAGGCCGAACCCAGCCGAGCCGCCGAGCCGCACCGGCCTGCTCGACGTGTTGCTGGGCCGGGTCTCCACCCTGGCGCTGGCCGCGCTCGCCCTGTTGCTCGGCATCGGCAGCTTCGCTTATCTCGCCGGCGGCATCAAGCTGGAATTACACTCAGGTGCCGCGTTCGGCCTGGCGATCGGCGACATTGCCATCCTGCTCCTGTTGATCACCGTGCTGGTCGCCCGCGTCACGCGGGTGGTCATGGAGAGCCGGCGCGGGGCTGCCGGTGCCCGGCTGCACGTGCGCCTGGTGCTGCTGTTCGGCGGGGTTGCGGCGGTGCCGGCGATCTTGGTCGCGATTTTCGCCGCCGTGTTTTTCAATCTCGGGATTCAGGCCTGGTTCAACCAGCGGGTGCGCACCGCCCTCTCGGAAAGCCAGGAGGTCGCCGTGGGCTATCTGGATGCCAAAAAGAACAGCATCCGGCTCGATGCTCTGGCGATTGCCAATGACCTCAACCAGAACGGGCCGATTTTTTACGGCGATCCGCAGAATTTCTTCAACCAGGGTTTTCTCAACGTGCTGGTCGCGCAGACCGCTCTGCACGGCCTGACCCAGTCGGCGATCTTCGAGCCGCTGACCAACAAAGTGGTCGCCTCCGCCGGCTTGTTCGCCGGGGCCGGGGTCACGCTGCCGCCCGATGACATGGTGGCCGAGGCCGAAAAGCATCAGGTCGCGGTGTGGAATACCCCGAATTCGACACTGGAAAACGCGGTGGTTGAACTGGAAGCAACACCCACGCTGATGTTGATGGTCGAACGCCCGATCGATCCCAGCATTCTCGCCCATGTCGACCGCACCCGCCAGGCGCTCGCGGAATACAACCGGCTGGAGCATCACCGCGCCCAATTCGAATTATTCTTCGCCCTGATCTTCGCGACGGTGGCGCTGCTGGTGCTGTCGGGCGCATCGCTGATCGGACTGGTGTTCGCCAACCAGATCGCCCGGCCCATTTCGTATCTGATCGAAGCCGCGGAGCGGGTGCGTTCCGGCGACTATCTGGTCCGGGTGCCGGAGGGTGATTCCGGCGACGACGTCGCCGGCCTGTCGCGCGCCTTCAACCGCATGATCGGCCAGATTGACGAGCAGCGTGCCGAACTGATGAACGCCTATGGCCAGATCGACGAGCGCCGGCGCTTCACCGAAACCGTGCTCGCCGGCGTTTCCGCCGGGGTGATCGGCCTCGATCCGCGAGGTCGGATCGAACTGCCGAACCGGGCGGCGTCGGTGTTGCTCAGCCTCGATCTGCTGGCGCATCTCGGCAAGCCGCTGGTGGAATTGCTGCCCGATTTCGCGCCGTTGCTGGATCAGGCGCGCGCCACGCCCGAAAAACCCGCGATGGGCGAGGTCGGCTACGGTGCCGCCACCGCGAGGCGGGTGTTCCTGGTCCGGATCGGGGCTGATCTGAAGGGCGAGCGGGCGACCGGCTTCGTCGTCACGTTCGATGACATCACCGAACTGCAATCGGCCCAGCGCAAGGCGGCCTGGGCCGATGTCGCGCGGCGGATCGCCCATGAAATCAAGAACCCGCTGACCCCGATCCAGCTATCGGCGGAGCGGCTGAAGCGGCGGTTCACCCGCGAGATCACCTCCGACCCCGAGAGTTTCGCGCAATGCGCCGATACCATCGTGCGGCATGTCGGCGATATCGGCCGGATGGTCGATGAATTCTCCGCTTTTGCGCGAATGCCGCAGCCGATCATCAAATCGGAGGATCTGGGGCGGATCGCGCGCGAGGCGGTGATTTTGCAACGCAGCGCGCATCCCGGCATCGAATGGGTGGTGGATTGCCCCGATCCCGCCCCCCGCGCGCGCTGCGATGCCCGGCTGATCGGCCAGGCTTTGACCAATCTGCTGCAAAACGCCGCCGACGCGATCGCAATGCGCCCCGACAACATGGCTTTGGACAAGGCCCACGGCACCGTCATCCTGCGGATATCCACCAGCGACGGGGCACATCATATTGCGGTGATCGACGACGGTATCGGCTTGCCGGCGCATGATCGCGCGCGCCTGATGGAACCTTATGTCACCCATAAGGCGAAGGGCACCGGGCTGGGACTCGCCATTGTCCGCAAGATCATGGAAGATCACCAGGGTGGCCTGGCCCTCGCGGATCGCGATGATAGTCCGGGTTCGGTCGCGACGCTGACCCTGAAAGCGGATTAGAGGATGATGATTTCAAACATCATGCTCTATACGTTGTTTGGACATTGTTTGGCGAGCAACCATCAGGCTCTAAAATTCACGCCGCTCCAGGAGGAAAATGTCTGAAATTCTGATCATCGACGACGAGCCCGATATCCGGCTGCTGATCGACGCGATCTTACGCGATGAAGGCTATGCCACGCGCAACGCCGGCACCTCGGACGATGCGATCGCCGCTTTCCGCGACCGCAAGCCCTCGCTCGCGGTGCTGGACGTCTGGTTGCAGAACTCGCCGCTCGATGGCATCGGCATCCTCCAGATCATGAAATCCGAAGCGCCCGACATGCCGGTGGTGATGATTTCCGGCCACGGCACGATCGAGATGGCGGTGAACGCGATCCAGTTCGGAGCTTACGATTTCATCGAAAAGCCGTTCAAGTCGGACCGCTTGATCCTGATCATCCAGCGCGCGCTGGAAGCGGCGAAACTCGCCTCGGAAAACGCCGAATTGCGGCTGCGGGTCGGGGCCAACTCCGACCTCACCGGGTCGAGCGCCGCCATTGCCGGGCTGCGCCACGCGATCGAAAAAGTCGCCCCCACCGGGTCGCGCGTGCTGCTGTCGGGTGCCGCGGGGACCGGCAAGGAGGTCGTGGCGCGAATGATCCACGCCCAGTCCAAGCGCGCCGATCAGCCGTTCGTGGTGCTGAACTGCGCGATCCTGGCACCGGAGCGGGTCGAAATCGAGTTGTTCGGCACCGAGGCGGGGACCGACCCCAGTGCGCAACCGCGCCGGGCCGGGGTGCTGGAACGCGCCCATGGCGGCACTTTGCTGTTGGACGAAATTGCCGACATGCCGCTCGAAACCCAGGGCAAAATCGTGCGGGTGTTGCAGGATCAGAGTTTTGAACGGATCGGCGGATCGGCGCGGGTGAAGGTGGACGTGCGGATCATCGCCAGTTCGGCGCGCGACCTTCAGGCGGCCATCGGGATCGGAAAATTCCGTCAGGATTTGTATTATCGCCTCGCTGTCGTGCCGCTGCGGGTGCCGAGCCTGCGGGAACGGCGCGAGGACATCCCCGAACTCGCGGCGCATTTCCTCAAGCGTGCCGCCGATACCTCCGGCCTGCCGCCCCGCGTGCTGTCGTCGGAAGCGCTGGCGGCGTTGCAGGTGCATGATTGGCCCGGTAACGTGCGGCAGCTTCGCAACGTGATGGACTGGCTGATGATCATGCACCCAGGCGAAGCCGGCGAGGCGTTCCGTGCCGAGCATCTGCCGGTGGAAATCGGGGCGCACGCGCCGCGCGCCCTGGCGATCGATCCGCTGGCCGACATCATGGCGCTACCGCTGCGCGAGGCGCGCGATGTGTTCGAGACCCAGTATTTGCAGGCGCAATTGCTGCGATTCGGCGGCAACATCAGCCGGACCGCCAATTTCGTCGGCATGGAACGCAGCGCGCTGCACCGCAAGCTGAAACAACTGGGCATCGGTGCCGAGGACCGGATCGCGAACGGTTAAACGATCGATTTGCCCGACGTCGCGCCCTGCCGCGCGTGGCGCGGCACGCCCGGTGCGTCAACCTCAAGCAATATTGCTCTATGGTGCCCTGCCGGCGCGCCATTGGCTCAGCACCACGCTCGCCACGATCATCGCGCCGCCTAATATCTGGGTTCCCCCAAACACCTCGCCGAACGCGGCCCCGATCAATCCCGCCCAGACCGGCTCCAGTGCATAAATCAAGGTCGCCCGGTTAGCCGGTACGGTGCGCTGCGCCCAGTTCTGCGCGACCATGATCAACGCCGTCACCAGCCCCATGCCGAGTACCGCCAGTATCGGAAACCAGGCGTCGCTGAAAATCCGCCCGCCCCGCACAATCTCGGTCCCCAGCGACAACACGCACACCGTCACCAGTTGCACCAGCGCCATGCGTCGCGGGTCGGTGTGGGTCGAGGTGCGGCTGATCAGCACAATCTCGAACGCTGCCCCCAGCGCTCCCGCCAGCGTCAGCCACTCACCGGACCCGATCGTCATATCCGCCGGGGTTACGCCGGAAACCAGCACCAGACCGGCAAAGGCCAGCGCCAGGCCGGCCAGGGCGACCGGCACCGGCCGGCGGCGAAACATCAAAAACTCCAGCACCGGCACCATCGGCACGTATAGCGCCGTCAAAAACGCCGATTCGCCGCTGGCCACGGTTTGCAGCCCCATCGCCTGCAACCCGTAGCCGAGGAACAGCACCACGCCGATCACCAGGCCGCCGACCATCTCGCGCCGCTGAAAGCTTGCCGGATGCGGGCGCGTCACCAGTGCCACCGCCAGCGCCGCAATCCCGAACCGCAACCCAACGAACGCGAACGGGCCGATGAAATGCAGCGACGTCCGGGTGATCAGAAACGTGCCGCCCCATAGCGTGGTCATCATCACCAGCACGACAACCGGCGACGGCAGGCGAATGGATCTCGTCGCAGGTTCGGCGCGCTCACTCATGGCCGCCATCAACGCGATCGACCGCCGCGCGGCAACCCCGGCATCACGCAACCCTGTTCAGAGCAGCGGCAACCGCACCTCGACCACATCGTCCTCGCCCGCGATGTGATGGAGCGAAAATCCCAGATGCCGCACGAAACCCAGCATCGGGTGGTTGTCGGCCAGCACCTGACCCACGATTTCCGCGACCCCTTCGCGCCGTGCCCAGTCGATCAGCCGGCGCATCAGCGCCGAACCCAGACCCAGCCCCTTGGCCGCACCCTCGACCAGCACGGCGAACTCGCCCTCGGTGCCATCGGTGTCGGAGCGTACCAGCCGTGCGACGCCGGCGGTTTCGCCGCTGGCCTGGTCCACCGCCACCAACGCCATTTCCCGCCCGTAATCGACCTCGGTCATCCGCACCACCTGTTCCGCACTCAGTGCGCGTATCGCCGAAAAAAACCGGAAGCGGACGTCCTCGGGGGCCAGCCGCTCGAACAGGCGCTGGTGTGCCGCCGCGTCCTCCGGGCGGATCGGGCGGATCGTGAATTGCCGCCCGCACAGATCAAGCGTTTGCGCCAGGTCCGCAGGGTACGGCACGATCGCCAGCCGGTCGCGCCACTCGCCGGGCGGGCGCAGGGCGATCCGCGCATTCGCCACCGTGGCACCGGTCTCCGCCGCAAACAACGGGTCGATATCGAGGGCGCAGACCTCCGGCCAGTCGATGATCAACTGGCTCACCCGTACCAGCACGCCAGCGACCGCCGCACGATCCGCGGTGCCCAATCCACGCGCCAGACGCAGCAGCGCCGCCCCACCGGCACGCTCGATCAACCCCTCTGCCAGCACCAGGTTGAGCGGTGGCAGATCGACCGCCAGATGCGATACCACCGCCGCATCGCCGCCGCCCGCCCCGAACCCGAGGGTCGGGCCGACAAACAGATGCTCCCCGACATTGATCCGCAGTTCCCGCGCCCGGCTGAACTGGCGCTGGATCATGAAGCGCGCCCCAGCGGGAAATTCCCCCCGCCGGCGCAACCGCGCGGTGATCACCAACGCCGCCGCCAACGCCGACTTCGCATCCGGCAGATCGAGCGCCACACTGCCCTCCGGCCGGCGGTGTGCCAGATCGGGATGCGACAGTTTGACCACGACCGGAAACCCGATGGCCGCAGCGGCACCCGCGACCGCGTCTGGCGTATCGGTCAGCCGTGACTCGATCACGTCGATGCCATAGGCGCGCAACACCGCGAAAGCCTCTTCCTGGGTCAGGGTGTTGCGCCGTTCGGCCCGCGCCTGGGCGATAATGGCGGCGACACCGGCCCGGTCCGGTGCCACCTCCAACACCACCGACGGCGGCAGTTCGCGCGCGACAGCGCGAATATCGCGATGGCGCAGCAAATCGTGAAACCCGCCCACCGCGTCCTCCGGTGTGGCGAATGCGGCCACCCCGGCCTCGGCCAGGCGGCGGCGGCGCGCCCCGCCGGTGGTCTGGCCCAGCACGGCCACGAGCAGCGGGGCCTTGATACTGGCGGCGCAGGCGATCAGCCCGGCAATCGCCGCGTCGTCCTCGTCCCCCGAAGGCGCGTGGATCGCCAGAACCCCGCCCACCTCGGGAGCGGCGGCAAGCATCGCCGCGATGTCGGCCAGCCGGGTGCCCGGCGCGTCGGGCAAGGCGATCGGCGCGTCCGATGCCGGTTCCGCACCAAGCATCAGGCCGAGCACCCGGCACGTCTCCGGCGACAACCGGACAAGATTGATGCCCGCCGCGAGCGCCGCATCCGCCGCCAGCCGGCACGCCCCCCGGCTGTTGCCCAGCACCGCCAAATGATCGCCGCGCGCCGGCCGTGCCCGCGTCAGGGTTTCGGCCGCCGCCAGAAACGCCCCGAGCGTTGTGGTGAGCATCACGCCGGCCCGCGCCAGCGCCGCCTCGAACCCGGCGAGCGCCATGAAACTCGGATCGGCCAGCCGTGCCCCCGGCGTCAATGCCACAATCGGGCGCAGCCGCGCCGCCGCCCGCGCCGCCGATAAAAACAAACGCGGATCGCGCAGGCCGGCAATCTCCAGCAATACCAGCCCGGTGCCAGGGTCGCGCGCCAGATGGTCGAGAACCCGGCCAAACCCAATGTCCGCATTCCCGCCGATGCCCACCACATGGGAAAACCCCACGCCATTGGGTTCGGCCCAGTCGATCACCGCGCGGGCGATTGCCGGCGACTGTCCCAGCAGCGCAATCCGCCCCGGGGGAGCCGGAATGTGCGACAGCAACGCGTCCAGCCCGATCCCCGGGACCGCCAGCCCGAACGAACGCGACCCGATCACCCGCACCTTGGCAGCCAGCGCCGCATCGCGCAGACCTTCGACCTCGGCATAGACAATCGCTGCCCCGCGCAACCGACCCGTCAACGCAGCAATCACCCCCGGCACCGCCGCCGGGAGATCGGCGACCAAGGCCAGGTCGATCGTCGGCGCATCGGACAGAGTTTCGATCAGCCGACCCGGAAAGCCACCCGTCGCAAGGCGGCTCCGCAGGCGCTGGCCCACTGGCGTGCCGCCGCCCGAGAGGAAAATCGTCTTCGGGTGGAACAGCGCTTCTGGATCGAAGCGGTTGACCAGGGAGTAACCGAGCGGTCGCATGACCCGATCTTATAGTTCAAATGCGGCGCAAATCCGATGTATTTTCCGATGTATTTTCCGATGTATTTATTGAGTCGGTCCGATAATCGTCGGTTCCGGCAACGCCGCGCCCGACCCTGCATAGGACGGATTGGCATTATTCACACAATCGTTGATCCGATCTTCCTGGTCGTGCAACTGCGCCAGCTTGTTGCTCAGATATTCAGGGTTCGGCGTGCCGAGAAACGGTGTTGCGAACTGATCGGTGCGCGACAGATAGGCGTAGTGGCGCGCGGCGTCGATCTGCTCGGCCTGATGGGTGCAGGCTGCGAGATTGGCCTTATCGGCGGCCGATTGCGGCGGTGGCGCACCAAAACTACACGCGGCGAGCGGCAGAGTGATGGCCGAAAGCATCAGGGTCAGGCGGAGCATTTTTTATCGTCCTCGGCTGCGCGCGTGATCAGCATGGCGCGAAGTTCGTTTTCATTGAGTCCACCGGTGTCGGTCAAGCTGGTCAGCGCGGCGGCGGTGAGGAGCGCCCCATCGAGTGCCGCGCCATCGTGCCCGATCTGCACGAAGGGTGCCAGCCATGCCGCATCGCCGATCAGGGCGACCAGTCCCAGCAGGCGCAAGCACACCGAAATGCCGTGCGGTGTCGACAGGTCGGCCACCCGATCGACCGACAACGCCCAGGTCCGCGCATCGCGGTCGCGCAGCGCCACGTCGGGGCCGCCGGCGAAGCGAAACCCCCGCGCCGGACCATCATGACCGGCGCGGGCGGCATCACGCGCGGCCTCCCATGCCTGTTCGATGTCGCGTTTCCGAACCCGCGGCAAGCGCGGCGGTGGCATCGGCACCAGGTGCAGTTCGGTGCCGTCGGCGGCAATTTCACGGTGAATGGTGAGGGCCATGCCGATCAGATGGCGACGCGCACGCCAAGTTCCACGACCCGGTCGGATGGGATCTGGAAAAACTCGGTCGCCGAAATCGCGTTGCGCAACATGAACAGAAAAATCGCGCGCCGGATGAAGCCCAGTTTCGGCACGGTGGCCGGCACCACGGTTTCACGCCCCAGAAAATAGCTTGTCTGCATCGGGTTGAACGGCAACCCCTTTTCGCGCAGCAAATCGAGCGACCTGGGCAGATTCGGGCTGTCCATGAAACCGTAGCCGATGCCGACCCGGTAAATTCCCGGTGCCAGTTCCTCGCAACGCATCCGGTCGCTACCGGTTGCGCTCGGCACATCGAGATTGCGCACGGTGACAAAAAACACCGTCTCATGCAGCACCTTGTTGTGCTTGAGATTATGCAGCAGCGAGGCGGGGGTATATTCCGGATTGCCGGTCAGAAACACCGCGATGCCCGGCACCCGCACGATGCGCGACTGCGGCAGGCGGCCCAGGAACGAGGCAAGGGGCAGGCTGTCCTGCTGCCAGCGGGCGAACAACAGGCTGCGCCCGCGCCGCCAGGTGGTCATCAGCGTCACGATGCTCAGGCCAATCACCAGCGGCACCCAGCCCCCCTCGAATATTTTCAGGATGTTCGCGCTGAAAAACGCGAAATCGACCAGGAAAAAGGCCCCCCAGACCCCTCCGGTCTTCCATAATGGCCAGTTGAAATGCCGGTGGAACACCAGAGCGGACAGGATATTGGTGCAGAGAAACGTGCCCGTCACCGCAATGCCGTAGGCCGAGGCCAGCGCGTTCGATGACCGGAACCCAAGCACCAGAATGAGCACTCCGACCGCCAGCGCCGCGTTCATTTGCGGCACATAGACCTGACCCTCTTCGGTGAGGCTGGTATGGCGAATTTCCATGCGCGGCAGCAGGCCAAGCTGCACGCATTGGCTGCCCAGAGTGAACGCGCCGGAAATCACCGCCTGGCTCGCGATGATCGTCGCAATCGTCGCCAGAATGACCATCGGGATCAGCCCCGCGTGCGGCACCAGCAAATAGAACGGATTGTCGGCTGCCTTCGGGTTCGAAATCACCAAAGCACCCTGGCCGAAATAATTCAGCACCAGCGCCGGCAGCACAAAAAACCGCCAGGTCGCGCGGATCGGGCGGCGGCCAAAATGGCTCATGTCGGCATAGAGCGCTTCCGCCCCGGTCACCGCCAGCACCACCGCGCCGAGGGCCACGAAAGCCAGGATATCGTGGCGGAGGATGAACTTGATGCCCTGGACCGGGATCAGCGCGACCAGCACATACGGGTTGAGCACGATCCGGTACAGGCCGAACCCGGCGATGGTGATAAACCAGACCACCATGATCGGCCCGAACAGCTTGCCCACCGCCCCGGTGCCGCGCCGCTGCACGAGAAACAGCCCGATGATGATCGCCACCGCAATCGGCAGCACGAAGCGGTTGAAATCCGGCGAGGCGACGCTCAATCCTTCCACCGCCGAGAGCACCGAAATCGCCGGGGTGATCACGCCGTCCCCCAGGAACAACCCCGCGCCAACGATACCGACAATCATCAATCCATAACGCACCCGATCGGTCCGGGCGACGCGCTGCGCCAGCGCCATCAGGGCCAGAATCCCACCCTCGCCATCATTGTCGGCCCGCATCACGAAGGTGACGTATTTCAGGGTGACGGTGATGATCAGCGCCCAGAAAATCAGGCTCAGCAGGCCGAGAACGTCGTCGGTCCGCAACCCGCCCTTGGTGACGTAGCCGAGACACGCCTGCAACGCATAGAGCGGCGAGGTGCCGATGTCGCCATAGACGACGCCGAGCGCGCCGATCAGCGCCGCGAATTTGAGTTTTTCGACCGGCGAGGTCTCTTTGGTTGTCGACAAGTTCAACCGCGGACTCCACCGATCGGCGGCAGATCGGCGGTGATGCCGGCCAGCACTTCCGCCACATGCCGCACCGCGACGGGCTTGCCATCGGCGGTCAATCTTCCTTCACGGGACAGCTTGCCCGCCATGTTGAGCAAGCAGCCCAGATCGCCCGCCAGCACCATTTCCGCCCCGCTCGCGGCGATATCGGCGGTTTTATCGCCGGTCATCCGCGCCGAAATATCGGGGAATTTGACGCAGAACGTGCCGCCGAACCCGCAACAGATTTCCGGTTCCGCCATTTCGACCAGATCAAGCCCGGCAACCTTGGCGAGCAGCGCGCGCGGCTGGGTTTTCACCCCCAGCTCGCGCAAGCCGGCGCAGCTGTCATGATAGGTCGCCCGCACCAGCAATACGGTCGCAATCCCCGAAAAACCCATGACATCGGCCAGAAAACTGGTCAGTTCCCAGCATTTCGCAGCCAGCGTCTCGGCGCGATCACGCAGATCGGGGTCCTGATCGAACAAGGCGGGCATATGCTCGCGCAGCATGCCGGCACAGGAACCCGATGGGACGATCACGTAATCATACCCAGCCAAACTGCGCAGAAGCCCTGCCGCCAAAGCCCGCGCGGTGGCGCGATCGCCCGCATTATAGGCGGGCTGGCCGCAGCAGGTCTGCGCGCGCGGCACCTCGACCATGCAACCCGCCGCTTCAAGCAGATTGATCGCGGCGAACCCGACACTGGGGCGATACATATCGACCAGGCACGTCACGAACAGCGCCACGCGCGGTCCCGGCGGCGACACCGGGTTCATGAAGTCGCACCTGCCGCAGGTGCCGGCACCGTCGGGCGGGGCAGCAACACGAACAGACGGCCCACCTCGTCCGTGGCACCCGCCATCTCCGCCGCATTACGGCCGATGCCGAAAAAAATCTGGGCCGCCGACGTACCCTTCGCGCCGACGTCGATGTCCTGCGCCGTGGTCAGGCGATCGAGCGTTTTGGTCGCGACGAATGCCGGCGCTCCGAGCGGGATCGCCTTTTCATCGACGGCGATCGACCCTTCCGGCGTTAACGGCACGCCGAGCGCGCCGGGCGTGCCCAATCCGTCCGGTACGTCGCGCACGCGCTTGAAAAACACGTAATTCTTATTCGCGTCCATCAACGCCGGTGCCTGGGTTGGATGGGCGCGCAGCCACGCGCTGATCGACTGGATCGACACGTCATTGGCCGCCAGATCGCCCTTTTCAACCATCAGCTTGCCGATCGGCGTGTAGGCGCGACCGTTGGTGCCGTCGAAGCCAAGGTCGATCAGCGTGCCGTCCGGCAAGCGCAACTGTGCCGCGCCTTGCACTTGTGCCATGTAGGCATCGACCGGATCGCGCAGCCAGGCGACGACCTGCGCCTGCTGCGCGATGATCCCGCTCTCGATCCGCGCCCGGCTGTAATAGGGTACCAGCTTGCCGTAACGTAGCCGCCCGACAATGCGCTGCTTGCCGGTACTGTCGCGGAAGGCGGCGAGATCGGCGCGGACCATATTCCGGGGCTTGGCGTAGAGCGGAACGTCGTATCCCCGCAGCCGCACTTCAGATCCGGCATAGACCGGCTCGAAATAACCGGTGATCCGCGTCGCCGCCGCCGCTTGGTAGGGCACGAAGTAGGTTTGATAGAATGTCTGCGCCGCCGCCGCATCGTCGGGGGGCACCGCGCGCGCCGCCGCGCACGTCCCGCGCCACAGTCCCGCCTTGCCGCCGAGCGACCCGGCCACCCCGTCTCCCCCCAGGCTCTGATCTTCCGGCATCACCTCGATCGCCTGACACGATCGCACGAACCCCGGCAACCCCGCCACCGCGATGCCCGGTCCCCACCCCGGCAGGGCGTTGAACGTCATCGGCACCCACGCACCGTCCGGTCCGGCAGCCCCCGAGGCCGTCGCGGGCGGCTTTATCGCGCATCCGGCAAGCGCCAGCGACAACAGGACGGGCACAGTAATAGCCCCGGCAAAAACACCGCGCATCGTTCAGCCGCTGCGCGCTGCGGCAAGCCGCCAGACCGGATCGGACGCGTTCACGCTGCGCTCGAAGCTCCACAAATCGACAATCTCGGAGACGGCCTCAGACCCGGCGATCACCTGCCCCTGCCGGTCGCGGGTGAAGTTTTCCTGATCGGAGACAAATCGCACCACAATCACCGCCTGATCGCCCAGCAGGTCCGCCTCATCGATACTGGCTTCGACGATCTGCTTGATCTCGGTCAGGTGGGTCTCGCCGGCCTCGGCCCGCTGGGTGATCGCCTGTTCGAAGGTGGCGAAGACCGAGGGGGTCAAAAGACTGCGCAGCGTGGTCAGATCCCCGGCGGCGAAGGCGGTGACAATGCGCCGGAACGATGCCTCGGCGATATCGATGAATTTTACCGGATCGAAGCTGCGGTCGGCCTGGGCGATCCGGCTCAGGACCTGCCCGACATTGGTATGCGGCGGCGGAATCGGCCGGCCCGGTCTGGCGCGCTCCGGTTCGGCAAATCCATCGATCACCGGCGCGGCGGGGCCGCGCAGCCCGACGCTTTGCTGCTCGGGCAACGGGGGCCGCTCGTAGCCGGTGCGCTTGCCCAGCACGCTGCGCAGCCGCAGCACCAGAAACCCCGCAACCAGGGCGAGAAGAATAATGTCGATCGGAAATCCGTTATACATCGCTGACACGCACCTATGTTCGGGGGCGAAGCCCGGCCCGTGAAGCCCGGCCCGTTGTGATAGGCCGTGGCGCGCGACGCCGCAACCATTCGCCTTTCCGATCTTCAAAGGAAGCGTTTGCCGCCAGTCGCCGGGCGCGGTATCGCCTGCCGATGATCCTGCTCCGCCATGGCCAAAGCGAATTCAACCTTCACTTCAACGCGACCCGGCGCGACCCGGGAATTGAAGACCCGCACCTGACCCCAACGGGTGAAGCCCAGGCGCGCGCCGCAGCCGAGGCGCTTGGCGCGATCCGGCTGACTCGGATGATTGTGTCGCCCTACACGCGGGCGCTGCAAACCGCCGCCCCGATTATCGCCAGCCGTGACCTCACCATCGAAATCGACCCGCTGATCCGCGAGCGCTTCGTGTTCAGCTGCGACATCGGCAGCCCGGCCGCCACCTTGGCCCAAAGGTTCCCCGATCACGATTTCGCGCACCTGGCCACCCCGTGGTGGCCCGACGCATTCGAGGCCGAAACCTCGGTGATCGACCGCGCCGCTCAATTCCGCGCCAGAATGGCACACCACCCCGACTGGCGGGAAACCATTGTCGTCAGCCACTGGGCGTTCATTCTCGCCCTTACCGGACAGTCGCTGATGAACGGTGAATGGATTGTTTACGACCCCCGCACCCCCGGGTCGGAGACACTATAGTGGACTCGGTGGTAATGGATTAGGTGGCAATGGACTCCGTGGTAACGGACTCCGTGAGCGATTGTGCAATGCGGCTGTTACAATTGATCCGTAAGAGCCGACGCCGATGGAGCCCCGATCCGAGCACGAAATTTCGACCCGAGTGAACCGTCCGTGACAGGTCCGGCGCAAAGCATGGTGCAGCGCCTGAGGCTGGCCGCCGCCCTTGTTTCGCCGCTCATCCTCGCCGGTTGCGTGGTCGGGCCGTCGTTCCGCGCCCCGAAACTCGCGGTCCCGACCGGTTTCGTCTCGCCCGGCACGGCGGCACCGGCGTGGCCGAAGCCCGGCTGGTGGCGGCATTTCGGCTCGCCGGAGCTTGATACGCTGGTGGAAGCGGCCAAGCTGCATAATTTCTCGGTGGTCGAGGCGATCGACCAGTTGGAAGCCGCCAACGCCCAGGTCGAGATTTCCGGCGCGCCGCTGCTGCCGGCCATCACCGGCACCGGCACCGGCCATTTTCAGCAAGCCGGGGCGAGCGCCGCCGGGGCATCGTCATCCTCGTCGTTTTCCAAATTCGGCGGCGTCGGCAGTAGCAAGAATATCGACTCCCATAATTATGCGGCAAATTTCCAGGCCAGCTACGAGCTTGATTTCTGGGGCAAGAATTATGACGCCCTGCGCACCGCCCAGGAAAACGCCGCCGCCGCGCAGTTCAATGCGGCAACCGTCGCCCTGACCGAGGAAGCCGCCGTCGCCACCACCTATTTCCAGACCCTCACCTATGAGGACGAACTGGTGATCGCCCATCGGAACCTTGATGCCGCGCAAGGCCTGCTCGATCAGTTGAATGCCGAATTCAAGGCCGGCGTGGTCGATCAGCCCACCGTTGCCCAGCAGGCCGCTTTGGTCGCCTCGGAACGCGCGACCATCCCCAACCTGGTCTCCGAACTGCGCCAGCAGGCGCTGGGGCTTGGCATTCTCACCGGCCAGGCACCGGAGTTTCTGCGAGTCCACGGCGGCAGCCTGAACGACATTCATGTACCGCGCCTGCGGCCGGGCGTGCCGGCGCAACTGCTGACCCGCCGGCCCGATGTCGCCGAAGCCGAGGCCACGCTGATCGGGGCCAACGCCACGGTGCGCGGTGCCATCGCCTCGTTCTTCCCCTCGATCTCGCTGACCGGTTCCGCCGGATGGCAGAGCAATGCGCTGAACATGCTGTTTGCCCCCGGCTCGATGCTGCTCTCGGCGGCGTCCTCGCTCAGCCAGCCGATTTTCGAGGGCGGTGCGCTCACCGGCACGCTGAATGTCGATCGCGCCACCTATCGCGAGGATGTCGCCAAATACGAACAATCGGTGGCGCAAGCCTTCACCGATGTCGAAACCGCGATGACCGCGTTGCACTATGCGACCCGCCAGGAACACCTGCAACGCATCGCGGTCCAGCGCGCGCAAGCAGCCCTCGATGGCGCGCGGGGTCAATTGCAGGCCGGCGTGGTCGATGTCAGCACCGTGCTGAACGCCGAACAGACCCTACTGTCGGACGAAAACACCCTGGAACAGGCGCGGCTGACCCGGCTCGACGCGGCGGTCAATCTCTACAAGGCGATGGGCGGCGGCTGGGTGCTGCCCAAACACGAGGTACGATAAGCTATGGCGAAACGACGCGGGCGAACCATCGTCATTCTGGTCGTGCTGGTGCTGGTCGCGGTGGTGGTGATCCGGCTGTTCCATACCAAATCCGCGCCCAAACACGCGGCCTCGACCGCGATTCCGGTCGAGGTCGTACCCGCGACGGCGCAGACCGTGCCGGTCTATCTCGACGCACTTGGCACCGTGGTGCCGTATCGCACCGTCACGGTGCAGCCGATGATCACCGGGCCGCTCAAAGCCGTGCTGTTCCACGAAGGTCAGTTTGTGAAAAAGGGCCAGTTGATCGCCGAGATCGACCCCGCGCCGTATCAGGCGACACTCGATCAGGCCCGCGCGAAACTGGCGCAGGATCAGGCGAGTCTGGTCAACGCCGAGCTTCAGGCGCGGCAATATGCCTCGCTGGTGGCGCAGAACTACACCTCGAAACAGCAGGCCGCGACCGCCAACGCCACCGCCGCCGAGGACCGCGCCCTGGTCCAGCAGGATCGCGCCAGTATCGAGGCCGACCGGATCAACCTCGGCTACACCAAAATCACCGCGCCGATTGCTGGCATGACCGGGATTTTACAGGTCAATGCCGGTAACATCGTCAACCCCAATCTCGCCAACGGCATCGTGGTGATCAACACGCTGCAACCGATTGCGGTGCAGTTCAGCCTGCCCCAGCAGGATCTGGCGCAGATCACCGCCGCGATGCAGAAGGGTGCCGTCAATCTGGTCGCGACCGCCGAAGGGAATCCGCAGACCGCCCAGGTGCTCGATCACGGCGTGCTGTCGGTGCTCGACAACACGGTGAACGCCAACACCGGCACGCTCACGCTCAAGGGCAATTTCCCCAATCCCAAGCTGGCGCTGTGGCCGGGGGCCTATGTCAATGTCCGCACCCTGGTGCGCAGCATCCCCGACGCCGTCACGGTGCCGCCGGTCGCGGTGCAGCAGGGGCCGAACGGCAGTTTCGTGTTTCTGGTCAAGCCGGCCGCGGCTGGTCATAAAAACCCGACCGTGATCGATCAGCCGATCACCATCGGCTACGAGGATGAACAGCTCATCGTCGTCACCAACGGTGTCACGGCCAGCGATCGGGTCGTCACCGAGGGCAATTCGCGGCTGAAGAATGGCTCGAAAATCAAGATCGTCACTCAGGCCAAGGCCGGCTCTGCGTGAATATTTCGGCACCCTTCATTGGCCGCCCGGTTGCGACCACGCTGCTCGCGATCGCGATTTTTTTACTCGGCGTGCTCGGCTATCAGCAATTGCCGGTCTCTTCCCTGCCGCAGGTCGATTTCCCGACCATTCAGGTCGTCACCAAACTGCCCGGTGCCTCGCCCGATACCGCCTCGAAACTGCTGACCGCCCCGCTGGAACGCCAGTTCGGCCAAATCGCTGGCCTCGCCGCGATGAGTTCGATCTCGAGCCAGGGTACCAGCGCGATCACCCTGCGGTTCGATTTGTCGGTGTCGCTCGATACCGCCGCCCAGAATGTCCAGGCCGCGATCAACGCCGCCTCCGGCACCCTGCCGCCGAATTTGCAGTACCCGCCGACCTATACCGAGGTGAACCCGGCCGACGCCCCCGTCCTCACCCTCGCGCTGACCTCGAAGACCGTGCCGATCTATACCATCGCCAACGCCGCCCAGACCCAGATCGTGCCGAAACTCTCCGAAATCAGCGGGGTCGGCAACGTCGCGGTCGAAGGCGGCATGACCAAGGCGATCCGGATCGACGTCAACCCCGCCCGCCTCGCCGCCTATGGGATTTCGCTCGAAGACGTCCGCAACGCGATCGCCAACGCCAACCAGAGCGGTGCCAAAGGTGCCTTCAACGGCACCAATCAGGCCTACACGCTCGGCGCGAACGACCAGATCACCGCGCCGGCGCAATATCGCAACCTGATCATCGCTTATCAGAACAAGGCACCGGTGCGGCTGTCCGCGGTCGGTTCGGTCACCGACGGGCTGGAAAATGACCAGCAGATCGCCAGCTACAACAACACCCCCGCCGTCGTGCTCGACATTCAGCGCCAACCCGGGGCGAATATCGTCAGCACGGTGCAGCGGGTGCAATCGGCGCTGACCGATCTGGGCCGCGATTTACCACCCGGTATCAAGCTGCAGATCGTCGCCAACCGCACCGCCACCATCAAGGCCTCGGTCGATGACGTGCAGATCACCCTGGTCAGTTCGGCATTGTTGGTCGTGCTGGTGATCTTCCTGTTCCTGCCCAATCCGCGCGCCGTGCTGATTCCGGCGATTGCCCTGCCGCTCTCGATCGTCGCGACCTTCGGGGTGATGAGCGAACTGGGCTATCAGCTCGATAACCTGTCGTTGATGGCGCTCACCGTGGCCTCGGGATTTGTCGTCGACGATGCCATCGTCATGATCGAGAACATCGTCCGCTTCATCGAAGCGGGCGAAACCCCGATGCGCGCGGCCTATCTCGGCAGCAGGCAGATCGGCTTCACCATCGTTTCGCTGACCATCTCGCTGGTCGCGGTGTTCATTCCGCTGCTGTTCATGCCCGGGGTGATCGGCCGGTTGTTCTCGGAATTCGCGGTCACCCTCGCGGTTGCCGTAGTGATTTCGGCGGTGATCTCCCTCTCCCTCACCCCGATGATGAGTGCGCGCCTGCTGCTGCCCGCATCGCAGGCGAAACCGGGCCGGATCGCGCGCCGGGCCGAGGCCGGGCTGATCGCGGTGCGCGATCGCTATCAAGGCGGTCTGAACTGGACCCTCCGGCATCAGCGGCTGATGCTGTTGGTCTTTGCGGCCACTGTGGTGATCACCGGCCTGTTGTTCGTGATCATCCCGAAGGCGCTGCTGCCGCAGGAAGACACCGGCGCGATCGTCGCGGTGACCGAAGCGGCGCAGAGCGCCTCGCTCGATGCGATGGACCGGCTGCAGACCCGAGCCATCGGCATCATCCTGCACAACCACGCGGTCGCCGGCGTCACCTCGTTGCTCGGCTCGGGCCTGACCAACCCCACCCCCAACACCGGACGGCTGAACATCACGCTCAAACCGTTCGGAACCCGCCCCGGCATTGCGGTGGTGATGCGGCAGTTGCAGGCGTCGCTCACCGGGATTCCGGGGTTCAGCATCTATATGCAGCCGGTGCAGGACATCACGCTGTCGTCGCGCATTTCACCCACCCAATACCAGTATACTTTGACCGACACCGATCAGGCCGAGCTTGATCTCTGGGCGCGCAAAATCCAGACCGCGCTCAAGCAACTACCGCAAATCGCCGATGTGGACAGCGACCAACAGAACCAGGGGCTGGAAACCTATATCGACGTCGACCGCGCCTCCGCATCCCGCCTCGGCATCAGCATGGCGACGATCGAGGCGGTGCTGTACGATGCATTCGGGCAGCGCCAGATTTCGACCATCTATACCCAGAACGCGCAGTACCGGGTGATCCTCGGCGTCGATCCGGCCTACGCGACCTCGCCTGCCGCCCTCGCCAATATTTATCTGCCCACCGGCGGCCTGGCTTCGAGCAGTGGCACAACAGCACTCGGACCGGGCGGATCGGTCAGCGGCAACAGCACGACCACCACCGGCGCCGCCGCCAGCACCAGCACGGCGAGCACCACCGCCGTACCGGCCCAGGTGCCGCTGCTGCAGGTCGCGACGGTCCAGAGCAAATACGGCCCGCTCGCGATCACCCGCGAAGACCAGTTTCCCTCGGTCACCGTCAGCTTCAACCTTGCCCACGGTGCCTCGCTCGGCGGGGCGGAAACCGCGATCCAGAACGCCGAAACCAAGCTCGGCGTGCCGGATACCATCACAGGCACCTTCAGCGGTGCCGCCGCCGAATTCCAGACCTCGCTCGCCGAAGAACCCTGGCTGATCGCCGCCGCGCTGGTGGTGATTTATATCGTGCTCGGCGTGCTCTATGAATCCACCATCCACCCGGTCACGATTCTTTCGACCCTGCCCTCGGCGGGCATCGGCGCGCTGCTCGCCCTGATGATCACCGGCACCGAATTCACCCTGGTTGCCCTGGTGGGCATCGTGCTGCTGATGGGGATCGTGAAAAAGAACGGCATCATCATGGTCGATTTCGCGATCGAGGCTGAGCGCGTCAGAGGATTATCCTCCGAAGCCGCGATCATGGAAGCCGCGATCCTGCGGTTTCGCCCGGTCATGATGACCACGATGGCCGCCCTGTTCGGCGCGGTGCCGCTGGTGCTGGAAGGCGGCGCGGGATCGGAATTGCGCGCCCCGCTCGGCATCACCATCATCGGCGGCTTGCTGGTGAGCCAGATGCTCACCCTGTTCACCACCCCGGTGGTCTATCTCGCGATGGAACGCCTGCGCCCGACCCCGCGTACCAGCGCCGCCGCCGACCCGGCACCGGCGGAATAGACATGGGGTTTTCGGAACCCTTCATCCGGCGACCGATCGGCACCAGCCTGCTCGCGCTGGGCATCATGATCGCGGGCATCCTCGCCTATTTCCAGTTGCCGGTGGCCGCGGTGCCGAGCATTCCGATGCCGGCGATCGTGGTGTTCGCTTCCGAACCCGGCGCTTCGCCCAGCATCATGGCGAGCACCGTCGCCGCCCCGCTCGAACACACGCTCGGTACCATCCCCGGGATCAACGATGTCCGTTCGGAAAATTCGGTCGGCTCGTCCTCGGTCGTGTTGCTGTTCGACACCGGCACGAGCCTCAACGCCGACGCCCACGCCGTTCAGGCCGCCATCAACGCCGCCCTGCCCAACCTGCCCTCCGCGATGCCGAGCCGGCCGTACTACAAGGAGTTCAACCCGGCCGCCCGCCCGGTGATGACGATGGCGTTGACCTCGAAAACCCTCAGCCTCGGCGATATCTACAACGTCGCCGACACGATCCTCGATCAACGCCTCGCTCAGATCCCCGGCGTCGCGCAGGTCGAACTCTACGGCGGCGGCTCCCCGGCGGTGCGAATCCGGCTCGACACCCAGGCCCTCGCCGCCGCCGGGCTGACCAGCACCGATGTCTATAATGCGGTGCGCAGTGCCAATGAAACCGAACCGATCGGGGTGCTGCAAGGCAAGAACACCGCTTCGATCATCGCCGCCAACGGCCAGTTGAGCACCGCCGCACAATATCGCCGCATCGTCCTGAAAGCCAAAAACGGCGCGTTGCTGCGCCTGTCCGACGTCGCCTCGGTCGTCAACAGCGTCGCCAATACCCAGTTGGCCGCATCCGCCGACGGGCAGCCCGCGATCATCATCGAAATCACCAAAACCACCCAGGCCAACGTGATCAAAACGGTCGAGGGGATCAAGGCCCTGTTGCCGGAGGCCCGCAAATGGCTGCCGCCCTCGGTGTATCTCACGATCCTGACCGACCGCACCGCCACGATCCGCGCCAGCGTCGCCGATATTCAGCTCACCTTGCTGATCACCATCATCCTGGTGCTCGCCGTGGTCACGCTGTTCATGCGCCGCCTGACCCCCACGATCGCGGCCGGTGTCACGGTGCCGCTTTCGCTCGCCGGCACCGTCGCGGTGATGTGGGTGCTCGGCTTCTCGCTCGATAATTTCTCACTCCTCGCCCTCACCATCTGTGTGGGTTTCGTGGTGGACGATGCGATCGTGATGATCGAAAACATCGTCTCCCAACACGAGCGCGGCCTTACCGGCGTCGAAGCCGCCCTGGTCGGTTCGCGTCAGATCGGCTTCACGGTGTTTTCGATCACGGTGTCGCTGGTTGTGGTGTTCCTGCCGCTCACCCTGATGGGCGGCGTCATCGGCAGCCTGTTCTACGAATTCGCGATGACGCTCTCGGTCGCGATCGTGATTTCCGGCATCATCTCGCTCACCGTCACCCCGATGATCTGCGCACATTTCATGGGCCGCACCCCCAAGGTCGGCCGTAACTCCCGCCTGGCGCGCGGCATCGACCATCTCTATCGCCGCACCCTCGACGCCTACGCCCGCAGCCTCGACTGGGCGCTCGATCACCGATGGCTGATGCTGGCAAGCTTTGTGCTGACGCTGGTGCTGACGATTTTCCTCTACATCAAAATCCCGAAATCCTTCATCCCCGAGGAAGACACCGGTCTGATCATCGTGCATACTTTGGCCCCGACCGACGTGTCGTTCGATCGGATGCAGCGGCTCGAAAGCCGCGTCGTCGATATCGTCCGGCAGAATCCGGCGGTGGCGACGATCAGTTCGAGCATCGGCGTCACCAACGGATTCCACACCGCCAATCGCGGCAACATGTTCATCGGACTGAAACCGCTCGACCAGCGCAGCGTTTCCGCCCAGACTGTCATTCTGCAGCTGCAAAAAAAACTGTCCAAAATCCCCGGCATCATCACCAACATGCAGGTCGCGCAGGATATTTTTTTCGGCGGCCAGTCCAACGGCGGCGAGTATAGTTTTTCGGTAATCGATTCCTCGCTCGACGATCTCGATCGAGTGACCCAACAAATCGAAACCAAGCTGCGAACCCTGAATAATATCAACAACATTTCCACCGATCAGGACAAAGCCCAGACCGAGATCATGATCGACATCAATCGCAATGCCGCATCACGGCTCGGCGTTTCGATCGCGGCAATCGACGGGATTTTGCAGAACGCCTACGCCCAGCAGCAGATTTCCCGGATCTATCAGGCACAGAACCAGTATGAGGTCGTGATGAAAGTCCCGGCCGCGCTCGATCGCGCTCCGAACAACCTGAACCGCTTGTTCGTCACCAGCACCAAAGGCCCGGTGCCGCTCGATCAGATCGCCACCTACAGCCGCAGCACCGCCCCGCTCTCGGTCACCCATCTCGATGGCGAACCCGCCGGCACCATCAGCTTCAACGTCGCCAAGGGCAGCGCCCTCGGCCCGGCGATCGCTCAGGTCCAAGCCACGATCGCCGCCATGCCGCTGCCCGATACGGTGAAAATCCAGTATGGCGGCAACGCCAAATACTTCCTCGCCTCGATCCAGAAGGAGCCATTGCTGATCGCGGCCGCCCTGGTCGCCATCTATATCGTGCTCGGCGTGCTGTATGAAAGCCTGTCGCAACCGCTCACCATCCTGTCCACTCTACCCTCTGCTGGCGTCGGTGCCCTGCTCGCCTTGCTGATCACGGGCACGCCGCTTTCGGTCATCGGCATCATCGGGGTGTTCCTGCTGATGGGCATCGTGAAAAAAAACGGCATCATGCTGGTCGATTTCGCGCTGAGCGCCGAACGCGAAGGCGGCATGACCCCACCCCAAGCCATCCGCGCCGCCTGCCTCGAACGCTTCCGCCCGATCATGATGACCACACTCGCGGCAATGCTCGGCGCTCTGCCACTCGCCTTCGCCGTCGGCACTGGCGAACAACTCCGCCGCCCGCTCGGCATCGCCGTCATCGGCGGCCTGATCGTCTGCCAGGCCCTGACGCTCTACACCACACCCGTTATCTACCTCGCCCTCGGCGGCTTCGGCAAACGGCGCGCCCGGCGCATCACCGCCATGCCGGCGGAATAACAATTCGTTAGTTCAGAGCCAGCGCGCGGTACAACCGAGCATATTGCTTGGCCGGTTGCGCCCATGAAACATCCAACGCCATGCCATTGCGCTGCATCCGCCGCCAGACCGGCGGGTTGGCGAACAGATCGGCCGTCCGGCGCACGCCAGCGGCAAGTCCATCGGCGGTCACCGGCCCGAACTGCACCCCCGTCGCAACCGCCGCGCCGAGTGCCACCGGGTTGGCGTCGATCACGGTATCGACCAGTCCTCCCACCAGCGACACCACTGGGATCGCGCCATAGCGCTGCGCCGCCAGTTGGGTTAGCCCGCACGGCTCAAACCGCGACGGCACCAGAATCGCATCGGCCCCCCCCTGGATCAGATGCGACAACCGCTCCTCGAACCCGATCACCCCGGCAACCCGCCCTGGCCAACGCCCCATCGCCGCGCGCACGTCGCGCTCGATCGCGGCCTCCCCGCTGCCGAGCACCGCCAGTTGAGCATCGAGCGCGGCCAGCAGGGGCAGAATTTCGAGGATCAGATCGATCCCCTTCTGCCCCGCGAGGCGACTGACCACGCCGAACAGCAACGCCCCGGGTCGCTGATCCAGCCCCATTCGCGCCTGTAACGCGGCCTTGTTGGTGGCCCGCGCCGCCACGCTCCGTGCATCGAATGGCACCGCCAGCGCCGCATCGGTCGCCGGATTCCACGCCGAGGTATCAAGTCCGTTCAGAATCCCGTGCATCACCCCCGCACGCGCCCGGACCAACCCATCCAGCCCCATGCCGCCGCCCGGCGTCGCGATTTCGACAGCGTAGTGTGGCGACACCGTGGTAATCGCATCGGCAAATTGCAGTCCCGCCTTCAAAAACCCGATCGAGCCATAGTATTCGACCCCATCGATCGCATAGGCCGCCGCCGGCAGGCCAAGTGCGCCCAACAGATCAGCCGGAAACTGCCCCTGATACGCCAGATTATGCACCGTCATCACACAAGGCGGTGCCGCGCGCTCGTCGTAGTGCAGATAGGCCGGCACCAGACCGGCCTGCCAGTCGTGCGCATGTACCACATCGGGCACGAACCCGCCGATCGCCCCCTGCGCCACCAGCACGCCGGCCCGGCATAATGCGGCGAAGCGCTGGGCGTTATCCGGCCAGTCCATCCCGTTCGGGGCAAGATACGGGTTGCCGGGCCGGGCGAACAAATGGGGTGCATCGAGTGCGAATAACGGCAAGCCCCCAGGCTCAGCCCCAGGATCAGCTGCCAAAATCCGAGCCGGACCACCAAACAGATCGGCAACCGAAAGCGCCACCTCCGCCCCCGTCATCGCCGCCAGCACGGCGGGATACCCCGGTACCAAGGCGCGCATCGCAACGCCCTCGACCGCGAGGGCCGCCGGCAATGCCCCCATCACGTCGGCCAGACCACCGGTTTTCACCAGCGGGTAGATCTCCGAGCCTACCGAAAGAACCCGCACCGCTCAGGTGATTTCCAGCCGGTTGATCATCGCCTGGGTGATCAGGCATACCCCCTTGTCGGTCCGGCGAAACCGCCGGGCGTCCGCCTCGGGGTCTTCACCGACCACCAGCCCTTCCGGGATTCGGGTACCCCGATCGATCACGACATTGGTGAGCCGCGCATACCGCCCGACATCGACTTCCGGCAGCAGCACCGCCGCCGTCACCTGCGAAAACGAATTGACCCGTACCCCGGTGAACAGCAGGCTGCGCCGCAACGCCGCGCCCGAAATCACGCAGCCGCCGCACACCAATGATGAAACCGCGAGGCCACGCCTGCCTTCCTCGTCATGAATGAACTTTGCCGGCGGGGTGCCCTCGGTATAGGTCCAGATCGGCCAGCTTCGGTCATAGATGTCGAGCGAGGGCACAAAATCGGTGAGGTCGATATTCGCCTCCCAATACGCATCGATCGTGCCGACATCGCGCCAATAGGGCACCGCCTCTTTGCTCGACCGCACGCATGAGCGTGAAAAATGATGGGCAAACGCTCGGCCGTGACGCACCAGATAGGGAATGATGTCGCGCCCGAAATCGTGCTGCGAACGAACATCCGCAGCATCGCGCCGTAGTTCCTCGAACAAAAACCCGGTATCGAACACATATACACCCATGCTCGCCAACGCCACGTCCGAACGCCCCGGCAATGGCGGCGGGTTGGCGGGTTTTTCCAGAAATTCGATGATCCGGTCGGTCGCATCGACATGCATCACGCCAAAATCCGTCGCTTCCGCCAGTGGCACCTCGACGCAGGCGATCGTGACGTCGGCCTTCTGGGCGACATGCTGTTGCAACAGCATTTCGTAGTCCATTTTGTAGATATGATCACCGGCTAGAATAATAATATGGGCCGGTGCCGCACTCTCGATGATCTCGATATTCTGATACACCGCATCGGCGGTACCCAAATACCAGCCGAGTTCCGAAACCCGTTGACTGGCCGGCAGAATATCGAAACTCTCGTTGCGTTCGCGGCGAAAAAACGTCCAGCCCAACTGCAAATGCCGGATCAGGCTGTGGGCCTTGTACTGGGTCGCGACCCCGATATGCCTGATCCCGGAATTCAAAGCATTCGACAGGGCAAAATCGATAATCCGCCACTTCCCGCCAAAATGCACGGCGGGCTTCGCGCGCTTGTCGGTCAGGTCATGCAATCGCGATCCTCGGCCACCCGCTAGAACATAGGCCATCGCGCTACGCGAAAGCGGTGTGCTGATGCCGTTCCGTGCCTTCATCGCAGCGTTCCTCCCACCAGACCCCGTAAGGCCGCGCCCCAATCATGCCATCACAGTCATGCCATCATGTGGTCTCCAACCCGCTGGTCTGCCAGATGCCGCGCGCATATTCCCCGATCGCCCGGTCGGACGAAAAATAAGCCATTCCGGCGGTGTTGTTGATCGCCGCGCGCCACCACGCCTCCGGATTCTGCCAAAGCTGGTCCACCGAACGCTGGCTCTGGGCGTAGGCATCGAAATCGGCCGTCACCAAAAATCGGTCATCGCCGCGCAACTCATGGACAATCGGATGAAACCGGTCCGGCTCACCGGGCGAGAACACGCCGGAATACACCGCATCGATCACCTCGGCCAACGCGGGCGAGGCACCGATCGACTGCCGCGGCCGCCAGCCATCGTGCTTGTGCGCTGCCACCTCGTCGGCGGTGAGACCAAAGATGAAGATATTCTCCGCCCCGACATGATCGCGGATTTCCACATTGGCCCCATCGAGCGTGCCGATGGTCAGCGCCCCGTTCAACGCGAATTTCATGTTGCCGGTACCGGAGGCTTCCATCCCGGCGGTCGAAATCTGCTCGGACAGATCGGCGGCGGGAATGATCATTTCCGCGAGGCTGACGTTGAAGTTCGGCAAAAACACCACTTTGAGCAAGCCACGCACGGTGGGGTCGCTGTTGATCACCTTGGCGACATCGTTGATCAGCTTGATGATCAATTTCGCCTGATGATAGCTTGCCGCCGCCTTGCCGGCGAATATTTTCACCCGAGGCACCCACCCCGCGGTCGGTCGCGCGCGGATCGCGTCGTACAACGCGATGGTTTCCAGAATATTCAGCAACTGCCTTTTGTATTCATGAATCCGCTTCACATGGATATCGAACATCGCATCGGGATCGAGCCTGATCCGCAGACGCTCGCGCACCCATTTTGCCAGCGTGATCTTGTTGTGCCGCCGGCAGGCGATCAGCCGGTTGCGAAACCCGATGTCCGACACCAACCCCCGCAGCCCGGTGAGTTCTGACGGGTCGTCGCACACATGCTCGCCCAGCGCCTCGACCAACAGCCGGGTCAGCCCCGGATTAGCCTCGAACAGCCAGCGCCGGAACGTGATTCCGTTGGTGACATTGGTAATCCGGTCGGGAAACATCGTGTGCAGGTCGTGAAACACCGTCTTGCGCATCAAATCGGTGTGCAGCGCGGAAACGCCGTTGATCCGGTGCGACCCGATGAACGCGAGCGTACCCATCCGCACCCGCCGCCCGTGGGTTTCATCGATCAACGACAATCCGGCCAGTTTATCCTCCGACCCCATGCCCAGCGCGCGCACCCGTTCCAGATGATCCGCGTTGATCAGATAAATAATCTGCATCTGGCGCGGCAGCATCCGCTCCATCAGCGGCACCGGCCAGGTCTCCAGCGCCTCGGGCAGCAGCGTGTGATTGGTGTAGGAAAACGTCCCCTTGGTGATCTCCCACGCCTCGCCCCATGCCAATCCATGCACATCCACCAACAACCGCATCAGCTCCGCCACCGCGATCGAGGGGTGGGTATCGTTGAGCTGAATCGCCACCTTTTCGGGCAGCAAACGCAAATCATTGAAATGCGCCAGGTGCCGGCGCAGCATGTCCTGCAACGATGCGGCGGCAAAAAAATACTCCTGGCGCAGCCGTAATTCCTGCCCCGCCGCCGTCGCGTCGGACGGATACAGCACCCGCGAGATCGATTGCGCCCGGACATCCTGGGCTAGCGCCCCAACATAATCGCCGGCATTGAAGGTTTCCAGCTGCAGCGGATCGACCGCGCGGGCCGACCACAGCCGCAGCGAATTCACGTGCTTCCCGCGCCAGCCTACCACCGGCGTATCATAGGCGACCGCGCGCACCACCTCGGCCGGATGCCACACTTGCCGCACCTCGCCCCCATCGTCGCGCACCGCCTCGACATGGCCGCCGAACCCGATATCGTAAGCAACCTCAGCCCGCTCGAACTCCCAGGGGTTGCCAACCGCGAGCCAATCTTCAGGAAACTCAAGCTGACGGCCATCGTCGATCGCCTGCTTGAACAAGCCGTTGTTGTAACGAATTCCGTAGCCATACCCCGGGATCGCCAGCGTCGCCATGCTCTCCATGAAACACGCCGCCAGCCGCCCCAGCCCGCCGTTGCCCAGCGCCGCATCCGGCTCGGCCTCACGCACCAGATCCAGATCGACGCCAAGCTCCGCCAAGGCCGCGCGCGTGACGTCGACCATGCCGAGATTTGTCAGTGTATCGAACATCAGCCGCCCGATCAGGAATTCGAGCGACAGATAATACACCCGCTTGTGGCCGCGCTCGTAAATCCGGTTGGTACTGGCGATCCAGCGTTCCACCACCCGGTCGCGCAGCGCCAGCGCCAGGGCGACAAACCAGTCCCGGTCATTCGCGGTAACGGTATTTTTTCCGACACTGTAAATCAACTTGGCGACGATCGCCTCGCGCCAATCGTGGGAATTTCTGACCGGTGCGAGCGGTGGCGGTTCGGCCGATATTTTTTTCACGTCGCGCCCTGACCGACCGCCGTGATCCTGAACCGGCACATCTCTCATTTCAGTCTGCCCCTCCGTATTCCGACATCAGACTGACACGAAATTACTCTTGTCTGCAATGAAAGTTTGCGGTGCAGCATCCAGGGGCCAGCGCGGCCGGCAGCGTACCCCCAGATCGTCACCCGACGCGCCGGCGCGCGCCCGCTCGATTGCCGCCCAGGCGACCATGACCGCATTGTCGGTGCAGAGCCGCAACGGCGGTGCCATCAGTTGGCGCCCGGTGGCGGACGCAACCATGGCCAGCGCCGCGCGGATCGCGCCGTTGGCGGCGACCCCGCCGGCGACGACGACGCAGGTGCAGTCGGGCATCATCACAAGAGCGTGCGCCAGACGGTCCGCCATCGCCTCCACCACGGCGCGCTGAAACGATGCCGCGAGATCCGCCGCCAGCCCGCGCGGAAGGGCACCCGGCGGTTGCCGCGCGGCAATTTGCGCCACCGCCGTCTTCAACCCGGAAAACGAAAAATCGCATCCAGGCCGTCCCAGCAACGGTCGCGGCAACGTAAACCGCGCCGCCTCGCCCTCGGTCGCGAGGCGTTCCAGCGCCGGCCCACCGGGGTAGTCCAGGCCCAGCAGTTTCGCCACTTTGTCGAACGCTTCGCCCGCCGCATCGTCCAGCGTGGTGCCAAGGCGGCGATACCGGCCCACCCCCTCCACCGCGATCAGCGCCGTATGGCCACCCGATGCCAGCAGCAGCATATAAGGAAACGCGGGTACCGTACCGAGGCCCGGCAGCCGCGCGGTCAGCGCGTGCGCTTCAAGGTGGTTGATCGCGTAAAACGTGGCCCCGGTGGCAATCGCCATGCCCTTGGCAAAATTGGCCCCGACGATCAGGCCGCCGATCAAGCCCGGCCCCACCGTCGCGGCAATCGCCGCCAGATCGCCCGGTCGCGCCCCCGCTGCCTCCAGCGCCGCCTTCGCCATGCCCGGAAGCACCGCCAGATGCGCGCGCGCCGCTATTTCCGGCACCACCCCGCCGAACGGCGCGTGATCGGCGATCTGGCTCGAAACCAGTTCCGCGCGGATCGCCCCCGCGCCGTCCAGCACCGCGCAGGCGGTTTCATCGCACGAGGTCTCGATCGCCAGCACCAGCGACGCCGTGCCGAATGGCGCACGATTTCCGGCTTTTCTTTCCATGCATATCCTTTAAAGCATCCGCCATGGACCAGGAAACCACGGTGCCAAAAGTCGCCCCCCATTCCGCCCGGCTCCCCTTGCGGGTCGGTACCCGTGGCTCGCCGCTCGCGCGCAAACAGACCGAATTGTTCCTCACCGCCTTGCGCGACATCTGCCCCGCATTGGGCTATGCGCCCGACGCGTTCGCCGCCGAAATCATCAGCACCACCGGCGATCAGGTGCAGGACCGATCGTTGGCGGACATCGGCGGCAAGGGGTTGTTCGCCAAGGAAATCCACGAAGCGTTGCGCGACCGGCGGATCGATTTCGCGGTGCATTCGCTCAAGGACCTCGAAACCACCCTGCCCGACGGCATCATCCTCGCCTGCACCATGAAGCGCGAGGACGCGCGCGATGCGCTGATCCTGTCCGATCGACACCATATCGAGGAGGGTGCCGAAATCTGGTCGGCCCTGCCGGCCAACGCGCGGGTCGGCACATCCTCGGTCCGCCGCCAGGCGCAGTTGCTGCATGCGCGCCCCGATCTGTGCATCGAACTGCTGCGCGGCAATGTCCGCACCCGACTCGATGCCGCGCGCACCGGCAAGTTCGACGCCACCCTGCTCGCCCTCGCCGGCCTCCGCCGCCTGGGCTTCGAGCACGAGGTCTCCGCCGCGATCGACCCCGAAGCGATGGTGCCCTCGGCCTGCCAGGGCATCGTCGGCATCACGGTGCGCGCCGAGGACGCCGCCCTTGGCGATCTGCTCGCGATGATCGAGGACCAGGAGGCCAAGGCAGTCGCCACTGCCGAACGCGCCCTGCTCGCAGCACTCGATGGCTCCTGCCGCACCCCGATCGGCGGCTACGCCCGCCTGTTGCCCGACGGCACGCTACATCTCACCGGCCTGACCGCCCGCGCCGATGGCAGTTTTCTGCTCAAGCGCAGCGACACCGCCGGCGTGAACGACGCACACCGCCTGGGTACCGAACTCGGGGCCTCGCTGCGGCGCGACAGCCCCTCCGACATTTTTCTTGACTGATCCCGCGCCGCCTGAACCCCTGACAATTCTGGTCACCCGGCCAGAACCCGGCGGCACCGCGACCGCCGACGCGCTGCGCCAACGCGGCCATATTCCGGTGCTCGCCCCTTGCCTCGACATCGAGCCGCTGCCGGCGTCCCTGCCCGGCGGGTGCGATGCCATCGTGATCGCGAGCGCTCAGGCCCTGCCGGGACTTCCCCGCGCGCTGCATCATATCCCGCTGTTCGCGGTGGGCGACGCCACGGCGGCGCGCGCGCGCGCGGCGGGATTCCGGCAGGTCGAAAGCGCCGGCGGCACCGCCAGCGACCTTGCGGCTCTGGTCACGCGCAGGGTCGCACCGCACGCGGCCCTGCTGCTGCCTTGCGGTGCTGGCCACAGCCTCGATCTCGCCGCCGCCTTGCGGACCGCCGGCTTGCGGGTCAATCGCCGGGTGGTCTACCGATCGCGTCCAGCCGATGCCCTGCCGGAAGCGGCCATCGCGGCGCTCGAAGCCGGCGCGATCGACCGCGTGCTGATCTATTCCCCCGCCACCGCCCGGCACTTCGCATCCCTGGTGCAGCGCGCGGGTCTTGCGGTATCGTTGCATGGTGTCATCGCTATCGCCATCAGCCCCGCCGCCGCGCGACCCCTCGCCCGCCTGACGTTTCGCGCCATCCGCACGGCGGTTTCACCGGATCAGGATCACATGCTATCGCTGCTGCCATGAACGACCCCGAAACAACCTCCGCCGCCCCGGTTTCACCCGACCCTGCACCGGTCGCGACCGACCCGATTCCCCCGATCCCCACGCCCCCCCGCCGCCGGCGGTTGCCCGTGGGGATCATCGGCGTGATCGGAGGCATGATCGGATTTCTGCTGCTTGCCGGCGGCGAAGCCTGGCTGTTTCGCGCACAGACCGGCTTTTCCGATCAGGCTTCGCGGATCGCTTCGCTCGGGCAGCAGGTCGATCGGCTGAAATCACGGCTTATCCTGCTCGAAGGCAAGATCACCACTCTGGCCAACCGGCCCATGCCGCAAAACGCACCGGCCTCGGCACCCGCATCGCAACCTGCCTCCTTGCCAGCGTCCGCCGCGCAAGCTTCGGCCGCACCGGTTACCGCGGCGCTCGACCGGAAAATCGTGGCGGTTCAGGCCAGTATCGCGGCCCTCTCTTCCACCACCCTGGCGGATCACGCCGCCATCACCGATCTTCAGGGCCAAGCCGCCGGCCTGCCTAAACTGGTTGCCCGCGCGCAATCCCTGGCGCTGATCGCCCAGGCCAGCCTTGCGCTGCAAAATGGCGACAAGCTTGGCCACATTCCCAACGCCCCGGAAGCACTGGTGCGGTATGAAACCAGCAAACCGCCCACGCTCGGCGCGCTCAAAATCTCGTTTCCGGCTTACGCGCGCCAAGCCGAGCGGGCCGGCGGCAACGTCACCGCCCATGACGGTTTCTGGCGCGGGGTCGCTGGCCGCATCGAAAGCCTGGTGACCGTCAGGCACCATAACGACGTCCTGGTCGGCAGCCGCGCCGCCGGCATCCTCGGGGCCGCGCAGGACGCCCTCGATCATGACGATCTGGCCGGAACCCTCGCCGCCCTGAAGCCGTTACCGCCGGCGGCACAGGTCGTGATGGCTCCCTGGACCACCCAGGCCACCCGCCTGCTCGCGGCGCGTGCGGCCCTCGCGACCATGGCGGAGCAAAACTGATGCTGCGCGCATTCCGGTTCGCCCTCGTCGCCGTCATCATCCTCGGGCTGATCTGGTATCTCGCCAGCTTGCCCGGTCATGTCACGCTCGATTTCGGCAGCTACGCCGCCACCGCCGCCACCCCGATCGCGATTCTGCTGCTGGCGATCCTGGTGGTCATCCTTATATTGTTTGTAAGTATAATCAGGGCTTTGCTGCGCACGCCGCGCCGGCTCGCGGCCAATCGCGCGCTGTTCCACCGCAACAGCGCCGATGCCGCCTCGTTGCGCGCCCTCTCTGCCATCGCCGCCGGCGATGACCGCACCGCCGCCAATCAGGCCAGAATCGCCTGGCAGCACGCGCCCGATGCGCCGCTCACCCTGTATGTCGCCGGCGAAACCGCGCGACGGGCGGGCGATCATGCCGCCGCCGACGCAAATTTCACCGCCCTGGCCAAGCACAAGGATGCCGGCTTCCTCGGCTGGCGCGGTCTGGTGGATTACCGCACGAAATTAACCGGCGATGCTGCCGCCCTGCGCGATGCCGAAATTCAGGCCCGGCAGGCCGCCACCGCCTATCCCCATTCGGTCTGGCTGCGCGACCAACGGGTGCAGCTTGCCGCCAACCAGGGCCAGTTCGCCGATGCCGCGCGGCTCGCCACCGACCCATCGGCGCGGGCGGCGCTGGCCATCATGGCGTCGCGCACCGCCGCTAGCGACCACCTCGCGATCGACTGGGCGCGCGAAGCCGTGCGCGCGGCTCCTGGCCTCGCCCCGGCCTATCTCGCCCTTTATACCGCGCATCAACACGCCGGGCATGCGTGGCGGGCGAAGCGCGCGCTGCTGGCCGGTTGGAAAGCCGCACCGCACCCCGATCTCGCCGCGGCGTATCTCGCGCCGATCACGGTTCCGCTCGACCGCGCCCGTGCCGCCCAGACTCTTGCCGCCGCCAATCCGGGCCACCCGGAAAGCGAAGCGCTCCTCGCCCGCACCGCTTTGGCCGCCGATCTCGCCGGGGAAGCCCAGCGCCACGCAGCCCTTGCGACCGGCGCAACCGGATCGACCTGGGTTTGCGCCGCGTGCGACACCACCCACGCCGATTGGCAGGCAAGTTGCCGCAAATGCGGCACGATTGGCAGCCTCGCCTGGGTTCAAATTCGGCCCGAACCCGTCGCTACGGTGCTGCTGCCGGCACCGAAACCCCTGGCATGACGCGCCATCGCCGCTGCATGAACCGGCGTTCCACCGCATAGTGCAGCACCGCCGCCACCGCGATCGACCCCGCCACGGCCAACGGTCCCCAGATCACGGAAAACCACAGCGCATCACCACGGTCCACCGCCCCGACCAGCACCGCCAACGCCCGCCCGACCGGTTCGTTGACCAGATACAGCGGATAGGAGATCGCCCCCAGCCATAGCACGGCAGGATGGCCAAGCCCCCAGGCGACCGGGCGGATCAGCCGATGCTGGGGCATACGCTGCGCCGCAACCGCAACGGCCCAGATCAGCGGCGGTACCGCCTTGCCGATCCTACCAAACCCCACGCCGTGGCTGGCCCCAACGATCATCGCCACCACCAGGGCAGCACCAAACAACCCCAAACCGCCGTCGCCCCGCCATAACCGGGCGGCGGCAATCCCGATTGCGAAATACGCCGCCTCGTTCGGCAGAAACGCCCGGTGGAACTGCCAGTCATGCGCAACCAGCCCGGCATAGACCCGCCCGGCCACCGCGATTGCAAGAAACAGCCAGACCAGCCGGGTCAATCCCCGCCGTTCATTGCCGATCACCGTGATCACCAAGGCGATCACGACATAGAACTGTCCCTCGGTCGAAAGGCTCCACGCCGGGCCGAGCAGGGAAAACTCGGCGTCCGGCAGCACGCCGCGCGGCAGCATCCCCTGCACCAGCGTCAGATGCACCGCGAGATGGGCGAGCAACGGCTGCGGCAGCCTAGCTTCCCAAAACTGGTATTCGACGTCGCCGGAATGAATCCAGGGCATCACCGCAAAAGGTGAGCGCAATGAAAGTGCCACGATCGCCAGCGCCAGCACGACAAAATACACCGGCAGCAACCGCCATGCCCGTGCCGCGATGAACGGCACCGCCCGCCCCTCGAACCGCGCCATCGACTGCACGATCACCAGACCCGACAGCGCGAAAAACAGATCGACACCCGCCAGCCCATGGCTCACCACTGCCTCGATCACCCGGCCGGCCAGCGGTGGCCAGGGGATGAACGGCGCGGTGTGACCTAGCATGACATAGACCGCAAGCACACCGCGTAATCCATCGAGCCGGGTCAACCGGCCGATCGGGCGTTCCGACGCACCAGGCTGCAACCGCGTCATCATGACGCAGATATAACACAACTTTAAGTGGCGATAAACTCAAATCAGCAGAAAGTCGCGATCACAGCCGGCGGCGACCTGAAATCGCATGATAGATCACTAGGACCACCACCGACCCGATCACCGCGACGAACAGACTATACAGGTTGAACCCGGTGATCGGTGCGGCACCTAGGGTCGAGAAAATCTCCCCGCCGACCAGCGCGCCAATGATGCCGAGCACCATATCCATCAGCGGCCCCTTGCCGGCGTTATCGACGATCAGGCTCGCGATCCAGCCAGCGATCAGGCCGAGCACGATGATGGCGAGCAATCCCATAGGTCGAACTCCTTGATAATGAGGCACCGGGATAATGGGGCACCGGAAGCCTGGATTTAGAACGATGGGCGATCGGCGCAAGCCCTCACGCTCTCACCCACAAGCTCTCACCCGAGATCGCCGCCGACCGGGTGCAGCCGCTTCGCCTCGATCCCCTGCCAGATCAGCAGCACCGGCACCGCCACGATCAAATCCCGTGCCCGCCGCAGCAGCGACACCGACAGCGCAATATCGGGTGGGATGCCGAAAATCGTGCCCAGCAGGGTATAGGCCGCCTCCTGCACCCCGATCCGGCCCGGAATGAAGAATCCGGCGGCCAGAATCGCGTGCAGCAGCGCCTCGATCGCCAAAGCGTCGATGAAACCGATGTCCGCCCCGAGCGCATGAAACGCCACATAGGAGGCAATGCCGGTGCCGAACCAGCACGCCAGATGCAAGGCACCCGCCGCCAGCATCCGGCCCCGCCTTGCGTAAATCCCGTCGAGTGCCGCCTGCAACCGCTCCATCCGGATCGAGGCGGCATCGGCGGATTGCCCGGCAATTCGCATCGCCAGCGCGCGAAACACCCGCCCGCCGCCTTTCTGGACGAACAGAAACCCCGCCGCCCCGACAATCGCCAGCCCCAACCCCAGCCCGACCGGGCGCAGCAGCCCACTGTCAGGTGCCAGACCGGCGAGCAAACCCAGGCCGGTCATGATGAAAATCAGTTCGGCAAGAAACTCGATCGTGACATCCGCGAGGGTCGAGGCGGCGGCATCGGCAAACGCCACCCCACCGAGCGCGATCGCTCGCCCCCCTAGAATAAAGCCGCCGACATGCGAGAACGGCAAAAACTCGCCCGCCGAATCGCGCACCATCCGGCCCCAGTAGAGCAACAAATAATGCCCGCCATAGCGTGACCGCAGCAGCATCCGCCACGCCCCGGCCAACCCGGCGATGATCACTAATTGTACCCCGAAATACAGGGCGAAACCAGACAGGCTGACCTGGTCGAGGGCGCGCGATATCCCACCCCAGCCGAGCCACGCGACGGTACCGGTGAACAACGCGAGTCCCAGCAAGGCGAAGGCTGCCGGCCAGATCCCGAGACGGCGGATCACCGCGCCGAACCGCACGCGGCGACGCCGCAGAGGGGGTTGGCAACGCCGGAACCGGCGTCGCACGGGTGGAATGGGCAAAGGGCCACGCTTAGTCTCCGTATGCTTAGTCTCCGAATAACGACTCGGTGCCTATCAAATTGCGCGGCATCTTGATACCGCATCGGCCCGACGGCACGCATGTTTTGCAGCGCCGCACTTTTTTCTTTATGCCGCAATGCTGAAAACCCGGCACCATAACCCAAACGGTAATGCATGACGAGCGCCCCCCTCACCAACCACGATCGCGCGGCCGATCCGCGCCCGACCTTGGTGACCGGGGCCACCGGGTTTGTCGGCGCAGCGGTGGCGCGCGCGCTCGCCCGCCAGGGATTTGCCTTACGGATCATGCATCGCGCCGGCAGCGGCCTCGCCAATCTAACCGGATTGCCGGGCGACCGCGTGATCGGCGACCTGACCGACCCCGCCTCGCTCGCCCGCGCGGTGGCGGGCTGCCGGTACGTGTTTCACGTCGCCGCCGACTACCGCCTGTTCGTACCCGACCCGGACGCGATGCGGCGGATCAACATCGACGGCACGATTTCGCTCCTGCGCGCGGCGCAAGCGGCGGGGGTCGAGCGCGTCGTATATACCAGCAGCGTCGCCGCTTTGGGCCTGACCCCCGACGGCATACCCGCCGATGAAGCCACCCCCAACGCCGCCGCCGATCATGTCGGACCGTACAAGCAATCGAAATACGAGGCCGAAATCGCGGTCAAATCGCTTGCGACCGAAGGGCTGGACGTGGTGATCGTCAACCCCTCCACGCCGATCGGACCGGGCGACATCAAGCCCACCCCCACCGGGCGGATGGTGCTGGATGCCGCGCGCGGCCACATGCCCGCCTATGTCGAAACCGGGATGAATATCGTGCATGTCGATGACGTCGCCGACGGTCACATCCTGGCGTTATGGCACGGCAAAACCGGCGAAAGCTATATTCTCGGCGGTGAAAACCTGATGCTGTCGGACATCGTCCGCCGGATCACCCGCCTCGCCGGGCGCGCGCCGCCGCGGATCAAACTGCCGATCGCGCCGCTGATGCCGATCGCCACCTTGATGGAAGCGTGGGCACGGCTGTCCGGCACCGAACCGCTGATGACGCGGGACATGCTGACGATGGCGCGCAAACTGATGTTTTTCTCCTCGGCCAAAGCCATCGCCGCGCTGGGTTACGCGCCGCGCCCGGTCGAGGCCGCGATGCGCGACGCGCTGACCGATTTCTGCCGGCGCGGCAAACTCGCGAGCCTGGCATTCGACCCCGCACCGGTCACGGTATCATGATGTTGGCCGTCATTGCCGCGCTGATCTGGCTCTATCTCTATGCGTTGCACGGCAACTTCTGGCAGAGCGGGCCGGAATTGACCCCGGCGCGCCCGGCGCTGACCCCATCGGTCGACATCATCGTGCCTGCGCGCGACGAAGCCGGCACGATCGGGGCGGTGATCGCCTCGCTGCTGGCGCAGGATTACACCGGCATATTCCGGGTCATTCTGGTCGATGATGGCAGCACCGATGGCACGGCGGCGGCGGCACAGGCGGCGGCGGGGGATGATCCGCGGTTTCTGCTGCTCGCGGGTGAAGCGAAACCGGCTGGGTGGTCGGGTAAATTATGGGCGCTGGAGCAAGGGGTGGCGCAGAGCACCGCCCCGTTCGTGCTGCTGACCGATGCCGACATCACCCACGATCCGGGCCATCTGGCCACTCTGATGGCCCGGATGGAACAACCATTGCGCGGCGCGCGGCTCGATCTGGTTTCCGAAATGGTCCGGCTGAACTGCGCCAGCACCGCTGAGCGCGCGCTGATCCCGGCCTTCGTGTATTTTTTCCAGATGCTCTACCCTTTCGCGCGGGTGAACGATCCGCTATCGGCCACGGCGGCGGCGGCCGGTGGCGTGGTGCTGATCCGGCGCGAGGCGCTGGAGCGGTTCGGCGGTATCGTCAGCATTCGCGGCGCGTTGATCGATGATGTCACCCTGGCGCAGCGGGTCAAACAGGGTGGCGCGATCTATCTCGGCCATTCCAGTCTCGCGCGGTCGATCCGGCCCTACCCCGACTTTCACGACATCCGCGCGATGATCGCCCGCACCGCCTTCACCCAGTTGCGCTATTCATACGGGCTGCTCGCCCTGACCCTCGCGGGGCTGGCGCTGGTCTGGCTGGTGCCGCCCCTCGCGGTGCTGTTCGGCGATGGCGCGGCACGGCTGTTCGGCCTGATCGCTTATGCGATCGCGGTGCTGACCTATCAGCCAACCCTGCGGCGCTATGGTGTGGGCTGGACCTGGGGGTTGGCGCTGCCGCTGATCGCACTGGTTTTTATGGAGGCGACGCTCGCCTCGGCCTGGCGTTACGCGCGCGGCACCGGGGCGGCGTGGAAGAACCGCGATTACGGGGCGGCGTCATGAGTGCCACGATCGCCAGCGTCGAACTGGCCTCCGGCAAGGACAAGGGCGACGAGAACTTCCCGGTCGGCTCCTGGCTGATCCGGCGCGACCTGCGCCGGCATGTTCACGCCTATTACGCCTTTGCCCGCAACGCCGACGATATCGCCGACCACCCCACGCTTGCGCCGAACGACAAGATTGCCCGGCTCGATGTGATGGACGCCGTGCTGACCGGCACTTCCGATCATGGTTCGCAATCCGCCCTGCGCCTGCGCGCCAGCCTCGCCGCAACCGGGGTCGATCCCGTCCACGCCAGCGACCTGCTGATCGCCTTCCGCCAGGACGCAACGAAACACCGCTACGCGACCTGGGCCGAGCTGATGCATTACTGCCGCTATTCCGCCGCCCCGGTCGGGCGCTACGTGCTGGCACTGCACAACGAAACCACGGCGACCTGGCCCGCCTCGGATGCGCTGTGCGCCAGCCTTCAGGTGCTCAACCACATCCAGGATTGCGCGCGGGATTTCGCCGAACTCGACCGCTCCTACCTCCCCGGCGACTGGCTCGCCCGCGAAGGCATCGCACCGGAGGCCGTGCGCGACCCCGCGCTCACCCCGCCCCTGCGCCGCGTGCTCGATGCCATGCTGGCCGAAACCGCAACCCTCAACCGCACTGCCGCCGCCCTGCCCCGCCTGGTCCGCGCGCGCGGGTTGCGGCTGGAAACCGCCATCATCCTCGGCCTCGCCCAACGCCTGCACGCCCGTCTGTGCCGCGCCGACCCGCTGGCCGCGCGCGTCAAACTCCGCCGGTCCGACGCGATCGGCGCGATCCTCGCCAGCCTGCCGCGCGCGCTGCCCCCCCTGCCGCAATGACCGATCTCGCCACCCAGGACGCCGCCGCCGTCACCGCGGCCACCCGTGCCGCCGGCACCTCGTTTTATCGTGGCATGGCCGTGCTGTCCGCCCGCCGGCGCGTCGCGATGTACGGCATCTACGCCTTCTGCCGCGCGATCGACGACATCGCCGACGAGGAGGACGCCCCGTTAGCCACCAAACAAGCCGGACTCGACGCCTGGCGCGCCCGCATCGCCGCCTTGTCGCGGGGCGGCGATGATCCGGTCACCCGCGTCCTGCGCGACGCCTCGCTGCGCTATGCTCTGCGGCGCGAGGATTTTTTCGCAATCATCGATGGCATGACGATGGACGCCGGTGAGCCGATCATCGCGCCGGACGCCGCATTTCTCGACCTTTATTGCGACCGTGTCGCCTCGGCGGTCGGGCGGTTGGCGATCCGGGTGTTCGGCGAGGTCTCGCCGTCCGGCGATCGCGTCGCCCACCACCTCGGCCGTGCCCTGCAACTGACCAACATTTTGCGCGACGTCGCCGAGGATGCCGCACGCGGGCGGATCTACCTGCCGCGCGAAACCCTGCTCGCCGCCGATGTTCCGCTCGACTCCGCCACGATTCTGCGCGCCCCTGGCCTGCGGCACGCCATGGCATCGCTCGCCGCCGAGGCCGAAGCCCATTTCGCCGCCGCCGAACAAGCGATGCGCGACTGCAACCGCCGCGCTGTCCGCCCGGCCCGGATGATGGCGAGCGCCTACCGCCCGCTGCTCGATCGAATGCGCCGCGACGGTTTCAGCCACCCCGAACGCCGGCCACGCCTGTCACCCTGGCGCAAACTTCTGCTGGCTGCCCAGTTATTCATGCTGACAGACCGCTGCGGATGAGCCGCATCCACGTGATCGGTGCCGGGATGGCCGGCCTGTCCGCCGCAACGTCGCTCGCCGCGCGCGGGATGAGTGTCGTGCTGTACGAGGCGGCGAAATGGGGCGGCGGACGCTGCCGGTCCTACGAGGATACCACGCTCGGCTGCCGGCTCGACAACGGCAATCATCTGCTGCTGTCGGGCAACCGCGCGGCGCTTGCCTATCTCGACCGGATCGGCGCGGCGGAAACCCTGACCGGACCCGACAAGCCCTTGTTTCCATTCATCGATCTGCTATCGGGTGCGGCCTGGGTGCTGCGGCTCAACTACGGGATCACCCCCTGGTGGGTGTTGCGGAAAGACTGGCGGGTACCGGAGACACGGGCGCGCGACTACTGGGCGCTGCGCCGGTTGCAGCGGGCCAAACCGACTGATCTGGTGGCCGATCTGCTGGGCGATCTGGGTCCACTGTATGAGCGGTTATTGGAACCACTAGCCATCGCCGCGCTCAACACCAAACCCGATGTCGCTTCAGCGGCCCCACTGGCGGCGGTGGTGGCGGAAAGCATCGCGCGCGGCGGGGCGGCCACGATGCCGCGCTACCCGGCGATCGGACTGTCGGAAAGCTTCGTCGATCCCGCCCTTGCGTTTCTGCGCGCGCAGGGCTGCGAACTGCGGTTTGGCGCGCGGGTCGCCGGCCTCACCGTTTCAGACCATCGGGTCACCGGCCTGGTCGGCCCCAATGTCGATGAAATCATCGACCCGGCCGACCGGATCATCCTTGCAACCCCGCCATGGGTGGCAGCGGATCTGATTCCCGGCCTCGTGGTGCCGAACCAGTTCGAGGCGATCCTCAACCTGCATTTCCGCGCCGGCATCGATGCCGGCAAAGCCGGGTTCTACGGCCTGCTCGGCGGCGTCGCGGAGTGGGTGTTCGAAAAAACCGAAGTCGTCTCGGTCACGATCAGCGCCGCCAACGACCGGCTCGATGCCGACCCCGACGCCCTGGCCACCGAGGTCTGGTCCGACCTGCGGCGCGGCTTCGGCCTACCCCGCACCATGCCGCCCTACCGCGTGGTGCGTGAGCGCCGCGCCACCTTCGCCGCAACCCCCGAACAACTCACCCGCCGCCCCGGCCCGGCAACCCGGCTGATCAACCTGACGCTCGCCGGCGACTACACAGCGACGACCCTGCCCGCCACGATCGAGGGCGCGATCCGCTCTGGCGAAACCGCTGCGGCGTTGGTGGCCGAGCAGTGATGATAACGGTTGCGGCACGGTACCGCGCGGGGTATCAGCCCCCATGAACTTCCCGATCGAAAATCCAGCCCTGCAACGCGCCCTCATCGCGCGCGGCTATAACGAACCGACCTCCGTGCAGAGTGCGGTGCTGCAACCCGACATCGGCGAGCGTGACCTGCTGGTCTCGGCGCAGACCGGATCGGGCAAGACCGTGGCCTACGGATTGGCTTTTGCCAGCACCATCATGGTCGATGATGCACTGCCGCCGCCCGCGGCACCCCTCGCCCTGATCATCGCCCCCACCCGCGAACTGGCGATCCAGGTCCATGCCGAACTCGCCTGGCTCTATGAGCACACCGGTGCCCGCGTGGTCTCCTGCGTTGGCGGCATGGACCCACGGCGCGAGCAACGCGCCCTCGCGGCGGGTTGCCACATCGTGGTCGGCACCCCCGGCCGCCTGCAGGATCACCTTGAGCGGCATCACCTCGATGTCAGCCATTTAAAGGTGGTGGTGCTCGACGAAGCCGATGAAATGCTTGACCTCGGGTTTCGCGACGAACTCGAATTCATCCTCGGTGCTACCCCGACGGAGCGCCGCACCCTGCTGTTTTCCGCCACCATCGCGCGGGAAATCGCCGCCCTGGCGCGCCAGTATCAGCGCGATGCGTTCCGGATCGATACCGTGGCACGCAACCAGCCGCATGCCGATATCGAATACCACGCGATCCGCATCGCATCGCATGAAATCGAGCACGGGCTGGTGAATTTGTTGCGGTTTCAGGATGTCGGCGGCTGCCTGGTATTCTGTTCGACCCGCGAGGCGGTGCGGCAATTGCATGGCCGCTTGCAGGAGCGCGGCTTCGCGGTGGTCGCGCTCTCCGGTGAACTCAGCCAGACTGAACGCAACAACGCGCTGCAATCGCTGCGCGATCGCCGCGCCAGGGTGTGCATCGCGACCGATGTCGCGGCGCGCGGCCTTGATCTGCCTAATCTCGATCTGGTGGTCCACGCCGATCTGCCGAACAACAAGGCGACCCTGCTGCATCGCTCCGGCCGCACCGGCCGCGCCGGGCGCAAGGGAATGTGTGTGCTGCTGGTCCCTAACAGCCGCCGCCGTCAGGCTGAAGCATTACTGGCCTCGGCCAATATCAATGCGGTCTGGGACGAACCGCCTTCCGCCGATGCGATCCGCGCCCGCGATCAGGCACGGCTACTGACCGACCCGGTGCTGACCGAACCGCCGCTCGACGAGGATATCGCGGCCGCGCGGGATTTGCTGGCCGGCTACCCGCCGGAAACCATCGCCACCGCGCTGATCCGGCTATACCGCGCCCGGCTGCCCTCGCCCGAAGACATCACCCCGCCGCCGCCCGAACGCGCCCGGTTTACCCGGCCTGAAGATGCGCGGGATACCGGTCGCCCGAGCGCGGGGCCGATGGTCTGGTTTCGCGCCGATGTCGGGCGACGCAAGAACGCCGATCCGAAATGGCTGCTGCCGCTGATCTGCCGGGTCGGCGGGGTGACCAAGCGCGACATCGGGGCCATCCGGATTTTCGACCGCGAGACTAAATTCGAGATCCATCAGGCAATGGCCGGTGAATTCCTGAAATCGGTGATCGCGGCGAACAATCCCGAAGTGCGGATCGAGGCCGCGACAGGGGCACCGCCGGACGCAGCACCGCGCGAACCACGGCAGGCACCGCCGTGGCGGGACGGTGCCAAGCCGCGTGGTTTCAAACCGGCGGGCGCGCCGGCCGGCAAACCCAACGAACAAGCGCGGCGGCGGCGCAACAAGGCAAAATCGGGAGCCTGACGTCGGTTTTTGGCGACTGCCGCGCCGTTTAGGGCAATCGTGCTTGCGAAAATAAGGATGGATGATTGACGCGCCGGCTGACTCCGCGCTAAAACACCAACTCTACGATAATTATGGAAATATCGATGATAAAGCGTCCCAAAGCAGATCCGGAATGGATGGTGACGGCCTTGGCCGCGCTGGCCCATGAGCATCGGCTGGCGGCGTACCGGCAGCTGGTCGTGGCGGGGCCGGCCGGGATGGCGGCGGGCGATATTGCCGAACACGTTGGCCTGGTGGCGTCATCGCTCACATTTCACATCCAGGCGCTGCTGCGCGCGGGTCTGGTGAGCCAGCGCCGGGCGAGCCGCCATGTCATTTATGCCGCCGATGTCGCGGCGATGAACGCGCTGGTGGGGTTTCTGGTCCAGAATTGCTGCGGCCAGGACATTTCGCTTTGCATCCCTGTATGCGACCCGGCACGCGACCCGGTAGGCGACCTTGGGCTGCCTTCGATCCAACAAAAATCGCGCCGCGCAAAAGGAAATTCGGCATGACAGGTAAACCGCTCAACGTGCTCTTTCTCTGTACCGGCAATTCGGCCCGCAGTATCATGGCGGAACGGTTGATCGAACGCTGGGGTCAAGGCAATTTCCGGGGGTTTTCCGCCGGCAGTCATCCAAAGGGCACCGTGCATCCGCTCGCCCTTCGCATCATGGAGGAAGCCGGGCTGCCGACCGATGGATTGAGTTCGAAATCGTGGAACGAATTCGCGGAACCAGGTGCCCCGGTGATGGATTTCGTGTTCACCGTGTGCGACAATGCGGCGGGTGAAATTTGTCCGGTCTGGCCGGGACAGCCGATAACGGCGCATTGGGGCGTTCCCGACCCTGTCGCCGCGACCGGTAGTGACGTCGACCGCGTGATGGCGTTTCGCACCGCCTTCCAAATGCTGGAGACGCGGATTAAGCTGTTCGCCGCGTTGCCGTTTGCCAAGCTCGAACGCGCCTCGCTCGTGCGCCGGGTTCAGGAGATCGGCCGGATCGGGCCGGGCACCGGCGAAGGCTCGGTGGCATGAGCGTCACGATCTATCACAACCCCGCATGCGGTACCTCGCGCAACGTGCTGGCGATGATCCGCAATGCCGGGATCGAACCCCACATCGTGGAATATCTGAAAACCCCGCCGACACTCGAAATCCTTGCCGATCTCATTTCCCGCATCGGCCTTCCGATCCGCGCGGTGCTGCGCGAAAAGGGCACCCCCTACGCCGAACTCGGCCTCGCTGACACCTCCCTCCCGGACGACGCCTTGCTCACGGCGATGCTCGCCCATCCAATTCTGATCAACCGGCCGATCGTGGTCACCCCCCTCGGCGTCAAACTCTGCCGCCCCTCCGAAACCGTGCTCGACATCCTGCCCGCACCGCAACGCGCCGCCTTTGTCAAGGAAGACGGCGAAACGGTCGTCGATTCCGCCGGTCGGCGCGTCAACTAACATTTAGATAGTCGAGGCTCCCTATGCTCGCCCTCGCGGTGTTCATCGCAACCCTGGTGTTTGTCATCTGGCAACCGCGCGGCCTCGGCATCGGCTGGAGCGCGATGGCCGGCGCGATCGTCGATCTCGCCCTCGGCGTCATCCACTGGCGCAACATTCCCACGGTCTGGCACATCGTCTGGAACGCGACGTTCACTTTCGTCGCATTGATCATCATTTCGCTCCTGCTGGATGAAGCCGGGTTCTTTCGCTGGGCAGCGCTGCATGTGGCGCGCTGGGGGCGTGGACGCGGGCGATTGCTGCTGCCCCTGATCGTCATGCTCGGCTTCATGATCGCCGCGTTTTTCGCCAACGACGGGGCCGCCCTTCTGCTGACCCCGATCATGATGGCGATCCTTGCCAGCCTCGAATTTCCGCCCGCCGCCGCGTTCGCGTTCATCATCGCGACCGGCTTCGTCGCCGATACCACCAGCCTGCCGCTGGTGATTTCCAATCTGGTCAACATCGTCAGCGCCAGTTATTTCAACATTGGGTTCACCCGCTACGCTACCGTGATGGTGCCGGTCGATCTGGTATCGCTGGCCGCGACGCTGGCCGTACTTGGGGTGATGTTCGCGGGTGCCGCCAACCGGCGTTATGAGGTCGCGGCACTGGAGTCCCCCGCATCGGCGATCCACGACAAATGGGTGTTCCGCGCGGCGTGGCCGGTTTTACTGATCCTGCTCGCGGCCTATTTCATCACCGCCCCGTTGGGCGTGCCGGTCTCGTTCGTCACCATCGCCGGGGCCGTCGCGCTGCTCGCGGTCGCCGGCCGCTGGTTTGGCGGCGGATCGGGGCAAGTGATTGCCATCCGCCGGGTTCTGCGGGGCGCGCCGTGGCAGATCGTCATATTCAGCCTCGGCATGTATCTGGTCGTCTATGGACTGCGCAACGCGGGCCTGACCAATTATATCGCTGATGCGCTCCGGGTTTTCGCGGCCCACGGCCTCTGGGCGGCCTCGCTCGGCACCGGCGTTCTGGCGGCGATCCTGTCGTCGATCATGAACAATATGCCGAGCGTTCTGGTGGGCGCGCTCGCGATCGGCCAGTTGGGTCCGGTCGCGCCGGGCATCCATGACGCCATGGTCTATGCCAACGTGATCGGCTGCGATCTCGGCCCGAAATTCACCCCGATCGGCAGTCTCGCCACCCTGCTCTGGCTGCACGTGCTGGCCCAGAAGGGCACCCGCATCACCTGGGGCCAGTACATGCGGATCGGGTTGGTCATCACGCCCCCCGTGCTGCTCGCCGCCCTGGCGGCTCTTGCGCTCTGGCTGCCGATTGTGGGAGCCACCGGACATGGATGACGCACGCTTCCCCGCCCTGCACCGCGGCCGTCTGGCCCCGCCCGACCTCGCCCGGCTGGAACCGGCGCAGCGCGCCACCCACCCGCCGCGCGTGCTGCTGCTGTATGGCTCGCTGCGAACCCGATCCTATTCGCGGTTGCTGATCGAGGAGGCCGCGCGCCTGCTCGACCTCATGGGTGCCGAGACCCGCATTTTCGATCCGCGCGACCTGCCGGTCACGAATTCCGTGTCCCCCGATCACCCGAAGGTCAAGGAATTGCGGGCGCTGTCGATGTGGTCGGAAGCACAGGTCTGGTGCAGCCCGGAACTGCATGGCGCGATCACCGGGGTGATAAAAAACCAGATCGACTGGATTCCGCTCGAAATGGGCGCGCTGCGGCCCACCCAGGGGCGGGTTCTCGCGGTGATGCAGGTCTCCGGCGGATCGCAGAGCTTCAATGCGGTCAACACCCTGCGCCTGCTCGGGCGCTGGATGCGAATGGTGGTGATCCCCAACCAGTCCAGCGTTGCCAAAGCCTATGAACAGTTCGACGACGCCGGCCGCATGCTGGCCTCGCCCTATTACGATCGGGTTGTCGATGTGATGGAGGAACTACTCCGCTTCACCTGGCTGCTGCGTGACCGCGCAGCGTATCTGGTCGATCGCTATAGCGAACGCAGCGACGCCGAACGACCGCTGCCGGACATGTGACGATTGCGTGAAACGCTGTCGATTGACATGGATCAACGACAAAATGCTCCCGGCGTGAAACATTGCCCGTCTTCACAAAAGGAGGTTGCGATGAGTACTCAGTACGATGCCAAACGACTGAATGAAGTGACCAACGCCTTTGTTTCCGCCAGCCTTTCCCCAGCATTGTTCGAATCGATGACCAGTAATGTGATGCGGATCGTCGAAGCCGAATTCGCGCTCGTGCAGGCGATCACCCAGGCACAATTCAGCATGATGGAGGCCATGATGCGCGCTGGCAATGTATCGCCGTTCGGCCGCCGCGCCACTCCGGCCGAAACCTCGGCACACGATGTCAAACGGCCCGAACGCGTGGTGGCGTGAAGGCCGTGCCAGGGCCGATCGTCGATCTCGGCGGCAAAATCGGGCTGGTCCTCGGCATCGCCAACGAACACTCGATTGCTGCCGGCTGTGCGCGCCGTTTTGCCGATGCGGGCGCGCAGCTTGCCGCGACCTATTTGAATGACAAAGCAAAACCTTTTGTCGAAGCGGTGACCAATACGCTGGCGTGCCCCTTGTTGCTGCCCGGCGACGTGCGCGAGGCCGGAGCGCTGGAGGCTGTGTTCGCGGCGGTGCGCGAGCGGTGGGGGCATCTCGATTTTCTGCTTCACGCCATGGCGTTTGCCCCGCGGGACGATTTGCACGCGCGGGTCACCGATTGCTCGGCGGCCGGGTTCGCGATGGCGATGGACGTATCCTGCCACTCCTTCATCCGCTGCGCCCGCCTCGCGGAGCCGCTGATGCCAAAGGGCGGCGCGCTACTCAGCGTCAGCTTTTACGGCTCGGAACGCGTCGTCGAACACTATAATTTGATGGGGCCGGTAAAGGCCGCGTTGGAAGCCAGCGTGCGCTACCTTGCCGCCGAACTTGGCCCGCAGCGCATCCGGGTCAATGCGCTTTCCCCCGGCCCGATCGCGACCCGCGCCGCTAGCGGCATCGAGCAGTTCGATGAACTGCTCGACCGGGCCGCCAAAGAAGCGCCGGAACATCACCTTGCCACCATTGAGGATGTCGGCGCGCTCGCCGCCTTCCTCGCCAGCGACGCCGCCGCTCGGATCACCGGCACGATCATTCCGGTCGATGGCGGCCAGCACATCATGGCATAATTCCACGCACCCTTCAGGAGCCAGGACCATGACGACGGATACCAGACCAACCAAATCCCCCCTGACCGACGCAACCCCGACCTCGCCCGCGGCCTCATCGCCGATCACCCACGAGCGGGTTTCGAACACCGATGCGATGGACCGCGCCTTGCACGCGGCGGAAGCAAAATTCACCGCCGGCCTCTCCCCCGTCGGGCTTGCCTTGGCGTGGCGCGACTGGGCCGTGCATCTGGCCAATCAACCAGCGCGGCGGATGGATTTAGCCCGCCGCGCGATGGAGGATTGGGCGGCCATCGGGCGGATCGCGCTGGGGGTGGCGGAACCGCGAGTGCCCCCCTGCCCGAATGATCACCGCTTCACCCACCCGCGCTGGGATGAAATGCCGTATCGGCTCTACCGCGAACAATTCCTGCGCGCCGAACGTTGGTGGCATGAGGCGACCACAGGTATTGCCGGGGTCGATCCGGCGCATGAGCGCATTGTCGATTTCATGGCGCGGCAGGCGCTCGATGCGATCGCGCCGAGCAATTCCGCGTTACTGAACCCCGAAGTGACCGACGCCGCACGGACGAGCCAGGGACAATCCGTCCGCGACGGACTCAAAAACTTCATCCAGGACAGCGCCGTGGCAATGCGGCGGCATAAAAAACTGCCGCTCGAACCGGGCCGCGACGTCGCGGTCACGCCGGGCCGGGTGGTCTATCGCAACCGGCTGATCGAACTGATCCAGTATGCGCCCCCCACCAAAACCGTGCGACCGGAACCGGTGCTGATCGTGCCGGCCTGGATCATGAAATACTATATCCTCGACCTCTCGCCGGGCAATTCGCTGGTCCGTTATCTGACCGGCCAGGGCTACACCGTGTTCATGATGTCCTGGCACAATCCGAACGCCGCCGACCGCGATCTTTCGCTCGACGACTACCGCAGCGATGGCGTGATGGCGGCACTCGACGCGGTAAGTGCGATCACCAAAGCCAAAAAAATCCACGCCACCGGCTATTGCCTCGGCGGCACCCTGCTGTCGATCGCCGCCGCCGCCATGGCGCGCGACAACGACAACCGCCTCGCCTCGCTCTCGCTGTTCGCCGCCCAGACCGACTTCACCGAGGCCGGTGAGTTGCAACTCTTCATTACCGAGGCGCAGCTCGCCTTTCTGGAAGATCTGATGTGGCGGCAGGGCTATCTCGATACCACCCAAATGGCCGGTGCGTTCCAGATGCTGCGCTCGAACGACCTGATCTGGTCGCGGATGATCCGGCGCTATTTCATCGGCGAGCAGGAACACCCGAACGATCTGATGTCCTGGAACGAGGACGCGACCCGGATGCCCTACCGGATGCACGCGGAATATCTGCGCCATCTGTTCCTGCACAACGACCTTGCGGAAGGGCGGCTGCACGCGGGCGGCCAGCCCGTCGCGATCAGCGACATCACCGTCCCGATCTTTGTGGTCGGCACCGAACGCGACCATATCGCGCCCTGGCATTCGGTTTACAAAATGCATATGCTCAATCGGGGTCCGATCACTTTCGTGCTGACCTCCGGCGGCCATAACGCCGGCATTGTCAGCGAACCGGGGCATCCACACCGGTATTTCTCGATCCGCTACCGCGCCCCCGACGAGCGTTACCTGGCTCCGGAGGACTGGCAACGCGAAGCCGCACCGAAAGACGGCTCGTGGTGGCCGGAATTCGTCAATTTCCTCGACGCCCATTCGGGCGAGGCCGTCGCCCCGCCGCCGATCGGTCGCGAAGAGGCGGGTTATCCCGCGCTCGAAGCCGCTCCTGGCCACTATATCCACGAAATGTGAGGCTCACCCATGGATGCCCAGTCCCGATCGCCGCAGGCGGTAGCGACCATCGAAAACCGCGTGTTCGACGAAATTGCCGTCGGCGACTCAGCGTCGGTCTGCCGGACGCTGACGCTCGATGACATCGCGTTATTTGCCTATATTTCCGGCGACATCAATCCCGCGCATCTCGATGCGGATTATGCGCGGACCGACATGTTCCACCACATCATCGTCCACGGCATGTGGACGGCGGGATTGATCTCGGCCGTGCTCGGCACCAAACTTCCCGGGCCAGGCACGATCTATCTCGATCAGAGCCTGCAATTCCGCGCCCCGGTCGCCCCCGGCGATAGCATCACCGCAACGGTGCGCGTCACCGAGCGCATGGTGGAAAAACACCGCCTCACCCTCGATTGCGTCGCAGTCAACCAGACCGGCGTGACCGTGCTGCGCGGCACCGCCCTGGTGCAGGCGCCCACCGAAAAAATCGTCCGTCCGGCAATGTCGTTGCCGGACGTGCGGCTGACCCGGCATGAACGGTTCAACGCGCTACTGGCCGAGGCGAAGTCACGCGGGCCTTACACCACCGCCGTCGCGCACCCCTGCGACGAACTCAGCCTGCGCGGCGCGTTTGACGCCGCCGCCGCCGGGCTGATCGTGCCGATTTTGGTGGGACCTGAAGCGAAAATCCGCGCCGCCGCCGCCGCCGCCGGACTCGATCTCGCCGGCATCCGGATCGAACCCGCCCCCCACAGCCACGCCGCCGCCGCCCGCGCGGTGCAACTGGTCCGCGATGGCGCGGCCAAACTGCTGATGAAGGGCGCGCTGCATACCGACGAATTGATGCATGAGGTGATGCTGGCCGAAAACGGATTGCGCACCGGCCGGCGGCTCTCGCACGTCTATGTCATGGACGTACCGAGCTACCCGCGACCGCTGTTGGTAACCGACGCCGCGATCAACATCGCCCCCGACCTCGCGACCAAGCGCGACATTGCGCAGAACGCCATCGACCTCGCCCAGGCGATCGGGATCGAAACGCCAAAACTCGCCGTCCTGGCCGCGGTCGAAACCGTGAACCCGGCGATGCAATCGACGCTCGATGCGGCGGCGCTATGCAAAATGAGTGAGCGCGGCCAGATCACCGGCGGGATCATCGATGGTCCGCTGGCGTTCGACAACGCCGTCAGCCCAGGGGCGGCGATGGAAAAACACATCGTCTCCGCGGTCGCCGGTCAGGCGGATATTCTGTTGGTGCCGGATATCGAGGCCGGCAACATGGTCGCCAAGCAACTCACCTTCCTGGCCGGTGCCGACGCGGCGGGCGTGGTGGTTGGAGCGCGCATCCCGATCATCCTGACCAGCCGCGCCGACGACGCCCGCGCCCGGCTTGCGTCCTGCGCGGTCGCCCTGCTGATCGCCGCGAGAACCGCTGGCTGATCAGGAAAGGACACCAGAGGACACCTCATGATTGAAGACTGGAAAGCCGTGATCGGTACCATGGATCAGGGCGTGCGCGATCTGCGCGACGTCACCCCTGAGGTGATGAAAGCCTTTGGTACCCTTGCCAAGTCCGCCCACGGCGGCACCGCGCTCGACGCCAAGACCAAGGAACTCATCGCCCTTGCCATCGGCGTTGCGACCCGTTGCCAGCCCTGCATCGCCTATCACGCCCGCGACGCCGCCCGCGCCGGTGCAACCCGCGCCGAGATCGCCGAAACCCTGGGCATGGCGATCTACATGGGTGCGGGACCCTCCGCGATGTACGCCGCCGAGGCGCTGGAGGCCTTCGATCAAGCCAGCAAATAACAACCTGTTATTTGCTTCGACGTCCCGTTATCATCGATCCCATTGGCATCGGCCCGGCTCAAAACGAACCGTAGCCAAGTCCGCTGACGGGATCGACCAGCAACATGTCGTCGGCCACCGATTTCACGCCGTTGGTGTTTTCGGCGATCACCAGCAGCGCCTTGCGCTCGGCATCGCTGAACACCGACCCGGCGAGCGTGGCGACACCCTGCTTCACCGCGACCGAAACCGCGCCTTTCGGTGCCCATTTCGACTGGGCGATGGCGTTGCGGATCATCGTGGCGCAAGCCTCGTCGGAAACCACGACGTCATCGACCACCAGAAGTTTGCTGATCAATGCTGTCAGAATGTTGCGCCGGTTCAGCAATCCCACCAGCGTGTCGCCCTGCACCACCGGAAGCTGCTTGATCCGCTGCGTCGCCATTATCGCCACGGCATCGTTCAAACTTGTATCGACGGTCACCGTCCGCACCTCGGCCGTCATGACCTCGCTGACATGGCGGCCACGGGTCTTGATGAACTCGCGCGCCGAGGTCTCCGGGGCAAGAAAACCGCGCCACCAGCCGATTTCCGGTACGGTATCAAGCTCCGGACGGCGCAGCAGATCGCCATCGGTCACAATGCCGAGTAACGCCCCTTTGCCATCGATCACCGGCAGTGCGGACAAATTCTGATCGAGCATGATCCGCCCCGCGTCGGCGATGGTGGTGTTAGGCCCGACGGTGATCGGACTCAAAGTCATGATATTGTTGATATGCATGGTGTCCTCCTGAAACTAGCAGGACATGTCTAGCGCCGAGACGCTCATGCCGCCTTGATCCAGGTCAAGCCGGCACCAGGGTACGGCCCGAAATTAACCCGCTACCCGGTCAGTTGCTTGCGGATCTCCTGCAATTCGGTGCGGCGCTCGGCGGTCGTTTTGGGATACGCCATGTCCAGCCCTTCGAGCGTATCGAGAATGATCTGCGACACGATCAGGCGGGCGTTATGCTTGCCGTCGGCCGGAACCACATACCACGGCGCATCGCTCGTGCTGGTCGCGGCCAGGCACGCTTCATAGGCCAGCATATACTGATCCCAGAATTTGCGTTCCGCGATATCGGCCGCGCTGAACTTCCAGTTCTTTTGCGGATCGTCGATGCGTTCGATAAAGCGCTGGCGTTGCTCATCCTCGGAAAGATGCAGAAAAAACTTGATGATCCTGGTACCGTTGGCGGTCAGGTGGCGTTCAAGATCGGTAATCGACCGGTAGCGATCCTGCCAGATCGAGGCGCTCCGGTGCGGTGCCTTGGGCAGCCCTTCGCTGGCCAGTATGTCCGGATGGACCCGCGCGATCAGCACTTCCTCATAATAGGAGCGATTGAAAATCCCGATCCTGCCGCGCTCCGGCAAGTCACGCGTGGTGCGCCAGAGAAAATCGTGCTGCAACTCCATCGCGCTCGGGTGTTTGAAGCTGAACACCTGACAGCCTTGCGGGTTGACCCCGGACATCACGTGTTTGATCGCACCATCCTTGCCGGCCGCGTCCATCGCCTGAAATATCAGCAGAACGGCGTGGCGGTTGGCGGCGTAAAGTAATTGTTGCAGCGCGCTCAACCGCGCGACGTGGTCTTCGAGCAACCTTTTATACTCTTTTTTCGAGCTGAAAACAGGATCGATACTGGTCGGCCATTTCCGCAACTTTACCGCATCGCCCTGTTTCACCCGAAACAGGTCTGGATCGATGTGCATGCCTTTTCCCCTGCCCGTGCCGATACCGTCACGACACCTGGACAAACGAAGACCAGAACCCCCGCCATGTCCAGCGCCATGCGCCCCATTGCCTCAGGAACGCGAGGCAGATCGCGCGCGGGCTTGTGTGAGAAGGGGATGGTGGAGGGGGTTGGATTCGAACCAACGTAGGCGTACGCCAGCGGATTTACAGTCCGCCCCCTTTAGCCACTCGGGCACCCCTCCGGCGCCCGTATTCTGCGATCGGGGCGGCGTTGTCAACGCTTGCCCGGGCGCGGTAGACAGCCGTCATGGAACAGCACCGAAAGCCGAAACCACGCCCCGCCGGGCCGCCATCGCAGCGGGGCCGCCATGAGGGCGAGCGGCGCGCCGCAGCCAGTGGCGGGTTGTGGCTTTATGGCATCCACCCGGTCGAAGCCGCCCTGGCCAACCCGGCACGGCGGTTGCGCCGCCTGGTGTTGACCGAGGAGGCCGAAGCGGCGTTGGCGGCAAGGCTGCCGAAGCCGTGGGCGATTCCGGCGGAAAGGATCGATCGCGACCGGCTGGATCAAATGCTCGGGCGCGGCATCGTGCATCAGGGCATCGCCTTGCAGACCGACCCGCTAGCCTCACCAAGTCTCGCCGATGCCCTGAAACGGCCCGGGCCGGTGGTGGTGCTCGATCAGATCACCGATCCGCGCAATGTCGGTGCCATCATGCGCTCGGCGCAGGCGTTCGGTGCCGCACTGGTCATCGCCCAGGAGCGCAACGCGCCCGAGGAAGGCGGCGCGCTCGCCAAGGCCGCTTCCGGCGCGCTGGAGCGCATTCCGCTGCTGCGAACGGTGAATATCGCGCGCGCCCTGATCGCGCTCAAAGCCGCCGATCTCTGGGTGATGGGGTTGGATGCCGCCGGTACCACCCGGCTGTCCGGTGCCGCCCTCGGCGGCCGCCGCGCGGCCCTGGTGCTGGGGGCCGAAGGCGAGGGGTTGCGGCGGCTGACCCGTGAGACCTGCGACGAACTGGTCTCACTTGCGATGCCGGGCGGAATGGAAAGCCTCAACGTGTCGGCAGCGGCGGCGGTGGCGCTTTACGAAATCATCCGGTAGGCGAAATCATCGATGGCGGCGGTGCTTTCAGCCACGGCCAGCGCCGCCATCAGGGCATGATTGGGCGACAGACCACAGGCCGGATCGGTCGCGGCGGCGTCACCGGTGAGGGCAAGCGCCTGGCAGCGGCACCCACCCCAGTCGATTTCGGCGCGTGGGCAGCCTTGGCAGGGCGGTGCCATCCAGGCGGTGCCGCGATAGACCTCGAAGGCCGGTGAATCGGCCCAGATTTCACCCACGCTGCGGTCGGTGACGCGTTCGAACCTCAGGCCGGGCAAGGTTTCGGCGGCGTGGCAGGGCAGCATTTTACCCGAAGGCGTGATGTTGAAAAACCGTCGCGCCCAACCGCCCATGCACGCCTTCGGGCGCGAGGCGTAGTAGTCGGGCACCACGTAATCGATGGTCAGAATACCGTTGAGCCGCGTGCGGGCGGCCTCGACGATGATCGTCGCCTCATCAAGCTGGGCGCGGGTGGGAATCAACGCGGCGCGGTTTTTCAAAGCCCAGCCATAGTACTGCACGTGCGCCACCTCGATGCGCTGCGCCCCGGCCTCGACGGCAAGTTCGATCATGGCAGGCAACTGATGCAGGTTCCGCCGATGCACCACAGCATTCACCGTCAGGGCCAGCCCGGCCTCGCGCACCAGTTTGGCGGCGGCGATTTTTTTGGCATGGGCGTTCCGCAAACCGGCAATAGGGTCGGCCACCTCGGCATCGGCACCCTGGAAACTGATCTGCACATGATCGAGTCCGGCTTGCGCCAGTTCAGTCATGCGGCTTGCGGTGAGCAGAACCGCCGAGGTGATCAGGTTGGTATACAGCCCTTCGGCGCGGGCGTGGCCGACCAGTTCGGCCAGATCGTCGCGCACCATGGGTTCGCCGCCGGAGAAATGCCCCTGCAAAGTGCCGATCGCCGCCGCCTCGCTGATCACCCGCTTCCAGGTTGCGGTGTCCAACTCGTCACGCGCCCGATCGAGGGCTAACGGGTTCGAGCAATAAGGGCACTTCAGCGGGCAGCGATGGGTGAGTTCCATCAGCATCGCAAGCGGCGGGGCCAAGGGCGCTGTCACCGAGGGTGCTGTCACGACGCGATCATGCCCTTCGCCGCCAGATCGTTGAGCATTTCAAGGCAATCCGCCAGCACGGCGGCACGCGGTGCCGCGTAGTGGGCGGCCAGATCATCGGCGATCGACCCGACGCTGGCCACACCATCGCAACGCTCAAGAATCGCCACCGCGATCGGATCGGGCATGATCACCCGTTCGGGCGCGAGCAGAACATGGCAATCGCGCGCCTCGTCGAAGCGAAACCGGACATGCCGCGACAGCATCGGGACGCTGGCCTCTGTCAGCGTCACGGCCAGACGCCATCGTGGCCGAACGCGCCGGGGGGGATGAGGCCCGGGTCGACATAAGCATGGTGCAAAGCATCGAGTTGCGCCCACAGCACGTCGCATTTGAAGCCGAGAGCGGCGATCACCGCGCGCTGCTGGTCCGGCGTGCAAGCGTGTTGCCTGACGTAATCGAGGGCGAAATCGGCGTCGCGCGGGGCCTGATCGAGCCTTGCGTTGAAATAGGCGAGGGTCGTGGGGGTGATGAAATCATAGTGCGCCAGCATGCCGGAGATCCGCTCGGTGATGATGCCGGGCGAAAACAACTCCGTCAGTGACGAGGCCACCGCTTCGAGCAGGGACCGCTCACGCACGAAATCGACGTAGGCCTGCACCGCGAATCGCGTGGCGGGCAGCGCCTGACGCATGCCGATGACGGTTCCACGATCAAGCCCCAGCCCGTCCGTCAGTGAAAGCCAGCGCGCGATCCCGCCCTCACCTGGCTGGTTGCCGTCGTGATCGACCAGACGTTGCCGCCACAATCTGCGTAAATCCGTATCGTCGGTCCGGGCGATCAGGGTTGCGTCCTTGATCGGGATATAGGCCTGATAACAATAGCGGTTCAGCGCCCAGGCCTGCACCTGCCGCCTGTTCAACCGCCCGCCATGCAGCAACTGGTGGAACGGATGGCGGTTATGGTAGCGCGCAGCCCCCAGGTCGCGCAGAGCCGCTTCCAGTTCATCGGCACTCATCAACACTGTCACAATATTATCTCCATCCCATCGTAGGCCACGGTCCAGCCCGCCGTTTCGGCGATTTTACGCTCGGGCGTATCGTCGATGATCATCGGGTTGCTGTTGTTGATATGAACGAAAACCTTGCGCGCGACACCAAGTTCGGCAAAGCCGGCAATAGTGCCCCGCGCCCCGCTCACGCTGATATGTCCCATCCGCGCCCCGGTTTTCGCCGACAGCCCCAGGCTGATCATCTCATCGTCGAGCCAGAGCGTGCCATCGAACAGAACGAGGGCGCTGCCGCGTACCCGTCGCGCCACATCGTCGGACAGGGTGGCGCAGGCGGGAATATAGAAAAAACCGCGCCCGCCGGCATCGGTGATGTGTAACCCGACGGTGTCGCCGGCCGAGGAACCGAAGTCGGGGCGGCTCGCGTCTTCGGCATAGAGCGCCACCTTGCCGGGTACGACGAACGCTTCGACCGTCAGGCCAAGCTCGCGTCCGGCCGCGTCACGCAGCACCGTCGCGGTATCGGTCGCCAAAGGGCGGCGCGGCACCAGACCGGCATCGAGAACACGGAAAATCGAATTGGCGTCGAGCAGATCGAGAATCCGCTGCCCGGCATACAACCCGAACGTCTGGCCCTCCCGCAGATTGAGCAGCCCCGCGGTGAAATCGACATCGCCGCCGGTCAATACCACCGCCTGGATCGGGCTATCCCGCAATCCGCCGCGCGGATGCAGCGCCGGCGTTGCCAGGATCTGGGCGCGAAGGTCGGGCGACGCATTGAACAACACCCAGTCGGCACCGTTGGCCGACACCGCCAGCGACGCCTGGGTGCGGGGCTGGGCCGCCGCATCGCCGGCGCGCGCGCGCGCGCAATTGCGGCAGGCGCAATTCCATTGCGGGAACCCGCCACCAGCGGCGGCACCGAGAATGATCAGCTTCATCGAGTCTGGGAATAAGCAGTCTGAAAACCAGCCGGGATCAGATTGAAATCATGACCCCGGCGAGATCAGAGTGATTAGTCGATGTCGGCGCAAGCGTAGCAGTTGATTTCAGTTCCGACAGCGATTTCGACGAGTTTCGGTTTTGTCCACATGGGTTCATCTCCTGAAAATTTGTTGTTCGGCGTTCTACCCGCCATTGTCGTCGTGCATCATGACAACACACGATTTAATAATACGGCATTGCGAGGGGTACGCAAGCATAAATAGCATCGTGAACGCGAGTGTGACAAAATGAGACATAACGTATACGAGCACTCCGGATGCCCCGATACCCGCTCCGGGATTAGGCGCAAGCGGCAACCGCCCGATGCGCCCGGTAGGCAGCGCCGGCGTGAAAGTCGCGGCCCAAGGCGGCCCCTGGCGTTATCACGTCGTTCAGCACATCGGCGGTAAAGGATCGGTCGAGGGCGTTTTCCATGTCCAGGTGGCGGAACGCGCCGATTGTGCCGCGATCATGCCAAAACCTTCATGAATATACGTCGCGCGTGCCGCGGCGGCGGTTGCGCGAATCGCGCTTGCTGGTAACGGTTCGGCCCATGTTTGCCATCCCCTCGCCCATCGCCCTGGTCGTCGCCCGCCTGCCAACCCGCCACCGCACCGCCGCCGGCGAATTTTTGCGCTTCGGCATGGTGGGGGCGTTTGGATTCTGCCTCGACGTCGCGGCGGTCTATGCGCTGATCCCCAGCCTCGGCCTCTACGGCGCCGGTATGGCAGCCTATTTCATTGCCGCCAGCGCGAACTGGGCGCTCAACCGGATGTGGACCTTCCGCGATCGCACCCATCGCGCCGCCCACATCCAGTGGTTGCGCTTCCTCGCCATCAATCTGATCGGCTTCACACTCAACCGGGGTGCGTATTCACTTTTGCTCGCGATGTTCGTGTTGCCGCGCCATTTCCCGATCCTGGCGGTTGCGGCTGGTGCCGCATCAGGGTTTTTGGTTAATTTTTTACTTTCACGCCGCCTGGTTTTCGGTTAAGTCCCCTAAACCTTGGGTTGCATTTTGCAACCTCAAGGCGGAGCCGGACCGAAATGCCCCCTCTGCATACGTGCCTCCTTGCTTCCGCATCGGATGCGGATTTGCGGTTCGGCGCTATAGTCCGCACGGGTTCCCGCAACCATGGCGAGCATGCCGCGCACCGCTCGCTCGGCTGGGCCGGCGGCATCGCCCTTCTGGTTTTGGGCGATTTCGCGGCATCGCTGGCGGCACTAAAGCTCGCCGGCCTGCTGATCAGCCCGGCACCCACACTGGCCGCCGGTTTCAACAGCTGGATGGCCTACGGCGCGGTCACCGTCGCGGCAATGCTATTGGCCGGCGTATACACCATCGGCCCCGCCCGCGCGCCGCACGAGCACGCGGCCCTGATCCTGCGGACGCTGATCACCGCGCACGTGATCATTCTGCTCCGCTTCGCGCTGCTCCGCACCTCGCCCACAACCCCGCCGCTCGCCGCCTCGATCGGCTGGGCCGCGACCGCCTTCGGTCTCGCCGCCGTCTTGATCATGGGTGTGCGTCTACTGCTCGCGATGTGGTGGCGGCGCAGCGATGTCGCGGCACCGCAAGGGGCCACCGCCCTGGTGATGACCGGGCAATGCGACCGCGATTTGCGGGCCAGGCTCGACCGGCTGACCGGGCAGAGCCTTGGCTATCTGTTCACCTGGGGGATGACGCAATCGGCGGGACTGCGGACGATCGCCGAGGCCGCGACCCTTGCCGCGATGATCCGCGCCGGCAAGATCGACGACATCCTGGTCTTCATTCGCCGCGCCGACGATGCCGCCGCCCGCCGCAAGATCGACGCGCTGCTGGCGAGCCTGGCCGACCAGCCGGTACGGGTGCGCCTCGCGTTCGATGCAGTGGCCGAAATCGGGGCCGGCGGCGTTGCAAGGGGCCAGAGCCTGCGGATGGTCACGGTGCTGGACCAGCCGATCCGTCCGCTGGGGGCCGCCTATAAGCGCGCGGTCGATCTGATGGGCGGGGCCGTCCTGTTCGTGGTATTCGCACCGCTGATGCTGGCAATCGCGCTGCTGCTCGCGACCTCGGGTACAGTGTTGTTCCATCAGCGCCGGATCGGGTTGGATGGCGCGCCGTTCACCGTCTTCAAGTTCCGCACCATGCGTCCCGCAACGCGAACCGCCACCGCGACCGTGCAGGCCCGCCGCGACGATGCCAGGATCACCAGACTCGGTGCCATCCTGCGCCGGCTGTCGCTCGATGAACTGCCGCAAATCCTCAACGTCGTGCGCGGCGATATGTCGCTGGTCGGCCCCCGCCCGCATGCGCCGCAGACCAGCGCCGGCGATTTCACCTTCGAGCAGGCGATCGCGTTCTACGGCGTGCGTCATCGGGTAAAACCCGGCCTGACCGGGCTGGCCCAGGTGCGCGGCCTGCGCGGCCCGACCGACCGGCCGGACATGCTGGCCGCACGGGTCGCGGCAGACCTCGACTATATCGAACATTGGTCGCCCTGGCTCGATATCGCGATTCTGCTACGCACCATCCCGGCGGTGCTCGGAGGCCGGAATGCGTATTGAACCATCGATTGCGCGGCACTGCCTGCCCGCCCTGGCGTTCGGCAAATGAGCGTGCTCATCGCCGGCACGGCACCGCCCGCGCGCGATTACGATGCGGATGTCGTCATCCTCAGCCATCGCCGCCCGCGGGAAACCATCGCGGCGATCCACGCCGCCGCCGCCCAGCGCGGCTGTGATCATCATGTGATCGTGCTCGATCAGAATTCGCCCTCCGCGATGCGCGCCAGCCTGATCGTGGCGGTGACGCCGCTGCCGAATGTTGCCCTCTATGGTGTCGCGGACAATCTCGGCGTGCCCGGCGGCCGCAATCTGGCGACATCGCTCGGGCGCGGTCGCGCCATTGTCGCCCTCGACAACGATGCGATCTTCACCACCCCCGACGTGGTCGCCCGCGCCGCCGCCCGCCTCGCGATTTTGCCCGACCTCGGGGTGATCGGGTTCCGGATTCTCGCCGCCGATGGTACCTCACTCGACGCGACAAGCTGGGGTTATCCGAAGTCGTTGCGCGCCGCGGCGGCGCGGCGCTTCACCACCACCACCTTCGTCGGTTGCGGCCATGCGCTGTCACGCGCCTGTTTCGACAGTCTGGGCGGCTACGATGCCTCGCTGTTCTTTGCCTGGGAGGAATACGAATTCGCCCGCCGCGCGATTGCCGCGGGTTGGCATATCGAGCACCACGGCGATCTTGCGGTGACCCATGCGGTCGCCGCCGAGGCGCGGGTGGCATGGCAGGGCGACCGCTGGCGGTATTTCGTGCGCAATCGGCTGCTGATCGCGCATGACTGGCACGGCTATGCCGGGATGGTCCCGCGCGGGGCGATTTACCTGGCGCGCGGGCTGCTTGCCGGCCGGCCGGGCAGCACGATCAAAGCGACGATCGAAGCGGTGCGCCTTGCAGCGAGCCGGCCGCGTCAACGCGCCGGGATTGCCAGCCGGGGCTACATTCTGGCCCATGAAACCGTGCATCGTCTGGTCGGACGGACCTGTGCCGCGATCAGCGCCGAACCCGATGCCATCGTGCTGGCCACGCCGGCACCCAGGGCCGGTGACCCTGCACCATCCGGTCCGTCCTGACCGTCACACCCGCGCGGTCGAACCACACCCCGATCGCGCCATTCCGCCACACGCTGAACCGGTCGATCACGATCCGCCCCGGCTTGCGGCACGCCCCGCGCAACGGTCGCGACGACACCACCACCCGCGCGGCCCCGCACCCGCCGTCCGCCGCAGCGCGATCGGCCAGATACAGCACCCGCCCGCGATCGAACCCGCAGCGCCCGTTATCGCAAACCTCATCGGCCGGCCCGGTCCGCACAGGGTCGCCCGCCCAGACCGGACGCCACTGGCTGAGGGTGAATTTATCCACCCGCCCGGCTTCGACGATCCGCACCATGCCGCCATCACGAGCGCCGACCAGGTTGGCGGTGGGGGAGACCAGCACATCCGGGGCGCGGCCCAGGGTCATGGCGACCAGCCCCGCCGCGATCGGTATCATCCCGGCGTAACGCGCGCGCGAGCGCAGCAAGCCGAGCAGCGCCAGCCCGATTGCGACCAGCGCCACGGCATAGCCGGGGCTGGGGCTGATCTCGATCAGCGCATGCGGCAGATTGCCGACAAAGCGCGCGACCCGCAGAATGACCGCGATGCCCCAGCCCATCGGGATCAGGGTGATCGGCTCCAAATGAAACGGCATCAACACCAGCGAGGCCATGCCGAGCGGCAGCACCACCAGAGCGGTCAACGGCACCGCGATCAAGTTCGCCAGCACGTAATACGGTTCGATCTGCTGGAAATGATACGCGGCAAACGGCATCGACGCGCCGCCGGCCAGAAACGAGGTGAAGGCGAGCGCCGCGATATGGCGCACCAGCTTCGCCCCATGGGATTCACCGCCGATCGAAAACCGCCGTCCGACTGCCTCATACCCCGCGATCAGCGCGAGCACGGCGGAAAAACTCATCTGGAAACTCGGGCCGGGCACCGCCTGGGGTTCGATCAGCATCAGGGCCAGTGCCGCGAGGGCGAGGCCGCGTAACGACAGCGCGCGCCGCCCGGCGATGATCCCCGCCAGCACCAGCGCCGCCATCGCGAGGCTGCGCACGATCGGCACATGAAACCCGGTCAGGGCCGCATAGACCACGCCGCCCGCGAACGAGACGATCGAGGCGACGATTTTGGCCGGCACCCGCAGCAGCAGATATTCTGAAAACCCGGCAATGAAGCGGGTCAGCGCATAGAGCGTCGCCATCACGATGCCGATGTGCAGCCCGGCCACCGCCAGAATATGGGCCAGCCCGGCGGTGATGAAATCCTGCCGCTCGGCAGGCGGAATCGCATCCTCGAACCCCGTCAGCAACGTCGCCGCGATCGACCCGGTATCGAGCGGCAGATCGGCCAGAATCCGCGCCGCAATCGCCTCGCGGACCTGACGCAACGCGCTGAGCCAGCCGGGCTTGGCCCGCGCCGTGACATCGAGCGGCGAGATCGCGAACCCTACCGCGCCCAGCCCGGCGAAATACTGGTCGCGCCCGAAATTCCAACCGCCCGGATAGGCGGGCCGCGACGCGCCATAGAGCAGGGCACGCAGATGCACGGTATCGCCGGCTTCGACCGCGACATCATCGCCACGCCGCAATTTGACCCGCACCGCTCGTGCTTCAATCGGGCCGCCGTTCAGCCGGGGCGAAGCAATGCTGATCCGCCGCCCGGTTGGCAGCAGATCGACCCCGATCACCCGCCCGGTGATGGTGACACCATGATGCGGCACAGTCAGAAGCGGCGGCATCGTCAGGGTCTGCGTCTGCGCCCGGCCAAACCCCAGCGCCGCCGCCAGCGCCAGCGCCGCAACCCCGCGCGGCACCGCCCAGCGCCATACCAGCGCCAGCACAATGGCCGCAACCCCAACCAAACAAGCCGAAATCCAGGGGGATGGCTCGCGCGTCAGGTCGAAATAGACCAGAACGCCGCCACCCATCGCCACCGGCAGAAACAAGAACAGCCGGCCGCGCTCGGCCCCCAGCCACGCATGGCCGGCGACCACCGCGCGGGCGGCGACCGAACCCGGTCGCTCAACAGTGATCAGCGCCACATCCACCGGAAACCTCAACCTGTGATTGTGTCACCTTAAGCCGGCAACCCGATCCGGCAAAGCAAAATTGCTTTAGAGCAATATTGCTTGAGGTTGACGACCTTGCGGCAACCGAAGGCGATGAAATTGCTCGCAAAAAGAAAGTTAGAGCATGCTCTAGCCCAGCACCACGATCGCCGACACCAGCACGATCGCGGTGATCGCCACACTCGCATGCACCCCGATCACCAGCCCGGAGGGCCGCTTGCCCTGCCACGACGCCAGAACCACCAGCAAGCCGAACCCAAGTGCCAGCCCAAGCAGCACCTCGGCCCCGCGACCAAACCCGCGCAAGCCAATGGTGGCCAACGGCTCAGGCCGGGCTAGAGCGACCACCAGCCCCATAAATCCGAGTGTCCCGATGGCACCGTGGACCACACCGATCATCCGATTCACATTGCTGGGGGGAATGTCGCGCAGATAACCGCTGGCAAGATAGCCGCCGAGCGCGGCGGCGACGACCAGGATGCCGAAGACAATGATCATGAGGGTCAGAAAACTACCATGAAATGACGCTTGATCGGAAGACAAGGCGCATGACACGATTTCGGGATGGACTGGCGGGTTGAAACCACAGTGTCGCAGTTCGCAACACTTCGCCACGATCCGCTTCGGCTTCGGGCCAGACCCGGCCCATTTCACCCGCGCCTATCGCTGCTGGGCCGGCTGCGCGCCCAACTCAAAACCCCCGATCCAGCTCTGGCCGATCCTGGTTTTGCCGATCTCCCCAGCGGGGCAGATGGCTGGAACGACTGCGGTGTCGCCGCGCCGCGATTTTATGCCGGTTTCCACCGCCGCAGCAGCAGGGCATTGGTCACCACGGTCACGCTGGAAAACGCCATCGCGGCCCCGGCGATCATTGGACTCAGAAAGCCGAACGCCGCCAGTGGGATGCCGATCGTATTGAACACGAACGCCCAGAACAGACCTTGGCGGATTTTGCCGAAGGTCTTGCGCGAAATATCGAGCGCCGCCGCCACCAGGGCGGGGTCGCCGCGCATCAGGGTGATGCCGGCGGTGTGCATCGCCACATCCGATCCGGTCGCCATCGCGATCCCTAGGTCGGCGGCGGCCAGGGCTGGGGCGTCGTTCACGCCATCCCCCACCATCGCGACGATCCGTCCCGCGTCGCGCAAGCATTGCACCGCAACCGCTTTCTGTTCGGGTAAAATCTCGGCCGACACCTCGTCGATCCCCAGCGCATCCGCCGCGACCTTGGCACTCCCCCGGTTATCGCCGGTCAGCAGCGCCACCCGCACCCCGCGCGCGTGCAGCGCCGCGATGGCCCCGCGCGCGCTCGGTTTCAGCGCATCGCCGAACCCGATCACCCCCAACACGCGCGGGGGTTCAGCCTGGCCGGCGGCACCGCGATCGATCAACCATGAAACGGTGCGGCCCTGATCTTCCAATTCTTGCGTTTGCGCATCGAGCGCGCTGGCCTCGACCCCGATTTCGCCACGCAAACGCGCACTGCCCAGGGCGAACCGCCGCCCGCCGATCATCGCCTCGATACCGCGCCCCGGCAGTGCCTTCACGTCGGTCGCCGGTGGCACGTCCACGCCGTCCGCCCCAGCGCGCGCCAGAACCGCCTGTGCCAGCGGATGCCCGCTGCCCCGCTGCAAGGCAGCCGCCAGCCGCAGCACCTCGCCCGGCTCAATCCCCGTCGCCGGTTGCAACGCCACCACCGTGGGATGCCCTTCGGTCAGGGTGCCGGTCTTGTCGAACGCGACGGTATCGACCCGCCGCGCCTGTTCCAGGGTTTCCGCATCCTTGATCAAAATGCCGTGGCGGGCCGCGACCCCGGTTCCCACCATCACCGCGGTCGGCGTCGCCAGACCCAGCGCGCAGGGGCAGGCGATCACCAGCACCGCCACCGCGCAGAGTATCGCATGCTCGACGGTCCCAGCGGTCAGCAACCAGCCGACCAGCGTGACCAACGCAACCCCGAGAACCGCCGGGACGAACACGGCGGCAACCCGATCGACCAGCTTCTGGATCGGCGCTTTCGCCGCCTGCGCGCTCTCGACCAGCCGGATGATCCGCGCCAGCGTGGTTTCGGCCCCGATCGCCGTGGTTTCCACCAGCAACAACCCGTCGCCATTGATCGCACCGCCGGTCACGGAATCGCCCGGCACCCGGGCAACCGGCACGCTCTCGCCGGTCAGCATCGACAGATCGATCAGGCTTTCGCCCGCCCGCACCCGGCCGTCGACCGCAATACGCTCGCCCGGCTTGACCACCACCAGATCCCCCACCGCGATGCGGGAAACCGCGACCTCGCGTTCGGTGCCGTCTGGTCCGCGCAGCGTGGCACGCTCGGGGCGCAAAGCGGTCAGCGCCTGCAACGCCGCCCCGGTCTGGCGCTTGGCGCGGGATTCCAGGATTTTACCGAACAGGATCAGGGTGATCACCACCGCCGACGAATCGAAATACAATGCCGGCGCGCCACCCATCAACCAGGATCGCACCAGCAAATAGAGGCTCATCCCATAAGCGGCGGAGGTGCCGAGGGCGACCAGCACATCCATATTCGCACTGCCGGCGCGCACCGCCTTGTACCCTGCGTTATAAAACCGCGCGCCAATCCAAAACTGCACCGGCGTCGCCAGCACCAGAGCGAGCCACCCCGGCAGCGCCATGTGCCACCCGACCAGGGCAAGGAACATCGCCGCCACCAGCGGTGTGGTCAGCACGGCGGCCGCCCCGAGATGAACCCAATCCCGCCGGGCACCGGCGTCGCGCCGGGCGGCTTCATCCGCATCGCTGGTGGAATTGATTTCGCGAGCACCGTAACCTGCCCGTTCCACCGCCGCGACCAGGGCAGCGGAATCGATCGCGGCACCCGTCACCCTGGCGGTCTCGCTGGCCAGATTGACCGCGGCACTTTCCACGCCGGGGATTTTTCGCAACGCCCGCTCGACCCGGCCGGCGCAGGAGGCGCAGGTCATGCCCTCGATCGCAAGATCGAGACTGGGTGCCGTGGCGGCGGCGGTCGCGCCGCGCGTCGGTGGCCCTGCAATGATGTCCATGGTGTCCATCGGATAGCCCTTTCCGTTCCAGACGACTATGGTGATTCCCATGGTTGGAAGGTCAAGGACGGTAAAACACCGCCGAAGAACGTTAAAAAATTACATTGGTTCTGACCCCGACCACCAACTCGTTACGAAGGGTATGCGCGGCATCGACCGGATCAGGACTCCCGCCGCCCGGGTTAATCACATACTGAATATCCGGCTGAACTTGCCACCACGGTGCGATCTGAAACTGATAGGTCGCCTCGATCAGGGTTTCGATCCCCTGAACCGGATAGGGCGCGCCCGTATAATACCCAATGGCACGGTCATGCGCCGTAACACCCGAACCGACCTTGCCGATACCTATATCGATGCCCGCCGTATCGTTGTCGCGCCCCGGCAACGGTGCCGTGAGGGTGACGCCGCCGTTGAAGGAATAGGCGATCAGGTTGCGATCACCCGGCGCGCCCATGATGCGGGCGAACAGGTTGAGCGTGCGGGCGCTGTGGCGCGGGGATTGCCATACGGTCTGATCGGCCACAGCGTAGAGGCTGAAATTATGCCGCCGCATCGCGGCTTTTCCCGAACTGGCGGGACTCGCGAGGGACACGCCGTTGGTGGCGTACGCCTGATCCGGAAAACTCGCGGTATCATACCAGAATCCGATTTTATAGGTGCCGGGCAGCCCGGATTTTTCGCCACCATAGCTCATGTCGCCCACATGCGGCTGGTTGATCGCGTACTGGAACTCGCCGATCACCAGCGCGCCGGTATTGGTGTTGAACCGAGTGCCGCCCGCATCGCGCGATTGCGGATCATCGTTGAACGGTCCCCCCGGCGGATTATCGTCGAATGCGCCGATCAGGAAGGTTTCGTTATCGACCGGCTTGTATTGCAGCCGCCCGCCCAGCGCCGACAGCGGATAGGCCGGACCGCCCGCGTATAAATCATCCGACGGCACCAGCGGCCACCCCGCCATGGTGTTGACGAACAGGGCCGAATATTTGCTGACCATGAACTCCTGATCGATACTCTGCTGGCCGATCTTGAAATCGGCACGCCCGAAATCGAACCCCTGATCGTACCATAATTCCCACAACCGGGTGGAATCCTCGGCCTCGGTACCGCTCGCGGTCTGCAAATCATCGAGATAATACGGGCTGAGGCTGCGCCCGTGGATTTGCAGCGCACTGACGTTGAAAGTGCCGTTCGGAATGTTGAACGCCTTGCCGGTGTCGATTTGCAAGGTCACGGTGGTCAGCCCCTGCATCGTCGCCCCCTGTTTAATCCCGCCCGCAACATTGCCGAGCAGCGTTTCGCTGTCCTGTGCGTTCAGGGTGATGCCGTCGTTGCCAAGGGTGGTGCGCAACCCGCCCATGGTGCCGAGCAGATTGCCGCGCGACCAGATACCATCATCCGACTGCGCCTCGGCGGGGCATACGCCGACGAGCGCCGTTCCTAGTGCGGCCCCGGTCAGGATCAGCCGGCGCGCGTTGACCCGTGCCCATCCAAAGATAGGATTTCCCATTGAAATCACTCCTGAGTGCTATGCGGTGATGCGGCCGGTCAGACCGCTTCGAACAACCCCTGGCCGATATACTGGCCGTGCCTTACCCCACCGGGGCAGGCGAACACCGCGCTGCCGACATGGGTGGTAAACTGGTTGAGCGCGTCGATCCGTGACATTTTTTCGAACATCGGGATGAATCCGCGGCGCGGGTCGTGCTGATAGGCGATGAACATCAGCCCCGCGTCGTATTCCATCGCCTGCTTCCACGGCGGCCAGCGCTCGGCGACGAACGAGGCCCCATCGGTATAATTGTAAGCCCGCCGCAGCATCTGCGCGCCGGCGTTTTCGGATGGCGCGCCGAGCCTGGCGTGGGCGGTGGCCGGAATGATCGGATTGCCGTCCTTATCCTGCGCCTTGAGGTCGAGCGCGTCGAACTCATGGGTGCCGCCGAGTGGCGCGCCGCTCAATTTATGCCGCCCGATGGTGCGCTCCTGGAACCCCAGCTTCATCTGATCCCAATGCTCCAGCGCGATGCGGATGCGCCGGAACACCGCATAGCTGCCGCCCTGCATCCAACGCGGCCCTTCGCTGCCAACCCAGATATGCTGGTTCATCACCGCGGCATCACCAACGGGCGGGTTCATCGTGCCATCCTTGAACCCCATCAGATTTCTCGCGGTGCCCTGGGTCCGATTGGCGGTGGAAAATCCCGCCTGGGTCCAGCGCACCGTGGCATTACCACCCGCCAGCCGGACCAGTTCGCGCACCGCATGGAACGCCACCTGTGGATCGTCGGCGCAGGCCTGCACCGAAACCGCCCCGCCGGTATGGCGCGCTTCCAACTGTTCGCCGGGAAACGCCGGCAGATCGACCAGGGCGGCCGGGCGTCGCGCTGCCAAACCAAACCGGTCCTTGCCGGCGAGGGTGAACAGATCGGGGCCGAAGCCGAAGGTCAGGGTCAGGCGCGACGGGCCGAGATCCAGCGCATCGAGGCTGTCGAACGGCTGGTCCGGGGTAGCAGGTGCCATGGCCAGGCGGCCGGCGGTCAGGCGCGCGGAGGCGGCGGTCCAGGTCTGCAACATCGCGATCAACGCCTTGCGATCGGTCGCCGTGATGTCGAGCGCCGCGAAATAGGTGTGGCTCTGCATCGGCGACGGGGCGGCGATCCCGTTCTGGTGCGACCCGAAAAACGGTTCGGCGACGGTGTCCTGGGCGGTGTGCATGTCCAGGGCGGCGTGCGATTTAGCGCCGGCGAAAGCGATACCGCCACCAGCACCAGCGCCCGCACCAAGCGCACCCGCGATGCCCCCGGCCGCGGCAATGAAAGTGCGGCGCGATCCATGCGATTTCCGGCTCATCGCTGTGCCTGCATCAGCGTGTTGGTGTCGTCCTGCACATAATAGAACCCCGCACCGCCCGGCGTCATCACGATGCCAAACAAATCGCCGTTACCCGGCGGCGACTGCGCCTCATCGGCGTCGATCCATTGCGCGCCGCGCTGGGTCCCCGATTGCGGATCGATCTCGACCACCTGACCATTCAGGGCGTTGGTCACCAGCAGATCGCCGGTCGGCGTCATCACCATCGCCAGCGGCCGTTTGAGCATGCCGCCCGACGTGACCACCGTGCCGGTTCCTGCACTGGTCGTTCGCGTTACCGCGTCCTTGATCGCGACGATCCGGTTGCCCACCCCGTCGGAAACATAGAGCGTGCCATCCTTCGCCAGGGCCAGCCCGGTCGGGCCGACCGCAAAGGCGTTGGCATCCGCGGCGGCACCGAACCCGCTGCCGATCACCGTCGACGATTGTACCGCAGGCGGCTGACCCGCTGGAATCGTCAGACCGAGCCGCAAGATCGTCGCCGCGTGCTGCGCCGGTTGGCCAGGCGCTTCGATGCCGAAGCCGATGTTGCTGATGAACAGCGTGGCCGCGTCACCATGATCGATCACCGCCATATTGCCCCACGGGCCGTCGATTTGCGGCCCGGTGATGGTCTTGACGACCTTGCCGCTGGAATCCAGCACGATCAGGCAACCCTGGCCCAAAGTTTTAGTGGTGCCGTCGGTGCTCGGCATGCTGCCGACGATGACGAACCCCGATTTCAGCATGGTCATCGCGGTGGTCAAGCCGACGCCGCCGGGACAGGCGGCGAGGTTGGCCGGCACGTTGGCGAAAAGCCGCGTCGTCCTGGTGGCGGGATCATACTGCATGATTGTGGTCCCGGTGCCTTGCAGATTTTTCTGATTATTGAAATTGTCCAACAGCACATCGCCCCGCTTGATCGTCCCGGACGAGGCGGGGGCCACGATCAGCGCATAGGGATTTTCATCGCCATTCGCCGGGATCGAGGACGTCAGCAGCGTATGCTTGTGGATACCCGCCAAAAACGGCGCGCCCGAGGGTGCGGCGACACCAAGGCCGATCGCGCATACGGCGACACTGGTGCAAATCAGCAGGCGAGACAGCGATCGGGGCATCAGAACACTCCATTATCGGGTTTGCAGTTAAGAATAGTTCTCATTCGCAACCTAGAAAAAAGCCTGCGCAACGGTACAATTGACCTCATCGTATCGCGGCGGATTCGGAAAAAGCGGCGACCACGCCATCCACCATCAAGCCGATGCGTCCCGATGTGCGGGGCAACGCGTGGCTGAACGCGCGCGCGAAAATCAACGGTGCCGCAGGGTCGGCAAGGCGCAGCTCAATCAGCGCGTCGTGCCCGAAATACTGCATGGCACCAACCTGTGCCGGCGTGCTGCCAAGCGTGGTCTCCGGAACCAGGCGGATCTGCTCGGGGCGGATCATCAAACGCACCGCCCCTTGCATCGGTTCCGCCAGATCAAGCGTGCCGAGCGCACAATCGGCCCGCGCGCCATGGGCAGCCCCCGGCAGCAGCACCGCCTCGCCAACAAATTGCGCCAGATCGGCGTCGGCCGGGCGGTGATAGAGCAACGCCGGTTCGGCGTGCTGCACAATGCGCCCGGCGCGCAGCACCGCAACCTGATCGCCCATCGACAAGGCTTCCGCCTGATCGTGCGTGACCAGAATCGCGGTCGCACCGGCCTGTTTCAGCGCTGCGGCCACGGTTTGGCGCACATCCAGGCGGCGTGCGGCGTCGAGGGCGGAAAACGGCTCATCGAGCAAAACCAATCGCGGCGCGGTGGCCAGCGTGCGCGCCAGCGCCACCCGTTGCTGCTCCCCGCCGGACAATTGGTGCGGATTGCGCCCGGCAAAACCCGCCGGCAGCCCGACCATGGCGAGCAACGTCGCAACCTGCGCCGCGTGGTTACCGCGTCCCAGCCCGAAACCAATATTTTCCGCCACCGACATATGCGGAAACAACGCCCCTTCCTGCGCCAGATAACCGATCCGCCGGCGTTCGGGCGGCACATGCACGCCGGGACCGCTGACGGTGATGCCGTCGATCGTGATCGACCCGGCATCGGCGCGTTCGAACCCGGCGATCAGGCGCAGCAGCGTGGTCTTGCCGCTGCCCGACGCCCCAAGGATCGCCAGCACGTCGCCGGACTTCACGGTCAGGCTGGCACGATCGAGCACCAGCCCGGCACCGAACCGCTTGGTCACTTCGCTGATCGTGACAATAGCCATCTCAGACCGCCGCCTGCGTATGCAACGCATTAGAGCAATATTGCTTGAGGTTGGCGTGCCTGCGGCCACCAGATGCAATGAAATTGCTCGCAAAAATAGCGATAGAGCCAGTTCGGCCTGAAACGATCATGCTCTAACCCCGAACCGGCGCGCCAGCAGCCAGCTCGCCCCCATCGACAGGGTGATCAGCACGGCGGCGTAAGGTGCGGCGGCCGCGAACGCGAGGGTCGAGGTATCGCCCCAGATGCGAACGGTGAGGGTCGTGGTGCCGATCGGTGCCAGGAGCAGCGTTGCGGTCAGTTCGGTCGAAACCGCAATGAACACGAGCGCGGCGGCGGCACCGAAGCCGGGAGCGGCGAGCGGCACGGTGATGCGCCACAATACCTGACCCCAACCCGAGCCGAGCGATCGCGCGGCATCTTCCAGCCGGCGATCGGATTGCAACAGCGCGGTGCGGATACCGACCAGCGCAAACGGCATGAACAATATGGCATAGGCAACCAGCAGTAACAGCGTGCTCTGATAGAGATCCGGCATCAGACGCACGGTCGCGGTGATCAGGGCGAGCGCGATCACAATCCCCGGCACCCCTTGCGCCAGCCACGCGCCGCGTTCGAGCGGGGCGGTCAGCGCAAATCGGGGCCAGTTGGTCGATAAAATGGCGAGCGGCAACGCCAGCCCCAACGTCAGCACGGCCCCTCCAAGCCCGAGTTCGACTGTGCTCAGCGTCGCCATCAGCAATTTCAGGGGCGAGGCGTCTTCCGGCGTGATTGCCGCCGAACCATGCTGGGTCAGCCAGTACAGCACCGTGAGGATCGGCACGCCGAGCGACAGAGCCGCGAGCAGCGCGAAACCGAGGGCCGCCGGAACTCGCCAGCGTCCCAGCGGATAGGGGCTTGCGCGCCGTTGGGTACCCTTGCCGATCCGCGCGTAATGGCTGCGGCGGCGGAGCAGGGATTCCCCCGCGAGGCAGGCAAGGCAAAACAGCAGCAGGATCATCGCCAGCGCCGCCGCCTCCGCGCCGTCGAACCCTGAGCGATACGCCGCATAGATCTCGGTGGTGAAGGTGCGAAACCGCATCAGGGCAAATGCGCCGAATTCGACCAGAATATTGAGTGCCACCAGCAGCGCGCCCCCCAGCATCGCCGGACGCAATTGCGGCAGGATCACCCGGCGGATGCAACGGGCCGACGTATCGCCGAGGGCGCGGGCGGCGTCTTCCAGCGCCGGATCAAGCCCGCGCAACGCCGCCGCAACCGGCAGGTAAACCAGCGGCGTATAAGCGAACACCGTTACCACCAGCGCACCGCCGAAACCTTCCAGATCGGGGCTGAGCGAAACCCAGGCGTAGCTCGCCACGAAAGCCGGCACCGCGAGCGGTGCGGTCGCGAGTACCGCCCAGACCGAGCGCCCTGGCAGATCGGTCCGCTCGACCAGAAACGCCGCGATGGTGCCGAGTGTGACGCAGCAGAGCGCCGCCGCAATGGTCAGCGTCATCGTATTGATCAGCAAGTCGCCCACCAAAGGCCGCCATACCAACGCAAATATCCGCGCGGCTCCCGCCGCCACGGCATCCGCCAGGGTGATCCCGATCGGCAGCAGAACCAACGCCGCCGGAACCGCCCCGATCAACAGCAAAGCGATTGGCGGATGCTGGGGAGGTGCGGTTGGCAAAATGGGCGCAATGTTCACGGCGATGGTCCCCCGGCGCTCAGATCAGGCCGGCTTGCTGCAACAGCGCCGCAGCTTCACGGTCGTTGCCAAGTTCGGCGGGCGCGATCGCGGGCGGGTGCAGTGTCGCCATCGGGTCCAGCAGCTTGTTCGGCGCAATCCCGGGGCGCAGCGGATATTCATAATCGACCGTGCTTTTGGCGAGCAGCCTCTGCGCCTGAGCGCTCACCAGAAACGCCAGGAACCGTTGGGCCTCCGCCTGGTGGTGCGATGAGGCGAGCACAGCGGCACCCGATACATTGAGCAGATTGCCGATATCGCCCGGCGCGAAATGCGCGATGCGGCTGGGGGTATGCGCCGGCCCCATTTCGGTCCGCAGCCGTGCCCAGTAATAATTGTTGACAATACCGGTGGCGACACTGCCTCGGTTGACCGCGGCAACCACCGATTCGTCGTCCTGATAGATTTTCGCGTTGCGCTTCAGGCCCTTCAGCCAGGCCAGCGCGCCCGCTTTGCCCTCGGCGTGGATCATCGCCCCCACCAACGGCAGGAAATCGGCATCGCTCGGCGCAATCGCGACCTTGCCCTTCCAGGCTGGCGACGCGAGATCGAGCAGAGACTTGGGCAACGCCGCCGGTCCGATCAGGTTCGGGTTCCAGGCCAGTACGTTCTGCCGCTCCAGAACGCCGAGCCAGTCGCCGTTTGCCGCGCTATCCTGGGTTGGCACGATCGCCAGGGTTGCCTTGGCCACCGGGGCCAGAAAATGCCTCTGATCGAGCAACGTCAGTTCCGGCGCGTTCTCGACGAACACCAGATCGGCCGGCGAATTTTTCCCCTCACGCAAAATCTGGTTGGCAATCTCCGGCCCCTCACCGCTATGAACCCGCACGGCGATGCCGGTTTTGGCCTCGAACGCCTTGGTCAGCATCGCCACGACCTGCGGGTGCTGCGCGCTATACAGGATCAAAGGTGCCACGCTTTCGGCCTGCACCGATCCGCCCAGCAGCGCCGCCACCCCGACCGCCGCCGCCAGAGCGGGCTGAGCCAGACCACCAAAGAGACGCAACCGCCGCTTAAGCACTTTCATATGACATTCCTCCACGCCAGTTTTTTGCGAATGAGAATTATTCTCAATTACTGGGTGGAGCTTTATTGGACTGGGCAGGTCCTGTCAATAGCGACTTTGTGAGGAAATCCGGGATGACGCCCACTATTCCCGGCGCTTACACCACCAGCGTCTCTCCGGCGGTTTCGACGACGGTACGGAGCGCGCCAGGGAGTAATCGATATAAAAAAACGGCACGAAACGGCACGCCATAGACATGCCCTGGCACCTGCCAGCGCCCCCTCGCCGGGTACGGCGAAATCACCCCAGGCGCAGCAACAGCATTACGGCGGCGGCCACCAGCACGATCCAGGTGATCATCGCCCCCGGCGCGCGCAACGCGAACTGTTGTGCCGAATTTTCAGGGGCGATCATGCCAAAAGGATGGATGATCCGCGCAATCACCAACGGCAGCAACAGCGCGTTCATCGCAACCGGACCCGCGCCATCCGCCTCCAACAAGCCCACCAGAATCAGGATCAACGGCACGTACTCAGCGAAATTGGCGTGGGCGCGGATGCGCCGGTTAAGATGAAGATTGCCGCCATCGCCATGCAGAACCTTGAACGTGCCGCGCCCGGCCACCACCCAGGCCGAAAGCACCATGTAGATCAGGGCCAGGATGGCGCCATAGGTGGCGGTGATGTGCGGGAAAGTCATCAGGAGACTCCAAGGAAGGAAAGCACTACTTTTTTTGCAAAAAAGTAGCAAAAAACGTCCGGTCGTTAAAGCGCCAAGGCGGCTTCAGCGGTCTTTACCACGCCCTGCAACGCGCCCGGCTCGAAGGGAGATTTCAGTCTCGCGGCTTCGACCAGTTTGCCGAACGATGCGGAACCGCCCAGGCCGCACAGATCGACGTAGGTATCGAAACTCGCCTTGTAGTTCTGCTGCGATTTCACCCAGAATTGCAGGGCGCAGCACTGCGCCAGGGTGTAGTCGATATAATAAAACGGCACGCCATAGATATGCCCTTGCGCCTGCCAGCGCGCCCCCTTCGCCGGGTATGCGAGATCCCCCCAGTTGCGCCACGGCAGATACATCGCCTCAAGTTTCAGCCACATCGCGTGGCGTTCGGCGGGGGTCGCCTCGGGGTTGGCATACACCTCATGCTGGAAGTGATCGACACACACGCCATACGGCAGGAATTCCAGCGCGCCGATCAGATGCATCCGCCGATACCGCTCGGTCTGGTCGCCGAACATCGGCGCGATGTACGGATAGGCGAGAAATTCCAGGCTCATCGAGTGGATTTCCGCCGATTCCGACGTAGGCCAGAGATAGTCGAGCGAAGGCTGGTTGCGGCTCTGATAGTTCTGAAATGCGTGGCCCATTTCATGGGTGAACACGTCCACGTCGTGATGGGTGCCGTTGAAATTGGCGAAAATATACGGCATGCCGAACGCCGGAAACGAGGTGCAGAACCCGCCACCCGCCTTGGTCGGGCGGTTCTTCAGATCCATGAAGCCGCCTTCGCTCATCTGCTTGTAAAATCCGGCAAGGCGAGGGTCCATCGCCTCGAACATCTGATTGGCTTTGATCACCAACGCATCGTGGTCGCCGGCCGGCTTCGGGTTGCCTTTGGGGTCGACCAGCGCCTCGTCCCAGGCATAGAGCGTCTCCAACCCGTTGGCGACACGGCGCTGCTCGATCAGTTTCGCGACCAGCGGGGTGACGTATCTGAGCACTTCCTGGCGGTATGTCGCGACCTGTTCGGGGCCATAATCGAGCCTGCCCATCCGGCGGTAGCCGAGGGCGATGAAGTTTTCATCGCCCAGCGCGCGCGCCATCCTGTGGCGAAGCTTTACCAGCTTGTCGTAAATCTCGTCGAGTTTATCGCCATTCTCGGCAAAAAACGCCCAGCGCGCCGTCGCCGCCCGATGGCGGGTGTCGCGGTCGAGGCTTTCAGCGTAGGGGGTCAGACCCGAAAGATTGAGAGTCTGGCCGTCGAATTCGATTTTCGCCGCGGCAAGAAGCTCCGTGTAGCTGGCGTCGAGCTTGGCCTCCTCTTCCAGATCCTTGGCGATCACCGGCGCAAAAGTGGTGACGTCGTTGCGCCAGATATCCAGCGCGTGCCGGCCATACTGGGCCTCGATCGGGGCGGGGTCGAGCGCCAGCAGGCGGTTTTTCAACGTGGTCTCATGATCGGCGATCACCGGCCCGAGTTCGTCGGCGTATTCACGGGCGGCTTTGTACGCGGCACTGGCCGTATCCTGTGCGAAACGCAGATAGACCAGTGCGGACCAGGTACCGGTGGCGCGGCGCAACCGTTCCCACCCGGCCAACGCCTCGCTCACCGCCCCGCGATCGAGCAGGCCATCGAGTGTGGCGTAGGCGGCGGCAAGGCTCTCCCGGGTCGGTGTCTCGGCGGCGATGTCGTTGAACTTCATCGTGGTGTTCCTCAAGGTTGCGTCATCAGTCCCAGCGCCTGGCGCTCGAACAGGCGGCGATAGATACCGCCATGTGCAGCCGTCAGGGCCTCGTGGGTGCCCTGCTCGACAATCGAACCCTGATCGAAAACCAGGATGCGGTCCAGTGCCCGCACGGTCGAAAGCCGGTGCGCGACCACAATGACGGTGCGCCCGGTCATCAGCCGTTCCACCGCTTGCTGGATCAGCGCCTCCGATTCGGAATCGAGGCTGGCGGTGGCTTCATCGAGAATCAAGATCGGCGCATCGGCGAGAAACGCCCGCGCGATCGCCACCCGTTGCCGCTCGCCGCCCGACAGTTTCACCCCCCGCTCACCCACCAGCGTGCGATACCCGTTGGGCAGCCGCATGATGAAGTCATGCGCATTCGCCAGCATCGCCGCGTTTTCGATCTCCGCCGCGGTGGCCTCGGGCCGGCCGTAAGCGATGTTTTCGGCGAGTGAGCGATGAAACAATATCGGCTCCTGCGCGACGATGGCGATCGAGGCGCGCAGCGATTCCTGAGTGACATGCGCCGTGTTCTGGCCATCGATCAGAATTTTTCCGCCCGTCACGTCGTGCAGACGCTGGATCAATTTGACGAATGTGGTCTTGCCCGATCCCGAGTGTCCCACCAGACCCACGCGCTCGCCCGGCGCGATCGTCACCGACAGGTCGCGAAACAGCGGCGATGCGTGATTGCCGTAGGCGAAGTCCACCCGGTCGAACACGATGGTCCCGCGCACGATCGCGGCCGGCATCGCGCCGGGCCGGTCGGCGATCGATATTTCCTGCTCCTGCAACCGCACCATATCTTCCATTTCGTTGACCGAGCGCTGGAGGTTGGCGATGTGGTAGCCAACATCGCGCAGATAGCCAAGCACGATCAGATAGGCGGTGATCACCGTCGCGACCTCCCCGGCACTGGCGCGCCGGATCCACCATAAATACAGCGCCAGCCCGATGATCGCGGCGCGCAACGCCATCAGCGCGGCACTCTGCCCGGTGCCCACCAGGGTGCTGCGCATCCAGAACCGGCTGGTCCGGCGCTGCCATTTATCGACCACCCGCGCCAAAATCGCGTCCTCGCGCGCTTCGGCCGCAAACCCCTTGACCACCGCGTTGCACGACACCGCATCGGCCAGCGCCCCGCCGATCGCGGTATCGAGCCGGTTGGAAAGCTGCGCTGCCGGCACGACGTATTTGATCTGCATCAGCGCGGTGACACCGATGTAGGCGATGGCCCCGAACGCGATCAGCAAACCCATGGCCGGCGATTGCAGCCCGAGCATCAGTGAAGTGCCGATCAGCACCGCGAGCGCCGGCAAAAACGCCACCAGCACGGTATCGTTCAGCAAATCCACCGCCCAGATCCCGCGGGTGATCTTGCGGACGATCGCACCCGCGAAATTATTAGCGTGCCAGTCCGAGGCAAAGCGCTGCACCCGGAAAAACGCGGCACGCGCCATGCCGGCCATCATGTGCAGAGTCAGCGCCACAACCGCGCGAAACGCGACATAGCGCATCACGGTCTGCGCCGCGCCGAGAAAGGCAATCATCGCCAGCGCCATCAACGCCGCATGCAACGAAGCGGCATTGCGCGAAGCCACCGCGTTGATCAGATCGCCGGCATAGAGCGGCATGAACACGTCGGTGAGGGTTCCGAGCACCATGGCAACCGCGGTGACGGCGAACAGCGCGCGATGTTCCAGCCAGCGACGGCCAACGAAGCCAAACACCGCGCGGAACGGCGATGCCAGTTTAGGTTCGAGCGAAGACATTTGTTCAACGATCCCGCTTCCGCGAGATCACCTCTGGATTACTGAATGGAATGAAAATCAGTCAGGGCACACCGGCGGTGCCTGGGGGCGGTACCTGGGGGGCGGAGACCCTAACGCGCGGAAAGATCCCGCGCTGCCTGGTTTCCGCCACGGGAGGCAAATACAATACTATGCATAGATACCTCCATGATCAGGGTTGAACGCAGCACAACGGATAATCAAGTTGTTGCGCCGTGTCCACTGAAAAAAACCGCCGGCATGAGGGCGGGTGCTGGCGCTCAACCGCCGCAAAACAAGGTTTTTTATTTTTTTTCCAAGAAAATGGGGTTTTCTTGAAAGAAAGCGCCAAATGACCTTTGGTATTTAAGGCAAAATTACTCGGCGTGTGAAGGACGGACGACCAAATTTTCTGAGTGAAGATGACATTCCTGCGCCGCCGAGGTGACGGTGCCGTTGTCGATCCGGTCGTAAACGACCAGCAACCGCTGTCTAATCGCGTTGGTCGTGGCGTTTGCCGTAATGTTACCGGTTTGCAGACTGGGCGCTGCCACCGCATAGACCGTGCCGCCCAGTTTCTGCTGCAACTGCCCCTGGCAATAGAGAGCGGTCTGCCGCGATACGGGTGACAGGCTGGAAAGGAAGGTCGCGTTATCCGCCTGCGCCTGACTGGCGGTCGGCGGACTCGACCCCATGCCGCCGGAGCACGATGCCAGCAAAATCACGGCGGGAACCATCATCAGTGCTAGTGTTTTCATGCCGCAACGATAAGGCGGCTGAGCCAAATTGCAACGCAAAAGACGCGGCCAACGCCGCGCCTTTCCCTGACCTCAAGCGTTTGTGACCAGCCGAACTTCAAGCCACCTGGGTCGCACTGCTAACATCATGCAGCTTGCGCTGCATCTTTTACATCATGCAGCTTGCGCTGCATCTTTTACATCATGCAGCTTGCGCTGCATCTTTTACATCATGCAGCTTGCGCTGCATCTTTTACATCATGCAGCTTGCGCTGCATCTTTTACATCATGCAGCTTG
>JAQTXH010000004.1:0-11535 GCA_028688905.1 Acidiphilium sp. | reverse complement strand
CGCTGCATCCTCATCGTCCTTGGCTTCCGGCTTTGGGCCACTGTCCAGGCCCTTGGCGGCGGGATCGCGATCGACCAGTTCGATCACCGCCATGTCCGCCGCATCGCCGTAGCGCATGCCGGCTTTGAGCACGCGGGTATAACCGCCCTGGCGTTCCTTATACCGATCGGCCAGAGCCGCGAACAACTTGGACACAATCACCTCGTCGCGCAGCACGGCATGAGCCTGCCGGCGCGCATGCAACCCGCCACGCTTGCCAAGGGTGATCAACTTGTCCGCAACCGGGCGAAGTTCTTTCGCCTTCGGCAACGTGGTGGTGATCTGCTCATGCTTGAGCAGAGCCACCGCCATGTTGCGGAACATCGCCGCCCGGTGAGACGTGGTGACGCCGAGTTTACGTCCTGCAAGACCGTGACGCATAGGGGTTACTCCAGATCAGAAAAAACGAATGACAGATTAGAACGGCTGGTCGGAACGCTTGACCAGATCCTCGATATTCTCAGGCGGCCAGTCCGGCACCAGCATGCCAAGCCCAAGTCCCATTGCGGTGAGGACTTCCTTGATCTCGTTGAGCGATTTGCGGCCGAAATTCGGCGTGCGCAGCATTTCCTGTTCGGATTTCTGCACCAGATCGCCGATATAGACGATATTGTCGTTCTTCAGGCAGTTCGCCGAACGGACCGACAGTTCCAGCTCGTCCACCTTGCGCAGCAGATTAGGGTTGAACGGCAGTTCCGGGCGCGGCTCTTCCGAGCGCAGCCGCTGCGGCTCCTCGAAATTGACGAACATGCCCAACTGATCCTGCAGAATGCGGGCGGCCAGCGCCACCGCATCTTCGGGCGTCACCGCACCATTCGTCTCGATCGAGATGATCAACCGATCATAGTCGGTCACCTGCCCCACGCGAGTCGGCTCGACCCGGTACGAAACCTTACGCACCGGGGAATAAATCGAATCGACCGGGATCAGCCCGATCGGCGCGTCTTCCGGCCGGTTGGCGGCGGCGGCAACATAACCCCGCCCGGCATCGACGGTGAATTCCATGCCAAGCGTGGCACCGTCGTCAAGGGTGCAAAGCACGAGGTCGGGGTTCATCACCTCGATATCGTGGCCGACCTGGATCATCGCGGCGGTGACTTCACACGGTCCCTTGGCCGTCAGCGTCATCCGCTTCGGGCCTTCGCCATGCATCCGCACCGCAATCTGCTTGATATTCAGGACAATGTCAGTCACGTCCTCGCGCACGCCGGCGATCGAGGAAAATTCGTGCAGCACGCCATCGATCCGCACGGCCGTTACCGCAGCACCATGCAATGATGACAACAGAATCCGGCGCAGCGCATTGCCGAGCGTGACACCGAAGCCGCGTTCCAGCGGCTCGGCGATAATCGTCGCCACCCGCATGTCGTCGGCACCAGGTTCGATATCAAGCTTTTCCGGCTTGCGAAGCGTCTGCCAGTTCCGCTGCATCGCCAAGTGGGTATCTTTCAACATCAGTCCCTCCGGTTGAACGGCAACGCCGCTCTCACCTTCCAAAAACGCGTGATCCGCCAAAACGCCTGCCAAACCGAGGCACGTTTCACCCAGATACTTTACACGCGACGCCGCTTGCGCGGGCGGCAACCATTATGCGGAATCGGCGTCAGATCGCGGATCGCGGTGATCGAGAACCCGACCGTCTGCAATGCCCGCAACGCGCTCTCACGGCCCGAACCCGGCCCGCTCACCTCGATTTCCAGCGTCTCCATGCCATGCTCACGTGCCTTGCGCCCGGCATCCTCGGCGGCGACCTGCGCCGCATACGGGGTCGACTTACGGCTGCCCTTGAACCCCTGGCTCCCGGCGGAGGACCAGGAAATCGCGTTGCCCTGGGTGTCGGTGATGGTCACCATGGTGTTGTTGAAGCTCGCGAGCACATGCGCGACGCCTGAACTGATGTTTTTGCGTTCCTTGCGGCGGGGACGCGCGGCGGCTGGTTTGGCCATGAGAAATCCTGTCTTTCTTTCAACCCGGCGACCGGCTGAACACCGGCGCGGATCACTCCATCAGAGGGAAGGTACGAAGGCTTACTTCGTGACCTTCTTTTTGCCGGCGATCGCCACGGCCTTGCCCTTGCGGGTGCGGGCATTGGTGTGGGTCCGCTGACCGCGCACCGGCAAGCCCTTACGATGGCGCAGACCACGGTAGCAGCCGAGATCGACCAGGCGCTTGATGTTCATCGCCACTTCGCGGCGCAAATCGCCTTCGACACGGAAATCCTTGTCGATCAACTCACGGATCTTGGCGATCTCGTCATCGGACAGCTGATTGACCCGCTTGTCGTCGCTGATCGCAAGTGTCGTGCAAATGTCACGCGCCTTGGTGGGCCCGATGCCATAGATATAGCGCAGGCTGATCAGCACGCGCTTGTTCGAGGGTATGTTTACGCCGGCAATACGCGCCACGCTGCTGCTCCTTGGTCTCCGACAGCGAACACGCCGCGGATTGAAATCGTCGAATGATTAACGCTGACCCAGAAACGAAACCCGCTCGCCGAGCAGAGCCTCAATTCCGGAAGTCATCACCTGAATAAAGTGCGGCGCCCCGCCAGGGAGCGCCGCAGATGGCGTTGTCTATCGCCCGACGCTGGGTGAGTCAATCGAACGACATCAATTTTTCGTGATATCACGCGATTCGGAACCACTCAACCGGCATCCTCGGCGACCTGCGCGGGAACGCCCACCTTGCGCAGCACCGCTTCGATCGCATTAGAGACATCATCGAGGTCCGCCATGCCGTCAACCTCGTAATAGATGTTCCGCGCCTGGTAATATGGCACGATTGGCGCGGTCTGCTGGTTGTAGGCGGTAAAACGCTGCTTGACCGTGACCGGATTGTCGTCCGGGCGATGGACGAATTCGGTCGACCCACATTTGTCGCAGACCCCCGCCTTCGCGGTCGGCTGAAATGTCTCGTGATATCCCGCCCCGCATTGAGCGCATGAAAACCGGCCGGCGATCCGCTCGATCAGAACGTCCTCGTCGACCTTCAGCAGAATGACCGCCCGCAGATCCTGCTTCTGCTCGGCGAGCATTGCATCAAGCGCTTCGGCTTGTGGCACGGTACGTGGAAATCCATCGAGGATGAAGCCATGCCGGCAATCAGGCTTGCTCAACCGGTGCGCCAGCATGTCGATGATCAGATCATCGGGCACCAGCGCTCCGGCTTCCATGATCGATTTCGCGGCCATGCCCAGCTTGGTGCCGGCCTTGACCTCGGCGCGCAGCATGTCGCCGGTCGCGATCTGGCCGACATGGTAATGCTCCTGCAAAACCTTGGCCTGGGTGCCTTTGCCCGCACCCGGCGGCCCTAGAAGTATGATGTTCATCGTGTCCGTGTCCTTCCTCGGCCTTTGCGGATGAGGCCTTCATATTGATGTGCCAGCAAATGCGACTGAACCTGCGCCACCGTATCCATTGTGACTGAAACCACAATTAGCAGCGATGTGCCACCAAAATAATACCCGGCGGCCAGATCGAACTGCCCGATCAGAAATTGCGGGATCAGGCATACGATCACTAGGTAGCCCGCCCCGATCGTGGTCAATCGGGTCAGCACCGTATCGAAATACTTCGCCGTGTTCGCCCCCGGCCGGATGCCGGGAACAAAACCGCCGTATTTTTTCAGATTATCGGCGGTTTCCTCGGGATTGAACACGACCGCCGTATAGAAATAAGAGAAAAAAATGATCAACCCGGCGTAAAGGGTCATGTAACCCGGCTGACCATTCGACAATTGCCGCGCAAGAAATTGCAGCCAGCCCGGCCCGGTGCCGTGGCTGAACCCCACGATGGTCGCCGGAATCAACAACAGCGAACTGGCGAAAATCGGCGGGATGACGCCCGAAGTATTCACCTTCATCGGCAGATGCGAGGCATCGCCGCCGAACATCCGGTTCCCCACCTGGCGCTTCGGATACTGGATCAGCACCCGGCGCTGCGCCCGCTCCATGAAGACGACAAAAGCTACGACGACGAGCGCCATCACGAAAAAACCGATCACAAAGCCGGTCGAAAGCCCGCCGGTGGCCCCCAGTTGCAGCACGCTCGCAATGGCACCAGGAAACGCCGACACGATGCCCGAAAAAATGATCAGGCTGGAGCCGTTGCCGATACCGCGCGACGTGATCTGCTCACCGACCCACATCAGAAACACCGTGCCGCCGGTGAGGGTGATCACCGTGGTAATCAAAAAGAACCCGCCCGGCTCGATCACCGCCGGCCCCACCGAACTGGTGATATGCTCAAGCCCGACCGCAATGCCGTAAGATTGGGCAAGCGCAATGAACACGGTGAGATACCGCGTATACTGCGTCAGCTTCTGCTGCCCGGACTGACCCTCTTTTTTAAGGGTTTCAAGCGACGGCACCGCCGCCTGTAGCAACTGCATGATGATCGAGGCGGAAATATAGGGCATGATGTTCAGGGCAAACACCGTCATCCGTCCCAACGCACCGCCGGTGAACATGTTGAACATGCCCAGCACACCGCCACCGTTTTGGGCCAGCATATGCTCCATCACCGTGGGATCGACGCCGGGAATCGGGATGTAGGTACCAAGCCGAAATACGATCAGCGCGCCAAGAGTGAACCAGATCCGTTTTTTCAGATCGGTCGCTTTGGACAGGGTCTCAAGATTGAAACTCGAAGCAAGTTGTTCAGCGGCGGAAGCCATGGCTATTCCTCAAATGGCAACGGCGTCTCACGAGCATGAGACGCCGCCGGTTATTCCTATTGTGCCGTAACCAGACTGGTTTCGGCAAGAGCCAAACGCATCGTCCAGGAAGCGGTTCTCTCTTGAACGAAAGAACCTTCGGTAGTTTAGGCCGCTGGCGCTTCAGCTTTAGCGACCAAAGTCTTGACCGTGCCGCCGGCACCTTCGATCGCGGCGATCGCGGTCGCCGAAGCCCCCGAAACCTCGATCTCGACCTTGGCCGAAATCTCGCCACGACCCAGTAAACGCACGCCCGCCAGCTTCGAACCGGCATACACGCCCGCCGCGCGCAGATTAGCCTCGGTGATCGGCACCGATGCGTCGAGCTTGCCGGAAGCAATCAACATCGCCAGTGTGCCGACGTTCAACGGCGCGTAGTCCTTGCGGTTCACGTTGGTGAACCCGCGCTTGGGCAACCGCCGATAGATCGGCAACTGGCCACCCTCGAACCCGTTCAGCGACACGCCTTCGCGTGCCTTCTGGCCTTTGACACCCTTGCCGGAGGTTTTACCCTTGCCGGAACCGATGCCACGGCCAAGCCGCTTGGATTTCAGCCGCGCGCCCACATTATCGCGTAATTCATTAAGTTCCATTATGCCAACTCCTCGACCTTCAGGAGATGCGCGACCTTTTTGATCCGGCCAAGCGTCTCTGGTGTGGTCGTGACTTCACGGCTGGAATGCATATGACGCAGCCCCAGCCCGACCAAGGTTTCCTTCTGGCCGGGTTTGCGCCCGATCGACGACCCGGTCTGGGTGATCTTGACCCGTTTGATCTGATCAGACATCAGCCACCACCTCTTTCTCGCGCTTGGTGCCGAACAAATCAGCCACTTTCTTGCCGCGCCGCGCCGCGACGATGCGCGGGCTGGCACAATTCGACAATGCGGCGACCGTCGCCTTCACCATGTTATGCGGATTGCGGCTGCCGAGCGATTTGGCCACCACGTCACCCATGCCCAGAGTTTCGAACACCGCGCGCATCGGGCCGCCGGCGATGATTCCGGTCCCCGCCGGCGCCGACCGCAACACCACATGACCGGCACCATAATGGCCCTCGATATCATGATGCAGCGTCCGCCCTTCCTTCATCGGCACCCGGATCATGCCGCGCTTGGCCCGTTCGGTCGCCTTGCGGATGGCTTCCGGCACTTCCTTCGCCTTGCCCGCGCCAAATCCAACCCGGCCCTTCTGATCGCCCACCACCACCAGGGCAGCAAACGCAAAACGCCGACCGCCTTTGACCACTTTGGCGACGCGGTTGATGGTGACCAGCTTGTCGATCAGCTCGTCCCCATCGCGATCCCGCTCGCGCTCGCGGCCACGACCGCCGTCTCTCGGTTCCCGTGCCATGCCCTGCTCCTCAGAAGTCCAAACCGCTCTCGCGAGCGGCGTCGGCCAAGGCTTTCACCCGGCCATGATATTTATACGCACCCCGGTCGAACGCGACCTTAGTGATCCCGGCTTCCTTCGCCCGTTCGGCCACCAGCTTTCCCACCGCCACAGCGGCGGCGCGATCGGCCCCGGTCTTCAGCTCAGCCTTCAACCCGGCATCGAGCGACGATGCCGCGGCGAGCGTGCGCCCGGCCGCATCGTCGATTACCTGGGCATAGATGTGCTTACCGGAGCGAAACACCGAGAGCCGCAACCGGCCACCCGATTTCTGCTTGAGCTGGTAGCGCAGGCGCTGCCGGCGCCGCACTTCATTGTCATATGTCGCGGTCATTACTTCTTCTTGCCTTCCTTACGCCGGATCGCCTCGCCCTCGAACTTCACGCCCTTGCCCTTGTAAGGCTCCGGCGGACGGAAGGCGCGGATTTCGGCACAAACCTGACCCACCAGCCGCTTGTCGATCCCCTCGACCTTGATCAGGGTCGGCTTCTCGCATGAAATCTTGATGCCGGGGGGAACCGGAAACACCACATCATGCGAAAATCCAAGGTTCATCACCAAGTTGCTTCCCTGCACCGCGGCGCGGAAACCGGTTCCGGTGATTTCCAGAACCTTCGCATAACCTTTGGAAACACCCTCAACCATATTGGCGACATTCGCGCGCGTGGTACCCCACATCATGCGCGACGCCGCTTCCTTGTTGCGGGGAAACACCGCGAGCTTGCCATCCTCGATGCGCGCCTCGACCCGCTCGGACACCGGCATGGTCAATTCGCCGAGCTTGCCCTTGGCGGTCAGAACGCCATCGACCACACTGACCGAAACGCCCTGCGGCAAGGGGACCGGATATTTACCTACACGTGACATGATGCTGCCTCCTCAGAATACACGGCAGAGCACTTCACCGCCGACATTGGCAGTGCGCGCTTCGACATCGCTCATCACGCCGCGTGGCGTCGACAGGATGGAAATCCCCAACCCGGCATAAACCCGCGGCAATTCCTTGATCTTCGAGTAAACCCGGCGACCTGGACGGGAAATCCGGGTGATTTCCTTGATGACCGGCTCGCCTTCGTTATATTTCAGCTCGATGCGCAACTGCGCGACACCGGGGCGCAGATCCTCTTTCGAGAACCCGCGAATGAACCCCTCGCGCTTGAGCACTTCGAGCACATTGGCCCGCAGATGCGAGGCCGGAGCGACACACATGGTGTGACGCGCGCGCTGCGCATTACGGATACGGGTAAGCATGTCACCCAACGGATCAGACATCGACATGGCTTGCCCTCCTTACCAGCTGGCCTTGACCATGCCGGGGATCTGCCCGGCACTGGCCAAGTCGCGCAACGCGATGCGGCAAAGCTTGAATTTACGGTAGTTGCCGCGCGAACGGCCGGTCAGTTCGCAACGCAGCCGCACCCGCACCGCCGCACCATTGCGCGGCAGTTGTGCCAGCTTCATCGTCGCGTCGAAACGGTCTTCCACCGGCAGCGTGCGATCCATCACGATCGCCTTCAGCACCGCGCGCTTACCCTTGTCGCGCGCCGCCATTTTGATCCGCCGGTTATTTCGATTGACCTGAGAGGTCTTCGCCATCGTCTTCTATCCTCCGGAACCTGCCGGCACTATCCGGCGGTTTTCCATTAAACTGTGTACGCGCTCCGCAAACCCGATCCCAAACAACCCGCCTGAGCGCCAAACCCAGGCAACGCGCTTAGACGAAGGGTATGCTGAACCCCTTGAGCAGTGCTTTCGCTTCGGTATCGTTACGAGCCGTGGTCACGAACACAATGTCCATGCCGCGCACCTGATCGACCTTGTCATAGGCGATTTCCGGAAACACGATCTGTTCCTTCATGCCCATTGCGAAATTGCCGCGACCATCGAAACCCTTGCCCGAAATCCCACGGAAATCGCGAACCCGCGGCAAAGCAATCGTCACCAGACGGTCGAGGAATTCATACATCCGCGCGCGGCGCAGCGTCACCTTGCAGCCAATCGGCAGACCCTTGCGGATCTTGAATCCCGCGATCGCCTTTTTTGCCACGGTTTTCACCGGTCTCTGTCCCGCAATCAGCGTCAATTCGGCAACCGCCGCATCGAGCTTCTTCTGATCGGCCGCCGCTTCACCGACACCCATGTTGATGACAATCTTTTCCAACTTCGGCACCTGCATCACATTGGTGTAGCCGAATTCGGCCTGCAACGCCGCGCGCACAACATCCTCGTAATGTTGATGCAGGCGGGTCTTGGTCATGGTTTCGCTCATGATACTGTCCTCAACCATCGATCACGGAATCGCTCTTACGGGCGACCCGGACCTTGCGACCATCATCGAGTGTGCGAAAACCAACCCGCGTCGGTTTTTTCGTCTCGGGATCGATCAATGCGATATTCGACAAATGGATCGGCATTTCCTTGTTGATAATGCCGCCCGGCTCGCCCATGCCGCGTGCCTTGGTGTGGCGCTTCGCGATCGCGACGCCCTGGACCACGGCGCGGTCCTCGGTGGGCAGCACACGCAGCACTTCACCCCGGCGGCCTTTGCTGGCACCTGAAATCACGACGACCTGGTCGCCCTTGCGGATACGTGCGGCCATATCAAAGCACCTCCGGTGCCAGAGAAATGATCTTCATGAACTTGCGCGCGCGCAGTTCACGCGTGACCGGCCCGAAAATACGGGTGCCGATCGGCTCCATCTGCTTGTTGATCAGCACCGCCGCATTGCGGTCGAACCGGATCACGCTGCCATCGGCGCGCCGCACCGGATAGGCGGTGCGCACCACCACGGCCTGATGCACATCGCCCTTCTTGACCTTGCCGCGCGGGATCGCGTCCTTGATCGAAACCACGATCACGTCGCCAACCGAAGCGATCCGACGCTTCGAACCGCCGAGCACCTTGATGCACTGCACCCGGCGCGCGCCGGAATTGTCGGCGACATCGAGATTGGATTCTACGATAATCATGTCAGGCCACCTGTGCTTCGGCAGGGGCCGCGGCCAGGGACTCGCCATTACGGGCGGTCACCAGCCACGCCTTGCGCTTGCTGATCGGCGGGCATTCCTCGATGCGCACCAGATCGCCGGTGGCGCAGATATTTGCCTCGTCATGCGCCGCATACTTCTTCGAGCGGCGGATGAATTTCTTGTACAGCGGATGCATGACGCGACGTTCGACCAGGACCGTAACGGTCTTGTCCATCTTGTCGCTCACGACCCGCCCGGTCAGGACGCGCTTCGGCATAACTCTATTCCCTCAAACCTTGGCCGCGGCGCGGACGCGCTCGGCCATAATCGTCTTCACCCGCGCCACATCGCGCCGTGTCTTGCGCATCTGGCTGGTATTCTCCTGCTGGCCGGTCGCCCGCTGGAACCGCAGATTCAACTGCTCGCGCTTCAAATCGAGCAGCAGATCACTGGTCTCGTCCGGCGACTTCAACCGAATGTCGGCCGCCCTGTTGACCCCGTCCTTCGCCATCTCAAGCCTCCCCGATGCGGGTGACAATTTTCGTCTTGATCGGCAGTTTCGCCGCCCCCAGGGTCAGCGCCTCGCGGGCGATCCCTTCGGCAACGCCATCGATCTCGAACATGATCCGGCCGGGATGCACCCGCGCCACCCAGAATTCCGGGCTACCCTTGCCCGAGCCCATGCGCACTTCGGCCGGCTTGGTCGAAACCGGCAGATCCGGAAAAATCCGGATCCACACGCGGCCCGCGCGCTTCATCTGGCGGGTAATCGCCCGGCGCGCACTCTCGATCTGCCGCGCGGTGATCCGTTCCGGTTCCAGCGCCTTGAGGCCGAACGTGCCGAAATTCAACTGGGTATTCCCCTTGGCCAGACCGTGGATACGGCCCTTATGCGCCTTGCGGAACTTGGTTTTCTTCGGTTGTAGCATTTGCCCTACTCTCGCTTAGCGCTGCGGCGCTTGTTCGGCGGCACGGCGATCCTGGGCGAGTGGGTCACGACCCATGATCTCGCCCTTGAAGATCCATACCTTCACGCCGCAAGTGCCGTAGGTGGTCTTGGCCGTCGCGGTGCCGAAATCAATATCCGCGCGCAGCGTGTGCAACGGCACCCGCCCTTCGCGATACCATTCCATCCGCGCGATCTCCGCCCCACCGAGACGACCTCCGCAATTGATCCGGATGCCTTGCGCGCCGAGGCGCATCGCCGACTGCACCGCCCGCTTCATCGCCCGGCGGAACGCCACCCGGCGCTCGAGCTGCTGGGCAATATTCTGCGCGACCAGCACAGCGTCGATTTCCGGCTTGCGAATCTCGACAATGTTCAACGACACGTCGGCCTTCGCCATCACCGACAATTCCTTCTTCAGAACGTCGATATCCTGGCCCTTCTTGCCGATGACCACACCGGGACGCGCGGCATAAATCGTCACCCGCGGCTTTTTCGCCGGGCGCTCGATCAGCACCTTGGAAATGCCCGCACCGGCAAGCCGCGTCATCAGATGCTCGCGCAGCTTCAGATCGTCATGCAGCAGCTTGGCGTAATCGGCACCCGCAAACCACCGGCTGTCCCAGGTGCGATTGATGCCGAGCCGCAGCCCGATCGGATTGACCTTGTGACCCATTACGCCTGCGCCCCTTCAATGACCGGACTCGCTGCACCCGCCGGCCGGTTACGGCCCGCCGCGCGCTTCTCGGCTTTTGTGATGATATCGCGCTCGGCGACCACGATCCGTATATGGCTGAACCATTTCTCGACCCGCGCCGCCTTGCCGCGACCGCGTGCCTGAAACCGCCGCATCACGATGCCCCGGCCAACTTCGGCGGTGGTGACGACCAGCCGATCGACGTCGAGCTGATGATTGTTCTCGGCATTCGCGACAGCGCTCTGCACGAGTTTTTTGACCTCCTGCGCGATCCGCTTTTTGCTGAACGTCAGTTCAGCGATCGCGCGACCGGCGGGCAGGTTGCGAATCGAGGCCGCGACGATGTTCAGCTTGCGGGGGCTGACGCGAATATTACGCAGCACGGCCTCGGCTTCGGTCTCGTCCAGGGCGCGCGGATGATTGGGCTTGCTCATATTAGCCTCGTTTCGCCTTTTTATCAGCCGAGTGGCCGGTGAACGTGCGGGTCGGCGAGAATTCACCGAACTTGTGGCCCACCATGTTTTCGTTGACCTGAACCGGCAGAAACTTCCGGCCGTTGTAAACACCAAAGGTCAGACCGATGAACTGCGGCAGAATGGTCGAGCGGCGCGACCAGATCTTGATGATCTCGTTGCGGCCCGAAGCGCGCGAAGTCTCGGCCTTGGCCAGCATATACCCGTCAACGAACGGGCCTTTCCATACGGAGCGTGTCATCGATCAGCCCTTCCCGACCTTACGGCGCCGGATGATCAGATCATCCGTCCGCTTGTTCGAACGTG
>JAQTXH010000009.1 GCA_028688905.1 Acidiphilium sp. | reverse complement strand
TCAGTCATCAGCGTCTCACACACCTCACGGCGCGCTTTCAATCTGCACAACGAACTCATCGCCGCACTCGGCCGACCACACGGTATTATTATCAACGAAGTCGAATCACTCTATTACAGAGATGATCACCCCAGATTGGGTAGTGGAGCTCGCGACGGTAAAGGGAGCGTGGACAGATTTCCGGGGGCAATAACCTAAACGGGTTCCCGGTTGAATATCCGCGTCCAGATTGCCAACAACCGCTATTTCTGGCTGAAGGAATTCATCCGAGTCCGCCATGGAATCGCCGCGAAATATCTTGCAAGCTACATGCGCTGGCTCCATCGCATTGCCCTTTCAAGCCGATTCAACCTCGCGTTATTGCTTCGCCATTGCCATGGGAATTAAAGTATCGATATGAATTACAGATAGAGCCATGATTTTTATGCCTTCTGATATGATTGGACCCCTTAAGGTTTTGTGGTGCTGTGCCTTTTGTGTAACGGACGGCATTGAAGCCGCTGATCTTCAGTGGAGGGATGTTACACGATGATTACAGCGCTCGGGGTCATTTTTATTCCGGTTAGTCTTTGGTTCTGGCAGCAACCGGGGCGTCTGCTTATGCTCATTCTGCTTGGTTCCGTGTTCGGTGCCGCTGCGGTCATTGTCATCGGAGGCTATGGCGTTCTGCCGCCCCTCGTTCCAACCGCGCTGTTCATTGGTTTTTTTCTTCTCAATCTTGTTCTCGGAACACATTATACGGCCGAATCAATCGTGCTACGCGTACTGGCACCGTTCATCCTCGTCGTGATCGGGGCGATTGTCAGTTCCTTTATTATGCCTCGCCTGTTTGAAGACGAGATTCTTGTATGGCCGCAGAAACTTTCGGGTTTTATCGTACTCACACCGCTGGCTCCGAACGCGGGGAATTACACCCAGGACATGTACCTTCTGGCCGATGCGGGGTTGACTGTAACGGCGGCATTCTACCTCACCCGCACCGGCTTTAACCGCCGCCGCCTGCTCGACGCCTACTTTGCCAGCGGCATACTGGCAGTGGTGATCGCGCTTTGGCAATTTGCCGGAACTACCGTGCATGTCTGGTATCCGGCGGATTTTTTTCTGTCCAATCCGGGCTGGTCGCTACTGTCAGATGAAAAGATCGGATCATTGATCCGAATCAACGGGCCGTTCAGCGAACCCTCGGCACTGGCGGGATACCTTTGCGGCTCGGTCAGTGCCGCGGCTTGGGTAATTTTCAATGGTGACAAGGCGATTCTGCCACGTATCCTGCTTGTGTCTGGACTTGCGGTTATTTTGTTGTGTACTGCGACCACCGGCTATGTCACGCTTGCCATCATGAGCGTACCACTGCTGCTCTACACGCTTATTGCTGCCTCCCCGGCAACACGCAAACGCGTGGCCGCCGGTTTTGCCATCGCCACTGCCATTACCGTCATCTGCTTGGTAACGGTACCGGCAGTAGCACCTGGCGTTGCGCACGAGGCCGGAGTGATCGTGAACGCGACGTTGAACAAACAAGAATCGTCCTCCTACGTCGACCGCACAACGGCCGACATTGACAGTCTGAACGAGATGAGGGAAAGCTACGGGCTTGGCGTTGGCTGGGGCAGCAACCGATCTTCGAGCCTAGGACCGGGGTTATGCGCCTCGGTCGGCATCTGGGGCATTCTGGGTTTGCTCTGGTTTATCGCTTCGCTCATGCTGCATGTCCGCAAGGCCCATCGGCTCGCCACATCGCCGGAGCAGCGATTGGTGATGCATGGTTGCTCCGCCGCCATTCTTGGTGAGTTTACGTCGGCAATGGTATCCGGACCTACCCTGTCTTCACCGGATTTCTACGTGCTGCTTGCCCTTCTCATCGCCACAGCCGCGCGTGTGCGGTACGACGCAAAGACTGCCCGAGCATCACTTTCACACGGTGCCATTGCCCGTCAGATGGCCTACGGGCCGCCGCCGTCATTGAAAGGTTAACACTCTGCAACGGCTCTACGTCAACGGCCGCTTTACAGCGCAAAATCTGTCTGGCGTTCAGCGTTTTGCCACAGAGCTGACTTTGGCATTGCAGCAACTACAGGGGGGGAGGGTGCAACTTTTGGTGCCCCCGACGGCGACAAAAGCTTTTCCAGGAGCCGTGGAGGTTGGTCGATTGCATGGCCAAGCCTGGGAACAATGGGATCTGCCCGGTGCCGCGCGCGACGGGCTGCTGATTAACCCTGGGAACACCGCGCCTTTGCGGGGTCGCCGCCAGGTTGTCGTGATTCACGACGCTGGTGTGTTCAGTACCCCCGAAGCCTATTCCTGGAAATTCCGGTTGTGGTACAAAACCATGCAGGGTTTGCTTGTGAGGTTCGGGACACAAGTTGTGACCGTCTCGGAATTTTCGCGCGCTGAAATTCTCCGCCATCTGCGCGCGGCTCCCGGGCAGGTAGCGGTGATGCCCGAAGGGGCCGATCATATCGGGCGCATTACCGCGCAGGCCGATATTCTGGCGGTGCATGGGCTGGAACGCGGCGGTTTCGTGCTCGTGGTGGGTACCTTGGCCGCGCATAAAAACATGCGGGCACTTGGAACGCTTGCGCAATGTCTCGCTCAGCGCGGGGTACCACTGGTGATCGTCGGCAGCCTCGGCGGCAACGCGTTCCGCAGCGGAGGTGCTGCCGACCTACCGCAGCCGGCGCACTATATCGGCCGCGTCAGCGATGCGCAGTTGAAAGCCTTGTACCAGGCCGCAGCCTGCTTCGTGTTCCCCTCGCGCTACGAAGGTTTTGGCTTACCCGCGGTGGAGGCGATGGCAAGTGGCTGCCCGGTGGTGGCGGCGGACATTCCCGCGTTGCGCGAAACCTGCGGTGACGCAGCACTGTATTGCGATCCGCTCTCGCCAGAGGATATCGCCAGGCGCGTGTTGCTATTGCTGGATGATACGGCGCAGCAAACCCAGCGGCGTGCCGCTGGACTGGAGCATACACGTGCCATGACCTGGCATCGCGCCGCCGAGACACTACTGAACATTCTTTCCACACGCGAGCGGATGGAGCGGAGCAAGACATGAGAGTCGCGATCATCCATGAATGGATGGAGCATTATGCGGGGTCTGAACGTGTGGTGGAGCAGATATTGCACTGCTACCCGCAGGCAGATGTGTTCGCTGTGGTGGATTTTCTGCCACCTGAGGCGCGTGGCTTTCTTGGTGGGCGTCAGGTCACCACTAGTTTCATTCAGAAACTGCCGTTGGCACGCAAGTATTTCCGCAACTATTTACAGCTTATGCCGCTTGCGATTGAGCAGTTCGACGTGAAAAGTTATGATCTGGTGATTTCCAGCAACCATGCTGTCGCGAAGGGCGTGCTCACCGGGCCGAAACAAGTGCATGTGAGCTATGTGCATTCACCGATGCGCTACGCCTGGGACCTGCAGGCGCAATATCTGAGCGAGGCTGGGATCGAGACCGGGCTAAAAAGCCTATATGTGCGCTGGCTGCTGCATAAAATGCGCATGTGGGACGTAAGTTCGGCTCACGGGGTCGATGTGTTTGTTGCCAATTCGTCTTATATCGCCAAACGCATCCAAAAAACCTACCGTCGCGATGCCTTTGTCGTGGCACCGCCTGTGGCAGTGCAGGATTTTCTCCCCGGCGAAGGGCCGCGCGAAGGGTTTCTCGTGGTTTCGCGCTTCGTCCCCTACAAACTGGTCGATCTGATCGTGCGGGCATTTTGCCGGATGCCGCAGCACAAACTTACGGTCGTCGGTACCGGAACAACCGCGCCGCTCGTTGCAAAAGCGGCCAAGACTGCGTCCAACATCACACTGCGTCCGCCGGTCAAACGCGCCGAACTCATCGGCCTGATGCAGACCACGCGCGGCATGGTGTTTGCGGCCGAGGAGGATTTTGGCATCACCATGGTGGAAGCTCAGGCGTGCGGTACGGCGGTCATCGCTTTCGGCGAAGGCGGCGCGCGAGATATTATTTTGGCCGATCCATCAGCGCCGCGGACGGGTGTTTTATTTGCGGCGCAAACCGAGGAGTCGATCATTGATGCGGTGAAGAAATTCACTGCGATGGAAGCGCAGATCTCGGCGACCTCCTGCCGGGAGAATGCCATGCGGTTCTCCGAAGCGGTCTTCCGGGAAAAATTCATGACCATCGTCGATGAGGCGATGGTGGCGCACCGGCGGTACTAAGGACGACAGTGCGTGAGGTGGGTGCCCTTTGCGGCATCCCATTCACACTGCCAGCTCAGGCTCCTTCTCAACCGCCGCGCGCACTTTTGCTCGACCGGTGATTTTGCGCAGAGCGCTTCCTGCATGGGGATCGGCAAAATGAAACAAGGCCGTGGCGCGGATCTTGTCGATATCGCAAGGGGCATTCGCATGGATGGTGCGGTAACCCCAGAAGAAATACAGATTCCCCGGAACGATCATCACGTCGGAAAAGCCGGCGCGGTGCGTGCGCGCGGCGAAGCGAAACAAAACCTGCGCAAGCTTGTTGTCGACCAGAAGCTTATCCAAAAGATTCCCGAAATAAGAAGACCTGACCGCCCGGCAGTTTGGCTTCATCAGAAGATTCCCCATATTGCCGCTGGTCGGTACAATAATAGGCAGTAACGCGGTCACGACATAGGAATCATAGTGAAAAAAATAGGCATGTTTCAGCCCTGTTTCGCCCTTCAGGCACCGCAGAACTTGGTATATGGCTTGTCGCGGTATCGACGGGCCATAGGCTTTTGCATAAATCCGGTGCATGAGGCTGAGGAATGTAGGAGACTCGCCGATGGCACCGAGCATCGTGCCTACAAACGCGGCGTTTCCGGTCAATGCGGTGTATTGGTTGTCGGCGTCTGCAATTTTCGTTTCCACAAATTGCTGCAAATGCTTCAGATCACTGGCCGCGATATAGCCGGGCAGCATGGCGAAACCGGTTTTTTCGATGTCCCTTACCAGCCTCGCGATCGTGTCATCGGATACATCGCCGAGCGCAGGTGCGCTCCAACCATGTCCGGTGATCGGGGAGGCGACTCCAGGACTGACTTCTTCGCAATGATCCATGGCACCAAATTCCTGTTCGAAAATTGCGCTAACTAATCAAGTAACCGTGAAACCTGATCACGTGACATTTACTGATAGTCCTTGGAAAAAGCAAGAAGAACCGCGCGCTTCATGGACGCGGTGACTCGAAAAATTCGGTAATTGCTTGCGGTGACCTGCAAATAAATCCAGTCCAACTCTTGCCGGACCCTCTCACGGGGGCCGAATAACCGTATCCATGAATCGCAAGTGGTTGTGCTTGGCGCAAGCTGCTCTCGGTATGATATTACGATGACAGCAAGTAAGCCGGCGTCGCTTTACGTAGCCGTTCCCGACGCAAAAGCACGCAGCCTCGTCGAGCGGTTCGAGAGGCACTCCACCCCAGACGTGGAAATTGGCTGGATCTGGTTGAACCCGGCTTCGGCGTTTTAGCCCCCCAATGTCTCGATCGCCGCATCCCCGTTAATTTTGTAACCGAATTATCATCCACGACTATCGGAAAAATGATCGCAAAATCCCAAGAGACCCATGGTTGTTCTTTGTTTGTGCCAGATTCCTAAAAATTGAGGAACGTATGATTAATGAAAAAATTTTCTTGCGCGTGGCATACGTAAGCATTAAGATGGATTTAGCAAATTAACTGCAAATCTAATGTAAAAACTAGATCATTGGAGCTATACATGTCGGGATTGCTTTCAAAGCGCGGTAAAATTGTGTTCGAGAATGCATCGGTCGGTGGAGAAGAACCTGAGGATCCCGTGTCTGAAACACCTGGGCTAATGCCATATTCGTATTTGTGCGGTGCTGGTGCCGCAACCGAAACGCGGTTGATCGAGCTGCCGGAAGATAGGCTTAACGCTCTGCTGCGAGCGCTTCTTGCCTTCGTTCAAGTGGACGAAAACTGGTACCTCAAAACCAACCCCGACGTGAGTCACGAGGTGAAAACGGGCGGCTTGCCCTCGGCGCGCGCGCACTACATTACTTCCGGTTTTTTCGAAAATCGGTGGCCGTTCCAAATTGTTGTTGATGATGACTGGTATTTGGAACAATATCCAGACGTCAAAACGGCAATTACGCGCAGCAGTGTATCGACCTGCCAAGATCACTTTAACAGATATGGCTTCCGCGAAGGCCGATTGCCCTACAAAGGGTGGTCATTACTTGAGAATCGACTGAAGTCCGATTACTAGCGAGAGACGCTGAAGCATGGGATCGATACTCGGTCACGTTGATCGATTTGAAGGGCGTTATGTTACCGGATGGGCGATCTGTCAGCCAGACTTCGGACCCTGCGAAATTGAGATTCTCTCCGGCAACGGCCTCAAGGTAGGTTCCGGTAAAGCCTACCTTCCTCGAACCGATCTGGCCGCGCTGGGCCAAGGCCGCGATAATTTCGCCTTCCGGGTTCCGATGAACGAGTTGAGCGGCCCGACATTTCTGCGGGTCATGGCGAACAAGGTTGAATTGCCCGGCTCCCCGATCCGGTATGAACCCGGCTGTTTCGATGGGGCGATACAAATATCGGCGGGAATCGTCGATGGCTGGGTCTCCGAGTGCGACCGATCCGCCAGCGCTCCGTTGATCACCCTGGTGGGGGCCTATGGCAAGGTGCTGGGTACCATTCAAAGCCAGATCGACCCCGCCGCCGACCCGTTATTTTCGCCTGCCTATTTCAACGGCGATCTGCCTGCATCGTGCTTCGGACACGCGGAAATCGAAATCCAGGCCAGGGTGGGAACCACCGTTTTCGCCAAAACCCGCGCGGGTACCCGGTTGCAAGGCTACCTCGACACCCTTACGCCCGAGCACTGTGCCGGCTGGTTGATCTCGACGGACGCGCCAAACCGGCGGTTTGAAATCGCGGTGTTTCGCGACGGTCAGGAAATCGGGCGCGGCAAGTGCCGAATTGCGCGCGAGGATCTGCGCAACATGTTTCCGAACGCCATCGACATCGGGTTCGACATCGCGTTCGACAAGCCGCATCGCTCGCAAACCGAACTCGCTCAAATATCGCTGCGGCTCGCGGGCACCGACGTTGAATTATTCGAAGGCCCGTTCACCGCTGGCCGCAAACCCGCGATGCTCGCCGCCTCGCACGCCGCCGCCGCCGCCATCCTGAGTGCCGATCTTTCACCCTCGGAGCGGGCGATCCTGAGCGCGGCCTTTTCAGGCCACAACGATCGCCTTCGTTTCGGCCCCGATTATTCACGGATGCCGATCATCCGCCCGCCCGCCAAAGCGGTCCGCCGGTTGGGCATTCTGATCCCGATTTACAAAGGAACCGCGGTCACCAAGGCGTGCATCGAAAGCGTGCTCCGCGCGCGCACCCCTGAGACGGATCGGCTGGTTCTGTTGAACGACGCCTCCCCCGAGCCTGCCATGGCCGACATGCTGGCGGCGTTTGCCGGCCTGCCGAACGTGGTGCTGCTCACCAACGACGTCAATCAGGGTTTTGTCCGCACCGTCAACCGGGGTCTTGCCTTCCTCGATGAAGGCGATGTTCTGCTGCTGAACTCCGACACGGTTCTCTACCCCGGCGTGCTGGGCGAACTCTGGCGCGTTCTGCACAGCGCGCCGGACATTGCCAGCGCCACCGCGATTTCGAACAATGCCACCATTTTTTCCTACCCGCATCCGTCTCTTGCGACGATCACGCTCGACGATGTCACCTGGGCCGACCTTGCGGCGCACGCGCTGCTTGAAAACGCGGGCCGCTATGTCGAGGTACCGACCGGTCACGGGTTTTGCATGCTGGTCAAGCGCGAGGTGCTGAATGTTATGGGCAGCCTCGATGAGGGCTATGGCCGGGGCTATGGCGAGGAGAATGATTTGTGCCTGCGCGCCGCGAACATCGGCTATCGCCACGTCGCGGCGGCCGGGGCATTGGTCGAGCATGTCGAGAGTGTGTCGTTCGGCGTGGACAAAGCCGAGTTGCTGCGAACCAATTTGATGCGGCTGGAAGGCAAGTTCCCCGAATACACCCCGCTGATCATGGCGTTCGAGGCCGTCGACCCGCTCCGCACCGCGCGTTGGCCGCTCGATGCCATGCGACTGCGCCGCGCGGTGGCGGGCGGAACCCGCTTTGCCCTGGTGGTGCAGACCTGGCTGGGCGGCGGCACGGTAAAAGCCATCACCGACATCGAGGACGCGGTCGGCTACAACGGTGCCGAGGCGCTGACCCTGATCAGCCGCGAGGATAAAACCCTGGAACTGAACGCGCCGGGCCTGAAATTACGCGCGGTCTTTCTACCCGATGAGGTCGAACCGCTGTTCGGCCTGCTTGAGGCGGCGGCGGTCGAGCTTGTCGTGGTCCACCAGTTGCTCGGTTACGAGGCGGCGATCGTCCGCCGTCTTGCCAGCTTCGCGGCGGGCCGCCACACTGTCGCCTATGTTCATGATTTTTACGCGGCCTGCCCGCGTGTTACCCTGATCAACCCGATCGGGCGGTTTTGTGGCGTGGCGGAACCCGACATTTGCGGCCGGTGCGTGGCCCTTGGCGGCGCGCACGAGGCTTCGGCGCTCGACAAAATGGCCCCCGCCGAGCACCGCGCGTTGTTTGCCGATTTTTTTGCGGCGTGCGGTCATGTGGTGGTGCCGTCCGATGATACGGCGCGGCACTTGCGGCGCGCCTTTCCGCAGGTGCAGCCGGTGGTGATGCCGCATTTGCATCTGGACGGTCCACCGCCCCCGCCGCGCGCCGGCAGTTTCGACAACATTGCCTTGCTCGGTGCGATCGGCCCGCACAAAGGCTCGGCGGTGTTGCTGGAAATCGCGCGGCTCGCCCGGCTCACCCACCCCGAACTACGGTTTCACGTGATTGGCTACACCAATATCGACACCGAACTTCTGAAACTTGAAAATGTGTACATCACGGGCAAGTACAAACCCGAGGCGCTGGCAAAACTGCTCGATACCTCGCAGGTCAAGCTCGCCCTGTTTCTGCACGGGTGGCCGGAGACGTTTTCCTACACCTTGACCGAAGCCGCGATGCAGGGGTTAATCCCGTTGGTCCCCGACATCGGCGCGCCGGCGGACCGGGTGCGCGCCAGCGGGATCGGGGCTGTGTTTCCGTTCCCGGCCCAACCGGCCGAGGTTCTGGCGGCGATCGACACACTCCGGTCGGCAACCATGCCGGCCGTCACCGAGGAGGGCTTTGCCTGGCTTGCCGGAACAACAACCCCCGAAAACGTGGCGGCGCTGTGGGAGCCGAAGATTACGGTGCCGGCTTTGAAAAACCACCCAACCACATTGCAAATGTCAGGCTAATGGCTTCACTTTGTAGCGGTGGATTTAAACCATACACACTGGTCGATGCCCGTGTTTGGCATCGATATCAATATTTTAAAATTTCGTTATCGGCAGCTGGAGAGAATGTTGGCGTATAAATTTGCAACTTTGCGAAACGACCAGCGGATAGGTGTTGTTCGTGCTTCGCCCGTTTATCTTCCGTATCCAACTATTTTCCAAAAACAGCTAATGCCGGATGACGTTTTCGTTGCGCTAAATTCAAGATGGAGTTCAGAGCGCAGTCCAGCACGAAATGTCGAGTTTTATCTACTAAAAGATGTTTTTGTTTTGGCAGAAGGATTGGTATTCAACTCAGCAGGGGAACTGATACCTGGCACTCAAGTTGGACATCCAGATGCCGCAATTCAGATTGCTCACGCGGAACTTGAGTCAATTCTGGCGACGAGTCAGGATGTTGTTTCTATGCCTCGTGGCGTATTGTGTAAAAAGGCTGGTGCAGGCAATTATGGTCATTGGCTGATCGAGATGCTTCCAAAAGCATTTTTGACACATAGGGAACTTGGCCTGAATGACTGGCCGATTATTGTCCACACAACATCTGTTGAAATGTATTCGATAATCAAGCAGTCACTTGCAGTGATCGGAATAAGTGATGATCTGATTCACGTAACCGATCGGTCACCACTTTTTTTCAGAGAATTGATCGTTATAAATGGCCTTACCTCACATTCGGTATATATTTCGCCGTTGGTCATGGAGTGCATGGATTTTATTGCCTCAAAGGCACCGATGGGGTCCGCAGAAAGGATTTACGTACCCCGCCGCCCGGCGACTACCAGAGATTTTGAGCACGAACCGCAAGTCGCAAAGTTATTCGGGGACGAAGGCTATTCGGAAACAATTACGGCAAATTTATCGTTTCTAGAACAGGTTAGCACCTTCAAAACAGCCGAAAGTGTCATTGGTGCCATGGGCGCAGCGATGAGTAACATTGCTTTTTGTCGCCCCGGAACTGAAGTGGTTATTTTTGGCCCCGCAAGTGCTCGCGAGTTGTTTTTTTGGCTACTGGCTTGTGGCAGAAGCCTTCATTATTTTGAGGTAAGGTGCATGGAGGTAGGTGATGTTCAGGGACTGTTGCCATGGAACCGCTCGCTTCAAATATCATTATCTTCAATAAAAAAAGTTATTAGGGCAACATGTTATGCACGCAAGTTACCTGAATTGCCAATTGATGCTTTAGAGCAGCCAAACTCTCAAATAAAATTAAACGTAGATTACCTTACATCATCATCTTGGGCTTTGCTATTTAGCAATAGCACCGATTGTTTTTACAATGTGATATTTTGTCTTGATGGTACAATAAGTGGTTATAGCCATCACAATGAACAAACATGGAGAATTAATTCTGGTGTTCTTGAATTTATTGGTGCCCATGGATTAACAACTTGGAGATTCGACCATATAAATATGAAAGATGGTGCCATGCAAATGAGATCACGATATCTTCTCAACTCTAATATTGCTGTAGTTTTATTCCTTCAAGAGAATCCTCGTGCAACGACTGAAAAAAAATCGGATGAAACAAAACTACTATGAAGCCAAAAAGATACCAACATCCCGATTTTTGGTGCCCAGAAATCGACGCAAAACAATCCTCATTTGAAGAAAATCTCCGGCCATGAAACATTCTGAACTACACTTCGCGAAATCGTCACGCAATTTAGTGCGTTTTTTTACAACAACTATTATTCAACCTAGATTAATTAAACTTATATTAATTTTTAGAATTTAATAAAAATTTAGAGAAAAATATGAAAAACCACACGTTTATTGACCAAAATGTAATTGTTAATAAAAAATGGCGCTACTTTGCGGGAGATAAAGTTATTTGCGATGAATTATACTTTGGCAGCAACGGCAAAATATATGGATATTCTCATCCCAACGAATCAAAGTGGAGCATAGATAATGGTAGTTTTTGCTTTTTGAATTCTAGCGGCATTAAAAGTGTGATATTTACAAATGTCAGGCTGCACGAAGGAATAATTTACCTATCTGGTAGATTTTTATTATCGGACAATATAGTGTTAATGTTATACCTAAGAGAGATAGGTAATTATTCTAGCGTAGGGTTAGATGTTTACAAAACGCCAATTTGCAATCCACCGGGAGCAACAAAGATTGCGTTTAGTGGAAAAATATCCGCTTTGGGTTGGGAAATAGGTGAACACACGTACGGCGTACCATTGATTTTAGAAGAAAGTCTTGCTAATCTACGAATAGGCCGATTTACGTCAATTGGACCAAACGTAACTATCTCTTTAGGCGATCATCGACGTGACCTTATTTCGACATATCCATTTTCTACTCTGAGATATATTTGGGACTCAGCTTCAGAATTGTCAGATCATGATACCAAGGGCGATGTCATCGTTGGTAGCGATGTTTGGATAGGTGCGAACGTTTTTGTTGGTTCAGGAGTAACTATTGGGGATGGTGCCGTGATTGGTGCTCAATCGGTTGTCCTGAAGCATGTTCCTCCTTACGCGGTCGTTGCCGGGAACCCAGCTAAATTAATAAAATTTCGCTTTCCTCATAATATTGTTGAAAAACTTTTAATGATTTCCTGGTGGAATTGGCAAGATTCGTTGATTCAAGAACGACTTAGTGATATATTATCCAATGATACAGACAATTTTATCAAAAAATGGGGTTAATAGAAACTTACCTATTCGATGTAATATATGCATCCAACGTATCTAGTGGCGTCGCCACGCTAAATGTAGCTAAAGACTACATATGGACGGTGTGTACGTCAACTGAACTGATACCGGCAGAACGACTGATAAGCGTAATGTTTTTAATTTATCCAAACTTTGGAGTGGCCCATGATTAATATAAAAGAAGAAAACATTGGCACTAATGAAATAAACATTAGATCTGAAGCATATCTGAATTCAAATATCACGTTAGATATTTATGGATCAAATAATAGGATATCAATAGAGACCCCCCATAAATGCACCTCCCTCTATATCAGATTAACCGGCAACAATCATCTATCGATTAAAAACAATTGCGTGTTTTTTGGCCAGTCTATCCAACTCCTTGCACCTGGCACTCTTTCTATTGGGAACTCCTGTAGCTTCAACGGTCATTCCGTTATCCACATGCACGAGACAGCAACAATTGCTATCGGCAATGGCTGTTTATTCGGAAGTCAAGTATCTATATCTTCGAGTCACGTTCACAAGATACTGGACCTTACAACCGGCGAACGACTAAACCCACCCGGCGACATCGAAATTGAAAACCATGTCTGGTTATCCGAAGGTGCCAATCTTTGGGGAGGCGCAAGAATTGGCCACGACAGTGTCGTTGGAAAAGATGTTTATGTCTCTAAGGCTTTCCCATCGAATTGCGTCATCGCAGGCGTTCCTGCTCGGGTAATTCGAGAAGGTATAACATGGGCTTTTTAGATCCACGAGAGATGCAAAATGGAAATATTATTTTCATTATCAGACCAGACATTAGTTTTTTGATCAATTTCACCGCATGACACTCTCGATTACAAGAGGGGTATCTATCACCGCTTGACATCTTCATTACGAAAAAGATATCTTCATCGCGTCTGAATTTTGCTGCGTTCATAGCAATCGTAGTGCCATAGGCGATACCCAAGCATGTCACTCGTACAAATATTTCTGCCGCCATTCTTCGTTCAACCGTCCCGCTTGCCGCCCGAGTCTCACGGAATGTGGCTTTATTTCAAGGTCAGGAACGCCAATCATGTCGCTTACGAAAGCGAGCGTCTGCGACGGGTTATGTACCATCTGCTCGTAAACAACCTGTGCTGGAACAATGCCGTTCCATCCAAAAAAAAGGTTAAAATCGCGGTACTCATCGGCGATGGTGGCGATGATCGTATCGAGCTTTTCGCGGTCGAATACCGGCTCCGCCTGCGCCTGCTGGGCATCCATCGTGGACATGAATTTGCCGGTCTGGAATGCGATAAGGTGAGAAATGGCTTGCGCCAGCTTGTCGCCCCGTTCGATCAAAATAAAGTGGCTGCGGCTAATTATCTGATCCAGAATTCCTGATTTTCCAAGTAGCTCGATATGCGCTGGCGAAATTTTTATGGCAACGGTGTCGTTTTCCTTCGTGTGACGCACCAAGAAGGTAAAATATTGTTGGAACGATTGGAAGGACTTGCGCTGGGCGTGCTCTATGACCGTATCAAAGTTCAAATTCTCTCCCGCCAGCGGCAGGCGCTTATTCGAAGCCAGTATCTCCGCCAATAGGTTCGAGCCGCTGCGATTCGTGTAGCAGAGAAAGATAAACTTAACCTCATCAGGGATGAGGGCGGGGGCGTATCTCACATGACCGAAATACTGGGCGATGTTCGTCAGGTGGTCGTTTATGGGCGTTTTCGGGAAGAAAATTTTTCTTGCTAGCGTCATGTTAACATTCATACGGAGTATCCTGCGCTGGTTCAAATACCCGAAACTGCCGTCGCCAGCCTTATCGGTACCCCGGTTTCCTCCAGCAATTTTCCCAGCCAGGTGCTGCCGGAGCGGGGGGTGAACAAAATGATTAACGAGGGGTTTTCGCGGTTGCACTGCCACTTGCGCCCCGGATTGTTCCCTCGCAGCCGGATCAGATCATCATTGACGGATGCCACGTGAAAATGTCTCTTGGTTATTGTTTTGAGATAGTGAAAAAAATCAGGCAATCTGTCAACGATTTAACATGACATTTCGTGGTCAGCCCCTCGCCACCCTCTGCACAACCGCCCGCTACGGTGTGACCGCGACCAGCCGGTAATTCGCCCAGGTCGATTGCAGTGTCACATCGCCCCAGATGTGCTGGCCGATGTATACCCCGGTCACTTTCCAATCCGCCGGGTTGTGGTCCATGCCGGGGGGGCTGTTTTTCACCACGTCGATCAGGCGCGGCAGCAAATTGAGGCTGACGTTTCGGGTTTCACCGCTGGCGAGAAACGGCTGCCCGGCCAGGGGCAAAACATCATCGACACCGAACGGGTTTTTCACAAAAAACCAGGACGGGTGGGTCGGCGGTGCATTGCACAGCCGAACCCGCGCGGCGGTACCCGGTCCGCAGATTCGCGATAGCGTCATCTGATAAAATAAGGTCTGTATCGGGTGCGTCGCGGGGGTTTGCAGGATGAGGGCGATCAATGCTCCGCCCTGGTTGACGGCGCATCCCTTATGCGTCGGGGCCAGCCCCTGCACCACCGACAGGGTGAACGATTGTTCCAGCCGGGTCATCTGGGTCAGGGTGGGAATTTTATCTCCTGGCAGGAGCAGCCCCGGCCGGCCCACGCCATACTTCGCTCCGCCATTCGGTGAGGCGAACAAATCCGACTCGCGCGGGGTGCCGTCGGGCGTCAGGCAGGAAAGCGGCGCGCCGGTCTGGGTGAGGCGGAGGGTTTCGCCCGCCAGGGTGCGGATGATCTGGACCGAGGCTTCCTTGCTGTGCGATTTCAAAATCGTCACCAAATCGTCATGTTGCTGGGTGACGAACGGTGACAGCGCCCCGCCCGGAATGTCCCACTGCGCGATACTCCACCGCGCCGCCGGGTTGGTCATGGTATAGGGCTTCGGACCGCCGGGGCCGGGGGTTTTGGGCGATAAGACGAGCAAATTGCCAAACGGCACCACCATATCGACCTTCGCCGCCTCGGCCGTCCCCCCCAGCAACCCCGTCACCGCCAGCGCGGCCAGCAGAATCGGTCGCATCTGCGTCCCCTTCAATATGTTACCAATGTCTCTATTAGAGCATTGGCTTGACATTTCTTCAACGCCATGTTTAATTTGATACGTTACAGAATGGTCATGCCGGGTTTCCATGGAATTTCAGTCATGGCGCTCCCCCAGAAAAATCGCCGCCGATAGGTCGTTCGGCACGTGTTGAAGGATGTAGGCTTAACAAGTGTCTCCACAGCGGTGGCTTGGGTCGTGCTGTGAAACGAAACGATTGTGAAGGAATAGAGTGACATGCCAACGAATAATTATTCAGCGACAAATGCGGCTGGCGTAAATTATAACCTAGTTTATACGGCCGGCGGATTTTTGAATATTCCACCCGCGTATTACACGCTGACCATCACTCCCCCGCCTGGCGGCGGCTCGGTGCAAACGATTAGCAACATACCTCCAGGCAATGTCCTCACCAGCAGCGGCGGGACGCTGACCATTGCTTCGGTCCTTGGCACGTCTTACTACGTCATCCCTCCGGGGGTAACCGGCACGGTCACCACGGTGGCGGAATTGCTCGGAAGTGCCGTTGTCGACGTGGGCGGTACCGCGACCATCGATGCGGGAATCGCGGTGGGCGGCAACACCACGATCAATGTGGACGGCGGAACCGCCACGCTCTCGAATGGCTCCATTCTTGGAGCGCTGAGCGGTGCTACGATCAACCTCGATAACGGCGGCACCTTCAGCAATGGTGGCGGACTGATCACCGCATTGAACGGGTCGACCATCAATTATGGCGCAAACGGCGGCACGTTCATCGCCAATGCCGGCGGCTCGCTCATCGACCTGTCTTCGACAACGATCAATGGCTTCGAGGGCGGTACCGCGAGCGATAAAATCGAATTCCAAAATCTCCCGTCCGCAATCTCTTCTTATAGCATCGCCACTTCAGGCGGTTCACAAACAATCACGCTCTTCAGCAGCACCGGCGCGACGCTTGGTTCCGTGACGGTTGCAGGAACCTCGCTCCCGACCGGCACGACCCACCAGGGCCAATCCGGTCCTCTGACGGTGTCGGGAAGCGGCACGACCTTCACGATCGACCCAGTCGCCTCCGTGTTGACGTGTTTCCTGGCTGGCACCCACATCCGCACCCCGGATGGCGACGTGAATGTCGAAACCCTCAAGATCGGCGATTTCGTCGTCACCGCCGATGGCCGCACCGTGTCGGTTTGCTGGGCGGGCGTTACCACGGTATCGGCCGCATCCGCCGACCCGGCGCGCATCATGCCAATCCGCATTCAGGCCGGCGCGTTGGCCGACAATGTGCCGGTGCGGGATTTGTTCGTGTCGCCCGACCATTCGATGTACCTCGATGGTGTGTTCGTGCCGGCCCAGCTTTTGCTCAACGGCACCACGATCACCCAGTGCAGCCGCACCGGGCGGATCGATTATTACCACATCGCGGTCGAACCGCATGACGTCCTCGTCGCCGAAGGTGCCGCAACGGAATCCTTCCTCGATATCAGCAACCGGATCTTGTCCCAACAGGGGGTCGTTCCCCTGTTCCCGAAATCGGAGCCGAAAACCTGGGAGGACGCCTGCGCCGAACTCATCCTCGCCGGCCCGCAATTGGACAGCATTCGCGCCACCCTGAACGCCCGCGCCGCGACCATCGCCGCTGGCGAGCCGGAAGCGGCGGGTTTCGCCAAAGTCGCCTGATTAACAGCCAAACCAGACTTCACTTGGGCCGCACTTGATACAAGTGGATCGCGAAAACTCAGATCCACTTGTTATTGCCGCGACCATCGTCGATTTGGCACACTCCGGCCTGTTCGACAGTGCATGGTGCGTGGCCAACCACAAGGGGATTGCCAGCGACGATGGCGATCCCCTTGTCTATTTCAGCAACGGCGGGTGGCGGAAGGGAATCAAACCAAATTTTTATTTCGATACAGACCTGTATATCAGCAGAAATGCAGACGTCCGCACGGCGGGGATCAACCCGTTGCTGCACTATTACAAATATGGCGAGGCCGAAAACCGCCCGCCCTCGGATTATTTCGATGTCGCCTGGTACCGAAAAACCTGCGCCATCGGGCCAGGCGTCTCTTGCCTCGCGGATTATCTGCGGCGGCGGCACAGTGAACCGGTCAGTCCGAATGGCGGGTTCGACGCGGTTTGGTACGCAGCCCAATACGGCGATGTTGTCGCGGGAGGGTGGGATTTATTCGAACACTATATTTCATACGGGGTAAAAGAAGGCCGGGAGCCGTCGCTCGATGTTTCGACGATCCGGCGTTCCGGGCTGTTCGATGCCCGATATTATTTGAAAACCTATCCGAACGTCAGAAAAAGCGCCGTCGAACCGCTCTATCATTTTTGCGCCACCGGCTGGCGGCGCGGGTTCAAGCCAAACGCCTGTTTCGACACGGAATGGTATTTATCCACCAACCCCGACGTGAAGCGGGCCGATATCAACCCGTTAGTTCATTACATCCGATCAGGCGAGGCGGAAAACCGGCGGCCCTGCGCGGCATTCGATGTTTCGGCGTATCGCGATGAAAATCATCTCGATGTCGAGGAGTCCTGCTTGGCGCATTACCTCAGGCAGGAGGCCGGATCGGATATAACGGACGTAGATAAGCCAATTTTGGCCGTTCCTGCCCTCGCCGTTCCTGCCATCATTGAACCCAACCCATCTGACGCCGCCCCGGATACCGGCGCGGCAGACATCGCTTCCGACACGATCGCCGAAATCGAGTTGATTACAGCATCGGAACTGCTTGACGTGAATTATTATTTGATCAACTATCCAGGTGTACGAGAGTGCGACCTAAGTCCTGCCGAGCATTTTTGCCGCTATGGTTGGCGCGAAGGCCGGCGGCCCAATCCTTACTTCGATCCGGCGTGGTACTTAAAAACCTATTTTTTGATACCCGATGATTCAGTTAATCCGCTGGTGCATTACATAAAATTCGGTGAAGCGGCAGGTTACAAACCGATTATATATTTCGACCCGGAGTGGTATAGGGAAAAATATCGCATCAATACAGATGGCCATTTGCTGGCTCATTTTTTGAAAAATCGCCGCCGTCAAAAATACAGTCCAATATCGTTTTTCGATGTTGAATGGTATCTTGAACGGCACCGTGCCGAAATCGGGGCAAATCGCGATCCCTTCGCCCATTATCTGCGGGTCGGGATTTCAAAGGATATCGATCCCGGCCCGGATTTCGATGCGAAACGGTATCGGCTGACGGCGATGGGCCAGACGGCACCACCGCCCAACCCGATTGCCGGCGCGGAAATTCATGAAAAACTGAACCGCGAGATTTTCAACCCGCTGGTGCATTATTTGCTGAAAAAAGCCCGGGCACCGCTTCGGGATGCCCAGGCTCCCTCAATACGGAACTTGCTTAATAAGTTGTTGCCGTCTAGTCTGACTAGGTGAAAGCGCAGGGTTGACTAAACTCAAGATCGCTTAAAAAATCATCAAAGAGACTTGCGGGGCGAAGGAGACAAAAAGTCTAGATCGCAGGAGTTCGTGATAGCTATGCAAAATTTAATAAATTCGATATGACTAGCATAGAAAATATTTCCACAGTATCGTTCGCGGGACGGGGCATGATGTCCGGCGCGGGCGTTGGTATTGCGGGCTACATCGACTTCTATGGATTTCATAGTGGCGCGGGAGGGTGGTTCCTGTGCGGCTGGGCGACCCAGGATTGGAAGCGACGGAATTCATCGCGGCTCAGCCTCGGCTTCGAGGAGGGCGATCAGCAAGGCTTTTGCGACGCGGCATATTTCGACCGCGAAGATGTTCGAGGCAAAGGCGACGGGATCTTGATTTTCCTTCAATCGGAGCCGTGCAATCTTGGTTCATTGATGTCGATCACCGCCCTGACCGAGGATGACCCCGGATTGATGCTGTTAGCCAGCAATCCCGCGCATCATCTGCGCGATCAGGAATTGACGACATGTGTGCGGAGTTACATCGACAGGTTGCCGCATAGTCCGGAACGGATGCGCCTGAGCGGTCTTATGTCTCGTCGCGGCTACCAGGGTCTCGATACTCTGGGTTCGATCGCGTCGCAGGTTCGGTTTGAAATCGATCAATCAATTCTGTGTTCACCCAATGGCATTATCCTATGCGGCTGGTGCGTTGCCCAGCCCGGGGCCATTCGAACGATCCGTTTGCGCAGCGGTGTGTTATCGTCGGTCATCGACCTTGCCACCGCCATCCGCACCGAGCGGCGTGACGTAGCGGAAACGATTGGTGCCGAAATGGGTGTCACCGGCCAGGATTGTGGCTTCACCGTGTTCCTGCCGAACGCAATTCAGTTCGATGAAGGCGAAACCTATATCGAAATCGAAACGCAATCGGGAAAGACCGCGTATCGCCGGGTTGAGCCGGCCCGAATGGACCCGATGCAGGCCCTGCACCGGATGCTCGGCGAAATCGACCTGCAATATGCCGCCGTTGCCCCCGGCTTCGACAATGTCGTTGGCCCCGCGGTCGGTGCCCTCAACGTTGCCCGCCTCGCTCATCGCTCCTGCACTTCCGTGCTCGACTTTGGCGATGTTCCCACCACGCCACGTGTTTCCGTAATTGTGACGCTCTATGGGCGGCTCGATTTCATGGAAGTGCAGATTGCCCTCGCATCGGCCTACACGGGTAACGACGATGTCGAACTGATCTATGTCCTCGACAATCCATCGCAGCGGCGCGAGGCCGAGGGGCTGGCGGAAAGCGTGTTCGCCCGCTTTGGCGTACCGTTTCGCCTGATCGCCCTCGCCACCAATCTTGGTTACGGGCCTGCCAATAATGTCGGTCTCCAACACGCTAGGGGCAGCTACATCTGCTTTGTTAATTCCGATGTTTTTCCAGGCACCCCCAACTGGATCGAACGCCTCGCCGAGCACCTCGAAGCCGATCCACAACTCGGGGTGGTTGGCCCGCTCCTGCTGTTCGAGGACGGCTCGGTCCAACACGCAGGCATCAGTTTCCAGCCGATCGCCCGGTTCAGCGATTGGCAGTTCCCGATCCATGATCGAAAAGGCTGGCGGCCCTGCGTCGAAACCGGACTGGGCGAACGCGTTGCCATCACCGGGGCATGCCTGATGATGCGGGCCGCGGATGCCCGTTCGATCGGTGGCTTTGACGAAGATTACGTGATCGGCGATTTCGAGGATGTCGATCTCTGCCTGCGGATGGCCGACGCGGGCTTCAAAGTCGCCATCGACACTGCGGTGTGGCTCTATCATCTGGAACGTCAGTCACAGGTTTCGCCCGACCAACGCTGGCGAATGAATTTAACACTTTATAATGCCTGGTTGTTCCAGCGCCGCTGGGGTGCGCACCCGGCGGTCATGGCGCATTAATCTTGGATACCAACACTGCCCACCCCCAAGGCACCTTTGCACCGGCCGAAACGTCGTCGCACTTGCGGGTTCTCGTCGCCGCGCACAGCCATCCAGCTCTCTCGAAAGGCGGCGCGGAGATTGCGGCCTTCGAGATGTTCGACCGTTTGCGTGACCGCCCTGGCACCGAATCCTGGTTTCTGGGATGTCAGCGTGCCGACCGGGGCCGGCGGCTCGGCAGTGTGTTGACCCAACCCTTCGGCGAACGGGAATATCTGTACGCGCCCAACGGCTTCGACTGGTTCAAATTCGCAAATCCCGACCCTAACTTCCCGCGTGAATTCCGTGCGCTGCTCGCTGAATTGCGCCCCGACATCGTTCATTTCCACCATTTCAACATCTTCGGTGTGGAGGTGTTCAAACATGTCCGCGACGTCTTGCCGGACGCCCGCATTGTTCTGACCCTTCATGAATACCTCGCGATCTGCAATCATTTCGGCCAGATGATCACCACGGGCCGGCACGCCCTTTGCTATGAGAGCAGCCCAAACCGCTGCGCCGCATGCTTCCCGGAGCGCAGCCCCGCCGATTTTTTTCTCCGCAAATTGTTCATCGAGCGATTCTTCGATCATATCGATGCTTTTGTCTCACCCAGCCGGTTCCTGGCGGATCGCTTCATCGCCTGGGGTTTGCCCGCCGCGAAAATGGTGACCATCGAAAACATCATCCGCCCCGGTCGCCTGACGTCCCCGCCTCTCCGAACCGACACTTTGTTGCGCTTCGGCTTTTTCGGCCAGATTTCAGCCCTGAAAGGCATCGACATCTTGTTCGAGGCGGCACGCATGCTCGACGATGATGGCGTCACCGGCATTACCTTCGAAATCCACGGGGACTATCTCGGCCAGCCGGCTGAATTCCAAACGGCCTTTCTTGCCAGCCTGGAGACAGCGAGCCGCAATATCCGTTTCATCGGCCCTTACGACCAGGACAACGTCGACCGCCTGATGAGCACGGTCGACGCCGTGCTGGTTCCCTCCATCTGGTGGGAAAACTCGCCGGTTGTCATTCAGGAATCCTTACGGAACGACAAACCCGTGATATGTTCCGATATTGGGGGAATGGCTGAAATGGTGCGCGACGGACGTGACGGATTTCATTTTCCGGCAGGCAACGCTATGGCGCTCGCCGATCTGCTCAAGCGCATTCTTGCCGACCGCACAATGTTGACGGGCATCGGGCAAACAATCAATCACCCGCCGGAAGCCGAGGAAATCGTCCAGAAGCATATCGGCCTCTATCAGCGGCTGCTGGAGGCCGCCGTAAAGTGAGGCTTGGCTTGCGTGGCGAGATTATGGGGCGCGATCGCGCAGCAGAAATTCGCGGCCGATTTTGACGCGCGGTTCACCGTCGTAGGCGACGATATCCGCCGTCGCGTAGGTTTCGCCCCAGCTTTCCGGAATGAAACTGCCGGTCCCGACGATGTCGATCGGGGCGTGGGCATCGGCCATCACGCTGCATTTTTCGACACTGAAGCCGGAGGAGGCGACGATTTTTACGCGAATGAAACCAGCGTCGTCGAGCGTTTCGCGCATCCGCCAGATGGCCGCCGCCGAGACGCCGGTGCCGATAAGGTAGCGGAGTTCGTTGGGGCTGCGGTAGCGCCGGATCGCGCCAGGAGCATGACGCTCCATGACGGCGTAGCTCTCCTGCGGGTCGAGTCCTTCGAGGAAACGGCCGCCATGAGTATCGAGCCGGACCGACAGGCGGCCTTCCTGCGCGAGGTCGGGGAAACGGTGGCACACGGCCAGGGCGTCGGTAACTTCCTGGCCGAAATAATCGGTGAGCACCGTCAAATCGGACTCGGGGAACGTTTCACGAAACATTTCGGCGGCGCGAAGGGTGCTGCCAGCGTAGCCGATCAGGGCGTGTGGCATCGTGCCGTAGCCGTGGGGCGTGCCCCGATAGGGTGCCCCGAAATAATGGGCGGTGGCATCGTTCGCGTTGCCGATGAAACCGCGGGCACCCTCCATCCGGGCGGCGCGGGAGCCGACCGAGGCGGCGTAGGCCATCATGTCCTGCATTTCCGCACCGGCGCAATGGCGGGCATCCATCGCTAGGAAGGCGGATTTCGGTAAGGCGGCGCACATTTGATAGGCGTTGTGCGCGGCAACGCAGGGCGGCCCGAGTTTTTGCAGCAGAAGGGTTTCGAGATCGACCAGGGTCACGAAGCTGCCCGTGATGTAGGCGATGGGTTCGCCGGCACCGACCCACGAGCCTTCCTCGTGCGGCATTTCAATTTCGACGGTCTCGCCGCGTGCGGCAACCACCTCGTTCAGCCAGCGTAGCATCAGGGCCGGCGCACAGACCACCGGGCGGCGAAGAAAATAAGCGTAGGTCACCCGGCAATCGCCGAATTTGCGGACGATGGCCTTGGTGCGGTTGAAATAGGCATCGGTCCGTCCCGCAATCCCGGCATCGAGATCGGCGCGGCGGGGGACGCGGCCCATTATTCGGCGGCGATTTCGGCGTGGTTGGGTGTGCGGCGGGTTTTGAGTTCGGCGGCGATCAGGAAGGCGAGTTCGAGCGATTGTTCGGCGTTGAGGCGCGGATCGCAGAAGGTTTCATAGCGCGACGAAAGATCGGCCTCGGATAATTGGCGGGCACCGCCGACGCATTCGGTCACATCCTGCCCGGTCATTTCGACATGGACGCCGCCGGGGATGGTGCCTTCGGCTTCGTGAACATCAAAAAAACCACGGACTTCCGACAGAATGGCGTCGAACCTTCGGGTCTTGATCCGGCCGGCGGTGGTAATGGTGTTGCCATGCATCGGGTCGCACAGCCAGGCATTGCGGCGGCCCTCGCGCTTGGTGGCGCGGAGCAGTTTCGGCAGTTTGGCGGCGACATGATCGGCCCCCATCCGGGCGATCAGGGTGAGGCGGCCGGGTTCGTGGCCGGGGTCGAGCCGGTCGATCAGGCGGAGCAGGTCGTCCTCCTCCATGCTCGGGCCGACTTTCATGCCGATCGGGTTTTTCACCCCGCGCATGAATTCGACATGCGCACCATCGAGCTGGCGGGTGCGGTCGCCGATCCAGAGGAAATGGGCGGAGCAGGCGTAGTGGTCGCCGGTGGTGGAATCGATGCGGGTAAGGGCCTGCTCGTAAGGTAACAGCAGGGATTCGTGGCTGGTGTAGAACTCGGTTTCGTGGATTTGCGGCGTCGATTGGCTGGTCATCCCACAGGCGGCCATGAATTGCAGGGTTTCGTCGATCCGCGATGAAAGGTCGCGATAGCGATCCGCTAAAGGTGAACGACGGACAAAATCAAGGTTCCAGCGGTGGACCTGGTGTAGGTCGGCGTAACCGCCTGAGGCGAAGGCGCGCAGCAGATTGAGCGTGCCGGCGGATTGGAAATAGCCGAATTCCATCCGGGCGGGGTCGGGGATGCGGGCTTGCGCGGAGAAATCCGGGCCGTTGACGATGTCGCCCCGGTAGGAGGGTAGCGTGACGCCGCCGATGGTTTCGGTGTCCGAACTGCGCGGTTTGGCGAACTGCCCGGCCATGCGGCCGAGCTTGATCACCGGCACCGAGCCGCCATAGGTCAGCACGACGGACATCTGGAGCAGGACGCGGAAGGTGTCGCGGATGATGTTGGCGGTGAAATCGCCGAAGCTTTCCGCGCAATCGCCACCATGCAGCACGAAGGCGCGGCCTTCGGCGGCGAGGGCCAGGGCGGTTTTGAGGCGTCGCGCTTCGCCCGCGAAAACCAGCGGCGGAAAGCGATGCAAACGGGCCTCCATGGCGGCAAGTTTGTCCTGATCCGGGTAGCTCGGCACCTGACGGATCGGCTTGGCACGCCAGGAGTCGGGCGTCCAGGGTCCAAGCGTTGGGTTGGTCAGGCTTATAGCGGTCATGGCGATCTCCTCGGAACGTTCGCTATAAGCCGGAAACGGGGTGCCACGCTACTCTGCCGCTTTCGTAACAGGCGTGCCGACGCGGCGGGTCTCGGTGCGAAGGGTCACGAATTCCTCGGCGGCGGTGGGGTGGATGCCGATGGTGTGATCGAAATCGGCCTTGGTGGCACCGGCACCGATGGCGATGGCGATACCCTGGATAATTTCGGCAGCGTCCTCGCCGAGCATGTGGGCACCAATTACTTTGTCGGTTTCACCATCGACGATCAGTTTCATGATGGTTTTCCGATGGCGGCCGGTGAGGGCGTGGCGCATCGGGGTGAAGCGGGTGAGGTAGATTTTTGAACCGTCCGGCGCTTCATCCTCGGTGATGCCGATGGTGGCGAGCGGCGGGATCGAGAACACGGCACTCGGAACGTTATTCAGTGAAACGCCGCGCGGGTTGTCGCCGAACAGCGTATCGGCCAGGGCGTGGCCTTCGGCGGTGGCGACCGGGGTGAGGTTGAGGCGGTCGGTGACGTCGCCGAGGGCGAAAATATGCGGGATATTGGTGCGGAAGGCCTCATCGATCGGAATGGCACCGCCAGGGGCGATGGTGACGCCGGCGTGTTCGAGGCCGAGGTCAGATGTGTTGGGGGCACGGCCGGTGGCGAAAAAGATGCAATCGGCGTCGATGTGGTGGCCGTTGGAGAGGTGGAGGCGTTTGGCACCACCGGCGCTCTCAATTCGCAGCGGCGACTGGCCCGGATGCAGACAAATGCCGTTCGCGGTGAGGGCTTCGGCGAGACCGCACCGTAGATCGGTATCGAACCCGCGCAGGGGGTGTGGTTGGCGATAGACCAGATCGACCTTCGAGCCGAGACCCGCGAAAATACCGGCAAATTCGACGCCGATATAACCGCCGCCGATCATGACGACGCGCTGCGGCCGTTCGGGCAGATAGAAAGCGTCGTCGGAGATGATGGCAAGATTGCAGCCCGGAATATCCGGGCGGATCGGGTGGCCGCCGGTGGCGATGGCGATGCGGGCGGCGGTGACCTTGTGGCCGGCGACCTCGATCGTATGAGCATTGTGCAACGTCGCTTTGGCGTTGAAGATTTTGGCACCGGCGCGTTCGAGCAAGCCGGTATAGGCCCCGTTGAGCCGAGCGATTTCGAGGTTTTTGGCGGCAATGAAGCGCGGCCAGTCGTGGGTGTGCTTATTCATATGCCAGCCGAAACCGGCGGCGTCGTCGGCGGCAAGACCGTATTCGGCGGCCATCACCAACAGTTTTTTGGGCACGCAGCCGATATTGACGCAGGTGCCGCCCCAGAAGCGGCTTTCGGCAATACCGACCTTCGCACCGTGCCCAGCGGCGATGCGGGCGAGGCGAACACCGGCGGAACCGCCGCCGATCACGAACAGGTCGAAATCATGGTTCATGAGATGATAATGCTCCGAAATGCTTAACAACCCATTTCGCATGAGTGAGGTCGGAAGGGAACAAACGATGATGCTGAAAATTGCAAAGAGGAAAGTCTTTGTTAACCATTTTAACCTACTGATCATGCCTGTCGGACATCGGCGCTCGGGGTAAGCAGATGACGATGGATGCGTGGATGTCATCCTGCTTGACACGGCATGGTCGGGGCTGGTCGTGTGATGGCTCACAGACAGGGCAGTGACCGATGATCGAGACGCTGGTGGCCTTACTGGCCGCGACGGTGATTATGGTGCCGATTGCCCGGCGGCTGGGGGTGGGCAGTATTGTTGGGTATTTGGTCGCGGGGCTGGCGATCGGGCCGGATGGGCTGCGGCTGGTGACCGGGGTTTCGCAGATCCAGAACGTTTCGGAACTCGGCGTGATCATGCTGCTGTTTTTGATCGGGCTGGAGATAAGGCCGCATCGGTTGTGGATTTTGCGTAAAACGATTCTGGGGTTGGGATTTGGCCAGATGCTTCCGAGTGCGGCGGTGATGGCGGTGCTGGGGCACTGGGCGGGGTTGAGTTGGGCGGCGGCGGCGCTGGTGGGGTTGGGTTTGGCCCTGTCGTCGACCGCGATTGCGCTGCCGATGCTGGCGGAACGGAATTTGTTGAGTGCCGCGTCCGGGCGGGATGCGTTTGCCGTGTTGCTGTTCCAGGACATGGCGTTTATTCCGCTGGTTGCTTTGGTGCCGCTGTTTGCGAGCGGGCATTTGCCCAATCATTTACCGCAGCATGTGCCGTGGTTTGCGGTGGGGCGTGCGCTTATCGCGGTGGTGGCGATATTGGCGGGCGGGATTTATCTGGTGGAGCGGATTTTCCGTCTGGTGGGCGGCACGCGGACGCCGGAGGTGTTCACCGCGATGACGCTGCTGATTGTGGTTGGCACGGCGGCGCTGGCGCATTGGGCTGGGCTGTCGCCCTCGCTGGGCGCATTCATGGCCGGGGCGTTGCTGTCGGATTCCGAGTTTCGCCATGCGATTCAGGCAGATATCGAGCCGTTCGAGGGGCTGCTGCTCGGATTCTTCTTTATCTCGGTCGGGATGTCGGTCGATTTTTCGTTGTTGCTCGCACAGCCGCTGACCATTCTGGCGGCGGTGGCGGCGACGGTTGCGGTGAAAGCCGCGGTGGGATTTGTGGTGTCGTTCATCAAGCGGCGGAGTGCCGCGACCGCACTGCGGTTTGCGGTGGCGTTGCCGGAGGGCAGCGAGTTCAGTTTCGTGCTATTCGGGGCCGCGGTGGCGGCGGGGGCACTGTCGAAAACCCAGGCGGGGCTGGCGACATTGACGGTCGCCTTGTCAATGATCCTGGTGCCGCTGCTGTTTGCCGGGGTCGAGCGGTTTGCGATTCCACGGATGACCAAACGCAAAATAACGTCGGCGGCGATTGCGCCGGACCGGCCGACACCGGTGCTGATCTGCGGGTTTGGCCGGGTGGGGCAGATTGTCGGACGATTGCTGTCGGTCCGGCATATTCCGTTTACCGCGCTGGACCAGAACGCCGAGCATGTCGCGTTCGTGCGCCGGTTCGGGGCGCGGGCGTATTTTGGCGACCCGACGCGGATCACCGTGCTGCGGGCGGCGGGGGCGGGATCGGCGAAGGTGCTGGTGATCGCGTTCGATGATGCCGAGGCGTCGCTGAAGCTGGTGGAACTGGTGCGTCGCAATTTGCCGCATCTGACCATTCTGGCGCGGGCGCGCAACCGGCGGCACGCGCAGCTGCTGATGGATCTGGGGGTTGAACACATCGTGCGCGAGACGTTTCTGTCGAGCCTCAAATTGGGCGAGATGGCGCTGACCGCGCTCGATCTCGACGCCGCCGAGGCCGCGCGCACGGTGGCGGCGTTCGCCGCGCGCGATGAGGCGTTATTGACCGAGACGCTGGGTTTTGCCGGTGACGAACCCAGGGTGATCGCGAGTATGCAGCAAAGCATGACGGAGTTGCAGGAGCTGTTCGAAGCGGATCGGGCGACGTAGACTGAATATGATCGGCCCGGTGCGCGCTGCTTGCGCGATCAAACGCAAGTGCGATAAGGCGATTCATGCGCATTCTCTATCATCTTCCGTTATCGCCCTTCGCTCGCAAGGTCCGGCTGGTGTTGGCCGAAAAGCGGCTGCCATTTGAGTTGCGGGTGGAAAAAACCTGGGAACGGCGGCCGGAATATCTGGCGATGAACCCGGCCGGCACGGTGCCGACCCTGACCGAAGATAATGGGCTGGTTATTCCCCATTCGAATACGATTTGCGAATATTTGGACGAGGCCTATCCCGATATTTGCCTGATCGGGCGCACGCTGGGGGAGCGGGTGGAAATTCGGAGCGTGACCGCGTGGTTCGATGAGCGGTTTGCCAGTGAGGTTTCGCGCAATCTTTTGTATGAAAAGACGATGAAGCCGGTGGCGAAACGCGGCGCGCCGGATGCCGCGCGGTTGCGGGAAGGTTACGCGGCGCTGCGCACGCATCTGGGGTACATCGGCTGGCTGGCGGAGACCCATAAATATCTGGCGGGGGCAAATTTGTCGCTGGCCGATTTTGCGGCGGCGGCACATTTATCCGCGCTCGATTTCATCGGCGATGTCGATTGGTCGGTCTCACCGGCGGCGAAGGAATGGTATGCCCGGATCAAATCCCGCCCTTCGTTCCGCGCCTTGCTGGCGGATCGGGTTTCCGGGTTCAACCCGCCGCCGCACTACGCCGATCTGGATTTTTAGTTGCACGAGCGTCCGCCGGACCCGTCACGGTGCCGGGGGCTGCGCCGCCAGGGTGGCGCGGATGACGCCGGAGGGGTCGGGCAGGATGCGGTGGCGGAGCAGGAAATCGATCAACACCAGGTTGACGTTGAATTTGACCGTATCGGTGGAGGCCATCAGTTCCGGCAAGCGGCCAGCGGGGATCGGTTCGAAGCTTTCGACCTCGCCGTCGGCGGGGTGGGGGATGAAGTCATCGGGTAATTCAAGGTCGTAGCACACCAGCAGGTCGCGCCGCAGGCCCTCCGGACGCTGCATCGTGTAGGCGATCCGCGATACCTCCTGGGCGCTCGCGACGATGGCGGCGGGAATCGCGGCTTCCTCGGCGGCTTCCTTGATCAGGGTTTCGAAAGGGGTCATGCCGGCAGAGACGCCGCCGCCGACCAGATTGTCACGCTTGCCGGGATCGCGTTTTTTGGCCGCGCTGCGCTTGGCGATCCAGACATGGAGACCATCCGCGCGCCGGCAAAAACCGTTCAGATGGACGCCGACGCCGATCACCCCGAAGGCGGGCAGGGCGCCGCGATCGAGGGTGGCGAGAACCGGGCCATCGATGTGGCTGCGGACGTCGAAAGCCTCGTCGCGCAGGCGGTAGCCGAATCGCGATGCCAGTGCCGCCGCGACATCGGCGAGGCGGGGGGCGTCGCGCGGGGCGATCGTGACACCGGCGGGCGAGGTGGATGCAAAGCCGTCGAGAGCGGCGGCGAGATCGGGATTGACGTAGCCGATCGGGGCGTCGCCAATGTGCAGCGCCAGCCGGCCGCCGGGCAGCACGGCGTTGCGGCAGCGGTCGATCAGGCCGAGCAATGCAGCATCCGATACCTGATCCTTGCCCTTAACCATTTGCAATCCCGTGCTCACATGCCATGTCGTGTTGATGGCCCGAACCCTCGAGATTGCCAAGAGCGACAGCTCCTGGAAGACCGTAAAATCCCTGTTGCCATATCTTTGGCCGAAAGGCGCTCTCGGGCTTCGTGTGCGCGTTGTGCTGGCGGCGCTCGCGTTGGTCGCGGCCAAGGTGGCGACGGTGATCGTGCCGATCATCTATGCCCAAGCGGTCAACGCGCTGTCGCCCAAGGCGGGGCCGCTGGTGGTGCCGGCGGCGCTGATCGTGGCCTATGGACTGGTGCGGATGGCGGCGTCCGGGTTTAATGAACTGCGCGACGCGCTGTTTGCCGCCGTGCAGCAGCGGGCGGCGCGTTCGGTCGGGCGCGAGACGTTCGAGCATTTGCATGCGCTGTCGATGCGCTATCACCTCGATCGCCAGACCGGCGGGTTGTCGCGGGTGATTTTGCGCGGCACCACCGGCATTCAGAACGTGCTGCGCCTGTCGGTGTTCAACGTGCTGCCGACGCTGTTCGAACTCGTGCTGACCATGGGGATTTTGTGGGGCCTGTTCGACTGGCGCTATGCCGCCGTGACCCTGCTGGCGGTGGGCGGCTACATCGCGTTCACGTTTTCCTTCACTGCCTGGCGGATCAGGTTCCGCCGCCAGATGAACGAGACCGACAACGCGGCCCAGACCAAGGCGATCGACAGTCTGCTTAATTTCGAGACGGTCAAGTATTTCGGCAATGAACAGCATGAAGCGGTGCGGTTCGACGAGAGTTTGGCTGCGTACGAAAAGGCCGCGGTGAAGTCGCAGGTTTCGCTGAATGTGCTGAACCTGGGGCAGGCGATCATTATCGCAGCGGGGCTGGCGGTGATGATGCTGATGGCAGCCAGGGGAATTGCAGCGGGCAAGCTGAATATCGGCCAGTTCGTGCTGGTGAACACCTACCTGATCCAGTTGTATCAGCCACTGAATTTTCTCGGCGTGGTCTATCGCGAAATCAAGCAGGGGTTGATCGACATGGAGCAGATGTTCGTGCTGCTCCGCACGCCGCGGGAAATCACCGACCGGGCAGACGCGAAGACCATTGCGCCGCAGGGTGAGGCGATCGCAGTGGAATTTCTTGATGTGCGGTTCGGCTACAATCAGGACCGCGAGATTTTGCACGGGATTTCGTTCCGGGCCGAACCGGGACAGAAGATTGCACTGGTCGGGCCGACGGGATCGGGCAAATCGACGATTTCGCGGTTGTTGTTCCGGTTTTACGACGTCAGCGAGGGGGCGGTGCTGGTCGACGGCATCGATGTGCGTGATCTGGCGCAGCATTCGCTGCGGGCGGCGATCGGGGTGGTGCCGCAGGACACTGTGCTGTTCAACGACAGTATCCGCTACAACATCGCCTACGGTCGGCCGGGTGCGAGCCTGGCGGAAGTGGAACAGGCGGCGCGGTTTGCCCAGATCCATGATTTCGTTGCATCGTTGCCGCAAGGCTATGAAACCCGGGTGGGCGAGCGCGGGCTGAAACTTTCGGGCGGCGAAAAGCAGAGGGTCGCGATTGCACGCACCATGCTGAAAAATCCGCGCATCCTGATTCTCGACGAAGCCACCAGTGCGCTGGATACCGCGACCGAGCAGGAGATTGGCGTGTCGCTGCGGCAGGTCGCACGGGACCGCACCACGCTGGTGATCGCGCATCGGCTGTCCACCGTGATCGACGCCGATGAAATTCTGGTGCTGCGGGATGGTGCCATCGCCGAGCGCGGCACCCATGCGGCGCTGCTGGCGGCGGACGGGGTTTATGCCACGATGTGGGCCGCGCAATCGGAAATGGCCGAAGCCGAACAGACCGAGGGTGGGTTGGCAACCGGCCCGGCAACGCGTGAATTAGCCGCCACCAGTGCAGATTAAGCAACCACGCGCACTTTATTTCGGTACTGATGATCATTAGATCTGGCGATCAGACAATGACAGGTGGAGCGGGCGAGATGACCGAGATGGATGATTTTGCGACCGAGGACCAGATCATGCAGGCGGGTTCGATGATCGACCGGCTGGTGAAACACATGATCGAGCAAAAACTGCCGCCGATCGCGGTGGCATCGGCACTGCTTGGGGGGGCGCTGAACGTGCTGAGCGCGTCGCTGCCGGACGAGGCTATTTTACGCATCCTGCACAATGCGGTCGAAAGTGTAGAGTCCGGCGAGTTGCGCGAAATCGACGAGACGCGGCAGTAGCCGCCTGCAGCCTCGTGCGCGGCCGCCGTCGGTGATCTCGCGGTTTTTCTTGCTAAAACCGCATAATTTTTATATAATTTATGTATAAGGAGATCGTTATGCCTGTAACCAGCTTTGCGTTCGACGACCGGACGATGCAGGCCATCGCCGAACTTCGCAAAATCTTCGGGGTATCGAGCAACGCCGCCGCCCTGCGCCGCGCCATCACGTTATCGCAGGTGGTCGCCGATCAGCGTGATGACAAAAACACCGTGCTGATCCAGGGTAAGGAACACCCGATCAAGGTCAGCCTGAGCGGGTGACGCTACTGCCGGACCCAGCGAGTGTCGCCCCCCAGGCGATATCGCTTGCCAGCCTCGACCGCCAGCTCAGCGTTCCCGAACAAATCGCTCTCAGCGACGCCGCCATTCGCCGCCGGATCGCCCAGGTGGTGCTCGCCTTGTTCGCCGCCACCAATGTATTGTCGGTGTTCTTCGTCGGCGTTCTGTATTTTTTCGACCAGCGCGACATTGCCGATCATCTGATTCCGGCCACAGCCCGGGTCATCACCCCCAGCGTGGTGATGAGCTTGCTGGGAGCGACGACCGTGCAACTCGGGGCCATCGCCGTCATCATGGCGCGCGGCATTTTCAATGTGCCGGTTGAGCCGCCCTATCCCATTGTCGAAGTGGATTGAGCCATAGCGCAAGACGGGTGGGACTGTTGGGCCTGTTGTTCTTTTGCAACCGCCCCATATCCTGAACCGGTGTGGAGCAGGATCGCGACGGGTCGCGTGGAGTGGGATCGCGACGGGTCGCGTGGAATGGGATAAAGTGCGGTCATGGTGAAATTCAGTGCGGCGCAACGGATGAAACGGGTTGAAGATTTGCGGTTGTGGCTCGGTGTCGGGCAATACACCGAAGATGTGCCGGATATCGAGGTCGAATTCAACGAAATCCCGTGCGCATTCAACGTGCTCGGGGTGAAGGGAGCGGGCGAGGCCGATGCGGTCGGGTCGCCACTCACGCTGATCAACGCAATGCTGGACGCCTTGGCCGGTCACGGTGTGCGCCACATCGACGTGCCGGCAATGCCGGAGCGGGTGTGGCGTGCGATGGCCGAGGCGCGGACGCCGGCATGATCCATCTGGTCAAGCTGGCGGTGGGAGTACGCGATGTCGGTCATTTGGCGGACATTCAGCGCCGCCGGATGACGAGCGATCCGCCATTGCGTCATCAGACCCGTTCGTGTCCCAAACGAGCCGACGAGTTGCGCGACGGCGGCTCGATCTACTGGGTCATCGCGGGGGCCATTCTGGTTCGCCAGCGCATTCTCGATGTGATCGGGGATGACTGGGACGACGGCACGAAATGCACGGGCTTGGTGCTCGATCCTGCTCTGGTGCGGGTGGCGGCGCGGCCAACCCGGCCGTTTCAGGGGTGGCGATACCTAACCACGGAGGATGCACCTATGGATATTTCAAGCGACGCGGCGCGGATGGCCGATGATCTACCGGCATCGCTACAGCGCGACCTGCGCGCCCTGGCGTTGCTGCCATGATCGACCTCGCCGCGCTGCGCGAAAAATTGCCCCAGAAACTGCCCTGGAAATTGCCTCGAAAATTGCCATGGTCACCGATGACCGTGCCGGTGATCCGCATGTCCGGCGTGATCGCGGCGCGCGAAGGTGCCATCAATCTCGACCGGTTCGCGGCTCCGCTCATCCGTGGGTTCGATGCGGCCAAATCCGGGGAGAACCTGTTGATCCTCGCGATCGAAAGCCCCGGTGGTTCGCCGGTGCAGTCCGATCTGCTTGGGCGGTTCATCCGCCGCAAGGCGGCTGAAACCGGCGTGCGGGTGGTGGCCATCATCGGCGATGTCGGGGCCTCCGGCGGCTACTGGATTGCCTGTGCCGCCGATGAAATTCTCGCCAACCCAATGAGCATCGTCGGCTCGATCGGGGTGATCGGCGGCGGCTTCGGCGTACACCAGTTGATCCGCCGCTATGGCATCGAGCGGCGCATTGTTACCGCTGGAACTAACAAGTTGCGCAACGACCCCTTTTCGCCCGAACGCGAGGAGGACGCGATATTTAACCGCTCCCTGCTCGACGATATTCATAATGCATTTAAAAGCTGGGTCCGCACCCGGCGGGGTGCCGCGATCGATGGGTGCGAGGCAGAGATTTTCGACGGCTCCTACATGCTTGGCGAAAAAGCGAAATCTTTTGGTTTGATCGACGGGTTCGGTGATGTTCGCAGTGTGATCGTCGAACGCGTGGGTGAAAAAGCCAAACCGGCGTTCATGGGGCCGAAAAAGAAGTTCGGCCTGATGCGATTGCTGGGGCGCGATGCCGGGGTGGCTTTGATCAACGCGATCGAGGCGGAGGCGATGAGTGCGAGGCTGCGATAGGGCGGCTTGTTAGAAGAGAGTTTACGCTTGCCCATCCGCCCGGGTTTCCGGCATGGTCCGCGCCGTCAACCAGGAGTGACCGATGGCTGAACTGCACTATGTTGCCTTCCCCGATAGTCACCACGAAGCGCCGCCGCACGCGCAGCGCCATGCCCGGCTCGCCGATGGTGAGCGGGTGGAGGTGAGTGTTTATGTCAAACCGCACTCGGTGAGCACGGCATTCACCTCGCATGAGGCGGTGCTGGCCGATCGCGCCGAGCGCCATCAATCGGATATCGAGGTGGTCAAAAAATTTGCCGCCGATCATGGTCTTGAGGTGATCGAGGCCGATCCGCGCCGCCGCCTGGTGCGGCTTGGCGGCACCGCCGCCGCGATGGGAGCCGCATTCAAGGTCGATCTGCACTGGTTTGCCGCCGGGGGGGCGACGTTTCGCGGTTATACCGGGGCCTTGCAGCTACGCTCGGATATTGCCGGCGTCGTGGAATCGGTGCTCGGACTCGATACCCGGCCAGTGGCGCAGCCGCGCCTGCAACGGCTGATCAAACCCGCACAGGCTGCGTCCGCGACGTATTTGCCCAATCATGTCGGGGCGCTCTACGGCATTCCCACCCGCCCCACCGGCCAGGGTGAGTGCATCGCGATCATCGAGCTTGGTGGCGGCTACCATGAAAGCGACATCACCACCGCTTTTGGTGCCATGGGGCTGGCGGTTCCCACCGTGGTTGCGGTGAGCGTCGATGGCGCGGCCAATGCGCCGACCACCGCCGATTCGGCGGATGGCGAGGTCGGGCTGGATATCCAGGTCGCCGGGGCCATCGCGCCCGGTGCTCGGCTGGCGGTGTATTTCACCCCCAATACCGACGCCGGGTTCGCCGACGCGGTGACGGCGGCGGCGACCGATACCGCCAACCAACCCTCGGTCATGTCGATCAGCTGGGGCGGACCGGAATCGGGCTACTCCACCCAGGGCCGCAACACCCTGAATTCGGCGTTACAGGACGCCGCGAACGCCGGCGTGACCGTTACCGTGGCATCGGGCGATAATCTGGCGACCGATGGGCAGACCGATGGCACGGTGCATGTCGATTTTCCGGCCTCCAGCCCCTATGTCGTGGGGTGTGGCGGAACCAGCATCACGGTTTCGGGCAGCCATATTACGGCGGAGACCGTGTGGAACAGTGGTGCCAGCGGCTCGGGGGGCGGCATTTCCACCGCGTTTGGGGTGCCTGCGTTCCAGGCTGGCGTGAAACTGCCGATAAACGTCAGCACCGGCGGCACCGGGCGCGGCGTGCCGGATGTCGCGGCGGATGCCGATCCCAACACCGGCTATCAGGTCACGGTCGATGGTCAGACCTTCGCGGTGGGTGGCACCAGCGCTGTCGCCCCGCTCTGGGCCGGTTTTTTTGCCTTGATCAACGCCGCCCGCGGTTCGCGGCTGGGGTTCGTCAATCCAGCACTCTATGCTTACGCCGCGGATTTCCGCGAAATCACCACCGGCAACAACATCCCGACGGGATCAAGTCTTGGTTACAACGCCGGCCCCGGCTGGAATGCCTGCACGGGTCTGGGTGTGATGGTTGGGGCAAAATTGTTTGCTGCGCTAACTGCAAACGCAACATCACCGACCGCTTAAAGCCTGATCGTTCAAGGACGAACATACCCTAATCACTGTTTTTGCGACTAATTTCATTGTTAGAGGTTGACTTCCTTGCTCAACCTCTAACAATAGTGTCATAGCCACGGGACGGCAGACCATAAGTCGTGGTTTTTCAATATACTATAAGTGTTGGCGTCCCCGGCGGGATTCGAACCCACGGCCCCAGGATTAGGAATCCTGTGCTCTATCCTGCTGAGCTACGGAGACGTCCGCGCAGTATAGCGAAGCGTCTCCGTGGCGTCACGCTACGTGTTCGGTGGCTTCCTGGCTCAGGCGGTAGCCGCCGCCTTCGGTGATCAGCAGGCGCGCCTGGTTGGGTTCGGGCTCGATTTTCTGGCGCAGCCGGTAGACATGGGTTTCCAACGTATGCGTCGTCACTGCGGCGTTGTAGCCCCAGACCTCGTTGAGCAGAATCTGACGGCCCACCGATTTGCCGCCGGCGCGATACAGGTATTTCAGGATCGCGGCTTCCTTGTCGGTCAGGCGGATGCGGCGGTTTTTCACGGGTTCGTGCAGCAGTTTCATCGCCGGACGGAAGGTGTAGGGGCCGATTTGCAGCACGGCATCCTCGCTGCTCTCGAAATTGCGCAAATGGGCGCGCAGGCGGGCGAGCAGTTCGGCGAGGCGGAAGGGTTTCGCGACATAATCATTCGCGCCGGAATCGAGGCCACGCACCACATCCTGCTCCTCGGCGGAGCCGGTCAGCATGATGATGGGAATTTTCATGCCTTGCTGGCGCAGCTTGGCGCAAAAACCGCGGCCATCGCCGTCCGGCAGGCCGACGTCGAGAATAATGGCATCGAATCGGTGACCCGCCTGTGCCAGGATTTGCTCAGCCTCGGCCACCGTGCCGGCTTCGGTGGGGGAAAACTCGTTGTCTGCCCGCAGTTGCTCGCTTAGTGTGGTGCGTAGGGCCAGATCGTCGTCGACGATCAAGATCGGATGATGGGTCGTCATTTCGTAGTTCCTCGGAAAACTCGGTTCGACCAAAAAGCTTGCATAACGCGATAAGCCGTCCCCGATTTGGTTGCCACCCTCAATATGGGCCGAATGCGACGATAAACTGGTGTTGGCCGTTATTTTCGGTACGATGCCACTCACATGCGCGTGACAACTGCGGCAACCGACGGTGGGGCCGCCAATTCGACCCAATTGCCTCCGTCTGGCCGAACGATCTTGCCGGCACCATATCGCAATAGCCTCCCCACCCTTCTATTTATATTGGGACATGACGAGTGATTTGCTATGAAAATGCTTCCGCCCATTGCTGTTGAAACGGTTTCCTCGCCGGCCCAGCCGGGTCGCGCGCCGTCCGGCGCGGTGAGCGGGTTCGTGCCTGGACGGTCGATGGGCGCGCCGCGCACGCGCGCGGTGCATCGGGCGGTGTCCGACAGCCGGCGCGGGGTTCCCGTTGTCATCGCCGGGCCGCGACCGCTGATTGTCGCTCCGGCGGAAACCGTCGGTGCCGAGGGGTTGCACCTGATCGACCGGCTGGCCGCCGGTCCCGCCATGCTGCTGCTGGCACCGGCCCGCGCAGCGGCGGTGCTGCGGGTTCCGTTGGACGACGCGGTGCCGGCGGTGGCCTTGGCGTTGAGCCGGCCCCTGATCGACACCGCCACGCTCCGCCGGGTTGCCGACCCGACGCTTGAACAAATCATGCCCACGTTCACCCGCGCCACGGTGCCCGATCAGGCCGAGGCGGCGCTGGCACTGGGCAAGCTGGCGAGGCTGTTGCCTGCCATGGTTGTGGCCCCGATACGGGCGGGCTGGGCGTCGCTGCCGTTAGGGACGGGGCTGCTGGTGGTACCGGCGGCGGATTTGCTTACCTATCCCACCGAACTCGCGGCCACGCTGCACCGCGTTGCGGAGGTGGCAATCCCGTTGGAGGATGCGCCAGACGCGCGGCTGATCGCGTTTCGCGCCCTCGATCAGGGGATCGAGCATATGGCGATCCTAGTGGGCGACCCGGCGGTACGGAGGGCACCTTTGGTGCGCATCCATTCCGAATGCTTCACCGGCGATCTGCTTGGCTCGTTGCGCTGCGATTGCGGACCGCAGTTAAAAGGGGCAATCAAGCGCATGGCCGCCGAGGGGGCCGGGGCCGTACTCTATCTGGCGCAGGAGGGGCGGGGGATTGGGTTGATCAATAAGCTGCGCGCCTATACGCTGCAAGATCGCGGACTTGATACGGTCGATGCCAATCGCGCGCTCGGCTGGCAGGCTGACGAGCGGAATTTTCATGTTGCCGCCGCCATGCTCACGGCCCTTGGCCTGCACCGGATCAGATTATTGACCAATAATCCTGATAAAATGGCCGGGCTGGTCGCGTGTGGGGTGGAGGTGGTCGAGCGAGTGGCGCACGTCATTGCGCCGAACGGGGTGAACGATGCCTATCTGGCGACCAAAGCCGCGCGATTCGGCCATTTGTTTGAGTGATCCTCGCGCCAGCACCGGCATGGTACGCGGTGATGGATTTCTGACGTTCGCCGGCCAGCAATATCGGGTTGCGCTCGGCGAACGCGGCATTGTCGCGTGCAAGGGCGAGGGGGATTGCGGCACGCCTTCGGGCGTTCTGCCGCTGCGCCGCGTATTGTACCGGGCCGATCGGCAGGCCCCCCCGGCCAGCGCGGTGCCGATCGAACCGATTGCGCCCGATGACGGCTGGTGCGACGATCCGGGTCATGCCGACTACAATCGGATGATCCGCCTGCCGCATGCGGCGCACCACGAAAAACTGTGGCACCCCGATCAAGTCTACGACGTGATCGGGGTGTTAGGCTGGAACGACGCGCCGGTTAAGCGCGGCCAGGGATCGGCGATATTCCTGCATGTTGCTCGCGACGATTTCCAGCCGACCGCCGGGTGCCTCGCGCTTTCGCGCACAGACCTGATCGCGGTTCTGGCGCACGGCCTTACCGCGATCGAGGTTCGGAACGATTGATACGGGTTAACGATTATTGAGCGGCACGTTGATCCCGAACGACAGGCTGGGCGGCCCATAATAGGCCGGCGGCGGCGGTGCGTAGTACACCGGCGGCGGTGGCGGTGGGGCGTAATAGACCGGCGGCGGTGCCGGATAGTAGACTGGCGGTCCGGCGTAGCCACCACGCCAGCCATCGTCATCGTCGCGATGATGCCAGTCATGGTGCCCATGCCACCCATCATGCGCCCAGGGTGGATCGGCGAGGGCGGTACCGCCTGCCACAGCGAACCCGAGGACGCCAGCCATTGCGGCAAGAACCCACTTGCTGGCACGCACGGAGCGGTTCGGATTGCGGTTCATGATCGAAAACTCCTCATTAAGCTGACGGTGATATAGGCACGCATCATGGCGAGGGAGGGGCGGCAATTCGGGCGAAATATGGCTGACCAAAATTTCATGTTGTCGGCCGTTGTCTTACCGGCCGCCGTCTTGCCGGCTGCTGTCTCATCGGCCATCGTCCTGCCGGCCATCGTCGATCCCGATCACGGGGGGTCTTGCGAAACGGGTGCCGGCACGGGCATGGTCACGCCGTCACAGGTTTTGATCGGTTCGGCTCGCATGCATCGGTGCATTTCGTGAAACGGCGGCTTCGGGCGGTGATTGTGCCGCTGCTGCTGCTCGCCATCACCGGATACTTTGTGTTCAATGCGATCAACGGGTCGCGCGGCATCAAGGCGCAGCGACGCGATCAGGCATTGCTGGCGCAGGACAAGACCGCGCTGACCAAAGTTCAGGCGACGAGGGACCGTTGGCAGGCGCGGGTCGATGCATTGCGCCACCATGCGATCGAAAAGGACATGCTGAACGCTCAGGCGCGCGCGGTATTGAATCTTGCCAATCCCGATGACCTGTCGGTTCCCCTGAAGCAACCGCCGCCCAAGCCAACGGCACCGCCGCCGTCCTGATTTCGCATTTTTTTGGCGATCGTTTTGATCGGTTCAGTCGATTCCGTCTGAATTCGATGATGGTTTGCGAGATAACCATCAGTGTTAACCTAAAAACAGTTAACACTTGTTTTGCGTTGCACCATCAATGTTTTTTTCATGACATGCTTGCTAATCGAGCCAGTTGCGGCGATTTAGATCCAGACATTTTGATGGAGGCGGATATGGCGGCACGCCAGGCACGATCAACCACCAGCGCGAAAGCCAACCCGGTGGCGCGCATGCGGCCCGGCAAATCCGCTCCCGCGATCGACCGTGACGAATTGCTCGCGGCCTATTCCAAAATGCTGTTGATCCGAAGGTTCGAGGAAAAAGCCGGCCAGTTATATGGCATGGGGCTGGTGGGCGGGTTCTGCCATTTGTATATCGGCCAGGAAGCGGTGGTCACCGGTATGCAACTGGCGCTGGAACCGGGCGATCAGGTGATCACCTCCTATCGCGATCACGGCCATATGATTGCGTGCGACATGGACCCGAAGGGGGTCATGGCCGAGTTGACCGGCCGGTCCGGCGGGTATTCGCATGGCAAGGGCGGGTCGATGCATATGTTCTCGAAGGAAAAAGGGTTTTATGGCGGTCATGGCATCGTGGGCGCGCAGGTGTCGCTCGGCACCGGGCTTGCGTTTGCCAATCATTATCGCGGCAACGACCGGGTGTGCCTGACCTATTTTGGCGAAGGGGCATCCAGCCAGGGCCAGGTGTTCGAAAGTTTCAATCTGGCCGCGCTGATGAAGCTGCCGGTGATCTTTATCATCGAAAACAACCGCTACGGCATGGGCACCAATATCGAACGTGCCTCCGCCTCGCACGATCTCAGTCAGAACGGTGCGCCCTGGCACATCCCCGGCATGCAGGTCGATGGCATGGACGTGCTGGCGGTGAAGCAGGCCGGCGAACAGGCAGTGGCGCATTGCCGCGCCGGCAAGGGGCCGTTTTTGCTGGAAATGAAGACCTATCGCTATCGCGGCCATTCGATGTCGGACCCCGCCAAGTATCGCACCCGCGAGGAAGTGCAGAAAATGCGCACCGAGCACGATTGCATCGATCTCGCACGCAAGGAACTCGAAGCCCTGGGGATGACCGAGGAGGCGCTGAAAAGAATCGACGACGATATCAAAAAACGCATCCAGGACGCCGCCGATTTCGCGCAAGCCTCGCCCGAACCCGACGAAGCCGAACTCTGGACCGATATTCTGGTGGAGGCATAAGCGATGAGCACCGAAGTGTTGATGCCGGCGCTCAGCCCGACCATGACCGAGGGCAAGCTGGCGAAATGGCTGAAAAAAGTCGGCGATTCCGTCAAATCCGGCGATGTTCTGGCCGAGATCGAGACCGACAAGGCGACGATGGAGGTCGAGGCGGTCGATGAGGGCGAGTTGCTGAAAATCCTGGTGCCCGAAGGCACCGACAACGTGGCGGTCAACGCGCCGATCGCCGTGCTCGGCACCAGGGGCGAGAGCGTTGCGGCATCCCCCGCGCCCAAAGGCGAGGCCAAGGCGGAGCCGAAAGCGGCTCCCGAACCCAAGGCTGCACCCAAATCTGGGTCGAAGCCGGCACCTGCGCCGTCCGCCGATAAGGACTGGGGTCCGACCAGCGAAATCACCGTGCGCGAAGCCCTGCGCGACGCCATGGCCGCCGAGATGCGCCGCGATGGCGATGTGTTCCTGATGGGCGAGGAAGTTGCGCAATATCAGGGTGCCTACAAGATCAGCCAAGGATTGCTCGACGAATTCGGCGAAAAACGCGTGATCGACACGCCGATCACCGAACACGGCTTCACCGGCATGGCGGTGGGGGCGGCGATGTCCGGCCTGAAACCGATCGTCGAGTTCATGACGTTCAATTTCGCGATGCAGGCGATCGATCAGATCATCAATTCCGCGGCGAAAACCCTTTATATGTCCGGCGGCCAGATGGGCTGCCCGATCGTGTTCCGCGGCCCGAACGGTGCCGCCGCCCGCGTCGCCGCCCAGCACAGCCAGTGCTATGCGTCGTGGTACGCGCATTGTCCGGGGCTGAAGGTTGTCGCCCCCTATTCGGCGGCCGACGCCAAGGGACTGCTGCGCGCCGCGATTCGCGACCCCAATCCGGTGATCTTCCTCGAAAACGAAATTCTCTACGGCCATAAGTTCGAGGTCCCGACCGACGATGATTTCATCCTGCCGATCGGCCAGGCCAAAATCGAGCGCGCGGGCGAGGACGTCACCATCATCGCGTTTTCGCTGATGGTCGATGTCGCGCTGAAAGCCGCCGAACTGCTCGACCAGCAGGGCATCTCCGCCGAGGTGATCAATCTGCGGACGATTCGCCCGCTCGATATCGAAACCATCGTCGCCTCGGTGAAAAAAACCAGCCGGGTCGTCAGCGTCGAGGAGGGCTGGCCCTTCGCCGGGATTGGTGCCGAAATCGCGATGCAGATCACCGAACATGCGTTCGACTGGCTGGATGCGCCGCCGACCCGCGTTTCCGGCCTCGATGTGCCGATGCCCTATGCCGCCAACCTCGAAAAACTGGCGTTGCCCCAGCCCAACTGGGTGGTCGATGCCGTGAAAAAACTGTTCTGAACCGGGAGCGCTGCCATGGCCACCAACATCCTGATGCCGGCTCTATCACCCACCATGACCGAGGGCACACTCGCGAAATGGCTGAAACAAGAGGGTGACACCATTAAATCCGGCGATGTCATCGCCGAGATCGAGACCGACAAGGCGACCATGGAGGTCGAGGCGGTCGATGAAGGCGTGCTCGGCAAAATCCTGGTCGCCGCCGGCACTGAAGGGGTTGCGGTGAACGCACCGATCGCCGTGCTGGTCGATGCCGGCGAGGCGGTGCCGAGTGCGGCACCCAAGCCCGAAGCGCTCGCGCCGAAGGCAGCGACCGAAGCCACACCCGCACCTGCTCCGCGCACCGAGTCCAAGCCGAACAGTCACGACACGACCGATCAAGGCGAACGTATTGTCGCCTCGCCCCTTGCCCGCCGCATGGCCCAACAGGCCGGGCTCGATCTCGCGGGCATCACCGGCTCCGGCCCCAACGGCCGCATCGTCAAAGCCGATATCGACGCCGCGCGCGGCAAACCCCCCGCGCCAGCGCCCATGGCCGCACCTGCCGCCGCCGCGCCGAAGCCTGTGGACATCACCGCGCCGCATGATGCCATCCCGCACTCCTCGATGCGCAAGATCATCGCCAAACGCCTCCAGGCCGCGAAACAGGCCATCCCGCATTTCTACCTCACCATGGATGTCGAACTCGACGCGCTGCTGAAACTCCGCGCCGACCTCAACGGACAATCACCGAAAGACGGCCCCGGCACCTTCAAACTCTCGGTCAACGACCTCATCATCAAAGCCAGCGCCATCGCGCTGCGCCGCGTTCCCGCCGCCAACGCCAGCTTCACCGACGACGCCATGATCCGCTATCACGACGTCGATATTTCGGTAGCTGTCGCCATTCCGGACGGGCTGATCACCCCGATCATTCGCAAGGCGGACCAGAAAGGCCTGGCCGCGATCAGCAATGAAATGAAAGACCTCGCCGCCCGTGCGAAATTGGGCAAGCTCAAACCCGAAGAATTCCAGGGCGGCTCGTTCTCGATCTCCAACCTCGGCATGTACGGCATCACCAGCTTCTCCGCCATCATCAACCCGCCGCAAGGTGCCATCATCGCGATCGGCGCCGGCGAAAAACGCCCCATCGTGCGCGGCGGTGAACTCGCCATCGCCACCGTGATGACCGTGACGCTCTCCTGCGATCACCGTGTGGTGGACGGTGCGATCGGGGCGGAATTTCTGGCGGCGTTCAAGGCGATCGTCGAGCAGCCGTTGAGTTTGATGCTTTAGGGGGCAAGAAAAGATGTTCTTTTTTGTAAAAAAGAACCAAAAAACTTTTTTGAGCTGGGCCATGGGCTGGGGCGATCGTGCGGCTACGGACCGGACGAATGAAAGTTTTTGCTTCTTTTTTCAAAAAGAAGTCTTCCCTTCCTGATGCCTAATTTTACCCTCCGCGCCGCGACCCCCGCCGATACCGACGCCGTGCTCGCTCTGGTGCACGACCTCGCCGTTTATGAACGCGCGCCGAATGCCGTGGACATGACCGCGCCGATGCTGCACGCGGCCCTGTTCGGCGACAGACCGCTGGCGCACGCCATCGTCGCTGAGGCGACCGAAATCCTCGGCTTCGCGGTCTATTTCACCAGTTTCTCGACCTGGACGGGCAAGGCCGGACTCTATCTTGAGGATTTGTTCGTCAAGCCCGAGGCGCGCGGCCGGGGTATCGGCAAGGCGTTGCTGCGCCATCTGGCGACCGAGGCGATCCGCCGCGACTGTGCGCGGCTCGAATGGCAGGTGCTCGATTGGAACGAACCGGCGATTGCGTTCTACCAATCCCTCGGTGCCGAACCGCTCGATGAATGGACGCGCTATCGCGTCAAAGGCGAGGCGCTGGCAGCCCTCGCCAAGCAGGAGACCAAACATGGCTGATCAAAGTTTCGACGTCGTCGTGGTCGGCGGCGGGCCGGGCGGCTACGTCACCGCCATCCGTGCCACCCAACTCGGGATGAAAGTGGCGCTGGTCGAGCGCGAGAATTTGGGCGGCATCTGCCTCAACTGGGGTTGTATTCCGACCAAGGCATTGCTGCGTTCATCGGAAATCAACCATTTGCTGCATAATCTCGACGAATTCGGGTTTGCGGCGGATAATATCCGCTTCGATCTCGCCAAAGTCGTCAAGCGCTCGCGCGGTGTCGCCAAGCAATTGTCGTCCGGCGTCGCGCATCTGATGAAAAAGAACAAGATCACAGTGTTCGATGGCACCGGCACCCTTGCCGGGGTCCGCACGCTGAAAGTCGAGAAAGACGGCAAGCCCGTCGCCACGCTGACCGCGAACCACATCATTTTCGCGACCGGCGCGCGGGCCCGCGTACTGACCGGTCTGGAACCGGATGGCAAATTCATCTGGTCCTATCGCGAGGCGATGGTGCCGGACATGATGCCGAAGTCCCTGGTGGTGATCGGCTCCGGTGCGATCGGTATCGAATTCGCCAGTTTCTACCGCAACATGGGGGCGGAGGTGACGGTGATCGAAGCCCTGCCGCGCATCCTGCCGGTCGAGGATGAGGAAATCTCGGCATTCATGCACAAGCAGTTCGAGAAACAGGGCATGAAACTGCTGACCGGGGCGGTGTTCAAAAAAGCCGAAAAAGCGAAGGACAGCATCACCGTCGCGGTCGAATCCGGCGGCAAGCTGCACAGCATCACGGCTGATCGCGCGATTTCCGCAATCGGTATCGTCGGCAATTTCGAAAACCTCGGACTCGAGGCCGCCGGCGTGACGATCGAGCGCACCCATGTCGTGGTCGATGGGTTCGGCCGGACTGGCGTGAACGGCATTTACGCGATCGGCGATCTGACCGGCCCGCCTTGGCTCGCCCACAAGGCCAGCCACGAGGGGATCATCTGCATCGAGAAAATCGCGGGTCTCAACCCGCACGAATTCGAGACCGGCAATATTCCGGGCTGCACTTATTGCCGTCCGCAAGTTGCTTCTGTGGGCATGACCGAGGCGAAGGCCAAGGAGTCCGGTCGGACCATCAAGGTCGGTCGCTTCCCCTTCATCGGCAATGGCAAGGCGATCGCGATGGGCGAGCCCGAAGGCATCATCAAGACGATTTTCGATGCCGAAACCGGCGAAATGCTTGGCGCCCACATGGCCGGTGCCGAGGTGACCGAGATGATCCAGGGCTACGTCATCGCCCGCCAGCTTGAAACCACCGAGTCTGATCTGATGCACACGGTCTTCCCCCACCCTACAGTCAGTGAAGCGATGCATGAATCGGTGCTTGACGCCTATGGTCAGGTCATCCACTTCTGACCGCATGATGCGTACCGAAATAGATCACCGGGTCCGGCACCCGGAAAAGCAGCACCGGGCCGACAACCCGATCCAGCGCAAACCCGCCTGGATCCGGGTGAAGGTGCCGACGCACCCGATCTATCTCGAAACCCGCAACCTGATGCGCGCAAGCGGGCTGGTGACGGTGTGCGAGGAAGCCGCCTGCCCGAACATCGGCGAATGCTGGTCGCAGCGCCACGCCACCATGATGATCATGGGCGAGATCTGCACCCGCGCCTGCGCTTTCTGCAACGTGAGCACTGGCCAGCCCAACGAGCTTGCCGCCGATGAACCCGAACGCGTCGCCGCCGCCGTCGCTAAACTCGGCCTGCGTCACGTCGTGATCACCTCGGTCGATCGCGATGACCTGGCCGATGGCGGGGCCGCGCATTTCGCCGCCGTGATCGCCGCCATCCGCGATGCTGCTCGCGAAACGACCATCGAAATCCTGACTCCGGATTTTCTGCGCAAACCCGGCGCGGTCGAGACCGTGGTGACGTCAAAACCGGACGTATTCAACCACAATCTCGAAACCGTGCCGCGCCTGTACCCCACCATCCGCCCCGGTGCGCGCTACTTCCAGTCGCTGCGCCTGCTCGATCAGGCCAAGCGGCTCGACCACGGCATTTTCACCAAATCCGGCCTCATGGTCGGCCTTGGTGAAACCAAATCCGAGATCGGTCAGGTGATGGACGATCTGCGGATCGCCGATGTCGATTTCCTCACCATCGGCCAATATCTGCAACCCACGGTCAAACATGCCGCGGTCGACCGCTTCGTCACCCCTGGCGAATTCGACGATCTTGCGACCATGGCACGCGCCAAGGGCTTCCTGATGGTCTCGGCGACGCCGCTCACCCGGTCATCCTACCACGCGGATGCCGATTTTGTTGCCCTGCGCGAGGCTCGCGCGGCGCGTTATTCCGTTTGACATGCCCAAATATTCCGAATGCAAAGTGGTGCCCTACCGGCCCGAACAGATGTTCGATCTGGTCGCCGATGTCGGCAAGTATCCCCAATTCCTGCCATGGTGCGTCGGGGCGCGCATCCGTTCGCATCGGTGCGACATTTTGGTGGCCGATCTGACCATCGGCTTCGGTCCATTTCGCGAAAGCTTCACCTCCCGCGTCGTGTTGGGTGCCCCCGAGCATATCGACGTCCATTACCAGAACGGCCCGTTCAAATATCTGCGCAACGAGTGGCGCTTTGTCCCCGATCCGCGCGGCACCATGATCGATTTTTACGTCGATTTCGAATTCCGCAGCTTCATTCTACAGAAAACCATCGGTGCGGTGTTTGCCGAGGCGGTGCGCCGCATGGTCGCGGCGTTCCTCACGCGGGCGCGCGACATTTATGGCGTGCCGCAACCAATCCCGGTTTCCGCCCCCGCGAAAGTGTAACCTATGTATGCCCCGATCGTTCCCGACCCGTCAGCACCGCCGGTGCGGATCAACCTGTATTCCGATACCCAGACCCTGCCGACCCAGGCGATGCGCGCGGCGATGCTCGACGCCGAAGTGGGTGACGAGCAGAGTGGCATGGACCCGACGGTCAACGCCCTGTGCGACCGCGTCGCCACCCTGTTCGGCAAGGAGGCGGCGATGTTTCTGCCTTCAGGGACCATGTGCAACGAGATTGCGATTCTGACCTTGTGCCGCCCTGGCGATGAAGTTCTCGCCCATGAAACCGCGCATATCATCACCGCCGAGGGGGGGGCACCGGGAGCATTGGCCGGGGTGCGCGTGCGCGGATTGCCCGGGCCACGCGGCATGTTCTCGCCCGCCGCGCTGCGCGAGGCGATCACCGCACCCTCCCGCTACGCCGCACCGCAAACCCTGCTGGTCGCCGAGCAAACCGCTAATCTCGGCGGCGGCACTATCTGGCCGCTTGAAATTTTGTGCGAGATTGCCAGTATCGCCCACGAAGCTGGCATGGCTACCCATATGGATGGTGCGCGTCTGATGAATGCGGTGGTGGCGTCAGGCGTCTCCGCGCGGGATTTTGCCGTGCCGTTCGATACCGTGTGGCTCGATTTCACCAAGGGTCTCGGTGCGCCGCTGGGAGCGGTGCTGGCCGGATCGACCGCCACCATCGACCGCGCCTGGCATTGGAAGCAGCGCATCGGCGGATCGCTGCGCCAGGCCGGTATCTGTGCCGCAGGGTGCCTGTACGCGCTCGATCACCATGTCGAACGCCTGACTGAAGACCACGCGAATGCCAAACGCCTCGCCGCCGGGCTTTCTCAGATCGGGGGCCTGATTGTCGAAGTGCCCGAAACCAACCTTGTCTTTGCCGAGGTCGCCGCCAATGGCAAAACCCCCGAGGCTTGGGCCGCTTCGCTGCGTGCCCAGGGCATCCTGATTTCGGTGATGGGCCGCAGCCGCCTGCGGCTCTGTACCCATCTCGGCGTGTCGGTGCAGGAGATCGACGACACGATTGCCGCCTTCGCCGCGATCAACTGATCAGCCTCCCGCCTCGCCATCGCGCAGCAAATCGTCGATCGCCAGAACAAGTTCCGGCGGCAGATGGCGCAACCGCCGGGCGAAGCGGTTGGCCAGTGCGGTCTGTTCGGGCGTCAGTCCGGCACTATCCAACCGTGGCTTTGGTTTGGAAACGCGCGCCAGATCGGCCAGATCATGGGCTTCATCCCAGATCAGCCCGAATTTTTCGCATATCTGATGGATCAACCCCGGTGAAGGTGTGCCCCGCCGCCCATGCTCCAGCGCTGATAAATAAGCCGGCGAGACGTCCAGCGCCGCCGCCATCGCCCGCAAGGTGATATTCCGCTCGGCACGCAATATCCGCAGCTTCGCCCCGAACGGCGTCATACCCGGATTCGTCGCAATAACACGCGCAATGCTCCCTCATTCGCCGCGTGCGGATGGCAAACCGCCAGGATCATCGCGTGCAACGGCGCGTCATTGAGCCAGAACGGCACTTCGCGCCGCAACACGCCCTCGCCACCGGCGCGCCGCCCGTGCCCCGTGACAATTTCGACGCAGCGCGTTCCTTGCGATGCCGCCCCCGCAATCAGCGCCATGACCGCGATATGGGCATTTGCTTTGGTCATGCCGTGCAAGTCCAGAATGCGTTCCGGCGCGATTTTCCCGGCACGGAACCGGCACCAGGTGGCCCGGTCAAGGCCGGGCGGGGCGACCCCGATGGCGATTGCCGGGCGGCGTTGCGGTTTTATCGCCGGACGTGGTGGGGCTGGAAGCAGCGGGGGAAGGGGCGGCGCTTGCCGCTCGACGATCACGCGCTCCGTCGCCGCAGGCACGCGCACGCCGGGCAACGGTTTGACATGTTGCAGATAGCGCGCCCAGATTTCCAAATCGGCGGCTGGAAGGTGCCGCTTGATCTTCATCAGGGCCAAGTTTGGTCAACAAAAAGCAAGTCGTTCTTTTTTGCAAAAAGGAACCAAAAAGCTCTTTTTTTCACTTACTTTCTGTTGGCCCCACTAGAATGAGATGCAATCGCCTTGGCCCGTGCGCGCCGAGTTCCAGCGTCCGTTCGATATCCGCCGAGCGCGATGGGCCGGTTACCAGCATTACGTTGCGCGGCAGGTCGCCCGCGGCACGCAACCGGTCGAACCCGTCCTCATAGGGGCCGACCACGTTCGCGGTATCCAGTACAACAATCTCGGTATCCGGCAGCAAATTCAGCGTCGTCGGCGTGCCGGCACCCGAAGGCAGCATCAGCGTGCCGGTTTCGGCAATGCCGGCGAACCCGGCCTGCACCGAAACCATGTCGCTCGCTTCGGCACGACCGAATCGAGTGGTCAGAAGAGGCGACGCTGCCCAATCGATCGCTTGCAGCGAAGGATCGGGGGCGATAACCAAAGCGAGCGGTAGGTTCTGCCCGCGCAGATACAAGGTGATCGCTTCGGGCAGCGCCGCAAGGTGATCGACCCGGTCGATCGTGGTGAATTCACGCGTCGCGTTGGCGATGAACAGATCAAGCAGTGCCGCGCGGTCACGGGCCACCACCGCCGGAACGATCTGGCGCGGATGCGCGGCGAGCCGGGTGCGCAGCATCATCGCCTGATCGGCGGGCAGCGCATCGCGCTTCAGCCCCCGGCGGATCGCCCCGAGAATGGCCGCTCGCTGATCGGTTATACCCTTAATCATCGGTCGCGCTGCTCGCGGGCGTAGCGCGCGAAAAACGTTTCGCCCTCGGGGGCCGGCATATCGCGATCGCGCGTCCAGGCACCGGCACCCGGCAAGCTTGTGAAACGCCCGCGCTTGCGCCCGGCACGTCCCAACCCCCAGCACGCCAGTCGCGTTACCGCCCGGTACAAGCTTGGCCGTCGGGCAAAAAACCCCCAGATCCCAATGCCATAGCGTGTCGTCGCCGGTGACAGATTGCGTTCGAACTCGCGCTCGCGCCAATGCCGCATCATGCCAGTGAGGGGGATTTTCACTGGGCAGACGCTTTCGCATTTGCCGCAAAAGGTCGAGGCATTAGGCAGCAGATGCGCCTGATCTTCGCCGAAAATCGCCGGTGTCAGCACGCTGCCCATCGGCCCGGAATACATCGAGCCATAGGCATGACCGCCCACTGTCAGATAGACCGGGCAATGGTTCATGCAGGCCGAACAGCGGATGCAGCGCAGCATGTCCTGAAATTCGGTGCCGACCATATTGGAACGGCCGTTGTCGAGCAAAATCACATGATATTCGTCTGGTCCGTCGAGATCGTTCACCCGCTTCGGCCCGGTGGAAATCGTGGTGTAGACCGTACAAGCCTGCCCGGTCGCGGAGCGGGCGAGCACCCGCAGCAGGGAGATGGTGTCCTCAAGGGTCGGTACCATCTTCTCTAGGCTTGCCAGCACGATATGCACACGCGGCAGGGTCTGGGTCAGGTCGCCATTGCCCTCGTTGGTCACGATCACCGACGACCCGGTTTCGGCGATCAGGAAATTGGCACCGGTGATGCCGACGTCCGCGGCCAGGAATTTTTCGCGCAGCACGCCGCGCGCCTCGGCTTGGATGTCGCGCTTTTCGGCAAAAATCCGGTCCACCGGCAGATGAGTATGCGCGGCGCGGAAACTGGATTCCCAATCCTCGCGGTTCAAATGGAACGCCGGCCCGACGATGTGACTCGGGGTTTCGGCGCGGAGTTGCAGAATATACTCACCAAGATCGGTCTCGATCGGGACGATGCCCTTTTCCGCCAGAAACGCATTAAGCCCGATCTCCTCGGAGACCATCGACTTGCCCTTGGTGACGGTGCGCGCCCCCACGCGTTGGCAAATTGCCAATATTTCATTGCGGGCATCTGCCGCGTTGCGGCACCAATGCACGTGGCCACCTTGCGCCTCGACCTGGGACGTATAGTGTTCGAGGTAGAAATCCAGATGTGCGATGGTGTGATTTTTGATATTTTTGGCCGTGTCGCGCAGTGCTTCGAACTCCGGCAAGCCGGCAACCGCAGCGGCGCGGGTTTGAGCGAAGGGTTTCCTGGCGCAGTTGAGGGCTTTCTGTAGCCCGGCATCGGCCATGGCGCGACGGGCGTTGTCCTTGAAGGCGGGACTGGTATTGAGCATCGGCCACTCCTTGTGTAGAGCAATTGTAGAGTGTGCTGGCCACAATGTGAATGCGCACCGGGGTGCGACCGCCACCGGCGGTAATTTCTTTCCACCGCAAAAAAAGGCGGCACTTTCGTGCCGCCAAGTTTAGGGAGGAAACGTCCAAGAAAGCAAACTCAGCGAACTCGTCGCCGTGTTGCTGCAATGTTTATACTCATTCGCTAGGAGCGATGCAAGAACTTTTTTGCAGTGCAGCATCGCGATTTTCGCGCCAGCGAAACGAGGCTGAGCCTTGATTTGTCGCAGCTTGACGAATTTTTGTGCAACAAATTACTCTATCTTAATTAAGGCGATTGATACTGCTCGCCATGGAATCAGCATCCATCGGTCGAAAACAGCATGAGATTTGGTGGATCGGCGCAGCGATCCGTATCGTCCTGAAATTGCTCACCAAACAATGGTTTAGGCCATTGATGGGCGTGTGGCTGGGTTTGCCCGTGGTCGCGCATGCGCTACCAGCCGGAATTGTCCCGTCGTGGATACCCGTCGCCGATCCGTCAACATTATGTGAAGCCGCCGTCAACATGGCGCAGGGCATTGCCCACACGCCGCCAGGATTGCTGAATGCCATAGCTACCGTCGAAAGCGGCCAGCATGATCCCGCGACCGGTCGATGGGCACCCTGGCCATGGACGATCGACGCCAACGGTGCCGGCCATACCTACACCACCGAGGCCGAGGCCATTGCGGCAGCGCAAGGGTTCGAGGCCGAGAATATCACCTCGCTCGATGTCGGTTGCATGCAGATCAACCTGCAACACCATCCGGATGCGTTTACGAGCCTGGCCCAGGCATTCGACCCGGCGGCGAACGCGATCTACGGCGCGCAATTTCTGCGCCGCCTGAAATCCCAGTTAGGTGGTTGGAATCCTGCGGTGGGTGCCTATCATTCGGAAACCCCCGCCCTGGGCCTGCCGTATGAACAAAAAGTGCTCGCCGTCTGGCACGATCAGGGTGGGCCGGTACCCACGCTGATCCCAGCCGCCGTCGGCATGTCGGCAATTCCAAAACCGGCAACCCGCCCCGCCAAACCAACCGATGGTGCGATCGCCCTGCGGCATTTTGGGGTCGGTGGGTTCGCATTCGCGGGAATGCGGGGTCACGCTGAAATCCTGCCGATTGCAGTACCAGCGGGCGCGTCGGAGACTGCAACAGCCCCTGGCGGAATAGGGGGCCGCAGCCTCGCTGCTTATCGGAGTGACCCGATTCCGATCACCGGGGCGAAATGAAGGGGGGCGAAATGAGGGAGGGCGAAATCACCAATGAAATCAGGATAATAACGGACCCCACGATGGATCGGTCGCATTGGTGGGTGTCGGCGTGATGCGCTCGTTGAACCCGTCGGTGCCAATGGTAACCAGATGAGACACATTGCCAACCCGCAGCGGCGTCTGACGATAGAACATGATCACCCGCCCGTTCGGGCAGAAGGTGGCCCCTTCTTCCAGATAGCCTTGCGACAAAATACGCTCGCCCGACCCATCGGGCTTCATCACCCCGATCCCGAATCCGCCGGACCCCAGGCTGGTGAAGGCGATCAGGTCGCCGCGCGGCGACCAGTCCGGCTCCGCATAACGCCCGCTGCCGTAGGAAATCCGCTGCACATTCGAGCCATCGGCCCCCATGACGAACAATTGCTGATCGCCCGAACCGTCGCGGTCCGAGTTGAACACGATTTTCGAGCCGTCCGGGTTGTAGCAAGGGGTCACATTGATCGAATTCGCGTCGGTCAGTGCCGTTTGGTGCCCGCTGGCCAGATCGTATTTCACGATCATCGCGCCGCCCCCCCGCGATACCGATAGCAGAAGTGTGGAGCCGTCAGGGCTGAAACGCGGGCCGAAACTCATATCGCCAAAATTACCGACCACGCTGCGCGCCCCGGTTTGCAGATCGAACAGAAACACCCGGGGCTGATTGCTCTCAAAGCTCACGAATGCCAATTGCTGTCGTGTTGGGTTGAACTGGGGCGACAGCGCCATCCAGCGGCCGGAAGTCAGAAATCTGGTGTTGGCACCATCGTAATCCATGATCGCCATGCGCCGGGTCGGCCCGGTCGGCGGCCCGGAGACCGATATATAGGCAACACGGGTATCGAAATAGCCCTTTTCGCCGATCATCTGCTGATAAATATCATCGGCAATGATATGCGCGATCCGCCGCCAGTTGCCGGACACTGTGGTGTAAGCGGTGCCCTGCAACTGCTTCTGGTCCGCGACGCTCCACAACCGGTACTCGACACGGACCTGCCCGCCGCCCTGGTCGGTCACGCTGCCGGTGACCAGCGCCTGCGCGCCCAGGATCGACCAGTTGGCCCACACCGGTACGCCATTGGTGATCGAATTGGGCACGAAACTCGACTGATCGACCGAGCGGAACAAGCCGCAATGGTCGAGATCCGACGTAATTACCTGAGTCATCTGGTCGCCCAGTTCCGAGGCACCGGCGCTGGCATTGGTGAAGGCCGGCAATGCAATCGGGATCGGGGCGTTATGCGCGCCGGAAACATTGATCGCATCACTGGTGCCGGTGCCACCCGGTGCCGAGCCACCCACAACAGTCTGCGCACGGGCCAGTCCAGGCAAGATCAACCCGGCTGCACCGGCCCCGATCATGAACCGGCGCGAAAGTGCTGGCAGCCGCTCGATCAAGGTGTTGGGCACATGCGGGTGGAGCGCAGGAATTGAGCGATTTGTCGTCATCAGTGACCTCTGTCCTGTAATTTCGGCAAAGTTACGGCGTGAACCGAAAAATACCCGTTCACGGCGTGAACCGAAAAATAAACTTGTGAACCGAGCCGAGCATATAGGGCGGCAGCGGCAGCTTGGCACATTGATAGTTTTTCACCGCATCGACAGCTCGCTGTGCGAAAGCCGCAAACACCGGATCGCCCAGCTTGCCTTGATCCTCAGGAGCCACCTGTGCCTCGCGCACCACGCCCGATGCATCGGTCACCACCTGGAGCAAAACGCTGAAACTTGAAACCCCGGGCGCGCCGGCATCGATGCCCCAGCACGGCTGCACCTCCGAGCCGATTGCGTTGCGTTGCGACGCCGACAGACCCGAATTCGCTGTGCTCATCTTCGTCCCACCCCCCTGCGGCGCACCACCCTGACGCGGATTATATTTCGCGGTTGGGGCGTTTTTCTGCTTTTCCAGCGAGCGCAACTTGGCAATCGTGTTCAGGACCGATTGGCTCATCGCAGCCGGTGTCTTCACCACATGCTTCTGGCTGGTCGGGCTCTTCTGCGCCGGTGTCGGCGGCTGTTTCTTGGGGGGCAGCGGCAGTTTTTTGGCCGGTTTCACCATGGTTTTCTTCTGCGGCGGATGCGGCGGCGGGGGCGGCGGCGTCGGTAACGGCGTCGGTGCCTTGGTTGGCGGCGGCGGCGGCGGGGCCGGAGCGGGCGGACGCGGCAGCTTCGGCTGCGCATGCGGTGCCGGCGGCGGGGGTGGTGGCGGCGGCGGGGGGGCCACCTTCGGTTGCGGCGTCGGCTTCGCCTTGGTCAGATGCGCCTTATGCACATGCGCCGTGTTCGCCGGTGCCGGCACCTTGCCTTTGTGCAGTGCCTGCTGCGGCACATGCGGCCCAATAATCGTGACATCCACCGCCGCCGTCGCCGGTGCCTGCAACTTCTCGGTTGGCAACACCACAATGGCGAGCAAAATCACGGCCAGATGCACCAGCCCCGATATCAACGCACTCCGCTTCAACCGCGGTTCCATCGGTCAGGCCCGCGGGACTGGGATGGATGGTAAGGAAGGCCAAGGGATTTTACCCCCTGGACCCCTACCAGGAACTGAGTTCCTGGACCGCCATAGTTTGGGTGAGGGGATGGCACCGACAGGCGCGGGCGCTTCACATTCCCGATAGCACCTTCCCCTTACCCAAATTAGAGGGGTTCGGGGTTTAAGGTCACGATGGGGTCCAGGGGCAACGCCCCTGGCTTTCTTCAATATCCATCCCAAATCCCACATGTCAGTCCGCCGGATCAGCGTGTTGACGGGGTTGGTTGTTGGGCCAGCAGGGCGACTTTATCGAAGCCGCCGTCGGTGATGGTCGCCATCACTTTCAGCATGGTGCCATAGGGCACGGTGGTATCGCCGCGCACGAAGATGCGGCGGTCGGTGTTGTTTTTGGAAATTTGTTGCAGGGTTGCGACCAGGTTGTCGAGGGCAACTTTGGAGTTTTGCAGATAGACGTCGCCGGCGGCGTTGATGCTGATGGTGATGGGGGTGGCGTCGGTATTGACGGGTTTGGCGTTGGCGTGGGGCAGGTTGACCGAGACGCCGGAGGTGATGAGGGGGGCGGTGATCATGAACACGATGAGCAGCACCAGCATGACATCGACCAGCGGGGTGACGTTGATTTCCGCCATCGGGCGGTAGCGGCCGCGCCGGTTGCCGCGTTTATTGTCGAGCAGACCGCCGGCCATCAGGCGCGCTCTTCGGACTGGCGGGACAGGATGGCGCTGAACTCGGCACCAAAGGCTTCGAGGCGGGCGGCGATGCGCGAAAGGTCGGTTGAAAGCGTGTTGTAGGCGAGCACGGCGGGGATGGCCGCGACCAGCCCGATCGCGGTGGCGAACAGGGCTTCGGCGATGCCGGGGGCGACCACGGCGAGGTTGGTATTATGCATCGCCGCGATCGCCGCGAAGGAGTGCATGATGCCCCAGACCGTGCCGAACAGACCGACGAAGGGGGCGACCGAGCCGACCGAGGCCAGAAATACCATGTGGCGTTCCAGCCGTTCCATCTCACGCATCGTGGTGACCCCCATGGCGCGGTCAACGCGTTCGTTGACGCTGGAGCGCGAGACATCGGCACCGGCCACTTTGGCCGAGCGCCGCCACTCGCCCATGGCGGCACCGAACACGGCGGCCATCGGGTGGCCGGGTTCGGCACCTTCCTGCTCGTAGAGTTCATCGAGGCTGCGGCCGGACCAGAACTTGTCCTCGAATGCGGTGGCGTCGCGGTTGACCCGGCGGATTGTGATGGACTTTTCGATGATGATCGCCCAGACCCAGATGCTAGCGGCCAGCAGCAGCAGCATGACGAACTGCACGACGAAGCTCGCCTGCAAAAACAAGCTCAGCAGCGACAAATTCGCACTCGGTGCGGCAAGTCCTGCGGCGTTGACAGCCTGATCCATGTTCAAGTCCCTTCCACGGCGACAAGGCCGTCTGCAATTCCGTCCACCCGCATCCGCTCCAGCGCCGCACGCATCGGCACCGGGAGTCGTGCGGCCCTTTGACTGACCGCGTCGATACAGGCAAGCCCGAGTTCGATCCGCACCAGCGCCACATCGTCGCGCCGGATCGTCTGGTCAAGCGTGACCTGCGCCGCCCCGATGGCGAGCACGGTAGTTGCCACGATCAGCCAGTCATCGAGTCGCGCGGGCCGCTCATAGTCGATATTGGCCCGGCGCACCACGAACATCCTGCGATGGGTGGCGATCATTTCCGCGTGCGGGACGCCGAGGCTGCGCAGGGCCTCGGAGCGGCCGCGTTCGGCGTAGCGCAGATAATTGGCGTGATAGACGATGCCCCCGGCGTCGGTATCCTCGAAATAGATCCGCAACCCCAGGCGGTGGATGCCGTTGTGCAGGAGATTCATGGCTCGAACAGCAAATCCTGCTGGCCGTTGGGCAAGGGCGGCGGCAGGATGCCGAGGTGCGCCCAGGCATCGCGCCCGAGGATGCGCCCGCGCGAGGTGCGGGTCAGGAAGGCTTCCTGGATCAGGAAGGGTTCGACCACGTCTTCGAGCGTATCGCGCGGTTCCGACAGGGCGGCGGCGAGGGTTTCGATCCCGACCGGGCCGCCGTTGTGGTGCTCGGCGATGCGGCGGAGATAGCGCCGGTCCATCGCATCGAGGCCGCGCTGATCGACGTCGAGGCGTTTCAGCGCCGCATCGGCGGCTTCGCGATCGATGATGGCGGTCCCCGCGACGGTGGCAAAATCGCGGATGCGCCGGGTCAGCCTTCCGGCGATGCGCGGGGTGCCACGCGAGCGTTTGGCAATCTCGGCGGCACCGTCCGGGGTCAGGTTCATCCCCAGGAGATTGGCGGCGCGGGTTACAATCCGTGTCAATTCTTCCGGCGTGTAGAAAATCAACCGGAGCGGGATGCCGAACCGGTCGCGCAGCGGGTTGGCGAGCAGGCCGGAGCGGGTGGTCGCCCCGATCAGGGTGAAGCGCGGCAGATCGATCCGCACCGAGCGGGCACCGGGGCCTTCGCCGATGATCAGGTCGAGCACGAAATCCTCCATCGCCGGGTAAAGGACTTCCTCGATCGCCGGTTGCAGGCGATGGATCTCGTCGATGAACAGCACGTCCTTCGGCTGCAGATTGGTCAGGATGGCGGCGAGATCGCCGGCCTTCTGGATGATCGGGCCGGAGGTCGCGCGGAAGCCGACGCCCATTTCGCGGGCGATGATCTGGGCCAGCGTGGTTTTGCCGAGGCCGGGCGGGCCATGCAGCAGCACGTGATCGAGCGGATCGCCACGGCCGCGCGCGGCTTCGATGAAAATGGCGAGATTCTCCCGGCTGGCCCGCTGGCCGGTGAAATCGGCGAGGGTTTGGGGGCGAAGTGCGGCTTCCGGGCCATCTTCGGTGTCGCGCGCGCCGGAGAGCAGGCGGGACTCGGGTTCGTCGATCATCGGGCCAACCTGCGCAACCCGTCACGGATCAGGGTATCGAGTGCCGCGTCGGCCCCCAAGGTCGCCAGCGACGCCGCCACCGTCTGTTCCGCCTCGCCGCGCCGGTATCCCAGGTTGGTCAAAGCCGAAATCGCATCCCCCGCCACGCTGGGTGCCGCAACGATCGTGACGATCGGCACCGTGCCGAAACCGGCTCCGGTCGGCATCGCGCCCACCCGCTCGCGCAGTTCCGCGATCAACCGCGCCGCCAGTTTCGGCCCGACGCCGGGGGCACGGGTGATTGCCGCGCGATCCGCCGCGATGATCGCGCCGGCCAGCTTGTCCGGTGGCACGGCGGAGAGCAATGCCAGCGCCACTTTCGCGCCGACGCCCTGCACCGTGGTCAGCAGGCGAAACCAATCCCGCTCCGCGGCATCGATGAACCCGTACAGCGTGATCGCATCCTCACGCACCTGGGTTTCGATCAGCACGCTGGTGCGTGACGGCGGCGCGGGCAGGGCGGCGAGGCTGCGCGCCGACATGAACACCACATAACCCACACCGTTGACATCGATCAGGCAATGGCCATCCTCGATCTGCTCGGCGACGCCGGTGAGTTTTCCGATCATGCCGCCCCGGTCATCAATGGGGGCATCGAGAACGGGGGCATCGGGACGGGCATCGCTGACGCGGTGGCCAGATGATGCGCGTGGCAGATCGCTACCGCCAGTGCGTCGGCGGCGTCGGCCCGCTTGATCGCCGCCCCCGGCAGCAATCGCCGCACCATCAGCGCGACCTGCGATTTTTCGGCATTGCCGGTGCCGACCACCGCGCGTTTCACCGTTTTCGCGCCATATTCCGCGACCGGCACGCCCGCGCGGGCCGGTGCCAGCAACGCCACGCCGCGCGCGTAACCCAGTTTCAACGTTGCGGTGGCGTTGCGATTGACATAGGTTTCCTCGACCGCCGCGAAATCCGGCGCGTAATCGATCAACAACTGGGTCAACGCCGCATCCAATACCCGCAACCGCTCCGCCACCGAGGCATCGCCATCGGTGGCGATCACCCCGTCCGCCACATGGCGCAGCCGGTTGCCATCGACCTCGATGATGCCGAATCCGGTAAACCGAAGCCCCGGATCGATGCCCAAAATACGCGCGCGAATCGCCATGCGCCCTTATACGCGGGGTCCGCCACCAGCCAAAATGAGCAGACGTTTTTGGTTCGATTTTTCAAAAAAGAACTACTTTTTTAGAGCGATATTGCTTGAGGTTGACGCCCTTGCGGCAACCAAATGCGATGAAATTGCTCGCAAAAATAGAAATAGAGCCTGTTCGTCGTTAAACGATCAGGCTAATTGGCGAGCGCCTGCATCACGGTTTCGGGAATCTCGAAATTGGCATAAACGTTCTGCACGTCGTCGCTTTCATCGATCGCATCGATCAGTTTGAGCACGGCGCGAGCGGCGTCTTCGTCGAGTGTGGTGGTCGTGGTCGGTCGCCAATCCAGCTTGGCCAATTCGGGTTCGCCGAACCGCCGCTCCAGCGCATCGCGCACCGTGAAAAATTCATCGGTCGCGCAGATCACCTCATGGCCCTCGGTGCCGCTCTGCACGTCGTCGGCCCCGGCCTCGATCGCGGCGTCCAGCATCGCATCGGCACTCGCCGCACTGGATGGATAGCGCATCAGCCCGACCCGATCGAACAGAAACGCCACCGAATTGGTCTCGCCCAGCGTGCCGCCGTGCTTGGAAAACGCGGTGCGGAGGTCGGACGCGGTGCGGTTGCGGTTATCGGTCAGCGCCTCGACAATGATCGCAACCCCCGAAGGCCCGTAGCCTTCATACCGCACCTCGACATAATCGTCGCCGCCGCCGACCCCCGCCGCCTTTTTGATTGCACGCTCAATGGTATCACGCGGCATGTTGAATTGCCGTGCCGCCGCACAGGCCGCGCGCAACCGTGGGTTAGCCGCCGGATCGGGCAAACCTTGCCGTGCCGAGACGGTGATTTCGCGTATCAGCTTGGCAAATTGCCGTCCGCGGCGAATGTCCTGCGCCCCCTTGCGGTGCATGATATTCTTGAATTGGGAATGTCCAGCCATAGTCCATCTTCAGGTTTGCGATGGAGGCGGACATAGCAGCGCTGTCACAATTTGTCATCGTGCCGCAATCGCACGAATGGCCGCCGCCAGTTTCGGCGCGGTCGCCTGGAGGGAAAACTGCGCCGCGACCCGTTCGCGTGCGGCGGTCCCCATCGCCTGACGCAGCGGCACATTGTCGCGCAGCCGGCGCAACCGATCGGCCCATTCCGCCGGCGTGGTTGCGAGAAACCCGGTGACGCCGTCCTGCACGATCGCGGTATTGGCCCCCACCGGACTGCCGATGGTCGGCCGCCCCGCCGCCATGTACTGGATCAGCTTGTAGCCGGACTTGCCGCGCGCCCAGGCATCATCGGGCAGGGGCATGATGCCAACATCCATCTGCCCGATCATCGCCGCCTCGGTTGCCTCGCTCCAGGGCAGATGCCGGCAGGCCACGCCCTCGATGGTAAAGTCCGGTGCGCCGATCACCAACAGTTCGACCGGTCCTTCCACCGCCAGTTGGCGCAACGGTTCGGCTAATCGCGCCAGATAGGGTGACGTCACCGGCGTGCCAATCCAGCCGGCGGTGAACACCCGCCCATCCGGTGCCGGTGTCATCGGATAGTGATCGAGATCGACCACGGTGGGCAGCAGCAGCACGTCGCCGGCCCCCGCATCCATCGCCCAGTCGCGCAGGGTCTCGTTGGCGACAACCGTGAGCGCGGCGCGGCGCAGCAGAGCAGGAAACTTGCCGCCCAGCAGCGCGCGCACTGCCCTGTTACCCTGGCCGCCATAGCGCAGGAACCAGGCGTCGTCGAAATCGAGAATGAATTTTTTATTTGGCCCCAGAATTGCGCGTTCGAACATGGCGGGCAAAAATGGCAGCATCTCTTTTTCGATCCACACGATGTCGTGGTCCTGCACGGCCGCGCGCAACCCTAGTGCCCGGGTGTAGGCCGCCAGCACCGCCGGCAATCGGCTGCGTCCCTCGTACAGCGCCGTAACATACTGGTCCGACAGGAACGGCCGGGCGGTACAAATAATGCCGGCTCGCGCCAATGGTTCGGCATATTGCAAAAGCCGCAGCCGGCTGCTCGCGCCCAGCCTGCCGTAGCGCGTCGCCATCAGGACCCGTGGGGCAGACGCCCGCGCCAAACCGCTTCGTTCGGGTACGGTACTGGACAGAGACGGGCCGCTGACGCGGTCAAGATGGACGGTGATCGACATGATTCGCCATTGATTTCAGCCATTGAGTTCAGTGGTGTACTTCACCACAGCGCGGTATATCAATCAAAAGCTGAAAAAGAGTTAATTTCAAGGGGGTTCCTGAAATATTTTGAAACGGCATCATTTGCTTTGTTATACCGATTGTTTGTTAATCTGAAATTTCAGATTGTATTTTTCGAGCGGACGAGTGAGACTCAACCGTGCAGCGCCGATAAACATAGCCCTCACCGTATCGAATGGCGAGTACCCGCGATCTGCGGCCCGATGAATAGCCCGCCGATCGATGGAGAAACAGTGAGCAGGATACACAAACCGGCTACTTTACATCGTTGCCGCACTCTATATGCAAAAAAAGGGGCAACAGCCATGCCATCCATGCGGCTGCGGCTGCGATTGCGGTCGCCACGCCGCGAGCCGCGCATCAATCCCCCGGGCAAGCCGCGCCGCCCCAGCGTGTTTCGGTGGTGCCGTCGCCGGTTTCGCCGACCCGGGTTGCTGAGGAACCTGGGTTGCCGAGGGAATCGTGGGGCCGGTACTCGGCCCCTGGCGATCATGTTCATTACATTCACGGTGGCAAGCTTCATCCTGCTCTATCGCGAGGATGTGCGGGATCGGATGATCAGGCCGTTGGCCACCGCGTCGATCCCCAACGGGTCGATGGCGATTTTCAGGCCGCGATCGGCGCGACACGGTCTCCAAAATTATCCGATCATGAACCACAGCCGGAAGAGCATGTTCTCAAGCTCGGTCTGCCGCTTCAGCCCCGGACAGCGTAGGGCGCGGCTGCGCGGGGCGATACCGCCGCGCAGCCCATCGCTGATCCGGCTTACGTCGCAGCGCGCCTGATCGGTCAAATACTCAGCGTGCGCCGCAAGCTGACCGACATGCCTGCGCATCATGGTCATGAAAATCCCCGGCCCGCGCCGCAGGGCGGCCAGCGCGCGCGCGATGGTCGAGGGTGGCGAGCCGATCAGATTGCTCTTGTGCTGGCGATACAGAACCACGGGTTTCGGGTCGATCACCACCTCGCCGCCGCACGCGGTGATGACGATGTAGCTCCACCAATCATGCACGGTGCCGGGCGGACCGGGCATGCGCGATACCAAATCCGCTGCCGCCCGGTTCATCACCATGGTGTTGCCGTGTACGATGTTCTGGGTCAGGCTGGCCGGAAATCCTGGCTTGTCGCCCGGCAAGATCGACAGATTATGCCCTTGCAGATTTTCATCGACCAGATATTGCCGGGCGCAATACAACATCGCCCGATTGCCCGCGGCTTCGAGCGCTGCGCGGGCGCGCGTCAGTTTGTCGGGCAGCCAGACGTCGTCCTGATCGGCGAAGGCCACAGCGTCGGCGTCGGTGGCTTCCGGCAACAGCGCCAGAAAACTCTGCGCCGCCCCCAAATGCACGCCCGATCCCAAGGTTTCCCGGCACCGCGCTTGCCCGATCCGCGCGGTAAAATCGGCCATGATGCTGCGGGTGGCATCGGTCGAGCCGTCGTCGCGCCATACCACGCGCCACGCCGCATCGGTCTGGCGTTCAAAGCTTTGCAGCTGCTCGGGCAGAAATCGCGCGCCGTTGAAGGTCGAGAGCAGGATCGCGATCACCGTGCCCGATCCCCCGCCAGCATCGCGGTGATCACCCGTTGGGTGGCTTCGCGCCAGTCGGGCAGGCGGATGCCGAACCGGCGGGCCAGTTTGCCACCATCCAGCCGCGAATCCGCCGGGCGTTTCACCGGCGTCGGCCAGTCGGCGGTGGTGATGGCGGTGACCGTCGGGTGGGTTTCACCCTGTGCCGCCGCGATGTCGAAAATCGTCTCGGCAAAACCGTGCCAAGTGGTGTCGCCCGCGTTGGTCGCGTGGAAAATACCCTGAAATTCCGGCTGCCAGCCTTGGCCGTCGATCCGCGTCGCAATCGCCAGAATCGCCGCGGCCAGATCTTCGGCGGCGGTCGGGGTGCCGCGCTGATCGCCCACGACCCGCAACGCATTGGTCTTGCGCGACGCATTGATCATGGTGCGAGCGAAATTCTTGCCCCGCGCCGAAAAAACCCATGCGGTGCGCAGTACCATCGCCTGCGCCCCCGATTGCAGCACCACCCGCTCGCCGGCTTCCTTGCTGGCACCATACACACCCAACGGCGCGACCGGATCGGTCTCGACATAGGGCGAACCTTTGTCGCCATCGAACACGTAATCGGTCGAGACATGGATCAGCGGTATCCCGGCCTCGCGGCACAGCCCGGCTAGAATTTCCGGCCCGTCGCGATTGGCGCGGAACGCCGCGTCCTGGTTTTGCTCCGCCGCGTCCACCGCCGTCCACGCCGCCGCATTCACGACTAACCACGGGTTGGCGTCGGCGAAACACGCTGCAATCGTCTCGGGCTTGTCGAAGTCAAAGGCGGGGCGTCCCACCGCGCAATACGGCACCTTGGCCTGTGCCACGAGGGCCATGCCCAATTGCCCGGTCGCTCCCGTGATGAGTATCGGCCGGTTGCTCATTTCACACCGAAAACCAGGTTTCGCATTCGGCCAGGCGCGGCATTACCCCATCCTTGTCCGATAGCACCGCCTCGCCCGCCGCAATCGGCCAGGGCAAAGCCAGATCGGGATCGTTCCAGATCACCCCACGCTCGGCGGCCTTGTCGTATCCGGCCGTTACTTTGTAGATCACCTCGGTTTCTGGCTCCAACGTGCAGAACCCGTGCAGAAACCCGCCGGGGATCCATAATTGTTTGCCGTTCGACGCCGAGAGTTCCACCGCGACGAATTTGCCGTAATCCGGCGAACCATGACGAATATTGATCGCCACGTCCCAGATCGATCCGCGCACGCAGCGGACCAGTTTACCCTGAACGAACGGTGCCACCTGGCAATGCAGCCCACGAATCGTCCCCGTTTGCGCCGAATAGGAATGATTGTCCTGCACAAAATCATGCGCAAACCCCAATCCCGCCAGCTTCGCCCGGTTCCAGCTTTCAGAGAACCAGCCACGAGAATCGCCAAATCGTGGCGGTGATATCACCAGCACCTCGGCAATCGATTGTGCTTCGATCATGCATGCCCTCCATCGGCCAGTTCGATCAACACCCGTCCCAATTCCGTCTTGCCGAGTTTCTGCGCGCGGCTTCGCAGGGTTGCCGCATCGATGAACCCCATCCGGAATGCCACCTCCTCCGGGCAGCCCACCAGATTGCCCTGGCGCTGCTGGATGGTCTGCACAAATGTCGCGGCCTGCAACAAAGAATCCGGCGTTCCGGCATCGAGCCACGCCGTGCCGCGCCCGAGTTTTTCAACATGCAGTGAACCGTCCTCAAGATAGAGCCGGTTCAAATCTGTGATTTCCAGTTCGCCGCGCGGCGAAGGCTTGATCGTCCGGGCGAATTCCCCCACCCGGTCATCATAAAAATACAGACCCGTCACCGCCCAGTTCGATGTCGGCACCGCCGGCTTCTCGACAATCTCGACCGCCCGCCCATCGCCATCGAAACTAACCACGCCATACCGCTCCGGATCGCGCACCTGATAGGCAAATACCGTCGCCCCCTCCGGCCGGCACGCCGCCGCCCGCAACGAGATCGACAAGTGATCCGCATGGATCAAATTGTCGCCCAACGCCAGCGCACAAGCCTGCCCACCCATCCATGCCTCACCAATCAGAAACGCCTGCGCCAACCCGTCCGGCGATGCCTGCTCGGCATAGGTAATCGTCACGCCAAATTGCGCCCCATCCCCCAACAACCGCTGAAACTGCGGCAAATCCACCGGCGTTGATATCAGTAAAATATCGCGTATCCCGGCCAACAATAAAGTCGATAACGGATAATACACCATCGGCTTGTCATAAACCGGCAATAATTGCTTTGACGTCGACTGCGTCGTCGGATGCAACCGCGTCCCCGACCCACCCGCCAGGATAATCCCTTTGGTAATCATGCCGCGGTTCCCAGGCGGTGGCCCGTGTAGCGGGCGGTGCGAATGGATTGCCACCAGGGTTCGTGGTTGAGGTACCAGGCGATGGTGCGGGCGAGGCCATCCTCGAAGTTGTGGGTGGCGTGCCAGTGGAGGGCGGTTTCGGATTTTGTGGGGTCGATTTCGTAGCGGAAGTCGTGGCCGGGGCGATCGGTTACGAAGCGGATCAGGCGGGTGCGCGGGCCGGCGGGATCGGGGCGTAGTTGGTCGAGGATGCGGCAGATGGTGGTGACGACGTCGAGATTGGTGCGGGGCTGGCGGGCACCGATGGCATAGGTGGCACCGGAGATGCCGTTGAGGGCGATCAGGGCGAGGGCTTGCGCGTGGTCATCGACGTAGAGCCAGTCGCGCATATTCGAGCCATCGCCGTAGACGGGAAGGGGTTTGGCATCGAGCGCGTTGAGCAGGACGAGCGGGATGAGTTTTTCCGGAAACTGCCAGGGGCCGTAGTTGTTGGTGGTGTTGGAGACGATGGTGGGCAGCCCGTAGGTATGGTGCCAGGCGCGGACCAAGTGATCGGAGGCGGCTTTGCTGGCGGAATAGGGGCTGCGCGGATCGTAGGGCGTGGTTTCGGTGAACGGTGGGTCGCCCGCTTCGAGCGCGCCGAACACTTCGTCGGTCGAGATATGGTGGAAGCGGAAGGTGGCTTTGCGATCGGCGGGCAGTTTCGACCAATAGGCGCGAGCGGCTTCGAGCAGGACGAAGGTGCCGGTGACGTTGGTGTCAATAAAATCGCGCGGCCCATCGATCGAGCGATCGACGTGGGATTCGGCGGCGAGGTGCATGATCAGATCGGGCTGATAGGTGGTGAACGCGTTCCGCATCGCCTCTGCATCGGAGATATCGGCGCGGATCAGGGTATGGCGCGGGCTGGCCCTGGCGGCGTCGAGCGCGTCTTCCGAAGCAGCATAGGTCATTTTATCGATATTGACCACGCTGTGATCTGTCGTGGCGACGAGGTGCCGGATTACCGCCGAACCGATGAAGCCGCAGCCACCGGTGATCATGATTTTCATGCCTGAGCCCCAGTTCGTCTGGTGTGTCGTGGTCGTTTGGTTGTGGCAACCGCCGGGAGATGTATTAACATGACTTTAAGCAGGGCCAGTCGATTTGTGCAACGCAGTACTTGATTTTGCGACTCCAAATCGATCGGTGATGGCCGCGAGATAGGCGCGCTGACGTTTGCGGGCGGTGGCACCCAGGCCGAGCCGCGCGGCGGTGATGGCGTGCATGCGCCCGATTTCGGCCACGTGGCGTTCGGCGTCGAGTCCCGAGGTCACGCCGCGGTCGTGGCGGCGGTGGACGTTCAAGGGTTCGGCGAGCCAGATGATGCTGGCCTCGCGATCGGCCAGGATTTCGAGGTAGAGCCGCCAGTCGCCCGCGAGCTTCCAGTCTTCAAGCTCGCTGCCCAGGCGGTCGAGCGCATCGATCAGGGTGCTGCGGCGGAACAGCACGGCGCTGACGTTGAGGATGAGGTTGCAGGTGGCGAGAAAGCGGGTTGCGAAGTCGCGTGCCGGCATGACGAAGGAGCCACCGAGTTCGGGAGCGCCGGACTCAACGTAATAGCGCTGGTAGTCCGGCATGATCGTCGTGCCCTCGGCATCGATCGCGCGGGAATCGGCCACCGCCATCACGGCGTCGGGCGCAAGCGCCAGGGCGTCGGCCAAACGGGCGATCAACTGGGGCTCGGCCTGATCATCCGCTTCGGCGATCCAGATGAAGTCGCCGGTCGCAAGTGTCGCGGCCCGCCGCCACTGGGCGAAGACCGCGCCGCCGTTGGTTTGGTTGCGGTGTAGGGTAAGGCTGCGTCGCCATTCGGTGGCGATGCGCAGTGCCTCGGGGACCGAGCCATCGGTCGAGGCATCGTCGAGCAGCATCACCTCGGCCAGCGGATAGGTCTGGCCGAATATCGAACCTAGGCGGCTGGCCAGATAATCACGATAGTTATAACTCAGCACGGCGCAGGAAATCCGCGCGAGTTCGGGGTGGGCGATGCCGAGCAGGTCGCGCGCATAGCGGGAGAACTCGAATTTGCGCGCCGCGATCGCGGCGATGCGCGCCCGGTCGGCTTCGAGTGCCGCGTGATCCAACCGGGAGAGGACCGCCTGGGCGAACGCGGCGACATCGCCCATCGGCACCACGGTGCCGGTATCGGTCTCGCGCAACAGATCGGGGATGCCGCCGGTACCCTCGAAGGCAATGCTTGGAATCCCGACAGACATCGCCTCGATCACCGTGGTTGGCAGTGGGTCTTCGCGCGAGGTGAGTGCGTATAAATCGGCACCGGCATAGGCGGTGGCGATATCGTCGTCGAACGCCAGCAGGTGAAATCGTCCGGTCGCGGCGGCGGCACTTATTTCGGTACCGAGATAATCACGGATCCACAAATGGGCTTCGCCCCGCCATATGAAATGAACATCCTGCCGCACCAGAGCAACCTGGCGGAACACCTGCATGAACAGGTCGAACCCTTTGCGCAGATCGGCGAAACCGACGCCGAGGATGATGTAGTCTGTGGGTTTGAGTTTGTGATGCTCGCGAAACGCCGCGCGCGCCGCGTTGGAAAACCGCACGTCCTGATAATTGCCCTGCGCCAGTACATGGATGGCTGGTGGCATGAGATCGAGGGCGGCGCATAGCGCGTCGCGCACGAAGACCGAGGAAAACACCACCGCGCGTGCCGCCGCCATGCCCTGGCGGGTGACGCCGCGCAATGACCGTTCCTGCACCAGCCGGGGCATTTCATGGATCAGCAGGATCGAGCCGATTCCGGCATCGGCGAGCAAGGTACACACGCGCGACGAGGCCGCACTGTTGACAATGGCACAGGCGATGCCCCGCGCGCGATACAGCCCGATGTGTGCCATCAGCGCGCCCTCGTCGGGGGCGACATCGACGATACCTTCCGCCTGATACGAAGCGATCATTTCGCCGCCGCCGAGCAACAGAATGCGCGGCACGACGCCGTGGTTGCGGCGCAGCGTGCGGGCCAGATGGAGCAACAGCATCTGCGCGCCGTGGGTCAGCGCGTCATGACCCACCAGCAGAATGTTACGCGCGGTATCGCTCGCCTGAATGCCGCTCGCAGCACGGCCGGTCGCATTCAGGAAGGCCGCCCCGAAGTGCAGATCGGGTTCCAGGTAGGCACCCTCGGCCCATTCGTTCCAGGCATTGATGCACACGATCGCCTCGCCGAACACTTTGCGGCGGCGGGCGCGCTCGATCAGGGTGGTGAGCCAGGTCTGATAGGCGGCGGGGGTCGCATCCTGAAGGATCACGCCGGCCCCTTCGCGTCGCGCGTCGTTGTCCCACCCCGGCACTACCGTGCGGATCAGCGGATAGGCGGGGTCGGGGTCGGCGAGCGAGGCGGCGACGACATCGGCGTAGCGATAGACATCGCCGCTGAATTCGGGGTCGAACAGATCGAGGTCGGCGTTCATCTTCGGGGCATCGACCACCAGTTTGTGCGGCGGAAATTCGACCGCACCGTCCAGCCCGTGGCGCGACGGGTCGTAATCGTGAAAACTCTGCGCCATGAAGATCAGCGGGTTTTCATGGTGGCGTTCGGCGAACAGCGCCCGCCAGCGCGCGATGGTGGCCGGTCCATCCGGGATCAAAGCGGCGCGATAGATCATCAGCAGCGGCCGGCCTTCGAGGCGGATGTAGCGCTTGTCGGCAAAATGCCTGGCGAAATCATCGACCAGGGCCACGTCGTCCTCGGCATTGTAATCCTGGGCCAGCATGATCTCGCGTTCCTGGCCATCCCAGCGGCGGGTCCAGTTTTCGTTGGCCCACATCAGGCAGAACCTGGTGTCGAGCGATGCATCGGCCAGCAGGCGTTCCAGCGGCTTTTCCAGCAGGCGTTTGCCGTTGAACCAGTAATAATAGAATACGAAACCCCCGATGCCGGCATTTTTGGCCAGCTCGATCTGGCGCGGCAGGGTGGCGGGGTCCTCCAGCGAATAATAACCCAGATCGCGCGGCACCCGTGGCTGATAATGCCCGGCAAAGCGCGGAGTGGCGCGGGCCAGATTGACCCAGTCGGTGAAGCCGGTGCCCCACCAGGCGTCGTTTTCCGCGATCGGGTGGAACTGCGGCAGGTAATAGGCGAGGAGGGTGGCAAGCCGCGGCGCGCTTGCGGGCAAGTGCTGAACGGTTTCGAAGTCCGGCGCGGGACGGGTTGCCGCGCGCACGGCCCCGGCGATCAGCCGCTCGCGCGCCGGGCGTTTCGGCAGGAACCGGCCGCCACGATGGGTAATATAGTGCAGCAGGGGGTTCTGCGCACCGAGGTCATCAGCGTAGCGGGTGGCGTAGAAGCCGATATCGAAATCAGGCGAAGGATCGCGCCCTTCCGACACACCGAACGCGCAGAAATGCTCGAACGGGTCCGATTTTGTCACCGCGACGTCCGGGTTGTGTTCCAGATACCAAGCCGCGTTGAACACCGGCACCGGGCTGACCTGGCCGGTGCGGCAGCGGTTGAGGTAGTCGGCCAGAGCCAGTTGGCCATCGGCAACGCCATAAGCGGCGCGATACCACAGCGCGTGGAACATCGGCGACGGATCACGCCCTTCGCGGTCGCCGAATTCGACGTAGTGGACCAGCGGATTGAGGTCGGCGGCGGCGATGTCCGGGTTCTTGGCGCGGTAAAACTCGGGATCGAAATAAGGGTTGGGTTTGCGCCCGGCGCGCCAGCCGAGCACGCAGAAATGCACGGCAGGGTCGGAATCCACCGGCAGATCGGGGCGCTGGGCGGCGTAGAATCCGGCATCGAACAAGCCGCTGGACAGAACGATCGAGACGTCGCGTGCCAGTTCTGGGGAGAGATCGCCTGGTCGGGGTCCGATTTGGTCCATGTCAGATGCCGCACTCCTGGATCACGATTGGTTCATTTTTTATACCCGCATCGGTTTTATGACACACCTGATTCGATCTGTCAGGCGGTTGGTGGACGCAAATCGAGCATCAGGCGGGCGGCGAGGGCGCGACCCAGGGCGAGCATTGGCGCTTCGTCGAACAGGTTCCCCCACAGGCTGATCGAATGCGGCACATAATGGCGGCGAGCATCCGGCGCGGTTTTGGTGCCGGCGAGAGTATCGGCGATCCGGCTGGGTGCCGCGATGAACCCCGATGGCAGGCACAAGGAGGGATGGCCGGTGAAATTGGTGATACCAAGCATCGGCCCGGCAAGGCTCGGGCCGATCAGTACGTCGATACCGGCGAAAATCTCATGCATCGCCATCATCACCCGCCGGCGTAACCGGTCAAGCTGAATATGGTCGACGGCGGAGAGAAACCGCGCCATGCGGAACTGATTGGGCCAGGCGTCGACATCCTGCCACGCCAGCAGATCGTCGCGCCCGCTCAGCGTCAGCGACTCGAAAGACGCGGCGGCTTCCGCCATCAGGATCGAGACCAGGCTGTCATAGGGCAGATCGGGGCGGTGGCACTCCACCAGGGTGGTGCCGAGGGCGCGACAATGGCCAAGCATTTCGCGGTCGAGATCGAGCGCGCCGTCGCCCCTCAGATCGGCGGGGAAAAATCCGACCCGTAACGTCGCGAGATCGCACCCCAGATTACCGCCGAACCGGGCGTCGAAGCTGGCGGCATCGCTAGCATCGGCCCCGTTGATCACCGACAGGATGAGCGCGGTATCATCGACATGACGACAAATCATGCCGATTTTATCGAGGCTGGGGCACAGGGCCATCACGCCGGTGCGGGCGATGCGGCCGAAGGTCGGGCGCAGACCCACGGTGCCGCAGCGGGTCGAGGGTGACACGATCGAGCCATAGGTTTCGGTGGCGAGCGAAAACCCACACAGCCCGGCGGCGGCGGCGGCGGCGGAACCCGCGGACGAGCCGGACGAACCCTCCACGGGATTCCACGGGTTGCGGGTGCGCCCGCCATGCCACAGATCGCCATAGGCCAGCGCGCCGACGCTGGATTTGCCGAGCAGGATTGCCCCGGCCTCCCGCAGGCGGCGCACCACGATGGCGTCGGTTTCGGGTAGACGCCCGATATAGGGTTCGGCCCCCCAGTCGGTGACGATCCCGGTGGTATCGATGATGTCCTTGCACGCATACGGAATGCCGTGCAGCGGACCCGCCCAGTCATGGCGCGCGGCCCGGGCGTCGAGGGCGGCGGCGGCGTCGAGGGCACCGGGATTGAGGCAGGCATAGCAGAGCAGGGTGGGGTTGAGCCGCTCGATCCGATCGAGATAAATCCGGGTCAGGCGCGTCGCCGTCAGGGTCCGCGCGCGGAGCCAGCCGATCTGCGCGGCAATCGGGGCGAAGGCGATGGCGGCATCGTCGGCGGGCAGCGCGGTCACCTGCGCCGGAAGCTCCAGCGGGCCGCCACTGGGCATTACGAAACCGGGCAGCCGCGGGTCGAACACCGTTGCCGGTGCCATATTTTTATCATGCACCGTCGCCGGTGCCATAGACAAATCACAAGAATAAGCCCGCCGGGCGCGCGCGAGGCTAATCTGTTGCGGGAGTCCGGCGACGACCAGCGCGCGCTCCGCCGCGGTCTGATCGATCCCGATAACCCGCTCCGCCGCCTCGATATCGGTGACCGTCACCGACGGCTTGGCCTGCTGATCCACATCCCGCTCCCGCTCGATTGCTGCTTAGCATAGGGGCGTCGCAGATAGCGGCAAGCGTGCCGCGCGGCGACCGGGCGCGGACGATGCGGGCGGGCGTGAGCCTTGGGCCAGGCACGGGGCAATTCTGCGCCGCCATGCGTTGAACACGGGGGAGCGGGCGATTAGGCTGGCGCCAACGGGACGCGAACACCTTGAAAATGGCCCCGCAAACGAGCGCGCATGGCGGAACGATCCGTCCATTGACCAAGAGGAGACGACCATGACGATCGAACTCACGCATTTCATCGGTGGCGCGCATTGCCAGGGCCGTTCGGGCCGGTTCGCCGACGTGTTCGACCCCAACACCGGTACGGTCCAGTCGCGGGTGCCGCTCGCCGCCAAGGACGAGGTCGAGGCGGCGATCGGCAATGCGGCGGTGGCGCAAATCGAATGGGCGGCGCAGACGCCGCAGCGACGCGCCCGGGTGCTGATGGAGTTCGTCCGCCTCGTGCAGCGCGATATGGAGCCGCTGGCCCGCCTGCTGTCCGCCGAGCACGGCAAGACCATCGTCGATTCCAAGGGCGACATCCAGCGCGGCGTCGAAGTTGTCGAATTCGCCACCGGCATCCCGCATCTTCTCAAAGGCGAATATTCCGACCAGGCCGGGCGCGGCATCGACGTTTATTCGATGCGCCAGCCGCTTGGCGTGGTCGTGGGGATCACCCCGTTCAATTTCCCGGCGATGATCCCGCTGTGGAAGGCAGGACCGGCGATTGCCTGCGGCAACGCGTTCATCCTCAAACCCTCCGAACGCGATCCCTCGGTGCCGCTCCGCCTCGCCGAATTGTTCATCGAGGCCGGGTTGCCGCCGGGTATTTTCAACGTGGTGAACGGCGACAAAGTGGCGGTCGATACGCTGCTGACCGACCCGCGGATCAAGGCGGTCGGGTTTGTCGGGTCAACCGCGATCGCCCAGTATATTTATGCCGCCGCGGCGGCACACGGCAAGCGTGTGCAGTGTTTCGGCGGGGCGAAGAACCACATGGTGGTGATGCCCGATGCCGACATGGACCAGGTGGCCGATGCGCTGATCGGCGCGGGATACGGTTCGGCGGGCGAGCGCTGCATGGCAATCTCGGTGGTCGTGCCGGTGGGGGCGCAGACGGCGGATGCACTGCTGGAAAAACTGGTCCCACGGGTCCGGTCGCTGAAAATCGGCACCTCGACCGACCCCGACGCCGATTTCGGCCCGCTGATCACCCGCGAGGCGCATGCCCGCGTGGAAGACTATATCGGTGTGGGGGTTGCCGAGGGCGCGTCGCTGGTGGTGGACGGGCGCGGTTTCAAATTGCAGGGTTATGAAGGCGGGTTTTTCATGGGCGGCTCGCTGTTCGATCATGTCACGCCATCGATGCGCATCTACCGCGAAGAGATTTTCGGTCCGGTGCTGGCGATGGTGCGGGTACCCGACTACGAAGCCGCCCTGCGGCTGCCGAGCGAGCATGAATACGGCAATGGTGTCGCGATCTATACCCTCGATGGCGATACCGCGCGCGATTTCACCCAGCGCGTCGAGGTCGGCATGGTGGGGGTGAACGTGCCGATCCCGGTTCCGATCGCATACCATACGTTCGGCGGCTGGAAGCGCTCGGGCTTCGGCGACCTCAATCAACACGGCCCGGATTCGATCCGCTTTTATACGCGTACCAAGACCGTGACCTCGCGCTGGCCATCGGGCATCAAGGATGGTGCCAGCTTTGTCATCCCCACCATGGCGTGAGCGCCGCCATGGATCGCCCGTTGACCCGCGGTGCCTGACGGCGGTGACGACGTAAGGGATCGAAACGGTGACGACGTAAGGGATCGAAACGGTGACGACGTGAGTGATCTAAAATAGTCGCCAAGGTAGTCGTTCTGTAACCTCCAAAGCGCGACCCTTTATAGCCCGGCCCGAAGCACGAATTTCTGGATTTTTCCGGTCGAGGTTTTTGGCAGCTCGCCGAAGACGATGCGTTTCGGCACCTTGAAATGCGCCATATTGGCGCGGCAGAACGCAATGAGGTCTTCCGTGGTGACGCTCGCGCCCGGCTTGAGGGCGACGAAAGCGCACGGCACCTCGCCCCAGCGCGCGTCCGGTGCCGCAACCACCGCCGCCTCCAGCACCGCCGGATGACGGTACAACACCGTCTCCAGTTCGATCGTCGAGATATTCTCGCCACCCGAAATAATGATGTCCTTGGCGCGGTCCTTGAGTTCGACATAGGAGTCGGGATGCATCACCCCGAGGTCGCCGGTGGCGAACCAGCCGCCCTCGAACGCCGCCTCGGTCGCCGCCGGTTCCTTGAGATACCCCATCATGGTGATGTTGCCGCGAATGAACACTTCGCCGATTGTGGTGCCGTCGGCCGGGACCGGCAGTCTGGTCTCGCGATCGGCGACCATCAACCCCTCCTGCACCGATGAGGTGACACCCTGGCGCGCCCGCAACCGCGCGCGCTCGGCGGGTGGCTGGGCGTCCCACTCATCGTGCCAGGCGCAGACCGTGACCGGACCGTAGGTTTCGGTCAGCCCGTACACATGCGTCAGCGCGACGCCGAGGGCTTCCATGCCTTCGATCACCGCAGCGGGGGGCGGCGCACCCGCCGTCATCATCGCGAGGCCGCGTCCGGTTATTTTGCTCAGGACCGGGGCCGGCGCATTCAGCAGCATCGTCATGATGACCGGCGCGCCGCAGAGATGGGTGACGCCGTAGGTAGCCACCGCATCGGCAATCGCCGCCACGTCGGCCCGCCGGACGCACACATGGGTGCCGGCCAGCAGCGTCACCGTCCAGGGGAAACACCAGCCGTTGCAATGAAACATCGGCAGCGTCCAAAGATAGACCGGATGCTGGCCCATGCTCCAGGTGGTCGCGTTGCCGAGCGCATTCAGATAGGCCCCGCGATGATGATACACCACGCCTTTCGGCCGGCCCGTGGTGCCCGAGGTGTAGTTCAGGCTGATCGCCGACCACTCGTCGCCGGGCATCGCCGGCACGAACGCCGGATCGCCGGTTTCGAGAAACGCGTCGTAGTCCATGACCCCGAGCCGTTCGCCGCCCGGTCCTTCGGAATCCGCAATGTCGATCACCAGCGGCGCATCATCACCGAGTTCGGCGAGCACCGCGCGGATCACCGGTGCGAATTCGGTGTCGGTGAGCAGAACCTTCGCCTCGGCGTGGCGCAGGATATAGGCGATCGTGGGGGCATCGAGGCGGATGTTCAGCGTGGACAGCACCGCACCCGCCATCGCGACGCCGAAATGAGCTTCGACCATCTCGGGAATATTTGGTGCCATGATCGCGATGACGTCGCCCGTGCCGGTCCCGTGCGTGGCCAAGGCAGTGGTAAGGGCGGCGGCCAGTTGGTGGCATCGCGCGGCGGTTTGCCGCCAAGTATAACGCCGCGCACCGTGAATGATGGCGAGCCGATCCGGCCAGATCGCCGCGGTGCGCCCAAGGAAGGAAACCGGTGAAAGGGCCTGATAATTCGCCGCCGTTTTACCGAGACCGGAAGTGAAATCAGTCATGGACGTCCCTGTGGGTATTATGGTTCGAGTGAATGGTTAGTCGCCTCGATTTTGTGGCGTGAATACCGGCGGTACCATCTCGCGTTTTGGTGATAGGCGGCTTCGAGGCTGGCGGTCAATTCGTGGCGCGGAGCCTGCGCGGGCCGCTTCATCGCCTCGGCACCAACGGATTGGTATCCGTTAGATCCGGCCGGATTTCTGTCCGCCGCGTATGACCACGTGGGCGGTTTGTATATGTCCTTTTATGGCACAATGTCATTAAGCGGGACAGGTTGTTTTGGATAATTTTGTGGTTTTGGGGAGATGAAAGTGGCGGAGCGGGCGGGGGGATTTTGGT
>JAQTXH010000018.1 GCA_028688905.1 Acidiphilium sp. | reverse complement strand
CCGTCGCACGGATTGTGATTTGCGTCTCAACGAGCCTGTGACCGTCGACCGCGAATGTCTCACTTAATCCGAGCGCGAAACGCCTCTTTATTGCGCGTCCAGACGATCATCATTGCAAGCCGCTACATATAGAGGAAGGTGCGGGCCATGGGGTTATCAGATAGTCCGAAATGGGTGCCCCATAGTCACCTATGCGCTAAACCACGTCAACCCTATATTCTGAGCAGCTATTTTCTGGGTGTCCGTAAACGATCGATTTTGACCTTCGTGCACCACGACATGCGGCACGATCTGAAGGGGGAGTGGCGCAGTGGACCGCGCGCGTCGCAGTTCATGACGCGAATGGTTTCCGATGTGCGACAAATATGCGCGACGGCGAAACCCCTTTGTGGTCAATGGGGCTCTAGCGTCGGTTACCAATATTCTCATGGCCAGCAAAACCAGTACGTTGAGCCAAGACCGATACCGGGCGGCGCTTGCGGGCGTCAGATACCTGATCTCACTCATTACTTTACCGGAGCGTTGAATAGCCGTGGTTTGTGACGATATCGGATCGGCCGGCATCACAACGTACAAAAAATGGCAGTTTTCCGAGGGCAAAGGTCCGCAGATGCATCTATGCCCTACCCGCATACCCACATTTTTGCCCCTCTTACATGAGTTTCGTTGATGTATGACCCTTTGCCTATTCAGAGGTCTGTTCGCGCTGAATTGATATTTTTAGCTTTGCTTGGGGGCGGTAATTGTTTGGGTCTATGCTGTATGAAGTTAGTTTTTGATGGATAGCCCTTGGCGTAACCCCCAACGATTTTGCTGTTTGGCTGACATTACCGTCAAAGCGGGCAAGAGTCTCCTTGAGCATTTGCGTTTCCATCTGTCCAGCCGCTCGCTGTTTTGCAACCCTAAGAGAAAGGTCAACTTGTTGTCTGACAATTACCGGAATGGCGTCAGTATTTTTAGAAAAAAGCAGTTTTGTCATTATCGGCCCGGATGAGAATAGGAATGAACGCTCTAGCACGTTTTCCAATTCACGCACGTTACCGGGCCAATCGTACTGCAACACCCGCGCTATTGCGTCCTCGCTTAAAGCATTAATAACTTTATTGTACTTTGATGAGAGTTGGACAAGAATCTGATTGACAAGGGGTAAAATATCTTCGCATCGTTCGCGTAGAGGAGGGAGATAGATGGGGATTACGTTTATCCGATAGTAAAGATCAACCCGGAAAGTCCCATCAGTAGTGGACTTGTCTAAGCTCTTACCAGCCGCGGCGATTATGCGAACGTCAGCGGATAGACGCTGTTTTCCACCGACTCGTTCGAATTCACCACTCTGCAGAACGCGCAAGAGCCGTGCTTGGGCAGCGAGAGACAGCGAATCTATTTCGTCAAGAAATAACGTCCCACCATCCGCCTGGGCAAACAGGCCATGATGGACTTCATAGGCTCCGGTAAAAGCGCCACGCTCATGTCCGAAAAGGATTGTCTCAATCAAATGTTCTGGTATTCCACCACAGTTTACTGGCACAAAATTCATGTTCTTTCGTTCACTCAATGCGTGAATACGACGGGCAAAGACTTCCTTACCTACGCCAGTCTCACCGTTAATAAGCACTGTAGCTGTGGTTGGTGCCACAACCTTAATTATTTCCATGGCGTTTAAGATGGCTGGGGAATTTGCCACGATGCTAACTTTGTTCGCATTATCGGGCTGAATAGAACTGACACCGCACCACGTTTTCTCATTGTGGTGATTTCGGTCAATTTGAGCGTTGACAGTAGCTCCCTTACCACGGACAAAACCCCGTTCCAGATGATATTCGTCTCCAACTAGTGAAATAGCTTTCTTAGGATCGGTATATATGCGTGCCTCGCACATCTTGTCTCCCATTGCTATGCGTTTTTCGAGTATCACTTTCGCGTAACCGAAGTTACGTGCTGCAATACCACCGAATACACTGGACGTCATTTTGCATAACCCCGGAGCCTGCATGACGGTTTCCCCAAAGGGGCAACGCGTGTTTACTACTCGTATCATGCCCGGTTCGCTTGATGCACGGGAAAAATTACCACCAATCTTATTCTTGATTGCTACTATCATGTCTGCATACGTGCCATGATCTAATGGACCGTTTTGTGCAAATTCTTGACGATATGCGGCCTCGAAGCAACCGCTTGCGGTTAGGCCAAGCTGCTCGATATAATTTAAGCGACTATTTCCCTTGGCACTCGATATCTTTGCACTGACCTCGACGCTCTGGGCTACAAAGGTTTGTAAAAATAGGATGGGATTAAGATGACGGAAAACATTTTCGGCCATACCTGTTCCATAAATCTTCCAATAATATCGATATGCACGTGAAGGTTGACAATGCGGTAATCATTCGCCATCGCCCTCACGCTTCGCCGACTGGATTTCTGCCTGTCATTTTTCAACCATCCTTACGCGGTAGTCAACTGCGTCGGGCTCATTTGATGATTTTGCGGTGCCTCAGACCAGCGGTTCTAATTGGTTACGCCAAAAATAGTTACGTGTAAAAAGGTTGGCGCAACCCGCATCCGCACCCAGGTCCGTGCGTGTGGTTGTTCTGGCCAGCTTTCGGCTGTAGCGAACGCATCGCCTCATCACGCCCACGCGCCATCGAGCCATGTATTGCTGGCGCAGAGAGGATTAATTGCTCGGTCGGACCACCACAAACCGAACATTCCGGCCGTTCCGCGTTAATTGAATGGCTTGCTTTGAACTGCAGCTTACATTCTGTACATATGTAATCATAGGTTGGCATTTGATGCTCCATTATTTGTATTAACGTCATCAGCAAAAATCAGACGTGTGGACGCCTAATTTAACTAGACGTCCACATTTCACAGTGTCTATCTTGCGGTTAGTTCCAACGACGTGGTTGTTTCTCTTTTACGCCGAATGGGGCCGATGTAAAATCAGTTCTTGCCCGTTTTTCAGAGTCTCGGGTTGGTGCCCTCAATCGACGTGTTTCAACCTCCCAAACCCAGCCGCTGATGACCACATCCTTGGGTATCAGTGGATGATTTTTGAAAGCGTCAATTGTTTTAATGCAAGTTTCGTCCACATCATCCATCATCCCGATCCACTTGGCGAACGCGCCTTTTTCCAGTTTCAGTTCTGGTAATGTCGGGTCCATCGCGACATTGTCTGTGTCAATGCCCTTGTCACGCAACATCTTTTCCAGATCTTTTGCATTCGCAGATAGCATGCCACATTGAGTATGCTGCACAATAACGATTTCCTTGGTACCAAAGAAATGGCATGTCAGCATCGCTGAGCGAATGGCATCGTCTGTGACGATTCCCCCGGCATTACGGAAACAGTGAGCGTCCCCACCGCCGGCCGGCGTATCAACGTGAATGCCGAGCGCTTCGTCCACCGGGAGGCGCTCGTCCATACAGGCAAGCACCCACAAACTTAAGTTGTTATGCCCATCAGGCCCATAGCGGCGACGCTGTGCCCAGTGGTCATATGCGGTGACTTGAGAACTAAGTTTCTCTTTGAGTGTTGTCATTTTTAATCTCCTCCATGAAAACATTACAGCTTTACATCACCCCGAACTACCAAAACTCTTTGGTAGCAACGAACAATGGGGATTCGGTAACGGGTGCATTCCCCGCCTACTTGGCATAGCAAATTTCATGCCATGTATATGTTTTTCTTTATAAACAATCGGTTATACGAACCACCACTGCCCCCCCCAATAAATTCAAGATTTATACAAAGAGGAATTATGCGCATAGAACATTGAAATACATGGATAATCGTACTGTGAAGCATCACTTCATAGTAAGAAATAGTTCTACAGATTGCTGATTTTCTGACCAGGGAGGGGCCGAGATTGGCGATTGAGGCAAAGGCTCGGTGGAATCGGGGCTGCAAAAACGCACCCAATCGTGCCCCCTGATGTGGTGTAACTTGATGTCTGGAAATTCGCCTTGATCAGCCGTTTCAGTGGGTTGTTCCTGCCGTGAAGCGTGACCGGTAATCGGGACCGCACATTGACATCATTGCAATCACTGATTACAAGCGCGATATGCAAGTCAGCGGCCACATTGCGTCAGCCTCAATCACTATTCGCAATCTCGATCCTGCCCTCAAGGAACGGCTGCGCGTCCGCGCCGCTCAGCACGGTCAGTCTATGGAAGCCGAGGCTCGCCGTATCTTGCAAACCGCACTGACGCCGCAGGAAACCCCGCCCGTGCGCCACCTCTACGACCGGATTCGCGCCCGCTTTGCACCGCTGGGCGGTGTGGATCTCGAATTGCCCCCGCGCGATCTGGTCCGTGAGCCACCCCGGTTCGACTAATGTTGGTCCTCGATACCAACATGCTTTCCGAGATGATGCGTCCCGAACCAGAGCGCAAAATCGTGGACTGGATTGTCCGTCAGCCATCCGATGAACTGTTCACAGCCGCTGTGTGCCAAGCGGAAATCCTCGCCGGCCTTGCCATCATGCCGAAGGGTCGCCGCCGCGCCGATCTGGAGGAAGCCGCGCGCGCCATGTTCGCCGACGACTTCGATGGTCGCATCCTGCCATTCGATACCGAAGCGGCTGCTGGCTACGCCGAGATATTCGCGGCGCGCCGGAATGTCGGGCGGCCGAGCGGGACCATTGATCTCATGGTGGCCGCGATTGCGCGTGTGCGCGGCGCGAGCGTGGTCACCCGCAATGTCGCCGACTTCGAGGGCGTAGGCGTGGCGATCGTCAACCCGTGGAATGAGTAGCCATTCCCACAATTCGATTGCGAAAACACTCCCAATGACCGGGCACAAACGCGGACAATTCGTTGCTCTTGCGATTGCCGGCTACCGTTCGACGGATAATTTAGTCGCAGGCACCACCTGTCAGGGGAGTTTCCATAAGACCCGTTCTCATGCCGTCCAGAAAACGGTTCTTTTTCGGACAAAATTGAAATCCTCTAAAATCAAAGGCTTGCGTGACCGGTAAATTTGTCCGAAAATACCGCATGTTTTTTGGCTATGCACGGGTCTCAACGGGCGACCAGAACCTTGCCTTGCAGCGGGATGCGCTGACGGCTGCCGGGTGTGAGCGCATCTTCACCGACACCATGACCGGGACCAGCACCGAGCGGCCGGGATTGACCAAGGCTCTTGCGGCCCTTTCGGCCGGGGATACCTTGATCGTGTGGAAGCTCGACCGGCTCGGCCGATCCTTGGCTCACCTAGTGCAACTGGTGGCCGACCTTGGCGGGCGCGGCATCGGCTTTCGCAGCCTGTCCGACCCGATTGACACCGAGAGCGCGAGCGGGCGGTTGGTGCTGCACATCATGGGCGCTCTGGCCGAGTTCGAGCGCAGCTTGATTGTGGAGCGCACTCAGGCCGGGCTACAGGCTGCCAAAAAGCGGGGGCGCAAGCTTGGACGGCCGACCAAACTAACAGCCGCCCAGGCTGGCCATGCTCGCGCTCTATTGGCTTCCGGCGAGGACGGCCGCACGGTCGCCCGGAGCTTCGGCGTCGCCCGCTCAACCCTCTATGCGGCTCTCAAAACGTCCGACCAGACGAGTGCAGTATCGAGGATTGCCTGATGAATGCGGTTGAGATCGAAGAGGCAATTTCGGCTTTAGCAGAGCGCCCCTTCGACTCTGACGAGTTCCCCTACGCATTCCTCGAAGCCTTCGGGAACAAGGAGACCACGCTCAAGCGCCTGCGCAAGGGCGAGTCCAACAAGTCCGATCTGGGCGGCGTGCTTCAGACGAACAACATCCACATCGCCACCTGCAAGGCCGGCGAAGTCACGCGGACGCTCGCGGCGTTGAAGGCCAGCCCGGCCACCACACGGGCGAAAGCCCGCTTTGTGCTGGCGACTGACGGCGATCTGTTCGAGGCCGAGGACCTCACCACCGACGATGCGCCGGTCTCCTGCACCTATGCCGATTTCCCTAACCACTTCGGCTTTTTCCTGCCGTTGGCCGGCATCAGCACAGTCAAGCAGATACGCGAAAGCTCGTTCGACATCCGGGCGACGAGCCGCCTGAACCGGCTGTATGTCGAGCTGCTGAAGGACAACCGCGACTGGGGCACCGCGCAGCGCCGGCATGACATGAACCATTTCATGGCGCGGTTGATCTTCTGTTTTTTCGCCGAGGACACCGAGATTTTCAACGGCAGCGGGACGTTCACCTCTGCCGTCGAGACCATGAGCGCGAAGGATTCGTCGAACACCCACGAGGTGATCAGCCAGCTGTTCCGCGCCATGAACACTAAGACGTCGGAACGGGCCGCAGCCGGCATTCCGCGCTGGGCTGAAGCCTTTCCCTATGTGAACGGCGGGCTGTTTTCCGGCAGCACCGATGTGCCGCGCTTCAGCCGTATCGCCCGATCCTACCTGCTGCACATTGGTAGCCTCGACTGGAAGAAGATCAACCCGGACATTTTCGGGTCGATGATCCAGGCGGTGGCGGACGATGACGAGCGCGGCGCACTCGGCATGCACTACACCAGCGTGCCGAACATCCTGAAAGTGCTGAACCCGCTGTTCCTCGACGGCTTGCGCCAGCAACTCGTCGAAGCCGGCGACAATGCGCGCATGCTGCTCAACCTGCGCAAGCGCATGTCAAAAATCCGCGTGTTCGATCCGGCCTGCGGTTCAGGCAATTTCCTCGTCATCGCCTACAAGGAAATGCGCGCCATCGAGGCCGAGATCAATCGCCGCCGCAGCGAGGCCGACCGGAGCACGGAAATTCCGCTCACGAACTTTCGCGGGATCGAGCTTCGCGACTTCCCGGCTGAGGTCGCGCGCTTGGCGCTGATCATCGCCGAATATCAGTGCGACGTGCTCTATCGAGGCCAGAGGGAGGCACTCAGAGATTTCCTGCCACTCGACGCGCAGAACTGGATCACATGTGAAAACGCCCTGCGGCTTGACTGGTTGAGTATCTGCCCGGCAACGGGAACCGGCGTGAAACACCATGCTGATGACCTATTCCATACACCCCTCAATCAAGCCCAAATCGACTTCGAGAATGAAGGAGGTGAGACGTATATTTGTGGCAATCCTCCATATGCCGGAAAGGGCAAGAAGACATCTGAAGAAATTGATGACATGGATTTTGTCTTCGCCGGAACGGGCATAAAGCATGGTTACATAGATTATGTCGGCTGCTGGTTTCTAAAGGCAGCAGAATATGGAACTTTGACAAACTCTGCATTCGCATTTGTAACTACGAATTCGCTTTGCCAAGGCCATCAAGTTCCGCTCATCTGGCCGTTGATCTTTCGAACCGGACACAAGATTTATTTTGCCCACACGTCGTTCAAGTGGGCAAATTTGGCCAGCAATAACGCCGGAGTTACAGTCGCAATTATTGGCCTATCAAGAGATCAAAAGGCGTCGCGCAAGCTCTATACCATCGCTGAAGATGGGCACGTTTTATCAAAGGAAGTCTCAAATATTAACGCCTACCTAGTGGGTGGGGCGGATGTCATCATTGAGAAGCGGTCATCTCCCCTTAGCGGCCTCTCATCGATGGATCTTGGCAATATGCCGTATGATGGAGGGAATTTATTACTCACAAAACAGGAGGTCGTGGACCTTAATATCATCGATTCAAAGCGCCTCCAATTTGTTCGCCGAATTTACGGTTCGAAGGAATTTATTAGTAATCTAGAGCGGTATTGCATCTGGATTGAGGATAGTCATTTGGCAGAAGCAAATGAGGTGCCCGGAATTCGAAGCCGCATTGAAGCGGTTCGCGCGATGCGTTCAAAAAGTTCAGATGCAGGTGGTCGAGCGATGGCTGCCCGTGCGCACCAATTGCGTGAGATGCGTTACGCGCAGCGGCAAACAATCATAATGCCGAGAACTTCATCAGAATCGAGACCATATCTTCCTGCTGGCTTGTTGGACATGGGGAATGTTGTTTCGAGCGAGGCTTTCGCCATGTTCGATGCTGCAAGCTGGCAGCTATCTCTACTGACTTCTCGGATGCATCTAGTCTGGATCGCTACAGTTTGCGGCCAACTTGAAACGCGGTACCGGTATTCGAATGTGCTTGGCTGGAACACGTTTCCATTACCCTCACTTACTGAAAAGAATAAATCTGACTTGACGCGCTGCGCCGAAGACATCCTTCTGGCGCGCGAATCCCATTTTCCTGCGACGATTGCAGACCTGTACGAAGCGAAAGATGGCATTTCACAAATACCTGAAAACCTTCGCACGGCGCATGAACGCAACGATGAGGTGCTGGAGCGTATCTATATCGGTCGCCGGTTTAAAAACGACACCGAACGGCTCGAGAAGCTGTTCGAGCTTTACACAAAAATGTCGGCTACTCCCGCTAGGTCCGCGAAGACCCGGAAGGGAGCCGCAGCATGAGCGACTATGTTCTGTTTCAGATGTGGGGGCCGTTTCGGCGGTCTTTAATTGCCGGTCACCTTTTCTATGTCGAACAGGCCCGCAAGCGCTTGCTTTCTCAGTTTGAAGACATCGAAGCGGAATCCGAAAAAGCTACAGATGACTGGCTTCAGCGTCACAGCGGCAGCTTTGATCCTGATCGGCACGATCCGGGCGACTTCTACGAGGCAGCGCACGAAGCCGGCATAGAGTTCTACGGCCTTCTCAGCGACATGCGCGACCAGACACGTCTGAGTGTTGTCGCCGGGATGTTCCACGAATGGGACAAGCAACTGCGCGATTGGCTGGTTAAAGAAATCCAGCATTGGCACCAGGGCGACACCACTAAATTGAAAGTATGGTCGGCTGACTTTGTGCAGATCGCCGAACTGCTAGAAAGCGTTGGTTGGTCGATTTGTGGCGAGGAGTATTTCCGCGCGCTCGATGCCTGCCGTCTTGTGGTGAACGTCTACAAGCACGGTAAGGGCAAGTCCCTGGAAGAGTTGAAACAAAAATATCCCGACTACCTTCATGATCCGTTTCACGGTTCGGGCGGCGGGTTCTCGGATGTGGAGCATCGTGACCACACGGACCTGAAGGTCAGCGATGGCCAATTCCAGGCGTTCGCCGATGCAATCGTCGCATTCTGGCAAGCGGTTCCAGAGAACATATTCGACTCAAACGTCGATGAGGTGCCCGTCTGGTTTGACAAGGCCATCCAGAAAGACCGTACCGGCCAAAAACAGGCGAGCAAGCAATGACCGACAAGCCCAAATCAGTCCCGTCTGTCTCGGTTTCGTATGCCAGCAACGGCAGCTCGACCAAAGCCAACGAGTTCGGTATGCGGCCAATGCAGGAGCGCGCCTTCGAGAAGCGCGGCGAGCAATACCTGCTGATCAAGTCGCCGCCGGCTTCGGGCAAGAGCCGTGCGTTGATGTTCATCGCACTCGACAAGCTGACAAATCAGGGCGTGAAGCAGGCCATTATCGTGGTGCCGGAAAAGTCTATCGGCGCCAGCTTTCATGACGAGCCGCTCAGCCGGCACGGCTTCTGGGCAGACTGGCACGTCGAGCCGAGATGGAACCTCTGTGACGCGCCCGGCAATGACAATGGCGGCAAGGTCAACGCGCTGGGCGCGTTCCTCGAAAGCGGCGACAAGGTGCTTGTCTGCACCCATGCGACATTCCGCTTCGCCGTTGACAGGTTCGGGGTTGCGGCTTTCGACGACCGGCTGATCGCGGTCGACGAGTTCCACCATGTTTCGGCCAATCCCGACAACAAGCTTGGTATCCATCTGGGCAATTTCATCACGCGCAACCGCGTGCATATTGTCGCCATGACCGGGTCCTATTTCCGGGGCGACGCCGAGGCGGTGCTTGCGCCGCAGGACGAGGGCAAGTTCGAGACCGTCACCTACACCTACTATGAGCAGCTCAACGGCTATCAGTATCTGAAGCAGCTCGACATCGGCTATTTCTTCTACTCGGACTCCTACGCCGACGACATCTTGGAGGTGCTGAACCCGGCCGAGAAGACGATCATCCACATCCCGAACGTCAATTCGCGCGAGAGCACGAAGGACAAGATCAAGGAGGTGGAACACATCATCGAGACGCTGGGTGCATGGCAAGGGGCCGACCCCACCACCGGCTTCCAACTGGTTAAGACTGCGGACGGGCGGATTTTGCGCATCGCCGATCTGGTCGATGACGATCCCGTCAAACGGGACCGCGTTTCCGCTGCGCTGAAAGACCCTGCGCAGAAGAACAACCGCGACTACGTCGACATCATCATCGCGCTCGGCATGGCGAAGGAAGGCTTCGATTGGATTTGGTGCGAACATGCGCTGACGGTTGGCTATCGCTCCAGCCTCACCGAGATCGTGCAGATCATCGGTCGCGCCACCCGCGACGCGCCGGGCAAAACCCGCGCTCGCTTCTCGAACTTGATTGCCGAGCCGGCCGCCGCCGATGACATCGTGACCGAGGCCGTCAACGACACGCTGAAGGCCATAGCCGCCAGCCTGTTGATGGAGCAGGTGTTGGTGCCCCGCTTTGAGTTCAAGCCGAAGAACCCGCAGAGCGGGCCGACGCCGGGCTTCGACTATGGCGAGGGTGGCTACGATCCGAACAAGTGCAATGTCGGGTTCAGTAAGGAAGCCGGCAAGTTCCAGATCGAGATCAAGGGCTTGGCGACGCCCAAGAGCGAGGAAGCGACCCGCATTTGCCAGGAAGACCTGAATGAGGTCATCGCGGCCTTTGTGCAGGACAAGACGACGATCGAGCGTGGCTTGTTCGACGAGGAGTTGGTCCCCGAGGAACTGACCCAGGTGCGCATGGGCAAGATCATCAAGGACAAGTTCCCGCAGCTGGACGCGGAGGATCAGGAAGCCGTGCGCCAGCATGCCGTGGCGGCGCTGAACCTTACCCAGAAGGCGAAGGAAGTTGCCGCCGGCAGTTCACTTGGCGAGGAGAGCGCGAATACCGCCTTTGTCGATGGCGTCCGAAAATTCGCGATGGATGTCCGGGAGCTGGACATCGACCTGATCGACCGGGTGAACCCGTTCGGAGAAGCCTACGCCATCCTCGCCAAGACTATGAGCGAGGAGAGCCTGAAGCAGGTCGCCGCAGCGATTGCCGCCAAGCGCACCAGCTTGACGCCGGAAGAGGCGAAGGTGATCGCCAAGCGCGCCGTTGAGTTCAAGCGAGAGCGCGGGCGGCTGCCGTCGATCAGCTCTGCCGACGCTTGGGAAAAGCACTTGGCTGAAGGCGCGGCCGCATTTGTCCGCTTCAAGGATGAGGGCCGCTATGAGTGATATCGACCTTGATGAACTGCGCTCGGAACTCGACGATTTCGCGCAGCCTGAGAAAAAGGGCGGCCGTTCGGCCCGCGAGGAACGCATCATCGCTGGCTTCGAGGAGATTCAGCGTTTCGTCGAGAAAAGCGGCCACGAGCCGCGCCACGGCGAGGACGGCGACATATTCGAACGGCTGTATGCCGTGCGGCTCGACCGACTGCGCGCGCTGGACGAGTGCCGGTCGATCCTGACGCCGTTCGATCATCAGGGACTGCTGACGGGGGCACCTGTGGCGTCTGCCGCGCCGGCGGACTCAATGGACGAAGATGAGCTGCTCGCCGAACTGGAGGGTGCTGCGGGTTCGTCTGATATCACCAGGCTGCGCCACGTTCGCACCAGCGCCGAGAAGCGCGAAGCCGAGGAAATCGCGAGCCGCGACAAGTGTCTCGACTTCGAGAAATTCACGCCCCTGTTCCAGCAGGTACAGAGCGACATCGAAAGTGGGCTGCGCACCACGAGGCGGTTCGTCAAGGATTCCGGTTTTTTAAAGGCAGAGATAAAGGCGGGTCAGTTTTTCATATTGGGTGGCCAGACAGCATATGTCGCAGAGGTGGGAAACTTAATAAAAGCTCCTAATGGAGAGTCAGATGCAAGATTGAGGGTTATTTACTCAAATGGCACCGAAAGTGATCTGCTTTTGCGTTCTCTTCAGCGCGCCCTTTACAAGGATGAAGCAGGCCGGCGGATAACCGAACCATCCGCAGGCCCTCTGTTTGGTGACCAGCTAGAAGGCGACGATATCGAAAGCGGGACCATCTATGTCCTACGGAGCCTCTCAAATCACCCCTTTGTCGCCGAACACCGGCAGCTAATCCATAAGATCGGCGTGACCGGCGGGAAGGTGGAAACCCGTATTGCCAATGCTGCGCATGACGCGACCTATTTGCTGGCCGAGGTTGAGGTTATCGCGACCTACAAGCTGGCGGATATCAACCGTGCCAAGCTAGAGAACATCTTCCACCGTATCTTCGCGCCGGCGCAACTAGATCTGACCATTCCTGACCGCTTCGGGCACCCAGTTCGCCCGAGGGAATGGTTTCTCGTGCCGCTGCATGTCATCGATGAGGCAGTCCAGCATATTCGCGACGGCTCAATCACCAATCTGGTCTATGATCCCAAGGCTGCCCGCTTGATGCCTGCGTCCCGTTAGGCCGCACAACGAGCACGGGATTTTGGCCATTCGAATGGCGTTCGTTCAATGGTTCCGAGCATTTCGACACCGAGCATCGCAGGCGCACGGGCAGACGGAGCGCTGCGGCGTTCTTCGCCATAGAATCCGAGATAGTCGCGAATGAGTTGGCCCAGCTCGGTATCGAGATTTTCGAAGCATCGCAAGTCGTTGCAAAATCGGTAGTGCTTCCCCCAACCTTGAATTATCCCGTCAGATTTCTTCAGGGTGCCAAGAAGGGCTCCGGCCTTCAGCAGAGGTTGGCCATTTCGGTAGCCAATAAGGGTCGGAAGGCCCGCGCGCGTAAAAACGCACGGTAAGAAACGTGAACACGGGCTGGATTTCAATGAATCCGGGGTGCAAAGGGTCGATTACGTTCTGATCCCGGCACGAATTGGCCATTTATTGCGTGCAATCATGGCGTGCAATAGACATTGGACGCAATGATGTTGCCAGGACATATGTATTGCACGCAATAAACAGGGGTGCTAACGCAGGGGATGACTTTGCGTGCAATACAAGCAGCCGAAACAAGCAGCCGAAGCTATCGCCGCGGAACCGGACTGGATGGCACCCTTCCTCGCCAGCCTGGCGCGCGACGATCTCGCATCGGCAACCCTGCGCGGCTACCGCTACGATTTGCGGCATTTCCTTGCCTGGCATCAAAGCGTCCAGGACGACGCCTTCACTATCGAGCGCCTCGCCGAATACGAACTTATCGCCTACCGCCAGCACATGGTTGCCGCCGGCCGGCGGCCCGCGACCGTCAATCGCCGGCTCGAAGCCTTGCGCCGGCTATGCCGATGGGCGCGCGGCACCGGCGCTCTTGCTGCCGACGCCGTGCTGGGTGTCCGGCCCATGCGCACCACCGCAATCGGACCAAAGGTTGATCGCGTCGGCCCTTCACAACGTTGAATTACTGCCGGAATTCAAGGATTACGCACCAAGTGGGCTGACTTGGGCCACGAGCTGCCAGGCTGCTCTTGTCCGCAATTCGTCATTTCCAGTGTGCCGTGACCATAAGTATTTGATTATCCACCATACTTAGGTACAACTGGGCTCCTGGAAGACTCCATGGCCATTTGCAGTGCTGCCGGATCTGGGACAAAATCATTAAAGTATCGGCATGACTTTCTTCCCTTTTCGAAAACAGGCATGGGAAGCCTGGGTATGGATAGTGCGATCCTCTCCTCAGTTTGCTGCGCCGAATCATTCATCGACGCGTGCGGATCTCGATATCTGCCCTTCGCATGGACGGTAGAAAATACGTTGTCGAAAACGTTGCGGTATTCGAGGACCACTTCATAGGCGTCGTTGAATATCATCTCGATCCCCATAACTGGAACTGATCTGTCGCCTAGTCGCTGTTTAGGAATATCGTCTTCCGATATCTGTATGTTGAATGACAGTTTTCCAGCGGCAGCGATCATTGAGCAAACGGGCACGGGAATTGTCATCCGCCAAGCATCAGTTTCCTGAATTCCACGCCGATCCCGAAGATATACGGCCACGTCTTTAGCAGGACCATTGCCGTAATTCACGATCTCCCCAGAGAAGTTGATGTGCGCACCGCCCTTAAAACTGGCTCCTTCAAGCACAAAGCTGCCGAACGGACTTTGCCTGTATGCGCCGGTGAATTCGATGAAGCAAAACGGTCGCCGATCTTCAATATGGTGCCGCTCGGCCTGAGCAATCGTGGCGGTGGTCGATCTTGCTAGGCGCCAAGTCACGAACGCCAGGAACACCGTCGCGGACGCGAGCACCAAAGTGATCCAATCGAGGTCGTCCATCGAGCGAAGCCCGACCAAAAATGGCATCACCCCACAGCCGCCTGCGCCTCGGCGAGGATTCGGTGCTGTTTCGCATCCTCGGTGCGCCAGACCTCCTCTTCGGTCACATAAAGCTGGACGTCTATCTTCACGTCTCTTTCGAGCGCCGGCAATGCGCTCTCGAACTTCGTGCAAGACGGCAAAAGTTTCTGAACCGTGCCAACTAAAGTTCTCGCCATAACGATCTCCCGTTTCGCCTCTGCATCTTGATTGGCAGGAATACGGTTCATATCAAGGGCTTGTTGAAAACCCTTGATTTTTGTGTCTAGTTTCGCGATCGCGACCGGTGTGGCTATGGTTCGAATGTGCTTACAATACGTATCGGCGTTGCCGATCTCCGGAAGCGTCGTGCGATCCCATTCCTTCATTCCGGTCATGTGGTCGATCACGGAGACATGCAGGTCATGCGCCTGAATATGTGCGTCATTGACGGCGTTCGACAACTGCGCCCGTGCAACCGAAGCTTGGCCGGTGCCAAAAATGCCCCTCTCACGGGCCAGACCATTTGCCATCTCTTGGGTCATGAGACGATACCGGCCATCGATGGCGTGAAGCTCCTGTGTCCTGGTCGCAAGCAGCTTCGGGTAGTTGGTCATCATCGCGTCGAGCGGCACGAGGATCGCAAAATGCGACTTCATCTTGCTTTCATCGCTAGAGAATGTGGCGAATGCCGCCTTCCGAGCATCGGAACGATGCTTGGCAGCTTCGGCATTTGCGGAATTGATTGCTGCCTTTTGGTATAACACTTCGGCGTCCTGCTGGAACGTGGCAAGGCTCCCCTCGTTCAACGTGATGTCGAACGAGGATGCACCGCTTCCACCAACGATGTGCATCGTGTCGTCACCGATCGTTCCAGATGCCGATATCGATCCCAGAATCGACGATCCGATCGTCATAATGACGGTATTGCCACTCACGGCCCCGCTGATCGTAAGGTTCGTCGTCCGGACGATTTGACCGGCAAGCTTGTCCACTTCCATGTGCCCGACCAAGTGGTGGCCGCCAGTCTCCACGATCTGGATCATATCTGCCTCTCCAGGGGATATGTGCACATAGGTCGCGGTTGCGCCCGCAAACGCAAGGCCAGGCACCAACGTTGCGATCGGCAGAACCCAAAGGGGCCACCACGAGGTCCTCTTCTTGGTCAAATCGTTCCTTCCGACAGAATATAAATCAATGACGACCGCCTATTTACTACCAACCTCTAACAGTTGTCGATCAGCTTCCTACCCGGGTCGGCCGCCAGGTGCGTAATTCACACAGACCGTGTGAAATCTGCGCCGTAACGGATTCCGGCTTGGCGGCAGTGCCGCTAGAATCCGGCATATGACGCACATCGCCGGCCACGACCGCTCCCAGACCCTGCTGCTGCCCGAATCGCTGGACGAATATGTCGGCCCGGAGAATCCGGTCCGCTTTATCGACGCGTTCGTCGATGGTCTCGATCTGGCCGCGGCGGGCTTCGTGCAGGTTGCACCAAAGGCAACCGGGCGGCCGGGCTACGATCCAAAGGACCTGCTCAAGCTCTATATCTACGGCTACTTGAACCGCGTCCGCTCCAGCCGCCGGCTGGAAGCCGAAGCCAACCGGAACCTCGAAGTCATCTGGCTGCTGCGGCACCTGAAGCCGGACTTCAAGACCATCGCCGACTTTCGCCGCCTAAACCACAAGGCCTTCCGCCCGGTATTCCGCCAGTTCGTGCTGCTCTGCCGCCAGATGGACCTATTCGGCCGCGAACTGCTCGCCGTCGACGGCATCCGGATCAAAGCAGTCAACAATAAGGACCGCAACTTCACCCGCGCGTCGCTGACCAAGTTCATTGAACTGGCCGACGCCAAGCTGGACGATTACCTGAAGCGACTTGGCCAGGTCGATGAGGCCGAGGCCGGCACGACCGGCTCGCGCGTCAAGAACCTCGCCGAGAAGATCGCCGCGATCCGTGCGCGGCGTACCCGGTGCAAGGAGATGCTGGCCTACCTGGACAAGACCGGTGACAACCAGATCTCACTGATCGACCCCGACAGCCGCGCGATGGCGGCGCATACCCATGTCGCTGTCGGCTACAACGTGCAGGTCGCGGTCGACGTGAAGCACAAGCTGATCGTCGAGCAGCAGGTCACTAACCAGGTCGTCGACATGGGGATGCTGACGCAGACGGCGGAGCCGGCCAGGGACGTACTTGGCGTCGAGACGATCGACGTCGTTGCCGACAAGGGTTACTTCAAGATCGAGGATATCGAGAGCTGCGAGAAGGCCGGGATGGTTCGCTATGTGCCGCGGCCGCAGCGGGGACCTTCGGTGAAGGCAGGTTTGTTCCGCAAGGATGAGTTCAGCTACGACGCGGATAGCGACAGTTATACTTGCCCAGCCGGGCAGCGTCTGCATCCTTATTCCATGCCTATCCGGTTAAAGCAGACACCCACTAGATGTAGGGTGGACCCATTCTCCGGAATAAAGTCGGGCATAGGTCGGCGCCTCGATGCCGCCGGCAATGCCGAGCAACGAGCGAAAGGCATTGAACGGATAGAAGCGGCGGTTGAAGCGGAACGTGAATTCATTGAGGTAGGCTTGCAGATGCTTCGCGCTCACGCCGTGATGGATGCCGTTGATCCAGGTCTTCAGATTGGAGAAGACGAGGTGGATCATCGGCATGAACTGTTCGGCAATTTCGGGATCGCCGCCCTCGGAGATCGCATGATGGTCATAGCCCCGCTTGCGCAAGCAGGCATAGCCGCTCCAATCGTCTGTGACGATCAGAGAACCCGGCATAACGGCATTCTCGACAAAGCCGGACAAGGACTCGGCGCTGCGGTCGGCGACGATGGCCAATCGCACTCGACCGGCATAGCGACCGTCCTTTCGCTTGTCTTGCGCTGTCCCCGCTTTGCGGCGGCGAACCTCAATAGCGGCGGCCACCAACGTTTTGTGGTGGATTCCCCGACCCTCGCCGCGCGTCCTTCCGCCAATCCAGGCTTCATCGACCTCGACATGCTCTTTCGCCCGACTACCGATACGATCCTGGTCCGGCCGCACCATGCCGGCGCGCAGTTTGTGCAGGATGCCGAAGGCGGTTTCGTATCGTGTCAGTCCAAGTTGGCGCTGAAACTGAACAGCCGACATGCCCGGCGTCTGGCTGGTGACCAGATACGCGGCCCAGAACCAGACGCTGAGCGGAGTATGACTGCGCTCCATGACCGTGCCTGCCAGAAGGCCGGCTTGGCGTCGACACGAGCGGCATTCCAGAACACCGGGTCGGGTTCCAATGCGGAAGGGTTCACCAATCACGCCGCAATGCGGGCAGACAAAACCATCAGGCCAGCGGGTGCGTCCGAGGTAGGTGCCACACGCCGCGTCATCAGGAAATAGCTTCTGAAACTCGGGGAGCGACCGGGGGAAAGCCAGATCGTCACACTGATGGATGTCCATGGCCGCCATGACGGCGGGCACTAGCCCTAGTGGGTGTCTGCGTCAACCGGATAGGCATGCCTTATTCATCCTCTTTGCTGCGTGGCCTGAAGAAGACCAACTACGTGAACAAGCCGGCCTGCGGTGGCTGTGCGATCCGCGCCCGCTGCACGGCTGGCAAGTTGCGCGCAGTCTCCCGGCTGGAGAACGAAGCGGTGTTGGACAGGATGCAGGCGCGGCTGGCGAAGTGCCCAGGTGTGTTGGACCGGCGGCGCGAGACGGTCGAGCATCCGTTCGGCACGATAAAACAACCTGCTTACCCATGAACCTCTGCCAATTTGAGCAGGCGATATGGCATAGGCGGCGTTTGGACCGAGGCCCAACTGAGTCGCGGGATCATGCTGGCGAGATCGTATCGGCGATTGAACCGATACTCGAACTCGGCGAGGTATCGAGGCACATGCTTGCTGCTGATCGCACGGTAGGTACCGGTGATCGCGGATTTGATGTTCCCAAGGGCGGTGTTGACCCATTTGAAAATGGGGTTTCGTGCCGAGGCAGGTCCGCTGCCTGTGCGGATCGCTTGATGTTCACACCCGGCATCGGTGACACGGCTGAAACAGGCGAGGCCGTCGCTGACCACGGCACAAGATGGATCAAGGCCGCTCAACGCAAAGCGCGAAAT
>JAQTXH010000017.1 GCA_028688905.1 Acidiphilium sp. | reverse complement strand
CTACCTGAGCGGCACGGGCATCACCGCGCTGCCCGAGGGGCTTCACGTTGGCGGCTCGCTCTACCTGAGCGGCACGGGCATCACCGCGCTGCCCGAGGGCCTCCACGTCGGCGGCTCGCTCGACCTGTGCGGCACCGGAATCACCGCGCTGCGCGATGGCCTCCACGTCGGCGGCGGCCTCGACCTGCGCGGCACGGGCATCACCGCGCTGCCCGATGGCCTCCACGTCGGCGGCTCGCTCGACCTGAGCGGCACGGGCATCACCGCGCTGCCCGATGGCCTCCACGTCGGCGGCGGCCTCTACCTGAGCGGCACCGGAATCACCGCGCTGCGCGAGGGGCTTCACGTTGGCGACTGGCTCGACCTGCGCGGCACGGGCATCACCGCGCTGCCCGAGGGGCTTCACGTTGGCGGCTCGCTCTACCTGAGCGGCACGGGCATCACCGCGCTGCCCGAGGGGCTTCACGTTGGCGGCTCGCTCTACCTGAGCGGCACGGGCATCACCGCGCTGCCCGAGGGGCTTCACGTCGGCGGCGGCCTCGATCTGAGCGACACCGGCATCACCGCGCTGCCCGATGGCCTCCACGTCGGCGGCTGGCTCGATCTGAGCGGCACGGGCATCACCGCGCTGCCCGAGGGGCTTCACGTTGGCGGCTCGCTCTACCTGAGCGGCACGGGCATCACCGCGCTGCCCGAGGGGCTTCACGTTGGCGGCTCGCTCTACCTGAGCGGCACGGGCATCACGCCGATCGGCAAAGACAAACGCGGGTACGAGTTTTTTGCAGTCCGTCTCGCCAACGGCCCTCGCGTGATCGCAGGGTGCCGCAATTTCAGCCCAGCCGAAGCCCGCGCGCATTGGAAGGAAGGTAGCGAGTGCCGCGACCTGGCCGAGGCGTGCATTGCCGCGATGCAGGTGGCGGCGTGAGCGCCCCGAGCGATGACGATGTGCGGCGGATGGCGCTGCATCTATGCGGCGCGGCGGATCTTTGTGGCTGCTCAGGCGGCAGCGAGACGATATGCGCCAGCAGCATAAAAAGGGCCACCGAAGCCATCCGCCTCGGCGCGAAACTGCCCGATCTGCGGATGGAGCGGGGGCGCGTGGCGTATGAGGCATACCTTGGGGACCTTGGGTACCTGCCTAGCGAAGTAGGTTGGGCAGAATGCTCTGACCAATTCAAAGAAGCCTGGGCACGTGTAGCCGAAGCTGCCCGAGCCGCGCCATGATGATCTGGTCCCGGATCAAGTGCGCGTGGGTCCAATGGACCGGCACCCGCGCGGCATGGCTCGCCCTTCCCGCCGCTGGCGCAATCGTGGCGAGCGCGTGCCTGCCGATGGTCGGGCTGGTCCATCAAATGCCGCTAGGCCCAGCCATCGCGCCGCACAGAGCCGCGAGGGCGTCATCGCCGCCGACTTACACGCCACCACCATACGTGCCGATCTACGCCGCCGCGTATGCGCCTGAGCATCTATCCGTCCCGCCCGTTCCGCCGGTTGCGGCAACCGCAGTCCCGGAGCCATCATCGATCGCGCTGCTGGCGACCGGGCTGGCGGGGCTTTTGATCCTATCACGAAGGGCCAAACCATGACCGACCTCACGCCCGAAAACCCTGCGGTGCGGCTGTATGCTCAAGAAAAATGGCTTCCCGTAAAAGGCTATGAGGAAAGCTACGAAATAAGTTCTCATGGTAATGTGCGCGCGCTCGCAAGAACTGTAGATTTTTATCGTGAAGGTAAAAATATTGGCCGGCGCTTGCCCCAAAGAAATATCAGGAAAGGTGTACATTTAGGGTATTTTTGGGTGTTTTTGTGGAAAAATGGAAAAAAGAAAAACCACAGAATTCACAAAATGGTTGCCGAACATTTTCTAATAAAAGACGATCCAACAAAAATGGTGGCTCATTTTGACGGAAATCGTAAAAACAATCGCGTTGAAAACCTAAGATGGGCGACAGCAAAAGAAAATGCGCAAGATATGGCTAGGCACAAAACGTCTACCTGGGGAGAGAAGTCAACCCACGCAAAACTTAAAGGCAGCGATATAAAACAAATTCGAGAACTGTTGAAACATAAAAGTCAAACCGATATCGCAAAAAAATTTTCTATTTCTCAGTCAACCGTAAGTAAAATAAAGAGGAAAGAAACATGGGAACACTTAACGTGAGTGCCGAACGCCTGGCTCCAGTCGTGGACGAGCGGGATGCGGCGATTGCGGAGCGGGATCGGTTGCGGGGTGCGCTGGCTGCGCTTTTGGTCGATGCTGAATGGGCGGTTCCGAAATCCTGCATTTCTCTCGGAAAAGCCCGCGCCGCCCTCAACCCGGAGGCGAAGTCGTGAGCACCCGACGTCAATTCACCTGCAATCTGTGCGGGTGCGGATTGAGTGAATTCGGCAACAACGAAGCATCGTTCGCGCGCCATGGTGTCGGCATTTTCTTCGATAGCGGCCTTAGATTTCGGCTGCTTACCGATGCCGAAAATCATCTGTGCAATGAATGCCTCGAAGGCGTTTGGAAGGCGCGGCAAGAGCAAAAGACGGAGACGCGGAAATGACCAGCTACCTCCTGATCATCATCCTCTCCCTGCACCCGGCGCGCGAAGTCGATCACTGGCACCGGACGCTGGCCGGATGCGTGGCCGACGCCCGAGCGCACCACATGCGCCCCGCCGCGTGCCTCAAGGCTCAAGGGCCTATCCCGAGGCCCGTTCTCGGACTGGCGGCAGAGTGATGGCCGACACCACCCCAAACAATTGCACCCCGCGCGATAATAACCAAAAGGAACACTAAAAATGCTGACTTTCCCAGACCCTCGCGTGACTAAAGACCTCATGGTCGCTGACATGATCGCGCACGCCGAGGCCGACAGGCTTATGGCTGGCACCTACGGCGCAGATGACGACGACGGCTTTCGCGGGTGCGCCGTCGGTTGCTCTATCCACACAATAAACCGCCTGACCGGGACAGATTACGGCTACGGAGATCATGCCGCGCTCGCACGGGCAATCGGTGTGCCGGAAGCGCTCCTACGTTTGCAAGATAGCGTTTTTGAGGGGCTGCCGCCGGCGCAGCGCAAAAAGTGGCCTGAGTCGTTCTATCGGGCCATTCCTGAAGGTGCCGATCTCCGTCCGGCGTTCAACCGCATTCTGGTGCGCATGCTACGTGAAGTCACGCTCCCTACCGTCACGGTGGAGGTGGAAAAATGGGGAATCGGGCCGGCGATTGAAGGCGTCTGCCGGGCGATCGAAACCGGCGTCGGACTGAAAGATGCCCGTGCCGCCGCCGATGCCGCCTATGCCCGCGCCTATGCCGCCGCCTATGCCGCCGCCGATGCCGGCTATGCCGCCGAGGCCGCCCGTGCCGCCTATGTCGCCTATGTCGCCTATGGCGCCGCCCGTGCCGGCTATGCCGACGGCGGCGCCGAGGTCGCCTATGGCGCCGCCCGTGCCGGCTATGCCGACGGCGGCGCCGAGGTCGCCGCCATCGCCGGCGCCGAGGGCGCCGAGGTCGCCGCCATCTCCGGCGCCGCCGTCGGCTGCGGCTGGGGGGGCGCCACCGCATACGAAAAAATTGGCGTCATCATCTGCGAGGAAATGGAAAGATGCAAAGCTTAACATCTTCTCCGCCCTAAAGGACGGGGTTTCCAGCGCGAGTGTCCGATGAGTGACCTAACCGACGCCCTTCCGACGCTCAAACCGCCGATACCACACCAAATAATTGCACTGCGCGCGATAATAGCAGTTTTCGCGCGTAGGTCAGGAAAGGACGACGAAAATGACCGAGTTATCAGACGCCGATCGCGAGATGGCGGTGAAAATTTTGGAGCCTTGGTACGGAGGTGAAATGGCAGCGGCGCAGGTAGACGAGTCGCCCGAAGATACATCCGCCATGCTCACCGCCGCCCGCACCCACATAACCGCCGAAATCCTCGCCGGCGCGCGGGTGAATGAGCGCGAAACCCGGATAGTATTTGACGGGCCACCGGGGCCGAAATCAGGGCGCTTCGTGGAGGTTGAGGACGCGAACGGCACATCTTTCAACGCAGGAGAGTGGCACGAGCGCCCGGACGGATTGTGGGAACTGCGCCTTCACCCATCCGCCACCCTGGCCCGGCTGGCGGCAGAGAACCAGCGGATGCGAGATGCGCTCGGCTATTTCCTGACCGATGATCGGTTTCAGGTGGCGGTCGGCGGAAATCCTATCGTTGTCGAAGCCATGTTGCGGACAGCCCGCGCCGCCCTCGGTGACAATCCATGACCGACCCGAGCGAGTTGATTGCGCAGATTATGAGTGGCGTTGACCTAGACTGTGACTGTGGCATTTGCGCAATGCCGAATAAAGCAGCCGCCATGCTCCGCACCCTCGCCGCCGAACGCGATGCGGCGCTAAAGCAGGTCCGCGAAACCTGCCTGCAATTCCTTATGGACCAAGGGCAGGAGATTGACGCGGCGCTGGCCGCGAAACCCGCCGCGCCGACCGGGGAGACCGTGCGGGTGCGGGTCGCTGTGTGGGTCGATAACGAGGGTGGCATATACTTGGTCGCCAAGGAAACCGATGTGGACCCGTACAACGACAACCCTACGGCATGGATCACGGCCGATGTGCCGATTCCAGGAGCCGAAATCGCCGGAACGGTGGAGGTAAGTGATGCCGAATAAAAACCCTCACCCCGGCAAGACCAAAGCGCAGCGCGCCGCGCTAGACGCAATCGGATGCGGCGACAACATGCCGCCCATGGCGAAATCGACCCGAGACGCACTCCTAAAATCCGGCATGATTGTGCAATGCGGCCAAAGGACGTTCGGAACTGGATGGAGCGCTGTGTCTGTTCCGACTTACGAAATGTCAATCTCGACGCACATGGCTTGGTGCGCCGCTGACCACGGCGACGACATTGTGGAGGCGAGCGATGTTTGAAGTCATGTCAAAGGCTTGCGATCAATGCTTGCTTAGTCCGAGAAAGATCGTGAGCGATGCGCGCCGCCGCCAGATTATGCGTGACACCGTTCGGAAGGATTGCTCGTTTATCTGCCATAAAGCAAGCATTTCCGGGCGCGATGTCGCGTGTCGCTTGCATTACGATGCCACGGGCGGCGGCCAACTAGCGCGCATTGCTGGCCGCTTTGGAATGGTTCGGTTTGTTGATCCTGAAACGCTGGAGCACGTCGATGTCTCATTACTTTGAGCCGCTGGAAGACCCGATTTTGGAAGCGGCATCACAAATCTTAAGCGCATGGTCTTACGAAACGGACAGTTGGCGTGATTACGTTACGATTAACGCACATAGAGTACCTGAGTTTATAGAAGAGGTGTCCCGCCAAATCGACCACCTCCGCGCGATCGGCGCGATACCGGAGAAGCCGGAGCCGGATCGGGGAGGACGGGATGGGTGATGCTCGATGGCTATCCCCTGCCGATGCGGCCCGCTATTTGTCGTTGCGTGAGGACGCGCTCCCCAAACTGGTGAAGGCCGGTCGCATCCCTCCCCCCTCCTATACGGCGGGACCGCGCAAGCCGCGCTACGATCGCGACACGTTGGACAAAGCCTTCGAGGGAGGCTTATCGTCGCGCGATCCAGACCAGGTGGTGGGGGCGATCGTTGAAAAAATCCAAAAAGCCGCGCGTCGTTCGCAAGCGCCTAGCAGACGGTAGTGTCAAGGAATACACCTATTCCCGAGGGCGTGCGCCATCAAAAATCGATGGTAAGTCAATGCTCGCACTCATCCGCGCCTATGAGGGTAGCCCCGAATTTGCCCGATTCGCGCCCGCGACGGTAGACGCGACGGTTCGTTATCTCGCACCGCTTTTGGATATGGCAGCAATCCCGGTTGCCAATGTGAAGCGAAAACACCTGATGCTGATCCGTGATGCCTTGGCGGAAATCCGAGGACATGGAGCCGCAACGCAATTCTGCCGGCGCACCTCCGCTCTTTTTTCATGGGCCGTTGACCGGCAATGGATCGACAATTCCCCTGCCGTTCGGCTCAATCGAGGGCTTGATTCGGGCGAACTGCCAACATGGACAATGGAGCAAGCCCAAAAGGCGATACTCGATCTTCCTGAACCGTATCGCAGAGCGGTTGTTCTGGCGCTTCATACGGGCCAGCGGCGAGGTGATTTGTGCCGCTTGCGCTGGTCCTCATGCACTGATGGCCGGATTGTGGTCACGCAGCAGAAAACCAAACGGACCGTCTCAATCCCGATTGTGCCAGAATTGGCATTTGAGATTGAGGCGTGGCGGCGCGACACCAAGGGACTGACGGTTCTGCAAACCGAGCGCGGCATTCCTTGGCAGCCACAATACTTGTCGGCATCCCTCCCCCGCGAACTAGCAAAAATCGGGCTTCCGGTTGGCCTGAACATTCACGGGCTTAGGAAGTTGGCAGCCGTTCGACTGGCCGAAGCGGGTTGCTCGATCCATGAAATTGCGGCGATCACAGGGCATAAAACGCTGGCGATGGTGCAGCATTATACGACGGCAGCCAGCCAGCGCACTTTGTCAGACGCGGCGGTCTTGAAACTGCGCACTGGAAAAGATTTGCAAACCGCTAAAAATGAGTAGCAATTTCAAGCCCATTAACCTATTCTTAGGGTCAGTTACAGGTATTGTTTTTGCTTGTGAATCTTGGACAACGGAGGTCAGTAGCAATAACTGACTGTCAATCGCATAAGAGAGGGCGATCGAATTTACCCGCGCCCCTCAAGGCCAGTCCACCACCCAGACCGGCACGAACCCGACTACGGGCCACACTCGGAAAACCCACGCGAGCCGCCAGCCTGCATACGCAAACGGCGTCGGGATGGGCGCGGGTCGCGGTATCGGGCGCAGCGGGACAACTTCGCCCATCAGCCAAGACTCACTAAAACCGGCACGAGGATCGTCCTCGGGTCCACATCGGCGGTCGGATTGGATAGCGTCGGGGTGACGGTCAGCACGTAATTCGCCGCGGCGCTGGCACTGAGCCGCAGCAGGACGCCGGTTGACGTGGCGTTGAGGGTTGACCCGACGATGACAAGCCCGGTCTGCGGTGATGTCGGCGCGAGTGCGACGGTGAATGACGCGATCGTGAGCGCGGTTCCATACACCGCGATCATCGCCGCGAGTGCCGCGCTGAAATCTGCCAGATACGTGCATTCCCCGCCGACTGCCATCGGCGGCGCAAGATCGTAACTCGGATAAATTGCCATGCTACCTCGGGGTAATGGTGATGGATCGGCTGATCGGCTGGATTGAGACCACCCGGCTGATCGGTTGGATCGTGACGGTCAGATAGGTGTCGTATCCCCAGACCCATGACGGCGCGGAGAACGCCCCCGAAACCGGCCCGATCGCCGCCTGCATCTGAGCAATCTGCGACTGCGTGGCGACCAGCGATGCCGAGACTATGCCGAGCGTGGCACTGATCGCGAGTGTGGCGATGTTGGTTTGCGTAGCCTGCCAAGCGGCTGCGATTGGGCCGATAGATGCCGACCCCGAAGCGGTTTGAGACTGCACCGCATTGACCGCGCCAGAGATTGCCCCAGACGCGCCGCTGATCGTCATGCCCTGCGATTGCGCCAATGCCCAAGCTGAAGCCACACGGGGTGCCGTAGCTGCCACGGATACCGCCTGCGATTGCGTTGCCGAGACCGCCGCGCTGATCGGGCCAAGCGCCGCGCTGATCGTCATTGAGACGATGTTGGCTTGCGTGATAGTCCATGCCGACGCGACCGGCCCCGCAGTTGAAACGATCGCCGCCGATTGCGATTGCGCCGCCGTGATCGCCGCCGCAACCGGCCCGATGATGGCCGCAATAGCCATGGTGGCGATATTGGTCTGCGTCAGTTGCCACGCGCTCGCCACCGGCCCGATCGTGCCGGCCATCTCCGCGGTCTGCGATTGCAGCACGGACCAGAATGCCGCCACCGGGCCAATTGCAGCAGATACGGATGCCGACTGCGATTGCGAGGCCGCGATGGTGGTGGATACCGCGCCGGTCGTGGCGGCCAGTGTGGCGGGGTTGGATTGCGTGGCAGTGATGGCGCTGCCGACCGAACCAAGCGACCCGGCCAGCGTGGCAGATTGCGACTGCGCAGCCGCTACCGCCGCCGCTACCGGCCCGGCAGTCGGTGCGATAACCGCAGCCTGCGATTGCGTGGCGATGAACCCCGCGCCGATTGGGCCGATGCCGCCGCTGATGGTGAGTGTGTTGCCGGCGGACGTAGTAACCGCATAATACCGCCGCACCGTGCGGGGGCGCAGCATCGCGAAGGGTTCGGCGCCCAAATGCTGAATTTCGGATGGAGCCAGTGCGCGAGTATAGACCCACACACCGTAAATAAACCCATCTAGCCAATTCGCGCCGGTATCCGAAACATCATTGCCGACAGTTTGTATTATGCCGGAATTTGTAAAACTGTAACCTTGGGAAAACCAGTTTTCCCCAAAAACATGCACACCATCAATAAAAATATCAAACCAAGCGGGTGATCCTTCATTGTTTAGCGAACCGCCGCCATTCGTGATAACGCACATGTGCGGCTTGCCGTCATTGATGACTGGCGCGGTCTGCGGCGTCTGACCGTTGGTCAAATGCCCAGCGTCGTTGCGATATACAAGCCCGAAAGTCGGCTGACTTCCGTTAGCGGTGTCTTGCATCCCGATTTTAAGGATGTCATTGCCGGTTGCTTTAGTCGTTTCTGCGTAAAACAGTCTTCCGACGTTGCTGATCGGGGCCGTCGTCTGCACAAGTCCCGCGACGGTCCATGCTGACAATCCGCCGATCAGCGGTCCCGTTCCGACTTGCCATGCTTGGTTCGATGTGTGGTATGAGGCCGGCCCCAGATAACCTGGAGCGATCGGCGGCGATGAAGGGGACGGAACCCAAGCCGGGCCAATCCCCGCAACATCACCGATTTTCACGCCGGGCGCATACAGCCGTTGCGGTGCGAGGGGGTGGTTTTCAATCAGCGCTACCGGCCCCGCTGGCACAAACTGCGGACGCCAAACCCCTTTGCGGAGGATGAACACCCGCTTAGCCGTTCAAATTGATATCGTTGCTGGCAAAGCTGATCGTCCCTGCCGTTGCGCCGAACGCGTTGCCGGTGCCGTTGTAGACTGCGAGTTTGAACTTTGTGGCGGGGATATTGCCGATATAGATTGAACCCACGACATTGCCGGACGCTGGCGGCTGCACGGGCGCGTTGCCGACATAATACTGACTATCAGGCGTTGCGGTGCCGGTCGCGGTGTTGTCGCCGTATGTCGTGCCATCCTCATTCAATGGCAGCAAGTAGAACGACAGGTAGGACGTGCCTGCCGTGGTCGCGGCCGATAGCGACCATGAGATATAGCCATCGGTCGCAAGCGTGGTTGTATTGTCAATAATCACCGAGCCGATCGCCGTTGATCCCGCCGCCAGCGAATTGATCTCGGTCCCGAAAGCGGCGGTGTAAGATAGGGCTGCAGCCCATTTTGCGAGTGCGGTCATGCCATGTTCCTTGCGGCGATAATGTCGGCGTCAACGATACCGTTTGGGAAGCCCCATTCTAGGGCTTGGGAGGTTAGCGCGCTCGCCATAGCTAGGATATTCATCTGATCCGCAGCGCCGATCGGCCCGCTCACGCCGCTGCCAGGCGAGACCAGCGCCGCAAGATCAGCCTGCATATTCGCCGCGACTGCCGTGTTTGCCATATCGAACGCGGGCAAGAGTGTCACGTTTTCAAACGCGAACGCGAGCGATTTGGCCGCGACCTGCGATGCCGCGCTCGCGCCGGTTGGCGATGATGCGGCCCATCCCAAAAACCCGGCGAGCAGGTTGTTTTCACCCAGATACGCGGCGATGGCTTGCGTCGGGACCGATACCGCAACCGAGATCGTTGCAGCATTTACCGCCGCGATAATCGTCGCATCGGTCGTGCCGGATGGTTGCGCGGCGATGTAGGCTTTCAGCGCGGCATAGTCTGGCATGGGGTTACCCAACAGTCATCGGTTGAACGGTCGAGATCGGGGGCGCGTAGGTGCAAGCGAATTTCTCGCCCATTGCGAAGCCGCCCGAAGGCGCGACCACGGCGGGGTTGAAGTAAGGCGCTTTGGATAGGGATGTCGCATCCATCGCAGGTGCGCCGATACCCAGAATCCACGTCAAAGCCGTCTGTGCCCCGGCAAGCCCCATCCCAGCCGCGTTGGCGAGCGAGAATGCGGCAAGTTCGCAATAATCGCCTTGCGCGTGCGGCCATCCCGATATGATCGCGCCGGTTGCATCGACGTTGCTCTGATTTTCGGCCAGCGTGGCGGTTTCCACTTCGGCATACGTCGCGAGCAATTCACTTGCCGACTGCGGCTGCTGCCCAGCACTCCACTTGTAATAAGCCAAATCGTAGGCAAACCCGTTTTCGGGTGCGAAACCCTGCGGCCCGGCAAAGAAGCGGCCGACCGTCCATTTCGCGCGCCAGTTCATAAACTCGCTCATGCCCGGCCATCCGTGCCGCGCCATCATCATGAGCGGGAAGTCCGCGTAGTCTTGCTGCCAAGGTGCCATGCCGCCCGGCGTGCCGTATGCGCCCGACAGATATCCGGTCAATTCGACGCCTACTTGCGTTGCGGGCAGCGCATTGAGCGCGGCGATGTTGTTGCCCATCATCTTGACCAGATTGGACTTCTGCGGATGCGCGGTCGGGGTGATGAACGCCGCAAGGTCAATGTTGCGCAAGGTCCATGCGCAGCCGCGTACTTGTTCACCAATTCCGACGATCACATCGTTTGTCGCGCCACGCTTCTGCCCCGGCCATTGCGCCAACACCATGCCATAGGTCGTGGCGATCAATTCATCCAGATAGTACGGATGCCCGGCTTCAAGCCCCTGGAGATATTCGAGGTACACCAGTTCGGGGAAATGCGCCTGATCCAGTTTCCAAGGCGAGCCGCCGCCAATGCCGGGGTTTGGGAGGCACACGCTGCTAGCGTTTGATGGCGTCATCCAAATTGGCAGATTGTCCGGGGTCGCGTCGTATGGCGTCCACGGCTGTCCCGTCGCCTTATTCGTGATATGCCATTGGATCGAGCCATTGACCCGCGCTGTGGCGTTGGCCTGCTGCCGCGTCAGCAAATCTTGCGTGACCATCGCGGTAACGGTGCCTTCCTCATGCGGCCCGATGTCTGGGCGTCCGCCCGTAGTGCCCATGTATTCGCAGGTGGTGGTATTGCCCATCGGCGCATAGGGGGTGAGGCTCTTGACCAACTTCGACGGCGATACGCCAGACAGTGCGAACGGATGCGAGCAATCAGCTAGCATGTAGTCCATCGGGTCGTTCACAACGACGATGCCCGTCTGCGACCCCACGTTCACGGTCCACTTGCCGCCGATCCAATCCGCTACAGGGCCGGCATCGGTTGCCGCGCCATCGCAATCAATCGCGGCTGCGTAGTAGGCTTGGCCGCCGCCCGTGGGCCATGCATTCGGCAGCATCCCCACGACATCCGCACCCACGACAATCTTGGCGTCCATGGTGCCATCGGCGTAGAACGAGACATACCCGGTGACACTCATGACGCCCTGCGGATCAGCGCCCAGCACCGCAACCTTGGTCGATACCGCAAGCGGCCCCGACCGCCAGATCATCGGTGCGGTTTCAGCCTTCAGCGCGGCGATCAGGTCAACGGTAAAGGGCGCGGTCAGTCGGTTGGTGGTGGCGGGCGCAACCGGCGCGGTCGGGGTGACGGTAACGGTCAGAGTATGCGACCCGATCGCCGTCGCCAGATCGAGCGCCGCGCCCGATGCGGTGCCAGGCGCAAAGGTCACGACTTGCTCACCCGCCGCGCTCTGTGCCGGATATTCGACCGTCAGCACGGCAGACAGCACGGACCCGTCAGGCCATGCGGTTTTGGCGTCCACCTGCACGGTCCAGCCGTTTGATGCGACCAGCCCCGAACCTGCCGGCAACGCGCCGGGTTTGAAAGTGTGGTGCAACATCACGCGCCCCGCGCCGATCGCGGCGGCGTTGTCGAACCGCTTTGCCATGAGCGCGCCGGCCGGAAGCGTGCCGAGATCGGGCGGCATGACCAATCCGCTTGGCGAGGTCGTGACCGGCGCGGTGGTCGTGCCGCCCCCTCCCGAGCCGCCCTGCGTCGGCGTCGTGCCGGTCGTGCCGCTGCCGGTGGTCGTGGTGCCGCTGCCCGTGCTGGTGCCACCCCCCGTCTTCCCCGCAGCCCACGCATCCAGCGCCGCCTTGAGGCTGGTGATCGCCGCCGCGTCTGCGGTCTGATTGGCCGCAACCGTTTCGGCTGTGGCTTTCTGCGCCGCCGCCAACGCGGTGACGCTGGATTGCAGCGATCCGAGCGCGGCGTTCGTCGCGGCGATGAATGCGTCGAGTTCTGCACCCGGCTGCTGCGTGGTCGAATTTGACATGAGGGTTCTTTCGATTGAGGGGCGGCGCGGTGGCGGATTAGACGGCCGGCAGTTTGAGAACCGCGCTGGTGATGTTGACTGTCGTGCCGGTGCTGATTGTGGTTGTTCCGAGAATGACATCGGTGCCGGTTGTGCCCACTGTCAGGTCAGCAACGGCAATCGTGCCGCCGCTTTCGTAAAGCCGCATGTAACCCGCCGTGCCGCTGGCCGATGGCGAAAGCGACGTGCTGCTAAACGCGAGCGAGCCTTGCACATCGGGCGAAACGTATGTGATCGAGCCAGACAGCGCCGTGGCGGCAAAGGTCGCGGTCACAAGCGCGGTGCCGGTCGCAGTGGTTTCCGGGGTGGCCGGCATCGTGCCGGAATAGATGACGCCGGTCCCGCCGTTCAGCAGCGGGAAGAGTGCGCCAAGGGTGGTGATGGCGGCGGATTGTGCAAGGTTCATGTCAGGTTGCTTTCAGTGAGGTTGGAGAAGCCGAAGCGGGTTGAACCCACGGGGTGAGGAACAGCGTTTTTTCGGCTTCGCGCCGACGCAGCAGGCCGGGCAGTTGTTGGCCGCCCGCAAAATCCCACCGCGTGAACTGATCAGCCGCGCCGGGGAAATCGCCTTGATTGAGCAGTTTCAGGAGCGTCGAGGATCGGAACGCGCCGTAGCCGAGGTTGTAAGTGAAATCGATCAATGCGGCGGTCTGGTTCGGATTGAGAGGCGCTGTCACAACGGAATCAATGTCACGCAAGATGCCGCCGATATCGTGCTGCACATACTGGACGGCGGTTTCGAGAGTGACCGGCGCGGTGGCAGGGCCGACCGGCGTACCATCGGGCAGAACAGTCGTTCCGCAGCCAATTGTCCAAGTCCTGCCAGTCGGCCCGAGATACGGGACCGGGCTGAACCCCTCGAATTTAGCGATCATGTTTGACGCGATTGAAAGTGCCGGATCAGACATGAAAAATCCCCGCGGTAGCCGCGCCAAGAATGACCCCGAGGATCAGGCAATTGAGCGCGATTGAAAGCCACACGATTACTTCGAGGATGCGGTCTGTCATGCCGCCACCAGATCGAGCGCGAACGCCCCTACCGTAAAGCCGGGGGATGCAAGATAATCTTGATGGATGGGCGTCACGCGCCCCCATGATGTCGCGAACGACAGCCTGCCGGTGTATTCGTCCACCCACACGCAATGATACCCCCACGATCCCGGCGTTCCGACAGGGAGCCATTCCACTTGCGTCTGCTGTTCGATGGATAGCGCGACGATCAGAATCACGCCGCCGCTGGTTTCGATGGTTTTGCGAACGGCGTACTCGGATTGAGGATCAATCGGCGTGGCCTTACGCAGCCTGTAACCGGCGATATCGTGCTGCTGCCACCAGCCCCACATTGAGGACGGATCGGTGCCCTGATCGGACGCCGGATCGCCGGGGGTATAGCCCGTGACGGCGCTGTAGGTATCGACAATGACGGATTGATGGATCGGCCCATAATCGCCAGCCCCCGCCATCGCATCCTGCACGGCATTGGCGCACGCGGTGGGCACGCAATCGCCTAGCACGGTGTTATCGCCGGACAGGCGCGGCGTTCCGACGATGCGCGACCACGCGGAGGAGACGGGCGAGGATACCCCGACCGGTTCAGGCACATGCACGCGCGCCGGCGACCAGCGGCAACCGAGCCGCATGGTGGCCAAGTCAGGCATCAACCGGCCCCGAGCAGCGACAGCGCCGCGCTAGGAGCCATCGGCAGTTTCGGTGCGGCGACGGTCGAAGCGCCAGCCGCTTTCATCAAGTCAATCACGGTCGCGAAGGCATCAACGGTCTGCTGAATCTGCGTGCCGAGCGTGGACTTGAAAGAGCCGAACATGACGCTACCGGCGGCGAGGATCGTTGCGGCGTCACTCTGGATTGCCGAGATGGCGGCTGGTGCGCTCGAAGCGGTGAAAGTCAGTGTCGCCACACCATTGCTCGACTTGGTCAGCGCCGCGATCTGTGCGGCGGCATTGGCAATCGTGGCTTCGATCAGCGCGACCTTGACTGGCCCGAGAGCGGCGGCGATCAGCGGCGAGACGAGCAGGATGGCCGCGCCGTTCTGTGCCGCCTGCACATAGTCATTGAGCGCAACGAGGTTGACAGAGACAGTGGTAACGCCCCCGGTTGTGGTGGTGGTGATCATGCCGCACCCGGCGAGTGCCAGCGGAAGGCCGAGAACGGACGTGCCAAGAAGCGCGCGGCGGGAAAGGTTCATGGGATTTTGCTTTCGGTTGTGGCGACAGGATCAGCGGCTTTGGTGCGATTGCTGATCCATTGCGCGGCGAGGTGAACGAGCGGCGTGAGCAGGATGATCAAGGCAGGCCCCATAGTGCTCGGGACCGAGACTTTGCCCATCGTCAGCCCATCGCGGATGAGTTCGACAATCGCTCCGGCAATCGCGACGGAAGCGCCGGTTTTGACAAAGCCGGGCGCGGCGGTGTTCGGGTTCATGAAATAACTCCAACAGCGAAAAGAGCGAGCAGCACGATTGCCGCCAGCCCGATCAGGCACGCGAATACAGTCTCAATCCCCTGCGGCCCGCGTTCCGGCGTTTCCGGCTTCCAGCAGGCCATGGGCGTGTGGCGAAGCATCGCTTCATGAGCGGCGATTTCTTCGGATCGGGTGATGTACGGTTCGTCCATTTTGGGGGCCTCAACGGCGATAGTTGTTGTGCTTCCCGCACGGATGCGGGCGAGCATTCCGACAATCCTATTGTTCGGCATGTTGGTTCAGATCAGGGATTGATTTGGGTTGAAGTGGCAGCGGTTAGGCTGTAGTATTTTTGTGCTGTGGCGGCGTGGATGGACACGCTTGGAACGGAGAGCCCATATGCCGTTCAACTAAAATCCGCTGGGTCAGGATAGCCGGTGTCGAGTCCGGTCCGCAGCAATTTCAAAGAGACCGCACTCTCAGACTAAGTATTGGACGGCATCAAAAAGCAGATGCGAAATGCCGAACAGGGCAATGAAACCCGTGGCGAAAGCGATACCAGCGCGGATATAAACCACGGCAGGGGATCGCGCAGCGGAGAATTGCAGGGCGCAATGGTTGCGCTGCACCAAATTCAGGAACCGGCAGAACAGACACCATCCCGGCTTGCCCGGCGCGATCTTACCGCCCGGCCCGTACCCTGCTCCGATCGCCGCGCGCATGGATACGGTCTGGTCAGGATTGCCGCCCGTGAGCGTGTTCACCGAGCGATCGAATTGGAAGCCGTTGCGTTCGAGGTATGCGCCGAACGCGGCCAAAGCAGTTTTGAGTGTCATGTGGTCACCGCCCGTCATCGTATTGCCCGTCAATCTTTGCGTGCAGCGCATCGTGCTTGGCGTGCAGATCGGCAACCAGTTCCATGATCGCCTGATGATCTGCTTCGGCTCGCGCGTCGGCTTTGCGCCCGATGATGACGCCGGACACCGCGAGCAGCGGCAGGGCGATCAATTGCAGCACCCCGGAACTGATGAACTGGACGTATGGCATCGCCGCAGGCCACGCGAGCGGGAGCAATGCCAGCACCGTGAAAAGGTAAAACGCAAGCATCGTCGCGAACATTTCGGACAGATGGATCGCGAGCCATTCGTTGAACCGGCGCATTACACGCCGTGTTTCCGCAGCCACCAGCGGACGAGTTCTGTCAGCACGACGATAACGCCGCCGCTCCCGATGGACGCCCATGTCACAAGCCGTTTAGCGCGCTCATCAGCCCGTTTCTCTGTATCTGCTCTGATCGCCGCCGCGACTTGTTGCGATTCCAGCAACCGATCCAACTTCGCATCTGCGGTGTTCAATTTGTCATCGATCACCCGGAACTTGCTTTCATTGAGGGCGCGATCCTCGACCGCGCGGGCGACGATTGTTTCGATGAGCGCGCCGTGGCGGGCAACGGTATTATCCAGGTCGCCCATGGGCACTCCCTTTTTTAGATTATCAAGGTCGGAGATGGTTAGAGAGGACATTGGTGTGCGATACCTTTTTTCGACAGATTGCCCTAGGTTGGGATATCCGTAGTCGGCACTCCGGTGTTGCCGCCTTCAGGATCGGGGTGAACGTGCTGGTTGAACAGCGTGATAAAGTTCGTGCCGTTGATCATCAGATTGGCGGTATCGAGGTTGATAGTGCCGCCTGATATTGTGACGCTGGCCGATCCGGCATTGATGGATACATCACCATTTGCGGCGATCTGAACGATTGTTCCGCTAACGTGGTTGATTGCCATTGGGAACGCGGCAGGCGGGTTTGGGACGCGCTCTGACTGTGTGATGGCAACGCGCTCTTGCTGATTTTTGGTGTTGACGGTGTGATGGTATGTGGCGGGGACGGCAGTATTGCCGACGAGAATTGAGGTTCCATCCGGGAATACGGTGCTGAGTTCGCCGGTTTGCTGCAACAGTTTCCAGAAACCGGACCAATGCGCTTCGTAATCGTCGAAATACGATCCATCATCTGAGGTAACGGCGTCAACGAAATTCTGTGAGATTGCCCCGAGCCATACGCCGTTGCGGATATCGCCGTAGGGGAACAGGACAACGCCCATTGTGCCGCGCCCCGGAAGGGGGTTCTGGTTGATTCGCAATCCGTCGAACGGGCCATAGTGCAAGACACGAACGGTAAGCAGTTCGCTTGAAAGAGCCGTCATGACTGTGAGTTGCCGGGTTTGAGCGTTTTGGCTCATCACGCGGGCGGAAATGATGTCCATCAGGGGATGGTGGCGCTGGCGGATGGGAGCGTGGTGGATTGGCCGTTGATGCACTTGGTCAAAGCCGAGACCCACGCGGCAATTGTTGTGACGATCACCTTAAATTCGGCAATCGTCATCGTCACCGCAGCGCCGGTCGTGTACGGCCATTCAATCGTCGCCGCGCCATCGGCGAAAGTACCGTTGAGGATGATCGATGTGGTTTCGGCTAACTGCTGCGTGGCTATGGACTGGCCGTAAAGGTACGTCGCATCAAGCGCCGGGGTGCCCGTGCTGGTGATGGCGAGGCCAGCGGATAGGGCTGCGGCGGCTTGGAGAGCAATGACGCCGGCGGCTCCGTAGCAAGCTGTCATAGCCTGCGCTTGAGTGAGCGTGCCTGCGGTATCGACCCACCACTGCGTGCGATCTGCAGAATTGGCTGAAAAGGGATTCCATGTGGGGGACGTGTACCCCAAGGATACGAAAGTTGAAGGCAGAACAGGTGTGGTGTACGAGCCGCCAGTAGCAACCTGCGGATAAACTAAGGCAGAATACATGGTTGCCATTATTTTGTTCCTAGTAGTAGAGGTTTCTGGACAGACGCAAACGCTTTAGCCATATCGCCGTTTGAATTTCTCAAGGTTTGCGTAATCTTTACGATATGAGGAAGGATGACTTCGGTGAAGTCAGGATGGTTCCTCATGGTTTCGAGGTGATCGGCGGGGATAGAGCCCTGCGAGAGTAGGTAGTTTTCAGCGCGGCGTTTCATTTCACCCGCAAGTTCCTCACGCTGGCACGCTTCATTAGCCTCAAGGATAGGTAGATGCGCGTACTTGCGTTGTGGCTCCAATTCAGCCATCAGCGACTTTATCGCTTCAAGTTCTTTGTGAGCGCCTTCGATATTCATATCAAATATATATTGGCTTGACTCTAGTTCAAGCAATTCAGCTTCGGCTTCCAACTTGGCGATTTGGTCTGAAGCGTCATCGGCTAAGATTGCTTCATATTTGAGCCGTGTAATTTCCCTGCGTTTTGCTTGGCCTTTGCCGTGCGCGATTTTCGATTCCATGTCGATCATCTGGGCGTATAACAGAGCATATGCCGCATCCGCTGTGTGGCATGAGTTCGCCATAAAGTGTTTTAGTTGAAAATCATGGTTGAGTCTGTGACTTGCGGAGTACATTACACATTGACTCCGGTTGTGCCGTTTGATGCGGCAGCGCCGTACACTAAACCGCTAGTAAACACAGTCCCTGTCGCGACGGCATTGCTGCTGTAAGTGTATATGTTCGTGGTGGTGGTGGTGCCGCCTAAAGCAAAAACGCCGAGGGTAGAGTTGCCAGCGGCAGCGCCGTCGCCTAAACCGGTAGTCAACGCAGTCCCTGTCGCGACGGCATTGCTGCTGTAAGTGTATATGTTCGTGGTGGTGGCGTTGTCGCCTAAAGCAAAAACGCCGAGGGTAGAGTTGCCAGCGGGAGCGCCGTCGCCTAAACCGGTAGTCAACGCAGTCCCTGTCGCGAC
>JAQTXH010000024.1 GCA_028688905.1 Acidiphilium sp. | reverse complement strand
TCCGCCGACGGCATGACGATCCTGGAAGCCAAATACATGAACCGTGCGGACTTTGCTCTGGTCCGGTCTGGACTAATTCCGGCTCACCACTATCCCCAACTCCAGCACCAGCTCATGTGTCTGAACAGGACGGGAGCCGTCGCTGACTATGTCTGCTACAACCCGAACGAGCCCGAACAGTTTCTCAAGCTCAGGATCGACCCCGATCTCGAATACCAGAAGGACCTGTTCAAACGCGAGAAGGATTTCTGGGAATCCGTCGAGCAGCATACCGCCCCGGTGTCCGATCGATGGCGTGATCTGTCGCGGGTTTATGCGGTCGCCAAAGCTGAAGAAGACGCAGCGACGGCACGCGTCAAGGCCATCGAGGCGGACATCGAGGCGGCCTTCACCCATGAAGCGGCTTCCGGCGCGAAAACGCACGAAGCCTTCGGTCTTCGGATGACGATCACCAGTGTTCAAGGCCGCATACGGTACGGTGATCTCATTGCCGACCAGAAGATCGGCCTGGAGACGGTAAACCGGTTCAGGGAGCCGTCCAGCGAGCGTACGACGATCAAATCTACCAGGAGCGCGGTTATCGAGCCGCAAAAGGTGCCATCGAAGGCGATGGTCCTGCGCGACGTGAATGCGTCTCCTGGGAGCCCGTCATACGACGAGCTGGCGTCGTCCTGGACCTGGTAAACACCGGCTCTGAAGTTACCCCAAGCCACCGCTCCAGAGCGGTGGCTTTTTTTTGCAACCGGATCTTCCCATGTCGCGGCGGCACATAGGGGGAGAACTCGTGTTCCCGACCGGGATTATCCGGCGGTCTTGAAGGAGACTGTAGCTATGTCCGACACCAATCAGGCCATCGAAGCGACTTTTGCCGCCACCGGTTTCGATTATCCGGCCAGCATCAACCTCGCCATCGAAAAGGGGCTTCCCGAAGTTGCGATGGCGCTGAACGCCAGCAGGATGGCCGAGATCGACCGGCTTGCTCGCAAGGCGTTCTATCGCAGTTTCATGACCTTTCAGTCGAAGATCAAGTCGATCCAGAAAAGCAAAACCGTGTCACGCGGTGACGGGAAAGGCTCCTACAAGTACGCTCCCCTGGATGCGATCATGGACCAGTGCCTGCCGATCCTCACCGAACTGGGCTTTTCCATCACCACCGGAACGCGTGTTAGCGAGTCCGGAAACAGCGTGTCCGTTTTAGCGGTTCTTCATCACGTCGATGGACACCAATCGCAGCCGTCTGAATTCATGGTGCCGATCGACAAACAGTCCCGGATGAACTCGATCCAACAGTTCGGAGCTGCACGTTCCTACGCTCTTCGTTATGCCCTCACCAATCTTTTGGGCATCACGACAAGTGATGAGGACAACGACGGACAAAGCGGCTACGCCCGCCCATCTCCGGCCAACCGTCAGTCGCCTCCTCCCGCCAGCCGACCCGCCCCAGTGCAGGCGTCGAACCGCAGCCCGTCAAGTGCCGCGTCCGCGCCGGCCGAATCCAAATCGGTTCCGGCCAATGAAAAGTACGTGGGACGGATCTCCGCCATCGAACTCGGCGAGGATTTCGAAGCCCGTATGAAGAAGGCGATCGACGCCACGAACGAGCGTTTTCAGAATAATGTCCCGACCGACGTGCAGGACGCGATTCATAATCGGGTCATCGCGTCGATCGCAGCCATCCCTGCTGATGCCGAATTGTTCGGTGCCACGCGTGGAGCCAAGAAAATGGCGCATAATCTGTTCGGTGACTCGCTCCCCGAGACGATCAATGCGGCATTGAAAGCCCGGTTCCAGGAATGGGACGCTATGAAGAAGCAGCCTGCCGCTGCCTGATGCTTCCGAACCCTCACTGCACATGCAGTGAGGGTTTTCTTTTGCCCTAAATATCACGTATGCGGGGGGAAGAGGTCATCATGACAGCGCAGACAACGACTTCCTTCAACGCCCACACTCTCTGGATGCCGCGGTTCTTCGGTGGCCTGGCGGCCTTCGCGGTTGCTTTCGATATCCAGCGATTGTTCGGGGACGGGATGGTTTCCCTCGCAGTCAGCGCGGTGCTCCTCGCGCTTGGCACGCTCGCCTGGCGCGGGTTGGCAGCTCGCGTTCGAGGCATCGAGATCGAGCACTCATCTGCGAAACGCCTCGCAAAATTGCTGCCGCCGGGGTGGTCGATGCAACAGTCGGTTCCGTGCCCTGGAGGCGACGTCGATATTCTCATCACGGACGGGCGTTCGACGCGTTACGCCATAGAAATCAAGTCCTATCGTTCGTTTTTGCTCACGGATATCCGCAATGTCGTCGGTGCCCGCCGATCAGGGGACAAATCCCGTCAGACTCATGAGGTCCGGGTGCTCGATCAGACCAAACGCGCTGCCTGGGCAGCGAACGCCCGGCCCGTACTATGGCTGCCGCGGGCAAAGGATGCTCCCGCCGCGACTGTGGCAGAGGTTCTTGTCATCCAGGGGAATGCCGGTCGGGTCATCGCCGGATTGCCCACACCGCTTTCAACGTAGCGGCTGGGGTATTCGCATGTTTCTTGCATTCGTCGCTCTCCTCGCCGTCGTTGTTGTTGGCCTGCTTGCCAGGAAAGCGCGACCACGGCGCGTAGCCGCGCCGCTCAGTTTCATGCCCCCCCGAACAAGACAATCTGACGACTGGCTCTCGCGTGTGTCGTGTGCCGACTTTACTCGCAAGCCGATCTTGAACGCCGGCGAGCGAGCGGTCCTGGAGGTGGTGGATGAAGTTTTGAAAAACGCGCGGCCGGCGTTTCGGGCATGCCCGCAGGTCAGTCTCGGCGAAGTGCTCCAGTCTCCCGACCAGGAGGCTTACCGCGCGATCAACAGCAAGAGAGCCGATGTCCTGATCGTCAATGAGGCCGGACTTGGTATCCTCGCCATCGAGTATCAGGGGGCGGGCCACTATCAGCGAAACGCTCCGGCGCGGGATGCGATCAAGAAGGAAGCGCTCCGGCGAGCGGGAATCCCGACGATCGAGATTGGCCATGGCGACAAGAGGCCGGACGTCCAAACAAAGATACTGCTCGGGCTCAACCCGATCCTCGATCTCCCAACCGGCAACAGGCGCTGACGATCGCGCGTCGGTGACGCGTCGCGCGAGAATGCTACCGTTTCGGCTAGATTCCTGTTGGTGCCCCACGACACGACCTATATCCTGAACGTCAGGTCTCACCCGTTCCTGTGGGCACAGCATGAAAGGTATCAGGTCATGGATAGACTGCACCGTGAGTTCAACTCGATTCTGGACGAGGCATCGAGGTCGGCCGGCCCTGCCGGGGTTGCGATTAGACCCCGGCTTCTCGTTGTCCCGAGCATCGGATCGTTCTTCCTGAAAATGAACGGAGGAGCCTGCGCGATGGGCAATCTGGTTCTGGTCGGCAGGGATTTCTGGCGGACTCCCGACACCGTGCGGAAATTTGTCCTGGCGCATGAGGTCGCCCATGCGATCCGCGGCCACACGATGCGGCTGCTGGGGTATTGGTTCGTCATATTTTCGGGATTGGTGGCGGTCCATTTCCTGGCGCCACCCGAGATATCGAGGGGGGCGGTTGCTCTGATATTCGGACTGGCGATAGCACTCTCCGAACTCGCGCGACCGGCGACCTGGGAGTTGGAAGCCGACCGGCTTGCTGCTGACATCACCTCGCCGGGCGACAGCCAGAACACGCTCCGGGCGGTGTTCAGGTGGTCGGGCGTGCCGCTCGGAGAGCGCGAGAACACGAGGATCGCGGCATTGGGCGCACCGATCGGCGCGTCGGTTTCGTAGCGGATCGGTTCCCATGTCGCGGCGGGACATAGGGCGGGAACTCGTGTTCCCGCCGGCATGGTGCCCGCGGCATTGGAAAGGATCTTCCTATGTCTCCCAAGGCGACGAAAACTCCGACCGCACTGGCTCCCGCGCCAGTCCAGCCTGCGGTCGCAAACGTACCCGATGGCTTCGCTCAGATCAGTACGCTCTTCAACGTCGAAGCGCCCCCCCAGGCGCGGATCAAGTTGTCCGTCGCCGGCGAGTTCACGCCTCCGGTGAACCCGGACTACAAATTTCGCAAGGAACTGCTGCGCGCCATCATCATGTGGAATCATGGCGTTGGCGGGCCGAACATCATGCTGGTGGGTCCGTCCGGGACCGGCAAGTCATCGTTGATCGAACAGTTTTGCGCTCGGCTGAACAAGGAAGTGTTTGTGGTCCAGTGCCACGGACGCATGGAACCGGCGCATTTCTGCGGTCAGATCGGTCTCTGTGAAGGGACGACCGGCTCAACCATAACGAAATGGTCCGATGGCCCGTTGGTTAAGGCCATGAAGCGAGGTGCCGCCGTAATTCTCGACGAGTACGATATGCTGCCACCCGATACTTCGGCCTGGCTGCATCGCTTGCGCGACGAACGCCGGGTGCTTGTTCCGGAAACGGGCGAGCTGGTCACCGCTGCTCCTGACTTCCGACTGGCGGTTACGGCAAATACGCTCGGGCAGGG
>JAQTXH010000023.1 GCA_028688905.1 Acidiphilium sp. | reverse complement strand
CGCACCCTTCGAAGACGATTTCTCCGCACTCGCCAAATGCGACTACGTGGTCGGCCCCCCAAGTACCTTCGGAACCTGGTCCGCCTTCCTCGGCAGAGGCAAACGAATCATCTTAACGAAGGAACGCATCAGAAACCCCGATTTCTGGTCGCCCATCCTGGAACAATCGGTCAACATCACCTACCCGACCGGCGCATACATACCAGGAGATTCCTGCGCCAGCCCCATATAGTGTCGCCCCCGCCCTCATACCAACCCACCACGTCATCGCGAGCCGAAGGCGCGGCAATCCAGCCACCCCAACCCCGAACGCGAAAATCAGGCCAGGACAGGGGCAGCAAGCCGTTCTTTCTTGAAAGAAAGAACCAAAGAACTTTTGTTCCTTACCCGCCGCGAAACCGACCTACCCAAACCTAACCGAAGATTGCAAACCGGATTGCCGACCCTCCAGCATTAGGCTAGAGAAAACTCGGTTTTTAACCCTTAAGGCGTCAAACTTCGATGACCAGCAGCCACTACAGAGAGAGCGCACCTCGCCAGTGACGGCAAATAACCAACACTTGCAGCACCTCGCCCGCATCCCGCTGGCGGCGGCACTGATACTGGCCGCATCACCAGCAAGTGCATGCTCGAACCACACAAAACCCATCGCCGTCGGCGGCGTCGATGGCTTCGCCAGCCTCGCAAATCCAGCCAATACCGCCATCCTCCGATCAAGCTGCAAAGTTTCGCTCTACATTCACGGCTATATCTGGACCCGCCTGAAAAAAGGCAGCAACATCCGCCATAAGATTCTTAAGGTATTCAAAGGCACCGGCCCCGCAATGGTCGAACTCGGCGCATCCCCCAACACCGCCGCCTTCTTCGGCACTTACTACGAACAGAATTTTCGCGCGCGTGGCGTCATCGCCCATATCGCAACCATCAACGGCGCGGATGGCCTAACCCTCCCCCAATGGAAAAACTACGTCACCGCCGGAAAGTCCGAGGGGCTAAAAATAATCGCGCCGGATTTCGCCCCAAACGTCGATCAGGACTGGCATAACGGCACGATCGACCGTCATCTCTGGAACCAGAACAAGCGCCGCGCCCTCATCGGCGGTGCCCTCGCCATCGACGCGCCACCCTCCTTCTTCTTCTGGTACACGCCGAACTACCGCCATTTCATCGTCCATGAAATCCAATGGGCCAACCAGAACCACCTGCGTTCGATCCTGATCATCTCCCCCAACACCGCCCGCCGCCGTTTCCTCTCGGATACACAGCAAATGATCGCATACCTCACCAGACAAAACGCCAATCCGACCAATTATGTCGTCGAGAATTACGAATCCCTGCCATGGCCGAAAAGCTTCATCAATCTGGTTGGGTCGGAAACAAGCCGTTACTCAATCACCGGCGTCGCCCTCTGGCTAACGACGCTGTTTCCTAAACAAACAAATTGAAAGTATAAATAATATGAAGAATTTCGGAAATACGCAAAAAAAATCTAAAATTAATGTAGTAAAAGGAATGTTTCGATGAAATGGTTTTTTTGCTGGTGTCAAGCAACAGATTTCCGTGATGACCACAACTGGAAAGATTTAATAAGAGCATCAGTTATATCTGCACGGCAGAACACAACGCTTGAGCCGTATCTAATATATGATGGTGAAGAAACAGAATTTATTGACGAAATTAGAGGATATGGAGTCACAATAATATTTCATAAAATCACCTTTAATAAAGAGGTGATAGACCATCAGCCAGAAAATTTTGGGTACCAAGTTATCGCTCGCGGGGCATTTCTTCGTTTCGAAATTCCAATCCTCTGCGATTCTCCTGACGACTATGTTTTGTATACAGATGCAGACGTATTGTTTTTGAAAGATCCAGATTTTTCAGGATTCAAACCTGAACTAATCGCAGCAGCCCCACAATTTGATAGGGGGAAAAAAGTGGATATGAATTCAGGAGTGATGTTAATCAACCTTCAGAAATTCAAAGAAATATACAACGAACTTATAGAATTCACCAAAAATAATCTTGACGTCGGATTAGATCAGGAAATTTTGAGAGTTTTTATTGGTAATAATTATATGTTGTTGCCAGATCATTTTAATTGGAAGCCATATTGGGGAGTTAATCCGGAAGCAACAATATTGCATTGGCATGGACCTAAACCAGAAGTTATAAAACAGCTTAGATCGCAGAAAATTAATGCTACACATCAATCGTGGACGCCACTTTTGGAGAAAAATCCAGAAGCTTATGATTATTACGTTGAAAAATATTCAAACTTTATAGAGAACAGATTTGATAAAAACATTAACAAACTAAATAAAATTGATACAAACGGAAAAATAATAGATAGAAAATCATTCATACTACAGCATATAAACAAATCAGATATTATTATTGAAATTGGTCCAAATTATAACCCATTAGTGCCTAAAAGTGAAGGATGGTCTACAACAGTTGTGGATCATTCGAACAGAGATGAGCTTTTAACATCATATCATTCGCATGGCGTAAATCTTGAAAATATAGAACAAGTAGATGTGGTATGGAATGGAAACGCGCTTCACGAAAATTTTGACGAAAAATCTTATAATACGTTTGATGTGATTATTATAAGTCATGTTTTAGAGCATTTACCAGACCCAATCCAGTTTTTCAATTCATGCCGAAAATTACTTAAGGAAAATGGAAAAATAATAATTGCTGTACCGGACAAGAGATATTGTTTTGATTTTTTTGAGCAGATTACATGTTCAGGAGATTGGATATATGCGTTTGATAACAAAAGCTTGCGACATTCACCGTTAACTGCATATAATAGTATTGCATATGCGGCTAAACGAGGAAATTCGATAGCTTGGTCTTCAGATAACGATGAAGGAATAATTGATTTTGTTCACACGTTAGAACAAGCAATGGGGGCGTTCCAGAATGCAAAAGAACATCCATCAACTTACATTGATTTTCACACATGGAGATTTTTACCAAGCAGCATTAAATTCTTGTTTGACGAGTTAGCTTATCTTGGTTTCATAGATTTTCATATAAACAATATTAACTCAGTATCTAATGAAATAATTTTAGATTTATGTCCATCAATTGATAGGAAAAAAATAAAAAATGATTTTCAATCAAAAAGACTCGAGCATATCAGAAATATTTTTGCCGAAATGAGTGGTCAATTTAATGCTTTTTTTCGGTCAGAAGAGCGCCGAATTAGAGAGAGGGCGATTGATGAATTAGTGAAAAAAGAAAGTAAAAATTCGGTAGCGTTTGAAATTAAAAAGGCTAAAATTGAAATTAAAGACAAATATGGAAGTCAAATTGAGTATAAAGAGGTCCAATTGCGCCATCCTCTTATAAGCGCAGCAAAAAGTAAAGAGTTTTATGGTACCGAGACAAAAAAACATGGATATGTGATTGATTTGTTAGAAATATTAGGAGTTTATGGTATTGAGTTTTTTTGGAAAATAATAAATTCTGAGGAGGATTTGATTGGAGATAGTTTTTTAATTGAGGTTAGTATGACTGACGATAATTATATTATAATACATAAAGAAGAAAAACTTGACAAAAGCAAAGAAACAACAAATAGATTATGTAAAGTCCTTCTTAATATACCGATGCCGGCTCGATTTATCAAAATTATATATGACGGAAAAGGAATCGTAGATATAGAAAATTTAATCATTGTCAGTGAGGCCTTTTTTGGTCGAACGCAGGATAAAATTAGTTTTACTCATACATAGCAAATCAAATATTTGCGTTTGTTAAAAAATTATGAAACAGATGGTATAGGAACGGGACAGGACGAGAAGCAAGCAACAATCTTCATCTCGATCAGGTCGAAGTCTATGGCGAACCTTTGCCGCTCGACCTCGCCCAATCCCTCACCACCGCCGCTTAACCACCCCGCCAAACCCGTTACAAAATGAACCGTTCACCGGTTTGTCATCGCCGCCCCGCCTCGCTATCACCCTCTGAATGACCCATCACCTGCGCATAACCGCCATCCGCCCCGCCTACCCGGCAGACTCATGGTATCTCGATCGCCCGTCCCCCGCCGCCATCGGCGGTAGCGAAAACGCGATCTATCTCGACCTCGCCGGCTGGGTCCTCGCCACCCCCCCCGATCCCGTCCTCGCTATCGCCATCTACGCCCCCACGCTCCACCGCAGCCCCCTGCTCGTCGCCACCCTCCACCCCCGCGCCGATGTCGCCGAAATCATGGGCATCGACCCCGCAACCCCCACCGGCTTCCAAACCGCCCTCAACATCGTCGGCCTTCACCACATCGGCGAAATCGAACTTTTCGTCGTCACCGCCAGCCAATGGCATGGCTTCGTCGCCGATTCCGCCTACCACACCACCCAGCTCGACCTTCTCGCCACCATCACCTTCACCTTCGAATTCACCACGCCCCCCGCCCCACCCGAAACCCCAACCCCTCTTTTCGTCACCTCCCTCGGCCGCAGCGGCAGCACGGCCCTCATGGCCGCCCTCGCCACCAGCCCCGACATCGCCACCCCCGAAACCTACCCCTACGAAACCAAACCCCTCGCCTACGCCATCCACATGGCCCGCCTCGCCATCAGCCCCAGCCTGCCCCATCTGCCCGCCGCCGCCGCACAATTCCTCGATGTCCCCTTCATCGGTGCCACCAACCCCAACCTCAGCCCCAAAGACTACCCCAAACTCTTCAACCACTACCGCACCAACGGCCTCCAAATCCTCCAAACCTTCGTCCGCCCCCAATTCACCCCCGCCCCAACCGCCCCGCACCCGCGCTACATCGCCGAAAAATCCACCCCCAACACCCTCACCATCGCCACCGCCGAAACCATCTTCCCCACAACCACCGA
>JAQTXH010000016.1 GCA_028688905.1 Acidiphilium sp. | reverse complement strand
GGACGGTGCCTGTTCGAAATCCAGACATCGAAGTCCACGCAGGACGGGGCCGGGGAGCACACCGGACTCGTGTCGCCGCGCGACCTGACGGCCCGTCTGTCGCGGCTTGGATCGTGGCTTGGATCGTGGCTTGGATCGTTCCGGGCAGGGTTCCGGATCTCGCTGGTCCAGCGTTTGCAGAAAACATGGTCGGCGATGCAGGCGCCTGGTTCCATCTTTCGAGCCATGGAAGAATTGTCCGGTTTGGCATCGAGCATCGAGGCTGCCGGTGTCGCGATCCTGGTCGTCTTTGCCACCGGGGTTCTGTTGACAGCTTTCCTCCGGAGCACCGGCATCGTGGCCGTCATCCTGTCGCCGGCCGACATGCGTGTCTGCCTCGGCGTTGCGGTCGCATTCGGCTGCGTCCGCCTTCTGGGCTTCCCGAGCACCCGGGCGGGTGTCGAATCGGCCGTGTGCAGCGTCGGCGTGCTCGGTTCCCGCGATACACCCAACGGCGCGCGAAGCGCATTGGAGGACGATCGAAGCCCAGCAAAATCCTGACAAAAAATATTTTTTCGCAACTCGATCTTCCCAAGTCGCGGCGGCACATCTCCATCGCACTCGTGCCCGACCCCGGCATCACGCCGCTCGGAAACTCCTTTTGGAAAGGAAACTTCTCATGTCCACCAATCTCGTCGTCCTGCTCGGCCGTCTTGGCGCTGACCCCGAAGTCCGCGCCACCCAGTCCGGCAAGAAAGTCGCCAATCTGCGGCTTGCGACCAGCCTGTTCTCCGGCTCGGGTGATACCCGCACCGAAAAAACCGAATGGCACCGCGTCATTCTCTTCGACAAACTCGCCGACGTCGTCGAGAAATATACGAAGAAGGGCGATCAGCTCCAACTCACCGGTCGTCTCCAGACCCGGAAGTATCAGGCGCAGGATGGCAGTGACCGGTATCAGACCGAGATCATCGCCAATACGGTCGATCTGATCGGCTCGAAAGACAGTGGCTCTTCGAACGAGTCATCGTCTCAACACGAGACGTCCGGTGTCTCTCATCAGGCGTCCGGTGCGTCTGTGAACGATTTGGACGACGATATCCCGTTCTGATTCTCTGACTGTTACCAGTCGGTCGCGTGACGGCAATCCGCGATTAAATGCCTTTCTGTTTCCAACCCTCACTGCATTTGCAGTGAGGGTTTCTTCTTGCGTGCCCCCCCGGCTCCCTCCGCCGGCCAGCACGCCCGCCGGCGGAGGGAACCCAGCCCGCGCTTCCCACATCGCGGCGGGACAGATCCCTTGCACTCGTGCCCGGTACGGCATCTCGCCCCCGGATACCTCTGGAAAGGAACATCACATGCTTCAATATCAACCGATCGATCCCGAGATCGATCACGGCGGCCCGCTGCTCGCCAATTTCGAGCTGGCCCGCAAGGCGCGGATTACGGCGTTCTTCGACACCTTGAAAACCCTGCTGGAAGACGATGCAATCCAGGTCGCGCAGGTCATCACGTTCATGAGCACGGTCAAGGATTTCGGAACCAGCCAGGCCGAGCGCGAACGTGCCCGGGCGGAGTATTGCCACCGTTCGAGCGACAGCATCGAGGTGGATGACAATGCGCTGTCGTCTCGCGGCGAAGACGGGACCTGGATCACGGCGTGGATCTGGTTGCAGGATGAGATCGACCAGGAAGAGTTTGAGGCGGATTACCGTGCCGCGCTTGCGAACGCGCCATGAGCCAGTCAACCCGGATGGCGACAACATCGGCCATATGCGAGCAACATAGTCTTCGGGACATCGTGCTCCGCATCGAGGTCGCCGTGGATCACTACATCGATCGACTGGCCGAAGAAGCCCGCCTCGCGCGCGACCAGTCTCGCCGCACTCTGTCCCTCGACGACAAATTGCTGTTGCAGCGTCGGGCGAAGTTGCTTTGGGATCACCGAAAACGGGTGCTTCGTCAGCGGTTCGAGATCATCGACCAGACCTGTTCGATCCTGCGGGAGTAGCTGATCGATCGATTGCTATTCGAGTTCCCATTCGAGTTACCATCCCCGTCGTCCTTTATGGACGGCGGGGTTTCTTCGTCGGGGTCGCCGATCTCCCGACTCCGATGGATTCCGATGGATCAGGAGCTGCTGCGAGCCGATGCCCCGGGAGGTGCGTCAGGCTTCGGCGAGTCAGGCGTCATAGATGCGCCGGGCGGCGTTGCTGCGGGCGAGGAGATCCTTTTCGACAGCGACCAGCGCGGTCACGATGCCTTCGATGCGGAGCGCCTGGGATCGCATGTCGGCCACCAGGGCGGCCAGCATGGTGGGCAGCGCCCGGATTACCCAGTCCGGCACCGGAACCGCGCCAGTGGCCCACTGCTGCACGGTCGCGGGTGCAATCGCCTTGCGCGGTCCCTCGGGATGGAACGTCGGCAGCGAGCGGGCGAACACCTTCAGCCAATCATCGCCGAATGCCTGGTGGCCGACCTGTGCGATCATGTCGCTTCGGGCGGTGAAGTCGTCGAACATGTTCTACCGGGCGGATATGGAAAAGCTGCGAGGAAGGCCCCCGCAGCTTTTCACGCTATTATGGAAAGGAATCGATGCACACCCCAGGTGTCAGCACCAAGCCCCGTAGGCCGAACATAATTCAGAGGCGGCTCCGTTTCAAGCCGACTGCCGCATGGTCCCATCGCCTGTCGCGGGAATAACCCCCGAGCCGGCCCGCGTTCCCAAGTCGCGGCGGCACATTGAGCCAGCACACGTTGCGCGCATCGCGCGTCCGGGAGTGCGGAACATCTATTATGGAGACCGGATTCTATGAAAAACCCAAGCAGCTTCGTCAACGAAATAATCGACTGGCGCGTTCGGCGGGTGAATTACCTCAAGATCAGCGGTCGCGCCGACGATTTGATGGACGCCGCCATGGCCTCGCGCCTTCGCGAGACCGTCGCAAATCAGATCCGGCGAGGAGCCGGGCCGGGCAACCCCGAGATGAGCGGTTCGGTGCAGAACACCATTGCTCTGTTGCTGGCCGCTTATCTGGCTCAGGGCGGCTCCATGACGTTGCCGTCGCCAGGCAGCGTTCTGGATCTCATATCGGCAGCGGACCAGGAGTTTGCTCCCTTCCTGTCTCGCTACCTGTTCGGACCGACACGATTCAATGCCGATGGTATCGAGGTGTTGACCATCCAGGACACGGCTCTCGAAAGGATCGGGTTCTTCGTTGAGCAATCTCTGTCAATGGACGGCGGAAATCCTGCGACGAACAGGTTCCTGCACACGCTGTTCGGGCCGATCGACGCCCAGCTCGCCCGGAAGAGAATGAACATGGTTCGGGATTCGCGCGCCGGTCGTGATTTTCGGCTGGTGACCATGTTGAAGGACAAATCGCTCATCGCGGCAGCTCTCGCGGCCGACGCGCTCGATCGGCTCGGGAGTTTCTTTCAGGATGATATCGTGAAGGATGTATCCCGCGACGTCCTTGCCGAGTTGTGCGGCCGTGTCGATGGGCGAGACCCCTTGCCGGATCAGCTCCTGCTGACGGCATGGGACCGTCTGAAGGACACGCCGGATATCCTCTGGAATGTGGCGAACAAGATCGGTGCGTTGTCGCCCGGCCAGATCATCGGCGTGGTGACATCGTTCGACCCGACCCGGTTGTTGGCTGGTGCGGTGGTCGTTCAGCGGTTCCGGCGAGGCGACTATGCGTGAACCTCACGGTCCGGAATTCCAGAACGGATGGCAACTGGGTATCCCGCATGAACTCCTGGGTTCTTGCATGATCCGAGCTGACCATCATACCAGGTCCCGTGTCCCGCGTGGACACGAGATCGTCCAGCAGATCTGTCGGGGAGGTCTCTATCCCGAATTGGTGAAAGAGACCGATTTCCGATGGATTGTCCTCGCCCAACGACGGCGGATCGCCGATATCTACCGTGTGCCGTCCGGGATGTTCAGGACGACACAGGACAGGCGGCTCTGGCCGAAGATCGAGGCGGCCGCGACCGCCGTGCTGGATGGTTATGCCAGGCGAATTGGATCTGTCGTCAGATCCTGATTGTGTGGATCACAACGGTCCGTCTTCGAGTGTTTCTTTCAGCCCCGGCATCCAACAGGATGCCGGGGTTTCTATGCGCGCGCGTCCCGGTTGATCGGCGTTTGCTGTTTCCTGGCGCTGCGGGGGTGAGGTCCGCACGCGACGGGCATGGTCCGGAGCTGGACTGTCGATCGCGAAACGATCCAGCAGCTCGGTGATGGAGTTCTCGATGATCGCCAGGACCGCCGCTTCGCTTGCGGCCTCGTCCTGGTTCGCAGCGGCGACACTCAGCAGAGATATCGAGCGTTTTTCCTGGCGCACCTTCGGCAACCGGCGCCTTTTCGGTGTCTTCTTTGCACGGAGATCGGCCCGAAGACGCCGTAGCAGATCGTGGCAGGTCCAGCTCACGCCCTTCATGGACGCATATTCTTCCTTGATCTCCCGAGGGATGGCCCCGAAAAGTTGGTTCGCATCCTCGCAACAGAATACCAAGTTTTCCACATCATTGCTGCCGTCGGCACTGAGGGGGATCAGGTGATCCACCGTCGCTTCGTACGGGTTCGCGAACTTGGTATTGCAATAGTGACACTCACCCCCGCGATGGGCAAAAATCTTCCTGCGGAACCGGTGCGAAAATCCGCGGCGCGATACCCGGTGCTCTGCCATTGCCGAGCCGGCTATTTCCCGGCAGGCTTGGCAAAATAAACGACCGTCCCCTGATGCTGCACGGCGATCTCGATCTGGCCATCATGGTGGGTTGAATAGACGGCGTACCAGCGGTTCACGAACGGATACCTGGCCGCGATCGCGGTGATCCGTGCTGGTGTGTAGAAGCCGCCGGGATGACCAATGTCGGCAGTCACCACGGAAGCTGCCCCCGGCACGACACCGGTCCCGCTCTCCGGCAAGGGCGCAAAATTTATCTGCATCGCTCCGCCATCAGGATCAACGGTTCCCAAGGTTGGATTCGTCCCGCTTCCCTTGTTGATCCATCCCATCGGGAATGCACCATTATAGGAAGCATATCCGACGCCGGCAGGGCTCGATGTGTCGAGCCCGAGATAGAACCGTCCGTTGAAATTCATACTTCCTGGCGCAACCGGCACCCCGGCATGGGTGAAGAGTATGAAATCGTAGCCTTGTTTGACATATTTCAGGTAATCCGCCGTGGTCTCTTTCCGGGCGCGCTGCACGGAAATGATCCTGTAAAAATCGAGGAACGGATAGGAGAACATCGTTGCGGGATCGATTTTGTAAGACGGTAGCGCGGGCAGGAGATTCAAGATCGAGAGTCCCATCGCCGGGCCGAAAGCGGGGGATGAACTTCCAACAATGCCCGGAAGAACCGACAGAACGCCGTGCCCCCCACTGCCGTAGCTTGTGGCAGTAGATCCACCGGAGACGTCGTTGCGACGTTCAAAAGCGGCCACGGCGAAGGGCAACGTGTACCCCTGTTCGACGACACTGAGCGTCTGGTGCGCAGGATACATCGGCTTGCCGGTGCCCATCGCGACGTCATGTTTCATGTCCCTCTGCATCAGCCAGGAAAATGTCTGCTGCGCCGGAGGTGGCCCGGCCGGCATTGGAGTGCCGCAACTCGCGAGAAGAACGGGAGCGAGAGCGGCCGCAGCAAGCGGGGGGAACCGGAAACTCATCGTTATGCCTTCTGGGAATGATCGCTTTGATTGTCAGGCTGCTGGGCCGGCGGGTTCCGTCGCTGCCTTGATCTGCCGGCGACGACCGGTTTGCTGGCGTCCACCACGTACCGGAGTTCGGCCTTCAACCGGAGAGCCTTCAGGATCTTCGGCCCGATCCCCTGCTTCTGTGTCAGCGACTTCGAGATATACGAAGCGGATATTTTGTGTCGTTCGGCGAAATTCGACATTCCGCCTGCGCGGGCACAGGCATCGGCAAGCATCGCGCGGACGTCGTCACTCGACAAGTATTTTGGTTCTTCCATGTCGGAGCCCCTTATATCGAACGTGTCCCGCCTTGACAATTTCGTCACAGCGATCGCCGTGGGTTGGTATTTCTATCGACCACATTCCAATTATCACGTATGACCTGAAGATGGATATGGAACTGACAGCAAGCCAATCCGACGGGATCGATGCCGCCTATTACGAAGTCGCGAAACCGGGCACCGTCGCGGAAACGGTGATGACCTTTTGTCGAAGGCGCATGTTTCGCTGTTTCATGGACATCTGCGCGCCCGTAGCCACCGAGACGATCGTCGATGTCGGGGTGTCGGACGTTGTGGAGACCGGCGACAATATGCTGGAGCGCTTGTATCCGTATCCGGCTAAGATCACTGCCGTTGGTCGGGGACACGGGCGCGACTTTCGTCATCGCTTTCCGGAGAGCCGGTTCGTCGGAATCGGCGGATCGGGATCACTGCCATTCGATGACGACAGCTTCGACATCGCGGTCTCGAATGCCGTTCTTGAGCACGTCGGCTCGCCCCAGGCACAGAAATTCCTTCTGTCCGAGATGTTGCGGGTCGCGCCCCGTGTGTTCGTCACGATCCCCAACCGATACTTTCCGGTCGAGCACCACACCGGTCTGCCGTTCGTGGCGGCAAGCGACCGTCTTTTTCGCGTTGCCTGCCGTCTGGTCTGCAAGCAAAAATGGGCAGATCCGGCAATGTTGATCCTGATGGATCGGGCAGCCCTCGCGGCTGCGGCCCCCGTGGGCACGGCGCTGCCCGGCGGCGTCAGCACTGTCACCGGCTATACTGGTCTGGTCGCCGGTGGACTGTCGTCCAATATCTATCTTTTCATGGACAGGCGGCCCATCGAGCGGCGCTCCTCGATCATGTGCCCGCAACCTGTGCGGGCCTCGTCCGGCCAGCGGACATCGGAATTTGCGCGGGACGGCGCGGACTGATGGTCAGTAGAATCCATCTCGGACGATCGCTTTGGTCCGTCCGGCCCATCGAGGCGATCTGCACGGTCAGTCTCTGTCTCGCCAGGAAGTCACGTCGGCTGCTGGGGCGCCAGGAGGGGGTCGTCTCCGCCCTGAAGACCCCGGCATCCGTGGACACGATCAAGCAGTCGGTGGCGGCGCTTCACGGCGTGGGCAGGGCCATGATCCATGCGGGGGAAGATGAGGCTGCCGTGACCTCCCGCCTCAATGCCGCTGGCGTCGCGATCACCGGGATGGAGCTGATCGAGACTTTGTACGAAGGCAGGTTCCTTTACCTGTCGGGTCCGCATCACGGCATCGAACTGCCCACGGCCAGGCATGGAGCCGGGCACTGGGCACGACGCCACAAGCGCCATTCGGGCTGATCGCCCGGTGGATCGCCAGGAGGATTGCCATGTAGATTGCCACGCATCCGGAACAGGGCGTGGCGTCGTGATGTCCTCGACCGACGATCTGTCGCCTGACGACACGAGATGCGCCGATCTCGGCGTCCGCCGGCACGCTTTCTACCGGCACGCTTTCTACGAGACCAACGCAACACACGCGATCCAGAGAGATGAGATCCGGAAAATCGGCGGCGAGGTGATGCGCTTTCTTGCCGTGGGATCGCTGGGGTATGTGGTCAACTTCTGTGTCTATCTGGGACTACGTGGCCGTCTGTCCCCTGGCATCGAGACGACGCGCCTCTCAGCATTGCTGGTGGGCTTTGTGGTGGCCGCATCGACTACCTGGGTCTGCCACCGGCTCTATACCTTCAAAGGGGCTCCACGACTGCCTGCGGCCCGTCAGTGGGCACTTTTTCTCGGAAGCAGCGCAATCGGTGCGATCGTCTATACCAGCAGCGTTCTCGCGCTTATCCATGCGTGGCCCGTCCTGAAACAAATCCCGGCGCTGGCGATGCTGCTGGGGTCCGGCGGGTCCGCGATCATAAATTTCACGCTGTCGCGCCTGGTCGTCTTCAAGGCACACAGGTCGATCACTTAGTCCCCCCTGCTCAACGTGTTGGTCTTCCCACGTCGCGGCGGGACAGATCCCTTGCACTCGTGCCCGGTACGACATCTCGCCCCCGGATACCTCTGGAAAGGAACATCACATGACAAGGCAAAACACCGATCCGTTGGATCACCCACTATGTTCGAGCTGAAGCCCCGCAACGCAGCATTTGCAGCTTTGATAGGATTGCTGCAAACTGCGGGACGAATTTCAAGGAGAACAATCATGCGTGCTTTCACGACGACCGAGCTTTCGAAGAAATCGGGCGAGATCATCACGGAGGCGCTGCGCCGTCCCGTTGTGCTTACCCAGCGGGGCAAGGAACGCCTCGTCGTGATGAACGTCGAGGACTATCACCGGCTCCAGTCGAGAGGCGAAACCCGTCAGGCTGGCCGTCTTGTGGATATGCCCGACGATCTCGCCGAGGCGTTCATCGAAGCGGCCGAAACTTTTGCGAAAGGCAACGATAATGACGGATGAACTAAAAACCGGATCTGTGCTCTTGTATTCGTATCTCTGGAGCAGCGAAGCCGAATCTGGCCTGAAGGATGGTCGAAAATATCGTCCGACCGTCATTGGCATCATCGCTACCTTGAAGAGCGGAAAACGAAAAGTGGTCTTCTTTCCGCTCACGACCCTTCAACCCGCGGAAGGCCGACTGGCCATCGAGGTGCCGGACACCGAGAAGCGTCGCGTCGGGTTAAGCAGCGCGACACGCACCTGGATTATTCTCGACGAATACAATGTTGATGATCTGGACAACAGTTTCTACATCGAGCCCGCATCCACGATCGGGAGATTTTCGCCGGCGTTTTCGCGTCCGGTCTTCCTGAATGCGGCGGCGCATCTTCGAGCCGCCAGGGCCGTTTTTCGCGCCCGTTTCTAAGCTACAAATCTGTTTTCCCACCCCCGTCGGCATAGCCGCCGGGGGTTTTTCCTGCGCGCGCGCATCGGACCCGACCCGGAATAGTGATCAACCGTGGTTCCCACGTCGCGGCGGGACATGACGCATGAACCTGTGTGCTCTGCCTGGAGCGATCGAGGAGCGATCGAGTGCTCTCATGAACGGTTCGAACAACACTTTACCCAGTCAACCCGAACCCGGAGGCGCCTATGTCTTCATGTCAAACCGAGACGACGTTCAATTCAATGGATGACGCTCGCACAGCGGCCGTGCAGTACGCACGGCGTAATGGTTATGGCCATGCCTTCATAGTCAAATGGCCCATCGGCTCGATTACAGTCGAGTCACGCAAGCCCCTGCTGAGAAGCGCTTCCATGATTGTCATGGAGTGCCGCGAGGATGGTTCTATGTATCACGCATAGATTTTTGTTTTTTTCCATACCGCTGTCCCTTGTGGACAGCGGTTCTTTCATTTGGGACCTCGCGCGGCGCCCCGTTGCTCAGGGCGTGGTCGTCGAGCTGCCGGCATTTCCCTGGGTGCTGAATTCGCGGGCGAGATTGTCGGCCGCGGTGTCGCCCGGCTGGCCGTTCTGGTCGGTGACAGTGCCCCCGCCGACCAGGTTGTTCGCGATCGCCGGGGCTTCCCCGGTCGCGCCGCTGGTCGTGTAAACCGTCGAGGGTTCGGACGCGACGTTCGGCGTGAAGACGGACGCCGCTGCTGCGTTCGTGCCCTGGAACAAGCCGCCCTGCTCCAGCATGGCGAGCCACTGCGAAAGGTTGATCTGGCTCCAATCGACAGCCGCAAGCTGAGCGGGGGTGAAACCGCCGCAGGTCGGATTCTTGGCTGAGCCGTAGCCGCCGGCGATCGCCGGCTGATTGAGGCGGATCTGGGATGCGATGATGTTGGAGAGGGGGTTCTGATAGCAACACCACACGTATTTGGTCGTAACGCACCCCAGAACTGGCACCGACGCTGAACAGTAGGACCCGACCGCCGTGCAGTCGTTGCTCTTTCGGTAATAGCCCAACTGGAATTCCTCATTCGTGCAGGCCGTGATGAGCTGCGTGATGATGGTCGCCAACTGATAGACGGTATAGGCCAGCATCACGTCGCCGGCGAAACCATTGATATAGGTGGCAACCGGATTGTCAGGAAAACTGCCCGTCGGTGCGAATGGTGCCATGATATCTTCGGCCAAGGCGGTATTGCTAGGTCCGACGATCGATTTTACCAGATTGAAGACTTGCTGGTAGATCGCGTTCTTGATCGGCCCCAGCAATCCACCGTAATTGACGACACCGTTTCCCGCTCCCGAAAGAGTGCATACAGCACCTTCCGCGCCGCCGCCTGCTACGCCAAGTGAATTACCAATTTGCTCGGCGAGATTTTTGAACGGGGCACTGACGTAGCGCCAGGCGTCGGTGGACCAGGCCGACAGGTTCGCGTAGGCGCTTTCTCCCCAACTCTCGACGCCGGAGAATTCGGTGGTGATGCCGTTCGCAACGGTCGAGACCGGCGTGAACGACATCGCCCACGAATCGACCATCGGTGTCGTCGCGATATTATAGACGTCCATCAGACCGGAAATGTATTGTCCGATCGGCGGCACCGGGACCTGAAGCCCCTCATTGCAGCAGTTGCTGGTAAACCCCGTCGTCTGGGAAACGCCGAGGAAGGTCCGGCAATTATAGGGGTTGCCACCGAACACGATGGGCTGACAGTTATCCGCGGCAATGGACGTGCCGCTCGAACACTGGATGTCCGTCTGCATCATCTTGAGCGCCTGCAATGCCGTCGCAGCTTCCGCGAAACCGGTATTGGGGGAATTGATGACGTCGTGACATCCGGTTCCCATGCACCGGACGACGGCATTGCAGGTTGTCGCACTCGCGGTCACGCCTGGACCGGGGATCGTCACTGTCGTCGGTGTCCCCGGTGCTCCAGGAGTGACGGTCGTGGAACTCGTCGTGATCTGCCAGGTCCCGTTGCTCTGGAACACCGGGCCAAGAGCCGTCCCGAACGCACCGTAGCCCGCGATGAGCGCGCCCATGTTCTCCTGGCTGTTCGTGTTCGCCACCACGATATAGTTGGGGCCTGACGTGAACTGGACCGGGATCACCGATGGCGGAGGGAAGTTCGAATTCGAATTGCCGTCGTTGTAAGACCCGACGACCGTGCCATTGACGGAGACGGTACAACTGTCGTTGCAGATCGCAACGATGGTCCCCGATCCGACGATCTGCGGGGTGAAGACATAGGTATAATCGACGGTATCGCCCTGCGGGTAATTGCCACATCCGGGCGCTATCACCTGGGCAGTCTGGTCCGGGAACGTGACGCCGTCCCAGTCTTCCGAGGCGACCGGGCTCCAGACGATCGTGGAACCTTGCGGCTCACCGCACACGGCTACCGGGACGGAGTTCGCGGTCGTGGTGCTGGTGGACGTCGGCGCTCCGATTACCGTGGTCGTGGATGCCGGAGGAATATCAACGGAGGCAGACGTACATGAGTTGAAATAGCTGGAGAAATCGGCGGATGTCGGCGAGGCGGCGGCCAGCATATTGGCGACGAACCCCGTCAACATGGACTGTTCCGACGCTGGAAAGCCCGGCAGTTGAGTTGTGCTGGCGTTGGACGGGTTGGTCAGGTTGGTCAGGGGATTGGCGGCGTAGGCCGACAGGTTTGGATAGAGCCCTGTGACCGCCGTGTAGCTGGCGCCGTAGGCGCAATCGTTCGCGAGCGTCTGAACACCGGGCTGGTCGAGCGCAGCGTTCATGTCGTCCGCCAGCGTGGACAGGGCTGCGGCAGCGCCTGAAGCGGTTCCGACTGTCACTGTCGTGGGCAGATCCTGGCAGGCGGATGTCAGCGAGGGCAGGACTTCCGTGTTGGTGTTGGGATCTATGTAATCTCCAAAGGTGATATCCTGGTTCCACTGCTCGGCCGCCGATTGGACGATCTGCTGGGACGCGACATTGCATGCGGGCGGGACGTTGCAGCCCTTGCCGGTGCCGTCGATCGAGCTGGCGAGGGTCGTCATCTGATCAAGCGCCGTCTCGGCGGCCTGCGCCGACTGGGTCAGGCCGCTCATCGGCAGGCCGGCCACCCCGTTCGTGCGCGCAGACGCGAGCATCGCACTGATCTGTCCGGTGCAGAGGGTGTCCAGTGACGACTGGGGCTGGACGGCGTAGGTCGTGAATTCGCTCATCGTGCTCGGCCAGCTCGCGCTGCATGCCGATTGCAGGGAGGTGAGATTCGCGGTCTCGGCGCTGTCGATCAACGCGCCGGATGCGCTGCCGATCGCGCCCGGCTGATAAAAGGTCGTCGGTTGGCCGGACTGGGCCAGGCCGGTCGCCCCGGGTTCCTGATCGATCGCCTGGCTCGTGCTCTCGGTCTGGCCAATGGCCTGGGTCGAGCTGAAGATCTGCTCACCGATCGTGCCACCGGCTGCGGCGTTGCCATAGAATGTCGCGGCAGGACAGTTCGTGGCGGTGCAGACGTCCTGAAGGCATGCGGCGGAGTCCGGATTCGTTTGCAGGTTGCAGGTCTGCGGCGCGGCGGCAGCGCCATTGCCAGCGGATGTGAAGCCGGCGATCGAGGGGGGGGAGGCATAGGCGGTACTGACCTCCGCGACAGAGACGACAACCAGCATCGCCATTGCCGCCGCCATGAGACGCCGCATCCTCCCCCGGGGCGCCATGGGCTCCATGCGCTTTGCCAGTCTGATCGCTCTCGTCGTCCGCGACCTGTTCATCAGGTCGGGGGTCCGATGACCCCGAGGCAGCAGTTGGTCCACTGCCAGATGAGATACACGTAGTTGTAGCCGGTGCCTGGTTCGGTGTCCCACTCGCCCCAGGTCAACGGCGACTGGCCGATCCAGTTCGTGCAGGACCCGAACGGATTGTTCGTCTCGTCATTCGGATAGACAAGCTGCATCCGGAATTGGTCCTTCGGGATCACGTATGTGCGTTCTGGTCCGCACACGACCGCGCTGCCGGTGGTGCGACGCAGCCAGCCCAGCCTGAAGCCCATTGCGATCATTCGAGCGGCTTGCAGACTGCTCGCCCGGATCGGATCGTCACCGTTGCCGATGGTCCCGGTCAACGGATACAATTGACCCCAGCACCCGGCGGACCAGTACGCCTCGTCAAACGGTTGCGAGCCGCCTGTTTCAGCGGCGCATTCGAAGGCGCTGAACAGCGCGGTGGCAGGATTGGCGAACAGGAAGACTTCCGGCGAGACCAGCATCGACAGAATATCGTTGTTCCACGTCGGAAACACTTCGCTCATCAGATAGACGTCCATGCCGGCGAAGCCGACATTGCATGACGGGATCGAGCTGAGCTGCATCATGTTGATGAGCGGGAATGTCAGGACGTGGACGTTGGAAAAGACGTCGTTCGGATCGCCAACGGTTGGGGTCGATGCCTGGCCACCGCCCATCGCCCCGGCGAACAGTCCGCCACCATCGGCCGAAATCTGCGATGTGCCGCTTCCCAGAAGCACCCCGCCCAGATCGGGGAAGCAGAATGGCGCTTCGACATCCTCCACGAGCATCGAAGGTTGCCAGAAGCCCAGGGTGACGCCGATCGTCGGCAACTGTAATTTCGACAGGCTGCCGCCGCACGCACAGGCCACCTGGCTGTCCGCGTTGGAGGGGACGCCGGACGTGCCGCCGAACATGGTGACCCCAGCCAGCCGGACCGGGAACATGGCACTCCAGCACACCCCGCCGACCAGTTTGCTGAATATATTGTCGGACGGACAGATCGCCTTGGAGATCGCGCTGGTGGTCGTGCTGCCGGTCGTGGTCGCCGCTGATGCGACACCGCCAAGGGCGGGCCTAAGCGGCGGGCACAGGCCGGCCAAGCCCGTTGTGGTCACGAGGATCAGGATCAGGGCGATCGCAGACCGGAGACACCTCCGGAGGCCCGTGCGCGAGGCTCCGCGGACGTCAATGAATTCGAGCGCTTTGCTCAGCGGTCTGCTCATCGCGTCTGCCCCTTTTGTCGTTGACCGACACGGACGCCCGCAATCCGGTCCAGGGCCGCCGTCGGGGGGACGCGGGGTACGATGACCCGCAGCCGGTCGCCGGCGCCCATCACCAGGGCGGGCTCTGCCTTGATACCCAGTCGGGACACGATCTCCGGCGTGGCGGTCTCGATAATCTGGCCGAGCTGATGAGAAAGGGCCATCCAGTGCCCCTGGTTGCGCGGCAGATCATTGCTCATGACGCGCAGGCGTCCACCGTAGGTTTTCGACCATTCCTGCACCTGCTTGAACTGCCACGGTGAACGTGCGTCGAACACGGCGTAAAGCTGGGGCCATCCGTGTCCGAAATGCTTGTCGTAACTGACCAGCGGGTTGATCACCTCGCCTTTGGTTCCGATCACGCGACCGGTCGGCAATCGGATCGTGTGCGTCAGCACAATGCTCGGATTGACCAGATAATCGAGTGTGTGATGGGTTTCCGGAATGCCGAAATGCAGATGCGCCGTCATTTTTGCCCAGCCCGTCGAGGCGGCCGCCTTCTGAATCTTCGGCCCGTTCATGGCCTTGATTTTGGCTTCCATCACTTTGATGATGTTGGGCTCTTTGATTTTCCATGTCGGCCCTGGCGGCACGGCCTTGCCGGCGTCGAGACGGGCGATCGCCCCGCGCAGGGAGGCCGGCCCAACGGCCATCGCCCACCCGTCATGGGTGTCTTCTGCGGTCGCGAAGCGCCCGGTAACCTTGTGCAGCAGGACGGGTACGCGATGGATATCGTGGCTGGTGAATAGCGTCGGATCAACCTCGACATTGGCTTGCTTGAGTCCTTCTCCGGGCATGAGTGCTTTGATCTCGCGCACGGCGTCGGGCATTCCGCCGGGCTTGTTGGCCCAGCCCCGCATCACGAACACCGTCGTCTTTAGAAGACCGGCATGATCGGCAACCGCCGCGAAGAACTGGCTGAGCTGGGATTTAGGCATCGACATCGAGATGAAGACCAGCGTGTGAGCACCAAGCTCCTGCTGTTTCATCAGCGTGTGGTCGAAGTATTGTTGCAGGGCGCGACCGTGCAGCCCCGCTGGGATCACCGGCACGCCTTTGATCGTCTGACGAAGCCAGTTGCGCGCGTTCGGGCCTGCGCTCGCACCCTCGAATTGCTGGAGTTGATCGCGGGCGTCGGCCATGAAGGAGCGATAGGTGGCCGTGCGGCCGCCCATCCCCAAACCGGCCGCTGGAGCGTCCGGTACGTCCGGAGATGGCGCAGTCGGCACGTCGGCGCTCAATGCGCCATCGGGCACCCCGGCCGGATTTGCGGGGGGGGCACCGGACGTTGTCGCCTGACGACTGCCCACTCCGGCCGGTGCGTCTTGTCCCGATCCGCTCCCTGCTGGCGCGATGGCCGCCCGTGCGGCCGCGTCCATGGCGGCCGACGGTCGCGTCGCCCATTGGTGACTTGCCCCAGGCGACGCGCTTTCGATGCCATGCAGGATCGCGGCGTCACGGGAGTTCATGGTGTCCCCCAGCTTGCTGCCCGCAGCGATCGCTGCCGACCGTCCGGCCGTTCCGGCCTGCGGCGACGTCTGAGCCCGCACCGACCATGCGAGGGCTGTCAGCGCCACGCCGCCGAGGATCGACGAGGACCACCGGAGGCTCATAACGGCCTCGCGAGGCCGGTGATCTCGCTTGACGTGATCATGCCCCAATAGCGGCTGTCGTAGCTGTCGGCTGTGGTTCCCATGACAAAATAATGTCCTGCCGGGATTACGAAGCTCCGTTTCTGGACCGGTGGCACATGGATCGTGTTGAGATATCCGGTCAGAAAGCGCCGTCCCCAGAATCGACCATCGATCCACACCCCGTCGCGGGTGATCGTCACGCGATCACCCGGCACGCCGGCGACGATCTTGATGAAGCCATCCACGACCCCGTTCCCACCGCCCAGATCCATGCCCTTCATGGCTTCAGTCGGGGGGTTGAATACGACCAGCTCCCCTTGCCTGATCGTGCGCGGATGTCCGACCAGAATGAAGTAGTTTTGCCAAGGCAGGCAGCTCCCGTAGTACCCCTGACCGTCGATGCTGAAACGCCAGTTGTCGTCGATGGTCGAGACGAGGGGTGGCCCTATGAGTCGGCCGATCAGCATCAGGAAAACGGTCAGCGAGATGATCTGACCGGCCGACCAGCGCCGTCGCCGACGGATGCCTCCTCCAACGACGTGGTCAACGGCAGCCTGGGCCATCACGCGCCTCCCTTGCCGGTGTCTGGATTGGACAAAGGCGGATTGGACAAAGCCGGGGGCGCGAGCACCCATTCGGGGTTTTCCCTGCCGAGCTGCCTCGCTACGTCGGCCGTGACCTGGGCTGTGACGTTGCGACCGCGCGGCACCGCCAGGACGGCATATCCATTCACGACAGTGAACCCGGCCGCCGCGTATCTCTGGGCGTCGCTGCTGATCGCATGACCGATCGCCGAGCCCAGAGCCCGGCCGTTGATTCCGGCATTGTGTTTCATGAGGTCGAAATACGGGGCCTCGATCTGGGTGACGTTGATCAGCACGATGCCGCGTGAGGTCCCGGCGCGCGGCGACAGCCAGGCGGCAACGCTCGTGTAGCCGTAGAAGCCCAGCCCCAGGACGGCGGCACACCCCACGATCCACAGGAAAACAAGGCTGGGATCAAACGAAGGTCGCCGACGCGCAGCAGATCCTGCGGCAGACCGCCCGGCGAGTGATTGTGCCTCACCGTCAGGGCCTTGCGCCATTGTTGCCTCGCCGGATCGTTCATCAGAGTCAGGGGGGGCACTGCCTGCCGCCACGGGCTCCCTTGCCACGTTCGAAGCCTCCGATGGGGATGCCTGGGCGGCATTCGTCACCGTGCTGGTTGCCGTGTCCATCACTCAGCAGCCTCCTCGACTACGGAGCCGGCGGCGCCGGAGGCCGCCGCGCCCGGGATATGACCGGCCGTCCCGTCGTCCTGCGGCGACGCCTCGATGACCCGGCGCACGCGTGTACCCGCGCGTGTACCTGATCGGGACCGTGAGGTGGCGCTTTCCTGGCGCTCCATGTCGATGAAAGCCGTGATGGCGTCCGCAGCCGACATTCCGGTGTTCATCTGGTCGAAGACCCAGTCGCGCTCGCGTCCGCGTGTGGAAAACAACACCTGCCGGTATCGGTCCAGGACCAGCCGGCCGACGCCCATGCCGGAGTGGGTCGAGACGAAAACTTCGGAGTAGAGCCCTGGCAGGGTTCGAAGACCGCGCACCTCGTTGTAGCCCCAGTCGCCCAGCTCCGACATGATGCTGTCGCGCTGCATGGCGTCAACGACCCCGGACGGCTGTTTCAACAATAGCTTGTTCGCCGACAGCCCCAGGATTGCCTGACCGACTTCCGGATTGGCCGTCGCGTAGGAATTGATGTCCTGCAAGCCGATGCCCACCGCGCCGTTGTGCTTGCGGATGCGCTGGAAGGCGCCGGTAACGAAATGCTGCATGCCGCGCCCCTTCAGGGTCTCGGCGGCTTCGTCCAGGAACAGAATCTTTTTCTGTCCTGGACGCCGCGAATACATCTCGCGGGAGACGCGCTGGATCAGGGCCAGCTCGACCACCCGGCGCAGCGCCGGCCGCTCGATCAGATCTTCGAGTTCCAGAACAACGAAGCGGCCGCCGATATCCACGTTCGCCTCACCATTGAACCAGGCGCCATAGGCGCCGCGATCCGTGAATTCGGCCATCATTTCGGCCATCCGGATCGCCTGGTCGTTTTTCTCCTGCGCGAAGAGATAGTCGGATATCGCCGTAGGGGTGGTTTTTGTGCCCATCGAACTGAAAACAGCCCGGATCGCCCCCTTGATGATCGACAGCCCGTAGTCATCGACCCCATCTGTAGGAGCGACCATCGTCGCGATGATCCCGGCCAGGATGTCGATCTCGTTGTCCAGCTCGACGACGGATGAGAACGGATTGATGCAGATGTCCGTCCCTTCGACGAACCTCAGATGCGATCCACCGAAGACCTCCACGAATTTCCGGAACGAGTTGCCGATCTCGATGACCCAGCACGCCGCTCCGACCGAGAGATTGTCCCAGATGACCGATTGCGCGAGGACGCTCTTGCCCACTCCTGAGTCACCGGAGATCAGGTAATTGTAGCTGCTGGCGCTGTCGTAGAAGTTGAGGGGCATCGGCCGGCCCCGCCGGGTGGTCAGCAGGGTGATCGGCGTCCCCGTCCCCTGCCAGTCGTCCAGGATCGGCAGGATCTGGGTCGCGTGGTTGGTCGCCATCGTCTTGTATCGATTGGTGAGGCCAATCGTGTCAGCATTCGGGTAGAGCGGCAGGCTGTTGAGGAACGTCGGGAAATGAATCATGGTTTCCCGGCCCATGATGAATTTCAGTCCGTCCGCGATCGCGAGGAATTCGCGGGATGCGCGCTCGGCGATCTCCCGGTTCTTGCAATAGAGGACGACCCTGAAATCGACCTCGACGATCCGGTATTTCTCTTCGATGGCCACGATCATCGCGTCCATCCCCTTTTTCCGGAATGCCAGGCGCGGAATGAATTTCAGCAGCGGTCCGTAGGCTTGCTGGTTGACCATCAACGACCGGCGGTTGATCGCTGTCCGGCGACCCACCTGATTCGGAATGCGGATCGAGGTTGTCATGACGTGGGGGTATTTGATCTGGGCACCGATCCCGTGCGGGTCGCCCGCCAGGTAATTCATGACCGGCAGGGCCATCATTTCCGGAAAGTGCTTCACCGAGATCACCGCCAGTGTCAGGCTCTCGCCGGCGTGCTCGATCTCGATGAACTCGCCGTCGTCGTCGATGCGGTCACCAGGCCCGAAGATCTGGTCCCGGAGCAGGACATCCTGGTCCCAGCGGTCACTGTACGGCGCTCCCATGAAGAACAGTCGTCGCCAGACAGCAAGCATATCCTCCGGCGTCAGTTCGACGATCCGCAGGCCCGCCCCAGAGAACGCCGCGACCGCCGCGTTGATCTGCCGGTTCGCCTGGACGAGATCGTCTTCACTCGGCACCAGTGCCGACGGCACCTTGATCGACAGGACCAAGCGACCGGTTCCCAGATGGACAAGCGTGTCGCTGTAGATCGGTCGATCGGTGACCGCGTCCGCAAAGTGCTGGATCTGCGCATCCGTGACGTTGGTGAGCAGATCCCTCTGATCCTGTCGAAGCCCCTGATCCGCGCGGACCACACCGCGCTCGGCTGCGAACTGTCCCAGGACGTCGCTGATGTCGGGAACAGACATCCTGGCGAACTGGATGAAAGTATCATCCGGCAGATCCTGACTGATCGCTCCGATCAACTGGCGCACCGAGGTTTCGTCTATGCCCGCCAGAAGACTGGCATCGTAGCATTTGCCCACGTAGCCACCTTCGCAATAGATCAGGTTGGTGTCCGGGTCGGCCGCCAGAAAGGGAAGCAGCTTTTCGATGGGCTCGCGTGCGAGAATCGAATGAAGGCGCGCTTGGAAATCACGCATGGCGACGCTCCTATTGTCCTGTCGCGACGCCGCCCGCTGAAGCGGAGGAGGGCGCCGGCAACGAACTGGACGAATTTATCGGATTGGACGGATTGGTCTCGGCCTGCGAGATCAGACCGTCCGCGAGCTGGAAAAACAGGCCGTAGTTTCCGTCGGCATTGTTCGGGTCGATCGCAAAGCGCCCGTCGATGACAAGACTTGGAGTCACCCGGATATCCGCTCCTGCCGCGATTGCCCGAGCGCGGAGAACCGCAGCTTTGTTACGTGGAGATGTGGCCGCGACCTTCAGCCGGGCCAGGTCGATCCCGACATCATGAGCGGCCTCGATATAGGTCTTATAGGAGGATAGTGGCTGATGCTGGTCCTGAACCAGAGCGAAGCTCTTCGACATGAAGGCAGGCACAGCGTTCGGATCGACTGCCACGACCGCCATATAAATCACCGTCATCGGCAGGAACGCGGGGCCGACAAGCGCCGGGATCTGCTCGAACGTCCACCCGTGCGGGAGCGTTCTGCCCCATTGTTCGACCTGTGCGTTGACCTGACGGCAGTAGGGGCATCCGAACTCGAACACCTCGTAAACTGTCTGACCTGCGTGCGGAATCGCGACCAGGCGGAACAGTTTGGTATGGCCTCCCCCACCCGTCGGTGAAGACGAAGTCGATGGCCCGAGTCCGCCGCTGACGTCCAGGCCGCTCATCGCCGTCTGCGCCAACGCCCGGCCGATCGGGGCGATCGTCGCCGCAGCAGCGGCGGTCAGGCCGGGCGCGAGAAAGCGGGTATTGAACCCGCGTCGGCCAACGACGATGGCGGCAGGTCGGGCATAATCCGGGCGTTGAGATCCAGCGATCTCAGAGCCGTTGCAGGCTGGGCTGACTGGGTTGGACATCTTGATTTCCTGGACTGACACCGCTCGACAGACCGCTGGCCGCCTCATCCCGTTCGTCGCCCACGTCGTACTGCAAGGACGTCACGCTTCGGCCGCACGCGCGGATGGTGGTTTTGCCGGCAGCAATCTGTCGCAAGGCATCCTGACGCAGTGTGCGGTATTGGGGCTGCTTGCGCGCGACCTCGGCGAGCCTCAGCCGGTCATCGATGCAATCGACGGCTTCCGGCTGATCGGATATCCGCAGGAATTCGAAGATGGGAACCATGCCGCGATATCCGGTTCCTTTGCAGTGCGGGCAGCCCACGGCATCGCGAAATGTCGCGGAGTCGAGGGCAATCCCCTCCGAGATGAACAGCTCTCGCTCAAGATGGGTCGGGTCACGCTGGATCGCACATGAATTGCACAGCCGATCGGGCAGGCGCTGCGCCATCACCGCCAGCAAAGCGGCACCGATCGTGTAATAATCAACACCGAGCTTGTGCAGGCGCAAGGGCGTCAGGACGGCGCTGTTGGCATGCGTACTCGACAGCAGGATCGAACCGAACAGGCTGGCCTCGACGCCGATGGATGCTGTCTCGGGATCGCGCATTTCCCCAACCAGGACGGCATTCGGATTCTGCCGGAGCACCGCGCGCAACGCGCTGGCGAACGACCTGCCCGTGCCCCCTCCGACCTGGACCTGCTGGGCTCCGGCAAGACGCCCCTCGACCGGGTCTTCGATCGTGATGATTTTCTGGTCAGGTCGATTAAGGACCGCCATTCCCGCGTACAGGGTCATGGTCTTGCCCGACTTGGTCGGCCCTGTGTTGAGGATCATGCCTTCGGCTGACCGCAGGGCGTCGAGATAGGCCGCCTCGATGTCAGGCGGCATGTCGAGCTGGGCCAGCGACATGCCAGCCTTCTGACTATCCAGGAGCCTCATGACGATCGACGTTCCGACGATCGTCGGAAGGATATTCACGCGGACATCAAACCGACGGCCACCGGCGCGCTGCATGAACCGGCCGTCCATCTCGCGTCGCATGTCGGTCATGGACATCTGCGCGCGAGATCGGATCTTCAGCTCCGCCTGCCGGGCGTCCCCCCGCGACAGATACCCGTAATGACGAAGCGCGTTGCCCTCGCGCAGACGGATCTCGACACGATTGTCGTCGAGCCCTTCCATGTGGATGTCCGAGACGTTCTCGGCCGCGCAGTGCTCGAAGAGGTCGGTCAGAGCCCTGACCGCGCCCTGTTCACGCTCTCCGGTCGAGAGGAAAAAATCGATATCCCCGGACATCAGCCTTTCGTCACCTTGTCGGCGGCGCCCGGCACAGC
>JAQTXH010000008.1 GCA_028688905.1 Acidiphilium sp. | reverse complement strand
CCGTCGCACGGATTGTGATTTGCGTCTCAACGAGCCTGTGACCGTCGACCGCGAATGTCTCACTTAATCCGAGCGCGAAACGCCTCTTTATTGCGCGTCCAGACGATCATCATTGCAAGCCGCTACACCTATTGGGAGACGTCGCCATTCACATCACGACCGCACCGACCGAATCGCTGATATTCAAATGCCGACAGAACATCGATGATGGATATCGATCGATCATCGTGACCAACAGTCGCGGAGCCGGTGCGGCTGACGTTCTCGCGGAAAATGAGGGCATAGCGGATCGATTGGATATCTTCGAGATAGAACAGTTCGTCGCCCTTAATCTGTATGAACTCGGCAAATTCGAACCGGACGGCAGAAAGGTCGCCGTCATCGACCTGATTACGCGATACAATGAGATCATCGATACGATCGAAACCGACCCGAGCCTGAAGATAGAAATCAAACGATAGAAGGATCGATACCATGTCGGTCGAAATTTGAGCAGAAATCGGCAATGAAATCGCGCATCAACTGGATCGGTGCGCAACATTAACCGGGGTCGGGGCCGGGTTGCGGGGTGATGAGTGGGTTGAAGCGAGTGGTTTTGATCAATGTGTCAAGATGTTTTGCTTCAGTGGCCAATTCAGTGATTGTTGGCACGAATCTGGTTTTGATATCATTTCCAAGACGTTCCTGCCGGTCCAGGGCATCTCGCGCATGCTGTCGTAGCGCCGCGATGACGGCTTCTGCGTTGCGCTGGGAACGCAGTTTTTTGCCGACTTGCTGACCTTGGTGCTCGGCGCGCTGCATGCCATGACGAAGCTTGATCAAATTCATGATCTCCTTTGCGTCTCGGTCGGCGTCATCATCGGCCCGCACGTCATGGGCATTGGCTTTTTCTGGCCGATTCGCCATGTCCTTAGCGACCCGCTCCCAGAGATGTTCGACAGTGATGGGTGAATTATCCCCCAATGCGCGGCTCATTTTCACGGATTCGAGGACGGAAGCTTCGGATATCATGGTGTACGAACGCCGGACGTGACGGCTCTCTGCCGTGTAGGCCTTGAATGCCGTGATACTACTACTTCCACGGGGCAGGGCATTGATGTGCTCATCGGAGGTAACCCCCTGCGCGCTGTCGATTGTCAGTGCATGACCATGGCCAAGCAGGATCCGGCCGGTCTTCTCGTCCTTCAACCGATCCCAGGATACAAAAGCCCGGCGATTTTTCACCCCCTCCAACACGAGGCCGTCTTCACGGCGTTCGAGCACGGTGACAATGGTTCCGTTATTGCCGATTGCGATGGGGGTTCGGTATTTGCCGTTCGCATCTGGCGAGGAGATGGGCGTCCCGCGGACTCTGCGAAACAATCGCAGTTTGTCTCCGGTGGCGATCGGCAGGTCATGATGCTCGGTGTGTCGGTCACCGGATGGCATGATTGCCGGTACGACGATCTCGTCCTGGCCAATCTCGCCCCGCATTTTCAGCCGGTCGCGCACCGCGCGACTGATATTGCCGGCATCTTCATTCGTCAAGGCTGAGATCGTAATTCCGCGCCGTGCGCCCGCCACTCGCAGCACGTCGCGTCTTTCGAGATAGAGATCGGCGATCCGTTGGACCACCTGATCGTAATCCCCACCGACCAGTTTCGCGGAACCATCCTCGCGTTTCATTTCCAACGCTTGCTCCGCCTCGCCGCGGCGGAACATCGTCGCGATTTCACGTTGGCGGATAGTGTCCTGGCGGACCGTGGTTTCGATATAGGGTAGGCTGTTTTCGGGCAGGACCTGGGTTAATAGCTTGATCGTGTTGCCGGCGTCGATCGTCTGGACTTGTTGGGGGTCGCCAATCCCCTTGATCACCATGCCGGTGCGGGCCTGGAGTTCGAGCAGCTTCAGAAAGGGTTTGGGACCGATCTGGCTGATTTCATCGAGGATCAGCACCGATTTGTCATTGATGACCAGGTCGCCTCGGTCGACCGCATTCAGAAACGGTGTCAGCGCCATCCGCCCGGCAGTGGCCCGTCCTTCCGCATCGAATTTCGGGGCGATGCCGGCATCGGCGAGGGCGTCAGCCTGCCGCCATGCTGTCGCCACGCCGAATACCGACCGGCCGTCTTCCTGATAGGCCTGTACGAGGGGCGCGAGGAGGGTCGTTTTACCCGCGCCGGCGACGCCGATCAGCACGGACAGGTCGCCACCGGAACCCAAAGCGTGGATGGCGGCGATCTGGGCCTGGGCCTGCCCGGGTTCACTGGTCAGATCCATATCGGATTGTGCGATGGCTCGGCGGATGGCATCGGGAGTCAGTGCGCCTTTCCGGCTTTCTGCGGCACGCCGGGCACGCGACATCAGAGATTGCTCGAGACGCAGCTGTTCGGTGTGGGTGACCCTGACCGGAGATGCCTTGGCGTCCTCGTCGATTTTTTGTGCTTCGCGGCCGATGATCAGATCCGATCGCTGGCCGTTGACTTCAATGCCGCGTTGTTTCAGCAGATCGACGACGTGGTCGATATCGCGTGGCCCCTTGATTCCGGTCTCGATAAATCCCCGTGCGGCGTGGACCCGAAGTTTGTCATAGTCGATCACCGCAGCGGTTCGGAATTCTTCGGCCAAGTGCCGGGCGGCAAAGGCATAGGCGCGTTCGTGGCGTTCATCGGCGCTGACCATGGACGCAGCGCGATCGGGGTCCATCAATGTCTGGGGGGTCCATCCGATCGCTTCGGCCTGGGCGCGCCAGGAGGCTCGGTCATCGGCATCGCTGGTCTTTTTCAACCGGGCGGTGAATTCGGCTGCCTGCAGGATGGCGTATTTCCGTTCCGCCGGCATGCTTTCCCAATCCTCACCCTTGCTTGCGGCATAGGCTTTGGCGTTGCGTTCGACGGATTTTCGGCCTTTGGAGAAGGCATCGACCGCGATTTCTGGGATGCCGGCGATGGCGACGGCCTGCTCGCGGGCGTCCAGCTTTGTTTCGAAGCCGAGGTCGCGCAGGTACTGGGCAAGTCGGGCCTGGAAATACGCGCCAAATTCGTGAACCCGGTTGTGGAGGCGAAAGGTATCCAAGGAACCTGGTCGGCCATCTTCGGTCAGCACGAAATTCATCAGGACATTGTGGATGTGCTCATGTGGATCGCCGGGGATTGGCACATCCGCGAGGTAGGTGACGCCTTTGGTCTTGTCTTCCACGTGAACGGTCGGTCGTGCGGTGTGATGATAGAACGAGACCCAGGCGACATCGCCGGGATCGGCACCTTCCGTACCGCCCTTACCTTTGCGTGCCCAACCGAGTTCGCGGGCGACGTAGCGCATGGTGTCGTCGTTGGCGAGCATGATCGCGTAGCGGACAGCTTCGGCCTCGGCGGGCGTCGTGCCGAATTCGGCTGCCAGGGTGACTGATTTATGAGGCGCGATGGTCAGATCATAGCCGCTGATATCGCGTTTTTGTCCGGCCCAGGCTTCTCCGGAATCGGCTCGTTTGCCCTCGAACAGATTAGCCAGGGCATCGCCTTTCGGATTGTCGAACAAGTTGATCCCGAGAGCTGCGGCGATCTCCGGGGACATATCTTCACGCCAGTAGGCTTTGGTATTCCGGCCTGTGTAGTAGTTGGTCATTCGACCGCCGCTATCGACCTGATCGCGAAGATCCTCGAGGCTCTGGAGTGGTTGATCCGGGCTGTTTTCGGTGAAGTAACGCATGATCAACTGGCCGTTGCTCATAGCCATGATTTTGCGGAATGACATCATGAGGGGGGATGTCTCATTGCTCCAGACAGAACCATTGATTCATCCTGACTCATCCGAAGTTTCATGAAGCATGCGGACGACGGTGTCGGGCAGATCTTTGCCGAGCTGGGCGATGGCGACAAGGAGCGAGCGGATCATTGCGGTTTGCCGGTCGATCCGGCCGATCAGTTCCTTGACCAGATCGCTGGGACTGTTCTTGTCGTCTGACGGTCGAAGTAACTTGAGGATCTCGATCAGGATTTCGCCGTGCTGTTGCTGGCGCTTGTCCATGCGGAGCAAAACAGACGTCAAATCGTCGGGTTTTGCTGGTTGAACCGGCGGGATGGTGCCGCCGGCTTGTTCCGCGTTCATCAGATGTTCAACCTTTTGAAGGCGGTAGGCGAGAAGCCCGCATACTCTTCCAGACGCGCCACATTCAGCGCGTAGCCGCCCTTGCCATCATCGGTGATGAAGCCAGATTGTTTCAGCCGAACCACACTGGGCGCTTCTCCCGGCTTGGCAAGCAGCGCGCCCGCGGCCCGGGCTTCGCGTTCTTTCACCATTTCCCGCGCCGGCAAAACGGCGTTTTCGGTGAGATCGTGAAGCGCTGGCAGGAGAAAGCAACCGAGAACCCAGTCGAATTCTCTCAGATACGGGAGGACGGGGCTGTCCTTCGGCACGTATTTCAGTATGCCATCATCGCAGTAGTTGAGAAAGGCCCGAGTAAAGAACAGGGTCAGCATATCGAAAACCAGACGCTGGTGGCCGGTCAGAAAGACGTGTTTGTCCCACTTGTTGACTTCGAACGTACCGTTGATCATCGTCGCGATATACATGCCGTCTTCACGGCCAACGAGCATCATCCGAATGATGTCCTCGATTTCCATGGGATCTTCCCTGTGGGTGTGACCTTTGAACTGCCCGGTCTTGCGGATCTCCGGCAGCACCGTACGGGTTACCCACCTCTTGAATTCGACCGCTTTTGGAACCTGACTGTTGAAAATCGCCTTATAGAGTCCGCTCTCGCTCAGGAAGTTAATCTTCGTCGGGCCGTTGCGTGTCGGCATGACTTCAAGCCGCCGTTCGTCAGGTTCCAGCATATCAAGGAAGACAGACACATTGGAGTGGCCCAGAATTTTGCAAACCTCTTTGGCTGCCATCCACAAAATCCCATCTTCCTCGAATGCCCTGATCTTGGACTCGCCGAAGGCGAACGTGCGGGCCTCTTTTTTGGTGATCTCCAGTTTTCGATTCTGCGTTGTCATTTTAGAATCCATCTACTGTGTTGCGGGACAACCAGAGCAGCACCGGGATGGTTTGCCCCTGTCTCGTAGGGGCAAGCGTCCGGGCAGAAGATGAAAGTCAGAAGGAATTTTTGCCGATTTCAGCACCAGCCGCCATCACTGATGCGTGATATCGGAGGATTCTCGCTTGGCAGTGATTGTGGCTTTTTGTTTATTATCGAAATATCACTTATGATATAGGACAGTGAACTGTCTAAACCTTTTTGCCAATATTACCAAACATTTAATTACGCACCCGGAAACGGGTGCAATGGTGTATGGAACCGACGTAATGAAATAATGGAATAGGGATCGTATGGGGATTCAGGGGGGACCATGCGGGGACCGTATGGGGATTGAGCGGGGACCAAAGGGGCAGGGGCATTGCCCTGAATGTTGCCATCGCAACACATAATCCGGCAATTTTACAACAACGGAGTGTTGATATGAGCGACGCTCATGGTGGTGCGGCGAGGGGTTGGTTTCTGCGGATGAACGGAAACGGGCGGCGCTGAGGCCGCCCGTTTCTTATCATGGTCTGGGGAAGGGTGGGGCGGCTGGTGCCGCCCCGTGGTGATGTCAGTGTACCACCCGCATTTGTTTCCACCATGCGATCCGTTCGTCTCGGCTGGCATTGGCGAGTTTCAGAAGAAGGTCTCCATGGCAGGTGAGGGGGGCGCAGAAGCAGACCAGATCGCGGCCTTTGAGTTCATCGATCGAGCGGAGGAGATGGTTCTGCCGGGACAGCCAGTGCTCATGTTTGGCGGCGATTTCATCGCGACTGTCATTGCGACCGAGGATGAAGGGATTTCCCCATTTAGACCCGCGGCCGATGTAGACCGCATCGGCGGGGAGCTGGCGGGCGTATGTCTTCTTGTTCAGAACGCGATAGGTGCGGGCGGGTTGCAGCGGGGTGTGCTCGATCCGGGGTTCGGCGGCGCGATCTGCGGCGAGGGCGTAGGTTTCGATGTCGAGGTAGCGTTCTGTGGCATTCAGGTCCTGCCATTCGAGGATATCCACTGGCGACCATTCCGGGCGTTCTGCCGGGGGAAGGCCATGGGCGGCGCGGTCGGCATCGAGGCGGGCGTAGATGGCTTCGATCTCGCGAAGTTCGGATTTCTTCAACCGTGCGCGGGCGAGGCGGCGGAGGTAGTGATCTTGGGCTTCACTGGGGCGATGGCTGCGGGGGGCTGTTTCAAGAGAAACGGACATTGGGGTAACTCCTTTTTTGATAATCCAGAAAAAACGCACGTTTTTTCTGGACGCCCTGCGGCGAGCAGCGGGAGAGGTGGGGGAAAATGCATGCGTGAATGGTCGGGCTGCGGCAGACGCGGGCCTCTTGGGGCCTGCGGATGACGCGGGCCGGCCACTTCTAAGGATGCGTTTTGGGGAGGAGAGGGCAGACAGCCCTCTCCTCCCTCTTGCTTTCTTCCGGACTGTCGTGCGGCACGGTGATCGAGGCCTGGTCTCGAGGGTGCCATGCTGTTTCCCCGGCCGCTGGCTTCACCACGGATGCACTTTTTATTTGCTGTTGGTCGAGGCATTTTGCTGTGGAACGGCAAATTGGGCCGAACCCTTTTGGGGTCCGGCCCTGTCGGTCAGTAGGGCAGTTCGTCGTCCCGGATTTCGCCGGGCAGGCTGGGGCGGCTCCAGACCACGACCGTCTCGGGTCCGCGGGCGGTGAGCCGCGTTTCGATATACTCGATCTCGAAGCCGCCCGAATTCAGGCGGCGGCCGTCGTGGCGGGTCAGGCGGTCAGTCGTGCGGAGGTATGTCATCTGGGTGATCCCTTTCTGTATCAGCGGAATTGCTGATGATCAGCGGGAAAGCCGGCCTTCGTGGTGGCTCAACCCTGAAGCTACGCGAGCGCGCGAGGTCGGGTTGCGCAAGACGCGGGCCTCTTGGGGCCTGCGTCTTGCGCAACCCGGCCTCGCGGTAGCTGGCGTGGCGGAACCGCGCTCTTGCGCGGCGTCCGAAGGACGGGGTTGAACCGGCGCGACCTGGCCGTCTTTAGAATGAGAAGACCAGCAGAAGAGCCAGGCAAGGGCGGACGAACAACCGGCGGTGCTCGGGCGCATCTGGCCGGTGAGGGAGGGCGAGACCGGGCCGGTGCTTCTCTCCGGTGGCCCGATCGTCGTGCCGGGCAAGAGCCTGTCTCCCGGTCTTTAGGAACATGGAAAAGGGCGGAGACCTTTCGGTCCCCGCCCCTGAGGCGGTCGGGGTTAGTCCCCGAAGGCGTTCAACTCGGCTTCTGCCGCCTGCCGCCCGACGTTGCGGGACGATGCACCGGAGCGGGAGTAAGGCTTCCAGTCGGTGCCGGTGACGGTTTCGTAGGCGTCGATAGCCCCGGTTGCGGCGGCCATGAGGGCGAAGGCGTTGAGGCCAGCCTTGGCCGCGAACTCTCGGGCCCGCGCCGCTCTGCTGTCGAAGCCGAGAACCGGATCGCGGTCCTCGTCGCGGTATTCATTGCTGAGTTTGGCCGTCTCCCGGCGGGCGTCGCTGACCTTCGCGCTGTAGAAGGTAGCTGCGCCATGGGCGGACCGGATGAAGGCGTTGACGATGCGATCGAGGTGGATCCGCAGCGCCGTTTCATCGAGATGGGCTTCCAGCGCCCGGGCCGAGAGGCCGATCTGCTCTTCGGTGCTGGTGCGGATGCTCTCGAAGTCGACGGGGTCGAGGGCGAAGGCGGTGCTGATCTTGTCGGCCTGATTTGGCGTGGGCGCGATCATTCGGATCGTCTCGAGGGTGATCGGAGGTTCATCGCGCAATGTGCGGGAAGCGGGAGCGTTTTTCGGGGTTTTCGTCGTGGACATCTGACTGATCTCTCTACAAAGCCGGGGGATCGCAGGCACCTTGCCTGCTCTACCGCCGCGGTGCCGTTCTAAAGGCCGGGCATAGAGACCGGGGGCATACCCCAGAGGGCCGGCTGGCGCGGGCAGCGACGCGTTCTATAACGCGGCGCAACACGGGCCGGCCCGAACCGCAGGCGCTTCGCCCGTCCTGACAGGCGCGCAAGATGCGCGCCTGGACGGCGAAGCGGGGGTTGCCGCTGGTCTCGCCCGGCCTAGATACGGCACTGAGCGCGGCGGGAAGCGGGCAATTGCCAGCGGTCCCGTGCGATGTCAGGGAGAGATCGGCGATGTCGCGCCCGAGGGCCCGGACATCTCCCGCTCCCCGCCACATTCCGCGTTGCCCGGTATCACCCAGGTCGACCGCTGATGATTCCCACGCCCGGGCGGAATATCGGCACTGCAGTTGCCTGGATCGCGACTGAAGGTATCCGCTCCGGCGATGGGCGAGCGGACGCGATGGCCAGACGGGCGCTGGAGGCCTGTCACGCATGATGCGGCGGCATCCACCGGTGCAATCCCAACGCTGTTCCGGTCTGCTGGTGCGGATCACCGACGGGGCGGAGGTCCTCCGACGCCGGCGAGACGCCGAACCGCTGCAACGCCGTGACCGGCGCGTGACGTTTTCGGATCGACCGCGGCGCAGGACCGCAACCGAGCGGCAGGCTGACCTTGCGTAGCGGGGATTCGTTGCGGATTCCCCCGTGTTCTGGTATTGTTTGGGTCGTGGAAACAGAGGACATCGACATGAATTCTGAACTGGCTTCATGCAAAATCATTCGCTTCCCGATCGAGCTGGTGCGTTCCGAACCGGTTGTGCTGTGGGATATCGATCCCGATTATCACGAGATCGACCGCGTGATGAGCCATCGCTGTGATGAGGACGGGGAGGGTCAGGTGGTGCCAGACTATTTCGGCGAGGCGGAGGCGGAGACGCTCGAAGTGATCGCGGCGCTCGATCGCACCGATCCGGCGGTCTATCGGGCGGCGCTGCGCAAGTTGGTCGGCGACGCGGTTGCCGTTGCCGTCCCGGCCTGTCGGGAATGGCAGAAGGTGAAGCAGGAGTATTTCGACCGCCTGCGTCTGTTCGAGGCGAACAAGGATCGCGGGTTCTTCGAACGCCGGTTGAAGGATTACATACCCGCCTATGAGTATCATGTCGAAGCCGCCTACGAGGCGGCGCAGCGGGCGCACGGCATCGCCCGGGTGGTCGGTTTCGCGCTGGAGGACAAACTGTGGCAACCGCGTGATCCGCACGATCTGAGCTGGATGGAGCCAGTGCCGCCCCGCGCGAAGGTTGTGGGTTGACAGTCCAGCGAGACTAGCCCTGGCGATTGCGCAAATGCCCGATCGCTGGGGGCGACTTAGCCGGAAACCGGCCGAGCGGCGTGTGCCGCATCGGCCGGTTCGGTTTGGTCTAGAAGGGAAAGTTGTCGTCTAGTTCCGCCAACTCGAGATTGTATTTCTCCTGACATTTGTGCCGGAATTGGTCGAACCGTTCGATCACGTGGTCGATGGTTTTGTAGATCAATCTGTCCGTGACGGTGTCGCGTTCATATCCGAACAGATGGCTGGTTTCTTGTTCGGATATCCCGAAATATTCCGCCGCTGCCATCCAGCCCGTGGTGATCTTTCCGGTGTAACGATCCCGGTAGAATGGAACCGGGGTTTTGTCATCGATTCCTTGGTCGTCTTCCAATATTCCGATCCGCAGTCCTTGCTTTTGATGCCATGGGTCTTGCGTCATCCAGCCGATCGCACATCCAACCGAACCGCATTCGTGTTGCGGATTGCCCGAATCCAGATCAGGCCCATGCTCCCATTCGATTTCGCTGATCTCGCCGAACCATAGCCCCAGGCTGAAGGGCCGTTCCGTTTGCTTGACGTCGCGCAGGACGCGGAGACCTCCTTTCATCCGGGTGAGATGAATTTGTTTCATGGCATTTCTCCTCAAAACCAGCCGATGTGGGTAGCGCCGTTACTGCGGCTTTCTCGCGTCATGACGGCGAGTTGATGCAGGCGTTTCTGGATGTAGCCCTCTGCGCGACGGCCGATGATGATCGCCATGCCGTAGCCGGTCTGGCTGCTGCGGACTTCCATGGCGGGCGAGGGGCGATCGATCGATCCGCGCAAGGCGCGCGTCGTGCGATCGAGGAAGTCCTCGATCGGGATCGGCACGTCGCTGACGCTCATGTTGGGGAACCCGAGCGCTTCGAGCACATCGAGCGCGTTGGCATTGCACATGTTGATGTCGAACCGGTCGTCGTCGGTGTCGCAACCCGCCGGGATGCACCACATCTTCTTGGCCGCGTTGAGGACATACGGCATGAAGCTGATGCTCATCACACGGCCTCCGGGAACAGGGTGGCGAGGGTTGTGCCGGTGACCTCGATCTTGCCGATGCCATCGCCGCTGATCGCGTAGGTTCGGCCCATTTCCGGATGGCGACCAACCCAGTATTGGGCGAATTCCCGCGCTGCATCGATGCTGTCGAACTTGCGGGTTTTGTTGTGGCCATCAACCGAGCTGTAGCGGACCCTGATTCGGGCTTGGTCGTTCATTGTGGTTTTCCTTTCGATGTTATCTTCTGTTTGAAGACCTGATCGAACGGCCGCCGGGCGGACAGGCAGGCAAGGGCGCGGTCTGGCCCCGCTTGGGGCCAACCGCGGGAACTGAGCCACGCGCAGCCTGCCGCTTGGCAGGCGAGCATGGCGAAACCCTTGCCGGGCTGGCCGGCTGGTGGCAGTCGAAATCTAATTTTTGGTTGTGGTTTTGCTGATCTGCGGATTGGAAGATCCGGGTTTGTTGTCAGCTGAACGGGATTTCCGGGTATGCTTTGTTGTTCGAAAACTGTTGGTGTTGATTTTTGAGCGCTTCGGGTCACTTCCAGACATCGACTATGACGGGCCACCACACCCAACCGAATATTGTGAGGTACATCTGGCATCGCCATTCGAGGTGATGACGTATCGGCGGATGATCGCGCTGCCAGTCTGCGAGCGAGATGATATTGTTCATTGTCGTTTCCTTTCGCTGTTATCTTCTGATTGAAGACTCAATCGAGCGGCCGCGGTTCTGGCCGGGCGGGCAAGGGCGCGCGCCTCTTTCGGCGCGCGGGCCGCTCTGTGCGGCCTTCACCCTTGCCGGAGCGGACAGAACCGTGGCACGCGGACGATCGATCGAAGTTCCGATCTCGTTTTGTTTCAGAATAGTGATTCAACCGGTCTGCATTGCCGGTGCATCGACCGTTTCGGAAACGACGCTGGCGGCGATCGGAGCGGGGCTGTCGTTCTCGGTTAGACGCAACCACCCGGTGCTGGTCCTGTGGGCGGCTTCGAACGCGACCCGGAATCCTCCGGCGATCAGCGCAGCGAGGAACGCCTGGTGCTCGGCCTCGCTTTTCGCAGGTTGGCCGAACAGTGACTTCGTGCTCCGGTGGTACGCATCGCCGGCACGCATCGCCTCGACATAGAGCATCCCGATCAGCCGCTCGATCATCCTATCGAGCTCATTTTCGGTCATGAACGGGGCCATCGCGTCGATCATTGCGCTCATCCACGCGACGGTTTTCGCCTCGAGATCCAGCCAGTCGGCATCGTCGGTCTCGATCCGGTTCACGATCGTCAGCATTTCGGTCAGAGCGGGGCAGGTCAGGGTGACGTGGTTTCTCCAGTTGGTGCAGGTTTTCATCGCGGTGGTCATTGTGTGGTTTCCTTTGCTGGGTTCATCTTCGTCTTGAAGATGAATTCCGCCGCTCATGCCGGGCGGCCGGGGGCAAGGGCGCGCTCTATCGCGCGCTCGTCTTGCCCTTGCGGCCGGCCGCCCGGCATGACAGGAAACTTTGTTGGTTTTCTCCCACTGATTTTTTTGGAGGATCGATATGGTGGGGCGCGACCCGAAACCTGTGGAGCTTGGCCAGCGATGGTCTGAAGCGGATGATCGGATCATCTATGCTGGTTTTCTCATGGGGCAGACGTATAAGGCCCTGGGGTTGAAGTGTGGCAGGAGTGTCGCTGGTGTCCGAAAACGCCTGATGCGGCTCGGCCTGATTGACGACACCGGGCGTCGTGTCATCGAACCACCGGATTTTGAGGCGAGCCAGGCGCAACGGCGCGTCCGGCAGGACAAGAAACGATCGCCGGCATACGAGGATAATCGAAGCTGATGTGTGGCAGGATTGCGCAAGGGTTTGTGGATGGCTCGCTCGATCGTCTGGTGGGCATTTCGGATGCGCGGCTTCCGCGCGGGCCGCGCTGGAATATTGCTCCTGGCCAGGCGGTTTTGACGGTGCGGTTGGGTGAAGGGGGAGTGCGTCGGTTTTCACAGCCGGACTGGGGGTTTGTTGCGCCATGGGAGAAGCATGCCGAGACTGCCCGGATCAAGCCGATCAATGCCAAGGCTGAAACCGTGGCGACCAGCAAGTTGTTCGGCGGTTCGTTCAAATCGCATCGATGCCTGATCCCGGTGCGGTGTTGGTACGAGTGGAAGCTGGTTGCCCCCGGCTTGAAGCAGCCTTATGCGCTCGGCCGCACGGACGGCGTGCCGATCACCCTGGGCGGGATCATTTCGGTGCGGCGTCCGCATCGGGATTATCCGGCGGAATTGTCGCTCGCGATCATCACGACGCCGGCACCGGTGTCGCTGGCGGATATCCATGCTCGGGCACCGCTGGTGGTTGGTGAGGCGGACTGGCCGGCGTGGCTTGGCGAGGTTTCCGGGGATCCGTCGGCCGTTCTCGCGCGGAGTGCCGCCGGCGCGGTGGAGGTGTGGCCCGTGTCCCGCATGGTCAATCGTGCGGGCACTGACGGTCCTGAGCTGATTGAGCCGGTGGAGATCGAAGCCTGGGCTATGGCGACCGAGGGCCATGCATGAAGCACAAGACATGATCTGGCTGAGCCGGGGAGTGGACAGTTTTGCCGATGCGCCGGCACCTGCGCTGCAGCGCATGGTCGGGCGCTGGCCGGTCTCGAGCGCGGTCATCCTGGCAGCGACCTATGCGGCGATCGCGATCCACACCGGGGTGGCGGTTTGGTATTATCCGATCGCCGGGGAATTCGGCAGGTTGGGAATCATCCTGATCTGGATTGCATTGATGATGCTTTTGCCGGTGATGTCTTGGACGTTCTGGGTTGCCAGTCGCCTGCGGTGGGTTCGGGGGCAGGTGATGTCGACGTCGGAGGGCGACGACGGGCCGGAGACGGCGCGGGTCATGCGCAGCGGCGCACGTCTTCTCACTCTGTCCGAGCGGAGCCATCTCGTTGTCGAGTGGTCGTTGTGGGTCGCGTTCGCGATGGCGGTGATCGGCATCGGCCTCGTGATCCGCGCCGGCGGCTGACCGCGCGGCGGCCTGCGCGGTTTTGGCCGCCCGATGGAGCGGTGCCGGCCATATCAGCCGATGCCGGCTCTCGTCAGGACCTCGTTCCAGTCCTTCTCTTCTCCGGGCGGCCGCAACCGTTCGACGGTCACGACGATCGGCGCGATTGCTGCCTTGATCCGCGCGGCATGGTGATCGCCGGCCGGATCGGCATCGGTGGCGATGACCAAGGTGCCGCCGACCGATCCGAGAACCTCGACCAGGTGACGCAGCGCCGTGACGGTGCCCGGTCCCAGCCCGCCGGTGGTGGCGACATAGATCGTGTCCATCCGTCCGTGCTCGAGTGCGGCGAGGCTCAGGGCGTCGATCGGCGCTTCGGTCACCGCGACCCGCCGGCAATCCCCGATCGTGCCCCCAGGCGCGAACCGGAACAGGCTCTTCTGTCCGCCTCGGAGAACCCCCCGAAAGCCGGGGCCGCGCGCCTCGATTCCGGTAAGTAGGCCCTCGTGATCCCGATGGGCAAACCAGGCGCAGCCGAACCCGCCCGCCCGGACGCAATCCTGTGCCGCGGTTGCGGTGAGGATGGTGCCAGGCAGGCACCGTTCGCCGGCGAGATAGTGCCAGGCTTTCGTCGTCGGGCGCAGCGCCGGCTTCGCCTGCCAGCGGGCCAGCGGAGAGAGAGTCTCGGTCGGGTCCGGCGATGATCCGGAGACAGCAACCGGTCGGGACGGGGCGATGCCGGCGATCGCGCGCAGGCTCTTGCGGACGTGGCCGAAGTTGCACTCCGGGTGCAGGAACTGGATCAGGGTGAAGCAATCTCCTTTCTCCTCGCCGAGCGGGTTCCACCAGCCCTTGTCATCATGGTTGACGATCAGGATCTCGCCGGCACCGCGGCGATATTTCACCGCGTGTCGTGAGCTTTCGGCGGCATCGACCTGCCATCCTTCGCGTTCGAGAATGACCGAGCAGGAGACGGTCCGCCGCAGCAGGTCGACCTCCCCCGCGTCGTTCTCACGGTTGCCCCGTCGGGCGCTGGGTCGCTGGCCGGGTTGCTGTGGGTATCCAGTGGTGTCGGTGGTTGAGATCATGGCAAAGCTCCTGGTGTGGTTTGAGATGCGGGAGGCGGCTGGGCGCGTTGTCGGCTACGTCTCTCGTGTGCGATCCAGGAGAACCGGGCTGGGCGGCCAGTCAGGGCAGAGGGCGCGCCATAGCGCGCCCGAACCGCTCTTTGCGGCGCGAGCTTGCGAGCGGCCTTGACCGGCTGACCGGTCCCGGTTCAGATTGCACAGACACGAGGGTTCTGCCGGCAAGGGCAGGTGACTACGAAGCGCCGCAGGCGCTTTCAGGTCCGGATTCCGGCGCGGCGATTTGTCGTTTGAGATTGGGCGATCCTGGATTCTGAGGCGTTTGCCCAGACCGGTTTGGTGAGGTGGCGATGGCGTGGAAGTGGCGGGCGCTCGTGCGTGAGGAATGGGCCGAAGCGAGCGAGTTGCTGGGCCTCGTTGCGGTTCGGTATCCGGTGCTCACCGCGCGGCCGGCGAAGCCGCTGGCGATTGGGACCAGCGATCGGCTCAAGGTAGGCGGGGCCGAGATCGGGCTGACGGAAGATCAGGTCAATCTCGTGATGGTGCGGCTCACCAGGGCCTTGAGCTACCTCGCGGCGCTGGCGCGGGGCGGTCCCCGTTATGACCTCGACGGTGGAATTTCTGGTGAGGTCAGTGCGAAGGAGCGGAAATGGGCTGCGTCGGTGCTGACTGCGCGCCGGAAACGGCGCGCGAAGGCCGAAGCTGCCATTGCGTGCGTATCCGGAGAGAGTGATCAGCCGATTGTCGGTGACGACGGTTCCGCAGGTGCCGTGCAAGCTGGCGAATTACGCGATGCCGATGCGGGCGAGGCGAGCAATGCCAGCGAGGCAGGCAGCACGGATGATCGTGCGGCGGCCTGATTATCGTGGGTCGTGGTAGTGGCGCTCGATCCGCTCGAGATGATCGCGGTGCTGGCGTTCCTCGACCTGTAGATGCGGGGTATCGAGAACGATGCGCGACCAGTACCGGCTGCGTTCGTTGAACGTGAAGCCGTCACGTTCGAGGTCGTGACCGGAAGGAAATTTGTTTTTCGTGCGGATGATCACGCATCGGAAGCCTTCGCAGTCGAATTCATCGCGGGGTTTGAGGGTGGCCATGGCGGTCTCCTTTCATGGGCTGGTGATGTCCAGCCGGTCGGTGTGGGTGGGGTAGGGGCCGCCGGTACGAAGTGAGGCGGCGAGGGATGCCCGGCTGGTGTGTGAGCCGAGGGTGAAGGCGTAGATGTGGTTGCCGGGATGCTGCACCGCTCGGAACGGTCCCTCGCGCAGCGCGCGGCTGACGTAGGCCGCATCGGGTTCGCCGACGGCGCGGTGCGGCGCGCCGTGGCGGCGGAGATGCTCGTAGGTGTAGGCCGCACCGTTGCCGCCGGTGCGCAGTTTGGACAGGGCGCGATCGGAGAGGCTCGTGCCGTCAGGCGCGAGCCAGATCCGTCGCCGTGTCGCGCGGCCGAGGTAAAGGGCGGATTTCTCTCGGTAAATCCCCCCGAAATGGCCGTTGAACCGGACGGTGCCGTGCGCATCGGTGCGCGGCAGCGGATCGGAATAGGCCAGAACGAGGGGGTATTTCGGCCGGCGGTGCTCATCCTGGTGTTCTGCCGCGAATAGCTTGAGGGCGCGGCGAAGCGTCCAGGTTTCAGCGTTTCCGCCCACCCGGTCGGCAAGCAGGAAGCGGCCGAGGTCGCAGAAGCGGGTCGATCCCGCACCGTAGGCAGCTGCGGCCTTGGCCTGGACGGGGACGGAGAAGACGACGACGCCGACCAGCAATCGTTCCTGCCATCCGGTGCGCTCGAACAGCCCGTAGCAGGCAAGGGCGACGGGAAATGTGCCGGAGTAATGGTGAGCCAGGACGAAATCCTTGGCGATCCGGGTGTGGGGCAGGGGTGTTACGTCGTAACAGCGCGGATCGAACGGTTCGCGCTGCGGGCACCAAGTCGTGCTGCGGTGTGACCATCGCTGGGCGACGGTTCGGAGGTCAATGATCATGGGGATGCTCTGGAATCAGAAACCCCGGCTCAACGGGCCGGGGATTCTTCAGGATAGTAGATGATAAACTCGCACAGCACTCATGACTTTGATCCGCCTTCGAAGCAGCTGCCATTGCAACTACCATTAATATAGCTGCTGCAATGAAATAGTAACCGAATGTTCTGTTGTCTATTTTATTTATTTTCGCTATTGCAAAAATCCCTAACATCAAAAATCCGCAAATTTGGTAGATCGCGGTAGCCATATCCACCGGTATCATTTCTTGTCTCCATTATGGTTTGAGGAAGCAAACTCGTGCGGGCGGGGCGTAGCGGCGCGCTCGCCCTGCCGGCCAGCGCCGTTCGGGGGGTCGAGCAGGATTATCTGGCTGCTGAAGTTGCCCAGGACCACCTTGGTCGTGTAGCGCTCGTTTCCTTCCTGATCGGTCCATTTCTGGGTCTTCAGCATGCTCTCCACCAGCACTCTGTTGCTTTTGCGGAGAAATTGTTCGATCACGCCGATCAGGCCCTCGTTCCAGACGACGATCTTGTGCCATTCGGTGCGTTCCTGCCGTTCGCCGCTGCGCTTGTCGATCCAGCTTTCGTTCGTCGCCAGCGACATCGAGGCGACTTTCCCGCCTGTCTGCGTGGTGCTGATTTCCGGGTCCTGGCCCAGGTTGCCGATCAGGGTGACGCGGTTCATTGATCCAGCCATTTCAATCTCCATTTTCATGTCATCACGCGGGAGGCGGCTGGCCGTTGCCAGCGACGTCCCTCGTGTGCGGTCGAGGAGAACCGGGCCGGGCGGGCGGTCAGGGCAGAGGGCGCTCTATCGCGCCCGAACCGCTCTTGGGCGGCGCGAGCTTGCGAGCGGCCTTGACCGGCTGGCCGGTCCCGGTTCAGACCGCAGAAACACGAAGGCGTTGTTGGCGTGGACAGTTGACGACAGCGCCGCAGGCGCTTTCAGTTCCGGGTTTCGCCGATGGTGATTCGTCGTTTGAGTTTGGCGGCTTCGGCATCCAGGCAGGTCTCGCCCGGGCGTCGTTGACGCAGTTGGCATGGCGCAAGGCCGTGCTGAGCAGGTCGATGTTGGCTGGTGGCTGCGGATTCTGCTCGTGTTTTACGATGATTTCTCCTCGCGACGGGAGGCATCGGAGCGGCCGTTGACGGATCGATCACGGAAATGCCAGTCGTCATCCCAGATCGTGTGGAGATCCGTCCCGGGCGTGAACGGGTTCTCGTGCGCGCGGAACCCGCGCCGGTGTGCGACGTCGCCGTCGCGGGGGACGATGGCGTGGGTGGATTGACCTTGTATGTGATCGAGATCGGCGGCGAGGCGTTCGCGCACGCGCGCCGTGAAGGTGATCAGCGCATTGAGAGCGGTTTCGCCGTCGCCTGCTTCGGGAAGTCCCGGCACGAGGAGAGTGTTGTTGTCGTGGGCATAGCGGGCGACGGCTGCAATGGCACCCCGGAGCAGGGCATCATTGGCGTGGCTGGCGATCGGCAGGGTGCCATCCGGGCAGGTCGCCGGGCAGAAGCCGATCGTGCCTGATCGGTCGCAGTACGCGGTGAGCATGGCGGGATCCTTTCAGGTGGAAGGGGGAGACGCGGAGAGGTTGATCGGGCCGGGAGCGATAAGCCACTGTCGGAGGGACTGGCGCATGCGGCCGATCATGTCGTTGATGATCGTGAGCGGCGCATCGGGTGCGATCCAGCCGGATCGGATGAAGTTCGGGATCCAACCGCGGGCGACGTCGATGTAGAGGTGACCGCCGGCGATCGCGACGTCGACGAACGGGCCATTGATGGCGCGGGTCATCGAGAAGATTTCCGCGGCGGGTGCGATTCCGAACGTATCGGGCAGGCTCCGGCGCGGTGGCCGGGGCCATCGCGTCGCGACCCCACCTGCGATCATGGCGTCGGCCTGACTGCGAGTCATGACCTGATCGTAGTGGAGATCGGCGATCTGCTCGAAGCGGGCGTCGCGCAATCCGTAGAGGGCGGAGAGCACGGCGACCTGCGCGTGCGCGCCGGCGTGATCGACGGTACGCAGGGTTTGCCAGAGCGGTCCGTCGTAGAAGTCGATCGCGAGAGGTCTCGCCAGGTCGCGCCGCTTGCGTTGCGAGCAGGCGAGGATCAGCAGCCGGCGGGATTTCGGCATGCCGGGGATGATGGGGAGTTCCGGTGCGCCGCTCATGCCGCTCTCCGGACCAGATGGCGGCGATGATCGCGGTTGAGGAAGCGCTCGACCAGATGCGCGGCGGGGTGGTCGGGATAGGTGGGCCATATCCGGTGATGCCCTTCGTCATCGGCAAGCTTGAGGATGCGAACTGTGACGATCTGGCGTTTGCCGGTGCGGAGCGAGCGGACGATCGCGAGGTCAGATCGGCCTGCGAGGTAGACGTCGTCCCATCGGCCGGTGTCGGGGTTGCGTCGGGCTGCGGCGCAGACACCGTTGAGGAAGGCTTCGACGATCCAGGGGTCGCGGCAGACCGGTGCGCCGCGGAAGCGGTCGTGCCACCAGCCATCGTCCTGGATGTAGTAGATGCTGCCGACGGCGATGGTGCCGATGCGCAGGGGATTATTCCCGCCCATGAAGGGCGAGGCGAAGTATTGGCGGAGCATGGGATTGACCTTTCGGGCATGCGACGATGGCCGGCGCAGGCCTTGCCTGTCCGGTCGGTCAGTCGCTGATGGTGGGGAAAATCAGGCTAGGCGCGGGGTGACGCGTCTCGCACGGTAGATTTAGTGCAGCTTGAACAGCAGCGTTATGATGGCAATTTCAAGTGCGCCGGCCACCAAGATTGTGCCGACCGTCCACTTGAGATTGCTGTTGAGTCCTGTTCGCAACTCGGTCCGCACAGACTGGATTCCGATTTGAACAGACTGGATATTTCCGGTCAGATCGGTCCGGCGGTGTCGTGGGGTTACTACGGTTGCCGGCGTGCTCGTGGTTCAGGGTAGATCGAAACAACTGCTGAATACCCTCTATCGAGGCTACTAAAATGGCCACGGATTTTTCACGGGACTTGTCACTACAATAAGAGCCGAAAGTATTACAAAACCTACTGCCATAACAAAGATGAAGACCCGCACAACGGACTCACGAGATTTCTGTTCCTGCGCCTCTTTTCGACGCTCCGCTTCTAGAAAGTGGCGCTCGGTTTCGAGTTCGAGATTGAGACGATCAAGATCACTTGTTTCATTGGTCATCAGAAAAACCTCTTTTTTGAAAGTCGGCATTTTTAGATTGTATGGCGACATGCATGTTGGCAATAGCCTTGTCGGACGCGTCTAATTCGGCGGCAATAGCGTTAAATCCTTCGCGGATTTCGAATTTCAGTTCTGCGGTCGAGTGCTCGAGGATGGCAACCCGGGTTTCCATCTCATGAGGGTAGTCCGGGGTGCCTGGGTTTTCAACAGGTGAATCAGCCATGGCTTCTCCTATCACATTGGAAGGTGGGGATGAAGGCGCTCAGATATCGAGCGACATCTGCAGCGCCGACGGAACGGCCATCATGCCGCCGCTGCAGAACTCGTAGCGGCAGCGTTCGGCGAGGGTTTCGAGCGCCTGATCGGTCAGGGCATGCAGGCCGAGTTCGGCGAGGATGTCGCAGGCGACATTGAACCCCTCATCCTTGTTGCGGGCGCAGATCGCCTCGATGTCGTCGATCATCTGGTGGCGGGGCATGGCGCGGTCTCCTCCATTTTCAGGTAAGTGCGCTCGCCAAGACCATCATTCTTGTCCGCCGCGTCGTAGCCGTTCGGTTTGCGGCAGCCTTTCGCGATCGAGACTGAGACGTAGAATGATTCTTCCGGGTGAGCCTCGTGGACTGCCCGCCCGAAATCGGCGACGGCGCTGCGGATGTCGTTGACGGTGCTGACCACCTCGATCGTTTTGCGATCGAGGGATTTTCCCGTCAGCGCGAGGGTCATGCCGAAGTGGGTCTTGCGGCCGGGGATCGCGCTCAGAGTGATTGTGCATGGCATCGGATAGATCCTTTCTGGGGGTGTGAGCGGGTTCCACCCGGCCGGGAGGAGGTCAGCCGACGTCGGCGGTGTCGTCCCGCGTCGGCGTGAAGCCATAGTCGAATGCGAGATCCGCGCTGGCTTCGATCAGGCGGGCACCGATCATGGCGGTGGTGCAGAACCGCCGCAGATCGCCGGCGGTGATCATGAGGACGTGATGGTCGGGGTAACGGTTGGCGTTCAGCAGAGTGGCGAGTTGGCGGATTTCGGTTTCGGTCACGAAGCCCGGTGCGATGGGGTGAGGCATGGTCGTCTCCTGTCGAGGGGGATGAAGCGAAGGCGCGCGTGGGCGATCGGCCAAGTGGCCGATCGCCCGAACTTCGCGGGTCAGTCGACGCACGGGGCGAACGGGATCTCGTCGTCGAGATCGGCCCCCGCACCTGGTGTGAAGCCGCCCGTTGTGCCAGCGGTCTCGCGCGGGCGGAGTGCGGCGGTGCGTTCGCCCTGCTGCCGTCCGGTACCGTTCGGGGGGTCGAGCAGGATCAGCTGGCTGTTGAAGCCGCTCAGGACCACCTTGGTCGTGTAGCGTTCGGTTCCTGACTGATCGACCCATTTCTGGGTCTTCAGCATGCCCTCCACCAGCACTTTGCTGCCCTTGTGGACACAGCGTTCGATCGTGCCGATCAGGCCCTCGTTCCAGACGACGATCTTGTGCCATTCGGTGCGTTCCTGCCGTTCGCCGCTGCGCTTGTCGATCCAGCTTTCGTTCGTCGCCAGCGACATCGAGGCGACTTTCCCGCCTGTCTGCGTGGTGCTGATTTCCGGGTCCTGGCCCAGGTTGCCGATCAGGGTGACGCGGTTCATTGATCCAGCCATTTCAATCTCCATTTTCATGTCATCACGCGGGAGGCGGCTGGCCGTTGCCAGCGACGTCCCTCGTGTGCGGTCGAGGAGAACCGGGCCGGGCGGGCGGTCAGGGCAGAGGGCGCTCTATCGCGCCCGAACCGCTCTTGGGCGGCGCGAGCTTGCGAGCGGCCTTGACCGGCTGGCCGGTCCCGGTTCAGACCGCAGAAACACGAGGGCGTTGTTGGCGTGGACAGTTGACGACAGCGCCGCAGGCGCTAATAATTATCAATAATTCGCTATATTTTTCGTCTGTATCAATTGACGCAGAAGATATCTTATGGAAACTCGCCAGGATTATTGTTGATTATGACTGGCGATTTTACAGCAACATAATGAAGCGCGAGTCTGATCTTATCCTGCTCTCCCGGATGGTCAAATATTTTGTTATGAATTGGATTGGTCGGTTAAACCGGACGGGATTTATCTTGATTCAACCGTAGATATATTTATTCTGTTGTTTCGTTCTTTTTCTCATTTTTTTTTCTCATTTTTTTCTCATTTATTTGATGCATTTTTACTCCAACAATGAGGAGAAAAACCATTATCAATTCATTTCCGCCTATAAATATAGCGTCTGCAAGAGTGTGGTCTGACATGGCTCATTTTACCTTCTATGGGGTTGAAAAAGTTCTGATATTATTGTTCGATTTGGGCCGAGGTAGTCATTTTTTGCATTGAGATCGGTGATATTTCCATTTGCTCCATTCGTTCATCGATCGGTTCAGTTTTGGTTGAAGCTGGTTGGATGCAGCGTCGAAGTCCACGGGGTTGCTGTGGTTTTTGAATTTTATAGCTTGGTTGTCGCTTTCGGCCTTGATATGGATGGGTAATTCGGAGTTCCCGCAATTCCCCCTTCGGCGATTTCAAGCCGGAAGGTTGAAGGGATCAATAACCTTAACTTTGAAGCTTGCAAAATCCCTGACATTCCGTGTTGCAACAACGAGATTGTGGACAATTGCACTCGCAGCGATCAAACCGTCCTCGATGAGTTCACTCGACTGCCGGTGCATCAATTTCGCCCAGCACCGAAAAACCGGCCCAGTGATTGGCACGACGTTGTATGATTCGGCGACCTGATCAAGCCACGTCTCGATATCGGCTGCCTTGCCCGGATCCTGCTCACGGGTGATCTCGATCCCCGCTTGAATTTCTCCGATGGTCACCACCGAAAGGAACAGATCATCGGCGGCTATGGATTCAATCCAACTGACGACAGCCCCATGGGGCCGGACACGCCTGAGTTCGGACACCACATTGGTATCAAGGAGGAACTGAACCATTCAACCGGGATCAACCGGCTCACGGCGCTTTGACTTCCCCCGGACGGAAACCACAATCTCTCCTCGTGCGTCTGGCGTCAGAAGCAGTTGCTTCAAGGATGGCTTCCCCGCGCTCTGCAACCGTTTCCACTCACGGACCGGCACCAAAACGGCCATATCGGTTCCCCGCTTGGTCACCAACTGCGGTCCCGATTTCATGCAGGTCTCGAGAAGTTCGCTAAAGCGCGCCTTCGCATCCTGAACTGGCCAACTGTTCATGTGGAATCATCTCCGCTTATTCTGGTCATATAGATAGTCAGTTCAATGCCCCCGTCAATATAGGTTGTTCGGCTCAAGCGCATATCCGACCTATCCGGAAATCCGCTGGTTCCGGCGTGCCTCGTCGGCGTAATCGGTAATCGTCTTGGTCGGCCTGAAAAACCGGTCCTGTTCGATCCCGATGCCGCGCCGGATCGGCATCGTCCTGACCGCTTCCAGTTCCGAGATCCTGACACTTCCCAATTCCGGAAATCCGAAGCCGAGATCGCATAATCCTGCTGCGATATCAGGGTCCTCCGGATTAAGATCGGTCAGCAGCCAGGTTCCGCTGCCGAGCGGGTCGAACAGTTTCACGACAGGAACCGGGTTGAAGGCCGGGTTGCGGGCGTATTCGCGGCCGTTGGCGAGCATCGCCGCGCGTTGTTCGTCAGTGATGAGCATCATTGCCTCCTCGTGCCGGGCTTTCGGGCCCGGCACGATCGCTTGGGGGTGGATGGGGATTATTCCGCTGCGATCTGCTCGATTTCGGCGGGCGTTCCGGATACGGGTGCATTGAGGTCGGTCGGATCTTCCTTCGGATCGGCGTTGTCCTCGTCATCTTCCGCGGGGTCGGGGTCCTCCGTCGAGCGTTCGGCGTCGCCTTCCTCGTGGTCATCGCCCCCGTCTTCGATGCCGTCATCATCGGAACCGAGATAGTCGGCGTCCCGCGCATGGCTTTCGGCGAGTTTCGCGGCTTCGTCCGCCGTGAGTGCAAAAGCCGCACCGGGGTAGATGAACCGCTCGGTCTTGAACCGATCGACCACCGCGGCGCGGGTTGCCTTGCCGGTCTGGCGGGGCAGGACGCCGCTGGCGCTGCCGATCCGTTCGATCTCGGGCTTGGACAGGCAGGAGAGGAATTCCTGCGTAGCCATGTTGGGCAGGAACTGGAGGGCGTTGACGGTCTCGCCGGCGATACGTGCGACCGGCCCGGAGAACATCCCAAAACCGTCGCGCAGGCAGAGCGCGTGCTTGAGCATCGCCCGCGCGCCGGTGCGGATTGTCTCGGGATCGAGGGTCAGGACGCCTCCGGAGATCAGGGGATAGGCGATCGTCTCACGGCGGTGGTAGACTTGGCCGGGTTCGATCTTCTCGCCGGTCCGGACCTGCACATTGGTGCCGGCGAAGGCGATCACCAGCAGGGCGATCAGGGTCTGATCGTCGATCTCGACCTGATCCAGGGCTTCATGCAGCGCGTCGGTCTGGAAGTCGCCGATCATCTTGAGGCCTTCCTTGGTCACCGGCGGGCGGGAACTCGCCTGCACGATCTCGGCCTCGTTTTCGGTCTCGCCTGTATCGCCGGCTTCGTCGGTCGCACCCCCTGCCCCGGCAGCGGTCGGGGCCTTGCCCTTCGCCTTTGATTTCAGGACCGGTTTGGGTTCGGGCAGGCGGTAGATCACCGTTTCGATCTTGCCGCTACGCTCGTCGACGAAGCGGCCGGCGGTCTCGCCTTTGCCAGGCTTGTCGCCATAGACCTTCACCGCCTTGGCGGGCAGCTTCGGTTCGCCGTGCTCGTTCACCGGCAGGATGACGTGGCCCTTCGGCAGCTTTCTGGTCAGATACTCGTGCTGCGCGTTGAAATACGCCTCGGTTTGGGTGGTGTAGCGATTGTCCACCCCGTCCTGGCCGAACAAATCCTCTTCCCAGACGATGCCGTTCGCTGCGGCGATCTTGGCGTCGAACGACGCATCGCGGGCGTAGAACCGGGTTTTGGTCAGCGCCCGCGCAAAATCCCACCAGCTGGTGAGCTCGGTCTTCTTCGGCTTGTGCTTCTTCCAGGCCTCCGCCTGATCCTCCCGCGAGGCGCTGGCGATGGTGCGCAGGTCGCGCTCGTTGGGTTCGTCGCCTTTGGCCATCTGATCGAGGATGGCGGGATGGATCGAGCCGCAGAGCTTCAGGCGCTTGATCACCCGCGGCGGCAGAGCGAGCGCGGTCGCAATGCCTTCATCGGTCCAGCCGTCGCCGCAGAGCGCTTCGATCGCGCGCCACATGTCGACCGTGCCGAGGCCGGTGCGGACGATGTTCTCGCTGAAGGCGCGCATGCTGTCGTGATTGGCATCGTCGCCGTCGAGCACCAGCACCGGGATGGTGGTGAGCCCGGCCGCGATGCAGGCGCGGGTGCGGCGGTCACCGGCCTTGATGACCAGTCTGCCGTCGATCTCGCGGGCGATCGGCGGCTGGATCAGGCCGATCTCGCGGATGTTGGCGGCGAGCTGGGCCTCGTAGGCCTCGTCGGGTTTGACCCGGCGGGGGTTGGCGGGGTTGGGCACGAGTGTTTTGGGATCAACCTGTCTCAGGTCCATCGGGATGTCCTTCATTCGTTTGCGTTTTCCTTCCAGACAGTTCTGGAAGCAGGATCAGCGGCGCATGGGGACGGGACCGGCACCATTGCCGGCGAGCCGCCCTGCCCTGCGGTGCGCCGGAACGGTGCCAGCGCGGGGCCGGGTGGCGCAGGTGGCGATGGAGCGCAGCGGTGCCGGGAACGGCACCATGCGATCGCAGGCGGGCTACAGGCCGGCGAAGAGGTCCGGCTGGGCGTTCATCGGTGCCGTGACAGAACTACGGCTGGTCGATGGGGCATGCGGCTGCGCGGATGTCCGATCGGCGGGCACGATCTCCGTTTGGAAATACGTTTGTGCGGCACTCGTCGTGTCTTCTGGGTCGGGAAGAGTGCCGTCAGTTGGTTTCGGGGCGAATTTCCGGGCGAGCCGTTGGTATTCGGCTCGTTCCTGTGCTTCGGTTTCCTGCACGAGCAATCTTCTGTGCCAGTCGATCACGCCCGATTGTTTCAGCCGGGCGCGGATGACCCGTTCCACATCGCTGTAGGTCCAGGCCGGGTCGCCATAGCAGGGGTGGCGGATCGTCTGGTCGAGGAACTCGATCTTCGTTTCACGGGTCAAGAAGAATTCGCTCCAGAACCCGTGCTTATTGTAGTGCGCAATATGGCCAAACGTGTTCGCCAGGCGAGCGTAGAATTTCTGGGTGAACATATGCTCGGGGAAATCCTCCGCGATAAACCGGAGCAGATGGTTGCCGAATTTGGCTTTAATCGGCGCATCATCCCATTTCGTGGGGGTGAATGGCTCCGGGGTCAGCAGGGGCAGGCGAATCGCGCGGGCAAGCACGGTGGGGAGCATGGCGAACTCCTTTCGGGTCTCGGTGTCGGTGTCGGTGGCAAGGGTTGGGAGGGGGCGGTTCCCCTCCCCTATTCGTCCTGATCGGCGTCGGACGCAGGCGCACCGACATCATCGGTCGGATCGTCCTCCAGCACGGAACGCCGTGCGAACTCGGCGGGGAATTCCGGGGGTTGGTCCCCTACTCCGCTCGCGTTTGGCTCGGTGCCGCTGGTGGTCTCGCTCTCCGTGGCGACCAATGCCTTGTCGATCGCCGCGAGTTCCGCGATCTTGGCGTCAAGCTCACCCTGCAACTCGAAGGGCACGCCGAGGCGGGACTGGTACTCGCTGATCCGGTGTTCGGCGTTGATCAGGTCCTCTTGTGCCCGGTCACGCTGGATCTCCAGCCGGTTGATCACGGATTCGACCCGGGCGATCACCCCGAGTGCGTTCATCTCATCGGGCATGTCGATCATGAGGCGCTGATCGGTCAGGTGCAGGATCACCTTCGCGTCGTCGATCGAACCCTTCCGGCTGCGCAGGACCTGCAGGCTGAATTCGAAGCCGCCGATCTCGCCGGCGATCTCTTCCTTCTGCTCCCAGGCGCTTTCCATGATGGTCCGGATCAGCGCGGAACCGGCATGCTTGCGCTCGGTGAACTGGGTCTCGCCCAGGATCATCGCGAACGCATCGCCGGTGGTGTCGATCCGCCGCACGATATCCTGCTCCAACCCCGCGATCCGCTTGGTGGCGGATTTGATCGACCAGTGCGCCTCGTTCAGCGTCCGGCGGATCGAGATCTGGCTGTCGATATGCGCGTCACTCAGGCGGCGGAGTCGGGCAAGCTCGGCTTCCAGCCCCGCCTTCTGCATCAGGCGCTGATCCCCCGAGGCGATCGCCTTGGCCATGGCGAACTGGTTGGACTGGCTCCCGGCGTCTTCGAGCCGGCGGATCGTGCGATCCCCCGACAGCGAGGCTTCGATGAAGCGCTGCTTGCGCTCGTTGTTCTGCCACATCGTCGCATCCATGCTGGTCTGCGTCGCATAGGCGTAGATCGCAATCTCCTCGTTCTGGTTGCCCTGCCGCTCGATCCGACCCTCGCGCTGCTCGATGTCCGAGGGCAGCCACGGCACATCGAGATGGTGCAACGCCACCAGCCGCTTCTGGCCATTCACGCCGGTGCCCATGGTCTGCGACGATCCAATCAGGATCCGGACCCGTCCGGCGTTGAAGTCGGAGACCACCCGCTGTTTGTCCGCCGCCTTGCGGTAATCCTGCATGAAGGCGATCTGTGCCGCGGGCACGCCGCGCGCGATCAGCTGATCCCTGATCCAGCGATACGCCGAGAAACCACGGGTCTTCTCGACGTTCATCGTGCCGAGATCGGAGAAGATCATCTGCCCGGCACCGTGGTTCTGATACTCTTCACCGTCAGGCTGCAGGTATCTGCGCTCCGCCGTGTCGCGCCAGATCTCGAACACCTTGTCGATCAGGGCGTTCAGCTTGCTGTCCGGGTCCGGCATGAGGCCCTGGGTGACCAGGCGCAGATCGATCGCTGCGTGGCGGCCGTCGGTGATCACCGAAAGCAGGATGTCGTCGCCCTTCTGCGGCTTGCCTTTCCGCGCCTCGATCTCCTTGATCCGGTGGTCGAGGAAGCGCTGGTACTGGCGGAACCCCGCGCTCGGCTCGGCCGTGACCAGTTGGCGCTTGCCGGTCGCGATCCGCGGGAGTTTCAGATACTCGCGCAGGTCGGCTTTCTGCACGACATCCGCGAAGCTGCGGAAGATGTCGATCAGTTCCGGCACGTTGACGAATTCGGAGAACCGCGTGACCGGCTTGTAGAGGCCCGACGGCTGGAGTTCGAGATCGGTGCGCGCGTCCCCGAAGTTAGCGGCCCAGCCGTCGAAATGCTGCAAACCCATCCGGGTCAGGATATCTTCGGCAAAGAAGCGTTGCAGCGTGTAGAGTTCACCCATCGTATTGGTGATCGGGGTGCCGCTCGCCATCAGCAGGGCGCGGTCGGGGTTCTTCTGAGCGACGAACCGCGCCTTGACGAACAGATCCCACGCGCGTTGCGAGCCGTTCGGATCGACCCCCTTCAGCGTCGCCATGTTGGTCGCGAAGCTGAGTTTACGAAACTCCTGGGCTTCATCGACGATGATCTGGTCGATGCCGATCTCACCGATGGTCAGCAGATCGTCCTTGTCGCTGCCCAGGGCGTCGAGCCGGGCTTCGAACCCCTCCTTGATCCGTTCGATCCGCTTGCGGCTGATCCGGTCGTCGCTGTCCACGCTGGTCAGGATTTCTTCCATCGCCGCGATCTGGTCCTCGAGCATCGCGCGCTCGAAGCTGGCCGGCACGGCGATGAACTTGAACGCGGAATGGGTGATGATGATGCAGTCCCATTCCCCCGTGGCGGCGCGGGCGAGGAAGCGCTGGCGCTTCGCCTTTGCGAAATTCGTCTCGTCGGCGACCAGGATACGGGCGGTCGGGTAGAGTTGCAGGAATTCGCGGCTGGCCTGGGCGAGACAATGACCGGGGACCACCATCATCGCCTTGGTGATCATGCCGAGGCGTTTCTGCTCCATCACCGCCGCGGCCATCGAGAAGGTTTTGCCGGCACCCACCGCGTGGGCGATGTAGGTCGCGCCATCGGCGATGATCCGCCAGATCACCCGCTTCTGGTGAGGGTAGAAGCTGATCACGCTGGAAGCACCCGGCAGGGTCAGGTGCGATCCGTCGAAGTGGCGGGGCACCAGATTGTTCATCAGATCGTTGTAGATCCGGCAGAGCGTCTCGGCCCGCTCGGCATCGGTCCAGGTCCAGGACTGGAACGCGGTCTTGATCTTGGTCAGCTTCTCCTTGGCGGCCTCGGTCTCGACCACGTTGAGTTCGCGCCGTTCTGACCCGCCCGCGTCCCGCCAGACGTCCCAGATCTGCGGGATCTGCGAGTTCAGCGCATCGTCGAGCAAATGTCCGGCATGACGGCGTTCGGTACCCCATTCGGTGGTGCAGGCACCCACGCCGGCGAAGGCGTGGGTGTTGATCGTCCAGCTGCCGACCTCGCGGACGTGGTTGACACGGGTGGTGACACCGATGATCTCCGTGCAGAAGCGCTCGATCACCTTGGTCGGGATCCAGGTCGCCCCCAGCCGGGCGGTGATCTCGGACGGTTTCAGATCGACCGGCTGGGCGGCTTCGAGGGCGGTGACATTGCTCTCGAACCGTGGGTCCTCGACCGCGGCCGCGCGGGCGATCGCGAGCTTGGTCCTCACCGGGCCGGAGAGATAGGCGTCGGAGGTTTCCCAGCGGCGGCTCTCCGGGTTGAGGAAGATCGCCTTGGGCAGGAGGGAGATGACGGTCTCGGCGGTGGTGCCGAGCAATTCGGCGATGTAGTCGGGATCGACGTTGCCGCGATCGTGCAGGCAGACCGTCAGCGCGTCGGTCGCGGTCTCGATCATCGGTTCCGCCGGCGGGTGGATCACCCTTCGGTCGAAAATCGGGCCGTGGCGGCCCAGATTGGTATCCGGGTCGTACTCCTCGATCGAGGCGACCAGCCAGACGTCGGGGTCATCCGCGAAGGGGGCGAGATTGGGCCGGCGGACGATGTCGCGGGTCTTGCCGGTCTCCTCGTCGGCGATCGTCACCACCTGCATGCGGTTGATCGCCCCAAAAATGCGCACGAAGCGGCCGTAGACCAGGCGGAGTCTCTGTTGGGCGTCCTGCCAGGGCAGGTCGGCTTCCTGGGCGCGGAGCACCTCCCGGACCGCATCGCGGATCGGGATCAACCCGTCGATAATCTGGGCCGACAGCAGCGGCATGCCGTCGCGTTTGGAATTCTTCTGCTTGACCGGGATCTCGGTCGGGATGCCGTCGATCACCTGATGCAGCCGGTTGCGGATTACGAGGTAGCTGCCCTCGCGGATTGTCGCCCCGTCGGCGGCATGGCCGGTGTAGACCGGTTGCACCGCTTCGTCGGGCTTGCGGAACCGGGTGGGGTCCGGGATGTGGACGCCGGGCGGCAGAATCGCGAGCGCCGCGTGGATCGCCGCTTCGAGGCCGGGGCCGGTGTCGCCCTTGCAAGTATAGACCAAGCCGTAGGGGCTGGTGGTCCGGTCATGGGTGCCGAGGACCTGGGCAGGATGGTCGAGGAAGTAGCGGTTGATCGCGATCGCGGGCTCGTCGCCCGTGGCGGGCAGGGCTTCGCTCGTGCCGATCCAGTTCACCGGACCGGGGATCTCATCGTCGGCGCGGGCGCGGAAGACCAGCAGATCGACCACGACATCGGTGCCGGCGTCGGCGCGCATCGCCCCGGCCGGCAGGCGGACCGCACCGAGCAGATCGGCTTTGCTGGTGATGACTGTGCGGGCGGTGTCGTCGATCTTGTCCATGGTCCAGCGGCTGACCACGAAGGCGGCGATTCCGCCGGGGCTGAGGTGGTAGATCGACCGCGCGATGAAATAATCATGCAGCGACATGGCGGTGGGCGGGGTGATCTCGGTCAGGCGCTGGGTGCGATCAGAGAACGGGGGATTCCCTATGGCGAGATCGAAATCCCCGGCGAGTTTCGCCTTGGTGAAATCCTCCCGGCGGATCTGGCTTTCGGGGAACAACAGGCGGGTGATGCGCGCGGTCACCGGATCGGCCTCGATCCCGGTGAAATGGCTGTTCGCGGCGATGCCATCGGGCGCAAGGGCCAGGAACAGGCCGGTGCCGCAACCGGGTTCGAGGACGCGGCCACCGGCGTAGCCGAGCCGTGCCACCGCAGCCCACAAGGCCAGGATGATGAATTCCGGGGTGTAGTGGGCGTATTGGGTGGCGCGCATCAACCCGGCCCGTTCGTGCGGGCTGACCAGGGTTTCCAGATCGCGGCCGATCTCCGCCCAGCCGGCGCGGAACCCCTCGTCCGCGTTCGTGTCCGCGTCCGATGTCGAGGTCGATCCAGCGGCGCGGAACACGCCCTGGGCCAGTTCGCTGCTGCTGAAGGCGCAGAACTTGATCAGCTGCGCCTGTTCCTCCGGCGTTGCCGGACGGTTCCGGGTTTCGATCAGCTGCAACAGCCGGATCGCGGCGAGATTGTCCTGCGCCCGGGCTTTCCAGCCAGCGGCAAGGTTGCGTGCCCCATCGAGCCGGAAATTCTTCGCGCGCCGATGATCGCCAGGTCTGGTCGGATGACCCCCCTGCCCTTCTGGCGTGTCGGAGTCATCGGTATCTTCGACCGGATCCTCCTTCATCGGGATTCGGATCAGGCCGACCGGATTGATGAGATCGGCTGGGGTGAGTGCGGTGGTGCCGAACAGGTCGAGGCTGAGTTGGCCACCCTGGTCGAAGGGATTGATCGGCATGGCAGGATATCCTTTGGAACGAACGAAGAACGCCGCCCCGGGAGGGAGCGGCGTTGGCTTCGGTGGGCTTGATGGGAGAGGTCAGGGTCAGGCGATCCGGTCGAAATCCTGACTGGACGGGATCGGATCGCCGCGATGGTTCAGGTTGGCGGGTGGATTGCGCTCGTGGGTTCGATCGCCGCGAGCAGATCCGGGTGTTCCTGGGCGAACCGGCCGCGCTGGTAGGGACGGCCGCGTTCGGTCTCGACGATCAGGCGCTTGAACCGCTCGATGTCGTTGATCCGGATGTAGCCATGGCGGATGCACCACGCCCCGTTCTCGTATTCATCGGAGAGATCGGGATGCAGCGGGGGGACCGGCTTGCCGGTGACCTGATCGAGCGCGCCGCGCAGCCACCAGGCATGGAGCCGATATTTGTCGGCGATCCGCCCGTATTGCTTGATCAGCCGTTCACGTCGGGAGCGATAGCGGGTCATCGCCAGCCTCCTGCGTCTCGGGGATGTTGTGAATCGTGGCACCGATCGCGTGATAGCGGGCGGCCATGACCGGGAGGCTTTCATAGGAGAGCGCGTTGCACATGAAGAACCGGGGTTCTTCGCCGACCGCGATCATCGGTCCGTTGAACACGAGGCTGAGGAATGCGTCCTGATCGGCTGTGCGCGCATCGATGATCGGGATGCCGGCGGCGAGGGCGCTCGCTTTCATGCTGTCGCAATCGTAGCCAGAGAGGGTTCGGCCCTGGCCGCAATAGAGCGTGTATTCGGAAGTACCGATGAACAGATGGCCGCCTTTGACGGATCGTGTCCGGGCAATGAGATCGGCAATGAATTCGCCGTTGCCGTTGCGGCGTGTTGTATGGGTCATCGATCCCTCCTCAGATCATGCCGAGGGCGAGCAGCCAGGATGGCGCGCCGTCCGGCGAGTGACCATCCGGTTCGACGTCCTCGCCGTCGGTGGCTTCGACCACGCTGTCCGAGACCCAGCGCTCGATCTCGGCCATCGAGGGCAGGTCGGTGATCGTCTGTGCCCAGGCCGGGAGATTGGTGATGGCGCGCGCGGCGCGCGCGAAGCGTTCCACCCGGATTGCAACGGTTGCGGCGGGCGCACGGGTGCGAACCCAATCGGAACCTACCTCGCGGACATAGACCGCGCCGTCTTCGCGGTAGGAGATCAGGCGATGGAGCTTGACGCTGAAGAAGCGGTAGCGTTCGGGTTCCGCGCCGCTCGGCTGGGAGGGCGCATCGCAATGGATGGTTTCGGGGGAGGCGGACATGGGAGGGATCTCCTTCGATGGGTTGTGATCCGATCAAAATCCTTTTGCTTTCCTCTGGATTTCTCTGATCTACCCATCGCGCGACCGCAGCCCGGCGACGGCAGGCAAGGGCGCGGGACGGGCTTCTTCGCCCGGCCCGCGGGATCTGAGCCACGCGCAAGTCGGCGCTTGCGCCGGCGAGCATGGCGAAGACCCACCCCTTGCCGGCCGAGACGGATGCGGTAGCCGATATTCTTGTTCGGTGTTTTTCCCCGTCCTCTTTCATTTTTCTGGTTTTGCGTTACTTCAAACAACAATCCATCGAGAGGAATTCCGTATGGCCAAGGCTATCAAAGGATCGTCCAAACCATCGGCAAAGGGACCTGCCTCTGTGAAAGCGAAAGCCTTGCCTGCAAAAGTGCAAATGACTGCTGCGAAGGCTCCCGCAAGAGTCGCTCCGAAACAGGCGGAGAAGGCCCCGGCCAAGCCGGTCACCGCCGCGGCAAAACCGAAATTGTCAGTCCAGGAATTGCGGGACAGGGTCGAGCATCTGGAGCAGGCCAACAAAACCCTGACAATGAAAAACAAGGCTGATCGCAAGTCTCTGACCGAGGCGCGCGCCCAGATCAAAACTCTTCAAGCCGAACTGGGAAAATCGAGAGAAGCGCCGTCTGTCAGCGATACGCTGCCAACTCCTGAAAATGATCCACCGCCCTCCCCCGATGTCGCGTCGGAGACCGCAGAAGAACCTGCGACCCAGGCGCAGCCGCAGAAAAAACCGATCATCAAGCGAGGCAAAGTCAAAATCTGACCCGCTGTTGCCTTATCGTGTTTTCTCGGTTTCGGATCGTCCTTCGGCAAGCCATTCCCTGACCTCAAGGTCGGTGTCGATCAGGGCGAAAGGACCGCCATCGTCGGCGGTATCGACCGTCGCCCGGAAAGCCACGGACCACTGTGGCAGATCCTCCTCCGGGGTCATCACCGAACCAATGGTGACGCCATGATACGCACCGATCGCTTCGGCGATGGTATCAAGAAACATGCGGTAGCGCGGTTCGTTCTGGTTCGGCGCGTCTGCGACGATTGCGGTGACGATACGTGCGAGTTCGTCATCGGTTGCGATTTTTGCCATGTCGGGATCTCCTGTCAGTAGCCGATTTCGATGACGTTCTGTTCCGCGATCCGGATGCGGGATGCCCGGTCCGGTCGCGGCCGCTTCACCGGGCGGGTCCGGAACTCCCGGACCGACCAGGTGATCGCGGTGCGGTTCTCGACCAGGCTGGCACCGTATGGCGAGAGATAGTCTTGCGCCCCGGCGAGATTGGCGCAGGCGAGCATGCACCGGACGGTATAGCCGGAGCGGGGTTTCGGGATCTCCGCCCAGATGCCGATCAGCGGCAGGCCTTTGGCGGGGCGGCGTGTTTGGACTTGCGGTTTGCGATCCTCGATGTCCGTGGTGTCGAGGTCATCGTCATGGGTGCCGGTCATGGCCGGGGTTCCTTTCGGACGAAGGGGTGATGTCGAAGGCGAGGATCAGGTGACCGTGAGACGATCCGGTTTCGCGGCGATCAGGTCACGATACCGGTCGCGGACCGCCGGGGCGGTCAGGTAGTCGGCATCGATGCCGAGCAGAGTGCTGATCCTGCGGCGGATCTCCGCGATCTGGTCAGCTTCCTCGTGGGTGGGCACGCTCGTCGGCCAGCCTTTGACGTAGAGGAGATGACGGGGCAGCCGCGCCTCCAGCCGCATCCGCTCATGGGCAGCGAGCCGGGCCCGCGTCACGGCGCGTCGCATCTCGGCGTCGAGCAGATGCGGCGCGGTGTCCGCCAGCCAGCGGTTTCCCTGAAAGGCGAAGGTCGAGCGTGCTTCGAGATCGACCATGGCGCGGTAGATCTCGTGGTTATCCGGGCAGGAGGCGGCGGCCCGCAGGTCACCGATCGAGCTCATGATGCAGAACACGCACGACACACGGGTCGAGCCGTACACGGCATAGGCCTCGTGGGTCAGCCCGGCCTCTCCGATGGTCCGCCAGACTTGTTCGATCGGCCATTCGATGATCGGATTCCAGATGAAGGCCTCGCGGGTCCGTGTCGTGAGGTTGCTGTCGATCGTGCCGATTGGCTTGGCACGGCGGCTGGCGCTCTCCTGCCGCCTGATTCCGGTCACGTTCAGGATCGGGCGACCGGCAAAGCGTTTGGCCAGTGCTGAAGCAATCACTTTGGTCTTGGCCTCCGAAGTGCAAAACCGGAGAGCAGGCGTGCTCCAGGGGAGGATCACCTGCACGCATTCCAAGGCTACGTACCGGGCGATGTTCCGTTCCCAGCGAGTTTCCCAGCGATGGAGCAAATCCCCGGCCTGCCGACGGACGATGACCAGTTCCCAGCCGATCCGCTCGGCGAGGCGCTGGCAGGCGGGGAGGCTATCGCGCCACTCCACCCGGCCGAGATCGGAGTGGATCAGGATGCGCGGCCCGGTATGGCCGATCGCGCTCAGGTGCCGATCCACCGCGATGGCGACCGCGCAGGAATCCTTGCCGCCACTGACCCCGATCGCAACGGCGGCATCCGCGGCCAGCAGACGCGTGACCTCCGGCGTCAGCGCGATCGGCGGGGACGTCGGATCCCAGCCGGTGCCCGCGCTGGCGTCGATGTCGAGCGGGAGCGTCCCTTGCCGGCTTCTGGTGAGCGGGAGGGCGGATCGTCCGCTATCCCCCCTGCCCTGCCCCGCATATGCGGGGCACGACGCGCCCATCACGCAGCCGTCGCAAGGGGTGCGGCTTGGCCACCAACGTCGTCCAGAGGGTCTCCCGGATCACCGTCGTCGTCCTGCTCTCCCGCTCCAACCGCGGCTCCCGTTTGCACCGCGGCCGCATAGTCCGGATGAAAGCCGAGGACGTAATCGGCCACGCGCTGCGCGTCGGACGCCGCGCGGAAGATCGCCCGTGGATCCGATTTCAGCACGGTCATCCAGTCGGCAAGGTAGCTGGTGGTGTTCTCGATCTCGGCCTCGACGCCGACCACGGTGCAGATGTTCACCGAGGCGATCGAGACCACCAGTTCCTCGAACGCATAAGCCGCCGAGCCGAACCGGCCGCCTTGGCTCAGGTTCAGCCGGGGTGCCGCATAGGCATAGTGCGAGAGCTCGTGCAGCGCGGTGTAAGCGAAGGCCGCGTCGCTGCGGAACGCGCCCTTAGGCGGCAGATGGATGCAGTCGCGTGACGGGACGAAACACGCGCGCGCCCCGCCGTAGTGGATGGTGGCACCACTGTTGTCGAGGATCGTCTGGACCGCTTCGGGCGTGCGCCAGGGCTCGGCGGCGATCCCCGGTGGGTTATAGACGGGAATGCGCTCGATCTGGGTGGCATGGAACACGGTCGAGGCGCGCAGCACGAAGAACGGTCGTGCCCCCTCCCCTTCTGAGGAAACGACGCTCGCATCAGCGCCCTCCGCGCCCCGGCGCTGAAGTTTGCGGTAGAACACCACGGTGGTGCCGCGTTCGCCCTTGCGGACCTGCCAGTCACGGGCTTGCGCCTGCCGGTATGAGCACCAGCGCGGATCGCCGTTGAAGGCCGCGTCCTGCATCATGCCGAGCAGGAGGTTGTTGATCCCGCGATAGATCCGTCCCGTCGTCGGGTTCATCGGCGCGCCGGCGATGCCCTGATCCCAGCCGCGTTGCCACGGCAGCACGCCGCGTTCCAGGGCGGCGACGATCTTGTCGGTCACCTCCTGGTAGATGTCGCGGGGATTGGGATTTGAATTTGCATTGGCTTTGCCGGAGCGCTGCCATTTCGATTTGTTCATCGGTGTTTCTCCTTTCCTGAAACACCGTTCGGCGGCCGCGTCGGGGCGGGCGGGGCAAGGGCGCGGGACGGGCTGCTTCGCCCGGCCCGCGGGAAACGTAGCCACGCGCAGCCGGTGCCTGCGCCGGCGAGCATGGCGAGGCCCTACCCCTTGCGGCGCACGGCCAGCATGCGGCATGGCTTCCCGCTCCCGGCGGTGACCATGTTCATGTCTGCCGCCTCATTCGTGACCAAAAACCTGAACCACCTTGAAGGATCGCCACGGATCACCCGCGGGGCCAGTCGGCGCGGCGAGGGCGAGGATCGCGGCGCGGTCGAGCACCGGCCGATCCGCGCGGAGGTTGCGGGGCGCGGTGCGATTGCGCCGGGAGAACGGCAGGCCGAGCTTGATCGCCCGTTTCGAGACGATTGTGGGATCGCGTTGCACCACCTGAGCCAGATCCGTGATCGAGACTCCCGCCGCATGGGCGATGCGGATCAGGAGGTCTTCGTCTTGGGTCCAGTCCCGGCAATATCCGTGATCCAATCCGAGGGTGAAGGCGCGGTTGTAGACCGCGGATTTTGGTCGATCGAGCAGGCGGGCAAGGTCCGCCGTCTTCATCCGCCCCCTGCCATAGTTAGCGCGCAGGATCTGATCGTCGGCTTCGGTCCAGGGTCGGCCCTGGCGCGCGCCGTTGGGCTTCGGATGGGTACCGGACAGGTGTAGTTCGGCGGCTTTCCACCGGATCGATGTCCGCGATCTGCCGAGCTGATGGGCAAGCGCCACCAGATTGCCGCCGGTTTGATAGGACAGTCGCAGGAGATCGCATTCCTCCTCGATCCAGGGCCGACCCCAGCCCCGCTGATAGCCGCTCGCGGCGATGAACGCCTGAAACGTGCTTTCCGCGCGCGGGGGAAAACCCTTGGCGGCCAGCTTGCGGCGGATCGACGGGTAGCGGTGGCCCTCCTCCGCGAGTTTGAGGGCAAGGGCCTGTTCATCGGGATGCCAGGGCTTCGGTCCCTCGGGTCGCCGCAGGCCGAGATGCGAGGCGCGGCTGATCACCCCGGAGCCGGGCCGGCCAAGGCGGGCGGCGATCTCGGCGATCGTCGCATCTGTCGCATATACCTCTCGGAGAACGGCGTCCTCGGCCTCTGACCACGGCGGAGGTGCGGCCTTCTGGAGACCGAGAAATCCGGCACGGACGTAGATAGCTGGCACACCACGTTCGAGGCGGATCGCGAGTGTGGCGGTCGGAACGGTGCCGTATTCCGTGACCAGAACCCGGTCCTCGTCCTCGGTCCATGGGCGGAGCTTCGGACGATACAGGCCGCGTTCCCAGGCTTTGGTTTTCACCGTCTCGATCGTACGGTTGAACGCAATCGCGATTTCCTCCCAGGGTGTCCCTGCCCCGATCATTTCCCGCAGCCGATCAAGCTCTGCGGGCATCCAGCCCCGCGAGTGGAATCTGATTTCCCGCACGGGAACGATCCCCGATGGCGTGGATGACGGCCGGTCCGCGATCGCGGGATCGAGCGTCACGATCTCGAAATCGCCCATGTCAGGACAGTCCGACGATCGGCGTATCGGCGATCAGGGTGCGTAACGTCGCAGCCAGGCGAACGACGCGGCAATCACCGCGTGGCAGCGCATCGATCATCCGTTCTCCGATCAGCAGGTCGATTGCCTGATCGACGATCCCCGGTTCGATTGCGAGCTTGGCGGCGATCTCCGTGGTGGTCGTGGCATTCGGCGAGATCCGCTTCAGGGTCTGGATGATCGTTCCCGCGACCGAAGCGAGATCGTTGAGCAGAAACAGGCTGAGGACCATTCGGCCCCTGCGGTCGGGCCGAGGATCGACCGCAGCCGCGGCGGGGAGCCGATCGAGATCGAGCCGGTCACGCGCGTCGGCATCGCTCATCCGTGCGCCGGGCATCGGAGAGGGTGTCGCGCCGACATGCGGGGTGGACGCGATCGTGACGTCGACCGCGACGGCCTCGCGCGCGAAGGCCGGCCCGATCGCGAAGAACCGTCCTGCCGGCAGGGTGCGCAGTTGGCAGGCCTTCTGGTAGGGGAACCCCAGCAGATCGCCTGCGCGGGCGACGTCCCGGTCGTAGACGTTCAGACCGAGCAGATGATTGTGGCACTCGCTGACCACGGAACTCGCCAGCTTGGCAAGGCGCTGGGTCGCGATCACCGGTCCGAGCCCGCGTTTGCGGCCCCGCGCGCAGAGTTCGGTCAGGGTGGCGATTCCGAGGCGGCGGATCTCGGCGTCGCGTCCCGATGCCGCGAGGTGCGGCGCGATCAGATGCGCTTCGTCGATCGCAACCAGCATCGTGTGCGGCCAGTGTTCCTTGGGTGCCGTGAGCAGGCCGTTGAGGAAGGCGGAGGCACGCACGATCCGTTCGTCCGGCGAGAGATCGCTCAGATCGAGATGCACCGAGAGCCGGTGGTGCCGTGCGTTGAGCGCCACGACGGCGAGACCGTCCGCGGCAACTTCAGCCGCCCGGATGGTCGGGGCACCGATATGCGCGGCGAGATTGGCGAACTCCGCCTCGGGGTCGAGCAGGGCGATCGCGGTGTGGGGATGGGCCTGTTCGATGATGTGGCGGAGTGCCATCGACTTGCCAGCACCGGCCGATCCCTGGATCAGGCATTTATACGCGATCAGTCGGGCGAGATCGACGTCGAGGGTGCCGCGCTGGGTCTTCCCGAGGATGAATCCCGGCGCTTTCGGGCCGGGCGATGGCGAGGCTGCGGTAGAGCCGATCGTCGTGGGGGGCGGATCGGGTTCTTCGATCATGCCACGGTCGCGCAGCAGGGTGCGCAGCGCCGGGGTGGTCGGAAAATTATCATCGCCGCGGCGAAGGACGCGCGGGCGTTCGAGCGCCTTGTCGGGCGCGGGGTTCGATCTTGCGGGCATGGCTTGTCTCCATGGGAGCGCCGGTGCGGCGTCCAGAAACGCCAACGCGCCCACAAGGGGCGCGCTGGCAGGGTTGGGATGTCGGGATCAGTCTCAGTCCCGGATCAGGACCGGAATGTCTCGGTCATAATGATCCGGTCACGGGGCAGGCGTGTTCCGATCCCGCCGTTCGCGTTCATCGCGCCAATGGTGATCGAGGGCGCGGGCGATCTCCGCGCGGGGTTGGACCGCGCGGAACAGGGCGAAGGCCGGTGCGCCGGCGACGGCGTCCTGATCCAGCGCTTCGAGGCTGGCGGTCACGCCGCGACCGGGGTGTCCGGTTTCGGCGTTGTAGTCGGTGACCAGTTGACGAAACCCGGCGTGGTCACGGTATTCCTGCTCGAGCCGGGCGATCTGGGCGTCGTGGCTCGGCAGGGTCTGGTCGATCGTCTGGGCGGCCGGGCCTGGGACTGCCGGATTACCAGTGACCGGATTTTTGTTCGGGGCCTGGACCGTCTGGCCGATGTTCGGGCGCGTGACGGACGGCGGGACTTGCGCCTGGCGGGCGATATGGTGTCCGACCAGGTAGACGATGGCGCAGAGGCCAAGCCCGATGATGACGGTCGATCGTTTCATGGTGTGGTTCCCATTTTCGCCGGATCGGCATCGACTGGCAAATGATTTTCACCACGCGGGTTTCCATCGGCATCGATTTCGATCCAGTCCGCGTCGTTGCCGAGGCTTGCGGGTAGTCCGTTGGTCTTGCGCGCCGACCAAGTGAAGATCGTCGCACTATCGAAGTCTACCCAGCCGTTATCGCTCGACCAGTAGCCGCCCCTCTGCGCCATCTGATCCTCATTCGGCGAATAGATCATGAAGCGCTTGCCGGCCTGGATCATTTTGTCGAGCCAGTCGCCGCAGTGAAGATCGCCGATGATCTCGCCGGTGCCGAGGTCGAGAACGCAGGCCCCTCCGCCGAAGGCGTCCAGGATCGGCCGGGAGCAGTCATAGCCCCAGCTGAACCCCCAGCGGCCCCGGAGCTTGAAGCGTTTGGCGCAGGTGAGGACGTAATTGATGACGTGATCGGGATCTCCCGCGCCATCGCCATCATGGATCCAGATGCCGCCCGGTGAATCTTCCATCGGATCAGCTTCCACTTCAAAGCGGGCGATGTCGTAGTTTCGCTCCATCAGGCGCTCATAGGCCGCGAACCGCCGCATGGCCCGGGTTGCATTATCGGTTGAACCGGTATCGAGCCAGCAGGAAAAGCGTGTGTAGTAATCAGCCATGGTGGTCTCCGTGATGCGGCCCTGAAGATGACTGCGCCCACACCAGGGCCGATCTGGTGCGGGCGCGTTGAGTTGGGTTTGGGTTGAACGGCCGGCGGCCAGGTGGTCAGGTGGTCAGGCGGCCGGCAGCTTGTGGATGCGGTCATCGTCGAACGCGAGGTCGTCGATGACCTGTTCCTGGCCGTCGTTTGTGATCCGGTCGATGGAGGCGATGATCCCTTCGCGCCGATCCTCGATCTCGATGTGTTCGGGGTGATTTCCTGACTCCATCGCGCCTTTGGCCGCGATCTTTGCCGCTTCGATAGCCTCGGCGTCGGTGTTCGCTTCGACCGTGATGCTATCGTACGCGCGGAGCCAGAAGCCGATCTTCACGAGGTATTCGGTCATGATGGGCTCCCTTCCAGAATGTTGCGGTCCAGCGTGCTGCGCGGTCCCATCCAGGCTTCCGGCCGGATCGCGCGCACCCAATCCGCGAAACTCGGAATGCGACCGAGATCTTCTTTCACGTGTTGTTCGGCGATCAGCCGGACCGGGACGATCCGGCCCGCGCTGTTGGTCAGAACGTGACCGAACACCCTCTCGGTGATGAATATGCCGCTCGAGTGATGGAGGCCGGCGCGGTGCCGAAAATCCGCGATGGCGGCTTTGGTACAATCCAGGAAATCATGGACGGCCTGGTAATCCTCGGGCGTGCCGCCCCAATGACGGGCGGACGACACCGCATGATGATACGGGTGAGCCATTTGGTTTTTCCCCTCACATCTCGTGTTCGTAGTAGCTGGTCTCGGTGTAGCGCTCGTTCATCTCAAGCCGGATGACGCCCTCATCGACGTTGAAGTGACATTCGCCAAAACCGCCGTCGTTATTCTCCCATCCGCCATGCTTTGCGCCGATGAAATCCCAGAAGATTTCTTCAATAACGTCCTGGAGGGGTGCCGTCTTTTCGACTTCGTGGACTTCGTAGCCGACGAAGCGCTGACCGCTGGCTGTCGCCGAACAGGACTCATATCGTGGTTCCATGACAGCAGACGGATAGGTGATCGTTTCGGCCGGCAGTTCCATCGGATTGTTGGCGCCGTCACGTGCTTCGACGGATTCGATCTGGCCGCTGTCCCCGCTGCCATCGAAATTCACGGTTACGCGGGTGATTCCGGCGGCTTTCAAGGCGTTGAACAGGATCGGCTTGAGTTTTGGCCAGGTCGGGGCCTGCAGCTCCCGGAATTCGGTATCTGCCGTCGCATAATCGCTGATCACCGCCCGATGGGCGGAAACGGCTGGCTGATCGGGCGTCGATAGGTTAGGATTTTCACTCATGGCGTAGTCTCCGTCTGGTGGGTATGGGGAAAAAGAACGATGGTCGAACTGCTCGCGTTGAGCAGGCCGGGCGCAATGGCGGCTCCGAGCAGGATCGCGAGCACGATCATGAATTCGATCGTGCCGCGCAGGGTGGTCTTGATGAGTTTCACGGGTTTTCCTTTCATCTTCTCTCTGAAGATGTCCGGATCGCGGCCGCGGCGGTGCCGGGCGGCGCAAGGTCGCGCAAGGGCGCGAAGCGCCCGCAGCGCGGGACCAAAGCCACGCGCAGCCTGCCCGCTGGGGCAGGCGAGCATGGCGAGGACCCACACCTTGCGCCGCACGGACCGTCCGTGGCAGCCCGGCTTGCAACGATCGGTTCAAGCGGCAGTCTTCTCTAAGCTCGTCGGCGTCGCCGGCGTTGCGTGCTCGGCAGTCTCGATCTCAGCGGTCGCAAGCACGCGCCGGTTGATCCGACACCGCCCCCCGATCCAGCGACCCTCCGAATCGATGGGTACGAAGACCAGGATCGTCCGTCCTCGCCATTGCAGCGATTCGGCTACGAACCTTTCGTAGCTGGCCCCATCGGTAAACCGGAGTGGGGTTGCGAAGTGGATGCGGGTGCCGCTGGCGATGCGCGTCCGGTGCTGGCGAAGCGTGGCTTTCTGCTCGCGGGCGGCCTCGACCCGCGCCCGCCAGTCCGCCGCATACCCTACGCCGGGGAGTTGTTCGATCGGGGTCAAGAGTTTCATGATGCCGACCGGACAATCGACCTCGCAGGGACCGACCGATTCGTCCATCGGCTTGTAACCGAAATCGCTATCGCGGCCCATCTGCGTCAGGTACACGTAGGCCACCGTGTACGGTGTCTGATCGGGAATGCTGATCTGGACGGCAGCGTACCATGTGGACCCGACAAAGGCGGATTTGATCACCTTAATCCCGGCCTTGGCCGGTTTGTCGGCGATCTGCTCGATCTCGCCGCGCAGAAACCTATCCTTGTCGGCAGTGCTGCGACCGCCGATCGGCTGATAATACCATCCCATGACGAGACTCCTTTCTGGAAGAAATGATGAAATCCCCGGAAACGCCAAAGCCCGCCGGTGAGGGCGGGCCTTGGCATTCCGGAGGGGGGGCGTTCGGTTGGGAACGCTTGGGTTATTCGTAGTGGGGGCGGGTTTTTGGGAAATGCGTCGGCATGATCTGCGCGCGCATCACCCGGATTTCGTATTGGCCGACCGAGTTGGTCTGCGAGATCTCGGGGCGGCCCTGGTTCACTGCGGGTAGTTTCGTCCGCATCAACCGCGCGCGTGAAACGGCCGCATCAGGGGAGCAGAACCCGGCGGGTCCAGCACCGAGCGTTTCGTAGACCCAGGGATCGATTGCCAAGATGCCGGCTTGATACCACCAGCCCCCTTCTTCGGACCCGCCATAGCTCAGGTCGACCAGAAATGCCGCGACCCAGTAAAGGCCGAAACCCTGATCTTCATCGAGGAAGATGTCATGGGCACCCGGTCTGGCGTCCGGCTCCATCCGACGCGTAGCCGGCGTTTCGTAGAGGGTCATCGCGTGACCCTGTCATGGTGGATGGGCATGACCGGCGCATGCAGCACGGCGATCCCCGGTGCGGCGAGAACGACGTAGAGCAGGATGGCGAGGGTGAGGAACTGGATCGCGGCCGCGAAATGCCGCACGTCCAGGGTGTGGACTCGTTTCATGTGGGTCTCCTTCAGTCTTCTCTTTGAAGACCCCCCTCCCCGGCCGCGTCGGGATGACCGGGGCAAGGGCGCGCGAGGGCGCTTGCGCCCGCGGCGCGGGAGCGCAGCGACAACCCCTTGCGGCGGTCATCCCGCATGCGACACGAAATCATCTTGTCCGTTGGTTGTGCTGTCGCCTGACGGCGTTTCCGCTGATCGCAGCGGTGCCCGTCGTCGATTCGGCGTGCAGTTCTGGTGCTAGAACTGCAACACGGTGCCTGGCCTGAAATTCGACTCGCGAAATCGGTCTACCAGCGCAATCCGCCGCGCATTCTGCAAGGCCGTCTCGCTTTCCAGGCCAACAAGACGTGTTTCAACTTGCCAATCTGCGGAGCAAAAATGTAGCCGAACGCGCGACCAAGCATCACGACCGCCACAAAATTTCGGAAATAATTGTTCATTACCTCACTCCACCGCTACGGCGCGGCCATAACCACATTGAATGGCCTTCGTAACACTTTCCCGCCGGACACGGAGCAGGCCGCGCAGCGTCTCGTCGAACCGTTCTGCCGTCAGATCGGTCGGCCACGGCTCCCATGATCCGACCGTACGGGCGGATATTCTCCGGTTTTTTGAGGCGCTCGTACCCGAGGCGACCGGTCGCTTTGCGCATGACCCTACGATATGCTGGCGCATCTGCGCACGATGCTGACCGAGACCCAGATCAGCATTCCGGTGGCAGCCGGACGGCCAGTGTTCGGGACATGGCAGGGGTTCTATCTGTTCGAACATCGGCACCGACCGCACCGCCGCGAGATCGTGTTGCATTTGGTAGGGGAGTGAACCACAGAACTTTATGATCAAGCCTGAGATCAGGTATCGTCTCCATTATCGGTGTTGGGGGCGGTTTGGTCTTCAAGGATCGAAGCAGGAAGCTCTGAGCGGGGCGTCATCGGTCGACTTTCCGCATGGTGATCTGCCTGAATGACCAGCTCCGGCCCACTCCATAACCAATGAGATTGAGCGTTGACCCAGAACACAATCAAAATCGATGTCGGTGGCCCGGTCCTCTCGCTGACTGGAGGCCACGCGGTCTACCTCGACGGATTGAAACATACCGACTGGCAGAACCACAAATTGCTTGAAGCGGCGAAAACACTCCCTAGGAATTTTACCTACCTCGATGTGGGGGCGAATATCGGGGCAACCGCACTCGCGATTGCCGCTCTGTTTCCCGAGGCGACGATCTTCGCCTTTGAGCCCGTACCCACGAACCTTGCTCACCTTCGGCAGAACATCGCATCCAACCGGATTGAAAATTGTCACGTCATTGCATCCGCGATCGGAGATGCGCGCTCGACCGTCACGATCACCGATAACGGTCCCTGGTCCGCCATTCTCGAGAAATCTTCCGGCGTAAAAGTGCCAGTGATTACCCTGGACGATTTCTGTCGCCAAAGTTTGGGAACCCGAAAAGTAGACCTTCTGAAAATCGATGTCGAGGGTTACGAACCCAAAGTCCTACGGGGAGCGGCAAGGACCTTGCGGGAAATGCGGCCTCTACTCGTGATGGAATTCAATTCCTGGACACTTGTTGAGCAAGAGCAAAGCCCGGTCCAGTTCGCAAAAATGATTTTTGAAAATTTCGAAGTGACCGGGGATGAAGCGTCCTACGCTGATAAGCCCGATCGTTTCGTGCATGACAACATTGTCCACCATGGATGTATCGACGATCTCGTGATGCGACCGAAGCAGGGCCTGCCGCAGATCAACGCCTTCACCATGGAAATTGACCAACTGCACGCAGAGCTGGAAGCAATGAAAACATCCACATCCTGGCGGATCACCACCCCGATCCGATCGATTAAAACCTTATTCCTGAAGTTGCTGCGCTAACAGTTGCGTTCGAAGCCCGGTTCGACGCTTGTCTGCGCGCCCGAGACGCGGGCTTCAGAATTGCCAGGTTAATATCTAGGACCTGTCCATTTCACCGGCCCGTGCCTATCCGGTTAACCCAGGCAGCTACTAAATCTGCGTCATTTTACCGGTCGCAACGAAAATTAGCCACTACCTGTAGCGGGTGTGTGGGTTAACCGGACAGGCACGCACCGGACATCCCGGCAAAGGTTCACGCCATGATCTCGGATTGTTCGATCTCATGGTGAGGATTCAACCCTGCGGGTGATGCGTAGCCTTTCAGCAATCGAGCCAACAGTTGAATGGTCGAAGGGACAATCATGCTCCCGTCTCGGATGGATGTCTCGGCAATATTTTCAAGAATCGTAGCGATGATCGCCACCTCTGAGGCATCAAAGGCGGCGAGATCTGCGAATGCCTCGTTGGAGAGATTGGTGATCATATTTTCGCCCCCCATTTCAGCAAGCAACTCTTCCAGCAAATCCAAGGCTAGAGCACCGGTGGCGGCACTCAGGTTGGGCTGCGTCAGGTCGAGGAGGACATCCTTGAGCGAACCACCGGGCCTAATAGCAATCCACTCTGCCAACCCAACGAGAGGGATGACGTTTTGGTTGATACCCGGCATAAACGACCCTCTCTGAGAAACTACCCCAGAGGATACAAACAACCTTTACGTGTGTCAATTGAAACGTTAGCTCTTTTAGATTGTATTTTGTGGCGAGCGTGTCCGTGTCATTTTTGCGTCAAGCTACATAGGCAGGTTCGCGTTCCTGGCGCTCTGACCAGTGCATGCCATTATTGTTGTACGAACCGCCGCGGATTTCGAACCGGTGGTTCCAGGTGGATTTATGTGGCAGCATTTTATGCGCAGCCGCCTTGGCCCCGCGTTTTATGGCGTTCTAAAGAACCGGGCCGCCAGCGACATAAAATATCGAGCCTTGTTTTCGGCCGAAAACATTGTGAAGAGCCTCATCGAGAGCGTGGCTGATGCATGGATGGTAGGGCCTCGCACCGATGAAGCTGTTGATCAGAAAACCATTTGGCTCCCGCAGGTTTTCCTTGGGAAAATGCTCCGTGACAACCAAATCGTAGTCGATCAGTTCATCGGTAATCGGCTGCAGAGCGAATAGTTTGAGGTCTATCCAAAAGCCCCCGAACAATTCGAGGAGAAAGAGACGCGCCAAATCAGCCTGCATCGCCGGAAATCGACAATTCAGCAGCGCTGCCCGAAGTTCCGGATGATCGGAAAGCGGCGTCAAATTCGAAATGTCATCGAGCGACCAAAGTCTGTAATTGAAGGTGGGATGCTGAGTGGACCAGGACGCGCAATTCTCCTGAACATCGGGAGGAACGGGAGGTTTCTGGTAACGATGGCGTTGCGGGCTATCGGGCGCTGGCGCGTGCGGATCAATCCACAGTTGATGGATCAGGCGCGGAATCATTGATTGCTGCTCGGAGTGGAAGGCCCAGCGGTGCAATTTTGCACGGTAGCGGTATTGGAAGCAATGTTGAGGGGCGGGTTAGCGAGGGTTTGGTGCGGAAGGCCCAACAGCGTAAAACTGCATGGTAGCGCATTGCACGCAATGTCGCAGGGGCGGACTGGCGGCGGGCAACACCACTGCTTCCCGCAACGGCTAGTCCTTGCTGCCTGTATTGCACGCCGGGTCATCCCCCACGTTAGCCCCCCGGTTTGCTGCGTGCAATATAGCCTCTCAATAACCAATCCTGCGTGCATTCCAGATTGCACGCCATGATTGCATGTAATAAATAGGGAGTTCATCGCGGAACTGGACTAAAACTCCCCGAAATAAGCACTTCGAAGGGCAAAATGCGTCTCAGACGCCTTCCTTACCGTACGCTTTCGTTCAGATGGGCCTTCCGCCCCCACACGCCCCTTCACTGAACTAGCCACCTTTCCGGAAAACCGGAGCCGCCGCAGTCATCTCCGGGTGCCGGTCGTTGAAACGCGAATGCTGGCGGGCGCTGGTCAGTGACCAGGAAAGTCAGTAATTCCGAAAGTGCGAATGCTCGTCGGTCTATCGCTGCCCCGGCCCGATGACGTGGAGGGTGCGGCTGATGGCTTGTCCCTGAGTGTCGAGGACAATCAGATGGTAGTAGCCGGGACCGGGGGGCTGCCAGGTCACGCTGCGCAAGGCGGGGATCGAGAGGAGCAAACGGTCGTCGATCATGAAGCGCAAGGGTCGGTTGCCGCCGATCGCACGCAGGTGGACCGGAAGGTTCCCCGGCAGGGATGCGTCGGGCGGCGGGAACTGCAATGTGAACTGGGTATGCGGCGTCATGGTGAGCAATACCGGCGGATGCCGCACCGGCGAGGATTGTGAACATCAAGCGACCCGCACAGGCAGCGGATCTGCCTCGGCACGAAACCCCATTTTCAAATGGGTCAACACCGCCCTTGGGAACATCAAATCCGCGATCACCGGCACCTACCGTGCGATCAGCAGCAAGCATGTGCCTCGATACCTCGCCGAGTTCGAGTATCGGTTCAATCGCCGATACGATCTCGCCAGCATGATCCCGCGACTCGGTTGGGCCTCGGTCCAAACGCCGCCTATGCCATATCGCCTGCTCAAATTGGCTGAGGTTCATGGGTAAGCAGGTTCCTCTATACCCGCGTCTCCACCACCGGCCAGACGACAGAGAACCAGGTTGCCGAGGTGAAGGCCGCTGGTTTCACCGTTCAGTCGAGCCGGATCATCACCGAGACCATCTCGGGCAGTGCGCCGGCGATGCAGAGGCCGGCTTTCCGGCGTCTGGTCGATCGATTGGAAGCTGATGACGTTCTCGTCGTCACCAAACTCGACCGCCTCGGTCGTAATGCCATGGTTGTTCGCACCACGGTCGATGTGCTGGCGGCGATCGGCGTCCGGGTTCACTGTCTTGCATTGGGCGGGGTCGACCTGACCAGCTCGGCTGGCCGGATGACCATGCAGGTCATCGCGGCCGTCGCCGAATTCGAACGCGATCTTCTGGTCGAGCGCACACAGGCTGGATTGAGCCGGGCACGCAGCACCGGAAAGGCTCTCGGGCGTCCGGCAAGCCTAAACGAAGAGCAGAAACGGCAGATTGTCGCTCGGCTTGACGCTGGAAGTTCCGTCTCGGCACTGGCCCGCGAGTACGCAACCAGCCGACAAACCATCATTCGGGCGCGGTTTCGCTTGACATCGCCGCCCAGCGAACGAACACTCTGATCCAGAGGATTTGACCAAATGAACCACCCAGCCGCTCAGATTGACCACGAACTCGAAGCCGAACGGCAGTTGCTCGAAGCCGCAGTGGCCGAAGCGGAAGTCGACCAGCGCTATGTGACGCATGAAGATATGCGGGCTTGGCTGCTGCGGCTTGCTCACGGGGATTTTAACGCACCACCTCCGGATTTACGCGACCCGTGATCGCCCGATGGCTGGCATCGACCCGGCACGATGTGACGTCGATCGCCCGCCACATCGCGACAGAGAACCCGCTTGCCGCAACGCGTATGGCCCAGGAACTCCTGATCGCGGGCGATAGTCTGGCATCATTTCCGCATAGGGGCCGTCCGGGATTAGCTCAGGGTACACGGGAGCTGGTCGCGGTCCGGCCATATCTCATTGTCTATCGGATCGACCCCTCCGCTCAAATCATCCGAATTATCCGCGTCTGGCATGGCGCCCGCGACCGGGGTGAGGTGACCCCGTGATTTCCCGAGGTCCGATGCGACGGCGTTTCCGTGATTATCTCTGAGGCCTTTGGAAAGTATTGAAACAGCTATGGGACACCTCCCGCCACCCGCATTGACCGGTCTCCGCGCGCCTGTGACTACCGGCTGGTGCCATCCCCGCATCCGGAACTATACGGTGACTTCCCCGCGACTACGCGGCGCTTTCCATAATTTCGAATTCTGCGACTAAAACGGGCTATTACGGTGCCTACAGCAAGCAGCGACGGCCTCAGGCCGGCGTGAAAGGACCGCATTCCCAGTACCCCTCAATTTCAGATCTAGAAAACAAGGTTATGGCCTTATCACTCTCACCCAGATCAATAGTATCAAAAGCCATTCCCAAGATAAACGATATGATGTCACCTGCCAGTGCGGTTTTTAAATCAGGATCGTGCAAGCGCACTCGATCAAGAAAGATCGCGGGGGGTGTCTGGAAATAATCAAGGCCGTCAAAAAACAGCGCTTCCGTCCATCGGCCAAACGTAATGTCGATCAGCTTTTCATCTCTGAATCCCAGAATCGGCTGGCCACGACCTCGATAGTAGTAGTTTACATATCCCTCAGAACGCTCGATTTTATGGTCTATTCGACCAATAATTGTCTCGACGTCGGACGGAGACATGCCGAATTTCAGGTTATCTACGCCAACAAACGGGGTAACTGACCATATCATAATTTTTGCCTTATTGAATGATACATGCCTATCCGGTTAAAGCAGACACCCACTAGATGTAGGGTGGACCCATTCTCCGGAATAAAGTCGGGCATAGGTCGGCGCCTCGATGCCGCCGGCACCACCGCAGTCGCCCGTCCCGCTTCGTCGGCATTGGCAGCGTGCTTGAGCATCTTCTTGGTGGTCTCGATCCCCAGCTCGCCGAGCACATACGCCCCCATCGCGGCAAGCAGCGGTTCCAGTGGAATTATGACCGGACCCATGGCTCAGCCCCAGTTCCACACCGTCCGGGCCGTGACCGCCCGGAAGATCGTCTCGATCCGCGCGTCGCCAATCCCCTCTAAATCGGGACTTTCCAGCACCGCCCGGATCGCTGGCACCTCATCAAACTCCTGGCCTAAGAATACACCAAGCAGCATCCACTTCATCAGCCCGCGCTCGGTGATGACGCCATGGGTCGCGGCCCGGCCGCGCATCCGGCCGATCCATGCGATCAGGTGAGGCTACTCGATCTTCTGGGTCCGCTCGGGCAATTCCCTGCTCAGAAACGCGGCGATCCGCTGATCCATCGCCAGTTCAGCTCTGTCTGTCAGCGCCGCCATCACCGGCGGCCGGATCGGGAACAGGCCGATCGGCAGGGTGATCGTCGGACCCGGCACCGGCACCTGGTGCGCGACCAATTCGCCCGCTGGGTCCTCCGTCCACAGCGTCGCGATCGGCCCGAACAGCGCCCGGTGTTCCTCGATGTCGAGCAGCGGAAGCAGGTCATGCAGCACCCGGCTGTCGTACCAGCGGAACAGCACGATCCGCCCATCCGGCAGCCGCGCCTCCGGAAAACGGCGGCAATGCGACCGCAACGCCTCGAACGACGCTTCGGTGCGCAAAGGCAGCATCCAGCCCTGCCCCGCTCCTTCGATCAGTAGAAGTTTAGTCAGCGCTGCATCGGGATTGAGCCGGACCAGATAGGGAGCCGCGTCATCGGCGCGGAGATAAGCGTCGCCGTGCCATAGGCACTGGCAGGTCTCCGCCGTGCCGAGGGCGGAGGGGCAGGTCCGGCGGCCGTGCCGATCAGCACCGTTCCCAGGCCGCCGACAATCACCCCGCCATGGGCAGTCTGGTCGCCCATCCGCGCGGCAGGCAGCCCGTTGATCAGTACCGTGGGCGATCCCATCACGATCATGTCGGGTGGTCCGACGCACGTCACCTTGTCGGTCACCCGTGCCGCCGGCAAGCCACCGATGAACACATTTGGCGAGCCGGTGAGGATGGGCCCCCCGACATGCGGCACCGGCCCGTCGCTTTCCGGGCAAGTGTGCATGTCCGTCATCCGCGCTGCGGGCTTTTCTCCGGCCATGAGACGACGCTAACCGATCTCGGCACATCGCGAAAGCATCAATTCAGCACGTCGCTGGCCAGCCAGCGTATCAGCCGTCCCTTGATGCCGGGCAGGGCCTTTGCCTGCTTGATAGCAATCTCGGCCGCCTCGGCACGCTCCTGTGCCGCCTGGGCAGCTCGGGCAGAGTTTTCGGCTTCCGAAATCGCGATCCGCCTCTTTTCCCGCTCGGCTGCCTCTGCCACTCTGGCGTCATCCCGCTCGCCCTGCAACGCCCTCTCACGCGCCTCTACCGTCTCAACCTCGATCCGCCATTTGTTCACCTCACGCTCGACCGCTGCAATTCGGCGCTGTGCGGTCTGCAACTCGTCATACATCTCGGCCGCCGCCTCGCCCGGCTCCGGCTCGTTCGCCCCACCTACCAGGGGCGGAAGACCCAATCGCGCGGAAACGTACGGTAGCGTATTGCACGTAATGTTTGACAGTCGTCCAAAAAGAGAAGATCCTGGCATTTGCCCACTTGGATCCATCGGCATGCGTGTATTGCACGCAAAGTGATCTCCGCGTTAGCTCCCCGGTTTGTTGCGTGCAATACGGCATCTCAATAATCATCATTGCGTCCAAAGCCGCTTGTACGCCATGATGGCACGCAATAAACCGCCATTTCGTGACGGTACCAAATCAGAAAGCACTAAATGAGGCCGAAAAATCGGGAAAAGGCTCCAAACTGGCCGTCCTTACCGTATGTTTTCGCGCCGTTGGGCCTTCCAACCCCTTGAGACGATCCCGGCGCTTTTTTGGCGGTTTCCTAATAAAAATCGTGCTAGCCGGAACCGGCAAAGCGAGATACCCAGTTTCAAATTTGCAGTTTACTGTACACATCGTTAGACGATGATGGTCTCATGCCTCCCACTGCCGCAACAACAACCCTTCAGGTTTTGGCGTCCAGTTCGGTTCCGACCCGTGACCACGGTGGAAATACCCTCGATTTTCGTGAACCGGTTGGTGATCCTGGTTGGTTCGGTCCAGCGTCGGTCACGTGGCTTGTGCATGCCGATCTCATCGCAATGACGACCGGCGGGATGGCGGCGCTCGCGTGGCAAGCCCTGCACCCCCTGATCCTGACCGCCTTGTGGGATAGTGCCGATCAACGCGATAGCCTGCGCCACCGGATTTACCGCACAGCATTGTTCATCGCCACGACCACCTTTGGCCCCTCGGTCGCGGCCCAGGCTGCCGTCGATCGGGTTCGCGCCATCCACGCCCAGGTGCGTGGCATAACCCCGGACGGAAGACCCTACGCCGGCGATGATCCCCATCTGCTGACTTTCATTCACATTACCGAGGTCTATTGCTGTGTCATGGCTTACGACACTCTGGTGCGCCCCATGAGCATGCGTGAGCGAAACAGCTACGTGGCCGAAACAGCGTGTGTGGCGTTGGCTCTCGGTGCCAAAGATGTGGCCAACGACTGGGCCGAATTGTTGGCCGCGTTACAGACCTACGGACCCGATATGGCGAGCGGAACGCGCCCGCTGGCGCTTCTTCGCCTCCTGCACAGCATGACTTGTCATCCACTCAGTCACGCGGCCACCGATAGGGCCATGGAAAAATTACAGTTGGCTCTGGGTGGACAGACCAAAGACATCCCCATGCACCACGTGATGCAAGCCGCCAGCACAGTGCTTCCCGATCACGTCCTTGCGCTGTATGGGCTCACGCTCGATCCCCAGCAAACCGCAGCAGCCAAATCCGCGCTGAGGGCGGTTGTTCCAACGATGCGGTGGGCCCTACGTGATGGGGTGGCAACTCAGGCGCGGCGGCGGACACGTGTGCTTGAGCCATCGCGACCGAAATCGGATTCGATACCCTGATGCGGCGATTCGCATCGTGGGAGCATCTGGGCACCCACGCGATGATCACCGTGCTGCTGCTCGGCCATGAATTTGGCCAGGACCGGTTGCGCACGGCGATTACCACCACCGTCTCGCTCGGGGCCTGCGACGTTGGGGCAGTGCGCTACCTGTTGACCGAGGCGCGGTTGAACAAGACCAGGGCGGTGCCGATCGATGTCGGTTAACTGGCTCGTTACGACCGGCCGATGCCGAGCGTCGCCGATTACGACACGCTGCTCACAACCCCCTGCCAAGGACACGCGTGATGGGCGACATGCAGGACCAGGCTGCCGCGCGGCAACTGCCTGCCCAACCCTCGGAGGTGGGCCAGAATTCATCAGCGCAACTGGGCCAAAATCCATCCTGCTTACCCATGAACCTCAGCCAATTTGAGCAGGCGATATGGCATAGGCGGCGTTTGGACCGAGGCCCAACCGAGTCGCGGGATCATGCTGGCGAGATCGTATCGGCGATTGAACCGATACTCGAACTCGGCGAGGTATCGAGGCACATGCTTGCTGCTGATCGCACGGTAGGTGCCGGTGATCGCGGATTTGATGTTCCCAAGGGCGGTGTTGACCCATTTGAAAATGGGGTTTCGTGCCGAGACAGGTCCGCTGCCTGTGCGGATCGCTTGATGTTCACACCCGGCATCGGTGACACGGCTGAAACAGGCGAGGCCGTCGCTGACCACGGCACAAGATGGATCAAGGCCGCTCAACGCAAAGCGCGAAATCGCCTGGCCGGTGAACCCGGCCACCCGCCACAGTTTCAGGCGAACCGGCTTTCCTTCAGCCGTGGTCTCGACCGCCGCGACGAAAGGGGTCTTGCCGGGGGCTCCTCGCCCACGCTTGCCGCCGGAGCGCTCGCCACCGAGGTAGGCGTCATCGATCTCGACCCGTCCGGTCAGGCGTTTGTGCGCATCGCGCTCCATCATCACCTGCTGGAGCTTGTGCTTGAGCATCCACGCCGTGGTCTGCCGCACGCCAAGGCGCCGCCCCAGTTCGATCGTGGAGATACCCTGTTTGCTCTGGGTGAGATGATACATCGCGCGAAACCATGTCCGCAGCGGCAACTTGGTCGAGGCAAAAATCGTCCCCGCAATCGGCGAGGTTTGGCGACGACATTTCGTGCATTGAAACAAGTTCCGCGTCTTGACCACGCTGTGCGATCGGCCGCCACAGATCGGGCACGAAAACCCATCGCGCCACCGCGCCGCGATGACGACGGCACGGCATTGCTCCTCCGTGCCGTACAATCGATCAAATTCGGCTTCGCTCAACCCTCGCTGAAACTGTACCGCATTCCGAGCTATCGATTTCCTCCGCTCACAACACCATGTTCTTATCTTGTACTATTCGGAGACTGGCTGAACAAGGTGGGTAAGCAGGAATTCCATTGGGCGGCCCTTTCATTAGGTTGGTTGTTCGACCTTATATTGGCACATTCGATGCCGTTGGGCCGTCCACCCCAACACAAAGCATTCGTCATTGCCGATCGATACCAGAGCCTCCATGATCTCGGGCGTTGGCTCCTGCTTCACGAGCCGGACCAGGAACGGTATGGCTTCTGACCGCCCCATGACGCCAAGAGCGATGGCCGCTTCGCGCGAAACCTCGCGATGCAAATCCTCCAGTAATTCGATCAGGCGCGGAACCGTAGCAGGCCAAAATCGCGCGCAACGGCAAGCCCGGGCGCGGAGATCAGGTTCACCGGCGCTCAGAGCGTCATGAACAACGCCGGCGGGCAGCCGCGCGTTGAGCCGTGCTGCCGCATCCAAGGCGAACGGCAGTCCCGGTTCGGCCACGACATTGTCCGTGATCAGCCGCACCAGCGTCTTGGCCGCCTCGGGTCAGCCCAATGCAGCCAATGCGGCCATGGCGACACCCTGCTCGCGGATCGGGCGCGACAAGCCGAACCCCTTGAATCGCCGGCACAACGCGTCAAGCGCCGGAACCGCCGCGACGAGACCACGACGGATCGCCTCATCGGCGTAGGCTGAACACTCTCCACATCCTGCTATCGGCAATATCCTGCAATCGGCAATTTTCCCAGTAATTCAGCATCGCGAAGTGTCCGTAAATCGAGCACACCCAAGGCAGGCGATGCCGTTGCTGGATGTTCCGCCACATCCCAACCGCTTCCGCCAAAGAGGTCGCCTTGTCCAGGCAATGCTGACTCCGGCAACACGACGTCATCTCTTCAACGACTGATGCATGACCCCTGATAATCGAACAATCTCGAGGTTTCCAATGATTTCTGATCGGGCTGTGAAGCCATCGGTCCTTGGAAAGCCACGGGGTCAGTATCGCCCACGGCAAGAACAGGAACGCAGGAGACGCCAAGGCTGCGGCTCTAATGCGCTTTCAAGAACCCCGCCGACCCGCGACGAACACAATCGGCGATCTTGTCCCAAGTGTGCGATGTTCATGTGAGTGATCGAGTCTCCAGGGATTCCCTCCGGATTCGCTACAGGCTAGACTCGCGACATCATGATCGAAACCCCTGCCATCGAAGGCGTGATGCTCGAATTGCGCGCCTGCGCCCCGGAAAAGAACCGGTTCCGCAGTTGGCGGATCGAGATCGACCGCGATCTGTTCGGTCTGCTCAACGCCCGGATTACCTTCGGCCGGATCGGCACCAGCGGACGAACGCGGCGATGGGATTTCGACACCGAGGTCGAGGCAGCCAAATTCCTGCGCGCCAAACTGCGTCGTCGGGCGAGCGGGGATAAACGGCGCGGTGCCGCCTATCGCGTGATCGATGCCAGCGCGATCGCGATCCCTTTCATCGGAGGGTTGTTGCCGTTAGATCGGTCGCTGGAATGACCGACAAACGACAACCCGCGCCAAAATCCGATCTGTGGCAGGCGTATCTCGACCTCTCGGCGGATCAGAAGATGATCATGCGGATCGAAAGCCTGACCATCCCGCCGCCTGACCGGTATTACCTCGCGGCCCAATTGGCGCGGAGCCATCTGCCCGGACCGAAGGGAAATGTCTGGTCATACCACGCGGTCCGCACCGCGCTCGACGCGCTGACCCGACAGGGGCTGGCGACCCACAAATCCGGGTGTGCCGCAGCCCTGCTGCATCCCGTAGCGGTCGACGCCATGGCCTCGCCCGACGCCGAAGGGATTATCACCGTCATCAAGGCGTCTTACCCGGAAACTTATGCGCTCGATACGAGCTACCGCGGCCGCTATCACGGCGACTATGATACCCTGATCCGAATGATTCGCTTGGCGATCTACACGAATGAGGGCGAGCGGTTTGCCGAACTATGCGAGTTCCACGACAAGCAGTGCGCGCCCAATCAATCGATCGACTTGTTCGTCCATTTCTATTTTGGCGTCCCCCTCGGGATCGACTGGCTGAACCGCCGTCACCCTTACATCCAGATTGCCCTGTTCAAGGCGAAGCTTGCGGGACTGGGCGCGTTTGGCGTACCGCCTCCCGATCTGCAGACGTTGCTGCCGCATTTCCGGAGTGTGCAGGATCAAGAGCAATTCGCTGGCGTCGTCCCGCTCCTGCTCGATTACGACCTGCTGGCCGGCCACATCAACGACGTCCAACACCGCTTGGCATCGTTCGAGGATCCGGCCGGTGTCGCAAGCCTTTGCGTCGCAGCAGCTTTGGATCTTCTGACCGGCCATGCCGAGGCCGCGCGCCATGGATATCGCGCCGCGCTGAAGCGCCTGCGCAAGAACTCCGGTCGGCGGAAAGTATTCCTCGACGGCATTCACGGGATCTTCTTTCTGCTCGCCCTGCTCCAGGCCAATGATGCCACTTTGCACCCTGAAATCACGGCGTATCTGGATGGCCTCCTCTCCGAGCCGTTGCGTGCCAACGGAGCCTATTGGAGCCTGCAGGCTCTGCACTGGCTGAGCCAGGGTTTTGAGGGAAAAGTGACCGGCTTCGTCAAATCGGAGCGTCAATCCCTCGCGTCATCCCCATTCGACATCGCGGTGATGGCACTTGCCGACTATGCGTTCGACCCCGCACTCGCGCGGAAGAACCGCGACGCTCTGGTCGTTCAATTCGAACAATTGAAAGACCGGCTCCCGCTCATCGCCCGGATCCATGCCGAGATCCTGGCCGAAGTCGCGCAGGATCCGGCTCCCTACCGTGCCTACCTGATCGAAGGCGGCGGCGAGATCGTTCTGCGGTTCACCCAAATCATCCGGATGCAGGAACCCTGGGAGCGGGCGCTGGGCAGTCTGGATGCGTTGCTGGGGTCGCCAGCGACTCAATCCGGGACGACCTCGGCAACCACGGCTCCAACCAAGCGTCTCGCCTGGTTTGTCGATCCAGATAGCAAGATCATCGATGTCGTCGAACAATCGGCAAAGGGCACTGGCTGGTCGGACGGGCGCCCGATCGCGTTGAAGCGGCTGCATGAGCGGGATCCACGGTTGAACTACCTGACCGGCGAGGATCGCGCTGCCTTGACCGGCCTGCGACGGGACACGACCGCCTGGGGTCCGAACGACGAATATTCCTTCGATCCGGTCCACGTCCTGTCGGCGCTGGTCGGTCATCCTGTCGTGTTCGATGTGCGGCACCGCTCGCGTCCAATCGAACTCGTGACCTATCCGCTGGAACTGATCCTCAGCAAGAAGGGCAAGGAATTCCATCTCGCCCTGTCGCATACGACGGATAAACCGACGGTTTTCCTTGAAGCCGAAACACCGACCCGCTACCGGGTGATCGAGTTCCCGAAACGTCTGCTGCCGATCCAGGAAATCCTGGGACGCAATGGCCTCACCGTGCCGGCAAGAGCGCGCGACCAGGTGATCGCGCTGGTTCGCAAGACCAACCCGACGCTGCCGATCCGCTCCGAAATCGAGGATATCGAGCAAGAGGTTCAGGAGGGCGTGACCGCGCCAGTCGTGCAGATCATCCCGCAGGAGGCTGGGCTGAAGCTCAATCTGGTGGTGCGGCCGTTCGGCACGGAGGGACCGGCCTATGTCGCGGGGCTTGGCGGGCGATCGGTGCTGGCGGTGATCGCGGGTCAGCAGGTCCGCGCCAACCGGGATTTGGTACGCGAGATTGCGGACCGCGATGCGGTGGTCGCTTCGTGTCCAACGTTGCGCGACAGGAGTGCCGCCGACATGCACGAGCTCGTACTCGATGATCTGGAAGGCAGCCTGGAATTGCTGCTCGAATTGCAGGCCTATGGCGGGCCATTGTCGATTGAGTGGCCGGACGGCCAGCGGATGCGAGTCAGCCGGGCGTCGTCCGATCGCGTCAAACTGAAGGTCACGCGCGACCGGGATTGGTTCAATGTCGATGGCACCATCGACCTCGATGAGGATCGCGTTCTGGAAATGCGCTTCCTGCTCGAACGCCTCGGACGCGCGCAGGGGCGGTTCGTGAAGCTGGAAGACGGCAGTTTCGTCGCCCTCACCCATCAATTGCAGACGCAGTTGCAGAAATTGACCGCAGTCTCCGAGGGACATCGCTCCGGCCGGCGCGTGCATGCCCTGGGCGCGTCGGCGCTCTATTCGGCCTTGTCGGAGGTCGGCACCGTCACCACCGACGCCGCCTGGAAGCGTCACATTGGGCGGATCAATGCGGCAGAGGGTTGGACACCTCAGCTCCCCGCAAACCTGCAAGCCGAATTGCGCGACTATCAAATGGATGGCTTTGTCTGGCTCTCGCGTCTGGCCCATTGGGGTGCCGGTGCGTGTCTTGCTGACGACATGGGACTCGGCAAGACGGTTCAGGCGATCGCCGCCATGCTCGACCGCGCAGCTGAAGGACCCTGTCTGGTCGTGGCCCCGACCTCGGTTTGCCCGAATTGGACCAACGAAATCCTCCGGTTTGCCCCGACACTGGCAGTATATCGCTTGTCCACGTGCAGCGATCGCACCGCATTGATCGCCCGCCTGGGTGCCAACGACGTCCTGATTTGCAGCTACGGGCTTCTACACCAGGAAAGTGATGCCCTGGCGGCCGCGACCTGGTCGATGGTCGTTCTGGACGAAGCGCAGGCGATCAAGAACGCGGACACCAAGCGGGCGCAGGCAAGCCTCTCGCTCCAGGCAGGTTTCCGGGTGGTCCTGACCGGTACTCCCGTCGAGAATTACCTCGACGAACTCTGGAGCCTGTTCAATTTCCTCAACCCTGGTCTGCTGGGTTCACGTGATGCGTTCCAGAAGCGGTTTGCCATCCCGATCGAACGGGATCGAGATCCTCAGGCGCGCCAGGCCTTGCGCACCCTGATCAGACCGTTCCTGTTGCGCCGGACCAAAGCCGCGGTGCTGAGCGAATTGCCGCCGCGCACCGAACAGACCATCGTGGTCGAAATGAACGAGGCCGAGCGCGCGTTCTACGAAGCGTTGCGCCAGAAGGCACTGGACAGTCTTGCCTCCCTCGATAACCAGGCCGGCAGGCGCAAGATCCATATCCTTGCCGAGATCACCAGGCTGCGGCGGGCCTGCTGCAACCCCGCGCTGATCGACGCGGACGCGGCGGTGCCGAGCAGCAAACTGGAAACCTTTCTTGGTCTGGTCGAGGAGTTGATCAGGAACCGGCACCGCGCCCTGGTATTCAGCCAGTTCGTCGGTCATTTGGATCTGATCCGTGCCGCTCTGGACCGCGCGGGATCAGCTATGAATATCTTGATGGTAGCACGCCTTCGGCGGATCGCGAGCGCCGGGTCGCTGCGTTCCAGGCGGGGAAATCCGACCTGTTCTTGATCAGCCTGCGCGCCGGAGGCATCGGGTTGAACCTGACCGCCGCAGATTACGTCGTTCATCTCGACCCTTGGTGGAATCCGGCGGTCGAGGATCAGGCGTCGGACCGCGCCCATCGCATCGGCCAGGAGCGACCGGTGACAATTTATCGTCTGATCATGGAGGGCAGCATCGAAGAGCGTATCCTCGCCCTCCATCGCGACAAGCGTGACCTGGCATCCGAACTACTCGAGGGTGGCGAAGTTGCCGCGCGCCTGACCGAAGACGAATTGATCGATCTGATCCGGATTTAGGCCAAAGCCATATTGTCCCATCGCAGCGTCTCCCCCAAAAAATAGTCCACCGACCGGGTATGCGGATGTTCCGCATCGTCGAAGCATCCGCATCCCGCCCGGTGTCGGTCCTACGGATTACCTGGGTACTGGCCGGTGCCCATCATTTCCGGCCCCATACCGTAACGACCGAAACCAGATCCCCCCATCATGCCATATCCGCCCATGCTAAATCCCCCGGTCGCCAGACCTGGCAGAATCTCGCTCGCCTGACCACGCTGATATTGGGTCAGATGCGGCAACAATACCGCTGCCGCCGCTTTGTCCGCGTCGAACCGGCGCTTCTGCAGCGCGATGACCTTGCCCATGATCGTGAAGCGGTCCTCGGGCGTCACTCGCGATATTGTGCCGGGTTGCATCATCGAGCGCATCGTCGTCCAGAGGCTTTGGTCGGATCCGCTCACCGCAGCAGCGTAGCTATTCCATGCCGGGGTCTGTTCGCTGGTGATTTTCAGTTCCTGTTTTAGGGCATCGAGTCGCGCGGCGACCGATGGTGCGCCATACCCCCGGTATCCAGATCCCGGTCCGAAACCGCCCATCATTCCTGCCCCATAACCTCCACCCATCATGCCGGGGCCATAGCCACCTTGTGCCGGTCCCGCCGCCGGGGTTTGCGCCCAGGCAACCGCGGCGGTGCCGGCCAGCACGATCGCCGCCGCGCCGCTCATTCCAAATTTACGCCAGTTCATCGCATCAATCCTTCTTTTGTCTCGGGCATGATGCTTCCGGTGATCCAGGAGATCCCAGGAGGGCCGCGATGGCGCGACCTTGCCCGTGCCCTGGAAGTAACGATCATATGTCTCGAAAGTTAGTCTGCGAGAGGCGATTATGTGCCAATTCATGTCAAGCTGGGCATTTGACAATTCCCGGCACATCTTTCTGGAAGACCGCTCCGCCGTGCCCGGTTAAAAGATCGGCATGAACGAAATCCATCACATTCTGATCGTGGACGATCATCGCGAGATCCGCGAACTGGTTCAGCGGGCGCTGCAACGCGAGGGGTTCCGGGTCAGCCAGGCGGCCGACGGCCGGGCGATGCGCAAGCAACTTGCCGAGCACCGGATCGACCTGATCCTCCTCGACCTCATGCTCCCTGGCGAGGACGGGCTATCACTCTGCCGTTCGGTGCGGACGCAAAACCTGGTGCCGATTATCATGCTGACGGCGAAGGGCGAAGAGATCGACCGGGTCATCGGCCTGGAGATGGGGGCCGACGATTATCTGCCAAAGCCGTTCGGTAGCCGGGAGTTGATCGCCCGCATCCGCGCTGTTTTGCGCCGCGCACCGTTCGTCAGCGATACTGGGCACAGCATCTGGCGCTATGCGTTCGATCGTTGGGTGCTGGATGTCGAGCGCCGCGAGTTGTTGGGCGAGGATGATGTTAGCATGCCGCTGAGTTCCGGTGAGTTCGACCTGCTTTTGGTGCTGGTCGAACGTCCTCAGCGTGTTTTAAACCGCGAGCAATTGCTTGATCTGGCGCGGGGGCACGATGTGATCGCGCTCGATCGCAGCATCGATACCCAGATCAGCCGGCTGCGCCGCAAGCTCGAACAGGATTTTACCCAACCGCTCCTCATCAAGACGATCTGGGGCAGCGGCTATATGTTCACGCCAACGGTCAAGACACTCCGGCGGAACGATTGATGGTGCAAAGGTTCCGCTTGGTTCCAGCGACATTGTTCGGTCAGACCGTACTGATCCTGCTTGCAGGTTTGGCAATCTCGGCGGCTCTCGGATATTCGATTCTTGCCTACAATCAGGTTGCCGTGGTCCGGGCGATGGGTGCTTTCGATGTCACCCAACGGATCGTGAGCGTGACGCGGCTGCTCGATGACGCTCCGGCAGCGTGGCGTGGTCGGCTCATCAAAGCGGCCAGCGGCGAGACCTTGCGCATTACCACGTCGCCCTACCGGCCTGTCTGGGCAGCGCTTCAGGCGAAGGGGGCCGACGCGCGAACGATCCGTGCCTATCTGGCCACGCAATTGCCGCCAAATATCGAAGCGAGTTTGAGCGTCTCCGTCGAAACCGTGCCGAGCCTGATGAGCCGCCGGCAAAAGAACATGATGGCGATGATGGATCGGCACTCGCCGCGGGATATGGCGATGATGGCGGGGATGACCCCTTGGCATCGGATGCGGGCCGCAATCAGACTTCCCGATGGAGCGTGGATGATTTTTGCCGCCGCTTTGCCTTCCAGCGGATTTGGCCTGTCATGGCCCCTGCTCGCCGCTTTTCTCGGCATGACCATCGTCGTGATCGCGGCCTCGGTCTGGGCGGTGCGCCGGGTGACGGCACCGCTTGGCGCGATGGCGGAGGCGGCTGATCGGCTCGGTCGCGATGTGGGCGCTCCGCCACTCGCCGAAATTGGAACACTGGAAACGCGCCAAGCTGCCCATGCGTTCAACCTGATGCAGACGCGTCTGCGCCAGTTGGTGGAGAGCCGCACCCGAATGCTGGCAGCGCTCTCGCACGACTTGCGCACCCCGCTGACCTTGCTTCAGCTTCGCATCGAAGATGTCAAGGACGATGAAGAGCGCGAACGGATGCTGACGACGATTGCATCGATGAACGAGATGATCGAGGCAACCCTCGCTTTCGCCCGCGACGATACGATGGTTGAGCCACGCCGGCGCATCGATCTGACGGCATTGTTAGCCGCGATCGTCAACGATCTCGCGGATGCGGGACGCAGTGTGACAATGGCCCCGGCCGCGCCCGTCACGATAGCCTGCCAACCGGTGGCGCTGCGCCGCGCGTTGGTTAATTTGCTCGACAATGCCATCAAATACGGCGGCTCGGCGGACGTCGCCGTCACGCCGCACCGGCACAGAGTGGCGGTGACAATCGATGACCATGGACCCGGGATTCCGGATGCCGAACTCGGCAAGGTTTTCGAGCCGTTCTACCGCCTTGAAACATCCCGAAGCCGCGAGACCGGCGGCAGCGGTCTTGGTCTTGCCATCGCTTTAGCGATCATCGAGGCTCATGGCGGCAAACTTGAGCTGTCAAACCGCTCCGGCGGTGGCCTCTCGGCCAACGTGACGCTTACCTGGTAGCGCACTGAAGGGCGTTGTTGAGGTCAACGGGTATGCTTCAGCCTTGAGTTGGACCCCGGGAATAGAAGTTCCGGCCTAAGTGTCCGTCCCACAACATCTTGAATCTTGTGAGTTGTTTGTGATTCGATGTAGGCAACCCGATTCGCAGGGCCTTGGTGCATGAATACACCTGTGGTTAATTTTGTTGTGATTGACTCGCAGTCTGATGGCTTGATGACGGTATTTCAGTAATGAAGTAGGAGGAAGGGCCATCCCGAGTGCCATCAGGAAGACGCATGCCGAACAAGATCAACGACGATCGCCGCCACAAGTTCAAGAAGATGAGATACCGCGTGACAAACTGGCCGCAATACGATGCGGTGTTAGTTTGTCAGGGCGATTTGACGGTGTGGTTGACCGAGGAAGCCGTGACAGCCTGGCGCTCGCCGAGGCGAACTGGTCGCGGTGGTCAGCGAGTCTATTCTGATCTCGCGATCGAAACCGGCTTGGCCCTGCGCCTGGTTTTGCGTCTGGCGTTACGCCAGACCGAGGGCGCATTACGATCCATTTCCGGCCTGCTTGGGGCGGCATGCGGCAACGCGGCTCGAATATTGATGGTCGGAAGTTTGCCCGCTCTCGGAGCAGCATCGTCTCCGTCCGATCGGGAATTGGCTACCGCGAGATCCATCACACCACCTCCGGCCAGAAGAATTGCCAGTCGGATCGCAAGTGCATAATGCAAACAGGAAGCGAGGATTCACTTTCCTGTGATGGGGGATCTCAGGCGCGGAAGGGCATTATCGGGCAAAGCGGTGCGGTTCAATGTGTCGATCTCGCCGGCATTTTGGTCCGTTCGGCCGATCCAAGGCGAGAACGACACCCCCACATTTTGGCAGTATCAGGCTGGCCGGCTCAAAGTTCAGCCTCGGTTCGAGAACCGGTCATAGGCGGTAATCCGCTGCACCGGTGGTTCTTTTCCCGCGCCCAGAACCGTGGCTTTCAGATAGGCGATCTCATCGGCCTGCTTCTCTTCGGGAACATCGATATACCATGTCCGCGGACGAAACCCTGCGTCCCCACTCCAGCGATAGCCCCGGCGTTTCAGATCGTCCTTGTGCTCGAACGGCGCGCCTTCGGCCCAGATCCGCCATGTCACGCTCCGGGCACGCGCGAGCAAACGGCTCATCGCAATCGTGCCCGAATGCGGCAATGGCATGGCCAGCAGCTCGATCGCCGCGAGGCAATCATTCGCGGCGCGGTGCCGGTCATAGAAGAACCCTGCCCCCATCGCGAGATAGGCGAGTTTGAGTCCCTCAAATCCCTCCGCGACCCAATCGACCTCCGTCATCGAGCATGCCCAGGGCTTGCCCGCAAAGGCCGGACAAAGCCGCTCGATGAAACGACGATCAAACGCCGCATTATGCGCGACGACAAGAGCCGCAGGGGCCACCATGCCCTCCAGCGTCGTCAGGTCGATCGTCTGGTCCGCGACCATCGCGTCGGTGATCCCAGTCAGGGCGATGACCTCGGGCGGTATCGCGCGACCAGGATCCCGGAATGATTGGAAGGGTTCTCCGACATCGATGATCCGGCCGTCGAGCGCATAGATGAACGGCACGATCGCGATCTCGATGATCTCGTCGGTTTCGGCGTCGTGGCCGGTGGTCTCGACATCGACGAATAATCCAGTCCGGGTTGGCGTGCCGGGTTCGACCGCGACCCGTGCGCGGGGTGCCAGCTTGCGCAGGACGCGATAGACGCCGGAGGCACTCAGCGTCAGCGCCATCTCCTCGAGCCGCTTCGCCTCCTCTTCCGTCATGGTCCATCCCTTCCCGATGCCCGTCCCGTGCGGTTCATAGTCCCCTGTTGCCCGCCAAGGCCATCAATCCGGGCGGCACCATCGAGAGCATGTCCACTCAATAGGCGGTTCCAACCAGGATCTCCCCAATCCGCGTCGTGTAGTGGGGCGACAAATTCATCGCCTTGGCCGTCCAGCTGCGTGAAATCCCCGTCGCCAGCGGGCGCAAGGTGTCGCGACCGAACCGGGCATTGACGACATCCAGCGCCGCCATCGCCCGCGCCGACCGGACCGGATCCTTGGTCGGGAACAGCGAAACCGGTTGACTGCCGACATCGATCAATTCGCCGAGCATGATACCCGCCTTCGAATACCGAAACCCCGCGCGCCACATCGGCTCCAGCATGCGGATTGCCTCACCGATCAGCGACGTCGTATCGTTCGTGGCCTCGATCCGGGCCGAGCGCTGATTGCTGTACCAGGGATCACCATTGTGCGGGTTGGTGTGGAGCAGAACCGTCATCGTGCTGGCTAGCAACCCATGCTCACGCAATTTCTCGCCGGCGCGGGTCGCGTAGGATGCAACCGCCTCGCGCATCGTCCCCCAATCGGTGATCGGCATGCCGAAACTACGCGTCACCGCGATGCCCTTGCGCTGCGGTGCCATCAGCGACAGCGACAGGCACGATACGCCCCGCAATTCCGCCTGCACCCGGGCACCCACCACAGACATCATGTCGCGCACTTTGCGCGGATCGAGCCGCAGGAAATCCGCGACAGTTCGAATGCCGCTGCCAGCGAGCCTCTCCGCGGCCTTGCCGCCGATCCCCCAGACCTCACCAATCCGGAAATCCTGATACAGCGCCGCGCGCGCCGCCTCGTCGCGTAGGTCGCACACCCCGTTCAGTTCGGAATGGGATTTAGCGATCTTGTTGGCCATCTTCGCGATCGTCTTGGTCGGGCCGATCCCGACACAGGTCGGGATCTTGGCGATCTGGCGGACCATGCCACGCAGCATCTGGCAGAAGTCTATGAGGTCGCCGCTGACAGGTGACAGATCGAGGAAGGTTTCGTCGATCGAATAGGGTTCGAGACGCTGGACATGCGTGCCAAGAATTTCGAACACGCGCCGGCTGAGATCACCGTAGTGCGAATAATTGGACGATTTTGCGACCACCTGGCTCAATTCCGGGCGTCGGCGGATCAGATGCCATGGATCCCCCATCTTGATGCCGACCGCCTTGGCGAGCGCCGAGCGTGCGATCACGCAGCCGTCGTTGTTCGACAGGACCACCACCGGCTTGTCCCGCAACGCGGGATCGAACGCCTGCTCGCAGGAGCAATAGAACGAATTGCCATCGATCAGGCCGTACATCGCCATCAGGCGTGATCTCTCCTGCTGCGACGCTCAGACGCTGGTCCGCACCAGACCGCTCACGATCGCCCAGATTTCAGCATCGTCGGGGACCACCTGACCGACATCCCCCATCCGCCCGGGGCGCAACCACCATTCGCCCCCGCGATAGGCCAGTTGCGCCACCAGAACCTCGCCATGAACCATGACGATCGCCACTTTGCCGTGCGCCGGAGGTGCCGCCGCATCCGCGATCAGGATATCGCCCGGCAGAATGCCCCGTTCGATCAGCGCTTCACCGGAAACCCGCACCGGATAACGGTTGGCGTGGCGCAGATCCAGGATTTCAGCCAGATCGATCGGTCCTTCCAGACTATCGGCGGCCGGCGATGCAAACCCGGTGGTGTTCCCCCCGTTAAAACTACCTGCAAAACTCATCGCGTCGCTCCTCGATCAGCGGACGCGAACATATGTGGAACATAGAAGGCGAGCAAGGGGGCTATTCATCAGGCGAATAGGGTGGTGGATGAAGGGGGAGCCTTCAGTCGTGATCTGGCGGGTGGCCGAGACCGAGATTGGATGGATGGGTCATCGAAAGGAGCCATCACTTACAGGACGGGGGCACGGCGCGGTCGGTTTCACACCTGCCGAAATCCGGGACAGCGGTGATGTCGGTCAGAAGCAGAAAACGTGTTGGGTGTCCAATCGCTGATCGAGGTCGCCGTCTGCCTGGTCCGAGCGAATCCGCGAGCAATCCTCAGGTCGGTCCGCTCCACAGTCGAGCGTCGAAAGAAAACGGCCTGATGTCGGTCGGCTTGGCATTCGCTGCATTCGGATGGACCGGGTTCAGCAGATAATTGAATGCATCCGGCACAAGGATCGACGGCACACGCAGCACAGCCATTCGGCCCAGTGCTATCCAATGATCCCCGAAAACCCTCGGATCGGGCGGAATCGCTCTGATTTCCTCGGGTGGCTCATCCGGCAATTCGATCTTCATCAACACGAAGTCATCGGGCAAAAGTTCAGGGGGCAGATCAAGGTGTACCCTGACTTCCAGAGCCGCCAGGGCCGAATGATCGGCGCAGTAAACAACCGCTACCCCCGGGGAGTTCCAGCGACCACCGGCCAGTTTGGCACCGGTGCCGGACAAATCCGCATACCGCCGCTTCGTAATCCGCCAGACCGCGATCAAGCAGCAATGCCATGAGCAATCCGGGTCAACAGGAATTCGACCTCCCTCGCGCCGGCATCCGTATCCAGCAATTGCAGGGGAGCCTGGCCGTCAAGGACCGTAGTCGGACGCCTGAGCCACTTCGCGGCCTTTTCGCGGTTGGCAAATACATCCTCCGCCGTTGCAATGATCCGGAGCAACCGAGCAAAACGATCCGATTGCTCGACCGACAAGCGTCCAATCTGCCGGCGGTGCGCCAGTGTCTTCCGTGGCACCGCAATCTGGTCAACTTCAATGGCTGTCACCAATCCATTGCGGATCGCCTCATCAACCCGGTCGACGGGCAGACCGCTCCTGATTTCACGGACAGCATCCAGACCGGTCAATGGTGTATTCATGGTGAAAACTCCGGGCGATACGCCCTGCATATATCGGCATATCGCCGATTTGCAAGCGTCCTTGAGGGGCGTCGTCATTCGTCGCCTGCTCTGGGCGCGCCGGTGCCGAGAGGTTCAAGAACGTTGCAAGAGATAGTGATCGGTCGAACCGACGAACGACAAAATCCGTGCTGGCCCGTGGTATATCTTGATACCGCCCATCTGTTTGGATGCCGTTCGCGGAACCTAGCTAGGCCGGCGGTTGTGATACCGCGAGAAGAGGCCGGACACATGACCGCATTCGAACCGTCATTAAATCTTGCAAAGTCATACTTGAACCTCACGGGCCGTCCACACATGCACTTCTAGACGGAGTGTGAGATGATCCCAATCCCAAAGAGGCTATCCGGTGGACGGTCAGGCGACGGACAGAATCCGGGCGTCCGGCCACCAACATTCGGTTGAGCACGACCACGCCGATGGCAGCTTCGGACTGTTGTGCTGCAAAACCACGGACTCGCAGCCGCGGTCCGATCTGCGTCTTGTAGCGGCCCATTGTCGTTTCGATTAAAGACCGTTGACCGTAACCCGTCTTGGCCTGCCAAGCCAGTCGACCCTGTTCCGCGATGATCGCCAAATGGCGATCTCTCTGGGTTGGTGAATCGGGTTCGCCGCTGGGGATAGCCGTCGCGTGTGGTGGTATCACAACCTCGATGTCATCGCCGTGCTGCGCGATTGTCTGGTAGGTCGGTGCGCCATCATAAGCACCGTCCGCAGTCACCCGACCAATCGGACATTCTATCTGATCGAGCAGCGAGCCGACCTGGGACGGATCGTCGACGTCCTGATCCGTCAGCGTCTGCGCCACGATCATGCCGCTGGCAGCGTCGACTGCCAGATGCAGATTTCGCCATGACCGGCGTGACTTTGCGCCATGCTTTGCCTCCAACCATTGGCCCGCTCCGTAGATCTGCAGGCCGGTGCTGTCGATCAACACGTGCAACGGACCCTGCGGGATTTGTGCTGGCTGGATCACCGGCAACGCCACCGCCCGGCGGATGACCGTGGTGTGATCAGGCACCGAAAGCGTCAGTCCCATCAACGTCAGCACCGATGTCTTCAAGCCCTCGGTCTGGCGTAACGCCAGTTTGAACGCTGTGCGCAACATCAGGCTGGTCTGGATGGCCGCTTCCATATACCGGGCCTGCCCGCTCGGCCCGATCGTCTGCCAGCTTTCCAACGAGGCCTCATCAATCCACAACGTCAGGCTGCCACGCCGACGCAACCCCGCTTCGTAGGCAGGCCAGTTCTGCACCTTGAATGACATCTTCGGAATATGGTGACGGCGGTCGGCGTTGTGTTTGTGCAGCATCGGAACAATCAGAACCAGAGAGGAGGGATTCCTACCATACCCGAGCCGAGTCGAGTGCACCAACGCTGATCTGCATCCTTGGCCCGTCGGGCTCGGGTAAGTCCACCTTGTTGCGTTGCATTAACTGGCTGGAACCCCCGGATACGGGTGATATCCACCTTGCCGGCCTGCGCATCGGCTTCCGTCCTGGCAGCCATGTAAGGATGTCAGACTCTGAACTCTCCGCCATCCGCACGCGGATGGGAATGGTGTTCCAGCATTTCGCGCTATGGCCGCACCTCACGGTGCTTGGCAACGTGATGGAGGCGCCTGTCCACGTGCAGCGTCGCCCCGCCCGAGAGGTCCGCGTCGAAGCCGAGGCTCTGCTCGACCGCGTTGGTCTGTTGGCGAAGAAGGATGCCTTCCCAGCACGTCTGTCCGGCGGACAGAAGCAGCGCGTTGGCATCGCCCGCGCTCTCGCGATGCGCCCTTACATCCTCTTGTTCGACGAGCCAACGAGCGCCCTCGACCCTGAATTGGTTGGCAAGGTCTTGGCAGTCATGCGGGACCTCGCACGCGACGGCTACACCATGCTGGTCGTCACCCATGAAATGAGCTTCGCTCGCGCCGTCGCCTACCGAGTCGTGCTGCTCGATCAGGGCAGGATCATCGAAGTCGGAGAACCGGAAGAGTTCTTCACCGCGCCGGCGACCGAACGGGCTCGGCAGTTCATCCAGCGCTATCTTGGCGGAAGCTAGGGGTCGATATAGCGCAAACCGAACTCAGCGTTTAGTTTGCCCAGGGTCTGGATCGGCCTATCGCGGACAAGCAATCCCTTACTATAAAAACGCGTTCAATCGTGCCCCCTGACTCCGTAAGGGGCACAAAAAAGTAAGTCAAGGGTGCAGCATGGATGCATCCAAGGATCGTTGCTCGAGGCAAACTGTCATATTTGTGCGTTGTGATATCGACCGATCTGATGTTGTCAAGAATCGACCCAGACCGTTGTCCTTCTTACTCGGAATGGTGGGGACAGGAATGGACGCAATTTGACCCGTTTTGGCGCGCGAAACATCGAATGTTGCGGGAGCTTATCGAACCTAATAATCCTGCTGATTAAAACGTAGCCATTTTGATCTAGAAAACTACAGATAAACGATCATATGTTGATCATCACTACTTTTTTGGTTGATTAAAACGGCAGACATAAGTCGGATAAGCCAGATCTTTCCTACTCTGATCGATATGGCACGGAATTTGCTAACAGAGTGACGGGCTAGGGTTCCGGCCGAAATACAACTTCGGTGCTGGTCCGAGAGCTTCAACCATCAGGGAGACATCCTGACGGTACACGGCGGGATAAAAGCCCGGGAGAGCGTTTGATGCGGGGATCGCGTCTGGCTTCTCTCTTCCATGATCCTCGTATTCGGTCGATCGATTGAAACGAGGTTCAGCATGATTAAGCGCAAATTTCTCCCCACCGTCGGTCGGAATAGGATATGACGGCACCGTATAGGTTATTTTATGCCTCCGATATTCATGGTTCGGAGAAGTGCTTCCTGAAATTCATCAACGCGGGGAAATTCTACAAGGTTAACGCGCTGGTGCTTGGGGGTGACATTACCGGCAAGATGGTGGTGCCCTTGATCGCCAGTGCCAAAGGCTGGGAGGCCCGCTTTCTCGGCCGCGAGTTTACCGCTGGGTCGCCCGCTGAATGTGCCGAGATCGAAAAGAACATTCGTATGAATGGCTTTTATCCGGTGATCATGGAGCGGGAAGACCACGCTAATTTCCAAGATGATGAGGTGGCGCGTAGCAAAATGATGGACCGCGTGGTTCTCGAGGCAACGCGTCGTTGGATCGGAATAGCGGAGCAGCGCCTACGCGGCAGTGGCATCCGCTGCCTCATGAATGCCGGGAATGATGATGACGGATATATCGATGAGGCTCTTCGCCAATCCGACGTTGTTGAGAATCATGATGGTGGCATTACCGATTTGACCGATCAGGTGCAGATGGCGGTGTGTGGTTATTCTAATACCACCCCGTTTGACAGCCCACGGGAAATGCCCGAACCGCAGCTGGAGGCTCATATTGAGACAATCGTTGCCAAGCTCAAATCTCCGCGTGACGCCATCTACACCTTGCATGTGCCGCCCTATAATACTGGTATCGACGTCGCGCCGATGCTTGAAAACGGCAAGGTGGTTACCAGAGGCGGGCATACGGTCATGAATGCCGTAGGCTCTACCGCTGTACGAAATGTCATCGAACGCCACCAGCCGATGGCTGGTTTACATGGGCATATTCATGAGGCGCGAGGCACTAAGGTACTGGGCCGGACGCTCTGCATTAATCCCGGCAGCGAATATTCTGAGGGCGTGCTGCGCGGAGTGCTCCTCACCTTTAAGGGCACCAAGCTGGTCGGCCACCAGCTTGTCCAGGCCTGAGATGTTTCCGTCTAACTCAATCAACCAGGAGACTTTATGACCGTAAATTTTGCACGAAAGGCAACTGGACTGGTTCGACAGGCCGGAGCCAAGGATGTGTTCGTTTATAACGTCAATTTCATAAACATTGCCATCGGCGTGGCATTCATGTTTCTATTCATGCCGAACGGTTCCTACCCCGGCGTTAATATTTATGTCTCTGTCATCCTATGCACGTTGTTCGTGCTGCCCACATCGCTTGTCTATGCGATGTTCGCTTCGGCAATGCCCCGATCCGGCGGCGAATATGTATACGTAAGTCGAGCAACGACGCCGTTATTCGGCTTCGTAGCAAGTTGGAATTATACTATCTGGTGCTTCTTTTATATTGGCGTCCCTGCAGCCTTTCTGGGAAAATACGGTATCTCAGCGTTATTTCGTGAACTTGGCGTTAGCTTCGGTTCTCCGGCGATGACCACCTGGGGAAATTGGTTCAATACACCGCTTGGAACCGCACTTACCGGGACCGCGCTGATTATCGCTTTTGCCACGGTGTTCATATATGGCGTATCGCTCTATATGCGTATCCAGAACCTACTTTTTATCATTGCCAGTATCGGTCTTGCCATTACCGCCGTAGTGCTTCTGAGCCACACCCCGTCTTCTTCTCTCGCCGACTTCAATCACTACGTCAGCACCTTCACCGGCAAGCCGAATACTTACGGCACCATCACCGCCGCTCTAGGCAAGAATGCCATCATTGCGGCGCCGTTCAATCTAAAGCAAACGCTCGTATCGATGACCTGGCCATTCACCGTGCTCGGCTTCTCGATTGCATCGGCTTATATCGGTGGCGAAATCAAGGGAGCTAATCGCTCGCAGATGATCGGCATGCCAGGTTCACTGCTTTACTCGGCTGTGTGGCTGCTCATTATCTCGTTCGTCACTCTGCATGCGTTTGGTTTCGATTTTCTTGGAAATTTGGCCGCCGTCGATCCGACTAAGGTTAATCTCGGCTTCACCCCCACCTTTTCCGAACTAGCAGCGGCACTTACCCACAATGTCTGGCTGGTGCTGATCATCGGCGTTTCGTTCGCATTATGGACCTATACGTGGTTGCCAATCTATATTCTCACAGCCACTCGTAACATACTTGCATGGGCGTTGGATGGTCTTGCTCCGGGCAAAATCGCAGAGGTGAACGAGAGCACCCATTCGCCGCTGATTGCCATCATGGTTTCGGCCGTGTTGGGCACAGGGTTTCTCTGGCTTTACGCTTATGACTCTGCGTTTTCCACTATTTCGGGCTTCTTCGGCCAAGTGTGTGGCACGTTCATCCTGACGTCCATCGGTGCCATCGTGTTCCCCTATACCCAGAATGACATGTTCGAAGCATCACCAGTCGCATGGCGCATTGTCGGCGTGCCGTTGCTTTCGATCCTGGGTGTGCTGAGCCTACTCGGTATGCTTGTTATCGCCTGGGCGTTTCTAAATGATCCGCAATCAGGCATTAGCTTTGTTCAACCCTTCATGCTGTATGTTAATATCGGCGTCTTTCTCTCCGGATTTGTCTATTTCTTCGCGACAAAATTTCTCCAAGCCCGTAACGGCGTCGATATCGGCCTCGCTTTTGCCGAAATACCGCCGGAGTAACGCTGATGAGCGAGATCACGGAACATGACGTCATTGCCGCGATCACCTCCCAAGGAGGCATTGCGCGCCTCCTTGGCGGACGGGCGGTACACGCGGTGTGTGGGGAGTCGCTCCCCGCCATCCTCCGGCGAACTTCGCTGGATATCGACCTTGTCACGAATGGGCGCTCGCGCAAGGCACTCCGGGCGGCGATGACTGAATTGGGCTGTACACCGGAGCACGAGTTCAACTTACTCAATGGCAAGGAGAGAATGATCTTTCATGCGGGCGATACCAAAATCGACATTTTTATCGACATGTTTCGGATGTGTCACACATTAAATCTCACGCACCGTCTGGAATTACATCCGCTGACACTTTCACCGGCCGATCTGCTGCTCACTAAGCTCCAGATCGTTTATGCCGAGCAAAAGGATTTGTCCGACATTGCCGCTCTGCTACTTGCCTGTGGACTCGGTTCGGAACAGCTTGGAGCGATTGATACCGGCTATATTGCTAAACTCCTCGGTAATGACTGGGGGTTCTGGCGTACATGCAGTGGCACACTGAAAACACTTGACGCGCGCGCCGATGATATTTGTCATGACCACGATTTGTCTCTCTCCCTTCGCCGCCACATCAACGAGTTGCTCACGGTGCTGGAAACAGCGCCGCGCGGATTGTCGTGGCGTATGCGCGCTCTCATCGGTGAGCGCAGCCCCTGGTATGAACTGCCGGAAGAACCCGTCACCGGTCATCTACCCACCACAGCTTAACTTTCAGGATTATTCATGAACATCACGGTCCCATTCGCGGCGCCTAGTGGCGCCGATGCCGCCGCCTTGACGGCCGCGGGCGTCCGCTACTGCGCGGCCTCCTATGTAGACATGCACGGAGTGTCCAAAGCCAAGATGGTTCCAATCTCCCATCACGCGCAAATGCTCAGTGGCTCCGAGTTGTTCACCGGGGCAGCGATGGATGGTGTACCCCAATCGGTGCATGACGACGAGGTTGCCGCGGTCCCCGACCCAGCGTCGTGTCTTATTCTGCCCTGGAAGCCTGAAATAGCCTGGTTCGCATCGGATTTACGCTATCATGATCAACCATTCGACGCCTGTTCGCGCAACATCCTTAAACGGCAATTGTTTCGTGCGGCACGACATGGGCTTCATTTCAATCTCGGCATCGAGGCGGAATTCTTTGTTTTCAGATCGTTGGAGGATGGTGACTTCAGTCCGCTCTCGTCTCGACAGAATCTAGCCAAGCCGTGCTACGATTTCGCGCGTCTGCTCGATAATTTCGCCTGGGCCGACGAACTGGTCAGCGCCATGAACACGCTCGGGTGGGACGTATACTCGTTCGATCATGAGGATGGTATCGGCCAGTTCGAGATTGACTTTATGTATACTGATGCCCTGACCATGGCAGATAGGTACACCTTCTTCCGCTTTATGGCCCATGAGATCGCCCGCAAGCATGGTGGCTTCGCGAGCTTTATGCCCAAACCATTTGCCGACCGCGCTGGCTCGGGCGCACATTTCAACATGTCTCTCGCCGACCGCGCTACCGGCGCCAATTGCTTCGCGGATGTGAATGATCGGCGCGGTTGCAAGCTTGGTGCTCTCGGCTATCAGTTCATCGCCGGGGTTCTGAAGCACTTGCCGGCCATCTGCGCCGTGGTCGCTCCCTCGGTGAACAGCTACAAGCGGTTAGTGAAGCAAGGTTCGGCCTCGGGTTTCACCTGGGCCCCGGTGCTCTGCTGTTATGGCAACAACAACCGCACCAACGCGCTCCGCATTCCACTTGGCGGGGGCAGGGTTGAGCTTCGTGCCGCAGATTCCGCCTGCAACCCGTATCTGGGAACGGCGATGGTTTTAGCCGCAGGTTTAGAGGGCATCGAGAACGATCTTGATCCGGGCATCCCTAATTCAGATAATATGTACATGAAAACCGACGTCGATCTCGATGCGTTGGGTATCAAGACTCTCCCAAACAGCCTAAGCGATGCGCTCGACGCCTTTGCAGTAGATCCGCTAGGCACCGAGGTATTCGGGCCCGCCATGTTCGGTGCCTGGTTGGACTACAAGCGCAATGAATGGGCGAGCTATGCGCACCATGTTTCAGATTGGGAATATAACCGTTATCTGAGGTTCTTCTAGCACAATGACGGCGCGATATTTCACTGTCGATGTTGGGCCACTGAGGCACGCGCTTCTCGCCTACGCGACCTGGGGTCAGCTGAACGCCACTGGTGATAATGCCGTGCTGCTTCCAAGCTACTTTACCGGCACTCACGAGAATTATGTGGCACTCATTGGGCCGGGTATGGCGTTGGACCCAGATCGCTATTTTATCATTGCGCCCAATCTGTTTGGTAATGGTATCTCTACTTCGCCGAGCCACGGTGTGGCTTGGTCCCCTCTATCTATCGAGGACAATGTCCATGCCCAGCATGAGTTGCTGCGGCACCTGGGCGTCAGGCGTGTCGCGCTGGCGGCGGGCTGGTCGATTGGCGCGATGCAGGCACTGCATTGGGCGATGATGTATCCCGCTGAGATCGGGTCGGTGGTTGCTGTGTGCGGTAGCGCTTTCTGTTGGCCCATCAACGCCGCATTCCTCGAAGGTATCACCCCAATTCTAAAGGCGGTTGCGCCGATCGATGAGCGTCTCGCACTCGGACTCTTCGGCCGTGCGTATTGCAGTTGGGCGTATTCGGCTGAATTCTTTCGGACAAATCTCTATCGCATGTTGGGATTTGCCAACCTCGAGGCGTTGTTCAATCAGTGGGAAGGTGACCATCAGCAGCATCGGTCGGCGGACCTCCTTGCCGTTCTTCATTCCTGGACCGGTACAGCACGGGAACCGACACTTGCCCGTTCCGGGCTGAGCCGCATCTCCGCGCGTTGCTTCGTGATGCCTTGTTATTCTGATAGCTATTTTACCGTGCAAGATGCGGTTTTCGAGGCTGGCGCCATCCCGAATGCGGTGCTGCGGCCAATCACCTCACCCTATGGCCATTGCGCTGGCGCCCCCGGGCGCTTTGATGTCGAGAGTGCGCAGATTGAAACGACTTTTGCAGAAGCTCTATCCGTAGCGACAACTGCTACGGGTCGGACCTGAACGATTCGGGCCATACTGGCACGTTTTCGATCTGATTTGCGTGTCTCGGGTGCTACCAGCATCACCTTGTGCAGATGACTAAGCCACAAGGCCAAGCCGCCGGGAAAACGGTGACACCCCCCAATCTAGCGCACCCTGGGTAGGCCCAGATGGAAAGCGGAAGTATTTGTGCTGAACGCCACACGTTAGCCTCCTATTTTCGAAAAGATTGGGCTCGGTCTCTTTCAATATGCTCCGCTACAAGAATCCGCTTTGGAGCAAAACTGACTGATAGATGAGCATAATGGAGGCACTTGCAGCCGAAAGCGAACGATTTTTAGTCACCGATGCGACGTTGAATATCCATGGGTCAGCGTCACGCCCGATGTATGGTCATGGCACAAGTCTTGCTTAGTTTAACAAGGCGCTAGGGTTCCGGTTGGTATCGCTTTCCGATGCTGGTCCGAGAGCGGCAGCCTTGCAGGAGACATCTGCAGGGTACACGGCGGGACAAAAGCCCGGGAGAGCGTTTCCATGCGGGGGTCGCATGCGCTGTCCAGTGTAGATCCTCGTTCACATCGTTGCTGATTTGAAGGAGGCTGGCTCTAGTGAACGAATTTCCAAATATCCATACCGATGGCACGCGTCCCCTTGGTTGTGTGCCCGAACTGAAACGAAAATCGGAGCCGTTTCCCACATTCGGCGTGGCTGGCAACGACTGCCGGCTAATAACCGCTTCCGCGCCGGACGCAACCGGCCTCCCGAGCGCAATCGGGCAGGAGGCGGCGTGATGCTCGACCTCGACCGTTTGACACCTGACGAGTATCGCACACGCTACCTCGACCTTCAGTCCCGCGCCCGTGCCCTGGCTGGTGCATCAGGCCCGACCGACCCGCCGGCGATCCCGCCGGATGACGTGATCGCGACCGAAACAATCCCGCCCGGCACCTATGCCACCCTCCGGGCGCGGCGGGGCGAGGCGCTGCACATCGTCAACCCCGCCGGCACGCCGGGGGCCAGCATCATGTTGTGGAACGCCGACGATCCCTCGGAACGCTTCAACGCCGGCGATACGCTCAAGCTGCAATGGACCACCCGCCTCACCACCGGCCGCGTCCTGTTCTCGGACATGGGGCGCATCCTCGCCGCCATCATCGCCGACAGCGGTGCCGGCCACGATGCGGTTCTCGGCCCCTCGACGCCCGATCGCGGCGCCGTGCGCAACGGGCGCGACAATCTGCGCAACGCCGCCGGCAAATTCGGCCTCGGCCGGCGCGATCTCGCCACCAGCCTCACCCTGTTCGCCGATCTCGCGGTGGGTGAAGACGGCACCATGCGCCTGCGCCACACCCCGCCGCCCGGCAGTTTCGTCACCCTGCGCGCCGAGATGAACCTGCTCATCGCCCTGTCCAACACCCCCCATCCCCTGGCCGGAGCGGGTGCGACCGGCCCGATCGTCGTCACCCGCCACCGCACCGCGGCCGATGCCGCAGCGGTCTGCCGCGCGTTCAGCGACGAAGCGCGGCGCGGCTTCGAAAACAACGATTCCTATTTCGCCTGAGGACCACCATGCTGACCATGCGATCGAACGCCCTGCTCGATGTCACCGTGCCGGCCCGCGCCCCCTTCTCGACGGTGCTGGAACCCGGCCAGACCCTGCGGATCATCGACCTCGAAAGCCAGCAGGCGGTCGATGCGCTGTTCTACAACGCCGATGATCACACCGAGCGCTATTCCGCGCAGGACACGCTGCTCGCCCAGGCCCGCGCCGGCGGCCGCTACGACCTGACCACCGGTGGCGTCCTGCGCTCGAACGAGGGTCGCCCGATGGCGACGATCATCGGTGACACCTGCGGCTTTCACGATACCAGCGCGGGGGCGTGCTCCTGCGAATCCAACACCGTCCGCTTCGGTCACGAAACCCGCTACATGCACGCCTGCCGCGAGAACTTCCTGACCGAACTGGCAAAATACGGCATGGACAAGCGCGACATCGTGGCCAACGTCAATTTCTTCATGAACGTGCCGATCCGCCCGGACGGCGAGTTGACCGTGGATGACGGGGTCTCCGAACCCGGCGGCTATGTCGATCTGCGTGCCGAGATGCGCCTGCTGGTGGTGCTGTCGAACTGCCCGCAGGTCAACAACCCCTGCAACGGCTTCCGCCCGACGCCGATCCGCTGCGTCGTGTGGGATCGCTAGGTCAGTGTTCACCCGCGTCCTGATCGCCAACCGCGGCGAGGTGCTCGGCCGGATCTGCCGCACCCTCAAGCGGATGAACATCGCCGCCGTCGCGGTCTATGCCGAGGCGGATCGTTTCGCCCCCCCGGTGCTCGCGGCGGATCATGCCGAGCCGATCGGCGCCTCCCCGGCCAGCGCGAGCTATCTGAACATCGAGGCGATCATTGCGGCCTGTCATCGCAGCGGCGCCGATGCCGTGCATCCCGGCTACGGCTTCCTTGCCGAGCGCGCGGATTTCGCCGAAGCGCTCGCCGCCGATAACATCAAATTCATCGGCCCCCGCCCCACCCATCTGCGCGATTTCGGCCTCAAACACACCGCCCGCGCCCGCGCCGCTTCCGCCGGCGTGCCGCTGCTGCCGGGGTCCGGCGTGCTCACCGGCCGGGACGACGCGCTGGCCCAGGCCGCGCGCATCACCTACCCGGTCATGCTGAAGAGCAGCGCTGGCGGTGGCGGCATCGGCATGGCGATCTGCCGCGATGCCGCCGAACTTGCCGCCCGGTACGACGCCATCGCCCACCTCGCCCGCGCCAATTTCGGCGACGCGGCGCTGTTTCTCGAAAAATACGTCGAACACGCCCGCCACATCGAAGTCCAGATCTTCGGCGACGGCGCGGGGTCCATCCTCACCCTCGGCGCACGCGATTGCTCCTTGCAGCGGCGCAACCAGAAAATCATCGAAGAATCCCCGCCGCCCCAGATCCAGGCCGCCACGATCGCCGCGATGGAGGAGGCCGCACGCGCCCTCGCTTCCAGCGTCGACTACACCTCCGCCGGCACCGTCGAATTCGTCTACGACCAGACCACCGGCGATTTCCATTTCCTTGAGGTGAACACCCGCCTGCAAGTCGAGCACGGCGTCACCGAGGCGATATACGGCATCGATCTGGTCGAATGGATGATCCGCCAGGCCGCCGGCGGCTTCACCCTGCCGCGCGTCCAGCCCGCCGGTCACGCGATCGAGGCCCGCCTCTACGCCGAAGACGCCGCCCATGATTTCACCCCCGCCACCGGCCGGATCACCGCCGCCCACTTCCCCGCCGCAAGCGTTCCTGCCGCAAGCATTGCCGACGATCTGCGAATCGACACCTGGATCGAACCCGGCACGCCGATCACCCCGTTCTACGACCCCACCCTCGCCAAACTGATCGCCACCGGCCCCACCCGCGACGCCGCCATCGACCGCCTGCGCGGCGGCCTCGCCGCCACCACGATCCACGGCGTCGCCACCAACCGCGACTATCTGATCGCCGCCCTCGCCCGGCCCGACTTCCGCGCCGGCACCATGACCACCCGCAGCCTCGCGGACCATGCAGCCCCCTCGCGCAGCGTCCGGGTGCTGGACCCCGGCGCGCAATCCTCGCTGCAATCCATCCCGGGACGGCGCGGCTACTGGCATGTCGGCATTCCGCCGAGCGGCCCGATGGACGCACGCAGCGCCGCCCGCGCCAATACCATCCTCGGCAACGAACCCGACGCCGCCGTGCTGGAATGCACCCTTACCGGCCCGCGCCTGCGGTTTCGCGGCCGGGCCATCATCGCACTGACCGGTGCGGCCTTGGAAGCGAGCATCGACGGCGTACCGATCCCGCATGAGACCGCCGTCACCATCGAACCCGGCCAGACCCTCGCGCTGGGGACCATCACCGGGCCCGGTCAGCGCAGCTATCTCGCCGTCGCCGGTGGCTTCGCCGCCGCCGATTACCTCGGTTCGACCGCAACCTTCACCCTCGGCGGCTTCGGCGGCCACGCCACCGGCGCGTTGCGAACCGGCGATGTCATCGGCCTCGCCGACGCCCCGACGACCCCGGCAATCCCAAGGCCCCCCATCCCCGACCCGATCACCGACAACTGGCAGATCACCCTCATCCCCGGCCCGCACGGCGCACCCGATTTCTTCACCGAAGCCGACATCGCGACCCTGTTCACCGCCCCCTACGAGGTCCACCACAATTCCGCCCGCACCGGCGTGCGCCTGATCGGCCCGAAACCCGCCTGGGCAAGGGCGGATGGCGGCGATGCCGGCCTGCATCCCTCCAACATTCACGACACGCCCTACGCGATCGGCGCGGTCGATTTCACCGGCGACATGCCGATCCTGCTCGGCCCGGACGGTCCCTCGCTCGGCGGTTTCGTCTGTCCCGGCGTGATCGCCGCCGACGAATTGTGGAAACTCGGCCAGCTCCGCCCCGGCAACATCGTCCATTTCACCCGCGCCGATTCCGACCCGATCATCCTGCACCGTTCAGACACAATGACCATCCGCCGCGCCGGCGATCAAAACATCCTGATCGAATTCGGCGCGATGACGCTGGATTTCGCACTCCGCCTGCGCGCGCATGCCCTGCAACGCGCCCTCGCCGAGCAGAATCTGCCCGGCATCATCGACCTCACCCCCGGCATCCGCTCGTTGCAGGTCCATTTCGACCCCGCCCGCCTCGACCGCGCCACCCTGCTCGGGCTGATCCGCGCCCTCGAACCCGTGCTGCCCGATCCCGCCGGTATGGTCGTGCCCTCGCGCATCGTCCACCTGCCGCTGTCGTGGAAGGACAGCGCGGTGCTGCTGGCGATGCAGAAATATCAGGAGACCGTGCGCGAAGACGCCCCCTGGTGCCCCGACAATGTCGAATTCATCCGTCGCATCAACGGTCTTGAGTCCGAAGCCGATGTCCGGCGCATCGTGTTCGACGCCGATTACCTCGTCCTCGGCCTCGGCGACGTCTATCTCGGCGCCCCGGTCGCCACCCCCATCGACCCGCGCCACCGGCTGGTCACCACCAAATACAACCCCGCCCGGACCTGGACGCCGGAGAACGCGGTGGGCATCGGCGGTGCCTATCTCTGCGTCTATGGCATGGAGGGACCGGGCGGCTACCAGCTGTTCGGCCGCACGATCCAGATGTGGAACAGCTTCCCCAACGGTAGACCGCCGTTCGGCGACACCCCGTGCCTGCTGCGCAATTTCGACCGGCTGCGATTCCACCCAGTGACGGAGGCGGAGCTTGTCGAGGCCCGTGCCGCGTTCCCCTATGGTCGCTACCCGATCGCGATCGAGGAGGGGAGTTTTTCCCTTGCGGCGCATGAGGCGTTCGTCGCCGCGAACGCCGCCGGCATAGCTGGCTTCCAGACCCGCCAGCGCACGGCCTTCGCCGCCGAGCGCGCCGCCTGGGCCGAAGCCGGACTCGATACCGCGCCCTTGCCCGAAATCGCGCCGATCACCGCCGAGGCCCCCCTCGCCCCGGGCAACCGGGGCGTCGCCGCACCGGTGCCCGGCAGCATCTGGCAGGTTCTGCATGGACCGGGCGATCGGGTCGTGGCCGGAGAGTCGCTGATGATCGTGGAATCGATGAAAATGGAAGTCCAGGTGCCGGCGGATGTGTCAGGCGTCGTCGTCTCGGTCGCAGCTTCGCCCGGTCAGGTGGTTCGTGCCGGCCAGCGCCTGGCGGTGATCGCCATGGATGCCGCGGCATGATCCCCGATCCGCTCGAAATCGCGGTCCTGCGCCGGATGATCGGCGAGGGGCAATTGACCGTGCCGGATCTGGTGGCGATGTTGTACGACCGCGCCCTCGCCTATCCCGATCCCGCAGTCTTCATCACCTTGCGCGAGCGCGCCGACCTGTTGGCCGAAGCCGCGCTGATCGACCCCACCTTGCCGCTCGCCGGCATGGTCTTCGCGGTGAAGGACAACATCGATGTCGCCGGACTGCCGACGACGGCGGCCTGCCCCGCCTTCTCCTACATGCCGATGCAGGATGCCACGGTCGTGGCGCGCCTGCGCGCGGCAGGGGCAATTCCGCTCGGCAAGACCAATCTCGACCAGTTCGCCACCGGTCTGAACGGCACGCGATCGCCGTACGGCGCACCGCGCTCGGTGTTCGGCAGCGAATACATCTCGGGCGGCTCCTCATCGGGATCGGCGGTCGCGGCGGGGACGGGGATCTGCGTCTTCGCACTCGGTACCGATACCGCTGGTTCAGGCCGGATCCCCGCCGGGTTCAACAATGTGATCGGCCTGAAACCGACGCGCGGACGGGTTCCGGCCAGCGGCGTGGTGCCGGCCTGTCAGAGCCTCGACTGCGTCAGCATCTTCGCCAATTCCGCCGCCGATGCGGCAACGATCCTCTCGATCGCCGAAGGCCATGACCCCGACGATCCCTACAGCCGCGCCCCGGCAGACATCGCCCTGCCCTCCCTCCCCCGCATCGGCATTCTCGCCCCCGACGAGCGGGTCTTCGCCGACGATGCCGCCTACGCTGCCCTGCACGAATCGGCGCTCGCCCAGGCCACCGCGCTGGGATGGACGCTGGTGGAGATCGACTACGCGCCGTTCCGCGCGGCGGCGGCCCTCCTCTACGAGGATGCCTTCGTCGCCGAGCGCCTCGCCGGAATCCGCCCGTTCTTCCGCTTCCATGCCGACGCGATGGACCCCGTGGTCGCCGCGATCATCGAAGGGGCCGAACGCTTCGATGCGGCGGATGCCTTCCTCGCCGCGACCCGCCTGCAGGCGCTGCGCCAGCGGACCGACACAATCCTCGCACGCATCGATGCGCTGTTGCTGCCGACCAGTCCGACGATTTTCACCGTGGCCGAACTTCGCGCTCAGCCTGTGGTCCGCAATGCTACGCTGGGACGCTACACCAATTTCGTGAACCTGCTCGATCTCGCGGCGGTGGCGCTTCCGGCCGGCTTCCGCCCCGATGGATTGCCGTTCGGCATGACCCTGATCGGTCCCGCATTCACCGACAGGGCACTGCTTTACCTCGCCGATGCGCTGCATCACGCTCTCGGCGCGGGTGCCGGAGCGAGCCGGGCGCAACCGGCGACCAGCCTTTCCCGCCCTGTCGATGAGCGCATTTCCCTCGTCGTCGCCGGCGCGCATCTGTCCGGCATGATGCTCAACCATGAACTAACCGAGCGTGGAGCGATCCTGGAAGATGCGACGACGACCGCGCCAGCCTACCGGCTGTTCACCCTCGCGACCACGCCGCCGAAGCCGGGGCTGGTGCGCGACGAGACCAGCACGACGGCGATCGCGGTCGAACGATGGTCGCTCACCCCCGCGGCCTTCGCGGGTTTCGTTGCGTCTCTCCCGGCACCGATGACCATCGGCAAGGTCGAACTCGCCGATGGTTCCATCCATCCAGGCTTCTGTTGCGAGCCTGGTGTCCTCCCGAGCGCGATCGACATAACAACTTATGGGGGGTGGCGCGCATACCGTGCCAGCATCACGGCACCATTTGTTCAGGAGGCAATCACATGATCGATCTCTTTCGCTACCGTGACGGCATCGTCCTCCACCTCGCCGCACTGGGGTATGCCGTGTTGGGCTGGTTCTGCGGCATAACCCTTATCGTTGCCGCCAGCCCAATCGGCGTGATCTGCGGAATTCTGCTGATTGCTCACGCGCTCACGATCAGCGCCTATCTGATCCATGAATGCGAACACGGCACAATTTTTGCCCGCGCGCGCGACAACGATCGTCTGGGCGCTGCGCTCGCCTGGATGTCAGGCGCCTGCGTCGCGCCGTATGCCGGGCTCAAGGAAAAGCACCTCCGCCATCATGCCGACCGGCTGGATGTGGTCAGCTTCGACTATCGCGCCGTACTTCACGCCGCACCTTCCTGGTTCCGCACTGCCGAGCTCGCGCTGGAATATGCCTATATCCCCGCGGTCGAGTATCTGATGCGCGGGCTGAGGCATTGTCAGGTTGACGATACCTCCCGGTGCCCGTAGCCCTTTGGAATGATGGATTTGACCTCTACGTTGCGATTGAAGGGGTATCGCTTCCCCCGATCGGTGATCGCCTACGCGGTCTGGAGCTATTACCGGTTCAACCTGAGCCTGCGGGACGTTGAAGATTTGCTGGCTGAACGCGGTGTGACGGTCAGTTACGAGACGATCCGGGTATGGGTCGATCGGTTCGGGCCGCAGATCGCCGCGCAGATCCGGCGCGACAGACCGCCGGCGGGCGACAAATGGCATATCGACGAGATGGTGATCACCATCGGCGGTGAGCCGCACTGGCTATGGCGTGCCGTCGATGACCGGGGCGACGTGCTGGACATCCTGGTCCAGAAACGCCGCAATGCTCATGCTGCCCGACGGTTTCTCCGCAAGCTGATGCGCCGATGGGGGCAGCCGCGCGTCATAGTAACCGACAAACTGCGAAGCTACGACGTTGCACTCCGCAACGATTGCCGCAGTGCCGATCATCGGTCCCACAAGCGGCTGAACAACAGGATCGAAGCCTCTCATCGCCATACAAGGGGTCCTGACACGAAAGTGCATTTTACGTACGCTAGACGTGAACAAATCACGCACAGAGTTGGCCGGACATCCGATGGCTGCTGATTGAGGCTCGCGAGATCAGCACCATTCCCGCAGAATCGTGAGGGTTTTCAGAGTTTTCACCTCCTGATGTCGACATAGTATATCGCGCAGTCTCTCGAGATCGTCGGTTGAATTGGTTTCCAGCCTGATGACCATATCGAGATCACCTGCGATCGACCAACAACCCATTAACTCAGGCCAGGCCCGGATCGCAGAATAGACAATTCGGCATACTGGCCGTTTCAGCTCCAGGTGGAGAAACGCACCTGCTTGAAAATTCTCAAGAGGTGGATCGTCAGCCATTTCGATCGTGAAGCGGCGGATTACGCCGCCCTCCCGCATGATGTCGATACGGTCTCTGACCGTCGCACGCGATACACCGGTGGCAGCGGATATTTCCGAAATTGTCCGCCGGCTGTCTTGCTGGAGCAACCCCAAAATTCTCCGATCAACCTCGCTGAGTCGAAGCCGGCTGGGGCGACCTGCGTTATCCTGTGCCATTTCCGCGTCCTGATCTGAGAGCCGACCGAACTGGATCAAAATGGCAATTTTACGCCAATTTGGCAAGTTGGTCGCGCCATTTTGGAATGCCATCCCGGCGTTCAAACAACAACGGGATGGACACCATGGACGGCTTTCATGATCGGTTCGAGATAGAGCAAAAATTCCAGAACGATGCGTGGCAACGAATACTTCTATCCGATTTTGCCACGACTCTGCTGAGCGAGGAGCGGCCCTTTCCCTGCATCTTCGGTGTTGCAGGCTTTCGCGCCAATCAACTCAGATTTTCCTTTGCTGATCTATTGGACGCCCCGAAAACCGCGCCCATACTGACCCGCTATCTCACTCGCGCCCGGGACATCGGCCCCAACACCTCCCTCGTCGTGATGACCAGACCGGGGCCGGTCCGAAATGTGGCCTTTTATCGGACGTTGTTCTGGAACTTCCTACGTGATCTTGCGGCCTTGGATTCACACCCATGGCCGGCGGATATTCCAGAGGATTTGGATACGCTTGGCTGGGAGTTTTCATTCGCCGGCGAACCGATTTTTGTAGTTTGCAACACACCGGCTCATGTCCTGCGGCAGAGCCGTCGATCAACCAGCCTCATGGTCACGTTTCAGCCCCGCTGGGTGTTCGAAAACATTCTGGGTACGGAAGCATCTGCCAAATCCGCATTTGACAAGGTTCGAAAACGGCTCGTTGCCTATGATTTCATCCCGGAATCACCCGCACTGGGCCGCTACGGTGATCCCAGCACGCGCGAGTTCGCCCAGTATTTTCTCGACGAGGAAAACCAACCGACAGCCTGTCCGTTTCACAGCCTTAAATCGCGGACGGAGAAGGCGGCATGATCACCATCAACCCAGGTCAGGCAGATGTGAATGATCCCGCAAACCTCATCTTCGGGATTTTGCCGGAGCAAGGATCGATCGAGGTCCAAAGGGATGCTCCCGGCAAGCTACACGACTGGCATAAGCACGACACCGACGAGACGCTGATTATCGTCGGCGGAGCAGTACGCTTCTTCTGGGAGAACGGTGAGAGGACGTGCAAACCGGGTGACGTCATCAATCTTCCCGCCGGCGACCGACATGGATCCGAAGCCCTCGATGACGGGGCAACGTATCTCATCGCCCTCCGTCGCCTCGCACTGGCTTTGACCTAAATGCTTATGATCCAGCCGGAGATGCAGACCTCATGACCGACGGCCTTGCCAAGTCGCTTGGCGTCGTGCGCGGCACGGCGTTGATGCTGAATATCGTAATCGGCGCGGGGCTTCTCACCTTGCCTGGCCTCGCAGTTGAGCAAGCGGGCGGATACGCCTTCGCGGCCTGGCTGGCGTGTGGGGTCTGTGCCGTGCCGTTGCTCGGCGTCTTCATAGTGCTTGGCAAACGCTATCCCGAAGCTGGTGGAATATCCGCTTACGCGCGGCGGGCGTTCGGCCCCCTCGGTGAGCGGATCGCTTCCCTTCTGTTTCTGGGGGCGGTTATTTTTGGGCTGCCGGCTATTGCGCTGACCGGCGGTCACTATGTGGCTGCCGTGTTCGGTGGATCGCCACGTTTCTACGCAGCCGGCTTAATCCTCTGTGCCATGATACCTCATCTGGTACCGGGAACTGCCGCTGCCCGTGTGATGGCATGGTTAGCGTCCCTCGTGCTTGGTGCCGTCGTGGCATTTCTGGTGGTTGGCATCGTAAGCGCGGCCGCCCGCCCGATGCATTTACCGATTGTTTTCCCGAGTTTTTCGCACATCGGGATACTTACCTCACCCTTTATGATGTTATTTTTTGCCTTCACCGGATGGGAAGTTGGTGCCGGCATCGCGGAAGAATTTCGAAACCCCACGCGGGATTACCCAATCGCGATGGGTCTCTCGTTCGTGATTGCGTCAATCCTCTATCTTGGCATCGCCTATGTCGCTCAAGATATCGATATCAGCGGTTCGTACGTTTCACCATTTGTGGCGATCGCTCAACCATCCCTGGGGAAATTAGGCGTTACGATGGTCGCCGGCGTTGCCGCCGTAATCATTTTTGCGAATCTGTCAGGTGCCGTGTGGGGCGTCTCACGAATGGTCTATGGACTTGGCCGCGATGGAGTTCTGCCTTCGGTTTTAGGGGACACAACCGGTGGGCGTCCGGTCACTGCCGTCGTGGCGACCATAGGAGTTCTTTTGTTGGTTCTGCTGTTAAGTGGTCTAGGATTTATCGGGATAGGGAAAATGTTCAGCCTGGCCGGACAAAACTTTTTGATCCTTTATGGAATTGCAGCTCTAGTCATATTAAAATTATGCAAAAGCGTGTTTGAGAAATCACTTTCTGTTTTTGTTTTAGTAGGCAGCCTGGTTATTCTGTCTTGGCAAGGTAAATCCGTATTGTATCCGCTCTTTATCATTATACTATCGCTTTTCTTGACGTTGATTCAACGAAACCGACCGACGATTCTGTCATCCGAGCGCAAAACTGATGCTTGCGGGTAGCGCTCGGTTACAGGGCTTTGTAAAGCGCGGTTTTCCCGACCCTGACGCGGCTCGCAGCCTCTCGGACAGTAAGCCCTTTGGCGATCAAATCACGTGCCCGCCTGAGCTTGTCCTCGGTGACGACGGGCCTTCTGCCGCCGAGACGACCACGGGCTTGCGCTGCATGAAGGCCGGCGCGGGTCCGTTCGCGGATCAGGTCACGCTCAAATTGCCCAAGAGCGCCGAACACGTGAAAAATCAGCCGGCCGCCTGGCGTGGCGGTATCGATCTGCTCGGTAAGACTGTGCAGGCCGATGTGGCGGGCATCCAACCCTTTCACCGTATCGATCAGGTGGGACATCGACCGCCCCAGCCGGTCCAGCTTCCAGACCACCAAGGTATCGCCGTCACGCAAGTAGGCCAGGGCTTCGGCCAACCCAGGACGATCGGTTCTGGTGCCCGACGCGCGATCTTCAAAAATCCGATCACACTTCGCCGCGACCAACGCATCATGCTGGAGGGCGAGATCCTGCTCGCTGGTCGAAACCCGGGCGTAGCCGACGCGCGTCATCGCTGATTTGTCCGTTTTGTTGTCCGACAATCAACTTGTCCGTATTCCCGTAGAATGTCCATAGTTTACGGACACATATCGGTCGGCCATCAAAGGATCGTTTCACGGACAGGGAGAAAGACCAGATGGCGCGACGTCGGCTGCTGAATGCGGAAGCATGGAACCGGCTGCTCATGCCGCCCATCGAAGAGCGGGACATGGTTCGCCATTTCACGCTCAGCCGCGAAGACCAGGCGTTGATCCGCGGCAGGCGTACCGAGGCGACCCAACTCGGCTTTGCCATGCTGCTGCTTTATCTCCGCTGTCCCGGCCGCGTTCTGGCCGCCGGAGAAACGCCGCCAGCACCGATCATCGCTTTCGTCGCGCGTCAACTCGGCGTTCGCCGTAGCGCGTTCACCGCTTATGGGCGGCGCGATGAAACGCGCCGCAAGCATCTGGCCGAGTTGACGACGACCTGCGGCTATCGCGTCTTCGGCGATGGGACCTTTGGCGAACTGGTGGCGTGGTTGACCCCGGCGGCCCAGATCGATCGGCGGCCGGGACGGCTGATATCGCTTGCCTTGGACGAATTGCGGCAGCGGCGCATTCTTCTGCCGCCGCCAATCGTGATAGAACGCGCCATTCACCAAGCCCGTAGCGACGCCGAACGCATCAGCCATCGCGCGGTCATCGACACGTTGACTGTCGCGCAACGCCAGGCCCTTGATGCGCTGCTACAACGACGGACCGAGAGTCACATCACCTCGCTCGCTTGGTTGCGAATCGCGCCCCAATCACCGGCCGGCCGGAACGTCCTCGCCATCCTCGAGCGAATCCGGTTCGTCCGGGGGATCGGATTGAAGAAAGATCGTGATCCCGTTGTGCCGGCGGTCGTCTTCGAGCGGATGGCCGATGAAGGGTTGCGCATGACCACCCAGCACCTGGCCGAACTTGCCCCAGCACGACGCCATGCCGTGCTGGCCGCGACGGTCACACGGCTGGAATCACGACTGATCGACGCGGCGCTGTTCATGTTCGAGAAGTTGATCGGCAGTTTCGGTCGCAAGGCCGAACGGAACGCCGAGGAAAAGACGCTGCAATCCGCCGGCGACCTGCGTGCGCATCTGAAGACGCTGGCCGGTGCCTGCAATGCCGTGATCACGGCACGAGACTCCGGGCAAGATCCCATCGCGGCAATCGAACAGCACCTCTCTTGGGCGCGGTTCGTCAAATGTGTCACCGAAGCTCGCGCTCTGACCGCACCGGATGCAGCCGACAGTCGATCGGAATTGCTCGGCAGATACGCAACGATCCGGAAATTTGTCCCGGCGCTGCTGGAAACGGTTTCGCTTCAGGGGGCAGAAAGTGCGACCAGCCTGCTCAAAGCGATCGGCTTGATCCGCGAAGCATGGCGCACCGGCAAACGGGTTTTGCCAGCAACGGTGCCGACCGGTTTTGTCCGTCGATCCTGGCGGTCTTTCGTCATCCGGCAGGGCGAGATCGACCGCCGCGCCTACGAAATTTGTGCGATCTGGGAATTGCGGGAGCGACTTCGTGCTGGTGATATCTGGGTCGAGGGTAGCCGCCAGTATCAGGCCCTTGAAGCCACCCTGATCCCGCAGCCGACCTTCGATGCGATGAAAGCGGCCGGCCCCTTGCCCCTCGCCATCGATCCCGTGTTCACCTCGTATATTGCCGGGCGCGGAGAGGCCCTGAAACAGGATCTCGATGTCGTAACCAGCTTGGCGAAGGCTGGCAGTTTGCCCGACGCCACCATCACGGACGGCGAGCTGAAAATTTCCCCTCTGCGCGCCAACATGCCGGACAAGGCCGAAGCGGCGCGAGACGCGGCCTACAGCTTGGTGCCCCGCGTGAAAATCACCGACCTGCTGCTTGAAGTCGATGCATGGACCGGCTTCTCGGCCTGCTTCACCCATCAGCGGAATGGCCGATCGGCCGATGACCGTAACGTTCTTCTCGCGGCGGTTCTTGCAGATGGCATCAATCTCGGGCTGACACGAATGGCTGAAACCTGTCGCGGCGTTACGTTGCGGCAACTCGCCTGGGTTCATGACTGGCACGTCCGGGAAGAAACCTACACTGCCGCATTGACGAGACTGATCGAAGCACATCGCGCTTTGCCGATCGCCCGGCTGTGGGGCGACGGCACGACCTCGTCATCCGATGGGCAATATTTTCAGGCAGGCAGCCAAGGTGCTGGAATTGGTGACATCAATGCCCGCCATGGCAATGAGCCTGGGGTCGCATTCTACACCCATATCTCCGACCAGTTCGGCCCATTCCACACCAAGGTCATTGCCGCGACCGCCAGCGAGGCACCACATGTGCTCGACGGCCTACTCTATCATCAAACCGGCTTGCAGATCAGCGAGCACTACACGGACACTGGAGGCGCGACCGATCACGTTTTTGGTGTCTGCCCTTTCTTTGGATTCCGCTTCGCGCCGCGACTGCGCGACATCAAGGATCGCCGCCTCTACCTCCTTCCGGGGATGACCGTGGACCCCGTGCTCGAACCGATGGTTGGCGGCACGCTCGATATCGCCCATGTCGAGACCAACTGGAACGATCTTCTCCGGATGGGAACTTCCATCCATGCCGGCACCACAACCGCATCGGCGATGCTGCGCCGCCTAGCCGCTTTCCCACGCCAGAACGGTCTTGCCATTGCCCTGCGCGAGGTCGGCCGCTTGGAAAGGACCCTGTTCACCTTGGATTGGATTCGAAACCTCGATCTTCGCCGGCGTGCCCATGCCGGCCTGAACAAAGGTGAGGCCCGCAACGCGCTTGCCCGTGCGATATTCTTCAACCGGCTAGGCGAACTGCGCGATCGGCAATTCGAGAACCAGGTTTTTCGTGCATCCGGGCTCAACCTCCTGGTCGCAGCCATCATCCTATGGAATTCGCGCTACCTCGCCGCGGCGTTTGACAGCCTCGATCAGCGAGGGGAACCATTGGCACCGGAAATCAAGAAACACACCGTGCCACTCGGATGGGAGCACATCAGCCTCACAGGTGATTATGTCTGGAACGATCAGCGGCAACCGGCTCCTGGCGAACTTCGACCTCTCAGGCGTCCGCCATCACTCCTGGTCGCCTGAGTTCCCTGTCCGTTCACGTCTAGCGTACATAAAATGCACTTTCGTGTCTGGACCCCAGTCAGTCCGAGCGGCGCGAACGCGATTTGCAGGAGCTGTTCCGCAAGGCAAAACGCCCCGTCGCGCTGTTCGTCGACGATGCGCATGATCTCCACCCCAAGACGTTGACCGCACTCAAGCGCCTCGTCGAGCTTGTTACCGAGGGCGGCGGTCAACTGGCCGTGATCCTCGTCGGCCACCCGAAATTGCGCAACGATCTCAAGCGCCCGCTAATGGAAGAAATCGGGGACCGGACGACGGTGTTCGAGTTTGGCGGCCTGCGCGATCGACAGCGCGACTATATCGACTGGGCGCTGCGCACCGCGCTGTCGCCGGGGATCGAGCCTGATGCTGTGCTGACCGAAGACGGCGCGATCCTGCTCGCCGCCAAGCTCAAGACCCCACTCCAGATCGGCCGTCACATGGTGCGTGCATTCGAGGCGGGCTTCGAGGCAAGCGTGAAACCAATCGATGCCGCGACCATCGAGGGCGTGCTGTCACGTCAGATCGACGACCTCGAACCCCAGCTCACCCGACACGGATACGATACGAAGAGCCTGGCCGACCAGTTCGACGCCAAGCCGGCGGAAATCCGCAAACTTCTCCGGGGCGGGCTCGATCCGGCCCGTGCCCGCGAACTCACCGACGACATGCGCGCGGCCGGATTGCCGCTCTGACCTGCCCTGATTCCGATATCCTGCGCCGGTCGCCGAACATCTCGCGTCCGTCGCACGGATTGTGATTTGCGTCTCAACGAGCCTGTGGCCGCCGACCGCGAATGTCTCACTCAATCCGAGCGCGAAACGCCTCTTTATTGCGCGTCCGGACGATCATCATTGCAAGCCGCTACACATAGCTGTCGGGCCAGCGGCCTGCGGCGCGCCATTGCGCCAAGGGCTTGGAGCCCGCGAACGCGCCTGGCTTGTGGTTCAGCACCTCGAGATAATGCTCGAGGTCGAGCACATGCTGGCACCGCTGATGGCAACGCTCGTGGCGGGCAATCTGCTTGCCGGCGTACCAGATCTCGACATGCAGCGGCCGGATCCGCGCCTCCACCCTTGTACCGACCTTCACCGGCACCGAGTAGAAATTCGTCTTCACCAGGACGCAGCCTTGCTTGTCGACCAGCGGGAAGGCGATCTCGGCGATGTCGAACTCCTCGGTCGCGCATGGCAGCAGATAGTCGCGCTCCACATTCATCGTGGTGCCCACCGCGTCGATCCGCCCGGCCAGAACGCGCGCTTCATCAACCCGGCAATTGGCGAGCAGACTGGCGTTCAGCGCATCGAGATCGGCCATGGCGGGGACCGGCACCAGATGATTGCGCCGGAAGTATCCACCTTCGCCCTCGATGCCGCCCTTCTCATGACCCTGAGCCGGATTGCAGAATTCAGCGCTGAACCGCCAATGCGAGCGGAACGCCACGAACCGCACCGTCTCCTCGCGCCGATGGCCGCGCAGGATCTTGCGCACCGCACTCGCCAGATTGTCATACCGCAGCAGGCGGAAGACCCCGCCGAAATACGCGAACGCCATCTCGTGCGCTTCGAGAAACGCCTGCTGCGTCGCGCTGCGATACGCCCGGTGAAACGCCGCCCCGCTCGCCATCGAGCGCATCGCGAAGACCTGCACCTTGGTGCGCTCACCATCGAAATCGACCCAGGCTTCATACCAATCGACCTGCGCCTCCTGGCCCAGCTCGTAACTCTGCGGCACGAACGTCTCGCGCCTGATCAACCCGATCTGGTGCTTGCGCTCACGCACATGGTTGCGCACCGTCGATTCCGCGACCGAGATGCCGGGAAACTCGGTCAGGATCCGCCGGTAAATCCGCCGCGCCGTGTGCCTCTGCTTGCGCGGCGCCCGCTGATCCGCCTCCAAAACACCGTCGATGAACGCCACCACAGCATCCAGCTTCGGCTTCACCCGCACCGGATACTGATGCACAGGCGGCACCGCACCCGCCAGCGCCTGGCGGACCATCCGCCGATGAACCCCAAATTTTGCCGCAACACCGGCTACCGTGCCGATCCCAAACTCATGCTCCCGACGAAGCTGCTCGAATAATTCCACTTTGGTCTTCCAGTCCATGAATGGCTCCTCGATCGTGCCGAGGAGACCCTACGTTCGACGATGGAGGTGGGCCAAAATTCGCCAGCACTGCTGGGCCAGAATTCGATAGCAAAGCCACTGATCGTCACCGTCGAAATCCGTCCAGTCCATGGCAACGACGATGTCGGTCTGCGAACCCACCAGATGCGGTACCCAACGGGCGAAGCTTTCCCAGGCGTCGATACTCTCGTTACTGAGCATGCGATCAACCTGCTTGATCGCGTGCTTGGTCACCAGCCCGCGCGCCTGTGCCAACGCCTGACCGATCATCGCGACGGCGAGCGACGCGCCGGTCATCACGCCCAGTGTCGCAGCAGACAGGGAGTCAACGCGTTTGGCGTGGAGATCGTGGGCATACAACTCGTCAATGAATGCGCGGATGTCCTTCAACCGCCCACCATCACGCTTTTTCGATGCTGCAATTCCCATGATCCACCCTCATCCATGCATTCCAACGCTTGGTAGAGAATCGCAGCGAATCGGCGCAATACCTTGACCTATGGAAAATGGGGGGATTCGTGAGGATCATGATTTCTTATTCCGGACTGACGCCTGCCGTATTCGGTTGGGCGATCGGTTTATGTTCGACTGCGCGAAGGAATTGGTGTGCCATGGCGTGATAGACAGGTTCCTTGCAGACCAATCGCGAGGCCATCGTGCCAAGGATCGCGGCGATGCCGACCGGGACAGTCATTGCTGGATTGCTGGTCATCTCGATTACGATCGCGGTTGCGGTCAGTGGCGATTGGACCACGCCCGAGAAATAGCCTGCCATCCCTACCATCGCGAAGGCAGTCACCGGGGCACCTGGCACCAAGTGGCTGAATATCGTACCAACACCCACGCCTACCGCCAGTGAGGGAGCAAAAATACCTCCCGGAATTCCTGAAAGATAGGAAACGAGTGTCGCGAGGAACTTAAGCGGCGCGAAGTCGAATGGCGGCAGCACTCCCTTGGTCAGTGCCTCACGCGCCTCGCCGTAGCTCGCATCGAAGACCTGCCCGTGTGAAATCAGGCCAAGTCCTGCCAGTACAAAGCCGCACAGCAACGCGAACCCAACGGGGTGATGTTTTGCAAGACGGTTGACTGGCCCTGGCATGAACCGCGCTGGGGTAACCAGCACTTGTGCAAATGCACCACCCGTGACTCCCCCGATCACCGCGCAAAGCGGGACGAGCAGCCAGATTAGCCCAAGCGGCATTGTGGCATGAGAGAAGCCAAAATAGGGCTGGTAGCCGAGCAGAAGCAGAAGCGTGATCCCGCTCGCAAAGGCGGCGAGGATAATCGAGCGTGCCAGACGATCGTCAAAGCTGCCGACCATCTCCTCGATCGCGAACAAGATGCCGGCGATCGGCGCGTTGAACGCGCAGGTAATGCCCGCCGCCCCGCCGGCCAGGATCAGCAAGCGTTGAAGGGCGTGGCTACGCTCCAATCCGAGCCGGCCACAAATATTCATCGCGGCACAGCCGATCTGTACGGTTGGGCCTTCCTTGCCGATCGAGGCTCCTACCGCGAAACCGGCAAGGGTCAGCAGAAATTTACCCACGGCGATACGCACCGACAGCACGGTGTCGATGTCTGTCGGGTTCTCCATCGACAAGGCAGCCATCGCTTGTGGGATGCCCGACCCTTGCGCGCCGGGAAACACCGTGCGGGTCAAGAACACAATCCCGGCCAACCCGATCGGGCATAGCAGCAGCGTCAGCCACAGCCGGTGGGTGGTAACATGGGCGAAGAGGGCGCTGGCGCGCGTCACTCCGATTCCGAACGCAATCGAGATCAGCCCGGTTATAATCGCGGCTACAACAAAGATCAGATTTCGCTTCACCGCTTTCACTGCGATTTGTCTCCTTCGAGAGAAAATGTTCACAAAATTCGCGCGCGACGCGAGGCCGGGCATGAGAACGCATCGACCTTGAACGTGATCGAGCGTGGAGCCAACTCAACAGTGGCTGCTTGGCGGTAAGAAGTTGGTTCGGTGCTGATACCTCTACCCACGGTTTCGGAAAATGGCGAAGCGAGTTTGCGCTCCGTTCAGAGTATTTCCCTGATTTTATTGGCAAGCGCATGAAGATGCGGATGCGCGCCGCCGAGGTCGTTAATAATCGCCAGTGCCTCACCGTGCGGTCCAAACAGATACACTGCACCGCTATGCTGGATCGCTGATAGCGGATCAGGCGAGCCGGCTCCCGTCGGTGCCTTGAAATAGACCCCGTACCGCTTGGCGAAAGCATTGAGTTCCGCCGGTGTGCCATAGAGACCGTCGATATATGGCGGCGGCCCAAATTTGGCGAGGTAATCTTTCAGACGCTTAGGCGTGTCATATTCAAGATCGACCGTGACAAACAGGAATCTGGTTCGCGATTTGTCCGCACCGAGCAGCCCGAACAAACGGGCGGCGTTTAATGTGGTCAGCGGGCAGGTGTCGGGGCATCGGGTGAATCCAAAATAAACAATAACAACGTCACCACGATAAGCGCTGGCGGAGACGACCTTGTTGTCAGAGACACGCTTCATCTTGAAGGCCAGATGAGGGAGATGCCCATGCACATTGATGATGCCGGGAATGCTGGCCGCATTGGCCGCTTGGACGTGTAAGCCGACGTTCTCCGCGCGCGCGCTCACAGGCAGGGCGGCTAGCATAACCGACGCACCAACAAACGCGCCGAGGTGCCGGCGACACATGGCGTTGTGAATTTCACTCATTGTGTCGGTGTCCTCGGAGAAAGGCTGGCAATATACGCGGTGACTGCCGCGCGTTGGGCCATATCGAGATGCTGGGCAATTGCCGCCATTTTGGAGTGATCCCTCCGGTTCGCAGCCTCCACGGAGAGATCGTCCATGAGATCAGCCGCCGATTTGCCGCGCAGCGAGGGTGCGCGCTTGGCGGCATCGCCAGAGAAAGAGCTTCCGTGGCAGGTTGTGCACGCTCGAATGTCTGGCGAGATTCCGTGCTCCGCGATTGCCTGCCCATTCGGAGGCCAGGATGCTGCATATGCACGGCTCATGAAGGAGACCACCAATAAAGTGCCAATGAAATATCGCAATAAAACACGCACGATCCCTCCGATCAGCTACTGGTATCGTCGGTGTATGCCCGACAGTACTTGCAGCAACCATGCGGATTGATGATGCCTCCGCTCATGGTGCAGCGGTCGGGTTGGCCAACTTTGAACATACAGCAAGCGGCACAAAGATTGCCTTGATGTGTCCTGTCCCGGGAGCCGGCCGAACGTTTGGAGATCATAGTTGCGGCCTCGGCGGACATGTAGCGATGAGGGCAAACGCCAAATTGGTGATGGTCGTCAGAGTACAACAACGTAGCAAGGTACGGCGATCGAACATGTGTACCGTGTTGATGAGGAGGCAGAATGATCCTCGATCAACGCGTCGCCAAGGGGGGTGCACGGCGTTGTGATCTGCTGACTGCCACCGCAGAAATTTGGCCTGGGGAGCTTGGAACTGGGCGGAATGCCCGATTGGATTTTGAAGATTTTGCACCTTCAGCGTCCACTCCGCGATAAAATCCGACCTGCTTACCCATGAACCTCTGCCAATTTGAGCAGGCGATATGGCATAGGCGGCGTTTGGACCGAGGCCCAACTGAGTCGCGGGATCATGCTGGCGAGATCGTATCGGCGATTGAACCGATACTCG
>JAQTXH010000003.1 GCA_028688905.1 Acidiphilium sp. | reverse complement strand
TAAACCTAGATGCAGCAATCACTACTCATTGCGCTCCAACACCCTCTCAGATGCCAAAATACAACCAGTAGCCAAACGCCACCAACGTATCCCTTCCTAGCCTATTCACAAACCTCAAAGAACAAAATTGACGTTGCGGTTTGACCCGCTCCGTCGGTCGCCGCCTCATCAGCGGTGAACGGGCTTCTACGCGCCGACCCCGCCCCTGTCAACGCCCTTTGTGGCGAAGGGGTGGATTTACGAAATTCGATGAATTTATCGACGGTTTTTCGAGATAGGAGGGTGGCGGGGCGGGGATTTGCCGCCGGTTTAGGTGTCGCAATTCCGCCATGACCGGCACGCATGCACGATGGGAAACCGGCAGGGTCGCCCTGGTTTATTTATTATGATATCGTAATGAAACGGAGGTGAATCGGCTATTTCGGGTGGACGTAGAGAAAATTTGGTGGGGCGAAATCGGGGCTTTGGGTGTGTTTGGGGCCGCCGAATACGCGGTCGAGCAAGAGTTGGACGTCATCGAGGGTCGGGGCGCGGAATGGGGGTGCGAGTGGGTTGGGGGGTGGTGGGCGGCGGATGCGGGGTGGGCGATCGGGGTTGTTCCGCGGCGCATTGCTGGGCTTTTCGGGCAGCAGGGGATGGCGTCTGGTGAGCCAGGGGTCGGGGATGATCGTGGGGTCGGCGGGGGGCGGGGCGATCGGTTGGTCGCGGGTTGGGCGGTGGCGGGGGATCATGCGGTAGATGGTGTTCAGGTCGATCCCGAGCATGTGGCAGAGCGGGCGGAGGATGCGGCCGATGCGGGGATCGCTGGCGATCAGGGCTTCCATTTCGGGTTCGCAGAGGAGTTCCCGCAGGTGCTGGGCGTAGCCGTTGGATTCCGGGATGGGTTGGGTGATCCAGCCGAAGCGGCGGGGCAGGATGGGGGCAGGCTTTGGTGCTGGTTTGGGTTTGGAGGGATGGGTTGCGCGTGGTCGGGCGATGCGACGGCGGCTGGCGCGTTCGGCCTCGATACGGGCGAGCAGGTCGCGCAGGCGGGAGGTCAGGCGGGTGAGGCGTTTATGGAACAGGAGGCCGAACGGGGCGACGAGGCGCGCGGGGCGGCCCTGCACCGGCACGCTGGCGGCGGCGATGGTTTTCTTCAGACTCTCGATGAAGCCCGCGAAGCGGGTGAAGAGGGTGAGTGCCGCGTTCATGGGTGTGTTAGAGCATAGGGGGTGGGGGGTGAGAAATCGTTAGTTTTGGTGACGGTAGATTTTTTGGGGGATGGGAAGCGTTTCCAGCGGGGCTGGCGGCACGGGCTTGTCGTCAAACATGTCACAGATTATCGTTGTTAGCGGCGATGATATCTCTTTGGGTGGCATAACCATGGTGGGGGAAATGCGGTGGTTTAGAGCAATATTGCTTGAGGTTGACGCCCTTGCGGCACCCGAAGGCGATGAAATTGCTCGCAAAAAGAAAGATAGAGCATGCTCGTCCTGAAACGATCATGCTCTAGGTAAATGCCGGATTACCGACGAAATCGCGTTGAAGGGGGGACGTATTTCTTCACCCTCGCTTTGGCCGATCGGCGCAGCGACCTGTTGGTAACGGAAGTCGCGGCCCTACGGGCTGCTGTTGCACGCGCTCGCGCGCTGTATCCGTTCAGCATCGATGCCTGGGTTGTGCTGCCGGAGCATTTGCATGCGGTGTGGACGTTGCCGGACGGCGACGCGGATTTTTCGACGCGGTGGACCCTCATCAAGCGCGGGTTCTCGGCAAGGGTTGCGAAGGGGGAAAGCCGTTCGGCCTCCAGGGTCGCCAAAGGAGAGCGGGGTATCTGGCAGCGGCGGTTTTGGGAACACACGGTGCGGGATGCGGATGATTTTGTGCGGCATGTCGATTATGTGCATTTCAATCCGGTCAAGCATGGGTTTGTCGAGACGGCTTGGAATTGGCCGTTTTCGTCGTTTCGGCGCGCGGTGGGGCGGGGGGATTATCCGGCTGGTTGGGGCGTGGGCGAGTTGGTGGATGGGGCGTTCGGGGAATGAGGGGTCGTGGGGTGTGGATAGGATGGTGGGGTGCGGAAGAGCACCCCACCCTACGGGTTCGTAGCGGCGTGAGGCACGCACGAATTATCAACCGATTGGAAGTGGGCGGGTTGGTCGATGGGGAGTGCGGAGAACGACCGATCAGGAGACGCGGATAGAATGGTGGGGTGCGGTAGGGCACCCCACCGTACGGGTCAGGCGGCTTCGGCCAGGTCGCCGCGCACGGTCAGGCCGTCATCGCCCACGCCGACGTTGACGGTTTCGCCGTCGTGGATGGTGCCGGCGAGGATGGCGGTGGCGAGGCGGTTTTGCAGGCTGCGTTGGATGACTCGTTTCAGGGGGCGGGCACCGTAGACGGGGTCGTAGCCTTCGTTGGCCAGCCAGTCGCGGGCCGGTTGGTCGAGGTGGAGGGTGATTTTGCGGTCGGCCAGGAGGGCTTCGAGGTGGCGGAGTTGGATATCGACGATGGTTGACATGTCCGCGCGCTGGAGGCGGCGGAAGAGGATGATTTCGTCGAGCCGGTTGAGGAACTCCGGACGGAAGTGCTGGCGGACGATGCGCATCACTTGCGGTTCGACCAGCGTAACGTCCTCGCCCTCCGGTTGGGCGGCCAGAACCTCGCTACCCAAATTCGAGGTCAGCACAATGATGGTGTTCTTGAAATCCACCGTCCTGCCCTGGCCATCGGTCAGCCGTCCGTCATCGAGCACCTGGAGCAGCACATTGAACACATCCTCATGCGCTTTCTCGACCTCGTCGAACAGGATGACCTGGTAGGGGCGGCGGCGCACGGCCTCGGTCAGCACGCCGCCTTCCTCGTAGCCAACATAGCCCGGAGGTGCCCCGATCAGCCGGGCCACCGCGTGTTTCTCCATGAACTCGCTCATGTCGATCCGCACCATCGCCCGCTCATCGTCGAACAGAAATTCCGCTAACGCCTTGCACGTCTCGGTCTTGCCCACCCCTGTCGGACCCAGGAATAGAAAGGAGCCGATCGGACGATTAGGATCCTGCAACCCGGCCCGTGCGCGCCGCACCGCATCGGAAACCGCCCGCAGCGCCGCCTCCTGACCCACCACCCGCTTGCGCAGCAGATCCTCCATTTTCGTTAGTTTGGACCGCTCGCCTTCGAGCATTTTATCGACCGGAATCCCGGTCCAGCGCGCCACCACCTGGGCGATCTGCTGCTCGGTCACCGCCTCGTTGACCATAACGCCGTCGCCGGCCCCGGCCGCGAGTTTTCGCTCCAGATCGGGGATAACGCCATACATCAGCTCCGACGCGCGGGCGAGATTGCCCGACCGCTGCGCCATTTCCATCTCGCCGCGCGCCTGATCAAGCTTTTCCTTCAGCTTCTGGGTAACGAGAAGTCGATCCTTCTCACCTTTCCAGGTCGCCGACATCGCATCGGATTTTTCTTCCAGCGCCGCGATCTCGCTTTCCAGCCGGCTCAACCGCTCTTTCGACGCCGCATCGGCCTCACGCTTCAGCGCCTCGCGCTCGATCTTGAGCTGCATCAACCGCCGGTCCAGCTCGTCGAGCGCCTCGGGCTTGCTATCCACCTGCATCCGCAGCCGCGACGCCGCCTCGTCGATCAGATCGATCGCCTTATCCGGCAGAAACCGGTCGGTAATATACCGGTTCGACAAGGTTGCCGCCGCCACCAGCGCCGAATCCAATATCCGCACCCCGTGATGCAGTTCGTATTTTTCCCTGATCCCGCGCAGAATGGAAATCGTGTCCTCGACGCTCGGTTCATCGACGAACACCGGCTGGAACCGCCGTGCCAGTGCCGCATCCTTTTCGATATACTTGCGATATTCATCGAGCGTGGTCGCGCCAATACAATGCAACGCGCCACGCGCCAGCTCCGGCTTGATCAGATTGGACGCATCCATGGCACCATCGGCCCGCCCGGCCCCGACCAGCGTGTGCATTTCGTCGATGAACAGAATGACCTCGCCATTGGCGGTCTCGATATCCTTGAGCACCGCTTTCAGCCGCTCCTCGAACTCGCCGCGAAATTTCGCGCCCGCCACCAGCGCGCCCAGATCGAGCGACATCAGCCGCTTGTTCTTCAATGCCTCCGGCACGTCACCATTGACAATCCGCAGCGCCAATCCTTCGACGATGGCGGTCTTGCCGACGCCGGGTTCGCCGATCAGCACCGGGTTGTTCTTGGTCCGCCGTGCCAAAACCTGAATCGCACGCCGGATTTCCTCATCCCGCCCGATCACCGGATCAAGTTTCTGATCTCGCGCCGCCTGCGTTACATCCCGCGCATATTTGTTCAGGGCGTCGAACGTCGCTTCCGCATTCGCGCTATCGACGGTGCGCCCCTTGCGGATATCGGCCACCGCTTTTTCCAACGCCTGGGCCGACGCCCCCGCCGCCACCAAAGCCCGTCCCGCCGGCGTGCCGCTCGCCGCCAGCGCCACCAGCACCCGGTCCTGTGCGGTGTATTCGTCGCCGGCCTTCTGCGCCATGGTCTGTGCCGCATCGAGCACGCGCGACAGATCGGGCGTAATCTTCGGCTGACCGGCACCCGAACCCTGCACCTTCGGCAATTTCGCAACCGCCGCATCGACCGCGAATTTCACCGCCGCCGGATCGCCGCCGGCCGCGCGGATCAACCCGGTTGCCGCCCCTTCGTCATCATCGAGAAACGCCTTGAGCAAATGCTCCGGCGTGATCAACTGGTGATATTCGCGCATCGCAATCGTCTGCGCGGCCTGAACAAAGCCTTTGGCCCGTTCGGTAAACTTTTCAAAATCCATATGTTCGATCCCTTTCATCAGGCGACCCGACCGCACCACCCCTCAACAGGCAGCGGCGCGACCTTGCCCATTATAGATGGTTGTAGCATTGATCTGGCTCAAGGGGGCCAAAGGCAGGCAGACCATGCGGATCGACACGATTTACCGATATCCGGTGAAGGGCCTGACCCCGGAGCCTCTGACCCGTGCCGATCTCCGGCCCGGCCGGGCGCTCGATTGGGATCGCGCTTTTGCCCTCGCCCAGGGCGATTGCCGGTTCGACGACGCCCGCCCCGCGTGGCGGCCCAAAACCGAATTTCTCTGCCTTGCCCGCAACGTTGAAGCCGCTCAACTCACATCCCGGTTCGACGAAACCACCGGAATGCTCACCCTGACCGCCCCCGGCGGTGCCGAAATCGGCGCGTCGCCCTTGACGCCGGACGGTCGCGCCGCGATTGCCGGTTTCATCGCCGCCGCCCTGCCCACCGCGATGCGCGGCAACCCCCGGTTCGTCCATATCGATGGCCATAGTTTCTGCGATCACGACGGCCAGGTGATCAGCCTGATCGGACTGCCGAGCCTGCAATCGCTGTCGCAGGCCGCCGGGGCACCGCGTCAGCCCCTGCGGTTCCGCGCCAATCTCTATCTCGCCGGTCTCGCGCCATGGGAGGAGTTCGGCTGGATTGGCAAAACCCTTGAAATCGGCGGCGCAAAACTTCGTGTCACCGAGCGGATCAACCGTTGCGCCGCTACCTGCGTCAATCCCGAAACCAAACGGCGCGATGCCAATCCGGTCAAGGAACTGATGGATCATTTCGGCCATGTCGATTGCGGTATTTTCGCCGAGGTGATCGCCGGCGGCATTATTGAACCGGGTGCCTCCATTCAACTCGCCCGATGAGCCGGGCCGCCCTCGCCCCCGACCGCGTCGAAGCCGTGGCCCCGCATTTCCCGCGCGCCCGGTGCCTGCTCGACAAAACCCGTTCCCATCGGTCGATCCACCGGCTTACGCGCCGTGCGAAAACCGCCTAGTCTTGCGCCATGCTGAGTCTTTCACCATGTCGCGCGCCATGCTGACCGATCTGCCGAACGTGCTGACCTTGTCGCGGATCGCCGCCATTCCGCTGCTTGTTCTGCTGGTCGCCCTGCGCGACCCCGTCGCCGACCTGCTGGCCGCCGCCCTGTTCAGCGTGGCCGGCATCACCGACTGGCTCGATGGCCGCCTCGCCCGCCATCGCCGCCAGTTGTCCGACCTCGGCCGGATGCTCGACCCGATTGCCGACAAACTCCTGGTCGGTGCCACCCTTATGCTGCTGGTGGGATTTCATTTGCTGCCCGCCTACGGCATTTATCCCGCCATCGTGATCATGCTGCGCGAAATTCTGGTTTCCGGTCTTCGCGAATACCTCGCCGGGATCAGGATCGGCCTGCCGGTCACCAAGCTCGCGAAATGGAAAACCGCCGCCCAAATGGGCGCGCTCGGTTTTTTGCTCCTCGGCGATCAGGGGGCGGACGTTCTCGGTATCGGGTTTTTCCCGGCGACGGGCATCGGCGGCGTCCTGCTCTGGCTGTCCGCCATTCTCACCCTCGTCACCGGTTGGGACTATCTGAACGCCGGCCTGCGTCACGTCATCCAGCCCGATCCGGCCCCGTGACCTGTTCTCGCGCCGCTTTTGCTCGCGCTTAATTTTAGCATAAATGTCAAATAACATGACATCCCCGCCCGTGCTCGCGCTGGTGGGCTGGTCTGGAAGCGGCAAGACCACACTGCTCACCGCGCTGGTCCCGCGGCTTATCGCCCAGGGCCTCGTCGTCTCGACCCTGAAGCACGCCCATCACAAGGTCGATCCCGATCAGCCGGGCAAAGACAGTCACCGACATCGGATCGCCGGAGCAACCGAAACCATGCTTGCCACACGCGAGCGGTTCGTGCTGTTCCGCGAGCACCGCAGCACCGATGAACCCGACCTCGCCATGCTGCTCGCCCGCATGGCACCGGCCGATCTCTACCTCGCCGAAGGCTTCAAGTCCGCCCCGGTGGCGAAACTCGAAATCCACCGCCCCAGCCTCGGCAAATCGCCGCTATGGCCCGAGTGGCCCGGCATCATCGCCGTTGCAACCGACACCACCCTGCCCAATTGCCCGCTGCCGGTGCTCGATCTGGGCGATCCCACGGCCATCGTCAGCTTCATCGTCACACGACTTGGCTTGAGGTTGCACGCTAAATCAGAGCATAATCAAAACCATGATGTCTGAAGGAGCGAACCCGATGCGGCGCGGTGCCCAATCTGTGATGGTAAGACCCCTTTCCCTGGCCGTAGCCTGGGTCATTCCCGGCACCATGGCCCTGCTGCTGTCGGGCTGTGCCGGGGTCGGCAACTACCTCGATACGACCATAAACCCGTTCGGCAACCCCAACGCACCCAAGGGCGACGCGCTGAACATGCAGCGCGCCCGAGGCAACGACGTCGCGGTTACCCCGATCGTGGCGCAGCCGGGCGATGTCTGGCCCGGTCCGGTACGCCCGATCCCCACGCTCAGCGACATTCAGCAGCATATGAACGTGCCGCTCGGTCAGGAGTATGAGAACCAGTATCGGACCACTCCCGGTTCCGGGGCTAACATGTTTTCGGTGCCGCAAGGGGTGCAGCCGCGCGCGGTGCCTCCCCACTATCGCGCGGGACCGGCCACGGGTGCCCCCAGCTTCGGCCATCCCTTGAACAGCAGCTCCACCCCGCCCGGCAGCGTCCAGAGTCCGTTGCCGACGGTACCCGTTATCCCTGGCACCACGCCCACCCCGGCAGCGGGCGTTGGGGTTCATAAAAGCTTCGCCGTCGGCCAGACCCTGATGGGGCCGACGGGGCCGGCAGGCGTGGTTACCGGCTCCAGCAACGGCCGCTACCAGACCGTGGCCCCGATCAACGGTGCCGGCGGCGGCATTCTGATCCCCAACGGCAACGGTACCGCCACCCTGATCCAGCCGAACGGTCAGGTGGTCACCGTTCAGGGCGAGTGACCGGATACCCAATGATCGAGCCATGAAGATCCTCTATTTTGCCTGGTTGCGCGAACGAATCGGCTACGCCGAGGATACGATCGACCCGCCCGCGTCGGTCACCACCGTCGCGGCGCTGGCCGAGTTTCTGGCCGGGCTGAGTCCGGCGCATGCCCGCGCCTTCGCCGATCGCGGCATGATCAAGGCAGCGCTCGACCAGCAGTTCGTGCCTCCCGAAACACCTCTGGGCAACGCGCGCGAAGTCGCCTTCTTTCCCCCCTTCACCGGCGGCTGACCATGCCCCGCGTGATTGTCGCCGCCGCCGATTTCGATCCGGGCGCGGAACTCGCCCGGCTTGAGGCCGGGGCCGGCGCAGTTTCGGGCTTTGTCGGCATTGTGCGGGGTGAATCGCAGGGCCGGACTCTTGCCGCCCTCACGCTCGAACACTATCCCGGCATGACCGAACAAGCGCTCGCCGCCATGGCCGGCACCGCCATGACCCGCTGGCGTCTGCTCGACTGCCTGATCATCCATCGGATCGGCCGGCTGGAGCCGGGGGCGCGCATCGTTCTCGCCGCCACCGCGAGCGCTCATCGCGGCGATGCGCTGGAAGCCACTGCTTTCCTGATCGACTGGCTGAAAACCGACGCGCCGTTCTGGAAGCGCGAAGATTTTATCGATGGCCACTCGGAATGGGTCGCCCCGCGCGATGCCGATCACGCCGCACGCGCGCGCTGGGTATTGTCTGGCCCCTGATAGACCCTGATCGTTTAAGGACGATCAGGGTCTATCAGGATGTTTTGCGCGCAATTTCATGACGGTTGGTTGCGGTAAGAGATGTCCGGGGCGACAGGCTCGGCTAGCGCACCACAAACATACCAGCCTCAAACATACCAGCCTCAAAATATTTGACAGGCCGCTTGCGCGTTCCAACCCACGTCAATTCGTTTTAAAATTGAAATAGTTATAATAAAAGAGACTATGCAACATGTGTCGGTAGAAGTATTATTATTTCAACATTTACGATCAAATTAAAATTATTTTGTTGACGACTGCGTCTTTCGGTTGTATTGATACTTGTACTTAACCGGAGGTTGTTATGAAAATACTTATTTTTGGGAATATTATCGACAATAGAGATGTTTTAACGACCTTCTTCAAATCGAAACTGGTCGTGGTCGATGAAACCTCCGAAAGCGAGGAAGCCCTCGATCTGGCGCGTTTTTATGACTACGACGCGGTGCTGCTGCGCTTGGCGGATACCAGGCCCACCGAAATCGAACTGATCCGGCGCTTGCGTATCGGCGGATTGCGCTGCCCGATTGTGGCGGTCGCTCACAGCCTCGGCGAAGCCAGCCGGCTGCGGGTGCTCGAAGCCGGGGTGGACGATCTGATCGTCAGCGCGACATCGCAGGAGGAAATTTTTCTAAGGGTCCAGAATCAGGTCCGGCGCAGCCGAGGCTTCCAAAGCCCGTCGCTCGTGATCGGTAATGTCGAGATCAACATGAACGCCAAAAAAATCTATGCGGCGGGATCTGAGGTCACGCTCACGAAAAAAGAGTACCAGATCCTCGAAATCCTTGCGCTGCGCAAAGGCTGCGTCCTCAGCAAGGAAGCCATTCTTGACCATCTCTACGGCGGGCTGGATGAGCCGAACCCCAAAATCATCGATGTCTTCATCTGCAAGATCCGCAAAAAATTGCTGGCACTCGGCGCAGACGACTTGATCGAAACCAACTGGGGCCGCGGTTACATGGTGGTGGAAAAACGCAGCGCCGACATAGCACCGCCCCCAAAATCCGCCGACACCACCTTGCCGACGGATGCCCGGCTTACCGCCGGCCTGTTCTTGCGGGTCGGAACCTGATCGAAGTCCGACCCGCGCGCTTCATCAATCCGCGCTGTCGACGGGCACCGGCTTGGCGTGAATTTCGGCCATCTTCTGCTCGACATGACGGGAAAACATAAAATCCGCCGGTCGCTGACGATCGAGAGGGATATCCGCCGCCATGCTACCTTCGGTTTTGATGCCCTGGATCGCCAATTTGACCATTTTCCACGGGCGCTTGACGGAATCGACCACCGCCGTCGCCTCGAACCCGGAATGAACCATGCAATCGGCGCATTTTTCGTAATTGCCGACGCCGTATTTGTCCCAATCGGTAGTGTCCATCAATTCTTTGAAAGTCTTGGCGTACCCTTCGCCCAATAAATAACAGGGCCGCTGCCAGCCAAATACGTTTCGGGTCGGATTGCCCCATGGCGTGCATTTATAGGTCTGGTTACCCGCCAGAAAATCGAGAAACAACGGGGACTGGTTGAATTTCCACGCCCGGCCGCCGGCTTTGCGTTCCTTGCCGTGGCGGAAAATCGCCCGGAACAATTCCTTGGTTCGCTGACGGTTCAGGAAATGCTCCTGATCGGGGGCGCGCTCATAGGCGTAGCCCGGCGAGGTCATCACCCCATCCACGCCGATTGCATTCACCGTATCCAGAAATTCAGCGACCCGGCCCGGATCGGTACCATCGAACAAGGTGCAGTTGATCGAAACCCGAAACCCCCTGGCCTTGGCGAGTTTGAGTGCTGCGACCGCCCGCTCGTAAACGCCGTCCTGGCTCACCGCACGGTCGTGCATCTGCTTGTCGCCATCCAGATGAATGTCCCAGCAGAAATTTTTGTGCGGCTTGTACTGGTCGATCTTTTTTTCCAGCAGCAGCGCGTTGGTACACAAATAAATGAACTTGCCGCGCGCTAGAATTTTCTCGACGATTTCCGGCATTTCCTTGTGCAGCAGCGGCTCACCCCCCGCAATCGCCACCACCGGCGCGCCACACTCGTCCACCGCCTCCAGCGCGTCCGCCACCGAAAGCCGCTGGTTGAGAATAGGCGCGGGATAATCGATTTTGCCGCATCCCGAGCACGCCAGATTGCAGCGGAACAACGGCTCCAGCATCAGCACCAGTGGATAGCGCTTGCGCCCGGTCAGGTGCTGTTTGAGCACATATGACCCTACCTTGATCGCCTGGTTAAGCGGCACACCCATCGTAAACTCCTGAATTCCCTGAAATCGTCCCCGAACGCCGATCCGGCACCGTCAATCCTCGGTCACTTCGGTCGGCAGCTTGAACCGCACGTCTTCCGGCGTACCCGCCAGCACTTCGACCTCGATCGTCCCGAATCGCTTCAGCCCTTCGAGCACACCGCGCACCAGTATTTCCGGTGCCGAAGCCCCGGCGGTCACACCCACGGTACGTATCCCCTCGAACCACGCCGCATCCAGATGATCGGCATCGTCGATCAGATACGAGGGCCGGCCAAGCTCCGCGCCGATCTCGCGCAGGCGGTTGGAATTCGATGAATTCCGGCTCCCCACCACCAGGATAAGTTCGACCTGCTCGGCCAGATGGCGCACCGCCTCCTGGCGGTTCTGCGTCGCGTAGCAAATATCGCGCACATCCGGTCCGGTAATGGTGGGAAAACGCTGGGACAGCGCGGCAATGATGCCCCGCGTATCATCGACCGACAATGTCGTCTGCGTAATATAAGCCAGCCGGTCCGGGTTCTCGACCACCAGGGTCGCGACGTCCTGGACCGTTTGTACCAGATACACCCGGCCGTCGATTTGCCCGATCGTCCCTTCGACTTCGGCATGCCCGGCGTGCCCGATCAAAATGATCTCGCGGCCCTGTCCGGCGTAGCGCCGCCCTTCGGAATGGACCTTCGCCACCAGCGGGCAGGTCGCATCGATCACCGGCAACGCCCGATTGGCCGCCGCCTGCTGCACCTTGCGCGCCACACCATGCGCTGAAAATACCGTGATCGCGCCATCCGGCACCTGACCGATCTCATCGACGAACACCGCCCCGCGCGCCCGCAAATCCTCGACGACGTGCCGGTTGTGGACAATTTCGTGGCGCACATAAATCGGCGGCCCGAACTTGACCAACGCCCGCTCGACGATCTCGATCGCCCGCTCCACCCCGGCACAGAACCCGCGCGGTTGCGCCAGCACCACTTTCATCGTCGGCATCACACCGCCTTCGGGTCCAGCCTGGGTCAATGCGGTCGAGATGAGGGTCATATCCATCGTGCTGTCGCCCTTTCGTGATCCGGAGCAAATCTGCGAGTCGCCGCCTGGATCAGACGCGATCTCAGTTCAAGAGATAACAGATAGGTCATCGCGGCGTTGTTCCGCAAGGCCCGTACCGCCTCGGCGGGTTGCAATGCATACCACCGCGTCTACCTGTGGCGAATTTGCCATGCTGGCTGGCCAATCCAGCCTGGTAGTTTCAATCCGTTTCCGTTCAGCTTATGTCTGTATCGAATAAAGGGTCTCGATTCGATCTCGCGGTTTCTGAAGCGCCCGCGCATTATGGAGTTGAGACGAACACGACGGATCTTAAAGGATTGAGCATAATGAGTTATTGCAAAAGCGACCGTCCGGAGTCCCGCGCTGAGGACCGTGGTTGATGCCACCCCGCACCCCCTTGCTCGACCGGGTCAAAATTCCCGCCGATCTGCGCAACCTTTCCGCAGAACAACTCCGCCAGCTCGCCGATGAACTCCGCGCCGAAACCATCGACACCGTCTCCGTCACCGGCGGCCACCTCGGCGCGTCGCTCGGCGTGGTCGAGCTGACCGTGGCGATCCACGCGGTGTTCGATACCCCGCGCGACCGGCTGATCTGGGATGTCGGCCACCAGACCTACCCGCATAAAATCCTGACCGGACGGCGCGACCGCATCCGCACCCTGCGCCAGCCCGGCGGACTTTCCGGCTTCACCCGCCGCTCGGAGAGCGAGTACGATCCGTTCGGTGCCGCCCATTCCTCCACCTCGATTTCCGCTGGCCTCGGCATGGCTGTCGCGCGCGATCTCAAGGGCGAAACCCCGCAGCGCAATGTCATCGCGGTGATCGGCGACGGTGCGATGAGCGCGGGCATGGCCTACGAGGCGATGAACAACGCGGGGGCGAGCAAATCCCGCCTGATCGTGATCCTGAACGACAACGACATGTCGATCGCCCCGCCGGTCGGTGCGATGAGCGCCTATCTGTCGCGCCTGATCTCCTCGCGCAGCTTTTTGTCCCTGCGCGATTTCGCCGTCCGCATGGCCAAGCGCTTCCCGCGCCAACTGGAACGCACCGCCAAGCGCGCCGAGGAATACGCCCGCGGCATTCTCACCGGCGGCACGCTGTTCGAGGAACTCGGCTTTTACTATGTCGGCCCGATCGACGGCCATAACCTCGACCATCTGCTCCCGGTTCTGCGCAATCTGCGCGATTTCGAGGGCGACGAGCCGATCCTGCTCCATGTCGTCACGCAAAAGGGCAAGGGCTACGCCCCCGCCGAAGCGTCGGGCGACAAATACCACGCCGTGTCGAAATTCAACGTGATCACCGGCGAACAGGCCAAGGCGCCGCCCGGCCCGCCATCCTACACCAAGGTCTTCGCCAAGGCCCTGATCGCCGAGGCCGAAGCCAATCCGGCGATCGTCGCGATCACCGCCGCGATGCCGAGCGGCACCGGCCTCGATGCGTTCGGCAATAAATTCCCGGCCCGCACCTTCGATGTCGGCATTGCCGAGCAGCACGCCGTCACCTTCGCCGCCGGCATGGCGACCGAGGGCATGGCCCCGTTCTGCGCGATCTATTCCACCTTTCTGCAACGCGCCTACGATCAGGTGATCCACGACGTCGCGATCCAGTCCCTGCCGGTCCGCTTCGCGATGGACCGCGCCGGTCTGGTCGGTGCCGATGGCGCGACCCACGCCGGGGTGTTCGACCTCGCCTATCTCGGCTGCCTGCCGGGCATGGTCGTCATGGCCCCGTCCGACGAGGCGGAGTTGATGGATTGCGTCGCCACCGCCGCCATCATCGACGATCGCCCTTCCGCGTTCCGCTACCCGCGCGGCGAGGGGATCGGACTTGAACTGCCCGCGCGCGGCACGCCGTGGCAGATTGGGCGCGGGCGGATCGTTCGCGAGGGCAGCAGCGTCGCCATCCTCGCCCTCGGCCCGCGCGTGTACGACGCGCTGAAAGCCGCCGACGAACTCGCTGCGCGCGGATTTTCCACCACCGTGGCGGACGCCCGCTTCATGAAGCCGCTCGATACCGGCCTGATCGACCAACTCGCCCGCCACCATGAGGTTCTCATCACCATCGAGGACGGGGTTGCCGGCGGGTTTGGTGCGGCCGTCGCGCATCATCTCGCCTGGACGGGTGCCTTCGATCATGGCTTGCGGTTCCGCCCGATGGCCCTGCCGGACCGCTTCATCGACCACAATTCTCCGGCGGCACAGCTGATCGAAGCCGGGCTGACCGCCAAGGATATTGTCAGCCACGCGCTGACAGCGCTCGGCCACGCCGAAATCGCCGGAAACACCCACTCTTCGATCGCAATTCCGGCGCAGTGATCCCCATATCCCTGACCATGAAACGCCGCATCCTTCTGGCAGCACCGCTTCTCGCGGTCCTGCCCTTGGCCATTCCGCCGGCACGCGCCGCTGCCCCGGAAGCCGAACCCGTCATCGCGCTCGACGATGCCCTGATCGCGGTCATGAAAGCGGGCAGCGCCGGTCAGCCCTTCACCGCGCGATACGACATGCTCAAGCCGGTGGTCGAACAGAGCTTCGATCTGTCGACCATTCTGCAGGTCTCGGCGGGATTGTTCTGGGCCGAAATCCCGGCGGCGCAGCAGACGCAGTTGCAGACATTGTTCCGCCAGTACACGATCGCGACCTACGTCAGCAGTTTCAACGCCTACGATGGCCAGAGTTTTGAGACCCTTCCGGGCATCCGCACCGTGGGGACCAAACGCGTCGTTACCACCGATCTCATCGCCAAATCCGGCCGGAAAACCCCGCTCGCCTATGTCATGACGCCTACTGCCGGCACTTGGAAGATCACCGATGTGCTGTTCGACGGCACGATCAGCAAGGTTGCCACCCAACGCTCGGAATTCAGCTCCCTGATCGAGCCGAACGATGCGAGCCGGCTGATCGATGCCCTGATGCAGAAAATCGCCGCCCTGTCCGGCGGCGCGATCAAGGGCTGATCATGGTCGCCGTGCTGCCTGCGATCGCGGAAATGCTCTGCATCGCGGGTCTCGCCCAGCAAGCGATCGGCTCGGCGCTCATCCGTGCCCCCGCACCGGCACCGGCACCGGCGCATGCCGTCGCGCTGCCGCCGATTTCGATTCTCAAGCCACTGCACGGCAACGAGCCTCTGCTGGACTCCGCCCTCGAATCGTTTTTCCTGCTCGACTATCCCGAGTTCCAGATTGTTTTTGGTGCCGAAAACCCCGACGATCCGGCATTGGCCATCGTGGCTGACCTGTGCCGGCGCTACCCCGGTATCGACGTCACCGTCGTCTCCGGCCCCACCCCGCCAGGCCGCAACCGCAAGGTCGCCAATCTGATCGCCATGTTGCCCGGTGCCAAACATGAGACGCTGGTGGTTTCGGATGCCGACATCCACGTGGCACCCGATTTTCTTGCGGCGATCGCCGCCGCGCTGTCGCGGCCCGGAACCGGCCTCGTCACGACTCTCTATACGGGTCTGCCGGCCAGCCCCGTGCTTCCCTCGCTCCTCGGGGCGATGCAGATCAACCATTTGTTCCTGCCCGGTGCTGCCCTCGCCCACCGCCTCGGCCGACGGGACTGCCTGGGTGCGACCATGGCGCTGACCCGGAAAACCCTCGCCACGATCGGCGGATTTGCTGGCCTGCTCGACCATCTGGCCGATGACAACGTGCTCGGCCGCCGGGTCCGCGCCCTCGGCCAAACCGTTGCCCTGGCACCCACCATCCCCGCCACCAGCGTCACCGAAACCCGCTTTACGCCGTTGATCCACCATGAATTGCGCTGGGCGCGCACCATCCGCGCCTTGGTACCGGTCGCCTACTGGGGCATGACCTTGCAGTTTCCGCTGTTCTGGGCCGCCGCCGCGCTGGTTTTCGCCGGATTCGCAACCTGGGCGTGGATCGGGCTGGCGCTTGCCGCCGGGCTTCGCTATGCGCTGGCGCGCCACCTCGAACACCGTCTCGGCCTTGCCGGGGGGCGCGCGAAATCCCCCGCCCTTGCCAAGACCGCCGCGCCGTGGCTTTTCCTCTTGCGCGATGGTCTTTCGGCGGTCATTTTCATTGCCAGTTTTGGCAGCGACACTGTCGAATGGCGGGGCCACGTGTTGCAGGCCGATTCCGGCCGCGGCACCGACATCCCGGCACCACCACCGGCTCACGAGTTAGGATCGATGCGATGATGAAGACCCTGTTTCTGCAACCCCCCTCGTTCGACGGGTTCGATGGCGGTGCCGGTTCGCGCTATCAGGCCAAGCGGGAAATCCGCTCGTTCTGGTTTCCGACCTGGCTCGCCCAGCCCGCCGCGCTGATCCCCGGCTCGAAACTGATCGATGCGCCGCCCGCCAATCTCGGCATGGCCGACGTGCTGCCGCATTCGAATGCGGCGGATCTGGTGATCATCCATACCTCGACCCCCTCATTCGCCAACGACGTGAAGGTCGCCGCCGCGATCAAGGATGCCAACCCGCGCGTCATCATCGGCATGATCGGGGCGAAGGTGGCGGTGCAGGCAAAGGAGAGCCTCGAACAGGGTGCGCCGGTCGATTTCGTGGCGCGCAACGAGTTCGACTTCACGATCAAGGAGATTGCCGAGGGCCGACTGTTTGCCGAGGTCGATGGGATTTCGTATCGGGATCAGGCGGGGGTGATCGTTCATAACAAGGATCGCACCATCCTTGAGGATATGGACAGCCTGCCGTTCGTCTCGGATGTGTACAAGCGCGATCTGCGGATGGAGGATTACTTCATCGGTTATCTGCTTCACCCTTATGTGTCGCTCTATACCGGGCGGGGCTGCAAATCGCGCTGCACCTTCTGCCTCTGGCCGCAGACGGTCGGCGGTCACCGGTACCGGACGCGTTCAGTCGAGCATGTCATCGCCGAGGTGCGGCAGATCCAGCGTGACTTCCCGCAGATGAAGGAATTGTTCTTCGACGACGATACCTTCACCGATAATCTCCCGCGCGCCGAAGCGATCGCCCGCGAACTCGGCAAGCTCGGTGTCACCTGGTCGTGCAACGCCAAGGCCAACGTGCCGCGCGACACCCTCAAAGTGCTCGCCGCCAACGGGTTGCGCCTGCTCCTGGTCGGCTACGAATCCGGCAACCAGCAGATTCTGCATAATATAAAGAAAGGCATGCGGATCGAGGTCGCCCGCCAGTTCACCCAGGATTGCCACGATCTCGGCATCAAGATCCACGGCACCTTCATCCTCGGCCTGCCCGGCGAGAGCCAGGAAACCATCCGCGAGACCATCCAGTTCGCCAAGGATATCAACCCGCATACCATCCAGGTTTCGCTGGCGGCACCCTATCCCGGCACGTTCCTGTATGATCAGGCGGTGGAAAACGGCTGGCTCGACGTTGCCAACGCCGAATTGATCGACGATCACGGTATCCAGATCGCGCCGTTGCACTATCCGAATCTGAGCCACACCGAGATTTTTGAAAGTGTCGAGACCTTCTACCGGAAATTCTACTTCCGTGCGCCGAAGATCATGTCGATCGTCAATGAAATGATCCGCAGCCCGCAGATGATGAAGCGCCGCCTGCGCGAAGGGGTCGAATTCTATCAGTTCCTCCGCGAGCGCCACGCTGCCTGAACCAACCTCCGTCGTCTTCTCGGCCGATGACTTCGGCCTGACCGAGAGCGTCAATGAAGCGGTTGAGGTCGCCCATCGGGATGGCGTTCTGACCCAGGCCAGCCTGATGGTCGCCGGCCCGGCGGCGGCCGATGCCGTTGCCCGCGCCAGGCGGTTGCCGGGTCTGAACGTGGGGTTGCACCTCGTTCTGGTCGAGGGCGATTCGGTGCTGGGCCATGCGTCGCTGCCGAGCGTTACCGGCAACGATGGCCGGTTTGGCACCCACCAGACCGCGCTGGGCTTTCGCTATTTTTTTTCGCCGCGCGCCCGGGGTGAACTCTGCGCCGAAATCCGTGCCCAGTTCACCGCCTATCGTGCCACCGGCTTGCCGCTTCACCATGCGGATTGCCACAAACATATGCATCTGCATCCGACGGTCGCGCGCCTGATGATCGACATCGGCCGCGAGTTCGGCCTTCGCCGCATCCGGGTTCCCGCTGAGCCGCCGGCGACTTTGGAGGCTTGTGGCGTGGCCCCCAGCCTCGGCGACCGCGTGCTTTACGCCTGGACACAGTTATTGCGCCATCGGGCGCGTCGCGCCGGCCTCACCTGCACCGACCATGTGTTCGGCATAAAATGGTCGGGCCAGATGACGCTGCCGCACGTGCAGACCCTGCTGGCCCATCTGCCCCCCGGTTCCAGCGAAATCTATTTTCACCCCGCAACCAGCCACGATGCCGATCTGGACGCCCTGATGCCGGGCTACCGCCATCAGGATGAGTTCCAGGCACTCCTGGAGTCCGGGTTGAAATTTAGCTGATCATCCAAATAATTGTCTCGTTTTCTGAGACACAATTAGAAGTCACGCAAATTTTTCTTGATAACACGCTCAGGTTGCAATACACGGGCGACACCATATTTCAGGTGGTCCATTCAGCGGATCTTAACCAATCCTGCTTAATGAAGCGGTATCGCCTTAAGGTCGCCATTGCAAGGAGAGTTTCGTGTCAGGTTCACAATCCACGACGGGTAGCGTCTCGGTCACACCGGTATATCAGGGAACCCCGATCAGCTTCGATATCAGTGCCAGTCTGGTGCCGGCGGTGCAGCATCTTCTCAGTAACAATATCACCGAGCTTGCCGCCCAAAACCTGAGCGAAGCCTCCGTCACGGCGTCGCAGATCGTCCTCAATCCCGATGGAACGCCGAGTTCCGCTCTGCCTGGGTCCATTTCAGGGTACGCCACGGGAAACTATGTGTACCTATCCGGCACGGTGACCGGCGGAGGTGCCCTTTCGCTGCCGGCGCAAGGAAACTCCCGCGGGTTCGCCGGTATCATCGCGACATTTTCGGGCAACGAAACCATCACCGGCGGTGCCGGGAGCAGTCAGCTGGTCGTCACCGGTGCCAGCACCAATCTGACATTCGACCCCCAGGGCGGCACGAACACCGACTCGATCTTTGGCGGCGGCGGCAACAACAACTTCACGCTGGATGGTCTGAACTATACCGTGGTCGTGGCGAGCGGCAACAACACCATCACCGCCGCTTTGAATAACGGGCAATCGAACAGCTACAACACGATCTCCACAACCGGCGGCAACAATTTGATCCAACTCGATGCCGGGACATCCACCGTCACGTCCGGCGGCAACGATCATGTGACTGTGGCCGACGCCGGCAATCTTATCACCGTCACCGGCAATGCCTTCGTCGGCATGACGACGCTCTCGTCGAGCAACGCGGTGACGGCGACCGGTAACGATACGGTCAACATGTACGGCACCGAAGACAGCCTTACGGCGGGCGGCAGCACCAATGTGCTGGTCGGCGGCAATATGAACTCCGTGAACATGACCGCCGGTCTCAAGGTGATCGTTCTCGGTAATGAAAACACGATCAGCAGCAGTGGCAGCGCGCCGGTTGCCCTGTTCGGCCAGAGCAATATTGTCGACGCCGGACCCACCGGGGTTTTTTATGCCTACGGCAGCGGCAACACGATCAATGCCACCGGCACCGACACCGTTCTCGGCAACGGCACGAACAACACCATCAACGTCGCGGGCGGTGGCGTAGTGTTTGCCGCCGGGACCAACGATTCGATCATCGCCTCCTCATCGAGCAACGCCTTCGTGGTTCTCGGCGGCCCCGGTGCCAGCGATCTGGCGACCCTTAGCGGTTCCTCCTCCGCCTACGCCCAGGGCAACGCCTCGATCGACGCCACTGGCAGCAACTTCGTGATTTTCGCCTCCGGCTCCAATAGCGCCACCTTGAACGGCGGGTCGCTCGCGTTTGTAAGCTCCGGGGCGGACACGATCAGCGCGACCGGGGCGGCATATGTCTACGGCGGCAGCGGAACGCTTGATTTCATCGGTGGTCCTGGCCACAGCGTTGTCGAACGCGGCACCGGAGGCATCACCGCAACCGGTGGGTCAGGGGGGATCACCGCCTACGGCGGCTCCGACGGGAATAACTCGCTCACGGGCGGTGCCGGCGTCAACACACTGTATGCCGAAGGCAGTGGCAACACCCTCACGGGGGGCATTGGCACCAATAATCTGATCGCCGGGCCGGGCAGCACGACCATGATCGGGGGTGCAAACGCCGCACTCAATAATTTCGAGTTCAACAGCAATTCCGGCACCAGTATCGATGTCATCACCGGCTTTCGCAGCGGCACCGACACCGTCACTCTGGGGTCCGGCGTCACCATCACACACCAGGCGGTCGCTGCCGGCGCTCTGGGCATCACCTTGAGCGATGGCACCCAAATCTCCGTGCAGGGCATCACCTCCACCCTGTCGGCCAGCATCGGCGGGTCCGGCACAATCCTGACCTGATCAGCCGCGCCTTTCGGCGGCTTCAAGCGAGAGCCTGTTCGGTGCCGCACGGCGCATCGACAGGCTCTTTTCACTTACTGCAGTGATCACGTAGCATTCTGGTCCGTTTCACCGCTCCGCTCCGGTCCGTTTCACCGCTCCGCTCCGGTCCGTTTCACCGCTCCGCTCCGGTCCGTTTCACCGCTCCGCTCCGGTCCGTTTCACCGCTCCGCTCCGGTCCGTTTCACCGCTCCGCTTGTCACGCAATATCGTTCCAGCCTATCGAGGCACCGTGACAAAAGTGCCGCACAGCTTCGGGCGTCGCGGATTTGGTGAAAGCCCGGCCACCTATGCCGCCGTCCGGCCCGGCTACCCCGATGCGCTTTACGCCTGCCTGACCGACCGGTGCGATCTGGGGATCGACAGCACAACCCTCGAAATCGGCCCCGGCACCGGCATCGCCACCGCATCGTTGCTGGCCCGGGGTACCTCGCGGCTGCACGCGATCGAACCTGATGCCCGGTTTGCCGCCCATCTGCGGCACGCCTTTCCCAACCGCGCCCTTACCCTCGACGAAACGCCCTTCGAAAATGCCCGCCTTCCCGCCGCCAGCTTCACCCTCGGCGTCGCGGCGACCTCATTTCACTGGATCGACCAACGTTCGGGCCTGCGAAAAATTTACGCCGCCTTGGCACCCGGTGGCTGGTGGGCGATGTGGTGGACCCATTTTGGCCGCGCGACCACCGACAATTTTCAAGCCGCAACCCGGCATCTTTTCACGATCGCCGCGCCGCCCCGCATCGCCGCGCCTGGCCCGCGCCTGCCGTTCGATCTGGACCGCACCGCCCGCCTGCATGACCTGACGGCGGCGGGCTTCGTTGATGTGCGCGCCGATGCCTGGCAATGGACCCAGCGCTATGACACAACCCGTCTGGTCGGGCTTTACGCGACGTTTTCCGCCGTCACGGCGTTACCGCCCGCGCAGCGCCAGATTTTTCTCGCCGGCATAGCCCGCATCGCCGACGAACAGTTCGGCGGCACGGTCGATCGGCGCTTCACGACGAGCCTTTACACAGGGCGACGACCGCCGCCGTAGCATCCCCGATCACCGCCAGATCGCTCGGGCGCGACAGCCGATGCTCACCGTCCTTGATCAGCACGATCTGCACATCGTCGCCGGTAATCCGTTCGGCGAGGCGAAGACTGGTCTGCCAGGGGACATCGGCGTCGCGTTGGCCATGCACCAGTCGCACCGGCCCGGCGAACCGGATCGGGCTGCGCAACACCAGTTGCGCGCGGCCATCGTCGAGCAGGGCGGCGGTCAAGGGTGTCGGCGGCCCGTAGGGATTGGGCATCGGCACCATGCCGTCCCGCGCCAGCGCCGCGTAGGCCGCCGCTGACAATTCCGGTCTTATCAAATCCTCGGTGAAGTCGGGCGCGGCGGCAACCCCCACCACGCCGGCCACCCGCGCCCCCAACGCACGCAGCAGCAACAGCATGATCCAGCCGCCCATTGAAGATCCCACCAGCACGAGCGTCTGCGTTGGCACCACCGCGCCGATCACCGCCAGCGCATCCGCCGACCACCGCCCGATCGTACCCTCCTCGAACCGCCCGCCCGAGGCACCATGGCCGGAATAGTCCAGCCGCAACATCGCCTGGCCGCGTACCGCGCACGCGTCGCGCAGAAATACCGCTTTCGACCCCTGCATGTCGGAGGCGAAACCCGGCAGAAACACCACGGTCGGGCCGTCACCGATCAGATGCGCGTAGTGCAGCGCGACCCCGCCCGCCTCGATTACGCCATACCGTTCATCCATACCGCCCTCCCCATTGCGTGCCCGTCATGCTAACGCCCCGTTCACACAGCAGGTGAACTATGGCCCAACCCTCGGATTACGCGATTTTACAGGTTCTGCCGCAACTGGAAACCGGCGGCGTCGAGCAGGTGGTGGTGGAGCTGACCGAAGCCATCGCCCGCACCGGCGCCCGCGCGCTGGTCGCCAGCCTGCCGGGCAAACTCGTCGCCGCCGTCGAGCGCGCCGGGGGTACCCATATTTCGCTCGACCTGAAATCGCGTAACCCGTTCCGCATGAGTTGGAACGGCGACCAGTTATCCAAGCTGATCCACAGCCACCACGTCTCCCTGGTGCATGCCCATTCGCGGACACCGGCCTTCGCCGCCCGCTCGGCCAGCAAACGCCGCAGCATTCCGTTCGTGACCACCTATCACGGTGCCTACAACCAGAGCGGCCTGCTGAAACGCCACTATAACGCGGTCATGGCCTCCGGCGACCGGGTGATCGCCACGTCGCAGTTCATCGCCGATCTGGTGCGCGCGCGCCATCACGTGGGCGACGACCGGCTGCGCCTCGTCCCCGGCGGCGTCGATCCCGCGCGGTTCGACCCGGATGCGGTGAACGATGGCCGGGTCGAACGCCTTGCCCGGTCGTGGCGGCTGCCGGACGGGGTGCCGACCATCATGCTGCCGGCACGCCTGACCACGTGGAAGGGCCAGGCGGTGATGATCGCGGCGCTGGCCCAACTCCGCCACCGCGATGCCATACTGATTTTGGTGGGCAGCGCGCAAGGCCGCGACGCCTATCTGAAGTCGCTGTCCGAAATTGCCGTGAGCCTCGATGTCGACAAGCGCGTGTTGTTCGCCGGCGACTGCGCGGATATGCCCGCCGCCTACAAGCTTGCCGACGTCGTGGTGAACGCCTCGACCGACCCGGAGGCGTTCGGCCGCACCATCGTCGAAGCACAGGCGATGCGCCGCCTCGTCGTCGCCACCGATCACGGTGCGGCGCGCGAAACCATCCGGGCCGGAGAAACCGGCTGGCGCGTCACCCCAGGCGACCCGGCAGCCCTGGCCGCCGCGATCGACGCTGCTCTCGACCTGCCGATCGACGCCCGCATCGCCGTGGGAGCAGCGGCACGGGCCTTCGTCGCGGCACATTATTCGGTTGCGGCGATGCAGGCCGGCAACCTCGCCGTCTACCACGAATTGCTGGGCTGAGGCGTCCCGGCATGGCGTTGGGACACCACGCGCCTCTCAAACGGGTACTGGTCATCCGCCACGGTGCGCTGGGCGACATCGTTCTGAGTTTTGCCGGATTTGCCGCCATCCGCGCCGCCCACGAGCAGGCTGACATCACCCTCCTCACCACGGCCCCCTTCGCCGCGTGGATGGCACCATCGCCGTGGTTCGACCACGTGACGATCGATGCAAAACCATCGCCCTGGGATGTCGCCGGCCTGATCCGCCTGCGCCGGAGTTTAATGGGGTTCGACAGGGTCTACGATCTCCAGACTTCGTCGCGGTCCTCGCGCTATTACCGCCTCGCCGGGTCGCCCCAATGGTCGGGCATCGCCCCTGGCTGCGATTACCCGCACGCCAACCCGGCGCGCGACACCCTGCACTCGCGCGAACGCATCGCCGAGCAACTGGCGATGGCAGGGATAGCCACAATGGCGCAACCCGATCTCACCTGGCTGCGGACCGCGCCGCCGCCGCTCGCTTTGCCCGATCGTTTCATCGCCCTGATCCCCGGTACCGCGCCGCACCGGCCGGAAAAACGTTGGCCCGCCGCGCGTTTCGGCGCGCTCGCGGCGTCGCTCGGCATGCCCACGGTCATCTTCGGCACCAAGTCCGAACGAGACCTGGCCGCCGCGATTGAGGGCAGCATGCCCGGCGCGATCGACCTCACCGGCCGCACCACCCTGCCCCAACTCGCCGCCGCCCTTAGCCGCGCCGGCCTTGCCATCGGCAACGACACCGGCCCGATGCACCTTGCCGCCGCCCTGGGCATCCCCAGCATCGTCCTGTTCGGCGGCACCAGCGACCCCGCGCTGACCGCACCGCGCGCCCCCGACGGCGCGTGGCCCACGATCATCCGCGCCGCCAGCCTCGCAGACCTGCCGGTGGCAACGGTTGCCCAAGCGGTTGCGGGGCGGCATAACCACCCCTCTTTGATGCCTTGAAGGAGCGAAACAATGCCTGCGATCACTCTGCCTGACGGTTCCGTCCGCGACTATCCGGGCGTCGTCACCGGCACCACGATCGCGGCATCGATCGGGCCGGGCCTTGCCAAAGCCGCGCTGGCGATGGAGGTCGATGGCGCGCTGATGGATATGTCGCGCGAAATCAATGCCGATTCCCGCCTTCGCTTCATCACCCGCAAAGACCCCGAAGCCCTCACCCTGATCCGCCATGACGCCGCCCATGTGATGGCGGAAGCCGTGCAATCACTCTATCCCGGCACCCAGGTCACCATCGGCCCGGCGATCGAGGGTGGCTTCTATTACGATTTCTTCCGCAACGAAGCCTTCACCCCGGACGATCTGCCCGCGATCGAGGCCAAGATGCGCGCGATCGTCGCCGCCAACGCGCCCTTCACCCGCGAGGTCTGGCCGCGCGATACCGCCATCGACTTCTTCGAGGCACGCGGCGAACGCTTCAAGGCCGAGCTGATCCGCGACCTGCCGGACGCCGAAACCATCACGATCTACCGCCAGGGCGACTGGCTCGACCTGTGCCGCGGTCCGCACATGCGCGCAACCGGCGACATCGGCCCCGCGTTCAAACTCACCAAGGTTGCCGGCGCCTACTGGCGCGGCGATCATCGCAACCCGATGCTCAGCCGCATCTATGGAACCGCCTGGCGCGACAAGGCCGAGCTTGACGCCCATCTGCACCAGTTGGAGGAGGCCGAGCGGCGCGATCATCGCAAGATCGGCCGGCAGATGGATTTGTTCCACATGCAGGAAGAGGCTGTGGGGTCGGTGTTCTGGCACGAGAAAGGCTGGCGGCTCTACCGCACGGTCGAAGCCTACATGCGCCGCCGGCAGGAGCAGTTCGGCTATTCCGAAGTCCGTACCCCACAGTTGCTCGACCGGTCGCTCTGGGAAAAATCCGGCCATTGGGACAATTACCACGCCCATATGTTCATCGCCGAGGTCGAGGACGAAAACAAAATCCTCGCGGTCAAGCCGATGAACTGCCCCTGCCACGTCCAGATCTTCAATCATGGCCTGCGGTCCTATCGGGAACTGCCGCTACGGATGGCGGAATTCGGGGCGTGCCACCGCTATGAACCCTCGGGCGCGCTGCACGGCATCATGCGGGTGCGCGCCTTCGCCCAGGACGACGCGCATATTTTCTGCACCGAGGACCAGATCGCCGACGAGACCGTCCGCTTCGTCGAGATGCTGCGGCTGGTTTATCGCGACTTCGGGTTCGACGATTTCATCGTGAAGTTCGCCGACCGCCCGACCCCGCGTTCAGGCAGCGACGAGGTTTGGGACAAGGCCGAATTCGCGCTCAAATCGGCCTGCGCGCAAGCCGGCGTCAGCTATACGCTCAACCCCGGCGAAGGTGCGTTCTACGGCCCGAAACTGGAATTCGTGCTGCGCGACGCGATCGGCCGCGACTGGCAATGCGGCACGCTTCAGGTCGATTTCGTGATGCCGGAACGGCTCGATGCCAGCTACGTCACCGCCGACAGTTCCCGCGCGCGGCCGGTGATGCTGCATCGCGCGATCCTTGGCAGTTTCGAACGTTTCATCGGCATCCTGATCGAAAACTTCGCCGGCCGCTTCCCGCTCTGGCTCGCCCCCACCCAGGTCGCGATCGCCAGCATCGTGACCGATGCCAACGACTACGTCGAAACCGTTGCCGCCACACTCAAAGCCGCCGGGCTTTCGGTGATCACCGATACCCGCAATGAAAAGATCGCCGCCAAAATCCGCGACCTCAGCCTCGCCCTGGTTCCCAACATCCTGGTCGTCGGGCGGCGTGAGGCGGACCAAACCACCGTCTCGCTCCGCCGTCTGGGCAGCGACGCGCCGCAATCCATGCCGCTGGATGAAGCGGTCGCATCCCTGAAAACCGAGGCAACGCCACCCGACCTCAGGTAACCGCGCGACGGGGCACCGTTCCCATTTGACCACAACGGGCGCTCTAGCGCTTCGGTTTCACGTGTGAGTCGCGGCCGGCGATTCCGCCGCCGCCATCACACTCTAACGCCGGTGGCCGATCGTTGCGAACATCGCGACCTGCCGGTGCGGCTCGGGCACGGTCGCGCCGTTTTGCCGGCGCGGCTTGCGGGCCACCGGTTCCAGTGGTCTGCCGCCGAAGCCGGACAGCAGTGCCGCGACCAACCGCTTCTGCTCCTCGTTGGCGATGCTGTAGATCATCGCGCGCGATTCCCGCCGCGCCGTCACCAGCCCGGCGTCGCGCAACTCGGCCAGTTGCTGCGATAAATTAGGCTGGCGAATTTCGAGCGTCGCCTCCAGATCGCCCACCGACTGCTCGCCGTCCAGCAGATGCAACACAATGCGCAACCGCACCGCGTTGGCCAGTGAGCGCAGCACCTGGGCCGCCCTGACGACATCGATCGATTCTGTAACGCTCATGTCCGTCTGCCTTTCACGGCATCGCCTGCCGCGAGCGGGCCGGTCCGGTAATACCAGTCCTCGCCGGCCGCCACCGGCTCGAACAGCCCCTCCGCCGATTGCGGCGGCGGCAAAATCACATCGTCGCCGGGTTGCCAGCCTTCCGGCGTCGAAACATGGTGCGCATCGCTGGTGCGCAGCGCCGCCACCAGGCGCAACAACTCCTCGACATTGCGCCCCGTCGTCATCGGGTACCACAAAATCGCGCGGATCACCCCGATCGGGTCGATCACGTACACCGCCCGCACCAGTGCGGTATCGAGCGAGCTGGGCGCGATCATCCCGAAGCTGCGAGCGATCACCATCGAGGGGTCTTCGATGATCGGAAAGGGAATTTCGACCCCGAACTGGGCGCGAATGCTGCGCAACCAGGCCAAATGCGAATACAGGCTGTCCACCGACAAAGCGAGCAATGCGCAGTCGAGCGCCTTGAACCGGTCGGTTGCGCGGGCGAATGCCACGAATTCACTGGCGCAGACTGGAGTGAAATCGGCTGGGTGGGAAAAAAACAGCAGCCACTGCCCCCGATAATCCGACAGTGAGCGCATCCCCAAGGTGGTGCGGGCCTGAAATTCGGGTGCCGCGTCGTGCAGCAACGGCGGATGCACCGGTTCGCTGGAAGACAATGGGTTCATTTTCAATCCTTGACGATCTTTCGGCCAGCAGGCATTCGGCTCGGCGCATCGCGACGATTCCATGCGCCCGCAGCCACGCGACGCAATACTTAAGCTATAGATAAATTGTTAAATTGCCAATATGTTATTTTGCCGTTCCCTGCGCCAGCGCCGCCAGAACCTCATCGCCATAGCGCTCGATCTTGCTGCGCCCCATGCCAGGGATCGCCTCAAGCTCGGCGCGGCTGCGCGGGCGCGATCGGGCCAGGGCGACCAGGGTGCTGTCGTGGAAAATCACATAGGCGGGCACGCCCTGTTCAAGGGCCAGATGCTTGCGCCGGGCGCGCAATGCCTCAAAGATCGTTTCGGTGGCAGGATCGAGTGCGGCGCGGTCCGTCGTTTTCAACGCGGTGGATTTCGGGTTCGGCCGGTCGCGCCGGAAGCGCAGGGTTTCCGTGCCGCGCAGGATCGGGCCGGACAGAGGCGTGGTACACAGTGCCCCAAACGCCGCATGATCGACCGCGACGATACCCCCCACCACCAGCTGGCGAAACACCGATGCCCAGGCCTTGCGATCGAGCTCGGTGCCAACCCCGAAGGTCGGCAATTTGTCATGCCCGAACCGGACGATCTTTTCGGTCGCCACCCCCAGCAGCACATCGGTCAGATGCCCGACGCCGAACCGCTGGCCGGTGCGCAGCATCGCCGACAGCGCCTTGCGTGCCGCGACCGTGCCGTCCCACGTTTCGACCGCCGTCGCGCAATTATCGCAATGACCGCAGGCGACGGGCGGGGTTTCGCCGAAATGCGCCAGAATCGCCCGCCGCCGGCAGGCCGCGGTTTCGCACACGCCGAGCAAGGCATCGAGCTTGCTCCGCTCCACCCGCTTGACCTCGTCGGGCGCATCGCCCTGGTCGATCATCCGCCCGCGCAGTGTCACATCGTGCAACCCATACAGCAGCAGGGTTTCGGCGGGTTGGCCGTCGCGCCCGGCCCGCCCGGTCTCCTGATAAAATGCCTCCAGGCTCGACGGCAGATCGACATGCGCGACAAACCGCACGTCCGGCTTGTCGATCCCCATGCCGAACGCGATCGTCGCCACCAGCACGATGCCATCCTCTGCCAGAAACGCATCCTGATGCCGGTTGCGCATCCCGGCATCCAGGCCAGCGTGATAGGCCAGCGCGTTGATCCCCTGCGCGCGCAGCCACGCGGCGGTTTCCTCGACCGTGGCGCGGCTGAGGCAATAGACAATGCCGCTCTCGCCGGGATGGGTCTTCAAAAACGCCAGGAGTTGCTTCTTGGGTTCGGACTTCAGCGCGATATTATAAAAAATATTGGGCCGGTCGAAACTCGCCAGAAACAACCGCGCCACACCCAGATCGAGCCGGCGGCGAATATCCTCGCGGGTCTGCGGGTCCGCCGTGGCGGTCAGCGCGATGCGCGGCACTCCGGGAAACCGCGTTCCCAAGGCGGCAAGCTGCATATATTCCGGCCGGAAATCGTGACCCCACTGGCTGATGCAATGCGCCTCGTCGATCGCGAACAGCGCGATCGGCACCTCGTCGAGTAACGCGAGGAAATCGGGCGACACCAGCCGCTCCGGGGCCACATACAACAAATCGAGCCGCCCACCCCGCAAATCGGCCCGCACCCGCGACCGTTCGGCGGCATCGAGGCTGGAATTGAGCGCCGCCGCGCGCACCCCCAACTGGCGCAACGCCTCCACCTGGTTGCGCATCAGCGCGATCAGCGGCGAGACCACAATGCCCACGCCGGGCCGGGCCAGCGCCGGAAGCTGATAGCAGACTGATTTGCCCCCGCCGGTCGGCATCAGCACGATCGCGTCGCCCCCGGCAATCACATGGGACACGATTTCGGCCTGCTGACCGCGAAAGCCGCCGTGGCCGAAAACGACATGCAATATTTGTTCGGGCCGCCGCGTCAGGGCCGGGGGAAGGTCTTCGCTCGGAATAGACTGCGCCTCCAGCTATGTGCGACCAACGACGGGCCACCAACGACGGGCCACCAACGACGGGCGACCAACCCATTGGACGGGTTTTAGAGCGGTTTCATCAAGCGACTCGCCCAACCACAAGTACGACACGATGGTGTCCGCCGCGCAATCCGCGATGTCAATCGGACGCAGTGACCGCGCGCCGTGACAGCGCTGCCCATGGTTTGTGCGGCGGTGCCTCCCTAAATAGCGGCAACGCGATACGCCGTACCGGGGAGCAAACGACCTATGGCCTCGATTGACGACATACCCATCGACCACGTCGTGGTTCTCATGCTGGAGAATAACGGGTTCGACCGCATGCTGGGCTGCATGACCGCCCTGCATCCGGGACTCGAAGGCGTCGATCCGGCGCACCCGCACAGCAACCCGGCCGGCCCCGGCCAGCCCGCGTTGTTTCAGGCCGAAACCCGCACGCGCAACGTGGAGCGCGACCCCCGGCATTATTTATCCAACTCCCTGGCGCAGTTCGACCACGGGACCAACCTGGGCTTCGTCGCCGATTTCATCCGCACCCACCCGAACGCCACGCCGGAAGAACGCCAGGAGGTCATGGGCTATTACCCGCGCGGGTTTCTGCCCGGCCTGCACACCCTCGCCGAGCATTTCGTGATGTGCGACCACTGGTTTTCCTCGATGCCGGGGCCAACCTGGATCAACCGTCTGTTCGCCCATAGCGGCACCTCGCACGGTCACGTCAACGAACCGGGTGGCCTGTTCAGCTCGAAGCTGCACATGTACGGCCAGCGCACCCTGTACGATGAACTGAGCGATGCCGGCGTGGCGTGGCGCATCTATTATGGCGACGTGCCGCAGTCGCTGGTGCTCAGTCACCAATGGCAACACCTTGGCGGTTACCGCCGGTTCGCCCATTTCAACGACGATATCGCCAAAGGCGATCTCGCCGCCTACACCTTCATCGAACCAACCTATTTTGGCCCCCACCAGAACGACCAGCATCCGCCGCACGACATCATGCGCGGCGATGCGCTGATCGCCACCGTCTACAATGCGCTGCGCGCCAACGAAGCGCTGTTCGCCAAAACCCTGCTGATCGTTCTGTACGATGAGCACGGCGGGTTCTACGACCATGTGGTGCCACCGAAGACCGTGCCGCCCGATGAACATACCGAGCATTTCGGGTTCGACCTTCTGGGGTTCCGGGTGCCGGCGGTGTTGATATCGCCGATGCTCGATCCAGGTGTGATTTCGACCGTTTTCGACCATACCAGCCTGCTGAAAATGGCGAGCGGCCTGTGGCCGCCGGTGCAACCCCTCGGCAAACGGTCGGAACAGGCGAACGATCCGGTCGCCGCCTTAAGCTGGCGGACGACACCCCGGACGGAACTGCCCGAAGCCGCCCTCGCGCCGGACATCCAGCCCGCTCGGGTTATCCCCGCGCTCGACGGCTTCAAAGCCTCGCTGTTCGGCTTCACCCACCATCTGGAACGCGAACTCCAGCACGCCGGTCACAGAAGCGGCCTGATGGCGCGCGCCCATGAGGCCCTGAACGACAGCATGAGCCAGGCAAAACTCGCCACCGACCGGCTGGAAGCCTTCATCGGCGAACGGCAACCGGGCAGCGGTCTCCTCGGGAGGCTCGAACATACGCTGGATCTGGTCAAAAAACATGTGGGACTAAATTAGAACATGCTTGCCGAGGGCGTGCCTCGGCTAGCCCAATCAGCTCGGAGATGGGATCAGACGTAACTCCAGCACTCCGGGCCGATAGTCTGGTGCCGCCGCGCCACCGTATACCGGATAACCGCGCGGAGCCGAGACCAGTCGGATACCGGCTTCCACGCTATCATGCCGAAAATGGGTATGACCGTTTATCCATGCGGTGGGACGAAAATGCGCGAATTCTTTCACTAGATCGGAACCGTACGCCGGGGCGATGTCGCCGGTGCGCGCTCCGAGACATGCGGGGCTTGGCGCATGATGGGTAACGATGAGAACCGGCACTCCCGGTTCAGTTTCATCCAAACGGGCCAAAGTTTCATGCAGCCAGTGCCGGGAGGCTTTATGGCGGGCCAGCGCATCTCCCGGTGTAAAAAGTCCATTTTCGCAGTGGATGATGGCATGATCGCTCATTCGGCGCGCGGCAATCGTCATGGCGGCCGCGGGATCGCCGTGCAGCGCGTAATCGGACCATAGTGTGCAGCCCAGAACGTTCAGGTGTTGGCCATGAAAAGTGAAACCGGCAACGGCGTTTTCAAGGAAGGTCACGCGACCTCGCGTGCGCGAGGCCGCCCGGGTGAGCATCGGCAACAACTGATCGATATCGTGATGATAGAATTCGTGGTTGCCCGCAACATAAACGACAGGCGCGGACATGAATTTCGCGATCCGGTCAGCATAGGCGATGCCGCGCAGGCCATTATGAATGTCTCCCGCCATGGCGATGAGGTCGATGCGACCGAGATCGTTGAGCTTGGGGCCGCGCCAGAGGCGGCTGGCGAGGGGGCGATGGCGGCCCAGAAGCACAGTCCAGCCCGGCACGGGCACGCGCCAGCGGGCCATCTCCAAATGGAGGTCGCTCATATATAAAATGCGGATGCCTATTTCAGGCCGCGCAGAAGAAGCATGATCAGAAAGCCCAGGGCGAAGATTACCGTAAGAACCTGCCAGATTTGCAGGCGGGACAGCGGGAATTGTTTCGGTGATTTGGCGTCATCCTCAGGGGCGGTGGTTAACGCAATTTGCAACGCCCTGGCAAATTCGCCGGAATCCTTGAAACGCTCGGCGGGTTGAGCGGCCAACGCGCGCGCAAGACAATGCCCCAGCCAGCGCGGCAAATCCGGACGCAAGCGCGCGAGCGGTGTGACTTCACGCTGGCCAAACGGATAGGCACCGCCGGCAAACATACGGTAAATTGTCACCGCCAGAGCATAGACCTCGGTGCGGGCATTGGCGGCGACCCCTTGCAGCAGTTCGGGTGCCATATAGCGGATGGTGCCACCGGGCCTCGCCCTGTCCATGGTGTCGATGCCGGGAAGATAGGCAAGGCCGAGATCGAGGAGGCGGAGTTCGTTATCGGCAAGCAGCATGATATTTTCAGGCTTGATGTCGCGATGCACGATCTGGATGGCTGCGAGATCCTGTACCGCCTCACAAAGTTTCAGGGCGATGCCGATACCTTCCGGCAGGGACACCGCCGGTCCCCGATGTAGGCGATTTTCCAGGGTCTCGCCATTATAGAGTGGCATGACGAGGTAGAGGCTGGATCGACGCTCAGGCGGTAGTTCCAGATAACGCGCGACGGTGGCACCCCGCACGATGGTGCCGATCCAGGCCTCGCGCATGAAGCCGGCCGTAAAAATCTCGTCCTGCAACATGGCGGGCAGCGGAATTTTGAGTACGACTTCGCGTTTTTCAATACTGTCGTAAGCAGCTTTAAGCATAGTATAGCGCCCGTGGTAGAGCGTTTTACCCAGAATAAAACCGTCCCACACATCCCCCTCGCGCGGGGCTGGGCGCAGGGGCAAATCCGCAAGATCGGCGGCAGGGGTAGCGGCACGCCCAGGCGGTACGGCGATGATGTCCAACACCATGATCGCTTTGTCATCGCCGGGAGCGTTGTTGAGAGCAACCAACAGAGCCTGCGCAAAAGCCGTGGGGTCACTCGGCGCAGTCGACAGAGGTTCCGTCAGCCCTGTGCAAAGGGAGTCCGGGTTCTGGCTCTCCATTCCGCTGACGAGAATGTAACGATCCGCCGGCTCGGCGGTTTCCTCGATGAAATCGATAGCTAGATCAAGGTCAAGACCGATGGCGCGGGTTGGGGCTTTTCTGCCTTCCGGCTTGACGTGCGTATGCTCGCGCATCAGCGGTGAGAGAATGCCATTCCGGCAACGATAGCCTTGGCAGGTGCCGATCTGGACTAACCCGATCCGATCATTGTGGAACAGGACGGCGGTGAGCGAGACGGGGGTCAAGTGCCCTGCGGCATCGGTTCGGACCTGATCGAACAGCCAACGGTTAACGGCGGTGAGCGAAAGACTGGCGGCACGGCGCGTCGATAGCGTGCGCCGCGCGCCAAAATAGCCTTCCGCCAGGGAATGTACGACGATCTGCGCAGCGTATCGCGCACCGGTGGCTTGCTCCGGCGATTCAGCATGCGCGCGTGCCATGATGGCGATGACGCCGCGCTCGGGATGGCCGAACGCATCCCCGGCATAGACAGCATAGAAATTATGGGAATTGTGGAGGCTGGTCGCCGCGAATCCTGTCGCGATCCGCCAGCCGCCGTCATTGATCTCACCAGCCATTCTGGTCATGATAAACGCTTCCCGTGGAGGCGCGCTGTTGCCTGGATCCACGAAACCGTCTGGAAACTTTGGGTCATGCATCCGCTCCGCGGCAGGCGTGACACGGCGTGCCGCATGGCAATCGGAGTGTCAGACCGCTGTCCTGACAACGCGGTTAGTCGGCCATGACCGCACTGCCAAAATAATTGTCGCTGAGCAGCGTGTTTTCATAAAAAACACCAAAGCCGTTCTCCGGGTGGCGTATGTGGATTTCCAGCACGCAGAGCAGCGGTGGCGGTTTGAACTCGAAATCGGCGAGCAGCCCGTCGTAGATCGCGGCGTGCGGGTAATCGGAAAGCCGGTCAATAGGTTCAAGCAAGGACTCCGAATGTATTGATTTTCTGATCTAAACACATAAACGTCGCCAAAATCATGACCAACGTCAATCTGCTGCGGTACCGAGTCCTTCGAGATCATGTTCGATGCCAAGCAATACATTGGGTGATTTCGCCTTGAGGACAAAAAACCAGACAATGCCAATCGCCATATAAACTATGAAACCCCAAGGGAAGTAATTGTACGGAGCGGCCGGGACCGGATAGACGCTGCCGAAGAAAGCCAGCGCCATCGCAATGGCCCCCGCCGCTCCGAGAATGACATCACCTGCCTTCAGCGTTTTTTCCCGATAAAGCAGGATCGGCGCACAAATCGAGCAAAGGAAATAGACGGTGATGAAGCCAAACGTGGCGATTGTGCCGAAATAACCAACCAGATTGGTTTCCCCTTGTTCGGAGAAGACGATGCAAAGGATGGCATTCGCGATGGTTCCGACGGCCAGAGCAAGGTGCGGAGTGTGGTGTTGTTTATGGACGACACCCATCGACTTGTGGACAAACTGGTAGCGGCCGAGGGAGAACAGCATCCGGGAAAACGCGTTCAACTGGCCAAGCGAACAGGCAAAACAACTGATCATGGCCGCGAAATAGATGAACAGCGCAACCCAGGAACCCAGGCCCTCCGAAATATAGTTCAATGGCGCAGCGCTGGCACCGAGCTTCGTCGCATTATCGCCGAAACCCATCACGACGATTGCCGTCGTGCCGATGAAAAAGATCCCCACGATGATCGCGGTGGCAACGATCGCGCGCGGTACCACAACCTCCGGATTCCGGATTTCCTTGCTGAGCGTCGCCGCACTTTCGAAGCCGACCCAGGAGAAAATCGCAAAAACGATGGGCGGCGCGATACTTCCAAACGAGGCTCCACTCAGGTGAACCTGCTTGGGATCTATCTCAAAACCAAACTTCTTCCAGACAAGAAAGCAGACAATCAGGATTGCGGCGACGGATAACCCTTCAAGGGATAACCCAAAACGTGTGGAAAACTTGATGTCGCGATATGCCAACAACCAAATTAAGGCGGAAACCACGACGTAAATCACGACGTTCGGAATGATGATGGTTATACCCAACCCCGCGATGAGTGCCTTAAAGAAAAGAGAGGTGGCGACTGTCAAAGCAACCGAGGTGAACAAGTAGGCTACGAGCATCGCCCAGCCTGAGAGCAGCCCGTAGGACGGCCCGAGGGTCCGCGAGACATAGAGGAAAAATGAGCCGGCGGCTGGAATTCGTTTCGCCAGTTTCGCGATATTGAGCGCCACAATGACAATCCCGACCGTCGCCAGCGTATAGACCAACCAGGAAGCCGACCCGGCCATGCCACCCACGACCGCAACCCCGAGAGCCGGGGTGAAGGTCGGCGATAGACTAGTGATAGACTGACCGATGGCTTCGATAAACGACAAATTGTTCTTACGTAGTTCAGACATGGGAACTCCTCATGGTTCGTAATCACGCGCCAGTCATTTCTTCCGACCGTGATCGGAAGTTGCTTGTCATCGATGGCGCTAAACGACATCCCGCGCCGCCTTCTCGATCTTACTACCATAAAAATTCTTAAAAGGAATAATTATTTCATGGTACTAAAACTTAGTCAGTTTTTGCTGAAAGTTTATGCATTTATGAAATAAAAATAGGCAAAGTCAGGATTAATGAATCAATCCCCTGTCGGCGTCTCCTGCCAGCGAATGCAAACGATGGCAGTTGTCGCGCCCTGCGGCCTGACAACAAACGCTAGACCGAGTCTTTAAAAACCGCGGAACTATCGGCCATTTCCCCCATTACAGGAAAATGGAAGTTGCATAGCGGACAGGGTACCGCAAGCGCCTGCTGTTCATGCGCCAGATCGTAGGGTAGGTCCTGCGCGTTCCCGCATGTCGGGCAGATCCGAAGCAGCCTTGTGCTCATCAATTCGAAATTGGTGATGATGTCCTCCATGATGGCGCCGCTGCGAACCGCCCATGCTTTGGCATGTTTATGGTAGTCGTTCATGTGCCAATCCTTGAGCGATTCACGACTTGACCAAAAGCTGATTTCATTGTGCCACTGCGGATCGTTGGGATGTATCCACCAGGTGAGATGAAGAAACCCCGGCATTTTTTTCAAATGATTGCGGACGTCTGCAAACACGACCTTGAATTTTTCGTAACCGTCGGGGCTGGAAAACCTTACACGCTGCATGCTCTGATAGATTGCCATTCCGAATTCCTCATTTCTGAATTTCTCATTATTGAGGTCGCTATCTTCGGACAGATTAGTGCTGGCTGAACAGTACCAACTGGTGGATTTCTGATTAGTCCAATACTGTGACGGCGGAGCGAACCGGCATCGCCGTCACGGGATCAGCATGACTTTTGCATAGTCATAAAAGCGACCCCTGCGGGCTCGCCAGGAGACTGTCCATGCCGGCACTGTCGTTCGCCCTTGATCCCCGTTCCCGGAGTCAGTTTCCAATCCAGCAGCAGATTATCGAGACCTTGCGCGGTTTAATCCTCAACGGCACGCTCCCTTTGGGTAGCAAACTGCCCGCAACGCGCGTTCTCAGCGAACGGCTCGGGGTTTCGCGCGGTACAATCGTGATTGCCTACCATCGATTGATTGCCGAGGGATACCTCGAAACGCAGTCCACCGCATCGACCGCGGTCAGCCGAACCCTGCCTAACACCTTCATCGAGATGGGCCGAAACAACCCCGTTAAATCGCTTTTTGAAGACGAAATTTTCGGTATCCGCGACCCTGCCGACGCGATCGCCTTCGAGGCTCAGGCACCGCGGCTCTTCGACCCGCTTCAGGATGAACTCCTTTACGATTTTCGGATGGGCCGGGTCGAAAAAACCTTTTTTCCGGTCAAAGCCTGGCGACGCCTCGTTGTTGAATGTCTCGGTGGAGCCGAGTATCCGCTCAGTCAATATGGCGACCCCGCCGGGTATTGGCCGCTCCGCACCGCGATTTGCACACATTTGCTTAGCGCGCGCGGCATTCGTTGCGCTCCCGAACAGGTGATCATCGTGGCGGGCTGTCAAGAGGGCCTGAATGTCATGGCGCGTCTCCTCGTGGCCCCTGGTACGCCTGTCGCAATTGAGGACCCCTGTTATCAAGGTGCGGCTGGGGTATTCGAAAGCCACAATGCGCGCCTCGTCGCCATTCCGGTCGATGAGGACGGCCTCGACATCGAGCGATTGGTGGCCAGTGACGCGAAGCTCGTTTATGCGACGCCCTCGCACCAGTTTCCACTGGGATCGACAATGTCACTCAAACGGCGTCGCAGCCTGATCCAATGGGCACTGGACTCAGGTGGCTACGTGATCGAGGACGATTACGACAGCGATTTCCGCTACGATCATTCTCCGCTGCCGGCGGTCAAGGCGCTCGATACGGCGGAACGGGTGATTTATCTCGGCACCTTCTCAAAATCGATCGGCGCGGGGCTTCGACTCGGTTATGCCGTCGTGCCGCCGCAATTGGTACGAGGAGCGACTGCCGCCAAAGCCCTTGCCAATAATGGGCATCCTTGGCTGGAACAGGCGATCATGGCGGCGTTCATCCGCTCCGGGGGGTTTGAGAAGCATTTGCGATTGATCCGAAAATGTTATTTGGCCCGCCGCGATTGCCTCATCGGCCAGCTCTATCGCCAGATCGGACAGCACTGTGTCATCAAGGGCATCGATGCTGGAATGCACCTGTCCTTGCGGGTGCCCAGCATGGGCATGAGCGCTTACCACCTGCAAAAGTGCCTCAGGCCGGTTGGCGTTGGGATCTACTCGTTGCGGGATAGCCCGGCGCGGCAATTCACCCGATTTGCGCATGACGACGATATTATTTTTTTCGGTTATGCGTGCCTCTCGGAATCCAGAATTGAAATGGCGGTATCTCGTATTGCGAGAATATTAGGAGTTACCCCCGTCCCCATTGTTCCGGACCGTCCATGATGTCGCTGTTAGATCAACACGACTTAACTGAGGAGACACGGCGATGCCCGACAGCACCATGACGATTGAAGGTCGCGAGACCATTCGGACCACCTGCCCCCGGGACTGCTATGACGCCTGCGGTATCGTCGTCACCAAGCGCGGGGGCAAAATACGCAAGGTGCTGGGCGACGCGGCACATCCTGTCGCCCGCGGTGCCCTGTGCGGCAAGTGTGCCCTGGCCTACAATGGCGCTTGGCGCGACCCGGAACTCCGCCTGTCGCGTCCGCTTCGCCGGGTGGGCCGCAAAGGCGAGGGGCGGTTCGAGCCAGCGAGCTGGGACGATGCCCTTCGCGACATCGCTGAGCGCCTGAACGTCATCCGTGCCGACACGCCCTCGAGGATTCTGCACACCCACTACACCGGCACCGTCGCCATGCTATCCGGCTGGTTCGGCCTGCGGCTGTTCAACGCCATCGGTGCCACCGAGGTCGACCCGGATAGTGTCTGTAACAAGGCGGGTCACCTGGCGCTTGAGTGGACACTCGGCGACAGTCTGGCCGGGTTCGACCCGCGAGACTCGGCCCGTGCCGCCTGCATCATGGTATGGGGTGCCAACCCCTCCACGAGCGCGCCACACACCGACCGATATTGGCTGGCGGAGACCCCGGCTCGCGTTATCGTCGTGGACCCGGTCCGGCACGACACCGCCGCCCGCGCCTACCTCCACCTCCAGCCCAGGCCCGGCACCGACGCCGCGCTTGCTTTTGGGCTCATGCATGTCGCCCGGCGCGAGGGGCTTCTCGATCGGGACTTCATCGCGGCCCACGTGCTGGGTTGGGAGGCGATCGAACCCGATGTTGCCGCGATGACCCCTGATCGGACCGAAAGCCTGACAAATGTGCCCTCCGCGCTGATCGAGCACGCGGCGCGGCTCTATGCGCCCGGCCCGAGCCTGCTCTGGCTGGGTCAAGGCGGGCAAAGGCAGCCGCGCGGCGGTAATGCCTTCCGGGCGCTCGCGGCCCTCGCGGCCTGCACCGGCAATCTGGGCACCTCCGGCCGGGGGCTTTACTACATGAACGGTCCCGCCAGCCGCGGCATCGACATGGCGGCGGTTACCTGCCCGGAGTTGGCCCCATCCGGAGGAACCCGGTCGGTCAGCCACTTGGACCTCGCGGAGGCGCTGCAAGACCCCGTGCGATCCGGCGCACTGCTCTGTTGGAACAATAACATTGTCGCGTCCTCCCCGCGTCAGGACCGGTTGCGTCGCGCCCTTGAGCGTGAAGACCTCCTGCACGTCTGCCTGGAGCTGTTCGCGACCGACACGACGGCCTACGCCGACTGGGTTCTGCCTGCGGCCAGTTTCCTGGAATTCGACGATCTCGTGCTTTCATACTTCCAGCACACCGTCAGCCCCCAGGTGAAGGCGGCCGACCCGCCGGGAGACGCACGACCCAACCAGGAGATCTTCCGGCGGCTCGCGGGTGCCATGGGCCTGCATGAACCCGCATTGCACGAGCAGGATCGGCCCCTTTTGGACCGGTTGGTCGCGGCCACCGGCGTTGCCGCCGACTTCCAAGCCCTGGCGGCTGCCGGAACCTTGGAGGCGCACCGCACGCCGCACGTCCCGTTTGCCGGTGGCCGCTTCCCGACGCCAAGTGGCCGGGTGGAGATCGCATCGAAGCAGGCGGCAGCAGCTGGACTGCCTTTGGTGCCGGTGCCGCACGCCGATCTGCCACCACCTACCGGACAGCTGCGCGTGCTCTCCCCCGCGTCGCCCTGGACGATGAACAGCTCCTATGCCAACGACGCCCTGATCCGCGCCCGCCTCGATGTCGCCTCCGTGCGGGTGAACCCCGCAGAGGCACAGGCCCGATCTCTGCGCGGGGGCGATCGCGTGCTGCTGCGCAACGAAGAGGGTGAAGTGCCCATGATATTGACGCTCGATCCCACGTTGCCGTGCGGGGTGGCGCTAGCCCCGAAGGGACGCTGGCCAGCCTTCGAACCGGCAGGTTCGTCCGGCACTGGCGTGAACGTGAATGCGCTCTACGACGGCGCTCACGCCGACATGGGCGAAAGCTCGGCGGTGCATGGCGTCCAGGCGGAACTGGTGGCGGCACCTCTGAGGTCTCCTCCGCCAGCATATGACGTCGCGAAGATCCCGGCATGACCGCCGCAATGCATGTACTGGAGCAATATTGCTAACAATCCAAAGTCGTTTCACGCTCCCATTGCGACAGATGTGCGGCATATTCGTTCCATTCGGCATGCTTGAGCCTGGCATAGGATTTTACGAACGATTCACCGAGCGCGGATTTCAAGGCGGCAGAGACCTCGAAGGCGCGTAATGCATCGAGCAAGTTCAGCGGCAGGCGTTTGGCATCCTTCACGGTATGACCCTCAGTATACATGTTGATATCCAGGCGCGGGCCACTCGGGGTTTTTTTGATGATGCCGTCGAGTCCCGCGGCGAGGATACCGGCCTGTAGCAGATAGGGATTGGTCGAACCGTCGGCGAGCCGCATTTCGAATCGGCCCGGTTCTGGAATACGGATCATATGGGTGCGGTTATTGCCCGAATAGGTCACCGTGTTGGGTGCCCAGGTGGCACCCGAACTCGTGCGCGGCGCGTTGATGCGCTTGTAGGAGTTCACGGTAGGGTTAAGCAGGGCGCAGAGTGCATCGGCATGTTCGATGACGCCGCCGATGAAATGATAGCCGAGCGCCGAGACGCCGAGTTCACCGGCTTCGTCTTCGAAGAGATTACTGGCTCGGTGCCAGAGTGAGACATGGCTGTGACAGCCGGAGCCGGTCAGGCCAAGGAACGGTTTGGGCATGAATGTCGCGCGCAATCCGTGTTTTTCGGCGATCGATTTGGTCATGAACTTGAAGAACGCATGCCGGTCAGCCGTCACCAACGCGGTGTCATAGCTCCAATTCATTTCGAATTGACCGTTAGCGTCCTCGTGATCGTTTTGATACGCCTCCCAACCCAGTGCCAGCATTGCATCGCAGATTTCAGTGATCACATCGTATCGCCGCATCAAAGCGGACTGGTCATAGCAGGGTTTGATCGCGCGATCGGCACCGTCCGCGATCGCGGAACCGTCGACGTTAGTGAGAAAAAATTCGCATTCGACCCCCGACTTCATCTCATAGCCGGCGGTTTTGGCCTGGGCGATGACACGCTGCAACACGTTGCGCGGTCCCTGCTCGACCGGAGCACCCTCCATCCAGATATCCGCGGCGAGCCAACCTACTTCGGGTTTCCAGGGGAGCGCGATCAACGTATCGGGATCGGGAATGGCGAACATGTCCGGGTCGGCCGGCGAAAGATCGAGCCAGGTGGCAAACCCAGCGAAGCCCGCACCGTTTTTTTGCATGCCCGCGATCGCCGACGCGGGTACCAGTTTAGCGCGTTGGCTACCGAATAAATCAGTATAGGAGATCAGAAAATATTTAAGACCAAGTTCGCTTGCGCAGTCGCTCAGTTGCTTTGTCATGTTCGCTATTAGAATCCCGTTGATTTTCCTGGTATCCAATTCGTGCCGGCCAGCGGGATTTGCGCCATGGCGGCAGCCTCGATGGTGAGCGCGACGAGGTCTTCCGGTTCAAGATTATGCAGATGGCTCTTGCCGCAGGCGCGTGCGATCGCCTGCGCCTCGAGCGTCAGCACCGAGAGATAATTGGCGAGGCGGCGTCCCGCCTTCACCGGATCGAGCCGGGCCGCGAGGACAGGGTCCTGGGTGGTGATCCCGGCGGGGTCCCTTCCCTCGTGCCAGTCGTCATAGGCCCCCGATGTGGTGCCGAGCTTTCGGTATTCCTCCTCCCATTCGGGGGCGTTGTCGCCGAGGGCGATCAGTGCCGCTGTGCCGATGGCGACCGCATCCGCGCCGAGCGCCAATGCCTTGGCGACGTCCGCGCCGGTGCGGATACCGCCCGAGACGATGAGCTGAATTTTCCGGTGATATCCTAAATCCTGCAAAGCCTGAACGGCCGGGCGAATGGCGGCCAGGATTGGCAGACCGACATGCTCGATGAACACTTCCTGCGTCGCGGCGGTGCCGCCCTGCATGCCGTCCAGCACGACGACATCCGCACCGGCCTTGATGGCGAGGGCCGTGTCATAGTAGGGACGACTGGCACCGACCTTGACGTAGATTGGTTTTTCCCAGTTGGTCAGTTCGCGTAATTCCAGAATCTTGATCTCCAGATCGTCCGGTCCGGTCCAGTCCGGATGACGGCAGGCGGATCGCTGGTCGATGCCCTCGGGCAAGTTGCGCATGGCGGCCACCCGGGGCGAAATTTTTTGACCCAGCAGTATGCCGCCGCCGCCCGGCTTGGCTCCCTGACCAATCACGACCTCGATCGCGTCGGCCTTGCGCAGATCGGTCAGGTTCATGCCGTAGCGCGATGGCAGGTACTGGTAGACGAGCGTTTGGCTATGGCCCCGCTCCTCAGGCGTCATACCCCCGTCACCGGTGGTTGTGGACGTACCCGCAGCCGTTGCCCCGCGACCGAGCGCCTCCTTCGCATTGCCCGAGAGCGCGCCAAACGACATGCCGGCAATGGTAACAGGGATCTTCAGCTTGATCGGGTTTTTGGCAAAACGCGTCCCGAGCGTAACATCGGTGCCGCAGCGCTCGCGATAGCCCTCCAGCGGGTAGCGCGAGATGGAAGCGCCAAGAAACAGCAGATCGTCGAAATGCGGGAGCTTGCGCTTCGCCCCGCCACCGCGGATGTCGTAGATCCCGGTGGCGGCGGCGCGTTGGATTTCGGCGATACTATGTGGATCGAAGGTCGCCGAAAAGCGGGGGCGCGTTTGCGGGATACGCGGGTCGGAAGTTTCGTTCATCTCAGTAGGCATCCGCGTTGTCGACATGGAAATGATAGAGGGTACGGGCGGAGCCAAACAGCTTGAAGTCCTTCGGGTCGGCGTCGGCACCCGCTTTTTTCAGCAGGGTTTCGAGGATGGCGCTTGCCGCCTCGGTCATCGGCTTTTCTTCGCAATCCGCACCCAGGCTGGTAATGCCACCACGGACGAAAATATTGGCTTCGTAAAGGCTATCGCCCAAGGCTTCGCCGGCAACGCCAAGGATAACGAGATTACCCGATTGCGCCATGAAGCCACTCATATGGCCAACCGAACCTTTGACCACGATGTCGACGCCTTTCATGGAAATGCCGCAGCGCGCGCTTGCGTTGCCTTCGATGATCAGCAGTCCGCCATGCGCGGTTGCGCCTGCGGCCTGACTGGCATCGCCCATCACATGCACGGTGCCGGACATCATGTTCTCCGCGACACCCGGCCCGGCATTCCCGGCAATGGTCACGTGCGCCCCGTCGTTCATGCCCGCGCAGTAATAACCGACATGGCCATCGATGCTGATCGATACCGGCGTGGTGACTCCGACCGCAACGGCATGCGCGCCGCGCGGATTGGCGATCGCCCACGCAGTTTCATTGGTATGTGCCGGCAGCGCCTGGAGGATGGCGTTGATGTCGCGCAAAGGTCGGGTCGCAAGATCGAACACGACCGGCTCGCGGGCGGCAGGCTTCAGCGCGCGCCTCACACCGAATGCTCCCAGAAATAAACTTTCGCAGGCTCCGGCTCGAACAGATGGGCATTGGATATGCCCGGCAGATCGACCAGTGCTCGATATTCCGAGCCGAAGGCGACGTAGTCATCGGTTTCGGCCATTACCGCCGGTTTGCATGCGACCGGGTCGCGTAGCACGCCGAAACCGCTCTCGGTACCGACGACAAATGTGTAAAAGCCGTCGAGCACACCGAGTGCCGAGGTCAGCGCCTCGTCGAGCTTTGCACCTGAGCGCAGCTTCCACGACAGGTAGCCGGCGGCGACCTCGGAGTCGTTCTGCGTCTCGAAACTTATATGCTCGCGAATCAGCGTTCGGCGCACATCGTTATGGTTGGAAAGCGAACCGTTATGCACCAGGCACTGGTCCGGTCCGGTCGAGAACGGATGCGCGCCCTGGGTGGTCACGGCGGATTCGGTTGCCATGCGGGTATGGCCAATCGCGTGGCTACCAGACATGGTTTGCAACCCGAACCGTCTTGAAACGTCCTCCGGCAGGCCCGTGCCCTTGAAAAGCTCCATTCGCGCGCCAGAGGCGACGATGGTAATCTCTGGATGATTTGCCAGGGCCGCTCGAAAGTCTGCCTCCTGGTTCTCCGGCACGGGGAACACGGCGTGGTCATCGTGCAGCCGGCAAGCAACCCCAAACGCTGCGGCCAATGCAGAAAAATCATAATGTTTCGGGCCACGCAGGGTAAATTTGAGATGACCGGGCAAACCGGCGCTATAGAGCGCGAATCCTGCCGAGTCCGGCCCACGGTCGGTCAGAACGGTCAACATACCGGCGGTCAAGACACCAAGTTCAGGCTCCAATACCCGATTTTTTAAAAATAATCCTACGACGCCACACATGGTTCAACCCGTTGGTTTTAACTTTTGTTTTAACTTTTGTTTTAACTTGGGTCACCTTACGCAGATAGGATTTTGGCGTCAACTTGAAAGAATAATAATTTCTTACGGAGAAATTTTTTCGCGCACATTAACTCGGGTCGCGAGCGTAAGTGATGATCGAGAGATAGGTCATTGGCTTTATGATCAGTTTCTCTGGGCCGTGCGGTGCGACGGAGTCGAACAGCAGCGCGTCCCCTGGGGTAAGATGATAGGATTGGTCGCCATGCCGGTACACCACCTCGCCGGTCAGCATATAGATGAATTCGGTTCCCTCATGCTGGAAGGCGGGGAATGGGGCAGCGTCCTTGTGCAACGTGATCAGATAGGGTTCGACCACGACGGCACCGCCGAGAGCATGGCCAAGCAGGCTGTATTGGTGCCCTGCTTTCGTGCCCCGCCGCTCGATGATGACGCCGGTGCCCGATTTCACGAACGAGCAGTCCCGCTTTTCCTCGAAGGTCGAGAAGAAGGTCGTCAGCGGCACGTTGAGTGCCTGGGCGAGCGCCTGCAGGCTGGCGAGCGATGGGGATATCTGGCCATTCTCGATTTTCGATAGCATACCACCCGACAACCCGGCGGCGGCGGCAAGCTCCGACACCGTGATTCCGACGCGCCGGCGGAGCTGGCGGACCTGCACCCCGATTGCCTGCTCCAACGTCATGTCGGAGACGCCGGCGGCGGATGAGCCGGTGACATAGCGATCGGCTAAAGCCTCGGGTAGTGCGGCCTCGCGTAGGGCCTCGGGCAAGGTCGCTTTGATCACCTGAGCCCGCGATCCCATCTTGGCGCGAGTGGTCATGCTTTGCTGTCCATATCGCCTGTAATATGCCGCAAAGATTGGAAATGCTAGAGTAATGTTGCTTGAGGTTGCCGCAGGTGCGTCAACCGAATGCGATGAAATTGCTCGCAAAAACAGCGATAGGGCCTGTTCGTCCTTGAACGATCAGGCCGTGGTCACTTCTCTAAGAGAGGCTTGTTCGGACCCCGTGCCGGGCGAGATGATAGAACCGTCATCAAATGCGCCGAGGTAGTCGACGATGGTCTGCCTATATCGCGATGTGCCTTTATATTCGGCGATACCGGGATGCAGGTCGCGCAGGACACGGTGCAGACGCATAGCCCATTTTTTGACCCGCACCAGTTCGTCCAGCCGGATCAGATAGCCGCGAATTCCAAACAAAATCGCATTGCTGCGCGGCAACCGGGTCAACGTCTGCAATTCAACCCGCAAACACATGTGAGCACCGACATTAGCCGGCGTGATGGTCGCTTTGTCCGGTCCCCAGATCGGGTAGGTCTCCGGCGAGGTGTCGAGCCGGGGATGGACCGTCAGCGTCCAATTGAGGCGCCGGACCGGTTTGCCGTACGGCAAGCGCATGAGGTAGGCCAGCGCCCGGTCGAACACGCCTAGTTCATGCGCGACCGGAACCGGCCCATGCCATTCGTGGAACGTCATGCCAAGGTCGAAATTGAGTGACCAGTCAGCCTGCGATGTCACCATGCCGCCATCCATGAATAGGGTATTCTCGCGCTGGTCGTGAAGCGTGAAGTCGCCCTGAACCTGGCGGGTGATATATTCGAACGGCGGAAGGGGTAGGCTCGAAGCGTCGCCAAAGGTAAAATTCCGGTCAAGCCCTAGCGGCCGATTGACCCAGTGCCTGTCGGTGCCGCTTTTGGTCAACGTGAAATGCTCAGGATAGTCGAATGCAAGGCTTTCCATGAGCAGTTCCAGCGTGTCCCATTCAGCCTCGATCATATGGGGCAGAACCTGGCAGCGCAGCGGGTCTTCCGCCAGGGTGAGTGCCCGGTCGCGGCATTCGCCGATATAATGCTCATCGAGATCGAATATCGCGTCATAGGCGGCGGTGGGACCGCCGCGTACATGTGGTTCCAGATTGACGGCGTACATGTATTTGTCGTCGTGAAACGGAAATGGGAAGCGCAGGATCGCCGTATCGGAGTTGCGGGTGGAGAAATCGCCGCGAAATGTCTCGTCCGGTTTGAGATTGAGGTTCATCGGTTCAAAAATCCAGTACCAGTTCACTTGTGTGAGCGCGTGAGACGCAGGTCATGATGGCGTCGTTCTTTGCGCGACGGCTGTCGGAGAGGTAGTGGTCGTGGTGGGCGGGAATGCCGGCGAGCACCGGCAGTTCACATTCGCCGCAGGCACCGCCACGGCAGAGGGAGGGCGGTTCCAGGCCGGCGGCTTCCAAGGCGTCCAGCAGTGTTTCCTCTTGCCTGACCTGCACAGTCAGGCCAGATTTTTTGAGATGCACGGTGAAAAATGCGCCACTGACCACGCCGCCAAAGCTCTCGCGATGAATTTTGGCTTCCGGCCAACCCAGATGCCGTGCCGCACCGAACGCGTCGTTCATGAAATCTTCCGGGCCACAGCAATAGAGGTGGGTATCGAGTTTTTGCGCTGCCAGCAGGGTTCTGAAGTTCAGCTCCTCGCGGTTGGTATGCAACACGATGTTCGTTGCCCCGCTCGGCAGCAAACCGGCGAAAGCCGGAGTGTCCTCACGCTTGCAGCAATGATGCAGTTCGAACGGCGTATGGAGCGTCCTGATGTAGGAGAGAAAGGGCGTGATGCCGATACCGCCCGAGAGCAGCAAATGCCTGCCGGCAATCCGGGAGGGCGCAAAAAAGTTTTGCGGCAGGCCAACCTCCAGCCTATCGCCGGCGACGGCACGCTCATGCAGAAAGGCTGAGCCACCGCGCGATTGTTGACTTCGACGGACGACGATCTCGTAATGGTCGCGCATCCCCGGGCCGGAGACCACCGAGTACGCATTTCTCCAGGACCGCGTTTCACCGGGGAGGGAGACCATGACATGCGCACCCGCGCCGGCCACGGGCAATGGAGCACCATCATCCGCCGCCAGGATAAAACGGCGGATCGTGGGCGACAGAACAGAAATCGCCTCGATGCGCAGCTTCATTGGTAAAGCGACTCGGCTGCTGGAATTTCGCCAGGTATCTCGGCATCGACCTTCACGCCCATGAAGGCAGCGAGCCGCCGGGAGAAATGGTCGCGCACCAACAGTGAAGCCCCACAACCTGGGCAAAGCACGATATTATCGGTAACGTCTTCGCTCATCGTTTTGCAATGCGCGCAGTAAACGCGCCGCCGCAGGCTACCGGCATGGGTGAGATGGATTTCGGCCGATCCCAATCCGGCGGCGCGCGCAATATTATGCACGTCCCAGACAAAGGCCTCGGTGCCGATGGCATAAATTCGGAGACCGATTTTATCGTTGGCAAGCCGGCGGGGCAGATGGGCCAGGAGGTCAACGACGGCATGAAAGGCGCGCCGGTTGCCATCGACCGGCGCTTCGATTTCGGATGAGACCGTTTGGACGGTAAAAATTTCCAGATCGACTGACGGCAGATCGACCATTTCAGGCAATTCGGGTTGGTCCGTGACCACAAGATGCGCACGCCCCGAAACATCCAGCGTGAACGGCCGATAGAGCGGACGACTCTTGATCATGCCTCAGCCGACGGCCATGCGTTTGGTCTTTTTGGGATCGTCAAATGGCAGTGTATGCGCGATTGCCGGAATAAAACCGCCGCTATGCGCGACCGATAGCCCGGTACCATGCACGGCATAAGGCACGTCGATCCGGGCGATGGCAATGGATTTGCCGGTGAGCGCCGAGACCATAGGGCAGGTGATGACGCCGACGGTTTTGTCCTCGGCAAAAATCCTGTCGCCGGCATTGGCGGCCGTTGCCCCCTCCAGCAGTATTCCGAAAATTTTGAAGCGCTCCCGACCTTTCAGCCGGTCATGTTCCTCTGCGCCACGAAAGCCAGTTTTGCCCGGACTGACGGTGAAATCCAACCCCAATTCCCAGAGCGTGTCACCGGCCGCTTCGTCTTTGAACGGGTACATCTCAGAATTGTCATAAGGATAAAACAACAGATAGCTTTCGGCCCGCAGCAGATCGAGCGCCGTGAAAGCGCAGGGGATTATCCCCATTTCACGGCCTTCCGCCAGGATCGTGTCCCAGATCAATGCCGCATCCTCGGATTTGCAGAATATCTCGTAGCCGCGCTCACCGGTATAGCCCGTGCGCGAGATCATCACCGGCTTGCCGAACAGGGTGGTACCGAGGTGATGGAAATATTTGAGATCCCTGATGCCAGGGACATGCGTGGCAAGATAGTCGACCGCTAGCGGCCCTTGCAGCGACAGATCGAGCAGGTCGTCGTCGAATATCATCGACACATTGCGGCCATGGACGGAAGCGGCGATCGCCTGATGAGCCGCTCCGGAGCCATGCACGACGAACCACGAATTCGGGCCGGTGCGGTAGAGAATGCCATCGTCGATGAACTTACCGCCTTCGTTCAGAAAGCAGGCATAGGCGGCTTTGCCCGGGGTGATTTTACCGACGTCGCGGGTTGTGAGGTAATCCAGAACGCCTGAAGCATGCGGGCCGTGCAGATGAAGTTTTTTAAGCCCTGAGACATCCATCAGTCCCGCCGCGGTACGGATGGCGACATGGTCGTCCTGCAAACGGGTGGCATAGCTCCATGCCGTCGGCATGCCGTTCCAGTCTTCCAGCTTCGAGCCGAGAGCGCGATGACGATCGGCAAGAACGGCGTAGCGCCAGGAACGTGTCATTCAGGACCTCTCGGGTTAGGGATAATCCGATGCGTTTGGCAGCGGGAAAAGCGTGTTGTGCAGCGGGTACGCGAGGGTCATTGGACCGATATCTCCAAGGCCGGGGCCATGTGGCGGGCGGTTTTTGCGGTGCCCTCGAAATCGACGACCAGCCTTGGCTTTTCCCGCAAGAGCCGGCACATGGTCGATACCGGCGGCAATGATTGTGGCCCTGTGTTTGATCCGGCCCTCCCTGGCCATTTCCAGACGACCGTTGCGAATGGCGTTGCCAATCGATCAGCGCGACCAAACTCCCAGAATCCTAAAACTTTCCTACAGAGCAAGTAAGATACTTCAAAAGAACCGTTTCTGTCAATCACCACCGTAACCAACCGCCGGATTCCGCCAACCGATGCCGGTTTCGCCGGTCGGATGACCGGCGATGCCGGCAAGGAAGGGTCGGCACATAGAGGTTCCCGATAATATAGAGATTGCGAAGAGCCGCTTTCAATCGTGCCCGGGATGAACGAACTCCCGCGCGGCCTCTTCCAGCGCATGGTGCAACGCACGGGAGAAACTACGCAGGCCGGCCAGTGCAAAACTGCCATCGTCTTGCATCCAGAGTTTTACCGGCAGCTGACCCGCGAGTGTGAGGGCGACCGCGTCTGGCGCAAAGACGTCTTGATGCAGATCGATCGGCACGAGTTTTTTAAGAATGGCACGGCGATGGAACCCGCTCACACGGAAAGCGACAAACCCGTCACTCTGGTCGGTGATGGCAGCAAATTTTGCGGCGACGGTCGTGAGATTTTCAAGGAGCGCGGGAGTCTCGGACATCGCAAGCCATGCGTCATGGCCATTCCAGAGGTAATTCGTCGTACCGTGCGCGACCCGGCGCGGGGTGTGCGGGAGGGTTAGACCCAGCGCGGCCTCAAGTGCCGCTCGCCGGCCCTTGAACGCCGCGATACCGGCGATGCTCATGCGAGATAAAGACTGCAAGACTTCCGATTCCGGGAACTTCAGAGGGGCGATATCAAGCATGCCGTCGGCTCCCCGCCGGATCGTGGAAGACCGGGGCCACGATATCGGCCAGTACGTCGCCATTACGGATGGGATCGTAGACCCGAATGGTCTCACCAATCCGCGCGGGTCCGTTTGCGAGTAAAGCGAGCGCGATTGGGTAGCCAAGGGTTGGCGAAACGATTGCCGAAGTCACAAACCCTTCGTCATTTGCGGCGGTAAGCGCGGCCTCAGGGCGCAACAGATGGCTGCCAGCGCGCAAGATTGTGCGGCGATCGCAGGGCTTGAGACCAACCAGAGTGGGCCGGTGCGGATCCGTCAATGCCGGGCGGGCGGCCAGAGCACGACCTACATAATCCTTCTTACGGGAAAGTAGCCTGGCAAGACCCAGATCATGTGCCGTGGTCTGGCCGTTCAGTTCCGGCCCGGCAGGGTGGCCCTTTTCAATCCGCATGACACCGAGGGCTTCGGTACCATAGGGAGTGATGTTGAAATCGGCACCCGTCTGCATGAGTTGGGCTGCGAGCGCGTTGCCATAACGGGCCGGCACCGCGAGTTCATAGCCAAGCTCGCCAGAAAAGGAGAGCCGGAACAAACGCGCCGCAATGCCACCGCAAATCGTCGGCACTGCCGCTGCCATATGTGGGAATGCGTCGTTGGAAAGATCGAATGGCGGATCAACCAGTCTTTGCAACACCCGGCGCGCATGCGGGCCAGCGATGGCAAGCTGCGCCCATTGATCTGTGACCGAGACGAAGCAGACGTCGAGAGCCGGTGCCAGGACCTGATGACAGAACTCCATATGTTGCATCACCTTGGCGGCATTCGCGGTGGTGGTGGTCATGACGAAGTGCTGCTGACCGAGCCGCGCGCAGGTACCGTCATCCATCACGAAACCATCCTCGCGCAGCATCAGCCCGTATCGAACGCGGCCGATGGCAAGGTCGTTCCAGCCATTGGCGTAGACAAACTCCAGAAATTTCACCGAATCCGGCCCCTGGATGTCGATCTTGCCGAGCGTCGTTACATCGCAGAAGCCAACACCGTTCCGTACAGCGTCGACTTCGCGAAAGACGGCGGCACGCCGATCCTCGGTTCCTTGAGCAAAGTACCGCGCCCGCAGCCACAGCCCGGCCTCAACGAAAGTCGCGTGATTGGCCACGGCAAAATCGTGAGTCGGGGTGAGGCGCGTGGGTTTGAAATATTTACCGCGATGCGGACCGGCAAGCACGCCGAGCGCCACCGGGGTGTAGGGGGGACGAAACCGCGTCGTGCCGGTCTCGGGGATCGTTTTACCTGTCTCGGTCGCTAAAATCGCGAGGCCGTTCACATTCGATGTCTTGCCTTGATCCGTCGCCATCCCGAGCGTCGTGTAGCGTTTCAGGTGCTCGACCGCGGCAAAACCTTCCTGTTTGGCAAGGATAAGATCTCTGGCTGTCACGTCATTCTGGAAGTCCACGAAAGATTTAGCGGGATGCTGTCCTGACAACCAGAGCGGCTGGATATTCGCATTGATGCCGCAACCGGCCGCCGCGCCGACAACTTGCATGCCATGTGGCAGGGTACCCGGCACAAAGGCCGCGATGGCCTCGTCCCAGATCGGCTTGCCATCAAGATGTGAGGTGAGATGCAGGACGGGATTCCAACCGCCCGACATGGCGACAAGATCGCATGGGACGCTGATTTTCGTGCCGCGAGCATCGATGATATCGACGCCCGAGACGGCGGTGGAACCGTGAGCGCGGTCTATCACGGCACCGGCGAAAACCGGGGCCTGGATGCGGTGGGAGAGTACCCGCACGGCCTCACTGCTGGTGGCACGCACATCAACGATCGCGGTGATCGCAATGCCGGCATCCGCCATAATCTGAACATTGGGTACCACATCGTCGTGATTGAGGAAGATCACGGCATTCGTTCCTGGTGCGACGGCGTAGCGCGTCACATAAGTGGCGACCGCACCGGCGAGCATAATGCCGGGCAGGTCGTTATAGCCGAATACCATCGGTCGTTCGAACGCACCGCTCGCCAGAATGCTACGGTCCGCCACGATTTTCATGAAACGCTGGCGTGGGCCGCCCCGTGCTGACGGATGAGACGCAGGCAGATGATCGGTCAAGCGTTGCACCGCGCCATAGGTGCCGCCATCGTACACACCGAATACCGTGCAGCGCATAAAGACACTGAGATTGGCGGCATCGGGTAGGTCGAGCGGCGCGAAACCCTCGTCGCAGAGGATGACGCGCGCACCCGCCGCCGCCGCCTCGCGCGCGGCCGCGATCCCGGAGGTTCCGCCGCCGATCACCAGAACGTCGCAAAACTCGTGGGATTTTTCATAGGTATCCGGATCAGCCTGACGAGAATGGCGTCCTAGACCCGCGGCACGGCGGATCGCCGGCTCATAAAGTTTTTCCCAGAACGATGCCGGCCACATGAAGGTCTTATAATAGAACCCAGCCGCAAACAGCGGCGCGAGCAGCGAATTGACGCCGAGTAAATCGAATTTCAAACTCGGAAAGCGGTTCTGGCTACGCGCCTCCAGGCCTTCGAACAGCTCGACAACGGTGGCGCGGGTATTCGGCTCGCGATAACCACCCGATCGCAGTTCGACCAGCGCATTGGGTTCCTCAACCCCCGCCGCGATAAGGCCGCGCGGTCGGTGATATTTGAAACTTCGGCCAACCAGCCTGACATCGTTGGCGAGCAACGCCGAAGCGAGCGTGTCGCCCGCGAATCCCTGATAGCGTTTGCCATCGAAGGTAAAGCCGAGCGGCCTGCCCCGGTCGATCAGGCCGCCGGCGGGAAGCCGATGCGCGGTCATGCTTCGTCTCGCGCGGCTGTAACGCCCAAAATGTCGTGGCTGCGCAGATCGCGCGTAACAACCAGCCAGGCGTGACAGCCAGCATGGTGATACCACAACTCCCGATGCGGACCGTTGGCGTTCTCGCGAAGATAGACATAGTCGGTCCAGGCTTGGTCAGGCACCGCCCCGCCGTCCTCGGGGCGTCGCACGCTGGCATCACCATGGTAGAGAAATTCTTCGAGGCCACGTGGGCCGCAGTAGGGACAGGCGATGCGCATCAGTGCAAATTCGGCTGGGCACCGACACCCTTTTCGTCAATCAGCCGGCCCGAGGCAAAGCGGTCAAGCCGGTAGAACGTCGCGACCTTGTGCGGCGTTTCGCAGGCAATCAGATGTGCGAAGCAGAATCCCGATGCCGGTGTGGCCTTGAAACCGCCATAGCACCAGCCGGCATTGAGAAAGAGATTCTCCACCGGCGTCCGGTCGATGATCGGTGAACCATCCATCGTCATGTCCATGATGCCGCCCCAATGACGCACCAGCCGTGCTCGGCCAATCATCGGCATCAGCGCCATGCCGCCTTCGCAGACATCCTCGATGGTCGGCAGGTTGCCCCGGGCGGCATAGGAATTATAGCCGTCGATATCACCGCCGAACACCAGACCGCCTTTATCGGATTGCGAGATATAAAAATGACCGGCACCGAACGTGATCACCGTATCGATAAGCGGTTTGAGCGCCTCGGATACGAAGGCTTGGAGGACGTGGCTCTCGATCGGTAGGCGCAGTCCGGCCATGGCGGCGACCAGCGACGACGCGCCGGCGACCGCGATCCCGAGTTTTTTAGCGCCGATGTAGCCGCGTGTGGTCTCCACGCCGATCACCTTGCCGCGCTCCTGGCGAATGCCGGTGACCTCGCAATTCTGGATGATATCGACCCCCAGGCGGTCGGCCGCACGCGCATAGCCCCACGCCACCGCGTCGTGCCGCACGGTGCCACCGCGCTTTTGCAGTAGCGCACCCTGAATTGGAAAACGCGCATTGTCGTAGTCGAGATAGGGTATCCGTTGCCGAAGTGCGTCTCGGTCGACTAACTCGGCGTCAATGCCGTGCAGGCGCATTGCATTGCCCCGCCTTGCATAGGCATCGCGCTGCGGATCGGAATGATAGATGTTGAACACCCCACGCTGGCTGACCATGGCATTGTAATTGATGTCCTGCTCCAGCCCCTCCCACAGCTTCATCGAGAGTTCGTAAAACGGAAGATTGCCTGGCAGCAGATAGTTGGAGCGGATGATGGTGGTATTACGACCGACGCTGCCATTGCCAAGCCAGGATTTCTCCAGCAGGCCAATACGACCGACATTATGGTGTTTCGCGAGGTAATAAGCGGTCGCCAGACCATGCCCGCCGCCGCCGACGATGACGACATCATAATCCGGTGCCGGTGCCGGATTGCGCCAAGCCGGTCGCCAACCGGCGTGACCGCGTAGCGCTTGAGTGAGGACGGTGAGAGCTGAATATCGCATGCAATTACGTTCTTACCCGTGTACGTTTTTACCCGTGATTTTTCAGGGCCGTAATGCGCAAAGCGCACGAAAACGCGAAAGCCATTCCTTGCGGTGATCTTCCGCAAGCAGAGGCTGGAAAAATCGGTTTCGCTGACAAACGGAAGTTATACGCCCCCAGGCGCGTGACGGTGCCAGCGCACATGGCCATAGGTTCGGCTGACGGCTTCGCACCTTGAATTTTTCGGTTGCCCAAAGCTTTTCGGATGACATCGGTCTGACATATAATATTCCTAAAAAGAATAATACATTATGTAAGAGAATATTTTAGATGTCAATTCACCGAGGGGATCCCCGGAAACTGGGCAAGTGGCTAAGCTGGGCAGATGGCTAAGATAGCGTCCCGCCCCTGAACGGGCATTGAACCAAAGAGGTACAGTGGCATCCCCTATTCGATTCTCGGTGCGATCGAGCGATACCATTCAATGATACCATTCAGCGATGCCATTCAGCGATGCCCGTCATTGATGGCGACGGCCTGAAGGTGCCTCATCGCTTCCGGCCATGAGTGTGACGACCCGTTGCAACGCGCGACGGAAGGGCGATGGGTCGCTCAGTCCGGCAGACAGCACGAGTCCGCCTTGTATCAGAACGATGATGTCTTCGGCGCAGACTTGCGGGTTGGGGACACCCGCCTCGATGGCCAGCGCTGTGAGCGCTTTTGCCCAAGCCTCGAAACTCGCCGCCACGCGGGTACCGAGTTGGTGGTCGGATCGGTTGAGGGCCAGGGCGGCCAGGAGACAGCCTGAACGCCCCCCATTGTAATATCCGTCAAGCGCCCGCACCATGCCCTCAACACGTTCCGTAATCGTCCCGCCCTGACGTAGAGGGGCCAGCAGCGTCGCCTCCAGCTGGTCTTCCACGTCGGAGAGCGCCGCCTCGGCCATCGCCTCCTTGCCGCCTGGAAAATAATGATAGAGGCTTGCGCGCTCCAACCCCGTCGCCTCTGCCAGCGCCGTCAACGTCGCCCCATCGTAGCCGCGCTCGCGAAACACGTCGCGAATACGACGGACAATGTCTTGACGATTCGGCCGGGTTCGCCGGGTTTTCTCATTCAATGTGGTTCAAGCCGCCTGATATTGACCCGGCATCGGAATATAACCGGGTAGAGCGCGAATTCGGGCCGCCCACCGATGGATCGAGGGGTAATTCGCGAGGGAAACGCCGCCCTGTTCCGCCAGGACAATGTATGGATAGCAAGCGATGTCGGCGATCGTCGGTCGGTCGAACTCCAGCCAGTTGTGCGATGTCAGGTGGGTCTCGAAAATAGCAAGGACATGCTGAGACTGGTGCCGGGCTTTGACGATGTCCAGCTTATAGCTAAACAAATCGTGCAAACGGGCATCGTTCGGCCCGCGCGCCACGTCGTTGGCCGCCGTCGAGAGCCACTGCATGACGCGCGCCATACCGGCGGCATCGGTCGGCAACCAAGCCTCCCCGCCGTGCTTGCGCGCGAGATAAACGAGAATCGCCTGGCTATCGCGCAACACAAGTTCGTCATCCTGTAAGACTGGAATCTCCCCGAACGGGTTGAGCTTGAGAAATGCGTCCGCCTTGTGCGCCCCTGCCATGAAATCCACGGGTATGATGTCTAACGTCACGCCAAGTAGTGCCGCGAGCAGGCGCACCTTGTAACAATTTCCCGAAAGTTCGAGGTCAAATAGCTTTAGCATCATTGCACTCCTTTATGGCGTTGATTGGGTATGGCGTTGATTGGGCAGCATTTCATCGAACTCGAGCACGGTTCCGTCCGGGTCGCGGATGAAGCAAGCCTTGCGTCGTCCGGCGATGATTTCGGGACCCTGCGTAACCCGAATGCCGGCGCGGGCGAACGTTGCTAGCAGTGCATCCATATTTTCGATCACAAAAGCCGGATGTGTTACACCAGGGTATTTGATCGCTTCATCTTGCAGAATGTTACGATTTTCGTCGCGGGCAACGCCATTGAAAATCAGATTGATGTGGACGCCCGCGTCATTGACCATCTCGTTGGCGATGTTGTCCGGCAGATCCGTCTCTTCCCGCCAACCCAGCGTTTCGTAGAAGGCAACCGCGCGCGCCCGGTCCGTCACCCTGATACCGACATGCTCATACTTCATGACCTTGAACATTTCACCACCCCAGAACGAACGTTCGGTTTATAGCACGAAAAGGCTTGGCACCGTCAAGAGACTCGGTTGCGCCACTGCACTATTGCTTAAGTTTAACCACCGGAACGGCAGCCGAAGGCGATGAGGCGGCTCACAAAACAAAGTTCGGATTTCCGTTGTGGCCAAGCGAGACGAAGCCCGCCATTTGCGGCCCCCCGCATCATGCCAACCCGCATCAAGGCGATATCGGCGATCTCCAAGGCAGATTCGCTGTAAATAAATCGGCCTTAAAATTTTAAAGGCGAGGCACGATTTCCCGTAAGTCAGTGAAATCGTGGTGGGCGCGACAGGGATTGAACCTGTGACCCCCGCCGTGTGAAGGCGATGCTCTACCGCTGAGCTACGCGCCCGTAATGACGAAGTGCTCTAGCTTTCCGCAGCGCTTGGCGCAAGGGGGCCGGTTTTGGACGGTGCAAGCAATATTGCTTGAGATTGACGCCCCTGCGGCAACCGAAGGCGATGAAATTGCCCGCCAAAATAGCGATGGAGCATGTTCGTCCTCAAACGATCATGCTCTATACGCTTTATTTCGCGCGCCACCCCCTCCGTTGCCCTTCCGGCAACTCCGCCCGCCAACCCCGGCGCGCCGACGTCATTCAACCAGGAGTGCGCTGCATGTCGCGGATCGACGAAAGCCGAAAATTTGTCCCGGTCTCCATCGCGGTGATGACCGTATCGGATAGCCGCACCCTCGAAAACGACACCTCAGGCGATGCCCTGGCCGGCCGGGTTGTCGCCGCCGGCCATCACCTCGCCGCCCGCACCATTTTGCGCGACGATGCCGATGTGATCGAGGCCCAGTTGCGCGACTGGATCGCCGACCCGGCGATCGACGTCATCGTCACCACCGGCGGCACCGGGGTGACCGGCCGCGATGTAACGCCCGAAGCCTTCGCCCGCGTGCTCGACAAGCAGATCGAAGGCTTCGGCGAATTGTTCCGCATGCTGAGCTACCAGAAAATCGGCACCTCGACCATCCAGTCCCGCGCGCTCGGCGGCGTGGGCGGCGGCACCTATCTGTTCGCACTCCCCGGCTCGACCGGCGCGGTCAAGGATGGGTGGGATGATATTCTATTGTTCCAGCTCGATTCGCGGCATCGCCCGTGCAATCTGGTCGAGTTGATGCCGCGCCTGCGCGAGCACCTCGCGACGCCATAGCTGGTCACGGCGCGATCGGCACCTGATCCCCCCACCAGATTTCCCCGCGCGGTCAGCGCCAGATCCAGTGCCATAGGCAGGCGATCCGTAACGAACCTATGCAATTTGTGACCGAACCTATTCGGCGGCAATGCCGAACTGTGGTGCCGGCGTTGGGGACAGTGTCGCCAGTTCGGCGTCGAGCGCCACCCATACCGGCTCGATCGCGGCAAGGTTGTGCGCCTTGACATGACCATAGCCGCGGATCTGCGCGGGCAGAGTGGCGAGTTCGAGGGTGCGGACGAAATTCGCTTCGGTGAGATGGCCCAGGGCGGCACGGATCGAGGCTTCATAGCGCCCGATCAGGCCGCGTTCGGTGCGCCGCTCGGCGGTGTGGCCGAACGGATCAAGCGCCGTGCCACGCAAGAACCTGAACTTTTCCAGAACCCGGAAAACGCTCAGCATCCAGGCCCCATATTCGCGTTTTTGCTGTTCGCCGGTGCGCGCATCCCGCTTGGCCAGCAACGGCGGCGCAAGGTGGAATTTCAGGGTCGCCCCCTCCTGAAACTGCGCCGCCACCGCCGCCCGGAACGCCGGGGCGGCGTAAAGCCGGGCGACCTCGTATTCGTCCTTATACGCCATTAATTTGTATAAATTGCGCGCCACCGCTTCGGTCAATGCGGCCGAACCGGGGCGAACCCGCTGTTCGGCGCTCCGCACCTCGGCCAGCAGCGCCATGTAGCGCCCGGCATACTGTGCGTTCTGATAGGCGACGAGTTCATCGCGAAACCTAGCGATCACCGCATCGAGATCGATCGGCGCGGGTTTTGTCGTGGCCGCTGGCAGCCGTGCCGCCACGCTGTCGAGATCGAGCGCCGCCGCCCGTCCCCAGGCGAAGGCGGCGAGGTTGAGCGCGACGGCTTGGTTGTTCAGCCTGATCCCCTCCTCGATCGACTGGCGCGAAACCGGCACTTTGCCGCGTTGCCAGGCATAGCCGAGCACGAACAGATTGGTCGCGATCGCATCGCCCATCAGCGCGGTCGCCAGTCCGGTGGCGTCGAGGGTCGCGAGATGGCCCTCACCGATCCGCTTCGCGATGACCTGACGCAGCCGGCGCATCGGCAGTGAAAAATCCGGATCGCGGGTGAACTCGCCGGTGACGGTTTCGTGCAGATTGACCACGCCGGTCGTGGTTTCACCCAGGCAATCCAGCGTCTCATGCTCGGCGGCGACCAGCGCATCGCAGCCCAGCAGCAGATCGGCGCGGCCTTGTGGAATCCGCAGCGATTGCCCGGTTCCCGCCGCCCCCCCGAACCGGACATGCGAAACCACGGCACCGCCTTTTTGGGCGAGGCCGAGCACATCGAGCACGGAAACCGCGTTGCCATCCAGATGTGCTGCCATGCCGAGGAGCGCGCCGATGGTGACGACGCCGGTGCCGCCGATGCCGGCGATCACGATATTCCACGGGCGATCGAGCGCGGGGAGAACCGGTTCCGGCAGATCGCCCGGCGCACCGCCCAGGGTGATTTCGGGTTTCTTCAGCCCCGCCCCCCGCACCGTGACAAAACTGGGACAAAAACCTTCGACGCAGGAGAAATCCTTGTTGCAGGAGGATTGGTCGATCGCCCGTTTGCGGCCGAACGCGGTTTCGACCGGCACCACCGAGACGCAGTTGGAGGTTTTCGAGCAATCGCCGCAGCCTTCGCAGACCCGCTCGTTGATGAAGGCGCGTTTCGCGGGGTCGGCCATGGTGCCGCGTTTGCGGCGGCGGCGTTTTTCGGTGGCACAGGTCTGATCATAGATCAGGATGGTGACGCCCTGGGTTTCGCGCAACACCCGCTGCACCTCGTCGAGCGCGCGGCGATGATGCACCACGACGCCCGGTGCCAGATCGCGCACAGTTTGATATTTCTCAGGCTCATCCGTGACAATATCGATCCGTGCCGCCCCTTCGGCGGCCATCTGGCGGGTGATCTGCGGTACCGAGAGCGGCCCATCGACATGCTGGCCGCCGGTCATCGCGACGGCATCGTTGAACAGGATGCGGTAGGTGATGTTCGCCTTGGCCGCCACCGCCGCGCGGATCGCGAGGCTGCCGGAATGGTGGTAGGTGCCGTCGCCAAGATTGGCGAACACATGGCGCTCGGTGGTGAACGGGGCCTGACCGATCCAGGCGACCCCCTCGCCGCCCATGTGGGAGAACACGTCGGTCTGGCGATCCATCCAGGTGACCATGTAATGGCAGCCGATCCCGGCCATCGCGCGCGAACCTTCGGGCACCACGGTCGAGGTGGAATGCGGGCAGCCGGAGCAGAAGTACGGGATGCGATGCGCCCCGAAATCCAACCCGCGCGCCGCACCGATATTGCCACGCAGATTGGAAAGAATCGAGGCGCGCTCGTCGGAAAACTGCACAAGCTGCGCCCGGTCGCCCAGGGCCAGGGTGATTTCGGCGGACGACAAATCCGACTCGGGTTTCAGCAGGGTGATGCCCTGATCGTCGGTTTTGCCGAGCACGCGGGGTGCATTGGCGGTGCGGTACAGAATCGTCTTGATCTGGTTTTCGATCAGTGGTTGTTTTTCCTCGACAACGATAATTTCTTCAAGCCCGCGCGCGAAGTCGCGAATTATGCCCGGCTCGATCGGCCAGGTCATCCCAAGCTTGAGCACCCGCACGCCGGCCAGCGCCAAATCCGCCCGGGCCTGCTCGACATCGAGGAACGATTTCCCCGCCGTCACGATGCCGATCCGCGCGCCGGGTGCGGCATCGATCATCCGGTTGATCGGATTGGCGCGGACAAAATCCAGCAATGCCGGAACCCGCACCCGCAGCACTCGCGCCTCCTGCGCCAGCACCGGTTCGTGCAACCGCATCGCAACGGACGCCGGATCGATCTCGGGCATCGCGATCCGCAGCGCCTCGGGATCGGTGGTGATCGAGGCGGTGCAGTCGATGATTTCCTCGACCGTCTTGAACCCGATATACAGCCCGGAATGGCGCGAGGCGGCCCAGCCGTAGAGGCCGAGATCGAGCATATCGGCAATCGAACTCGGGGCCAGCACCGGCACGCCCGCCGCGATCAGCGCCGGTTCGCTCTGATTGGCGATCGAGGACGATTTCGCGGCGTGGTCATCGCCGGTCACGACCAGCACGCCGCCGAGGCGGGTGGTGCCGGCGTAATTGGCGTGTTTCAGCGCATCGCCCGAACGATCGACCCCCGGCCCTTTGCCGTACCACATCGCGAACACGCCATCGACGGTGGCACCGGGGAACAATGGGGTCATCTGCGACCCCCAGATCGCGGTCATCGCGAGGTCTTCGTTCACGCCCGGTTTGAACACGATACCCTCATCCGCCAGCGCGCGGGCGGCGGCAAAGGCCTGAATATCCAACCCGCCGAGCGGCGATCCGCGATACCCGGACAAAAACCCCGCCGTCTTCAACCCCGCCGCCCGATCGCGCCGGCGCTGGGTGATCAGCAACCGGATCAACGCCTGCGTCCCGGTCAGGATCATCGGGCCGGATATGGCGGTATAACGCGCGTCACGCGCCAATTCTGCTCGCATCAGTTCGGCGGTCTTCATCGGACATTCGCTCCTGCGCCCAAGGCGCGCTCGGATTGCGGTAACCGGTAACAGCCTGTCGTCCCTGTTCCTGGAGCAACATTGCTCGCAAAAACAGCGATAGAGCCTGTTCGTCCTTGAACGATCAGACTTTAAGTATGTGCAAAGACGCTGATATTTGCGAGAGAAATCAGAAACATCCGCTGGCGGCGGCACCGCGGCGGTCGTCTTTTGGTTTGCTGCTTCAGCTTGCGCGATCGGGCTTGCCGGGATCGCGCCACACCGGCACAGCACGAAATATTATTACGCTACACCCTGATTATCGAGCGTTATAAGGACAGCCAAGCTGCTCTATATCCTGATTTATCACGCAATTGTGATCGAACCCCCCGGCGCTCGGGGTGTCAGCCGCCTCTTATGCTTAAATTTGGCTCAACGGATGACTGGCAACGAAATCCTCAAGCCAGTGGATCGTATAGTCACCCGCAATAAAGCCAGGGTCTTCCAAAATTCGCAGATGCAGCGGAATCGTGGTCTTGATGCCGGCAATCGCGAATTCCTCCAGCGCCCGCCGCATCCGCGCGATCGCTTCGCCCCGGTTGCGCCCCAGCACGATCAGCTTGGCCACCAGGCTGTCGTAATGCGACGGTACCCGGTAACCCGCGTAAAGGGCGGAATCCAGCCGCACCCCTAAGCCTCCCGGCGCGTGAAACATGGTGACGACGCCCGGTGACGGCAGGAAGGTTTCCGGGTCTTCGGCAGTGATCCGGCACTCGATCGCATGGCCCGAGACCACCACATCCGCCTGCTCGTAACCGAGCGGCTCACCGAAGGCGATGCGGATTTGTTCGCGCACCAGATCGACCCCGGTGACCATCTCGGTCACCGGATGTTCCACCTGCAACCGCGTGTTCATTTCAATGAACGCGAACTGGCCGTCCTGATACAGAAACTCCAGAGTCCCGGCGTTCCGAAAGCCGAATTTTTCCAAAGCCGTCGTCGCAATCGCACCCAACGCGCCGCGTTCCGCCGCCGTAATGTCGGGGGAGCCGGCCTCTTCCAGCAATTTCTGATGCCGGCGCTGCAACGAACAGTCGCGCTCGCCGAAATGCACCACCTTGCCGTAATTGTCGCCCAGCACCTGCAACTCGATATGGCGCGGCCGGTCGAGGTATTTCTCGATGTAGACCGCGTTGTTGCCGAACGCGGCGGCGGCTTCGGCCCGTGCCATCGAAAACGCTTCGGGCACTTCGTCGAGCGTCTGCGCGACCTTCATGCCCCGCCCGCCGCCACCCGCCGCCGCCTTGACCAGCACCGGGCAGCCGATCTGTTTGGCAACCGCCAGCGCCGCCTCGACGTCCGGCACCTCGCCGTCCGACCCCGGCACCAGCGGGACGCCGAGGGCCGCCATGGTGGATTTCGCGGTGATCTTGTCACCCATCATCCGGATGTGGGTGGGCGACGGCCCGATGAACGTCAACCCATGCGCCTCGACCATCTCGGCGAAATCGGCGTTTTCCGACAAAAACCCATAGCCGGGATGGATCGCCTCCGCCCCGGTGATCAGCGCCGCCGACAAAATCGCCGGCATGTTCAAATAGGAATCCCGCGCGGCCGGCGGGCCGATGCACACGCTCTCATCGGCCAGGCGCACGTGCATCGCGTCGTGATCGGTGGTGGAATGCACCGCAACGGTGGCAATGCCCATTTCACGGCAGGCCCGCTGCACCCGGAGCGCGATTTCACCGCGGTTGGCGATCAGGATTTTGCCAAACATTTCAAATAAAGACCATCACTCGATGACCACGAGCGGTTCGTCGTATTCGACTGGTTGCCCGGCGGTGATCAGAATCTGCTTCACCGTACCGGCGCGCGGTGCCTTGATCTGGTTGAAGGTCTTCATCGCCTCGATCAACAACAAGGTCTGCCCGCGTTCGACCGTCTGGCCTACACTGATGAACGGCGGCGCACTCGGCTCGGGGGCCAGATACGCCACCCCCACCATCGGCGATTTCACCATACCGGGATGCCCGCCGATGTCCGCCATGATGGCTGCGGCAGGTGCGGCCATCGGGGCTGCCGCCGCCATCACCGGTTGCATCAGGGCGGCCGGCGGCGTCACCGCGCGTGCCAAGCGCAGCCGGCGGTCGCCTTCCTCAAGCTCGATCTCCGACAGGCCGCTTTCGTTCAACAAGGCGGCCAACTGGCGCAACGCCTCGGGGTCGAAGGACAAACTCATGCTTCCTGCTCCACAATCTCGGCAATCGCCTGCAACGCCAACCGGTACCCGCTGAACCCAAGGCCACAAATCACCCCCCGCGCCGCCAGTGACACATAAGAGTGATGGCGGAAGGACTCGCGCCCGAAAATATTCGACAAATGAACCTCAATCACCGGCAGATCGACCGCATGCAGCGCATCCATCAGCGCGACCGACGTGTGCGAATACCCCGCCGGATTGATCACGATGCCATCCGCCCGGCCCCGGCACTCCTGTACCCAGGTAATCAGCTCGCCTTCGCCATTCGTCTGGCGAAAATCGATCGCAAGGCCAAGCTGTTCCCCCGCCTCGGCGCATAGCGCCTCAAGGTCGTCGAGCGTCTGGATACCGTAAATCTCCGGCTCGCGCAGACCGAGCAGATTGAGGTTGGGGCCGTTGAATACGGCGATCAGGGGTTCAGCCATGCGCCGCGCCTAGCACAAGCCGTTGCGGTGGCCAACCGGCGAGGGTTCCAGAACGGTTTTTCCGGTGGGCGCATCCAGAATATAGGTCGGCAGCGCGGTGCCCGAAATCGTTCCCCGCAGGGACGCGATCAGGGCGCGGCCTTCGGCGATCGGCACATGAAACCGTGCGGTGCCTCGTGCCGGGTCAAGCTGGTGCAGGTAATAGGGCTTCACCCGGCTCGCGAGCATCGCCTCGAACAAATCGCGCAATGCCGGGCTGGAATCGTTAACCCCGCGCAGCAATACCGACTGGCCGAGCAACGGCACCCCGCCGTAGCGCAACCGCGCCAGCGCGGCGCGGGCGGCGGCGGTGAACTCGCGCGCGTGATTCGCGTGCAGCACCACGAACAGCGGCGTCTCGATGTCGAGGGCCGCGACCAGCTCACCGGTGATCCGTTCAGGTGCCACCACCGGCACCCTGGTGTGGATGCGCAGCCGCCGCACATGCCCGATCGCCCCCAGGCGGTGCAGCAGCGCCCCCACGCGCCGGGCCGACAGAACGAGCGGATCGCCGCCGGTGAGAATAACCTCGGCGATCGCCGGATGATCCGCGATCCAGCCGATTGCCGCATCGAGTTCCGCCACGGTCAGGACCCCGCCATCCGGCCCGACGTGCTCGCGCCGGAAGCAGAACCGGCAATAGACCGGGCAGGTCAGCGTCGGTTTCAGCAAGGCGCGGTCGGGATAGCGATGCACGATCCCTTTGATCGGCGACAACGCATCGTCACCGATCGGGTCGACACTTTCGTGTGCGGCCGCGTTCAATTCCGCGGCATCCGGAATGAACTGCCGCCCGATCGGATCGTCGGGCCGTTCGATCAAAGACACCATGGCCGGCGCGATCGCGGTGGCATAGCGCGCGGCAACCGCGCTCAATCCGGCGCGCGCCGCCTTGGGTGCCAAACCCGCCGCAATCAAATCGTCCGGGGTGCGGAGCGTGCGTGAAACCATGATCCGGTGCTATCGGCTCCTCCATGACGACACAAGACGCCGCCACGCCATCCTGGCATCCAGAACGCCTTGCCGCCCGCCTGCCCCATTTGCGCCGCCGCGCGCTGCTGACCCAGGCGACCCGCGCGTTTTTCACCGCGCGCGGCTATACCGAGGTCGAAACCCCTTACGCCGTGCCGGCCCCCGGCGAGGAGGTTCATCTCGCCGCCTTCAAAACCACCAAAGTCGCCCCCGACGGCACGGCGCAAAACCTGTGGCTGCACACCAGCCCGGAATTCGCCATGAAAAAACTCCTCGCCGGCGGGGCCGGCGATATTTTCCAGATTGCCCGGGTCTGGCGCAACGGCGAAGCCTCCGCCACCCACGCGCCGGAGTTTTCCATGCTGGAATGGTACCGGGCCGATGCGGATCAAGCCGGCCTGATCAACGAAGCCTTTGCCTTCCTGCGCGCCGTCCTGCCGCCCGTCGTGACCTGCCGGGGCGTGACAACCCGGCTCGACCATTTTGAAACCCTCAGCATCGCCGAGGCCTTCCACCGCCATCTCGGCCTCGACGTTCTCGCCAGCGTCAACGACGCCGCCCGCCTCGCCGCCGACGCAAGCACGCCTTTGCGCCAGGGTGAAACCTGGGAGGATCTGTTTTTCCGCCTGATGCTCGGCCACATCGAGCCGCATCTCGGCCACGACTACCCGACCTTTATCACCGGCTGGCCCGCCCCCCTGGCGGCCCTCGCCCGCCGCGACAAGGCGGACCCGCGTATCGCCGAACGCTTTGAATTGTACGTCTGCGGCCTCGAACTCGCCAATGCCTTCACCGAACTCACCGATGCCGCCGAACAGCGCGCCCGGTTCACCGCCGACCGCGCCCGGCGTCACGCGTTGACCGGCACCGCCGACTGGCCGCTCGACGAAGACTTCCTGGCCGCGGTCGCCGGTCTGCCGCCCTGCGCCGGCATCGCCCTGGGATTCGACCGCCTCGTCATGCTCGCGACCTCTGCCCCGCGCATTGCAGATGTGCTATGGCTCTGAAACACTGTGGATACACTGTACCGGTATCATATGGTGTTTTGAATACGTGTCCCTGCGGGAGCCAGATCATGCGTAAATTCATCCTTGCGGCACCATTTGCGGCGTTGGCACTGGCGGGTTGTGCCATCGGCCCCAGCCTTGCCGAGCAGATGTCCGGCTACGTCGGACGCCCGGAATCGGTGCTCGTCGCGCAACTGGGCGTGCCGGACCGGCGCATCCAGGTCGGTGACCTGACCTATTTCGCCTATGTCCACCGGTCTGTTCAGTTCGATTCCGGCTCGTTCGGCTACGGTCCGTTCTACGGCCCGGCATTCGGCGGCTATTACGGCCCGTTCTACGGCGGCGGATTCCCCGCCCAGACCTACACCACCGAATGCACCACCACCTTCGCTTTGAAAGACCAAGTGGTGCAGTCCTTCACGCTGCGCGGCAACGATTGCTGAAACCTTGGCGGCCGGCCGGATAGCGCCAGAGCGATATCGCCTGAGGTTGCCCGCGAAAACTAGAAACAGCGGGTTCAACTCAAGCAATGGGCCAAAAAGCAATGGGTCAAATCACGCCCAATAGCCAAAGGATCAACAACACAACGATCACCGTTCCTAAACCACCACCCCAGTAAAACATGGCTTTAAATCTCCATTTCGAGTGTTGCTGTCGTCGCTGATCGCATATGTAAATCCAAGATGCCTGATTTCCAGGGCCGTTTTATTGCTTTAAAGCAATATGATGGCAAATATCCCCTGTTTTGCCTTCTGTCATCGGGACATTGCCGGCGAAACAATCATCGACAAAACAGCACCCCAGCCCCGACGGGGTCGAACAAACCCTGGCTACCGCGTCACCGCCAACGGATCGACCCTGATGTCACGTGCCGAAAGCCGCATCCAGGCACCGGCGGCAAGCAATGCCAGGCCGGTGGCGAGGATCGAGGTGGCGATGAACAGGTCGGCGGGGCCAAGCAGGTCATCCGCGATGATGATCGCCGAGACGAAAATACTGAGCGCGATCAACTCCCACCCCACCCAGATGCCGAGAATGACCAGTCCCATCATGTTGAAGGTGAGTTGAAACAAAACGCCGGCGTTCTCCTGGGCAAGCGAGAGATGGTCGAACGGTGTCGGAATTCCCAACGCCTGCCAGATCATCAGATCGGCGCAGAACACCGCGAAGCTCCAGAACAGGCGGCGTGCGTTTTCGGCATGGGCGGGCGCGCGCGCGCGGACGTGAGTGATCGTCCAGGTGCCGAACAGTCCGCCCAGGCCGGACGCCCAGGTGAGAAGACCGAACTGGCTCATGAAGCTGATGATCGCATCGTTGAGCAAGAAAATCCCGCCCCACAGCATCAGCACGTCGGCCAAGCCGGCATAGACCAGCTTGCGGGCGATGCCGCGTTTCAGCCGGGCGACCTCCTCGTCGATATTGGTGCGCGCGCCGATCGGTAACGCCATGGTCCGCTCCTTTCGCGCCAGGAGACCGCGCCAAGCCAGCGCCGTCAATGGCCGGCGGGTTCGGGTCCGGAGTCCAGGGTTTCGCGCAAGGCGACGTCCTCCACCTTGAGGCCGACGATCAGGCCGAGGCCGGCAAACCCGGCGGCGACGAGAAACGCGAGGTGGAACGCGGCGGGCAGCGCCGGGTTGGCGGCAACGTGATTGCGGGCATGGCCGAGCGCGTCGATCGCGTTGCCGAGGCGCAGCGCCAGAATGGTGCCGGCCAAGGTAGCACCGAACGCGCCGCCCATCGCCCGCAGGAGTAACAACGTCGCCGTGGCCGCCCCGACATCGGCATGCGGAGCCGCGTTCTGGATCGCGACCAGGCTCGACGGCAAAATGAATCCGATGCCGATGCCGACCGCGAAACAGACGAACACGATCCAGGGTAAAGGCAGGGTGTCCGGTAGAACGCCGAGCAGGCCGAACCCAATGGTGGTGGCAGCCAGGCCGCCCAGCATCAGACCCCGGGTGCGGCCGATCCGGCGCGCCCATTGGCCGGCGGCGTAGGAGCCGATCGTAGTGGCGAGCAGGAAGGGCATGATGTCCCACCCCGATTGCGCGGCGTTGGCGTGAAACACCAGCTGGAAAAATAGCGGCAATAGGAAAATGGCCGTGAACATCACCAATGCGGTGAGAAACCCAATCCCGACCAGCCGGTTGAATGAACCCGATGCGAACAGCCGCACCGGCAGCAAGGGCATCGGCACCCGCTGTTCCCAGGTCCATAAGGCCGCAATCAGGATGAATCCACCACTGAACGCGCCGAGCACCGGGACGGACAGCCAGGGATAGGTATGGCCGCCCCAGGACAGGCCGACCAGGAAACCGGTGACCGCGAGGGTGAGCAGAATGGCCCCAGGAAAATCGATCCGCCCGCCGCGCCGGATTTGCTTGAGCTGACGCAGCCCGATCTGGCTGAGAACGAGGGCGGCGATGCCGAGCGGCAGGTTGAACCAGAAAATCCAGCGCCAGGTGAGGTGATCGGTGACCCAGCCGCCCACCACCGGCCCGGCGGTGGAGGCAACGCCCCAGGTGCCGGCGAGATAGCCCTGGTATTTGCCGCGTTCACGCGGGGCGACGACATCGGCGATCGCGGCCTGGGAAATCGCCAGCAATCCACCGCCCCCCACGCCTTGCAGGGCGCGCGCGCCGATCAGTTCCGGCAGGGTTTGCGACAAAGCGCACAGGCAGGAGGCGGCGACGAACAGGATGATCGAGGGAATCAGGGTGGTTTTACGGCCAAACTGGTCCGAGAGCCGGCCATACAGCGGCGTGGTCGCGGTCGAGGTCAGCAGATAGGCGGTGACGACCCAGGAGAGGTGGGCGAATCCGTGCAGATCGGCAGCGATGGCCGGAACCGCGGGGATGACCACGGTCTGATCGATCGCGGCGAGCAGCATGCACAGGATAATGCCGAAAATGACCTGTAGCCGCTGCTTGTGAGTGTATACCATGCCGCCTCATTCCAAGCGCGCGATCATTGTCCGCGCGGCGCGAAGCTGCAATGGCCGGGGCAAAACTGGTACAGCAAGGCTGACATGCACGGCGCAAATCGGGCGTTTGCATGGGCAGGCCGGGTCCACTACCGTAAGCGGCAACCCCGTTCAAAGCCGAGTGAAGGATCGAGATCATGCCATTGAGCCAGCCCGACTCCCGCGAATTGCTGCATCTGCGCGATATCACGATCCGTGGCTATCTGCGGACCGATGGGATGCTCGATATCGAAGCGCATCTGGTGGACACCAAGACGTATGGTTTCGGCAATCACGATCGCGGCCGGATCAACGCGGGTGAGGCTTTGCATGGCATGTGGCTGCGGTTGACGGTGGATCAGGGCTTGGCGGTGCGGCGCGCCGAAGCGGCGATGGACGACACGCCCTATGCGATCTGCCCTGGTGTCGCGCCGAATTTTGCCCGGCTGGAAGGATTGACCATCGGGCGCGGGTTCCTCCGGGGCGCGATGGAGCGGGTGGGCGGCACCCAGGGTTGCACCCACTTGCGTGAATTGTTGCAACAGGTGGCCACCGTCGCGATCCAGACGAGGTTCGGCGTGCAGGCGCACCAGGCGGCGCGCGACGGCGGCATTATCGAGGACAGCGCCGAAATTTCGCCCGCCCTGCTCAATACGTGCCACGCCTACGACGAAAACGGGCCGCTGGTGCGGGCCATGCGCCATGGCGCATGATCGTCTGGCGATGGCCGCCTGGCAATGGCCGCCGCGCCCGGCGCGCGGTTACGCTGGGCGATTAGCGCGGGCGAGCACGACATCGAGCAACACCTGGGTGCCCGCCTCGGCCTCGGCGTCGGTGATCGATTCGGCTTCGTTGTGGGATAGCCCATCCTTGCACGGCGTAAAAATCATCGCGGTGGGAACGACATTGGCGACATGGACCGCGTCGTGCCCCGCGCCGGACACCATTTTGCGGGCGGGGTAGCCCAGGCGGTCGCAGGCGTCACGCACCAGGGCAATGCACGCGGGATCGAACGGGGTGGCGGCGACACGGAACACCGGCGTGATCGCAAGGTCGAGGCCGCGTGCGATGGCCACGGCGGTGGCTTCCCGCGGGAAGCGTGTGGCGATCGCTTCGATCACCGCATCGTCGGGGTGGCGGAACTCCGCCCCGAAGCGAATCTCGCCCGGCACGACGTTGGGCGAGTTGGGATGCACGGTGAGGCGGCCCACCGTGCCGCGCCCGGACTCCCCTTGTTCGCGCATGATGCTTTCGACCAGCAGAATGATTTCAGCCGCACCGGCCAGGGCGTCGCGCCGGGCGTCCGGCGGGGTGGTGCCGGCGTGGGAATCGCGGCCGAGCAACGTGGCGTCGAACCAGATCTGGCCTTGGGCACCGGTGACGATACCGATGGTCTTTTCCTCGCGCTCCAGGATCGGACCTTGTTCGATGTGGAGTTCGAAATAGGCGTCGGCGGGGTAGCGCGCGGCCGGTTCGGTGCCCGCCGCGCCGATGGTGGCCAGCGCCTCGGCGACGCTGATCCCCTCGGCATCGCGGAGGGACTTGATCGTGGCTTCGGGATGAACCCCCGACCAGACGGCACTGCCCATCATGGCACGGCCAAAGCGGGAACCTTCCTCGTCGGTCCAGTTGATCAGTTCGAGCGGCGCTTCGGTGACGATGCCGAGATCGTCCAGGGTGCGCATCACTTCGAGGCCGGCGATAACGCCGAGCGCACCATCGAACTTGCCCCCCGTGGGCTGGCTGTCGAGATGGCTGCCGAACAACACCGGCGGGCGGGTATTGTCGCGGCCCGCGCGGCGGGCGAACATGTTGCCCATGGTATCGCGCCGCAGCGTCAGCCCGGCCTGCGCGCACCATTCCGAAAACTGCGCGCGGCCTTGCCGATCAACCTCGGTGAGGGTCACCCGGTTGACACCGCCCTTGGGGGTTGCGCCGAATGCGGCCATCGCCATCAGCGTGTCCCACAAGCGCTTGCCATCGATCCGGTAATTAGTGCTGCTCTGCGCCATGCCGCCCCCGCTTTACGTTAGCCAAACGCAAGGCTCGCGCGCTGCGGTGCAAAATGCAAGTCCCCAAACGCATACGGCCAGCCTGGAGCCTGACCTCCACCCCACAGGTCAGGATCAAGGCTGGTTGGTATTGGTCAGGCAGGCGATCAAGGTGGCGCGCATTTCGGGCGGGGCGGTACGGTTGATCGCCTCACCGAGATCGCGCATCCGGCGGTGCAGGTCGTAAAGCTGGTCGAGCAGCGACAGCACCACCGGCAGGGCTTCGTCGTTCACCTGCAAATCGGTGGTCAAATCATGGATCAGGCGCACCCGTGCGAGGTCGATGTCGCAAAAGACATAGCCTGAATCGTCATGATCGGGGCGGACCCATTGGTTGGCGATCCAGCGTTCCAGGTCGTCGCGGGTGAGGCCGCGCACCTCGCGGATGACCAGATCGACGGTGATCATGCGCCGGCCTCCATGGCTTGGCGGGGATTGTTCGGGTGTTCGGGTTGCCAGGTGCGCAGGAACGCTTCGAGGGCGGCATCCGGCTTGCCGATGGTGATGCGCAACGTGGCATAGAGATCGCCTGCGGCGGTCTTGCCGTGCGCCGGCACGCCGCGCCCGCGCAACCGGAGGACCGTGCCGTTATCGGCGTGCGGCGGAACCCGCATCCGCACCGCACCGCCCGGCGTGGGCACCTCGACCGGGCCGCCGAGCACCGCTTCGGACAGGGTGACCGGCAAATCAAGTCTGATATCCTGGCCATCGCGGGTGAAATAGGCGTGGGGGGTCACGCGCACCGCGATCAGGGCATCGCCCGGCGGGCCGCCGTTGCGCCCGGCACCGCCCTTGCCGCGCAGGCGCAGAACCGTGCCGTCCTCGGTCGCGTGCGGAATTTTGACGTCGAGCACCCGGCCATCGGGCAGGGTGAGGCGGGTGGTGGCCCCATTGATCGCATTGAGAAAGCTGGTGGCGAGGCTGTAGTGTTCATCCGGCCCGCGTTCCGGCCCTTGTGCGCGCCCGCGCCCGGTTTTGTTGAACATGCTCCCGAACATGGCCTCGATATCCTCAGGGTCCCAGCCGCCCGATGCCCCACCCGGCGGTGCGCCGGAAGCGCGGTAGCGTTGGCCGGCGCTGGTTTGTGCGTAGTCGCGGTAGCCGGGGTGGGGCGCTGCCTCATGGCCCTCGGCGTCGATTTCGCCACGGTCGAACCGGGCGCGCTTTTCAGGGTCGGACAGCAGCTGGTAGGCGGCACCGACTTGCTTGAACTTTGCCTCGGCGGCGGCATTGCCGGGGTTGAGATCGGGGTGGTGGGTCTTGGCGAGCTTGCGATAGGCGCGGCGAATATCATCCGCGCTGGCATCGCGCTTGACACCCAGCATTTCATAGGGGTTCTGCAACGGGTTTATCCTTGGAGAGCGACAGCGAACATGCGGCATCAAAGCACGCAGAGGAATTGTGGCATAGTCCATACGGTTCGGCGCGGGAAGACAATGCGCCAGCACCGGACCCGCACCGGACCCGCACCGGACGATGAAATCGAGGCCAGTCGAAAAATCATGCGATATGGAGCAATTTGTTCACTAACTGAGCGGTATGGATACAATATGTTCAGGATGGCGACAGAGCGCCAGCCGGCCCCGCTGCGGAAATAGGCTGAAACACTTGATATTGATCAACAACCGGCGAGTGGCACGGTGCTTGCAATGCGGGACGTCATGACCGTTGCCGCCGACCAAGCGCCGCTCGGTGATCGCACGACCCGGGCGAAGATCACAGCGCCCCAGCACGATCGGCCGGTCGGATCGGCCGTTGGGCCGGAGATCGCGGCAGGGCGGGGGGAATTTCACCATATTATCACCGCCAGCCCGGTGATGCTGCAAACCCTCGAACGCGCCGCACAACTGGCGCGCTACCCGGTGCCGGTGCTGATCCTCGGGGAAACCGGCGTCGGCAAAGCGCTACTGGCGCGCGCGATGCATGACACCCTCGATGCCGCCGCCCCGTTCGTGGTGTTCAATTGCGGTGCCGTGTCGAAGACCTTGATCGGTGCCGAATTGTTCGGCCACGCGACGGGCGCCTATGCCGGAACCACGGCAGCGGAGCCGGCCGGGCGGTACGAGTTGGCCGACGGCGGGACGCTGTGCCTCGATGAGATCGGTGCCTTGCCGCTCGACCTTCAGGCCGTGTTGCTCCGCGCGATGGAAGAAGGCGCGATCTATCGGTGGGGCGAGGTGGCCCCGCGCCGGGTGGCGGTGCGGCTGATCGCCATGACCAACCATGATCTGCGGGGCGACGTGGCGGCGGGGCGGTTCCGGCGGGATCTGTTCTACCGGCTGAACCTGACCGGCATCACTTTGCCGCCGCTGCGCGACCGGGAAGGCGATGTCGAATTATTGATCAAACATTTCAACGCGACCGTCGCCGCGTGTCACGGCGTGATGCCGCGCCGGTTTGGGGCCGAGGTGACTGCGGCGCTGGGGCGCTACGATTGGCCGGGCAATGTGCGGGAATTGCACAATCTGATCGAAGTTCTGTTGCTGGTGGGTGAAACCGAGGACGTTGGTATCGAGGAAATACCAGAGGATATACGGAGTGTCGAAGCCAGTACCGTGAATGCGGCAACCCGGCTTGCCGACATCGAATACCAGATGGTGCAGCGTGCGATCGAGACCGCCGGGGGCAATTTGACCGGGGCGGCGCGGCAGCTGGGCATTTCGCGCAGCACCCTGTACCGGCGGATGGGGCGACACGCGCCCGGCTGATCTCCCCGGCCAATGGCAGCGGGCTGATCGACAAGTGGGCACCATCCGATTATGCTACATGCACCGATGAACGGACGGCTGCAAAATCGGTCGCGGTGCCTCACCTTAATCCCACATTTTTCTGAAAACCCCATGTCATCTCTCCATGTCATCTGATGTTTCCTGGCGCACCATGATTGCGCCTTACCTGAAGCCCGATACGAAGCTTGCGCTGGCCCAACTGCTCGGCACCTTGGTGCCGTTCGTGGCGGTGATGGGCCTGATGCTGGTGGCGCTCGACCACGGCTACTGGGCGGGCATGCTGCTGTTTCCGGCAGGTGCCGTGCTGCTGCTGCGTTTGTTCATGTTTCAGCATGACTGCGGCCATGGCTCGTTTTTCTCCCGCCGCTGGGCGAACGACGCGGTGGGCCTGATGCTCGGGGTTCTGACGCTGACGCCCTATACCACGTGGCGGGCGGCGCATGCGGTACATCATGCCACCACAGGGAATTTGGACCGGCGCGGCATTGGGGACGTGACGACGCTCACGGTTCCCGAATATCGCGCGCTGCCGCGCTGGCGGCGGCTACAGTATCGGCTGTATCGCCATCCGGCGGTGTTGTTCGGCCTGGGACCGGTGTGGCTGTTCCTGATCAGCAATCGGATACCGCCCGGCGATCCGCGCCGGCGCTGGCGGGACTGGCTGAGCGTGCTGGGCACCAACGCCGCCCTCGCCGCCCTTCTGGTCGTCCTGATCCTGACCCTCGGCCCCGCCGCCGTGCTGCTGGGGTGGCTGCCGGCGATGGTTCTGGCGGCGACGATCGGGGTTTGGCTGTTCTATATTCAACATCAGTTCGAAGACACGTACTGGGAAGCCCGGCCACAGTGGGACTTCCAGACGGCTGCGCTGAGAGGGGCCTCGTTTTACGATTTGCCACGCGTGCTGCATTGGATGACCGGCAATATCGGGTTTCACCACATCCATCATCTGTCGAGCCGGATTCCGAACTATCGGCTGCGGGCCTGCCATGAAGCCAACGCGGCGTTTCAGGCCGCACCGCGCCTGACGTTGTGGGCGAGCCTGAAATGCGCGCGGCTCGCCCTGTGGGACACCGAGCGGCGGAAACTGGTGCCGTTCAACAACGCCCTGGCCTGACGCAAGGGCAATATTGCTCGTAAAATCGGAGACCAAAGCATCGGCACCCGCTCGATGCCGTCGCGTCAAAGATCCTCGATCGTGCGGGCGGCCTGGTCGATCGCATCGGCGATCCGTCGGGCCACCTCCGGCGCGGCGATCCCGGTCGCGAGTTTCAGCCGCAGCGCGGTTTTCAAATTCTCCATCGCGCGGACCACCGGAAGGGCTGGTTCATGCGCCTGCGCCGCCGCAATCCGCGCCAGAATGACCTCGACCTCCGCGCGGTTCGCCGCCAGTTCCACCCGGCCTGCCTCGGTGATCGTGAAGCTTTTGCGGCTGCCCTCGGTCTCGCCGCTCACCTGCCCGAGATCTTCCAGCATAGACAGCGTCGGGTAAACCACGCCGGGGCTGGGCGCATAGGCCCCCCCCGCCAAATCCTCGATCGCCTTGATGATCTCGTAGCCATGGCGCGGCTTTTCGCCAATCAGGTGCAGTACCAGCAGACGTAAATCGCCGTGTTCCAGCAACCGCCGCAACCGCCCGTCGCGCCCAAACCGGCCGCCGCCGCCAAACCGCCCCTGCCGGGGACCGCCCTGATCGGGGCCGCAGCGCCCGCCGAACGCGAAACGCCGCCCCGCGCAGCCATTGGCGTGCCGCCCGTCGTGCGCCGCCATCATCCGTTCAAATAGGTTCATTTGTCGTTCTCCGGTTTATCGATACTAACTAGATATATCTAAATACCATCTAAAACAAGCCCAACCCAAATAAAAATTGCCGCGAAAAAAAATTACCGCCATTGCAGCGTTTGACCAGTCTATGCTCGAAATCCGTCCAAAGAAGGAAAACCGCTCCGATGATCAGGCCCGTCGCCATACTCACCCCCCTCACTGCTCTGTTGCTCTGCCTCACCGCTGCCCAGGCGGCCCCCGCACCTACATCCGCAATGAGCGCGCAGGTGGGTTCGATGCGCCAGGCCATCGCTCAGGGTAAAAAAATTTACGTCGGCGACAGTTTCGGCAGCACCCGCACCTGGGTACCGGACATGGCCTTCCATAGCCGGTCCGTCACCTGCGACACTTGCCACACCAATGGCGGCAAAACCCAGGGCACCATGCCGGACGGCAGGCATATTGCCAGCCTGGTCGGCAGTGCGACCGATTTTCCGCGCTATAACCCGAAAAAACACGAGGTTTTCACCCTGCAACGCCAGTTGGTTCATTGCATCCGCGCCGGCATCGGCGGCACCGCGCCCGCCTACAACAGCCCGGTCATGGTCGATCTCGAGGTCTATCTGATCGCGCTATCGAAAAACACGCCCATGGGCCGCAACGTCAAATAGAGCCATATTGCTCGCCAAAATAGCGATAGAGCCTGTGCGTCCTTAAACGATCAGGCTCTATCGCGGCATCGGCTTACCCCTGGCGGGCGAGCGGCGCGATGAACTGCGCCTCGGTGTCCCAAGGGAACAAAATCCAGGTGTCCTGCGACACTTCGGTAATAAACGTGTCGACCAGCGCCTTGCCCGCCGGCTTGGCATACACGGTTGCGAAATGCGCGCGCGGCAGCAACCCGCGCACCTGGCGCGCGGTGGTACCGGTATCGACCAGGTCGTCGATGATCAAAAACCCGGTGCCATCGCCCGCCGCGACCGGCGGCTTGGTCACCACCGGCACGCCCCGGACTTCCTCGTCGTACGTCACGATCGACACGGTTTCGATCAACCGGCATTCCAGTTCGCGCGCGACGATTGCCGCCGGAATCAACCCGCCACGGGTGATCGCCACAATCCCGGTAAACGGGCGCAGCGTGATCAACCGCCAGGCCAGTGCCTTGGAATCGCGGTGCAACTGGTCCCACGACACCGTATAATAATGTTGCGCCATCAGAAAAGCTTCCCCCCGTCCGGCACGATGAAGTCCGGCTTGACCAACACAACCGCACCCTCCGCGTCGGGTAACCCAAGGGTCAACACCTCGGACATGAACGGCCCGATCTGCCGGGGCGGAAAATTCACCACCGCGCACACCTGCCGCCCGATCAGCCGGTCCGGCGCATAATGCACCGTGAGTTGCGCCGACGACCGCTTCACCCCGAGATCCGCGCCGAAATCGATCCAGAGCTTGATCGCCGGCTTACGTGCCTCGGGAAACGGCTGGGCATCGACCACCGTGCCGACCCGGATATCGACCCGCTCGAAATCGCCATAGCTTACGGTTTTATTGACCATAGCTCCGCATTGGCCAGACCATCGCCCTTGTCAACCACTCCACCCCGCGACCTCTGCCCGCGTCCCCCGCCCGCACCCCCCGATTGTCAACCGCATCGCAGGGTGCGACGATTGGTCCGATCAGGAGGCACGATGCGCGATTTCCATCTCCCCGGCCGCAGCACTGTCTATGCCAGCCGTGCGATGGCCGCGACCTCGATGCCGGCGGCAACCCTCGCCGCCATCGAGGCCCTCCGCGCCGGTGGCAACGCGCTCGATGCCGCGATCACCGCCGCCGCCACCCTCGCGGTGATCGAACCGCAATCGACCGGGATCGGCGGCGACTGCTTCTGCCTCTATAAAAAAGCCGGCAGCCCCGAGGTTATCGCTCTCAACGGCTCGGGTCGTGCCCCCGCCGCCGCAACCCTCGACAATTACGAAAGCCGCGGCATCATCAGTCTCGACCCCACTTCGCCACACGGTGTCACCATCCCCGGTGCCGTCGCGGCCTGGGAAACCCTGCTCGCCGCCCACGGCAACCGCGACCTCGCCGCCGCCCTCGCCCCGGCGATCCATTATGCCGAAGCCGGTTTTCCGGTTGCCCCCCGCGTCGCGTTCGACTGGGCGATCGCCGCCGACAAACTCCGCAAAACCGGTGCCCGCGCCCTGCTGCCCCACGGCAACCCCCCCACGCCCGGCACCATCATCCACCAGCCCGAGCTCGCCCGCAGCCTCCGCGCCATCGCCACCCACGGCGCGAAGGCCTTTTACGAGGGCGAAATCGCTTCGCGCATGGTCGCCGAACTCCGCGCCCGCGGCGGTCTGCACACTGAACTGGATTTCGCCGCGGGCCGCACCGCCGCCACCTTCGTCGCCCCGGTCGAGCGCGATTTCGACGGCCTCACCATATGGGAATGTCCGCCCAATGGCTCCGGCCTTCTTGCCCTGATGCTCCTCGGCATTATCGAAGGCTTCGGCCCCGCGCCGGATGGTCCACTCGGTCCGATCCGTCTGCACCGCCATATCGAAGCCGCCCGCCTGGTCTACCGCGACCGCGACGCCCTGCTCGCCGACCCCGAACACTCTGAAATCCCCATCCAGCACCTCCTCAGCGATGATTACCTGACGTCGCTGAGACTACTGATCAATGATGAACAAACCCTTAAAAACCTTCCGCGCGCCGGGGAAACCCTGCTCCCCGCCCATCGCGACACCGTTTATCTCTGTGTCGTCGATCCCGAGGGCAACGCCTGCTCCTTCATCAACTCGACGTATCAGAGCTTCGGCTCCGGCATCATCGCCCCCGGCACCGGCATCGTCCTGCACAATCGGGGCCTCGGGTTTTCGCTCACCCGCGGCCATCCCAACGTGATCGCGCCCGGCAAACGCCCGATGCACACCATCATCCCCGGAATGGCCACAAAAAACGGCCACGCCATCATGCCGTTCGGTGTCATGGGCGGCCACTACCAGCCGATGGGCCAATCCTGGCTGCTCACCAATTGGCGTCACTACGGCCTGGATATCCAGGAATCGCTCGATCTGCCGCGCGTATTTCCCTATGGCGGCACCGTCGAGGTCGAACGCGGTGTCCCCCAGACCAGCATCGACGGCCTGATCGCAAGGGGACACCGCATTACCCAGGTCACCCGCCCGCTCGGCGGCGGCCAGGCCATTCTGATCGACCCTGACCGCGGTCTTTTGATTGGCGGGTCCGACCCCCGCAAGGACGGCTGCGCACTGGGGTATTAAACATAGCGGTGCGGGATCGAACCGCATTAAATACAACATCAGCATCAAAATTTAAAAACAAATAGGCAGCGACTCAAAATAGAGCAAACACAACATTTATGTCTTTGCAAAATTTGTCGCTCGCGCTAAACGATTTATCTCGATCGCCCGTGAAGATCGATTTTTTGTTTCTAATGCCGCCACAACAGACCTGATCTCGCTCCCAAACATCTTCATGGCAGGCAATTCGTGGCGATCATTTTCACTGCCCAGCGGGTCGTGCCGAGCAATTCTGACGGTTGCAGCGGGAGTGCCGCTTTGAAAAATGATAGCTGTATGACCAATGCCATAAAGATCGTATTCGCCGGCGAAAAGATTGTCGAAATTTTCAGGTATGAAACCGCCATTGTAATAAGCATCGTAGCGTAAGCGATAGGCAATTTCAGTAAGCCGTGACCCAATCTCAAGTTGCACCTCAAGATCATTGCCACTAGGCTTTGTCCAATGTACTTCCAGATGGCGACTGGTTTTTGAGGACCGAAAAATTGTTTCCGTCCATAGGTCTGCTCCACAGCTGATTTCGAGTGGGACACATGATAAACGGAAATAAATTATTTGGATAAAATTAAGTACATCTTAACTTGGATATCATACAATTTTTAGAAATTACGGAACAAACAATTGATGCGGCTTTTCGATTTCGTTACAAAATTAACTCATTTGTCACGAATTAGGGCCGAATTATCGACTGAGACATGGCAGCAAGTCAGTGTCGCTCAGTTGACGTTCCGCGCTCGTTTGGCGCCACGAATGGTGATTTCTGGCACCGTTGTTGCAATTGCAATTGCTTGGAGTTTTTGGAATTGTAGCGAAAGCACGATGCTGCATGTAGGTGTTATCGGTGTACTTTTAAGCTATATTGCATTGTTTAGTTATTCGCAGATCTGGCTAAAAACAAAAAGAAAAGCAGCTGGATTATTTATATTTAAATTAATTTTTTGTTCTGTTGCGGTATTTACAGGTTTATTTTGGTCTTTAGTTCTAATTGCAGGGGGTCATAGTTCTGATTTGATTCAGACAAGCCTTCTTTACGCACTAGGCGTGGCATTGATGTCGGTTCCAGCATTTTCAGGACCTGCGGTATGTTCTTTTTCTCTTTGGGTGCCGATTACGATCGGATTTTACACGGCCCTTTTGTTAGACAACAACGAAGTGCCGTACCTTCGTATTATAGTTCTCAGCAGCTATGCTTTTCTGACATTTATGACGATCCTGTCGGTCGATGCAAATGTCGTTGATCGTGAGCTAAAGCGCATCGAGGCGGAGCGCCAGAAAGAGGTGATCGGGTTGCTGCTGCGGGATTTTGAGGAAGGGGCGAGCGATTTTTTATGGGAGGCGGATGCCGATCTCAATCTGGTGCGGCCGTCGGCGCGGTTTGCCGAAGCGGCCGGCACCACCCAGGAGCGTCTTCGTAGCACGTCGCTGACCGATTTTTTGAACGAGCACCGGGTCGTCCGCGCGGATGACGACCAGACCGATGGCACGGCGGGATTGCTCGCGCATCTCGGGCAATTCGGGGCGTTTCACGAGGCCCGGGTCGATTTGCGGATTGGTGGGGAAACGCGCTGCTGGTCGATTACCGGGAAACCGGCGTTTACCGCCGATGGCACGTTCGCGGGCTATCGCGGGGTGGGGTCGGACGTGACGGCCCACCGGCTGGCGGAGCAGAAAATCGAATATTTCGCGCGTCACGACAACTTGACCGGGCTGGCCAACCGAATGAGTTTCGATAGCGCGTTGGAAGCGCTCTGCGCCGATCCGGGATGTTGCGGTGGGGCGCTGCTCTGTATCGATCTCGATCATTTCAAACCGGTGAACGACCGGTTCGGCCATCAGACCGGCGATGCCCTGCTGGTGGCGGCGGTGGGGCGCATGCTGGGCTGCCTGCGCGAGCAGGATCGCCCGTTTCGGCTGGGGGGCGATGAGTTCGCCATCGTCATGCCGGCGACCGATCTGGCGACGGCGGAGGCGATTGCCGCGCAAATCGTGGCGCAACTGGCGACGCCGTTCGTGATCGAGGCGGTCAGCCTGGCGATCGGCACCTGCGTCGGTATCGCGGTGGTCGCACAGGCGGGGCAGAATCCGGCCGATGTCCACTACGCCGCCGACCTCGCGCTCTATCGCGCCAAGTCCGAGGGGCGCGGAACCCACCGGGCGTTCGCGACCGGGCCGGACCGGCAAAGCCGGATGCGCCGGGATATCGTTTTTGCGCTGAACAACGCCCTCGACCTCGACGCGTTTTATATGGAGTATCAGCCGATCGTGCGGCTGGCGAGCGGGCGGCTGAGTGCGGTCGAAGCGTTGATCCGCTGGAACCACCCCGACCACGGCGTGCTGCGTCCCGATTTTTTCGTCCCCGAGGCAGAGCACAGCGGGGCGATTATTCCGATTGGCCGCTATGTGATCGGGGCGGCGTGCGCGTTTGCCGCCAGGCTGCCCGCCGAGGTTTCCGTTTCGATCAATCTGTCGGCGGTGCAGTTGCACGACTCGACGCTGACCGCGACAATCGCGGCGACGCTGGCGCGCTACGATGTGGCACCCCAGCGGATCGAGTTTGAACTGACCGAGACCGCGATTTTGGAGATGACGCCACAGACCATCGCGGCACTCGATGAAATCAAGGCGCTGGGCTGCCGGCTGGGGCTGGATGATTTCGGCTCGGGATATTCATCGATCGCGACCCTGTATTATTTCAGGTTCGATCGGCTGAAAATCGACCGTTCCCTGATCCGCGATGCGATGGACGATAGCCGGCGGCGCACGATTTTGCGCAATGTGACCCGCATGGCCCGCGAGATCGGCATCGTCGTGACCGGCGAAGGAGCCAAGACGGCGGCGCATCGCGCCCTTTTGAGCGAACTGGGGTTCGAGGATGGCCAGGGCAGCTTGTTCACGGTGCCGCTGCGTGATCAGGCGTTGCTGGACTGGCTGAAAGCCTGGAACGCCCGGCCCGGCCCCAGCACCGCGCGGCGATGGCATTGAGGGTTAAGCACCGGTGATCACGCCAGCGCCTGGGTGGACACCTGCGGCACCCCTCAAGCGATTTCTAATCCAACCTCGGCTCAATCCGGCGCGGCGGCGCACTGCGCTGTGGCGGCTGCGATGACGCAGGCCGCGCCCGCCCCAACGGCTCCCGATAAGGCTCCGGGGCCGGCGCGTGACGTTGCTGATATTGCGGGGCCACGCCGCGCGGCAGCGGATCGTACGGCGTCTCGTCGATCGCAACTCCCCGCAGCGGCTCCGGAAGGCGCATGGTCAGCACGCGCAATTCCTCCTGCACCTGGTCAAGCTGCTCCTCGATCGCGTCCAGGCGCGACTTCACCCCGAACACTGAAAACGGCATCGCCAACAATGCCAGCGCATAGAGCAGGCCGACGAGCAGCACGATCAGGCCGAGCCAGTCGGGCATCCAGCCGGGCAGTGTAAAGGGCAAGGTCATACCGCGTTCTACCGGGGTGGACGTGGTGCAGGCAAGTCTTGCGCCGGAGCGTCCGTACCGGACATAACGGGTCACGAATTCAAGGGGGCTTCATGGTATCGGATCTCGAGATTGCGCGGGCGGTAACTCTGCGCCCGATCGGCGATATTGCCACCGCTGCGGGCATACCCGCCGAGGCGCTGATCCCCTACGGGCGCTACAAGGGCAAGCTCGGTTTCGGCTTCATCGAGTCTCTGCAAACCCGACCGAACGGCGCGCTGGTGCTGGTGGTGGGCATCAGCCCGACCCCGGCCGGCGAGGGCAAGACCACCACCACGATCGGCCTGGGCGATGCGCTGCGGGCGGCGGGCAAGCGCACCATGATTGCGCTGCGCGAACCCAGCCTGGGTCCGTGTTTCGGCCAGAAGGGCGGGGCGACCGGCGGCGGCCATGCCCAGATCGCGCCGATGGACGAGATCAATCTGCATTTCACCGGCGATTTCCACGCGATCACCAGTGCGAATAATCTGCTGGCCGCGTTACTGGATAATCATCTCTATTGGGGCAATGCGCTGGGTGTCGATCCACGCAAAATCTCGGTCCAACGCGCGATCGACATGAACGACCGTTCGCTGCGCGAAACCGTGCTCGGCCTCGGCCATGGTGCGAACGGGGCGGCGCGCGAGCAGAAATTCGACATCACGGTGGCGTCCGAAGTGATGGCGGTATTTTGCCTTGCCAAAAACCTCGACGATCTGCAAGCGCGCCTCGCCCGGATGGTGATAGCCGAGCGGCGCGACGGTTCGCTGATCACCCCCGCCGACATCAACGCGGCGGGTGCCATGACCGCTTTGCTGCGCGATGCGCTGCAACCCAATATCGTGCAGACCCTGGAAGGCACGCCCGCGCTGGTGCATGGCGGTCCCTTCGCCAATATCGCGCACGGCTGCAACTCGGTCATGGCGACCGGTACAGCGCTGAAACTGGCCGAAATCGTGGTGACGGAGGCTGGATTTGGCGCGGATTTAGGCGGCGAGAAATTTCTTGACATCAAGTGCCGCCAAGCCGGGCTGACGCCGTCCTGCGCGGTGGTGGTGGCGACGATGCGGGCGCTGAAAATGCATGCAGGCATCGCCAAGGCCGATCTTGCCACGCCCAACCCGCCAGCGGTCGCCGAGGGGGCGAGCAACCTGCGCCGCCACGTTGCGGCGATGCGCGCGTTCGGCCTGCCGGTGATCGTTGCGATCAACGGTTTCGCCGGCGACACCGAGGCCGAACGCGCGGCGTTGCGCGCCGCCCTTGACGCCGAGGCCATCCTGGCGGTGTTCTGCACCCATTGGGCCGATGGTTCGGCGGGCGCGGCGGATCTGGCCAGCGCGGTGATGGCGGCGATCGACGCCAAATCGGCGCATTATGCCCCGCTATATCCGGACGAAATGCCGATCGCCGACAAGCTTCGCACCCTGGTGCGACGGATTTACGGTGGCGATGACATCGATCTGGCCCCGAAAGCCGCCAAGCAGATCGCCAAAATCGAGGCGCACGGCTTCGGCCATCTGCCGGTCTGCATGGCCAAGACCCAGTACAGTTTCACCGCCGACCCCACCAGGCGCGGCGCGCCGACCGGCTTTACCCTGCCGATCCGCGATGTGCGGCTGTCCGCCGGTGCCGGCTTTGTCGTTGCACAGTCGGGGGATATTTTGACCATGCCCGGCCTGCCGCGCAAACCGGCGGCGGACAGCATCGGGGTGAACCAAGCCGGCGAGATTTTCGGGATTTTCTGATCGTTGGGGCGCGTTACGGCATGGCTTCCTTGCGCGCCGCCATGGCCATGGCGATGAGGGTGGCCCCGCCGAACACCATGTCGATCCCGACCAGCAGGCCGAGCGCCCAGACCAGCGTACCCGGAAACCCCGCGATGATGATCGCGGCGAGAAACAAATCGATCACACCGTTGATCAGCATCCACTCCCATTTGCCGGTCAGTTCGCGGCGATGGTCGAGGGCGAGGAAAATCATGAAAACGCCGTCAATAATGAAAAATCCGATCAGCACATAGGTCAGCGTGACCAGGCTGCGCAACGGATTCCACAACAAAAACGCACCCGCGACGATGGCCGCGAGCGAGGACAGCAGCGCCCATTTCCACCCCGGCGCGCCCCGCGCCCCGATGGTCGAGATCAGGCCCATGACACCGGCGATGACGAACAACCAGCCCAGAAACAGGGTCGCGGTGAGGCCGGCCAGCGCTGGCACGGTGATGGCGGCAAATCCGAGCAGAGTGAGCACGATGCCCTCGGCCATGAAAAATTTCCAGTGCCGGCGCATCGCTTTGGTCACCATTCTGGAAATCATGTCGTTCGAAGAAGATTGCATTTGGGACAAGACCCGTCCTCCTTTTTGATGCGCCAGACCGTGGCGCCGCGCTTAGCCATCGTACGATTTCCGGTGCTAATATCAGGCCTGAACGATGAGGGCGATGGGGCCAATGGCGATTGTGATCACGCGCGGGATCGTGCTGGACGAGGCGGAGATTTCCGAGATTTTCACGACGTCGTCGGGGCCAGGCGGTCAGAACGTCAACAAGGTGGCGACGGCGGTGCGATTGCGGTTCGATGCGATGAATTCAGCGTCGCTGAACGATGAGGTAAAGGCACGGTTGCGCGGCATTGCCGGGCGGCGGATGAGCAAGGATGGTGCCATTCAGATTATCGCCCAGCGGTTCGCCTCGCAAGAGCGTAACCGCGAGGATGCGCGCGAGCGGCTGATCGCGATGATAAGGGCGGCTGCGGTGCGGCCGGTAGCGCGGGTGCCGACGCGGGTTTCACGAAACCAGAAGGCAAAACGGCTGGAATCCAAGAGCCGGCGATCACGGACGAAGGCGCTGCGCGGGGAGATTGCTCCGGAGTAAGTCCGGGTGCGTGACGCGGGATGGGCCTGTTGATAGGGATCGGGCTTTATACACCGGCTGAGGCCAGCCGGTTGCCGGGGGTGCCTGCGGCGCGAAAAAGCGGGTTATCTGACGGCGGCGGTACGGGGTATTTGCGAGGGTTGGTGGCCGGGGTTGCGGCGGGGACATAGGTTGTTGACACGGTGCAGTTCGCGTGAGTCTATGGGGTATGGACGATAAGCGACTGGTTGGGATCGGGCTTTATACGCCGACTGAGGCCAGTCGGTTGGTTGGCATCCCTGCGGCGCGGTTGAGCCGGTGGTTGGCGGGGTATTGCCGAGGTGATCGCGAGTATGAGCCGCTCTGGCGCTCGCAGGTCGATCTCGGTGACGGGCGTGTGTACCTTGGGTTTCGCGATCTGATGGAGGTGCGGATTGCCGACCGGTTCATCGGGCTTGGCATTTCGGCGCAGCGGGTGCGCGCGGCGATAAGGTTGGCGAGTGAGATCATTGGGGATGCGCGTCCGCTTTCCACCAACCAGTTTCGGACGGATGGGCGCACGATATTCCTGCGCACGACGGAGACCGATGAGCAGGGCGAGGCGCGAGAGCATTTGCTCGATCTGTTCAAACGGCAATATGAATTCAGCCAGATCATTTCGCCGTTGCTCAAGGGTATCGATTTCGACGAGCGCGGGGGGCCAGCGTCGTGGTGGCCGGTGGGGCGGGCGCGGAAGATTGTGATCGATCCGGCGCGGGCCTTTGGGCAGCCGATCGATGCGGAGTCGAGCGTGCCGACGGCGGTTCTGGCGGGGATGGGCCTGGGTCAGGGGGGTGAAATTGCCGCGCGCGCGTATGGGGTTTCGGTGGGGGCGGTGACGCGGGCGATGGCGTTCGAGGCTGGATTGGGACGCCGGATCGCGGCGTGAACGTGTTTTTCGACAACTGCACGCCGCCGGTTCCGGCGAGCACGTTGGATGGGTTTATCAAGCATTTGGGCCATCGGATGTTCCGCTTTACGCGGCTTACTCGCGATCCAAATCTGAATTGTCTTCACGTGAACTCGGCGCGTCTTCTGGACCTTCTTGCACAGATTTTTGACCTCCCAAGGCAGCGAAACGCTCTTCAGCTAGCGAGGAAAGTCGCCTCGATTGTGTCGCTAGTGTTCTTCTAAGTCCGCCCGACACCTGGCGTTCGACTACCACTCGGGCAAGACGAGCAACAGTTTCTGCGCGTCTGGCGATTCGAACATCCGGATGTCCTCGCAATTCATCGACCTGCGGGGAGACAATCACGCCTCTGAAGGATGGAGGAAGATTGTCAAATTTATAGTGTGTGTTTTCAATGAACGGAGGATCTTTTTCGTTAAGTATCGCGTTGAACCGTGACTCTTTTATTGCCGACTCCCAAACAGCTCTTTCAAGCGCATTCAGGTCCCCCTCCAAAATTGAGGTAGATTTAGCGGTTTGTTCTGGAAGCGGCCACACTTGAATCTCAAACACTTCAAAGGGGTCCAGGACGTTCATCGCCACAGCATCCGTCCGCTGATTCGTCAAATGGCGTCTGATCCTTGTTTTCAATCCTTCTTTTGTTTGTCCAACGTAAATTGGTTCCCGATCATAATCGAAAAAAGCATATACGCCCCATTTATAGGAGCCGATCGTTTGGCTAGTTCCGGGGAAAGTTGTTGCAAAGAATTTTTTAATACCTTTACGCAGGGCTTCAGTTTCAAACGGCAGATCCGATAGACCCAAACGAGGGCCGCCAATTGTAGAAGCCATACTCAAATATCCAATGATGCGATTAGTTTTTTTCGATTGTGTTCAGAGACAAATCCATCATCCAGCCTCAATCGACCAGAAAGTAAAGGCTCGAATATACGTTCGGCCAAATGCCTCACGACCGGCACCGCTACGCCGTCACCGAGAAGATGATACGCATCGTTGATTCTGAGTGGGAGTCGGTAGGAATCCGGCAGTCCCATAAGGCGTGCCGCTTCCCGGCTTGTGATTAGTCTCGACCGAACTTTGGTACCATGCACGGCCAACATTGCTTGTCGAGATGATCCCCCGGACGGTGTGCGCAAGCAGCCAGCCAATCCATCAAAACGAACCTCAGCACGCTGCGACCTGATGCCAGCCGCATCCGTTCGTACGCGCCGATACAGCGTTCCGAAGACTTTCGAACCTGACGCCTTCGCGGATTCAATTTTAGCAAGATTTACTTTGTCCATCAAACTCAAGATGTGAGACGTCTTATTTAGACTATCCCACCCTTGTCCATCTGGCACGTCTTCCATGATATTTTCAAATTTCAGGCCCGGACCCATCGGACGTTGTACACGCCACCAGACCCAACGCTGCTGTGCAATTGGGGAGAGTGACTTCCAAGCATCTATGACTGGTGAGGCATGCCACGCATCGTCTGGACCAGGCAGCCTCATCCATGTCGGTATTTTTAAGTCCCGATGAGCACCGATAAGAAAAACGCGGGGTCTCGATTGCGGAAGGAACCACGACGCGTCTAGCAAGACGGCACCTATCTGATAGCCTTCAAGCGACATCATTTCGCAAACACCGGCAAAATCAAGGCCGCTGCGCGCTTTTAACCAACCAACAACATTTTCGAGCCCTATTATCCAGGGTTCCTTTCCGGCGGCCGCAAGGCTGGATATCACCCGCCAGAAACTCCAAAAAACACCTGAACGGGTTGAGGCGTCCATTCCAAGCATGTTTCCAGCAACCGATAAATCCTGACAGGGGAACGATGCCCACGCCAAGTCTGCGCGAGCATCGGGCAATTGGTCAATTTTGATTGAATTGACGTCAGCGACAACCAAGGAATCGGCACCCCAGTTGTTTAAATACGAGACAGATTTTACGGCATCGATATCGTTTGCAAAAAGGCACTCCCACTTCGACCCTAGACCGGCTCGTGCCATGCCACCACCAGCGAAGAACTCATAGAACCTGGGCAATGATCCATCCATTCATCATCAGCCCCGATCGGAGCGAAATCACTAAAACATTGCCCTTTTTTGAAGGAGCATATACATTCTATTTGTAAATTCCGTTAACATCGTATTGAACGTGCTGCGCCGACGATATCAAACCAATGGGGTTTTGTGTTTCAGTCCATGATTTAAAACCGCAGCACGCCGCGTATTGAATGAGGCTAAAGCGTATTCCCAACTGGCACGTGGTGACGCCAACTCGCGAACTTTCATTATTTCGACGATTTTTGACGTATAGTATTTACCGCGCATTACCGCTAACCACCCAGCCGAACCCGCTTTGACAAGCGCGAATTCGGCAGCAGCGACTTCATCGACGGACGGATCGGAATTACGTCCAAGGCCCACATGCTCGCCATTGACGGTGATAATGATCCAACTTGAGTCGTTCGTGCCCACCTCTGATGCATACAATTTCTGGCTCAGGTAGGCAATCTGTATCTGCATATTGCGCTATGCTGTTTGGCTCAAGCCTTAACCATTGCAACTATTTTCCAAGCGACTGCGCGATCTCCTCGGTCATTTTCTTCGCGTCCCCGAAGAGCATCATCGTATTGTCGCGGAAGAAAAGCTCGTTGTCGACGCCGGCGTAGCCGCTCGCCATGCTGCGTTTGACGAAGAGGACGGTTTTGGCTTTGTCGACTTCCAGGATCGGCATGCCGTAGATCGGCGAGGCCGCGTTGGTTTTGGCGGCGGGGTTGGTGACGTCGTTGGCGCCGATGACGTAGACGACGTCCGCTGTTGAGAATTCGTTGTTGATGGTTTCGAGTTCGAAGACTTCGTCGTAGGGGACGTTGGCTTCGGCGAGGAGGACGTTCATGTGGCCGGGCATGCGGCCGGCGACCGGGTGGATGGCGTATTTGACTTCGACGCCTTTTTCCTTGAGCAGATCGGCCATTTCGCGCACCGCGTGTTGCGCCTGCGCCACCGCCATGCCGTAGCCGGGCACGATGATCACTTTCGAGGCGTTGGACATGATGAACGCGGCGTCTTCCGCCGAGCCGGATTTGACCGCGCGGTCGCCCACCACGCCGGCGGGTCCGCCAGCGCCGGAATCGGTGCCGAAGCCGCCGAGCAGGACGTTGATGATCGAGCGGTTCATGCCCTTGCACATGATGTAGGACAGGATGGCACCGGAGGAGCCGACCAGTGCGCCGGTGATGATCAGGGCGATATTGCTGATGGTGAAGCCGATGCCGGCGGCGGCCCAGCCGGAGTAGGAGTTCAGCATCGAGACCACGACGGGCATGTCGGCCCCGCCGATCGGGATGATCAGCAGGAAGCCCAGCGCGAGGGCGGTGAGCGCGATCAACCAGAACAGGGTTTGCGAACCGCCGGAGGCGACGAAGGCGATGATCAGGATCAGGATTAGAATGCCGAGGGCAAGGTTGAGCTTGTGCTGGCCCCGGAAGGTGATCGGGGTGCCTTTCATCAGGGCTTGCAGCTTGGCGAAAGCGATCAGCGAGCCGGTGAAGGTGACGGCACCGATGGCGAGGCCGATCGACATTTCGATCAGGCTTTCGATCCGCAAGTGGCCGGGCACCCCGATGCCGAAGCTTTGCGGCGCGTTGAGGGCCGAGGCGGCGACGAACACGGCGGCGAGGCCGACCAGCGAGTGAAAGGCGGCGACCAGTTGCGGCAGCGCGGTCATCTGGATGCGTCTGGCGACCATGGCCCCGACAGTGCCGCCGATGATCACCGCGACGGCGATCAGCCCGACGCCGCCCAGCAGCATGCCGGGATGGGCCAGGGTGGCGAGGATGGCGATGACCATGCCAGCCATGCCCAACTGGTTGCCGCGCCGGGAGGTGACCGGGTGGGACAGGCCGCGCAACGCGAGGATGAAGAGAACGGCGGAAACGAGATAGGCGAGCGTGATGCCCGGATCGGATGAGTACATGTGTCTGTGCCGCCCTTATTTGGACTTTTTACGGAACATCGAAAGCATACGCGCGGTGACCAGGAAGCCGCCGAAAATATTCACCGAGACCAGCATGACCGCGAGAAAGCCGAAGGCATGCGCCGCGAAATCGCCGTGCAGGCCGGCGGCCAACATGGCACCGACGATGATGACCGACGAAATGGCGTTGGTGACGGCCATCAGCGGCGAGTGCAGGGCGGGGGTGACGCTCCAGATCACGAAATAGCCGACGAACACCGCCAGCACGAAAATGGCGAACAAATCGATCAGCGGGGTACCCGATTGGGCGTGGGCGGCTTGCTGGGCGGCAAAACCGGCGGCGTTCTGCGCCAGGATGGCGGCGCGATGGGCGAGGTTTGCGGCCTGGCCCGCGAGTTCGGCTGGGGTCATTGTTTCGGTCCTAAGCAGCGGCTTGCGGCTGGAAATTCGGATGGACGATGGCACCGTCCCTGGTGAGCAGCACGCCTTTGACGATGGCATCATCGGGCGGCAGTTTCGGGGTTTGGCTGTCCTTGTCCCAGAAATTGGTCAGGAAGGTCAGAAGGTTGCGGGCGTAAAGGGTACTCGCGGCAACGCCGATCCGCGACGGCCAGTTGCGGTAACCGAGCACTACCACGCCGTTGTCGGTGACAATGCGTTCGCCCGGTACCGTCGCCCCGCAATTGCCACCGGCATCGGCGGCGATATCGACGATCACGCTGCCCATCCGCATCGCGGCAACCGCTTCGGCGGTGACGATGACCGGTGCCTTGCGGCCCATCACCAGGGCGGTGCAGATCACGATGTCGTTTTTCGCGACGGTTTCAGCGATCAGGGCCGCTTGTTTGGCGCGGAATTCGGCGCTCATTTCTTTCGCATAGGCCCCGGTCTGGGCTTTGCTCTCCTCGTCCTCGACGCCCACGAAGCTGGCACCGAGGGATTTGATTTCCTCCTTGGCGGCGGGGCGCACGTCGGTCGCCGAGACGATGGCCCCGAGGCGGCGGGCGGTGGCGATGGCCTGCAACCCGGCGACACCGGCCCCGACCACGAACACCCGCGCGGGCGGGACGGTGCCGGCGGCGGTCATCATCATCGCAAAGCCGCGCGGGAAGGCTTCCGCCCCCTCGATCACCGCGCGGTAGCCGGCGAGATTGGCCTGGCTCGACAGCACATCCATCGACTGGGCGCGGGTGATGCGCGGCAGCAATTCCATCGAACACGCATCGATCCCGGCGGCGGCGTAGGTTTGCGCCAGCGATGGGTTGCCGGCGGCACCAAGGGTACCGATCAGCAGCGCGCCGCGCGGGATCAGCGCCAGGGTGGCGGCGTCGGGCGGCTGCACGGTGAACACCACGCCGGCACCAGCTAGCGCGGTCGCGGCATCGGGAACAATTTCGGCCCCGGCGTCGCGGAACGCCGCATCGGCGATGGCGGCGGCTTCGCCCGCCCCGGCTTCGACCACGACTGCGATGCCGAGGGCGGTCAGTTTTTTTACCGAATCGGGCACCGCGGCAACGCGGGTTTCGCCCGGCAGACGCTCCTTCAATACGGCTAGACGCATCAGTTCCATCCCTTCGTGCAGCGCGTGCGATCGAAATATTATGCTGGCCGGCCCCAAGACAACGACATACACGCGACATAAATGCCACTATCGTGAACCCGGCGTTGGCATCTCGCACCATGCGCGGGGTGCTATGTCAAGCGGTGCGATCGCTCGTCTCGACAGCGTGCGGCGCATCACGCACAATAGCGTATTCTATCCTGAGGAGTGACGCATGCACAGCGAATACCACAATTGGATTGCCCCGCGCGCCGATGAAGAGGAGCCGCCGGAAACCGAACCCGCGGAAACCGACAAAAAAGAGGCCAAGCCGCTGGGGGGCGAGCTGGAAAACCGCCTGTTTAAACAGCGCAAGGTGCTGATTTTCGGCGAAATTCATGACCGAATCGCCCGCGCGGTGACCGGGCAGTTGCTCGCGTTGTCGGGGGCGGCGGATGAACCGATCGACGTGTACGTGAATTCGCCGGGCGGCCATGTGGAAAGCGGTGACACCATCCACGACGTGATCCGCTACGTCGATGCGACCTCGCCGGTCCGGATAATCGGTACCGGCTGGGTGGCGAGCGCGGGCGCGTTGATTTTTCTGGCGGGGCACAAGGACCGGCGGTTCTGCCTGCCGAACACCCGGTTTCTGCTGCACCAGCCGATGGGCGGGGTGCGCGGCCCGGCCACCGATATCGAGATCGAGGCGCGCGAGATCATCAAAATGCGCGAGCGGATCAACCGCATCATCGCCCGCGAAACCGGCCAGAGCCTGGAACGAGTGGAGAAAGACACCGATCGGAATTACTGGATGGGGGCGGACGAAGCGATCAAATATGGCATGGTCGCCAAGGTGGTTCACAGCGCCCGCGAGCTTGACGCGGGCTGAGTTTATACGCGCCGGTATCAGTCACTCCGGGTCCGCCCGCCGCAGCATTGCGAGCAATGCGGCGGCAGCGCGGGTGCGGGTGCGATCCTGGTGTTGGACCGCGAAATAGGTGCGGCGTGGCAGGGTGATCGGAAGTTCGGCCAGCTTGCCGGCGGCGATTGCATCGGCGCAGACCAGTTCGGACAAGATGGTCGCCCCTGCCCCGCCGATCACCGCCGTCAGCACCGAACCGTTGGCGGGCAGTTCGATCGCGATGTCGAGGGCGGTGTAGGCGACGCCCAGGGCTGCCATCGCCTCGATGAACACGGCCCGGGTGCCCGAACCATCCTCGCGCAGCACCCAGGTGCCGGCGGCCAGATCGGCGGTGGTGAGATCGGTCCGGTGCGCCCAGGGGTGATCGGCGGCGACGACCATCACCAGGCGGTCCTGCGCGATCGGCTCGGCGGCGATTTGCGGATGCGCCAGGGTGTCGCCCGGACTTTCGACGAAGCCCAGCTCCGCGCCCCCCTCGATGATCGCGTGGGTGACATCCGCCGAATTGCCGATCGACACCGCCAGGCTGATCCCCGGATAGGCGTTGCGGAATGCCACCAGCCGCAGCGGCAGGAAGTGGTTGGCGATGGTCTGGCTCGCCTTGATCGCCAGATGGCCGCGCGCCAGACCGGAAACCTCGCGCATTGCGGCGGTGGCGGCATCGGCGCGGCCCAGTATGGCACGGGCTTCGGTCAGAAACACGTGGCCAGCTTCGGTCAGGGCGATGCCCCGGCCGACCCGGTGGAACAGTTTGGTGGCAAACTCGCGCTCCAGTGCGGCTATGGCACCGGACGCGGCGGACTGCGTCAGGTCCAACGCCTCCGCCGCGCGGGTCACGTGTTCGCGCTCGGCCACCGCTACAAAAATCCGCAATTGTTCAAGGGTCATCGCCATTGGCGTACTTCGCCGCTCCGGCGGCGGCAAGCGGGGGCAAATCGGGAGCATGCGGCGATCGATTTCAAGGGCGCGCTACTTTTTTGGTTTTAGAGCCTCCGTTGTGGTCGAGTCATTTCAGGTTCCCGGTGTCGCCCTGCTTTGATTACGCGGTGAGATACCGTGCCGTCAGATGCGCCTCGAAATCGGTGGGGTCGAGCGGTTTGCCGGTGGCGTGGCGCAGCAGGTCGTTGAAGCCGAACTGCGCACCGTGGCGATGCACGTTGGCGCGCAACCACGCCAGCAGGGGCGCGAAATCGCCGCGCGACAGGGCATCGTCCATTTCCAAAACGGTGCGGCGGGCGGTTGCCATCAGTTGCGCCGCCGCCATCGCCCCCAGGGTGTAGGAGGGGAAATAGCCGAACAACCCGCAATACCAGTGAATATCCTGCAAACAGCCGCGCGCGTCGTCAGGCGGGGTGATGTTCAACAGATCGTGCAGCCCCTCGTTCCAGGCGTCGGGCAGGTCAGCCACCGCCAGATCGCCCGCGACCATCGCGGCTTCGAGGCGGAAGCGCAGAATGACGTGGGCGGGGTAGGTCATTTCATCGGCTTCGACCCGGATGAAACTGCGTTCGACATGGCGCAGCCTCGCGACAAGGCGTGGCAGGGCGAAATCGGCCGAGGTCTGGCCGAAGGTTTCCGCCAGCACCGGGCCGAGAAAGGTGAGGAAGGCGTCGGAGCGCGCCGCCTGCATTTCGATGATCAGGGATTGGCTTTCGTGCGCCGCCATGCCGGCGGCGAACCCTACCGGCTGGCGGGCGTGGGCGTGCGGCAGACCGGCCTCGTACAGTGCGTGGCCGGTTTCGTGCAGCACACCCATGACGGCGGCGGCGAAATCAGCCTCGTCATAGCGGGTGGTGATGCGGATGTCGGTGGGGGTGCCGCCGCAGAACGGGTGGGTCGAGCGGTCGAGCCGCGCGCCGGCGAAATCGAGGCCCACGCCCGCGGCTAGTTTGCGGCAGAGCGCTTCCTGGGCTGCTTCGGCAAAAGGGGCGGTGCCGGGCAGTTTGTACTCGCGCTGGGCTTGCAGGGCTTCGGCGCGGGGCAGCGCGTGTTTCAGGAAGGTTTCGTAACCGGCGAACACCGGGGCGATTTCCGCCGCCGTAATGCCGGGCTGATAGGTGTCGATCAGGGCATCGTAGGGGGCGAGGCCGGAAACCGCGCTCAAGGCGGCGGCTTTTTCGCGGGTCAGGGCGAGCAGGGCTGCCAGCGGCTTCGCCGCCATGGAAAAGTCGGATGATCTGCGGGCGGCACGCCAGATTTTTTCGCAAGCCGAGGCCTGGCGGGTCAATGCCTCGACCAGATCGCCCGGCAGCGCGGTCGCCTGGGCGTGGGCGCGGCGCATCAGGTTCAGGTTGCGCCGCTCGGCTTCGCCGGGCGGCGGTGCGGCTTCGGCGGCGTCGAGATCGTCAGCGACCACGGGTTCGGTCAGCATACCGTGCGCGATGCCGGACAGGATGGCCAATTGGTCGGCCCGCGCCGCCGCGCCGTTATCCGGCATGACCGCTGCCTCATCCCAGCCGAGCATCGCCGTGGCCTCTTCGACCGTGGCGATCCGGGCGAAGCGGGTGGTGAGGCGGCGATAGGCTTTGGGATCGGTGTTGGTCATGGCATCGGTCATGCGGGGTCTTTCAATCGTTTGCGGGCATAGAAGAAAAACTCGAAAACGACGACGAGGGCAAGCCCGAACCAGGTCAAAGCGTATTGTTGTGAATTATTCGGCGGCTGCGGCAGGCTGGCCGCCGGAATCGGGCCACCCGCGATCGGCTGCGGCCCGAGCATGATCAGCGTGTAGGGTGCAACGCGGTGCAGGCCGAGCGCGGCCCCGATTTTTTGGGCATCGAGCGTGTAGAAAATTTTGTGGGCATCGTCGCTTTTTGGCGCGAACGGTCCGAAATTCTGCGCCGCCTGAATGTAGCCGGAGACCAGGGCGGGACCGGCGGGCACCGGAACAGGCTGGGGCAAGGTGCCGCGGACCCAGCCGAGATCGACCATGACGATGTCGCCGTTATCGCGCTGGAACGGCATGATCAGCTGAGACCCCTGGAGCGCGCCGGCGGGTGAATTGCGGATCTGGTCGCCATAGAAGGCGGCGCGATCGGCCAGCCAGCGGCCGGTGATGGCCACTTTTTCATAAGACGTCGGTTTGCGTGGCAGAGCCACGGGCGGCAGCAACTCAGCGGCGACAACCTCGCGTTGGATGCGGTCCTTGTAGTGCCAGCGATGCACCTGCCAGACGCCGAGGGCGATCAGCAGGCAAAACATCACGGCAGAAAAAATACCCATGCCGATCAAGCGCCGCCAACCCGCGCGCGGCGGCGCTTGATCGGGGATCATGTCAGGCGGCGGTGATGGCGCTGCGCCCGAAATAATAGATGCAGACGAACAGGAACAGCCACACCACGTCGACGAAGTGCCAGTACCAAGCGGCGGCTTCGAACCCGAAGTGGCGCTTGACGCTGAACTGGCCCTGGATCGCACGGAAGAAGTTCACGGTCAGGAAGGTGGTTCCGACGATGACATGGAAGCCGTGAAAACCAGTCGCGATGAAAAACACCGAGGGGAAAATGCCGCCGTGATAGAAGTTGAACGGCGAATGGGTATATTCGTAGCCCTGGCCGCAGAGAAAGGTGATGCCGAGCAGGACCGTGACGCCCAACCCCATGATCATGCCGCGCCGGTCGTTTTCGAGCAAGGCATGATGCGCCCAGGTAACGGTGGTGCCGGACAGCAACAGCACCATGGTATTGAACAGGGGAATGGCGAACGGGTCGATCGTGGTGATGTGCTGCGGCGGCCACACCGGCGCGTGCAGATAGCCCATGTGGGTCGGGTAGAAGAAAAAGTTGAAATAGGCCCAGAAAAACCCGACGAAGAACATCACCTCGGAGGCGATGAACAGCGCCATGCCGTAGCGCATGCCAATCTGGGTGACCAGCTTGTGCAGGCCGGGGGTGCGGCTTTCGTGGATGACATCGCGCCACCAGACGAACATGGTCGATACCGCGCCGATGACACCTGCGGTCAGAACCCAGTAGTCGTTGTAATGGGCGACAAAGATGATGCCGGTCGCGATCAGAATCGCCGAGATGGCACCCGTCAGCGGCCAGAAACTGGGTTCGACCAGATGATAGGGATGCGGGACGTGCCCGGCGATCTGCCCTTCGGCGGTATGCGCTTCGCTGCTCATTGTTTGTTTCTCCCAGATAAACCCGGCATCGGCGTCACCACATGTGCCCGGCGTGATAGAGTTTGACGACTGCGATGGCGTAAATCAGCAGGCACAGCCCGATCATGCCGCCGAACAGCGCCCAATTGCGCCCGCGCCGGCGACGGATGAACTCCGCCTTTTGCTCCGGCGTCCAATTGGTTTCGGTAATGGTGGCCCGATCGACGTCGGTCATAGAAAATGGTCCACTACCAGAGCGCCGAAAATCAGGAACAGATAAAGGATCGAGTATTTGAACGCGGCCTTGGCCGGGGCGTCGCGGGTCTGGCTGACGCCGGTGGCGTCCTGCTTGTCGCGGACCACGCCTGACGCGTACCATATAAAGGTGAGGCCGAGGATCATGGCGCTGGCACCGTAAAACGGGCCGGCGAGATGCAGCACATAGGGCAGCAGCGACACCGGCACCAGCCACAGCGTATAGCGCATCACCGCGAGGCGGGTTGCCCTGGCCCCCGCGACCACCGGCAGCATCGGCACGCCGGCTTTTTCATAGTCGGCCGAGGCAAACAGCGACAGCGACCAAAAATGCGGCGGGGTCCAGATAAAAACGATGGCGAACAGAAGGATCGGCAACAGGGCGAGGTGGCCGGTGACGGCGACCCAGCCGATGATCGGCGGGAACGCGCCGGCGGCACCGCCGATCACGATGTTCTGCGGGGTCCGGCGCTTCAGCCACATGGTATAGACGAACACGTAGAACCCGATGGAGATTGCGAGAATAGCGGCGGCCAGCAGGTTGGTGGCAAGCCACATCAGCAGCACCGACAGCACCGACAGCCCGACGCCGAAGCCGAGCGCGCCCTCTGGCGAGATCCGCCCGGACGGCACCGGCCGCTTCGCGGTCCGCCGCATGATCGCGTCGATATCGCGGTCGTACCACATGTTGATCGACCCGGCGGCCCCGGCACCCATCGCGATACACAGAATGGCGGTGAAAGCGAGGATTGGGTTGATCGTGCCCGGTGCCACCAGCAGGCCGGCGGCTCCGGTATAGACCACCAGGGACATCACCCTCGGTTTCAGCAGCGCCAGCCAGTCCACCGTGGTGCCGCCCAGAATCGCCTGATCGAGCACGGCCTGTTCCGTGGTGGCCACCGGAGCGGGGCCACCAAGAGACGCACTGGCACGTAAAATTGTATCACTCATTCAAACGATCCGATCAACAATCGATTCTGGTGAGCCGCTCAGCGGATCACCGGAACTTCCTCGAACGTGTGGTGCGGCGCGGGGGAGGCCACGGTCCATTCCAGGGTCGTGGCACCCTCGCCCCAGTAATTATCGGCGAGTACCTGTTTGCCAGTGAAAATTTTGAACAGGATATAGAAGAACACCAGCGTACTCACGCTTGTGACCATCGAGCCTACCGAGGAGACATAGTTCCAGCCGGCGAACGCGGCCGGATAGTCCGGATAGCGGCGCGGCATGCCGGCGAGGCCGAGAAAATGCTGGGGGAAAAAGGTGAGGTTGACGCCGATGAAAAAGGTCCAGAAATGCACCTTGCCCCAGAACTCGGGGTATTGCTGCCCGTACATTTTGCCGATCCAGAAGTAGAAACCGGCAAAAATCCCAAACACCGCCCCCATCGACAGCACGTAGTGGAAATGCGCGATCAGGAAATAGGTGTTGTGCAAATCGGTATCCAGCCCAGCGTTGGCGAGCACGACGCCGGTGGCACCGCCAACGACGAACATGAAGATGAACCCGATCGCCCAAAGCATCGGTGTTTTCAGTTCGATCGATCCGCCCCACATCGTCGCGATCCAGGAAAACACCTTGATCCCGGTCGGCACCGCGACAACCAGGGTCGCCGCCTCGAAATAGATTTTGCTGTCGTGGCTGATACCTGAGACGAACATGTGGTGCGCCCAGACCACGAACCCGATGAAGCCGATCGCGATCATCGCGTAGACCATGCCGAGATAGCCGAAAACTGGCTTTTTTGAGAAAGTCGCGACCACAGTGCTGACGATGCCGAATGCCGGCAGGATCATGATGTAAACTTCCGGGTGGCCGAAAAACCAGAACAGATGCTGGAACAACACCGGATCGCCGCCGCCGCCCGGCTCGAAGAACGAGGTGCCGAAATTACGATCCATGATCAGCATGGTGATCGCCCCGGCCAGCACCGGAATCGCGAGCAGGAGCAGAAACGCGGTGACGAGAATCGACCACACGAACAGCGGCATTTTGTGCATGGTCATGCCCGGCGCACGCATGTTCAGGATGGTCGCGATGAAATTGATCGCACCCAGCAGCGAGGAAATACCGGCGAGATGCAGCGAAAACAGGGTGAAATCGACCGCCGGTCCCGGTTGGAACGTCGAATCCGACAAGGGCGGATACAGCGTCCAGCCGATGCCCGATCCCGGCCCGATCAGCAAGCCGAGATTGACGAAGATGAACCCCATGAACAGGAACCAGAAGCTCATGTTATTAAGGCGCGGGAACGCCATGTCCGGCGCGCCGATCATCATCGGCACCATCCAGTTGCCGAAGCCGCCGATCAGCGCGGGCATCACCAAAAAGAAAATCATGATCAGCCCGTGCGCCGTGACGATGGCGTTCCAGGTCTGGCCCGAGGTGATCAGGGTGTTGCCTGGCTCGGCCAGTTGCATCCGCATGATCATCGAGAGCACGCCCCCCTCGATCCCGGCAATGATTGCCCAGGTCATGTAGAGCGTGCCGATATCCTTATGATTGGTACTCATCAGCCAGCGGCGAATAAAGCCGGTCTGATGACTGTGATCGGCGTGCTCGTCGTGCAGTGCGGTCGCGGACATGGTCATGACCCTTCGGAAATTACGGAAAAATAGTTAATCGTTCGTTTCATTTCGATGTCGAACTCGCCAGCCGGATGCCGGGTTGGGCGATCGCCGCGGATTTCGCGGCGGCGGCTTCGGCCAGAACCTCGAACTTGTGGATCGGCGGCACATTGCCCTGGGCGGCATCGGCCTTGGCTTCAGTCAGCCACGCCTGGAACTGCGCCATCGGCAACGCAACAATCTCGATCGGCATATTGTCGTGGTTCATGCCGCAAATTTGATTACATTCGCCATAATAAATGCCCGGCGCATCGATTTCCGTCCACTGATGCCAGTATTGGCCTGGAATCGCGTAGCGTTGCACACCGAGCGAGGGAATAAAAAAACTGTGCAGCACATCACCGCTGGTGATCTGGAACACGATTTTCTGGTTCGCTGGAAGCACAAGCGGATGGTCGGCGGACAATTGCTTGATTTCGCCCGGTTTCAACTCATTCGGCGGGACCGCGTAGGAGGTGAAATCGACCCCTTTGGCCCCCAGATAATCATATTCCCAGTACCATTGATGGCCCGTAACCCGCACCGTCATGTAGGGGTTTTTGTAATCGGACTGCTGATAGATCAGGTTCAGCGACGGCACGAAAATGATGATCAGCAACAGGGCCGGCACTAGGGTCCATACCACTTCGATCAGCGTATTGTGCGTCGTGGTCGAGGGGATCGGGTGCTTCGAGGCGTGGAACTTCACCATGACGTAGGCGAGCAACCCGGCGACCAGCAGAACCACGCCGAACATGATCCACAGCACGAACTGCATCACCCAGTCGATGCTTTTCTGGATCGGGCTAGCGGCTGGCTGGAACCACCACTCCCACGGGGTGGGCGCGTGAATCGGGAAGCCCGCGCTGTTTTTCGGGAACGTCGCGGCAACGGCAGGGTGGGCGAGTGCCAGGGCCGTGCAGCCGCCAAGGGCCAGGAGCAGATATCGGTTGGATCGCTTCATCAATTCCGCCAGTTCCGTTGCTTCAGGCCGCGCATGGCGCAGCCGGTGGGTCAATTATTGGGGCCAGTTTCCTGAGTTATTCGAAATGATTACGCCATTTTCATGCGCTTTCAAGATCGGTGATATAACACTGCGTCCCACTGATCAAGGCGTTGTGACCCGCTCAAATGCAATGTGATGACTTGATCGGGGATAACGCGCGGCGCGGACCGGCGCAAAGCGGTTAATCGCGCGGTGGATTGACCAGCGAAACCAGGCGGAACAGCCCGAAGGGGCGCATCGGGCGCGCGGTCAGACCGCCGATATCCTCGGTCGCGAACAATCGGTCGATCGCGAAATCCGGGTGCCAGCCTAACGCGCGCGAGGCCGGAGCCATTGCTCGTTCGACCCAGGCGACCGGGCCGCGATCGGCGGCGAAGTGGTTGACGAACAAAATGGTGCCGCCGGGGCGGACCACGCGGCCCAATTCCTGCGCCAGTTTGAGCGGATTGGGCACCACCGAGGCAACGAACATCGCCACCGCGATGTCGAACCGGCCGGCTTCGAAGCCGGTGTCCTCGGCGTCGAGTTCGAGGAGCTGGTCAACGTTGGCGAGGCTCTGCTGACGGACTCTGGCGCGGGCGCGATCGAGCATTTCGGCCGAAAGATCGATCCCGGTGATACGTTTTTCGCGGAGATAGTGTGGCAGGGCCAAGCCGGTACCGACTCCCACTTCCAGCACGCGGGTGCCGGGGGCCTGGTTGACGGCGGCGACAGCGGCGCGCCGAGCCTGGGCGGAAATCGCGCCGAACAGAGTGTCGTACACGCCGGCCCAGCGGCGATAGGCCGCACGGACGGCATCGGCATCGAGGCTGGCGCGTGCGGCAAGCGGATCGGCTGGTGCCGTCTTGAAGGTTTCGCTCATTGACGCAAGGTACTCCTGTCCGTCCCCGAATTATGCATGGCTGGCGCGGCACGGCACCGCGCGCAGGCTGATGCCTCACTGTGACATCCACGTGACAAGCTTGTGGGGGATGCAGGGCCTGCATGCAAGTAGGGCATGCAGATCATGGCAAGGATCAGGCGACGTCCTCACGCCGATCGCGGACCCGGACGTAGGCAATTTCGGCGTGCGGGCCGCAGTAGGGCTTGTTCGCCAGAGCGGGATCGCCGCAGAAGTGGAAGGCTGGCGTGCCGGGTTCGCCGATCGGCCAGCAGCAGGAGGGCGTGCGCGGGGCCAGACGCACAGGGGCCGCCATGGCGGCGATGAGCGAGGGCCGTAGCGGTTTCGCGGCCGGGACCGGAGCGCGCGCCACCACTTGTGGCACAATTTGTGGCACAATCGCCGGTTCGGCGGCGGGCGTGGCCAGAGACGGCAGGGTGGGGCCGGAAACCCGGCGCGGTGCCACGTCCCGCAGGGTGCCGATCGCCGCCGGATCACGCCGGATCGGTGACGGCCGGGCCGGCAGGTCGAGCCGATGCGCTTTGCCGACCACCGCGTTTTTCGAGATGCTCAGCCGCCGCCCGATCTCGGCGGTGGACAGGCCCTCATCCCACAAACTCCGGAGCCGGATGATGATGTCGTCTGTCCATTCCATCGCCATGTCCTCATGGGTTGATACAACATAAAGTATACCATTACCCGAATTCACTCAACATATAGATGCTGCGATCGGCGCAGATTTCTGTGGAAAACTTTTGATCTTTTTTTATAGAGTCCGATCGTTGAAGGACGAACAGGCTCTATCGCTATTTTTGCGAGCCATTTCATCGCCTTCGGTTGCCGCAGGGGCATCAAGCTTCAGCAATATGGCTTTAGATGCTCGGTTTTTGGCAATTCGCCGGCTATTTGATCGCCTCGCCGGCAAAGCTGCCCCAGAAATCGGCCCGCCGGAGCCAGCCGTGCCGGTGATCGGCTTCCACCGCGCACCATAGGGCATCCGCCCGGCAGGCGGCGATCAGGCCGATCACTCCTTTGTCGAGATAGGCGACCGGGGCCGCCGTGGCATCCGGGGCGGCGCGCATCGTGTGGCGCGCGCCGGTCACGATGAAACTGCGGGTGAGATGCAGTAATGCCTCGTGGACCCAGCCGGTGCCACCGTCGGGGGTGACCACGTGACGCCATACATTGAATTCGCCGGTGATTTCGACCGGCAGATTGTAGCGGTGATAGACCCAGATGATCGGGTACTGAAATCCGGGGCCGGCGCGCAGGTAGATTTCGCTGGAGCGGAAACTCTCGAAGCGTGGCACCGGCCAGCCGGTCGATGGCCCTTTGGCCGGGCCAGGACCCGCGCCGGGGTTGGGCGCGTGCCAGGCGGCGAGGGTCAGGGCCAGTACGATCAGGGCGAGGTTTCGCCGCAACGGGGATCTATTCATTTATTTGATTCAGCGGGGTGATCCAGCGGGGCGATCCAGCGGGGGGCGAACAGGTGGGACAAGCCGGATCGCGCTTCAGAGTGATCATCCGAAACCGCATATCGAGCGCGTCCCATAACAGCAACCGTCCGGCAAGCGAGGTGCCGATACCCAGAATTTCTTTCATCGCCTCGGTCGCCTGAAGCGTACCCATCACCCCGGTAACCGGCCCGAGCACCCCGGCTTGCGAACAGCTCGGCACCGCGCCTTGCGGCGGCGGTTCGGGATACAAGCAACGATAGCACGGAAATTCTGCCCCCGCATGCGGCTTGAACGTGGATATTTGGCCCTCGAACCGCAGCACCGCCGCCGAAATCAGGGTTTTACGCCCCTGCACACAGGCATCGGCCACCACATACCTTGTCGCGAAATTATCGGTGCCGTCCAAAATGATATCGTGATCCGCGACCAGTCCGGCGATATTATCGGCACCGACCCGCGCCTCGATCGGCACCACCGTGATGTCCGGATTGATCGCGCGCATCGCCGCCGCCGCGCTGTTCACCTTGGGCATGCCGATCCCGGCCATAGTGTGGGAAATCTGGCGTTGCAGATTGGACAGTTCCAGCACATCGTGATCGACGATGCCGATCCGCCCCACCCCCGCCGCCGCGAGGTACAGCGCCGCCGGACTGCCCAGCCCGCCTGCTCCGATGATCAGCACAGACGCCGCGCGCAGCTTGGCCTGACCCGTGCCGCCAACCTCGCGGAGCAGAATATGGCGCGAGTAGCGGGCAACCTCGGCCTCGGAAAAATCCAGAGTCATCCGGGTCGAATCGCATCCCCTGGGGCGAGGATCAAGGGGGAGTTTCGGCTCCCCCTTGGTTTACCGGCGCAACCGCACGCTTTTCAGGTCAGAACTTCGCCCCGACGCTGCCGTAAATCGCCCGCCCCGGTGCCGGAAGCGCCAGAACCGCGCCGGCCCCCGCGCCATACAAACCGCCCGCCGAAATATATTCGAATGGATTATATTTCAGCCCGGCGACATTATCGACTTCGAGGTTGAACGTCAGCATCTTCAGCCGGGTGCCCAGGCCGGAAACCGGGACGTAGGCCTTAGCCGAGAGATTGATGACGCCGTAGGGCGCAATGCCCTGATTGCTGGTGATGTTCTGGCTGTTGTCGTACATTTTTTGCGCGCCGACATACTGGTAGGTGACGCGCGGCTCGATCAGCGTGGTACCGGCGAAATATTTGTAATAGGCACCGGCGTTGAACGTGATATCCGGCGTGTAGGAAATCGGTACGCCGTGAACCGAGCCGGTGGCGTTGGTGAAATCCTTGAAGAAGGCATGGGTGAAACCGGCGTTGGCGAACACGTACAGGCTGTTGACCGGCGAGCCGTCGGCATAAATATTCAACCCATTGTAAACCGAGGAGCCAAACGCCAGCAGCGAGCCGCCGCTGGCCAGGGCGGTCGGCAGGGTTTCGTGGGCAAAGGCGAGGTGAAAGACGTTGGCACCGAACTGAACGTCGCGGGCTGGGCCGATCGTATCCCAGTGCGCCTTCACCCCGGCCTGATAGTCGTCACCCTGTTCCAGTTCGAGTTGCGAGGCGGGCAACGCCACGAACGGTCCGGTGCCGCCGCCGAATTCCGGCAAACGATAGGCACGGGCGTAGCTGGCGTACAGGGCGAGCCAGGGGAACGCCCGATAATTGATCCCCAGCGACGGCTCGAACCGCGAGAATGTTTTGCTCGCCGCGGGAAACTGGGTCAGCACGCCGCCGGGGTTCAATTGCACCGCGAGCGGAAAATACACCGATTCATTCGGCGTGAAATCGGTTCCGTAATTGACGAAGCGGATGCCGGGCGTGATCGTCAGGCTGGGCAACGGTTCGATCGCATCCTGCAGGAAAATCGCGGCATCCTTCTGGCGGAAATTATCGCTGTCGAAACTGCCGTTGGGAACCGAGGGCGAACCGAGCAGATTGGTCGGGGTGGGTGCGTTCGCGAAGCCGAGGGAGGGGTTCCACAGCTGTTCCTGCGAGCTGTATTTGCTGATCTGGAAGTAGCCGCCGAAGGCGATGTCGTTGAAGCGGGGCTTCAGTTCGACGTAGGCTTTGTCACCCAGCATCCAGCTGTAGGGGGCGTTGGTCTCTTCCAGCGAGGTTGCCCCCGGCGCAAAATCGTGGAGCGGTGTCAGGTGCAAACGGGATTCGCGGACAAAATAGGTCAGGTTGTGCAGGCTGGTGATCGTATTGAGGTCGAGATTGAGCTGCCCATAGACCAACGCGATCTGATTGCGGTCGAGCTTGCGGTTAACCGTGCCCGGCAGGGCGGTGTAGTAGCCGGTGGTCTGCTCGCTGTAGGGGGTGCCGGGCTGGTTGAACCCGTTGATCGATACGCCGGCAATCGGTGACACCGGAATCGCCAGCGGGCGGTAGGCCGGGGTGCGCGAGATATAGCCGCCGATGCTGAAATCGCCGCCCTCGAAAACCTTGCGGGTCTTGAAGTAATAGGCGTAATTGTTGTTGCCGTTGGGGAATCCGTCCGGCGCTTTCAGAAAACTGTCGGCACTGCCAAGACCGCCGGCGAACACGGTTTCCCAGCCATGATAATCGCCGGTTTGCAGGGAAAAATCGAGATTGCGGGTGTTGTAGCTGCCGTACGTGCCGGTGATTTCAGCACTTGGCGTCGCCGCAGGCTGTAGCGGCACGAAATTCAGCCCGCCGCCGATATTAGTGTACCAGCGGTCAAGCGGGTTGCCAGGTCCGTAAGTGACGCCGATCGACTGGATCAGGCTGTTCTGTGGGATCAGCGTCGCCTGCCACAACCCATTGCCGGGATTGACCATGGGCACGCCGTCGAACGACACGCCGATGCTGCCGTTATCGGTATTGCCACCGGAAAATCCGGCCCAGCCGGCCTTGACGCCATCGATGCTGATCGACGATTTTGTGGCCCCGTTGCTGCCATATGTCGAGACATTGACGCCCGGCGCGAGCGCCAGGGCTTTGGCGATCCCGCCGACCGCGCCGGCGGCGGCGATCTGGCGGCGGCCGATCACCTTGGTGGTCTGGCTCGATTTGAACACCTGCACGGGGTTGACCTGTTGGGCGGCGTAGCTTTGCGGCGCGGCGAGGGTGCCGGTCGCGCTGACCTGCCCGGCGCTGACGGCATCGGCGGCCGCCGGTGGTGGCACGGTCTGGCTGAAGGCAGACGGCGCGACCAGGGCCAGCGCGAGGCTCGATGTCAGGGCTGACGTCGGCATCATAGCCGATCGGCCCAAGGCTTTAGGCCCGGAACCTTTGATTCCGGTGATTCCGGCAACTTTTGGTCTGGTCATTCTGTGGCTCTCTGATTGTAATCCGCCGTGCATGCGGAAAACCCGGATTGCGCCGCTATCACAGACCCGTGACATTCAGGTGACAATTTCAAGTTGCCGGCGGCGTGGCGGTCCAGGCAAAATCCCGGAGATATTTAGCATTGCGCGGCCCCCGCTTGATCGGGCGCATCGGCACGGGCAATCTTGGCCGATGACACCGACATTACCGATCACCGCTCTTGTCCTGTTTTCCGGGGGCCAGGACAGCGGCACCTGCCTTGCTTATGCCCTCGATCGGTACGACCGGGTCGAGACCATCGGGTTTTTTTACGGCCAGCGGCATGCGGTGGAGCTTGAATGCCGGGTGCCGCTGCGTGACGGCATCGTCAGGCTGCGCTCCTGGCGCGGTCAGTTGGGGGCGGACCACATGCTGGATATTGCCCCAGCCCTTGCCGTCATCGGGACCACGGCGATGACGGCGGACATCGCGATCACGATGACCGAGGCGGGCCTGCCCAGCACCTTCGTCCCGGGGCGCAATCTGTTGTTTTTGACCTATGCGGCGGCACTCGCCTACCGGCGCGGCATCAGCGCGCTGGTGGGCGGGATGTGCGAGACCGATTATTCCGGCTACCCCGATTGCCGCAGCGACACGATGGCGGCAATGCAATTGGCGCTCGGGCTGGGGCTTGACCGGTCCATCATGATCGACACGCCCCTGATGTATCGCGACAAGGCGGCAACCTGGCGTCTGGCGGAAGCGCTGGGCGGCGGTGATCTGGTCGAGATGTTACGGGTGAAGAGCCATAGTTGTTACAAGGGCGTGCGTTCGGTGCTGCATGACTGGGGCTACGGCTGTGGCGACTGTCCGGCGTGCGGCCTGCGGGCCTCCGGGTGGCAGCGTTATCGCGACACGCCGCCGCGTATGGACATTTTATGACAAACTCAGGCATAGGCCGCTGGAATGGCGCTGTTTGACGCATCTGAACCGTGCTAGACGTGACTATGAATGATGTGAGGTAGCAGGAGCGGCCCATCTGCCGTTCGCTGCCCCTTGATCGTGAAATGTCGTGACCGTTGATGACGCACGCCGTCATCCAGTTTGAATCTTTGGGAAAAATCGCAGCGCGATGAACAGGTTGCCGAGACGATGAAAACGATCAACGCGATCCGTATGGGCGGGTCCGACGTGTTGCCGCTGGTTGAAGGCGGCAAGGGCGTCGCGATCTCCAACGGGCGTTCCGCCGGGCAGTGGGCGGCATCCGGCGGGGTGGGCACGTTCAGCGCGGTGAACGCCGATGCCTATGATGAGGAAGGTCGGCCGATTCCGCAACTGTATCACGGCAGTACAAGACGCGCCCGGCACGAGGAACTGGTGACCTACGCGATCGCGGGGGGCATTGCCCAGGCACGGCGGGCGCACGAGGAATCGGGCGGCCAAGGGCGCATCCACGCCAACATCCTGTGGGAAATGGGCGCGGCGGAGCGGGTGATCACCGGAATTCTCGAAGGGGCCAAGGGGCTGATCAACGGCATTACCTGCGGGGCCGGCATGCCCTACAGGCTTTCGGAAATCGCCGCCAAATTCAACATCCACTACTACCCGATCGTCTCCTCCGCCCGGGCGTTCAACGCGCTGTGGCGGCGGGCCTACCATAAAGTGGCCGATTTGATGGGCGGCGTGGTTTATGAAGACCCATGGCTGGCGGGCGGCCACAACGGCTTGTCCAATTCCGAGGACCCGACCAAGCCGGAAAGCCCGCTGCCACGGGTGATCGCGCTACGCAAGCAGATGCGCGAATTCGGGCTGGATGCCACGCCGATCATCATGGCCGGCGGGGTGTGGTGGCTGGAGGAGTGGGAGGACTGGCTCGACAATCCGGACGTCGGGCCGATTGCGTTCCAGTTCGGCACCCGCCCGCTGCTGACCCAGGAAAGCCCGATCAGCAACGTGTGGAAACAAAAACTGCTGACGCTGAAGGCGGGTGACATTTTCCTCAACCGATTTTCACCTACCGGCTTCTATTCAAGCGCGGTCAACAACGATTTCATCCAGGACCTGCGCGCGCGCAACGAGCGTCAGGTGGCCTACACCACCGAACCGGTGGGGGCGCATACTGCCGAATATGGCGTGGGGCCGCGCAAGCGCGCGGTCTGGCTGACACCGGCCGATCTCAGGCGGGTGCAGGGCTGGGAACGCGAGGGTTTCACCGAAGCGCTGCGGACCCCGGATTCCACTTTGGTGTTCGAAACCCCCAAAGCCTCCGAGGAGATCCGGCACGATCAGGTGAACTGCATGGGCTGCCTGTCGCACTGCCGGTTTTCCAACTGGTCGCAGGAAGAGCCGGATTTTTCCACCGGCAAGAAGGCCGATCCGCGCAGTTTCTGTATCCAGAAGACATTGCAGGACATTGCGCACGACGGGGAAAACCCGGAATCGGTGCAGCATAATCTGATGTTCAGCGGCCATAATGGCTATCGGTTCGCAACCGATCCATTCTATTCCAACGGGTTCATCCCCACGGTGAAGCAGTTGTTCGAGCGGATCATGACGGGGCGGTAAGGGAACCCGGGCGGCGATCAGGCCGTGCTGGCGGTGTCGTCCCCGATGCCGTAGCCGGCGAACTGCTCCGCCGCCGCGCCGATCTCGGCTTCGCTCAGAATATGCGGCTGCCCGAGCAGCAAGGCGTGGTAGTACTGCCGGGCAATGGTTTCCAGTTCCACCGCGCGCCACATCGCCTTGTCGAGGGTTTCGCCCAGCGCGATCATGCCGTGGTTGGCAAGCAGACAGCCCATGCGCCCCTCCAGCGCGGCAACGGCGTGGACCGACAATTCCTTGGTGCCAAAGGTCGCGTAAGGCGCGCAGCGGATGGTGGTGCCGCCGAACGCGGCGATCATGTAGTGACACGCCTCGATCTCCCGCCGCGCAATCGCGAGCACGGTGGCGAAGGTCGGGTGACTGTGGACGATGGCATGAACCTCGGGTCGGGCGCGCAGGATATCGAGATGGAAACGCCACTCCGACGAGGGTTTTTTCGGGCCGCTCCACGTGCCGTAGTCACGCGCGATCGGCATGGCGGCGACCATGGCAGGCTCGATGAGGTGATAAGGCGTGGCGGTGGGCGAGATCAGCATGGTGTCGCCGTGGCGCAGGCTGATGTTGCCCGCCGTGCCCTGATTGATGCCCAGCACATTCATCTGCCGGCAAGCATGGATGAGGGCACGACGGAGATCGAGATCGCTCATGTCGAAATACCTTTGCGTCAGGAAACCAAAGTCGAATACCGATTGGCCTTAATCCTCACCTGGGAACGGAAGAAAGACCTGGGAACGGAAGAAAGCCGCTTGGGATCAAATCGGCGGCGGGCCGGATTTCATCCGTTCCATCGCGAAGCGTGAACTGACGTTGCGGAGCGGAATCGCGGCGATCAGGCGGCGGTAGAATGCATCGTAGGCAGGGATGTCGGGGACCATGACGTGCAGCAGGTAATCGACGTCGCCGCTCATCCGCCAGGCCCCGACGATTTCCGGCAAGGTGGCGACGACGTTGGCGAAGCGGGCGATCCAGGATTCCGAGTGGTCGGCGGTTTCGATCGAGGCAAAAACCGAGACGGGATAGCCCAGGCGTTCGGGCGAGAGCAGAGCGACGCGGGCGGTGATGACCCCGGCTTCCTCCATCCGCTTGATGCGCTTCCAGCAGGGGGTGGCGGACAGGCCGACCTGCCTGGCGATGACGGCGAGTTGGGTGGTGGAATCACGCGAAATCAGGCGCAGGATGGCGCGGTCGATGGCATCGAGTGCCGGGGGAGCGATTTTTTCGGGTGTTGCCTGGTTGTCTGTCATGTTGCCGAAACTCCAGTTTATAATACACAGTTCTCTCTGGTGCGGCCACAGTAGAAAATCAATCTTATTTTATCGGATTTTACCGCTATAGGGAGAATTTGGTTTCGTTGGCCGGTGTCAAACGCTATGTTCGCTACAGGAGATACCATGATCCCTATTGCCCTTGATCCTCGCTTCGCCCGGCTTGCGGTTGCCGGCAATGGCCCGCAGGCGCTGCGGCGGTTTCGTGCGCTGCGTGCCGCCGGCGCGGACGGGGTGCTGCTGTTTTCCGACGCGCCGGCGGATGACGCGGTGATCGCCGCCGGGAGCGCGTTGCGCCGCGCGATGCCGGGTGCCACCGATCTTGCGGTGCTGCACGTGCTTTGGATTGTCGACCTGCCGCGCGCCCGCGCCGAACAGCTCGCCGAAACGGCACGGGATGCGCGGGTGCTGGTCAACCTGGAGGACGCGCCGCCGTTTTGTGATTTTCATTCGGTGGCCGAAGTGCGGCGGGGCGATCTGCTGCTGACGATATCGACCAACGGGCGCGCGCCAGGGCTGGCGGGGCTGATCCGGCGCGATCTGGAGCAGCGTTACGGCGATGAATGGCGCGACCGGGTGGCCGAGATTGGGACACGCCGCGCCGAATGGCAGCGCGACGGCGTTTCGATGCCCGATGCGGCGAAGCTTGTCGCCGCGATTGTCGAGGAGCGCGGATGGCTATGACCGCGCCGAATTTTTGAACATGAGGCTGAACCGATGACCAGAGCCGCCGCCCTTCCCCGCACCGCGCCGTTCGCGCCGCACGAGATTGCCGCCCTCGATCAGGTGATCGGGCCGGCAACGGTGGTGCAGCGCGCCTGGCTGGCCGGGTTTCTGGCCGGGATCGATTCCGTCAAGGGCGAGGGCGAGGTTCTCGCCGCCCAGGCGCCGGCAGCCAAGACAAAACTGACCATTCTGTATGCCACCGAATCGGGCAACGCCGAGGCTTTGGCCGGGGCAGCGAAGCGTGATGCCCAGAAGCGCGGCTTCGCGGCGCGCCTGCTGGATATGGCCGATACCGATGTCGCCTCGCTGGCGGGGGCGGAAAATCTGCTGGTGATCGCCTCGACCTGGGGCGAAGGCGAGCCGCCGCAACGCGCCGCGCCGTTTTTGCGCGCGCTGCTGGCGGCGGACGCCCCCCGGCTGGATGGGGTGAATTTCGCGGTTCTGGCCCTGGGCGATTCCTCCTACGCCCGGTTTTGCGAAACCGGGCGGCAGATCGACGCGCGGCTTGAAGTGCTGGGCGGCGCGCGGGTGGCCGCACGGGTCGATTGCGACCTCGATTACGCGGGGCCGGCGGCGGATTTCATCGGGGCGACGTTGGCGAAGCTGACGCCGGCGGATGCGGCGGGTTCGGTCATTCACGTCGATTTTCATCGCGGCGACGCCGATGTTATCGATAAGGCGGCACCGTTTGCCGCCGAGATCGGCGCGTTGCACCCGCTCACCTCATCGCGCTCGGATGGCGAGACGGTGCATGTCGAGCTTGACCTGACCGGATCGGGGCTGGTGTATCAGCCGGGCGACACGTTGGGGATTGTGCCGGAAAACGACCCGGCGCTGGTGGCGGCCCTGCTCGATGCGGCGGGGCTGGAGGGTGACGATGCGGCGCGCTTCGCGTTGACCCATGAGCGCGACATCACCACGCTGACCGCCAAGCTGATCGGCGACTACGCGGCCCTTTCGGGCGATGCCCGACTGGGTGAACTCGCCGCCGACGCGGCGAAGCGGCAGGACTTCATCGCCGGGCGGCAGCCGATCGATCTGTTCGAGACGTTTTCCCACAGGTTGAGTGCCGCACAACTGACCGGGCTGCTGCGCAAACTGCCGCCGCGCTATTATTCGATCGCTTCGTCGCAAAAAGCCGTGGGTGATACCGCACATCTGGCCATCGCCAAGGTCGCATACGAAAGTGCGGGGCGCACACGGCTCGGTGTGGCCTCCGGTATGGTGGCGCAACGGCGGCGCGTGGGCGACAGCCTGAACGTGATGGTGAAAGCCAACCCGCATTTCCGCCTGCCGGCCGATGCACAAGCCCCGATCATAATGATCGGGGCCGGCACCGGCATCGCCCCCTATCGGGCCTTCCTGCAGGAGCGCGAGGCGATGGGGGTAGCGGGAAACTCGTGGCTGATCTTCGGGCACCGGCGGTTTTTGCATGATTTTCTGTATCAGCTTGAGATCCAGGAGTGGTTGAAGTCGGGCGTGCTGGGGCGGCTCGACCTCGCGTTCTCGCGCGATCAGCCGGAAAAACGCTACGTGCAGCATGTGCTGTGGGAGCAGCGCGCGGCGGTGCGGGCGCAACTGGAGGACGGGGCAACGCTGTATCTCTGCGGCGATGCCAAGGCGATGGCGCGCGATGTCGATGCGACGCTGGTGCGGATTCTGGGCGGCGACGATGCGGCGCGGGGCCAGACGGAACTCGATGCGCTGATCGCCGCCAAGCGTTATCGCAAGGATGTCTATTGATGCGCGACAACAAGGCGAATGCGCCGGCAAGCGCGAGCGATCTGCTGCGCACGGCAATCACCACGACGCATCGTGGGCGGATTGCGCTGGTGTCGTCGTTCGGCACCGAATCGGCGGTACTGCTCGATATGGTCGCCGGGATCGACCAGGCATTGCCGGTGATTTTTCTCGATACCGGCAAGATCTTTCCCGACACCATCGCCTATCGCGATGCGCTGATCACCCGGCTGCGGCTGTCGAATGTGCGAACCATCCGCCCCGATCCGGCGCATCTCGCGAGTTTCGACCCGAACGGCACCCTGTTCGACCGCGATCCCGATTTGTGCTGCGCGCTGCGCAAAACAATGCCGCTCGACGCCGCCCTCGATGGGTTCGACGCCTGGATTTCCGGGCGCAAACGCGCCCAGGCGGCGACGCGCGCAGCGATTGGCGCGAGTGAAACCGGGCCGGATGGACGGGTGATTTTCAACCCGCTGCACGACTGGACGCGCGACGATATCACGCGCTACTTCACCACCCATCGCCTACCGCCGCATCCGCTGGAATCGGAAGGCTTTGCCTCGCTCGGCTGCTTTACCTGCACGCGGCGGACCCAACCCGGCGATCACCCCCGGGCGGGTCGCTGGAGCGGGTTGGGCAAGACCGAGTGCGGCATTTTTCTCGACCGCGCCATCGCTGTTTGATTTCTGACGGATATTGATCATGACTGTTGAAGCCGCCCCGCTTTCGCACAACGCCCCGCTTTCGCACAACGAGGATATCAAATCCCGCAGCGACTTCCTACGGGGGACGCTGGCCGACGAACTGGACCAGCAGGCCTTCGGCGGCCTGTCGGACGATGACGGGCAGCTCATCAAGTTTCATGGCGTGTACGTACAGGACGACCGCGATCTGCGGCCGGAGCGGGCGAAACGCAAACTCGACCGGGCCTATATGTTCATGGCCCGGTTGCGGGTGCCGGGCGGCGTGCTGACGCCGCGCCAGTACCTCGCGATGGATCGGCTGGCGACCGAGCGGGGCAACGCCACCTTGCGGCTCACCACGCGGCAGACGATCCAGTTTCATGGGGTGATCAAGAGCAATGTGCGCGCCGCGATGCGCGCGATGGACGCGGCGCTGCTGGATACGATTGCCGCCTGTGGCGATGTCAACCGCAACGTGATGGCGGCGGCGAACCCCTATTTGTCGCGCGCCCACGGCGAGGCGGTGGAGATGGCGCGACGGCTTTCGGCGCATTTTTTGCCGCGCACCGGCGCGTGGCGCGAAATTTTCATCGGCGATGAGCGGGTGCTGGGCGGTGAGCCGGAGGCCGAGCCGATCTACGGGCCGACCTATCTGCCGCGCAAGTTCAAGATGACGATTGCGGTGCCGCCGTCGAACGATGTCGATGTGTTCGCGCATGACCTGTCGTTCATTGCGATCGTCGAGGATGGTAAAGTTACCGGCTACACGGTTGTGGCAGGCGGCGGCATGGGAGCATCGCATGGCGAGCCTGAGACCTATCCACGGGTTGCCGACGTCATTGGGTATTGCGACACCGAGGACGTGATTGCGGTGGCCGAGGCGGTGGTGACCGTGCAGCGCGATTTCGGCAACCGCGCGAACCGCAAGCGGGCGCGGCTGAAATACACGATCGACGATCGGGGGTTGGACTGGTTCAAGGCGGCGGTGAACGAGCGGTTGGACAAACCCTTGCAGCCCGCGCGGGCGTTTCGGTTCGAGGGCAATGGCGACGCGCTGGGCTGGGTGCGCGACGACGAGGGGTTTCATCACCTGACCTTGTTTGTCGAGAACGGGCGAGTGGCCGATCGGGGTGGCTGGCGGCTGAAATCGGCGCTGGTGGCGATTGCATCGCTGCCCGGTTTTATCGACCGGGGGGCGATCATCATGACCGCCAATCAGAATATCATTGTGGCGCGAGCGAACGACGAGGAGCGCGCCGCGATTGAAGCCATCCTGACCGAGCATGAGGTGGGACGCGATGTTTCCGCTCTGCGCCAGGGGGCGATGGCGTGTGTGGCGTTGCCGACCTGCGGTCTGGCGCTGACGGAGAGCGAGCGATATCTGCCTGACCTGATCACCCGGATCGACGAATTGTTAGCGGCAGAGGGTCTTTCCGGGCAGCGCATCACCCTGCGGATGACCGGGTGCCCGAACGGCTGTGCCCGGCCCTATATTGCCGAAATCGGGTTGGTCGGGCGTAATCCGGGGCGGTACAATCTGCTGCTGGGCGGGGCCGCCGATGGGTCGCGGCTGAACACGATGTACCGGGAAAATGCAGACGAGGCGGCGATTCTCGAGGCCCTCGCGCCATTGTTTGCCGCCTACGCCGAACAGCGGGAGCCAGGCGAGGGGTTTGGCGATTACACCCGGCGCGCCGGCGTGGTTTAGAGCAACATGGCTTGAGGGATCGCAGCGCTCATATTCTAAGCCGCCATTACAGAAAATATCGGTTAAAAAATATAGGTTAAAACCTGTACTTTGCCGTGGCACCGATAATGAAATTGCGGCCGGGCGATGGCTCGTAGTATTCGCCGTTATTGGCCGCGATCACCACCGCCCCGACATAGGTGCGGTTGAGGATGTTGTTGATCCGTGCAAACTCGTCGAAAGCGAATTTGCCGAAATCCTGCCGAAACCCGCCGGCGATCCCCGCCGTGAAATACCCGGCGGCATAGGCGGAATTCTGGTTGTCGACATACATCCGGCTCTGCCACTGGCCGTTGAGCGAGGTGTAGAAGCCGCTTGCCGGGTCGTGCCAATCGACCTCGGTATAGATGCGTTGCTGCGGCACGCCGGGCAGCGCGTTGCCGGCGACCGCGCTGTGCTCGAAAAACGCTTTCAGCAGGGTGTAGGAGCCATAAAGCTCGATATGGTGCGGCAGAAAACTGTCGATACTGGCATCGACACCATTGCGCGCGGTCTGGCCCTCGTTGGCATAGGCGGTGCGGCCGTTGTTCGAGGATGACACCACGATCTGGTTGCTGGTGTGAATGTGGAATGCCGCGATTTTGAGATAGGTGCGGCCGCCGAGCAGGGATTTGATGCCGGCCTCGTAATTCTCGCTGGTGGTGGGGACCAGCGCCGAATTGAACCCCGCTTCGCCGTTCGGCAGATAGGCCAGTTGATCGAGCGTCGGGGTTTCGAACCCTTCGCCATAGTCGGCGAACAGATTGGTGGTGGGGGTGAGGTGATAGGTGGCCCCGGCGACCAGGCTGGTGTGGGAATAGCTGACCGATCCGGTGTCATTCGTCAGTTTCGGCGTCACGTACAGATCCTGCACGCTGAAATATTCCTGGCTGTGGCGTATCCCGGCGTCGAAAATGATGCGCGGGGTCAGATCGGCGTCGATCTGGGCGTATTCGGCGATATTGCGGGCGATGTCCTGCTCGTTGCGCCGCAGCGCGCCGGCGGTGCCGAAATTATTGACGTACCCTTTGCGGTGCTGGTCCTCGTAACCGAAATCCACCCCGGCGATCGCGGTGATCGGGATACCGGCGATTTTATCCTTGTGGGTGAACCGTCCGTCGATGCCGCCGGATTTGCGCGACAAATCGACCACGCCGCCGCCGGAGGCACCAAAATTGCCGCTGAACGGCAGATATTGCATCACCGAATGATCGACGTCGTACACCACGATCCGCACGCTGTTACGGTCGTTGAACTTGTGGCGAAACACGAGGCCGAACTGGAAATGCCGCAAGGTTTTGCGGGCGTCGTAGGCGACCGTGCCGGTGCCGGCCATGCGGGGGTTTTCATGGTACTGCGCGGCGGTGAGGCCGGCGGGATCGAGCGAGTTCGGCTCGTTCAGACCATCGATCAACAGCGTATAGCTGGTGTCGGCGTTCACCTGGACCCGGTATTTGCCATAAAATTGCTGACGCCGGGCGGAACTGTGGTCGCGGTAGCCGCCGGAATAGAAATCACTGGCGTTCATCATATAGTTGAACGAGCCGTCACTGCCGAATTTCGCCGTCCCGCCATAGGAGGCGGTGGCGCGCCAACTGCCGTAGCTGCCGGCGAGGATGCCGCCGCTCACCGTCGGCTGCGGCGGGCCATTCTTGCTGAACACCTGGATCACGCCGCCGGCGGCATTGCCGTACAGCACCGAAAACGGGCCGCTGAGCACCTCGATCCGTGCCACGTCGCCAAGGTCGATCACTTCGGAATCGCCGGTGCCGTCCGGCTGGGTCGCCGGCACGCCGTCGATCAGGATTTTGACGTTGCGCGTGCCGAACGCCGTCTGCGCGCCGAAGCCGCGCGAGGTGATGCGCACCCCGGTCGCGTAATTCTGCTGGTTCTGCACGTCGATACCCGGTGCCCGGTTGAGGCTTTCGGAAAGATTTTCCTCCTCGTTCGCCTCACTCACCTCGCGCCCGGTGATCGTTGCGATCGACACCGGCACGTTGAAGCCGGATTGCCTCGTGCGCGTCGCGCTGACCACGATGCGCTCGATCGCGATCGCACCGGGCGACGGGATCACCAGCGGCGCGGTCTGCGCTCGCGCGAAACCAGCCGGTGCCGTCATCGCCAGGAGCGACGCGGCACCGCCGATCAGCCTGCCCCGCATCAGTATCAGCCTGCCCCGCATCAGTAAACGAGGACGGTGCGGATACTTTCACCCTTACGCATAAGCTCGAATCCTTCGTTGATCTGCTCGAAGGGCAGCACATGAGTGATCAGGTCGTCAATGTTGATTTTACCGTCCATGTACCAATCGACGATTTTCGGCACATCGGTCCGCCCCCGCGCGCCGCCGAACGCGGTGCCGCGCCAGTTGCGGCCGGTGACCAGTTGGAACGGCCTTGTAGAGATTTCCTGGCCTGCGCCGGCAACGCCGACGATGATCGCGGTACCCCAGCCGCGATGGCAGCATTCCAGCGCCTGGCGCATCACTTTTACGTTGCCGATGCACTCGAAGGTGTAGTCGGCCCCGCCGTCGGTCAGGTTGATCAGGTAAGGCACCAGATCTTCGCCGATCTCGGACGGGTTGACGAAATGGGTCAGCCCGAATTTCTCGGCCATCGGCTTGCGGCCGTTGTTGAGATCGACGCCGATGATCTTGTCGGCTCCGGCAATCCGCGCCCCCTGGATGACGTTCAGCCCGATGCCGCCGAGGCCGAAAACCACCACGTTATCGCCCGGCTGGACCTTGGCGGTGTTGATCACCGCCCCGATGCCGGTGGTGACGCCGCAGCCGATGTAACAGATCTTTTCGAACGGCGCGTCTTCCCGCACCTTCGCCAGCGCGATCTCCGGCAGCACGGTGAAATTGGCGAAGGTCGAGCAGCCCATGTAGTGCATCACCGGCTCGCCGTGGCAGGAGAACCGGCTGGTGCCGTCCGGCATCACGCCCTTGCCCTGGGTCGCGCGGATCGCGGTGCAAAGGTTGGTTTTGCGCGACAGGCACGATTTACACTGCCGGCACTCCGGCGTGTAGAGTGGAATGACGTGATCGCCCTTTTTCAGGCTGGTGACGCCGGGGCCGATATCGACCACGACGCCCGCCCCTTCATGGCCGAGAATGACCGGGAACAGACCCTCAGGGTCCGAACCCGACAGCGTGTATTCATCGGTATGGCAGATGCCGGTGGCCTTGATTTCCACCAGCACCTCGCCGGCCTTGGGCCCTTCGAGCTTGACCGTATCAAGCTCAAGGGTCTTGCCGGCTTTCCACGCAATCGCAGCGCGAACATCCATCGTATCTGGTCCCTTTTGATTAGGCTGCGAGAGCGCCTGATGCTTTGGCCGTGTGAGTGGCAATGGCGTCCATCAACGGCGGCGACAGGCAATCGTAGGGTTCGAGGCCGAGTTCCTTCAACCGCGCCCGGATCGCCGGCAGTTCCGATGGATTGGTGCCGCCCTCGATCACCGACGACACAAACGCCGCGAATTCCGGAGCCGACCAGCCCTTTTCGGTGGAGAGTTCGGTGTGGATGAAATCGAGGCCATAGAACGGGTGGTTCTTGTTCTCGATCCGGCCGAACATATGCACACCGCATTCACGGCAGGCATGGCGCTGGATGGTGGCGGTCGGATCGACGATGTGCAGCTTGTCACCGTTTTCGACGACATGTACCGAATCACGCGAAACGACCGCGACCATCGAGAATTTGGAACCCTTCGGTTTCCAGCATTTGGTGCAGCCACACACGTGATTATGCGCGGTCTGGGCATCGATTTTCACCACCACCTGACGGCTGGGGCAGTGGCAACGCAGCGTGCCGCCATGGAAATCCTTCAAGCCGGGCGTAATTCCGTTATCCACCGACGGGTGGATCGATACATGAGTAGCCATGGGTTGTTTCCTTCGGTTGAATATTTGAGACAGGCGCATCGGTTATGGCTCCGTCTGGTTAGTGTTTCGGTGTGCCCTGGCCGACAACTGCGACCGCCCTGGCATCGGTGTATTCATAGATTGCCCTGATCTGGTGGGGCGTGAAAAACCCGGCCCAGCTCGGCATGCCTTTCGACTTCACCCCGGTCATCGCGATGCTGAGGAACGTGCTTTCGCTCATGCCGTTGTTCAGCGAGTTGCGCAGATTAGGCGCGTATGACCCGCCATCGGCATCGGCGCCGTGGCAGCGGAAGCAGTAAGAGTTGAACAACTCGTAACCCCTGAAGACGTCGGGGGTCACTTTGTCGGTGCCCGCTTGAAAGATCGGGAAACTGGTCGAAACCGTTTTACCCTTTACCGTGTAGGTGAATTTCTTCCCGCCGGTCGTGGCCGCGGCGGCTTGCGGTTTTTTCAGAGTCAGAATCCAGGAGACGATCTCTTTGATTTTGGCATCGCTCAGTTCCGGATGCGCCGGCATCGGCACATTGCCCCAGGTGCCGACATGGCCCTTCTTGACGGCATCGACGAGTGTGGATTCCGCACCGCTCTGCCCGGCAAACTTGCCCGCCACGTCCACGAACGACGGACCGACGATTTTTTGGTCGATTGCGTGGCATGAAAAACAGTCGCTGCCTTTCGCGATCGTTTCGCCCTCAGGGAGGGGAGTCGTGGTATCCGCCGCCGGCGTGACCATGGGATTGACGTTACGTTCGCTGTTCGGAACCGCGGACAATGATGCCGCCGCCTTGGTATTCCCGTTGTCGGCCCCATAGGCAGCCACCGCAACAAACCCGCCTGCGGTAGTTGCAATGATCGCGGCACCAATGATGGTTGGTATCGATCTCGTTTTCATGCGTCGTGCTCTCTCAATGTTTTATCGGATTACTGGTTCGGGAAATTGACGTGGCGCGGATTGGGCAGCAGCTTGACGTCGTACTTCGCGAGCGTGGCGGTGATTGCGCCCTTGTGGCTGGCGATGACTTTGTTGAGGGCATCCAGCAAGGTGGTATCGCCTTTACGCACGCCCATCGACATGTCGTAGGTGTAGCCAACCGCCGGCAGTCCCGGCCCATATTCCTCGGACGGGACCCGGGCGATCTGTAGGTCCGGATAATCCTTCAGGAAGTCACCGATCGCCGGTTCCCAGGTGACCATCACGCCAACTTTGCCGTCCTGCACCGCTTGCAGTAACTGCCGGGGCGAAGCTGTGGGGTCGCTGGCAACATTGAACTCCACCGCGTTATTGATCAGGTCGAGCATTTTGATGGCGATTTCCGGCGTAGTGTCAGCTTCGAAACCAATTTTGATCGACTTCAACGAGACCGAGTTCATCGATCTGATGTGATAATGTTTATCCTTGCGGGTGATGAATACGTATGACGAACGGTAATAAGGTTTGGTGTAGGCTTCCTCGTGATCGCCGTAGGGCAGGTTCATCACGACATCGCATTTTTTCGCATCGAGGTTTTCAGCGAGGAAGTTGGAATAACCGCCGTGGCCACGATAGCTCGCCCAGGTGTACTCCAGCTTGCGTCCCATCGCCTTGGCGACAAGTTCGGCGACCTTGTTCTCGAACCCCTGCCCGGCGCGATTCGAATAGGGCAAATAGTCGGGATCGGCGCAGACCCGCAGCACGTGACTGTTAGCGCTCGGCTGAGCGTTGGCAGCCGACACGGCATGGGGGGCGATGGCAAAAGCGGCGGCGATGGCGGCCCGCTTGGTCCAGCCGGCGAGGGGAATTTTCATGGTGTTTCACTCCGTTAGGCGTAGATAAAGAAACCAGCCCGGGCAGGGGAGAAACCCGGGCTGGTAGTTAGCCGATGTTAGCTGGCACTGGCCACTTTCGAGGGCAGAGCAAACACCATCAGCGTACCGCCAAGGTTTGTGTAGTCGGTCAGAGTCGCGTTCAGACCCACGGCACCGAGGCCTGCCGAACCTTTATGCAGATTGTCAGCCATGCCGATCGCGGCCCAGCCACCCACGCCGCTCAGAATAGCGACATACTGTTTGCCGTCATGCATATAGGTGATCGGGTTGCCGATGATGCCCGACGGGGTCTTGAACTGGTAAAGCATTTTGCCAGTTTTTGCATCGACCGCGCGGAACATGCCCTTCAGCGTGCCATAGAACGCCAGCCCGCCGCCCGTGGTCATCGCACCGCCCCAATCCTGGAACATGTCGTGATGATCCCACACCGTCTTGCCCGTCATCGGGTTGTAGGCGATGAACCGGCCACGATAGCCGCCCGGTCCGGGGATCATGTTGACAATCGCCCCTACGAACGGGAAGCCGGCTTTATACTTCACGTTGAACGCCTGATAGCTCATGCACAGATGGTTCAACGGCGCGTAGAACAGCTTGGTTTGCGGATCGTAGGAGATCGGCTGTTCGTCCTTGTCGCCCTGCGAGGACGGGCAGATGTTTTTCACATCCTTGCCCTCTTCCGTCATTTTGGCCGGATCGACGATCGGCTCGTTGGTCGCCGGGTTGATTCCGGTCGCCCAGTTCACCGAACTGTCATACTTATGGATCGCGATCGGCGCGCCGGTCGCCCGGTTCATCACGTAGGAGAAGCCGTTGCGGTCGAGATGCACCAGCGCCGGCACGGTCTTACCGTGATCGTCGACATTGGCCAGCACCATTTCGTTGACGCCGTCGTAGTCCCAGCCATCGTGCGGGGTCATCTGGTAGACCCATTTGGCTTCACCGGTTTCCGGGTTGCGCGCCATGATGGTCATCGACCAGCGGTTCTTGCCGGGGCGCTGGCTCGGGTTCCAGGTGCCGGGGTTGCCGGTGCCGTAATAGAGCAGGTTCAGCTTCGGATCATACGAGAACCAGCCCCAGGTGGTGCCACCGCCGACTTTCCACTCGTCGCCCTGCCAGGTCTTGGTGCTGGACTGTGGGCCGATGGGCTTGCCGGTCGCGCCATTGATGGTATCGGTGGCGCTCATCAGCATGTCCTTGTTCGGCCCTTCGCTGTAGGCGCGCCAGACTTGCTTGCCGGTTTTGATATTGTAGGCCGTCAGATAGCCACGCACGCCGTATTCACCGCCGGCGACCCCGACAATCACGTTATCGCCCACCACCATCGGTGCGCCGGTCATGGTCTGACCGTCTGTCGGGTGAGCGTTCTTGGCTTGCCAGACCACTTTGCCGGTCTTGGCATCGAGCGCATAAACCACGCCGTCGAGCGCATCGGCGAAGACCATGCCGTCACCATAGGCCGGGCCGCGGTTCACCACGTCGCAGCACGCGACCGGAGGCGCGTTTTCGTCGTGCGGCGGCTCGTATTTCCAGGCGATCCGGTCGGTGTGGTTGAGGTCGATCGCATACACGTAATTCGGATACGATGTCTCGAAATACATCATGTTGCCGATCACGATCGGCTGGCCTTCAAGGCCGCGATCGGTCCCAGTCGACATCGACCACGCGACCTGCAGGTTTTTTACGTTCGCGGTGTTGATCTGCTTCAGCGGGCTGTAGCGCCAGTTATTGTAGGTACCCGTTGGCATCACCCAGTCATTGGCGTTTTTTTGCATCGCCGTCAGCGAAGTACCCGCTGAACTCTGGGCGTGGGCACCGAGCGTAACCGCGCTGGCTCCGATGATTCCGAGCGTCGCCACCTTCAGCGAACGGCCCAACGACATTCGTCCTAGTCTCTGCATTATGTTCCCTCCAGATGTGCGGCACCAACCACTGGGCATAGGCCGCTTGCCGTTCATTGCGCACCGGATTTGTCCGGCGCATCCCAGCGGAGCAAGGAACATGCCAACCCCGCCGAACGGGTAAACCGGCAGATAACCTTGCCCCAGCTTAAAAGATCTGTAACCGTGCGATCAATCATGCGTGACAATTCGTGCCATCCGTGGGACAGTCTGCTACACTCCGCGTTCTGATCGGTCGTGCTGAAAATGACCGACAATTGGGAGTACGCCAGAATGGCCCATGCCAACATGGCGGGATCGGGTTTGTTCGATCACCGCACGACGTCATCTGAAGACCTGGCCAATATAAACTTGGCCAATAAAGACTTGGCCAATGCCGCCGCGCCGGCGCGCCATGTGCTCCGGGAGGCCTATATCGAGGCCGCCTGGCAGCGCTGCCGCGACGACTATGGGCTTGACCCGCACCAGCCGCCGCCCGGTGAGCACATCGGGGGGGCGGCACTGAAGCAACTGCGCGAGGAACTCGGGTTGTTCGAGCGGGTTGGCCGGGCCGAGATGAACAGGCTGCTGAGCCAGATCAGCCATCAGGTCGGGGCGTCGGACGCCGCATCGCGCTACGTGCTGATGCTGACCGACGCCACCGGTACCATCCTCGATGCCTTTACCGACAACGCCAACGCCGAATGCGCCCGCACGGCCAACATGGCCCCCGGATTCTTGTGGGACGAGCGGCATGGCGGTGTCAACGGACCCGGCACCTGCCTGCACGATCGCCGATCGCGCGTAGTGCATCGCGACGATCACTATTTCATCCGCAACAGCCGGATGACCTGCTCCGCCGCCCCGATCTGGGGTTCGAATGGCGCGCTGCTCGGCGTGCTCGACGCCACCTGCCTCAATTGCGACGACAGCCGCGCCTCGCAGGTTCCAACCATTGCCCTGGTCAGTATGTCGGCGCGGATCATCGAGCAATTGCACTTCACCCACAGCTTCCGCGACTGCATGATTTTGCGGTTTCACGAGCGCCCGGAACTGGTGGGTCTGCCGTATGACAGCCTGCTGGCGATCGACGAGCAGGGCCAGATCCGGGCGGTCGACAGCACGGTGCCGGCCCAGCTCGGCAAGGAGACCCACACCCAGCTGGTCGGCCACAGCGTCGCCGAATTGTTCGACATTTCGACCGACCGTTTGTTCGAACACGCCGAGACCCAGCCCTTCGCGATCTGGCCGATCGCGCATGGTGCCGACCGCCACGGCTATGCCAGCATCTGGCCGGCCAAACATGCGCGCGCTCGCACGCGGCCCCGCACCCCATCGGGCATGGGGGCCGAGAAAGCGATGCCGCTGCGGTCCCTTGCGCGGCCTCGCCACAAACCGGTGCCGACGCTTGCCGCCCTGGCCGGTGCCGATCCCGTCATGGCCGAAAACGTCTGGCGCGCCGAACGGGTGATGGACCGCGACATCAATATTCTTCTCCTCGGCGAAACCGGAACCGGCAAGGACAGTTTTGCCCGCGCGATCCATCAGGCCAGCGCCCGGAGCGACGACCCGTTCATCGCCATGAGTTGCGCCGCGATTCCCGAACAATTGATCGAAAGCGAGTTGTTCGGCTACGAGGCTGGTGCTTTTACCGGTGCCCGCACCGGCGGTATGCGCGGCAAGGCGCTCGCCGCGCACGGCGGCACGCTGTTTCTCGACGAAATCGGCGACATGCCGCTCTCGATTCAGGCACGGTTGCTGCGCCTGCTTGAGGAAAAGGAGATTGTTCCGCTCGGCAGCTCCACCCCGATCCCGGTCGATATCCGCGTGGTCAGCGCCACCCACCGCGACCTTGACGCCCTGGTGGCGCGCGGTGAATTCCGGATGGATCTGTTCTTCCGGCTCAACGGCGTGACGCTCACCATGCCGTCGCTGCGCGCCCGCGCCGACCGTGCCGCCCTGATCGAACAAATCTGCCGCGACGAAAGCGCCGGTACACCCATGTCTTTCGCTCCGGACGCCTGGCAGGCGATGCTGGCGCACGACTGGCCAGGCAATATCCGCGAGCTTCGCAACACCCTGCGCACCGCCATCGCCTTTGCCGAAGGCGGGCGGATCGAGCGGACCCATCTGCCCCGGCTGATCGCCGGCGCGGCCCCCCCGGTCGCGCCGGCGGCACTCCCCGATCGTCCGCACAACCATCCGCCGGGCAGCAGCGCCCCGGATGCCCCGGGCGGCAACGCCGATGAACGGACCCAGATCGCGCTAGCCCTCGATCAACAGCATTGGCGGATCGCAGCAACCGCCACGGCATTAGGGATCAGCCGGAATACGCTGTATCGCAAGATGCATCGGTTTGGGTTGATGAAGGATTTACAATAAAAAAGGACGTGTTTTTAAACAAGGATGTTTTTTTTCTTGAAAGAATAGAGACAAAGCCCTTTCTATAAATCGGTTGTGATTGTTAGAGGGGTGGGTTTAGAGCAATATTGCTCGCGAAAATAGCGATAGAGCCTGTTCATCCTCAAATGATCAGGTTCTAGCCAGGATCGCGCGTAGATCGTTCGGTACCCCCGGTTTTACTTCGATATCAAGCCCCGCCTCGATCGCGTCGAGGTGGTCGCGCATCAGCACGGCAGCAGGGCCGAACCGGCCGGCCTCCAATGCCTCGATCAGCACGGCGTGCTCGTCGAGGCGGCAGCAAACCGCGCTGTTGCGCTGGAACAGGGCAATGATCAGTGACGACCGGCTCACCAGAGTCGATACGATATCGGCAATGACCGGGTTGCCCAATCCGCGCGCCAGTTCGAGGTGAAACAGACCCGATTGCGCGATCATCCCGGCACGGTCGTGGACCTGGTTTGCCGCGGTTTCAGCACGCAGGCACTGGCGCAGCGCCGCAATGGCGGGCGGTGCCAGCGCGGCACCCGGTGCCTCGATCAACCCCGCTTCGATCAGGCGGCGGGCCTGGAACACCGATTTTGCATCCTCCACGCTCGGACAGGCAACTTGTGCGCCCCGCCCTGGCGGCAACGCGATGACGCCCTCGTGCGCCAGCGCCAGCAACACCCGTCTGATCCGCATCCGGCTCGTCCGGTAGATCGCCGCCAGTTCTTCCTCGATCAATCGGGTGCCGGGAAGCAGGCGCTGTTCAACGATCGCGGCGTGCAGTGCGGCGAAAATTCCGACCTCCACCGCCGTTAGTCCCGTGGTGGCACGGGGGAACGTCGCCGGCGTTTGGGGAGAAAGCGGCACGGGCTTGGCATTCATACGCGAAAGATTGTTCACAATTGTTCTGATTTTTGTTGACAGGAAGTGGCAACCCTGTTGAGTATGGTGTCAAGTGACGAGGGAAACAATAGCTACGCGGCTCCGATTTTTTCGTAACAGGAGCCTCCGATGAGTGATTTCGTAATCGCCACGCCGCTCGCCGAACCGTATTCGGACCGGCTATTTAATGACGACCTCGCTCCGCTGGCAAAGATCGGCACCGACGTCGCGCCGGGTAAAACGCAAAGCTGGACCTGGTACAACATTTTCGCGTTCTGGATGGCCGATGTCCACAGCGTCGGCGGCTATGTGTTCGCCGCCAGCCTGTTCGCCTCCGGCCTGACGGGGTGGCAAGTGCTGATCAGCCTGTTGATCGGAATTTCGATCGTTCAGTTATTCGCCAATCTTCTTGGCAAAATGGGGCAGCAGGCCGGGGTGCCGTATGCCGTGGTCGCCCGCGTCTCATTTGGCGTGTTCGGTGCCAATATCGCGGCGGTGATTCGCGGTGCCATCGCGGTGGTCTGGTATGGTATTCAGACCTACCTTGCGTCCGGCGCTCTCAATATCCTGATCCTCAAATTCGACCCCGCCACGGTTTCGCTTGAAAAATCGGCGTTTCTCGGCCTGTCGACACTGGGCTGGATCAGCTTTCTGCTGGTTTGGACGTTGCAAGCGATCGTGTTCTGGCAGGGGATGGAGAGCATCAAGCGCTTCATCGACTGGGCGGGGCCGGCGGTTTACGCAGTGATGCTGGCCCTCGCGGTCTGGATCGTCTCGCGGGCCGGACTTGATCATATCAGCTTCAACCTGTCATCGACCCATCTGCACGGCGGCGCGGTGATCTGGCAGATGATTTTGGCGGTGGCGCTGGTCGCCGGATATTTTGCCGGCCCGACGCTGAACTTTGCCGATTTCGCGCGGTATTGCCGCACCAACGCAGATGTCCGCAAGGGTAATTTTTGGGGTCTGCCGGTGAATTTCCTGCTGTTCTCGATCGTCACCGTGGTCGTGGTTTCCGGTACCATCCCGGTGTTCGGTGCCATGATTACCGACCCGGTGATCACCGTCGGCAAAATCGGCAATACCACCGCCGCGTTGCTGGGGGCGTTCACCTTCGTCACCGCGACGGTGGGGATCAACATTGTCGCCAACTTCGTTTCCCCCGCCTTCGATTTTTCGAATTGTGCGCCACACCGGGTCAGCTTTCGGATGGGCGGGATGATCGCAGCGGTCGGATCTGTGTTCCTGATGCCGTGGAATCTGTTCAATAATCCAGCGACGATCCACTACACGGTCGATCTGCTCGCCGCCGCGATCGGCCCGCTCTACGGCATTCTGCTCGCCGATTTCTATCTGGTGAAAGCACAAACCATCGACGTGCCGGCCTTGTTCAGCGACCGCCCGGGCGATCCTTACTGGTATGCCAACGGGTTCAACCCGGTCGCGGTGAAAAGTGTGATCGCGGCGAGCCTGGTCGCGATCGCGACCGGATTTATCCCCGGTGAACTCAAGACGTTTTCGCTGTTCATCGGCGGCGTCATTGCGGCCACGATATACGTGACACTCTCGCGCCGCGCGGCGCGAACCACTGTCGGATAACCACCCCGAAATAACCTCAGTCCACCGCGCGCCTTCCGGCGATCCGACAACCCCTATCCAAAGGTTAGTATTCCATGAAACCCATGGCTTTCGCCGCGCGCCTGCTCGGTTCTGTCGTTCTCGTCTCGACCTGCGCGATGGCGCACGCCGCATTGGCACCGCCGGCACCGGTTCCGTTCGATGGCGGCCCGCTCGGACCCATCGAGATCAACATCGGGGCGGATGGCTTCGGTTACGCCATGAACAACCCTCCGGATGGCATCAAATCGGACGGCGTGCAGTTGCAAAACGCCTTGATCGGCGTCAGCACCACCACCGGCGTCATCCGCGCCACGGTGCGGGTGGGTGCCTATTCCGGGCTGGTGCTGGGCTATCCGCCTGGTTCGGCGACGCCGGGCGGCCCGAACTACATACCGTTCAGCGCTCTGTACGCGGGGTATCTGTCGCTGGTCCTGAACAGCCACATCACGATTTCGGCGGGCCAGCTCGGCACCCCGGAAGGTTTCGAATCGGCGCAGGACTGGAACAACTACAGTATGTTCCACAGCGAAATCGCCTTTGTCGAACCGGCGCAGGCACGCGGCGTGAACGCATCCGGCTCCTACGGGCGGTTCAACGGGGTGGTTCAGCTCGACGACGGATTTTACACCAAGCGCGTCAACTACCTGCAATGGCTGCTGACCTATGTCGTCAGTCCGACGCTGAGCGTGACGCTGAACGGTGCCAGCCACCTCGGCACCACCGGCCCGAACGTGACCGGGATTGGTAATCTGCTATACAATAATTCGACGCTCTACGGCGGATGGATGACCTACACATCGGGCGGCTTTACTGTAACCCCTGAAATTCAATATGAATACGCCGGCCCCGTCCATCGTTATGCGCCACAGGCCGAACTCGCGGGACCGGCGGCAAATTTCACTTCGGGTGTGTTCGCCGACTACGCGTTCGGCAAGTCGCCCTATTCCTTGGGTGGATTTGTTGAATATGCGACCGAAACACCCTCGCACCGCGACGGGGCCGGCGGCGATTACTTCGGCTATGGTGCGGGCACTAATTTATGGGGTGCCGCGATCACGCCGACATGGCAGTACAAAAGCCTGTTTGCCCGCACCGACCTTGCGTTCGTTCACATCAATAAAGGGGTTGGCGGCATCAGCACCCAGTTCGCCGCCATTGCCGAGGTTGGGCTGCTATACTGATCAGGACCGCTCAGGCGAAGTTCGATGCATCGAACCCGTTGGCGAGGCAGCCGGCCGGTTTGATGAAGTCGTAAGGGGCGCGGGCGACAAACCGCCCGGTGCCGGGTTCGGCCTGCACCGTGCCATCGCGCATCACCACACGACCCCGGCGCAGCGTCAGAACCGGAAACCCGGTGACCGCGCGGCCTTCGTAGGGCGAGTAATCGATCGCGTGCTGCATCATCGCGTTGGTCAGCGTGACCTGCTTCATCGGGTCCCACAACACCACATCGGCGTCGGCCCCCGGTGAGAGCCGCCCCTTGGTTTGCAAACCGAACAGCCGGGCCGGGTTGAAGGCGGTCAGGCGCACGAAATCGCTCGCGGTGATGCGCCCGGCACTCACCCCTTCGCTGAACAGCAGCGCCAGCCGCGCGCCCAGACCGGGCACCCCGTTGGGAATGTCGCGGAACGGCGCATCCACTCCGGCACTGCGCTTGCCTGCGGTGCCCGCGAACCGATAGCCGCTATGATCGGATGAAATGACATCGATGGTTCCGCGCCCGATCTGCGACCACAGGCCCGCCGCGGCATCGGCGTCGCGCGGGGCGGGGCTGCACATGAACTTCGCCCCCTCAAAGCCGGGGCGGTCCATGTCATCCGCCGTCAGGGTGAGATATTGCGAGCAGGTTTCCGCCCATACCTTGACGCCCCGCGCCTGGGCGCGGGCGATCTCCTCGGCGACCTCGCTGCAAGACACGTGAAAAATCTGGATCGGCTGATCGACCAGTTCGGCCAGGGCGATGGCGCGAAACGTCGCTTCCCGCTCCACCGCAACCGGGCGCGACCAGGCGTGGTACTTCGGGATGGTGTGGCCGGCGGCGAGCAGCGCCTCGGTCATCCAGCCGATCGCCGCGTAATTCTCGCAATGCACCGTCACTAACGCGCCGTGCCGCCGCGCCGCCGCCAGAATGCGAATAAATCCCCGGTCATCGACGTGCAGCGGATCGTAGGTCAGGAACACCTTGAGGCTGCGGATACCGGCGGCGATCAGTGCCGGGATTTCCTGGTGGATCACTTCGTCGGTCGGATCGGTGATGATCTGGTGGAAACTGTAGTCCATCATCGCGGTCGCGGCGCGGCGCTGGTATTCGGCGAGGCTCGGCCCGATCGGACAGCCCTTGAACTGGGTGGAAAACGTGATGGCGGTGGTGGTACCCCCTGCGAAGGCCGAGGTGCTGGCGGAGACAAAACTCTCCTCATCCGCCGTGCCATCGGCCCGCAATTGTTCGATATGGCAATGACTATCGACCCCGCCCGGCATGACCAGCAATCCGGTGGCGTCGATCACCCGCTCGCCATGCAGATCTGCGCCGATCGCGGCGATGGTTTCACCGGTGATGCCGATGTCGGCGCGGAACTGTTCGACCGGCGTGACCACCGTGCCGCCCTTGATAACAATATCGTATCCGGCCATCGCGTGCGTCCCGTGTTGCTCCCCTGCCTTATGGCGCAAAATGGCGCGCGGTTCCAACCGCCCATGGGGACACGATCAGGCGCAGACGAGGGCGCAGTCGGGGCAGGTGGCGCTCTCTTTGGCCACCGGCCGCGCGGGAGGATTGGTGCCGGGCAGGAGCAACTGTGCGGCAACCGCGACGGCGATGATTTCCGGGCGCTTGTCGGTGATCCCCGGCAGGCCGATCGGGCAGGTCAGCCGGTCGATCGCGCCATCGGCGATGCCGGCGGCCCGCCAGCGGCCGACAAACCGGGCGTGCTTGGTGCGCGAGCCGATCAGCCCGACGAAATCGGCGTCGCCCCGGCGCAAGACGGCGGCGCAAACCGCGAAATCGAGGGCATGGCTATGGGTCATCACCAGAAACCGCGCACCCGGCGGCGCATCGACCACCGCGGTCTGCGGGATTTCGACGCGGCGGCACCGCAGGCGCGCCCGGCCCTGCGGCGGTTCAGGCGGAAATATGTCCGCCCGCTGGTCGATCCAGTCGATCGTGACGGGCAGCGTCGCCAGCACGCCGATCAGCGCCCGCCCGACATGGCCCGCGCCGTGCAGTTGCAGATGAAACAACGGCGGCGACGGCGGCAAACGGCAGGCCAGCCATGGCTCGTACACTAGCGTCACCGAGCCGCCGCAGCATTGGCCGAGTTGCGGGCCGAGGGCACGGGTTTCCCGGTGCGGGGTGGCACCCTGGGTCTGCCAGAGGCCGAGCAGGGTACGGGCCTGCCCGATCGCGGCGTATTCGAGCGCGCCGCCGCCGATACTGCCCTCGGTGCCATCGGCAAACACCAGCATGCGCGCCCCCGCCTCGCGCGGGGCGGAACCCCGCACCGCATCCACCGCGACACTGACCGCCCGCGGACTCATCCGCCGCCCGCCGGTCGATCGGTTTCGATTGCCCGCACCGCTTCGTTCGCCCGCACCGCTTCGATCGCATCCAGAATTGCCTCCGGTGTGGCCGGCGCGCGGAGCGGGGGATCGGCGGTGGGGTTGCCCACCGCCGCAATCGCATCGCGGATCGCGAGCAGGGCCGAAAACGCCAGCAGCATCGGCGGTTCGCCCACCGCCTTGGAGCGGAAGATCGTCGGCTCCGTATTGATGTTTTCAAACAGGCGAACATGCAGCGCCGCCGGGCAGTCGTTCGCAGTGGGGATTTTGTAGGTGCTGGGCGCGTGGGTCAGCAACCGGCCACTGGCCTCGTGCCAGACCAGCTCCTCGGTGGTCAGCCAGCCCAGACTCTGGATGAAGCCGCCCTCGATCTGACCGATATCGATCGCCGGGTTCAGCGACTGCCCGGCATCGTGCAGAATATCGGCGCGCAGCAAGGCAAACTCGCCGGTCAGCGTGTCGATCACCACCTCGCTGACCGCGGCCCCATAGGCAAAATAATAGAACGGGCGGCCGTTCATTGTTGTGGGGTTCCAGTGGATTTTCGGCGTGGTGTAAAATCCCTCGCTCCAAAGCTGCACCCGCGCCTCGTAGGCCTGACGTACCAGGGTCGCAAACGCGACGGCGCGCGCCCCCAGCGCGACCATGCCGTTGGCAAACCGGATGCTGGCGGGATCGCATTCGTAGTGGCGTGCCGCGAAAGTCGCGAGGCGGTCGCGCAGCCGGTGCGCCGCATCCGCCGCCGCCATGCCGTTCAGATCGGCCCCGGTGGACGCGGCGGTTGCCGAGGTGTTAGCGACCTTGCTGGTGTCGGCGGCGGTGCAACGGACCGCATCGAACCCGACGCCCAGAACATCCGCGACCACCTGGGCGACCTTGGTGTTGAGGCCCTGCCCCATTTCGGTGCCGCCGTGATTGACCAGAATGCTGCCATCGACGTAAATATGAACCAGCGCCCCCGCCTGGTTGAGATGCGGCACGTTGAACGAGATACCGAATTTGACCGGGGTGAGCGCCAACCCCTTTTTCAAAACGATGTTATCGCGATTGAACTGTGCGACCGCCGCCCGGCGTTCGTGATAGCCGCTGGATACAACGAGATCGTCGATGATCGGTCCGATCACGTTGTCTTCCACGATCTGGCCGTAGGGCGTGATGTTGTTAGTCGCCGTGCCATACAGATTGCGGCACCGGATTTCCAGCGCGTCCCGTCCCAGGGCGCGGGCGATACGGTCCAGCACAATTTCGGTGACCAGCGCGCCTTGCGGGCCGCCGAACCCTCGAAACGCCGTGTTGCTCTGGGTGTTGGTGCGCGCGGCGTAGCCGTGAATGGCCACTTCAGGCAGAAAGTAGGCATTATCGACATGGCACAGGGCGCGGGTGACCACCGGACCCGAAAGATCGGCCGAATGCCCCGCATTGGCGATCATGCTGACGTCGAACCCGAGGATGCGGCCCGCGTCGTCGAAGCCGACATCGTAATCGAACTCGAACGGATGCCGCCGCCCGGTAACCAGGAAATCATCGTCGCGATCGAGCCGCAGTTTGACCGGGCGGTTGGTCTGGCGCGCGGCGAGGGCGGCGGCGCAGGCAAACAGGGCAGATTGCGATTCCTTGCCGCCGAACCCCCCGCCCATCCGCCGGCATTCCACCAGCACCCGATGGCTGCGCCAGCCGAGCGCGTGCGCGATCACCTGCTGCATTTCGCTCGGATGCTGGGTGGAGCACATGACATGCAACCCATGGCCCTCGGTCGGAATGGCGTAGGTGATCTGCCCTTCGAGGTAGAACTGCTCCTGCCCGCCCAGGCTGAAGTGGCCGCGCAGGCGGTGCGGTGCGGTGGCAAGAGCGCGATCTAACGCCCCGTCAGTGGATTCACGGATCAGGTGAACCGGCGGCAGAACATAGTCGCCCCGCGCGTGGGCGGCACGGGCCGTGTAGATGCCTTGTGCCGGCTCGATGGTCAGGGCCTCCCCGGCACGCGCGGCGGCGCGGCGGGCCAGATCGCGCTCGGTCGCCACGATGACGAACACCGGCTGACCGCAATGGCGCACATCGTCCTCGGCCAGAATGGGGTCGTCGTGGAAAATCGGGCCGCAATCGTTGATGGCGGGAATATCCGCGGCGGTCAGCACCGCGACCACGCCGGGCAGCGCGCGCAGAAACCCGGTATCGATGCCGATCAGGCGGCCGGCCCCTACTGGCGACAACCCCAGCGCCGCGTGCAGCGTGCCGGCGCGTTCGGGCACGTCGTCGATGTAGGCGGCGGTGCCGGTGACGTGCAGATGCGCCGATTCATGCGGAACCCCAACGCCGATCCGCGCACCGAGGCCGAGGCGTTCCGCATCGGCCTCGGACCAGGCGGTCACGACATCGCCGGAAAATCCCCTGATGGAGTGCCGGCGATCGGAGGGGGGACCGATGTCGTTCATGCGCCGCCTCCCTGAACGGCGACCACGCGGGCGCGGGTCGCGCTTGGGGGCAGCCGGTCGGTGCGCCGGGTTTCGAGCCATAACCGGCGCAACAAATTACCAGCGACGCGCAGGCGATAGACGGTGCTGGCGCGCAGGTCCGTCAGGGGGGTGAAATCATCGGCGAGGGCGAGGATCGCGTGGTCCAGCGTGGCCGCCGTCCAGGCGTGGCCGCGCAGGGCAGCCTCGGCATTCGTGGCGCGGCGGACGGTGGCCGCCATGCCGCCGAAGGCGAGGCGGACATCCGCGATGGTGTCGCCCGGAGCCGGGCTGCCCGGCGGGGCGCTCTCGGCAAAGATGATCGCGGCGGCGAGGCTCAGGGCCGCGATATCGCAGTCGATCCGCTTCGATATTTTGTAGGCGGCGAAAAGGGTTTTCGGGTCCGGCGGCGGAATTTCGATGCTGCGCAAAAATTCGCCGGGTGCCAGCGCGTTACGCATGTAGTCGAGGTAGAACGACCCGAGCGGCAGACGCCTGAGGCGGCCCCGGCATTGCAGCGTCAGCACCGCATCGAGCGCGAGCAGCACCGGGGCGGCATCGCCGATCGGCGAGCCGTTGGCGATGTTTCCCCCCATCGTCCCGGCGTGGCGGATCGGGGGGCCGGCAAAACGCGCGGCCATTTCGGCACAGTTCGGAACCAGGCGGATCAGCGCGGCCCAGGCGTCTTCCAGCGGCACCGCCGCGCCGATGACCAGACGGGCGCGGTCCAGCGTCAAGGTTCGCAACTCCGCGACCTCGTTCAACGCAATCACGTCGCCGATGTCGCGGAACTGCTTGTTGACCCACAGCCCGATATCGGTCGCCCCGGCCAGCAGGCGCGCGTGGGGACGCGCCGCATAAACATCGTCGAGCGCCGCGACGGTGGTGGGGGCGCTATAGCAATCGACCCTGGGCGTCTCGGCGGTGCCATAGGCCGGATGCGGCGCGCGGTATTCGAAAACCGGAGGTGTCGTCTCGGCAATCGCGCGGAGAGCCGCGGTGATCGGCGCGGTATCGAGGGTGACCCGTGGCAGATCGAACATCCGTTCGGCGGCATCGAGGATCGGGCGATAGCCGGTGCAGCGGCACAGATTGCCCGCGAGATCGTTGGCGACATCGGCGCGCGCGGGCCGGGTGTTCGCGGCGGTGTGGCGGGTGTAGGTCGCGAACAGCGACATCACGAACCCCGGCGTGCAGAAGCCGCATTGCGAGGCGTGGCAATCGAGCATCGCCTGCTGCACCGGATGCAGGGCTTCGGGCGTTATGGTCTGCAAATCTTCCACCGTCAGCAACGCCTTGCCGTGCAGCGTCGGCAGAAAACGGATGCAGGCATTGATCGGGCGCAGCGCGAGGTGATCGACCCGAATGGCATAACGGGCCGGCGCGCCCTCCGGGCAAAGCTCCGCGACGATGACGGTACACGCCCCGCAATCGCCCTCGGCGCAGCCCTCCTTGGTGCCAGGGCGGCCAGAGTGCTGGCGCAACCATTGCAGCACGGTGGTGGTGATCGGCAGATCGCGCACCGCAACGATCGTCCCGCCGCAATAAAACCGGATCGGCTGGGGGAACCCCATTGCATCGTGGTTGGTGAGATTATCCACGATGATCGCTCACCCCGGCAACCCTCATCCCGGCAACCCACACCTCGGAAATATCGGCGCGCTGCGCGGTGTAGACAATGCGTTGCAGCGCATCGTCCGGCTTTGCGGCAAGGCCGATCCGCAGATTGCTTGCCGGCGTTGCCGGATCGATCAGCAGGGCGTCGAACTGATAGCCGGGGGCGAACACGCCGATCGGCAAATCCAGCGCGATCCCGCCGCCTGCGGTGGCGAGATAGAACGCCTCGCGAAAGTCGATGCGCGAGGACGGCGACCCCCGTGCGGCACGCGGTACATCGGGATTCACGCCGTCTTCGAGCATCCGCGAAACCGTCACCGCGTGGCGCGCGTTTTCCAGTACCGAGGCACTGGGGCCGCCGGCGATGTCGGTGCCGATGCCCACATGCACCCCCCGGTCGAGCGCGGCGCGCAGCGGAAACACCGCATCGGCCAGATAGGCGTTGGAGAGCGGGCAATGCGCGATGCCGGCACCCCGCGCCGCGATCAGATCCATATCGGCGCTGTCGATGAAATTGCCGTGCGCCAGGATGGTGCGGCGGCCGAGCAGGCCGAAGCGGTCGAGGGCGGTGGTGTCGCTGCAACCGCAGCGGGCGTGAACATGGCCGTGCTCCCAGTCGCCTTCCGAGCAATGGGTCTGCACGTGGCACGAGGTTTCCCCCGCCAGCGCGCCGAGCGCGGCCAAGAGTTCGTCGGTGCAGGCCGGGATGAACCGGGGGGTAATCACCGGGTGGATCAGACGGTGGCCATTCCCCGCCATGGTGCGAACAAAGCCGATGAAGCGGCGGGTTTCATCGGCGGCGATGGCGGCGGAGGGGTCGCGGTAGAGATCCGGGCACTGCGCCGGATGATCCATCGCCACCCTGCCGATCAAGGCGCGCTGGCCCTGGCGCAGGCAAATCTCGGCAAGGCGCTGGGTCGCCGGAAGGTGGATCGTCGCGAAATAAAGCGCCGTCGTGGTGCCGTTGGCCAGCAGGGTGGCGACCAGTTCGCTATAGGTCGCCTCGGCAAACGCCAGATCGGCGTAGCGGGCTTCGAGCGGGAACGTGTGTTCCTGCAACCATCGGTCGAGCGGCAGATCGAGGGCGGTACCAAGCTGGGGAAATTGCGGGGCGTGGACGTGCAGATCGACCAGCCCCGGCAGCAGCACGGCGTGGGGCGAGCAGGTCAGCAACCGGCCGGTTTCGGCAAATGCCAGGGCCAGATCGGCATGGTCGGCGGTTGCGGGGGCAACCACCCGGTCAATCGTGCCCGCGCTGACGACGATCAGCGCATCGGCGATCGCCTCGATCGCGCCCCGGCGCGGCGTATGGATCAGATTGGCCCGCACCGCCATGGTGCCGACGGTGCCTTGGGTCTTTCCTATGTTCACGCTGTCGGGCATAAAACCGGCCCATGAACAGATGGTCGCACTACCGGACGGCGCTGTATTTCGATGCGGTGCGCCGCCACGGTGCGGTGCGCGAAGCGGCGCGGCATCTCGGCATTGCCGCCTCGGCGGTGAACCGGCGGGTTCTGCACCTTGAGGAAGAATTGGGGCTGCCATTGTTCGAGCGTTCGCCGGGCGGCATGTCTTTGACCCCGGCGGGCGAGGTCATGGCGCGGCACGCGATTGCGGTGTTGCAGGACGAGCGGCGGACCTGGGCGGAGTTTGATGCGCTGCGCGGCCTCCGCCGGGGCGAGATCGCGGTGATTGCGGCGGAATCGCTGAATGCGCGGTTCATGCCGGCGGTGATCGAACGCATGGCCTCGCGCTATCCCGGCATCAAGATCACCCTGCGCACCGAAGGATCGAACGATATTCCACAAACCCTGATGCGCGATGAATCCGACATCGGGATTGCGTTTTCGCTCCGCCGCGACGCGGCCTTGCAGCAGCTTGCGGTGGGGCGGTTGCGCCTGGGGGCGGTGATGCAGCCGAACCACCCGCTGGTGGCCGAAGCGATCGACGGCACCATCAGCTTTGCCCAATGCGCCCGCCACCGCCTGGTGCTGCCGAGTCCGGATCTGTCGATCCATTCGCTGCTGGCCCCGCTGTGTCAGCGCTTCGAGGGCCGGCTGGACATTGCGGCCGAGGCCAATTCGGTGACCCTGATGAAAAACCTCGCCCTGCGGCTCGATGCCGTCGCGTTTCAGGCGCGGGTGGGGATCGAGGCGGAACTCGCCAGCGCCGCGCTGGTGTTTCTGCCGCTGGCCCGGCCGGGACCGGTGCAGACCGAACTTGGGGTCTATCTGCGCCAGGGGCGGTCGTTGTCGCCGGCGCTGGACGTGTTCGTCGCCCTCGCCCGCGAACAGATCGCCGCCTGCGAGGCCGAGGACTGACCTTGCGTTAAAGACGATCCGAACCGGGAGGCGCGCTTTCATTCGGGTCAGCCGCCACGATAGGTCGAATAGCCGAAGCCGCTGAGAATGAGCGGAACATGGTAGTGCTGGTCCGCCGTCTCGATCCCGAACCGGACCGGAATATCGCCCAGAAACGCCCGGTTGGCACTGCCGCGATAGGCCCCGGCGGCAAAAACGATTTCGTAGATGCCCGGTTGCATCGCCTCCCCCGCCAGCAGCACGGCACGGCCTTCGGCATCGAGCGTGACACTGAGCAGCAGCGCCGGATCGGGATCGATCCGGTGCAGGCGTACGGCCATGAACGCCGCCGCCGTGCCGCGCACCGTATCGAGCACATGGGTGGTCAGGCGGCCGGCCATTGCCCGATGAACTCCTGTTCCGCGTAGGCCATGTAGTCACGCATGGTCGCCGCCGCATCGTCGGTGAACAATTGCCCGGCGATGCCCTGCACCAGCTTCGGCAGCGCGAATTTCAGGCCGGACAATGCCGAAGCCGACAGGCCAAGGCTGGCGAGGGCCGCATAGTTGAAGGCGAACAGGCCGTGCAGCTTGTCCACCCCGGCGTCGCTGCGGGCGACAAAGCCGAAATTGGGGCCGAGATAGGGATGATCGTCGAGCAAAGCGTTGCGCTTTCCATCCGCCGGGGCGAACCGGTCGCGCCAGCAGGCGATGTGTTCGGCGACCAGCGCCAGTTCCGGCCGCAACCGGGCATCGGTCAACATGCCGGTACTGAGCACGACAAAATCGAATTCATGCGCGCCCTGCGGGGTTTCGACCCGCACGCCGGCCCGCGTTTCGGCGACCGCGGTCCAGGGCGCGCCGAGGTGCAGGTGAAACCCCGGATAACCGGCGGCACGACTGAACATGTCGTTGGTGGGGGGTTGATTTTGCCGCAGGAAGTGGTCGATCGCGCGATATTTCACCGCGTCGTCGAGGTCGGCGAAATGCCCGAGGAATCCGGCATTTTCCATGAACCGGATCGGGTTGACGCGGGGCATTTCGGCGCGGCGCATGAACACGTGCGCTTCGCCGACCCCCGCGCCGAGCGCGAATTGCGCATTGTCGAACGCCGAGGCCCCGCCGCCCAGAATCCCGATCCGCCGCCCCTGCATCGCGCTGTAGTCGATCGCCTCCGAGGTATGGGCGTAGCGCGCGCGGGGCAGGGCGGCGCGGATGAAATCGGGCGTGTGCCACTCGCCGCCGCCCTGGATGCCGGTGGCCAGCACCACCTTGCGCGCGAGCAACGCCCCCGGCTCCGGCGCGCCCGCCGCCTCGAGATGCAGGCGGAACAGCCCGGCTTCGACCGGTTCGATCAGGCTGACGCGGGTATCGTTGCGCACCGGCAGCGCCAGGGTGCGCCGATACCATCGCAGATAACGCATCCATTCCTGACGCGGAATTTTGCCGAGCGCCTCCCAGCCCGCCGCGCCGTGTTGCGCTTCCCACCAGACCCGGAACGTCAGACTGGGAACCCCGCCATCGATGCTGGTGATGTGCTTGGGCGTGCGCAGCGTGGCCATGCGGGCGTAGGTCAGCCAGGGGCCTTCCAGACCCTCGGGATTTTCGTCGAGCACCACGATATTGTCGATCCGCTCGCGCAGCAGGCCAAAGGCGGTGGCCAGCCCGCTCTGGCCCGCGCCGACGATCGCCACATCGAACACATGGCTCGCCGATGCATGCTGGCGCGGCCGCACCCAGGCGCGCGCCGGATAATCGAGGCATTCGAGATCGTGCCGCACCTGTGCCGCCAGAATGTCCAACGCTGGGTGTTCGGCAACCGTGGCGAGATGGTTCATGCTGAGGCTCCCGACAGCGCGGAGTCATGGTGGGCGAGCGGAGCGGATTTATGCTGAGCGAGCAGGTCGGTCAGGCGCAGGGCGGCGATGGCCGCGATCTCGCGCAAGGCCACGTCAAGTTCGGTGGGGGGCGCGCCGCCCATCCGGCACTCGAACGCATCGAGAATATCGGCCGCGCTGCGGCCCCGCACGCAAATGACGAACGGCCAGCCAAATCGCGCGCGATAGCCGGCGTTCAGCGCCTCGAACCGCGCGAACTGGGCTGAGGACAGCCGGTCGAGTCCAGCACCGGCCTGCTCGAGCGCCGATTCCGGCGTGAGGCCCCCGGCGCGCGCCACTTTTCCCGCCAGATCGGGGTGGGCGCGTACCAGGGCGATGCGGCGCGCTTCCGGGGCCGCCGCGATGGCGGCAACGCAGGCCCGATGCAGGGCCGCCACGCTGGCAAAGGGCCGCGCCGCCGCCGCCACTTCGATCACCCAAGGTGAATGCTCGAAAGCGCCGCCAAGCCACGCCACCAGCGCCGCCGCCGTCGCGGCGTTCAAGGCAGCCAGAACGTCGTTGTTGTCATCGCTGTGCATCGGCCCGACGATATCGGGACATTGCGTTGCCGGCAACTCAAAAATATTTTCGGGCTGTTGCCGTTTCGGCTACTTGTTAGTTGACATATAGCCGATCTTGACCGCCGGTGGCGTCCGCGCGGGTTCGGCGGTCTGCCGGCCGCTCGAAGCGACGACCCGGCCAACCGGCGGGCACGTGCCGGCCAGCGCGCGCGCTGCCGCCGAGGGGGGCTTCGCCTGCCGATGCAACAGCGGCGCGAGTCCCCGCGCCACCGCGATCGTGTGCAGATACTGGCAGGGCTGCGCCAAATGATCCTCACTGTTATAAAAATCGGCGCGCGGGTACCGACTGTGGTTGGGCAATTCGAGGAACGATCCCCCGTTGGCGGTGAAGGCGGCGCGGATCGCGGCGATCGCGGCGCGCGATAGTGGCACGGTGTTGAAATCGGTCGGCAAGCCACCGATCACCATGACACCGCGGGCGGTTTCGGTTCGGACGAATCGCGCGACGAGCACCGTGCCGTAGCCGTCGGCAATGGCGCTGGCCGACGGTTCGACCCGGTGCAGCAGGGCGAGAAACCCAGGATCGGCGGTGGCGAGGGTGGTGCCGATGCGGTCGCCCTGGCGGTCGAACTGGGCGCGCAGCAGGGCGCGGCGATGGCCCAGCCCCGCCGCGTGGGCCGCCATTTCGGTCAGGGCTTCCAGACCATCCGGCATGGTGTTGCCGAACGCGCCAGCCAGGGTGCGCAGCGCGCCGAGGCACCAGAGCAGGGCGCGATTGCGGTAGAACAGCCAGGCACCGTCCATATCCATGCGGTTCTGGGCGGCACTGACGTCGTATTGCTGCACCTCGATCGGCAGATAGGCGATGTCGCCTTTGTGCAGCAGCGGTGCCCAGCGGGCGAACAAATCATCGAGGCCGATGCCGACCGCGACACCGCCGTTTTCGCAGTCGATCGCGAGCATGGCCCCGATCACCCGGCAGGAATGGGAGAACGGCGCGTTCGAGCCGGCCAGGATCACCAGTTTCGGCGAGGCGAGGCGGGCACCGCGCGCGAGTTTCTGGTCCATTTCCATCCGCAGCAGACCGACCGAGAGCGGGCGGTGCAGCACGAAGGCGAAGGCGGCGAAGTAGAGCGCGAGGGAGGCGGCGGCGCAGAGGATCAGGCGGCGCATCAGAACTGGAAATAGATGAACGGGCGGGCGAAGGGCGCGAAGAACAGCGCCTGCACCGAAAACGCGAAGCCGGCGACCAGCGCCGCGTTGCGCCCGCGCTCGCGCAGGGTGTGAATGTCGGGGGCGAGCAGAATGATCCCCCAGCTCAGCACCAGCAGCGCCGCCCCCTGCACCACGCTCATGGCGCGCGCCGCCCCCAGATAGGGCAGCACCGCGACCGGGGTGGCGAGATGGCGAAGGAATGGCAGCGCCTTGACGATCAGGTCCGGCAGCAACACGCCGCCCGCGCCGGTCAGGCCGCGCAGCATGATCCAGGAACCATGCAGGCTTTCGGCGCGGAACGGCACCCAGGCGAGCAGCACGGCGAGCAGGGTGATCGCCTGGGCGAGGCACGCGGGCATTTTTCCACCGAACCGCCGCCACTGCTGGTGGATGATCAGGTACAGCCCATGCAGCCCGCCCCAGGCGAGAAAGCTCCAGGCGGCACCGTGCCACAAGCCGCCGAGCAGCATGGTGATCATCAGGTTGGCGTTGCGCCGCGCCTCGCCGTGGCGGTTGCCGCCGAGCGGGATGTAGAGATAGTCGCGCAGGAAGCCGGACAGGGTGATGTTCCAGCGCCGCCAGAAATCGCCGATGTCGCGCGCCTGGTAGGGGCTGCGGAAATTCAGCGGGAAGCGGACGCCGATCATGCGGGCGAGGCCGATCGCCATGTCGGAATAGCCGGAAAAGTCGAAATAGATCTGCGCGCCATAGGCCAGCAGCGCGACCCAGGCCTCGACGAGGGAGAGTTGATGGCCGGCGGCGGCCACGCGGAAGCCAGGGTCGGCGAAGCGGGCGAGGCTGTCGGCGAGGACGATTTTTTTCGCGAGGCCGAGCAGGAAGATCTCGATCCCGGCGATCAGGTCGTCGTGATGCACTTGGCCGTCGTGATGGGCGAACTGGGGGATGATCTCGCGCGGCCGCACGATCGGGCCGGCGATCAGATGGGCGAAGAAGCCGACGAAGCAGGCATAATCGAGAAAACCGCAGGCGGGGGTTTCGTCGCGGAAGGAATCGACCAGAAACATGATCTGCTGGAAGGTGAAGAAACTGATCCCGAGCGGCAGGACGATCCCGAGATCGGGCGGTGGGAACCCCAGCAGCCCGGCACCGGTCGCGGCAAACAAACCGGCGTATTTGAACCAGCCAAGCAGGCCGAGATTGGCGGCGAGTCCGGCGATCAGCCAGGGCCGCCGGTGGCGGGAGCGGCGCATCAGATGCACCAGCGCATAATTGCCGACGATCGAGCCTACCAGCAGCGGCAGAAACACCGGAGTCCACCAGGCATAAAACACCAGGCTGGCGATCAGCAGCACGACCAGCGCCGCGCGCGGGCCGAACCGCCAGCCGGCCAGGGCAAAACTGGCCAGAAATGCCGGCAGAAACCCGACCACGAACACCGATGAGTTGAACAGCACGCGAATACCCGTTTAGGTTGTGGATACCGTGCCACAACCGTTCGGTGGTTGCCAGCCTGTGTTTCGCCACGAATTGGCCGGAACGATACCCGGTGCTATAGGCCCGCGTCGATTGGAAACGCCGCAATGACCGACGATCTGCCACCTCACCCTGCCCTGCTGCCCGCGGGCTTCACTGACCTGCTGCCCCCGGACGCCGAGGCCGAGGCGCGGCTGACCGAAACCCTGACCGGGTGTTTCGCAGCGCACGGCTATCAGCGGGTCAAACCGCCGCTGGTCGAGTTCGAATCCACCCTGTTCGCGGGTTCAGGGGGGGCCGTCGCCGAACAGACCTTCCGGTTCATGGACCCGGAATCGCAGCGGATGATGGGGGTGCGCGCCGACACCACGCCGCAGATCGCCCGGATCGCCACCACCCGCCTCGCCACCGCACCGCGCCCGCTGCGGCTGGCCTATGCCGGGCAATGCCTGCTGGTGCGCGGCTCGCATCTTGCCCCGGAACGCCAGGTCGCCCAGGCCGGGATCGAGCTGATCGGCCCCGATCTGCCCGAAGCCGATGCCGAGATCGTCACCGTTGCCGCCGCCGCCCTCGCCGCCGCCGGGGTGGCTTCCATCAGTGTCGATTTGACCATGCCGCCGCTGATCCCGGCGCTGCTGGGCAACACCCGCCATCGTGCCGCGTTGATCCGCGCGCTCGACCGCAAGGATGCCGCCGAAATCAGCGATCTGGGCGGCGATCTGGCCGCGACGCTGCGCGCCCTGCTCGAAGCCGCCGGACCCGCCGACTCCGGATTGGCGGCCCTCGCGGCAATCCCCCTACCGGACAATGTGCGTCCTCTGGCCGAACGGCTGGCCGCGACCGTGAGCGCGATCCACCATCTGGCCCCCGATTTACGGCTGACGATCGATCCGGTCGAGTTTCGCGGCTATCGCTATCACACCGGCGTTGCGGTCACGATTTTCGCGCCGGGGCGGCAGGCGGAACTCGGGCGCGGCGGGCGGTATTTGTGCGACAACGGCGAATCCGCAACCGGGATCACCCTGTATCCCGACACAATTCTGGCGGTAGCCCCCCACAGCGCCTCGGCCCCACGCGTGTTTCTGCCGCACGGCACCGCACCGGCGGTCGCCCAGACCTGCCGCGCCGATCGGTTCGCGACCATCACCGGGCTGCATCCGGTTGCCGACGACCGCGCCGAGGCCCTGCGCCTCCACTGCACCCATCTCTGGCACGACGGGCGGGCGACGCCCCTCGAAGGATCATAATCCATGGCAAATGTAACCATCATCGGCGCGCAATGGGGCGACGAGGGCAAAGGCAAGGTGGTCGACTGGCTGGCCTCGCGCGCCGATATCGTGGTGCGATTCCAGGGCGGCCACAACGCCGGGCATACGCTGGTGGTGGGCAATCAGACCTATAAATTGTCGCTCCTGCCCTCGGGGCTGGTGCGCGGCAAGCTCGGCATCATCGCCAACGGCGTGGTGATCGATCCGGTGGCGTTGCTGGCCGAAATTGCCCGGGTGCGCACCCAGGGGTTGGAGGTCACGCCCGAAACCCTGCGGATCGCCGACAACGCGCCCCTGATATTACCGGTCCACGCCGCGATCGACGCGGCCCGCGAAACCGCGCGCGGGGAGCGCCGCATCGGCACCACGGGCCGCGGTATCGGCCCCGCCTATGAGGACAAGGTCGCGCGCCGGGCGATCCGAGTGTGCGACCTCGCCGAACCTGAAACGCTGGATTGGCGGCTCGACGAGTTGCTGCTCCACCACAACACGCTGCTCGCCGGACTGGGTGCCGCGACGTTCGAGAAGGCGGCGCTGCGCGACCAGCTGCTTGCTCTCGCGCCGCAAATACTGCCCTTCGCCGAACCGGTGTGGGAACGCCTTGCCGCCGCCCGCAAGGCGGGGTCGCGCATATTGTTCGAGGGCGCGCAGGCGGTGATGCTCGATGTCGATCACGGCACCTATCCGTTCGTTACCTCGTCCAACACCGTCGCGGGGCAGGCCGCCGCCGGTTCGGGCCTCGGGCCGGATGCGGTCGGGCGGGTGATCGGGATTGCCAAAGCCTATTGCACACGGGTGGGGTCCGGGCCGTTTCCGACCGAATTATCTGACGAAACCGGGCGCAAACTCGGCGAGCGCGGCCATGAGTTCGGCACCGTGACCGGCCGGGCGCGGCGCTGCGGCTGGTTCGACGCCGCCTTGGTGCGACAGGCAGTGATGGTCGGCGGCATCCAGGGTCTCGCCTTGACCAAACTCGACGTGCTGGACGGATTCGCCGAACTGAAAATCGGGGTCGGCTACCGGATCGACGGCGAAACCTTCCGCCATCTGCCCCCCGGTGCCGCCGCCCAAGCCAAAGCGCAGCCGGTGTATGAAATTGTCGAGGGCTGGTCCGGCTCGACGAGAGGGGCACGCTCCTACGCCCAGCTACCGGCGCAAGCGATCAAATACGTCCGCCGGATCGAGGAACTGGTCGAATGCCCGGTCACCCTGCTTTCGACCAGCCCGGAACGCGACGATACCATATTGATGCAGGACCCGTTCGCGGACTGAACGCTCAGGAACGATGCGCAGATGCGCCGCGCACCAAACCTATTAGTACCGCCACGGCATCGTAGACCGGCTGTCCGGCATCAGCACCATCGGCGATCACTGCAAGCAACCGGATCTTCGACCTGTTCGAGCAAGTCCGGCACGGCGGTGACATCGCCGACATCGTCGAGTGTCAATTCACAGGCGCGGACCTTGTGGGTATCGGCATCGACCGCGATGTGCAATTTCCGCCAGCGCCGGCGCGCCCGAACCCCGTGCTTCTGATCCAGTCATTCACTCTCATAGTAGATCTTCAGGCCCCTGCTGCCGATCAGCAGATGGATGGGTTCATCCCGCATCATCGTCTGCGGCAGAATGGTCAAGCGCGCACTCGGGCGGCTGAAATCTGTGTGGTCCGAACCTTGATGACCGCCCCAAGCAGGGTGACAATCGAACGCAACTACAGGTGTATTCATGATCAAGGCCGATGCGGGTAGTTCCGTCTCGGCGCTGGCCCGAAAATACCAAACCAGCCGGCAAACCATCATTCGAGCGCGGTTGCGCCTGACATCGCCGCTCACAAGCGAACACTCTGAACCGGAGAAATTGAACGTATGAACCAGCGAGCCGTCCCGATCGACCACAAACTTGAAGCCGAGCGCCGGCTCCTTGAAGCGGCTGCCGCGGAAGTTCGCGCCGATCCCCGACCGAGTGTGCCCCACACCATCGACAAACCCCGCACCACGCCCGAACTTCCCAGCATCCGTTAACCGTCTGTCAACCTTCTTTTGCCTAGATGAATCCATGAATATCCGAACCCCCTGCCGCCAACGCAGCGAGTTCCCGCCAGAAAAATCCTGGCACCATGCATTCATCATCGCCGTTCCCCGGTTAATCCGCGCGGCAGAAGGAGACTTGACCATGCTCGACTATACCAAAACCTGGCTCGCCGTGCGCGGGATCACCCTGTTCCAGGACAAACGCGGCGTGACAGCGCTGGAATACGGTCTGATTGCCGCACTGATGGCAGCAGTGATCATTTTTGCTTTTGGTGTGCTGGGCAATGGCTTAAAAACTACAATGAACACCATCAACACCACCCTCAGCTCATCTGAATAAAATTCGTCAAATACCAAAAATCTGTCGACACGATTGTTAAATCACGATGATCGATCCTGCGGCAAAGTGGTTTCAATCGTGTCGATATATTATCAATCGCGATCATCGTGGCGTCACGTCACTCGAATATGGATTGATCGCTGGCCTGACCGCGGTCGTCGTCATCACCAGCTTTATCGTCTTCAGCCACGCACTGGCTAATGTCTATAATAGCGTCGGTGCCGGTCTGTAGTGCCTCTGACCATCGCCAACAATCCTGACCAGGACTTACTTTAATGTTTCTCCGCATATCCTTGTTTATATTGTTGGCGCTTGGCTTGACTGGTTTCGGCACCGTGGCCTGGCTGGATTTGCGGCCGGCCAGGCCACAAACCGCCATCGTCCAGAAAATCCTGCTCCTTGCCACCGCCCATCCGCTGCGCGCCGGCAGCCTGATCCAGCCGGCCGATTTCACCACCTTCGCCGCAACCGGCACCAAACCCCCCGCCGGGGCGGTGCTCGATACCTCGGCCAACCGCTCCGCCTACACCGGTGCCATGGTCCGTCACCCGCTCGACGCCGGTGCGATCATCATCACCGGTGACGTCATCCGCCCCGGCGATCACGGCTTCCTCGCCGCCGTGCTCAAACCCGGCATGCGCGCGGTCTCGGTCGGCGTCGATGCCATTACCGGCACCGCCGGCCTGATCTGGCCGGGCGACCACGTCGATCTGATCCTGACCCAGAGCCTGTCCGCCCCCAACCTGCCGCCCGCCAAAAGTGTCGCCGCCGAAACCGTTCTGTCGGATGTCCGGGTCATCGCGATCGACCAGCGCCTGGTCCAGGGGGCCAGCACCCACGGCACTGAAGAAGCCATGGCCCGCACCGTCACCCTCGAAGTCACCCCCGATCAAGCGGAACGAGTCGATGTCGCCGCCCATCTCGGCCCGCTCTCGCTCATCGTCCGCCCGACCGGCGCGGCGGTCCATCCCCGTCTCGCGCCGCCGCCGCCGGTATACAGCGGTCAGGTCTCTCCAGCCCTCGCCGGCCTCAGCGGCCCGATGGCCGGCAGCATAACGATCTATCAAGGCCCGGCGCAGCAAACCCAATTCATCCCGCCACAGGCCGCCACGGCGCAATGACCGGTCTCAAATCCCTGCCGGGCGAACCTGTGTACGCCACCCCGGTCGCGCTACCCGGTACCGGCCGCCCCGGTTTCATGGGCTTCGTCCGCGATGCCGAAACCGCCCATGTCCTGCGCGCCAGCCTCGGCCCGGAGTTCCCCGCTGGGCTGACTTTGCACCAGTTGCCGTTTCGCCAATCGATCGAATTGCTGGGCCGGATCGAGACCCCCAGAACCATCCTGATCGACATTTCCGGCGAAGACCAGCCGCTCTCGGCCATCCTGCAACTCGAAACAATGGTCGATCCCGGCACCCGCGTTCTGGTGATCGGCGAAAACCGCAGCGTCAGCTTCTACCGCAGCCTGACCCGCAATTTGGGCGTCAAGGAATATCTCCCCAAACCGCTCGACGCCACCGTCGTTTTGCGCGAATTCCTGCCCTGGGCGATCGGGGCCGAACCCGTGGCCGAACCGGTGCGCGGCGGCTCCATGATCGCCCTGTGCGGCGCTTGCGGCGGCGTCGGCGTCACCACCATCGCGACCAACCTCGCCTGGCTGATCGGCGGCGAAACCCGACGCCACACCATTTTGCTCGATGCCGATTTGCATTGTGGCAGTGCTGCCCTGGCCGCCAACGTGCCCCCCAGCACCGGCCTGCGCAACGCCCTCGAAGCGCCGGACCGGATCGACCCGCTGCTGATCGAACGCGCCGCCCACCCGGTCACCGAGCGGTTGCATGTTCTTGCCGCCGAGGAACCGCTCACCGAAAAATGGACCCATCGCCCCGGCGGCGGCGGCGCTTTGTCCGCGGCCCTCCGCCTGCGCTATAATTTCGTGGTCGCCGATATTCCCACCCGCCCCCTCGGCTTCGCCGCCGAAATCCTGGCGCTGGCGCAGCAGCGCATCCTGATCGTCGAACCGGCCGCGCACAGCGTGCGCCTCGCAAAACACTGGATGGCACTGCCCGCCGGAGCCATGCAAACCCGCCGCCCGGTGGTCATTCTCAACAAATACCAACGCAAACGCGGCATGTCGCCCAAACAAATCGAAGCCGAACTGGGCACCGAACTCGCCGTCCTGGTCCCGGATATCGCGGGGGCTGCCACCCGCGCGGCCGATCTCGGCGAAACCCTGGTCGGCCAGAAAGGTAAGTTCCGCGACGCAATCGTCAAACTCGCTCAGCTCGTCGGTGCCGCGGCCGGCACGGGAGCCACCTGATGGACGGCATCCCCGTCTTCGGTCGCCGTCCGAGCGAACCGCCGCCAAGCCTCGCCCCCACCGGCGCGGAGCCGCAGCCCGGCATCCGCCAGGAAGACGTCGACCTGATCCGCACCCTCTGCCTCGCCAAAATCGACGCCTCGGTGATCGCAACTCTCTCGCCGCCCCGGCTACTCCACACTGTCGAGGTGATGCTCGCCGAACTCGCGACCGAGCATCGCATCCAGCTCAACAGCCGCGAACAACACCAGATCGCCGCCGAACTGGTCGATGACATGCTTGGCCTCGGCCCCCTGGAACCCTTGCTCGAAGACGACACCATCACCGACATCATGGTGAACGGCCCCGAGCGTGTTTTTGTTGAAAAACGAGGCAAGCTCGAACAATTGCCGATCCGCTTTCGCGATTCCGCGCACCTGGCCAATATCTGCCAGCGCATCGCCGCCTCGGTCGGCCGAAGGGTCGATGAATCCAGCCCGATGGTCGATGCCCGCCTCAAGGATGGCTCGCGCGTCAACATCGTGCTCCCCCCCCTGGCGATCGATGGTCCCTGTCTGTCGATCCGCAAATTCGCCAAAAAACCGATCAGCTTTTCCAAGCTGATCGAATACGGCTCCCTCACCCCGCCGATCGCCCGCATCCTGGAAATCGCCGCCCGCTGTCGGCTGAACGTGGTGATTTCCGGCGGCACCGGCTCCGGCAAGACCACCATGATGAACGCGATGAGCAGCTTCATCGACCCCGCCGAGCGCATCGTCACCGTCGAGGACGCCGCCGAGCTTCAGTTGCAGCAACCTCATATCGTCCGGCTCGAAACCCGCCCGCTCAATCTGGAGGGCAAGGGTGAAATCAACCAGCGCGACCTGCTCCGCAATGCCCTGCGCATGCGCCCCGATCGCATCATCATCGGCGAGGTGCGCGGGCCGGAAGCGTTCGACATGTTGCAGGCGATGAACACCGGCCATGATGGCTCGATGTCAACCATCCACGCCAACAACACCCGCGATGCCCTGGCCCGGATCGAGAACATGGTACAAATGGCCAGCATGGGCCTGTCACCGCGCGCCATCCGGATGCAGGTGGTCTCGGCGGTCAATCTGATCGTCCAGGTCGAGCGCCAGCGCGATGGCGGCCGCCGGGTGATCCAGCTTACCGAAATCGCCGGCATTGAGGGTGAAACCCCGCTGCTCAACGATATTTTCAAATATGAAATGCAGGGTGAAGACGCGACCGGGCGATTGCTCGGCAAATATATCGTCTCGCGCACCCGCTCCAGCTTTCACGAGCGCCTGACCTATTTCGGATTGGCGCGCCCCTGGGCCGCCGCCCTGGAAGAGGCAAGCCACTCATGACCAGCCTGCCCCTTCTGCTGACATTGAGTCTGGTCATGACCACGGCCCTCATCCTGGTCGGACTCAATGTCTTCCGGGCCGATCGCGTCCACCGGCGGCTGGTCGAGCGGCTCGATCGGGCGACCAACGGTTTGGTCATCGTTGAAACCGATCAGAAACCCAAAGCGGTCAATCCGCTCGCCCGGTTCCAGCGTCCTCTGGGATCAGCCCTCGCGATCTTTGGCGTCGACCTGGCGCGCGCGCCTGATTATCCGGTGCCCTGGTGGGCAATTTTGCTCGGTGCCCTTGTTATGGCGCGCGTGGTGGTCATGCTGATCGCCATGGTGTTCGGCGGCTGGTCCGCGCTGTTGTGGCCAGCGATGACCGCTTTGGTCGCCCGAACGGTGTTCGCCACCATCCACGCCCGTCGTTCTTCCGCTCTGCTCAACCAGTTTCCTGAAGCGCTGGCAACCATTGTGCGCTGCGTGCGGGTCGGCATTCCGGTGCAGGAGGCGCTGCGGATCATCGGGCGTGACATGCCGAAACCAACCGGTGCCGAGTTCACCCGAATCGCCGATCAGGTCGCGATCGGTACCCCGCTCGACCAGGCGTTGCGCAGCTTCGCGGAACGATCGCGGATTCCTGAATACGGATTTTTCGCCACCGCGCTGAGCTTGCAGGCGCGCGCCGGCGGCGGACTGGCACAAACTCTGGAAACCTTGTCCGAGGTCATCCGCAAACGGGTGGCGATGAAGGCGCGTGGGTACGCGATGGCGGCGGAAGCCCGCACCAGCGCACTGATCCTGGGGATCATCCCGATCGTCGCGGGCGTGGCGATCGAACTCCTCCAGCCGAGTTATCTGGAAGTGCTGTTCGTCACCCGAAAAGGCCACATCATCTTCGGCATGGCGGTCGGCATGCTCGTGTTGGGCAGCCTAACGATGCGGTCGATCATTCGGCGCAGTCTCAGCTAGGAGCGCCTGATGAACCTCCTTTTAATCGGTGTTCTGGCATTTTTTCTGGTGATGTCCGGTTTTGCCATGCTGATGCTGAAACTGGTGATCGACGAGGAAAAACTCGCCCGCCGCATTGCGCGCGCCGGCGGCATCTCGGTTGCAGCCGAGGGCAAGGACGACCAGCAACCGGTTCATATCCGTATCATCATCGGCTTGGGTTTTGCGGTTGCCCGCAGCGGTCTGCTCAGCACCAAAACCATCGCCGACCTGCGCCACACACTGCGAATGGCCGGCATCCGTGATCAGGGCGCGCTTGGCCTGTTCGTCGGGGCGAAACTGCTGATGCTGCTGGGGGTGCCCGCCGTCACCTTCGGCCTGACCCAACTGGTGCAGCTGAGCAAATTGCCCGAAATCGGCCTGATCGGCGGTTCGGCCATCATCGGTCTGCTGGGGCCGGACTTGATCATCCAGTACCGCCGCAAACGCTTCGTCAAACGCGTCGAGGCCGGGCTGGCCGATGCGCTCGACCTGATGGTGATCTGCGCCGATGCCGGGCTGAGCCTGGAACCCGGCCTCGCCCGCGTCGCGAACGAGGTACGCGAAACCCACCCCGCCGTCGCGCAGGAACTGACGATCACCTCCAACGAAATGCGAATCAGCAACAATGTCCGCGATGCGCTGAGCGCACTTGGCGTGCGCACCGGCCTCGACAGTCTCAAGCGCCTCGGCTCGACCCTGGTGCAGACCATTCAATATGGTACGCCGCTCACCCAGGCGTTGCGCACCCTGTCCGCCGAATTGCGTCAGGAACAATTGACCCGGTTCGAAGAGCGCGCGGCCCGCCTGCCGGTGCTGCTGACCTTACCGATGATCATTTTCATCCTGCCCTGCGTCTTCCTGGTGGTCGGCGGACCGGCAATTCTGAAGGTGATGGCGGTGTTCTGATCAGATTGTATAAATAAACACCACAACAATTTGTGAAAATAAACACCACCGACTATGCAAAAATTGCACCATTTTATCCGACCAAGATATTCCAAAGCCTTACGGATGTTGGTATGATCCATGCATGTCACTGGGACCGCGGCTTGATTTAAGGCAAACCCAATCGTTGGTGATGACGCCGCAATTGCGGCAGGCCATCCAATTGTTGCAGTTTACCAATACCGAGGTCAATCAATTCATCGAGGATGAATTGCTGAAAAACCCGCTGATCGAGCGGGATGACGCTGAAATCGCCCCCCCCGCGCCGACGACGACTCCGCAGGATGAAACACCCCTGACGGATCTGCCGCTACCCCCGCAAAGCAGTGATCGGGCCGCGGCCGAGACTGACTCCGCCGCCCAGGCACCGCTCGATGCCGATTTTTCCAATGTCTACGATGCCGGCACTGCCGCCGATGGCGACCGCGATGGCGGCATGGGCTTCGAAGACGAAGACTGGATCGGCCAGATCGCCGACCGACCGCCGGATCTGCGCGAACATCTGGAACAACAGATCAGGCTCGCCTTCCACGATGTCGCCCAGCGTCGCATTGCTGCCACTCTGCTAATGGCGCTCGACCCTGCGGGCCGCCTGGTCGATCCGCCTGAAACCATCGCCGCAGTTCTCGGCATTCCCATCGAGGCGCTCGAAGCCGTCCGCCAGACCATGCTTCACTTCGATCCCACCGGCATTTTCGCGCGCGATCTGGTGGAATGCCTCGCCGCTCAGCTTGCCGAACGCAACCGGCTCGATCCCGCCATGGCAGCGCTGCTTGCCAATCTCGATCTGCTGGCCCGGCGCGATCACCGGGGCTTGATGGAAATCTGCGGCGTCGATGCCGAAGATTTGCGCGACATGATCGCCGAACTCAAGCGCCTCAACCCCAAGCCCGGTGCCGGGTTTGACACCGGCCCGATCACCCCGCTGATCCCCGACGTGCTGATGCGCCCCGGCCCGGACGGCGATTACATGCTGGAACTCAACCCGGAAACCATGCCGCGCGTGCTGATCCGGCGGGGTTTTCACGCCCGCATGGCTGCCAAGGCCTCCCGCGAGACCAAACAATTCCTGTCCGACCGGATCCAGAGTGCCAACTGGCTGATCCGCGCCCTGGAATCGCGCGCCGATACCATTTTGCGGGTCGCCGGCGAGATTGTGCAGCATCAGGACGGATTTTTTCGTTTCGGCATCGGGTTTCTCAAACCGCTCACCCTGCGCGAGGTCGCCACCGCCCTCGAAATCCACGAAAGCACGGTCAGCCGGGTCACGTCCAACAAAGTGATCGCGACCCCGCGCGGCACTTTTGAGATGAAGTTCTTTTTCACCACCGCTTTGGCCGGTGCCAACGGTGAAAGCCACAGTGCGGAAGCGGTGCGCCACCGGATTGCGGTCCTGATCGACGCCGAACCTCCTCATATCGTGCTGTCCGACGACGCCCTGGCCAAATTGTTACAAAAGGAAGGCATAGACATCGCGCGCCGAACTGTGGCCAAATACCGCGAGGCGATGCGCATTCCCGGCTCGGCGCAGCGCAAGCGGGACAAGGGCCTCTCAGTCGAGCCCTGACCCGGCCGGATCACGAGCCGGCAACACGCGCTAACAAAAAGGATCCTGGTGATGCAAATCACGGTCTCCGGCAAACAAGTTGATCTGTCAGACGCACTGCGCGTCCATGTCGCTAACCACTTGGGCCTCATTTCGACCAAATATTTCGACCACGCGCTTGAAGCCAACGTCACCTTCAGCCGTGCTCGAAGCTTTTTCACCTGCGATATCAACGTCCACGCCGGGCGTGGCCTGACCTTGCGCGGCGAAGGCGAGGCGGCAGACGCCCACGCCGCGTTCGACGACGCCGCCGAGCACATCGCCAAGCGCTTGCGCCGTTATCGCCGCCGGGTGAACGAACACGCCCGTGAAATCGCCGGGCGGGAACGCCCGGAAGCCGCCCGCCAGTATGTATTGGAGGAGGTTTATGACCGCGAGGATACCCCCGCCCCGAACGGGGCCGCGCACGAAGCAGCCCCTGGTCCCACTACGGAGCCAATTTTGGGGCCGGACACCGGACCAAATGCCGCCATCATTGCGGAATCCCTCACCGAGATCGCGTTTCTCTCGGTCAGCGAGGCCGTGATGCGGATGGATCTGGCCGATCAACCGGCGCTGATGTTTCGCAATTCGGCCAACCGCGCGCTCAACGTGGTTTATCGCCGCAGCGACGGCAACATTGGCTGGATCGACAGCACGACGGCAGCCTGAATCGAACCCGCCCGGCTTGTTGAGATCGCCACGATTGCGGCAGGTCATACCGATAGAGCGTGGTCGTTTGAGGACGAACAGGCTCTATCGCAATTTTTGCGAGCGATTTCATCAGCGTCCGGCACCACAGGGTCCGTTTACTCACCCCAGTTATTCACCCCAGCAGGGCGGCGGCGCAGGCGTTCAAAATGGCGTCTTCATCGATCCCATAGGCGTGATACAGATCGGGGATGTCGCCGGACTGGCCGAAGTGGTCCGGTCCCAGGGTATAAATCCGCTGTCCTCGCACGCCGCCAAGCCAGGCGTGGGTGCTGGGGTGGCCGTCGAGCACGGTGACCAGACTGGCAGCGCGGGCGAGAGGGGCCAACATAACCTCAATGTGAGAATAAGGAGCTGCTTCGCCGTTTTGCCGTGCCCGCTGCGCCGCCCGCCAGTCGGCGAACAGGCGGTCCGGGCTGGTGATCGCCATCAGTCCGGCGGTGGGTTCATCTTCGAGCAGCGCCGCATATGCGGCTTCGGCTTCAGGGGCGACCGCGCCTTGATACAGAATGGCGATGCGCGCGCCTTCGGCAGGCGGCTTGATCCAGTGCGCCCCCGCGATGACCGCCGCGGGGTCGATCGTGCGGTGGGGTTGATCGAGCAACCGGGTCGAGAGGCGAAACCAGACCGACGAGCCTTCGGGTCGCTGCATCCAGTCGAACCCGTGACGGAACAGGATCTGGAATTCGTCGCAATAGGCGGGTTCGAACGCGGCGATCCGGTCCTGCACCATGCCGAGCAGTGGCGTGTTGGTCGATTGATGCTGGCCGCCTTCCGGGGCGAGGGTGATGCCGGAGGGGGTTGCGATCAGCATGAACCGGGCGTCCTGATAGCAGCCATAAACCAATGCGTCGTGACCACGGTTGACGAACGGGTCATATACCGTCCCGATTGGCAGCAGCCGCGCCCCCTGCATTGGGGCCGCGAGGCCGGCAGCGGTGAGCAGCAGAAACAAATTCTGCTCGGCGATGCCAAGTTCAATATGCTGGCCCTCCGGACTCATGCCCCAGCGCTGCGCCGACGCCAGTTTGGAATCACGGAACACGTCGTTGCGGGTGTGCCGGTCGAACACGCCGCGCCGGTTGACCCAGGGACCGAGATTGGTCGAAACCGTCACGTCCGGGCTCATCGTCACGATGTGGCGGGCAAGTTCCGCGCATTCGCCCTGGCCGCGCCCGATTTCCGACAGGCTCTCGCCGAACCCGCCCTGGGTGGACATTTTGCGCCCGGCGTAGCTCGCGTGCGGCAGGGTCGCGGGAACCGCGATCATCGGCGCGTCGAGATTGCGCCCGGCCGGGGTCAGCGGCGTGGCGAATGGCACCGAGGCGATGAAATGGCGCAGCCGTTCGGGTTCGGCGATGCCCTCGAACGCGTCCCACTCATGGCCCTCGCGGATCTGCATGCTGGCGCGAAACGCGTCCATCTGCTCGGCATTCATCAATCCGGAATGATTGTCCTTGTGCCCGGCGAACGGCAGGCCGGACCCTTTTGTGGTGTAGGCAAGGAAGCAGGTCGGCTGATCGGAACGGGCGGCTTCGGTGAAGGACTCGATCAGGGTTGGCAGGTCATGCCCGGCCAGATTGGTCATCAGCACCGCCAGTGCATCATCTGAAACCGGGTCGATGATCGCGCGTACCCCGCGCGACCGCCCCAAATCCGCCAGCAACGCCTGCCGCCAAGCAGCGCCGCCCTGAAACGTCAGCGCGGAATACAATGAGTTCGGGCAATCGTCGATCCAGGCGCGCAGTGCCGACCCGCCGGGTTGGCGGAACGCGGCTTCCAGCGACTTGCCATATTTCAGGCTCATCACATTCCAGCCCATGTCGCGGAACAGGCCTTCGAACCGGCCGAACAGCCGGTCCGGCATCACGCTATCAAGGCTCTGGCGGTTGTAATCGACCACCCACCACACGTCCCGCACGTCGTGTTTCCAGCCCTCGAGCAGGGCTTCGTAGATATTGCCTTCGTCCAACTCGGCATCGCCCGCGATCGCGATGTGACGGGAGGGGGGACGATTTGCCGGAACCATGTCGTGCGCACGCAGATAATCCTGAATCAGTCCGGCAAACGAGGTGAGGGCGACGCCGAGTCCGACCGAGCCGGTGGAAAAATCGATCTCGGCACCGTCCTTGACGCGCGATGGATAGGCCTGGGCACCACCCAGCTGGCGCAGACCCTCCATCATCGGCACGGTCTGGCGGCCGAACAGATAGTTGATCGCGTGCAGCACCGGCCCGGCATGTGGCTTGACCGCGACCCGGTCCTGCGGGCGCAACACCTGAAAATACAGCGCGGTCATGATCGACACCACCGAGGCGCAAGACGCCTGATGACCGCCCACTTTCAGCCCATCACGATTCGGGCGGATGTGGTTGGCGTGGTGGATCATCCACGCCGACAGCCACAGCAGCTTGCGCTCGACCTGACGCAGCGCCGCATAATCGACGGCAGGGGTCGATTTGCTGGCGTCAAGCCGGGTGCCGGCGACAAGCTTATCCATTCGAATCCCTATTCCAGGCCTGACTCCAAGCCTATTCTATTTCTATAGCGCGAAGCGAAGGGGAGACCATTTTTTTTCGCGGGAGACAACCCAACGATGCCAAAAGCGATAATAGTGTGATTTAGATCACATACAAAATCGCCCTGATTGGTGTAAACAAACGTTATTAGGAAAGACAGGTCGAATTTCGACTCGAAACGATGGGTCGAATTTCGACCGAGGGCGGCAGGCAACGAACCCACGGCATAATTTGAGCCGCGGATAACCGGGCAGACGCGCCGAGGACAACCGCGCCGGAATAGCAGGTGCTCGTGGACGATCGACAATTTCGTCAGGCCTGCCGCCACGAGCACCATTTTTCTGCTATTCGCATCAACATCGCGCATCGTTCTCATTTTTTGGCGCAAGTAGGGCGGACCAATCGGAGGGTGGAATTTGTCTTCCGAGCGCCCGTGATTGATCAGATCGTTATCACTTCGGTGCGGGTCGTCGACTCCGGACCGCCCGCTGGTGGGTATTTTGCGAGCGCAGCGGAAACGAAACGCTCATCGACCAGATCATTCTGAACAAAAGCGGGATCAAGCTTGGCCAGAAAATCGGCATTGCCGGCGACCTTGGTAGTTTTCAGCCCGTTGACGATCAGGGTCATCGCCGACGCGTAGGGGTAGGGCTTGAAATCGATCCGCTGGTCGTGCCAGCCTTGGTGCTGGATCGCGCCATCCTTGAGATAGGCGGGATTATTCGCATAAAGGGCCATCGCCCGTTCCACGACTTTTGCCGGCATCGGCAGGAAGCCCTCGCCATCGCGCGAGATCAGCTTGGCGACTTCGATTTTGTGGGCTGATGCATAGTGTTCAGCTCGGACCAAAGCGTTAGCGACTTTCTGGGTCCAGGCCGGATTTTTCGTGACCATCGCTTCCGGCACGCAGGCGACACAGCACGGGTGGTTTTCCCACATGTCGCCGGTGAAACGCAGGATGCGCGCGTTCAGCGCAACTTCGCCCATGGCGTTGAACGGTTCGGCGACGACATAAGCATCGATCTTGCCGGCGGCGAGGGCGGGCAACATGTCGGGCGGCCCGAGCACTTCGAGCGCGCATTGTTTCTGGGTGGGTTTGGCACCGGTCAGGATCGGCTCGATCCCGACGTTCGCGAGCGCCTGCTGGAGCAGGATGTTGTGGATCGAATACCAGAATGGCACGGCGACGCGTTTGCCGCCGAGATCGGCGAAAGTATTGATATTGCTATGCGGGCCGACGGTGATGGCCGATCCGTTCACATGCGCCCAGGCGATCTGCTTGACCTTGACATGGTTGTTGTAGCGCATCCAGATCGGCAAAGGTGCCAGCAGGTGGACGAGGTTGAATTTTCCGGCAGCGAACGCTTCGACCATCGGTGCCCAGGCGCGCATCAGGGTCGGGCGTTCGGCGTTCAGCCCTTCGTCCTTGAAGAAGCCTTTGGCGTAGGCGACCAGCAGGGCGGTGGCGTCGGTGATCGGCAGGTAACCGAGGCGGACGGTTTCATCGTCGGCGGCTTGGGCGATGCGGGGTTGGGTCGCGAGCCAGGCGGCGAGGCCGCCGGCCATCAGATAATCGAGAGTGCGGCGGCGGGGAATGCCACGCGCGGGTACCGCGTCGCACGACCGGCAACCATGCGATAGGTCATGGGCCAGAGTGTCACATTGGATGCACATAGAATTCAGCCTTCCCGTTGCCATCCGACGCGGCGGATGATCAGATTGCAGAGACTGTCGAGCGTGAAGCCGAGCAACCCGATCGTGAGCACGATGGCGGCGAGACGCGGATAGTCCAGCGTGTCGCGCGCATCGTTGATCGCGTAGCCGAGGCCGGACGAGACGCCGAGATATTCCGCCGGCACCAGCACGATCCAGGCTACGCCGAGGGCGAGTCTGATTCCGGTCATCACGTCCTGGGCGATGGCGGGCAGAATGACGGCGCGCAGCCGTTGCAGCGGGGTGGCGCGCAGATTGCGGGCGACTTTGAGCCAGGCGGGATCGATTTTCGACACGCCGTTGGCTGTGGCGAAAATCACCGGCCAGACCGCGGCCATCACAATCAGGAACACGATGGCCCCGTTCCAGCCGGGAAACACCAGCACGGCGATCGGCATCCAGGAGAGCGGGCTGATCATCCGCATGAACTGGAATGGCACCGAAGTCGCCTGCTTCAACACCGGGATGCGTCCGATCGCGATGCCGGCCGGCACACCGATGATGATGGCGATGGCAAGGCCGCCGGCAACGCGGCCGAGGCTGGCAATGGCGGCGGTTTCCAAGGCACCGGTTGATGCGAGATGGATCAGCGACGCAAAGGCTGGGCCGGGTGCGAAGCCGGCGAAGGCTTTGGTCGCGGGATCGGTGCGGAGCAGGAAGCCGCCGAACCACCAGAGGCCGAGCAGGACGCCGACACCGGCGATCATCGGTATTTTGTCGCGCAGAACCTGCATCGGATCACGGCGATAGGTTGTGGTATCAAGCGCGGTGACGCTCATTGGGCGAAGGCCGGGGTTGCGGCGGCTGTGTGGACGATTGGCGCGCGTTGTGGGGTCGCGGCACCGCTGACCTGCTCATAGAGAGCGGTCAGCCGGGCGATTTCAGCGCGGGAGGCTTCGTCGTCATCGCAGCGGGCGGCCTCGCTGATGGCGGTTTCGGTGACGATGCGGGCCGGGCTGCCGGCAAGGAAGGCGGCGCGGTCGGCCATGCGGGCGATCTCCGGAATGTCGTGGCTGACCAGCACCACGGTGATGTTGAAGCGCTTGGCGATGGCGCGGATGTCGCGTTGCAGGTCGAGCCTGGTGAACAGATCGAGGGCCGCGAAAGGTTCATCGAGCAGCAGCACGTCGGGCTGCATCACCAGGGCGCGCGCCAACGCGGCGCGCTGGGCCTGACCGCCCGAGATCGAGGTTGCCCGGCTGCGCGCGGCGCCCTCCAGGCCAACCAGTGCCAGCGTATCGGCGACGCGTCGGGCGATGTCGGGGTGTTTCAGTCCGGCGAAACGCAAGCCGATGGCCACGTTTTCGGCCACCGTCAGCCAGGGATAGAGGGACGGGGATTGGAACATCATCACCGCGCGTGGCGTCGGGCCATCGACCGCGACGCCGTCGATCACGATCTGCCCAGCACTTGGTTTCGCGAGGCCGGCGATGATGTGGAGCAGGGATGATTTTCCCGAACCGGAGCGCCCAACAAGTGCGGTAATCGCGCCGGGAGCGATGGTGAGCGAAACATCGTCGAGCACGCGCGGGCTTCGCGCCGTATAGGCGAAACCGATGCGATCGATCAGGATGGTTGCCGCGGCCATCAGTAGCGTTTGTACGGCAGGAATTTACCGCTCATGGTGATTTTGACGCGGTCACCCTTCTGGTCGGGCTGGCGTTCCATCGTCATGTCGAAATCGATCGCACTCATGATTCCGTCGCCGAATTCCTCCTGGATCAATTCCTTCCAGGTAGTGCCGTAGACCGATACCAGTTCGTAGAAGCGGTAGATCAGCGGGTCGGCCGGCACCACGGTCGGCAGCGAGCCACGATAGGGTGGTTCGGCGAGGAGCGCGGTTTCCGCTTCATCGAGTCCGAACAGGGTTGCGGTTTGTTCGGCGGTCTCCGGGGTCATCGACATCTGGCCCATGCAGGCGGCACAAACCCAGACCGGGGCATGGCCAAGCTTCACGGCAATCTCGGTCCAAGTCAGGCCTTTCTGTTTCTTGAGTTTCAGGATTTTCTGGCCGAGGGCGGTTTTTTCGTCGTTCATTGTTGTTCCAGTGAAGTTAAGGAAGCGCTTCTTTTTGAAAAAAGAAGCAAAAACTTCTTTGGATCTGAGTCTAGGGCGCTCAGATCGAGTGTCCCAGGCCTAGCTAGAGAAAGTTTTTTGTTGGTTCTTTTTTTCAAAAAAGAACTCTTATTCTGCCGCACCCGCCGGCGAATTCAGCGGGGGTCATGAGAACAGTCATCGTCGGGTTTCCTGGGTTCAAACTTTACACTAGCGTTCGGGAAGGCGGACGGTTAGCCCATCAAGCCCGTCGGTCATTCGGATCTGGCAGCCGAGGCGAGATGTGGTGGTGAGGTTGAACAGCGTGTCGAGTGTCGCTTCCTCGTCGTCGCCGGGTGGGGCGAGGCGTCCGGCCCATTCGGGGGCGACGATGACGTGGCAGGTGGCGCAGGCCATCGAGCCGTTGCATTCGCCGGCCATCGGCAAGCCGGCGGCACGGGCGATCTGCATGAGGGTTTCGTGGGGACGCGCGAAAAGTTTATGTTCGGTGCCGTTGCGGTCGAGGATCAGAAAATCGGGCATGGCGTCTAACCTTCCGCCAGCGCCGCGATGTCGCGGCGCAACTGGCGGACCGAGGGGGTGATGATCGCGACGAACCAAGCTTCGCGGACGCGCCGATCGACCGCCGAGCCATGGATGTAGCCGCAGGCACCCCAGTGCAGCATCGCCGACTGGGTGGCTTCGAGGCAGAATTCCGACACGTCGAGCCTGGCTCGCAGGACGGCGCGGATATAGTCGCGCGAGCGTTCCAGCGGGGTGGCGGCCAAGGCTGCGATGCGTTCGCGGATCATGCCTGCCTGATCTTCCGCCGCATCGGCGCTCAGGCGCAGATTTGTGTTGCAATGCCCTTGGGTAAGATTGGCCTCGCGCATCAGGCCGATCGCGGCATCGATCACGCCGAGGCCCATGCCGGTTTGCAGCAGAATAAAACCGGGGCGGATACGCGCAACCATGTCGCCGAGCGGGTCGGCAAGCAGTTGCGCATCGGCGATGAATGCGCGGCGGAACAGCACCGCGAAGGTGCCGGTGCCTTCGAGAGCAATGAAATGGGCGTTCTGCTTGATCGAGACACCGTCCTGCCCGACTCGCACCATCGCCATGGCCCGATGGGTGGGGTCATCGGCGTTCTCGAACATGGTGCCAAACCAGTGGTCTTCGCCGAGGTTGGAAACCCAGGGCAGGATGCCGGAAACGATGTAGCCGCCAGCCACCCGTTTGCCGCGGAGCCGAAAATCCTCGGTGCCGGAGAGCGCTTTCATCGCGTTGGACAGGGCGGTGCCGGCCATGATCGCGCCCGCAGCGATGCCGGGTTGGAGCCTTGCGCGCAGGGCCGCATTGTCGGTCTGTTCGAGATACCAGGCGGCACTGTCCTGGCACCAGACGCAGAATCCGCTCGACATGCAGGCGGCGGAAACCAGCGCCATCGCCTCGATCGCATCGATCAACGAGGCGTGGCCGCGTTTGCTGTGGGCGGCGAGATGCAGGCCATAGGCACCGGCATCGCCCAGGCCGCGCAGTTGTGCGGCAGGGTAGATGCCGTCCTGGTCGATGGCGGCGGCACGCGAGACCAATGCCGCCGTCTCGGTCGCCACAGCGTCGAGCGCGTGGTCGCCGGAGAGGGAGGATGCAGGATTGATCAGCCCGATGCCGCCGTCCATATCAGACCGCTTTCACGTCGAGTGCGACGGGTTTGGTGAAGGTGTTGGCCACCGGCGACCATTTGGTCGCATGCGCGATCAGGGCGTCGATCTTTTGCTCCGGCGCGTCGGCGACCAAACGGACCTTGACCCTGACAGCGTCGAACCCGACCGGCTTGGGCGAGACATCGCCGGTACCCCAGACCGCAGTGATATTGATGTCGGCTTCAAGTTCCAGTTCGAGTGACTGGATGGTGATGTTCTGAGCCACCGCATTGGCGTGAATTCCCACCGCGAGGCAGGACCCCAGAGCAGCGAGCGAGGCTTCGGACGGGTTGGGTGCGGTGTCGTCACCCAGCAATCCAGGCGGCTCGTCCACAATATAGGGCGGCAGATTGCGGATCATGTTGAGGTGGCGGAAGCGGCCCTCGGCAATGGTGGTGCATTTAAGGGTGCGGACTGCGGTGGGGTCGGCTTTGCCTTTTTCGATCAAGGCTTCGAGGCCGGTGCGGTCGATCGGTTGCAAGCAGGAAATCATCGCGGTGGCTGGCTGACTCATGGTGGATCCTTTCAAGCTGGTCCGGTTTGGCCTTGACAAGACAGAACGGTCTGTCTTTGGTAAAGCAGGCATTGCAAGCCGCATGCCAATTTGCTCTCTTGCCAACGAGCCGAATAAACTGCGGATTTATTGGCACATTTTGTGTAGAGTGCGATTCGCAAGCAAGAGATGTGGGATATCTCGCTTGCTACTAATGATAAAATTTAATCAACTGCCCAAGGAATTGATTGTTTTATGAGCAAATCACTATCCGCTCCGGTGTTGAAGCGGGCAACAACGCCGGCAACGTCCCCTCAGGCGCGGATTTTGGACGTCGCGCGTGAGTTGTTCTGTCGCGACGGTATCCATGCCACCGGGATCGACCGGATTCTGGCCGAAGCCGGGGCTTCGAAAATGACCCTCTACGCTCGCTATGGCTCGAAGGATGCGCTGCTGCGCGCCGTTCTGGTCGAAGAGGGCGAGGACTGGCGGCAGCGGTTCTTCACCCGGCTGGACGCGGCTGGCCCCGAGCCGCTGGCACAATTGCAGGCGATTGTGCCAGCGTTGTCCGATTGGTTTTCGGGCGGCAAATTCTATGGCTGCGCGTTCATGAACGCCGTGTCCGAGCACCGCAAGGATGAGGTCTGGCTGCGCGCGATGGCAGCGGATCATCACCGCGAAATCCTCGCGAAACTCAACGCAATCGGCACCGCCGCCGGCATTGCCGACCCGGGGACTCTCGCGCGGCAGATGCTGCTGCTGATGGACGGCACGATCGCGGCCCTGATGGTCAGCGGCGACGCTACCGTGCTCGACATCGCCAAGCGTAACCTCGATGCGATCCTCGCTGCTGCCCCTTACATCGATCCGGCGTATTGACGTCATCGTGATCGACGTGGTTGTCATCGGGGCGATACAGATTGCAGCATCGGTGCCGCAGGAAATATCATTACAAGGGGGACGTCGAACATGCTCCGTCAAATAACACGTATCTGCGTTCGCTACGCCGAGCGATATATACCGGACCCTTTCCTGTATGCGGTCATACTGACGTTCATTACCGTCGCGGCGTCGCTGATCTGGACCCATAGTGGCCTGACCACGGTGCTGAATAGCTGGTACAATGGTATTTGGGTCATCCTGGCCTTTGCTCTGCAAATGGCGCTCATCCTTGCGACCGGAGTAACACTCGCAGACGCTCCAATAATAAAAAAAGGTCTCGAGAAACTAGCAAGCCTTCCAAAACGCCAGAGCAGCGCCGCTATTACGGTGTTTTTCGCGGCCGCCATCGGATCTTGGTTGAACTGGGGTTTTGGTTTGGTCGTCGGTGCTTTGGTGGCGCGTGAGATTGCCAAGCGGACCCGTGACGTCGATTTCGGCTTTCTGGTTGCGGCGGCTTATATGGGCTTTCTGGTCTGGGCATCAGGCTTGTCGAGTTCGATCGCGCTGGCAACAGCAACTCCTGGAAGCGCTTTGAACATTATCCAAAAAGTAACCGGGCACGTTGAGGGTTTTGATCATACGATCTTTACGGCCTATAATATGATCCCGGTTATTCTTCTGCTAATTTTGATCCCTATATTTCTCATTTTCATGGCTCCTGAAGAGGCCCACATGAAAAAGGTTGATCCCGAAATATTAATTCAACAAGATCAGGTCATAAAAGTTGAAATTGGCGAACAAACATTTGCAACTGTCTTGGAAAATTCATGGCTTATCACAATCGCCCTCGTTTTGATGGGAGTTGGCTATGAATGGAACAACATAAAAACAAATGGATTTACATTGGATATCAATGGTTTCATTTTTTATGCGTTGATGCTCGGTCTGATACTACACGGGCGGCCGATCCGATATGTGCGTTCATTTAACGCGGCGACCCGAACGGTTGGCCCGATCTTGTTGCAGTTTCCTCTGTACGGTGGAATCATGGGGATTATGACCGGTACGGGGTTGGCGGCGTTAATCGCGCAGGGTTTCGTCGCATTTTCCACTCATGCGACATTGCCATTCTGGTCTTTTATTTCGTCGAATATCATCAGCCTTTTCGTTCCGTCCGGCGGCGGTCACTGGGCCGTGCAAGGTCCGTTTATTGTACCGGCGGCGGTAAAACTCCACGTCGATCCGGCCATGACGGCGATGGGAACCGCGATGGGTGAACAGACAGCGAACATGATTCAGCCGTTCTGGGCGCTTCCGATTTTGGCGATCGCGCGTCTCGGCATCAAAGATATTATGGGCTACTGTGTCATCGCCATGATCGTCGGCATCGTCATTTACGGCGGATCGCTTCTGGTATTTGCGTAACCGCCGATCTCAACATTCGTCGCGTTCGGGCACACAGGCGTCAGCTTCGGGGCATCGTCGCTGACGCACTGTCGCGCATCTTCATCACCTGTGCCGGTACACTGCGGCGGGCAATTCCGACGAATTGCTTTTCACCGGGTTTGCATCGGACTGCTTACGGGTGACATTATGTTGCGAAAGATTAAAATTGCCGTGCCACCCAGACCCGAAAGAGAGCCGTGATTTGATATCGTTAGCCACAACCCCCTCGCGTACCAATCGCTCGCTCGTGGCGATCAACGGGGTGTCGTGCCGGCTGCCGGGTGCCGCGGACGAGGCCGCATTCTGGCAATTGCTGGTGGACGGGCGCTGCGCGGTGGGTGATCTGCCTGCGGGACGGTGGCGCGCCGAGCGGTTTTTCCACCCCGATAAAACGCAACCTGGCTTCAGCTACACTTTCGCGGGCGGCTATATCGCCGACCCGTTGGGGTTCGACCCTGCCGTATTTGGCATCTCGCCGCGTGAGGCTGCCGAGATCGACCCGCAACAACGCCTGTTGCTCGATGTGGTCTGGGGTGCCCTGGAGGATGCCGGCATTCCGCCGAGCCGTCTCGCGGGTACCGAGGTAGGGGTTTATGTCGGGGCATCGAGCCTTGATTATGGCAACCTGCACACCACCGATCCGGCGGCGATCGAAAGCCACTTCATGACCGGCAACACCCTGTCGGTGCTGGCCAACCGGATTTCCTACGTGTTCGACCTGCACGGGCCGAGTTTCACGATCGACACCGCCTGTTCATCCTCGATGGTCGCTTTCGCCGAGGCGCAGGCAGCGATTGCTTCAGGCCGGATCGATGTCGCGATCGTCGCCGGGGTGAACCTGCTGCTGGCACCGACGCCCTTCATCGGCTTCGCCCGCGCCTCGATGCTCTCGCCCACCGGCCTCTGCCGGCCGTTTTCCGCCCAGGCCGATGGCTATGTCCGCGCCGAAGGGGCGGTCGCCATGGTGCTGACCCGGCGGGATGTCGCACTTGAGCGCGGCTACCCCATCCGCGCGGTCGCCCTGGCGTCCGGCATCAATTCCGACGGCAGAACATCCGGAATTTCATTGCCCGCAATGGAGGGTCAGCGCGCCCTGCTCGAACGCCTCTACGGCGAATCCGGCATCGACCCCGCGTGCCTGTCCTTCGCCGAGGCGCACGGTACCGGCACCGCTGTGGGCGACCCGGCCGAAGCCACCGCGATCGGCGAGGCCTTGGGCCAGAAACGCGCGGATATCCTGCCGATCGGTTCGGTCAAATCCAATATCGGTCATCTCGAACCCGCCTCCGGCCTCGCCGGTATTTTCAAGGCGATCCTGGCGATGGAACATCGCCTGTTACCGCGCACGCTGCATACCGAAAACCTCAACCCCGCGATCGATTTCGGTGCCCTCAACCTTGCCGTCGCGGTCGAACCGGTCGCTCTGGCCAAAACCGGCACGCTCTACGCCGGTGTCTCCTCGTTCGGCTTCGGTGGCACCAACGCTCATGTGGTGATCCGCGCCGCCGAAGGTGCTGAAATCGCCGGCGCTCCTCCCGCCGCCGGCAGCACGCCCACCATCCTGATGCTGTCCGCCCATTCCAAGGCCGCCCTTGCGGCAACCGCATCGGCTTATGCCGATTTCATCGCGCAGGGCGACATCCCGCCCGCCCGCATTGCCGCCGCCATCGCCTGGCAGCGTGACCTCGCCAGCCACCGGCTCGCCGTGCCGCTCGATAATACCCTCGATAATACCGTAGCCATGGCGCAATCTTTGCGCAGCTTTGCGCAAACCGGCACCAGCACGGCAATCGCCAGCGGCACCGCGCCGGCAACGCCGCCGCAATTATGTTTCGTGTTTTCCGGCAACGGCTGTCAATGGCCCGGCATGGGCCGCACCGCCTATCAGCGCTCGACCGCGTTCCGCCAGCGGTTCGATGCGATCGACGCACTGTTCCAGCCCCGATCCGGCTGGTCCCTGGTCGAAGCCCTGCACGATCCCGACCTTGGCGCGCGGCTGAAATTCACCCGCATCGCCCAGCCGATGCTGTTTGCGGTGCAAGCCTCGCTCACCGCCGCCCTGGCCGCCGCCGGCATCTGGCCGGACATGGTGCTCGGCCACAGCGTGGGCGAGGTCGCCGCCGCCGAAGCCTCGGGCGCGATCGGCTTGGCGGCGGCGGTGCATATCATCTACCATCGCAGCCAGCGGCAGGAGGATGTCCATGGTCTCGGCACCATGGCGGTGGCCAGCCTGTCGCATGATGAAGCGGCACGTCTGATCGCCGAAACCGGCTTCACCGGGCTTGAAATCGCCGCCAGCAACAGCCCGTCCTCGGTCACGCTGTCGGGCGACGAAGCCACGATCCGCCGCTTCGTCCGCTTCGCGCAGAAACGCCGCATCGCAACCCGCGTGCTCGACCTTGCCTATCCATTCCACTCCGCCCTGCTGGCCCCGATCCGCCAGCCCTTGCGCGAAGCCCTCGGCACGATCGGCGCAAGCGCCACCACCACGCCCTTCATCTCCACCGTGACCGGCGATGTCCTCGCTGGCGATCGTCTCGATGCCGAATACTGGTGGCGGAACGTGCGCGAACCGGTCCGCTTTCGCGACGCGATCGCGGCGGCGGCACGGCACGGTGCCGGCATGTTCATCGAGATCGGTTCCCGCCCGATCCTGACCAACAACATCACCGACACGCTGCGTGGTGCCGGTGCCGAAGGCATCGTGCTGGCCAGCCTGCTCGAGGAAAAAAACGGTCCGTTCCCCGGCGATCCACTCACGCTGATCACGGCCCGCGCACTGGCGTCCGGCTGCCGGTTCGACCCGGAAGCCTTGTTCGGCCCACGTCCGGCCACTCGCCTCCATTTGCCGCCCTACGCCTGGCAGCGCCGTCAATTTCCGCACAACCAGACCGGTGAAGCGCTCGATTTTTACGGCTCCGCCCCCCTCCACCCGTTGATCGGCAGCCGCCTGCAACCGGGCGGCTCCGAGTGGCGGCATCTTCTCGACGCCGCCATCGTGCCCTATCTGGCCGATCACCGGATCGACGATGAAATCGTCATTCCCGGGTCGGCCTTCGCGGAAATGGCGCTGGCCGTAGCGCGCGAAACCTTCCCCGAAGGGCCGATCGGGCTGGAGGATTTCGACCTGCTGCAATGGCTGCCGCTACAGCCCGGCCAGATGCGCGAAATCTCGGTGCGTCTCGCCGGCGATACCTTCGTGGTCGAAATCTGGAGCCGCCCGCGCCAAGGGGTGTCCCACGACGCAAACCACGGGGCCGATGAATGGAGCCTGCACGCGCGCGGTCGCATCGTCCGCCCGGCCTCGGCCCCGCCCGCCTTCGTCGCGCCCGCCAACCTGCCGCACCATATGACCGCCGAACGCGTCTATACCAGCGCGAGCGAAGCCGGGGTCGATTACGGCCCCACGTTCCGTCGCGTCATCGCGGCATGGCGCGACGACAAGACGATCGAAGTCGTCCTATCCCCGATTGAAGCCGCCTCGGGCAAATTCACCCGCGCCCATATCCTGCATCCGGTGGCACTCGATACCGCGTTCCACGCCTTGTTCGAGAACATCAAGCCGCGCTCCGGCGAACGCTACGCCTATCTGCCGGTGCGCTTTGCCGCCCTTCGGGTCGATCAGGATGGCGGTATTCCCGCCCGCGCCCGCGTTACAGTCGATCGCGAGACCGATCACTCGCTCTCGATCGCGGCCACCCTCTATGCCGCCGATGGCAGCGTGATCGCGACCATGACCGGCGGGTTGTTCCGTGCGGTGGTGTTCGACCGGCGCAAATCCGCCCCCGCCCTGTTCCACCAGACCCAGGTGCGGCTGGAACGCTTCGACTCCGGCGATGCGCCGCATGATGCCGCCGTCGCCGCCCTGCAAGGCGCGGTCCTGACCGAACGACCGGACTCCTGGCAGATCCTCGAAGCCTTCGCGCGCTCGCTCGCGCATCGGACCCTGGCGGCGGCGGCGGATCGGACCGCCTCCCCCCTCGCGCGCGCCTTGCTCGCCGGGCTGGAAGCGGCCGGACTCGCCTCGACCCAAGGCGAGACCTGGGCGCTCGCCGCCTCATCCGGGTTGCCCGCGCCCGATCTGATCCTGGAAGCCTTCGCCGCCGATTATGCGGGTGCCACGCCTGAAATCGTGCTCGGTGCCCAGGCGCTGCGCAGCCTTGCCGCCTGCATCGCCACCGGCACGTGCGCCGTGGTGAGTGCCACGGTGATCGAGCAGTTCGAAACCAGTTCGATCCTGTTCGCCCCGCTGCTCGCCGCCACACACGCCCTGGTGACCGGCCTTGCCTCCCGCACCGCGCCCGATCCGCTCCGCCTGCTGATCGCCGAACCAGCCTCGCTCGGTCTGCTTCACATGCTGATGAAGCCGGTGCGCGAGGGACGCGTCACCGTCACCATCGCCGGCACCGATGGCAAACGCCTGCGCCACCAGCAGGCGAGACGCGGCGCGATCGATGGCGTCGATCTCCTGGAACTCACCGAGGATGACGATGCGGCCATCGAAACCAGGTTCGATCTCGCTCTGGCATTCGGTTCGGCCCTGACCGATGATGCGCGGCTCGCGCGCGGCCTCGCTATCCGGATCGCGCCATCGGGCCTGATCGCCGTGCTGCAACCGCCTGAGACCATCATGCTCGATGTCCTGCTGGGCGCGACCGACGCCGCCGGCACCCACCTTGTTGCCAAGGCCGATCCGCGCCGCGCCCTGAGCATGGCGGGGTTCCACGCGATCGAGGCCTGCGCGACCGGTGCCGCCACCGGCAGCATCCTGCTCGCCCGCCCCGATCGCGGCACCGCCGAACCCGCCGCACTCACCACGCCGCTCGTCCTGATCGGTGACGCCCCGGTATTCGGCGCGCTCACCCGATCCACCCGCGCGCAAGGTCGGCACGTGCAGGCCATCGCCGCCGATCCCGCCGGTTTTGCCGAAGCCTGCACCGCTATCGCCGCCGCCTACCCGGATCAGACGATCGATCTGGTGTTGTCCTCAGCCGGGCGCACCCTCGAGCACAATATCGACCGTTTTGCCGCCCTGCTCGTTGCCTCCCAGTCGCTCCCGGTCCGGCTCTGGCTATTGGTCAACGGCCTCGCCGGAGCCGACCCGGCGGCCGAGGCGCTCTGGTGCTTTGCCCGTGTCGCCGTCAATGAATACCCCGACATTACCCTCAAACTGATCGACCTTGCCCCCACCCTCGATGACGAAACCGCCGCCGTTCATCTGAGCGCCCTAATTGCCAGCCCCGGCACCGAGGCGGAATTGCTCATCGACGCCGCCGGCATCACCGCGATCCGGCTCGCCGATGGCATGACATCCCGGCCGGCGGGCTGTCAGGTCGAAGCGGCGCGCCTCGAACTCCCTGCCAAAGGCGTGCTGTCGCAATTCGACTGGGTCGCCGCCACGCGCACCGCACCCGGCCCCACCGAGGTCGAGGTCGAAATCGTCGCCTCGGGCCTCAATTTCCGCGACGTCATGCTCGCCACCGGTCTGCTCGATGACGACGTGCTCGACGATGGTCTGGCCGGTGCGGTGTTCGGCTTCGAATGTGCCGGCCGCGTTATCCGCAGAGGGGCGGACGTCACCACCCTGCAACCGGGCGACGAGGTCATGGGCTTCGGCCGCCAGAGTTTCGCCACCCACACCACCGCCGATGCCCGCGTCTTCACCAAACTACCGGACGGCATTGCAACCGAGGCGGGTGCGACCATTCCGGTCGCCTTCCTCACCGCCTGGTATGGGTTGGTCCATCTCGCCCAATTGCGCGAAGGCGAATCCGTCCTGATCCACGGTGCCGCCGGCGGCGTCGGCATCGCGGCGATGCAGATCGCCCGCGCCCGGGGTGCCCGCATCATCGCCACGGTCAGCTCACCGGACAAACGCGCCCTCGCCTCGCTGTTCGGTGCCGAACTTATCTACAATTCCCGTAGCACCGCCTTTGCCGACGACATCCGCGACGCGATCGGCGGCGTCGATGTCGTGCTGAACTCGCTGGCCGGCGATGCCATGCTCGCCGGTATCAAATGCCTCAAACCGTTCGGCCGCTTCATCGAACTCGGCAAGCGCGATTATGTCACCAATACCTCACTGGGGCTGCGCCCGTTCCGCCGCAACCTGACCTATTTCGGCGTCGATCTCGATCAGTTGCTTGCCGCCAATCTGCCGCTCACCCAGGCGCTGATGCAGGATATCGTGGCCGGATTCGAACGCGGCGATTTCTGCCCGCTGCCCTACCGCGCGTTCGACGCACCTGAGGCGGCGGAGGCGTTCCAATCGATGCAATCGGGCCTGCATATCGGCAAGCTGGTGGTCCGCCCGCCGATGCCGCCGATGGCGACCACCGCCGCCGCCAGGAAATTCATCCCTGGCCCCGGCGTGCATCTGGTGGTCGGCGGCACCAGCGGGTTTGGTTTCGAAACCGCTGCCTGGCTTGCCGATGCCGGCGCGCGCACCATCGTCATCGCCTCGCGCCGTGGTCGGCTCGACCCGGTTTTGCAGGCGCGCGTCGACGTGATCCGCGGCCTCGGCACGACTTTGATCGTCGAATCGCTCGATGCGACCGACAAGGCCGGCGTCACCGCGCTGATCGCAAACCTCACCGCCACCCATGGCCGCATCGCCGGCATCATCCACACCGCCATGGTGTTAGACGATGGATTGATCGCGAACCTCACCCAGGTCCGCACCCATGCCGTGCTGGCACCCAAAGTTGAAGGCGCGGCCAACCTCGACCATGCCACGCGGGAGCAAAAACTCGATTATTTCGTCGCTTATTCCTCTGCCACCACCATGATCGGCAACCCCGGTCAGGCCGCCTATGTTGCCGCCAACGGCTACCTTCAGGGACTGATGCGCAACCGCCGGGCGCGCGGTTTGCCGGGCCTTGCGGTCGCCTGGGGTGCGATCGCCGATGCCGGAGTGCTGGCGCGTGATCAGGATACGGCGGCGAAACTCGAACGGATCAGCGGTATCGCGGCCATGCGCGCCGCCGAAGCGCTTGGCTATCTCGGTACTCTGCTGGCCGAGGGCGATGCCGTACCGCCCACCGTTTATTGCGCCACGATCCGCCCGAATGCCATGCTGCGGGCGCTGAAATTGTTGCAAACCCCCAGCTTCGCCGGAATGTTCGCCGCCGCCGACAGCATCAGCGCGGACGCCGGACTCGATCTCACCGGCATGATCGCCGGTAAGCCCGACGCCGAAGCGCGCGCCTTGGTGGCGTCATTGGTCGCGACCGAAGTCGCCCGCATCCTGCGTCTCGCCGCCGAGGATATCGACCCGGCACGGCGACTCGACGAACTGGGCATGGATTCGCTGATGAGCATCGAACTCCGCATGGGTATCGAAACCCGCTTCGGCGTCGAACTGCCGGTCGTCGCGATTAATTCCGGCGTCAGCGTGAACGATCTGGCGGGCCGCCTGATCGCCAGCACCACCACCGCCGACCTGCCTGCTGGTTTAGGCGATGCTGAACGCCGCCTGCTGATGCAACACGGCTCGCGCGACATCGGTCTGACCGAACTGATGGCGGTCAACGAAGCGATCGAAGAGCAACGCAGCACCGCCGGTAACCTGCTATGAAGTCGGGGGGCGGCCGATTCAGCCGGGGCTTCAAGGCCGCCCTGCTCGAAACCATGGTCAAGACCCCTGCCGCCGAACCCACAAAGCGCACCGCCAGCGCCGGTTCGCGCGGCAGATTCGACACCTCGTTCGAAACCCTGCCAGCCTACCAGCAATTCCGCACCCAGCGCGCCGTCGCCGATGCGTTGCACCTGAACTTCCCGTTCTACCGCGTCCACGACGCCATGGCCGGTGCCCGCAGCGTGATCGGCGGCCAACCTGTGGTCAATTTTGCCTCCTATGACTACCTCGGCCTCAACGGTCATCCTGAAATCACCGCAACCGTGCTCGAAGCCGCGCAACACTGGGGCACCAGCGTCTCGGCCAGCCGGATCACTGCCGGCGAGCGCGATTTCCACCGCCAGTTGGAGCGCGCCCTGGCCGATCTCTACGAGGCCGATGATGCTCTGGTGTTCGTCAGCGGCCACGCCACCGCCATTTCCACCATCGCCGCCCTGCTCGGCCCCAAAGACCTGATCCTGCATGATTCGCTGATCCATAACTGCGTCGTGGTCGGTGCCCAGCTTTCCGGTGCGACGCGGCGGCCATTCCCCCACAACGATCTCGCCGCCCTCGATGCGATGCTGGAGGCAACACGCGACAAGTTCGAGCGGGTGATGATCATCACCGAAGGCCTGTTCTCGATGGATGGCGACGTTCCCGATTTCGCCCGCCTCGTCGAGATCAAGGAACGCTGGGATTGCTGGGTGATGGTCGACGAAGCCCATGCGGTCGGCGTGCTCGGGGCCACCGGCAAGGGCATCGCCGAACACGCCGGGATCGACCCGAAGCGCGTCGATATCTGGCTTGGCACATTGTCGAAAACCCTGGTCAGTTGCGGCGGTTATGTCGCGGGCAGCCGGCCGCTGATCGATTACCTGAAACTCGCCGCCCCCGGCATGGTCTACAGCGTCGGCATGCCGGCCCCTGCCGCGATGGCCGCCCTTACCGCCATCGAGATCATGCGGCGCGAACCCGCGCGCGTCGCCCGGTTGCAGGCAAACGGCCAGCTATTCCTCCGCCTTGCGCGCGATGCCGGACTCGATGTCGGCACCAGCGCGGGTTACGCGGTCACCCCGGTGATCATCGGGGATTCGCTGCGCACCGTGCTACTGGCCGAACGCCTGCTGAAACGCGGCATCAACGCCTTTCCGATCGTGCCGCCCGGCGTGCCGGAAAAATCGGCACGGCTGCGTTTTTTCATTTCGTCCGAACACACCACCGCCGAAATCGAGGCCGCCGTCGCCGCCACGACCGAGGAAGTCGCCGGAGTCGAACGCGAAGGCCTCTCGCTTGGCACCCTCGCCAAATTGATGATGAAACGCGGCTCCTGATGAATGCGCCCCGCAGCATCGTCATCACCGGTGCCTCCAGTGGTATCGGTGCCGCAATCGCGCTGCATTACGCCGCTCCCGGTGTCACCCTGGGCCTGACCGGGCGCAACACCGAACGCCTTGAGGCCGTCGCCGCCTCCGCTCGCGCCAAAGGGGCGATGATCGAAACGGCCGGTATCGACGTCCGCAACGCGGAGTCCATCGTCGCCTTTCTCACCCCATTCGATGCATCCCACCCGATCGAACTGATGATCGCCAATGCCGGCGTGCTCGAAGGCCGCAGCGCGGACGGCACCATCGAGGATGGCGCAACGGCGCGGCGCGTGATCGAGATCAACCTGCTCGGCGCGCTCAATGCGCTGCACGCCACCCTGCCCGCGATGCGCGCCCGCAACCGGGGCCAGATCGTGCTGGTCAGTTCCCTCGCGGCGTTTTCACCCCTGACCGACGCCCCCGCCTATAGCGCGAGCAAGGCCGGGCTGCTGTCCTACGGCCTCGCCCTTCGTGCCGCCCTGGCTGACACCGGCGTCAAAATCTCGGTCGTCTGCCCCGGTTACGTGGCCAGTGCGATGACCGACTCCCATATCGGTGAACAGCCGATGAAGATCAGCGCAGAAGAAGCGGCACGCCTGATCGCGCGCGGCATCGCCCGCCAGCAGGCGGTGATCGGCTTTCCCAAAGCGCTCTACCTTGGGTCGCTGATGTCAGCCATTATCCCCGAACCGCTGCGGCTCCTGTTCACTAAAAGCATGCGGTTTCACGTTGAACCACGCCGCTGAACGCCGCTGAACGGCTGGCTGCGGCGATCAATACCGGCCTGACTGGAATCGCGCGGCGATCTTGAGCGATGACATATCGGCCGATGAAATGGTCGATGAAATTGCCCTTTGTGATGCAAAATCGAAATGATGATCGGATCGAACTTGCCAGCCGCACCATCTCGGCACACAGTGTCGTGAAGAAACGCCGGGCACACATACCAAAGGAGCATACATGAAACCGTTCCAATGGCTTGCCGTCGTGCCGTTCATCGGGTTGCTCATCGGGCCGATGGTGCACAATCGGCTGCATCCCTTCATTCTTGGCATGCCGTTTCCACTGGGATGGATCACCGTCTGGATCGTGCTGACCGCATTCATCATGGCGATCATCTACAAGCTCGATCCGGCGAACCATGTCGTCCCCGGCGGGGGAGACGCCCCATGACGATCCCGTTGATCCTGCTCGGCCTCACCGCCATTTTCGCGCTTTTGCTTGGCATCGGCGCGCGTTCCGGCCATGCCATGGGGTTGGAGGAATGGACCGTCGGCAACCGTGGCTTCGGTGCCGCCCTGGTGTTTCTGCTGCTCGCGGGTGAAATTTACACGACCTTCACCTTCCTCGGTGCCTCTGGCTTCGCCTACGGACTGGGCGCGCCGGCCTATTACATTCTGGCCTATGCAACGCTCGCCTACGTCATCGGTTATTTCCTGCTGCCGCCGGTCTGGACCTACGCCAAGCGGCACCATCTGGTTTCGCAGCCCGATTTCCTCGCCCATAAATACGACAGTCCCGCCCTCGGCATCGTGGTTTCGCTGGTCGATATCATCGCCCTGATCCCCTACCTCGTCCTGCAACTCACTGGCCTCGGCATCATCGTCGGCGCTGCGGGCTACGGCGGCATTTCCAACACTGTGGCGGTGCTGATCGGGGCCGGGGTGGTGACGGTCTATGTCATCGTCTCCGGCGTGCGCGGCTCAGCCTGGACCGCGGTCGCCAAGGATATCATGATCCTCGCGGTCGTGCTGTTCCTGGGCACTTACCTGCCGATCCATCTGTATGGCGGTATCGGCCCGATGTTCACCGATATCGCCAAGGCCAAGCCGGGTTTTCTGATTTTTCCCGACAAGGGCCAGTCGGTCTGGTGGTTTGCCTCCACCGTGTTGCTGACCGCGTTGGGGTTTTTCATGTGGCCGCACTCGCTGGCCAGTTGCTACACTGCCCGCAACGCTGGCGTATTTCGCAAAAACGCCATCGTGCTGCCCATTTATCAGTTGATCCTGTTGTTCGTCTATTTCGTCGGGTTCGCGGCGGTGCTGAAGGTACCCGGCCTGAAGGGGGCGGCCAGCAACCTCGCGCTGTTCAAGCTGGTGGTCGCCACCATGCCACCCTGGGCTGTCGGCATCGTCGGTGCGGCAGGCGTTCTCACGGCCCTGGTGCCCGGCTCGATGATCACCATGACCGCTGCCACATTGATGGCGCGCAATCTTTATGGCGCTTACAACAAGCGGGCGAGCAACGACCAGATCGTGCTGCTCGCCAAGTGCCTCGTGCCGGTGGTGATGGCGATCGCGGTGTTTCTCACCCTGACCGGCAACGCCACCATCGTGACCCTGCTGCTGGTAGGCTACAGCTTCGTCACCCAGATGTTCCCGTCCCTGGTCGCCAGCCTGTTTCCCCGTTCCGGTGCCACCCGGCAGGGGGCAATGTCCGGCATTGTCGTCGGTGTCGTGATTGCAGCGTGGCTCACCTTCAGCCATGCTTCGATCGGTAGCCTGATGCCGTTTCTGCCGCAGGCGATCAAGGATCTGAACGTCGGTATCATCGCCCTGATCGCGAATGTGGCGGTGCTCGCCGTCGTCAGCGCGCTCACCCGGCGCAGCACCGTGGCCGCGGCGGAATCAACCGAGCGTCATGGCACCTGAAACGTAAAATCAGGATTGCCGAAACCGGCTTAATGCCAGCAACAAATCCGCCTCGGCACCGTCTGGCCTGCCGCTCGCCAGCCACAGCAGCAGAACGGTAACGCCAAAGCTCGCCGCTCCCAGCGCCACCGCGCCCACGAGATGCGCCGCAAGAATGGCGTCCCGCCCAGCCCACGGTCCCCAGCCGAGATGAGCCACCAGCAGCACCACGGTCATCACACCGGCACCGATCAAGGTGCGCCAGACCCGCGCGAAAATCGCCACCACGCTGACCTGCAACCGCCGCGTCATCACCATGAAATATACAATCTGGGTCACTACATCGATGATCGAGACCGCAATCGCGGCACCGATCAACCCGTAGCGCGGAACCAACCCGATCAACAGACCCACGCGCAGAACCGTCAACCCGATATCAAGCTTCAAACTCGTCTTGAGCCACGCCTGCACCGCGAACAGGGTGCCCGCGATCGAACCAAAAATTGTCACCGTCGTCGCGATCCCGAAAATTTCCAGCAGCGGCACCGCACCCAGCCATTTTGCGCCAAACCCGAGTTTCACGATCGGAAACGCGACCAGCGAGAGGCCGAACCCGGCCGGCACGGTAATCAGCGCCATCAGCCCCAACAGGCGCAGCATCATCATCCCCCCATTGTCGCCATTTTGTTTCGCTTCCGAAAATCCCGAAAAGGCGGCGCGGCACAATGGCCCGATCAGTTCGGAACTCGGCAAGCTGGCGATTTCCGCGCCAACCCCATAAATCCCGACGTCGGCGGCCCCCGAAACCCGTCCGATCACGATATTGCTGGTCGCACTTTGCGCCACCCCGACCAGATTGATCAGCCAGATCATCGCCGAATAGCCGGAAATCCGCCGCCAGCCCGACAGAGTCAGCCCTGGCCGGTATGGATGGATCAGATAACTCATCACCACGGTCGCAACCTGATTGATCAAAATGGCGAATACCAGCGCCCAATAGTTGCGCAGCCAAAACGCCAGCACGACGCCCGCCACCACCGAAATGAGGCGGGGCATCAATTTGAACTGAAATTCCTTATCGAAGGCAATGAACCGGCGGAAATCGACAACGCCAATATTCTCGAGCGAACTCACGGCGCTGCCGATGGCCACGACGTAGAGCACATTGACCATTTCCGGATTGTTGAAAAATCGCGCGATCGGAATCGCACAGGCAGCGATGACAACACCAGTCCCAAAGCCACGAATCGCATTGATGGTAAATCCGGTGTCGTACAACTCCCGATCGGGGCGCTCATTACGAATGATCGCGCCCTGGATGCCCACCTCCGACAACTGCGCGAGGCTGAACATCAAATTCATCGACAAGGCGACAATGCCGAACGCCGAGGGGGCGAGCAGGCGCACCAGAATCAGCGTGCTGATCAGACCCAGCACCCGATTGACAAACCGCCAGCCTACCACCCAGCCGGCACCGCGCGCGGTACGGGACAGGACCGAACCGTCCCGGGCCAGGCTTTTCAGCCCGGCATCGGCGGCTATATCGATCGGATCGGCCATCGAGTCAGGCCACCAGCGCGGGGTTGACCGCATTCGTGGCAGCGCCGGCATGGCGGGCCAGAAATCCCTCCAGCACCAGCAGATGCCACAGCTTCCAGCCGTGATCGTGCTGACCGGCCTCATGCTGGTCGATCATCCGCCCGATTGCGGCACGGTCGAACCAACCGGTATCGAGCATGGCGGGGCCGAGCAATGTACCGCGCAACCGCGGCGCGGCGCGGCGCAGTTCGGCGGCAAGCGGCGCGACGAATCCCTGTTTCGGTCGATCGAGCACCGCGCGCGGCAACAAGGGCACCACCGCCGCACGCAACACCGATTTGCCCTGCCCGGCCCGCAGCTTCAAATCCGCCGGCAACCCTATTCCCCAGGCAACCAGATCAGGGTCGAGCAGCGGGCAGCGCATTTCGACGCCGCTGCGCATGCTGGTACGATCGGCCTTCACCAGAATGTCGCCCGGCAGGTAGGTCGCAAGATCGACCATTTGCGCGGCACGTAACGGATCGGCATCGGTATCGAGGGCTGCGACAATGCCGGCCGCCGGATCATGGCCGTCGAGCAGGGATTTCAGTTTGGCCGACATCAGGCCGCGCCGCTCATCATCATGCAATTTGCACAAGGTCCGATAATAGCCATGGGCAGAATCAAGGCTGATCTCGGTCAGCGTGGTTTTGGCGCGCAACCAGGACGGTGCGTGATCGAGCTTGGGATAGGCAGCCGCGATCGGGGCCAGCAAGGCACGCCGCGCGCGGTCGGGCAAGAGCCGACGCGCCCGATCGGCGATGCGGTGCCAGCGATAGCGCCGATACCCGGCGAATGCCTCATCGCCGCCGTCGCCCGACAGCACCACCTTCACCCCGGTGCGCGCCAGCCTGGCCACGGCAAGGCTGGGCACCGAGGAATGATCGCCGAACGGCTCCCCGAACACCTCCGCCTGAAACCGCGCCGCATCGATCACATCCACAGGGGCAACCGTCTCGGTCACATGGGTTGCACCGCAATGGCGCGCCATGGCGGCAGCGGCGGCACGCTCATCGGTGGGGCCGGGAAACCCGATGGTGAAGCTTTGCAGCGGGGCATCGGCATGGCGGGCCGCGAGGGCGGTGATCGCGCTGGAATCCATCCCGCCCGACAGAAACGTCCCCAGCGGCACATCGGCGATCATTCGCGCCGACACCGCTGCGTCCAGCCGCCGGCGCAACTCCTCTGCGGCTTCATCCATGCTGGCGGGCGCTGGCCCCGGCGAAGGCAGTGACCAGTAGCGCCGTGGCACCGGCAGCGGCTCCCCCGCTGCGATCAGCATGAAATGCGCCGGCGGCAACTTGTGGATGCGCCGATAGATCGAAGCCGGATCGGGGATGTAGCCGAACGCCAGATAGTCTTCGAGTGCGGCGGGATCGATCGCATCGGCAAGGCCGGGTACCGGCGTCAGCGCCGCGAGTTCGGAGCCGAACGCAAGCGTGCCATCGGCGGCCACGCCGTAATAGAGCGGCTTTTTACCAAGCCGATCGCGCGCCAGTAATACCGTTGCCTGAACACGGTCCCACAACGCGAAGGCGAACATTCCCTCAATCCGGTCGAGGACACCCAAGCCCCAGCTTTCCCAGCCGTGAACGATCACCTCGGTGTCGCAACGGGTCGCGAACACGTGACCGAGAGCCTGCAATTCATCGCGCAAAACCTGAAAATTATAGATCTCGCCATTGAAGGCAATCATCACGCTGCCATCCTCATTGCCCATCGGCTGATGACCGGCGGCGAGATCGATGATCGACAACCGCCTGAAGCCCAACCCGACGTTGGGTTCGGTGTGATACCCCTCGTCATCGGGGCCGCGATGCGCGATCGCCCGCGTCATGCGGCGAAGCAACCCGAAGTCAATGTCGCGCGGGTCGGACCGCGCGGTCCGCAGGGCAAATATTCCGGTAAACCCGCACATCGGCTCAAATCTCCTGGCGTGTGATACTCGCGCGCACGATCCTGACGGAGTTAAACACAAAGCCTTTAACAATAGGTGTCTATTATCATAACGCGTTTGCCGCTGATACCAGCGGCCATTGGTAATACTGTGGGTCTGAAAAATTTTTCTAATTGGCTTTAATTTTTTCATAACTATTTTTTAATACAGTTATCTGTGACAAGTTCTGAAAATGGTGCCATGGTTAGTTTTTTGGGATTTAGGTTATGGCTGCTCGTGAGGTCAAAGGACCAAACGCACCGCGAAGCTGGCTACGTTTCGGGCGGCGACGGGTGGTGCTTGTGCAGCCTGACCGCAGCATATGGTATGGTGTCAGGCTGGAAGGCCTGACGACCCTCCGCGAGGACGATACACATATGACACAGGACACCACGCGTTTGTCGCTCCGCGTCGCTTTACCCGTGTTGCTCATCATGGGTGCGCTGGGTTGGTGGGGACTGATTGAACTGGCGCTACGAATTCTTCAAGTCGTCATCTCCCGTTAGAATGACACCCCACAGTGACGACATGGTGGCAAAATTGAAATTCTGCGCCGCTCGCGCTCGGTTAGCTCGGCCGATGCGTTCGATCCGCGCGGGATCGCCTAAAAGACTTCCCAAAACATCCGCCATCGCCTGATCATCGCGCGGCGTCAGGCAATCCCGATTTTCCGGTGCCACCATTTGGGCAATATCGCCCACATCGGTCGCCACTACCGGCAACCCGGACGCCATCGCTTCCATCACCGACAACGGCATTTGTTCGGTATCCGAACTCAGTGCGAAAATCGTGAAATCCCGATAGACCGGCGCGGGATCGGCGATGGCACCCAGAAACCGCACCGGTAGCCCAAGTTCGGTCGCCAATGCTTCAAGGCCAGCGCGCCCGGGGCCATCACCCAGGATGATCAGATCGAATTCGTGGCGGTGCCGGGCGATCGCACAAGCACGGATCAGACGCCCGAGATTCTTTTCGGGCCGCAGCGCGGCGACGCACCCGACGATGGCCCGCCCGCCCGGTGGCGTCGATGCCGGGGTGAACCGGGCGAAATCGATCCCGTTAGGGATATAGGTCACCCCCGATACCGGTAAACGCCAGATTCTGGTTGCGGTGTCATAAAGGGTGTGCGACGGCACGATCGTTATACTCGACCTGAGGATAACCCGCCGCGTCAGCACCCGGCGCGGGATCTGGCGGTCGCGTTCGTCGCGACCGAAACCGTCCTCGGTGTGGATGTGCTGGGCGCGGAACCGCAGCCGGTTGGCGATCGCCCATTCGATCGCCCCCCAGTTGCTGGTGATCAGCAGATCGGGGCGGGTGCGGCGCAAAACCCCGACGATGTCCCGCAGCCGCCGCGCCAGTGACCCCGACAGGGGGGAAATCGCCGGAAACGACACCTCCAATGCCGGATCGAGCCGGTCGCGGCATGAAATATCGCCATCGAGCGCAATGATCATGTGGGAAAACCGGGTGCCGAAATGATTGGCCAGGGCGGCCATGCGCATCTGCGCCCCGCCGGCGGCAAAGCTCGGAAAGACGTGCAGAATGCGGCGTGGTGCGGTCATGGCGCGAGTGCCGCGACGACGCGGCGGGCGTTGCCGGCCCAGGTCAGATCGCGGCGGATGATTTCGGCACGCGCGGCAGAACCAAGGCGGCCGCGCAACGCCGGATCGGCCGCGAGACGGGCGATGCAGGCCCAGAGTGCGGCCCAGTTTTCCGGCTCGAACAGCAAAGCGGTTTCGCCATCGACCAGAATCTCGCGCAGATTGGGCTGATCGGGAGCAACGATGGCACATCCAGCCGCCATGTATTCGAATAATTTCAACGGCGAGGCATAATCGACCGCGCGGGGTTGCAATGCGATGTCGATTCCGGCGAGAAAGCCCGGCACCGCCTCACGCGGCACCAATCCGGCAAACCGCACGCAATCGCCCAACCCGTGGGCGGCGACCATGGCTTCCAGCGCGGGCCGTGCCGGGCCTTCACCGGCGACGATGAAATCGAACCGGTCGGTGCTGGCCGCCAATGCCTCGATCACCGGTTCGAGACCGTGCCAGGCCCGGACGAAGCCGATGAAGCCGAGTACCGCGCGGCGGACCGGCGCGGGCGGGCGTTCAGGAAAGCGCGCGAGATCGATGCCGTTCGGGGTGATCACCACACGGTCCGGCGCAACGCCAACCGCGGTGATCCGCGCGCCCAGCACCGCCGTGACCGCGAACACCCGGTCCGCCGCGCGCCACACCACGCGCTCCGCCCAGCGGGCGAGGCCACCGAGTTGCAAGCCGCCATGGGCGATCCGTTCCTCCGCCAAGGGGGAATTCACCTCGACCAGAAACGGGATTTTTCGTTGCCGCGCCACCCACGTTCCGGCCAAATAGTAGAGATTGTAGCGTTCATAAATGAAATCGGGGTTAAAGTCCCGCGCCGCCCGCCGCAATCGCCACCAGGCCGGAATATTGTACCCAAGCTCCGCCAGTTCGCCGAGGGCACCGGGCAGCAGCGCGCGTAACCGGGCGACCCAGGTGGTTTCCGCGCCGAAACCGGTCGATTGGTAGAATGCGGGTCCGACCACCAACACCTCGTGCCCGGCCGCTCGAAACGCCGCGACAAGGTCTTCGACATGGACCGACTGGCCGTCACGCGATTGGATCCGGTGGCTGTATAAAATCCGCATGTCAGGCTGCATCCTGTTTGAAACGCCGGCGCAGCGCGCCCGCCGCCCCGCGCGCCAGTTGGGCGAGCCCGGCGGGATGGCGTGGATTGATCAGCAGCGCGCCAATCCGCTCGCGCCGCTGATCGACCCAGAGGCGTTTATACGGGTCATCGCCCCGGCCGAAATCGAGCATGGTCGGGCGGTCATGCCGCAAGATCGCCTCGATCATCCGCGCGGTCAGCACGGTGCCGGGTGAGAGCGACGCTGCTGCCTCGTCATGCGCGAGTTTCAGCAGCATCGCCCTGCCGCCGGAGACCGCCCAGTATTGCGCCGCGATCGGGCCGGTCGCGGTGGAGAGAATGCCCAGGCGCAGCAATCCGGCCTCGGCCAGGGCGCGCATGCAGGCGGGGTTGAAATCGGGAAACGGCTCCGGCTGTTTCCAAGACGCCGCATAGACAAGCTCGAAATCGGCGATGCCGGCAGCCAGCGCGGGATCGGCCGCGATCCATTGGAAATTAGTTGTGCTACGCGCCCGCTTGAGCTTGCGGACGACCGTATTGCGTAGCGCGCCGGGGCGGGTCGCCAACCAACGATCGAAGTCATCGGTGGTCACCGGGGCCAGCCAGTCGCCGAAATGGTTGAACCGTTGGACGACCAGACCGGCGATGGCCACACCGGCGAGAAACGCCTCCAGCCCTGGCTGAGCGGGGTCCAATCCATCGAGCCGCACCGTGGCGCGGTGCCGGGCGATCAGGCCGAACGCCTTCCCGGCCCGTCCGGCCCCGGTTGGGTCGATCGGCAGAACCGGGGTGAATTCGAGCGCATAGGGGCTGGATTGGCCGGCGATCAGCACATCGCCCCGGCACCAGACCGGCACCACCCCATCGGCATTCACCACGCAGCCGGGTTGCAATCCCGGCGGCACCGCGGCGCGGGCGACCAGATCGAACCACGGATGGCTCGCGAACCAATCAAGCGCCGGATCAGGGAACCGGCGGATGGTACTGGCATCGAGCGCCGCCCAGGGAACCAGTTTTGCACTCTCGTCAGGCGGCATGGCCGCGACCGAGGCAGGCGGCGATGAAATCGCGCGCCTTGACCCGCCAGTCCGCCGCTTCGGCGCAGGCGATGCCGCGCTGGGCGAGGTCGGCGCGCAGCTGCGGATCATCATACAGGCGGCGCATGGCGTCCTCGATCGCGTCGACCGCGTGACCATCGACGACCAGGCCGTTGACGCCATCGGTCACCGCATCGACGCTGCCGCCGTCCCGCCCCGCAATCACCGGCACGCCAGCGGCGTTGGCTTCGAGGAACACCAGACCGAACCCCTCGGTGTCCCCCGAAGGCAAGGCGCGGTTGGGCATCACGAACACGTCGCCGAGCGCGTAATGATCGGCCAGATCGGCATCAGCCACGGCCCCTGCGAACACCACGGCATCGGCGACGCCGGTCTCGATCGCGATGGTCTGCAACGTTCCGGCGAACGGGCCAGCCCCTACCACCAGAAACCGGCATTCCGGATGATCGCGCCACAACCCGGCGAAGGCGCGGATCGCGTTGTCGATACCTTTTTTTTCGAGCAACCGGCAGACCGATACGAAAACAAAGGCCCCCTCCAATCCGTAATGGGCGACCAGGTCGGCGCGGCGCACGCTGGCGGCGAAGCGGTGGAAATCGACGCCGTTTTCGATCAGCAGGATCGGCGGCAGCAGGATCGGCGGCGCGGTGATTTCCGCCAATAGCATGCGCACCGCGCCGGCGGTGAAGCGGCTGACCACGATGATCGCGTCAGCAGCGGCCAGGGTGCGGCGGCGGCGCGACCAATCCGGGTCATAATTGTCGCGCGTGGTGATCTCCTCACCGTGAATATAGACGATGCGGCGCAATCCCGGCCACAGGCGGAGCACCGAAAACAACCAGCCTGAAGGGACCAGTTCACCGATGCAGACCGCCCCGATCCGTCCCTGCCGAAGTGCCGCACGCACTGCGGCAATGATCCGGAGGCGGATCAGCAGATCGCGCGCGATAAAGTGCAACCGGCCGGCACCGCCGTTATGCGGGCCGTCGATCGGGGTGCGCAGCAACGCAAGCCGGGTAACCCGGTAGCCCGGTTGCCCGCCGCGCGGTCTGGCCGCCGCCCGATCATGTTCGCGCCAACCGATCAGCGGCAGGCCATCGGTATAGCTGATCCGGGGTGCCAGCACGCTCACCTGGGGTGCCGCCTCACGGGCAAGCGCGCCATAGACCACGGCCGAACCGCCCAGCACAGGAGGAAAATTATTGGCGATCAGGAGAATGCCGTCGCGCCCGTTCACCGGCTTGGGTCCACGGAGGGTGCTGGTTGCAGCAGGTCCAGAATATCGGTCGCCGCCGCGAAACGGCAGGCAAAATCATCGGTCAGACTGCACAGGATCGATGACAGATCGTCATAGAACCGGTGCAGATCGGCGCGCGAGCGCACATAGGGGTTGCGCCCCGGCGTGATCGAGGAGCTATGGAAGCTGAGGGGCAAAATTGCCTGACCCCGACCGATCAGCCCCTCGATCAGCCGGATCATCGCGCGGGGATCGTTGCCTTCGGGCGAGAGGGTGATGCGCTCGGCGCAGCCGATCCGCGCCAGCACCCCGGCCAGCGGTGCCCAGGCTCCGTTAGCGCGGATCAATTTTCGGTACAATTGCCCGCCAGCCTCGCCACCCCAGCCGACGATGGCGCGGCCCAGCGGCAACTCCAGGATCGACCGTTGCGCGCCAAACCAGCAGGGTGAAAAATCGATCCGGCTGTAATCGGGGCCGGCCTCGTCGAGCATCGAGGTGCGCGGGGCGATGCTGGTGTCGATGGTGATGCCGGATTGTTCGATCAGCGCCGCGGTCTGTCGCCCCAACCCGTAGCGGCCGGCGCGAAACACCCGCGGGGGCGTGCCGAAACAGGTGGTGAAGCGGGCGGACAGGGCATCGAGCTTGCGCGCTTCGACATCCGGCGCGAGGTTGCCACCGAACGACTGGGCGGTCGTGCCGTGCCCCTCGAACGGCGGCGTCACCCAGGGATGCAACTGGATGCCAAGTGCCGCCTCGCCCCGGTCGCGACAGCGGGCGAGCAGGCGAACCACATCCGGGTTTTCGAGCACCGGATAGGTCATGAGGTAGGTCGGCACCACGCCGTGGGCGGTGAACAAGGGTTGCAGATCGGCGATGCGATCGAGGTAGGCGGTGGTGTGGTCGGTGCCCTCGGTCGGGTCGGTCCAGTCGAAATCTTCCTCGGTATCGATCAGGACGGTCGCGATGCGGCCAAGTGTACGCAACGCCGCCGGGCGGGGGTTGGGCAGAATATCCGGGAACATTGCGGCTTTCGGCAATTCCAATACCATAACAGGATGACATGGATGGCCCGGCCTAACAAGCGAGAGTCTCACGAGCGGTGGCCGGTGGGTAACGGCTTGTATGCCCGGATCGGTCCGGCGCGCGACGCGGCCGAGATCGGCGCGTTGTGGCGAACGGTGGAGGCGGGTGCCGATGGATCGGTGTTCCAGTCCTGGCTCTGGCTCGGATGCCGGTTTGCGGCGCGATTTGACCGCGCCCACGTGCTGACGATTGAGACCGACAATCGTATGCTGGCGATCGGGCTGTTGAACCGGGGCGGGGCGCGGTTCGGACTGGCGCGGTATTGGCTCAGCGAAACCGGCACCCCCACCGAGGACAGCGTGTTCATCGAACACAACGGCCCCCTGGTGGTGCGCGACCGGCCAGAGGCGCGCGACGCCTGGTTTACGGCACTGCTTCGGCAGCGGCCCAAACTTGGTTGGCCCGAACTTGGTTGGCCCAAACTTGGTTGGCCGGGATTTGGAAGGTTCATTTGCCTGTCGGGACTCGGCGCGGCGGATCTCGCGGCGGCGCAACGGCATGGCGTGGTGGACGGCGGGATCGTCCGGCAGGCACCGCGTCGCGACATTGCGCGGTTGCGTGCCGCGGGGGTGGACTGCCTCGATCAGGTTTCGGCCAACACGCGCCAGCAGATCAATCGTGCCCTGCGACTCTACGAGGCCAGCGGTGCCTTGAGTGTCGCGCGCGCGGGGACGGCCCCTGCGGCGCGCCAATGGCTCGCGGCGTTGGCTGAACGGCATCAGGCGACGTGGCGGGCGCGGGGCAAGCCAGGGGCGTTTGCTAACGCGGCGTTCCGCGACTTTCATGCGGCCCTGGCCGATCGCGGCACGGCTTCGGGCGAGGTCGACCTGCTGCGGATTGCCGCCGGGGACCGGCTGATTGGGTATTTGTACAATTTCGTCTGGCGCGGCACGGTCAGTGCCTATCAAAGCGGCTTTGTGTATGATCCGGCACATCCCCATGAAAAGCCGGGATTGGTCTGCCATGTCGCGGCGATGCGGTATTATCAGGCGCGCGGGCTGGACTGTTACGATTTTCTGGCCGGGGATGATCGCTACAAGACGAGCCTGGCTGATGGCAACATGACGCTGTACTGGGTTTCGGCGGCACCGCGTGTCACCCTGGCCGGGGCGATCCTGGCGGCGCGTGCCAGGATCGGGGTCATTCGGAATCGCAGCTGATCAGGCTGCGGCTTTACGGCGGCGCAGGACCAGGCCAAGACCGATCAGACCGGTGCCGAGCAGCGCCAGCGAGCCGGGTTCGGGAACTGGCAGGGTCTCGGTAACTTGCAGGACCGACGGCGCGCCATTGGCTTCGACGTAAACCAAAGTGAAGGGTGTCGGAGTCACCGCGGCCGGCAGAAGTGCTGACGAGGGGATGTCGGTAGTGGGGGAACCGCTCAGAATGAGCGGAGCGTTAGTGATCCCCGTGTAGAGAGAGGCACCATCGTCGTGCGAAATTGTCACGATCGTTCCGGGGTTAGCGGTGTACGACCCGGTGATCTCCATGAAGGTGACAAGGGCGGTGGGGATGAGCGCGCCGCCTGAGGTCTCGTACGCAGTACTCAGACTGGTGTCGAGAAACTGTGCCTTGCTCATGGTCAGACCATTGGCAAGGTTGAAATTTGAGATGTTGGCTGCGTTGGTACCGAAGAAGGTGCTGGCGAGATTGGTACCGGCTTGAGATTGATCGCTGAAGTCGAGCGGACCGGTGTAATCGAACTGCGCGTTCGGGGTCACTGAAGGCAGATTGGCAATCGTGGCTTGCGACGCCGAGGAGGGCGTGCCGGATAAGCCAAGCGCGGCGTAACTACCGGTCCACACCGTGAAAAAATAGGTGTCATTGGTTGCCAACCCGGCACGGGCGACACCGCCAACGCCGATCATTGTGGCGGTGGCGAGGATGGTTGTTTTGACCCAGTTCATGATTCGCGCTCCGGCAGTTCAATAGATTCTTGCAGATTAACTCATGTAAGCAATTTTCATGCCACGAAATATTTCGTGTTAGATCAGGCAACTAATGATCCGTCTCTTGGTTGGGTGTAAAGTTTCCAGACAAATGTTAAGAATCAAAAACGCCCCCCATCATGAGGGGCGTTTCTGACCGTAACGCCGAAAATGTTCAGGCGCGCTTTTGGCGCTTGCGAACCAACAAGCCGAGGGCGACAAGGCCGGTACCGAGCAGGGCGAGCGAGCCGGGTTCGGGGACGGAAACCCGACTGTCCACGCTGATAAGTGTCGGGCCAGATGAATTTGGCGTTATTTCAATCGCCTGCGTCAACGAGTAGGGGCCGACCGCCGTAAATGAGGGATAAAACACGGAAGCTGAAATCGCGGACCCTGGATTTATGGTGTCTGAACCTAACATCGTACCGGTAAATTCGGCGTTTGTCGTTGATCCATACACTAGAAGGGTCAGACTCGTCGGAGGCGACGTCTGCGGCGTGTTGGTCAAAAACCCGGTGACGGCCACAGGGCCAACCCCGCTGATCCCCTGCTCAGTTAAATAAAGGGTGACCGGCGACGTGAATGTTCCCTGACCGACGCCACCGTTAACACTCAGGTCGAATGAATAAAGACCGTAATCGTTGGCCGCCACCGCAACCGAATAGCTCCCGAACGTGTAAGTTTGATTGATAAAATTGGAAACGCCCGAAGCGAGCGCCGTGACCGAGCCTCCGGTGGAATAGCCGAGGTCGAGCACGGGAGTGGCGTGAGCAACCGTCATCATGCCCACCGCCGCTACGGTACCCAAAATCGACTTCATTAAAGATCGTCGCATGTTTGCTCTCCTAAAAAATATTGTAGCCTGAATTTAGGTTGAGCAATTTTGGTGCCAAAATAATTTCTGTTATTTTACAAAGGCTTAATTGTTACGCCTTACAAGTATGTAAAAAACGATGACCCAAAAAATAGCGATAACGTCTATAAATTTATATTTACCCCCAATTCGCCTTACAAAACTGCGATCGTGGCCTTGCTCTTCCCGATATTCACACAGAGTGGACGGCGCTCTTCAATGGCGGAAGTGGCGCATGCCGGTGAAGACCATGGCAATACTGGCTTTGTCGGCCGCGGCGATCACTTCCGCGTCGCGGATCGAGCCGCCGGGCTGGATCACGGCAGTTGCCCCCGCTTCGATTGCCGCCTCGAGACCATCGGCGAAAGGAAAGAACGCGTCGGAGGCTACGACCGAACCGGGAATGTGATCACCGCCCTTGATGGCGGCGATGCGCGCAGAATCCACCCGGCTCATCTGGCCGGCACCAATGCCGGTGGTCGCTCCCGCCTTGGCATAGACGATGGCGTTGGATTTGACGTGTTTCGCGATCCGGAAGGCAAAGATCAGATCGTCGAACTCGGCAATGGTCGGTGCGCGCTGGGTGACTACGGTGAGGTCTTCACGGGTGATCCGCCCGGCATCGCGGGTTTGCACCAGATAGCCGCCGGCGACACTCCGAAACGTGAGGCCGGCGGATTTCGGGTCGGGCAAGGCACCCGCGAGCAGCAGGCGCAGGTTTTTCTTGCGCGCGAGCAGGGCAATGGCTTCGGGTTCGGCATCGGGCGCGATGATGACCTCGGAGAAGAGGCTCGCCATTTTTTCGGCGGCGGCGGCATCGAGCTTGCGGTTAACCGCGACGATGCCCCCAAATGCGCTGACCGGGTCGCACGCCAGAGCACGGTCCCAGGCGCTGGCAAGATCGGCCCCGACCGCAACGCCGCAGGGATTGGCATGTTTGAGAATGACGACGGCGGGACCTTCGAGTTCGGCGACGCATTCATAGGCGGCATCGGTGTCGTTGATGTTGTTGTACGACAGTTCCTTGCCCTGCAGTTGACGGGCCGTCGCGACCCCTGGGCGCTCGCCGGAAGTATAGAACGCGGCGATCTGGTGGGGGTTTTCACCATAGCGCAGCGCCTGGCGCTTGAGTCCGGCAATGGCGAGGCGGGCCGGAAAAATCTCACCGGTCTGCGGCGGAACCGAATCCGTGACGCGCAGATCGGGGTCGGCGTCGCCATTCTGCGCGGTGAACCAGGTAGCGATCGCGGCATCATAGAAGGCGGTGCGGCTAAAGGCGGTGGCGGCGTAGTGGCGGCGCTGGGCCAGGGTGGTTCCGCCGGCCTCAATGGCGGTGATCAGGTCGGCGTATTGCGCGGTGTTGGTAATGACGGCCACGAAATCATGGTTTTTGGCGGCGGCACGGATCAGCGCGGGACCGCCGATGTCGATGTTTTCAACGCACGCCGCGAAGTCTGCCCCGTTGGCGACGGTTTCCTCGAACGGGTAGAGATTGACCACGAGCAGATCGATCGGCTTGATGCCATGCTGCGCCATTTGCGCGACATGCGCGGGCAGGTCGCGCCGGCCCAGCAGACCACCGTGAATTTTCGGAACCAGGGTTTTGACCCGGCCATCGAGCATTTCGGGTACGCCGGTGTAGTCGGCAACCTCGATCACCGGAATGCCGGCTTCGCGCAGGGCATGGGCGGAACCGCCGGTAGAGAGGATTTCCACCCCTTTGTTGGTCAAAGCACGGCCAAGCTCGACCAGACCGGTCTTGTCGGACACCGAAATCAGTGCCCGCTGGATTGCAACCACATTGTTCATAGAAACGCCTTTGGGTTAGAGCAGTATTGCTTGAGGTTGACGTACGTGCGGCAACCGAATGCAATGAAATTGCCTGCAAAAATAGAGATAGCCTGTGCGTCCTTAAATGATCAGGCGCTAGCCGCCGGTGACCGGCACGGCGGAAATCGCGTTGGCCGGGGAGCCGTGGATGATTTTGGTGCTGATCAGCAGATAGACGATCGCCTTGTGGTCGGGATCGACCAGGCGATAGAGATTGAAATGCTTGACCAGGAACGACGCCGAGATCGCCGCGATCTGTTGTTTGCGCGGCAGATCCGCCGGCAGGGTGACCGGACCGGTCGCGAGGCAAGACAGGCCGAAACGCGATGGGTCGGTGGCGATGCCAAGACTGCCCTGGACGCCGCCGGTACGCGCGAAACTGGCGTAGCAGGCGACATTGGGGAGTTTCGGATCGTCCAACCGCTCAACCACTACTTTATCGTTGGCACCCAGCAGCCGAAAATTGGTCGAAACCGCGCCGACCCGGGTTTCGGCATGGGCGGTGCTGAGAAGTGTGCCTGTCACGACCAGCCCTGACAGAAACCGTTTCATTGCCCTGCTCCTTCTGTGATGGCGCGTTCATAGACCGCCAACGTCTGACCGCAAATGACCTGATCGGAAAATTGTCCCTCAGCCCGTGCCCGGCCTGCCGCACCAAGGCGGCCACGTAAACCGGCATCGTCGATCAGCCGGGCCAAAGCATCGGCCAGACCGACGGGATCGCGCGCCTGAACCAGCAATCCGGTGCCACCATTGATCACGGCATCGCGGCAGCCGGTAACGTCGGTTGCGACGCAAGGCAGGCCGGACGCCATCGCTTCGAGCAGGAATTTCGGCAGCCCTTCGCGGTATGACGGCAGACAGGCGATGTGCGCGCCCGCGAGCACCGCCGCCATGTCGTCGCGGTGGCCGATCCATTGCACCCCCGCGGCAGCGCGCAACTGCGCTTCGGTCAACGACGCCGGGTTGCCGGGGTCGGGGGCACCAGCCAGGATGAATTCAGCGGCGACGCCACGACGATGCAGAATTCCTGCGGCTTCGACGAATTCCTCGACCCCCTTGTCGCGCAGCATCCGCGCCCCGAGCACGATTCGAATCGGTCCGGGCGGTGGTTCATGGGGGGCAAATCGGGTGAGATCGACGCCGGCACCGGGGATCAGGACCGCATGCCTATCCGAGATCAGGCCGCGGGCCACCATCACGGCGCGATCCTCGGCGTTTTCGAACACGGCAAACGCCCCGTGCTGGCCGATTGTCGCCCGCAACAGGATTTGCACAACCGGCCTGAGCAGGCGCGCCTTCAGCGTGTTGGAGGCGAATACGAAACCCTGACCGACCGGGGCATTCACGACGGCGGGTACCCTGGCCATCATCGCCGCGAAACTGCCCATCATGATCGGTTTGAGAGCGATGTGATGGACCAGATCGGGCTTTAATGACCGATAGAGATGGATAATTTTCGACAGCGTCCTGAGTTCGGCGATCGGGTTGAGCCGCGCGCGGACGAAATCGATCCCGATCACGTTAAAACCCTCGTCGCGGAGGGCCTCTGTCGCTTGCCCGACTCGGGTGATCACCGAGACGCGCCAGCCGGCCGCGCGTGCGGCGCGGGCGCGGGCCAGGAAGTGCGAGGCGAAGAACCAGTCCTCGCCGATCAGATAGACGAGGTGGCGCGGACTCGCCGATCGCACTACGGTGCCTGATTGGTCAGCGCCACCTTGCTCTGCCAGCGCCAGGCATCGCGGCACATCGTCTCGATGCCGCGCGTGGCGTGCCAGCCGAGCAGATTGGCCGCCATCGTGGGGTCGGCATAACAGGCCGCGACATCGCCCGGGCGGCGGGGGACGATTTCGTAAGGCACTTTCACACCCGTAGCCGATGCGAACGCCTTGACCATGTCCAGCACCGAATAGCCAGTGCCGGTACCGAGATTGACGGTGAAATCGCCATCGCGCGCCAACACCCGGCGCAGCGCCGCCTCGTGAGCCTCGGCGAGGTCCATGATGTGGATGAAATCGCGCACGCCCGATCCGTCATGCGTGGGGTAATCATCGCCGAACACATTGAGATGCGGGTGCCTGCCTTCGGCGACCTGGCACAGATAGGGCATCAGATTGGCCGGCACGCCGCGCGGGTCCTCGCCGATCAGACCCGACGGATGCGCGCCGACCGGGTTGAAATAGCGCAGGATCGCCGCTGCCTTGAGCGTGCCGGTGCGGACCAGATCGGTGATCATGCCCTCCATCACCAGCTTGGTGCGGCCATACACGTTGGTGACGCGCAACGCGGCAGCCTCGGTGATCGGACACACGTCCGGCTCGCCATACACCGTCGCCGACGAGGAAAACACGATCCGGTCGACCCCAGCACGGTGCATCGCCGTCAACAACCGCACCGTGCCGACGATATTGGAATCGTAATAGGAGAGCGGGTCCGCCTCGCTCTCGCCCACCGCTTTCTTCGCCGCGAAATGAATGACCGCATCGACCGGGAAGGCCGCCAACGCCGCCGCCATCGCCGCCTCGTCGCGAATGTCCGCTTCGATCAACGGGAGCGATACGCCCGTGACCCGTCGCAACCGCTCCGGCACGTCCCGCGCGGCATTCGAGAAATCATCGAGCAGGACGACATCGTAACCGCGTTCGAGCAGCACGGCGGCGGTATGCGAGCCAATGAAGCCGGCCCCGCCGGTCAGAAGAATGCGCGCCATTCGATCAACCCATCTTTGTCAGCGCCCATTTGACCTGCTGGAGGCCATCCTGGGTGCTCGTCAGCACGATTTGCTCGGCACGGCGGGGTTCGGGGCCGCCGAAATAGATCGATTCCTCGACGCTGAGGGCAGCACCGCCGGCACGGAGACGCCAGCCTTGGCCGGAGGGCAGGCGCAGCAGGGCGGCTTCGTTGTCTTGTTGAATGCTGGCGGTGACGTTGGGATGGAGGTGGAAGCGCAAAGTGAAGGATTGCGGTTCATCGGCTTCGACGCTGTCTTCACCGCGCAGGTCTTCGCCGCTTTCGGCGAGATACAGGCGGCGGCGATGGATGGCACCGAACAGTTTTTTCCAGCCGTCGTGGCTGGCTTCGAGCCAATGCGCGCCGTTGGCTTCCTGGCGGGTGAGTTCGACATTGGTGGGGCGGCGGCCGAGGCCATCGGGTTTGAGTTCCGAGGATGAGACATCGGCGATGATCAGGGTGGAGTGGGCGGCGGTGGCGCGCAGGGCATCGCGCCAGTCCGTGGTGGAGGCGGGGGCGGCACCGCAGTTCACGATCAGGCGTTCGCGGCCGGCCGAGAATTCGAACGCGAGGGTACCGGCGTGGGCGAAGCGGTCCATGCCAGGACCGGGTGGGGTGCCGGCATCGACGATGATGGTGGTTTTGCCGGCGGTAAGGCGGTGAAAGCCGGAGTGAGCAAGCGACGCGGTGCTGCGCCCGGTGCGGCCGGCCTGACTGAGGACGAGATCGATCAGATTGGGCCAGTCCTCGGCGGTGCCGTTGAACAAGGCAAGGCCACCATCGGCGTGACGGAGTGCGCGCAGGGCAAGCGCCATGCGTTCGATCGCGCCGGGCAGTTGCGGTGGCGCTTCGGCGCGGCCGATTTGCAGCAGGGCGCGGATTTCCGTGAGGTCTTGCAGGGCTGCGAGGTGGGCGGCGGGGCTGCGCTCGCAATGGGCACCGTCAGGCATAATCTGGCGCTCGATTTCCGGAACCAGGAAGCGCAGCGCCCGCGGCACGAAGGCGGCATGGTCCGGCAGGGCGACCGACGCGGCAATGAGGCCCTTGATCGCGGTGAAGGCCCGGCCATCACGCGCTTCGATCGGCATCGCCGCCGAGAGATGGCGGGCGTCGTGGACCAGACGTGCCATCATCATCTGGCGGAAATCGTCATCGGCGGAGGCAGCGAAGAAATCGTAATGGCCGAGCCAGGCGGCGAGGCGCGCGCCGGTGACCGGGGGAGCGGTGGCAAGGGCGGGAAGGGTTTCAGTCTCGATCCAGTCGGCGATCAGGGCGCGGGCGCGGCTACGCGCGGCATCGGTTCCGAGGGCGCGCAGGTCGCGCAGCCAGGAGAAACCATGGATGTGAGCGAGCATGAGAGGCGAGGCGTCGGTCGCGGTAAAGCCGCCAGGATGGAGCGGACGGGTGGCCGCGCAATATTCGATTTCGCCCTTGAGGATGCGCGCCCCGCGCCCGGGTTCGCCGGGCCAGGGGTCGCGTACCGGCAGTGATGGGGCGTCGGGTACGCCGCCGCCGCGCATTGCCGCGAGTTTCGCCATCCATTGCCGGGCACCACGCAGCATGGGGCCTGGCTCACTCATAAAGTACCCTCGCATAAAGTATTCTCGCGTTCGCGCAGGACATAGGCTCGCCTCGGCTTATGTATAAGCTCGCCTCCGCTCATGGGCCGGGTTTCAGCGCGGCGATGGCGGCGGCGTAGTCCGGTTTGCCAAAAATGGCGCTTCCGGCGATTAAAACATCGGCCCCGGCGGCAATGGCGGCAGGGGCGGTTGCGGCATCGACCCCGCCATCGGCTTCGATATGGATGGCGCGACCGCTCGCCTGAACCATCCGGCGGAGGGCCGCGATTTTTGGAAGCTGGCTGGTGAGGAATTTCTGGCCACCGAAGCCAGGGTTAACCGTCATGACGTTGATGATGTCGATCAGGTCGAGCACGTGGGCCACCGCATCGATCGGGGTGGCCGGGTTGATCGCGACTCCGGCTTTCTTGCCCAAGGCGCGGATCGCTTGCAACGAACGATGCAGATGCGGGCCGGCTTCGGCGTGGATGGTGATGTGATCAGCCCCGGCGGCGGCGAAATCGGCCAGATAGGCATCGACCGGGGCGATCATCAGATGCAGGTCGAAGATGAGGTTGCTGTGCCGACGCAAGGCCTTGATCACCAGTGGTCCGAAGCTGATATTCGGGACGAAATGGCCGTCCATCACGTCGAGATGCAACCAGTTCCCCCCTGCCCGCTCGATTGCGGCAACTTCATCGTTCAACCGACCGAAATCGGCGGCGAGCAGGCTGGGTGCGATGACGAGCGTTGGTTCGGGCACTTCCCTCATCGTTTGCTTGTAGCGAACTGGGTCGCGCCTTCACAAGGCGCGCAATGCGTTTTCTTGGCCTTCACAAGGCGCGCAATGCGTTTAATTAGCCTTCACAAGCGCAAGACCGGTTTATTCCGAGGGAAACGTATCCGACGGTGCCAGCGACTTGATGAGGTCGAACATCCGCTTGCGCACATTGGGTTCGGCAATCCGGTAATAGGCGCGGACAAGTTCGAGAGTTTCGCGCTTGGTCATGTGGTCATCGAGGCCGACGCCGAATGGTTCCTGCGCCTCGGCAAAACCGTGGCTGCGACCGCGCGGCCCGGACATCGGGGTGGCATCCATCCCTTCGGGCATATCATCGAAGAAAAAGCTGATCGGCACATCGAGCACGCGCGAAATGTCGAACAGGCGGGAGGCCCCGACCCGGTTGACGCCGCGCTCGTATTTTTGCACCTGCTGGAAGGTGAGGCCCAAGGCGTCGCCGAGTTTTTCCTGCGACATGCCGAGCAGGGTGCGGCGTAGACGGACGCGCGAGCCAACGTGAACATCGATCGGGCTGGGCCGGCCATCTCGTTCGCTGCGTTCGGTCATATCTTTTGCCACCATTGTCATATCTGGCCCCCGGTGCGTTGGATTGTTCCAGGCACTGATGCAGTGTTCGTTCTGAACCAAAACCATATCACGTTTCCTATGTCCAACGAACCTTGCCCAAATACTTCGGACTGGCCATTCCGGGACCGATCAACTAACGGGTATCGTATCGTTATCAACAAAATTCTTCTATGTGTCTATATATTGATTTTGAATTGATTATTTCGTGGTCGGTTCTGCCGAAGGTCCCTTTGGTAAGCATGATCTACATTGTTTCGAGTAGCACCCCTCTCTAAATTTCACAAGTAGGAACCAATTTTAAGACGACATATTCAACAATCGCTAACTTACGGCGTTACCGATATGATCAGCAGAATTACGGCGGCAGCGAGCGAATAGAAGCCGGTGATCCCCGCGGTTGTCAGACCGAATTTGGCATAAGGCGTGGCCGGTAATGCAATCGGAAGGCGATGCGCCAGAATCCCGCTCCGATCGAGGCCGAGGCTGGCGCGTACCGTGCCGTGCGGGCCGATCACCGCCGAGATGCCGGAGTTGGTGTCGATGACCAGCGGCAAACCTTCCTCGACGGCCCGCAGACGGGTGGTCGCGAAATCTTGACGCGGGCCGGTGGTGTCGCCGAACCAGGCGTTGTCGCTGATGTTGAGCAGCCAGGCCGGGCGATCTGCCTTGTCGACGATTTCCCCTGAAAAGATCGACTCATAGCAAATCAGCGGGCCGACCGAAGGCATGCCGGGCACATGCAGGGTACGCGGACCAGGGCCAGGGGCAAATCCGCCACCGGGGGTGATTTTGATCGGGATCCATTTCGGAGTGTATTCCCCGAACGGTACCAGCTTCCATTTGTCGTACCAGGCGACCGCAGGACCAGGCCCATCGACCGCGACGAGGGAGTTATAAACCTTGCCGGTGCGGCCATAGCGGAACGAGCCGGCGAGCACTGGGGTGTCGCCGGTGATCGAGGCGATCGCGGCACGCGCCGTCGCGTCGGTTTGCAACAAGGCAGGGCTGGCGGTTTCCGGCCAGACGATGATTTTCGGGCCAGGGCCCGCGGCGTTCATCGCTTGCTGTGTCATCGCCAGATCGCGCTGCCATCGTGCCTGCAAGGCGGGCTGGGTGAAACTGCCCGGCACCGCGAAATCCGGCTGGATCATCGCGACCGTCACCTTATGGTCCGCCACCGGCCCGCCATTCGTGCGGATAATGCCGAACAGCGCCCAGCAGGAGAGCATTGCGGCGCTGCCGACCCAGCCGCGCCGGCCCAATAGCGGCAGACCGGCGGCGACAATGGTGAGCCAGGTCAGCAGGAAAATACCACCCAGGGCGGCGGGCTGCATCATGACCACGCCGATCTTGCCGGGAATGGCCCAGTCCGCCCCCCAGAAATTCCATGGAAATCCGGTGAACAGGAATTGCTGGGCAAGATTGGCCATCACCATGGTGCCGGCGAACACGAATACCGCCGCCGCCACGGCGTAGCGGTTGCGCGGGTGGATCCAGTATGTCGCGATGGCGGGCAGCATCAGGTAGCAGGCGGTGGCGGCGGCGAGGCCGGGGGCGGCGAGCGGGACCGCCCACCAGAACTCGCGGGCCATGATCAGAATCGGTTCGGTGACCCAGAACAGGCCGAGCAGATTGAAGCCGAAGCCGAAGCACCAGCCGATCCAGATGGCCCGCCGCCAGCTACCGGCACGGGTGAGGACTTTCAACAGGCCGGGTACCACGACCCACAGCAGCGGCAGCAGAAAAAACGGCGGCAGGGCGAGGGTCGCCAGCAACCCGAGGGCAAAGGCGCGCCACGGATCGGTTTTCAGACGAGCGGGAACCTTTGCCGTCCAGCGATCCAGTTTAGCCATCGGGAGACTCCGTTATTGCGGCTGAGATAGGCCGAACCGGCGGGCGACGCCGGCCAAATCCTCGGCATAAGGGTAGAGTGCCGAGGCGATCGTGCCGTCCTGCGGCCGGACCAGCTGGCAGACCGCAAGGCCGGCAGCGGCGGCGGCGGTGAGTTCAGCCTCGATATCGGACAAAAACAAAATCCGGGCCGGCGACGTGGCGAGGCTATGGGCGACGACGGCATAACTCACCGGTTCGCGCTTGCCACCGACCCTGGTGTCGAAAAACCCGGTGATCAGGCCCGTCAGATCGCCCTCCGGCGCGTGGCCGAACAGCAGGCGCTGCGCTTGTTCGGAACCGGAGGAATAGACTGCGAGACCGACATTGTCGTTGTGCCAGGCGCGGAGCGCGGGTGCCACATCAGGGTAGAACCGGCTGGTCAACGCGCCATCGGCGAAGCCTTGCGCCCAGATACGGCCCTGGATCAGTTTCAGTGGGCCGATTTTAGCGTCGCGGTCCATCAAAGCATGCAGGGTCTGCACCGGTGCCGCGCCAGGGGTGATCTGGTCGAGATCGGCCAGGGCCTGGGCAATCTCGGGATCGGTCGCGTTGGCCGCTATGAAGCCGCCAAGGCGAGCGCGCACGTAGGGAAACAACACATCATGGACGAAGCTGATCGGGGCAATCGTGCCCTCGATATCGAGCAGCACGATGGCGGGTGGCTGTGGCTGATCGGCCATGCGCCGGTCAGGTGACAGGAAATCGGGCGCTGATCGCATCGCCGGTGAAATGCGCGACCCAGCCCGATTGATCGGTAAAGATGCGGAGCGCGATGAAATCGGGAGTTTCACCAGCATCGAACCAATGTTTGATGTTGGCGGGCACCGAGATCAGGTCGCCCTTGGTACACAGCGCGTCATAGATCCGATCGCCGGTGTGCATGACGAAATGGCCGGCACCGCTGACAAAAAACCGTATCTCGTCTTCGGTGTGGCTGTGCTCGTTGAGAAATTTTGCGCGAAGGGCGGCCGCCTGCGGGTGATCGGGGGTCATTTTGATCACATCGGCCGAACCAGCCCCGGTTTCGCCCATCAATTTATCGAGATAGGGACGATAGGCTTCGAGAATCGCGTCCGCTCGCGCATCGGCGGCGATGATCACCGGGCTATCCCGGCGCTCGAACCGCACGCCGATGGCATCGAGTTGTTCGGCGATGATGGTGGGGTTTTTAGTATCGAGCATCGGCGCGCCGGGGGCATTGTCGTCGTAAATCCGCAGGCTGCTCATCGCATCCGTCTCCGTTCGCATTCGCAGGATAGCAGGAATTCAAGCGCTTCAAGCCGCCAGAAACAACGCTCCACATCCGGCCCCCAGGCGTAGACCCCATGACCCCGGATGATGTAGCCGATCGGTGAAACCGCCAAAGCAGGGGCGATGGCGCGCGCAAGGCGGGCGATGTCCTGATCATTGTCGAAAATCGGCACCCGGGCGACGGTCTGGTGGGTCGTGATGCCGGGAAACGCCTTGAGAATTTCGTAGTCCTGAACGATCAGCGTATCTTCATGTGTCATCAGCGAGAGCACGGTGGCCGCGACCGAATGGCCGTGCAACACGGCACCGATCGTGGGGAAGTGTTGGTAAAGCTGGCAGTGCAACAGGGTTTCCGCGCTGGGCTTGTCGCCTGCGTGATGCGCGATGCCGTTGTACTCGACCGTGATGATATCGCGCGCCACCAGCCTTCCCTTGTGAACCCCGCTGCGGGTGATCGCGATCCGGGAGTCGTCGAGCCGGACCGACAGATTGCCCGATGACGCCGGCACCCAGCACTGCGCATCCATCCGTGCGCCGGCTGCGATGAGGTCGTGCGTCGCCTGCGCCAAGGTGGCGCTCATGTGGGACGCCACCGGGTCAGGATCGCGGAGCAGGATCGGACCCATGCACCGGCTCAGGCTGGCGGACCACTGTGTCGGCCGGGGGCGCGATATCCGCCATGCGGGCCTGCACTTGCGGCGGCGGAGGGGTGACCGGTTGTGGCGTTTTGGCAGGATCGGGATCGGACACGTTTTGTTTGAACGCCTTGATGCCCTTGCCGAGTTCGCCCATCAGATTGCCAACGCGCGAGCCGCCGAACAGCAAGGCGACGACGCCGATGACGATGATCCAATGGATTGGTGAGTCGAATCCCATGGCTTTACCTCAGACGTTGGTGCGATCGGTGGTCGAATTCGCGCGAACCGGCGGCGGCACAACGTGCTGCTCCAGCATCGACGCGTCCTTCGGTTGATCGTCGGACAGGTTATTCTTGAAGGATTTCAGCCCCTTGCCTAGCTCGCCCATCAAATTGCCGATGCGCCCTGAGCCGAACAGGATCAGCACGACCGCCAAAACGATCAGCCAATGCCAAATGCTCAATCCACCCATTATCCTGATCCTTCCTCTGTGGGAAAAGTGCTGTCCGGACATCGGGATGGTTGGGCCAACCCGCAATACCCGCAAGCGCAAGGCTGTATTATAGCCTAAGCACGCGGCCGCGCCAATGCCATGCCATGCCATGCCCCGGCGGGCGCGCATTCCGGCGGCGCGGCGCGGGCCAGCGGTTCATTGCAGCGGAGCTACTGGAAATCCGATGTTCACGATCACATTTTAGAGCGCGATCGTTTAAGGACGAACAGGGTCGGTCTCTAATTTTGTGAACAATTTCACCGATCAGGTTGCCGCAAAAACGTCAACCTCAAGCAATATTGCTTTAATCGAAGACATGTGAACGGAACTTATCATGCGCGCGTTGCTGATTATCATTCTCATCTTATTGGTACTGGGCGGCGGCTTCGGTCTGCACGGCGGCTTGTTCATCGGCGCGCACGGGCTTTATTATGGCGGTGGCCTGGGGTTGGTGATTTTGATTGTGCTGATCTTGCTGATCATCTGACATCACGCCGCCCCGATCGACCCTGCCCCGATCGACCCTGCCCCGATCGACCCTGCAATGTAACGTATCGGCCAGCCTGACGGGCTGGCCGATTGTTTGAAACATCCGTGAAAATCAGGCCTGTGCGCCGATCGGCAGCAGCGTTTTGCCGTGGGCGGCGTTGATGACGTCGGCGGCACCCAGATAAAACGCGAACACTGCCGTCAAGAGCCCGAAGTAGCCGCCGAAGACCGTGAGCTGCGGGTTTTCCAGCAACGGCGAGAGTCCCAGGAGCAGAAACGTTACAACCAGCGCCGCAAAGATCAGTTGCAAAGCGCGGTTGAGCGCCAGAGTGCCGATGAACATCGCGAAAGTGAAGGCACCCCAGATCAGCAGATACCAGCCGACCATGGCACCGGGTACACCTTTGGCAAAAAACCCGGCAAACAGCGCAAAGCTCCACCAGAAGGCGGCATAGGAACAAAACGCCACGAAGCCGAACGTGTTGCCGGTAGCCATTTCCATCATGCCGGCGACGAACTGCGCCATCCCGCCAAAGGCGAATGCCATGGCCAGAACCATGCCCATGCCGGCCGGTGGCAGTAAGCCGGCGTTGATCATGGACAAAAGCCAAGTGGTGAGCGCGAAACCGAACAGCCCCAGTGGAGCCGGATTAGCGAGTTTCATTATATCCCCCCGAATGATTGGTTCAGCACGAGCCGTCGCAGCGAGCATCGGTGCCTGATGCATTGATGCATCGTTCTGCTTGCGGTGAGACTAGCCGAAATTCACCAGGAGGCCAATTGTGATCGGGGTCGTTTCAGGAATGGCCGCCGAACCCCAGAAAACCGGCGGCCGGGTTGGGCACGCCCGGCTCATCGGGCAAAGCCGGGGCAGGCCGCGCCGCCGTTTGGCGCGTGTGCAGGGTGACGGCAGGATGATGAATGCGACCGACGCCCTGCGACACCGGCACAATCGCCGCTCCCGGTGCTGGTTGGCCGCTGGGGCCTTCCTCGGCGCGGACCGAGAGCAGCATGAAGATAATGTTGTTGCGGTTGAGTTCCACCGCCAGTTCGATCGGGGTTTCATCGAGCGCGTTGCGGGCATCCAGATTGGCTCCCCGGCTGATCGCGGCGCGCGCCTGGGTGTAGTCGCCATGATTGATCGCGGAGAACAGCAATTTGGTCGGATCTTCATTCGCGGTCGTGACGGGGCCGGCCGAGATGTTGCCGACGCCCGTGGCACCCGGCAGCGCGGGCGGCGCGACATCGGGGGTCTGTTCGGGCGCGTGCAGCCCCTGCCCGGCACCCATCTGGCCGGGAATCCCCATCGGGCTGCCCATGCCACCGCCCCCCGCCATTTGGGCGAAAGCGGGCGGCGTAGCGGCGAAACCGGCGATCAAGGCGACAATACCGGCAATCCGGATCGAACGGGGGGATGGCATGGTTCAAACAATCCTACAATATCGATGCGCTTGTTTAGCCGATCATCGGTTCAGCCACCAGAACCCCACGGTCAAATAGGTCGCAAACAAGCTCCAGGCGAGGTAGGGTACCAGCAGCAGCGCCGCCAGTCGGTCGATCCGGCGAAACGCCAAAGCCGTGAACACGACAAGACTGTCCAGGACGACAATGATGGGAATCGAAATCCCCGGCCGATGCAGCCCGAAAAATACCGGTGCCCACAGCGCGTTGGCCGCCAGTTGCCAGCCCCACAATGTGAGCGCGCGCCGATGATCGCCCAGCACATCGCCGCAACGCCAGACCCGCCAGGCGGCCACCGCCATCGCGAGGTACAGAACGGTCCACACCGGGCCAAAGACCTCGTTCGGCGGGGTGGCCGGGGGGTGCGGCAGCATGGCGTACCAGGTTTTGATATTGGGCACGGCCGCCAACCCGCCGACAGCCGCCACCAGCAGCGTCAGCCCGACGAATCCCGCCAGCACCCAGATTTGGGTGCCTTGGGTCCGGTTCTGTTCGGGGCGTTCGGGATGGCGGAAGACACGATCTCCTTTCTTCCAATCTAGGCTTGACTTATCGGCAAGAAAAGGTGCTTCCCGCCTGCCGACGCTGAATTATCCACTCAAATTTTATCGGATTTTATCGGACAAATCTTATCGGGAGGTGACGTGTCTTATCGCACGGGTGCCGGGGCGCGGTCGCCGCGTCACGGTTTTCGCGGCGGCGGGTCAGTCATTGCGGCAGTCAGCGTGGCGAGGGCGGCGTCGCTGGCAGTCGCGGCGGCCTCGACCAGGGTTCGATAGGCATCGAGCACCACTTCGCCCAATTCGGTCAAATGCGCGCCCCCGCCGGCGACGCCCCCTTTTGCCGCGATGATGACCGGGGCGCGGAAGGTGGAGTTCAGCGACTCGGCGAGTTGCCAGGCGCGCTTGTAGCTCATCCCCATCCGCCGCCCGGCTGCGGCGATCGACCCGGTGTCACGGATTCCGGCCAGCAGATCGGCGCGCCCCGGACCAAGAATGAGGCCGTCGCCCAGGACCACCCGGATGCGCAGGCCGATCAAGTTTGAATGACGCAATTTTGCCATAATCTATTCAATCACGAAATTGCCAGTCATGAAATTGGGCGATTGACGATATGTCTGAACGGACATATCGATATCAGGAGCGAACAATCAGGAGGCTACTATGGGTATGTCACGGCGCCAACTTGGCTTGGGTATGGGTGCTGCCATCGCATTGCCCGCATTGGCATCACGGCGGGCGCTGGCGGCATCCGGCACGATCACGGTGGCCTATGCCGGGTCGATGGGCGTGTTGATGAACAAGGGATTAGGTCCCGCGTTCGAAAAGCAATCGGGCATTACGTTTCATGGTCTCGGCCAGGGTGCCTTCGCACTCGCGCATCTGATCGCGGCCAAGACCATGCTGGCGGATGTGTTCGTCTCGATCACGCCCGGTCCGGTCAAGGTGCTGGAAAAAGCCGGCATGGTCAGCAAGGCGGTTCCCGTGGCGAGCACCGCGATGGTGATTGCCTATTCGCCGAAATCCCGCTTCGCACCGGAACTCAGGGCCGCCGCTGCGGGCAAGATGCCGTGGTACAAGGTGGTGGAGACCAAGGGGTTGCGGTTTGGCCGCACCGATCCGCGCACCGATCCGCAGGGGCGCAACATATTGTTCACCTTCGATCTGGCGGAAAAATTCTACCACCAGCCGGGGCTGACCCGCCGGGTACTGGGAGCGCCAATCAATCCCGCACAGATTTTCACCGAACCGTCGCTGCTGGCGCGGCTCGATGCCGGCGAACTCGATGCAACCTCGGGCTACGAGAGTGCGGTGAAGTCGCTGAAACTGCCGTTCATTCCGCTTCCCAAACAGATCAACCTGAGCGATCCTTCGATGATCAAGCCGTGGTATTCCAAAGCCGCGATCACGCTCGACGTGAAGGGCAAGAACCAAGTGTTGCACACGGAACCCCTGGTCTTCTATGCGTGCGTGCCGCATGACGCGCCGAACCCCAAAGCGGGGCACGCGTTTGTGGAAATGATGCAGAGCAAGGCGGGCCAGGAGTTGTTTGCCCATTATGGTTACAACCCCCCGCAGGGTGGCACCATCTGATCGGGTCGATCGCCTGACCGCGGTGATCGCGTGATCAAGTGATCAAGGCGGCAATCGGCTCACTTGCGATCCTGTTGCTGGCCGCGCCCTTCGTCGGGCTGGTTGTCCTGACCGACTGGGCGCGGTTCGACCTACCTGCCTCGGACGGCGAGGCGGTGGCGGTATCCGTATCATATGGGCTGGCGGCGCTGGCGGTGATCGCGTTGCTGGGCACGCCGCTCGCGCTGTGGCTCGCGACCGCGAAAAGCAAACTGCGCAATGCGGCACAGTTGTTTCTGTTGCTGCCCCTCCTGACCCCGCCCTTGGCGTTGGGCATTTTGCTTGCCGCGTTCTATGGCCCGATCGGACCGGTGGGCGTGTTGCTGGGGCGGTTCGGGATGATCATCACCAATAATCCGGCGGCGTTTCTGCTGGCCGGGATTTATGCCGGGCTGCCCACCTTTGTGGTCGCGGCACGGGGTGCGTTCGCTGAAATACCGCCGGAACTGGCGGAATCGGCCCTGACCCTGGGTGTCTCGCGCCGCCAGATTTTCCGCTACATCACCCTGCCGATGGCGCGCGATGGGTTGGGGGCAGCCCTGGCACTGGCCTGGGTGCGCGGGGTGGGCGAACTCGGGATCGTGCTGATTTTCGCCTATTTCCCGCAAGGGATGCCGATCCGCCTGTGGGTCGATCTTGAAGATAGCGGACTCGATGCAACATTTCCCCTGCTATGGGTGTTTCTGCTGGCCGCCCTGCCCTTGCCGTTGTGGCTGCTGCGGCGGAGCGCGAAACGCTGAGGGACAAATCGATGAAGCCGCTTCTGATCGCGACGCTGCTCGCCACATCCGGCATGGCCCAGGCCGGTGGATTGACCGTGACGACCCCCGCGTTTGGCGACGGCGGCACGATCGGACCGGCGCAGATCTACGATCAGTATGGCTGCACCGGGCAGGATATCAGCCCGGCGGTGGCATGGTCCGGCGCACCCGCCGGAACCCGCAGCTTTACCGTGGTGTTGTTCGATTCCGATGCCCGGCAGGGTAAAGGATACTGGCATTGGATTGTCGCCGACATTCCCGCCGGCGTCACCCATCTGGCGGCCGGCGTGGGCAGCGGAGGTTCTGCTTTGCCGAAAGGGCTGCGGCAAGGGTTCACCACGTCGCGTATCCAAGGCTACCAGGGTCCCTGCCCGCCAGTGGGCGATGCGGCGCATCATTATCATTTGCGTCTTTACGCCTTGAAGGTGGCGAAACTGCCGGCCGCGGCGCTGCAATCGCACCCGGCGCTGCAAGCCGCCCTGGCGCGTGATACGCTGGCCATGGCCGTTGTTACTGGCCGATACGGCCGCCCCGCCCCGTGAACGCGATCGGGGTTTGCGCCAGCCAGGGACGTACGGCGGGCACCGGTCGTGTGGACGCCAGCAGCGCACGGGATGCAAGCGGCGCATAACCCTGACCGGGATGCCAATGCCCGGTAATGGTGACCACCGCCCCATCATGCAGGAACGCGAAAGCGCGCTGCGCGGTCGGCACCGGTAGCTCGACGCATCCCGCACTTTGCGGAAATCCGTAAGCAGCACGGGTGTAGCCGTGGATCGCGTCATTACCGTGAAAATAGTTGACCCACGGCACCGCGCGCACATCGTAGCGAAACCCGGTGGGCGTTACGCCGCGCATCCGTGCGGTTTTCAGACGCCAGTAGATCGGCCATGATCCATCGGCGGTCGCATGGTCGATGCCGGTATTGGCTGGTGAGCGCAACATGATGCGCCATGCTCCGGTATGGCGGTCCTGCTGCCAGATCGTCACGGTTTCAACGGGGTTGGTTTTACTGACGGCAACCCAAATATAGCGATACGGCGCGGGGCCATCGGATTTGACGGTGCCGAGAGCGGTCTCGTGCTTCCAGGCGACGTAGGCCCCACGGATCAGCGCGCTTGCCGGTACCGCGCGCAAGCCGGGCGGGGCCGGGCCGGAAAAGCGGCAGTCGATCGTGAGATATCCCGCGCGGCCCAGCGCAAAGCCCGGACGGCACGGCAGATAACCGAGACGGTGTAGCCGTTCGGCCTGCGCGTGGAGGGAAAACACCTGAGTCAGCAGGTGATGGAACTGATGGTTCGTAAGCATTGAACTTCGGGTGGTGACGCGGCGATCACGGCACAAGCCCCGAAGGTGCTCGCCAGCGCAGACGTGATTGAACGTGGATTGCGGCGACCGCCCTTTTTCCTGCATGGCCCGCTCCCTATTTCAGGCGGGCTGGTCACCTAACCGGCATCGATTTTCATCAGGAAGGCGACACAGCATGGCGATCGTTCAGCGTGACCGGATCAAGCCGGGCCTGCCCTACCCGCGCGGCGCGACATGGGATGGCCGGGGCGTCAATTTCTCGCTGTTTTCCGCCCATGCGGAAAAGGTTGAGGTTTGCGTTTTCGATCATACCGGCAAGCGGGAAATCGATCGGTTTGAATTGCCGGAATACACCGATCAGATTTTTCACGGTTATGTCTCCGATCTTGGGCCAGGCACCTATTATGGTTATCGGGTTCATGGCCCGTATGAGCCTGAGGCGGGACACCGTTTCAATCCCAACAAACTGCTGCTCGACCCCTACGCCCGCGCCCATGCCGGCGAGTTGACATGGAACCCCGCTTGTTTCGGCTACAAAATGGAGACCGGCGACGATCTGACCTTCGATGACCGGGATTCCGCCCCGTTCATGCCGAAATGCGTCGTGGTCGATCCGGGGTTCGACTGGCGCGGCCACCCGGGGCGCAACCCGATCGGGTGGAACCGCACCGTGCTGTATGAGGCGCATGTGCGCGGCTTCACCATGCGCCATCCCGATATTGCCGAGCATTTTCGGGGAACCTACGCCGGAATGGGCGACAAGCACGTGGTCGATTATATCAAATCGCTCGGTGTCACCTCGGTCGAATTATTGCCGATCCACACTTTCATCAATGACAGCCATCTGCTCGACAACGGACTGACAAATTACTGGGGTTACAACAGCATCGGCTTTTTCGCCCCTGACCCGCGATATGCCTCGGATGTTGCCAACAGCCTGCGCGAGTTCAAGGAGATGGTCTATCGGTTTCACGAAGCCGGACTCGAGGTTATTCTTGATGTGGTTTACAATCATACCGCCGAAGGCAATGAAAAAGGGGCAACGCTGAGCTTCAAGGGGATCGACAACGCGAGTTATTATCGCCTGATGCCCGATAAACCTCGGTATTACATCAACGACACCGGCACCGGAAACACTGTCAATGTTTCGCATCCTCGGGTGTTGCAAATGGTGACGGATTCCCTGCGTTATTGGGTGGAGGAAATGCATGTCGATGGGTTCCGGTTCGATCTTGGAACCATTCTGGCGCGCGAGCCGAACGGGTTCGATAACCAGAGCGGATTTTTGAAGGCGTGCAGCCAGGACCCGGTGCTGGGTTCGGTGAAACTGATCGCCGAGCCTTGGGATTGCGGGCCGGGCGGCTATCAGGTGGGGGGATTTCCGCCCGGATGGTCGGAGTGGAACGACAAATACCGCGATACCGTCAGGGATTTCTGGCGTGGCGAGGCGTCGGCGGCGGAATTGGCTCCCCGCGTTTCAGCCTCGGCGGCGGAGTTCAATCATCAGGGGCGGCGGCCCTGGGCATCGATCAATTTCGTCACCGCGCACGATGGGTTCACCCTCAACGACATGGTGACCTATAACGACAAACACAATGAAGCTAACAACGAGGACAACAAGGACGGCAGCAGCGACAATCGCTCCTGGAACTGCGGCGTCGAAGGACCGACCGATGATCCGGACATCAATGAATTGCGCGCCCGGCAAATCCGCAATGTATTGACCACGTTACTGCTCTCGCAGGGCGTGCCGATGCTGCTGGCCGGCGATGAATTCGGCCGCACCCAGCAAGGCAACAATAATGCCTATTGCCAGGACGATGACATTAGCTGGCTTGACTGGAACATTCCCGAAACAGGCCAGCGGCTGATCCGGTTTGTCCGCACCCTGACGCAATTGCGGGCAGACCACCCTGCCCTGCGCAACACGCGGTTCCTGACCGGACGGGAGGTTGATGGTGTTCGCGATGTCGCGTGGATGAACGCCAACGGCACGGTGATCGGTGACGCCCAGTGGGGCGATGGCAACATGAAGTGCTTCGGCATGATGATCGATGGCCGCGCCGCGACGGCGGATTCGGCGTTTCGCCAGGATGATTCGACGTTTCTGGTGGTGTTCAACGCGCATTACGCCGCCGTTCAATTCACCCTGCCCGACTGCAAGGACGGCGATGTCTGGACCCGGGTGATCGATACCAACGATCCCGAACCCGACGCCGCGGTGGAAATGCAGATCGGCGAGGTGTTCACCGTGACGGCGCGCAGCGTCGTCGTGTTCAGCCGGGAATGAGCAAAGGCGCGTTCGGCCGATTCTGCCAGAGCTTATGGCTCACATTAACTTATGGCTCATTGAACAGGCGCTGGACGGCGGCGATGCGCCCGACGGTTTCGGGGTCGGGCACGCCATCGCACCGCGCCGGGCGGAAGCGGCGCTGGAACGCGGCGATCGCCGGCGCGGAACCCAGTGAGACATCGTAGCCGATCGCCGCGAGACCCGCGAGCGGGTCGCCGGGGTCGGCTTGGGCATCGGTCCAAAGACCGACACCGGCGGCGGCCAGGGCGCGCCAGGGAAAGAGTTCGCCCGGGTCCTGCTTGCGATCAGGAGCGATGTCGGAATGGCCGACCACGTTGCGCGGCGGTATCGGGTGGCGGCGCAGGATGTCGCGGCACAACGCGCGCACGGCGGCAATCTGCGGCGCGGGAAACGGCACATAGCCCCATTCGTGGCCAGGATTGACGATTTCAATGCCGATCGAGCGGTCGTTGAGGGCGCGAATGCCACGCCAGAAGCTGATGCCGGCGTGCCAGGCCCGGCGATCTTCCGCCACGAGACAATGGATCGCGCCGGTTTCGCCGACCACATAGTGCGACGATACCTTGGCCACAGGGTCGCACAGCCGCTCGATCGCCGCCGCACCCGTGACCATGCCGGTGTAGTGCAGGACCAGATGGTCGATCAGCGCATCGCCGGGCCGGGCGTCGTGATTGGGTGAATTCACAAGCCCCGCTCGCGCTTGATGTCGTCCCAGGCCGCGTTGATCCGTGCCACCCGATCGGTCGCGCGGGCGGCGAATTCCGGGGGCACCCCGCGCGCGGCGAGTTGATCGGGGTGGTTGTCGCGCATCAACTGCTTCCAGTGGGTGCGGATCGCGTCGTTCGTAGCGTCCCTGCCGACGCCGAGCACCTCGTAGGGATCGCCATTGGATAACGCGAAAGACGACGGATTGGCGGCACGGCGGCGGGCAGCGGCATCCAGCCCGAAGGCGACGCCAATCCGCGTCAGCATATCGGTTTCGCTGCCGTTGATCGGTGCGTCGGCGCGGGCGATGGCGAACAGCGCGCCCAGCACCTGTTCAAGGGCAAGGCGGTTGTCGGCGAAGCTGTCGGCCATTTGGCGCGCGTAGGGTTCAAACCCCGATGCATCGTCGCGGGCCTGATCGAACAGCCGGCCGATCACCGGCACGGCCGCGTCCTCGACACGGAACTGGCGCTTGAAGGCATCGATCTCGGCACGATTGACCACGCCATCGCATTTGGCGAGTTTGGCGGCGAGCACCGTCACGCCGATCGCGAATACCTGTTCGTGGCGGCCCAGCAAGGCGGCGAAGCGGGCAGAATCGAGCGGCAGCGCCCGGCCAAGCCGGGCACCGATCGAGCCAAGGCCCCCCGTGTCGGCGGCATGACCCACCGCCGCACCCGCGACCGCGCCCACCGGGCCGCCAAATGCAAAGCCGGCGACGCCGCCGATGATCTTTCCCCAAACTGCCATTACCGCAATATCGGGTGGCGCGGGGCCGGGGTCAAAGGGGTGATTTGCAGGGGCCGGTCAATATCGTCGCATGAGGGCGACAAGCCGCCCTTGCACCTTGACCCGTTCGGCAGGGAAAATCCGGGTTTCGTGACGGACGTTGGCGGGTTCCAGCGCGGTGGAATTGCCGCGGCGGCGCAGGCGCTTCAGCGTCACTTCGTTGTCATCGATCAATGCCACCACGATCTGGCCGTTTTCGGCGGTTTCGCCCTTACGGATGATCGCGGTGTCACCGTCGAGGATACCGGCTTCGATCATCGAATCGCCAACGACCTCCAGGGCGTAGTGATCGCCCTGGCCAATAAAGGCGATCGGCACCTCGATTTCCATTTTGTGCTCGCGCAGTGCCTCGATCGGCTGGCCGGCGGCGATTCGGCCATACAGCGGCAGGCTCACGGCCGCGACCTCGGCGGCGGCACGCGCACCTTGGAAGCGGGCGGAAAAATCGCCCCGAATGACATTGGGCGCAAATTTAACCTCGGCTCGTTCGACCGCCGGAACGCTGTCCGCCGGCAGGCGGATCACCTCCAGCGCGCGGGCGCGATGCTTGTGGCGACGCAGAAATCCCCGCTCTTCCAGGGCACCGATCAGGCGGTGAATGCCCGACTTCGATTTCAGCTCCAACCCGTCCTTCATTTCCTCGAAACTCGGCGAACAGCCGGTGCGGCGCAGATGCTGGTCGATAAAGACCAACAGTTCGTGTTGCTTGTGGGTGAGCATCCGATCCCTCGTTTCGTCCTGGCACCTACCGGCACGCCAATGCGGCCGGGCTGTCACGCTTATGGAACAAAGCGCTAACACGGTGTTCTAGGAAGCGATCTCGCATTGCGTCAAGAGGGCCGCGCCAAAATTATCACGTTATGTTCCGTTTTGTAGCGGGGCCTGCCAACTCTGCGGTCGCTGTAATATCCACCACGATGGCCGTTGTGCAATGCCCCCGGCGCAACGCCAGGATAAAAAACTGGTCACAACCCGCAATTTTATTGATTTCTTGTCTCTGTTTGGCATATATTCACAATTGCATAGTTGCCGAGGTTGATACCTTGGCGTCCGCCCTGAGTGTGGGGCAAATATCCGTGGGAGGAATATATGGCGACAATGGCAGCCTTGCTGAAACGCAAACCCGCCGCCCTGATTTCGGTGCCGCCGGATGCCAAGATCCGCGAGGTCGTCTTGGTGCTGGCGGAAAAACGCATCGGTGCCGTGGTTGTGCAATCGACCAACAACGATCTGCTGGGCATGCTGTCGGAACGCGACGTGGTCCGCAGTTTAGCCTCGAACGGCTTCGCGACGATGGAAATGCTGGCTAGCCAATTAATGACCCGGGCACCGACCACCGCAAATCCAACGACCACGATTTTCGAGGCCGAAACCTTGATGACCGACGGGCGATTTCGCCATTTGCCGATCGTCGATGGTGGCAAACTGATCGGCGTGGTCAGCATCGGCGACGTGGTGAAGGGCTTGATGGATGAACAGGCACATGAAGTCCGTAGCCTGCGCGACTATGTGACCGGAGGAACCGCTTGATCGCCGGCCCTGGAGCGGCTTGGTGATCAAGCCGATAAAATCTGCGATTCTGGCTGCGATTCCGGCCTGAACGACGCGACATTCAGCGGACGGAGAACACAATATTCCCCGCCCGCCGAATGGAGTACGCAAAATTACTGGTCGTCGGAACTGTCGGACGTCGCGGGAAGTTTTACCTTCGGCGGTGCGCCCAGGTTGATCTGCTTCGGCGTGGTCTGTGAGCCGGCAACCGCACCGCCGACCGCACCGATCCCGGCTCCGGCCAGCGCGCCGATCGGGCCACCGACGGCACCGACTGCCGCACCTGCCGCCGCACCTCCCGCCGCCCCCCCTTGGGCGCGCTGCGGTTGGCTGGTGCCGCACCCCGCAAGGGCCAGAGCCAAGCCGAGAGCCACAGGGGCGGCGATGATCGATTTTTTCAGTGTCATGTCGTTATTCCTTTCCGGGGTCGAATTGGTTCAACCTGTTGCCATGTCGCGCGGTCGGAGTCAGGCTCGTATCGTAAGACCGTTGACGGAACGATATGGTGGTCACGGAATTGGGCCGGATCAACCCGCCACAGTAGCCGGATGAACGAACTTTAAACCGTAGCTAATTTCGCATCGAGTACACCGTCGCATCATTATTGGGGGTTCGGCGGTGCCAGTGGTTGCGACTGGACGCCTTGGCCATAGCCTGCCGCGGGTGCCGCCGGACTGAGCGACTGCGGCTGACCATAGGTCGGCGGCGCGTTGTAGCCCGATTGAGTCTGATATTGGTTGATCTGGTTGCGTAATCCCGGTTGCGCGGCATCACTCGCGGGTCCGTTGCCGCCGGCTGGAGCCGGCGATGTGGTGGATGTCCCGATATTGTCGAGATTGATCTGCTTGGGTGTCGTGGTCGATGCGGTGAGCGCGCCAATCCCGCCGCCGATCGCCGCCCCGACCACCACGCCGATCGGCCCGCCGATCAGCCCGAACGCGGCCCCCGTGGCGGCACCGCCGGCGGTGCCGGTACCCATCCGATGCGGCGCTTCGGTGCCACAAGCGGCGAGCGAAGTCGCTATCGCGGTGAGCAAAATGGCGGGTTTCAGCAGGCGCAGTTTCGAACTCGACATGATCGGCTCCCTTGGCGAATGGTCTTTGGGCGTACGGTCTTTGAGGACTGAGCGGTGTGTATAGGCTGGAATTGTGGTAACATAAAGTTTTTCAGTTGCTTATACAAAAGTGTGAAGAGACTGTGTTAATTCAACACGATGTCGTTGAATCGGAATCGGAGCAGGGCGAACCAAGGCCCCATCGACCACGTCCCGCCGGAGTGGCGTCGGCGGTTTCGCGCCCGCGCGATGGTGGGTATTATCGGGTTCGCCGCGATCTATCTCATGCTGGCGGGCAAACTGATCGACGCGACAGTGATCGATCCGATCAAACCGAGTGCGGCGGTGCTCGCCGCCCAACGGCCGGATTTCCGCACCATGTTGAGCGCGCCGGATCGGGCGCCGATCCTGGATCGCAACGGCCGGTTGCTCGCGGTATCGCTGCCGGGGGCCGCGCTGTTCGCCGATCCCAAGGAAATCACCGATCCGAAGCGCGACGCGGCCCGGCTGGAAACCGTTCTGCCGATGCTCGATCAGGCCGAAATCGCCCATCGGCTGGGCCTGCACAATTATGGCTTCGTCTATCTCGACCGGGACCTGACGGCGGCGCAGGAACTCGCGGTCAACCGGCTTGGGATTCCCGGAGTCTATTTCCAGCACATCTGGGTGCGGCACTATCCGGAAGGCGATCTGGCCGCGCATGTTCTGGGCGGAGTGACGCCGGATCAGCGCGGGATTGCCGGGGTTGAGGATTATTTCAATCGGCGGTTGATCGATCATCCGACCAGACCATTGCATTTGTCGATCGATCTGCGGGTCGAGGATATCGTCCATCGCGAGGTTGCCCGCGCGATGGCGGACTACAAGGCGCGCGGGGCGTGCGGCATCGTCGAGAGCATGACCGGGCGGATCATCGCGATGGTCAGCCTGCCCGATTACAATGCGAACGATCTGCATGACGCCCCGACCGATACGCTGTTCGATCGTTGCATTTCGGGCGATTACGAACCGGGCAGCGTGATGAAGCTGATGACGATGCCGGCGGCGCTGCAATCGGGGCTGCTGAACTACTGGGACCGGTTCGACACCACCCACCCGCTGTTTGTCGATGGGTTTTCGGTGACCGATTACGAGCCGGTGCGCTACTGGCTGGCGATGCCGGCGGTGCTGGCGTTTTCCTCGAACATCGGGGCGTCGCGGATTGCGACCATCATGGGACCGAAAATCCAGCGCGCCTGGTTACGCAAGATGGGATTCTTCAAGCCATCGCCGGTGCAGATGCCCGGCGTGCAGCCGCCGATCTGGCATCCGAAGGATACCTGGAAGCTGCTGACGACCATGACGGTGAGTTTCGGCAATGGGATCGCGATGGCCCCGATTATTCTGGTCAATGCGGTGGTCGCCGATGTGAACGGCGGGATTCTGTTCAAACCCACCCTGCTTGCCCGCGCACCCGGTGCGCCGCCGCGCACCGGCATCCGGGTGATGCGTCATCATGTGTCGGTGATCATGCGCAAGCTGATGCGCGGCGTCGTGCTGTCGGGCACCGGGATTTATGCGCGGGTGCCGGGCTATCTGGTCGGCGGCAAGACCGGCACCTCGCAGGTGGTCGCCGCCGATGGGCGGTATCGGAACCATTTGAACAACTCATCCTTCATGGCGATGTTTCCCGCCGATCATCCGCGCTATGTGGTCTATGTCCTGGTGGTGCATCCGAAACCGACCAAAAAGATGCAGCATTTTTCCTATGGGTTCACCACCGGCGGTTACGTTGCCGCCCCGGCGGTCGGGCGGATCATCGCACGGATCGGGCCGATGCTGGGGATTCCGCCGCTGGAGGGCGCGGCGCTGAAGGCGATGAACGCGAAATTCGGGATTCCGCTGAAACCCGCCGTGCCGCCGGGGCGGGTCGCTTTGGGGCCGGGGCATCCGTTTCCCGCCGGAGCCGATCGCTATGCCTATGATCTGGCCCACCGCACGCCGCCGAAACACCCCAATCGCGCGGCGGCGCGGGCGGCGTTGCGGCGGGCGGAGCTGGCGGTTCCGGGGCAGATGATCGCGCGTGACGAACCCCACCGTTCCGCGGCTGTGGCTCCCGCCGTGATGACAAATTGATGCGCCCACCGAAAACTCATTGACACAATCATCTATGCTTATAGTATTCAACCTTAGGTTTCGATACGTACGGTCGCCACAATGCCGTCCGAGAGCTGGGGTTACATCATGACCACGACGACGTTATCGGTTGGTAGCATTGAAACGATTGGTGCCACCACCGATCTGACGATTAGCGGCACCTACAACATCGACGTCGTCGCGTTTGGGGGAAGCCTCAATGTTGCGCCGACGGTTCAGACGGCATTGGTCGCGGATATCATCACGATCACCGGCTCCGCCCCAGGGTTCACCGATTTCGTGAGCGGCAATGCCGTCGAGATTTTCAACCCTGTATCGCTGGACTCGATCGTGCCGTTTTTCACGATCGGCGGCTCGCCGGGTATGTCTCCCGAGCCGGGAAACGGTACGCTTGAACTGGGAAACAATCTTTCCGACGCGCAGGTCAATCCGCTGATTTTCTTCAACGGTACTAATAATGATCTGGTCCTCGGGAACAGCCTCAGCACGGCGCTGCTGGGGCCGATTTATGGCTTCACGGCAGCCAGCACGACCGAGACCGATACGATCGATTTGCAGGGAGTCACCAACGTGGCTTCCGTCACCTGGACCCAAAATGCGGGCACGACAGGTGGCATTCTTACACTCGACTCGGCCTCGAATGTCGACCTGTCGGAGCTGACGCTCGCCACCGGTACCTTCAGCACCAGCCAATTCAGTATCACGACCGACAGCGTCGGCGGCACCGAAATCACGGTTGCCTGCTTTCACGCCGGCACGAGGATCGCGACGCCCGCGGGCGAGGTCGCGGTCGAGACATTGGCGATCGGCGATCGGGTGATCACCGCCGATGGGAGCCACAAGCCGGTGAAGTGGTTGGGACGGCGTACCTATTCCGGGCGGTTCGCCGCCGGAAAAACGCACCTGCTGCCGATCCGCTTCACCCCCGGTGCCCTCGGCAATGGCCGGCCACGGCGCGACTTGTGGGTCAGCCCGCAGCACGCCATGCTGATTGACGGCGCGCTGATCCCCGCCGCCTGCTTGGTCAATGGGGCGTCGATCATCCAGGAAACCAGGGTCGAGCGGATCGAGTATGTCCATGTCGAGCTTGAACGCCATGACGTGATTTTCGCCGAGGGCGCGGCCTCCGAAACCTATATCAACGACGACAATCGCCTGATGTTTCATAACGCATCCAGTTACGCCGCGCGCTACGACGACGACGCGATCAGCCGCGATTATTGCGCCGAGCGGATCGTGGCCGGGCCGGTGCTGGCCGCAATCCGCACCCGGCTCGCCGGTCTCGCGGGGATCTCCCGGACCGAGGGGACTCCGGGGGGACTCATCGGCAGGTTCGAGCGGATCGAGACCGACAAAGCCGGTACCTGGGCGGTGGGCTGGGCACAGAACCAGAGTTTTCCCGACATGCCTGTGTGTTTCGAAATCCTTCGCCATGGCAGGCTGATCCATCGCGGCCTCGCCAACCGGCACCGACCCGATGTCGAAGACGCCGGGTTCGGCAGTGGGCAGCATGGATTTCGCGTTGCAGTCCCGCACGGCGCGATGATGGCTGATCTGGTGGTGCGGCGGGCGGCGGATCAAACGGTCCTACCCTGTGCCACCGAAACGCAAACCACCCAGACGCGCGCCGCCTGAGCGGGGCTGCCATGTTGCGCGGCCGGCTGGACATCGCAACCCGCAGCCGCATCGCCGGTTGGGCGCATGACGACCAGCTGCCGCACCAGCCGATCGCCCTGCTGATCATCGATAACGACGTGCTGCTCGACCGGGTGGTGGCGAACCGGCACCGTGCCGACCTCGCCGCCAGTGGGATCGGCGATGGACGGCACAGCTTTGATTTACGAATCGAAGGCGGGTTGCCGGGGTTTGGCCAGCATCTGATCCGGGTGGTGCGCGAGCGCGACGGCGCGGAACTGGCGGGTTCGCCCGCGCTGATCGCGCCCGCGGATGCGTTCGATGCCAGCGCCGCCGCCTCGCTGCAATCGATGCTCGACGGACTTGAAACGGCCGCGACGATCGACGCGGCGATCACCTCGCTCTCGGCACAGATCGAGCGGTTGGCGGCGCGGCGCGGCGCTGGCACCGACCCGACATTGCGGCGCGCCCTGGTGATCGACACTACCATGCCGGCACGGGGGCGGGATGCCGGGTCCAATGCGATATTATCGCATGTGGCGGGGCTGGTCCGTCTCGGCTACGGGGTCAGTTTCGTCGCCGCCGACGGATCACCTCCACCGGCGGACGGACCGACGGATGGGCCGCGGATCGACTGGTGCCGTCGCCCCGTCGTGCGCTCGGTCGAAGAGGTTCTGGCGCGTGAGGCCGGGGCGTTCGATCTGGTCTATCTGCACCGTCTGGATGCGGCGGCGTGCTATATGCCGCTGGTGCGGTTGCATCAGCCCCGCGCCAGGGTGATCTACAGCGTGGCCGATCTGCACCATTTGCGCCTCGCCCGGCGCGGTTTCGTCGAGCGCGAGGCCGAACTGGTGGCCCGGGCGCGAAAGGTGCGTGCGACCGAACTTGCGGTGGCGGGCGCGGCAGACGCGGTGCTGACCCATTCCCACGCCGAAGCCGCGATCCTGCGGCAGTGCATGCCGGCGGATCGGGTGATCGTGGCACCCTGGGCGGTCGCGGTGACAACGCCGCGCCGGCGGCGCGCCCAGGGCCGAACCATAGGCTTCATCGGCCATTTCGGCCACGCGCCGAACCTCGATGCGGCGCGGCGGCTGGTGTTTGAGATCATGCCACGGGTGCGGGCGCAAGACCCCACCATCACCTGCCTGATCGCCGGCTCGGCGATGCCAACGGCGATGCGCGGATGGACCGCCCCAGGGGTTGAACGACTCGGAGCGGTCGATGATCTGGCGGGATTCTTCGCCCGCCTGACGTTGACAATCGCCCCGATGACTTACGGTGCCGGCGTCAAAGGCAAACTGCTCGACAGCCTGGCGGCGGGTGTTCCTTGTGTCGCGACGCCGGTCGCGATCGAGGGGCTGCTCTGGCCGGATGCGCTGGCGTGTTGTGTCGCCGGCGATGACGATGGGCTGACCGCGGCCATTCTGGCGCTGTGCGGCGATGCGCGCGCCTATCGCAAGGTCGTTGCCGCAGGACGCGCCCTGGTGACGCGGGATTGGTCCGAGGCGGAAGTGGATGCTGCGTTGACCGCCGCGATCATGAAACCGCAGCGCGCAGCGCCGCTCCTGCCGCGAGCGGTGCAACCGGCAGGAACAACGCGAGCAGCCCCAGCAACATCGCGAATTCGGCGACCGGGTGTGGCGTAACCGCGCCGGCGGCACCGAAAATCAGGGCGGGGATCATCAGCGGCAGGGCAATCAGGGGCAGCAGCACGGTGCCGCCGCGGGCACCAAGGGTAATCGCCGCGCTCATGCCGCCGACCAGGGATAGTAAGATCGTGCCGGGCAGCAGGGTAAGCAGGAGTTGCGGCACGGCGGCGGAATCGAGCCGCAGCATGATCGCGACCGGCCCGGCGATGATCAGGAGGGGAAGCCCGGTGGTCAGCCAGTGTCCGATGATCTTGCCGAAGGCGACCGCGCCGGCCGGCAGACCGGAGAGCATCAGCTGGTCGAGTGAGCCATCCTCGTAATCGGCACCGAACAGCCGGTTCAGCGGCAGGAGTGCGGCCAGCAGCGCAATCACCCAGACCACACCCGGCGCGATGCCGGAGAGCACGGCGGGCGACGGACCGACAGCAAAGGCGAACAGGCTGGCGGCGATGACAAAGAACAGCAACGCGGCCACCGAGTCGCCGGCGTGGCGCAGGGCGAGGATCAGTTCACGGCGGATCAAGGCGAAAAACCGGCTCATACCGCCATCCGGCTGAGATCGAGCGGTGTCGCACCCGGTAAATCGAGCGGCAAATGGGTGGCGGCGATGATCATGCCGCCTTTGGCGCGATGGCCCGCGAAATTCTGTTCCAGGCGGCGGACCGAGGCAGCATCGAGGCCGGTCGTAGGTTCGTCGAGCAACCAAAGCGGCGCATCGCTGAGGGCGAGGCGCGCCAAGGCGAGGCGGCGACGCTGGCCTGAGGAGAGCAGGCGCGCCGGCAGATCGGCGAAGCGTTCGAGATCCACACTGGCGAGTGCGGCCAGAATTGCAACACGGTCGCGGCGTTGCGCGAGGCCAAGATTATCGGCGACCGTCAGACCCGGCTTGATCGCGTCCATATGCCCGACGAAGGCGAGGCGCGTGGCATGCAGCGGCGGATCGTCGAGCGCGTCGTCACCGTTCCAGAGCAGCGCGCCGGCGGCGGGCGGCGTCAACCCGGCGAGCAGGCGGATCAGCGAGGACTTGCCCGCCCCGTTCGGTCCCACCAGGAGCAGCGCGCCGCCGGGTTGAACCAAAAATGAGACATTGTGGAATACCAGACGCTCCCCGCGAATTGCGGCGAGCAAGCGCGCCTCGATCATAGCTAAAATTCCGTGCAGGTGATGGACGCGCCCAAGCCACCGTGATTAAAGCGGCTTGCATATCGGTTTTGCTGCGGCGCAGAATGACGCTGGCCGCGATGAGGGAAAAGCACCATGAACATGATCGGTCAGGACAGTCTGAAAGTGGAGACGACGCTGCGCGTCGAAGGTAAGGACTACACCTATTTCGCACTCAATGCCGCCGCTGAAAAGCTCGGCGATATTTCCCGCCTGCCGCGCACCCTGAAAATCCTGCTGGAAAACGTGCTCCGCTTCGAAAACGGCACCTCCTATACCGTCGATGACGCGAAGGCGATCGTCGAATGGATCGGCTCGGCGCATTCCGACAAGGACATCCCGTTCCGCCCCGCGCGCATCCTGATGCAGGATTTCACCGGGGTTCCCGCCGTGGTCGATCTGGCGGCGATGCGCGACGGCATCGTCAAGCTCGGCGGCAAGGCCGATAAAGTGAACCCGCTGGTCCCGGTCGATCTGGTGATCGACCACTCGGTGATGGTCGATGTGTCGGGCACCAAAACCGCGCTGGCGCAGAACGTCGAACTGGAGTTCGAGCGCAACGGCGAGCGTTACGAGTTTTTGCGCTGGGGTCAGGAAGCGTTCGATAATTTCCGCGTGGTGCCGCCAGGCACCGGCATCTGCCACCAGGTGAACCTCGAATATCTCGCCCAGGCGGTGTGGACCGCCGAAGCGAACGGCAAGACCCTCGCCTACCCCGACACGCTGTTCGGCACCGACAGCCACACCACCATGGTCAACGGCATGGGCGTGCTGGGCTGGGGGGTCGGCGGCATCGAGGCGGAAGCGGCGATGCTCGGCCAGCCAATCGCCATGCTGATCCCCGACGTGATCGGCTTCAAACTGACCGGCTCGCTGCGCGAGGGCATCACCGCGACCGATCTGGTGCTGACCGTGACGCAGATGCTGCGGAAAAAGGGCGTCGTCGGCAAATTCGTCGAGTTCTACGGTGCCGGGCTGGATTATCTGCCGCTGGCCGATCGGGCAACAATCGCCAACATGGCACCGGAATACGGCGCCACCTGCGGATTTTTTCCGGTCGATCAGATCACGCTGGATTACATGACGCTGTCAGGGCGCGACGAGCATCGCATCAAGCTGGTCGAGGCCTATTGCAAGGCGCAGGGATTGTGGCGCGATAGCAGCGATCTCACCTTCTCCGACACGCTGGAGCTTGACCTTTCGACCGTCGAACCTTCGCTCGCCGGACCGAAACGGCCGCAGGACCGGGTCGCGCTGTCGAAAGCCGCCCCGGCATTCGAGATCGAACTGACCAAATCCCTCGGCGTTCCCGCCAACGATGTTGGCATCAAGGCGGCGGTCGCGGGCAAGAATTACGCGCTGACCCATGGCGATGTGGTGATCGCGGCGATCACCTCCTGCACCAATACGTCCAACCCCTCGGTGCTGATCGCCGCCGGGCTGGTGGCGCGCAAGGCGCGCGCGCTCGGCCTGATGCCGAAGCCGTGGGTGAAAACGTCGCTCGCGCCCGGTTCGCAGGTGGTCACCGAATATCTCGACAAATCCGGCCTCAGTGCCGATCTCGATGCGCTCGGTTTCGAGACGGTGGGTTATGGCTGCACCACCTGCATCGGCAATTCCGGGCCGCTGGACGAGGCGATCGCCGATGCGATCGAGGACAACAAGCTGGTCGCGGTTTCGGTATTGTCGGGCAACCGCAACTTCGAAGGCCGGGTTCACCCGAACGTGCGGGCGAACTACCTCGCCTCGCCACCGCTGGTGGTCGCCTATGCGTTGCTCGGCACCATGCGGACCGACATCACCACCGCCCCGATCGGCCAGGACCAGAACGGCAAGGATGTGTTCCTCAAGGACATCTGGCCCACCACCAAGGAAATCGCCGATATCGTGAAATCATCGCTCAGCCGCGCGATGTTCCTCGACCGCTACGGCGACGTGTTCAAGGGTCCGAAACAGTGGCAGGCCATCGAGGTCGAAGGCGAGGCCGAAACCTACCGCTGGTCCGGCTCCTCCACCTACGTCAAAAATCCGCCCTATTTCGAGGGCATGACGATGGAACCCAAGCCGGTCACCGACATCACCGGCGCCCGCATCCTGGTGCTGCTCGGCGATTCCATCACCACCGACCACATCTCCCCCGCCGGTAGCTTCAAAAAGACCACACCGGCCGGCGAATACCTCGCCGAGCGCCAGATCGCACCGAAGGATTTCAACTCCTACGGCTCGCGCCGCGGCAATCATGAAATCATGATGCGTGGCACCTTCGCCAATATCCGCATCCGCAACGAAATGCTGGAGAACGTCGAGGGCGGCTACACCAAGCACTACCCCTCGGGCGATCAGATGCCGATCTACGACGCCGCGATGCGCTATAAGGCCGAAGGCGTGCCGCTGGTCGCCTTCGTCGGGCGCGAATACGGCACCGGATCGTCGCGCGACTGGGCGGCCAAGGGGACCATGCTGCTCGGGATCAAGGCGGTGATCGCGGAGAGTTTCGAGCGCATCCATCGCTCCAATCTGGTCGGCATGGGCATATTACCGCTGGTGTTCAAAGACGGCATGACCCGCAAGACGCTGGAACTGAAAGGCGACGAGACGATCGATATAAGCGGCCTCGAATCGCTCACCCCGCGCATGGACATCGACATGCTGATCCACCGCGCCAACGGCACTACCGACAAGGCAACGCTGCTCTGCCGCGTCGATACCAAGGACGAAGCCATGTACTACGAAAACGGCGGCATCCTGCACTACGTGCTGCGGAGCATGGCGAAAGCCGGCTGACATTGCCGGGCACCGATCATCCGCGCCCCAGCGGTTGATCGGTGCCTATCGGTAACCTGCACCCGATCATCGCGAATAATCACTGGCTTTACGCGGCGTGACCAAGTTTTCATTGTGTCAAGCTGGGTGTCAAGCGGGGTGTCAAGCGGACGACGTCTTGCGAATCCTCCCAATCGTTGCCGCGTTGACTGCGTCTGTTCGCCAGATCGTTGACATTACCTTAGAATGGTAGATGGATTGCCGCACAGAAGGATCGGGGCGGTCTGTTGCTTTGGGTCCGGGTCCGGGTCCGATCAGCCGAGCATGAACAGCGCGCGCTCGACACTCTGAAACGAAACGCAGCGCACCACGTCCACGCCCATGACTGACCCCACGACTGATCCGGACGCCCCTAGCCTGATCAGGGTATCGTCTAACGAATAGACTTTATCTCTATTTCTGCGACGATTCCATTGCATTAGTGGATCATCTCGCGGATTTTGCTGGCGAGCGCATGCAGCGCGAAAGGTTTGGTCATGACCTCCATCCCCTCTTCGAGCAGGCCGTTGCCCACGGCGGCCTTCTCGGCATAGCCGGTGATGAACAAGACCCGCAGGTTATGCCGGTTCTGCCGCGCAGCGTCGGCCAGTTGACGGCCGTTCATGCCATTCGGCAGACCGACATCGGTGATCAGCAGATTGATCTGGCTATCCGAGTGTAGAATTTGCAGCGCGCCACGACCATCTTCGGCTTCCAGGGCCGCATAGCCAAGATCGTTGAGAACTTCGCGCACCAGCACCCGGATCGATGGTTCGTCGTCAACGATCAGCACGGTCTCACCCGGCTGGGCGCGCGGCATCCCGGCTTCCGCCGGTGGACTCGTGTTACTCAAAATATCGCCGTAATACCTGGGAAGGTACACACAAATACTTGTACCATGGCCAACTTCACTGTAAATTCGCAAGTGTCCTTTGGATTGCTTAACAAAACCATAAACCATCGACAAACCAAGCCCCGTGCCTGCGCCGAGCGGCTTGGTGGTAAAAAATGGATCGAAGGCGCGCGCCGCCGTTTCCGGCGACATGCCGGTACCGGTATCGCTGATACTGGCAACAACGTAATCGCCGGCATCAAGATCGGCATGCCGGGCCGCGTAGGCATCGTCCAGTTCGGTGTTGGCAAGTTCGATCGTCAACGCACCACCGTCAGGCATGGCGTCGCGCGCGTTGATCACCAAATTGAGCACCGCACTTTCCAGTTGATGCGGATCGCACAGAATTGGCCATAGACCGGGGGCAAACCCACGAGCGACGCTGATCATCGGTCCGACCGTGCCCGCGATCAACTCGGTCATGCCCAGGATCAAGGCTCCCGCGTCGGTGGGCTTTGGGCTGAGGGTCTGGCGGCGCGAAAACGCTAGAAGCCGGTGGGTCAGCGCAGCGGCACGATTGGACGAATTGGCCGCAATCTCGACGTAACGGCCAAGGTCGGCATGGCGTCCCTGATCGATCCGCCGCTGCATGATTTCAAGGCTGCCGGAAATGCCCGCGAGCATGTTGTTGAAATCGTGCGCCAAACCACCGGTGAGTTGCCCGACGGCTTCCATTTTTTGGGCCTGACGCAGGGCGTCCTCGGTCTTTTCCCGTTCGGCGATTTGTTGGTGCAGCGCCGCGTTGGCGAGTTCAAGCTTGTGGGTGCGGTCGTCCACCAATTGTTCGAGCCGTGCGGCGGCTTCGATCCGTTCGGCGAGGTAGTGACGCACCTCGTACTGACGCTGCCGCGCGCGCAGGGCGGACCGTGCCACGCTCGATAGCGTCGCTGCGTCGAGCGGACGTTCCAACAGCGAGGCATTACGCAGCATACCAACCGTGCGCTGCCGCCACGCTTCGACCTCAGGGCGCGACTGGCGGCTGGTCAGCACAATGAACGGCAAATCCGACCATGGTGCCTGAGCGTCGACCCAGTGCGCGAGCAAGCCCACACCGGCACCGAACAAAGCTTCCTCAGCCACGATCACGGCCCCGCCGCCATGATCGAGCGCTGCGAGCAGGGCGACAGTGTCGCGGCAGATCAGGGCCACCTGGCCGCAACGATGCAGCACATCGACAATCGCCGGGCCGTCACGACCGATCGGTGCCAGAACCATAATTCGTTGTTCGCACCCCTCATCGGTGCTCATGGTTGCCCTCATCATTGAGCAACGGTTCAGTGCTGCCGGTATAGATCGGCGTGCCGGTCAGAATGCCGGTGAAGTTGGAGAGCGGTGCGCCGATTACCAAACCCGCGCTGGTCAGGCGGAACTCGCGGATGGTATGTTCATGATCGCCGCTGCGTTTTTTCACGACCGACAAGGCCCGCCTGATCCGGCTGTTGAACTCGAAATAGCGAAGCATGACGACAGAATCGCTAAGATAACTGATGTCGAGCGGCGTTTCGGTGATGCCGACCAGCCCGTGCTGGGCGAGCACCATGATTGTCAGCACGCCAAGCTGGCTCAAATAGCTGAGCAGTTCGTGCATTTGCAGCACCAGGAAGCGCCCGTCGGGCATCGCGTTCAAATAGCCGTTCAAACTGTCGATAATCACGATCTGTGCGCCATCGGTCTCGACCGAACTACGTACCTTCTGGGCAAATTCACCCGGCGACATTTCCGCCGGGTCGATCTGGCGGATGCTGATCAGCCCGGCATCGAGGGCCTGTTGCAGCGGGATGCCAAGCGTGCGCGCCCGAGTCTCGATGGTGCCGCGGCCTTCATCAAAGGCAAACATGGCGGTGCGCTCGCCCCGTGCGGCGGCCGCGGTGGCGTAGGTGAGAGCGAGCGAGGATTTGCCGACACCGGCAGCCCCGATAAACAAGGCGTTAGTACCACGCTCCAGCCCGCCACCAAGCAGCGCATCCAGTTCCTGATTGCCGCTTGGGGTAAAGTCGCCGGAAAACTCGCGATGGTGCTCGGCAGCGATCAGGCGCGGATAGATCGCAAGGCCGCCGGTCTCGATCGTGAAATCATGGAAGCCGCCGCGAAATTTGATGCCGCGCATTTTCACCACGCGCAGCCGCCGCCGTTCCGCGCCATAGTCGATCGCGAGTTGTTCGAGCAGAACAACGCCATGCGAGATCGAATGCAACTGCAAATCGTTCTGCGCGGACGACAAATCATCAAGTAGAATGACCGTACACCGCCGCCCGGCAAAAAAATGTTTCAGCGCCAGAATCTGCCGCCGGTAGCGCAGCGGGCTTTGGGCCAGCAGACGCATTTCCGATAGGCTGTCGAACACGACGCGGGTGGGGTTGGTCTCGCGCACCCGGTCGAACACCAGTTTCGTCGTCTCGTTCAACTCCATTTCCGCAGGGTGAAATACCGTCAGCTCACGATCGGGATCAAGAACCACCTCAGGCGAGACCAGTTCGAACACGTCGATCCCGTCGAGCGACCAGCCGTGCCGCTGGGACACCAGGTTCAACTCGCAGCGGCTTTCTGACAGGGTCACGTACAGCGTCCGCTCACCCAACCGCGCGCCCGCCAGCAGAAATTGCATTGCCAGCGTGGTCTTTCCGGTACCGGGCCGCCCCTCGTACAGATAGAGCCGATCAGCATCGACGCCACCCCCGAGAATATCATCCAGTCCAACGCTGCCCGTCGAAATTCGCGGGGGATCGATCCGCTCGTCTTCGGGGAGGCAGGGGTCAGACCGTTGTAAATCCGTCACGTTTCACGCCTCCAGGGGATGTGTGGGTACGGCGCTGAGCCAGCACTGGCGGTCTGTGCCATTCACGCTACCATATGGCCTCGTGCCGCCGGCCAATCAAGCGCGGCCAATCAAGCGCGCGATGGTGAGCGGCCCGGCAGCGACAGAGGCGGACCGGCCACCGAATTGGCACGCACATCGACAGCGCATTTTTCACCCGCGGTCCAGGGCAGACCGCTTGTTACGATCGTAATTGCTCACCATATCGCAAATGGTCGGTGGACAAATTTTGACCCGCGACTTGACTGTTGCTGACATCCTGTGTCGTCACTAGTTGATTTGTGTCCATAATGATCAAAATTAAATAGGAGGTAAAATGTCACTCATTTTATTGATTATCCTGATTGTCATTGTTTTCGGCGGTGGCGGCGGATATTACGGTTACAATCGATATGGCGGTCGTGGCCTTGGTGGTGTCCTCGGCATTATTTTGATTATCCTGATCATACTATGGCTGGTTGGCGGCCTTGGCTACCACGCCGCGGGTATGCATTGAATATAGGCTCTGGGAATATAGGCTCTGGTTCCGCGTTCCAGTGAGCAGACCTACCGCGACGATCGAACGTTACATTCCCGAACCCCGCACCTGCATGAAGTTCAGCATGGTGCGGGGTAGAGAGTGTGGAACATCCACCCGGCCAGCCCGATCGAAGGAACAAACAGCGGTATCACGAGGACCAGGGAAATTGTTTTCGATTGCCGCGCCTTTGAGAGATCGAGGCGGAATGCCAGCATATTCGTCCTTGAACGATCAGGCTCTGGCCGTGACGGCTGCTCCGCGATTATGCCGCCACCGCCCCCGATGATGATTTTTCGTCGTCGGGATTGGAGGTTTTCGGCGGCATGCCACCTTTTGGTTGCGGGTCGGCAATATATTCGAATGGCTTGGTATTCCACGGTCCCCGCATGTCCTCGCCTTGCGACAAATTGAACACTACATCGACGGTTTCATCCGGCTCAATGGTCCCGAACATCGGGTCGGTCAGCTTGCCCATCGCATCCAGCGCCTTCATGAACATCTGGGCATGGGTAATTTCGCGCGTCAGCAGATGCACGAGCGTCTTGCGGGTACCATCATCGTCGCACTGGTGGATCAATGCTTCATAGGTCTGCCGCGCTCCTGCTTCAGAGGCAATATTTGCCCGCAGATCACGCACAACATTGCCACCTTCATTGATATAGGTTGCCGTCCAGGCGGACCCTTGACTATCGACCAGATGCGGTCCCACCCCCTTGAGCGCAAACAGCGGTACGTCGTGCAGCTTATGGTGTTCCTTCTGGCTGGTGTGCTGCATGATCAGTTTTCCGACCATTTCAAGATGACCGAACTCTTCGATCGCAATATCCTGTAGCATATCGCGAATACCGGCGTCCTCGACGTGAAACGACTGCACCCAGTATTGCAACGCGGCGGTCAGCTCGCCGGTCGCACCGCCGAATTGCTCAAGCAGATATAGACCGAATTTCGGATTGGGCGTCCCCACTTTGACTGGGCGGATCAATTCCTTGCGATGGAAAAACATGCTGTCTCCTGTATTGGTTGGGGTACATAGTGATCTCGTAGCCCGGAATTGAGGATGCCTTGCCATCGTCGCAAGCACAAATTGCACGCATGACCCAAGATTCACAATCTAAAAACAATATAGATGATCTATTGCAACATCAAAATGTTATACCAACGGCCATAGAGAATGATCGTTGGTATTTGTCTTTATTTCGCGCCGCCGCCGCCCGCCAACCCGGCGCGCATATTTGTTTCGCGCGCCGCCGCCCGCCAACCCGGCGCGCATATTCAGTTATTCATAAGCATGGGATCGATCTGGCGACTGAAATATTGTTGAGCAGGCCTAGTTTTGGCACTACGGTGCCGGTTGATCCAATACGTCGCGTACCCGGATCGCCAGCTGGTCGAACGTAAACGGCTTGGTCAGAAGCTGCACTCCGGCGTCGAGCCTGCCGTGGTGGATGATGGCGTTACGCGAATAGCCTGTCGTGAACAACACCCGCAGCAACGGGCGGAGCACCAGGGCTTCGTTCGCCAAAACCCGCCCGGTCTTGCCCGGCAGCACCACATCGGTAAAAAGCAGATCGATCCGGTCGGGGCCTTGCAGAACAGCGAGCGCCGCCTCGGCGTCCGCCGCCTCGAGCACGGTGTATCCCAACTCGTTGAGCATCATGACGCTGTAGCTGCGGACATCGTCATTATCCTCGACCACCAGAATAATCTCGTCCTTCAAGCCGCCCGGCGGTGCCGTGGCCCGAACCCGGACAGTGTCGTCGGGCATGCTGCCGCGATAGCGCGGGAAGTACAGCCGCACCGTCGTTCCTTGTCCCGGCTCGCTGTAAATCGTGACATGGCCGCCTGATTGCTTGACGAAGCCATACACCATGCTCAGCCCAAGCCCAGTGCCCTTGCCGACCTCCTTGGTGGTATAGAACGGCTCAAACACCCGGTTGAGCGTCTCCCGCGTCATACCGCTGCCGGTATCGCTGATCGAAACCACGACATATTGACCCGGAACAACCTCGGAATCCTTGGCAGTATACGATTCGTCGAGCATGGTGTTGGCGGTTTCGATGGTCAGCTTGCCGCCGCCGGGCATCGCGTCACGCGCGTTGACCGCGAGGTTCAGGATGGCGTTTTCCAACTGGTTCTGGTCGATCTCGACCGGCCACAGCCGCGCCGTCATGACGGTTTCGAGTTCGATCGTTTCGCCCAGCGTCCGGTGCAGCAGTTCGGTACTGTCGCGCACGACGTGATTAAGTTCGAGTGGCTTGGGTTCCAGCGGCTGGCGGCGGGAAAACGCCAGCAGCCGCGCGGTCAAGGTCGCCGCACGCTGCGCCCCCTGGGTCGCGAGGTTGAGCGCGCGGGTGACGCGCGGATTATCCTGCGGCCCGCGCCGCCTGATCGTATCGAGGCCGCCGATGATCACGGTGAGCAGATTATTGAAGTCATGCGCGACCCCGCCGGTCAGTTGACCCACAGCCTCCATTTTCTGCACCTGGCGCAGTGCATCCTCGGCGTGCAGCCGTTCGGCCACCGCGGTGGCAATCCGCGCCTCCAGCGTGGTATTGAGGCTTTCCAGCGCACGCGACTGTTCGCGCAGCGCCTCCTGTGCCGCCTTTTCGTCCGAAATATCGATGAGCGCACCCACTAGCCGCACGGTGCCGGCCCCCTCACCCTGCAAACTCCCCCGCGCGATCACGTGTTTCGGTGCGGCGTCACCGATCAGACGGAATTCCGCCTCGAACGGTGCGTGGGCCGCGATGGCGCGGTCCATCAATGCGATCACCCGGCTCCGATCGGCAGGATCGATCGCGGCGGTGAACATCCGATACGGCACGCCCTGGGCCGCCACCAATTCTTCGATCCCGAAAAACGCGACCAGCGGACCGAACAGCATCGCTCGCCGGCTCGCGACGTCGAACTCGAATATCGCGATTCTACCGGTGGAAAGGGCAAGCGTCAGCCGCTCCTGCGTCATCACCAGCCGCTGTTCGCTGCGCATCATCTCGCGCGCCGCGTCACGCCGGATCCGCGCCATCTGGATATTGGTCGCGACCCGCGCCAGCAATTCCCGCGCGGCGAATGGCTTGGTCAGGTAATCGTCCGCTCCGGCACCCAGCCCTTCGATTTTGGCATCCTCGCCAGCCCGTGCCGAAAGCAACACCACCGGTATGCCCGCGAGCGCCTTGTCGCCGCGAATAGCGCGCAACAGCCCGAACCCGTCGAGCCGCGGCATCATGATATCGGATAGAATCAGATCGGGCGAATTATTGCGCGCCGCCGCCAGCGCGGCCTCACCATCGCTCGCCACTTCAACGGCGTAGCCCTGTGCGACCAGCAACCGGCACAAGTAGTCGCGCATGTCGGCGTTGTCGTCGGCCAGAACGATCCTCCAGCCATCCCCCGAATGCCCCCTTGCGGCAATATCAGCCTGATCGGTCCGCGCGGCCTCGTCGGTCATCGCGGGTAACCAGCGTTGGGCCTCTTCGACGAACATCGCGGTGTTGAGCGGTTGCGCCGGGGCATCGCTGGCGAAAAGCTGATCCTGCGGCAGATGCGCCGTCCCGAATGCCAGCCGCACCGTAAACCAGGTGCCGGTGCCGGCCACGCTCTCCACCTCGATCGTGCCGCCGTGCAGCTTCACCAGTTCCCGCACCAGGGCAAGGCCGATGCCGCTACCCTCGATACTGCGTCCTTGCGCACCCTCGACCCGGTGGAACCGCTCAAACAATCGCGGCAACTCGGCGGCCGCCACGCCAATGCCGGTATCGCGTACCCGCACCACGGCCTGCCGCCCGTCCGCTACGGTACCAACCTCAAGGCCGACGCCGCCGCGCAACGTGAATTTGAACGCGTTGGACAGCAGGTTGAACAGGATTTTTTCCCACATGTCGCGATCGATCAAGACCGGCTGGGGCAGTGGTTTGGCGTCAATCGTCAGGCTCAGCCCGGCCCGTTCCATCGCCGAGCGGAAACTCGACGCGATCTCGGCGCTGAACCTCGCAAGATCGGTTGGCACGAAGCGCGCCTGTGCGCGTCCCGCCTCGATCCGCGAAAAATCGAGCAGATTGTTGACCAGTCGCAGCAAACGCACGCCGTTGCGATAGGCCAGATCGACCTGCGCGCGCATCGGCCCCTGGGTGCCCTGGGTTTCGGTCAGAATCTCTTCCAGCGGGCCAAGCATCAACGTCAGCGGCGTACGAAACTCGTGACTGACATTGGCGAAAAACACGGTCTTGGCGCGGTCGATCTCGGCCAATGCCTCGGTGCGCCGGCGCTCCGCCTCCAAGGCCCGGGCGGATGCCAGGGCCGCGGCGATCTGGCCGGCCAGCAGTTCGGCAAACCCGCGATAGGCGGCACCAAACCCCCGATAAGGATTGAGTCCGACGATTAAAATACCAGCAAGCACTCTGCCCTGGGATTGTTGCACAATCGGCATAAGTATGGCCCGATGTGGTGGACGATCCCACGCCCCGCACGGCAGGGTACCGAAACGATCAGCCAGATCGTCCACAACAAGCGTTCCCGGATCAGCCAGGATCGCGTCGATCGGCCAGGGCGCGGCACCGGCGGTCAGAGTGGCCGGTGCCGCCAGGTGACCTGCTGCGATCCCCGATTGCGCGACCAGCCGCGCAATGGTGCGGTTTTCATCGAACACATAGGTCAAGGTGAAGGGCAGATCGGCCGGGTTGGCGGCAAATTCGGCCGCCATGGCGGCAAACAACTCAGCTTCGCCCTTCGCCGCCGCCGTCGAGGCTGCCAGCCGGTGCAGCGTGGCAAGCCGGCGGTCGTTGATGACCCGTTCGGTCTCTTCGATCACCACGCAGAACAACCCGGCGATCGACCCGTCATCGTCGAACAACGGGCTGTAGGAAAACGTATGATAGGTTTCCTCGGGAAAACCGCTGCGCTCCAACAACAGCATCATGCCCTCGGAATAGGTCGCTTCGCCGGTGTTCATCACCTGATCGATCAGCGGCCCGATCTCGGACCAGATTTCCGCCCACACCACACCCGCCGGCTGCCCCAGCGCCCAGGGATGCTTCACCCCCAAAGTCGGGCGATACGCGTCGTTGCACAGGAACGTCAGTTCCGGCCCCCACCCCATCCACATCTGGTAGCGCGAGGTCACCATCATCCGCACGATCGCTTGCAGGCTTGTGGGCCACGTCGCGGGCGGCCCCAGCGGGGTCGCTGCCCAATCATGCGCCCGCATCAAGGTACCGAGTTCACCGCCGCCATGAAACGCGTCGCGCAAGGCACCTCCGGCTTTCGGATTATCCATCGACAAAACCGGCGACAAAACCGGCGACAAAACCGGCTGAAAACCCCGATCCGGCGGGAGCAGCAATCGCCATTGCACGCCGTTCGCGCGGCTGTTTCAAGGCCAATTCCTCCTCGAATGAACCAACTTGAACGCCGTTATGCCATACTGCGGAAAATTCGATAGAGCGCGGCCATCACGGTGCCAGACCCGCTGTTCAGCCGGAGATACTCACGGTCATGGGTTCAGCAGGCAACACCCAGGGCCGCGCAGATGCGCCCGATCATCGGTTCGATCGAAAATGGCTTAGCCGCGGTCGGCCAGTGCTCTCGCCCGGCGGGAACGTCGCCATCGCCGTATCCCGACAGCAGCATGAACGGAATGCCGCGGGCCTCAAGCGTCTCTGCGATCGGATAGACCTTGCCATCGGCGACGTTGACGTCAAGCAGCGCAAAATCCAGAGTTTCATTGTGAGCCGCGTCCCGTGCCGCCGCGACTCCCGTGAAGGGACCGACTAGCAGGCAACCCTCATCTTCCAGCGCGCTTCCGAGCAGCAGGGCGATCATCGGCTCATCGTCGACGATCATAACGCGCTTGCCGGACAGTCGAGGGGTCATCCATGCTCTCCGTGTCGAAATTGCCGCCCGGTAACGATGCCGTCGCGTGTTCGGGAAGTGGCGAGGATCACGATCAAACACAAGAGCCGACGACGCGCCGTGCTGCCCGAAGCCGGCTCGTGCGTGGCGTCGCCCTATGCCGCTTGCGACCGATATGCCGCCCGCCGGGCGGCAATATGTTGCGCCATCCACTGCTGCACCGAGGCAAACGCCGCGTGCTCGATTTGGCGCACCCGAGCTGGCGTGACGCCGTAAATGGCCGCCAGCGTTTCGAGGCAAACGGGGTCGTCGAGCAGGCGGCGGGCCGCGACGATATCGCGGGATCTTGTATCGAGTGTTGCCAGCGCGGCACCCATCATGCCGGCGCATGGGATCGCCGAAACATCGCGCGGGTCGCCGAGTTCGGTGACAGGTTCGCTCCGGAGATCGGCACGATCCTGCGTGGAATAAGGCAGCGCCGGTGCGATCGGTGCCACGGTTGGGCCGCGAAGGCGTTCCGGCTGTCCAATGACGTCGACCTGATCTCGCATGACCCTGCTCCTCAATCCTTGTCGACCGAAGGCCCGGCGATGAACCCGCCCTCGTTTCCAGTCCAGAAACAAATAGGCAAATCGCCTGGTTTGTCTTCACAAAACTTTGTAACATTGTGGAAATATCAGATGTCGCCCGAACCCGACAGAATTACCCGACAGAAGTATGTGCGCCGCATGGAACACGAATTGAGTGCCACCATGCGGCGCACCGGATCAGCGGCGAACCGTGTTCGGGGTTACGCCATAATAATCGTCGACCGTCTGACCATAGGTTCCGTTAGACCAGTCGGGCATCGCACTGGTCGCGTACGACGGTCCATTCTCCAGCCGGTCACGCGAAATATCGACCACATAGCCGCCCTGGCGAGGATCGTACTGCAACAAATGCCACGGCAACGGATGGTAGTGTTCGCCCAATCCCAGAAAGCCACCGAATGACATGATCGCGTAATCGACCCGTCCACTGCGCTTATCAATCATGACATCGTAAATCGAGCCGATTGAATCGCCTTGCCGGTTGTAAACATGAGTACCGTTCACCTTGCTGGCGGCAATCAGGCTCAAGGTTTCACTCAACGACACATCATCACCCCTGCTCGCGGTTCCGGTGCGCCCCGTGTTGGCTGTGTTGTACGTGTTGGCTGTGTTGTAACTGCTCATGTGACTCTCCTCTTTTGACTGTTGTTCAAGTTTAACTACGGACCTGCTATGTCGTGGCACGACCCTGTGTTTTCGATATCTCGATGCATGAAACAATTGACATGAAAAATTCAACATAAAATGACAATGTTGTTTATAACAAAGTTATTTATATATAAATGACAAAATTTGTCAGTTTATTTTACATGCCGCTAGTGTATAAAAATGTTTAATCAATATTATTGTTAATATTTTACAAATAAATTTTTTGAATTATAGGATATAATAAATTTCACACTAATTATTTTATCATATTTTCTGTATATAAAGTCTATGATCAAATCAGATGTTTCAACTTAAAATATTTATGGCATGATTCACGACGATACGGATTTGCTTGATCATCCCTGTTTATGGAAACCGAAATGGAGCAGCATGAACAACGCGCCGCCAATCAGAAATCCCACCAGCGTGCCGTTGACCCGGATGAACTGAAGGTCGCGGCCGACCCGGAGTTCCAGCTTGTCGGTGATGGTCGCCGCATCCCAGTTGCCGACCACCCTGCCGATGAACCCCGCGATCTCGACCTGCGCCGCCGGCAACAGGCGGGCGACCACGGCACCAGCGGCAGCGGAAATGCGGGCACGGGTTGCAGGGTCCTCCGACAGCATGGTGCCGAGATTGGCTAGTGCGTTCTGGATCAGGGCGACGCTGTGCCCGCCGGGGCGCACCGCGTCCTGCGCAACGGCTTCGCACAGGCGAGTCCAGATGTCGGCCCCCCAGGCGCGCATACTTTCGTGCGTGACCACCTGCCGGAGTGCCGCGCCAAGCTCGGCGGCGCGGGCCGGATCTTCGGTAAGGCGTGTAATTTCGCGTCCGACCCATTCATCGAAGGCTTCGCGCAGTTCCGAGCCATCCGGGCCGACCCGGTCCAACTCGGCATTGAGCGCGGTGACAACCTTGGCCGCGATATTCGCCCCCACCGCCCAACCCACCAGCGCCCCGCCTTGCTCGCGCACCCGTTCGCGCAGGATCAGCTTCAAATCGGCCTCGCGGTTATGCAGCATGGCGCGCAATTGTTCGAGGATGAACGAAAACACCTCCTGATGCCTGCCACTTTGCACCAGCGACGCCAGGGCGCGCGCCACCACCCTGCCCGCCGCCGGGCCGCTGGCGATGCGTGGCAGCAACCGGGCGAACAGTTTTCGCGCCCTGCCGTCTTCGACCGATTGCAACAGGCGCGGCAGCGATCCCGCCATCGCCTCGGCCATCGGGCGCGCCATCGCGGGTTCGGCCAGAAAGCGTCCGAGAAGGTCAGGGATGTCCAGCCCGGCCAGGAAGCGCGCCACATCGGCCTCGGTGAACACGTGGTTGGCAACGAACCGGCCCAGCGCCGCACCCAGTCGTTCCTTCTGCGCCGGCAAAATCGCGGTATGCGGAATCGGCAAACCGAGCGGGTGACGGAACAGTGCGGTGACGGCGAACCAGTCGGCGATGCCGCCGATCACGCCCGCCTTCGCGGCATCGCGCAAAAACAATGCCCCGAGGTCGGGAGGCAGCCAATAGGCAAGGGCGGTCAAAGCCGCCATCGCCACCAGCAGGCCACTGGCAAAGCCACGATGCCGGGCAAGTGACCGCCGGAGCAGGATATCGGGATCAGAATCGCTCATCGGGCAGATGTGGCCTGAGGCGCGCCGATCGGCAAGCCAGCCCGCGCCGCAAGGGCGTCAACCTCGAGCAGTATCCCCCTCAGCAACGGTTTTGCTTGCATCAATACCCCGAAAAGGCGCAGATTTTTTGGCGCGGTAGATTTTTTAGGGCGACGGAAAAAATCGCTTGAGGAGATTGGCCATGGTCACGCGCAGCGCAGGCCCGACGAAACCACCGGGCGGGTTCGATTTCAAGGGCAACACACGACCACCCTCGGCAGGGTGGCGTCCCAGTCGCGAGCGTGAACGATTGGGACTGGGCGTGTGGATTGCCGGGCTACTATTGGCGACGGCGGTGCTGGCGTTGATGGCAGTGCTGTTCGGCGCAGCCTGAAACGTGGTTTGGGGCAACGCTCGTGTGCGCGGTGTTGGGCGTGCGGTGTTGGGCGCGATCAATCTATGCGCCATCGTGCTAATGTTGCACCATGAGTATGCGCAATTCCACCATCCAGACCGACCTTGACGCAGTTGTCGGCCGGACGTTCACGGTTCGCGACGTTGTGTCGCCCCATCGCGTCGCCGCCCTCGCCGCAACCCTCGACGTGGATCCGCCGGCCGATGGCAGCCTCCCGCTCCTCTGGCATTGGGTTTTGTTTCAGGATTGGCAGAAACGGAGCACGCTGGGGCCTGACGGCCACCCCGCGCGTGGGGGCTTCATGCCGGCAATCGCCGGGATGGAGCGGCGGATGTGGGCGGGCAGCGCAGTGCTGTGCAACCGCCCCCTGCGCGTGGGTGAGGCGGTGGAACGCCGCTCGACCATCGCCGCCGCCACCCTGAAACACGGTCGCACCGGTGCTCTCGCCTTCGTCCAAATTCATCACGACATCGGGCCGCCCGGCGAGAGCGCGATCACTGAAACGCTGGACGTGGTGTACCGCGCCGCGGACGATCCGGCGGTTGGAGCAGCAACCCCCAGCCCAGTGCCGCCCGGGGCGCGGACCCGCAGCGTGGTGGCGGACGCGCTGACTTTGTTTCGCTACTCAGCGGCGACCGGCAACAGTCACCGGATTCACTATGACTTTGAGTATGTTACAAATACCGAGCACTATCCGGGACTTGTGGTACACGGTCCGCTACAGGCAACCTGGCTGGCCGATTTTGCGCGGACCTGCCGGGGTGACGCACCGATCAGCTACTTCGCCTGCCGCGCCCGCCGCGCGGCGTTTGCCGGCACACTGCTGACGCTGTCCGCCATCGCGACAGAGTCCAGCCTCGATCTGGCACTGCGCGACGCCGACGGCACGATATGCATGACCGGCAGCGCCAGATAGAGTATAATTATTTAAGGATGAACATGCTCGATCTCTGTTTTTGCGAGCAATTTCATCGCATTCGGTTGCCGCAAGGGCGTCAACCGCAAGCAATGGTGTTCTTGTGCCCTTTCTGACCGAGCCGGAACCACCACGGGGCGTCGCGCTGGATGTGCTCCCTGGCATCCGTCGTATCGTCGCGCGCAATCCGGGGGTGATGACCTATCATGGCACCAACACCTATCTGATCGCTGTCGATGATGGGCTGACCGTGCTCGATCCGGGGCCGGACGATCCCGTTCATGTGCGGGATATTCTGCGCGCGGCGGACACCGTGCCAATCCGGCGGATTTTGCTGTCGCACGCCCACCGCGATCATCTGGGTGCCACCGCCGCGCTGCAAGCGGCCACGCAAGCGCCGACTTCCGGCTTTCATTGTGCTGCCACGCCGATTTTCACGCCCGATCTTCCCCTTGCCGATGGCGATACGATTGCGGGCCTCACCGCGATCCATACCCCCGGCCATGCCAGCGATCATCCTGCGTTTGCATACGGCGGGAACCACGGCGCGAAAATACTCTTCAGCGCCGATCATGTGATGTCGTGGTCGTCCTCGATCGTGAACCCGCCGGACGGCGACATGCGGGCCTACTATGCCTCGTTGCTGCGCCTGCTGGAGCGCGACGACACGATCTACCTGCCCGGCCATGGACCGATACTCGCCAACCCTCGAGCGCTGGTGGCGGAAATGCTGGCGCACCGGCGGCACCGCGAAGCCGCTATTCTGTGCGCCCTACGCACGGCCCCGGCAAGCGTTGCTGATCTCGCGACAAAACTTTACGCCAACCACAACCCGATGTTGAAGTTTGCCGCCGAGCGCAATGTGCTGGCGCATCTGCTGAAACTGCACGCCGAGGGGATCACAGTGGAAAACGGCACCGTGTGGCGCATGGCATAGCGGATTCTCGTTGCCTTCATCAGATATTCACGGATACGTGACAACGAGGGTTCGGACCGTTATGTAACGTTTGCCATCAGAACCGGAGTTGAACCATGACATCATCACGTTCATTGCGCGTCGCAGTGCTTGCTCTGCTCAGTTGCGCAAGCATGGCGCAGGCACAAGCCAAAGGCTGCATAAAAGGTGCGGTTGTCGGTGGCGTGGCAGGGCACTACGCCCATCACCACGCCATTCTGGGCGCGATCGGCGGCTGCATCGCCGGTCATGAACTCGCCAAGCATCAAGCCAGGCTGGCGCGTGAAAAAGCCGAACAGGAAACGACCCACCAGTTAAACAGCGAGCAGCTCGATAAAATCAAAGCCACTTCCTCGAATTAAAGAGGTCCAGGAGATCGTGGCGGCGGTGACCGAAAGTCACGTAAGTACCCACGATGCTCCTGAAATTTTTCAACCCTCACGCCGTCAGCCGAGCCTGGACGGCATTACGCTGTTCGGCGCGCTGGTCCGCCACCTGGGTCTTCATCGATTTCTGCAACTTTTCGAACCCGCGCACCTCGATCTGGCGCACCCGCTCACGCGAAATATTGTACTGCTGCGATAATGCTTCGAGCGTGGTCGGCTCATCCTTGAGGCGGCGTTGAATCAGGATGTGGCGCTCACGATCGTTCAGGGTTTTTAACGCGGTGGCGAGCAGTGCGCGCCGACCAGTCATTTCCTCGCGATCGCCGATGCGTTCTTCCTGACTTTCTTCATCATCGACCAGCCAATCCTGCCATTCGCCTTCGCCATCCATCCGGATTGGCGCGTTCAGGCTGTGATCGGGGGCAGCAAGCCGACGGTTCATGCTGACCACGTCCTGCTCAGGCACGCCGAGCACGCGGGCCACCTTGGCCACCTGTTCGGGCTGCATGTCGCCGTCCTCGATCGCCTGCATCTGGCCTTTAAGACGGCGCAGGTTGAAAAACAGCTTCTTTTGCGACGCCGTCGTTCCCATTTTCACCAGCGACCACGAATGCAGGATGTATTCCTGAATGGCCGCCCTGATCCACCACATTGCGTAGGTGGCGAGGCGGAATCCGCGTTCGGGATCGAAACGCTTGACCGCCTGCATCATGCCGACATTGCCTTCGGAGATCAGTTCGCCAAGCGGCAAGCCATATCCCCGGTAGCCCATGGCGATTTTAGCCACGAGGCGCAAATGCGAAGTGACCAGCTTGTGCGCGGCCTTATGGTCCTCGTTGTCACGCCAGGCGCGGGCCAGACGGTCTTCCTCTTCGGGGGCCAGCATGGGGTATTTGCGGATTTCCTGCAGATACCGGGAAAGATTGCCCTCACTGGGGGCCATTGTACTGATTCCGGAGGCCATTGGTTTATTCCTCTCGTCGTTGGTTGCGTCGTAACGATTACTTGATAAGACACGGTTCAGATGCGCAATGGCCAGAACCCCGTGATGCCTCATCCCTTATGAGCAGCGTTATACACCAGACAGCGGTCTTGCCCTATCACGGTTTCGCGAGAACCCCTGAAAAGGCGGTAATCGCAGGGTAAGTTAGCCGTTTTGATGAAATTTGCCCTTGACAGTAGCTTTGATACCACGAGAAATCGTCATATGTCAATAAAACAAGACCCATTAAGTCCTGTATAGCTGTTATTCCGATCTGGCATTAATCGGTGAGACTCGCGATGAGTTCGGCGAAATCCAGCGGCAGGCCGGTCTCGAACTTCAGGGCCTTGCCCGTCCGGGGATGCACGAAACCAAGGCTTGCCGCGTGTAGCGCCTGACGCGGGAAATCGAGTAACAATGACCGCACCGGCTCGGCGATATGCGAAGCCGCACCCGGCCGGTGCCGCAGATAGACCGGATCGCCCACCAGCGGATGCCCGATCTGCGCCAGATGCACGCGGATTTGGTGGGTTCGCCCGGTTGCAAGGCGACAGGCGATCAGCGTCGCGCCCAGACCGAAGCGCCGCTCGACGCGGTAGTGGGTCAAGGCCACCCTGCCACCATGCGTGACCACCGCCATCCGCTTACGATCGCGCGGATCGCGCCCGATCGCTCCCTCGATTGAGCCCTCCGCCGCTTGCGGCGCACCCCAGCACAAAGCAAGATAATGCCGTTCGATATCGCGCGCGGCGAACGCAGCGGACAGTGCGTGGTGCGCGAATTCGGTTTTCGCGGCGACCATCACGCCCGAGGTATCCTTGTCCAACCGATGCACGATGCCCGGCCGCCGCTCGCCACCGATACCTAACAGGCTATCGCCACAATGGGCGATCAGGGCGTTGACGAGCGTGCCGTCGAGGTTGCCAGGAGCGGGGTGAACCACCAGTCCGGCGGGCTTGTCGAGCACAATCAGGTCGGCATCTTCATATAATATGGGAAATGGGATCGGCTGGCCCTGCGGCGTCGCTGGTACCGGCGGTGGGATTTCGACCCGGTACGCGGCACCGGCGCGCACCGCCGCCGAAGGAGCGGCGATGGGTGCGTCATTACAGAATACCATGCCGTCCTCGATCAGGATTTTCACCCGTGAGCGCGACATGCCGGCAAGCTGGCCCGCCAGAAACCGGTCCAGCCGCTCGCCCTGATCGGCGGGCGTGGCGCAAAAAATCATCGTCCCGTACAACAAGTCGGGATCGGGTGCCGGCAGCATTGATGGATCGGGTTCAGGACTCATGGAACGGGCAATGACTTTAAAAACTGATACGTCAAAAACTGATACGTCAAAAACCGGGGCCGCAAAAAATGGCGGCACACCGGATTTGCGAGGGTTGAAGGCACTGGTGTTCGGCCTGGGCGCGCTGATCGTGCTCGGCACCGCTCTGGTGATCGGGGTTGTGGTCAAACGCAGCATAGAGTCAACCGGCAAGCCCGCCGCCGCCGCGCCGATAGCAGCGCCCTTATTAATGACAACGCCACCGACATCGCATCCCGGCCCAGCCCCGTTCAGTATCGTGCTGCCGGGTAGCCAGGCCGCGAAAATCGGCGGCATCGCGGCGGCAGGCGGCGAGGTTGCCATCTGGGTGCGCGATAACGGCGGGGGCCACGTGGTTTTCATCGACCCCCGCACCGGAGCCACAATCGGCACCGCCGCAATGGCGCGTTGACGCGCACGACCGCCAACCGCATCGAAATCCACCTCACCCCGCTTGATGGCGGCACCAATCTCGATTATCACCCGCATCCACGACGTCCCGTTCGTCTAGAGGCCTAGGACACTGCCCTTTCACGGCGGCAACACCGGTTCGAATCCGGTACGGGATACCAAGCAAATTCAAGTGCTTCTACGTAAGTTGCAGTCAGAAACCAGAATAACTTGTTGACACTGGGCCAAACTTTGACCCACTCACTTGCGATCTTGATCCCGATTGCTTCCCTCGTGGCCCGGCAGAGAACGGGTTAGATTTGATTTTATTTGCAAATTTCTTCGCCTGGGTTAGTTTTCGCGCCATACATAACCCGCGAGCCACACCCAAGCCGTTCGGTATCAGACGGCCGGTGACGTGCGGCTGACATCGTCGAGGACGCCGCGGGTTTCGATGCGGAACATCCAGGTGACAATGCCGCCGAGGAGGGAGGCGACGATCAGGATGATCAGCAAGCTTTGGGTGCCGATGGTGCGCAGCAGGATCGGGAACAGGAAGGCGGTGGCCACCGCACCGATTTTCGCGAAGGATGCGGCAAAACCAGCGCCGTAGCCGCGGATGGCCGTCGGGAAGACTTCGCCGGCGAGCAGATAGGTTTGCGCGTTGGGACCGAGATTAGTCATGAAGTTGAACAGCATGAAGCCGCCGAACAGCAAGGTCATTTTCAGCCCGCCGCCGAAATCCATCGAGGCGGCGGCGAGGCTGAGGCCGATGGCGCAGCCGATGAAGCCGAAGATTTGCAACTGGATGCGTCCCGCGTGTTCGACCAGCAGGATCGCGGTGAGCACGCCGAGGATGAGCAGAATATCGAGGAAGGCGGTGCCTTTGGCCGAGAGCAGCACGTTGTGGATAATATCAGGCACGTTATGTGGATGGCCGGCGGCACCGATGGTTGCGGCGAGAATAACCGGGGTAAAAATGCCGATGCCGTAGGTGCTGAGATCCTGCAGGAACCACGGCACCGCGGCCAGAACGGTCGCACGCTTATTCTTTTTGCTGAACAGCACGGCGATATGCCGGTCATTATGATGTTCGGAGGCGTTGGGGTGGTCGGTCAATTCAATCGATTTCGGGTATTGCGGTTCGCGCTTGAGCAGACGGTGGGTTTCGCGCGCCGCCTCATCGCGACGGCCGCGCGACATCAGCCAATGCGCGCTATCGCAGATGAAAAAGCGCCCGCCGACCACCGCAATGGCCGGTAGAATCGCAGCGGCGAACATCCAGCGCCAAGCCTCGACCGAGGGGTCGTAGGACAGAACAATGAAGCCGAGGCCGGCACCGATGATCGCGCCGACCGCTTGGAATGCGAACGCACCCAGCACAAGACCGCCGCGGCCACGGCTTGGAACCGATTCAGAAATCACGATATGTGCGGTGGGATAATCGCAGCCGAGCGCCATGCCGATGCCGAACAGGCAGAAGATCAGCCAGACGAAATTCTGCGCGAAGGTCAGCCCGATCAGGAAGATCGCTAAAATCACCATCTCGGCGATGAACATGCGCTTGCGGCCAAACACGTCGGCAAGGCCGCCCAGCAGCGTGGCACCGATCAGAATACCGAACAGCGCGGTTGCGGTGACGATGCCGTTCTGCGCCGCATTGAGGTTGAAGCTCCGATCGATCAGCGGCAGGGCGATCCCGGTCATGAACACGACCAGGCCTTCGAAGAACTTGCCCGCTGTGGCGAGGCTCCAGATCCGCAGTTGCATGCCGGTGAGCGGCAGTTTGGCAAGCTGGGTACCATCCGGCCAGACCGGAATTTCATCGATATACTGCTGAACGGTGCGGCCCGGCATAGGGGCATCGGAAATCGGCTTGGAGAGATCGGACATGCTGGCTCCTGGGGTCTGGCAACACAAACCCAGTGCCGATCATGTGCGATCGGCACTGGGCTCGGCGAGGCTGGAGGATCGGATCAGGCGGCGGCGTGATGCTCGGCGGCTTTTTCGTGATGGTCGGCGACTGCATCGTGGTTTGACATCGGCATTTCCTTACGGGTCGTTAACAACCCCCGCGAGGTGTTTAATTAGACAAAGTGTCGTGAAATTGGCGTGAAACTTCGATGACACTGACGGTGATCGGTTGCATGAATGTAAAATCGTAGCCAACGTCGACCCGCTGCCAATGATAATCTAATTATCTGATATAATTTGAAAATTCTCAGCATCGTGGTGTCAGCATCGTGGTGTAGGGGCGTGCTGTGGCTCTTGGTCTTGGCTTGATTGGCTGATGTCTGGCTGCCATCCCGGGCAAGCTGGCTATGGGATTATTGCTCAGGCTGAGCAATGATTTCCGGTGCCGCCAGCATCAATTGTCTTCGCCGTTTCTGCCGGAAAACCCGAATTTTACAATTGTCTGGATGGCGATCTGCCGATTGACATATTTGCTCGGCGGCGGCGGGAAGTGGGTTGCCTGCACGGTTTCGACAGCTGCGCGATCGAGTATGGGCTGATGGCTCGAAATGACAACATGGGCGTTCGAGACAACGCCATCGTAATATTCGAACTCGACCACGACAACACCCGTCTCGCCATCAACGCGCGCGACAGCCGGATAAACCAGCGCCTCCTGCACAGCGCGGCGGCATGCCGCCGCGAAGGCGGAAAGTCGCCCTCCGCCCGGTTGGCTTGGCGCACCGCCGGCTTGGGAAAGGGGCTTTGACGGCGGGGTGATTTTTGCAGGTGTTGAGACAGGATTCGCCTGGGAAATCTTATATGATTTTTTGTGGACAATACGAGGGCGGGGAATCGGCCGCTCCCTGATCTGATGGCTGGAATGACGGACCACACGCGGTCGTACCACTGGTGTCGGAGGCAGCGGCAACGCCCTGGCCGGGGGCTGGACTGCCGGTGGCGTTACCGGAGCTGGCGGTAACGGCAATGGCTTTGGTGCTGGTGGTGTGGCGATGGTTATTGCAATGCGGATGGTCTGGTCTGATGGTGGAACGACAGGTGCATGCAGCATTGGCAGGAAAAGAAGCAAGGTTGCTGCCGTCTCTAGAGCAAAGGCGACCCATAAGCACACCGCAAATCTAATGTTCCCGCAATCTTCAGAAATCCAAACCCTCGCAGCTGAACCATTCAATGCACGACGATCCGTTCATCAACGTGCTGGCGGAATGCGGCGAGTGTGCAAAGACCGGGCCAGCCAGGTTTTGCAGGGCAACCAGGGATCGGCAAAACAAGAAAACGCGGCTTGTGTGATTCGTTCAATCTGGTGAGGTCACGCACCTGGTTCATGCCCTGCACCTGAAAGAACGCCTCGACATAATGCTTGTCGGTCGTTGGATCTGTCAGTCGCATGAAGCCGAGCATCGCGTCAGGTGGCGGGTCGTCCGCGGGAAACCCGCGCGGGTGCCAATGCAGATCGAGCAGCCCACCCAACTCGTCGATCGTTGTATCGTGCCCCACCAATAATGCGTAGCGCAGAGGACCTGTTTCGCTCAGCAGCTTCAGCATGTGCTGCGCAAGCATCCCTGCCGTCAGGCTTGCGATATAGAGGGGTCGATGCAGGATCGCACCGGCGAGTGGATGCAACGCAAGTAGTCGCGCGACTCCCGCCTGATCAACCCTGCCCCAGCCGACCTGGTTTCTCTTCAGTCCCTGTTCATATTCCAGCAGCAGGGTTTCCGATGCGGTTTTGCCGATTTTGAGTGGCCCGGTCGCCTCAGGCACGCCCCTCTTGGGTACAATACGCGACTTTTGATCCAGAATCGCATGTCCGTCGGGATCAAGCACGGCCTGCAAGCCCTGGAACAAGGTGATATGCGCTTTGACCGCATCGGCCAGCGTGCCGCCTGCCGCCACGAGTATCGCCGCGCGTGCCTTGGCGGCGTTGAGCGGCATTTTACCGTCACCAAGGCCGCTGAACAATGGGTCGTGACCGTGTGCCCGATGATCGATCATAAGGTTGCAGCCGGGTGCGAAACCGTCGGCAAAGGCCTGGCCGCTTGCCACCGTGCGCTCGTCGACATCGGCATGGATTGATACTGCACCCAACAAGGGGCAACCTGACGTGCCCAACACGCCCTCGCGCCCAAGCAAGCCACGCTCATAGGCACCGAGCAGGCGAAGGGCCGCCGCACCATGCGCGGTTAGATCGCCCGGCTTGCCTGGCCATTTTGGCCAGGGGTCCGGTGCAAAGAGTTTCGATACCGGCGGCTCATGGGTCGGCGAGCGCACCCCATGTCGCATCAAAACGACAACCCGATCGACGATCAGCCCGGAAGCGTCAGCACAAGCTGGCACAACCACCGCAGCCGCGAGGATGAGTGTGAGGATAAGTTTCATGGTGCGGGATCGAGAAATATCGCGTGCAACGTGCCAGGGATGAATTTAAAATCGGGGGCCTCGTTCGGCTTGCCTTTAAGTTCTGACTTGACATCGGCAGTCACCAGAAACACCCGCCCGGTTTTTGGGTCGACCGCCATGTTTTTTGCTCCAAGCGCCGTCCGGACATTGCCGAGATCGGTGAATTTGTCCGGCCCGTTTTCTTTGATGACCGAAAGCGTGCCATCCTTGTTTGAACTGAATGCCAAATGCGTGGTGGGATCAAAACCCGCCCCATCGGTGCCGAGGCCGATCGGTAATTCGTCAAGAACCTTGCCATCATGCGCGTCAACCACGATCATTGTACCGTTGCCCTTGCAACTGGCGAACAGCCGGTGGGTTTGCGGGTCGATGGCGAGACCGTGGATGTCGGGACACATCGGCACATTCCACATCGCGCTGATCTTGTTGGTCCTGGTATCAATCCGCGCGATCTCGGCGCGATCGCTGATGTTGACAAACACATGGCCGCGGCCATCTGGCACGGCTTCCTCTGGCGAGCCGCCGAGCGGGATTGTCGCGACCACCTTATCGGTTTTCGGATCGATCACACTCGTGGCCTTTGCGTCGCCGCCGAAGACAAACACTTCATCGCTTACCGGATCATAGGTCATGCCATCAGCATCGATCACCACCGAAATTGCGGCGATCTTTTTGAAACTGTGCGCATTGTAGACATAGGCCATATGGTTCCTACCACTGTCAGCAATGACCCGATTCAACGCCGGTATCGGGGCGATGCCGTGACTGCCATCGATCCCCTTCAGTTCACCGAGCACGGCACCAGTTCGCCCGTCGAGCACGGACACCTCGGTGTCGTGCGAGAAATAAGCACGATCCATCACCGGATCGAATACCACGAAATCCCACTTGGTCGGGTTGCCGAGTGCGATGGTCTTCGCAACCGCGAAAGGGGGAGCGGCGATTGTCACGGAAACCGATGTGGCAGCGAGGCCGAAAGCCGTGCAGGCAAGCAAAAGCGAACGAATCATGTCCCAAGGATCTCCTTTAGTTAACTAGTTGGCCGGGTATTTTCGCATGTTGAAGTAATATTGCGGGAAAACTCTGTCGAAGCGGCATCAGTATTTGTAACGGACCCCAAACAGATAGGTCTGCCCATAGAACTCGCGCTGGATCGGCAGGTACGACGAGGCACTCTGGGTAAATTCGAGCGGCGTGTTGAGTAGATTCTTGCCATCAAAATAAAGGCGGAATCCCCTGGCGAAGGCATAGGTCGCCTGCATGTCGAGCTGCAACCGCGCCGACTGGAAAACATCTTGTGACCGAGATGAACCGACATTATAGAGTGTGCGCGAGACGTAGGTGCTTGCAAGATGGATCGCGAACGGCCCCTTGTCGTAGAAGACGGTGGCGTTGAAATTGATCGGGGAGGTTTCCGGAAGCATCCGGGCGACCTCGCCCTGGCGAATATGGCCCGAAGAATTTAACAGTGTCACGTTACCGTCGACGCCAAATCCGTCAAACGGTGCCGGCAGCATTGAAAATTTCTGACGCGCATCCAACTCCACACCTTGCACCGACGCGTTACCGATGTTCTCGTAGCTGGTGATCAGGGCCGGCTCGCTATCGAACGTCGAATTCAGGATCGTCGACGCGATATAGTCCTTGAACTGCTTGGCAAATACATCAACCGAGAACAGCGTGTTGTGTGGACCGTAGTAGGCCGCAGCAAAATCGACGGTCTGCCCCATCGTAGGTTTTAGGTTGGGGTTGCCCTCGCTGATCGGGATCGGTGCGCCGGCACTGAAATCGACCGTCTTCGACGCGGTGATCTGGTTAAAGCCAGGCCGTCCGATGCCAGTCGAATAGGCCGCGCGCAACTGGTAGCGTTTAGTGATATTGTATTTGAGTTGTAGCGACGGAAAAATATTGGTGTAATTTTGGTGGTTGACATTCGGTGTGTAAATTGTGTTGCCATTAGCATCGGTGGTAGCGAGGTTGGCACCATAGGAACCTTGGGTGCTTTCCGCCCTTGCGCCATACAAGACAGTAAATTTACCAAAAGTCAAAGTGTCCTGCAAATATCCAGCGTAGACATTTTCCTGATCGTGAGAAAATCCACTCAATGACGTCACGACGTTATTTGTATACGTACCCGCATTGTTGAGTAATCTGTCCACATCTAGATTTGGACCGACATTGTAGAGATTGTCATAGTAAATTTGGTCGGTTGATCCGAGATAAGAGGCAAGGCTTGGTGTTCCGGCGTTATTATAATCAAATTCAGATTGTTTAGCGCCATAAGTTCGCAGCCGGAACGCGGCACCCATCTTGAATGCATTCAGATCATTGAAGACGAGAAGAGGTACAGTAACATCTGTACCGCCAGAGTATTCTGTGTCGAAATCTCGTGACGGTGTGTTCATCAACTGATTGCCGCCACCAGTGTCTAGTGTGTAAATTGAAGGATTTGCTAAATTTGTTCCGCCAATAACCGAATAGCTTCGCTTTGCTGGGTTAGCGATATTGTAGTTGATCGTCAAATTCTGCGGCCCGCCGAAAGTTGCGCCCCAGTTATAGGGCTGGATATCGGAACCTTCAGTATAGGCGGCCTTCCAGTCCAGCTTCGCAAGATTGCCGATCAAAGTGTGTCCGCCGGTCGAGACCAGGACGGTCTCAACTTTCTCGTTTGAATAAGTGTAATCCTTCTGCGCCGAAGCACCGGTTGCGGTAAAGCTGCCCCCGCCATTGTTGGTCAGCGTACCGTTGCTACCGTCGAGTCCGTCGATCTCTAGAATGTTCTTGTCTGCTGTCTCGTCGTAACCCGAATAGAACATCCGCAAATAGGCGTGGGTCTGTGGGTTGGGATCAAAATCAAACTCTAATCCCGCGGCCTGGCGGACCCGATGATATTGATAGTGACGAAGCAGCAGGTTCTGCAATGGAATCAGGCCACTCGCATCAGGCCCGAAATTCGAGGAGTAGGTTTCCTCGACGTCGTCGACGCCGCGCCGATCGGTATAGTTCGTGAATGTGCCGAGAATCCCGAATGGCTTTGCATTTGCGAAAGGGTCGGTACCGGGCAATCCAAATCGACTACCGAGAGTGATCGTACCTTGATACACGCCGGTATTGCGAAGTTTTTCGTAGCCGGTGCCGAGAGTGGCCTCGATCAGTGGCTTACCATTGGTCGGCAATGCCGGGGGCAGGAGATTGACGCTGCCGCCAAGACCTTCGGCGTCCATGTCGGGCGTCAGTGAATCCACCACCTCGACCCCACCGACCAGTCCTGCAGGGAACACGTCATACGCGATTGCACGACCACCACCGGTGATCGAGCTTTGATTGGAAACCGGCAGCGGGGTGCCGTCGAAGGTACCGCCGTCGAGATCGGCGTCCATGCCACGAATATTGATAAACCGGCCTTCGCCGGAATCGGTCTCGATCGAAATGCTCGGCAGGCGTTGCAATGCTTCGGCAACATTTACGTCCGGTAATTTGATGATCTGGGATTGCGGTTGCACATAGATGACATTGGGCGCGGCCTTTTTCAGCGCGATCGCTTGCGCGAGCGAGCCGGTACCGCTGGGTTGGACAGTCGCTGAACCAGTCGTGGATACTGTGCCGATATTCAGGTTGGTGACCGGAGGAGTCCCAGTCGCCTGCGCTGCTTGCTGGGCGACGGCTGGATTGATTCGCACAAAAACCATAACACAAATCGCCCCTGCAACGAGGCATGTTCTCAAGCCACCCATCTTTTGCGATCCCTGTTTGTACTGAGCAGAATCTTGCTATTGGAAATAGCAACGATTGTGTGTGAAGAATCAGAGACTTAGGGCCTGAAATTATTTGTACGATACCCCGATTTTGTGGGCCGAGATCCCACACCACGCAAGGTCCACGCCCCAGCATCCGAATGCCACCGGGCCGCACTGTTCAACAGACCCAGGGTGATCAGCCAATGCGGTACCACAAAATTGCGTGGCCACGACTTGATGCGTGATGCCGATCTTTATAACGATGAGGGTTTGTCGGCGCGATCACCATCGACAGTTCAGCAATCAACGCCACCCTGCCGGCGAGTCTGGTGCGGACATCCTGATACCTCTCGGCATTGAGCCTTTGGCTTCCCAGCATGATACTGGCAAACTAAAGTCACCACAGGCTGTTATAAGTCGATGTGAGCCGGATGGAGTTTGAACGCGATCGAGCGCATACATTCAGGTCATGTCAAAACGAATTTGCGCAAAACGCCGGCACGCCGCAGCCGCCTCACTACTGTGCCTCGCCCTGTCGCTCCTCAATGCAGGTGCCGGGTACGCGGCATCTTCAATCTGCAAGTCCACGATCAACATGCCACTGCCAGCCATGGTCATGACCGTACAGTGCGACCAATCGGCGATCAGCCGGTTCTTTCTGCTCGCACCGTCGATGTCGGCCCTTTCCGTGCAGCAACGGACGGCCGTCATCGGCGAACCAGTCCGCTATGCCCTGGCTTTCATGGAAGCCGACGCCATCGACCGGCTGAAATCGGGCTTCACGAACCCCATGGTACAATCGATCGATCTGACCGCGGTTCTGATCGAACGCGACGCCAAGGGAAAACCGATCGAGCACAAGCTGTTCGAGGTCCGCCCGACCCGGTCGGATACGGCGGGGATCGACTGGGCGACCCTGCCGCCGGACACTCTGTTCCATCAGGTTCCAAGCGCGCTCTCGCCCTGGCTCGTCAGTCAGCTCAAATCGGAAACTGGCCCGCGATCGTAGGCTTCAGGTAGATTTTAGACGACAAAGACTCGCGGTGCCGTCACCCTCTACCCATGTTCGCCTCCCAATGCCGTCTGCAAGACGTGCCGCCACGTTTGGGCCGCCTGGGAATTGGGGGCCGCACATACGATAAGCGCGATCAACTCATCAGGCGTTGTTGCCTTCCTCAGAGCCTTGGCAATCAGCACACCTGCGATCGGGCCAACTTCGACCGCGAGGGCGGCGCGCGCCGCTTCGAGCGCTCGCGGTGCCAGACTGGGCAACATCCCCGTCCCGGTTCCGGTCATCGTCTTCAGGTCCGCGCCGGTTGGCATGGCGGCCCCATGGCTCGTGCGATCGAGCGTGCCGGTCTCGCGCAGGAATTGCTGCGCGGTCTGAGCTTGCGGGATGTGGCGCGCGAGCAGTGCCATGAACGAGGCCACGTCGCTGGCTTCACGCGCCGCTCTGACCGCATGAATCCTCGCAATCGGCCCGATATGCCGGGTCAGACGTTCAGCCGCCCGTGCGACGACCGCCGGATCGACCATGCCAGTGTCCTGTTCGCGGGACGCCAGGGTGGCCGCAAGCTTCGGTGCAACCGCGATAATCGTATGATCGTCGGTTCTGGCACAAGCGGTGCGGATCGCCTCGACGAAGGCAAAGGCGGAGGTGAATCGCAGCGTCGGGTCCTTCGCAAGGCCACGGTGCAAAACCGGGACGAAATGCGCGAACGGGCCTGCGGCGAGCGTGGTCAGATCGGCAGCCTCCGGGCCGATCAAGCGCATCAAGGTGGCGGATACGGTCGCGCCCGCGAAGGGCGGTCGTCCCACCAGAACGCTGTGCAGCACGCAGGCGGCGCTGAACAGATCGGCCCGGTGATCCACGGCGGTGCCGTTCACCTGCTCGGGTGCCATGTAGCTAGGGGTTCCCAGCATATCGCCGATCTGAGTATTCTCGCCCCGATCGAGCCGTGCGATGCCGAAATCCATCACCTTCGCCCGACCGGCCGGGGTTATCATGATGTTGGCCGGCTTGATGTCGCGGTGGACCACCCCGCTTGCATGGGCCACCCCGAGGGCCGCGAGCATATCCTCCATCATCACGATGACATCGAGTTCCGCCCGCCGCTGCGGCTCAGCGAGAACAGCCTGGAGGGTGTACCCTTCGACAAATTCCATTACCAGATAAGGACAGCCGTCACCTTCGCCGACGTCATAGATCGCAACGATGGCCGGATGGGCGCAACGCCCGCCGGCTTTCGCCTCGATCCGGAAGCGCTCACGGTAGTCGGCCCGTTCGGCCTCGTCGAGGAATTCGGTGCGTATCACCTTGATCGCGACCGGGCGGTCGATCAGCGGGTCATGCGCCCTGTAGACCACCCCGATCGCCCCCGCGCCAATCACCTCGATCGTGTCATAGCGGCCGAAGCGCGGCAGCCGATCGGTCATTGCGTCTCGATCATCCGCAGCGCCGCATCGAGACTCCGGCGCATCCGGTTAAACGAGACCGAGAGCGAGGCGACCTCATCATGTCCCGGCTTCTCGTATTCCTCGACATCACTCCGGCCCAGGCTGACCGCATTAGCGATGCCCGACATCGTCACTACCGGCTTGATCACGATGTAATGCAGTAGCAGGTTCAAAATGATCAGCACGACGATGAACATAGCCCCCAGGATCGTCATGAAAGTGATGAAGGCCTGATTGGCCTGAGCAAGCGGCAGCGCAAGCGGCACGGAGACAATTTGCGCGCCCACAATTTCATGCAGATGCCAACCGAAACCGTTGTTCGGCCCATATTCACTGATCATCGACGCTGGTGCTATGGCCGGGGTCGAATGGCAGGCGAGACAACTCGCATTATCCACCGCGATCGGCTGCGCAAGGTTGAGCGACGGCCCGGTTGGGGTCGTCCGAACACCGGCCAGTTGCGTCAAAGTCGGATTGTTGCGGAAATCGTTGATAAAATCAGCCTGCCAATCCGTTGGCTGGTCTTCCTTGTTGGTTGGGTTCAGCGCCACTTCGGCCAGCACATAATCAGGAAAAGCAGCATGTACCGATTTGAACGTCGTCTTGGCGGCGTAGAACGGCACTGAGGCCGCGATGAATTTTCCGTCCTGTTCGAGTCCGGCGAGCGGCACGATCTGCTGGTCGGTATAATTCTGCACGGCGTTGGCGGCACTCATCATAACCTTTGCATTCTGCAGCACGGCCTGGCGCGCATTGGCAACGAACAACCGGTGCAACAGAACTCCCGCACCGAAATAGCCAACCAGCAGCGCGGCGATAATCGCAAGATTGAACTTTGCTCTCAGACCCATGAGCAGCCCTTTCTGGAATGGACTTTAGCGCGTTGCGGCCGTTCCGGCACGAGCACGCACCTCGCTAATACCGGATTGGGGCGATAAAGACTATCGAATAGGGCGGGTAGAAGTTGAACAGGAATGTGATGCGGCGGCGTTTGGGCCGGTTCGAAAAATCGAGACTTGTCAGTGAACGGCTTCAATGCCCTCAATCAGATTGGCCCGGTTCAGGAAGCCGCCTTTGGCGAGTATGTTCAGAAATTTCTCGGTGCAATCCACCATGGCGGCCCGGCTGTCGGCATGAAGGCTCATGTCGGTATGGACCGATGTCGCAACCGTATTGATTTGCGCCGGGGTGAATGTCTCGCTGATCGATTGTATGAGAGACGAATAAGAGTCGGTCAGACGATGGATGTCGTTGCGGGTAACGGCGACGTTTTTCATTACCGCCTGATATTGGGCGCTTTGACGGAGCGAGGCATAGAGGGGCGAGCTGAGCATCGAGGTCAAGGTGTGCAGTGCGGCTTCGCGCTCATAGACGATGAGCGCGATCGATGTCGCCGCCTCGAACTCGGCCCGCAGGGCGGTCTGGGCAGCCTTTGACCGGGCTACTCGTTCCTGTTGCAGCGCCGCGCCGACAGCACTCAGCCCCGCGACCAATTCAGGGTTGGCGCTTTCGGCCTCAAGCCCCGGCAAGGCTCGCAGAGGTTCTTGGGTCGGGTTGATTCGTTCGGCGGCTTCCCGCTCAAGAGCGGCACGCAAAGCGGCGGCCCTGGCGGTATCGCCGCCAGTGGTGACCGCGAGAACCACCCGAAAACCGACCGATGGAAGTCGTGTGGCCTTGCCCGTCGAAGGGTCGAAGGGAGGCACTTCCTGGCGCATAGCCGTGGACAGGCTCGCGGTCGGTGTCATGTAGCTGCCGCCGCGGACCACGAACCCCCCAGCCGGTCCGCCAAGTCGACCGAGTTTGGTTATTCGGTATAGTCCAAAGTTCCATTGCCCGATATTGCCGAGCATGTCGTATAGTCCGAGCGGATTGGGCTTGCGGCTACCGATCGGACTCGGTTTTCCGGTTGTAAACCCCTCGCCCGACACGGCATACTCGGCCATCTGATCGGGCTTTGCCCAGGTGGGCGCACGGTAGATTGCGGCGGGAACGGCGGCACCGCCGCGTGCGGCATATTCCCACTCCGCTTCGGTCGGCAGGCGAATGAAAACGGTCGCGTCACGGTGGGTCGGCAAGGCTGACGCCCCGTGTGAGAGCAGCCAGGCAGACCAGCGCTCGGTGAAGCGCACGGCGGCAAACCAGCTTACATTGGTCATCGGCAGGGTGGTCAGATCGGCGGAATCTGGGCAATGACCTGCGTCCAGGCTTGCGATGGCGGCGAACTGGCTAGCTGTAACGTCGTATTTGCCGATCCAGTATACCGGTGGCTGATCGTGCCGCGTGAATGGCCCGGCGAGAAAGGCACCATGCGCGCCGTCGTTGAAATTACCCGGGTGGCTTTTACTGGTGCCAAGTGAGATCGCCAGATCCGCGCTCGGTGCGCCGCCCACCGGCACCGCAACGGGGCGGAACACCATGGCACCGCCGCAGGGCATCGGCAGCATCAGATCGCCGGCCGTCGGTTCGGGATTAAAGCTGGCCAGCGGCCATCGCGGTGCTGCCGCCTTTGCTTGCGGACTGACGAGAGCGAACAGCAGGACTGCCAGAGCGAATTTTTTCATCTCCAGAAGTTCTTCAGGATCAGCGGGGCGGTGATATCGCCCTGGTCGGCGCGGTCCTCGAGCAACCGGAACAATTTCGCGCGCGGCGCGACGGCGTCTTGATCGCCGTCGTGGACCGCCTGGCGATAATAGTCGGCAGCCTTCCCAACCCGTGCGACCGGGACCGCTTTGCTGGCCTGGAAGTGCGCTGGATCATAAATTGTGGCAAGTTCAAGGGCCGCAGGACCGAAGTTTTTTTGCGCGGCCGCCTTTTCAATCACCAGTCCTTCACGAGTGTGACCGGCCTTCCAACGCGCCTCACCGATGGCCAGAAGCTTCGCCGGATCGGTTTCGCAAGCAAATAAGGCCGGCAGAGGTTTGGCGTCGCAATCGTCCGCTGTCGCAGGTGGCGGAGGCGTTGTCGTTGAGTGGCTCTGGTTAATCCGGGGCGGTGCGGATCGTGTGCCGAGAAACCAGTATAGCCCGCCTCCGAGTGCGGCCAGTACAGAAAGACCGATGAGGCTCAACACCAGGATGGAGGGTCCGTTCGACGGCGTCCGGCTGACCGGTGAAATTGAGGGCGGGGGCACCGTCGCAGGTGGGTCGGGTGGGAGGATGGAGCGCGTGATCGCATCCGGAGTCGGCGGTGCCGATGTGGTTCGCAGGGCGATGGTTGGGTCGGCGTCCGTTCCGCGCATGCCGGGATCAGAAAACTTGCCACTATCCGGAACAGTGTGATCGATGGTGTGGACAGAGAGTACAACATCGGCACCGCTCCGCTGAGTCTGCGAGATCACCGATCCAAGGCCGCCGTAGGAGGGTGTCAGGATCGGCCAGATGACCGTGGTCATGACCCCGGCCGCCGGCATCCCAAAACCGATCGTGCCGTCTTCCACCAGATCGACGACTTCGGGTCCGATTTCGAGCAGCAGATCGCTGCCCTCGATGTGAGCGCTGCGCGGGCTGAGCAAAGCTTCGGCGGGCTGCCACCCTTGCGTGCCGAGAAAACCTGCCCGCTCGTCACTGCGTTGCAATCGGAACCGTGGATCGGCGGCAGCTTGCGCGGCACCTTGTATCCGAATCTGCGCGAAGCCGCCGCGACCGGAAGGATCAGGGTCGATGCTGATCTGGCTCACGACACGCTCATGCGGCGGCACGCGGCTCTAGCCGCGCCAGCATGGTGCCGAGCGCATCATTGGCAGCGCGATCGAAGCCGTTATCGACACCGGTCTCCGCATTCTGCTCAATGAGCCGCGCCATCGAGCGTATCCAGTCGGCATAAAATCGGGTGTCATAGGCGGTGGGCACCGGGCCGAGGGGCGGTAGTCCGAGCACGGCCGGGCGGGCGGCGAAAACCGGCCGTGGCGGGTTGCCGACATGCGGCCTTGCCGCTTCCGTAATGGCATCGAAGCCAAGAAACGCAACAAAATTGTTGAGCATTTCCTCAGCCAGCCGGCTGATTTTACCGTCCACGGTCGATTGTGCGCCGTGATACGCCCCGGTCGCGCGCAGGGCATCTGCGATCCGTTCGCTCAGTTTCACCCGGCGTGCGGCGGTGCCGAGACTATCGACGAGAATGACCGCCGGCTCTGTTTCGAGGCGCAGTGTGTCGAGCAGTACTGGGTCGCGCGTGAGTCCGATGATGCGATCCTGCCATGCGGCCAAAAGCATGTCGGCGAATTGACCAAACCGATCATGCGCAGCGGCGGCGGGGGGTGCCAGCTCGCCGAGAATATCGGCCAGGTCAAATTCGAGCGCGCCATGATCGCTACGGGTGCCGATCATGGCCGGTTGGCCGGACGGGTCCTGTTCCATGCGCCGCAGCACGCCGATAACCAGATCAGTGCTGACGCCAAGCTGACTGAGCAGAGCACCGAACCGCTGAGCCTGGGTCACCGCCAACAGGGCGCGGGCGAGACGGCCGGCCAACTCGCGAGCCTTGCGAAGCTCCTCGGTCTTGTCGTCCGAACGCCAGTGCAGGCGCAACCGGTCGAACACGCCATGGGCAAGATCAGCGGTGCGGGCGGCCAACTGCCGGGATTTCAGGGTTCGCACGCAAACCGGTGCCAGCGCCTCGGCCAGACGGCGGATGCCGCCGTCATTCGGTGTCAGCGCCGCGTCCCAGGCCTGTGCCGGGTCCGCAATGTGGCGCGCCACCAGATCGTTGGCGAGATAGGCCTGCCGGCGCGCCGCGACAAAACCAGCGGCGCGCTCACCAATGCCGATTTCGCCACCTTCGGGCGTATAGTCGAACACCGCGCCAAACCCGATCGCCGGGTTGCGCAGCCAGAACAGATTATCGAATGCGCGGCCCGGAACCCATGATTGTGGCCACTCGTGCGCCTTGCCGAAGAAATCGATCAGGCTCGCCTGCAGGCGGGTGGTCCAACGCGAGCCGGCAGAGACATCCTCGCCCTGCTTGTCCTCGAACTCGGAGTCGAATTTGGTCAGAACGAGAAACAGGCTGTTGCGCTGCTGCGCTCGCGCCTCTGCGGTGGTGCCCATTGTGGTGCCGATCCAGTCGGTAACCATTCTGGGCAGGGTTTGGACTTCCTGATTACCGGGACCGACGCAGAGCAGCATTGCCGCTATTTCCTGGTCAGCATTATAGCGCTGGAACAGATAGGCGACCTTGCCGCGCAGGAACGCCCGGCCGATCCGGCCCGGCTCGGCAAGAAACCGATCGATGTCGGTGATCGCTTCGCGCGTGCGCGCCCCGGGGAAATCGAGCAGATCGGCATTGTCGAGAAATCCGAACGGACGTTCGGCAACCGGGATGATGACTTCCGCCACCAGGGCCGCAAGCACCGGGCGGGCAAGCTGAGCTTGCTGGCCGGCAGCGGTCTGAACCGCCAGTGCGGTACCATCGTGATCGCCCAGTTCGAACAAGGTGCGCACATCAATGATGCTGGTTTCGCGCGGTGTCAGTGCATCCAGGCCGCAGAACGCCTCGGCAGCGAACCCGATCCGGCCAAGGGCCTCGATGAGGGTGCGGAAAATCGCGGTGAACCGTGCGACGTCGCCCCAGAGCAGTGAGAACAATGCAACCCGGTCGCCGGCGGGGAGTCGCGGAGCCAATTCGGCAACGCGGCACCAAAAGCCGCTCGATTCCAGCGCGGCCAGCAGCGCATGGCCGCGAAAATGCCGTTCGAAATATTCGGCCAGCTCCTCGACATCGGCTGCGGCAAGACCGTCGCACGGTACGGCACCAGTGCGCTGCGTCGCCGTGCCGATACGTTCCTCGATCTGTCCCGACGTTGGGATGGTAAGGTCGGCGTCGAAATCCTCGAAGAATGTATTGGCAAAAATCCGGATCAAATCGGTCTGTGACAATAACCGCAAGGCAACCGGCGCAGTCTGCGGAGTCGGTGGTGCGGCGGTCGTGAAACGACTGACCAGTCCGGTGGCTTCCTGACCGCCGGGCGGATTGATGTCGCGTAGGAAATCGAGTGTGGTGGCACCAAAGCACACCTGCATGGCATGGCCTTGGGCCGCGCAGAGCCTGGACACCAGATAGGACTTGCCCGCTTGCGATGCGCCGAATACGGCAACGCCCACGGGCCGGCGCGCCGCCGCGGCGAGGCGATCGGCGCGCCGGGCGCTGCGGCGAAAATCGCGCGCCAGTGACGTCGGATCGGTTTTCAGCGATGCCCGGTTGCGCTCCAGCCAGGCCGCTGCGTCGGTGGCGATCTGACCGACTTCGGCGGCGCGCGCCGAGACGGCTTCGGGTGTTTCGGGCGGGGTGCTCATCGGGTCAAACTACCAACAACCGACCGGTATCGCGCCAGTAACCGGCCTCGTCCTCCATGGTTTGCAGGCGGAGCCGAAGGCTGCGCGGCGGTCGATTACTGCCGTTGGCGTCGCTGATTTCCTCGATGTCGAAGCGCTCCCGGTCGGCTTCGAAATTGGCGCTATCGGGATCGGTGCCGCGCCGGCGCACCCGCACGGTCAGCGGCAGAGCCAAGCCGCGCGCCGCGTCGGGATCGTTGAATTCAAGCTGGTAGAGCGGTGTCGAGGTCCAGCGTTCGATCGGCAACTGGCGAAAGCCGATCTGCAAATTGTTGAAGAACTTCAGACTGAACCCGACATCGCCGGCATCGTCGAGCGCGACATCCGCAAGCAAAACATTCGCATCCCTGATCTGACCGTCATTATCCATCCGCCCGATGATACGCGCGGTCGAACGCATATGAAACCGACTTGCCGGCAGCGAAAAATTTTGCAAGCGACCCTCGGCTTGCACGCAGAGCATCGCCCCGACGGCGACCGTAGTCTTGGGATCATCGATCCGGTTGGCACCGTCGCGGAACGGGTAGTGCGGGCCAACCCGATAGTGGTGCATTCCGATCACCCGATGCGGCGGCAGCGGCAATTTTGCCAGAACCATGTCGATCACCGCACGCAGCTTGGTCGGACGGCCTGACAGGAGAAGGACGTCGCAATCATAGTGCCAGACGACTTCGCAGAGATCGGAGATCACCCGTCCCAGAGCCGTGCGCACGGCGGCGTCGACCCGCTTGGTGTCGGCCGTAATCACGACGTCGGCGACCTGGAACGAGTTTGCGCCGGCCCGTGCGGCGGCGACATCAAGGTAGGCGGCACTCTCAGTGAGGCCACCAGGATTAGCTGCCAGCAGATCGCGGATGGTACCATGCAAGAAGGCACCGGCATCGGTTTCAACCGATTTTTCAGCGGCCTCCAAAATCGCCAGCGCCACCGGTTCGAGGATCTGACTGACGAAGACCCGGCGTGCCTGGCGCTGCTGCTCGGACTGGCCCATCAGATCCTGAGCCAGCATCCGCACCAGCAGGTCGCGCGGCACCGCAATTCCAGCCGATCTGAGACTGGCTTCGAAGCATGGCAGCACGATCCCGGTAATCACCTGATGCACCACATCGTCGCCGGCGATCTTGAAACTTTCCCGGAAATCCTGGCGGGGTTCGAACCTCTCGCCTTCGGGGATGGTATAGGTCGCGACCATCAGGTCGGTCGTGCCGCCGCCAATATCGATACTTGCAATCCGCAAGGAGCGGGCGGGGGAAGCGGCGATCTCGGGGCGGACGCGCCCTAAGGTGGCGAACATCGCCGCACCATTGCCGGCGAAGACGCTGGTGATCTCGTTATGGAGCCAGACAATCTGGGTTGCAGTCGCCTCGTCAAGATTGTCGACAATTCTGGGCATGGCGGTCCGCCGCTTGACATCGGTCCAACCGAGCAGGTGCCACGCCAGTTTCAACGCGTCTCCGGCGCGCGTGCGCAGAATGCGCTGCTCGAAAATCGGCATTCCCGGCGGCAGGGTCAGCACCAGCCTGCGCAACTCGCGCGGTTTATCAGCATCGCGGCGGGCCGCCCGGTTTGCCGGTGCATTGATCTGACTGATGGCCTGCATCAGAATCTCGGTGAGCATGAAGGTGAACAGGCTGCTACGGGAAAACCGTGCATGCAGGGCCGGCTGCAAACCATTGTTCGATTCGAGAAGACGCCCATCCTCGCTCACCTGGGCCAGGATCGCACCACTCACCGGCGGGTCGGTGACCACGATCCCGCGCTGGGCATTGCCGCGCTCGTTGAAGCGCCAGCTTTGCGCCATCGGCCGGTCGTCCCAGAGGTAGCGTTTGGGCGAGGACAGCCCGGTCGCGCCCTCGTTGCCGCTGCGTGCGGCCGACAGGCGGCTCGCCTCCGGACCAACACGCACCGGACTCGGCCACGAAAACGCGTTGGCGATACCGGAACGGCGCGAGATCCGGTCGTTGCCGAATTGGGCGCGCGCGAACTCGACGCGAGAATCAAACGGCTTATCATAGAGGTGGATCGGCTGGCTGAGATCGCGCAGCGTCAGCGGGTAAGAATCCGACAGGCTCTGGCCCTGACCGCGATGCTCCTCGATCAGCAGCCCACAGGTGCGGGAATTTCCGACATCGAGCACGAGATCGACGGCAACCGGATGATAAGGCAGATCGGCAGAGACGGTATCGATCAGGCGGATCTGGGGCAGGACGTCCGAGCGCCAGAGCAGGTCAAGGTAGGTGATGTAGCGGGCGTAATGCTCGCAGCCGTGAGGAAAATCGTCGGCTGTGAGCGGACGACCGCGCTTCTGACGAAGGAACTCGCGGAACAACTCGTCGAGCCAGTCGCCAATCCATGTCTCGTTCAGAAACCAGCCCATCGACCGGAAATCAGCGACGAAGCCGAAATCAGCCTGGCGCATGGAATCCTCGGTCGCGAGACCTGCGTAAGGTCCAGTACCCCTGTTGCGCAGTGTCGTGTCGAATACCAGGGTCAGGTGATGGGTTTTGCCGGGTGAGGGTTCGGCGAGCATGGTCAGCCGCCCGCGGACCCAGTTGCTCGGGCCGTTCTGATATGTGAAGGCACCGTCGCGATCACGCATGGCTATCGCGAAATAGGGTAGCGGAACCCATTGGTCTAGAAACGGCTCCAGCGCCTGCGCACGGGATACCGAGTAGGTTTCGTCTTCCGGCGCGCTGGACAATGATACGGGGTCGATCATGACACCCGTTTCACGATCGGGATCGAGCGGGCGCAATTCTACCGGAACCTTGCCGTCGGCGGCGGCATTGCCCGCACGCGCCTCCCAAAAACTGCGGCTGCGCAGACCGGTCTGTTCGAGGTTGAGAGCGATGTCCCAGAACTGCAACGACGTGTCGGGAACCAGCGAGATCAACGTACCCATATTCAATGTTACCTCTGTTCGCGTCGATGCAGCCACGCAACAATGCTCATCGCTTAAAAATTCCCGGTTCGGACGCGCCGCGTAAACTCGGCGGTGTGTCCGGATCATTATCGGTCAGGACGCAGCCGGCTTGATTGACCGAGGTACGCGTGCAGACCCAGCGACTGGTGTATATGATGTTGCCGGGACCCGTGCAGCGCGCCGGTTCTGTGACGATCAGCTTATGATCGGGGCCGAAGTTGGCGCGCAGTGGGCCGGAGCAACTGGTGCCGTTGCTGAGCGTCACAGTCTGTTCACCCACGCCGCTACGATCGAAACAGACCGTGTGGCTGAGCTCGGTATAGGTATCGAGGTGATGCTGGCCGATATGGGTGACTTTCATCGGCGAAATCAGGTGCCAGCAGCCACCCAGCATCGAGAGCTTGCCCTGATCCCAGGCCTGCTTGGGCAAGGGCGGCGCAGTGGCCAGTTGCGGCCCTGCGGCTTCGGCGGCCTCGGCGAGATGGGCCATCAGGGCCGAATTCGTGGCAGCAGCGTGATTGGTACGCGCAATCGCCGCCACAGTCGCGGGCGGCAGCTGGCATTGATGCGGCAGAACCGCCAGTGCGGGGATCAGCAGACCAACGACCAATGCCAGCGCCGCTGCAACGGCAATCCACGGCCATGGCAGCCTCCGGCGCAGGACCAGCGGTGCCACAATGGCGGACGCGCCATCTGCGATGGGCAGTGAGGCAAGCGGATCCGGTTCGTTCAGCCCCCCCACCCGCATATGCCCCCAGCCGGCCAGAACTGGTCGACCGTCGACCGCATAAATGAACTCGGTGTCGGGAATGCGCCGCATCGCCGGCCACGCGGCAGCCAGAGCCGGCGCTTGCCCGGTCGCCGCCAGCCGCCCGATCTCCGAAAGGATCGCAGCCAGTGCCGTCATCAATGCCGCACGGTCCGCTGCCGGCAGCGACACAGCGGCGATGGCACCCTCTCCGCTGGTCGCCCATTCGACCCCGCCCGGGCCAGGTCGTGGCTCCGCCAGACAGGCGGCATAGTGCGGACCCAGATGCGTGTTGATCTCGGCGGTCAACGCAGCGTGCCAACCGGCCGGATCGTGCCCGGTCGGAAGCGTCGTCACCAGAGCGGATGCGGCGGTGCGGCAGAGGATCAGCGGTTGATTCATGTGCCGGAACCTGCAGGTGTTCGGGGCGCCACTGGCGGGGAGGGGCATTTTTGCCGCGCCCGGTTGACCTGATTGACCAGAAGCGCCAATTGCGCGTTGAGCTTCGCGGTATTCGCCTCCGCGGTCCGCCAAGCGGTGAGACGAGCCTGATCGGATGACCCGATCCGGCATTCACGGGCGAAGTCGAGACGATAGAAGTCGCTCCGTAGCCACCAAACTGCGAGGATCAGCAACAGAGCCGCCAGAAGCAGCGGAAGCCAGGCCCGCTCACCGCCCATCGTCAGCGAGGACACGGCACCGGTCGCATTCACGCCCGCTGGAATCGGCGGCGGCAAGATCGCCATGGGTGGTGCCACCTCACCGGTGGCAACGGTCCCGGCGGGGGCCACCCCGGCCGGTGTCTCCATCCGCGTCGCCTGGATCGATCCATGCACGGCCAGGGCCTGTTGACTGGTATCCGCGGCGCGATGCCCCCAGGCGATCAGCACCGGCTGCCGATCGATCACGGTAATGTATCGTGGGTCCGGAACATTGAGCGCCAGATTGAGCATTTCACCCATCCGGCGATCATTCGCCTCCGCGCTCGCGGCGAGCCGTGCCGCCAGAGCGCTGACATCGCCGGTCAGCCGATCCAGGGTCGCACGGGCTGTGGCGCGTTCCGGTTCCGCGAGATTGGTGAGCACCACGGCCGGCCCGGTACCGTCGCTGTACCAGTCGATATCGCCGCGTTCCGGATCGGGCTGCGGTTCGGCGAACAGTGCCGCATGGGCGGGTGAAAGCAGACGCCGGAGCGTCGCCAGAATGGACGCCGACGCATCGATCACCCGCTGACCGCCGATGCCCAAAGGCTGCATGTCAACCGCGCGTGTCGTCGCGATCAGGGTCATGCTCATGGCGCGGCCGGTCCCGCTGACCCAACCGGCGGCGATCCGGCGGTCATCACCCCCGCAGGACCGCTGCACACCGTGCTCAGCATCGTGGGATTCACATCATGCGCGGTCAGGAACCGATCCAGCGTCGCCGCTTCCAGTGCATAATTGATATGGACGGCATCCGCCGCACTCGCGGCAATGAACGTATCGACCCCGACGACCCGACCGCACTGATCGATCAAGGGACCACCGGAATTGCCGGGCGCGACCAGCGCGGTATGCGGCAGTATCCGGGTGCCGGCCGGCGATGTCTCGATCGCTGAAATCCGCCCCTCGGTCAGCACCACCGATGGCACGGCATCCGCGTTGCCATGGAGTAGTGCGGCAAACCCCCGATCCGCCTGCACGACAATGCCGGGATACCCAGCCGCGACAACGGGTTGAAGCTGCGCCACCGACGCGGTCAGAACAAGCGGCTGGACAGCCTCCTGCCGCGCCACCGACAGCAGCGCGAAATCGGGCGTGCCGATCGTGGTGGAACCGGTCGAGGCGACAATCGTCGCGGGCAAGGCTTTGCCGAGCGAGCGGCTAACCACGAAAATCTTGCCGGGTTCCGCGCCGGCGATTACGTGGTCGTTGGTGACGATCAGGCGATGGGAGATAAAGAACCCCGACCCTTGGTCACCTCCTTTGCCATGAAAGGCCAGAACCATGACAGTCGCCTGATCGGCGAGTGCAACGAGCGACCCCTTGAATGAATGATCACCCCCCGGCAGCGGCGCAACTCTGGCCGACCGGTCGATCAATCCCAAGGGTGCCATCTGCTGCGGCGTAAGCGTACAGACATCGGTTTTTGCCGCGGCCCGAAGGTCGGCAATCCGGGTAGCCAGCGCATGGTTTTCGTCGATCTGGGCCTGGGTTGCCAGATCGGTCGTGGCCGCACCCGGTATCAGCCCTTCCCGTGGTGACCACAAAAAAACTAGGCCCAGCCACAGGCCGAATGCCAGCGCGAGCGCCGTCATGGTCGCACCCAGCGAGAGATATTCGACCGGATGAACCCTCTGCGGCGGATTGATCATGACCGGGTGCCGGCCTACATATGCGCGGCGAGGGCCAAGAGCCGCCGCTTCTCGGTCTCGAGCTTTTCGGCTTCCGCAGCTGATGGATTGGGCGATGCCTCCTGCCGGGCGACAGCACCTTGCAGTTTAGCGATACGCCGTTGCAAATCGGCAACCTGATCCGCCTGCGCATTGGAGCCGGATTGCGCGGCATTCAGCCGCGACTGTGCTGCCGCCAACGATTCATCCAGTCGCGCCAGACGTTCCCGCAACAGCCTGACCCGGTTCTGTTCATAGCTGTTATTCTGTGCCGCAATGGCAGCCTGGTTGGTCGCGGCATTGGCTTGATTCTGAGCATACTGATCTTGCGACTGCAGCGCGTTGGTTCGCGCGGCGTACCCACCATTGGCCGAGCAGGCGATTCCACCGATAAAACCTGCGGTTTGCGGGTTACAATCCCCAGGGGAACAAGCGCCCAAGGCGAGCAATGGAAGTATGGCCAGGAGCGCCTTCATCCTTGCGGTACCGTCGCCAATGTCGCGCTGAGCTGATCGTAGGACTGCTGCAATCGGCGCTGGGTGGCGGCTTGTGCATTCGCCTCGCGATATAGCGCGCCGCTATCGGGGCCACCGGCCCGTGCTTGCGCGCGGAGCCGTCGTTCACTGGCCTGCAAGTGCGCGATCAATGTTTGGGTCTGGTCGTGATCCTGCTGATAGGTTGCCATTTTCGCGCGGTAGGCATCCGCCGTGATGCTACCGGCGCGATAGGCTGCATCGAGTTGATCCGCCGTCTGTTGCGCGGCAGCCGCTTGAGCGTCATCGTATTGAGCCGCTTGATTGGCCTCGTCGGTCTGACGCTGTGCTGCGGCAATCTGCTGTTGCAGCGACGTTTCGGTATTCGCCTGATTTTGATTGTTGTTGGCAACGGCAACGCCGGTACCGCCCCCGAGAACACCACCCGCCAGCGCGCCAAGTATTGCCGCCTTGGGACTGCCGCCGAGCAGGCCCCCCGCGAGCGCACCGAGTGCCGCCCCGCCGAGCGCGCCTTCCGCCACTGTCTGATTGAAGCTTGCATTCGCCTGATCGAGCGGTGAGTTCGCCTGTCCTGGAAGTCCGATACCGCTATTGGCGCATCCCGAGAGCAGGCCGACAGATACAGCGACCGAAACAAAAAATCTTTGAGAATACAATAAATTAAATGATTTTTTAAATATCATGGATTATTACCCCTTATCTTGTCGTAAAGTTACCAAAGCGTAAGATCAATAAATTGGTTAGCTGTTCGGGTCAAGATAAAGTCGAAGCATTCACCAGCCACCGTAGCCACCATGGCGGGCCGGAGGGTGCCGATCTCGGTATCCAACTCCCGGCAGGCACGCTGGATTGGTGGTGACGGTCGCGGTCGACCGCTTGCAAGCGGTGCTCACGAGTGGTGAGATCGGTGCAAATTTGCATAGAGCAATATTGCCTGAGGTTGACGCCCCTGCGGCAACCGAATGCAATGAAATTGCTCGAAAAAAAATGAAGATAGAGCCTGTTCGTCCTTAAACGATCAGGCTCTTGGAGCCACCGCATGCCAGTTGCTTGGTGGCTGCCAGAATTTTGGAGGCGGGGCACGATTTCCTGTAAGTTATTGAAATCGTGGTGGGCGCGACAGGGATTGAACCTGTGACCCCCGCCATGTCAAGGCGATGCTCTACCGCTGAGCTACGCGCCCACTGATCGGGTTTCCCTAGCCTTTAGCCTGATTCGATGCAAGAGCACGATCCGCCATGGTACGGAACACTCCGCGAAAATGTGCCGTGATCCGTGCAGTTTGTTCGTGACACGTTCTAGACAGGGGACTGGACGATGGGATTACGATTTCGCCGCCGGTTGAAAATTGCGCCGGGATTGCGCCGGGATTGCGGTTGAACGTTTCGCGGCGCGGGGCGAGCGTTTCGGTGGGGGTGCCGGGAGCGACGCTCAATCTCGGCCGGGGCAAGCGCGTGACGATCGGGCTGCACATGTTGCCCAAGCCGATAAATCCGATCCGTGCCATTCTTGCCTCATCCTTGTCTTTTGTCAGAACAGCAACTCCGCAGCACCGAGCGGCGCGAAATATCGGTCAAGCGTCGCTTCATCGACCTGCGCCAAACTGTCGGGCTGCCAATGGGGCGTCCGGTCCTTGTCCACCACCGCGGCACGCACGCCTTCGGTGAAGTCAGGCGCGCGCATGCAACGCAGGGCCACGCGGTATTCCTGCTGCAAACAAGGCTCCACCGCATTGTAGCCGCGCCCGGCCCGCAAGGCACGCAGCGTGAGCTTGATCGCGGTCGGCGATTGCGCCGCAATCACCGTACGCGCCATGTGCGCCGCTTCACCGCCGTTGCCGAGTGCCACCAGAATATCATCGATCGATGCATGATCATAACAGGACTGGGTCCACCCGCGTTGCTCTAACAACGCGCTGGCCGGCGGTGCTGTCGCGCACGCGCGCAATGCCGCCACCGCATGATCTGCCGATGGTGCGGTCAGCACGCGCTGTCGCAGATCATCGAGCAGTTGCCCGGGAACATAATAATCAGCAAGCCCGATCGCTATGGAATCCGCCCCCGTCAGCCGCATTGCCGTCAAGGCCGCATGGGTACCCAGATTATCCGGTACCCGACCGAGCAGATAGGTCGCGCCGACATCGGGGATAAACCCGATGCCGACCTCCGGCATCGCGAGCACGGTGCGTTCGCTCACCACCCGGTGCGAGCCATGCGCCGACAAACCGACGCCGCCGCCCATGGTGAGGCCGTCCATCAAGGCGATGTAGGGCTTGGGAAATTTGGCGATGCGGGCGTTCAACCGATATTCCCGCGCGAAAAACACATCGGCCTGAGCGACCTCACCCTTGCGGATGGCGTCGTACAAGGCCCGGATGTCGGCACCCGCGCAGAATCCGCGTTCGCCCGCGCCATCGATCAGCACACCGAGCACACCGGAATCCCGCGTCCAGGCCGCTAGCGCGTCGTCGATGGCATTGCACATCGCAAAAGTCAGTGCATTCAATGCGCGCGGGCGGTTCAGCGTAATATGACCCCACTGGCCAACAATCCTGATCAGCACGTCGGAATCGCTCATGGACACCCCTGTCTGAAATTGCTCATAAAAGAAAGAGTCGAGCCGGTTCATTGAACATGCAGCCGCCCTAATGCTGTGGCATGCCCTTCGGCACGACGGTCTTTACGATCGTCGCATCAAGCGCCTCGAACCCCGCGTAGTCGATGGTTTCATAAAGTTCCGTCCGCGTCTGCATCGCACCGACGCAATTCTGTGCGCCGCCGTCGCGCTTGATCGCGGCGTATAAATTGCCAACCGCCCTCGCCGCCACCCGCAGCGACGTGACCGGCCACATCACCATTTCGTAGCCCATAGACTCGAATTCGCTCGCGGTGAAAAATGGGGTGCGACCGAATTCGGTCATGTTGGCGAGCAGTTTCACGCCTTGCATGCGCCGCGCGAATTCAGCAAACATCTCGGCATCATACAGGGCTTCAGGAAAGATCGCATCCGCCCCAGCCTCGACATAAAGCTTCGCGCGCGCCACCGCGCCGTCGATCCCTTCGCTCGCCGCCGCATCGGTGCGCGCGATAATGACCAGATGTCGCCGTGCCTGCGCCGCCGCCGCGACCTTCGTGGCCATGTCATGCGGAGTGGCCAGCTTTTTGTCGTTGAGATGACCGCATTTTTTCGGGAGCAATTGATCTTCGATGTGAACCGCACCGGCACCCGCGTCCTCAAAGCTGCGGACCATGTGCATCACGTTCAACGCCTCACCATAGCCGGTATCGCCATCCACCAGCACCGGCAGGCCGGACGCCCGCGCCACCTGGCGGATGAAAAAGCACACCTCGTCGATCGTGATGATACCGAGATCGGGCAACCCCATCGAGGCGGTCATCGCGGCACCCGACAGGTAGCACGCCTCGAATCCGGCCTGCTTGGCTTGTTGCGCCGCGAGGCCGTTATGGGCACCGGGGATTTGCAAGATCCCTTGCCGATCCATCAGATTTCGAAACCGCAGGCCCGCCGGGCTGGCCGGCAGATCGTGCGCGCTTAAATACGTCATGATGCTCTCCTCATCCGCGCTGCTCGATCGGGGCAAACGGCAAGTCGTCCGGGCCGACATAATTCGCGGACGGGCGGATGATCTTGTTGTCGATCCGCTGTTCGATCACATGCGCGCTCCACCCCGAGGTCCGGGCGATCACAAAAAGCGGTGTGAACATCGCGGTGGGTACCCCCATCATGTGATAGGACACCGCACTGAACCAATCGAGATTGGGAAACATCTTCTTGGTCTGCTGCATGACGGTTTCGATCCGCTCGGCGATCGAAACCATTTTGAGCGAGCCGGATTTTTCCGACAAGCTGCGCGCCACCCGCTTGATCACCACATTGCGGGGATCAGCGATGGTATAGACCGGATGGCCGAAGCCGATGATTACCTCGCGCGCCTCGATCCGGCGGCGAATATCGGCCTCCGCCTCGTCCGGCGTCGCGTAGCGCTTCTGCACCTCGAACGCCGCTTCGTTGGCCCCGCCGTGCTTCGGGCCACGTAACGCGCCGATGCCGGCGGTGATCGCGGAATACATATCCGATCCGGTGCCGGCGACGACGCGGGCGGCAAACGTCGAGGCGTTGAACTCGTGCTCGGCATAGAGAATGAGCGAGATATGCATCGCCCGTACCCAATCCTCATCCGGGATGCGCCCGTGCAAAAGATGCAGGAAATGCCCGCCAATTGTGGTATCGGCGGTCTCGACGTCGATCCGTTTGCCGTTGGTCGAATAGTGATACCAATATAGCAGCATCGAACCCAGTGACGCCATCAGGCGGTCCGCGATATCGCGCGCGCCGGCGGCATTGTGATCATGCGCCTCTGGCAGAATGCAGCCCAGGGTAGAGACTGCACTGCGCATCACGTCCATCGGATGCGCAGCCGCCGGAATCGCCTCCAACACCCGCTTCACCGATGCCGGAATTCCTCGCAAACCGCGCAGCTTTTCCTGATACGCATCGAGTTCGGCCTGGTTGGGCAGCGTGCCATGCACCAGCAAATGCGCGATCTCCTCGAAACGGCAACTCTCGGCGATATCGAGGATGTCATAACCGCGATAATGCAGATCGTTGCCGGTGAGTCCGACGCTGCAAAGCGCGGTGTTTCCGGCGACAACACCCGAGAGTGCCACCGATTTTTTCGGTTTCGGTGCCGTGTTTTCATTCATCGCACTATTCCCTTTCCCCATCCCGCTCAAAAAATTCCCGCCACGCTCTCCGTCAGCGCGTCCGCCGGCAGCGCCACGTTCAACCGGTCAAGCGCGCCGGCTGGCAGCTTCGGCAACTCCTGAACCGCCTCCAGGAACCGTGCCGATTCCCGCGCCGAAATGATGCCGCCGGTCAGCGTCTCGAACTTGCGGATATAGTCCTCGCGCGCGAACGGTTTCGCACCCAGCGAATGGGCATTCGCGACGGCCATTTCATCGGTCAGGGTCGAACCGTCCTTGAAGTGAATTTCTACCCGGCCCCCGAAGGCTTTTTCATTCGGATCGATCGCGTGATAACGTCTCGTCCATTCAAGGTCTTCGCAGGTTTCGATCTTGTGCCACAAAGCAACCGTATCGGCGCGTTGCGCGCGCTCGGGCGCGTAACTGTCCACGTGGTGCCAGCGCCCATCCTGCAGGGCGACCGCGAAAATATACATGATCGAATGATCGAGCGTTTCGCGCGAGGCCGTCGGGTCCATCTTTTGCGGGTCGTTGGCTCCGGTGCCGATCACGTAGTGGGTGTGATGCGAGGTGTGGATGGTGATTTTCGTGATTGCCCCGAAATTCTCGATCTTTTCGCGCATGCGGAACGCGAGATCGATCAGCGCCTGGCTCTGATACTCCGCCGAGTGCTCCTTGGTATAGCTGTCCATGATCGCGCGCTTGGCCTCGCCTTCGTCGGGCAGCGGCACCTGATACACCGCGTCCTTGCCCCCGAGCATCCAGGCGATCACGCTGTCCTCGCCTTCATAAATCGGGCTGGGTGCCCCCTCGCCACGCATGGCGCGATCCACCGCCTCGATCGCGAGTTTACCGGCGTGCGCGGGGGCGAACGCCTTCCACGAACTGATCTCGCCCTTGCGCGATTGGCGCGTCGTGAAGCTGACATGCACCGCCTGCTGCACGGCTTGGTAAATCACCTCCTGTTTGAGGCCGAGCAGAGTGCCGACCCCGGCGGCCTGCGCGGGGGCGAGATGCGCGATATGGTCCTTCTTCCACTCGTGCAGACAAATGGCGCGTACCAGATCGATCTGGATTTCATACCCGGTGGCGATGCCCCGGATCAGATCGCGCCCATTGCATTGCATGCTCTGCGCCACCGCTAAAATCGGCGGAATGTTATCGCCCGGATGCGAGTAATCGGCGGCAAGGAACGTGTCATGATAGTCAAGCTCGCGCACCGCCGTACCGTTCGCCCAGGCCGCCCACTCGGGGCTGACCGTTTTGCTTGCCGGCAGGCCGAACAGCATCGCACCGCCGTGTTTGCTGTGCCCCAGCGCCGCTCCCCGTGCCGCGACAATCGGCGCGCGATTGATCGACGCGATCGCTACCGACGCGTTGTCGATGATCCGGTTGATGATCATCGCGGTCACGTCCGTCTCGACCGCAACCTTGTCAGCCGCGACGCCGGCGAGTTTCCAGGCCAGTTGATCCTCGCGTTTGAGCAAAGACTTCGAAGGGTGGACCCTGACGTCGTGCAATTTCATTTGCGTTTCCATATGTTGGCAAGCGGTTGGTTCGATGGCTATGATTTTCGCTGATGTTATGTGACATGGACAGCGAAAACTTGTAATTTGTTTCCAAATTTATCGGCCCATTTGCAAACTTTGCCAAGGTCATGCGGGATCAGAAACTCTATGCGGGAGCGCGGCTCCGGAAGCTGCGCGAAGACGCCGTGATGCGGCAGGCGCATCTCGCGGTGAAGCTCGGCCTATCGCCAAGCTACCTCAATCAGATCGAGAGCGATCGGCGGCCGATCCCGGCGCGGTCACTGCCGGCGATTGCCGCCCTGTTCGGCGTCGCACCAACCTACTTCGGCAGCCCGGACAATCTGCGCCAGGCCGCAGACCTCTGCACGGTGAGCGCCGATCCGATTTTCGGTCACGCGACCCTGAGTTTGGCGGTCGCGCGGGCGGCGGTGCGCGACGCACCGGATCTGACCGAGCGGTTCCTCGCCCTCTACGGTGCCTACCGCACCCTCGCCGACCGCCAGGCGATGCTGCAAACCAAGGCGGCGTTTGCCGACCAATCCGAGAACACGCCCCGGCCGCCTTACGATGAAGTGCGCGACTGGGTGCAATCGCAGCGCAACTATGTCCATGACCTCGACCGGGTCGCTGAAGCGATGACCGAGCAAGGCGACCTCGCGCCGGCGGCCCGCCAGACCGATCTGGAAGCGCTGCTGCTGCGCGAGCATCGGGTCCGGCTGCGCAATGCACCCGGCTTTCTGCACAAGGGTACACTCTGGCAACTCGACCGGCGCGGCCTGGTGCTGCACATGGCCGAGGAAATGACGCCCGAGACCCGGGCGTTCTGCATCGCGCACGTGATCGGGTTATTGCAGCACGGGCGGCTGATCGGCCGGATCGTTCGCCGCGCCAATCTCTCGTCGGATACGGCGCGCGCCCTCGCCAGGGTGGCGCTCGCGAATTATTTCGCCGGTGCCCTGATCATGCCATATCGCCGCTTTCTGCAACAGGCCGAAGCGATGCGCTACGATATTCAGCGCCTGCAAACGACATTTCGCACCAGCTTCGAGCAGGTCTGCCATCGGTTGAGTACGTTGCAGCGGCCTGGGTTCGAGGGAATTCCGTTCTTTTTTCTCAAGACCGACGCTTCCGGCAATGTGCTCAAGCGTTCGAGCGCGACGCGATTTCAATTCGACCGCTTCGGCGGCCCCTGCCCGCTGTGGAATGTGTACCAGGCGTTTGCCCAGCCGGGGCGCATCCTGGTGCAACTCGCCCGCACGCCGGACGATGTCACCTATCTCAGCGTTGCCCGCACGGTTGGCCACGCGGGCGGATCGTATTTGAGCCGGCCCCGCGTGGTGGCAGTCGGCCTCGGCTGCGAGATCGAATTCGCTGCCCGGACCGTCTATGCCGCCGGACTCGATCTGCACGCCTCCGAGACGGTCGATCTGATCGGGCCAGGGTGCCGCATCTGCGCGCGCACCACCTGCCGGCACCGTGCGCTACCGCCGGTGGGGCGGGCGCTCGACGTCGGATCGGTCGAGCGCGGTGTCGTACCCTATCGCATTCTGGAAGGGTGAGGCCCCCGACGGATCAGAGCCTGATCGTTTCAGGGACGAACAGGCTCTATCCCTATTTTTGCAAGAAATTTCATCGCATTCGATTGCCGCAGGTGCGTCAACCTCAAGCAATATGGCTCGTGACCTTAAGGAGCGCTGCGATCTGATCGAGCACCGCCGCATCCTCAATGGTGGGGGGCACCACCGGGTTCGCGCCGCCCGCCATCTGCCGCATCGTCGCGCGCAGAATTTTGCCGGAGCGGGTTTTCGGCAACCGCGGCACGACCAACGCGTCCTTGAAGGCGGCGACCGGGCCGATGCACTCGCGCACCAGCTTGACCAACTCCTTCTGGATTGTCGCATGATCGCGGTTCACCCCCGACTTCAGCACCACGAGGCCGAGCGGCACCTCGCCCTTGATCGCGTCCGGCTTGCCGATCACCGCGCATTCCGCGACATCAGGGTGCGATGCCAGCACCTCCTCCATCGCACCGGTCGACAGGCGATGACCAGCGACGTTGATGATGTCGTCGGTGCGCCCCATGACCCAGACATCGCCGTCCGCATCGACCATGCCGGCGTCGCCCGTGCAATACCAGCCGGGATAGGCTTCCAGATAGGCACGGCGATAGCCGGCATCATCCTGCCAGAGCGTCGGCGCGCAGCCGGGTGGTAACGGCAGGCGTATGACCAGGGCACCAACCTCGCCGGGCGGGTTCGGCTGCCCAGATTCATCGAGTACCTGCACATCATATCCAGGACACGGCCGGCCCCCGGAGCCGGGCTTGAAGACCGTAAGTCCAAGGCCGCGAAACCGCGCGCTGATCGGCCAGCCGGTTTCGGTCTGCCACCAATTATCGATCACCGGCTTTTCAAGGAGGGCCGCGATCCATTTGGCGGTCGGCGGGTCGCAACGTTCGCCGGCCAGGAACAAGGCTTCGAGCTTCGAAAGATTGTAGGGGGCCAGCAGCTTGCCTTCGGAATCCTGCTGCTTGATCGCCCGCAGCGCCGTCGGCGCGGTGAACAGGGTCTTGACGTGATGCTCGGCACAAACCCGCCAAAATGCCCCCGCGTCGGGCGTACCGACCGGTTTGCCTTCGTACATGAGCGTGGTCACCCCGGCCAGCAGCGGCCCATAGACGATATAGCTATGTCCAACGACCCAGCCGACGTCCGACGCCGTCCACATCACCTCGCTCGCGGCACCCTGGCCCGAATGCACATCGAAAATCAGCGGGATCGACGCCGCGAGTGCCACGGCGTGACCACCATTGTCGCGGACGATGCCCTTGGGTTTGCCGGTGGTACCGGACGTGTAGAGCACATAGAGCGGATCGGTCGCAGCGACCGGGACCGGGTCGTGCGGTGTGGCGGCGGCTTCGGCTTCGAGATAGCCTTCGTCACGACCGGCGATCATGGTTGCCGGTGCGGCGGTGCGCTGGAAGATCAGGCAACGCGCCGGCTTATGGGTCGCACGGGCGATCGCGTCATCCAGGATGGGTTTGTAGGCCACGATCCGGCCGGGTTCGAGCCCGCAGGACGCCGCGATGATGAGCTTTGGCCGAGCGGCGTCGATCCGTGCCGCAAGTTCCGGCGCGGCAAAGCCGCCGAACACCACCGAATGGATCGCCCCAAGCCGGGCGCAGGCGAGCATGGCGATCGCCGCTTCCGGAACCATCGGCATATAAATGACCACGCGATCGCCCTTGGCGATGCCACGAGCGGCCAGCGCACCGGCCACCTTCGCCACTCTGTCGCGCAGAGCACGATAGGTGTAGCGCTCGATGCGCCCTTCCATCGCGCTATCCCAAATAATGGCGATGCGATCCCCGGCACCATGGTCGACATGCCGGTCTAGACAATTAGCCGAGGTGTTCATCACGCCGCCGGGAAACCAAACCCCGAACGGGCCGATCTGCGGGTCGAATACCTGGTCGAACGGCTTGATCCAGTCGATCGTCTCGGCGGCCTTGCGCCAATAGGCTTCGGGATCGCTCCGCCAAGCGGCGTAATAGTCTGGATATTTGCTCACGTTGGCAATAGCATCAGGCATGTGACTAGTCGAAAGCGCCATCGGCCATCAATTCCTGATAGAGCGTCTCGGTGCCGCGGAACTTTTCGGGCTGTACCCGGTCCTCTGCCTTGCTGATCAGAATGCTGGTCGCCAGCAGCGACCCCGCGATCGAGACCGAAATCGCGATGATCGCGCGGACCATCTGAAATGAATCGACCACGCCGGCGACACCAAGATCGCAATATTGGCGTGTGGCGACATCGAGACCGAAAAACGCGTCGTCTTCCATAAGCACCCGGGCGATGACCTCATCCGAGCGGAATCCTGCGTTCCAGACAATCCACCGCAGCGGCTGCTCCAGGGCGGAAAACAGCGCCTGGGAGCCAATGCGGCCGTCGGCATCGTCAATCACCAGCTTTTCCCTGGCGCGCTGTGCGGCGCGCAGCATCGCCACGCCGCCACCGGGCAGTATGCCGGATTCGGCCGCCGCAAAAAGTGCTCTACGGGCGTTTTCCGCGAGAGGGAATCTGGATTTGATGACGCTATCGTTGGCACCACCGACATGAAGGATCGCCCTGAAGTTCGACAATATTTTCAGACGGTCCTGGCGCTTGTCGCTATAGTCGGCCTGACCGCTCGGCGAGGTACCGCTATCGCCGCGCTCAAGTTCGGCTCGCAGCAGGGCCATGCGATCCCGCAACGCCGCCGGGTCGCCTTGCGCACCGAGCAGTGTCATTTTCTCCGCGGTGATGATGGCCTCGTCGCACCCGCCCAGATCACGCCGGTCCAGCGCGCGCAGATCCGTGAAACTGCCGGTCACAAACGCCGTTCCACCACAAAGAACCGTCAAATCCGAAAGGCATTCCACGCGCGTGTCGCCATACATCGGCGGTTTTGCGACAACGATATCCACAGTTCCGTTGCGCTGGTTCGTCAACAAACCCAACCGCACCTCATCGCTGACATCGTCGGCAAGAATGAGGAGCGGGCGCTTTTCCTGGCAGGCAATTTCAAGCGCCGGCACCATTTTTTCGAAATGCTCCAACTCGCCATCATGAAACATGATGAGTGGGTTTTTCAAATGGCGCGCGCCGGTCGGCGGCAGTAATTCGCGCATGAGGGTCTGCGATTCGAATTCATGGCCGGTTTTTAGGTCGAGGACATCCTCGCCGGTGTTGCCCATTTCGATATCGATCGTGCCACCAGCCCCGACATGAACATAGGCTTCGGCAAGAAGAGCCGCCAAATTTGCATCACCATTGGCCGCCGTGCGCGCAACCGCTTTCAGATCTTCCAACCCCGCCGGCCTCGCCATCGCAGCCAGTTCGGCCATCACTGCGGCACCAGCCTGCGCCAGCCCTGCTCGTGCCGCACACGCGTCGATCCGCACCGAGGCAAAAGTCAGGCACCGCCGCGCCAAGGCACCGGTAATCACGATCGTGGTCGTCGTGCCATCGCCGACGGAGGCCGAAACGTCCAGTGCCGCGTTTCGGAGTAGACGCAGCCCCATTTCCTCTTCGCGGTCGGCCACCACCATGGCACGGGCGACCTCAATGCCATCCTTGGTGAACACCGGGGCCAGGTGGCTGCGGTGCTCCAACAAAACGTAGCGTCCGCTTGGCCCTAGTGTGACCGCCACAACCCGTGCGAGTGCGCGCATGCCCGCAGCCAGCTTTCGCTGCGCGCGCGCGTTTGTCGTCACCAGACGCGGTACGACCCGTTCACTAGCACTCATTTCACTACCCTAAATTGTTTTTCATCACGGTATGTGCGATTTCTCGCCGCAATTCTTTTACTTTTGTTAGCCTAGCCCACAGCCAAAGCAGTTTCCTCTCGCCATAGGAGAGGAAACTGGTAATTTCGAATCTTTCCTCACGGTCCATCTGCTGATCAGAAAGGCTTTGCAACAGTTCGATCCGATCGTCGCCCATTTTCGCAGCCAGATAGTCACGATGAGCCTCCAACCTCTGGATCTCCTCGTTCAATGCCGCTGCGGCGTCAGTCAGCAGTTCGATGGCCTCCGCATTAAGGCCACTAGCCACTGGATCAATGGGATCGTCATCCGCCACTGGCGACAAACTCTTCTTGGTGGACCTGATCCGAAGGAATCCCCAGTCGGGCGCAACTCGCCACTGCTGCTGCAACCATGGGGGGCGGCCCACACAGATAAACCTCAGGACGTTCCTCAACACCCGTGAAATGCGCCTCGAAGGCTCCGACCGAGTGACCGATCGCACCTTGCCAGTCCGGAGAACCTTCCATCAGCGCGAGGTGCAGGGTCAAATTGGGCATCGAGGCCGCAAGTTCCGCCAACTCCTTCTCGTAAAACATCGTCGCGCGGTTCTGCATGCCGAAAAACAGATGGCACTCCCCAGCGTAGTCATGACTCGCCAGATTACGCAGCATACACACAAGCGGCGCTAACCCGGTGCTGCCGCCGACAAAAGCTTGCACCCGGCCAGTCTCGTGCAGGCGGAAGTCTTCTTCCATTTTGGTGCAGCCCGCCTTACAGACGAACTCACCCAAAGGCCCCCGGACCTTGGCGATCTGACCTACCGCCGCCTCGCGCTCGAGATAGCCACAGAAGCTGCCGCCTGGAACCAAACGGATCAGAAACTCCATCAAACCCTGCTCGTTCGGCAGGTTCGCGAGCGAAAACGCCCGAACCTGATCGGTGCCGGGAATCCCAATTTCAACATATTGACCTGGCACGAAGTCAAACATCGTCGGTATTGATGTCTCGGCGTCGATCGCCTGCAATTCCAACCTGAAAACCGTCTCCGACAAGCGCTCAAGACCAACCACTTTGGCCGAAATTTCCGGCACCGTCGCTTCGCCCAGCCGGTCGCTCGTATAGGAGAAATCCAAAACAAGGTCGCTCCGCGGAAACGTGTCGCACGTCACCACGATGCCTTTTTCTTCTTCGTCCGACGGCAGAACCTGAATGTTGATCCGTTCGCCGAATTCATAATCCCCATCCGAGCAAAGCGCTTTGCAGCTACCACAGTACGCTTTTTTGCACTGGCAGATGAGCTGAAGGTTCTGCCGCAGGGCCGCGGCGAGAATATTCTCGTCTTCAGCGCAGTCGAACTCAATAGTCTTATCATCCATGAATCGCGCGGTAATGACGTAGTTCACTTTTTTCCTCGTCCTGGCTATCGATATTTTAGATCCAACCTGCAGCGCCGTAAATCGCCGTAGGCACCCGGTTATCTGTTCACGCAACTTCTACACGCCAACGTTTACGTGGCGGCATCGTTACTCACACAAATCACTCTGGCAATGTGCTATTGAGCCGGCATAATCAGCGCCGCCATGTTCGGCCGCAGGAAAAATCTGATTTTGGATTGTGACTGCAAAACACCACCTTCCTGGCTATGGGCACACCCTGTATGCAGATGCCGCTCGCCCTTGTACAAATCCCAACGCCAAAGAATTTCCAACTCCGTCGTGTAAACACGAAACTCGCCCTCGCTGTAGGCAAGCGTTGTTTTGCCAATGATCGCGGGTTGACCCGCAACATGTGGAATTTCAGGGATTTCTAGACTCGCAATCATCGTCACTCCTCACCCTCAACAGTCACGATCGAATGAAATCGATCCCGCCCTGTATGCGCAATATAGTCGTGCTGCTTGATGTCGTTCAAAGTTGGAAACTTGAGAATTTCCTCTTTACAACTCGGACAAAAATTAGCGCCGTTGACGACCAGTGTCATTCCGGCAAAAAACTTGTAGCCGCACGCACCACATTTATAGCCATGCTCTAACCCGACTTCGTTCAAGCCATCGCCAAAAACATGAGCCACGACGGGAAACTCCAACGATCATTTCAAAACATCCACAACTCCCCCCAAGGGTGCAGACCAGTCTGGCCTACCCCTTGGTGGAAATTCCTAGTCTGAGCTGGTACAAGTCGACCTTAACTAAGCTAGTCGTCTGGCCAGCTCATATTCTACTGCACGCTCAACCGGGTTACGCCGCGCATCTCTCGCAATTCTTCGACCGTCTGATCCAAGGCTCCAATCGCCCGCAGTCGCATCAGCTTGGAGATCAATATTTTTTCGCCGGCTGCAAAATAATTGATGGGAACCATCGGTGGTTTGCATGCCTTGCGATAGGCAATGCAAAGCCCCTCCATCTTGATTTTGCAATCGATATCGGCAGCCTTTTTGACCCATTCGCCCACGACCTCTTTGGCGCACTTGCCATCAATGGTCTTGCTAAGCAAATCTTCGTCACTGATCAACTCTTCGCTATGAAGTTGACCAAGCCGCATTTCAATCCTGGATTCGATCCAGGTCACCTCTTTTTTCAGATCGTAGGTTTTACGGTCCGGCCCGGTATGGTCGGCGCGAAACGATTGCAGACACTCGACGCCTGCGCTAACCGACCTGAGCGAGTTGATTTGGTCTTGCCACTCGTCACGGGTTTCTGTGTTGTACCAATTTGCCATCCTCACGCCTCCTCAATAAACGCTTTCTACTTTTGATTCCAACCCAAGCAGCTCATTCGTCACAATGAACTTGTTACCCAAGGTAAAGGCGCGGCCAACCGTCGTGCTGACATTCACCAGAAGGTCATAGACGGTATATTTTTTGCCGAGCATTTCACTCGCTTCATCGCAATCGAACGTCAGCTTGCCGGTTGCTTTGATCCAATAATAACCACCGCGGTCCTCGATCGCAATCGAGGGGTTCTCTTCGCGCATCGGAATAACTATCTCTTGGATGATCGCGTCGATTTCTTCCGACTTCATCAGCGCCACAACCACGGCGTCGCTGGTGGGAATTTTGCTCGTTGCATCGCCCAGGAACTCATCCATAAACGCCTGACCCGATTTGGCATTGGTACCGCTGTTATAACCATTCGTATTTTTGGTCATCGTATTTAAACTTTCTCAGTAGCCGCTCATAACTTCGCGGACGAAGGCGTTACGATCAAACTTCAGGTCCAACGGTTCAGCAAACCGGCGCGACCAATCGTCGATCACCCGTTCCACCGAAGCCTGCACCCCGGCACGGCAGGTGATGCCATCGACCTTGACTGGCAGATCCTTGTACACGCCGATGAACGCCTTGAGCGCCGCCGTGGTCTGGGGCAAATATTGGTTGGTCCAGGCACGCAGATAGCGCCGATTGTGCGTCGAATAGATCGGCTCCTCATTGATCAGCATTTTTCCGAACAGTGCCGTCACACCCTCGGCTGCCTGCTGATGATAGGTCAGGGCCTGGGTCTGGATGAATGGCGTCAGTGTATCGCCATGAATACCTGCGAGACGCTGGAAAAATTCGCGCCGGACAAATTGGCCGAAAATATGGTCATGAACACCATGGATCGCCCAAAGCTGCTCGCCCCAATCGTAAACCTCACCCCAGATATGCTCAACGAATTCACGCGCCGGCTTCCACATCGCGGCCTCGGTCCAGCTTTTTTTCGCATCGCCCAGGCTCTCATCGAAGTCGGGGAAAATTTTACCAAGCAGGACGCGTTGGGTTTGGATCATTTGCGCCGCGTCGTCTTTATCGAAGCCGGATTCCGCAATCCACATTCTCAGCAGATCTGAAAGTGCGGTGTATACCGTGGACGAGTTCGCATTGAACAGGCCAAACTCCTCGTAAAGGAACGCGCCGTATACCGGCCCCAGAATCTGGTTGCGCCAAGCGTCGTTCATCATGCCGTAGTCGCCGCTGTCGGCCCAGCTTTTCATCACGCGCTCGGTGGTCTGACCGTCTTCGGATTTGCCTTTGATATACGGATAATACCAACGCTTCGACGGGTCACGGAAATTGAACCAATTGCTGGATAGCAGCGCCGTCGATTCAACACCGAAGAGCGGACGCCCACCCGGCCATTTCTGCACAGATTCCCCGACATCCATGCTCCCCGGAATCGCGTCGGTTGTGGGCTGAGCATGCAGCATAACCGCTTCGTACTCAGTCAAACGGCGCCAACCACGCTTAGCGAAGGGGATATGATCCCGTTTTGTTTCAAGCGGTTTTTCCGGTACGAGGGCGCGTATTTCCGCGGCTCGCTCGGGATCGATCATCCCGCGCACAAATTTTCCTGTACTCATTCTGTTTCCTACCTTTACTTGCTTGCGGTACGCGCCAGCATCTAAGTCAAAAAAACGGCTTTCAAAATCGTCAGGTGCTCTTTTTGCAAGAGCACCTGATCGACAGATTCAGTCTAGTGAACCGGCTGCCAGTTCATGATTTTCATCGGGTCCGGAATAACGATGTTCAAACGCTTCAGATCTTCCAGCGTCCACATATCGGTGCTCCGTAGATGCGGCTGCGACAGCAGGGTTTTACCGTCGCTCCGAACGCCGCCGGCGGCCTTCACCAGTTCGGACAACTCCCAGCCTTCGTACTGCTCGAAGAAGTTCTGGAATTCGTACCGCTCCGGTTCTTGCAACCACTGACGCTCACCATGCCCTTCGGAGAAGGCAAATCGCTTGCCGTTCATTTCCAGGAAGCTCGGGTTGCTGGCAGACTTACTTAACGTCGGGCAGAACGGCAGCGTAGACGTATGGTCGATAAAGATACCGTGTCCGTTCTGCATCATCCAAACCAGCGGGCAGAAGCCGGCCTTCGGATCTTCAAAGCCAAGCGACTTCCACTCGTTGTAGATTTTGCCGTAATGATCGTACCAGCCCGGGTAGTTGGCCTCGAACCAATTCATCGCCTCTTCGTCCGGCAGTTCCATACGGATACCGGTCAGCGGCCACAGTGCCGCCGCAAGCAAGGCGAGATCATGATGCGCCCACATCGCGTCTTTCTTGGCGTCGGCCAAGCATTTCGGGCTCTTGATGCCGAATTTCTGAAGGCGGCCCAGCCAGATACCGGCCCAGTCCTCATAGACCCAGCGGTTCCAGGACTTCACCCACGGCTCGACCTTGTACTTGGAACCGTACTCAAGCCCAAAACCAACGAAAGGTGTCAGGTACTTGTGCTGCGTCCAGAAGGCGTTATCGAGATCGGTTTGGAGGTACTTGAACGACTCTGGATCGGTCATGACCGAAACGAGTGTCTGGTAGCCGTTCGCCATGTGGCGCAGTTCGTCGGTTTCGATCGACAGATACACCGTCGGCGTAATTTCGTCGCCATTGGCGGCGGCCCACTCGGTCAACGAAACGATCAGCGGATTGGTGAAGCAAGCCTCGGCCACAACTTGCAGGTTGATCGAGCTTTCAACAGCATCGCCAGCGAGGAAGCCATCACCGAACGCCCGCCGGACGCCAGGGTACAATGGGTTGACGGAGCGGAACTGCCGCATATTGGTGTGGCCCGCCGGGTCATAGTAGTGCTTGCCGTAGTAGTAGTTCACGTACGCAGTCTGGTTGGTATGCCGGACTTCATCCATGACTTGGGCGAGGTAACCGTTTTTCTGTTCCGGAGACTGCGCGGCGTCCCACAGGAGGGCGCTCCCGGCGATGGCGGCATATTCACCAACTTCGAGGAAGTTGGAAATAACCTTCATCGCTTCACCCCATTTCGGATGAACCTTGTTGCCGGCATCAAGACGATCGAGACCATCGAGCAGGGTACCGTACTGGCGCTCTTCCTTGATGGATTCCATACGCGCGTATTCTTTAGCAGTCAGCTTGAACTGCTCACGCGTATTCACGTCGAGATTGTACTTGGTCGGATATTTTCCGCCCTTTGCCTTGAAGTCCCACGAGAAGTCTTGCAGCCATTTATGGACTTCCTGGGGATCAACGCTACTCGGCACTGGATTTGCCTTGAGCGCTTCTTTGACGGCTAAATTGGAACTAGCCATTTCAGTTTTACTCCTCACTACAGAATTGTTGCATTTTCTTAGTCAACTCAGACTCCGAGATACTAGTTGTGCCAAGATGATAAAAAACTTTTTTCATCATCTAACACCTTGATAAGGGGGCACCTCGCATTGCCTCTGGATTAAACATCTTGATTTTTCCGGCACCAAAAATGAAAGCACCAACTCACCTCAGCATTCGCTCTAGACTACTCCTAACGGAGGCGATGCCCGACATCATATACCGTTCATGTCCTAATTGGTGTGTAGTATTATGATGTACTGGATCGTCGAAATCTCTCCTCCTAAGCTTCTTTCGACCTACTTGCCGTGGCCATCGTCTTATAAGCAAGTCGCGTGCCAAAAATCGTTAGGCAATCACCGTCAAGGTTTTGGCTGAATTCCGCGAGTCTGAAGCCGTGGTAGCTCGTGGTCGCGGCGAGTGTGCTGTTTCAATACAGGACACTGTCCTTTTTTGGAACGATACATTGAAAGCAATCGCATTCCGGTACCAGACCACACCATTTTGGACGCAAGCCAAACTGAAAAAGCGACGTCTCATCATTCCCGGCCTGGTACCGGCTGGGCGTCACGCCGCGATGTCGTTGATTTGCAGGCTCGGCTGAACGTTGGTGAAGTTGGGGATATCCCCCATGATCGGGCCGCCGTGGGCGCTGACGGCTTTGCCGAAGTCATCGAGGCTTTCAAAATCAAGGATCGTCATGACGGCGAAGGCGGGCGGCGCATTGTCAGGGCCGGGCTTGCCATGCAGCACGCGGGTGCCCCGCAGCCCCATGGAGTCCCACAATTCATGGACCATTTTCATGTGATTGGCGTGGTAATAGTCGATATCGAAATGCGAGGTTGCGGTCTGCGGATACAGAACGGTTACGGCGATCATGTGATTTTCCTCCGGAAAGTTAGGGGATGGCGCGGCCGATCCGCCCCATCTGACAAACGGTAGCAGTGCCACGACCGCCAGGGAAGGCGACAATCTTGCGCCACCATTCCAAAAGGTTCAGAATAATACGGCAAACGGCGACATCCGGGTTACAAAGCGCGCGTTACACGCGCCAGCTCGCGCCCTTGCGCCTCACCGACCAGCCGTCATGAATTCCAGGGAGAAAAACGATGAAGGCTCTTGTGTACCACGGCCCCGGCCTCAAAACGCTTGAGGATTGCCCGAAGCCGGTGATCCAGGCACCCAGCGACGCAATCGTGAAGATGGTGAAAACCACGATCTGCGGTACCGACCTGCACATCCTGAAAGGCGACGTCGCGACCTGCGCGCCCGGCCGGATTCTGGGGCACGAAGGGGTGGGAATCATCGACTCCGTCGGTCCCGCGGTCACTGTCTTCAAGCCGGGCGACCGGGTGATGATCTCATGCATCTCGTCCTGTGGAAAATGTGAATATTGCCGGCGGGGCATGTATTCGCATTGCACCACGGGCGGCTGGATTCTCGGCAACGAGATCGACGGCACCCAGGCGGAATACGTCCGCACCCCGCATGCCGATACCAGCCTCTATCCGATCCCCGAAGGCGCCGACGAGGAAGCGCTGGTCATGCTGAGCGACATTCTGCCCACCGGATTTGAATGCGGCGTGCTGAACGGCAAGGTGGCACCCGGAGCCACGGTGGCCATCGTCGGGGCCGGGCCGGTGGGTCTCGCGGCACTGCTGACCGCGCAGTTCTACTCGCCCGCCGAGATCATCATGGTCGATCTGGACGACAATCGCCTCGGCATCGCCCGGCAGTTCGGTGCCACCCACACGGTCAACAGCCGCGATGGCAATGCCGCCGCGGAGGTGAAGTCACTGACCGGCGGGCGTGGGGTCGATACCGCGATCGAGGCGGTGGGTGTGCCGGCGACGTTCCTGCTCTGCCAGGACATGGTGGCTCCGGGCGGCGTGATCGCCAATGTCGGTGTGCATGGCCAAAAGGTCGATCTGCACCTCGAAACGCTCTGGGCGCACAATATCTCGATCACCACGCGCCTGGTCGATACCGTCAGCACGCCAATGCTGCTGAAAACCGTGCAGGCCGGCAAGGTCGATCCAAGCCGCCTGATCACGCACCACTTCCGGCTCGATCAGATTCTCGACGCTTATGACACATTCGGCCGCGCCGCCGCGACCCAGGCGCTGAAGGTCATTATTTCGATGTAGGTTTCTGGTCCCGCGAGGGGCGGACTTGTAGAGTACACCGCACTCGATTGGTGCCCTTGCAGCAACCGGGTGCGGTGAAATTGCGCGCTAAAATAGAAATAAGCAGCACGTTATCAGAATGTTACCAGCGATATGTTAAGCCCGCGCGGATAACTGTCGGATTGGCCGTGAGTTTGAGAAGAACCGGAGCCGTGCCGAGGGCCGCTTTGGCCGTCGTCGACAACCAAAGCTGCGTCACCGCGAAGTTAACGGCCCAATCCGGGCTGACATCGTAATCGAACCCTGCCGTCAGCGCCACGCCAGCATGAGCGGCCAGATGCACGTTGCTCAACGCTCCGGAATCCTGCGTATTCATGAAGAACGTGTAGTTGAGGCCCGGCCCGATGTAAGGGTGAAACGCACCCATATCGTTGAAATGATACAACACCGAAAATATTGCTGGTGCATAATTGGCGGAAACGATCGGGCCGAGGGCGCGCAGCGAACCCGATCCATAAATTGCGGCATGCGGCGGAAAGCCCCCCATCACGTCCAATGAAATGTTCGGCGTCACAAAATATCCCAGATCGAACGTCAATGTAGCATTGTTATTGACGCTGGCCCTGCCACCCGGAATTTCCCCGCCGCCGACCAAAACCCTGCTGTCCGTATGAAACAGGATACCGGCGGCCCCAAGATTTATATAAAAACGTGGTGTCGATGCACTGGTGTCGGACATTTGGGCAGAGGCGGTCGCGACGCTGAAAAGGCCGATCAGGCCGGTCAACATGGCAACGGCAAAATACCGCCCCCGCGCACGCGACCTCCAGTTAGGTGCGGCCTGGATTTTCTGATCCACCTGATCTTGCGCGAAGATGTTACGATTGATTTTACGCATAACGTGTTCTTCCCTTTGACGTCGCTTCGAAGGTCTCGAAGACTGGTTGTGTGAGATGTTAAGGCAGCTTGAGCGCTGGCTGACGAGCCAAGCGATCCGTGAACTCAGCAAACTGCTTGCCAAACAACGAGCACAGCGCGATGGCATCACGCATCACCGCACTCTGGTCACCGCACTCTGGTAAATTTCGACCACATTCCGCAATTTTGATCAAGTTTTTCTTTGGCTTGAGTGCCGAAAGTAGCGCGCACTTCGAGTGCGGCCTCATCATTGATGAAAACATCTTAAAACACATAAGCGAACTGCAATCTGTGCCGAGCACTTCAAGCCTCCTCCCAATTTCCTTCTTTTTATAACGGCATAGCGTCTGCCGCGTGGAAGTTTAGCTAGCAAGGTGCATGCCAACTGACAATGGGCCAAATTATGGCGGAATTTCACGTTTTCGGAATTCTACATACCGCGCGTGCAGCGTGCAATTCTGATGCACTGTACGATTTTGGAACATGCAACCGTCGACATAATAAATTCGCTTTCATGAATAAATTCTCAAAAAACTTCAACAATGCCCGGCATCAAGGCTGATTTTTGATCGTCGCTTTCAACAGAACCGGCAGCGCCAGAAGCACCAGCGGAAACTGCACAATGAAACCCGAAATAATAGCAATCGCTAACGGTTGTTGCATGCCCGCCCCCTCGCCGATCGCAAACGCCAACGGCAACAACGTCAGAATGGCGGCCAGCGTGGTCATCGCGATCGGCCGGAGACGGTTGCGGCTGGCGATGATCAGGGAATCGCGCGGATCGTTATGTTCGGCGAGCGCCTGGTATTCCGAGACGTAGAAAATCGCCATCTCGGTTGCCAGCCCGACAATCATCGTCATGCCCATCAGCGCGGTGATGTTGAGTTGCACGCCTGAAATGAACAGCCCGATGAACACCGCAAGACTGGCAAGCAGGGCGGTGGACAGAATGGCTCCCGCAATGATGAAGCTCCGATACAGAAACAGGAGCAGAATAAATTCAGCGGCGATTGCGGCAACGAACACCTTTGCCAGTCCCGCGAATGCGATCTGCTGCTGCTTGTACAATCCACCCAGGGTATAATGCATCCCCGCCGGCAGCATGCCGGGTTTGGCCAACATGTTGCGGACATCGGCAATCACGCCACCGATGCCGCGCCCGCTGATCCGCCCGGTGATCGCGACGATTTGCTGGAGATTGTCTCGATCGATTTCCGGCTGACCGGATACCACCTTGAAAGTCGCAAAATCGTCGATCGGCACCAGCGCCCCGCTCGGCGTCGCCACCGGAATCCGGGCAAGTGCGCCCATGTCCTGTTTGGCGCGCGCCGGCAGGGTCACCCGCACATTGGTGAAACGGTACTGGCCCGGCAGGGCCGACACTATGCTGCCCTCAAGCGCGGTTTGCAGGGTCAAGCGCACCTGATCGGGATCAAGCCCCAGCATCGCGGCACGCGCGTCATCGACATGGATATCGACCGCATCGCCCGCCAGCGTCACCCCATCGAACACCGAAACCACGCCTTTGATGGTGCCGATCGCCGCCCCAACCCGGTGCGCGGTACTGACCAGTTGCGACGGGTCGCCATGCAGTTTGATTTCAATCGGCTGCGGCACACCGGTGAGGTCGCCGAGCAGATCGCTCAGCATCTGCGAGACGTCGAAATCCACCCCCGGCACCTGGGCCTCGATTTTCTGGCGGATGCGGTCCATCACCGGCCAGATCAACGGCCGCTCGGCGAGCGGCTTGAGTTCGACGAAAATATCGCCCTGATTTGGCTCGTTCAGATCACCCCCCAGCCCAGCACCGGTGCGGCGCGAAAACGTCGCCACCGCCGGGTCCTGACGCAAGATGGTTTCGATCTGGCTGACCTCGCGCACCGATTCAGCGAGCGACGTGCCCGGCAGGGTCTGATAATTCACCACGAACCCACCCTCGTCCAGATGCGGCAGAAACCCGGTCGGCACCGCGCGATAGGCCAGGACACCGGCGATGATCAGCGGCACCACGCCGATCGCGAGCAAGGCCGGTCGGGCGATCAGATGCTGCAGCAATTTGCCGTGCCACCGTTCCATCCAGCCTTCGCGCCCGGCGGCAGTGCGCCGCTCGGCCGGGTCCTGCCATTTGTCGAAATCGATCAGCGCGCGTGCCAGCACCGGCACTGCGAAAGCCGACAGTAACCAGGATGCAATCAGCGTCGCGGCCAAGGTGATCGACAGCGCCTTGAAAAACGCCCCGGTCACGCCGGAGAGAAACGCCAGCGGCGCGAACACGATCAGCGTTGCCATCGACGATCCGGTGAGCGGCGGCAGGAACTCGGCAGCGGCGGCCAGCACCGCGCCCTTTGCAGCGGTTCCCGCGGCATGGCCGGCGCGACGGGCGATGTGTTCGATCATGACGATCGCATCGTCGATCACCAGCCCGACCGAGGCGGCGAGGCCACCCAGCGTCATGATGTTGAAACTCAACCCAAGCAGTGAGAGCAGCAATATCGCCGACGCCATCGAGGCCGGCACCACCAGCAACGCGACCAGCGTGACCCGCCAACTGCGCAGAAACCCGATCAGCACGAGGCCGGCGAGCACGATGCCAATCAATATCGCATCGCGCACCGACCCGGCCGCAGCGGTGACCAACCCGCTCTGATCGTACCATTTCACCAGGGTGACACCGCGCGGCAAATTCGCCTTGTAGGCGTTCAACGCCTGTCGCACCGCCTTGTCCACCGCGACCGCATTGCCGTCCGGCTGCTGGAACACCTGCAAGGTCACCGCCGGCACACCGTTTTCGGCGACGCGGTAATACACCGGCACCACGCCCATCCGCACCGTCGCGACCTGATCGAGCCGCACCACGCCATCGGGTCCGGCGCGCACCACGATGCGCCCGACATCGCGCACCGTGCTCAGCGTATTGTCCTGCACCAGCAGATAGAGCCGGTCGTAATCCGTCATCCGCCCGACCGCGGCGAGCACGTTCGACTTCGATACCGCCTGCTCGACCTGCGCGAGGGTGATGTGCATCGCGGCGAGGCGCTGGGGCTCGACCAGCACATGCACCTCCGGCGTCGCCCCGCCCTGCACGCTCACCTTCGCCACACCCTGGATGCGGGTGAGCGCCGGCACGATATGGTATTCCGCGATGGTGCGAAGCTGAGTTTCGGAAATACTATGCGACATCATGGCGTAGGCGATGATGGGAAACACCGTCGGATCCATCCGCCGCACGACGTATTTGGTTCCGATCGGAAAATCCGGCAGCATCTGGGCGATCGCGGCATCGACCTCCAGCGTCGCTTGCCCCATGTTCTGGCCCCAGTTGAAATCGACATAGATCTGTGCCGACCCGCGCGAGGTGGCCGAGCGCACCGACGTCACGCCGGGGATCGCGCGCAACGCCTCCTCGGTCGGTTTGGTGACCTGCAACACCATCTGCTGTGCGGGCCGCGCCCCGGCATCGATGTTGATCCGCACCCGGGGAAACGAGGTGCGCGGAAACAGCCCGACCGGCAACGAAATCGCCGCCGCCATGCCGGCCAGCGCGAGGCTCGCCATCAGGAAAATAATCGCGCGTTGCTGACGGGCGAGAAACCGGGCGAAACCCATCAGTGTTCAACCCGCACGGCAATGCCCGGCGTGAGTTGATAATTGCCGCTCACCACGATTGGCAGCGCCGGATCGATCGCCCCGCTGACCACGGCCCGATCACCCACCCGCGTCAGCACCCGTACATCGATCGGCTTCGCATGGCCCTTGTCGATCTGCCACAACACAAAGCGCCTGCCCGTGGGCAACGCCGCATCGCGTGGCACGATCACCCCGCGCGCCACCCCGATATCGATATCGGCGGTCACCGCTTCACCCACCAGAAATCCGGTGGGCGGCATCGAAATCGTCGCATCGACCAATCCGCTCAACGGATTGACCATCGCCGCAATCGCCATCACGGAACCCCGCAGCGTTCCGCGCTCCGACCCGGCAACCGGGGTGATCGCCACCCGGTCACCCACCCGCACTCGCGCCGCCTGCCGCGGATCCAGCCCGACCGTCGCAACCAGCGCATGGGCGCGCAGAATGGTAATCACCGGCGCGCCCGGCAGCAGCGCCGCCCCCGGCGCGGCGGCAACCGCCGCGATCACCCCGTCATACGGCGCGGTCAGCGTGGTCGTGGTGCCCGACGATCCATCGAGTCGCAGCGCGTCGCGTGCCGAAATCGCGGCGGTTGCGGCCTGTTCCGCCTGGGCAAGTTGAATCCTTGTGGCCAAATGCGAAGCCACCAGAGCGCGCGTGTGGGTCAGCGTCTGCGCCGCCGCGCGCACCGCCGCCGCGGCCTGGGCATAAGCGGCCAGTGCGCTCGGCGCGGTGCCGATCACTGCCAGCGCCTCACCTCGATGCACCGCCTGACCCGCCACCACATCAACTCTGGTGACGATGCCCGCATAGGCGATGGTCAGGCTATCGCTCGCCCCTGGCCCGGCCCCGATCGTGCCATAGGCCGCGATGCTGCGTTCGATCACCCCAGTTTTCACGGGCATCGTGGTAACCAGAACGCTCGGCGTGGTTGCCGCCAACGCGGTGGGGCAAATCACGAGCATCAGGGGGAACAAATACCGCATCATCGGGTGGTTCCGTTCAGATCGACCAGGGGTAATCCGGCACCAAGCAGGCTGGCGAGGGCAATGCGTCCGGAGGCAATTTTCTGATCGAAGCCGATCAACTCGGTGCGCCGGATCGCCTGCTGGTTGATCAGATCGGTCTCGGTCCGCGCATCGATCAGGTTGTTGTGAAAGGCGCGGCGCGCCTCCCGCACGGCGGTGTCGGCCCGATCCAGCCGATCGCGCGCGGCCGCGCGCTGCTGGCCGAGCAATCCCAACGCCTGCCGTGCCGCCGCCGCACCGCCCTGCGCCGCGCCAAGAGCGGCGGTGAACGCCGCACCAAGTTGCCGCCGCGTCGCCCGCGCCACCGCGACATTTCCCCGATTGCCATTGAAGACCGGCAGGTTGAGCGACACCGCCGGCCCGACGGTCGCAACCCGGCTGGTATCCGACCCGCCATTGACGGTGAGCGACAGCAGTGGGAATTGCGCCAGAATCGCCGTGCGCAGATCGGCATTGGCGGCGCGATAGCCGTAGCGCAGCGCGATCAGATCGGGGCGGCGTTCGGCCAGCGTCGCGATCAATCCGCGCGCGTCACCCGGTGCCAAGGCGGGAATCTCCGGCCGCGCCAGCAGAATCGGCGCATCGGGTGTCACGCCCAGCAAGGCTGCGAGGGCCGTTCGATCGGTCAGTGCCTGCTGGGCGGCGGTATCGCGCGCGGCATCCAGGCTGGCGAGGCTGGCCTCGGCCGCCGAAGCCTGATCGAGCGTCAGATTACCGGCGGCGACTTCCTGTCGCGCTGTGGTCACCAGCGATCGCAACGCCCCCCGCGCGCGATCGAGCGCCACCACGCTGCGTTGGTCCGCCCAGAGCGATACCGCCAGTGTCTCCGCCTGCGCGGCGACCTGCCATTCCTGCCACATCACGTTCGCTGCGACTTCATCTGCCCGCGCGCGGGCAGCCCGAACGCGGACGCCCCTGGTTATCAGCGAGGCGAGATCCTGGCTGATCGACCCGGCCACCGAAGGGGCCACCGCCGGTCCGCCGAGCAGCGCGCCGAACCCGCCCTGGAGGTTCGGATCAGGCAGTAACCCCGCCGCGAACACCTGCGCCTGCGCCACCCCGATCTGCGCCCGCGATGCCGCCAGCGCCGGATCGTTCAGCACCGCCAGCGCCGCCAGCGCCTGCGGCGACAACGGCGATGCGCCGGCGATCATCCGACCATCCGGCAAGCCATGATCGAGCGATGCAACGGATGGCTTGAGTGGGGGTGCCAAATTCAGCGGCCGGGCACGATAGGTCGCACAGCCGGCCAGGAGCAGTGCTGCGGCAATCAGCGTGGCGATCGGTCGGGCGAGGCGAGCAGCGTGATCGGTCATCATGATGGTGAAGGTTGCCCGCCTGCTGTGGCGCAACATCGCTGCCCGCTGCCTTGCGTCCGGTTTGTCGTTTTGTAATGTCGGCGAAATCCGCTTGACCCGCAACCCGATAAGCCGCTCCTGCTGAGCCCATGGACCCGAAACGAGGCTTGCGCATCCTGCTGATCGAGGACGATCCCCGCACCGCCGATCTGGTCCGCGCCGGCCTCGCGCCTGAAGGCCACGAGATTGCCGTGGCGGGCGATGGCCGCACCGGCCTGCTGCGCGCGGGCAGCGAGGCCTGGGATATGATCATCGTCGATCGCATGCTGCCCGGCCTCGACGGTCTGGGCCTGCTGCGCATGCTGCGCGGCGCGGGCATTACCACCCCGGCCCTGTTCCTCACCGCGCTCGGCGGGGTGGACGACCGGGTGGACGGGCTGCGCGCGGGCGGCGACGATTATCTGGTCAAACCCTTCGCCATCGCCGAACTGAGCGCGCGGATCGCAGCACTGATCCGGCGGGGTGCGGCCAAACCCGCCACGACCGTGCTGCGCGTCGCCGATCTGGTACTGGACCGGCTGTCGCGTGAAGTCAGCCGTGCCGGGCAGCGGATCGCTCTCAAACCTCGCGAGTTCTCGCTGCTCGAATACATGATGCGCCATGCCGGCCAGGTGGTCACCCGCACCATGCTGCTCGAAGCGGTGTGGGATTTCCATTTCGACCCCCAGACCAGCGTGGTGGAATCCCATATCTCGCGGCTGCGCGGCAAGATCGATCGCGGCTTTGAACGGGAACTGGTCCAGACCGTGCGGGGTGCCGGCTATCGGCTGGGCGATGCCGCCTAAGCTTGTCCGCACCACCTCGGTCCGGCTCGCGTCCCTCGGCGTCGGGTTCGCCCTGGTTGGTGCGACCGTGGTGTTTGCCGTGATCTACGCCGGCACGCTCGGCGCGCTGCGGACCACGCTGGATACCAACATCAACAATGAAATCGCCGAAATCCTGATCGACGGGAGCCGGACGCCGCAACCGATCGTACTGGCCAATGTCCGCACAGCGATTGCCGCACCGCCGCGCGATATATTTTATTTATTGGCCGATGCACACGGACGGGTGCAGGCGGCCGATTTGAGCGTGCCGATCCCCCGCCCGGGTTGGCACACCCTCACGGCGGCTGCTGGTAGAGAGTTCGCACCGCATATCCGGGTTCTGCGTGGCCGCGCCGACCGACTCGCGAGCGGGGATGTGTTGTTCGTCGCCGCCGACGCGACCATGCTGGAGCAACTTGACGCCTTGATCCGCCGTAGCTTCCTGATCGGGTTCGGCGTCACCCTGGCGATCGGGCTGGCGGGCGGGATCGGGTTCGGCCGCCGCGCGCTGGCACGGGTCGAGGCGGTGAGCACGGCGGGGCAGGAAATCATGGCGGGCGATTTCACCCGGCGGATTCCACTGTCGGGTTCGGGGGACGAGTTCGATCATCTGGCGAGCGTCATCAACGCCATGCTGGCGCGGATCGAGCAGTTGCTCGGCAACATCCGGGCCGTGGGCGACGAGATCGCGCATGATCTGCGCTCGCCGCTCGCCCGGCTGCGGGAATCGCTCGAACTGTTGCACCGCAATCCCGACCCGGCACTGGTGCCGGCAGCCCTGGCCGATGCGATTGCCCAAGTCGATGCCACCCTCGCCCTGGCGGCGGCGATTTTGCGGCTGGCCCAGATCGAGGGCGGTGCCCGCCGGGCATCTTTCGCGCGGGTCGATCTCACCAGACTGCTCGAAGACCTTGCCGAAACCTACGAAACCGTTGCCGAGGACGCCGACGTGCGCCTGACCGCAACGATCGCACCCGATCTGGCGCTGAATGGCGATGCGGCGCTGCTGACCCAGATGATCGCCAACCTGATCGAGAACGCGATCACCCATGGGGGTTCCGGCAGCACGATCACCGTGACCGCGCGGCAGGATGACGCGGTCATCGAACTGATCATCGCCGATGACGGTCCGGGCATTCCGCCATCGCGCCACGGCGAGGCGCTGCGCCGGTTCGGCCGGCTCGATGCCAGCCGCGCCACCGAAGGTCATGGTCTCGGCCTGCCCTTGGCCGCGGCGATTGCCACGCTGCACGAGGCCAGTTTCAACCTTGGCACCGCGCGGCGGGACGCTGCCCGGCCAGGACTTGCGGTTACGATCCGGTTGTGGTCGCGCCGGCCTTGCTGACGCTGGTGACGGCGGTGAACGGCACCGATAACGCCCCAAGATTGAGCGAGACCGAATTGGTACCGCTGCTCACGCCGGTCGCCGTGCCGGTGACGGTGAAAGGCAAGGCGGTCGCCACACCGCTGGTGCCCTGGCCCATCACCGCGACGTTGTAAGCGCCATCCGGCACGGTGGCACCACTGGCGTCCTGCCCGTTCCAGTTCCAGGTGTTGCTGCCCTGGGTCGCGTTGATCGCGGTATCGAGGATCTGGGTACCCGCGCTGTTATAGACCGCAATCGCCACCGGCTCGGCCGCCGGAGCGGTGAAGTTAAGGCTGGCCTTGCCGTTCTGCAACGGCACCTGACTGGAAGTGGCGGTGACCTGGCTGCCAAGCATCGAGCTGGCCTGGGTCAGATCGCCCGCCTGGGTCAGCTGGATCAGCTGGCCGAGGCTGGAATTGGTGTTGATCTGTTGCTCGACACTGGAAAACTGCACCAGTTCGGAGGTGAACTGGCTGGAATCCATTGGGCTGGTCGGGTCCTGATTCTGCAACTGGGTGGTGAGCATGGTGAGAAAGTCGTTGTAATTGGTCGACAGCGCACCGAGTGCGCCGGTGGTGCCTCCGCTCGATGACGACGTGCCGGTACTCGACGAGGTTCCGGTCGGACTGCCGGCTGTCGCGGTACTGGCGGCTGCCATGTTGGTCAGTCCTGCTGCCGCGGCATTGGCGGCGGCGGTCAATTGACTCTGCTGGTAGGCGACGGAAGCGAGCGTCGTGGTCATGGTTAGGTTACCTTCATCGGAGAGGAGTCGTTCAGGCCATCATGTTGATGCCGAATCGGCGCATTGGGATCGGTGATTGAAGCGCGATGCCGTCGGGTACTACCGTAGCCTCGGTGGTTATGCCGCGCCTGTCATAAGCTTGCGTCGCAGATTGCGCGGTTTGACCTCCTCCCGAATTTCCCGGCTGGCCACCCGATTGCTGCCCAGCGCCCTGGCCCAACCCGCCGCCACTGGCACCCAAACTGCTCTGGCCCGACGCCACCTGCCCCGCCGCATTACCCGTATCGGACCGGACCGGCTCAAGATGGAACGTGATACTTCGATGATCGATCGGCACGCCCGCCTGGGTGAGCATCTGCTCAAGGGCGGCATGGTCGTTCTGTAACGCCGCCAGCGTGGCCGGGTGCGTGGCACCCACCGCAATGACCGACGCGCCACTCGCACCGCTGTCGATCTGGATATTGACCATGCCGATGGCGGGCGGGGCCATGGCAATGGTGAGTCGCGTTCCCCCGGCGACAGTGGCACCACCGGTCACCGGGATCGGCCCGACGCCGACCATTGCGGCGGTCACTTGCGCCGTAGCGGCCTGCGTGGCCGGAACCGATGCGGAAGCGGACGCGACCGCACTGCCCGAAGTCAGGGCCGGTACTGTGATGGTTTGTGCCGACGCGAGCATGGCACCGGGAAACAAAGACGCGCCACCCTGGGGCGCGCCATCCTGGGACGCGCCACCCTGGCCGGCCAGCGCCGTCACGACCGGCTTCGCGGCATCGCCTCCGATGATGCCGGCCGAGGCACCCGCGGCCGGATTGGCCGCCGGCACAGTACCCGTGACCTGGGTCGAAGCAAACGTCGTCATTGACGACGCTGACGGCACCAAATCGGCCCTGCTACTGCCCCCGGGTGCCCCGATCGTCAGGCTGGTTGCGGCTTTCGTCGCGTCGATACCGCCCGTCATGCCTTGGCCGGCACCGGGGGCACCACCGGCTGGCGCGGCTTTGAACGCGGCCGCAACGGCAGTGCTAGCACGGGCCAAGCCGTGATCGGCCGGACTCGAAGCCGGCGCGGCGGCGGCGGCTAACCCGAAAGTCAACGGCGTGCCGCTGGCAACCGGCATCGACGGCACCGCGACCGGCACCATCAGCGGCGTTACGGCCGGCGACGCTGATGCCGGACTCGCCGGAGCGGTGGTATCGGCCGATTTTAGCGTCGTTGTATCCGTTTTCGATTTGGCACGCCCTGGGGTGATGGCACCATTCACTTTGCCCGACCCGCCGGAGACCAAAACAGCCGATGCGCTCGTGCCAGATGCGATCGTGCCAGGACGACCGATATCAAGAGGCGAGGTGGCAAGCGAACCGGTTGGGCCTGCCAGTTTCGGTATCGATGCCAAACTGGCCGTAACCTGGCCGTTGGCCGCCGCGTTGGATGCTACGTTGGCGGGAGGCGGACCCGACAGCGTCCCCGCTTTATCAATCGCCTCCGTTTGCGCTTGAGGCGTCACGACGCTGGCGGGCGCGCTATTATTGCTGGGTACCGTCTGCCTGTCCGGAACTACCACAGCCAGGACTTGGCCGAACGCATTGGGCAGTGATGATGCCGGCACAGCAACCGGGGCGGTGGCGGCAACTTGCGGAGTGATCGCAACGGCAGGGGTGAGGGCAGCAGGCATAAACGCACCAATGCAAAACCCCTGCCAATTTGCGTCATCCCCGCAGAGCATCGCCCGTTATTGCATTCAGCCGGGTTAGTCTCGGGAATTTGCCAAAACCCCGCGTTCGCGCGCCGCAACCCGGCAAAAATTGCCGGGTCAATTTGGTTAACCCGGCGCAATGTGCCGAGGCTTCCAGGGCGTTGGTAGCATTGCAGGCTATGGAAATCACCGCGATGGGCGCGCCGTCATCGTTGGCATGGTTCATGCGTACCACCGGTCCATCGCACGTCTGGGCGCGCCGGTGTTTTCAGCCGGACCCATGATTTCGGATAAACGTTATTTTCTAGCAACGAGGACAGAATGTCTATATTTGGTGCAATGGATACGTCGGTCAGCGGGATGCAGGCGCAATCGAGCGCCTTCACCAACATCAGCGATAACATCGCGAACAGTCAGACCACCGGCTACAAAGGCGTCGATACCAATTTTATCAATTATTTGGTGCAAAGTACGCCAACGAGTAACGGGGCCGACTCGGTTATCGCGCATCCTGACTATACGAATACAGTGCAAGGAACCGTCACCCAGAGCGCCGATCCTTTGGCATTGGCGATCAGCGGACAGGGTTATTTCAACGTCAGCGAACCAACGGCCAACACATCGACCACCAGCACGGCACAAACGTTTCAGTCCCAGCAATATTATACCCGTGCCGGCGATTTTTCGCTCAACAAACAAGGGTATCTGGTCAATGGTGCCGGTGCCTATCTCAACGCCTGGCCGATCGACACAACAACGGGGGTCGTCAATACATCCTCTCTCGCGCCGATCCAGATTTCGCAGTCCACGACGCCACCGGTTGCCACCAGCAGCGTAACCCTATCGGCGGCCCTGCCGACCACACCGGCGACATCGCCCGTAACCACACAGGTCGATGTTTATGACGCTTTGGGCAATATGCAGCCGCTAAACCTCAGCTGGAGCCAGAGCGGTACCGCCGACACCTGGAATCTGGCCGTCACGTCGCCAAATGCGACCACATCGCCGATCGCGACCGCCAGCATGACCTTCGGCCCCGGGGGTACCGTGGCGAGTGCGGCCAGCGGAACCCTGAGTTCGCTGAGTACGAGCACAGCGGGAGCCAGTGCCTCAGCCAATACGAGCGGGGGGCCTGCAACCTTGACCCTGCCAGCGGATTTCGGCAGCGGTTCGCAGCCAATCGCGCTCGATCTTGGCACATTCGCCGGCACCGCCGGGCTGACCCAGTACGCCGGTACCAGCCTCAATCTGCAAGGTGCCACCCAAAACGGCACGCCGCCCGGCAATTTCAGCAACCTCTCGATCGACACTCAGGGTAACGTCACCGTCAACTACAGCAATGGCTTTTCCCAGGCGGTCGCCCAAGTCCCGCTTGCCACCTTCGCGGCACCCGATGCGCTGCAAAACCAGAGCGGCCAGCTCTACACCGCCAGCCAGGGATCGGGTGCCGCGACAGTGAACGCTGTAGGCAGCAACGGCAACACGCTGGTGACCGGATCGACCGAAAGTTCCAACGTCGACATCGCGACCCAGTTTACCAATCTGATCACTGCCCAGCAGGCCTACACCGCCAATTCCAAGGTGATCACCACGGCACAGCAATTATTACAGACAGTCGTGAACATGGTTCAGTAACTATTTGGGTGGATAATCATCGTCATGAGCATCGGAACCGGACTCGCAATCGCTACCAGCGGCCTTGCCGCCATCGAACAGCAGCTCTCCGTGGTGTCGCAAAACGTCGCCAACGCGAATACCGCCGGCTACTCAGTCGAAACGGCGTCACTCACCGCAACCTCGGCTCAGGGCATCGGAACCGGGGTGATCAGCGGGCCGGCAACGCAGGCGGCCAACACCAGCATCCAGGCGCAGCTGAACGCTTCGGTCGGCAATCAGTCGTTCCAGCAGACGACAGCAAGTTCGCTGTCCAGCATCGATCAGGTGATGGGCACGCCCGGCCAGGGTAACGATTTGTCGAGCCTGCTCGGTAACATTCAATCAACCTTTGCCACCCTTCTGACCGAGCCGTCGAACACGGTGCAGCAATCGGCCGTAGTCTCGGCGGCACAGACTCTGACCGGACAGATCAATAATATTGCCCGCGCCCTCGGAAGCGCGAGCCAGAATGCTTCGGCTGGTGTGGTTTCCGGTATCCAGACGCTCAATACGTCGTTGACCCAGATTGGCACGCTGAACAATCAAATCATCAACCTCGCCCAGCAAGGCAAGGGTACCGCTGATCTAATGAACCAGCGCAATGCTTTGGTGCAGACCATTGCATCGCTAACGGGCGCGAAATCGATTACGCAGCCTAGCGGTGCCCTCACCCTCTATACTTCCACCGGTCTGCAACTGCCGACAAGTGGTGCTATCCAATTTACCACCTCCGGCAGTGGCCCGACGATCTTGCTTGGCAACCAGAACCTAACCTCGGGGTTCACCGGTGGCTCAATCGGTGCGGGATTGCAATTGACCGGGTCCAGTTTGCCACAACTGCAATCCGCACTCGACCAGGTTTCGCAATCCCTCGCGAGCGGGTTTGCCGCATCCGGCCTGACTTTGTTTACCGACCCGAGCGGTGCCCTTCCCGCCGCCTCGGCTGGGTTCTCGAACCAGATTACCGTCAATCCCGCCGTGGTGGCCACACCGTCGCTGGTACGCGATGGTACACCGAACAACCTCAATCCCCTCGGTGCCGCCGGCTTTACGGGAGTGATCCAGGCGATACTGAACAGTCCGGTAACCGGGAATGCCGGATCTCTCAGCACGATGGCGACAAATTACACCGCCAACGAAGCCGCCGTCAGCAGCAACGCCCAAACCGCCAGTACCTCAGCGAGTTCCCTGACCAGCGCGCTAACCACTCAGGCATCGACGTCAAGCGGCGTCAGTATCGATCAACAAATGGGTCTGCTGGTGACACTACAGAACGCCTATGCGGCGAACGCAAAAGTTGTCAGCATCGCCCAGCAAATGTGGGCAGCCGAGGAGGCAATGATTACATGAGTGGCGCAATTTCAGGACTGACCGGCGGCAGCTATGGCTTGATGCAACAATTGATCGCCGATTCTTCGGCGACCTATGCAAAGCTCGACCAGCTAACGATGCAATCCTCAACGGGTTACGTCGCCGGCACCTATGCCGGGCTGGACACTGCAACCACCGGCTCCGCCGCCGGCGCGCTGTCAATTGCCCCGCAGGTCGCCGCGATCAACAACACCGTCAGCAATCTGAATACGGTAGCCGGGCAGATGGGCGTGCAGCAATCGGCCATCACCACGATCTCCCAAATCGCGACAACCGCATTGAGTCAGTTCCAGAGCGTGAGTGCGCTGACGCCGCAAAGCATGACAACCGCCGCATCCACCGCTCGTCAGGCACTCGTCCAGATTTCCAGCCTGATCAACACCAAGGATGGACAGACCTATCTGTTCGGCGGCCAGAACAGCGGCAGCGCCCCGGTTCCAAACGCAAGCAATATTACAAGTTCAAGTTTCTATACTAATATTCAAAGCGCAGTTGCAAATCTGTCAATCAACGGCGCAAATACAACGACCAGTAACGTAATGTCTGCTGCCCAAACCAACTCGCCCTTCAATGCCCCCATCGGCTCAAGCACCGGCTTGCCTCAGGTCGCCGGCGCAGGGGGAGCCATGATCACCATCGGTATCGCCGCAACCGCCAATGCGTTCGTCACTGCAAGCGGCGGCAACACCACTGGCGGCTATATGGGCGACATCATGACCAGCCTTGCCGCCATCGCCAATCTGAGTCCCAGCCAAATCGGCGGTGCCGGCTTTGCGGCCTTTGCCGCCAACACCATCGGTACCATGACCAACGCCCTGAACAGCATGGCTCTGGACGCCGGGGTGCTTGGCAACAACCAAGCTTTGCTCGCCACCCAGGCGACCAACCTGCAACAAACCTCGACCGCGCTGAGCACCCAGCTCGCCAATTTCGACCAGGTCAACATGACCAGCACGTTGGCCAATCTGTCAGCGACGCAAACCCAGCTGCAGGCATCGTATCAGCTTATCGCCGCGATGAAAACAATGTCCCTCACCCAGTATATTTGATGGAATCGCTTCACCCGGCGTTAACGACTCAGGCGCAATATGCGCTATCTCCGCAAAATGCGGATCTACTGTTAGATCGTTTCTAAGGAAAATGTCATGTCTGGCGTTGTCAGTTCCATCATCACTAACTCGGCCGCCATGGTTGCGGTTGAATCGCTCAATTCAATCAACTCTTCACTTCAGCAAGTACAAACCGCCGTCTCCACCGGCTATTCCGTCAACAGTGCTTCCGATAATGGTGCCGCCTATGCCGTCGCCCAATCGGTGCGGACCAATATGTCCGGCCTGACCGCGGCCAATCAGCAGCTTGGCGACACCCAGGGCCTGATCTCGACCACCAGCACGGCACTCACCAACGTATCCAATCTGATGCAGAGCATGGACGCGACCTTGGTCAATCTGTCGAGCTCCACGCTGTCAACAAGCCAGAAAGCGCAATACGTCGCACAATTCAGTTCGCAGCTGCAGAACGTTAAAACCTTCATCACCAGTGCCAGCTATAACGGCATTGCGCTGATTGGCAGTTCTTCCGGAACGCTGACGCCGACCTCCGCCACCTTCACCAGTGCTGCCCTCACTGTGACGACCGATGCGTCCGGTAGCCAGATGTCTATCGCATCAACGAACCTTGCCGGTGTCTACGGTGCCCTGAGTGCAATCGGCACCTCGCTTGCAACACTTCACGCCGGTGCCTCGACCATCTCAGGTTATCTTAATGCCACCGGCTCTTTCACTGGTGCGGTCGGTTCGGTCGGCGGGTTTATGAACACCTACGGTAATCTGACCAACCAGATCAATAATCAGATCACCTACAACCAGAACAAAATGGACTCACTCAGCAACGGTCTTGGTGCGATGGTCGATGCTAACATGGCGGCAGAATCTGCGAAGTTGCAATCCCTGCAAATCCAGCAACAACTGGCAACCTCCTCGCTCTCGATTGCCGATCAGTCGCCGTCGCTTCTGACCAAGCTGTTCCCGTAACCCAACCCTAACCATCCGGCTTGCCTCAGGCAAGCCGGATCTCGTTTCACGAAAGGCTCAGGAAAACCCGATGTCGGTGCTGGTACTCGAACTTCGTCAGGGTGACGTCATGGTACTCAACGGGGCACCGATCCGGTTCCGGACTAAGTCGCGAATCGAACTCACCGCCAAAGCGCGATTCATGTTCGGAAAGCAAATCTTGCGACCAGAAGATGCCAACTCCCCGGCAACGCGGATCTATTTTGCATTGCAAACTGCCTATATTGGTACTGAAGACGAGCGCAACGTCGCTTTGCTGCGCGCCCAGGACCTGATCGAAGCATTCAAGGGTGTCACCACATCCGCTCTGGCCCGCGAAATTCTCGACAAGGCTTTGGCGTTTGCCAAAGCCGATGACTGTTACGAGGCGTTGAAACTCGCCCGCCGCATCATGCGGCACGAGGCCGCCGTGCTGCATGCCAACCAGTGATCAAAAAGGATCAAACATGTCCTCGACATCCAAAATGTTGAAAGCCTATGGTACTGCCTCCGCCTTGCGGAACCAACGCGACCAGGACGCCGACGTCTTTCGCCGCGTTAGCGCATCACTTCGCGCCGCCTCGGACGATCTGGGCCGCACTCGCGCCATGGCCGACGCACGCCGGCTCTGGCAGACCGTTCTCGCCGCCAATCACGACCCCCTCAATCCGCTCCCAATCCCGTTGCGCGCGCAAATCATTTCAGTCGCCAATGCGGTGTTGCGGACTGCAGACCAGGATCCGACGAATTTGAGTTTTCTTGCCGATATCGCAGACAAGTTTGCCGATGGCCTGAGTGGACAAAGCTAACGCACGGTTCAACCCTGCATAACGAAGCGACGCATACTCCATGCAATGGTTCGCCAAACAACGATCAAACCTTGAGAACATGCAGTTCCGTTATGTTCGATGCCAGGAGCCTGTGTGATGTCTATCAGCTTTTCAGGATTGCCCACAAATATTGCGTCTTTGTTTTCTCCGCTGTCGGCGTCGGGGACGAGTGCGACGACAAGCATCACCTCGATTCTGAATGTCGCTTTTGGAGGCACGACGGCGGCGGTAACCGGGGCCAGTTCCGAAAACCCGATCGTGGCATTAGAGATTGCTCAACGCAATCAGACGCAGGATATCAAGACCGAAGCACTTCAACCTGCCGTTGAACGAAACATAACTGCCTTCACTACGGCCGTTCAGAACGCTAAATCGGTCACACAGCTATTGTCAAACCCCACGGTTCTTACCGTTCTTTTGACCGCGAATGGGCTTGGTTCGGAATCCTACTATCCGGCCCTTGCGCAAAAGGCACTGATGTCCAATCCGTCCGATCCAAATTCACTGGCAAATCAGCTTGCATCGAGCAACTCGCAATGGCTGTCGACAGCGCAGACCTACCAGTTTGCAACCAAGGGCCTTTCGATCATCCAAAATCCGAAAGCGATCAGCACGATTACCAATGGCTATGCCGAGGTGCTGTGGCGTCAGTCACTCGACCAGCAAACACCCGGACTTTCCGATGCGCTGTATTTTATTCAGAATGCAAAAAACTTTACATCCGCCGATCAAATTTTAGGGGATGCGGTGATGCGCTCGGTTGTCACTACCGCACTCGGCATCCCGCAACAACTTGCATACCAACCATTGGCCGCACAGCAGCAGGCTATCACCAACCAACTCACAATCGAAGATTTGCAGAAACCACAATTTGTCCAGTCCTTTGCCGACCGCTTTCTCGCTGTAACGCAATCAACAGCACAGAGTGGCGCAGCTTCATCAACCAATCTGTCATCACTTGCGGTCCAGGCACAAAGCCTGATCGCGTAAATCATTTTTACCTCTAAAAAGGACATAAAATATGCCCACATCGAATAAATTGTCCGGTAAAATACCGCTCAGCCTACCAGACGAAAAAAACTATGCCGCAACCCTACTACAGCGTGTGCGCATTTTGATCGAACGAGGCCAACTCAATGCCGCATCCCTGCTGTTGCCAACACTCGACACTCTATACCCTAACCAGGACGCGGGCGCGATCATCGCCGCTGAGATTGCGCTTGCTCGCGGCAACATCACCGAGGCCAGCACTGCGATCGATCGGGGTCTGGCAAATACCCCGCAGAGCGCAGGTTTGCTTATTCTACGCGCCAGGCTAAATTTGTTGAGCCGCGATCTGATCGGCGCGGCTCTGGCAGCCGCCGATGCGGTAACCGCGGAACCGGCAAACGCGGAGGCAAAATCCCTGCTTGGCCGAGCGCTTCTCGAATTGGGCATGAAGGAGCAGGCGACGATTTGTCTGCGCGAAGCCCTAGGTGACATGCCACACGACGTGCTGACACTAACCGCTTTGAGCCGCGCGTCCCCGGCTGACGCCGAGGCGGCGATCCGTCGCGCTTTGCTCAGTGGCACTAACGACACCACTATGCGCAATGCATTAATCGGGGTGATGCTGGCCCGCGGTGATATCGATGGGGCCACGGCCGAGATTAAAAATTTGACGGTCAGCGGTACCGCCGATGCACAGACCAGCCTTCTCGCGGTTCAGGCTGCTGTCGATTCCGAGAACTGGGGTGACGCCGTTTCGCTGTTCAACCAGTCGACTGTTCATCTGCCGCGTCATGCTTGACGGCGGCGATCACTTGATCGGAGCCTCACCAATGGTCGGTGATCCCATCGCGATCCTGAACCATGCGATCACACTGGACATTCAGGGTGATCGCGTCGCCGCCCGCGCCCTGATGCAAAAAGTGGCGGATCAACTTCCTGCCTGGGATGAGCCATGGCTTCGTCTCGGTCAAAGTCTGCGGGGCGAAGGCAATGCCGAAGCTGCGGCAACTGCTTACGATGCCGCTTTGGCCCGCAATCCGCAGCGCGTCGACGCCTTACTCGCGCGGGGGATCATCGCCCTTGGACGGCAGCCACCGCAGGATGCTGCCGCCCTTTTGCGGCGCGCGACCGAACTGGCACCGGAGCAACACCAGGCTTGGCACGTGCTTGGTTACGCCTACGCTGCAATGGGGCTGACCGGAGCGGCGGCGCAGGCGGTGGCCAAAGCCGGACACGTTGCACCGGATTGTTATCTTTATGCCTGCGATCTGGATGACCTCAATGATCGCCTCGGTGCTGATGCGATCGTTTCGCTGCCGCCATGGTCTGATCGGGTCAGACTGGCGCGTGCCGGTCGAACCGCCATGCGGTGTGGCGCGCTGGGCGATGCCGCCGATGCGTTAGAGGCTGCGGTGGCGCTGATGCCAGACGATCCGGTAATTCTGAAACAACTGGCGGCCGTACATTTAAGCGCGATGCAGCCGGAGCTGGCGGAACCCCTGCTCCGCGAAGCCCATCGGCTGGTGCCGGACGACACGATGATCCTCAACGACCTCGCGGTAACCCTGGGGCGGCTCTACCGGTTCGGCGAGGCCGAAGCCGTGATGGCTACAATCGGTGTCGACCAACCGACCTCGCCGCAAATGTTGTTCAACCGGGCCACCCTACGTGCGTCGATCGGTGATTTCGACGGCTCGTGTCGCGATATCGAGGCGGCCAAAGGCAATGCCACTGATATTCGTGCCGCTCTGCAATCGGAATGCGCCCTGCTGCCCTATCGCAGCGGCATGACGGCCGAGGTGTTGCGCGGTGCCATGGTCACGTTGGGCACCACGTTGCCCCGGGGCAACAGGCCGGTCATGCAACCGCGGCACCCCAAGCCAGCCGATCTCGACCGCCCGTTGCGGGTCGGGCTGCTATCGAATGCGCTGCGCCAGCACCCGGTCGGGTGGTTAACGTTTGCCGGGCTGAAAGCACTTGATCGGGCGATGTTCACGCTGCACTGTTTTGGCCATTTCGAACCGGACGACAGTTTTGCTCCTGACTTCGCGCGCCATGTCCAGGCGTGGCATAACATTGATGGCCTTGGCGATCTTGCGGTTGCCGAACTGATCAGCGCACAGGCAATCGATATCCTGCTCGACCTGAGCGGCTTTGGCGATGGCGGACGCATTGCGGTGCTTGCCTACCGGCCGGCACCGGTACAAATCAAATGGGTGGGGTCACAGGCCACGACCACTGGCGTCCCCACCATCGACTGGATGATCACCGACCGCTGGGAAACCCCGGAAGGTTATGATCATTTCTATACCGAGCGCCTACTGCGATTGCCGGATGGCTACGTGTGCTACATGCCACCACCCATTGTAGCCGCAATGACGGATCTGCCAGCTTTGGCAAACGGCCACATCACTTTCGGCTGTTTCAACAATCTGGCCAAACTGACCGATGATACCTTACGACTTTGGGGCCGTCTGCTCGCACGCTTGCCGGATGCCCGCCTGAAATTGCGCTGCCCGCAATTCTCGGAAGGTGTGGTGCATGACCGGTTTCGGGTCCGCACCGAAGCCATGGGCATCGATTGTCGGCGCGTGGAGCTTCAGGGGCGCGCGCCCCACCCCGTTTTTATTGCGGGTTACAGCGAGATCGATATCGCACTCGATCCGTATCCCTACTCGGGCGGCCTGACCACCTGCGAAGCGCTGTTCATGGGGGTGCCGGTGATCACGCTAGCTGGCGATTTTTTCGCAGCTCGCCATTCGGTCAGTCATTTGTCCAATGTGGGCGTCGAGGCCTGCATAGCGACCACGACCAGCGACTATATCGAGAAAGCCGTCACTATGGCGAAGGACCTCACTGCCCTGGCCGCCCTGCGCGCAAACTTGCGGCAACGCGTATTGAAAAGTCCGCTGTGCGACGCCGAGCGGTTCGGTCAAAACCTGGGGACTGCACTACGATTTGCGTGGCACGACTATTGCGCCGCGCACTTGGATGCGCCGAAGCGGTACAAGGCTTGATCTAACCCGATCTCTGTGGTCCTGCACAATCATGACACCCTTCGCAGCACGGATCGGCCGCACCAGACCTGCCGCCACCTTCGCCATGGCGGCCCGCGCCCGCGCTCTGCGTGCCGCCGGGCATAACGTCATCTCCCTCGCGATCGGCGAGCCCGACCTTCCCACACCGCCCCACGTGATCGAGGCAGCCCATCGTGCCGCCTTGGCCGGCGACACCCGCTACCCGCCGATTGCCGGAACCGAGGCGCTGCGCGCGGCAGTCGCCACTAAATTCAGCCACGATCAGGGACGTGCCGTATCGGCCAAGGACGTGCTCATCACCAACGGCGGCAAGCAGGCGATTTTCAATGCGGTGATGGCGCTGATCGAGCCGGGGGATGCGGTTATTATTCCGGCACCATGCTGGGCGGGCTATATCCAGGTCGTCGAATTTGCCGGCGGCGTTCCGGTGTTTGTCCCCTGCCCGGCTGCTGCGGGGTTTCGGCTCGATGCCGGCGCGCTTGAAGCCGCGATCACGCCACGCACCAAATTATTATTGCTGAATTACCCGAACAATCCGTCCGGCGCGATCGCCGACACTCCAATGCTCGCGGGGGTCGCCACAGTGCTGCGCCGGCATCCACAGGTCATGGTGATCTCCGATGACATCTACGAGCACCTGATTTTCGAGGGTGATCATCACACCCTCGCCACCGCCACCCCCGATCTGGTCAACCGGATTCTGACAATGAGCGGGGTGTCGAAATCCTACGCCATGACGGGTTGGCGGCTGGGTTTCTGCACCGGCCCGGCCGACTGGTTGGCCGCGATGACCCTGGTACAGGGTACTGCGACCGCCGGCGTGTCCACCATCAGCCAGGCTGCCGCCGTCGCGGCACTCGAGGGACCGCAGGATCTGCTGGCCGAACGCCGAACGATGTATCGGCACCGCCGCGATCTGGTGATTGCGGCGCTTGCCACCGCGCCGGGTCTCGCGTGTTCGCGGCCGGAGGGCGCATTTTATGCCTTTCCTTCGGTTACCGGGCTGCTCGGTCGCACCTCACCCGCCGGCCGCCCCCTCTATACCGATGATGATGTCGCCGGCGCGTTGCTCGACGAAGCCTTGGTCGCAACCGTGCCGGGTTCGGCGTTCGCGATGACGGGGCATATCCGGCTTTCCACCGCCGCCGCCGACCCGATCCTGACCGAAGCCACTGGCAGGATCGTCCGATTTTGCGAGGGCGTGCAATGAACTTTCCGCCGGTACGAATTGTTCTGGCTCCTGCCGCGGTCATTTTCGAGCGGCGCGACGACCTCGCCGATCTGCTGACCACCTGCATCGCTGACGGGGCTTCGCTGGGCTATTTCACTCCCCTCGCCACCCCCCGCGCCCGAGCGGTGTTCGAGGCTCTGGCACAATGCACGGATGATGGCACCGCGCGGGTGCTGATCGCGATAGCTGGTACCAAGCTCGCCGGTTGCATCGCGATTTTCGCCGAATCGCGCGAGACCGAACCGCATCTTGCGAAACTTGGCCGGCTGATGGTACGGCCCGATTATCGCCGGCACGGCATCGCGACCGCGCTGACCCATGAAGCCGAAGCCGAGGCGCAATCCTGGGGCAAAACAAGGCTTTATTTGTTCACGACCGATGATGGTGCCGCACCCGCATTCTACGATCACTTAGGTGTAGCTGCGCGACATCATCCGCGAGTATGCGCGATTTCATCGGCGATTTCTGCTCAAATTATCTGATCGCAGAACGATCGCCGTGCGCAGATTAAGTGCCTCCATGCGCAAATTAAATGATCGGCGCGCGACATCAGAGGCCCGTGCGCAAAATTCGTGACACACGATCAAGGAGACGTTGGTTCGCCAAGTTGTCGCCGAATAGCGTCAATGTCGCCAAGCACCCAAAGCTCAGTGATCTGCCCGCTTGCTATCGTGAAAAATGCAGCGCCAGCCCACAGAATCTGCCTGCCAGTCGCAGGAACTCCCATAAATGGTGCGCGATGGACACCGGTAAATCTCATGCGTGCCGCTACACGAAACTCTGTCCAAACCAGATCGTCTATGACGCATCGATAATTGCTAAGAGCGGCATGGACTGTCCGCATGTAGCTGATGAAGCCTTCATGGCCGATCCGTTCGTCACCGAGCGAACCACGGAACCGAAAACCGGGGTGCAGGATCTCTCTCGCAATTCCTTCGTCCGCCTGATTCCAGACTTCTCCATAGAACCGCTCAACCAGCGCCACCTGCGCATTGTCCACAAGTTTCGTTGTCAGTTCCATTGCGTATATGCGCGGAAAATCAAGGTTGATACAGCTTTCTGGTGTCGGGATGGGTCAGTTCGTTATCTTGAAATCGCGGCAGTGCCGGGTCCGCGTCGAACCAGGGAAGCCGTTCGACGTCGAACATGTGGAACCTGGGCCGGACCGATGCGTCGTCGGGATGATCGAGGGTCCCGGTGTTGACGGCGATATGGCCTCCCGGTTCGGCCGGCTGATACCAGATCGGTGATCCGCAATCACCGCAGAAGACGCGCCAGCCTTGATAGGAGGAGCAATAGCGTTTGGGATTGCCTTGAAGAATCTCGAAGGCTGCCGGCATGACGTTGAAAAATGGAAGAGCGGCAGACCCCGTCATTTGCCGACACTGGCGACAATGGCACCATCCGGCATCGAACACGCTTCCTGGCGAGATCGCGTAGCGGATTTGGCCGCATAGGCAGCCACCTTGCAGAATGTCATGATTGCTCATCGTCTTCTCCGGCAGGTTTAGCAGAATAGTACCCGCCTGACCGTGCCATTTCGGTCTACCCCAGCAGTACGATCGGCTGAGACAGTTTTCCTGTATCAATAGGATTATTTTTCGTGATTTGATACGATAACGCGAATACATCTAAAGCCTAGTGATACAAATCATGCCGGCTTTTGGCTGCGCCCACGTCAGTAAGTTTTTTACGTATCCGATCGCGTTCGCGCCCACTCCATACAAACTGCTACCTTCGATTATGTAAAAATACAGCTCGTTTCCATTAACTACTGCCAATAGGGCGGACGACGGTCTCCTGTGCGCCGGGCGTAGGCCGAGCGAACAAACGGCAACGCCCAAGGTCGGCTAGAAACGAGAAATGCACCAGCGCATCCATTCGTTGAAGATGGTCGAGCCGCGCAGGTCCTCCCAAAGGTAATGCCGGCACAAAACCGTAGCATTCACCTAAGGAAAGTTCGCCAAGGCGCTTGCGCGCTCTCGAAAAAAGAGGTTCGGCCTCAGGCGTGTCTTCAAAGAAATTGAAAGAATTATCGAACTCCAGACGATTTAGCGGTATAGCAACGGGATAGCTCTTACCTGGCTTGTCTTCGTTGAACTTTGGCACGCGCACGGCAAATAGAGGAAGGTTGATCGATAGACGCTGATGTTGCTCGTTCCATGCCAGTAACTCACCAAAGGCAGAAAACCCCACGATGTGGGTCTCATTTGGCGTCAGCTGTGCGTCGCCAGTGAAGATACGATCAACTACCGGGTTGAAATGTTGAGGCAGGCAGAACTGAAACTTGCCCTGCTTCCACATCCCGATCCCGTAGCGTCGCCAGAAAGCCAACAGGTCCTCTGGCAGACGCCCCTCGAGCTCGGCTAGCTGCTCTGGCTGCGGATGCATCGCCTGCTCAGGCGGACCGTTGTCTTCAAGAAGTCGTGCAAACCAGTCGGTGTCCATTTCCAATCCTATTCGCATTCGTCCAGGGTAACATCCATTTTCTGCTTGCCCTCCGCCTTGGCCTTTTCGGCCTCCGCTCGCAATTGCTGTGCTCTGGTCAATTGACTGCCAGGTCCCCTCTTCGCCCATTGAGACCCTATAGAGGAATTTTCCGAGGCACCGCCTATGCCGGTAGGCTTGGGACCCCCACCCGCGACCAGATCAAGGTTGTGCAAAGCCGCTCTGCCTCGCAACGCCTCATCCGCCTGCTGTTTGGCGAGCGCCTTGTCGCCGGTTTCCTCAAGCACTCGATCGAATTCGTTATTCCAACTCTCCACACGGAACGCCTTACGCATGGCTGCCTCGCCCGGGTAGCCGCCCCGCCCTTCCGTCGCATATTTATCAATGCCGTCGATCACGTCCTGCGGCGACATCTCGTTGATACCGTCTTGCTGCGCCTTCAACTGGCGCCGGAACTCTGCTTGTTTTTTAGGATCTGACCTGTCCGGCGGTTCGAAGCAGTCAGGACCATCATTATCAGGGATAGGACACGATTGAAGCGGAGTTGGAGGGGCACTTTGCCCAGCTTCATCTGCATTGGAAGCATGCTTGAGCATCTTTTTCGTTGCATCGATGCCGAGTTTGGCCACGACGTACGCGGCCATCCCATACAGCAACGGTTCCAGAGGGAGTAGAACAACGGGACCCACGGCTCAGTCCCACACGGTCCGGGCCGTGATTGCCCGAAAGATCGTCTCGATCCGCTCATCACCTATACCCTTGATATCAGGGCTTTCCAGAACCGATCTGAACACCGATTGCTCGTCGAAATCCTGTCCCAGGAACACGCCGAGCAGCATCCATTTCATCAGTCCGCGTTCGCTGATCACGCCATAGGTCGCCGCACGGCCGCGCATGCTGCCGACCCAGGCCAGCAACCGGGGCGGTTCGATCGACCTGGTCTTTTCCGGTAACTCCTTTTGCAGAAACGCCGCGATCCGCTGATCCATCGTCCGCTCCTCGCGACGTGTCATAGCATCCATGACCGTCGGGCGGATCGGGAACAGACCGGGCGGCAGGCTAATCGCCGAGCCGGCGGGTGGTGCCTGATGCGCGACAAGGTCGCCCGCCGGATTCTCGGTCCAAAGCGTCGTGATTGGCCCGAACAGCGACCGGCACTCCTCAGGATCGAGTGCCGGCAGCAAGTCATGCAACACCCGGCTATCATACCAACGGAACAGCACGATGCGGCCGTCCGGCAATTGCGCGTCCGGAAAGCGTCGGCAATGAGAACGTAGCGTCTCGAACGGGACCTCCGTGCGCAGCGGCAGCATCCAGCCCTTTCCAGCACCCTCGATCATCAGGATGTTGGTCAGCGTCGCATCCCGGTCGAGCCGCACCAGATAGGCCTGTGCGGCTGAGCGGAACAGAATAGCGGCGCAAGGAATATTATAGCTTGGCGGCATAGTTTTGTGTACTTATATTTCAGATTATAAAAGATTCCTGGCTTATTGTTTCAAGTCCTCTATTCGCAATAGTCATCGCAAAAGTGAGGGCTTTCGCATGGGATTTTTGCGACTTCTAAACCGTTGAAATTCCCTATTCCACCTGGACTTCGCAGAAGTTAGGAGTTTCGCACAACTGGGTATTTTGCACTGCCTTATGCCGGTTTTCTGTTCCGTTCAGCCGCACAGGCCGAGTGATGGGTTTTCCAGCCAGTCCAGCATGAACATGGTGCGTTCGATTTTGCCAATCTCTTGCAGGGCAATGTCGATTTGATTTTGCCGTTCATATGCAGCGAGTTTTCGCAACATGACCGACGGTGCGACGTGGCCGGCCTTCAACGATGCAACAAGGCGCAGAACTTCAGCCCAGTGCTCACGGATCACGTCGGCACGGATGCGTTTCCCCAACAGCGGGGAAATTCCAGGATATGCGGCCGGCAGATTGATCGGCACCAGGTGCCGATCTGGGAAGTCCCGCAGCCGGGGACAAAACCGGAATCCAAGCATCGCGCAGAGTGCAAACACATGGTCTGTGGCGCCGCCAGTGTCCGTGTAATGCTCGGCGATTTTGATGCTGCTGCCGTGGTGCAGCAGGCCGTCGAGAACATAGGGAGCTTCATGCGTCGCTGCCGAGATAACCTTGACGTGGTAGGGGCCATGCTGGTCCGAGACATGGGTATAGAAGCTGAAGCCGGGATCGACGCCGTAGCGGGCATTGATGTCTCCGCCTGTTGCCCCGCGCTTCCCACCGCGAAAGAATTGTCCATCTGAGCTTGAAGTCGAGCCATCGCCCCAGACCGCGGCGACGGGAAGGCGATGATGGGCGTTGATGATGACGGCCAGGGCCGCGTTGTATGTTTCCTCTCGGATATAGGCATCATGGGTCCAGATGAGCTGATCGCGGGTGATCCCCTGACTGGCATTGGCCATCCGGGAAAGGCCCAGATTGGTGGCGTCAGCAAGAATGGCGGCCAGGAGCGCGCTTTCGTTCGGGCATATCTCCCCGGTGCGAAGATTCTTGAATGCCGCCAGGAACCCGGTTTCTCGGGCAACCTCATGGAGCAATTCGGTGATCCGGATGCGTGGCAGTATGGCGTCGAGTCGATCGGCCAACGCTTCGGCCTCCCCCGGCACCACGGCCCGTACCGGCGTTATCTGCAGGCGGTCATCGACAAGGGTAACGCCATCAAGCTGATTGCGCTTCAGGCGCTGCGCGAATTTTTTCAGCCGCCAGTCCAGTTCCTTGCCGCGCTGATCCAGCCATTCAGCGGCTGTCGCCGGCAGGCCCAAAGCAGAGACAATCGGCGCCACTGCCTTTTCCGGCAGCAAATAGCTGTCGAATTTACGATAGGACGAAGATCGTTCAACCCATACATCCCCGGACCTCAGCTTGTTGCGCAGGTGCGCAAGGGTCGCGGTCTCATAGAGCCGCCGATTGATCTTGCCATCGGCGTCTATCACCAGCTTCCGCCATTCTTTTTTGAACGGCATGGGCGCGTCGGCCGGAACATCGCGCTTGCCGGATTTATTCAACTCACGGAGAATATTGACCGCGGCGACAGTGCGGCTGTTTCCTCCGGCGGCTTTGAAGTCCAGGGCTTCAATCAGTGCCGGCGCGAATTTCCGAAGCGTTGCATACCGATCAACCGCCAGGATCAGCGGGTCTTCATCGGCCGTCTCTGCAACTGCCCCGACTTCAGCCCTGGCCTTCAGCAAGGTTTCCCAACCCACGGATTTGTCGATTGCGGCGATAGGATCAGCATTATTTTCAACAGCCATCGACAACGCATCTATTGTCCCGCGAAATAGCCGCATCAGGCGCGATACGTCTTTCGTAGTCGCAACATACCGCTTGGCCTGAGCATTTTTAGCCCTGCTGAATACCCCGCCGATCAGCTTGTCGGCCATTTCAATCGCGACATCGGTCAGTCTTTCCTCAAGATCGATCAGATGGGCGACCAGCGTGGCGCGATGGCGCGCCCGTGTATACCGCTCGATCATATAAGCCGGTGATGCCCGGCCCTCTCGGACGAACTGATGATAACGGTTATGGTGAATCAGTGCAGCCTGCTTTGCGGGGATGCCAACTTGCCGCACAAATTGTAGACGCTCGAGAATTTCCTTTATATGGTCGGGTTTCGCTGCTACGGGAACCGCCTTCAACCAGGCGAGCGGCGCGCTCTCTGCGTCGGCATCGGCGTTGAACAGCGCGTCAAGTTTTGTAAGTTGGGCGGAACTCAAGCCCGACAAAAGGACCTGGGTGGCCCGTTTCCGGGCCCGTGCGCGGCCGGCGATGCCGGCGCGTTCAATCGTCGAAATCGCTGGCAGAAGAATTTTGGCGCCCCGCAGCGCTTCGATCACGCCCGCCGCAATTGCAACCCCGCTGTCGGTCGCCCAAGCCGCGCCGTCCGCCGCTTCAATCATGAACGGAACATCGGTTCTGACCGGCCCTCGAAAACCCAGCGCCATCGCCAGTTCGCGCGCATGATCTGTCATCGTTTGCTCGCGGCTGGCATAATCCGATAGCAAGCCGGGCGCGATGACGAGCTGCTCGGCCATGAAGGCGATCAGCTCTTCGGGCAGGTCGGGCACACGGTCCAGAAACTGCGCCAGCGTCGTGCCGGGGTGCCGGAGTATCGCCAGTTGTAGGGCGACGCCGAGTCGGTTCCGCTTTTCCCGCAGGCGCTGAATGATGTCGAAGTCCGAACGCTCAAGGGTATACAGGCGGGCGAGCTGGTCCCGGTTTCTAGGAATGCCGAGCAACTGCTCCCGCTCCGCATCGCTCAGAAGTCCATGTCTCGCCATTTTGCCCCCTTTTTCGTCCACAAAACGTACTCTTTATCAGTGGACAAGACTGAATAAAGAGACATATTCTGTGGACGGTTTCGGAGTCGTTCTGAGGGGCCGGCCAAACCCGTCCACAGAACGTCCGTTTTGGAGACAGTCCAATGGCGCATATTCTCGGCTATGCCCGCGTCAGCACCGGTGATCAGGATGTCGCCGGCCAGGCCATGCGGCTCAAGCAGGCCGGAGCCATGAAGGTGTTCACCGACGTTAAATCCGGCAAGAGTATGGACCGGCCCGGCCTCGCCGAGTTGCTGGCCTATGCCCGCTCTGGGGACACTCTGGCGATTGTCCGCCTCGACCGGCTGGGTCGGTCCCTTGCCGAACTGCTTTCCACCGTCATCATGCTAAAAGAGCGCGGCATTGCCCTGCTCAGCCTTGAAGAAAAAATCGACACTTCATCAGCCGCTGGCGAGCTCGTCTTCCATGTTTTCGGCGCCATAGCCCATTTTGAGCGGCGGTTGATTTCTGAGCGGACCAAGGACGGAATCGCCGCGGCGCGGGCAAAGGGGAAGAAGCCAGGTCGGCAGCCGCTTGATATGAGAAAAGTGGAGTCGGCGATCAAACTGATTGAGGCGAAAACTCCACCTGCTGAAGCCGCCAGGCAGCTCGGCCTTGGTCGATCTACGATTTATCGGGAAATGCGACGGTCAGGCGTCAGCCGGCCCGCTTGAGCAACATGGTAAGTGCGGTGCCGACGACATTAAATCTTTGCTGTTTTCCTTTGTAGGCATACTGCTAGCCCACCATGCGGAGCCGACTATCAATGCCCCGCCAGCCCAGCCCAACGCCGAGATTGATTCATTCAACCAGAGAATGGCAAACAGAGCGCCAAAGACGGGCTCGCTACCCATTAACAGCGAGACACGGGTGGGGCTGGAACGCGAAGCCGCAAAATTCTGCGCGAAGAACGCGAAAACCGTACAGAACAAAACCAGGAAGCCCATCTCCAACCAGAAATCCACATCTCCGGCTAGTCGGCCCCAGGGCGCGCTGGTTGCGTTGCCCCAGCGGGTGAGCGGCATGACGAACGAGATTAGTAAGGTTCCTACTGCCACAACACCCGACTGGATTGCGGTCAGCGTTAGCGCTGGCAGCGCATGATGCCCGGCCAACCACCTGGTGGTACAGACCATCACGGCGCGCAGGAAGGCCGCCACTATAATCAACCCATCGCCCCAGCCGACCGATAATTTCGTGGTGGATGTAAGCGTCAGCAACGCGGCGCCCAAAACCGATGTAACCACAGCCCCTAATACTTGTCCCGACGGGCGGCGCCGGAATAGCATCCATTCCACCAGCGGCGTAAAACCGACGCAGAGGCTGATCAGAAAGGCAGCATTCGAGGCGGTAGTCAGCGTCACGCCAAAGGTCTCACACATGAAAATTGCGAGCAGAATGCCACCCAGCACGCCGCCCACTGCTACCCCGCGCCGCCATTGGCCGCCAAATAACGGGCGCAGCGCCGGAAGCAGAACTAGGAAGGTCAGACCGAAGCGCAGCGCAAGAAAGTCTAGCACTGGCAGTTGGTGGGTTGCCAGCTTAGTAATCGAATAGCTAGCCCCCCATATCGCCGCCACCATCAGGAGCATAACTTCCGGAATACCGATGGCGGCCCATTTTCTCGAAAGACGAGAGCGTGCGCTATCGAGATGCTGGGGGGTTTCGATGCGGAGGTTCATCGCCTATTCTTTCCTAAATGCCACGATAAGAACGTCTCTGTAGGCTTCGACATCTTCTACGATCGGTGTGACCGGTGTCACCGCGTGCATCGTGCTATGGTCATTGGCAATGACTAGATCCATCGGAGTGCTTAGGGTTCTGCGCCATAGCGGCTGTTTATCCGCGTCCGTCACCAATGTTTCACCGCCGGCGATGTTGCCGCGCTTGACCAGCATTGTGACGATATAATCCACGCCATCACGGTGCAGCCCCTCAGGCGTCGGCAGCCCAGCACTGCCCTGCTGGGCCAGAATACGGTACGGATGCAATTTGATGTTCCATCGCTGAGCCCGTCCATCAATTGCGTCCACGAGATCAGCAATCCGGTTTAGCAGGCGGCTTAAAACCACATGCTGGCTAAACCCTTCCTCTAGCGGGTCGAAAACCCGTGACACTCCGCCGTTGAGGGGGTTGATATAAAGCGCCTGGACATAAGGCGCGTGCGGCAGCAAGCGCATCTCGTCGGGGCGCTGCAGTGTGAACGCACCGTAGCGGCGCAGACGATATGTTCCCCCATCTGCCATATGGCGATCCAAAGTCAGAGCATTCCAGTAATCGCTGAAATCAGTCCATTGCACGGCTGTAACATCAATCCATGCTGCCACCGCCTCTCCTGTAGCAAATGCGAAGTTTTTTGCTCCTAATTCATGAAACGGAGTAAGGGTCTGCGACCGGTCAACAATCTGCATGATTTCGCTCATGCCAACACCTGTTTGGCCACCGGCTGCAAATCTTGCAACTGCATACGGCCACGTTGCTGTGCGACGTAACCTTCCCAAGCATCGCGATCGGTCAGGTACAAGGGCTGGTCTGCTTTGATCGAGCATGTCTCAGCCGTGCCGGGTTTCAACCTGTAGGATACGCTGCCGCTTACCTGCTGCACAGCCCGGACGAGGAAACAGTCCAGTGCTTCACGCACCCATAACTGCTCAAGGCTGATTTTTTCGCGCAGAAGCTCCGCATCCAGCGTCGCCGTTTCAAGATGCCGTGCCGCGTCCATCAGGATCATCGCAGCTGGCGCCTCGCGCACCTCCAACACCTTTTCGCCAAACTCGAGATGCTCCAGCCCGCAATAGCGCCCGATGCCAAACGCCCCGACATCATAGTTCAACCGGGCGATCAACTCCATCAGAGGCAACGCCTCGCCGTTGAGGGACACCGGTGTGCCGGCTTGAAACCCAAGAGTTAGCTCACTACGGGGATAATAGTCTGTCTTGGCTGCCGTCCATGAAAACAATTCTTCCGGGACTTCGAAAAACTCGGGACTATCTAATGCTCCGGATTCAAATTCACGGCACCAAAGATTGGCGTCGCCACTGATGCCTCGCACCTGGAACCGCGTCATCCCACCGAGCGCCAAGGCTTCAATCTTTTCTTTGCGTGAGATCGCCGAAAATTCATACGGCGTGCCAAACCAACCGGCGAAGCCCAACTGCTGAATTGCACCGTTTAAGCGACGCAGGCTATTTTGTGACTGGTTGGCCGTGTGCACGATGGTATCGCAACCTAACCGCAGGGCCAAATTGACGGCGCAGCGAGCCAGAATGGGACGCGAAAGTGAGGAACTGATTGGGTAGATACCCATATATTTCGCTTGAGCCCGGATTGCTGGCAGCATCGCTTCGGCGACGAATTCTTGCCGTGCGTCGATGATTTCCAGCGTGGCGCCGAATTGATCCGCGATATCAAACAGGTCTTGGCGGTGAATTCCTTCTCCGACGTCAACTGAGAGCGCTGTGACCCTGCAAGCAAACCTCGCCAATTTTTTAAGAACATACGTACTATCCAAACCACCGCTGAAGAGAGTTAAAACATGCCGCGACTGGCTGGCGACACGGCTCAAATCGTCCAGGCTGCGTATTTTCTTCGATACCAACTGAAATCTCCATGTAGTTCAGGGTCTTGCGCGGCTCCTTTTTTACAACCTGTAGGAGACTGAATAGACTGTCAGGAGGAACAGGATACTTGCCTCATGGGAACTAATGACTTTCTTGTTGTATTGCCTGAGATGGTGGCCTTCGTCCGGGTGGCGGAACTGGGCCATTTCTCGGCGGCGGCCCTTCAACTGGGCGTGACGCCTTCGGCGGTGAGCCGGCAGGTGAAGCGATTGGAGAAGGTGCTTGGGGTACAACTGATCCAGCGCACCACGCGGCAGTTACGCCTGACCGAGCCGGGGATTGAGGCGTTCAGCCGTTGTAGCGAACTTGTAGCCGCGGCACAGGCGACGATGCAGATTGGCGATCAATATGCCGACAAGCCGCGAGGGGTGGTACGCATCAGTGCGCCCAAAGCCTTTGCTCGCCATATGCTGCATCCGGGCATTATCAGCTTTTTACAGAAATATCCGGAAGTAGACGTGCAACTGATGGTCACTGACGCCGAAATCGACCCGATCCACGACGGTGTCGATCTCGTGGTGCGGCTCACCTCGGACCCGCCGTTGGGGTTGGCGGCGCGGCGACTGCTGCCGGTCCGCCAAATTTTATGCGCAACTCCGCGCTATCTCAGGCAGGCCCCGCGCATCGACCATCCGCGAGATCTCATGCCCCATAGCTGCCTGTATCTGGGTGAGAAGGAGCGCGACAACCACTGGCATTTCACGCGCGGCGCGGAGAGTGTCGAGGTCGTTGTCCACGGCCGTTACGTCGCTAACCACAGCGAAATCCGATTGGATGGCGTGTTGGCCGATCTTGGCGTCGGTTGCATCCCCCACTTCATGGCCTGCGAAGCTCTAGCTAGCGGCGCGGTCGACCGTGTGCTGACTGATTGGGAGTTTGAGGCCAACTACGCAGGGCACGCTTATATACTCTATCCACCCACACGCTTTTTAATTCCGAAATTCCGTGCACTGATTGACCATCTTCTCAATCATCTGGCGATAGATTGAGACCGCCGCGCGGCGATTTTCTTTGAGACCGAGCAGCGCAGTCAACAAACCGGAAAACCCTCCACATCACATTCAAAAAGTAAACGGTGTAGGTGTTCTTGGATCGTTCTCCAATAGCGTTGTTTAGCGTACCTTCAACGCTATGCCCTCCAGTTGTGGCCGAAATCATCCGTGCCGGTGGGAACGCCGCGTCCTTCGAGGCTGACGTCTCATTGGATATCAATGCCAAAGGGCTGATCGATTTTGCGGTCAGCGAATTCGGACGAATCGATGTTCTGGTGAACAATGCTGGTCTCGCGGCGGGACGCCCGTTGATCGAGATCGATGCGGATCATGTGAACACTCAGACCGCGCTGAATATCGCCGGCGTGCTGTTCGCATCCAAGCATGCGACCATCGCCTTCGGTGATGCGGGCGGGTCTATCATCAATATAAGCTCTCATGACCGTCATTCGGGGAGAGAACGCACGTTGGTTCTACATCAGATTTTCACCTGATGTCACCAAGATCCGATAATGAACCTGACGGGTGTGCCGCGAGCCGATCGACGACGATTGA
>JAQTXH010000007.1 GCA_028688905.1 Acidiphilium sp. | reverse complement strand
CGCCCGATCATTCCGCCACGCCAGAGCCGACGCGTTTTCACTCTGGGCTGACTATGCCTCAAATCTGGCTACCTAATCGATCGCTGCCACTCCAGCCGCGCCCCCACCAATCAACTTGACAATGCCGGCACGCGACATACACTTCAACCGCTTCGGTCAGGTGCCCCGCGCCGGTCAGCGCGTTGCCCAGATTGAACCGCACATCGATATTGCCCGGCGCGACCTCGAGGCAGCGGCGATACGCCGCGATCGCTTCGGCCGTCCGTCCAGCCTTGACTAAGGTATTGCCCAGATTGACCAGGGCGGCTTCGTTGCCCGGTGCAAAATCGGCGCATGCCGCGAATGCCCGTGCCGCCGCATCCCACGCGCCATGCGAATCGTGGGCATTACCGGTATCGAACAACAATTTCGCACGAGCCGCCGACATAAGACCCTCTTGGTCACCTGTCGTGAGTATGGCGCACGAAAATTAATGTTCGGCTAACGCCTTTTGGTCCAGCCTTGTTCGGTCTGCCGCCAATAGGTCAGGCTATGGCCAGCCGCCATTGCCGCCGCCCAGCGCGTGCGCGCCGCCGTCACCGCTGCATCGTCGGTGCCGTCGAACAGGTCGAACACCCGCTCGAACCCGGCCAGATCGGCCACCGCGCCGTCAATCAAAAACAGGAATTTCGCCCCGTTCGGCACATCGTCGCCCGTGGTGAGCCAGATCGGCTGATCCGCCCCAAAGCCGCTGGCAGCCGTGCCATGCGGCAGCCAGTCCGGATTGGTGGATAGCCACAGGGCGGCATCGAGCGCCGTGATCAACGCCTGATCCCCCCCGCGCACCACCGCCCGCTGCCCCGCCGCCAAGGTGCGGCCCAACAGGGCGGGCAGCGCCGCCGCCACCCCGGTTCGGGTCAGATGATAAAACCCGACCTCAGCCATGGTCTTATTCGATCACGATGCGCGGCCCGGCGGTGCGCTCGCCGGCCATCTGGCCGATCACCGCCTCAGCCACCGCCATGAACGCCAGCGCCGCCTCGCTGCCCGGCGCACTCACCGCAATCGGCGTGCCGGCGTCCGAAGTTTCGCGGATTGCCGGCAGCAATGGCACCTCGCCCAGAAAGGGCACCCCGATCCGCGCCGCTTCCGCCCGCGCGCCGCCATGGCCGAAAATCTCGGTTCGCGCCCCGCAATTCGGGCAGCAGAAAAAGCTCATATTCTCGACAATCCCCAGCACCGGCACCCGTACCTGCTGGAACATCGAAACCCCACGCCGCGCATCGAGCAACGCGATATCCTGCGGCGTCGAAACCACCACCGCCCCGGTCAGCTTCAACCGCTGCGCCAATGTAAGCTGAATATCGCCGGTGCCGGGCGGCAGATCGATCACCATGACATCGAGCGCCGGCCACGCCACCTGGGTCATCAGCTGCATCAGCGCATTGAGCACCATCGGCCCGCGCCAGACCATCGCGGTCTCCTCGGACACCACATGCCCGATCGAAATCGCCTTCAACCCCCAGGCATCGATCGGCACCAGCTGGTTGCCCGCCATGTCCGGCTTACCCTTGGTGCCGAGCATGCGCGGCAGCGACGGCCCATAAATATCGGCATCGAGCAAACCGACCCTCATCCCCTTGGCCGCCAGTGACACCGCCAGATTGACCGCGACGGTCGATTTGCCGACGCCGCCCTTGCCGGAAGCGACCGCGATGATCGACTTGACCTGCCCCAGCAATGTCGCCGCCGGCGGTTCGGCCGAGGTGTGGGCCGAGGCGGCAGGCGCACGCGGCCCGGTGAACATCACGGTCGCGTTACGTACCCCCGCCATCGCCGCCAGACTCTGCTCCAGCCCCAGCCGCACCGGTTCCAGCCGCGCCGCATCGGCCTTCGCAATCGTCAGCGCGACCTGCACCATGCCGTCGCGCACCGCGACGCTGTCGATCATCGCGGCGGGCAATCCAGAGCCATCCGCCACCCGGAACTGGCCGATCCGCGCCCGAATCGCTGCTTCATCGATCATTGTCGTCATCCTTATCGTTCGATGCGTTCTACGCTGGAATCAACGTCACCGAAACCGTGGTTATGGGGGCGATAGTTATGGGGGCGATGTGCTTCGCCGCAGCGCGGTACGCAGCGCCGCGCCATCGGTGACCGGCAGCGTGCAGACATTTCCCCGGCAAACGAACGCGGCGGGTTGATCGCTGGCCTTGCCGTGGGCCGGGTGCCCGGCGGGCAGGGCATTGCGATCGCCTAGGGGCAACACCACGACCGAAGGATCAAAACTGGCGAGCGCCGCCTGATGCATTTCTGTAAAGCGCGGGTCGGCCCGATCGCCCGTGAGCACCACGCTGGCCGCGTTTTCCAGCAGTGCCGCCGCCGCCAGAATCGTCGGGTAGGCCGGCAGCGCCCGGCGTTCGCCCGCGTGCGCGGCAATCAGAGCCGCCGCCGATGCTTGGTAGGCGGGGTTGCCGGTTAGATGATACAGCAGCGCAAAAGCCTCCGCCATCAGCCCGGTGCCGGCGGGCGTTGCATTGTCGAACGCCGCGCGCGGGCGCATCCCGCCGGGCAGATCGGCGGCATCGTCGGCGGTGCAGAAAAACCCGCCGGCACCGTCGCCGAAATGGCTGGTGGTGAGCGCGATCAGCTGTTCGGCGCGGTCGAGATAGATTTGGGTGCCGGTGGCTTGGTAGAGCGCGATCATGGCGCGCAGCATCGCCGCCTGATCGTCGAGCATACCGGCGGCGGAAACCCTGCCGCGCCGGTAGGCATGGTCGAACCGTCCGTCGGCCCGGCCCAGCAACACCGCCACAGCATCGAACGCGCCGATCGCGAGGTCGAGCCAGTCCGGCCGGGCGAACACCGCACTGGCGCGCACCAGGGCGGCGATGGTGAGGCCGTTCCAGTCGGCCAGGATTTTGTCGTCCCAGCCCGGCCGCACCCGCTGCTCGCGCACGGCGCGCAACCGATCGCGCAGCTCGGCCAGATCGCGCTCGACGATCGGGTCTTCGGGATGGGTGGCGCGGGTGAGAATGATATGCCCTTCCCAATTGCCGGCTTCGGGGCAGGGGTAATGCTCGGTGAAGCGGCTGAAATCCTCGCCCAGAGCCGCCGCGATCCCGCCGCGCGTCCAGACATAGAATTTGCCCTCGACCCCTTCGGAATCGGCGTCCTCCGAAGCGGCGAAAGCCATCGAACCGTCCGGCGCGGGGTCGTGTTTGGCCAGCATGTCGCGCGCCAGCCATTCCACCGTTTCCGCCGCGCGGGCGTGCAGCAGCAGATCGGGTTCGGTGCCCTGGGCCAGAGCGAGCAGGTCGAGCAACTGGGCATTGTCGTAGAGCATTTTCTCGAAATGCGGCACCAGCCACGCTTCATCGGTCGAATACCGCGCAAAGCCACCGCCGAGGTGATCATAGATGCCACCCTGCGCCATCCGCGCCAGCATCAGCGTCACCGCGGCCCCGGCCTCATGCCGCCCGGTGCGGGCATATTCGCTCCACAGGAAGCGGAAAATCGGGGCGTTGGGAAATTTCGGCGCGCCGCGCAACCCGCCATCCCCCCAATCCACCATGCCGATGAACCGCTCGGCTACCCTATCGAGGTCGGCGGGGGCGAGCGTGCCACCCGGTGCCGGTTCGGCGTGGTTCGCGATCCGGCGCAGCAGCGATGCCCCACTGACCAGGAGTTTTTCCCGGTCCTTGTTCCACGCCTCCGCCACAGCCGCGAGCACCTGGCGGAACGAGGGCCGGCCCCAGCGCGGCTCTGGCGGGAAATAGGTGCCGCCGAAAATCGGCGCACCATCCGGCGTGAGAATCATGGTCAGCGGCCACCCGCCTTGCTCGCCCATCGCCTGCAACGCCGCCATGTAGATGCTGTCGATATCCGGGCGTTCCTCGCGATCGAGTTTGATGCACACGTAATGCGCGTTCATCAGCGCGGCGGACTCGGGAGTCTCGAAACTTTCATGCGCCATCACATGACACCAATGGCAAGCGGCATAGCCGATCGACAGCAGGATCGGCTTCTGTTCCGCGCGGGCCTGGGCGAGGGTTTCGGGCAGCCACATCTGCCAATGCACCGGATTCCCGGCGTGTTGCAGCAGATAGGGCGAGGTCGCGGCGGCGAGCGTGTTGCGGGTCATGACGGGTCGGGCTTCCTGGTGTTGGGTGCAATGGCTATATCATCCGGGTTTGACTTTGACCTATGGGTAAAAGTCAAACCCGGTTCGTATTCGATAGAGCAATATTGCTTGAGGTTGACGCCCGTGCGGCAACCGAAGACGATGAAATGGCTTGCAAAAGTAAAGACGGATCCGGTTCGTCCTGAAACGATCGGGTTGTAGCCGCCGACAGTGAAAGCGCGAGAGCAGACGATGACCGATGATGCCGTTCAGCCACCTTATTTCACCCATCATGTATTTGTGTGCGGCAATCACCGCCCGCCGGGGCATCCGCGGGGGTCGTGTGGCGAGAAGGGGTCGGAGAAGCTGCGTGACTACATGAAGGCGCGGGCCAAGGAATTGGGGCTGGAGGGGGTGCGGATCAATGCGGCGGGGTGCCTCGATCGTTGCGCCCATGGGCCGGTGATGGTGATTTATCCGCGCGGCACCTGGTATCGGGTGGCGGACACGGCGGCGGTGGATCGGGTGCTGATCGAGGATATTCGGGACGGCAAACCGATCGCCGAAATGATGCTGCCCGCCGAGGTGGCACCGGCGAAATGACCGGCGTGATTTTCGCCGCCGCCAGCGGCGTGGGTGGCGCGATTGCGGTGATCCGGTTGAGCGGGGCGGGGGTGGATGCGGTGGTGGCGGGGTTGGTGGGTCGTTTACCCTCGCCGCGCCGGGCGAGTCTGCGCGGGTTTCGCGATGCCGAGGGCGGCTTGATCGACCGGGGTCTGGTGATCCGGTTTCCCGGACCCGACAGTGTGACCGGCGAGGATTATGCCGAGTTGCAACCCCACGGCGGCCGTGCGGTGGCCGCGGCAATGAGTGCGGCGCTGGTGGCGCTGGGCGCGCGACCGGCGGAACCCGGCGAATTTTCCCGCCGCGCATTCGGCAACGGCAGGCTCGATCTGGTGCAGGCCGAGGGGATTGCCGATCTGATTGCCGCGGAAACCGAGGCGCAGCGGGTTTTGGCGCTCGATCAGGCCGGCGGGGCGATGAGTGCGGCGATCGGGGTCTGGCGCGCGCGATTGATCGGGCTGATGGCGCGCCAGGCGGCGCTGATCGACTTTGCCGATGAGGATCTGCCACCCGAGGTCGAGGCAGCGATGCTGGCGGAGATCGGCGGATTGCGCGGCGAGATCGGGGCGGCGATCGGGGCGGGGGTGGCGGCGGAACGGCTGCGCGAGGGGATCGACATTGTCGTGCTGGGCGCGCCGAACGCGGGAAAATCGACCCTGGTGAACGCGCTGGCCGGCGAGGATGTCGCGATCGTGTCGGAGGTTCCGGGCACCACGCGCGATGCGATCGGGGTGCGGCTCGATCTCGGGGGGGTGAAGGTGCGGCTGGTCGATACGGCGGGGTTGCGGGTGTCGGCGGATGCCATCGAGGCGGAGGGTGTCCGCCGGGCGGAGGCGCACGCCCGGCGGGCGGATTTGGTGATGTTATGCGCGGCCGCGCCGGATTTTTCGATTCCTGCGGCACCTGAAGGGGTGGTTCGGATGGTGGTCGCGACCAAATCCGATCTGGGTGGCGAGGTACCGGCGGGGGTGCTGGCGGTGAGCGCGCACACCGGGGTGGGGATGGCTGGTCTGATCGCGACTTTGCAGGATCGCGTTGCCCGTTTGGTCGAGCGTGGCGCGGGGCCAGCCCTGCCACGCCCCCGGCAGATGGCGTGTCTGCGCGACATGGCGGCGGCGCTCGATCGGGCGATTCTGGTGGCGGAACCCGAGTTGCGCGCCGAGGATTTGCAGGCCGCCGCCACCGCCTTGGCGCGGCTGACCGGGGTGATCGGGGTGGAAGATGTGCTTGATCGGGTGTTTTCCAGCTTCTGTATCGGCAAATGATGCTATAGGCGCGCCATGAGTGAGATTAGGCAAGGATACGACGTGGTGGTGATCGGTGGCGGCCACGCCGGGTGTGAGGCGGCGGCGGCTTCGGCGCGGGTGGGCGCGCGGACCGCGTTGCTGACCCATCGGCGCGACCGGATTGGTGAAATGTCGTGCAATCCGGCGATCGGCGGGATCGGCAAGGGGCATCTGGTGCGCGAGATCGACGCGCTCGACGGTCTGATGGGCCAGGCGGCCGATGCGGCGTGTATTCATTTCAAGATGCTCAACCGCACCAAGGGGCCGGCGGTGTGGGGGCCGCGGGCGCAGGCGGATCGGGCGCTGTATCGCGCGGCGATGCAGGGGTTGATTGCGGCGCAGACCCATCTGGACGTGATCGAGGGTGAGGCGGCGGATGTTGAGATCGGTGCCGACGGGGCTTTACGCGCGGTGATCACGGCCGCTGGCGCGCGGATTGCCTGCGGTGCGGCGGTGCTGACGGCGGGAACGTTTTTGCGCGGGGTGCTGCATTTCGGTGAGCGGACCGAGTCGGGGGGAAGAGTGGGCGATGCGGCGGCGAACGCGCTGGCGGCACGGTTGCTCGGCTTGGGATTGCCGCTGGGACGGTTGAAGACCGGCACGCCGGCGCGGCTGGATCGGCGGTCGATCGATTGGGCGGGATTGCCGGAAGATCGGGGCGAGGCGGTACCTATTCCGTTCAGTCTGACGACGGGGGCGGTTTCAAATCGGCAGATTTCGTGCCGAATTACCGAAACCACACCCGCGACGCATGCGATGATCACCGCGAATTTGCATCGCTCGGCGGTGTATGGCGGGCGGATCGAGGGGGTGGGGCCGCGCTATTGTCCGTCGATCGAGGACAAGGTGGTGCGGTTCGCCGACAAGTCGCGCCATCAGGTGTTTCTGGAACCGGAAGGGCTGGACGACGATACGGTGTATCCCAACGGGATTTCGACCAGCCTGCCACTCGAGGTGCAGGAGGATTTCATCCATACCATGCCGGGGTTGGAGCGGGCGGTGCTGCTGCGGCCGGGCTATGCGGTCGAGTACGATTACGTCGATCCGCGCGCGCTGGATCATGGGTTGGGGTTGCGGGCGGTGCCGGGGTTGTTTCTGGCGGGCCAGATCAACGGCACTACCGGGTATGAGGAGGCGGCGGCGCAGGGGATTGTGGCGGGGATCAACGCGGCACGGCGGGCCGGCGGGTTGGATGCGGTGACGGTGGGGCGGGCTGAGGGGTATATCGGGGTGATGATCGATGATCTGGTGACGCGGGGGGTGACGGAGCCGTATCGGATGTTCACCTCGCGGGCGGAGCATCGGTTGAGTTTGCGGGCGGATAATGCGGATTTGCGGTTGACCCCGTTGGGTTTGGCGTGGGGATGCGTCGGGACACGGCGGCAGGCGGCGTTCGGGGCTTTGCAGCATGAGGTCGCGGCGGTGCGGCGTGGTATTGCGGGTGGTGCGATGGCGCAGGGCATTGTCGCCGCCGATCGGCTTTATGCCGGATATCTGGACCGGCAGGCCGGTGAAATTCGGGCGAGGGCGAAGGATGAGGCGGTGAGTATTCCGGGTTCGTTCGATTATCGGGCGGTTGGCGGGTTGTCGGCGGAGTTGATCGGGCGGCTGGAGCGGGTGCGGCCGACCTCGTTGGGGGTAGCGGGGCGGCTGGAGGGCATGACGCCGGCGGCGATGGGGGCGATTTTCGCGGCACTGCGGAAGACGCATGTGTTGGCGGCATGAGTATTATGGAACCCGAAAAAAAGGTCCGTTCTGGTGCTCTTGTTTCACGTGAAACAAATGGACCACTTCGGACCTATTCGGCATCGATCAAAAAATGGACCGGGACGATCAACCTGATCGCCCGCAAGGATGCGACCGATGAAGTGATCTGGCGGCGGCATATTCTGGATTCATTGCAGATCGTGCCGCTGATTCCCCCCGGCGTGACCCGCGCGATCGATCTGGGGTCGGGTGCTGGGTTGCCGGGTATTGTGGTGGCGATCGAGCGGCCGGACCTTCATGTCACCATGATCGAATCGGATCGGCGCAAGGCGGCGTTTTTGCAGACGATGGTGGCGACGCTGGGGTTGCGGGCGACGGTGTTGCCGATGCGGATTGAGGAGGTCGATGTCGCGCCGGCCGAATTGGTGATGGCCCGCGCCTTGGCGCCTTTGCCGGGGTTGCTGGATTACGCGGCACCGTTGCTGGTTGCGGGCGGCACTTGCCTGTTCCTCAAGGGCCGTAACGCCGATGCCGAAGTGCTGGCGGCGGAGATTGCCTGGTCCGTGGTGGTGGAGCGCTTCCCCAGCCAGACCGAGGCGGAGGCGGTGATTTTGCGGATCAGTGGGTTGCGCCGTGCAGGCTAAAATCATCGCGATTGCCAATCAGAAGGGGGGGGTCGGCAAGACCACCACCGCGATCAATCTGGCCACCGCCTTGGCGGCGACCGGCGAGCGGGTGTTGCTGCTCGATCTGGACCCGCAGGGCAACGCCAGCACCGGGTTTGGGATTGGTGCGGATGAGCGCGGGTTGGGCAGTTATGCATTGCTGACCGGCGAGGCTCCGGCCGCCTCGCTGGTGTTGCCGACCGAGGTGCCCGGCCTGCTGATCATTCCGGCGACCGAGGATTTGATCGGGGCGGACCTCGAATTTTCCCAAAGCGAGGCGCGCGAACACCTGATCGAACGGGCTTTGGCCGAGCCGGGGTTGGTCGGACAATTCGGTTATATTTTTATCGATTGCCCCCCCGGCCTTGGGCTGCTCACATTGAACGCTCTGGTTGCGGCGTCGTCGGTGTTGATCCCGCTGCAATGCGAGTTTTTTGCGCTGGAGGGGATCAGTCAGTTGATGCGGACGATCAATCTGGTGCGGCGCACCCTCAACCCGCGTTTGGCCCTGGAAGGGGTTGTGCTGACGATGTTCGACCGGCGGAACAATCTGGGGCAGGCGGTGGCGGATGATGTGCGGGCGTATTTCAAGGCGGATGTGTTCGAGACCGCGATTCCCCGAAATATCCGGGTGACGGAATCGCCCAGCCATGGCAAGCCGGTGTTGCTGTACGATTTCCGGTCGCCGGGGGCGCAGGCGTATGTGAATTTGGCGGTCGAGTTTTTGCGCCGGCAGAAACATGGGGTCCGGGCATGAGGGTTTTGAAATGAGCGTAAAGCAACAGCCGCGTCGTCTCGGCAAGGGATTGGTCGCACTGATGGGGGGGGCCGCGTCGGAGGGCGCGGTGATGGGTCCGATGGAGGGGGCGCGGAGTCTGGCGATTGCGACGCTGCATCCCGGTCCGTTTCAGCCGCGCCGGGCGATGGACGAAGCGGCGCTGGAGGAACTCGCCGCCTCGCTCAAGTCGCGCGGGGTGTTGCAGCCGTTGCTGGTGCGCTCCTATCCCGGCAAATCCGGCCAGTATCAGATTATCGCCGGCGAACGGCGGTGGCGGGCGGCGCAGCGGGCCGGGTTGCATGAAGTGCCGGTGCTGGTGCGCGAGTTGTCCGACACCGATGCGATGGCGGCCGGGCTGGTCGAGAATTTGCAGCGTCAGGATCTCGACCCGATCGAGGAGGCGGAAGGCTACCAGCGCCTGCTCGACGAGTTCGGGATGATCCAGGAGGATCTGGCCGCCGCGGTTGCCAAATCCCGTCCGCATATCACCAACATGCTGCGCCTGCTCAACCTGCCGACCGAGGTGCAGAAGGCGTTGCGCTCGGGCGATTTGAGCTCGGGCCATGCCCGCGCGCTGATGCAGCACCCCGACCCGCAAGCCGGAGCGCGGGCGATCATGGCGAACCGGCTGACGGTGCGCCAGACCGAGGCGATGGTGGCGGCGGCGTTGACGCCGAAGCCGCGCGTGCCGGCCGCCGCGCCGCAAATCGATTCGGCCACGCGCATGCTGGAGCGTGAATTGATTGAAAGACTCGGGCTGCGGGTGCGGATCAGCTACAACGGCAAGGGCGGTTCGGTCAGCCTGTCTTATGAATCACTCGATCAGCTGGATGGCATTCTGACGTTGCTGCGCGGCCATCAATAATACCAGCCAGCGCTACCTCCGGCGCTCGTTTCAGCGTTGGGGGGCTGGCGCAATATTGCTCCAGAGATAAGCAGGCTTGGACCGCGAAAAGCCGGTCGCAGGCCGGCAAAATGGTAAAGGCCGTGGGCGGGGCTAGGTCAGAAGCGCGAGTTTGGCTTTCTGCCAGCGGATCGGTCGTCGGGTTCCGGGGGGTCGCGCCACCATTTTATCGGCGTCGGTTCGGCCTCCTCGGCGGTCGCGACCGTCGCGACAGGCTTGGCGCGGCGGCGGCGGTGGGGGGGTGGCGCATCGGCAACCAGCGCGGTGCTTGGGGCGGCGGGTTCGGCAATGGCAGGCTCGGTAACGGCGGGTTCGGCAATGGCAGGTTCGGCAATGGCGGGTTTCACGAACACCGGCGCGGCACGCTCGGTCCGGGCCAGATCGGCATGGGCGAGGCGGGTTTGCAACGTTTGAATGGTGCCAAGCGCCTCCTGTAGAGCGTGTTCGGCGCGCGACCGCGCCGCGCGTTCCAGGTCGCGCTGCCGCGTGAGGTCTGCGAGGGCGGCGGCGTGGCGATTTTCGCTTTCGGATTTCGGGTGGAGAACGACCACCGGCACCTCGCCATCGCGGACAAAGCGGCGGCGCGGGAGCGAGGAGCCGCCCGATCCATGCGTGGTATTGGAATGGTTGCCACTGTTGTTGTGGGGGGCGACGGTGGCACTAAGACCGAGCGAACGACGAATCCGCGCTTCGGTCTCGTCGTCGGATATTTCGGCCTCGTTGGGCGTATTAAACAAAGAAACACCTCGTGAACATTTGGAAAAATCCGGAAACCGGCACTCGCGCCTGATACCGCAAAACGCGGTCGTTTGATTTCCGTGCGAAATAAAACAGATAAAGTATGCACTCTTGATCGGATGATCGCAAGTGCAAGTCTGCATTTTGCAGCGCGCACGATGTCGGTCTATCCCGCGCCGGGACTCTGCGCGTTACTTTTGGTGACAAGGACGATAGCGCATGATCGTTTGGGAACGAACGTACTCTATCGCTATTTTTGCGATGAAATGGTTTTAATCGGCGGCCAGCGACGACGGGGGTTTGATCTTTTTGCCCCGGTCCGCCGCCCGCCACAGATACCAGGCGGCGAAGCTGCGATAGGGCGCATAGGCTTCGCCGATCACCGCGAAAGCGCGTGGCTTCGGCTGTTCGGTCAAGCCGTGGAGCAGCCGGTAACCTTCCCGCACCCCGAAATCGTCGACCGGAAAAACATCGGGGCGGCCCAGGGTGAAAATCAACAGCATCTCGACGGTCCAGCGCCCGATGCCGCGCAGGGCGCACAGGCGTTCGATCAGCATCGCATCGCTCAGCCGCGCCGCCGCCCGCCTGGTGGGAACGGTGCCATCGAGCGTGCGGGCGGCGATGTCGCGCAGGGCGGCGATTTTGGCACCGGAAAACCCACAGCCGCGCAAGGCGGTGTCGGACAGTGACAGTAATTCCGCCGGTTCGGGGATCGGGCTGCCGGCCAGCATCGCCAGCCGCCCCATGATCGCCTCGGCGGCGCGGGCGTGCAACTGCTGGTGCGCGACCGCCGAGATTAACGCGGCGTAGGGTTCGCGCGTGCGGTCCGGCTTCAGGCCGCAAGCCCCGACATCGCTGATCAGCATGCCGAGCACCGGATCGGCCAGGGTCAGATGCGCGCGCGCCAGCCGGGTCACGCGCGCCTCCGTGGTTGTGCGCTCACCGGCGGGCCTGCCCGGTCAGCCGCGCGATGCGCAGCCGCCACGCGGAAAGCCGGCGCGCGAAACGCCGGCGTTCGACCGTGTGCGAGGCCAGCCATAGCCGTTCGCGGATCGGCCGCGTGCGCTCCAGCACCCAGTCGCGCGCCACGATAACCTTGTCATGCACGACGGCGAACCATCGCACCGACATCAAACTCGCTTCGCACGACTGATAAATCCATAATCCCAGCAGGATCGCGAATCCCTTGATGAACACAGCGACGATCGTCGCCCCCAGCCAGTTGCCCTTGACCAGCAGCACCGTCGCCCAGAAACCGCTGAGGTGATCGATCGCCTCGGGGATCAGGAATAGAAACACCACGATCAAGGGCGGCAAGGTTTGCAGGAAGCGGCGCAACTGCCCGACCACCGGCAAGCGCGAAATCAGGTCGAGCAGGGCTTTGGCACCATCCCAGATGACCCGGTCGAGAAACTCCAGGATCAACGCGAGGGGCAGGAGCAATAAATTTTCGATCGAGCGCTGGCGGCGGCGGCGGCGCGCCAGCCGGTCGATCATCGGAGCGGCAGCAGGGATGTCCATGAATGAATGCTACCACGCACCCGGGCGGCACAGATAGAGCGAATCCGCCGGGCTGCTAGGGATGCTGCACGTCCTTACGGTCTGGCGCGGGACGCGGTGCCGGCCGCGCCTCGGGGTGCGGGGCAGGATGGAACTGTTGTGGCATTGCCTGGGGCCGCTGCTGCGGCATGGGTTCCGGCCGCTGTTGCGGCATGGCCCGTGGCCGCTGCTGCGGTGGGGGCTGGGGATGAAACTGTTCCGGTCGCGGCGCGGGGCGGGCTTGCGGCATCGGGGGGTGGAATTGCTGTGGCCGCGCGGCGGGATGAGGCGGCACTGGGGGGTGGAATTGGTCCGTCCGCGGCATCGGATGGGTGGGTGGTGCCGGCGGGTGCAATGGCGGGTGCAGCGGGGGGTGGAACGGCGGACGGGCTTGCGGATGAGCCGGTTCCTGTGGCGGGCGCGGGGGTTGCGGCATGTTGGGATGTGTCATGCCGCCCGGCTGCATCGGCCGGCCGATTGTCGCTGGCATCGGGTGCGCACCCGGCTGATGCGCCCCTGGTTGAGGGGGAAGCGGGTTATGCGCCTGGGCCTGGTTGCGCGGCATGACGTGGATTTGCGGCCGCAGGGCAGCCCCGCGAACCGGTCCCGAATGGGCTACCGGCAGCCCGCGCGACGCGGCGAACGGTGCCGGGCGGGGAGCCTGCGCGGCAATGCGATGCACGAGGTTTCCCGGCGCGCCCGGCAACTGGCCGAACTCGCGTGGCGGATGCTGGCCCGGTGCCGCGCCACCGCCCGGATGGTTCGGTGCGCCACGGAACCCTGCCGGTGGCACCGGCCTTGCGTCGGCCAGCATGGCTTGCGGCGCGGGCCGGCCAAATCGCCCGACCGGATCGCCCCGGCGCATTGCCGCCGCGGGAATAACCGTGGCACCGCCCCGATTGATCAGCCGTTGCGGCCCGTAATTGTTGATGATCGTGGTGTTATGGATGTCGGTGAAGCGATTGACGTTGCGCACGTTGTAGTAATTCACCTGCTGCACGTAATGCGGCGGGCAGTGATACCACGGCAGATACGGCTCGTTCGGGGCCAGAGGCACCCAGCCGATCGATCCGGCGGCCAGCGCCCCGGCGGTGATCCCGACGCCGATCGCCACGCCCGCGCCGACATCGAAAAAACTCACCAGCGCCGGAGCATAGACCGGCTGGTAATAGGCCGGCGCATCGTAGGCGACCGGTGCCGGTGCCCAGCCCCAGCGGCCGCCGTATTGCACCCAGCGGCCATAGTGGAACGGCGCGAAACCCCAGGGATCGTTATCGACCCAGGTCCAGCCCCAGGGTGCCACGTAGGCCCAGTGCCCGTCGCGATACGGCACCCAGCCCGACGATACCCGAGGATACCATACCGCTCCGTATTGCGAGGTCTGCGACCAGTTGCCGTATTGCGAAAGCTGGTAGCCGCCGGTCATCTGGTTGACCACCGGCGGTACGTAGGAGGGCGCGGCGGTGTAATGCACCGCCAGCATGCGATCGACGAAGGGGTCGCGCTGCCCGGCCCCGAGCGAGGCGTTTACCGGGTCAGCACCTTGTAGGGTGGCGGTTTCGCCGGATGCGATGTCGAGCGATACGTCCTGGCCCTGCAACTGCGCCGCACCGTCGATCACCGTCACCATGGTGGGCGCGTTCTGATCGCCGGCCAGAATGTCGTACCGGCCGTTCTGGGTGATGTTCACGGTACCGCGCGGCGTGGTGATGGCGTAGCTGTCGCCCGGCGCGAGATAGCGCAGATCGAGGTAGGCTTCGCCCTGCGACAAGGCGGCATCGACGGTATGCGGCCCGATGTTCGTGATCTGCAATTCGGTGGCATCGTTGAGGGTGATCCGGCTCCAGTCGATCGCGACGGCGGCTTCGGCGTCCGGTTGGGTATAGAGCGCATCGCCGCTGGTGACCGGGTAGTTCAGGGCCGCCGCGGTCCACTGGCTGGCCCCATTGGTGTCGAACGAGACGGAACCCTGAACCAGCGCGATCTGGCCGACCCGCTCGGGCGGCGCGCTGCTGGCATCCTGCGCCTGGGCGGTGGGGATCGCCGGTAGAATGGTGCCGAGTGCGGTGGTCAGGGCGAGGGCGAGGCGGAAGCTGGGTCGCATGACAAATCTCCGTAGGTCGGCTGCACGGTTGATTGGTATCGTAGATAGGTATGCCGGTGCGGCCGAATAGGGACCGGATCGCGGCAGGATGAAGGCAAACCGTTGCCGGACGTTACAATTTTGGCGGCAATTCGCCGCATCCTTGCCACAAGCGCGTTCCTATATAGCAGTTAGTGATGAATGAGGTGTTTTTATGAAACCGATACTTCGAAAGGGATTGGTTCTGGTTGCGGCCGGTGTGGCGGCGATTGGTTTGTCGGGCTGCGTCTATTACCCGAGTGGTTACGGTTATGGGTATGGGTATGGCTACCCGGCTTATGTTGCCCCCGCGCCGGTGGTCACCGGCAGCGTGGTCATCGGCGGCGGCTACTGGGGTGGTTGGGGCCGCGGCTGGGGTGGCGGCTACGGTGGCTGGGGTGGCGACCATGACGGCTGGGGCGGGCGGCACTAAACCAGTGCTTGCCACAACCGCGTCATCCGGTGTATGTGCGCTGCAACAGAACAGTGCTCGTAGATGCGGCGATCGCCGCCGGCCCTGTTCACTGGATGGATAGCGCGACAAATGCGCGCCATCCCAGGTTGGCGGCAGGTAAAACCAGACCTCGCGCGCTTCACCGGGCAGCTGTTCTACGCACGCTTCCTTAAACCGAATCTGCCGCATCGCTCGTCCTGGGCGTGTGGCCATGAAAGCATTGACCTTGACCCTTTTCACCGACCTCGGCCTCGCCGAGCCCGTTGTTCGCGCCGTTACGGCGGAATCCTACACAACCCCAACCCCGATCCAGGCGCAGGCGATCCCGATTATTCTCGAAGGTGCCGACCTGGTCGGCGTCGCCCAGACCGGTACCGGCAAAACGGCGGCCTTCGTGCTGCCGATTTTGCACCGGCTGGTCGAAAAGCGCTCGGCACCGGGCAACCGTGCCTGCCGCACGCTCATCCTGGCACCGACCCGCGAACTGGCGAGCCAGATCGCCGAGGCCGCCCGCACCTATGGCAAGTTCATCCGCCCGAGTGTCGCCGTGGTGATCGGCGGTGCCAAACCCGGCCCGCAGGCCCGCCAGATGATGCAGGGCGTCGATATTCTGGTCGCAACGCCGGGCCGGCTGCTCGACCATATTTCGACCGGGGCGATCCGCCTCGATGCGACCGACATGATCGTGCTGGATGAAGCCGATCAGATGCTCGACCTCGGCTTCATGCCGGCGATCCGCCGGATCATGGCGATGTTGCCGAAAACCCGCCAGGCGGTGATGTTCAGCGCCACCATGCCCAAGCCAATCCGCGCTCTGGCCTCGGAATTTCTGCGCAACCCGCGCGAGGTGGCGGTGAGTGTCGAATCCAAGCCGATCGACCGGATCGATCAGCGGGTGATGCTGCTGACCGGCGAGCAGAAAAAAGACGCGCTGGTCACCTTGATGAAGGATGTCGCGGTCGAACGCGCCATCGTGTTCACCCGCACCAAGCACGGGGCCGACAAGGTCTGCCGCCATCTCGAAGGGGCTGGAGTCGGGGCGTCGGCGATTCACGGCAACAAAAGCCAGAGCCAGCGGGAACGGGCGCTCGATCAGTTCCGCCAGGGACGGATCAAGGTGCTGGTCGCGACCGATATTGCCGCGCGCGGCATCGACGTTGACGGGATTTCGCATGTGGTGAATTTCGAATTGCCGAATATTCCGGAATCCTATGTCCACCGGATCGGCCGCACCGCGCGCGCCGGGGCCGATGGCATCGCGGTATCGTTCGTCGAACCGGCGGAGCTGACCTATCTGCGCGATATCGAGCGCCTGATCGGCAAGCAGTTGATCCCCGGCGGCGCGGTGCCGGCGCGCGGGGTAACGCCGCCGCATCTGAACCGCTCGCAGAACCAGCGCAGCGGTGGCCAGAACCGCAGCGGTGCTGCGCCGAAAGCTGGCCAGAGCCGGCCGCAGCAGCGTTCCTATGCCGCCCCGAGCCGGGGCCGCAGCGGCGGCGACCGGGCGGCTGGGCGGGTCGGGTGATCCAAAACAGGCTGTTAGTATAATCCTCGAACCCAGGACAGCCAAGGGAGCGCCCTTGGCTGTCTTCAGCCCACGGGCCAGGGTCAAGGCCGTTGGGGATCAGACCGCGCGGCCATAATAGATCGTCGAGACATGGGTGGCTTCGGCAAAGAACAGCCAGCGCTCAATGAACAAACCAATGCCGGCGAAAATCACCGCGAGGGGCGCGGTGAGGATCGGCAGGATGCCGAGGGCTGCGATCAGGGCTAACAAAGCTGGTAGGGCGAAGGCGATTGCCAGCACGATCCGCCGCAGTTTGGCGGCGTGTTTGCGCGCGATCCGATAGCCCATTTCACGCAGAATGTAGTTCTCGGTGAAGTGCGGCTGGTCGAGCGGGCGCACCGTGCCGAAGGCCGCGAGGCCGGTGGCGGAGGCCAGGGTCGTCAGGGGTGTCTGGGCATCGATGAAGCGCCAGTAAGCAAGTTTGGCGATCGCCGCGCTCAGGGCCGCGACCGCGGCGACAACGCATGCCACCGCGTCAAGCGCGCGCCAAAGCCCAAGGAGGGCGGCCAGCAGCATGGCCCCGGAAAACAGGGCGAAAATCAGGTAATCGGGTGCGGTATGCTTGTTGTTCCACTGCCGGATTGGCTTGAGACTGGCATAGATCATCGCGGTACAATAAACCGTGCCCAGTCCCATCACCGCCGCCAGTAATCCGGCGGCGCGGGTCGGTATTGTGTGCGGGCCGGCGAAAAACCACAGTCCGGCGAAGGCCAGGGCGGGCGGATAGGTGAGGATCGAGGCGACGCCCTCGCGTGACAACCATGAGGATCGCCACTGGCTGAACGCCCGCCACGCCCGCTCCGGCCGGCCGAGATGCAGGGTGGAGGCGAGCAGGCCGCCGCTCGCGAAGGCGAGGGCAATGATCACCGCAATTGGCATAAACCAAGGTGATGCCGGCAACAAACCAAAGGCGCAAAACACGCCGAGCCATGCCAGCAGGCCATAGCCGAACCCGGTGAGCGTGGTCAGGAGTAAGACCGAACTTGCAGGCGTCATCGTAAAAATCTCATCGGGATAATACTCGATCAACCAAGGTGAGGAGTGCCGAACCCAGCCCCGTTCCCACCCGAACCGGCACTTCGGTGGCGCGGGTCGGGATCGTCGCGCGGCGCGGCGGCAGGTATTTGTTCACCGGCTTGTAGCCAAGCTCCGGCATCAGATCGACGCCGCCGCGTGATGCCACCAGTTTCGAAACATCGCTGTCGGGATCGGCGAAGTCGCCGAAGTGGCGCGCGCGTGACGGGCAGGTCGCGACACAGGCCGGCTCGCGTTCGGCTTCCGGCAGGGTGGTGTTGTAAATCCGGTCGATGCAGAGGGTGCATTTTTTCATCACCCCAGCATCTTCGTCGAACTCGCGCGCGCCATAGGGGCAGGCCCAGGAGCAGAGTTTGCAACCGATGCAGATGTCGGTGTTGATCAACACGATGCCGTCTTCCGCGCGCTTGTACGAAGCACCCGTGGGGCAGACCGTGACGCATTCCGGTTGCTCGCAATGCAGGCAGGAGCGGGGGAAATTGACGGTGCGGCCGCCGCAGCCGTCAGCTTTGCCTTCGGCCTCGTAGGAATGGATGCGGTTGAACCAGACGCCATCGGGTTCCGATCCGTATTTGTCGTAGTCGGGCAGGGGCGCGTGGTGGCCGCCGGTGTTCCATTCCTTGCAGTTCACCGCACAGGCGTGACAGCCGACGCAGGTGTCGAGATCGATCACCAGGCCGAGTTTTTTGGCCCCCCCGATCGGTTGCGGCAATGATGTCATTCCGCGGCCTCGCGCAACAAAAGCGCCGTCGGGGCCAGCATCGGCTGGGTTTCGGCCAGCGTGTCCGGATCGCATTTTTCGAGCCGCACCGTCAGGTCGAACCAGGCCGCCTGGCCGGTGACGGGATCGGAGTTGGAGATCCGGTGGCCCGCGCGATCGACCGGCAGATATTCCGAGATAATATGGTTGAGCAGAAATCCCCGGCGGGATTCCGGGGCGTCGTTCGCCAGCGCCCAGGCCCCGGTGCGCTTGCCGATTGCGTTCCAGGTCCATACCGTGTTGGGATTGACCCCGTCCATGATGCGGATCTGGCATTTGACCCGGCCGTTGCGCGATTCCACGATCGCCCAATCCTCATCGGCCAGCCCGTGGGCGGCGGCGAGGTCGCGGTGCAGATAGAGCCGGTTTTCCGAAAGAATTTGGCGCAGCCACGCGTTTTGCGAACCCCATGAATGATACATCACCATCGGCCGCTGGGTGATCGCGTGCAGCGGGAAGCGTTGCAAATCGGTGAGCGATTCCTCGACCGGCGGATACCAGATCGGCAACGGGTCCATGACGTGGACAATGCGTGCGCGCAACCGGTCGGGCGGCACGATACTGCCGTGGCCCTCGCCCGCAAGATGGAATTTTTGCAGAATTTCGCTGTAGAGATGCAGAACGATCTGCTCGTCGGACTCAATCAGTCCCATCTCTTTCGCGGTGGTGAGATAGGCGCGGTTGGCGTGTTTGTAGTAAAGTTGTTCGGCGGGCAGATGGTGTTGCCAGAAGCCGCGGTTCTCGACGTAGCGGCGCAACTGATCGGGGTTGGGGGTGCCCTTGCCGCTGGCGGTGCCATCCGCGCCGCGAAACCCCGCTAACGGGCCGACACCCGGTTTGCGTTCGTGGCGCACCATGTAATCGGCATAGGATTGATAAAGTTTGTTGCCCTGGGCATCGACGAAGTGGGGCAGCCCCAACCGCCCGGCAAGGTCGATCAGCACATCCTGAAACGGGCGAACATCGCGATCGGGCTTGAGCACCGGCACCCGAATGGCGTCGGCGGGGCCGTGTGCCGAGCCGATCGGACGGTCGAGCAATGAAATACAGTCATAGCGTTCGAGATAGGTGGTGTCGGGCAAAACCAGATCGGCATAGGACACGGTTTCGGAAGCAAAGGCGTCGGCATAAATGACGAAGGGGATGCGGTAATTGCCCGCGCCGTCGTGATCGGTCAGCATCCGCATGGTTTCGCCGGGGTTCATCGCCGAGTTCCAGGCCATGTTCGACATGTAGAGGAACAGGGTGTCGATTTTGGCGGGGCCGCCGGCGTGGGCTTCGGCGATTGCCATGTGCATCATGCCGTGAATCCCGAGCGGGGCTTCCCAGGAAAAGGCGTGGTCCAGCCGCAGGGCTTCGCCGGCGTCGTCCACTAACAAATCCTCCGGCCCGGCGGGAAACCCAAGGACGGTGCCGTTGAGCGAACCATCGGCGTCGTGCTGCCGCCCAGCGGGGCCGGGGCCCGGCGGAATCGGCTTCGGGTAGGGGGATTTATAGCGCCAGGAGCCGGGGGTATCGACCGCCCCGATCAGCATTTGCAGCACGTGGATGGCGCGGCAGGCGTGAAACCCGTTGGAATGGGCGGAAATGCCGCGCATCGCATGCATCGCGACCGGCCGGCCGGTCATGGTGGGATGGGTGCGGCCTTGCGTGTCGGTCCAGGGTTGATCGAGGCTGATCGGCTGGTTGAAGGCAACTTCGGCGATTTCCGCCGCGATCCGGCGGATATCGGTGGCATGGACGCCACAGCGCGCCGCGACCGCTTCGGGCGCATATTCGGGTGCTGAGTAGCGTTCGGCCAGCACGGCGAATGATGGTCGCGCGACCCGGCCATCGGGGAGCGTGAAGCTGCCGAGCAACGCAGGGTCGGTGTCGACCGCCGTTGCGTCCGTCATTGCCTGCGTCACGCGATCGAACGCGAGCGGCCTGCCTGTGGCATCGCGGGCAAACAACCCGTTATCGGCCTCGCCCGGCGCGTCGATCACCAGATAATGCGCGTTGGTGTAACGGATCAGGAATTCGGTATCGATATGGCCGCTTTCGAGCAGACAATGGATCAGCGCCAGGATCAGCAGCCCGTCGGTGCCCGGCGTGATCGCGACGAACTCATCGGCGACGGCCGAATAGCCGGTGCGGATCGGGTTGATCGAAATGATCTTCGCGCCGCGCTCCTTCAGCTTGGCCAGACCGAGTTTGATCGGGTTGGAATCATGGTCCTCGGCGACGCCGAACAGGAGGAACAGTTTGGCATAATCCCAGTCCGGTTCGCCAAATTCCCAGAACGAACCTCCCAGGGAATACAATCCAGCCGCCGCCATGTTGACCGAGCAGAACCCGCCGTGGGCGGCAAAATTCATCGTGCCGAACATCCGCGCGAAATGCCCGGTGAGCGACTGCGACTGATCGCGTCCGGTGAACAGGGCGAATTTGTTCGGGTCATCGGCACGGATTTTGGCCAGCCGATCGGTAACGATCGTCATCGCCTCGTCCCACTCGATTTCGATAAATTCACCGGCCCCGCGCGGCCCCACGCGTTTCAGCGGCTTGCGGAGCCGTGCCGGTGAAATCGCGGTCATGATGCCCGCCGACCCTTTGCCACATAGCACGCCGCGGTTGACCGGATGGTCACGGTTGCCTTCGATGTAGCGCAGCTTGCCGTCCTTGAGATGAACTTTGATGCCGCAGCGGCAGGCGCACATGTAGCAGGTGGTATAGGCGACCGCATCGCCGATCGATGCGGAATACTCGATTTTATCGTGCGGCATGGGATACCTCTGAGCCGAACTATGGTGTCCCGGGGGAACAGCGTCCAGCGCCGCTACCCGATCTGTTCAATCGGTCAGAGTGATGAATGGGGCGATCCATCGCGGCGATGATATGCCGCCGCGAGCACGGCCTCGACCAGCGCGTCGATGTCGGTACTGGTGGTGCGGTGGTTGACGAGGGCGACACGGATGGCCCGTTTGCCGCCGATGGTGGTGGTGGAAGGCACGAAATCGCCGGCGATTTGCAGATCGGCGACGAGGGCCTCGTTGAAGGCGTCGAGATCGGTGCCGCCGTCGTCATAGCGGAAGCACACGATGTTGAGCGGCACCGGTGCCAGGCGGCTGAGGCCGGGCGTCGTGTCGATCAGGGTGGCGAGGCGCTGGGCGAGGGCGCAGCTGTCATCGACGATGGTGCCGAGGCGGTCGCTGCCGTAGGCTTGCAGGGTCATCCAGACTTTCAACGCCCGGAAGCCACGCGACAGGTCCGGCCCGAGGTCGCAGGGCCAGGGCGCGCCGCCGGCCAGGCCGCGCGTGGTGGTGGTGAGGTAGCTGGCCTGCTGGGCGAAGGTGTCGAGCATCCACTGCTGATCGCGCACCAGGATGCAGCCGGAATCATATTGCACCTGTGCCCATTTATGGAAATCGAACGCCACCGAATCGGCCCGTTCGATCCCGGCGATCAGGTGGCACCGGGTGGGCGACAGGGCCACGAGCGCCCCGAACGCGGCATCGACATGGAACCACAGGTTGTGCCGCGCCGCGAGGGCGGCCAGGGCGGTCAGATCGTCGATCGCCCCGACATCGACGGCACCGGCGGTGCCGATCAGCAGAAACGGGTCGAGGCCAGACGCGCGGTCGGCGACGATCGTTGCTTCGAGCGCCGCAAGGTCGATCCGGTAGGCGGCATCGACCGGAATCCGGCGCAACGCCTCGGTACCGAGGCCGGCCATGTCGAACGCGCCGGGAATGCAGCGATGCACGCCGGCCTGAGCGTAGCCCACCAGCGGTGCGCCGGCCAGCCCCGCGTGGCGGACCGTGGTCCCCAGATGCCGCCGCCGCGCGCAGAGCAGGGCGATAAAATTCGCGATCGACGAACCGGTGACCAGCAATCCGCCAGTGCTGACCGGCAGGCCGAGCATTGCGGCGGACCAGGCGATCACCTGACGCTCGACGGCGAGACCGACGTGATCGCGGCCGCCGCAGTTTTCATTGAGGCCGCCCGCGAGAAGCTCCGCCAGCATGCCCACCGGATTGCCGCCGCCCTGCACCCAGCCCATGAAGCGCGGGCTGGTGTTGCCCGAAGCGTAGGGCGCGATGCGCGCGGTGAATGCGGCATAGGCGGCTTCGGCCCCGAGGCCGTGATGCGGCAGGCCGGCGTGAAACGCCTGGCGTACCGGATCGGGCAGCGGCGTCCACACTTTGGTGTCGCGCGCATGGGCGAGGCGGTCGATCATGTCGTCCATCATGCGGTGGCCGAGGGCGCGGAAGGTGGTCCAGTCGTCGGGGTCGAGGCTTGCCATGGGCCGGTGCATATCGGGGCGTCGTGGGGCGGTAAAGGGTTGCGCCCGGCGGGGTGCGTTGCAATCTGGAGGGCATGGAGAAGGAATAAGCACCATGAATTACCGGAAACTCGGTTCCAGCGACCTGACGGTATCGGAGATCGCCCTCGGATCGTGGCTCACCTATTCGGGCGGGGTGGAAAAATCGCAGTCGATCGCCTGCGTCAAACGGGCGCTGGAACGGGGCATCACCCTGATCGATACCGCCAATGTTTACGGCAAGGGTGCCGCCGAAACGGTGCTGGGCGAGGCACTGGCGGGGGTGGAGCGTTCATCCTACGTGCTGGCGACCAAGCTGTATTTCCCGATGACCGAGACCGATCGGGGATTGTCGCGGGTGCAGATCGAAAAGCAGCTGGACGCCTCGCTGAAGCGGTTGCGGGTCGATCATGTCGATCTTTATCAATGCCATCGCTACGATACCGAAACACCGCTGGAAGAGACCATGCGGGCGCTGAGCGACGCGGTGAAATCGGGCAAGACCCGCTATATCGGGTTTTCCGAATGGCCGGTCGCAAAAATCCGCGAGGCGACCGAAATGATGGGGGTGGAAAAATTCGTCTCCAGCCAACCGCAGTATTCGATGATCTGGCGCAAGCCGGAGGATGAGGTCATTCCGTATTGCGCCGCGCACGGCATTTCGCAAATCGTGTGGTCGCCGCTGGGTCAGGGCATTCTGACCGGAAAATACCTGCCCGGCGCGCCGCCGCCGCCGGGGGCGCGCGCGACGAGTGCCAGCATGGGGCCGTTTTTGCAGGATCTGGCCGAACGGCGGGCGGTGTTGGAAGCCGTGCAGCAGATGCAGCCGCTGGCGAAACAGGCCGGGCTGAGCCTGGCGCAATTCGCCCTCGCCTGGGTGCTGCGCGAACCCAACGTCGCCGCCGCGATCATCGGTGCCTCACGGCCGGAACAGATCGACGAGAACGTCAAGGCGTCGGGGATCAAGGTTGATCCCGCCCTGTTCGCCAAGGCCGAGGCCCTGCTGCGGCCCGCCCTGCAAGCCGCCTGACTATTTCAGGGTCACCACGCCATAGGCCAGCGTCTTGAACTGATGGATCGGTGGGTGGCCATAAACGTCCACCTCCCCTTCGCCGTACATCGTGATCATGGCTTTTTGGCTCGCGAACACCCGTAGATACCCCTTGCCGCGTACCATCATGGTCACTGTTGCGGCATGCAGCGCGCGGGCCTCGATCGAGGTTACCCCGCGCGACACCAGCTTGAAGGTGCCGACCTTGCCCGATAAGGTCGCCGCCGCCGCGCCGTTGTTGATGAAAGTGAACTTCGGCCCCGTCAGCCCGGTCAGGCTGGCGTGAATCAGGCCGCGCAGATCGACCCCGGTGAGGGCGGGCGCGGTGATGGCGATTGTTACCGTCACGTCTTTCGGCAGATCGAACTCCTGCGGGCGGACGATGCTGAGCACGCCTTGGGAGACGCCAATCTGTAGATTGTCGATCAAGTACCGGTCGCCGGTGAGGCGCACCGATACATGGGGGGCGGTGGTCACGTCGAGAATGAACCGGCCATCGAGCCGCACCGATGAAAACGGCGCGACCGTGCGGGTGACGGAGGTGGTGGTCGCGCGCGCGGAGGGCATCGCCAGCAAGACCGCGCCGATGGCGACCGCTAACCCGCGTGCCAGCCCGAGGTTTATGCCCGACGCGACCGCCATGCCTCTCTCGCTCGAAGTTCAATTATTGTTAGGGCCGAAGCCATGCGATCTGCAATCGGTTTCTCAGGGCTGGCGCCACCGATCAGTCTGATCCGAAGAAGGGCGCTTCATAGCACGAACACAGCCATCCTGGCGGGCCGTGCGCCGTGGCTGCCGCCGAGAGCGGCTTCACCGGCACCGCCGGCCAGGGCGAGGGCGAAGGAAATCGCCAGCGCGGCGGCAAGCACGAAACCGATGGCGGGGCCGATCAGCGGGACAAGCTGCCCTTGGTGGTGCTTGGACGCGGGGTATGGAGCCGTGATCATCCGGCCAGGCTGGCCACCGGGCGGAATTGCCGGGACACGTTGCTTGATCAGTTTTTCGGTCATGGCGTATGTCCTTATGAGACAGATCTAAGTTTAGAGCCGGTCGAACCGGCGACGCAACAGATGATCGGGGTCGGTGACGCGCGCTTCGAGGCGGGCGAGGCGAAGGTCGAGATTGGCGAACCGCGACGCCAATCCATCGATCGGCGGTATCGGCGGCGGCGGCATGTCCGGCGCGCGTGGGGGGGCTACGTGGTCGCGCAAGGTCGAGAGCCGCTGCGAAAACCGGCCGCGGCCACGGCGGATGAAGGTGGCGAACGCAAGGTAGACGATGATCGCCACAATCGGGTGCCAGAGCAACAGCAGCACGGCCACAGCGCGCGTCATCCAGACCGGCACGTCGACGAAGGCGGCAAAGGCGGCGCACACCCCGGCCAGCATGCCGCGACGGCAAGGACTCGGGGCGGTGAATTCGGAACGGTTCATGGTCGTGCTCATGATGTGATGACCTAGGGCGAAGTCTGGAGGGTAAGAAGTCTGGGGAGTAAAACCTGGGTTAAACCTGTGTGCCGTAGGGGTGTTCGGCATCGAGCAGGGCGCGTTCGAGGGTGGCGACCCGCGCTTCCAGCCGTTGTGCCGTCGCGGACAGGCTTTCGATCAATTGCCGGTCGGTTGTGGACAGACCGGCACCGCGCGTACGCATATAAACCTTGTAGGCGGACAATGCGTACGCACCGGCGATCGCCACGATCGGGATCATCAGGGCCAGAAAGCTCGACATGAAACCTCTCCTTGTACGGTTGGTACGGTTGCCGCTTAGGCGGCTTTTTCCTCGGGTTTGATCCGCAATTTCAGCTCGGCAAGCTCACGGTCGACCTGATCGTTCGCTTCCAGCGCCGCGAACTCCTCGGCGACCGTCGGTTCCGCCGGGCGGCGGCCGAGGTCGTAGGCTTCGGCGCGGCCTTCCATCACGTCCAGATTGCGCTCGACCTGCTCGAACCGTGCAAAGGCGTCGGTCACCCGTTCGTCGTAGAGCGACTGCTTCACCCGTAACCGCGTGGTTGCGTTCTGCTGGCGGAGTTTGATCAATTTTTCGCGGGATTTGGCGTCGTCGAGCTTGGCTTGCAGCTTGCCGATATCCTCATTTTGCTGGGCGATGGCCGATTGCACCGCTTCGATCTGGGTTTGTGCCTCGGCAATTGCCTGCGCCGCCCGGCTTTTGGCAAGCAGGGCCGCTTTGGCGAGATCTTCCCGGCTCCGTTGCACCGCGAATTCGGCCTTGCGGTGCCATTCGTCCTGATCCCTGGTGAGTGCCGCAATCCGGCGTTCGACCTCGCGGCGCTCCGCAATCAGGCGCACGGCGGCGGAGCGCACCTCGACCAGCGTGTCCTCCATTTCCTGGATCACCAGGCGGATGACCTTTTGCGGGTCTTCCGCGCGGTCGAGCAGGGAATTGAGGTTGGAATTCACGATGTCGGACAGGCGCGAGAAAATCCCCATGGGATCCTCCTTTGAGTGAGAGAGGCGGATGCGGACCTGATTGCACATTGCGTGCCAAACCCGCCGAACCCGCGCATTTGTCTTAAATCGTTGATAAATGACGATTTCGGCGATTTTGGTTGAACCTCACCCGAAACATTTGCTAATCATTGGCACCAATTATTGGGATCAATGCCATGACCGTCACGGTTTCGACCGGCCCGGCGCAGGCCAATCTGATCGGCGAAAGCGTTGCGTTCCGCGCCATGCTCACCCATGTCTCCGACCTCGCCCCGATCGACCGGCCGGTGCTGGTGATCGGCGAGCGCGGCACCGGCAAGGAACTGGTGGCGAGCCGGCTCGCTTTGCTTTCGGCACGGTGGAATCAGCCGTTGCTGCAACTCAACTGCGCGGCACTTTCGGAATCCCTGCTCGATTCCGAATTGTTCGGCCATGAGGCGGGCGCGTTTACCGGGGCGGCGCGGCGGCGCGCCTCACGGTTTGAACTGGCGGATCACGGCACGCTGTTTCTCGATGAAATTGCCAACGCCTCGCTCGCGGTGCAGGAAAAATTGCTGCGGGTGATCGAGTATGGCGTGTTCGAGCGGGTGGGCGGCAATGAACCCGTACATGTCGATGTCCGGGTGATCGCGGCGACGCATGAGGATTTGCCCGCCCTGGTTTCCGCCAAAAAATTCCGCGCGGATTTGCTGGATCGGTTGGCGTTCGATGTGATCCGGATTCCGCCGCTGCGCGAGCGGGGCGAGGACGTGCTGCACCTCGCCCAGCATTTTGCCCAGCGGATGACCTCGGAACTCGGGCGCGATTTTTTCGCGGGTTTCGCGCCCGCCGCACAGGATGCCCTGCTCGCGCATGACTGGCCGGGCAATGTGCGGGAGTTGCGCAACGTGGTGGAGCGCAGCCTGTATCGCGAGGCGGATTGGCGGGTGCCGCTGGCGCAGATCAGGCTCGACCCGTTTGGTCGCCCCCCCATCGCGCCCGATGACGCCGCGAGCCTCAAGGCCGTCCTCGTCGCACACCGTCACAACCAGCGCCGCACCGCCGCGGCACTGGGGATTACGTACGATCAGTTAAGGCATCGGTTGCGGCGACTGGGGTTGCTTGCCGCGAAGGCCGGTTAACGCAGGGGCAAAGCCCGTTGGTTCAGCGACCCCGCCGTATGATCTCCGCGCCGAACTTTTCGCGCAATTTATCCATCGCCTGCTGCCGCGCGGCCCGGCGGGGTGACTCCCGATCCATCAGATCGCCCTGATCGGCCAGATCGGCGCTGACCAGCCGGGCCGCGCCGATCCCGATCAGGCGGTAGGCTGGCCCCGCAGTCTGATACAACGCCGGTTTGGCAGCCTCGAATATGGACTCGGGCAACAGGGTCGGCGCGGTCAGTTTGATGGCGTGGGTGTGGGTTTCGAAACGGGCGGTTTTCAGTTTCAGCACCAGACCGGCGGCGGCGAAATTTTCGAGCCGCAACCGTCGCCCGAGCTTTTCGCATAGCGGCCAGAGGGCGCGCGCCAGAGCGGCGGGGTCGGTGATGTCGGTGTTGAAGGTGGTTTCCGCACTGATCGATTTGGTCGCGCGCACCGGGTCCACCCCCCGCGCATCCTCGCCACGCGCCCGTGCCGTCAGCGCCGGGCCATCGTCGCCCAGCCTCGTTCGGGCGGCGCTGGGATCGAGAGCAGCCAACAGGCCGATCCTGGTGATGCCGAACCCCGCCAGTTTGCGGACCAGGGCGGGGCCGATTCCGGGCAATACGCCCACCGGTTCGGGGGCCAGGATCGCGGCGGCGTCTTGCCCCAGAATGGCGAAGCCGCGTGGTTTGTCGCGTTCGGCGGCGAGTTTGGCGAGCAGCCGGTTGGGGGCGAGGCCGATCGATACCGTCACCCCCACTTGTTGCTCCACCGCGCGGGCGAACCGGCTGAGCACGGCGGCGGGCGGCGCGTTGTGCAGCGCCTGGGTGCCGGATAGATCGAGGGCCGCCTCGTCGATCGACAGCGGTTGCACCAGTGGGGTCAGGCGGTTCATCATGGCGCGGATCTCGCGTGCCACGATGGCGTATTTCGCGAGATCGGGACGGATCACCGTGGCGTCCGGGCAGAGTTTCAGCGCCTTGAACATCGGCATCGCGGAGCGCACCCCGGACAGCCGGGCGATATAGCAGCAGGCCGCCACCACGCCACGGGCACCCCCACCGACGATCACCGGGCGGTCGCGCAATTCGGCCCGGTCACGCTTTTCGACGCTGGCGAAAAATGCATCGCAATCGACATGGGCAATCGTCAGGGTCGGAAGCTCGGCATGGCCGATCAGCCTGGTGCCGCCGCACCGTGGGCAGACGGATGCGGCGGTGAAAACGGCGTCGCAATCGCGGCAAAGCGTCGGCATCGGCGGCAACCTGTTTCACGTGTGAGTCACGGCTCCGGCGATTTCGCCGCCACCGATCGCCCCCAGTATACCAGTATAAATGAACGGTGCGGCGAATCGGCAATAGCCGGGCGGATCGTCGCCGCAACCCAGCACTCAGGAATGCGCCGGCGGGGTCGCCACCTCGGTCAGCAGTTGTTGATGCGCGTGTGCCACCAGCCAGAGCAGGTCTTTGTAGCTCATGGAACCGGGGATGCGGTTGCGGCCGATGTAGATGATCGGCACGTAGTGGATGCCGAGGGTAGCGCCCCACCGCAAACGCGCCGCGATGGCGCGCGCCGTCGCGGCACTGGCGAGATCCCGCTCGAACCGGGGCATATTGAACCCGAGCGACGCCGCATCGGCCCGCAGCAGCGCCGGGGTTGGCAGATGCGATTGGGTCAGCAACCGCTGCTGCATGGCCGGAAACCGGCCTTGCCGCGCCGCCGCGACCAGCGCTTTGGCCGCCAGTTCGCTTTGCGCGCCCAGGATTGGCATGTCGATCGGCACGTAGCGGATTTGCGGATCGCGCGCGATCAGCCGTTCGATCCGCTGGTTCATCGCGCGGCAGGGGAGGCACGAGGTGTCGTAGAAATCGACGATGGTGATCGACCCGTGCGGATTGCCGAACACCGGATCGCCGGGCTGGACCAGGCCGGAAGCCGAAACCGCGCGCGGGGGAGTGGCGCGTGCCCTCGGCCCCCACAGCAGCGCGGCGGCGATGGCCGTTGCCCCCAGCACAGAAAAACGCATGATCCGCCTCCATCGACAGAGAACCATCATAGGAGCTTGATGGATTATCCCAATTTTTGGAGACGATCACGATAAACATATTTTATGCCGTGGCGGTGGGGCGAATGCCCAACGTGCCCTCCGCGCCGTCACCGATTGTAGAGATGCGCTATGAACAGCGCGTTAACGGCGCGGCCCCCATTGCGATTGACCCCGTTGCGATCACACCCACTGCGATCACACCCGCATGGCTTCCTGCGGCCGGCTGAACTGCGCCGCTTTCTGATCCGAGGTGCTGAGCAGCATATATGCCGCCCCGGCGACCGCCGCCGAGACCAGAAACGAAATATCGCCCAGATCCGGATGTGCCGCCGCAAAGGCTCCGACGAACAACGGATACTGGTTGAAAAACGGCACGCTGGCGGCCATTCCGATCACCCAGGCGACGAATCCCGCGCTGATATTGGCCATGCGGGAGTGCCGCTGGCCGAAATGCCCCAACAATGTCACCACAATCCACGGCGCGGTCCAGTAGCCGAGGAAAAACAGGAAATCCTCGTAGCTCTTGATGAAATTGGTGGCGGCCAGCACCGAAATCACCGTGCCGATCGCCCCGCACACCAGCGCCGCCTGACTCTGCCTGAGCCGGATGCCCAGCGCCAGCGAGGACAGGGTTGCCGAATAGATGTTCAGGATATTCGCGCTGATCGTGCCGATCACGATGGCGATGATCAGCGGCGCATGGAACCAGTGCGGCATCCAGGCGGTGAACAGATCGGACGGTTTGCTCAGCGCCACCGTTGCTCCGATGATCGCGCCCAGCACTTCCATCCAGATGCACGAGATCAGCGTGCCCCAGAACGAATTGATGAAGACCGCCCGTTTGGTGGCCCCGATTTCGCCCTGATGGTTCAGATAGCGGGTGTAATCGGACGAATAGGGAATCCAGCCCATCACATAGGCGACGACGACCGAGGTGGTCAGGATGAACGCGCCCGAGGTGCCGCCGACGTTTTTCAGCAACTTGGGCTGGGCCGCCGGCAGACTTCCGAGATGGGCCGCCGCGATCACGCTGAGAATGACGAAGACCGCGACCAGCAGATAGAAGAAGTATTTCTCGGCGGCGTGGATCAGGTCGTGCCCAACCGTGGCGATGGCGATCTGCACCACGCAGAGCACCAGGATATTCGCGATCAACGGGGTGCCCAGCATGTACTGCAAGGCATAGCCGCCGATGATGGTGTTGACGCCGAACCACGAGAATCCGCCAAAAAAATTCAGGAACGACGGCAGCTTGTTGCCTCGCCGGCCAAACCAGGCGGCACCCTGGATCATTTGCGGCAGCCCGTATTCGACGCCTAGGGTGGACATCGCCGCCAGCAGCACCGCGCCGATGACATTGCCCAGCACGATCGCGATGATCGCGTCGCCGGCGGAAAGCCCGAACACCCCGGTCGCCAGCGCGCCGGTAGTGAGGGTCGCGAATTCCACGTTCGCCGCCATCCACAACCCGAAGAGCGCGCGGGGCTGGCCATGCGATTCGGCCACGGTTACCGGCGCGATCCCTTTGGTTTCGACGGTCAGGAGTGCTGCATCGGCCATGATATCGCTCCAAAGTCAGGATTGTCGGCACGTATTCGACCAAAGCAGGCAAGAATCATGCCGGTAAGAACGGTCCGATCGCGGCTGGTGGAGGGTATCGTCGCCCGCAAATAGGGCAATCTCTGCCTGTGCGAGCCATAAAATGGGCAGATGCCGCTCGGTCGATGATCAGCCGCCGAGCACCCGTCCGGCCACCGCATCGAGCCGCGCCACCGCTTCGGGGTCGCGCGCCGCCTCTGGCGTGATGATCGCATAGTCCAGCGCATGGTCGCAACCCGCACTGCATACGTGCCGCGCGCCGCCGAGATGCGGCACCACCGCATGCACGAGGCTGCGCGCCTTGTCGGCGTTGCCGAGCAGCACCTTGATCACCTGCTCCACCGTCACCGCCGCGTGCTCATCGTGCCAGCAGTCGAAATCGGTCACCATCGCCACGGTCGCGTAACAAATTTCCGCCTCCCGCGCGAGTTTGGCCTCCGGCATGTTGGTCATGCCGATCACCGAACAGCCCCAGCTGCGATACAGGTTGCTCTCCGCCCGTGTCGAGAATTGCGGGCCTTCCATGGTGAGATAGGTGCCTGCGCGCGTCACCGGCAGATCGAGCCACCGCGCCGCCGCTTCCAGCGCGTCGCCCAGGCGGGTGCAGACCGGATCGGCCATCGACACATGCGCTACGCATCCAGCACCGAAAAAGCTTTTTTCCCGCGCAAAGGTGCGGTCGATGAACTGATCGACGATCACGAACTGCCCCGGCGGCAAATCCGCCCGCAAACTGCCCACCGCCGAGAGCGACAGAATGTCGGTGACGCCGGCGCGCTTCAGCACGTCGATATTCGCGCGATAGTTCAGCTCGGAGGGCGATAATTTATGACCCCGGCCGTGACGTGGCAGAAACACGACCGAAACCCCTTCGAGCGTGCCGAACAACAACGCGTCCGACGCCTCGCCCCAGGGGCTTGCCACCCGCTCCCAGCGCTGGTCCGTCAGCCCCTCGATGTCGTACAGTCCCGAACCGCCGATCACCCCGATCACCGGACGCCGCGCCGCCGCTTCGTTCATCAGCCTCTCCTCACGCCCCGTGCCAGCCCATTGCTGCAGGTCTGATCCCGCATGGCGGCAAACGTCGGCGATTTCAAGCGGTGTGCGACTCGGTTATACTGACATTATGGACGCTGAAACCGCGATGCCTCCCCATGAAACCCTGAAGCCGGCGGCGGCGGACTGGTTCGCCAGCCTGCGCGACCGGATTTGCGCCGCGTTCGAGGCGATCGAGGATGATTACGCCGGACCGTTGCGCGACCGTCCGCCGGGGCGGTTCGTGCGCACACCGTGGACGCGGGCGGACGATGGCGAAAACCACCTCGACGGCGGCGGCACCATGAGCGTGATGCGCGGGCGGGTATTCGAAAAAGTCGGGGTGAATATCTCGGTGGTCGGCGGCACATTCAGCACAGAATTCGCCAAAAGCATTCCCGGCGCGGGCGACGACCGGCGGTTCTGGGCCAGCGGGATCAGCCTGGTTTCGCATATGCACAGCCCGCGCGTGCCGGCGGCGCATATGAACACCCGCATGATCGTGACCAGCAAAGGCTGGTTCGGCGGCGGCGGCGACCTCACGCCGCTGCAACCCGGGACCGACGCCGCGATCGAAGACGCCGCCACTTTCCATGCGGCGTTTCAGCGGGCGTGCGAGGCGCATGATCCGGGCTACTATGAAAAGTTCAAGGCGTGGTGCGATGAATATTTCTATCTGCCCCATCGCGGCGAATCCCGGGGAGCGGGCGGGATTTTCTACGATTACCTCGACACTAAAAACCCCGACGCCGACTTTGCCTTCACCCGCGACGTCGGTCTGGCGTTTCTGGAGTCGTACCCCGAAATTATCCGCCGCCGGATGAACGAGGGCTGGACGCCCGAAGAACGCGAAGCCCAGCTGGTCCGGCGCGGGCGGTATGTGGAGTTCAACCTGCTGTACGATCGCGGCACGATGTTCGGGTTGAAAACCGGGGGGAATACCGAGGCGATTTTGATGAGCATGCCGCCTGAGGTGAAGTGGCCGTGAATGGGGCGTAGGCGGTGGAGTTGCCGTTGCCGGCCTGGAGCATGATCGTGGGGTTGTGCGAAATCGGCGGTTGATACGAAATTGTCATCACAAAACAGGGAATAAATTTGCGGCGCGGCGGTCTTGCGGTGGATAGGCAAAAGGAAACCAATATGACCGACGACAGCGCTTTCAATCCGGAAAACCCCACCCGCCGCGGTGCCATGGCCTGCATCGGATGGATCGGGACCGGGATGCTATGGACAATGGTGGCCGGGGTGCCGCGTACTTTGGGCGGTTTGGGCATGATCGGTGACGCGAACGCCGCCGTCACCGAAACTTTTACCTTTGTGCAGATGAGCGACAATCACATCGGCTTCAAAGCCGGACCCTACCAGAATGTCGCCGGGACGCTTGAGGCCGCGATCGGTCAGGTCAAAGCCCTGCCCCGCAAGCCCGCGTTCATGCTGCATACCGGTGACATCAGTCATCTTGCGAAGCCTGACGAATTCGACACCGCCGATCAAATCAACGCCACGGCGGGGTTGGACATTCATCATGTGCCCGGCGAGCACGACATGCTCGATCCCGGAAAGCGGCTTTACCGCGCCCGGTACGGCAAAGGCACCAAGGGCGATGGCTGGTATAGTTTCAACGACCACGGCGTGCATTTCATCGGCCTGTCCAATGTGACGCATAGCGGGGCCGACGGCCAATGGCTGTTGGGACGCGACCAGATCGCCTGGCTGGCGGACGATCTGCGGGCGGTGTCCTCATCCACGCCGGTCGTGGTGTTTGCCCATGTCCCACTCTGGACGGTTTACGCGCAATGGGGCTGGGGCACCGGCGATGCCCAGGCGGCGATGCCGCTGTTCCGCCGTTTTGGCTCGGTCACCTTCCTGAACGGCCATATCCACCAGATCGTGCAGAAAGTGGAAGGCCATATCAAATTTCACACGGCGCGTTCCACCGCGTTTCCGCAGGGGGTCGCCGGTACCGCGCCGCATGCCGGGCCGGTCCTGACCATCGCCGCGGGTGAAATCGGTGAATATCTGGGCATTACCCAGGTCAGCGTCCGCGAAACCTACGGCACTTTGGCTCTCACCGATTCGACTTTGGCGTAGCGGGAGGCACCGATGAAAAATTTCAAATCCCTGCGGCTCGCGGTTTCGCTCGCCGCCGCGTTCGGGGCGTCCCCCGCGCTCGCGGCCACCCAGACGGTCACCATCAATGACTATACGTTCAGTCCGGCCACACTCACGGTGCATCCGGGCGATCGAGTGACGTGGACCAACCGGGATAGCGTTCCCCACACCGCCACCGCGCTCGATGGCAAAACATTCGATAGCGGCACGATCGACCCCGGATCGAACTGGAGTTTCACGTTTTCCAAAGCGGGCGATTACAATTATCGTTGCGCCATCCATCCCGAAATGCGGGGGTCGGTCGCGGTACGGTAACAATTTGTGGAATCCGGTACCCATTCCAGGGGATATGACACGGTGGCAGAGGCTGATCCCGCGTCCCGGTTCCGGGGTCTGCTCCTGCCGGAGCTGGGCTATCTGCGCCGGCTCGGCCTCGCTCTGGCTGGCTCCCGGCCGGCAGGCGACGAGCTGGTGCAGGAGAGCGTGTTGCGCGCCCTACGCTATTTCGAAAGCTATAAAGGCGAGAATTTCCGGGCGTGGATGGCGGCGATCATGCGAAACACCCACCGTGACCGGCCGCGCGTGGTGCCCGTGCCGGTGGATGACGAAGTCCTGCGCAACATTGCGGATAAATCGCCGGACCCCGAGCAGCTGGTGGTGACCAAAAGTAATGCCACCCGGCTGCGTGGCATGGTCGCCGCCTTGCCGGAGGCGCTGCGCGAGGTGTTGGTGTTGCGCGAGTTCGGCGATCTTTCCTATGCGCAGATTGCCACCACGCTCGGGGTGCCGGTCGGCACCGTCATGTCCAGGCTGTCGCGCGCGCGGGACGATTTGCGCACCGCCTGGCGCGCCGAAGATAAAGGCGTAGCGTCATGAACTGCGACTTCTACGCCGAACCGTCGAGCGCGATGCTGGATGGCGAATTGTCTCCCGCTGAGCTTGCTGCCCTCACCGCGCATCTCGCGACCTGCCCAGGCTGCGTCCAGCGTCTGGCCGAACTGGCGGCGCTGCATGCAGCCTTGCAGGCAGATATCCCGGAAGAAGAGGTGCCGCCGGCGTTTTACGCCAAAATTTCCAGCCTGCTGGCGGCGCAAAACCCCGGTCCGCGTGGTGTTGGTGTTGTTACCATGCCGGCCCGAACCTTGCCGCCCCGAACCTTGCTGCATAGGTCCGCGCGGCTGGGCTGGCTCGCTGCCACCGCCATGGCGGCGGTTCTCGCCATGACGCTGATGCTGCCGCATCATGACGAGACCAAGGATCTGATGAGCGTGCGCGACGCAGCCTTGCGCGGCGGCATCGGGCAAAACCTGGGGGAAACCCTCTCCGGCCCGGTGGTTCCCGGTTTCCGGCTGGTGGCGTCGCACACCGATATCGTGGCGGGTCATCGCGCGCGGGTGCTGGCCTACACGCGGCAGGATCAGACCATCACGCTCTGCCTGTGGCCCGCTAATGGCGAACCCGCGCATGGCATCCGTAACGCGATCTATCAGGGCATGGCGATCAGTTATTGGAACAACGGCAGGCAGGAATACTGGGCGGCAACCACGGGATCGGCGGTCATCCTGAACCGGTTTGTGGCGGGAGTGAACGAAAGTTAGAGACTTTTTTGTTTTTTTACCGAAAAGGGGGGCCATTCCCGTGTCCCGTGTATCGGATTTGACGTTGACGCCGGGGTCAGGCGGTGGGGCGGGAGTGGTTGCGCCAGAGGTGGGTGACGTACCAGGCGAGCAGGAGTGCGAGGGCGGCGATTGTTGCGAGGGTGAGGTTGTGCATCACCGCATGGAGTTGCGGATTGGTTTCCCAGGCGTGGCCGAGGCGAAGGCCGATGTAGGCGAGGGCGAGGCACCAGGGGAGGGAGCCGGCGAAGGTGTAGATCTGGAATTTCCAGAAATTCATCCGCGCGATGCCGGCGGGCAGGGCGATGTAGGTGCGGATGACGGGGAGCATCCGGCTGATCAGCACGGTGATGGCACCGTAGCGGGCGAAAAAATGTTCGACCCGGACGAGTTCGGTGTGATCGAGCAGGATGAAGCGGCCGAACCTGGTGACCAGCGGGCGGCCACCGACGTAGCCGACGGCGTAGGCGATGGTGGAACCGATGTTGCAGCCGAGCGCGCCGGCGATCGCGACCAGCCAGAGGTCGAACCTTCCGGTCGAGACCAGATAGCCGGCGAAGGGCAGAATGATCTCGGACGGGATCGGGATGCAGGCGGATTCCAGCGCCATCAGCACCGCGACGCCGGTGTAGCCGAGGGTCGAGATCGTCGCGATGACGAAATGGGCGAGGAGGGCGATCAATCCCGGCTCAGTCCGTCAGTCCGGCGAACAGCGGGGTCGAAAGGTAGCGCTCGCCGTAGGAGGCGATGATCGCGACGATCAGCTTGCCCGCGCTATTGGGGCGGCGGGCCACCTCGATCGCGGCCCAGAGCGCGGCACCCGACGAAATGCCGACCATCAGCCCTTCCTCGCGCGCGGCGCGGCGGGCCATCAATATCGCGTCGTCGTTGGTGACGCGGATGATCTCGTCGTAGATCTTGGTATCCAGAATTTCCGGCACAAACCCGGTGCCGAGGCCCTGAATCGCGTGCGGGCCCGGCTTGCCGCCCGAGAGCACTGGCGAGGCGTCGGGTTCGACCGCGATGCAGCGGAACCCCGGCTTGCGGGATTTCATCAGTTCGCCGACGCCGGTGATGGTGCCGCCGGTGCCGACGCCGGCGACCAGGATGTCCGTCTTGCCTTCGGTATCGCGCCAGATTTCCTCGGCGGTGGTGCGCTTGTGGATCGCCGGGTTGGCGGAATTGGTGAATTGCTGGGGCATGAAATAGTTCGGGCCGGAGGCGACGATGGCTTCGGCCTTGCGGATTGACCCGGAAATGCCCTCGGCCCCCGGCGTCAGGATCAGCTCGGCACCGTAGCCGCGTAGTACGGCACGGCGCTCGCGGCTGACCCCATCGGGCATCACGATGATGCAATGATACCCGCGTGCCGCGCATACCATGGCCAGTGCGATGCCGGTGTTGCCCGATGTGGGTTCGACGATGACGCTGTCCTGATCGATCAGCCCCTCGCGCTCGGCGGCGTCGATCATCGCGACGCCGATGCGGTCTTTCACCGAATTGGCCGGGCTGAAGAACTCGAGCTTCGCGACGATCGATCCAGGCAACCCCGCCGCGAGGCGGTTGATGCGCACCAACGGGGTGTTGCCCACCAGTTCGGTCACGTCACGGGCAATTTTCATGGTCTGACTCCGTGTTGCCCTGCTGTTGCGGCCAATGTCAGTTCCGTGCCTTGTCGACCAGAGCGCCTTGCTTGATCCAGGGCATCATGGCGCGGAGCTTCTCGCCGACCTGTTCGATGGGGTGTGCCGCGTTGGCCCGGCGCATTGCTTTGAAGTTGGTCTGGTTGACCCGGTTTTCCAGCATCCAGTCGCGGGTGAAGCGGCCTTTTTGAATATCGTCGAGCACGCGCTTCATTTCAGCCTTGGTTTCGGCGGTCACCATGCGGGGGCCGGTGACGTATTCGCCGTATTCGGCGGTGTTGCTGATCGAGTAGTTCATGTTGGCGATGCCGCCTTCGTAGATCAGGTCGACGATGAGCTTCACCTCGTGCAGGCATTCGAAATAGGCCATTTCCGGCGCGTAACCAGCTTCTACCAGGGTTTCGAAGCCGGCCTTGATCAATTCCACAAGACCGCCGCACAAAACGGTCTGCTCGCCGAACAGATCGGTCTCGCATTCCTCGCGGAAACTGGTTTCGATGATGCCGGCGCGGCCGCCGCCGATGGCGGAGGCGTAGGACAGCGCGATGTCGAGCGCGTTGCCGGACGGGTCCTGCGCCACGGCGACCAGGCAGGGGACGCCGCCACCGCGGAGGTATTCGCTACGGACGGTGTGGCCGGGGCCTTTGGGCGCGATCATGAAAACGTCGATGTCGGCGCGGGGTTCGATGAGGTTGAAATGGATGTTCAGGCCGTGGGCGAAGGCGATGGCCGCGCCCGGCTTGAGGTTTTTGGCGAGGCTGTCGCGGTAGAGATCGCCCTGGCCTTCATCGGGGGTGAGGATCATCACCACATCGGCCCATTTGGCGGCGTCGTCCGGCGTCATCACCTTGAGGCCGGCGGCCTCGGCCTTGGCGCTGGCGGATGAGCCGGGACGCAGGGCGACGGCAAGATCCTTGAGGCCGGAATCCTTGAGATTGAGCGCATGGGCGTGTCCCTGGCTGCCATAGCCGACAACCGCGACCTTTTTGGCTTTGATCAGGTTCACATCGGCATCGCTATCATAATAGACACGCATATCAGGTCTCCCTCAGGCAGTCAGTGACGGTTTCAGGGGGATCGCATGAGGGAAATCGGGGCGATTGGCAACCTTGCTGGCGTAATTGTGAGCCATGCAAGGGATGGGACGCGGAATATTGTTGCGTCGGGGTAGAGTATCGCATTGAACCTGCAACGAAGATTGCGGTCACCGCCGGGATACGAACGCCCAGATCATGACTCCAAAACGCTTTTTGCTGCTTTTTTCAAAAAAGCAGGGCTTACGTTTGCCTACCCTAAAAGATGCGAGACGAAGTGAAACAGCCCGATATGAGCCAGATCGTGCCAAGTGACGAAGATGACCAGCGACGCGAGGATGGCGGCACCGATTTGCAGGCCGATTTCCTGGGCGCGGCGGGGCAGGGCGCGGCCGTAGAGGGCTTCGGCGGCGTAGAACAAGAGGTGGCCGCCGTCGAGGATGGGGATCGGGACCAGGTTGATCAGGCCGAGGTTGACCGAGAGCAGGGCGATGAAGGAAGCGAAGTCGGCGAGGCCGAGCGACGCAGCCTGGCCTGAAATTTGCGCGATGCGGATCGGGCCGCCGAGGTTTTGCACGCCCTTTTGGTAAGCGACGAGATTCCAGAGACCGTTCAGTGTGGCGGCGGTGGCGGCATAGGTTTCGATGGCACCGGCCCGGATGGCTTGCGGGGGCGACAGGCGGCGGAATTTGACGTCCGCGCCGACGATGCCGAGTTCGCCGACCCGCTCGCCATCGACCCTGCGTGAGGCGGTGGTGAGGTTGGCCCCTTTGGTGACGCCGTCGTGGGTGTAGGTGATGGCGATGCGATCGTCCGGGCGATCGACGATCAGTTTCTGGATTTCCGCGAAGCTCGCGACTTTTTGGCCGTCGATGCTGGTGATCCGATCGCCCTTGACGATGCCGATCGTGGCGGCGGGGGTGTTGGGCATCACCTGGCTGACCACCGGCATGACGGTGGGGGCACCGGAGGTCGCGAAAATCACACTGAACACCAGAAAGGCGAGGGCCATGTTGGCGGCAGGGCCGGCGGCGACGATCATTGCGCGCGACGCGAGGGATTTGGTGCGGAAACTGCCCGGATCGGTCTCGCCGGCGGTTTCGCCGCCAAATTCCGCCCAGCCCTTCATCCGCACATAGCCGCCGAGCGGGATGGCGGAGAGTTTCCAGACGGTGCCGTGTTTGTCGGTATGCGAGAGCAGGGCGGGTCCGAAGCCGACCGAGAAGGTTTCGATCGCGACACCGCGCCAGCGCGCGACCAGGTAATGCCCCATTTCATGCACGGTGACGAGGATGCCGAGCACGACGATGAAGGCCAGCAGAGAGCGGATAATGTCGACCATGTCCGCCTTATATAGGAAGTTCAGGCGGCGCGGGAGGCTGTTTTACCCAGCAATTCCGATTCCGCAATCCGCCGGGCCTCGGTATCGAGCGCTAGCACGGCATCGAGGTCGGGCAGCGGCGGCGCGCCGAGGCGCTGCATGACGCGTTCGACCACTCGGGCGATGTCGAGAAAGCCGATCCGCCGTGCCAGAAAAGCGGCGACCGCGATTTCATTGGCGGCACTCAGCACGGTCGAGGCACCCTGGCCGGCGTGCAGCGCTTCGCGGGCGAGGCGCAACGCGGGGAAGCGTGCCGGGTCGGGCGCGAAGAATTCGAGTTTTGCCGCCGCCGCGAGATCGAGCCGGGGTGAGGCGGTGGCGATGCGGGCGGGCCAGGCGAGGGTATGGGCGATCGGGATGCGCATATCGGGCGCGCCGAGTTGGGCGAGGACGCTGCCGTCGCGGTAGCAGACCATGCCGTGGACGATCGATTGCGGGTGGACCAGAACCTCGATCTCGTGCGGGGCGAGGTTGAAAATCCGCGCGGCTTCGATGACTTCGAGGCCTTTGTTGAACAGGGTGGCGGAATCGATGGTGATTTTGGCCCCCATCGACCAGACCGGGTGTTTCAGCGCCTGTTCGGGTGTGGCGTCCTGCATTTCGGCGAGGGAGGCGTCGCGGAACGGGCCGCCCGAGGCGGTGAGGACGATTTTTTCGAGCGATTGGCGGTTGCCGTCGGCGAGGGATTGGAAAATCGCATTGTGTTCGGAATCGACCGGCAGCAGGGTGGCACCGGCGTCGGCGATGGCGCGGAGGAACACTTCGCCGGCGGACACCAGCGCTTCCTTGTTGGCCAGCGCGATCGCCCCACCGTTGGCGGCGGCGGCGAGGGTGGGTTCGAGTCCGGCGGTGCCGGTGATCGCCGCCATGGTCCAATCCGCCGGTTGCCCCGCCGCCGCGGTGACGGCGCTGCGCCCGGCTTCGGCGCGGATACCGGTGCCGGCCAGGGCATCGCGCAGGTCGCGCCAGCAGGCTTCATCGGCGATCACCGCGACGGCGGGGCGGAGCGCGCGCGCCTGTTGCGCCAGCAAGGCGGCGTTGCGCCCGGCGATCAGGGCGGTGACCCGATAGCGGTCGGGGGTTGCCAGCAGCAGGTCGATGGTCTGGGTACCGACGCTGCCGGTCGAGCCGAGAATGGTAATTGATTTCACCGCCATAGCGGAACACCTCCATGAGCGATGAGGGCGAGCAAGGCCGCGACCGGGGCGGCGGCGAGAATGCCGTCGAGCCGGTCGAACAGCCCGCCGTGGCCGGGGATGGTGTGGCCGGAATCCTTGACGCCGAGCCAGCGTTTCACGGCACTTTCCGCGAGATCGCCCGCCTCGGACACCAGTGACAGTACCGCGGCGGGCAGGATACCGAGCGGGCTGCCGGCAAAGATCATTCCGGCGAGACTGCCGATGATCAGGCCGCCGAGCGCGCCGCTGACGGTTTTGCCGGGGGAAATTGTCGGGGCGAGCTTGCGGCCACCCAGCAGGCGACCGACCAGATAGGCCCCGATGTCGGTCATCCATACCACGAGCAGCAGGAACAACACGTCATCGAGGCCGGCACCGGGCCGCGCCCGCAGCCAGAGCAGGGCAGCACCGGGGAGGCCGGTATAGGCAAGGCCGCACAGCAGGAAGACGGTGCGGCGGCAGGGTCGGGCGTGGCGGCTCAGGGCACGCCCCTCGCGCAGCAATCCGACAAAGAACACCGCGATCAGGGCCGCCCACACCCAGCCGCCGACGATCAGCCCGAACAGGGTCACCGGGATCAGGACGGTGGCCGAGGCGGTGCGGATGCCAAGATCCTGAAACCGGGCCATGCGCGATCGGGGTGGGGCCAGCTGGGTGCTCATTGCGCCGAAACGATGGGAGGCACCGGCGCGGATGCGGTGGGGCGCGCGCCGAAGCGGCGTTCGCGGCGGGCGTATTCCGCGATGGCACCGGCGAGGTTGGCGGCACCGAAATCGGGCCACAGCGCGTCGTCGAAAATCAATTCGGCGTAAGCGGCCTGCCAGAGCAGGAAATTCGAGAGGCGCTGCTCGCCGCTGGTGCGGATGACAAGATCGGGGTCCGGCATGCCGGCGGTGGCGAGGTGGGCGGTGAAACTGTCCTCATCGATGCTTGCCGGGTCGAGGGTGCCGGCGCGGGCCTTCAGTGCGATCCGCCGTGCGGCGGCGGCGATTTCGGCGCGCGCGCCGTAGGACAGGGCGATGACGAGGTTGAGGCGTTCGTTGGTGGCGGTGCGCGCTTCGGCGTCGGCCAGTTCCCGATCGAGGGCGGGGCCGAACCGGTCGCGCTCACCGATGATATGCAGGCGTACCCCGGCTTCGTCGAGTTCCTTGAGTTCCGAATGGAGATAGTGGCGGAGCAGGAAGGTAAGATCGGTCACTTCGTCGGCCGGCCGCCGCCAGTTTTCCGAGGAGAACGCGAACAGGGTCAGCCAGCGTACCCCGTGTTCGATTGCCGCCTCGATGGTGCGGCGGACCGCCCGCACGCCTTCGCGATGGCCGGCCACGCGCGGCAGGCCGCGACGGGTTGCCCAGCGGCCATTGCCATCCATGATGATGGCAATGTGGCGTGGCGTCAGCGGCGGGGGTTGGCGGGGCATGTCTGTGGTTAGACCTGACGGATATCCTTGTCCTTTTCAACCAACAATTCGTCGATCTTCTTGATCATCGCATCGGTCAGCTTCTGCACCGCGTCAGACCAGTCGCGCATCTGGTCCTCGCCGATCTCGTGTTTTTTTTCGAGGGCCTTGATGGTTTCCATGCCGTCGCGCCGCACCCCGCGCACCGCGATGCGCGCCCCTTCGGCGTATTTGCCGGCGGCTTTGGCAAGCTCGCCCCGGCGTTCCTCGGTGAGAATGGGCAGCGGAACCCGGATCATCTGGCCGTCGGGCTGGGGGTTGAGGCCGAGGCCGCAGTCGCGGATGGCGGCGACGGTGGCGTTGACCATCGAGCGGTCCCAGACCTGGACGGTGAGCATGCGCGATTCCGGCACCGCGATGGTGGCGACCTGGTTGAGCGGCATCATGGTGCCGTAGGCCTCGACCTTGACCGGTTCGAGCAGGGCGGGATTGGCGCGGCCGGTGCGCAGGCCGGAAAACTCACGTTTCAGTGTGTCCATCGCGCCGTCCATCCGATGCGAAAGATCCTGTTTGATACTGTCGAGATCGGTAACCACGGGGAGTCTCCTAACGCTGTTCCACGATGCGGGTGAATTTGCCCTCGCCGCGCATGACGGCGGCAAAGGCACCCGGCGCGCGGATGTTGAACACGATGATCGGCAGGGCGTTCTCGCGGGCGATGCTGATCGCCGCCGCATCCATCACCGACAGATCACGGGAGAGCACGTCGAGATAGGAAAGTTCCTGATAGCGCTCGGCCCCGGCCACCTTGCGCGGATCGGCGGAATAGACGCCATCGACCTGGGTGCCTTTTAACAGGACGTCGCACTTCATTTCGGTCGCGCGCAGGGCCGCTGCGGTATCGGTGGTGAAGAACGGGTTGCCGGTGCCGGCGGCGAAAATTACCACGCGGCCTTTTTCCATATGGCGCTCGGCACGGCGGCGGATGTAGGGTTCGCAGACCGCGGCCATCGGGATCGCCGATTGCACGCGGGTCGGCACGCCGCATTGTTCGAGCGCGGATTGCATGGCGAGCGCATTCATCACGGTGGCGAGCATGCCGATATAGTCGGCCTGGGCGCGATCCATGCCATCGGCCGCACCGGAGATGCCGCGAAAGATGTTGCCGCCCCCGATGACGAGGCACACCTCGGCGCGCATCGCCACGACATCGGCGACGTCGTGGGCGATGGCGGCGACGGTTTCGGTATCGAGGCCATAATCACGCCTGCCCATCAGGGCCTCGCCGGAGATTTTCAGCAGAACGCGGCGGTAGCGCGGTTGGTTTTTGAGTTCATGATCGATCATGGCCGCGTTTGATCCGATTCCCCGCGCGGGCGCAAGACGGGTCCGCCCGATGCCGCGTTGTGGCCCGCCCCGTCGGCGTGGCGGGCAAACAGGGCGAACAGGCGGGTGGTGACCGGGCCGGGTTTGCCGTCAGCCACCGCGACGCCATCGACGCTGACGATGGGTTTGACGAAGGAGGTCGCACTGGTGAGGAACACTTCGCGCGCGGCGCGGAATTCCAATTCGCTCAGCCCACGCTCCTCGAAGGCGATATCGTTGTCCCGGAGCAGGCCCCCCAGCGCGGCACGGGTGCAGCCGGGCAGAATGTGATCGTCGAGATGGCGGGTCCGCAACACGCCGTTCGCATCGACCGCCCAGACCGTGGTGGACGACCCTTCGGTGATCATGCCGGAGGCATCGATCAATATGGCTTCATAAGCCCCAGCCTCGCGCGCCTTTTGTTTGGCGAGGCAGTTGGGCAGCAGGTTCACCGTTTTGATGTCGCAGCGGCCCCAGCGGATGTCCGGCAGGGTGATCGCCGTGGCGGTCCAGGCGGCGATGTCGCGCGGGAACGGGTTGCCATGGCGGGCGGTGATCACGAGGGACGGTTTGATGCCCAGGGGAAACGCATGATCCCGCCGCGCCACGCCACGGGTGATCTGCATATAGACAATGCCCTCATGCACCCGGTTGCGGCGCACCACTTCGCGCAGCACGACCAGCAAGGCGGCATTATCCATCGGGGCCGGGATTGCGATTTCGCGCAGCGAGCGGGCGAGGCGGGCCAGATGCAGTTCGGTATCGACGAAGCGGCCATCGTGGATATGGATTACCTCGTAAATGCCATCGCCGAACTGATAGCCGCGATCCTCGATCGATATCGAGGCGTCGGATTGCGGCACGTAGCGGCCGTTGACATAAGCGATCCGGCTCACGGTTTCGGTGCCACGGTGATGGTGCCGGTGGGGGCGCTGTCGCGGATGCCGAGCAGGGCGACGCCGAACAAAGCGGCGAGCACCCCGATCACGATGACCATCAGCCGCACCCGGTATGAGACCAGCGCGCTGGCGTTGCCGGTGTTCCCCGCGACCAGGGCGGCGGCGCGGGCCATGCCGGTGCGATCGGGGGCGAGGGTGGCGAGGGTTTTTTGTTCGGTGACGCCCAGCAGGGGCTTTGCCGCAGCCAGGGCGGCGTGCATCGTCGCCGGGTCGCCCGAAGCCGCCGCCTGCGCGATCGTGGCTTCGACCAAGGCACCGCGCATCGCCGGGATCGGCGTCGCATAGGTCGCGAACACCCCGATCAGCGTCAGCATCAGAAATCCGGTCAACATCATGCCGATCCGCTGGGCCGAAACCCGCTCGCGCTCTGCCATTCCCACAACTCCGTTTATTCCGATTATAATGATCATTCCATGCGGCCCGGCATGCGCGCCGTCAATCCAGAGGTGTGGGGCCAGAGGTGTGGGGCCAGAGGTGTGACGATGGTCGGGCGACTTTGCCGCTGAAACCCCTGCCCCTGGCCGGCGGGTTGACAGATGTGTGCAGGGTTTCCATAACCCGCGCAACCCGAACGAGCAGCACGAGACAGACCCCGAGACAAATATCATGAAAATCCGCAATTCACTCCGTTCCGCCAAGGCCCGCGACAAAAACTGCCGCGTGGTGCGCCGCCATGGTCGCGTTTACGTGATCAACAAAAAAAACCCGCGCATGAAAGCCCGCCAGGGCTGATTGCGGCATAGCCTTGCGCGGCCTCACAACGCGCGAGGCACGGCCTTTTGAATGAACCCGTAAAATCAGCGGTCACGCAATTGGCGTAGGCCGCTGCTGGTGTTACAATTTCCTGGTTGAACGGGAGATTTGCCGTGATCGCTCTACCGCTACCGAAGGCCGATGTGTTGATCCGGCGTGATGCCGTGCATGCGGGGCTGCGCGTTCTGCTGCCGGAGGGTTGTGTCATCACCGATCCGACGCGCCTGAAACCCTACGAGACCGATGGTTTGTCGGCCTACCGGCAGATGCCGCTGGCTGTGGTGCTGCCGGAGACGACCGAGCAGGTCGCGGCGGTGCTGCGGTTCTGTCATGAAAACGGGGTGCGGGTGGTGCCGCGCGGGGCGGGGACCTCGCTATCCGGCGGGGCGCTGCCGCTGGCGGATGCGGTGGTGATCGGCATGATGCGGATGAACCAGGTCATCGAGGTGAATTATCGCGACCGATATGCCGTGGTGCGGGCGGGGGTGACCAATCTGGGGATCACCGGGGCGGTCGAGGCGGAGGGTTTTTTCTATGCGCCCGATCCGTCGAGCCAGTTGGCGTGCATGATCGGCGGCAATATCGGGATGAATTCCGGTGGGGCGCATTGCCTGAAATATGGCGTGACCGCGAACAATGTGCTCGGCGTCAGGCTGGTGACGATCGAGGGCGAGATTTTGGAGTTGGGTGGCACGCATCTCGACACCGCCGGGTATGACTGGCTGGGCATCGTGATCGGCAGCGAGGGGCAGTTGGGCATCGCGACCGAAATTACGGTGCGGATTTTGCGCGCGCCGGAGGGCACGCGGGCGATGCTGGCGGCGTTCGAGGGCAATGAGGTTGCGGGGGCCTGTGTCGCTGCGATCATTGGCTCGGGGATCATTCCGGTGGCGTTGGAGTTCATGGACCGCCCGGCGATTCATGCGTGCGAGGCGTTTGCCCATGCCGGGTATCCGCTCGATGCCGAGGCGATGCTGATCATCGAGGTCGAGGGGTCGGTGGCCGAGCAGGATTGGCTGCTGGGGCAGATCAAGGAGATTTGCGCCGGGTTCAATCCGATCAGTCTGAAAGTGTCGCAATCGGCCGAGGAATCGGCGGCGATCTGGAAGGGGCGCAAGGGGGCGTTCGGTGCGATCGGGCGGATTTCACCGGATTATTTGTGTATGGACGGGGTGATCCCGACCAGCACGCTGCCGATGGTGCTGCGGCGGATCGGCGAGATGAGTGTGCAGTATGGGTTGCAGGTGGCGAATATTTTCCATGCCGGGGATGGAAATCTGCACCCGCTGATCATGTTCGATGCCAATGATCCGGCCAGCATGCACAAGGCCGAGGCGTTCGGTGCGGAGATTTTGTGCCTGTGCGTCGAGGTCGGCGGTTGTCTGACCGGCGAGCATGGGGTTGGGGTGGAAAACGCGATCTGATGCGGGTGCAGTTCACCGAGATCGAGTTGGAGCAGCAGCGAAGGGTGAAATCGGCGTTCGATCCCGAGTGGCTGCTGAATACCGCGAAAGTATTCCCGTTACAGGCGAACACGCCGTCGGCCGGACCTGACGATCTGCCGCGCGCGGCATGATCGCGCCTGATGACGAGGCGGGAATTGCGGCGGCGATCTGCGCGGCGGTGGCGAACCGAGAACCGCTGAGCGTCGAGGGACTGGGTTCGAAATCGGGCTTTCTGCGGCCGGTTCAGACCGCCAGAACCCTCAGCACATGCAATCTGACCGGCATTCCACTCTATGCGCCGCAGGAACTGGTCGTCAGCGCGCGCGCCGGCACCACGCTGGCCACGCTGGAGGCGACGCTGGCCGAAGCGGGACAGCATCTGATCGCGGAGCCGCCGGATTATGCTTTTCTCGATGCGCCGGCGCAGACCATCGGCGGCATCGTCGCCACCAATTTGTCTGGCCCGCGCCGCATCGCCTGGGGGGCGATGCGCGACCATTTGCTGGGGATGCGCGCGGTCACCGGGCGCGGCGAGGTGATCCGCTCGGGCGGACGGGTGCTGAAAAACGTAACCGGGCTTGATTTGTGCAAGCTGTTCGCCGGCTCATATGGGACACTCGGGGTGATGACCGAGGTGACGCTGAAGGTGCTGCCGAAACCCGAGGCCACCGGCACGGTGCTGCTGTGGGGCCTGCACCCGGAGGAGGCGGTGCGGGCGATGTCGATTGCGCTGGGGTCGCCCTATTCGGTGTCCGGTGCTGCCTATCTGCCGCAGGAAGCGGCGATGGTGATGGGCTACGAGCGCCCCAGCACCATCGTGCGGGTCGAGGATTTCGCCGACTCCGTGACGTATCGGCTCGACCGGCTCGCGACCCTGCTGGGACGGTTCGGCACCGTTGAAATCCTGGATACCGCGGCCAGCCTTTCGCTCTGGCGGGCGGTGCGCGATGCTGAGCCGCTGCCGATCCAACCCGACGACGCGGTGTGGCGGGTTTCGGTGCGGCCGTCCTGTGGCACGTCGGTTTTACGCGCGGGGCAATCCGCCGGTCTGTTTGGCTATCTCGACTGGGGTGGCGGCCTGGTGTTTCTGAACGGACCGCCGACCGGCGAAGCCCACGCTGCCGTGGTCGATGCGGCGCGGCATGCGAACGGCGCGTGGTGGCTGTTGCGGGCACCGGAGTCGTTGCGCCGCGCGCGCGATGCGGTACCGCATGAGGCGGCGGCGCTGGCGGCAATCCGCCAGCGCGTGGTGGCGGCGTTCGACCCGGCGGGGATTCTCAACCCCGGGCGCATGTTCGCGGCCTGAAACAGCGATCGATGCAAACCAATTTCTCACCCGCGCAATTGGCCGACCCCGATATCGCGGTGGCCGACAAAATTTTACGCTCCTGCGTCCACTGCGGGCTTTGTACCGCGACGTGCCCGACCTTCGTCACCGTGGGCGACGAGGATGACAGCCCGCGCGGCCGGATTTACCTGATCAAGGACATGCTGGAGACCGGGGCCGCCGCGAGCGCGCCGGTGGCGTTTCACCTGGATCGGTGTCTTTCGTGCCTCGCCTGCATGACCACTTGTCCCTCTGGCGTCGATTACATGCATCTGATCGATTACGCGCGGGTTCGCGTCGAGGCGACCTACGCCCGGCCGGCGCATGACAAGGCGGTGCGCGCGCTGCTGGCGGCGATTTTGCCGTACCCGGCGCGGCTGCGGGCGGTGTTGCGGGGGGCGGGGTTGGGGCGGCTTGTCCGCCGGCTGACCCATGATCGCGGGAGTTTCGGCCAACGGTTGCACGCCATGCTGGATCTGGCCCCCGCGGTGCGGATACCGCGAGGCAGCACCGAACGGCCGGGGGTGTTTCCGGCGTTGGGTGTCAGGCGCGCCCGCGTGGCACTGCTGGCCGGGTGCGCGCAACAGGTGCTCGATCCGGGGATTCATGACGCCACCATCGGTCTGCTGACCCGGATGGGGGTTGAGGTGGTGGTCGCCAAGGGGGCCGGGTGTTGCGGGGCGTTGACCCATCATTTGGGCAAACACGCGGCGGCCCTTGGGTTCGCGCGAGCTAACGTGGCGGCGTGGACACGGGAGATCGGCGCGGACGGGCTGGATGCGGTGGTGACCGATACGTCCGGTTGTGGCACCACGCTGAAGGACTACGGATTTTTGCTGCGCGATACGCCCGAAGCGGCGGATGCCGCGCGGATCGCGGCGCTGGCGGTCGATATTTCCGAGTTGCTGGTCCGGTTGGAGTATCGGCCGAGCCGCGCGCCGGTGCCGCAGATTGTGATTGCCTATCACGCGGCTTGCTCGTTGCAGCATGGCCAGCGCGTGACCGGCGCACCGAAAACCCTGCTGCGCCGCGCGGGGTTCACCGTGGCCGAACCGCGGGATTCACATTTGTGCTGCGGTTCCGCCGGTACCTATAACATTCTGCAACCCGAGATCGCCGGACAATTGCGCGCGCGCAAACTGGCGACGATCGCGCCCTTGAGACCCCATGCGATCGTTGGCGGCAATATCGGCTGCCTGACGCAGCTTGCCGGGGCCGGTATCCCGACGATCCATACCGTGGCGCTGCTCGATTGGATGGCAGGTGGCCCGCGCCCGGCGAAATTGCCGAGCGATGCCGAAATCGCGGCCTCGCAACCGATCCCCGACCTCGGGTTGGCCCCCGAAAACGCCCAGTCCTGATAAGACTTTGGTAATCACCCTTTGTTAGAGTCTCCGTAAGGAAGGTCATGCTCTATGTTTAGGTTTGTGACGGCAGGGTGAGCGGGGCGATCGGGCCGGGAAGCGGTTGGCGCGGGGCCGTTGCAATCTATGGCACGGTGGCGCTGGCTGCGATGGTGATGTCGTGCGTGGTCAGCGCGCGCGATATTCCGCTGGTACTGCATGGGGGGTTGATCGACCCTGACAGTTTCATGCGGCTGCTGCGGATCGATCAGGGGATCAAGCTGGGGCGGCTGGTGAACGTGGTTCAGCGCGATGACGCCGGCGTGCCGCTGGTGATCGAATGGTCGCGCCTGTTCGATGGGGTGATTGTCGCCCTTGCCGCGCCGTTGGTGCCCTGGCTGGGCTGGCATCGGGCGGTGCTGGTTGCCGGGGTGGCGAGCGGGCCGCTCTCGGTGGGATTGTTGGGAGCAGGGCTGGCGTTCGCCGCGGCACCGTTGAGCGGCCGGTCCTGGCTGTGGGCGGTTCCCCTCATCGGCATGTTGCTGCCGGGGATTCGGGGATTCACGGCGTTCGGTATGATCCATTATCACATCGCGCAACTGGCCCTGGTCGCGTTCACCGCCGGTTTCGCGTTGCGTGCCGCCGCCGGTGCCGCAACACCGGCCTGGGCCACCGGCATCGCGGGTGGGTTTTCCCTGTGGATGATGCCGGAAACCATGCCCTTTGTGCTGCTGTGTTTCGTTGCCCTGGGCGACGCTTGGTTGTTCCGGCCGATCGGCGGCGCGATAGCCAGGGCCGGCTGCGGATTTTTGGGCGTGTTGATAATCGCCCTGTGGCTCGATCCACCGCATGGCGGGGTCGCGGTCGTGGAGATCGATCGGGTATCGATCGTTTATGCCGCCCTTGGCATCGCGGTGTGCGCGGCAGGGGGGTGGCTGGCGTGGCTCGACCGGTGCCGCTTCACAGCGCGGTCGCGCGCAGCATTGGGGATCGCCGGGGCAATGGCGGCGTTCGGAGTCTGGCTTGCCTGTTATCCCACGGTCGCACTGGGGCCTTATGGGGTGATTCCGGCGCGGGACATGCGGGTGTTTTTTGGCAATATGTCCGAAACCCAGCCGGTCCACGGCGTCGCGGCGGTAGCGTTATTGCTGGGGCCGGGGTCTTTCGCGTTGATTTATGGGCTTAACCGGGCGTGGCGCGCGCGGGGCTTGTTCGTCGTCGCTGGGGCGTGGCTGATATTTTGCACGGGCTTGACGCTGAGCCTCGGGCTTACCGCGCGCTTTGTGATTTTCCAGCAGTACCCAGCGGGGTTTGCTGCCTGTCTGCTTCCCGTCGCATTGCGCGATGTTTCAGCGCGTTGGGCGACGCGGCCCCAACGGGCAGCGTTCGCAAGGGTGGGGATGATCGCCTTGCTGCTGATCGTGCCCTATGCCCCCAGCTTTGCGACGGCTGCGACCGCGCCGATTCGTAAGGCCGGGCCACCCCGCTGCACCCTGCGCCATATCGCACCATTGCTGCGCCCCGCCGCCGGCGCGGTGGTGCTGACGCCGGTGGAGGACGTGCCGGAACTGCTGTATCGAACCCGGATTATTGCGGTGGGATCGCTGTATCAGCATGGCATCGGCGGGTATTTGCACGCCTGGCGCGCCTGGCGCGCGCCAGGGAATGCCGCAGAGCCAGCCGCGTTTGTGGCGACCCGCGCCACCTATGTTCTGTTCTGCCGCGGTCGCCAACAAAATCTGCTCGCCCGCAACGGGCGTAAGTCATCGCTCTGGTCGATGCTGAGCACGCGCCGCACGCCCGCGTGGCTCGTTTTGGTCGGTCACCGCCGGACATCCGGCTTTCGCCTCTATCGGGTTGTCGGGCGCAAACCGGATTGACGTACCTGAGATTGCCGCTCGCGCGTCAACCTCAGGTATTGTCGCGCTATTGAACTTCCTGCGGCGGCGTTTGCTCTTCCTGATCGCCTTCGGGTTTCGGCAGAGCGGCCCTCGGGGCCTCCGCAATGTCGAACGCCAAGGCACCGTCGCGGAAGCTGACCTTCACCGCGCCGCCGGTCGCGAGTTTGCCGAACAGCAGCTCCTCGGCCAACGGCTTTTTGATCAGTTCCTGGATCACGCGGGCCAGTGGCCGCGCGCCATAAAGTGGATCGTAGCCGCGTTCGGCCAGGAATTCCTTGGCCGCCGAAGACAACTCGATCGTCACGTTGCGGTCGGCGAGTTGCGCTTCGAGCTGCATGACGAATTTTTCGACGACCTGGGCGACGACTTCGGGCGTCAGCCCGGCGAAGGGGATGATCGCATCCAGCCGGTTGCGGAACTCCGGGGTGAACATCCGTTTGATCGCTTCCTCGTCTTCGCCCACCCGCATTTCGCGGCCGAAGCCGATCGCGGCCTTGGCCATGTCCGCGGCACCGGCATTGGTGGTCATGATCAGGATGACGTTGCGGAAATCGACGTTCTTGCCGTTGTGGTCGGTCAGTTTGCCGTGATCCATCACCTGCAGCAGGATGTTGAACAGGTCGGGGTGGGCTTTTTCGATTTCATCGAGCAGGAGCACGCAGTGTGGATGCTGATCGATCGCATCGGTCAGCATGCCGCCCTGATCGAACCCGACATAGCCGGGCGGTGCGCCGATCAGGCGGGAAATCGAGTGGCGCTCCATGTATTCCGACATGTCGAACCTTGTCAGTTCGATGCCCAAAGTGCCTGCCAACTGACGGGCAACCTCGGTTTTGCCGACGCCGGTGGGGCCGGAGAACAGATAGCAGCCGATCGGCTTTTCGGCATCGCGCAAACCGGCGCGGGCCAGTTTGATCGCGGCGGCGAGCGCACCGATCGCGACATCCTGGCCGAACACCATCGATTTCAGGTCGCGTTCGAGGGTGCGCAGGGTCTCCTTGTCGTCGGCCGACACCGATTTTGGGGGAATCCGGGCAATTTTCGCGACGATTTCCTCGATATCGCGCAAGGTGACGGTCTTGCGGCGCTTGTTTTCCGGCAGCAGCATCCGCGAGGCACCCACTTCGTCGATCACGTCGATCGCCTTGTCGGGCAGTTTGCGGTCGTGAATGTAGCGGGCCGACAGCTCGACCGAGGCGCGGATCGCATCGTCGGTATAACGAACCTTGTGGTGTTTCTCGTAAACCCCCTTGAGGCCGCGCAGGATTTTCACCGCATCGTCGATCGAGGGTTCGTTGACGTCGATTTTCTGGAACCGGCGCACCAAAGCGCGGTCTTTTTCGAAGTAGGTGCGGAATTCCTTGTAAGTGGTCGAGCCGATGCAACGCAGCGCGCCGGAGGACAGCGCGGGTTTGAGCAGGTTCGAGGCGTCCATCGCCCCGCCCGAGGTCGCGCCCGCGCCGATCACGGTGTGGATTTCATCGATGAACAGGACCGAACCCGGCAAGGCTTCCAGTTCGGAAACCACGGCTTTCAACCGTTCCTCGAAATCGCCGCGATAGCGGGTGCCGGCGAGCAGCGCCCCCATGTCGAGCGAATAAATAGTGGATTTGGCCAGCACTTCCGGCACATCGCCATCGACGATACGCTTGGCAAGGCCTTCGGCGATCGCGGTCTTGCCGACGCCGGGGTCGCCCACGAACAGCGGGTTGTTTTTCGAGCGGCGGCACAGAATCTGGATGGTGCGCTCGATTTCCATTTCGCGACCGATCAGGGGATCGATCTTGCCGGCCATCGCTTTTTTATTGAGGTTGACGCAGTAATTCGCCAGCGCATCCTGACCGCGTTTGGGTTTTTGCTCCTGCTCGGCCTCGGGGTTTTCCGCATTGCCGGAGGGGGTGCGCGGCACCGAACGGCCGGGCGATTTGGCGATGCCGTGGCTGATGAAATTCACCGCATCGAGCCGCGTCATGTCCTGGGCTTGCAGGAAATAAACCGCGTGGCTCTCGCGCTCGGAGAACAGCGCGACCAGCACATTGGCCCCCGTCACTTCATCGCGACCGGAGGATTGCACATGGATCGCGGCGCGTTGGACCACGCGCTGGAAGCCGGCGGTCGGTTTCGGATCGCCGGCACGATCGGTCGCGAGGCCCGCCAAATCCTTGTCGAGAAATTCGGTGCTTTCGCGGCGGAGGCGCTCGATATCGACGCCACAGGCGCGCAATACGGTCAAGGCATCGGCGTCGTCGATCAGACCGAGCAGCAAATGCTCCAGCGTCGCGTATTCATGCCGGCGCTCGGCCGCGAAGGCCAGCGAGCGATGCAGCGTTTGTTCCAGGTTGCGAGACAGCATATCCAAATCACTCCTAGCCGGGCTTCCGGCAAGCGGCCCATGCCGCCTTGGTCAAGCCCGATGCGGCCGGTGTGCCGCGAACTCAGTCACCATAACCAATATCAATCTATCACAACACTGACATAATACCGCTAAAATCTTTCGCAATGATGACTGAAACCAAATCACGCATGCGAATTTGCCACTAGAGCAATGTTGCTTGAGGTTGACGCAGCGTGACGACCCGCATTTTCATTCTTTTTCAATGGTGCATTGCAGCGGATGCTGGCTCTGGCGGGCCAGATCCATCACCTGGGTCACCTTGGTTTCGGCAATCTCGTAGGTGTATACGCCGCAAACCCCGACGCCGCGCCGATGCACATGCAGCATGATGCGAGTCGCTTCATCGCGGCTTTTCGCGAAAAATCGCTCCAGGACGTGAATGACGAACTCCATCGGCGTGTAGTCGTCATTCAGCATCAGCACCTTGTATAGCGCTGGCTTGCGGGTTTTGGTGCGCGTCCGGGTTGCTACCCCGGTACCCAGACCATTGCCAGTGCCACGACGATCAGAGCCAGACATAACCTTTTCTCAATCCTTCACACGATGCAGCATATCCACACGCCGCCCCTATGGGAAAGAGGAAATTTGCGTGAGGTGAGCGATTATCCGTGATCGGCGGGCCGCGATCCGGTACCCGCCGCCATCAGAACTTTACCGAGACTGCCAGCGACCCATATTCGTGGATGCTCCCGATCTGCCCGACATAGCGCCGGGTCTGGAATACCTGAGTATAGCTGAACCGCACGCCATGCCAGATCACCGCGAAACCGGCGTCCAACTGGCCGACCGCGCGATAGGGGTCGACCGAACGGCTGGTCTGGAAATCGGTGCCCTGCAAATATTCGTCATGCGCGACCAGTTGACCGGCGACGCCCCCGAATATGTACCACACGACCGGGCGGGTCTGGCGATAGGCATCCGACCCCGAGGGGCCGGGGCGCAGCAGCGGCGAGCCGAAATCGGAGTTCAGCCCCTCGCCGATCCGGAAGGTGACCGCCGGTTCGGCATAGATCCGGGTGGTGCCGAGCATGCCGGACAACTGGGGCAGGGCATCGACCTCCAACCCATTGCCGAAATGCGCGAGGCCGATGCGCCAGGTGCGTGAGGCCAGAATGTCGAACGCGGGTTCGGACGGTAATTGATAGGCCCAGCCGTGGGTGCCGCTCTGGCCGATGATCGAATGAAACCCGTTCTGCACGACTTCCGCCCCGGCATCGCGCCCGACCACCCCGGCATCGGCACCCAGCACGGTGCGGGTGTTGGCCGTGTCCTGGATCAGTTCGAAGGTGCCCAGCAGTGAACCGGCGTAGGGTTCGTCGTTGGCTGGCGGGTTGATCGCCTGGGTGGCGGCCGGGGTAAAAATGTCCTGGGTCAGGCTGACGCTGATGCGCTGGGTGCCTTCGCCCAGAATGGCGTGACCGACATTGGCGACCGCGTCCGGCAGCGCCCCCTCATGCGATGTCCAGCCGATGTGCAGGCCGTTGACGTAATAGCGGTCGGTCAGACTCTGGGTGCTGATCGAGGCGTTTTCGTCCTGAATGGTCCAGGTGCCGGCGGGGAAGCCTGCCGCGGCCTCGGTGTCGGGCGGCGGGGCCGCTTGGGCGCTGGCCCGTGCCACGCAGAACAGGGGCGCGGCGCAAAGGGCGATCAGAGCCAGTTTTTTTGTCATGCAAGACGTCCTGATTTTGATGTCGGACGCCGGTCGCCCGAGATTATCGATGATAAACCATAACTGTATGGCGTGCTGCATGTCCGAAGCAAGATGGCTGTGCGCATTCTGCCACACTATGGCCTAATTCCTGTCCTGAATTGCATGGAACCTATGAGCGAACATCCATTTTAACCCCTAGATCGTAGCGTATGTTATGATTTGAAGGCGAAGTTAAAATTGGTTAATCGCGTGGGGTCATCCCCAAATCTTTCAGGATAATATCGGAATTCACTATGAAGCGTTTTACTTTAACCTCGGCAGTCGCGATCGCAGCGCTTTGGGCGGCCGTGCTAAGTGGTACTGCCGCGGCGGCAACCGGAGCGTCGCCCGTGGGTGACTGGCTGACCGGGCGGGGCGGGGCGGTGGTGCAGATTGCGCCATGCACGGGTTCCGCCGGGCTGTGCGGCCACATCGTGGGGATCATGCTCGACAACGGGGCCGCGATGCCGTCGGACTGGCAGGGCCAGCCGCAGTGCGGGTTCGAGCTGATCCGGCCTTCGGCACCGCAGGGCATGGCGTGGCACGGCGGGATCGTCGATCCGCGCAACGGCAATGAATATCGCGCCGAGTTTCGCGTCACACGCGCGGGTGAGCTGGCATTGCGCGGCTACATCGGGTTGCCGATCTTCGGCCAGACCCAGCATTGGATGCGCTATACCGGCGTGGTGCCGCATTCCTGCCGGATCGAACAGGCGCAAATGGCCGCGGCGACCGCGCCGGGCGTCGATCGGCGCGACTGAACTAACGGTAACACATAGCGGAACCTGAGTGAACCGCGCGAATCGACGGTGAAGGGAATCGAATTGGAGCGGGTAGCGGGAATCGAACCCGCGCATCGAGCTTGGGAAGCTCACAGGCTACCATTACATCATACCCGCAGCCGCGTTGTTTTACGGCGGCACGGCGCGCGACGCAACCGCAGGGTCTCGCCCGGAAGCTACCGCCTAATGCCCTACCGCCCAGACCGGGTTCTTGATCGTCGCCACGAATTCGGCATGGGCCGCGGCCTCGGCCTCGCTCACCGGCATAAGGTGCTGTGCGCGCTCGCCGATTTGCTGGTATTCGACCAGGGCCAGTGCGGAGTCGGCGTTGAGGTCGAACCCGCGCTGCCGGCCGCCGGTGAGTTCGACGTAAACCTCGGCCAGCAATTTGCAGTCGAGCAACGCGTTATGGGTGGTGCGTGCCGAAAGGTCGATCTCGAAGCGCCGGCACAGCGCATCGAGGCTGTTCGGCATGCCGGGGAAGCGGGTTTTGGCGAGCGCCAGCGTATCGAGCATGCGCGCGCGGTCGAGCCTGGGGCGGCCGATGCGGCCAAGCTCGGCATCGAGAAAGCCGAAATCGAACGCCGCATTATGCGCAATCAACGGGTCCTCGCCAAAAAATTCCAGCAGGTCATCGGCGATGGCGGCGAACGTCGGCTTGCCGGCCACATCGGCGCTGGTGATGCCGTGGATGCGGCTGGCGTCGGCGGGAATGTCGCGTTCGGGGTCGATCAGGCAGTGAAATGTTTTGCTGGTGGGCAGATCGTTATGCAGTTCGATCGCGGCGATTTCAATCACCCGGTCGCCGTGCAGCGGGTCGAGGCCGGTGGTTTCGGTGTCGAATAAAACAGCGCGGGTCATCGCCGTTGTGTGCGCCGAACCGGCGGCGGGTGACAAGGGGGAACACCGGCGGCTTTGCGGTTCACCGGCGTGGCCGGCGGCGGGCGGGGGCAGGAGAGGAGCGCGCGATCGCGCGGATCAGGCGTTCGACGGTTCGAACCATGTGGTTGCGCGACAATCCGGTCGGGATCACCGCGTCGGCGTGGCGGCGTTTTTCACGATCGGACATTTGCAGCGCGACGATGGTGGCGATTTCGGGGTCTTTCAGGCCGCGCCGGCGCACCCGCGCCCGCTGCACCGATTTCGGTGCCGATACCGTCAGTGCCACGTCCACCCGCCGCTCCGCTCCGGTTTCAAACAGCAGCGGGATGTCCAGGACCACCATCGGCACGCGGCGACGGCGTGCTCGTGCGAGGAATTGGCGCTCTTTGGCCCGGACGAGGCGGTGCATGATCGCTTCCAGGTGCCGTTTCGCGTCGGGATCGGCCAGAATGCAGGCGCGCAGGGCCGCGCGGTCGAGCGCGCCGTCGTGGACCACATCGGGAAAGGCGGCGGCGATCGGCGGAATCGCCACGCCGTGCCGGACTTGCAACGCCCGAACCGTCGCGTCCGCATCGAAGACCGGGATTTTATGGCGGCGGAACACGGCGGCGGCGGTCGATTTGCCCATGCCGATGCCGCCGGTGAGGCCGATGATTTTCACGCCGGCAGATCGGCCGCGACAATCCGGTAGATCGCCTCATCGACCACCGGCGTTACTCCGAACCAGGCGGCGAACCCCGGCACCGCCTGATGCAGCAGCATGCCGAGGCCGCCCACCGCAAGCAGCCCGCGCGCGCGGGCGGCGGCGAGCAGGGGCGTTTCCAGCGGCACGTAAACAATGTCGGCCACCGCGAGCGTCGGCTCCGCGGCATCGAGGTCGAGGTCGAGCGGTGGCTGCCCGGCCATGCCGAGGGCGGTGGTGTTGACCACCAGGGCATGATCGGCCACGGCGGCGTGCCGGGCTTCCCACCCGATTGTGGCACCCGGCACCAACGACGCCAGCATCGCCGCGCGGTCCGCCGTGCGGTTGCAGAACGTGACGGCGGCCCCCGCCTCGACCAGGGCGACGCCGATCGCCCGGGCGGCACCTCCGGCACCGAGGATCAACGCCGGGCCGGCGGCGGGATTGACGCCGTGGGCGCGCAGATTGGCGATGAACCCCACGCCATCGGTGTTCGAGCCGATGATGCGCCCGCCGCGAAATATCAACGTGTTGACCGCCCCGGCGCGGTGCGCGCCGGCGTCCACCCGGTTGCAGACGGCGAAGGCGGCTTCCTTGTGCGGCAGTGTGACGTTGGCACCGGCAAATCCCATCCGTGCCAGGGCGCGAACGCAATCGGCGAAATCGGCGGGAGCCACCGGCAGCGGCAGATAGGCCCCGTCGATCGCGTGGCGCGCCAGCCAAGTGCCGTGCAATCGGGGCGAGCGAGAGTGGGCGACCGGCCAGCCGATCACCCCGGCGAGACGCGCGTGACCGGTGAGAACCATGCGCCGGTTCGATCACGAAGCCTGGACCAGGGCAAGCCCCGTCCTAGAGCCTGTTCGCGAATATCTTTATCGACCTGACGTTGACAGATGGGTCTGCGATGCGGAGACATCGGTGGCTGCCACCATAGATGGACCGACCATGTACCCAGCCGTTCTAACGCTTTCCTGCCGCAACCGCCCCGGCATTGTCGGCGCGGTCGGCAATTTTCTCCATGAGCATGGGTTGGACATCCGTGAGGCGCAGCAGTTCGACGATCGGGCCAGCGGGCAGTTTTTCATGCGCGTGGTGTTCGCCCCGGTGGATCCGGCGAGGTGCCTGACCCTGCCTGAATTTTCCCCGGTCGCGGATGATTTCGGGATGGACTGGGCGATGACGCCGGTGTCGCACCGGCCCCGTACCATGATTCTGGTGTCGCGCTTCGATCATTGCCTGGTCGATTTGCTGTACCGCCAGCGCACTGGCGAGCTGCCGATGGAGACCGCCGGCATCATCGCCAATCATCCGCGCGATACCTACGCGCACCTCGATCTCGATGGCATTCCCTTCCATTACATGCCGGTCACGGCGGGAACCAAAATGGAGCAGGAAACCGAAATCTGGCGGTTGGTGCGCGCATCGGGCGCGGAACTCGTCATCCTTGCCCGCTATATGCAGGTTTTATCGGACGCGCTGGTGGCGAAGCTGGCGGGGCGCTGCATCAATATCCACCACTCGTTTCTGCCGGGGTTCAAAGGGGCGAAACCCTATCATCAGGCATATGCGCGCGGGGTGAAACTGATCGGGGCCACCGCGCACTACGTGACCAGCGCGCTCGACGAGGGGCCGATCATCGAACAGGATGTGGAACGGATTTCGCATGGCGACACCCCGGAGGTTCTGGTCCGCAAGGGCCGCGACATCGAGCGCCGGGTGCTGGCGCGAGCGGTGCTGCACCATCTGGAGCGGCGGGTGTTTATCAGCGGCAGCAAAACCGTGGTGTTCGCGGGCTGATCAGTTGTTCAGTGCAATAATCTCGCGCAGCTGCGGATAAATCTCGCGCGCCCAGCGTGAGCCGCTGAAAATCCCGTAGTGACCGACGCCGAGTTGCAGGTAATTGCGCTTGCGCGTGGCGTTGAGTCCGGAACATAAATCGAGCGCGGCGACCGACTGGCCGGGCGGGCAGATATCGTCCCGCTCGCCTTCGACGGTGAACAGGAAGGTCTTGCCGATCGCCTTGGGCTTCACCGTCTGACCGCGCCAGGCCAGGGTTCCCATTGGCAGGTCGTGGTGCTGGAACACCCGCTCGACGGTTTCGAGATAAAATTCCGCCGGCAGATCCATTACCGCCTGATATTCGTCATAGAATTTGCGGTGTGCCGCCTCGCTCACCTCGTCTTCGGTGACGATGGCGCGGAACTGGCGCAGATGCGCGCCGATATGCCGGTCGAGGTTCATCGAAACGAACGACGCCAGTTGCACGAACCCCGGATAGACCTTGCGCCCGGCCCCCGCATAGCGCTGGGGCACGGTGGAAATCAGGTTTTTCTCGAACCACGCGATGTCGCGGGTTTTGGCGAGCACATTGACCTTGGACGGGCTGCACCGCGTGTCGATCGGGCCACCCATCAGCGACATGGTGCGTGGGGTCGCGGGATCGTCGGCTTCGGCCATCAGGGCGGTCGCCGCCAGCACCGCGACGGCCGGCTGACACACCGCGACCACGTGGCTGCCCGGCCCCATTTCATGCAGAAACGACATGATATAGGCGACGTAATCGTCGAACCCGAAGCGCCCGGCGCTTAAGGGAACGTCGCGGGCGTTATGCCAATCGGTGATGAAAACGTCATGATCCTGCAACAATACTTCGACGGTGTTGCGCAGCAATGTGGCGAAATGGCCCGACATCGGGGCCGCGATCAGAACGCGCGGCTGAACCCGGTCGCTGTCCTTGCGAAAGTGCAGCAGATCGCCGAACGGCAGGGAAAGCGCGACCTCTTCGATGATCGGCACCTCGCGATTGCCGAGCTGGACCGATGTGATGCCGAATGCCGGCCGCTGGTGCGAAATGCCGCTGTGGCCAAATATTTCCAGGGCCGCCCGCACTTCCCGCGCGACGGTGCCGAATGAACGATCCCCCGTGAACAAATCGACCATCGGAACCATATTGCGGGCCGCGAACCGGAGCGGCCCGATCATATCTTCCTGGGTTTGATAGGCATGGTACATCGCATTCATGGCGTGCCTCTCATAAGGTGATCATCGAAGGGTCATCTGACATCCCATTGACGTAAATGGGGTCGTGTGCGGGTAAAGACCACGTGGTTGCGACATTTCCGCTTTGCATTATCGCCGGATTCCGCTTTGATCATGCCGCCCATGTGGTTACGTTGTGGTAGAGTTGTCTTAGAGACGATTTTTAACCATGACGGATAATTATTGAAAAGGAAAGCACCGCATGAACTCTCCGCACAGAACGCCTGCCCGCCTCGCCATTTCCAGCCGTAACTACTCATCCTGGTGCCTGCGCGGATTTCTGCTTGCCCGGCTTGCCGGGATCGACTTCGTCGTCGAAGCCGCCGCCGCCGATGATGCCCAGGCCCGCGCCGAGCTTCTGATGCGAACCGCCTCGATCCTGCTGCCCTGCCTGATCGATGGCGACGTGACGGTATGGGACACCATCGCGATCGCGGAATATCTGAACGAAGCCCATCCGAAGGCCGGGATGCTGCCGCAGGATGTGGTGTCGCGCGCCCGTTGCCGCTCGATCAGCGGCGAAATGCACTCGGGGTTTGCGGCCCTGCGGGCATCGTTGCCGATGAACATCCGCGCCCGTCGGCCCGGCTTTACGGTGTGGTCCGGTGCCCAGACCGATATCGACCGCATCCTTATCATCTGGCGCGATTGTTTCGAGGCGTCGGGCGGTCCGTTTCTGTTCGGCGCGAAACCGTGCATTGCCGACGCGATGTTCGCCCCGGTCGCCAGCCGGTTCCGCACCTACGACGTCCCGCTCGATGCGGCCTGTGCCCGCTATGTCGAGACGATTTTTGCCTGGCCCGACATGGCTGAATGGGTCGCCGAAGCCGAGGAGGAACCGGAAGAGATCATCGAACTGGACGTCGAGTTTTGATGTCGAGTTTTGCTACGGCGGGCGGTTGAACCACCAAGCGGGGCCACAAAGCCGGAGACGGGTATTTCCCTCGGCCACCAGCCGAGAGAGCCGGTTCGTCGCGCCATTTAGTGGGAACGTGACCGTCGCAGTGCGGTGAGGGTTCGAGAAAAAATGTTTTTTCCAACGGGTTTTGCATCGGAGGTGACGCGCGCGATTTCGGCGCGCAGGTCTTCGATGATGCCGTAGCGTTCCACGGCAGCGTCGATCCAGTGTTGCAAGGCCGCCGACTTTGCCGCGAGGTCGGTTTCCAGCGCGCCGATGACCGGGCCAAAGTGGGTTTCGGCTTCGGCCAATCTGGCCCCGATCCGGTCGATCGCCTCGCGCGGCGGTTCGCAACCCGCCGCGGCGGCGGCGAGTTCACGATAAACGCCAGCCACCCACTCCGGCATCACCGATGGTCCGTCATCCGGGATCGCGTGGTGGCGCAGCCGGTCGGTCAGGAAGCCGGCGACCGCAAACGCGGTAGCCTCGGTGTCGGTTCGGGTTGGCCAGTCGATGTCCAGCGCCGTGCCGATGCGCGCAACCACGCGAGACCAATCGGCCATCAGTTGATCGTAGGTGACGAAACAGCGCGTCAAGCCGCGCGAATCGCGTTCCGCCGCCAGGGCATGGCCCAGCCACAACAACAGCGACCGCGCGGGATCGAACCCCTCCCGCCGGTGCAGCGAGGCGGCGACTTCCAGAGGGTGGCGTATCGGGATCACGACGCGGGGCGCGATTGATTGCGCTGCCAGCACCGGCAGCCATAGTTTCATCAGGCGGCACAAGCGCGGGTCTTTCACGATGAAAAGCGGGGCATCGCCATATTCCGCGACCAGCACATCCGCCAGGCGGTGCTGAAACCCGACGGCTTCGGCGCTATCGAACCAGGATTGGGGCAGGCTGCTGGTGTCGCTCCAGGACGATCCCATCGCCAGCAATGCCGCGTCATGCAGATCGACCACCGCTTGGGATTCCCAGAAGCCGGTTTCGTTGTTATCCGCGGCCGGGTCCATCAAATGCGCCGGCAGATCGGCCCCGCACAGCGCCATGACCCGCGTCAGCGCCGAGGTGCCGCTGCGGTGCATGCCCAGCACCAGAATCGCCCGCCGCCGTGTGTCTTGCTCGCTCATCATGAAAATCCCACCCGACTTTGCGCCCCGATCAAGTACGATAGAGCATGATCGTTTCAGGACGAACATGCGCTATCTTTTTTAATGCGAGCAATCTTTATGCGAGCAATTTCATCGCCTTCGGTTGTCGCAAGGGCGTCAACATCGGGTGGCCAAGTTGGGTGGCCAAATCGGGTGGCCAAATCGGATGGATTGCGATAGGTCGCCCGCATGGATGTTTCGCCATGAGTTATAGCGTGAAGGAAATCTTTCTGACCTTGCAGGGCGAGGGCAGCAATGCCGGGCGGGCGGCGGTGTTTTGCCGGTTTGCCGGGTGTAATTTGTGGTCTGGGCGCGAGGGGGATCGTGCGACGGCGGTGTGCCGGTTCTGCGATACCGATTTCATCGGCACCGAAGGGGTGGGTGGCGGCAAATTCGCCGATGCAGCGGCGTTGGCGCGGGCGATCCGCGCGGCATGGATCGCACCCGGCACCGAGCACGCGCTGGTGGTGATCACCGGCGGCGAACCGTTGCTGCAACTCGATACGGCGTTGATCGACGCCATCCACGCCGAAGGGTTCACCATCGCGGTCGAGACCAACGGGACCATCGCGCCGCCGCCCGGCATCGACTGGCTGTGCGTCAGCCCCAAGGCGCTGGCTTCGCTCGCAGTGCCGGGCGGCGACGAACTAAAACTGGTCTATCCGCAGGCAGATGCGATGCCGGAGCGGTTCACCGCGCTCGATTTCAAAAATTTCCTGTTGCAACCGATGGACGGGGCGGACCGCGCGGCCAATACCGTCGCCGCCATCGCCTATTGCCAGGCGCATCCGCGCTGGCGGCTATCGATGCAGACGCATAAATATCTGGGGATTCCGTGATGTTCACAATCAGCAAGGAATTCCGCTTCGAAGCCGCGCACACGCTGAACCGGGCGATTGAAACCGAGGCCAGCCGACGCATCCACGGTCATTCGTATCGCGCCACCGTCACCCTGCGCGGCGAGCCGGGTACCGATGGCATGGTGATGGATTTCGGCGTGCTGGGCAGACACCTGGCCCGACTGCGCGACGCCCTCGATCACCGGTTTCTCGACGAGGTGGCGGATCTTGGCCCCGCCACGCTGGAAAACCTCGCCCGTTTCATCTGGTCCGCCCTTTACCCCGCGTGCCCGACCCTGACGCAAGTAAGGGTGTCGCGTGACAGCGAAGGCGAATCCTGCATCTTTCGCGGACCCGGTGCGCCATGAGGCACGATCGCAACAAACACGATCGCAACAAATATGGCCAGCCGGTCGGTACCGCGGTGCCCGGCTGGGTCCCGTGCGATGTCCCATCGTCCGCGCCGATGGAAGGCACCTATTGCCGCCTCGAACGTCTCGATCCCGCGCGCCATGCCGATGATTTGATCGCCGGCTTCATGGCGGCACCCGATGACCGGGACTGGACCTGGTGGCGCACCGCGAGACCGACGGACGAGGCGGCGTTTTATGCCGACATCGCCCGGATGGCGGCGCGCGCCGGGTTTATCGCCTACGCCATCGTCGATCGGGCGACGGGCCGGGCGCTCGGTCATGCCGCCTATATGGGCATCGAACCGGAGCACGGCACGATCGAGGTGGGGGCGGTGAACTATACCCCGGCACTCAGGCGCAGCCGCGCCGGGACCGAGGCGATGTTTCTGATGATGCACCGCGCCTTCGATGAACTCGGTTATCGTCGCTATGAATGGCAGTGCCACAGTCTGAACGCGCCCTCGCGCCGCGCCGCCGAACGGTTCGGCTTTCGGCTGGAGGGGGTGTTCCGGCAGAAACTGGTGACCCAGGGCCGGAATCGTGACACCGCCTGGTATTCGATTCTCGATGGCGAATGGCCGCCGGTCAAAGCCGCGTTCCTGGCCTGGCTCGATCCCGGCAATTTTTCTCCCTCCGGTGACCAGCGGTCGAAACTGTCGCAATTCCGCGCCTGATTGGTGGTGCTGCCTTGATTTTGATCATGGACATGCGGGCCGGTATGGGTTCACATTGCATGGGCTAAATTTCTGTAGGGAGCGAAAAAAATGTCAAGAATCGCACTTGTCACCGGCGGCACCAGGGGGATTGGGGCTGCCATCAGCATCGCGCTCAAGGCGGCGGGGCGCACCGTGGTTGCGAGCTACGTCGGCAACCAGACGGCGGCGGAAAATTTCACCGAAGTTCACGGCATCGAAGCGATAAAATTCGACGCCAGCGATTTTCAGGCCTGTTCGGATGCGGTGGCCTCGATAACCAATCGGCTAGGTCCGATCGAAATTCTGGTCAACAACGCCGGCATCACCCGCGACGGCACGATGTCGCGGATGACGCGCGACATGTGGGATGCGGTGATCGATACCAACCTCGGTTCCTGTTTCAACCTGTGCAAACTGACCTTCGATGGCATGAAGGCGAAAAAATTCGGCCGGATGGTGAATATCGGGTCGATCAACGGCCAGGCGGGACAGTATGGGCAGGTGAATTATGCGGCTGCCAAATCGGGCATCCACGGCTTCACCAAGGCGCTGGCGCAAGAGGGCGCGCGGTTCAACATTACGGTGAACACGATCGCACCCGGCTATGTCGATACCGAAATGGTGCGCGCGGTGCCGCCGGACGTGCTGGAAAAAATCATTGCAAAAATTCCGGTGGGCCGGTTGGGTCATGCGGAGGACATTGCGCGTGGCGTGGTGTTTCTGACCGCCGATGACGCGGAGTTCGTGACGGGATCGACGCTGTCGATCAACGGCGGCCAGCATATGTATTGATGAAAAGTTTTTCTTTTTTCAAAAAAGAACCGCTTGCCTTGCCATTAACCCGTTAACTCCACCACCTCGACCCGCCGGCCCTTCGCCGCCAGGGCGATTTTGCCCGCTTTCAGCCGGAGCGCATCGGTGCCGAACACGTCCGCCCGCCAGCCGGACAAGCAGGGCAGATCGGGTGCGTCCTCGCCGGCCAGGGTGTCGATATCATCGCTCGAGGCGATCAGCCGGGCAGCGACGTGGTTGGCGTTGGCGCGTTCGGCGAGCAGCACCTTGAGCAGCGCCACCAGGGCGGGCGAGGGCTTGGCCATGTCGTTACCACGCGGCAGGCTCGGCAGGTCGCGTTCAGGCAGCGCCTTGGCCGTTGCGATCACCGCGAGGAGCGAGAGACCGGATTTGCCCTCCGCGAATCCCCGCGTGATGCCACGCACCCGGGTCAGGCCCTCGGCGTCGGAGGGGGCCAGGGCCGCGAGTTCGGGGATTTGTTCATCCTTGATCACCCGCTGGCGGGGAATGTTGATCCGCATCGCCTCGCGCTCGCGCCAGGCGGCGATCGCTTGAATGATCGCCAGTTGCCGCCGGTTCGTCCCACGCAGTTTCAGCCGGTGCCAGGCATCGGCGGGGTCGGTCCGGTAGGTGCCGGGCTGGTCGAGGATGGCGGCCTCCTCGGCGACCCATTCCAGCCGTCCCTCCCGCTGCAAGCGGTCACGCAGGGCCTCATAGACCAGCCGCAGCCACGTCACATCCGCCGCCGCATAGGCGACCTGTGCCGGTGAGAGCGGGCGGGCCTGCCAGTCGGAAAACCGATGCGCCTTGTCGATATTGCCGCCAGCCAAAGACGATACAAGGGTGTCGTACCCCACCTGATCGCCGAATCCGGCGACCATCGCGGCCACCTGGGTATCGAAAATCGGGGTCGGCACGGTCCCGAATTTCAGCAGGAAAATCTCGATATCCTGCCGGCAGGCGTGAAACACCTTGACCACCGCCGGGTTGGCGAGCAGCGTGCCCAGCGGGGCTAGGTCAAGTCCCTTCGCCTGCGCATCGACCACCGCGACATCCTGCGCGCCGCCGAGTTGGACCACGCATAATTCGGGGTAGTAGGTGCGCTCGCGCATGAATTCGGTATCGACCGTCACGTAAGTCTCGGCGGCGAGGCGTGCGCACAGCGCAGCGAGTGCTTCAGTGGTGGTGATCAGGACGGGTTCGGCGAATTGTACGTTCGGCTTCATGTCAGGTCAGTGGCACGCCCTGTCTTGACAGGAAAGACCCGTGCCGGTCATTTGCGCCTGATTTCATTCAGGACTGGTCCCCGATGCACGAATATCGCACCCATCACTGCGGCGCTCTCCGCGCGGTCGACGCCGGCAGCATCGTGCGCCTGTCGGGTTGGGTGAACGTCAAGCGCGACCACGGCGGGCTGTTGTTCATCGATCTGCGCGATCATTTCGGGATTACCCAGTGCGTGTTTCCGAACGGCTCGCCGGTGTTCGATAAGGCGGAAGCACTCCGGGTCGAAAGCGTGATCACCGTGACCGGCACGGTGGTCGAGCGCGATGATACCACGATCAACCCCCGCCTGCCGACCGGCGAGATCGAGTTGCGGGTGGAAAGCCTGGTGGTGCAGTCGACCGCCGATATCCTGCCGATCCAGGTGGCGGGCGATGCCCAGTTCCCCGAGGATTTGCGGCTGCGTTACCGATTCCTCGATCTGCGGCGCGAAAAACTGCACCGCAACATCATGCTCCGCGCCAACGTGATTGCGTGGTTGCGCTGGGAAATGACGGCACGCGGCTTCACCGAATTCACCACGCCGATTCTGACAGCATCGTCACCGGAAGGGGCGCGGGATTTTCTGGTGCCGGCGCGGTTGCACCCCGGCAAATTCTACGCTCTGCCGCAAGCACCGCAGCAGTTCAAGCAATTGCTGATGGTCGCCGGATTCGACCGCTATTTCCAGATCGCGCCCTGTTTTCGCGACGAGGCGAGCCGGGCTGACCGCGCGCCGGGCGAATTCTATCAGCTCGATTTCGAGATGAGTTTTGTGACGCAAGAAGACGTGTTCGCCACCATCGAACCGGTGCTCGGTGGCCTGTTCCGCGAATTTTCCGGCGGCAAGACGGTCAATGACTGGCCATTCCCCCGCATCGCCTACGACGAGGCGCTGCTCAAATATGGCTCGGACAAGCCCGACCTGCGCAATCCGCTGCTGATCACCGACGTAACCGCGCATTTCCGCGACTCCGGCTTTGGCCTGTTCGCCAAAATCGTCGCCGCCGGCGGTGTGGTCCGCGCGATTCCAGCACCTGGAACCGGTGGCAACCCGCGCAGCTTTTTCGACAAACTCAACGAATGGGCGCGTGCCGAAGGAGCCGGGGGCCTCGGCTACATCATCTATGAACCCGATGGCGCGAAAGGTCCGATCGCCAAAAACCTCGAACCCGCCCGCAGCGACGCCATTCGCATCGCTTGCGACGCCAAACCGGGCGATGCGATCTTTTTCGCCGCCGGTAAACCGCTCGACGCCGCCAAATTCGCCGGCGCGGTGCGAACCAGACTTGGCACCGATCTCGGGCTGATCGACCCGCAGAAGTTCGAGTTCTGCTGGATCGTCGACTTCCCGATGTATGAAATGGATGAGGAAACCGGCCAGATCGCGTTCAGCCACAACCCGTTCTCGATGCCGCAAGGTGGCCTGGAGGCGCTGAACCAGCAGGACCCGCTGACCATCAAGGCCTTCCAATACGATATCGTCTGCAACGGGATCGAACTCTCCTCGGGCGCGATCCGCAACCATCGGCCCGACGTCATGCTGCGCGCCTTCGAAATCGCCGGCTACGGCGCGGAAGAGGTCGAAGCACGGTTCGGCGGCATGTTGAACGCCTTCCGCTACGGCGCGCCACCGCACGGCGGTTCGGCACCGGGGATCGACCGCATGGTTATGCTGCTCGCCGACGAACCTAATCTGCGCGAAGTCATCGCCTTTCCGCTCAACCAGCAAGGCGAAGACCTCATGATGGGCGCACCCGCTCCCATCGCCCCCAGCCGCCTGAAGGAATTGTCGCTGGCGCTGGCACTGCCGGCGAAACAAGCGCGATAGAGTAACCGCAGAAACCTTTTGCTCGGCACCACTGTGCCGCTCATGATCGTCGTGGGCATGATCGTCGTGGGAGGTTGGGCATGCGTTTGTGGATCATGAATCCGCTGGCGGGGATGCCGGCGGGTGCCGAGGGCGGGCTGGTGATCGAAGCCGGGTTGATCGCCGAACTCGTTCCAGCCGGCGGACAACCGGCCGGCGCGGTGGACGCGGTGTTCGATGCGGGTACCCATGTGGTGCTGCCGGGACTGATCAACACACATCACCACTTCTATCAGACCCTGACCCGCGCGTTCCACCCGGCGCTCGACAAAAAACTGTTCGACTGGCTGACCACACTTTATCCGGTCTGGGCGCAGTTGACCGATGCGCAGTTCCGCGTTGCGTGCCGCGTCGCGCTGGCGGAACTGCTGCTGTCCGGCTGCACCACGGCGGTCGATCATCATTATATATTTCCACCGGGCCTGGGGCACACGATCGATATCGAAATGCAAGAGGCCGCGGCCCTGGGCATGCGGGCGGTACTGTGCCGGGGGTCGATGGATCTGTCGAGCGAGGATGGCGGCTTGCCGCCGCCGGGGGTGACCCAGCGCATCGATGCCATTCTGGCCGATGGCGAGCGGCTGGCGCAATGCTGGCACCAGACCGGACCAGGGGCGATGAGCCAGGTGGCGCTGGCACCGTGCTCGCCGTTCTCGGTCTCCGCCGATCTGATGCGCGAAACGGCGGATCAGGCGCGACGCCTCGGGTTGCGGATGCACACGCATCTGGCGGAAACCGAGGATGAAAACGATTATTGCATGGCGTGCTTCGGCAAGCGTCCGCTGGATTATCTGGAAGACCTGGGCTGGCTGACCGAGCGCACCTGGTTTGCCCATGGCATTCATTTCACGCCCGATGAAATGCGGCGGATGGGCAGGGCCGGGATCGGCGTGGCGCATTGTCCGTCCTCGAACATGATCCTCGGCTCGGGCATTTGCGCGGTGGGGGCGCTGGAGGCAGCGGGGGTTGCGGTGGGGCTGGCGGTGGATGGTTCGACCTCGAACGATGGGTCGAACATGATCCAGGAATTGCGCCAGGCGATGCTGTTGCAGCGTGCCGGGGGCGGTATCGGTGCCGCGGGATTTCGCGATCCGATCCGCTGGGCGACCGAAGGTTCGGCGCGCTGCCTCGGCCGCGACGATCTGGGCGCGATCCGGCCCGGCTTGCAGGCCGATCTGGCGCTGTTCAAACTGGATGAACTGCGGTTTTCCGGAGCGGACGACCCGCTCGCGGCGCTGATCACCTGCGGCGCGCACCGGGCTGACCGGGTGATGGTGGCCGGGCAATGGCGGGTGATCGACGGTGCCATTCCAGGACTCGACCTCGCGGCGTTGATGGCGGCGCATAACGCGGCGGCGCGGCGGCTGCGTGGCATCTTGTGAGGCACTCCGCAGCTGCCGTATGCCAGAGCCACCATATGCCAATGCTGCCGTATCAACGTATCCGTTTCGGCAACATCGATAAAATATTTCTTTGTTGCAGGCAACACTTTGAGTGGATAGTCTGCGCAGCGACGATGGCATCGCCGCAGCTTTGACGGTTGTACGCGACGGCTATCCGGAGGTTTCTCTGGGCGGTTCTGCGGGGCGGTTTTACTGGAGTGCAATGCGATGCAATGGGGTCTCTGTGAAATCATCGCCACCGCGGGCACCTGTCGCGGCGGTGCCGCATGATGGCAATGGGCGCGGCGGGGCGATATCCGGGTGCGACGCCCCTGTTGCACCTGCAAGGCATCGTCAAGCAATTTCCGGGTTGCCGCGCCAATGACGATGTCGATCTGAGTATCGCGCCGCATGAAATTCACGCGTTGCTGGGCGAAAACGGCGCGGGCAAAAGCACGCTGGTTAAAATCATTTACGGGGTAATGAAACCCGACGCCGGCAGTATTGCCTGGCAAGGCAAACCGGCTTTGATTGGTAGCCCGGCACAGGCCCGCGCGCTCGGCATTGGGATGGTGTTCCAGCATTTTTCGTTGTTCGAGGCCCTGACGGTCACCGAAAACGTGGCGCTGGGGCTGACCGACAAAGCCGATCGGGTGGGCCTCGCCGACCGGATTGCCGATATTTCGCGTCGCTACGGCCTGCCGCTCGACCCGGCGCGTTCGGTGCATGATCTGTCGGTCGGCGAGCGTCAGCGAATCGAAATCGTCCGTTGCCTGCTGCAAAAACCGAAACTGCTGATCATGGATGAACCGACGTCGGTGCTCACCCCGCAGGAGGTTTTTCACCTGTTCGCAACGTTGCGCCGGTTGGCCGACGAGGGGTGTTCGATCCTTTATATCAGCCACAAGCTCGAAGAAATTCGCGCGCTATGCCGGCGGGCCACGATCATGCGGTTGGGCAAGGTCGTCGCCGAATGCATCCCCGCCGAAAAATCGGCCCGCGAACTTGCCGAACTGATGATCAGCGCCCGCCTGCAACCGCAAAGCTTTGCCCATAGCATCGACAATCAGGGCACGCCGCGCTTGGTGCTCGATCGGCTCACCATCCGCTCGAACCAGCAATTCGGCACCGATTTGAAGGATATATCGCTCAGCATCGCCGCCGGTGAAATTCTCGGAATCGCCGGGATTGCCGGCAATGGTCAATCCGAGCTGATGGATGCGCTGTCCGGCGAAATCCCCGCCGGCCGGCCGGAGACCATCACGCTCGACGGCATGCCGATCGGCCATGACGGCCCGCGCGACCGCCGCCGGCGCGGCTGCTGCTTCCTGCCCGAGGAACGTAACGGCCATGGGGCGGTCACGTCGATGACGCTCGCCGAAAATGGCTTCCTTTCCGGCCATGTGCGCGGTGCGTTGCAGCGTCTCGGCCTGATCGACCGGCGGCGCACCGGGGAGTTCGCGCGCGCGATCATCAAGGCGTTCGATGTACGCACCACCGGACCGGAGGCCGAAGCACGCTCGCTTTCCGGCGGCAATCTGCAAAAATTCCTGATCGGGCGTGAAATGTTGCAGCAGCCCACCCTGCTGATGCTCAACCAGCCCACCTGGGGCGTCGATGCCGGGGCGGCGGCGGCGATTTACGAGGCTATCGTCGCTCTGGCGCGCAACGGTGCCGCCGTCCTGATCATCTCGCAGGACCTCGATGAAATTCTGATGCTGTGCGACCGCATTGCGGTGATCGCGTCCGGTCGGGTTTCCGTGCCGATTCCGGTGCGTGATGCGACGATCGAGCAGATCGGGTTGCAGATGGGCGGGACCGCAATGCCGGATCATAACGTAAAGTTACCAGAGACACGATATGCAGTTTCGGCTTGAGCCGCGCGGGGAACGCGCGATTTTTTGGGTCTATGCCTCGCCGGCTCTGGCGATCGTGTTGACCATCGTCACGACCATGGCATTGTTCGCGCTGATGGGCGCGCCGCCGGTCAAAGGGATTTATACCTTTCTGATCGCCCCGTTGCTGGGCAGTGCCGGCATTTCGGCGCTCGCGTTGCGCGCCACCCCGCTGATCATGATCGGCATCGGGCTTGCCTTGTGTTACCGGGCCAACGTCTGGAATATCGGTGCCGACGGTCAGTTCACGCTGGGGGCGATTGTCGGCGGGGGGCTGGCGTTGCATTTTCCCAACGCGCCGTTTTTTGTTCTGTACCCCGCGGTTTTGCTCGGCGGCATTCTGGGGGGCATGGGGTGGGCGGCGATCGTCGCGGTGCTGAAAACCCGGTTCAACGCCAATGAAATCCTCACCAGCCTGATGTTGACCTATATCGCCGCCCTGCTTCTGGTCTGGCTGGTGACCGACCCTTGGCGCGATCCGCGCGGGTTCGGCTTTCCCCAATCGGCGATGTTTTCGCCCAATGCCACCACGCCGATTATCATCCCCGGAACCACAATCGATCTCGGCAGCCTGCTCGCCATTTTACTTGCACTGGCATTATGGCAAATCCTGGGGCGCTCGGTGCTGGGCTTTCAATTGCGGGTCGCCGGTGCCGCCCCCCGCGCGGCCCGCTACGCCGGGTTCAGCAATAACCGGCTGATATGGATTGCCTTGATGATCAGTGGTGGCCTGTCCGGCCTCGCCGGCATTATCGAGGTGACGGGGCCGATCGGCCAACTGACCACCAGCGTGACCCCTGGTTACGGCTTTACCGCCGTCATCGTCGCCTTCCTCGGGCGGCTGCAACCGATCGGGGTGATTTTTGCCGGACTGTTGCTGGCACTTTCCTATCTGGGCGGTGATGCCGCCCAGATCGATCTGCATTTGCCCAACGCAGTGACCGGCATTTTTCAGGGCATTCTGTTGTTCTATCTGCTGGCCTGCGATATTTTGATCCTCTACCGGTTCAAACGCCTGGCCCCGTCACCCCGCCCCGTTGCGACCGAGGCACTGACGTGACGACGCTGGAGTTCACGAGTTTCATCGTCAGCATCATCAGTGCCTCGACACCTTTGCTTCTTGCCGCCTCCGGCGAATTGGTCACCGAAAAATCCGGCGTGCTCAACCTGGGTGTCGAAGGTATGATGCTGGTGGGGGCCATCGCCGGTTTCGCCACCGCGCACGCAACGGGCAGCGCGATGCTCGGCGTTGCGGCGGCCGCGCTGGCGGGGGTCGCGATTTCGATGTTATTTGCCGTTCTGACATTGAGCCTTCTCGCCAATCAGATCGCGACAGGCCTTGCCCTGACCATTTTCGGCCATGGTTTCGCCGCCCTGCTGGGGGCGGGTTATGTCGGCATCGCCGCCCCCACGCTGCCTAATCTCGACATTCCCGGCCTGTCCACTTTGCCGGTGATCGGTCCGATCGTGTTCGGCCAGAACATTCTGGTCTATGCCTCGCTGGCGATTCTCGGCACCATCGCCTGGTTCCTGCGCCGCAGCCACTACGGCCTCATCCTCCGCGCGGTGGGCGACAGTCATGACGCGGCTCATGCGATCGGCTACAAAGTGCTGGCGATCCGCTACGCCGCAATCGGGTTCGGCGGTGCGATGGCCGGCATCGCGGGGGCCTATCTTTCCCTTTATTATTCGCCGCTCTGGTCGCAGGATCTGGCAGCCGGGCGCGGCTGGATCGCCTTGGCGCTGGTGGTGTTTTCCGCGTGGCGGCCGCTCTGGCTGCTGATCGGGGCCTATCTGTTCGGCGGCATCACCTTCCTGTCGCTTTATTTGCAGGGCCTCGGGGTGCCGATTCCGGCACCGTTCGTCTCGGCGCTGCCCTATATCGGCACGGTCGTTGTCCTGGTGCTGATCTCGCGGGATCGCCGGCGGATCAGGCTTAATCAACCGGCGTGTCTGGGTAAATCGTTCCATGCGGTCGCATGAAGCCTCGGCGGATGACTTGGTGCTGCTTCGCCGCGCCTTCGCGGTGGCACGCACGGCGCACGGCGAGGGAAATCATCCGTTCGGTTGCGTTCTGACCGCGGCCGATGGCTCGACCTTGATGGAGCAGGGCAACCAATTCATGCCGCATCGGGACATGACCGGACACGCCGAGCGGGTTGCGATGACGCGCGCCAGCATCATGCTGCCACCCGAGCGCCTGCGGGCCTGCACCTTGTATATCTCGGCGGAACCCTGTGCGATGTGCGCGGGCGCAATCTATTGGGCCGGCGTCGGGCGGGTGGTCTTTGGTCTGTCCGAACGCCGGCTGAAGGCCATCACCGGCGATCACCTCGAGAATCCCACGCTCGATCTGCCGTGCCGTGCCGTGTTCGCGGCCGGTCAGCGTCCCACGGAGGTGATCGGCCCTTTGCTTGAGGACGAGGCGGCGGCGCTCCATGACGGCGTCTGGCGATGAGCCGCGACGAAGGGGTGGGGGCTTGGGCTTCAGTCGGCCCTTTCGCGGGCGGCCTGGTCGATCTCGACCCTATCGGCTACGCCAATGTTAGCGGTCCGAAAGGCCGTGGTTATCGGGGCGATTTCATCCGCCGAAGATGGCTTCGCGATTCCAGCTAAGCTGTTATTGCACCAGCAAAAAGATCTAAATCCAAATCAGAATTGATATTTACCAATCGTCAACAGGAGTTATGAATGAAAACCATCAAACGTCGGGCCTTCAACACGACGCTGGCACTGGGAGCCGCGGGCCTCGCGGCACCCGCTATCGTGCGCGCCGCCGCCCGGCCCGTGAAAATCGGCTTTGTCTATCTTGGGCCGATCGGAGATTTCGGTTGGACATATCAGCATAATATCGGGCGCATGCTGGCGGCCAAGCATTTCGGCAAAGCCATCGAAACCACGTATGTCGCCAATGTACCGGAAGCGCCGGAATGCCAGTCGGTGTTCGAAGATCTCGCCGCCAAGGGCAATCAACTGATTTTCGGCACATCGTTCGGCTACATGAACTATATGGTCAAAGTCGCCGCGCAATATCCCAAGATCAAATTCGAAAGCTGCACCGGCTACAAACGGGCGGCTAATCTGGCGACCTACGATATACGCTTCTATCAGGGGCGTTATGTCCAGGGCGTGATTGCCGGCAAGCTCTCGAAAACCGGTGTCGCCGGTTACGTCGCCTCCGTGCCGGTGCCGGAAGTGGTGCAGGGGATGGACGCGTTCATGCTCGGGATGCAAAGCGTCAATCCGAAGGCGAGGCTGAAATTCGTCATGATCGACAGCTGGTACGATCCCGGCAAGGAAGGTGACGCGGCAAAGGCGCTGATCGATCAGGGGTGCGACATCATCACCCAGCACACCGACAGCCCGGCACCGTTGCAGACCGCCGCCGCCCGCCACATCAAGGCGTTCGGCGAAGCGACCGACATGATCAAATTCGCCCCGAAAGATCAGCTGACCGCCATCGTCAATGAATGGGGCGGCTACTACATCAAGCGCATCGGCGAAGTACTGGCCGGGACCTGGAAGAGCACCAATACCTGGGGCGGGTTCAACTCCGGCATGCTGCAAATGGCACCGTTTCGGAATATGCCGGCGAGTACCGCCGCCTATGCGGTCAAGACCGTTGCGGACATCAAATCGGGGAAAAACAAGATATTCGTCGGGCCACTGACCGATCAATCCGGACATATTTTTCTGCCTGCCGGACAGGTGATGGACGATGGCACGCTCTCCGGATTGCAAACCCTGGTGGGGGGTATTCAAGGTAAACTGGCCTAAGCCCGATTGGGCGGCTGATCGGGCGGCTGATTTTCAGGTCGGCAGATACACGCTCGCCACCAGCCCTTTGCCGCCGGACCGGTTGGCTAGTGTGATGTCCCCCCCGTGCGCCCGAATGGCGTTGCGGGCGATGGCGAGGCCGAGGCCGGTGCCGCCGGTTTCGCGGTTGCGGCTGGTCTCCACCCGGCGGAAGGGTTCGAACACGCGCTCCAGTTCGCCGGGCGGGATGCCGCCGCCGTTGTCTTCAATGTCGATCCGCAGGGTATGGCGATCGGCGTCGTGCAGGGTGACACGGGCGGCATCGCCGTATTTGACGGCGTTGCCGACCAGATTGGCGAAGGCGCGTTTCAGCGCCAGCGGCCGGGCGCGCAGGATGAGATGGTCAGGGCCGGCATAGCGCATCGCATCGCTACATTCAGGGGCGATGTCGGCGGTTTCATCGATCACGGTGCGCAGCAGGATGGCGAGATCGACCGGCACGCTTGCTTCGGTCTGGGCGACGTCGCGCCCGAAGGCGAGGGTGGAGGCGAGCATGGCTTCCAGCTCGTCCAGATCGCCGAGGAATTTTTCGCGCTGCTGTTCGTCTTCCAGAAATTCGGTGCGCAGTTTGAGCCGGGTGATCGGGGTGCGCAGGTCGTGCCCGATGGCGGTGAGCAGGAAGGTGCGGTCTTCGACGAAGCGGCGGACCCGTGAGGCCATGGTGTTGAAGGCGATCGCGGCAGTGGCAATCTCGGTGGGGCCGCTTTCGGGCAGGGCGGGGGCGTGCTGGATGTCGCGGCCCAGTTGTTCGGCGGCGTCCGCCAGGGTGCGCACCGGGGCGGTGAGACGGAACACTGCCCAGAAAATCAGAACGGCCCCGAGGCCGAACATCACCAGAAAGGCGCTGGCAAAGCCGGGGGTTGCCCAGGGTGGGGTGGGGTGGAACGGACTTTCGATGGTCAGCCAGCCCTGGTCGGGCATGCGGAAGCTCAGGACGGTGCGCGGCGGTGCGACCGAGCCGCGCATCACCACGTCTTGCGGGCGGAATTCCCGCGGGATCGGGAACGCAAGGATCGAACCACGGATGATCTGGCGGGCAGGCAGCGGCAAGGGAAAGGTGCCGGAAAACGGCGGAATCGGGTTCAGGCTGATGTGGTCGCCCTTGGCACCTTCCTCGGTGGTGATGATGAGCGGACGCCGGTCCGGCGAGGCCATTGCGATGCGGCGATAGAGAATCGCATCCCGCGTGGCAATCTCGCGTTCGGTGATGATATTGTTCAGCCCGATCTGATTGAGGGTGTGGATGCCGAGTCCGATCGCCTGCACCACCGCGAAACCGGCGAGCAAAGTCAGGGCGGTGCGCCAGGCGAGGCTTTGCGGCCAGAGCCGCAGATGGCGGTGGATCATACGCGCTCGACCGTGGCGGCCAGCACGTAGCCGCCGCCGCGCACGGTTTTGATCAGTTGGGCGTTGCGGCCGTCGTCTTCCAGTTTGCGGCGCAGGCGCGAGATCGCGACGTCGATCGCGCGATCGAACGGACCGGCCTGCCGGCCGCGCAGCAGGTCGAGCAGCATGTCGCGGGTGAGCACGCGGTTGGGGCGGTCGAGCAGGGCGAGCAGCAGGTCGTATTCACCGCCGGTGAGGGCAACATCGGTGCCTTGCGGATCGACGAGGCGGCGGCGCGCGGTTTCCAGCGACCAGCCGGCGAACTGGTAGAGCCGGGCAGGGGCGTCGCGGCCACGATCGCCGCTCTCGCCCACCCGGCGCAGTACGGCGCGGATGCGCGCGACCAGTTCGCGCGGGTTGAAGGGTTTGGTCACGTAGTCGTCGGCACCGAGTTCAAGGCCGATGATCCGGTCGGGTTCCTCGCCCATGGCGGTGAGCATGATGATCGGCACCTGGGTTTCGCCGCGCAGCCAGCGGGCGACGTCGAGACCGGATTCACCGGGCAGCATCAGGTCGAGCACCACAAGCTGGTAATGCCCGTTGAGGAACGCGCGCCGGGCTTCCCGCCCATCGCGCGCAGTGGTGACGCGGAAGCGCTGGCGTTCGAGAAAGCGGGCGAGCAGATCGCGAATGTCACGATCGTCGTCGACCACCAGAATATGCGGCATGGGTTCCATGGCTGTTACAATAGCGTGTCGGGGCGGTAGGCGGCAGGGCGATTGAGGTGTCATATTGTTTCTGAAAGGAGCGAAAGTCATTTGCCGCTTTCTTCCAAAAATGCAGGACTTGCTTTCGGGTAGACAAATTGTCACTTGCGTTTGCGTGGCATTTAGGTCTATCGCACCGTTCACGCAGCAACGCACGTGCCTCTGCCCTCCAACGGGGGTTACGCAACGACGTCAAGCGTTCTGGCATCACAAGTCTGGTCGCTGGTTCGTTCGACCGTTTCGCAACCTGCTTTGCGCACATCGCAAAGCCTAAACCTGGGAAGGGAGTGGGTTCATGACCCCGAAACTCGCCCGTTTTCTCGATTCCGGTGTGGTCTCCACCCCGGCGATCGTCGTTGATCTGGATCGCGTTGCCGCGAATTTCGGCGCGTTGCGGGCTGCCTTGCCCGATGCCGCGATCTATTACGCGGTGAAGGCCAATCCGGCGGTGCCGATCATCGATCGGCTGGTCGGTCTCGGCTCGCGCTTCGATGCCGCGAGCATCGCGGAAGTGCGCGCATGCCTTGACGCCGGGGCAGCGCCCGCGGCGATCAGCTTTGGCAATACCGTGAAAAAGGTTTCGGCGATCGCCGAAGCTTTTGCGCGCGGGGTCGATCTGTTTGCGTTCGATTCCGATGAAGAACTGGAAAAACTGGCGCAAGCGGCACCGGGAGCCAAGGTCTATTGCCGCCTCGCGGTCAGCCAGGAGGGCGCGGATTGGCCATTGTCGCGCAAATTTGGCACCACCGGTGAGCATGCGCGGGATTTGCTGATTGCGGCGCGCGACCGGGGTTTGGTGCCGCATGGCGTGTCGTTTCATGTCGGCAGCCAACAGACTGGCGTGGGGGCCTATCAGACCGCGATCGGCCAGGCGGCGATGGTGTTTTCCGATTTGCGGGCGCGCGGGATCGATTTGCGGCTGCTCAACCTGGGCGGCGGGTTTCCGACCCGCTATCGCGACGACATTCCGCCGATCGGCGCGTTTGGCGATGCCATCATGGCCTCGGTGCGCGCGGCATTCGGCAACGACCTGCCCGATCTGCTGATCGAACCCGGCCGGGCGATGGTAGGCGACGCCGGGGTTGCGGTATCGGAAGTCGTGCTGTCCTGCACCCGCCGCGAGGACGGTGACCGGCGCTGGGTTTTTCTCGACATCGGCCGGTTCGGCGGCCTTGCCGAAACCGAGGGCGAGGCGATCCGCTATGCCATCACGGCCCCGCGCGTCGGGGGGGCCGAGACCCTTTGCGTGCTCGCCGGACCCTCGTGCGACGGGGTGGACGTAATGTATCGCGACACGCCGTACCGCTTGCCGGCGGCGCTCAAATCCGGCGACCGGGTGCTGATCCACGATACCGGGGCCTATGTGACAAGTTACGCAAGTCAGGGGTTCAACGGTTTTCTCCCGCCGCAAGAACACTATCTGTGATCGGAACGCGCCGTCCGGCAGGGCGGCGCGTTCACCTCAGCGCACAGGGAGATTTGCATGACCGAGGTTAATTCCACCACCACCGGCCGCATCGAAATCGAGGCGACCGATGGCAGTGGCGGTTTCAGAGCGTACATCGTCACGCCGAAGGATGCCGCCGCGAAACATGCGCCGGTGGGGGCCGTGGTCGTGATCCAGGAAATTTTCGGGATCAACGACGCGATGCGCGCCACCTGCCACGAACTCGCCGAAATGGGCTATATCGCGCTGTGCCCGGATCTGTTCTGGCGGATCGAACCCGGTGTGGACATCACCGATAAATCGAAGGCGGAATGGGACAAGGCGTTTGCGCTGATGAACGCCTTCGATCAGGATAAAGGGATCGAGGATTTGCAGGCGACGGTGGCGGCGGCACGCAAACTGCCCGGCTGCAACGGTCGGGTCGCCACCGTCGGCTTCTGCCTCGGTGGCAGGCTCGCAGTGATGATGGCGACGCGCTCGGACGCCGATTTGAACGTTTCCTACTACGGCGTGGCGCTCGATAAACTGGTTTCCGAGTTCGCCGGTATCAGGCACAAACTCCTGATCCACATGGCCGAGAACGATGAATTCGCCAATCAGGCCGCCCGCATGGCGGTGCTCGCGGGGGCCAAGGACAAGCCCGAGATCGAAACCCATGTCTACCCGGCGGTGCAGCACGCCTTTGCCCGGGTGAATGGCGTCCACTACGATCGCCGTGCCGCGACGATCGCCAATGGCCGCACCGCCGAGGCCCTGGTGGCCGCGCTCGGTTGATCGGGCGGCGCACCCTGCTTGCGGGGGGCGCGGTGCTGCCGATGGTGGCGCGCGCGGCGGTGCCGCCGTTCGCCGATCAACTGATCGCCACCATTGGTACCCAGCTAGACGCCCTCCCGCCCGGCCCGGCCCTCCTCGCCAGTTATCCGGACCGGGCGGCGAATGCAGCCTTCGCGAAGTTCGCGCCGGCGAACGACCCGGCGGCCTATACGTATGACAACGCACTGGCGGGGCTAGCGCTGCTGGCGGGCGGTCACGCCTTGCACGCCGCGCGGATTGCCGATGGGTTCGCGCTGGCGCAGGCGCATGATCCGAATTATCGCGACGGCCGGTTACGCAATGCCTATCGCGCCGGTGCGGTGCGGGTGCCGGTCGCGTTGCCCGGGTGGTGGGATGCGCGCGCCCACATCTGGGCGGAAGATCCGTACCAGGTGGGGAGCGAGGCAGGCCCGATCGCCTGGGCCATCCTGCTCTGGACCGCCTTGCGCGACGCCGGGGTGAACAGCGACCGCTACGATGCGGCGGCGCGGCGGGCGGCGGGCTGGATTGTCGCGCAGTGCGGCAACGCGCGCGGCTTCACCGGTGGCGTGTTCGGATTTCCGCCGCAGCCGCAAAAACTTCTCTGGGTCAGCACCGAGCAGAATACCGATCTCGCGGTCGCGTTCGGGCGACTTGGCATGGCTCACGAGGCCGCCCATGCGGCGGCGCTGGTACGGGCGATGCGCGACGCCAAAACCGGCTTGTTCGGTGCCGGGCTGACGCCGGATGGCGGGCGCAACGGGCTGATCGCGGCGGACGCCAATCTTTGGCCCTATCTCGCCGGGCTGACCGGCGCGGCGGTGATCGCGCCCACTCTTGCAACTCTCGGTTGGCCACGCGCACAGCCGGCGGGGATCGGGTTCAGCGCCGCCAGCCAAGGGATCTGGACCGAGGGAACGGCGTTTGCCGCCCTCGCCTTGCGCCGTGCCGGCGACGCTCCGCAATCGCGACAGTTTCGCACGACGCTCCGCCAGCAACGCGCCCCCGGTGGCATTTTGTTCACCACCAGCGCCACAGTGCTCGCGACCGGCCTGACCATTGGGCCGGGAGCACACTCCGAGACCTTCAATTATTACCGGGTTCCCGCCCTGGCACCGACCGCTTGGGGGGCGATGGCAGAGCTTGGGCATAATCCACTCGGAAACTGATTTCGCCATCGCCGATCATTGTGCAATGCGACATATCGCTTGCACCGTACCGTTTTTTGTTGTTCATTAAGGTTTATTAGATTGTTATCATAAGGTATTGAATTGTCGAAATCCGCGGCGGAATTATTATGCGCACCGGACAATATGCGTCCTGCATGGGCGATGTTCGACGCTGAATGGTATCTGACCGTCTATGGGGAAGCGGCAAACTGTTGCGGAAACGAAGCATCGCTGGCGCTCGATTATTATCTGCGCGCCGGTTGCCGGTTGGGCCATAGCCCCAGCCCGCTGTTCGATGAACGTTTTTATCTCGAACAGAATCTCGACGTTGCGGCGCTGGTGCGCGCGGGACAGTATCGGTCCGGGTTCGACCATTTCTGCCGGTACGGCCACCGGGGCCTGTCGCCGCACTGGTTGTTCGACGATGGGCTATATGGCCGCCTCTATGATGACATGACGCTGGAGAATCTCGACCGTCATGGTTGCTTCGGGCGATACGATCATTGGTTGAAATCGGGCCAGCGCGAGGCGCGGATCGGCCATTTCATGTTCGACCCGCAGTATTACCGCGCCCGGGTGATCGAGGCGGGCAGCGCGCTCGACGATCTCGACCGGCGCGGCCCGTTCGCGCATTATCTCTGGGCGTTGTATGGTACCGGCCCGGAATTGCCTTGCTCGCCCTATTTTGCGCCGGATTGGTACAAGACGACGCATGAGAGCGTGCGCAGTGCCATCGAGGCGCGGCAAGTCCGCAATGCCCTGCATCACTATCAGGCTTTCGGCGAAGCCGAAGGGTTCGATCCGGTGCCGGACTATTCAGAATCCTTTTACCGCGAAGCGTACCCCGACATTGCCGCCGCGGTCGATGCGGGGCATTTCGTCAGCGGCTATCGCCATTTTGTCCAGTACGGCGCGTTCGAGTTGCGTCGGCCGCGCGGCGATATCGACCTGCTGTACTACCGCGACATGAACCCACGGGTGCGCGACGATTTGAACGCTGGCCGGGTGCGCGACGCCTTCGCCCATTTGCGGACCATCGGGTTGAAAGAAAATCTCGCCTTCTGCCCGCCCGAGCGGGTGCCGGATATCGCCGAACCGGCGGCCAAGCAGCTGTTCGAACTCAAGGCGCGCAACCAGATCGCCCTGTTCGCGCGCCATCGGCTCGATTTCACCCCGCAGAGCGAGGCAGCGCTTGCGGTCGTGATGGTGCTCTATAACAAATTCGAGCTGACGATGTTAGCGCTGGCGTCGCTGCGCAACAATTTCGGCGGCGCGATCGATCTGGTCATCATCGACAATGCCTCGACCGACGATACCCGGCGGATCGAGACCTATGTGCGCGGCGCGACGATTGTTCATAGTCCGGAAAATCTGGGATTTCTCCGCGCCTGCAATCTGGCGCTCGAATCGGTTGCCGCCCCCGCCATGCTCTATCTCAACAACGACATCGAGCTTGGGTTCGGTGCGGTCGCGGCGGCGCTGGCGCGGTTGAACAGTGATGCCACCATCGGCGCGGTCGGCGGCAAAATCATCCGCACCCATGGGCGCTTGCAGGAAGCCGGGTCGATCATCTGGGCGGATGGCAGCACGATCGGCTATTTGCGCGACGCCTCGCCGTTAGCACCGGAAAGCAACTTCGTGCGCGACGTCGATTATTGTTCGGGGGTGTTTTTGCTGTGCCGCACCGATCTGGTCAAGCGCCTCGGCGGATTCGATGAAGGGTTCAAGCCGGCCTATTATGAGGAGGTCGATTTATGCGTGCGGATGATCGAGAGCGGTTACCGCATCGTGTACGACCCCGATGTGGTGGTTCATCATCTCGAATTCGGCAGTGCGGCGAATACCGAAGCCTCCATGGCGCTGATGCGGCGGGGGCGACAGATTTTCAAGCGCAAACATGCTGAATTTCTCAAGACCAAATTCGAATGCGCGAGCGACAATATCATCAAGGCGCGCGCGCTCGACGGTCGTGGCAAGCGGGTTTTATTCCTGGAAGACACCGTGCCGGTGCGAAGGCTCGGTTCGGGCTTCGTTCGCGCCAACGATGCGGTCCGCGCGATCGCCGCCGCCGGCTGGCGGGTTTCGGTGCTGCCGATCAACGGCGCGCGACACGACGTGATGAGCCTGTTCGGCGACCTGCCGGACACGGTGGAGGTGCTGCACGACCGTACCATCATCACATTGCCGCAGCTGCTGGCGGAACGCGCCGATTTCTTCGATGTCATCTGGATTTCACGGACCCATAATCTCGACCGCACCCTGTCGATTTTCGCCGAAGCCGGGATCGATCCGGCGCGCACCCCCTTCATTCTCGATACCGAGGCGATCGAGGCGGCGCGCGATGCCGCGGCGGCGGCGCTCGACTCCGCAGGCAGTGGACCGGAGAGACGCGCGTTCGATTTGCCCAAGGCATTGGCTCATGAATTCCGCCACGCGCACATCTGCCGGCACGTGTCCGCGGTGAACGCCGCCGAGGTCGCACTGCTGCGCGGCATCGGACTCGACCATGTTTCGATGCTCGGCACCATTCGCGATCTCGATCCGACGCCCAAGGGGTTTGGCACGCGGGAAGGGATTTTGTTCATCGCCAGCATCCACCAGCAGGACAGCCCGAATTTCGATAGCTTGCGCTGGTATCGCGATGAAATCCTTCCCGCCCTGATCGCCGAAATGGGCACACCGCCGGTTCTGACCTTCATCGGCTACGCGGCACCCGATATCGATTTGTCGGAGTTGGCCGATAACCCGTATATCGACGTGCGCGGTAGCGTCGATGACATCCGCCCCGCCTACAATTCCCACCGTGTGTTCGTCGCACCGACGCGCTATGCCGCCGGAACGCCCTACAAGGTTTACGAAACGGCGTCATTCGGGTTGCCCTGTGTCGCGACGTCGCTGCTGGTGCGCCAGCTCGGGTGGGAGAGCGGCGTGGATATCGCGGAAGCGCCGGTGAACGACGCGACCCGCTTCGCCGCTGAAATCGCCCGGCTCTACCGCGATGAAACTGTCTGGCAAGCGATGCGTGACGCCGCCCTGCGCCGCCTGGCGCGCGAAAACGGCCGCGCCCATTTCGATGCCACGGTGCGCGACATTCTGGGCACGGCTGCCCGGCCGGTCACTCTGGATACGCCCGCCCGCCCGGTCACTCTGGACGCGGCTGCCCGCCGCGTCACAAAGCGGCGGTCCCGATTGCGCGCGGTCGGCTGAATTCCAAAGTTTCAGGCAAGCGGTTTTTTTTGCGAAAAAGAACCAAAAAACTCTTTATTTTCTGGGTCGGAAACTGCGGCGCTGGCGCGGGCAATGACCCAGAGAAGTGCTACCTATTCTTTTTAAGAAGCCTGGGTGACGAACTTGGTGGCCAGATAGGCGTCGATCGCCTCTGCTCCGCCTTCCCAGCCGTAGCCGCTGTCCTTCATGCCACCGAACGGGGTTTCCGGCAGCGCGAGGCCGTGGTGGTTGATCGAGATCATGCCGCTCTCGATCCGGTGGCCCAGCGCCGTCACGGTTTTAGCCGAGCGTGAATAGGCATAGGCGGCAAGGCCGTAATCGAGCCGGTTGGCCTCGGCGATGGCATCGTCAAAAGTGGCAAACCGGTTGACCAGGGCGAGGGGGCCGAATGGCTCCTCGTTCATCACCCGCGCGGTGATCGGAATGTCGGTCAGGACGGTCGGCTCGAAGAAATACCCTTTGTTGCCGATCCGCTTGCCGCCCGCCGCTATTTTGGCACCGTGTTTCTGCGCATCCGCAATGAACCCCTCGATCGCCGGAATGCGGCGCTCATTGGCGACCGGCCCCATGGTGGTGCCCTCGGCGAGTCCGCTACCGACCTTGATTTGGGCGACAGCACCAAGGAAGCGCTCCATGAACCGATCGTAAACACTGTCCTGCACCAGAAATCGGGTCGGGGCGACGCAGACCTGCCCGGCGTTGCGGAACTTGTTGGCGGCGAGGATCAGGGCGGCGGCATCCAGATCGGCATCGGCGAACACGATGGCGGGCGCATGGCCGCCGAGTTCCATGGTCGCGCGCTTCATATGCGCCCCGGCCAGCGCGGCGAGATGCTTGCCCACCGCGGTCGATCCGGTGAACGAGATTTTCCGGATCGCGCGATGCGGGATCAGATATTCCGAAATTTCGGCGGGCACCCCGAACACCAGATTGAGCGCGCCCGCCGGCAACCCGGCATCGGCGAAGGCGCGCACCAGTTCGGCGCAGGAGCCGGGGGTTTCCTCGGGGCCTTTCAGGATTACCGCGCAACCGGCGGCAAGGGCTGCCGAAACCTTGCGCACCGCCTGATTGATCGGAAAATTCCACGGCGTGAAGGCCGCGACGATGCCGACCGGCTCCTTGACCACCAGCTGATAAACCCCCTCGGCGCGGGCGGGGATGACCCGGCCATAGGTGCGCCTGGCTTCCTCGGCGAACCAGTCGATCACGTCGGCGGCGAGCATGGTCTCGCCCTTGGCCTCGATCAGCGGCTTGCCTTCCTCCATCGTCATAATCCGGGCGATGGCGTCGGCCCGCTCACGGATCAGGGTGGCGGCTTTGCGCATCAGGGCTGCCCGCGCATAGGCCGAGGTCGCGCGCCAGATTGTAAACCCCTGCTCAGCGGCCGCAATCGCGGCATCGAGATCGGCGAGCGCGGCGTGCGCGGCGGTGCCGATTACGTCTTCGGTCGCCGGGTTGATCACATCGAGGGTGCGGCCCGATTGCGCCGCGATCCACTCGCCGCCGATGTGCAGCAATACGTCCTTGTACATTGATACCCTGTTCGTATGTGTTTGGCCAAATTTATCTAACGTTCAGACCGATTTCAGCACGCCCCGCAGCAGGGTGAACATCTCGTCCAGCTGGGATTCGGTGGTGATGAACAGCGGTGCCAGAATAACGGTGTCGCCGGCGACCCGCAGCACCAACCCTTGCTCGAAGCAGCGGCGCATGACGGCAAAACCCCGGAGTCCCGGACCGCCCTGCGTGGCCAGATCGACCGCGCCCAGCAGCCCGTAGCCGCGGGTGTCGGTGACGATCGGAATATCGGCGAGGCCGGCGATCTGTTCCAGGAATTTCGGCACCAGTGCGGCACCGCGCGCGAACAATGCGTCGTCACGATAGATTTTCAGCGTCGCCAGGGCGGCGGCGCAGGCGACAGGGTGCGCCGAATAAGTGTAGCCGTGGAAAAACTCGACGGCGTCCGGCCCGGCGGCGTCGAAAATCGCCTGCTGGATGCCCTGCCGCACCGCCACCGCCGCCATCGGGATGTTGCCGTTGGTGATCGCTTTGGCCAGGGTCATGATATCCGGCGTTACGCCGAACGCATCGGCGGCGAAGGCATGACCGGTGCGGCCGAAGCCGCAGATCACCTCGTCGAAGATCAGCAGAATCCCATGGGTATCGCAGATGGCGCGCAGCCGTTCCAGATATCCTTTGGGCGGCACCAGAATTCCGGTCGATCCGGCAATCGGCTCGACGATACAGGCGGCGATGGTGTCGCCGCCGTGCAGATCGACCAGACGCTGGAGATCGTCGGCAAGGTCGACGCCGCCATGTTCGCCCTGGCCCATGGTAAACCGGTTCGCCTCGATATGGGTGTGGCGCAGATGGGCGACGCCGGGCAGGCCAAGCCCGAACGCCTCACGATTCTTGACCATGCCGCCCACCGACCAGCCGGCAAAATTCACCCCGTGATAGCCGCGCGCCCGACCGACCAGGCGTTGCCGCTGCCCCTGGCCGCGCACCCGGTGATACTGGATCGCGATTTTCAGCGCCGTTTCGACCGCTTCGGAACCGGAGCCGGCGAAAAATACCCGGTTCAGCCCTTCGGGCAGCATCTGTGCCAATTCATGCGCGAGGCGGAACGAACCGGGCGTGCCGAACTGAAACGGCGGCGCGTAGTCAAGCTCCTGCAATTGCTGGGTCACCGCCTCGCGGATTTCCTGCCGGCCATGGCCCGCCGGGGTGGTGTAGAGTCCGGAAACCGCATCCAGCAGTTTTTCACCGGCGGAATTCCAATAATACACCCCCTCGGCACGGGCGATGATGCGCGGCGCTTCGTGGAATTGCCGGTTAGCGGTGAACGGCATCCAGTGATGGTTCATCGGTTCGTTGAAACGCGCAGCAGCCTGACTCATCGGGATGTCCTTTCCGGGGAGCGGAAGCTTAATATTTTAAGCGATAATTACGCAAGACCCAATTTGGGGCGGATCGGGGTTGTTTTGTGTTTAATATTCTGATCACCCTCACCGTGCTCTTGCTGGCAAGCCGGTGCGCGCATAGAGCAAGATCGCTTGCGGGCGACGCCCTTGCGGCAACCGCATGAGACGAAACTGTTCGCGACCATGGCGTGGTCGCGGATGGAATGCCGGGCGGTAAATCCGCTCGATCGAGCAGCGACGAGGAGCGGGCGGATGAAACTGTTTCGGCATGGATCGATCGGGGCGGAGCGGCCCGGAATTCTCGATGTGTCCGGGATCAAACGCGATCTGTCCGGGCATATTGCGGCGATCGATGGCGACATGCTGGCGTCCGGCGGGCTGAGCAAAATCGCGATGATCGATTGCGCGTCGCTGCCCGTCGTGCCCGAGGGGACCAGGATCGGCGCACCGTTGCCGCGCCCGGTCAATTTTGTGTGCATCGGCCTCAACTATGCCGATCACGCGGCGGAAACCGGCGCGCCGGTCCCCAAGGAGCCGATCGTGTTCCTCAAGGCCGGCAGCGCCTATTCTGGGCCGTTCGACGATGTGACGATCCCGCGCGGCTCGAAAGAGACCGACTGGGAGGTCGAACTCGGCGTGGTGATCGGTAAAATGGGTTCCTACGTGCCGGAAGCGCAGGCGCTCGATCATGTCGCCGGCTATTGCGTGGTCAACGACGTCAGCGAGCGCGAATACCAGACACGGCGGGGCGGCACCTGGGACAAGGGCAAGGGCTGCCCGACGTTTGGTCCCACCGGCCCTTATCTGGTGACGCGCGACGAGGTGCCGGACCCGCAAAACCTCGATCTGTGGTGCGAAATCGATGGCAAACGCATGCAGGACGGCAATACGCGCACGATGATTTTCGGGGTGCGTACGTTGGTCGCTTACGTCAGCCGGTTCATCGCCCTGATGCCGGGTGACATTATCGCGACAGGAACACCGCCCGGCGTCGGGATGGGGATTAAGCCGAACCCGGTGTTTTTGCGCCAGGGCCAGACCATGCGCCTTGGGGTTCAGGGCCTGGGCGAGCAAATGCAGCGGCTTGTTGGCGGGTAACCCGGCGGATATAACTTCGTTAACCTGCGCCCCCCGTTGTCGTCGGGGGCCGCGTCAAGTAAAGGCGGCTCATGCGTCGTATTCTCATCCCCATCGTCTTCGTCCCGATCGCGCTCGCCGGCTGCGCCTTGCCCGGCCGCAAGATGTCCCCCTACGCCGAGGCGCCGTCGCTGGTCGATGTCGCGGCACTCACCAAATTCAATGGCCAGTTGCCGCTGATCACGATTCCCGAGGGAACCGAGGACTGGGCACCGTCGGTGCGCTATGCGGTGACCGAGGCGCTCAAAATCAATCCCAAGGCGCAGTTCCGGGTGTATGTCACCGGACCGGCGGCGGCGATTGCCAGTCAATCCGAGATGATGATGGCGAAACTGGCCCCCGAGGCGGCCCAAGTGGCGGATGCGATCGCGGCGGACGGGGTCCCCCCGCCCAATGTGTCGCTCGGAGCCGCAACCAGGTTGCGGCATGTGCCCGCGCCGGCGGCACCGGAGATTGTGGTCTTCGCGAAATAGGGCGTGAAGCGCGCGTGAAGCGTCCGGGAATGATGGCGCTTGCCGATCTGGTGGCACCCTGGCTGGGGCTGCTCACCCCGGAGACCGCGCATGATGTGGCGATCGCCGCGCTGCGGTATGGGCTGACCGGTGGGAACAAGGTTGTTGACGATCCGCGCCTCACGGTGATGGGGTTCGGCAAAACGCTGCGTCATCCCATTGGGCTGGCGGCAGGGTTCGACAAGAACGCGGTGGCGCTGGCCGGGTTGGCGGGGCTGGGGTTCGGTTTCATCGAGGCCGGCACCGTCACCCGCCGACCGCAACCGGGCAACCCGAAACCGCGGTTATTCCGGCTTGCCGCGGATCGGGCGTTGATCAACCGCATGGGGTTCAATAATCACGGCATCGAAGCGTTTGCCGCCGGTTTGCGCCGTGCCGACCGCACCGTTGTGCCGGTGGGGGCCAATCTTGGCCTCAATAAGGAGGGTGCCGATCCGCTGACGGATTATCCGCTGCTGGTGCGCGCGGTGGCGGATTGCGCGGACTACATTGTGATCAATGTCTCTTCGCCCAATACCCCAGGGCTGCGCGATTTGCAGGCGGTCGATCGGCTGGACGCGATTCTGGCGGCAATCGCGCGTGACGCCGGGCCGCATCCGGCGTTGTTCGTCAAGCTGGCACCAGATCTGGACGAGGCAGCGCTGCCCGATCTGGTTTCGCTGGCGATTGCGCGCGGTCTGGCCGGATTGATCATCAGCAACACCACTTTGGCAAGGCCGGAAAACCTGAGCCATGCGGCGCGCGGCGAGGCGGGGGGCTTGTCCGGCGCGCCGTTGTTCGCGCGATCGACCCGGATGCTGGCGCGGGTGCGGCTATTGGCGGGCGATCGGCTGACGCTGATTGGTGTTGGCGGGGTGTTCACGCCCGAACAGGCATTCACCAAACTGCGGGCGGGGGCCGATCTGGTGCAGGTCTATTCGAGTTTTGTCTATGACGGCCCGGCGGTGATCGGGCGGATTGTCGCCGGGCTGGGCCGGTTGCTCGATCAATACGGATGCGCGGGGCTTGCCGAGGTGATCGGGCGGGACGCCGATCGGCTGGCGGAACTGGAACCGTGAGTATCGCCGACCTCGCCGATGCCTATGACGGGTTCATCGTTGATTTATGGGGCGTGGTGCATGACGGCGTCCATACCTATCCTGGGGTGATCGATGCCCTTGCCCGCTTGCGTGCGGCGGGCAAACGGGTGGTGTTTCTGTCGAACGCGCCGCGCCGGTCGGCGGCGGTCGCGGATTCGCTCGCCACCATGGGCATTGAACCCGGCACCTACGATGGCGTGATGACCAGCGGCGAGGCGGTGCGCTCGGCCCTGATCGATCGGACCGATCCCGATTTCAAGAATCTGGGTTCCCGGTTCGTCCATCTCGGCCCGGCGCGCGATCGTAATTTGTTCGAGGGGCTCGCCCTGACCGAAGTCGCCACGCCGGTCGAAGCCCAGTTCATGCTGAATACCGGGCCGGACGATCTGGCAGCCCAGGACGACGCGGCGGCGTTCGATGTGTTGCTGGCGGAATCGCTCAAGGCGGGATTGCCGATGGTCTGCGCCAACCCCGATCTCGAAGTGATCCGCGATGGTCAGCGGATCGTCTGCGCCGGGTTGCTGGCGCAGCGCTATGAAGAATGGGGCGGCAAAGTGATCTGGCGCGGCAAGCCCGACCCTGCGGTGTATGCCCCCACGCTCGCTTTGCTTGGCACCGCGCGGGAGCGTAGCGTTGCGTTCGGCGATTCGTTGCGGACCGACATTGCCGGGGCGAAGGCGGCGGGCATCGACTCGGTGCTTGTCCTATCGGGCATCCATATCGCCAACCCCGAACAGGCGCGGCACGACTGCGCCCAGGCGATGCTCGACCCTGTCGCGATTTTACCGGGGTTCATCTGGTAGGGGTTTCGTGATACCGCGCGGCGCATGACAATTCGTGTTCGCTTCGCGCCATCGCCCACCGGCATGCTGCATATCGGCAGTGTCCGCACCGCGCTGTTCAATTTCCTGTTCGCCCGCCACCACGGCGGCGAATTTCTGCTCCGCATCGAGGATACCGATACGACGCGGAGCACACCCGAAGCGACCCAGGTGATTTTCGACGTGCTGGAATGGCTGGATCTCACTCCCGATCAGCCGCCGGTGTTTCAGTCCACAAGGTACGTCCGCCATCGCGAGGTTGCCGAAGCGATGATCGCGGCCGGCACCGCCTATCGCTGCTACTGCTCGCGCGAGGAACTCGCCGCGATGCGCGCCGAGGCGGACGCTGCGAAAAAACCGTTTCGCTACGATAGCAGCTGGCGCGATCGCGATGCGTCCGAAGCACCCCCCGGTGTCGATCCGGTCATCCGGCTGAAGGCCCCGCGTAGCGGTGAAACCATCGTTCATGACAAGGTCAAGGGTGAGGTGCGGGTGCGGAACGCCGAGCTTGACGATATGATCCTGATCCGCTCGGACGGCACGCCGACCTATCTCCACGCCGTCGTGGTCGATGATCACGACATGGCGATCACCCATGTCATCCGCGGTGACGATCACCTGACCAACACCTTCCGTCAGGCGCAGATTTACGACGCGATGGGCTGGACCCGCCCGGCATTCGCTCATCTGCCGCTGATCCACGGCCCCGACGGTGGAAAACTGTCGAAGCGCCACGGTGCGGTTTCGACGATGCAGTTTCGCGATGAAGGGTATCTGCCCGAAGCCTTGTGCAACTATCTGCTTCGCCTCGGCTGGGGTCATGGCGACTCGGAAATTCTGTCGCGCGACGATCAGATCAAACTGTTCGACCTCGAAGGCGTCGGGCGCGGTGCCGCCAAAATGGACTATGCCAAGCTGTTGCAGGTCAACGCCGTATGGGTGCGGGCGGCCGAGCCCGACCGGCTGACCAAGCTGGTGATCGAGCGGATCGAGGCAACCCTGGGTGCGAAAATCGGCACGGTCGCGGCGGGGCGGATCGCGCAGATGATGCCGCGTTTGCAGGAACGTTCCCGCACCATCGCGGAACTCGCGGAATCATCGATGTTCCTGGTCCATGAGGTGCCGCTGCCGTTCACCGAAAAGGCGGCGGCGATGATCACCGAAGAGGCGCGGGACGACATGTCGGCGATGCTGCTCGATTTCGCCAGGACCGACTACACCGCCCCGGCGCTTCACGCGGCGATGGTCGCCTATGCGGCGGCCAGCGGCAAAAAACTCGGCAAGGTCGCCGAGCCGCTCCGTGCCGCGCTGACCGGCAGCACCACCAGCCCGCCGATCGATGCGGTGATGGCGGCACTTGGTCGCATCGAAGTCGAGCATCGTATTTTTGCCACACTGGCGGATTGATCACGCCCGGATGATCTAGATCAAGGGACGCGGTATCGCAGCGTTCTAGGCCCGTTTCATGACCGGCGTGGGAACGCGCCGGCGAAACCACGAAGGGTCTCAGATCATGCGTAAAACAGTTGCGAGCCTGGGTCTTGTTTCCTTGCTTGCCTTGTCGGCCCCCGCCTACGCTCAGTGGTGGAACCAGCCCACCGGATTCCAGGCGGGCGACATCATGGTGCGATTGCGCGCCGATGGCGTGTTGCCGCAGAACATGTCGAGCAATCTTTCGCGGATCGGGGGCAAAATCGACGCCTCCGATACCGTGATCCCGGAACTCGACCTGTCCTATTTTTTCACGCCGCATATCTCGGTCGAGGCGATTGCCGGTACCTCGCGTCATAACATCTGGGCTAACGACACCGCGTTGGGTACCGTCAAGGTCGGCAGCGTGTGGGTGCTGCCGCCCACCGTGACCGTGCAGTACCACTTTGGCGGTATGGGCAATTTTGTGCCGTATGTCGGCGCGGGCGTGTCGCTGATGCTGTTTTATGACTCGCACACCGCGGCTGATTTGCAGGCGCTTGGCCTCGATACCGTGACCTATCGCACCGGCATCGGTCCGGCGATCGAGGCGGGGTTCGACTATCATCTGAAGGGCAACTGGTACGCCAATTTCGTGGTCAAGCAGACGTTTGTGGCGACCAGGGCCAGCATTGGCCATGGCACCGTCATTGCCCACACCAACCTTGACCCGACCATTGTCGGTGCCGGTATCGGCTACCGGTTCTGATCATCCGCCCGGCTCTCACCCGATCTGCGCGATGCCGGATCGGGTGAGGTGGGTTTTTATAAATTAACGGCGTTCAACCCCGCCTGCGGGTAGCGCGTGCCCGCCGCCGCGCCTGCCGGCATGATCTGGTCGATCGCCGCCAGATCGTCCTTGGTCAGCACGACATCGAGCGCGCCGATATTCTCATCGAGATATTTACGGCGCTTGGTGCCGGGGATCGGTACGATATCGTCGCCCTGGGCGAGCACCCAGGCGAGGGCCAACTGGCTCGGGGTGCAGCCCTTGGCGGTGGCGAGCCGTTTTACCGCATCGACCAGCTTTAGGTTTTTCGTGAAGTTTTCGCCCTGGAAGCGCGGGTTGTTGTGCCGCCAGTCGTCGGCGTCGAGGTCTTCGGGCCGGGTGATCGCGCCGGTAAGGAAGCCGCGGCCAAGCGGCGAGTAGGGCACGAAACCGATGCCGAGATCGCGCACGGTATCGAGCAATTCGCCTTCCGGTTCGCGCGACCACAGCGAATATTCCGTCTGCAAGGCGGTGATTTTATGCACTTTCGCGGCGCGGCGGATGGTGGCGGGCGAGGCTTCGGACAGGCCCAGGTGTTTGACCTTGCCAGCTTTAACCAGTTCGGCCATGGCCCCCACGGTGTCCTCGATCGGTACGTTGGGATCGACCCGGTGCTGATAGTACAGGTCGATGGTGTCGATGCCGAGGCGTTTGAGCGAGGCATCGCAGGCGGATTTCACGTAGGAGGGTTTGCCATTGACGGCGAGGCGCTTGCGGTCGGCGGAGAATTCATTGCCGAATTTGGTGGCGAGGACGATTTTGCTGCGGTTGGCTTGCACGAAGGTGCTAAGCAACACCTCATTGTCGCCGCAGCCGTACATATCGGCGGTGTCGAAAAAGGTGATGCCGCTTTCGAGGGCGCGTTCCAGGGTGGCGCGGGCTTCGGCCTCATCGCGGCCGGCATAGAAATCGGACATGCCCATGCAGCCAAGGCCGAGGGCGGAAACGGTGAGGGTGCCGAGTTGGCGGGTTTTCATGGAGTGCTCCTTGCGGGTTCAGGCAGAGATATGGGCGGATGGCGGGCTTTGCCCAACCCCGGCAAGGCTGTCATGCTGGGGGCGGTGACAAACAGCCGGAATGCTGAAAAATTCGGTGTCGTGATTCCCTATTTTCAGCGGAATCCGGGTCTGCTGGCGCAGGCGGTACGATCGGTATTTGCGCAAGCGGGGGCGGGAGCGTCGATTATCGTCATCGTAGACGACGGGTCACCCTTACCGGCGCGGGCGGAACTCGCGCCATTCAGCATTGAGGAGCGAGCGCATATCGTGTTGATCGAGCAGCGCAACGCGGGTGTGTCGGCGGCGCGAAACCGGGCGCTCGATGCGATGCCGGAGGAAATTGGCGCGATCGCGTTTCTCGACCCGGACGATGTGTGGGAGGCGGGGCATCTGGCGAACGCGGCGGCGGCGTTCAGGGCGGGAGCGCAGTTCTATTTTTCGGACCATATCCGGGATGGTGAGGCGCAGACGCGTTTCGCAAAGTGCGCATTCGATGTGACGGCGCATCCAACGCTCGATGCCGGCATCGAGATCCATCGGTTCGCGGGGGATTTTGTGTCCCAGCTTGTGCGTATGCCGCCGGTCGGAACCTCTACAGTGGTCATCGCGCGGGCCATTTGCCAAAAAAAGCGATTTCGCAATGACCTCAGCGCTTCGGAGGATCTGCTGTTCTGGATTTCCACGACGCGGGGCGTGGCACCGATCACGGTCTCGGCGCGGTGTGAGGCGCGATATTACGAAGGCGTGGGCCTGATCGAGAAGGCAGGGTGGGGGACCAGGCGTTCGTTGCGGGTGGCGCTCGATCAAGATCAGATGCTGGCAGCGGTGATGCGCGAAGTGGCGGTTTCGGATGAACTCGAGGCCTATATCAAGGAAACCCGGCGTGGGATGATAACGAGTTACGCGCGAACGCTGCTGCATCGCGCGCGGCGCGGCCAGTCGATCGATATCGGTACGACCGTGCGTTTCGCGGTACGACATCCGAGCGTGATTGCCGCATGCGCGCAGGTAATGCTGCGGCGCAGGACCAGTGGCCCGAAGTAACGGTCGCCCTGATTTGCAGAATAGCCAGATAAAATGAGAAACTTGAAAGGGGCACGCGGGTTTTGTGGATGGAGTCGCGCAGGGTTTCGATGTGTTAGGTTAGAAGAGTGAAACGGCGATCGTGGAGGTCGACCGTGAAGACATACGTGCCTCCGGGGATTCGGTTGCGGCGGTAATCGGTCATGGCGGGGAGGGTAGGGCGGTTGTGACGGGCGTGGAAGTGGTGGGGTGGCGGTTGGTTTGTTATTGCGTGGCGCGGCGGGGGTGATGCAGGGCGGTGGGTGTGTGGATGGGTTTTGGTGTGGTTGGATTGATGGGTCTCAAAGGAGACCCATCCTACGATTTCTATACAAAGTAATTATGCAGCTTCCGCGACTAGATTACGAATCGTGTCTTCACTTGCGTCGTCCTGAATCACTTCTGCTTCTTGCGCTATTAATGGCAACCATTTCCCCATCCCATTTAGATCACTAACCACGGCTACCGGTTGAACGCCGCCGCCTAAGCGACGTATATCGCTGAATTTGCTTACAGCAGAAAAAACAGACGAATGGTGAGGCGTAACCACATCAAAGAACGTCCGTTTATGGGTATTCTGAACCTCTGCCGTAAAATGCCAGTCGATATTTGACGCACCCAGAACGGTTACGTCTCCTTTTACTTTTGTGTCACCAAACATATCACGTAACCGTTGAAATAAACTCGCACCTATCTCTTGCTCATCCCACGCAGGAGTTGAGTCATAAACCTTCATCATTATTCGATGAGATGCGTACGCTACCCTCCTAATCGCTGACGCAATCTGTTTCTCTTGAACATGGAGTCTGACTTCGTGACCGTCTGAATATTCAATACCCAGATGTTCCTTCAGTCGGCCAGCATGCGCTCCGAAAGAGCGTTGTGCTTCCGCGCTTTCCGCCTCGCGGTAACCCATAGCAAAATCGGATACTATATAGCCAGCTTTGTCCGGCGTTATCCGAACGCCTACCATGCTTCCAGATGGATACACTAATGGAGTTGTTACCAGATAAAAATTGCCCCAAAACGACACGCGCACGAGTTGAGACACTGCGCTCTGAATGTGCAGGTCATGAATAGAGCTACTGCTCGTCTCCTCGAAGGCGGTTATCATCCAAACAAATCCTTAGGCCAAGGTGATTCAATCGCAAAGCCTGCATTTGGGATTCTAAAGAAAACACCCATCCCGTCAACAAGATTCCTGAACGATTGGAAATCCGGGACAATTTCTTCGGCGATGGGAAGCCATTTTAACGGGCCACCAGCACAATCAGACCAATTCAGAGCGAAAGAATGATGATGCGTCCCGACGATCTCCCCCATCAAGTGAGATGGTGTACGTGGATGATCGTTGGCGTGTGGCGTTTTTGGTCTCCAATCAATTCTCGCAATTTGGATCGCGTCCCGCCGATTATCCGTTGGATGGTAAACCAAAGTGAAACTCACGTCGACGTTGCGAAGCTCAATTGCCGCTCTGCCTATCAACTCCAGACCGCGAAGCACGCGGTGATCGATCATAAGGGGAGCAACTAACTTGACACGTTTGTCCGCGCCATCCGGTTCGGACCAGTTCGGTTTGCCAGCGACCATTTTGTCGAGACTCATGACGCTTTGGAATGAGAAAGTCATGTTAGCCGATTAGCCGAATCAAAACGATTTTGCCAATTACAGACACTCTAAAGACATTTATAAAAGTTTTTTGCTGCTTTTTTACAAAAAAGCAGGGCTTGCTTGCCTCTGGCTCCCCGACTCGACAATTCGGGCCGGGGGCGATATAGGCGGCGCACACAGAACGCGGGAGGTTGGGGCATGGGTGCTTTGGCCGGTTGGACCGCGGTCTATTGGCGTTTTGCGCCAGCGGATAGGAGTGCGCCTGATGGCGAAGAAGATTGTTGGCTATATCAAGTTACAGATACCGGCGGGCAAGGCTAATCCGTCGCCGCCGGTGGGGCCTGCTTTGGGGCAGCGCGGGTTGAATATCATGCAGTTCTGCAAGGATTTCAATGCTGCCACGCAGGGTATGGAAGTCGGGATGCCGGTGCCGGTGGTGATTACCGCTTTTGGCGATCGCAGTTTCACCTTCATTACCAAGACGCCGCCGAACACGTATTTTCTGAAGAAGGCGGCCGGGATTACCAAGGGGTCTACGACCACGGGCAAGGGTGCTACGGTTGGTAAGGTCACCATGGCGCAGCTACGGGAAATTGCGGCGACCAAGATGGTGCATATGAACGCCAATGATGTCGATGGCGCGGTGCGGATGTTGGTCGGGTCGGCGCGGTCGATGGGTCTTTCGGTGGTGGAGGGCTGATCATGGCGAAGAACAAGCGTTTGGTTAAGGCGGCGGCTTTGGTTGACAAGACGAAGCTGTATCCGCTGGCGGATGCCATGGCGTTGGTGAAAACCAATGCGGGAGCGAAATTCGACGAGACGGTGGAGTTGGCGTTGAATTTGGGCATCGATCCGCGGCATGCCGATCAGATGGTGCGCGGGCTGATTTCACTGCCGAACGGCACGGGCAAGACGTTGCGGATTGGTGTGTTTGCGCGCGGCACCAAGGCTGAAGAGGCGCTTGCGGCGGGTGCGGATGTGGTTGGGGCGGACGATCTGGCCGAGCAGGTGCAGGCCGGGAATATCGCGTTCGATCGCTGCATTGCGACGCCGGACATGATGGCGCTGGTGGGCCGGTTGGGCAAGATTCTCGGGCCGCGCGGGCTGATGCCGAATCCGAAGCTGGGCACCGTGACGATGGACGTCAAAGGTGCTGTCACGGCGGCGAAGTCGGGCCAGGTGGAGTTTCGGGCGGAGAAGGCCGGGATTATCCATGCGGGGATCGGCAAGGCGAGTTTCGATGCCGGGTTGTTGATCGAGAACGCGAAGGCGTTGGTCGATGCGATTCAGAAGGCGAAGCCGGCCGGGGCGAAGGGGACGTATTTGCAGAAGGCGGCGTTGTCTTCGACCATGGGCCCCGGGGTTCGGGTTGATGTGAGTACGCTTTCGGCTTGACGGAGTTAGGGGTAGGGAAGGCTTCTTTTTTGTAAAAAAGAAGCAAAAAACTTTCTTGAATTTGGTGCGTGGGCGTTTCGGCGGTACGGGCTAGATTCATAAAGTTTTTTTGCTTCTTTTTGTTCACAAAAAGAAGGCTTTCCTTTGCTTGCATCACTTCGGATGCGGGTTTGTGGCGGGGCTGGATTGCTTCGCAAGGACTCGCAATGACGGGGTGGGGTTGTATTGAGAATGTGCCGGGCTTTGGTTCGGCCATGACGGGGTTACTGGCTTTTGCTGGTGGTTCCGGACCTGTCCAAGACGGTTTGTAGTCCTTTCGGACTTTAATGGGGGTGACTCCGCAGGCCGTAGATGGGGTGTCGGAGGTGTTGAGGCACCGATGGTTCCAATCACGGACAGGCGAACTGCGGCTGGGATGGTCCTGGCCGCATTGGGCAAACCGGTGTTGCGCGGTCCAAACGCGCGATGCCTGACGAGTGGAGACCGAATTGGATCGCGCACAGAAGCGTGAGTTCGTGGACTCGCTTGCGACCGTGTTCGCTGAGACGTCGATGATCGTGGTGACTCGTAATGACGGGTTGACGGTTGCCGATGTGACGGCGTTGCGCGTGCGGATGCGGGCGGCGGGCGCACAATATAAAGTGGCGAAGAACCGTTTGGCCCATATCGCTTTGGAAGGCACCAAGTTCGACGGGCTGGTGCCGCTGATGAAGGGTCCGACCGCGCTGGCGTGGTCGCATGATCCGGTAGCGGTGGCAAAGGCTGCGGTCGAGTTCGCCAAGACCAACGAGAAGTTCGTGCTGGTCGGTGGCGCGTTGGGGACTCAGATGCTCGATGCATCGGGTGTTCGCGCGTTGGCCGAACTGCCGTCGCTCGATCAATTGCGTGGCAAGCTTATGGGTCTGATCCAGGCACCGGCGACGCGAATTGCGGGTGTGCTGCAGGCGCCGGCGGGGCAACTTGCGCGGGTTTTCGCGGCATATGCCAAGGCGAATGGGGCTGAGGAGAGCGCTGAGGCGGCGTGAGGGGAGGGAGGAAGGCTTCTTTTTTGGAAAAAAGAAGCAAAAAACTTTTTTGGGTTGGGTCCCCCGGGGTTTCGCCGGTACGGGCTGGATTCATAAAGTTTTTTTGCTTCTTTTTGTTCACAAAAAGAAGAGCTTGCTTCCCCTTGGCGTCGCCGTGAGCAGGCCCGAAAGGTTCGGGCTTGCATGGAACCATCACAACGACTATTATAGGAACTGACGAAATGGCTGATCTTGCAAATTTAGTTGACCAACTCTCTTCCCTCACTGTTCTCGAAGCAGCGGAGCTTTCCAAGCTGCTCGAAGAAAAGTGGGGTGTTTCGGCTGCCGCGCCGGTGGCGATGGCGGCGGCTCCCACGGCGGGCGCTGCGGCGGCACCGGTGGAAGAGCAGACCGAGTTTACCGTTGTGCTGAAGGCCGCGGGCGACAAGAAGATCAACGTGATCAAGGAAATCCGCACCATCACGGGTCTGGGGCTGAAGGAAGCCAAGGATCTCGTCGAAGGTGCGCCGAAGACGGTGAAAGAGGCGATCACCAAGGACGAGGCCGAGAAGATCAAGAAGGTCTTGGAAGAGCAGGGCGCATCTGTCGGCATCGAATGATTTTCCGCAACGCCACATGAGGCAGCTCATCGGGGCGTTTTAGAACTGACAATGGCGGGGTGCCCTTCGGCGCTCCGCCCGTTTGCTGTTGCGCGATTTGATCGCGCTGTCGCTGAAGCGACACCGCACCACCTCGTTGGCCGGTGCGGCGTTACCGAAATGTAGATTGGGGTATGGGCATGAATGCGATTACGGGTGGCATGAACAAGATTTCCTTTACCAACCGCAAGCGCATCCGCAAGAGCTTCGGGCGTATCCCCGAAACCACGCCGATGCCGAATTTGATCGACGTGCAGCGCGCCAGCTATGACGCGTTTCTGCAGATGAACGTCTCTCCCGATTCGCGGACCGTATCCGGTTTGCAGGAAGTGTTCAAATCGGTCTTCCCGATTGATGATTTTGCGGGGCGGGGCCGGCTGGAGTTTGTGTATTACGAGCTCGAAGATCCGAAATACGATGTCGAGGAATGCATCCAACGCGGCATGACCTATGCGGCACCGCTGAAGGTGGTGCTGCGGCTGATCGTGTGGGATCTCGATGAGGATACCGGGGCGCGTTCGATCAGGGATATCAAGGAACAGCCGGTCTATATGGGCGACATGCCGCTGATGACCGATAATGGCACGTTCGTGGTCAATGGCACCGAGCGCGTGATTGTCAGCCAGATGCACCGCAGTCCGGGCGTGTTTTTCGACCACGACAAGGGTAAAACCCACGCTTCCGGCAAGTTTTTGTTTGCGGCACGGGTGATCCCGTATCGCGGTTCCTGGCTCGATTTTGAGTTCGACGCCAAGGATCTTGCGTATGTGCGGATCGATCGCAAGCGCAAGTTGCCGATCACCACGCTGCTCTATGCGCTCGAAGGCAAGGCCACCGAAGCGCTGCGAGCTGCCCGCAGCGCCAAGGGCGAGACGCTGGAAATCAGTGAAATCAAGGGGATGGATGCCGAGGAAATCCTCAACACGTTCTATACCCAGGTGCCGTTCACCCGGACCCGCGACGCCAATGGCGAAACCGCCTGGGCGCGGCCGTTCGAGCCGGAATTGTTCCGGGGGGCCAAGCTGGTCGAGGATCTGATCGACGCCGAAACCGGGGCGGTGGTTGCCAAGGCCGAGGAAAAACTGACCGCGCGGGCGGCGCGCAAGATCGGCGAGAGCACGAAGCATGTGCTGGTGAGCCGGGCCGATCTGATTGGGCGCTTTGTGGCGGAAGATTTGTACGATCCCAACACCGGTGAAATTTTTGCCGATGCCGGCGAGGAGATCGCCGAAGCCAAGCTCGCCGTGTTCGAAGCCGCCGGGCTTGAGGTGATCCCGACACTGGCGGTTGATCAGACCAAAGGGCCGTGGATCAGGAATACGCTGGCGGTCGATAAGAATTCCAATCGCGAGGATGCGCTGGTCGATATTTACCGCGTCATTCGTCCTGGTGAGCCGCCGACCAGCGAGACCGCCGAAGCCTTGTTCCGTGGGTTGTTCTTTGATTCCGAGCGCTACGATCTTTCGGCGGTCGGCCGGGTCAAGATGAATATGCGTCTCGGCATCGAGTGCGATGACCAGATGCGGGTGCTGCGCAAGGAAGACATTCTGCGCACGATTCAGATCATGTGCGATTTGAAGGATGGGCGCGGGCAGATCGACGATATCGACAATCTCGGCAATCGGCGGGTGCGTTCGGTTGGCGAGCTGATGGAGAACCAGTATCGCGTCGGGTTGCTGCGGATGGAGCGGGCCATTCGTGAGCGGATGGGTTCGGTCGATATCGATGGCGTGATGCCGCATGATCTGATCAACGCGAAGCCGGCGGCGGCGGCGGTGCGGGAGTTTTTTGGTAGCTCGCAGTTGAGCCAGTTCATGGATCAGACCAATCCACTGTCGGAAGTGACGCATAAGCGCCGTTTGTCCGCGTTGGGACCGGGCGGGTTGACCCGTGAGCGGGCCGGGTTCGAGGTGCGCGACGTGCATCCGACGCATTATGGCCGGATCTGCCCGATCGAGACGCCGGAAGGGCCGAACATCGGGTTGATCAACTCGCTCGCGACGTTTGCGAAGGTGAATAAATACGGGTTCATCGAAACGCCGTACCGGATGGTCACCAATGGCAAGGTGCAGAACGAATACAAGTATTTGTCGGCGATGGAGGAAGAGCGCCTCACCGTCGCGCAGGCTGATGCGCCGAAGCTGGAAGATGGCACGCTGACCGAGGATCTGGTTTCGGTGCGGCGGAATGGCGATTTCCGGCTGGTCAAGCCGGAGGAGGTTACCGCGATCGACGTGTCGCCCCGCCAGTTGGTGTCTGTCGCGGCTGCCCTCATCCCGTTTTTGGAAAACGACGACGCGAACCGGGCGCTGATGGGTTCGAACATGCAGCGCCAGGCGGTGCCGCTGATCCGTTCAGATGCGCCGCTGGTTGGAACCGGGATGGAAGCCGCGGTGGCGCATGATAGCGGGGCGACGATTATCGCGCGCCGCGCCGGGGTGATCGACCAGATCGATGGCGCGCGGATCGTGGTGCGTGCGACCAACGACGATGGCACTACCATGGGTGTCGATATCTATCGGTTGCGTAAGTTCATGCGTTCCAACCAATCGACCTGCATCAACCAGCGGCCTTTGGTGCGGGTGGGCGATCGGGTGGGCGGGGGCGACATCATTGCCGATGGTCCCTCGACCGAATTGGGCGAGTTGGCATTGGGGCGCAACGTGCTGTGCGCCTTCATGCCGTGGAACGGCTATAATTTCGAGGATTCCATCCTGATTTCCGAGCGGGTGGCGCGCGAAGACATGTTCACCTCGATCCATATCGAGGAATTCGAGGTGATGGCCCGCGATACCAAGCTGGGCCAGGAGGAAATCACCCGCGATATTCCGAATGTCGGTGAGGAAGCGCTGCGTAATCTCGACGAGGCCGGCATTGTCTATATCGGGGCGGATGTTAATCCCGGCGATATTCTGGTGGGCAAGGTGACGCCGAAAGGCGAAAGCCCGATGACGCCGGAAGAGAAGCTGCTGCGGGCGATCTTTGGTGAAAAAGCCTCGGACGTTCGCGACACCTCGCTGAAGTTGCCCCCGGGCGTGACCGGCACGATCGTCGATGTCCGGGTGTTCAACCGGCGGGGTGTCGATAAGGATGAGCGCGCTCTGGCGATCGAGCGCGCGGAAATCGAGCGTCTGGCCAAGGATCGCGACGATGAGCGCGCGATTCAGGAGCGGGCATTCCTCAATCGGTTGCGCGAGACGCTGCTCGGGCAGGTGGCTGGTTCCGGCTACAAGGGCGTGCGGTCGGGGAGCGAGATCAATACCGAGTTGCTCGCCGAAATCCCGCGCGGCGCGTGGCGGAATCTGACCGTGCAGGACGATCATGTGATGGCCGAGATCGAGACGCTGAAACGCGAGTTCGATGCGGCGGTGCATAAATTGCAGGCACGGTTCGAGAGCAAGGTCGAGAAATTGCAGCGCGGCGACGAGATGCCGCCGGGCGTGATGAAGATGGTCAAGGTCTTCATCGCGGTGAAGCGCAAGCTGCAACCGGGCGACAAAATGGCCGGCCGCCATGGCAACAAGGGTGTGGTTTCCAAGGTTGTGCCGATCGAGGATATGCCGTTCCTGGAAGACGGCACCGCTGTCGATATCGTGCTCAACCCGTTGGGCGTGCCGTCGCGGATGAATGTCGGGCAAATCCTGGAAACCCATTTGGGGTGGGCCTGTGCGAATTTGGGCCGGCAGATTGGTGAACTGGTCGATCATTATCGCCGCACCGGCCATGAGCGGGACCGCCTGCATGCGATGCTCAAGGACGTCTATGGCGAGGAGATCTATGCCAAGCAGATCGCGATCATGGATGAAGCCGAGGTGGCGGAACTGTGTGGCAATATCCGCAAGGGTGTGCCGATTGCGACGCCGGTGTTCGATGGCGCGCGGATCACCGACATCGAGGATATGCTGGCGAAGGCCGGGCTCGATATTTCCGGCCAGATGACCGTGTTCGACGGGCGGACCGGCGAGCGGTTCGAGCGCAAGGTGACGATCGGGTATATGTATATGCTCAAGCTCGGGCACATGGTCGATGACAAAATCCATGCGCGTTCGATCGGGCCGTACTCCCTGGTCACCCAGCAGCCGCTGGGCGGCAAGGCGCAGTTCGGTGGCCAGCGGTTCGGCGAAATGGAGGTCTGGGCGCTCGAAGCTTACGGGGCCGCCTATACCTTGCAGGAAATGCTGACGGTGAAATCCGATGACGTTTCCGGCCGCACCAAGGTCTACGAGGCGATCGTGCGCGAGCAGGATAATTTCGAGGCGGGCGTGCCGGAAAGCTTCAACGTGCTGACCAAGGAACTGAAATCGCTTTGTCTGAACGTCGATCTGACATTATCGGCTGAGTAATCCACGGTTTCGGGGTTTGATCATGGCACGGGGTGGCAAACCCACCCTGCGCTGATGAAAGGAATAATTGCATGAACGACTTGATGAAGATTCTCGGCCAGACCGGCCAGGCCGCTACGTTCGACCAGATCCGTATCCAGATCGCCTCGCCCGAGCAGATCCGCTCGTGGTCCTATGGCGAGATCAAGAAGCCCGAGACCATCAACTATCGCACCTTCAAGCCGGAGCGCGACGGTCTGTTCTGTGCCCGCATTTTTGGCCCGATCAAGGACTACGAGTGCCTGTGCGGCAAGTACAAGCGGATGAAATTCCGCGGCATCATCTGCGAAAAATGCGGCGTCGAGGTCACTCTGGCCAAGGTGCGGCGCGAACGGATGGGACATATCGAACTGGCCTCGCCGGTTGCGCATATCTGGTTTTTGAAGTCGCTGCCGAGCCGCATCGCGACGATGGTCGAGATGACCCTGAAGGATCTGGAAAAGGTTTTGTATTTCGAGAGCTATATCGTGCTCGATCCGTACACCACGGATCTGAAGCGCTATCAGTTGCTCTCGGAAGACGATCTTTATGCCAAGCAGGACGAATTCGGCGAAGACGGATTCAAGGCCGGGATCGGGGCCGAGGCGGTCAAGTCGATTCTCGCTCAGGTCGATCTGGAGACCGAGCAGGTCACCATGCGCGCCGATTTGAAAGAGGCGACCTCCGAGGCCAAGCGCAAGAAGCTGGTCAAACGGCTGAAACTGGTCGAGGCGTTCATCGAGTCCGGCACGCGGCCGGAGTGGATGATCCTCGATGTCGTGCCGGTGATCCCGCCCGAATTGCGGCCGTTGGTGCCGTTGGATGGCGGGCGGTTTGCGACGTCGGATTTGAACGATCTGTATCGCCGGGTGATCAACCGTAACAACCGCTTGAAACGCCTGATCGAGTTGCGCGCGCCGGATATTATCGTGCGTAACGAGAAGCGCATGTTGCAGGAGAGCGTGGATGCGCTGTTCGACAACGGGCGGCGGGGACGCGCGATTACCGGGACCAACAAGCGGCCGTTGAAGTCGCTGTCGGACATGCTAAAGGGCAAGCAGGGCCGGTTCCGCCAAAACCTGCTGGGCAAGCGCGTCGATTACTCCGGCCGTTCGGTCATCGTGGTCGGGCCGGAACTCAAGCTGCACCAGTGCGGCCTGCCGAAGAAGATGGCGCTCGAACTGTTCAAGCCGTTCATCTACGCCAAGCTGGAGAAGTACGGCCTCGCCACCACGATCAAGGCGGCGAAGCGGATGGTCGAGAAGGAACGCCCCGAGGTGTGGGATATCCTCGAAGAGGTGATCCGCGAGCATCCGGTGATGCTGAACCGCGCGCCGACGCTGCATCGCCTGGGTATCCAGGCGTTCGAGCCGATTTTGATCGAAGGCAAGGCGATTCAGTTGCATCCGCTGGTCTGCACCGCGTTCAACGCCGATTTCGATGGCGATCAGATGGCGGTTCACGTGCCGCTGTCGATCGAGGCGCAGTTGGAGGCCCGCGTGCTGATGATGAGCACCAACAACATTCTCAACCCGGCGAACGGCAAGCCGATCATCGTGCCGAGCCAGGACATCGTGCTGGGACTTTACTATTTGTCGCTCGAAACCCCGGAATTTTCGGGCGTTGCGGATAAGGACGCGCCGGCTTTCGGCACTGCCGGCGAGATCGAGCATGCGCTGAGCGCGAAACGCATCATGCTGCATGACCGGATCCGGGCGCGCGTCGTCCGCACTTTGGAGGATGGCACCCAGATCAACGAAGTGGTCGCGACCACGGCGGGCCGCACCATGATCGGCAGCCTGCTGCCCAAGCATTTCGACGTGCCTTATTCGCTGGTCAACAAGCAGCTGACCAAAAAATCGGTCTCCGACGTGATCGATGCGGTGTATCGCCATTGCGGCCAGAAGGAAGCGGTGATTTTCTGCGACCGCATGATGGCGCTCGGCTTCACCCACGCGGCGAAGGCGGGGATTTCGTTCGGCAAGGATGACATGGTGATTCCGGCTGAAAAGCAGGAGCTGCTGGAGAAAACCCAGGCCGAAGTGAAGGAGTTCGAGGCCCAGTATCACGATGGTCTGATTACCGCCGGCGAGCGCTATAATAAGGTGATCGACGCCTGGTCGCGCTGCAACGATACCGTGGCCGCCGCGATGATGCGCGAGATTTCCAAGCAGGAACCCGGCAAGCAGACCAATTCGGTGTGGATGATGAGCCATTCCGGCGCGCGTGGGTCGCCGACCCAGATGCGCCAGTTGGCCGGCATGCGCGGGCTGATGGCCAAACCTTCGGGCGAGATCATCGAGCAGCCGATTCTTTCCAACTTTAAGGAAGGCTTAACCGTTGCCGAGTATTTTAACTCGACCCACGGCGCTCGGAAGGGGCTTGCGGATACGGCGTTGAAGACGGCGAACTCTGGTTATCTCACGCGTCGATTGGTCGATGTGGCGCAGGATTGCATTATTATCGCGCATGATTGCGGCACCGAACGCGGATTGACCGTGCGGGCGGTGATGGATGGCGGTGAAGTGATTTCCCCGCTGTCGGAACGCACGCTCGGCCGCACCACGGCCGAGGATGTGTTCGACCCGACCGATGGATCGTTGATCGTCGGGGCCAATATCCTGATCGAGGAAATTGCGGCCGATCAGATCGACCAAGCGGGTGTCGAGCAGGTGAAAATCCGCTCGGTGCTGACCTGCGAATCCAAGGTCGGCGTTTGCGCGATGTGCTACGGGCGCGATCTGGCGCGCGGCACGCCGGTGAATGCCGGCGAGGCGGTGGGCGTGATCGCGGCGCAGTCGATCGGTGAGCCGGGGACCCAGTTGACCATGCGCACCTTCCATATCGGGGGGGCGGCGCAGCGGGGGGCCGAGCAATCGAATGTCGAGGCCAGCCATGACGGCACGGTGACGATCAAGAACCGCAACGTGGTGGCCAACTCCGCCGGCGTGCCGGTGGTGATGAGCCGCAATTGCGAACTCGCGATTGCCGATGCGGCCGGGCGTGAACGCGCACGGTTCCGTGTACCCTACGGCGCGCGGTTGCTGGTTGATGAGGGCCAGACGATTACGCGCGGCGAGAAGCTGGCCGAGTGGGACCCCTATACCTTGCCAATCATTACCGAGCGGGCGGGTATCGTTGAGTTTGCCGATCTGCTCGAGGGTGTGACACTGGTGGAAAGGGTCGATGAAGTGACCGGCCTGACCTCGAAAGTGGTGGTCGATTACAAGCAATCCGCCAAGGGTGCCGATTTGCGGCCGCGCCTGCTGCTCAAGGACGAAAAAGGTGAGATCGTCCGCCTTGCCAATGGGGCCGAGGCACGGTCGTTCCTGCCACCGGACTCGATCCTGTCGGTCGAAAACGGTGCGACCGTGCAGGCGGGCGACGTTCTGGCGCGGATGCCGCGTGAAGGCAGCAAGACCCGTGACATCACCGGCGGTCTGCCGCGCGTCGCGGAACTGTTTGAGGCGCGCCGGCCGAAGGATCACGCGATCATCGCGGAAACCGATGGCCGGGTGGAATTCGGCAAGGATTACAAGGCGAAACGCCGGGTCATCGTGAAAAACGACGAGACCGGTGAGGAAACCGAGTATCTGGTGCCGAAGGGCAAGCACGTGTCGGTGCAGGAGGGCGATTATGTCCACCGCGGTGACCCGCTGGTCGATGGTCCGCGGGTGCCGCACGATATTCTGCGGGTGCTCGGGGTTGAGGCGCTGTCGGATTATCTGGTCAATGAAATCCAGGATGTCTATCGATTGCAGGGCGTGAAAATCAACGACAAGCATATCGAAGTCGTGGTGCGTCAGATGCTGCAGAAGATCGAGATCACGGAGCCGGGGGATACGACATACCTGATCGGCGAACTGGTTGACCGGATCGAGTTCGAAACCGAGAACGAGCGGCGCGTTAAGCTCGACGAACGGGCGGCGAGCGGGTTGCCGGTGCTGCAAGGCATTACCAAGGCGAGCTTGCAGACGCTGAGCTTCATTTCGGCGGCCTCGTTCCAGGAAACCACACGCGTGCTGACCGAAGCGGCCACCGCCGGCAAGACCGATCATCTGCTCGGGTTGAAGGAAAACGTGATCGTCGGGCGGTTGATCCCGGCGGGGACCGGCAGCGTAATGAGCCGGTTGCGGGCGATTGCGGCGGGGCGGGACAAGACGACACTGGCGCAGACGCGCACGGCCCTGCCGTCACGGCGGGACGTGGCGGCGGAGTAACGGTCGGGGTTGGGGTATAGAGCCTGATCGTTTAAGGACGAACAGGCACTATTTCTATTTTTGCGAGCAATTTCATTGCTCTAAAGGAAGCCGGCAGCCGTGAGGGTGCCGGCTTTTTTTGTGGGAATTAAGGGAAGGCTTTTTTTGTAAAAAAGAAGCAAAAAACGTCTATGAATTTCGCTCGCTCGATTTCGCTCGCTCGATTGATATTGACGATTTTTCGGCGATGATGTCTGTGGCCGCGCGCTTGAAGACTTGCTAGCGGGGGCTGGGGCCTAAGGCCCCAGCGGAGTCCAGGGCGGAGGAGCCAAAGGTTCCGGCGGCACGCTTCACCGCTGGAATGGCTCCGGATGGGGAGTCCTGGGCTTTTTTGGGAAATCGGCTTGACTCGCCCGTGCCTGCCTCTTAAGGGTGTCGCCTCAGCGAGACGCGGGGTTTACCTGGTCGCGCCGTTCATTATTCTCACGCTTGCGGCGCCGTCGCCCGGTTCATGGGCAGACTTAGGTCGCGGGTCTGGGTTGCCGCAGGTGGAGTGTTCTCCGCCCTGCGGTGTTTGTATGAGCGCGCGGCGGGTGACACCGGCTAGATGATCAGGCCAGAAGGACGACGAGTGCATGCCGACTATCAATCAGTTGATCGCCAAGGGGCGCGAAGTTCGGGCCAAGCGCAACAAGGTGCCTGCGTTACAGAATTGCCCGCAGAAGCGTGGCGTCTGCACGCGGGTTTATACCACGACCCCGAAGAAGCCGAACTCGGCGTTGCGTAAGGTTGCCAAGGTGCGCCTGACCAATGGTTATGAGGTGGTGAGTTATATTCCGGGCGAGGGGCATAATTTGCAGGAGCACTCGGTCGTGTTGATCCGTGGTGGCCGCGTCAAGGATTTGCCGGGCGTGCGTTATCATATTCTGCGTGGCGTGCTGGATACCCAGGGCATTGCCAAGCGTCGTCAGCGCCGGTCGCTGTATGGCGCGAAGCGGCCGAAGTAAGGAGAGATTTCGTGAGCAGACGTCATAGCGCGACCAAGCGCGAAGTTTTGCCGGACCCGAAATTCGGGGATATCGTGATCAATCGTTTCATGAACGTGCTGATGTATGACGGCAAGAAATCCGCCGCCGAGAGCATTGTTTATGGGGCGCTGGATAGCCTCAAAAAGCGTGGCGGGCAGAATGCCGATCCGGTTCGGTTGTTCCACGAGGCGCTGGACAACGTGAAGCCGGCGATCGAAGTGCGGTCGCGCCGGGTTGGTGGTGCGACGTATCAGGTGCCGGTCGAAGTGCGGACCGAGCGGCGGCAGGCGCTGGCGATCCGCTGGATTATCGAGAGTGCGCGCAAGCGGGGCGAGCACACGATGGAAGATCGTTTGTCGAACGAATTGCTGGATGCGGTGAATAACCGTGGTGCGGCAGTGAAGAAGCGTGAAGACACGCATCGCATGGCCGAAGCCAACAAGGCGTTCAGCCATTATCGCTGGTAGACGGAAACTGATCTGACGCCGGATTAGATGGCGGCGCTGAACCAAATACGAGACGGAGATACCCATGGCCAAGGCTAAATTCGAGCGGAACAAGCCGCATTGCAACATCGGCACGATCGGCCACGTCGATCATGGTAAGACGTCGCTGACCGCGGCGATTACCAAGGTGCTGGCAAAGTCGGGCGGGGCGACCTATCGCGCCTATGACTCGATTGATGCGGCTCCCGAGGAACGCGCGCGCGGTATCACGATCGCGACGGCGCATGTCGAGTACGAGACTGCGAACCGCCATTACGCCCATGTCGATTGTCCCGGCCATGCCGACTATGTGAAAAACATGATCACGGGTGCCGCGCAGATGGACGGTGCCATTCTGGTGGTGTCCGCCGCCGATGGCCCGATGCCGCAGACCCGCGAGCACATTCTGCTTGCGCGTCAGGTCGGCGTGCCGGCACTGGTCGTGTTTCTAAACAAGATGGATATGGCCGATCCCGACCTGGTCGAACTGGTCGAGATGGAAGTGCGCGATCTGCTGAACAAGTATGAATATCCTGGCGATGACATTCCCATCATCAAGGGTTCGGCGCTGTGCGCGCTGGAAGACAAGAACCCGGAGATCGGCGAGCAGGCCGTGATCGAGTTGATGGCGGCGGTGGATGCGTATATTCCGCAGCCGGAGCGTCCGATCGACAAGCCGTTCCTGATGCCGGTCGAAGACGTGTTCTCGATCTCTGGCCGTGGCACCGTGGTGACCGGTCGCGTCGAACGCGGCATCGTCAAGGTGGGCGACGAAGTTGAGATCGTTGGCCTGAAGCCGACGGTGAAGACCATCGTCACCGGCGTGGAAATGTTCCGCAAGCTGCTCGATCAGGGGCAGGCAGGCGACAACATCGGCGCGCTCTTGCGCGGTACCAAGCGTGAAGACGTCGAGCGCGGCCAGGTTCTGGCGGCACCCGGCTCGATCACCCCGCATACCAACTTTGGTGGTTCGGTCTATATTTTGACCAAGGAAGAGGGTGGCCGTCATACCCCGTTCTTTACCAACTACCGCCCGCAGTTCTACTTCCGCACCACCGATGTGACCGGTGTGGTCACCCTGCCGGAAGGTGTCGAGATGGTGATGCCGGGCGACAACGTGACCGTATCGGTCGAACTGATCGCGCCGATCGCGATGGACGAGGGGCTGCGCTTCGCCATTCGTGAAGGTGGCCGGACCGTCGGTTCGGGCGTCGTTGCGAAAGTGACCAAGTAAGTTAGCCGACCAGATGCGCCTTCCTGGAATTCCGATCGGGAATTTCGGGAAGGGCGCGAAACTACCGTGTGAAGATGACAGGTTTTGACGATGGACAACCAGAATATCCGTATTCGCCTGAAGGCGTATGATCATTTGGTGCTCGACAACAGCACCAAGGAGATCGTGAACACCGCACGGCGGACGGGTGCGCAGGTGCGCGGGCCTATCCCGCTGCCGACGCATATCGAGCGGTTCACCGTCAACCGTTCGCCGCATGTCGATAAAAAAAGCCGTGAGCAGTTCGAAATCCGCACCCACCTGCGGCTGCTCGACATTGTCGATCCGACCCCGCAGACTGTCGACGCGCTGATGAAGCTCGACCTTGCGGCCGGCGTCGATGTCGAAATCAAGATCTGAGTAATCTGGAAGTAGTGTGATGCGCACCGGTATTATTGCAAAGAAGCTGGGGATGACCCGGTTGTTCAGGGATGACGGCACCCACGTGCCGGTCACCGTGCTGCACATGGATGATGTGCGGGTGGTGGCGGCAAAGACGGTCGAGTCCGATGGCTATGCGGCGGTTCAGCTGGGGTTTGGCCATGCCAAGACCAAGAACGTGTCCAAGCCGATGAAGGGCCATTATGCCAAGGCGAAGGTCGAGCCGGCGATGCGGCTGGTCGAGTTTCGCGTGGCCGACGATGCGGTGCTCAAGGCGGGTTCGGTGATTTCGCCGACGCATTTCACGCCGGGGCAGAAGGTCGATGTTGCGGGCACCAGCAAGGGCAAGGGCTTCGCCGGTGGTATGAAGCGCTGGAACTTTGCCGGTCTTGAAGCCTCGCATGGTGTGTCGATCAGCCATCGCTCGCTGGGTTCGACCGGTAATCGGCAGGACCCCGGCAAGACTTTCAAGAATAAGAAAATGGCGGGTCATCTCGGTGACAAGCGGATCACCACGATGAACCTGGAGATCGCGGCGATCGATGAGGCACGGGGCCTGATCATGATCAAGGGCGCGGTTCCGGGTGCAAAGAACGGCTATGTATTTGTGTGCGATGCGGTGAAAAAACCCCGCCCGGTCGATGCGGTCTATCCCGCCGCGTTGAAAGGCTGAGACGATGGAATACGATATTTACAATCTTGACGCCGAGACCAACGGTAAGGCTGAGCTGCCGGAGGAATATTTTGGCATGGCGCCGCGCCCGGATATTCTGGCGCGAGTCGTGCATTGGCAGTTGGCCAAGCGCCGCGCCGGAACCCATAAAACCAAGGGCATGGGCGAAGTTCAGGGCACCACGAAAAAGCCGTTCCGCCAGAAAGGCACCGGCAATGCCCGTCAGGGCTCGCTGCGGGCACCGCAGTTTCGCACCGGTGGGGTGGTTCATGGGCCGGTCGTGCGCGATCATGGCTATTCACTGAATAAGAAGGTCCGGCGTCTGGGTTTGATTTTCGCGCTGTCGCAGAAGGCGCTCGAAGGCAAGCTGGTGGTGCTGGATTCGGTCGCGGGCGTGGCGAAGACCGCTGAACTGAGCAGCAAAATCAAGAAGCTCGGCTGGGGCCGCACCTTGATTGTGGATCAGGTGGTCGATGATGGGTTTGCCCGCGCCAGCCGCAATCTGATCGGGATCGATGTGTTGCCGGTGGTGGGGGCGAATGTCTATGACATTCTGCACCACGATATTCTGGCGATCACCACGGCCGGTCTTGAAGGTTTGAAGCTGCGCCTTGCTGGCAAGATTCTGGTGGGTGAAGCTTCGCATGAGGAGATCGCGGCATGAGCACGACCGTGAACAAAACACCCGTGGCGAAGAAGCCCGTGTTGTCGCGTGAGGCGATGTTCGACGTGATCCGCGGGCCGTTGATCACCGAAAAGGCGACCGCGCTGTCCGAACGGAACCAGGTTGGGTTCAAGGTGGCGATCGATGCGACCAAGCCGATGATCAAAGCCTCGGTCGAGGGGCTGTTCGGCGTGAAGGTGACCGGTGTGAACACGCTGATCCAGAAGGGCAAGGCGAAGCGCTTCAAGGGTCGGCCGGGCAAGCGGTCTGATCTGAAAAAAGCGTTCGTGACGCTGGCCGAAGGCCAGTCGATCGATTTCACGACGCGTCTGGCTTGAGGCGAAATCGATGGCATTGAAACATTTCAAACCGGTCACGGCGAGCCTGCGCGGCACCGTTCTGATCGATCGCTCGGAATTGTGGAAGGGCAAGCCGGTCAAGGGTTTGACCGAGGGCAAGCATTCCACCGGCGGGCGCAACAACCATGGCCGCACCACCAGCTATTTCCGGGGCGGCGGACATAAGCGCACCTATCGTCTGGTCGATTTCAAGCGCCGCAAGTTCGATGTCGCAGCGACGGTCGAGCGGCTGGAATACGACCCCAACCGGTCGGCGTTCCTGGCGCTGATCAAATATGCCGATGGTGAGTTGTCCTATATTCTGGCACCGCAGCGCCTCAAGGTGGGCGATCAGGTAGTGTCGGGATTGAAGGTTGATATCAAGCCCGGCAACGCGATGACGCTGGCCGCGATTCCAGTCGGCACCATCATCTGCAATATCGAGATCAAGGCCGGTGCCGGTGGCAAGATGGCGCGGTCGGCGGGCACCTTCGCCCAGTTGGTCGGCAAGGATCAGGGGTATGCCCAGGTCAAGCTGATGTCGGGCGAGCTTCGCCTGGTGCGCGGCGAGTGCATGGCGACAATTGGCGCGGTGTCGAACCCGGACCATTCGAACCAGGAACTCGGCAAGGCCGGGCGCAATCGCTGGCTGGGCCGGCGGCCGCATAACCGTGGCGTGTCGATGAACCCGGTCGATCACCCGTTGGGTGGTGGTGAGGGCCGGACGTCGGGCGGTCGTCATCCGGTGACGCCGTGGGGCAAGCCGACCAAGGGTTACAAGACACGTTCGAACAAGCGGACGGATGATCTGATCATCCGGCGCCGTAAGGTCGGGAAGGGCTGATCGATGACACGCTCCGTATGGAAAGGCCCGTTCGTTGACGGGTATATGCTGGCCAAGGCCGAGAC
>JAQTXH010000022.1 GCA_028688905.1 Acidiphilium sp. | reverse complement strand
GTAGGTCGCCGCCAGGTCCTCCAACCTATCGATACCACACATCACACACCCGCGGGGTGGAGCAGCCCGGTAGCTCGTCAGGCTCATAACCTGAAGGTCATAGGTTCAAATCCTATCCCCGCAACCACTTCCGTCATAACTCAATCACCGTCCCCGTCTAACGACCTGGCAGGCACGTCACACGCGCCTGCCCCCTCGCGATACCCCCAATCTTGCGGCAGTCCCGCCTCGGATCAGAACTTGATCTTGATCCCGGCGTATCCACCGATGGGTGCTGCCGGGCTGTAGGCGCGGGGGTTGGTCAGGTTCGGCACCTGCGACACGTAGACGTTGCCGAGCGAGGAGAAGCCACCGTAGGTGTAGTAAGTGGTATTGGTGATATTTTCGAGGGTGCCGAATACTTCGAGCTTCGGTGTGATGTGATAACGGGTCGTGAAGTCGGTCACGACATAGCCAGGCAGCGGCTTGTTGAGGTTGGCCTCGTCGCCGAACAATTCGCTCGAGGTCACCGCGAAAGCCGAGGCACCGACGCTCCATTTCGGCGTGATGTCGTAATCGGCACCAAACTTGATCTGGTTCTGGGGAATGCCAGGGAGATGGTCACCTGGGACGATGGTGATGTCGCCGTTCGCATCGGCGGCCGGGTTGCCGCCGGCGGATTCGACGAAGCCGTTGCGATAGGTGGCATTGACGTAAGTATAGTCAAGATAGGCATGCCAGGGACCGCCTTCGTAATGCAGGCCGAGATCAATTCCCTGGCGCAGCACATTGCCGATATTGGTGAAATAGGCGCGACCGATGGTGGGAGCGTTGACGAAGGCAATGCTGTCGTTGAGCACGGTATGGAAGTAATCGGCTTCGTAGCTGAGCGTGCCATTGGCAAAAAGCGGGGTCGCACCGCGCAAGCCGGCTTCCCAGGTGCGCGCGGTGACCTGTTTTAGGTTTGGATCGTTGACGAAAAAATTGGCGAGACTGCAAGCGTTCTGCGGTCCGGCGCAGGAGAGTTCGGCGGGCGTCGGATTACGGTTGGCCTCGGAATAGCCGCCATAAACGGTCAGGAGTGGCGTCAGTTGATAGGCCGCGCCCAAAGCGGGGTTGAGGTGGGAGAAAAAATGATTGCCAGTTAGTCCGGCATTGCCGCCTTGATCGGTTGAATCGAGGGTGGCGGCATTGATCCGCGCGGATGCCGTCAGCGACAGGCGTTTGGTGATGTCGAACGTGTCGGTGGCATAAACGCCGACATAAGCGCTGTGAAACGCGGCGCGCGCTGGCACGTCCACCCCTGGCTCATCGATCACGATGCCGGGGCCGAAATAGGCGCGCGTCAGTGGCGTGATGCCGCCGATCATTCCGCTGGCGTCGAATTCGGTTTCGGACCCATCAAAACTGACGCCGGCGACCAGATGATTGTGACGTGACAATAATGGCATGGTGTTAGTCCATTGCAACGCAATACCATAGCCATTGGTATTGGTGCTTTCTTGGTCGAGTTCAGAATAGAAGTTGCTGTTGAGAAAATTCGGGATCGGCGCGCCGCCGCGCGTGGTGCTGAGCACGTCAGTTCCCGCCTGGCAAAGATAGGGTGATCCCGCGTAGCAGGGCAGGTCGTTCGGTGCGTTGCCGTTTGAGACCTTCTGGAGAAAATAATCGTAATAGGCGACCGCCTGGATCGCATTGGCGGCGTCGATCTGGTCATTCAAGGACAGGGCAAATTTGGCATAGTGATTGCCGACAAAATTAGGCGCGGTATATTGCGCGCCGGGGTCGACGGCAAGAAGTTGCACCGGCGAGGTGCCCGGCCCGTTCAGCCGTGACCGCGCGAAGGTGAGGCTTGCGTGCAGTTCGGCGTGGGTGCCGCGCCAGCCGAGAGTGCCGTAGAAATTCTGGATGTTCGAGGACTGGTCCTGCCGCCAGCCGCCTTCGTGACGCTCACTCGCCGCAAAATAGGCGGATTCGTTGCCGTGCTGGACGCCGTATTGCGCGTCGAGTTCGGCGCGGCCGAACGAGCCGCCCAGCGCCTCGATCTCGCCGCCATGATAATCGAACCCGTTCTTGAGCTGCACATCGATGGCACCGCCAAGCGCATTGAGGCCGAACACCGGGTTGGCGTCTTCCACCGTCAGGGAGCGAATGGCGGGTTCGGGCAGCAGGTCCCAGTTCACCGTGTCGCCGAAGGGTTCGTTGAAGCGCACCCCATCGACGTAAACCGCAAGGCCCTGTGAGGTGCCTTCGAGCGGGGAGATTTCAAAGCCGTGATAAAACAGGCTGGGTTGATACGGGTTGCCGGCGGCATTGGCGAGAGTGACGCCGGTGGCGCTGCGTTGCAGGGCGCGCAGCGCATCCGGCGCGCCGTTTTGGGTAAGTTCGCGATGGGTGAGGATCTGGACCGCCTGCGGGGTTTTTGCGATGTTGATCCCGGAATTCGTCAGGGGCGATGTCTGGACGATGATTTTTTTGATATGGAGTTCACGTTGTCCGGTGGTCTGGGGTGCCGGCATGATGGGAACGATGATCGGTGCGGGGGCGTTCGCGGGAACCGCCTGGGCAAATGCCGGCCTGGTGCCGGCGCAGCAGATCGCTACGATCCAGCCGAGGCAATACGCAGGTTGGTGGAATCCACGGCGCATAGTGATGTTTCCTCGTTATTTTTATCGCAACAGCCCGCCATGATCCTCTCGACAAACCATGCGACCGTTTCATTACATAGACCTTATAGCGACGGCCGGGTCAAACCATGAGCGATCACAGGATCATGACCGGAGCGCCATCGGAGCACCGGCGCGGGCGGTGGACGGGCGACGGACGCGCGACCGGAAATGATCCGCCGGTGTAAAAGCCTCGACGGCAATTCATCGGCTTTCACGTCCGCCCGCGAACTTTCATCCGCTCACAATTGCCTGATAGGCCCTGGCCGCGCTATAGGAAAGGGCAAATCCCGCACCGGGGCCGACGAGCCAGCCGCAGACGATGCCGATGATTACCCTGGTGTCGATCGTCTGCCGATCGCGCGCCAGCCCGGCTCCCGCCATAGCGCCGATCAGTGCCTGGTTCATCGAGGTGAAATAACCAAACAAGACGGCGGTGAGCACCACCAGCGCCTGCACCAGTTGCGCCGCCGTCGCCATTTTCATATCCATTTTCACCACATCGAACGCGACCCGCTCAAGCAGCGGGCGACCCCAGGTCAGGATGCCCACGGCAAGGCCGGCACCGCCGATCAACCCGGCAAGCAGCGGGCCGCAGAAATGGACGGACAGGAAAACGGCGGTCGCGTTAGACACATCGTTGGCACCCATGGCCAGCGACGCAACGGCACCCCCGATCACCAGCGTCTGGCCGATCATCCGGGGCGATCCGCTGGCGTTGATCCACGGCAGCCGATCGAGAAATCGGGTGAACAGGAAGCCCAATCCACAGGCGATCACCGGTGCCAGAACCCAGAGCACCGCCAGTTGCAGGATCGCGTTCCATTCGATCCCGAGGCCGAGCGGCCCGGCGGAACCGAGCAATGCGAACACCAGAATCTGGATGGTCGAGGTCGGGATGCGCAGTTGGGTGAAGACGGCCGTCAGCAGGAACGCGACGCCGATCACGATAATCGCCGGAATGATGGCCAATTGGCCGACGATGATCCCATGGCCGATATGCGTCAGGACCCGATGGCTCAGGAAGGCGGCACCGATCAGCGTCATCACCGCCATCATACCGAGTGCCGGACGCAACCCGATGCTTTTGGTCGCATAGGGCATCCCCATGCAGGCACCAGTATAGTGCGCGCCCATACTCCAGGCGAAGGCCAGCGCGGTCAGAATGAGTACGACGATGGCAATCATGGGAAAACACTCTCCGTCGCGCGCATCATACAAGTGCGAGGCAGCGGCGGGGAAGAGAGCGGGCACCGATAGCCGAAAGGCACTCCGCCCGACTTGAATTGCGCCGCCCGATCTGCACAGTACGCGCCGCGATCCAGGGAGAGTTCATGCCGCCGATAATATCCGTCTCGGCCGTCGCCAAGACCTATAAAACGGGCTTCATCGCCTTACAGGCTGTCGATCTCGCGATCGACAAGGGGAGGATATTCGCGCTGCTCGGCCCCAACGGTGCCGGCAAGACGACGCTCATCAGCATTATTTGCGGCACCGTCACGATGACGTCCGGCCAGGTGCGCGTCGGCGGGCATGACATCGTGCAGGACTACCGTGCGGCGCGCGCCATGATCGGGCTGGTGCCGCAGGAAATGGCGCTCGACATTTTCGCGACCGTCTGGGACACGACGTGTTTCAGCCGCGGGCTGTTCGGCAAGCCACGCAATGCGGCTTTCGTCGAGCGTCTGCTGCGCGACCTTTCACTCTGGGAAAAGCGCGACAGCCGCGTCATCGAGCTGTCCGGCGGTATGAAGCGGCGGGTGATGATCGCGAAGGCGCTCGCCCACGAGCCGGAAATCCTGTTCCTCGACGAACCGACGGCGGGTGTGGATGTCGCATTGCGGCGCGACATGTGGGGGCTGGTGCGCCGGCTGCGGGACACGGGCGTCACCGTCATCCTCACCACCCACTATATCGAGGAGGCAGAGGAACTGGCCGACGAGGTCGGCGTGATCGACCGCGGGCGGCTCATCCTGGTCGAGAAGACGGCGACGCTGATGCAAAAGCTGGGCAAGCGGCGGCTCACCCTTACGCTCCAGCAGCCGATGGAGACGATTCCACCCGAACTCACGGACTGGGACCTGACACTGACCGATGACGGTCAGCACCTCGTGTATAGTTTCGACGCCAACGCCGCCGGTACCGGCATTTCCGGGCTGCTCCGGCGGCTCAGCGGCATGGGGATCGACTTCAAGGACCTCGACACCAGCAGAAGCTCGCTGGAGGACATTTTCATCAGCCTGCTGGAGCGCGAAGCATGAGCGGATTTTCGATCAACCTGGCCGGTGTCTGGGTGATCTACCGGACCGAGATGATGCGTATGCGGCGCACCGTCTGGCAGAGCGTGGCGACGCCGGTCATCACCACGGCGCTCTACTTCGTGGTGTTCGGCGGCGCGATCGGTTCGCGCATACAGCATGTCGGTGGCGTGAAGTACGGTGCCTTCATCGTGCCCGGCCTCATCATGCTCTCGATGCTGACGCAGAGCATCACGAATGCCTCGATTGGCATCTATTTCCCGAAATTCACCAAGACAATCTTCGAGATTCTCTCGGCCCCCCTCTCCTTCGCCGAAGCGGTACTCGCCTATGTCGGTGCCGCCGCGACCAAGTCGGTCATCCTCGCCCTCATCATCCTGCTGACGGCGACGTTCTTCGTGCCCGTCCACATCCTGCATCCTCTCTGGATGGCGGCATTCATGCTGCTGACCTCGATCACCTTCAGCCTGTTCGGCTTTATCGTCGGCATCTGGGCCGAGAACTTCGAGCAGCTCGCAATCATCCCGGCGCTGGTCGTGACGCCGCTGACCTTCCTGGGTGGGGCGTTTTATTCGATCGACATGCTGCCGCAACCCTGGCGGACGGTCAGCCTGTTCAACCCCGTCGTTTATCTCGTCAGCGGATTCCGCTGGAGCTTCTATGGCATCGGTGACATCGGCGTCGGTGTCAGCCTCGCCTTCACCGTGCTGTTCATGGCAATATGTCTCACCCTGCTGTGGTGGATATTCAGGACGGGATACCGATTGAAGCCTTAGACCCAATGACCGTCATTCGCCTCAGCTTTTGGGGCAAGGGGAGCTAATCTCACCTTGTCACAAAAGGAGAATGACAATGACGACCAGAAAATTCATAGGGCTCGATGTACACATGGAAACAA
>JAQTXH010000021.1 GCA_028688905.1 Acidiphilium sp. | reverse complement strand
ACGTGAAGCCCCGCGGGCAGCGCGGTGATGCCCGTGCCGCTCAGATCGAGCCAGCCGCCGACGTGGAGGCCATCGGGCAGCGCGGTGATGCCCGTGCCGCACAGGTCGAGCCAGTCGCCAACGTGAAGCCCCTCGGGCAGCGCGGTGATGCCCGTGCCGCTCAGGTAGAGCGAGCCGCCGACGTGAAGCCCCTCGGGCAGCGCGGTGATGCCCGTGCCGCGCAGGTCGAGGCCGCCGCCGACGTGGAGGTTTTTCGAGGACTGAAACTCTGCGACGGTCATTTCCCGACCATCAGCGATAATTAAATTTTCCATTGGTTTTTCCTTAAAATTGCTCACGCCGCCACCTGCATCGGCTCATCCCCAACCCACACGGCCCGCCCTGACGCCAACAGTTTGGCAGGCACCTCCTCGGCTCGCATGGTCATGCCGATCACGGCGTTCATGCCGGCCAGCGCCTTCATCAGCCCATTGCGGCCGGGCTTGTCGAGGATGTCGGCGCCGTCGAGTACGACCAGCGCTGATCCATCGCGCCGTGCCGCGGCGATCTGCAGGACGCACTGGACGCGGTATTGCTCGCCAGCACTGCATAGGCTTACCGGGCGGCCGCCGTAGGACAGGGACATATCGGCATCGACGTAGACCGGTCGCCAGCCAGCGGCATGGGTGATCTCGGCTAGATCGGCAGCAAAGCCGGACAACGCTGCGACCAGGGCGGTCTGGCGCAATCCGTCCTCGGCCAGCAGCTTTACGATCTCGACCTGGCGGGCGATCCGCTCATGGGTCTCGGTCGCCTCGTCAACTTGACGCTTCATCCGCAACGCGGTCCCGGCCTGTTCTGCTGCTTCTTTGATCCGGGCCAGTTCTTCGGCGTCGGGGATCGGTGGCAATCCGGCGATCGCCTTCTCGGCGGCGTCACCGGCTTTGATTGCGTCCTCGATCGCGGCGAGGCGTGCGGACTCGCGGCGGTGCAGATCCTCGGCGTTGCGGACGGCGTTGTCGGCTGCGGCGATATCGGTCGGGGCTGCGGCGTCGGAAGGCAGTTCGCACAAGTCGCCTTCGATCAGCGCCACCTTTTTACCGCAACATGGGCATTCCCATACCTTGTCGGCGGTCGGCCCAAATTTCGCCCTCTCAGCCCGGGCGCGATCGACCGCACCCTTTGCTGCCAGAGCTTCGCCCTTGGCGTGGTCGAGGGTCGAGAGTGCGGCTTGCCGGCGGGTAAGGGCGGATTGGTAATCGGCCCGCTTGGTCTCTCCAACCAGTCCGGCCCGGCGCACCTCGTCGTAGCGCGCGGCGGCGGTTTCGGCGGCGCTCGTCAGTTCGGCGAGCGTCAGGGCGTCGATGCCGCTGCGCCATCCCTCGGGCCTCCATGCCGCTGCCTTGGCGCTGCCGTAGCGTGCGCCGGTTGCGCGCTCCCATGCGCCTTTCAGCTTCGCGCCCTGCTCCTTGGCTTCGGCGTGGGCGGCGTCCCAGCCTCGGGCTTCGATGGCTTTCCATGACGATTCGGCATCTGCGCGGTAAACGTCAAGCGCCTCGCAGGCTTCCATCATCGCGTTCTCGTCGGGGAGTGCCCCTATCAGCCCGATCAGCCACGCGGCGCGCGCCTTGGCGTCCATTGCCAGCGGGTTGACCAGTCCGGCCGCAACCGGGCTTGCCCGCGGCGCTTTGCCCTTCTCCGCGCGCTGGCAGTCTGGCCATGTCACTGCCGCACCGCCATCGGGGCCGGTGAGTGTGGCGGAGGCTGATGCACCGCCGTCGCGGACAAGCAAGCCGGCCTTGGCTTTGGTGACGCCCTGGAAGGGCAGCAGGTCGCCGGTTAGGCAGGCGGCTATGGCGGTGCAAACGCTGCTCTTGCCGGCTCCGTTCGGTCCCGCGACTAGCATGATGCCGTCGATGGTGGCGGAGAGGTCGCCAATGCCACGGAAGTCTTTAATTGAGATATCCATTTAAAATAGCTCCCCATCATCAACCGGCTGCGGCGCGGCCTGAGGTGCTGCGGCACGCGCGGCCGGACGCTCGACTTCGCCCGTCTCCGGGTCATACGGCGGCGGTTCCTCGCGCTGCGCGGCCTTCGGCGGCGCTTTGCGGGTTTGCTTCGGCGGTTCGGCCTGCGTCGTGGTTTCCGCCTCGGTGATTTGTACCAAGCCAAGCGCGGCGGCTGCGTTCACGAACAGGGCGGCGTCCTTGGTCCGGGCGGCTTCGGACAAGCCGGCGATCTGATCCATCGTCAGGGCATCGATCGCGTGGCGATCGACCGGGATTCCCTTGGCGGCGGCGAATTGCATGACGCCCGATCGCTTCTCGGCGATGACGGATTTTGTCACAACCTCGTTTTTGCCAAGGCTCAACATCTTGTCTTTCCAAGCAAGCTGAACGTCCTGCGGGATCAGGGCGAGGATCGCGTTGCGGTAGGCTTTCGCTTGGGCGATCTTCTGGAAGTGCGGGCGCTCCCATTTCGTGCCGTCGCGGCGCTTTTCCTCGCGCGTCTCGGATGCCTCCATCTGCACCGTATTCCCGAGCTTGATGTCCTCGACCTCGACCAGCGAGGAATAGAAGTCATCTTCGCTCGCCAATTCGGGGATCACGCTGCACGAAACCCGCATCGGCGATCCATCGGCGGGATAGCTGGTGAAGGTGAACAGCGCCCCGATTTTGCGTGTGCTCGCGACCATCCGGTGACGCAGGCCACCATATTCGGTTGCCAGGTGACGCGCGCCGACGACGCTGATCCCGGTGACGTTCGTTCCAGAGATCGCGAATTGATAGACGAACTTCGACGATCCTGATCCGTTCATCACCTCATCGGCGATCAGGGCGTTGTCGCGCTCGTTCAGCACATGGAAGGCTTCGGGATCGAAGCCGCCGGATGCCGTGCGCTCGATCACCTGGTCAAGCAACCGCACCGGGTTGGGACGGCTGAGCGTGGTGGTGGTGTTGAGAGTGGGACGGGTTTGGGTATTCACTTATTCGGCCTCCTTGGCCATGTGTTCGGCACACCAATCTGTGCCGTGGGCTGAGCAGTATTTCGGGTGGCAGAGCATCGAGGACGGGTTTGCGGCGAATGCCCACGGATCTCCGGGCATCACGCCCATCGCCGGGTCGCCCTCGCGAAACACGCGGATATCGCTCGCGATGTGGCGAAGTACGGACAGGGCTGCGGTCTCGGCTGCTGCGATATCGTGGGGGAATGTCAGTGGGTCGGGCTGGGGTTTCTTCGATCCGACGCGCTGTAGAAAGTCCTCGGCGCACGTCTCGACCTCGTAACCGTTGGCCTTGTAGAGCAACGAATATGCGCCAAGCTGGGGTTTGTGGTTGGACCGCTTCTGACCACATTTTAGGTCGCGGATGCGGTTTTTCTCGCGTGCCAGCACGTCGCCCCGGCCGGTCAGGACCAGGCCGAATGGCGTGTCGGCTTCCAACTGTTCCTCGATCGCGATCGGCTCAATGCGCGGTGCGAGGACGCGATTATAGGCTGCGGCCATGCCGACGATCTGGCGTTCGGCGTCGTGGCTTGAGGGGGTTTTCTGGTCGAACATCACCCCATCGGCCACGGTCTCGCGGTAGGTCTCGACGGCGCAATCGGTGACGGCGCTGAGTGGGGCGAGGCTGCCGGTGTTGGCTTTCTCGGTCAAGGTAAGGGCTGCGGCGGCGTGGATGCTGGTGCCGACGCTCGCGCCGATGCCCTGCGGCGTTTCGTGCAGGATGTAGCCAGCGGCCTCAATCTCCTGGCGGAACAGCCGGGCGGCGGCGCGGCGCGGGCAATCGCTATATCCGCTGAGCGATGAGGCGCGAATGAAGTCGCTCATGCCAAACCTGCTTTCTTGTCGCGCTCGGCTCGCAGTTCGGCGCGTGCGGCACGAAGTAAGCGGCGGCACTCGTTGTCGCACCACTCATTGACCGCATTACGGGTGGTGACCGCGCCTTGGTGGCCGCGCACATGGCGGAACTCGACGATGACGCCGGACCGCTTCACCTGTTCCCGGTAAGACCGGATGACCGGCGCAAAGATCGCGCGGGATGCCTTGCGGCGCAGCGGATGCTCGCCCATCAGAGTGTTTATTGCGGCAACACAGTCGGACTGAGCGATTATTTTGCTGCCCGGCTCTGGAGACATCAGGGCGCAGACCACGAATATACCGTTCACAAGAGCCACAGTTTCGGCCATGTGTGAGTTTGGCGCTTTTGACTTCATCAAACCGGAATGGCGGATCGTCTTGCCTGAGGTCTTTGCCCAGATGGCATATGCCGCGATCTTGCTGGTGTTGCAGAACGACGCATCGGTAAAGAGAGTGATCAGCGTCATGCCAGAAATGCCCAGGCAATAATTCCGCCAAGGCAGAACATCGCAACACCCATGAACGCGGCGTTGCGCACGCCGGTCCAGAACCTGGTTTCCGGGGAAATCTGGCGCGCGGCGGGGTCGATCACGCCCGATTTGAGGTCTATGCTCATCACCGTTCCTCCTCAGGAATAATATCAAACTGCCCGCGCTTCATGGCTTCGATGACTTGCTCGATCGTCACATTGAGTTGCACCGACGCGCGGTAGATCGCGGCCAGCCGCTCGCTTGTTTTTGGTCGTGGCATTGCGGGGATTGACATTTCAGTAGACCCCCATCGCGCGCATCATCTGTTCGTCGCGCCGCTGCTCATACAGAAAATCAGGATCAGGGCCGGCGTCAGGCGTAGTTTCGTCCTCGATCTCAGTTTCGAGCGTGCTATCAGGCGTCAGGGAATCGCTCATCAGCCGATCAAAAGCATTGACCGCATCCGTTTTCGCGTCCTCGGCATCGCTGATCGCGCGCTGGATGCTTTCTGTTGCCGCGATCGTCGTGGCGTTCGCCATCAGCGCATTCAACTCCGCCGCCAGTTCGTCGTGCGTGTCAGATGCGCGTTGCCGGGCCGCCTCGATCGCTTGCCGGCACGCGGTATGGATTGAGAGGTCGCCACGTGGCGCGCGGTTGGGAAGGAGGGATAGGGTCATGCCAAAACCCCCCGAAGCATCCGGCAAGCCGTCGCCGTGCATCCGCCCGCAGCGGTGCGCTCTGCCAGTTTGATCCGGTCGCGAGTCGCGATCAGGTGCGAGAGCGGGAACGCGGGCGACTGGTTGGACTGGTTGATGATGATCGCCATCGCCAGGTTGCGTCGCGCGGCGGTGATCAGGGTTTGGTAGTCGGGGGTGGGGGTCATTGCCCGCACTCCCACCGCGCACCCGGCACCTGATACGGCCATGCGAGCGGGCCAGGCGTGACATTCGATACGTGCCAGCCGTCGCGCCTCAGACTGGCCTCAATCGCGGTGTCCGGGTCGATGTGCGGATTTTCAGCGGCGTAGCGGAGTGCGGCGGCGATCGCGAATGCTAGGGGTTTCATGCCACGTACCCCGGCGCTGGCGAACAAAGGGGCTGCACGCCATCATCACTCCCACGCAACTCTGCGACTGCCGGGAGCGGAGTATCCAACGCCACGATTTGATAACCTTTAGCGTGCAGTTCGGTCAGGAACTTGGTGGTCACGTCGCCGGAATGATACTTGAGGTCGGTCATGGCCTCGGTGACTGCGGTGATCATCGGCAGGGCGGTGGTGCTGGACATCAAACTGTCTCCTTTTCAAAAATCGCAATGCACTTCTCGGCCAGTGCGCGGCACTCGCTACCTTCCTTCCAATGGGCGCGGGCTTCGGCAGGGCTGAAATTGCGGCACCCAGCAATCACGCGTGGCCCGGTGGCGATGCGCACAGCAAAAAACTTGTAACCTCGTTTGTCTTTCCCGATCGGCGTGATGCCGGTGTCGCTCAGGTCGAGGCTGCCCCCGACGTGAAGCCCCTCGGGCAGCGCGGTGATGCCCGTGCCGCTCAGGTAGAGCCCGCCGCCGACGTGGAGGCCATCGGGCAGCGCGG
>JAQTXH010000015.1 GCA_028688905.1 Acidiphilium sp. | reverse complement strand
TCGGGCACGAAAACCCATCGCGCCACCGCGCCGCGATGACGACGGCACGGCATTGCTCCTCCGTGCCGTACAATCGATCAAATTCGGCTTCGCTCAACCCTCGCTGAAACTGTACCGCATTCCGAGCCATCAATTTCCTCCGCTCACAACAACATGTTCTTATTTTGTACCATTCGGAGGCTGGCTGAACAAGGTGGGTAAGCAGGTAGATCTTTGTGCTGTCGGGGTTTGCATCGCCCGCCTATCCCGAGAGCTGGGCAGACCGGCTCATATCGCCGGCATGCGTTTCCATCCAGCTATAAAATTCGGAAAGGCCCTCGCCTGTCCGTGCGGATATCGTCAGAATCTCGATCCGAGGATTGACCCGGCGCGCGAAGCCCATGCAAGCTGCCATGTCGAAATCGAGATAAGGCAATAAATCCGCCTTGTTCAGCAGCATCAAATCGGCCTTGGCGAACATGTCCGGATATTTCAGCGGCTTGTCCTCACCTTCCGTCACCGACAGGACAACCACCTTATGGGCCTCGCCAAGGTCGAAAGCGGCCGGGCAGACGAGGTTGCCGACGTTTTCGATAAATAGCAGACCGCCTTGCGTCTGCGGCAACTGATCCATTGCATGGCCAACCATATGCGCGTCGAGATGACACCCCTTCCCCGTATTGATCTGAATGGCGGGAGCGCCCGTCGCGCGAATCCTGTCCGCATCGTTCGAGGTTTGCTGGTCGCCTTCGATCACCGCGATCGGAAAGCGCGGCCAAAGGTCGTTGATCGCGCGTACCAGCAGCGTCGTTTTGCCGGAGCCTGGGCTGGAGACAAGGTTGAGCGCAAATACGCCGGCTTCAGCCAGACGAGCTCTGTTGGTCCGTGCAAAGGCGGCATTCTTGGAGAGAATATCGCGTTCCACGCGGATGATCCGTTCCTGGCTCATCCCCGGCAGATGGACACCGGCGAGACCGCCACCGAAATCGATCGCCGCATCATCTCCGTGATCAAGGTGATGATGTGCATGATGGTCATGATGATGGTGGTCGTGTCCGGGATGTTCGTGAGATGATTCCTGTCCCGTTTCACTGGTCGCCGTGCCGCAGCCACAGATCGCACACATCACTCTACCTCCAATTCCGCCAAACGAAGTTCGTCGCCGGCCGTCATCCGCACATGGTCTTGCCCGCATACCGGGCATAAATCATATCGCTCCGAGATCGGCACGGTTCGGCTGCAACTCGCGCACCAGCCTTCGCCAGCCACCATCTCCAGATCGAGCTCCGCGCTTTCGGCGATCGTACCTTGGCTGACGGCATCGAAACAAAAACGAAGCGCCTCGGGCTCGACATGCCCCAGTGCGCCAAGCTTCACGCGAATCTGCCTCACCCGTAAAAATCGTTGGTTGCGGCCTGCTTCCTCGATCAGCTCCACGAGGCTCTCGGCGATCGACATCTCATGCATTGCCCGCCCCCCCGCTTCAGGTCACGCCCAGGCGCGTCTTGAGCGTCTGAACGATGATGGCGGGATCGCCCGGTTTGAGAAAAACGCCGGCAATGCCGAGTTCGCGCAGACCGACGGCACCGACCAAAGCGTCACTCGCGGTGCTCACGATATAGACCGGGATCTGGCTTCCCATCTCCTTGAGCCTCTCGGCGATGGCGCTCGCATCGATCGTCTCCATCATCAAATCCGCAAGGATCGCGTCCGGTCGGATGCGGACGGCCGTGCGTTCGCCTTCGCGACCGCTGGAGGCCTCGCCGACGGTGAAACCTGCCACTTCCAGGGCATTGCGCAGTACCGCCCGCGCATGCGGATCCGCATCGACCAGCAATATCGTCTTCCGTTTATTGCCGAGGCCGATATTTATCACGGCACCTCCAACACTGTCCTGATCCGATCGCGGATCACTTCCATGGCTTGCGACAAATTGTTCCGTGCGAATTCGGTGAGTTCTTCGATGAACTCGAATTGATATCCGCGGATGCCAAGCAGATAGGCTTCTGGCGATTTACCGTAATATTGGGAGGCCATTGCAAGCAATGTCTCCGGCTTCACCAAATGGCTGGTGAAAGTGATATCGAATGCTGGAGAAAGGCTTCGTACCTCATAGGGCTCGCAACCTTCCCGGGCAGCATCCACGAACCAGACAACATCATGCGCGGCAATATCGACCACATCCTCGATGACGAGCTGGTAATTGTCGCGTGTCGTCACGCCCGGCCAACCCAGCGCCTCGATCTCCGCGGCAGCGGCGGGACCAAGCCCATCATCCTGACGGCCCGGATTACCATAACCCAGCACCAGCACCCGAGGCATCTGAATAGCCGGTAGCCATGAAGTTGCGTGGAGATCGGACCGCGCTGCAAGAGCGGTCATTGCTTGACCCTCGAGGCGATGAGCGATCCATCCGCATCTTCCAGGGTCACGATCAACGGCATTTGGCCCAATGCATGCGTGGCGCAGGAAAGGCATGGATCGAAGGCACGGATTGCCACCTCGATATGGTTCAACAACCCCTCCGTGATCTCGCGGCCGGACAAATCGTTCATCGCCACCTGTTTGACCGCGCGGTTCATCGCTTCGTTGTTGCTGGTGGTGGAGACGATGAGATTGGCGCTGGTCACCTGATCGTGCTCATCGACGGTATAATGATGGAACAAAGTTCCGCGCGGCGCTTCGATACAGGCGATACCTTCCGGCCGCCGCTCTCCCTGCAGGATCAGGTCTGTACCCTGCAGATCGTCGTCAAACAGCAGCTCCTTGATCTTTTCGCCGCAATGGATGAGGCAGATCAGGCGTGCCCAATGATAGGCGAGCGTGGCGTGAACCGGACTTCCGTGATTTTCCGCGACAAATTCGCGGCGAGCCGCTTCCGCAATCGGCGTATCGATCGAGGAGCAACAATTGATCTGCGCGAGTGGCCCAACGCGGTACCAGCCATCCTCACGGCTCAACGAGCGGATATGCGGAAATTTGAGGTACGTCCAGGAACGGACTTCTTCGATGAAGTGGTCGCGGTAGGCGGTGGGATCCACGTCGTCGAAAATCATCTGCCCTGCGGGGTCGATTGCGCGCAGCTTGCCCTCATAGAGATCCATGCCGCCCGCCGGTCCGACGAGGCTCACGAAATTCGATTTGAAATTCGCGAAATCCCGGCACAGCGCCTGGTTCGCCGCCACATAGCCCTTATGCCGCTCCAGGGCCGCGCCGCACCAGGCGAGTATCTGGTCGATCTCCTTGCGCAGCACATCACGGTTCTCGACCGAGAGATTTTGATTGACGCCGCCGGGGACCGCATTCGTCGGATGGATTTTCCGACCGCCGGTCGCCTTGATGACCTCCTGTCCGTACTTACGGATGAAGATTGCCCATTTTCCGATCTCGGGAAAGCGGTTCAGCACGGCGATGATATGGCGTTGCTCCGGTGGCGCGTCAAAGCCGAACAAAAGATCCGGCGAAGCCAGATGGAAAATATGCAGCGCATGTGATTGCAGGACTTGACCATAATGCATGAGCCGGCGGATCTTATCGGCGGTGGGTGTGACCTTATCGACGCCGACGACCGCGTCCATCGCCCTCGCCGCCGCCAAATGGTGACTCACCGGACAGATACCGCAAAGGCGCTGAATGATGAGTGGCACTTCCCAGAACAGCCGGCCGCGGATGAACCGTTCGAATCCGCGGAACTCGACAATGTGAAAGCGCGCTTCCTCCACCTCTCCGGCCTCGTTCAAGCGAATGGTGACCTTGCCGTGGCCCTCGACGCGGGTGACCGGATCGATCACGATTTTGCGGACGCCCTGGCTTGTCTGCACGCCGCTCATACCGTTTCTCCGCCAGCGCCGAGGTTCGCCATCGGTCTGGTCATTCGTATTTGAACAATTGATAGGGAAGTTCTGGTTCCTTACCCGTGAGCAAGGCTTTCAACGCCGCCCAGATCGTATCCGCGGAGGGGGGGCAACCGGGCAGGAAATAGTCGATCTTGACGATCTCATGCGATGGATAGACCCGGTCGAGCAGGAGCGGCAGGTCCTCGTCGTTTGGAATCATGCCGCCATCCTCGATGGTCGGTCCGTTTAGATAGGCTTCTTCGAGGCATTCACGCAGCCCCACGAGGTTGCGCATCGCGGGAATGCCGCCATTGATGGCGCAGGCGCCTACCGAAACGAGGACGCGACAATTCTTGCGAAAATCCTGGAGGACACGAACATTATGTTCGTTCGCGCAGCCGCCCTCCACCAGCCCTATATCGACCACGCAATCGAATTTCTTTTTGTCATCCAGAGGAGATTTATCGAGATCCACAAGGTCGATCAGCTCAACGAGCCGTTCGTCGATATCGAGCAGCGACATATGACAACCAAAGCAGCCGGCGAGCGAACATGTCGCGAGTTTGGGCTTGGCCATTACTTGCTCTCCACTCCTCGCTTGGGCCGCGCGCGTCTGGCCTCGATTTCGCTGCCGATCGGGGCCTGATCGAACTGGCGGTTGCCATAGGGTGTCCGATAGCCGGTGCGCTTGATCACGATGCAGCCGACCGGGCAGACATGAACCCCCTTATCGGCTGCGGCGAGAGTCGTTTCATCGAGATGCTTCGCATCGATATTGAGCCGCAGATGAATGCCCCGGCCCTCGAAGCCGAAGACCGTCTTTCCATCCTCTGTCCGTGAGGCGCGGATACAGCGTGAGCAAAGGATGCAGCGGTTGCGATCTATGAAGATATCGGGATGCGTCGCGTCCAGCTCGCGTTCCGGCCACAAATAGGGAAGCGTGACCGCTACCATCCCAAGCCGATAACCAAGCGCCTGTAACTCGCAATCGCCGCTTTTCTCGCAGGATGGGCAGAAATGATTGCCTTCCGCGAACAGCATTTCGATAAGGATGCGGCGATCGCCGTTCAACTCGGCCGTGTCGCTCTCAACAACCATGCCGTGTGCGGCCGGCATGGTGCAGGCGCTGCTGCGGCGGCCATCGATCTTGCATGTGCAGACGCGGCAATGCCCGGCCGGCTCCAGATCGGGATGATAGCAAAGCCGCGGGATATAGACACCCGCAGCATCGCAGGCCTGGATGATGCTCTGCCCCGCTTCCGCCTCGATTTCGATACCATCGACGGTGAAGGTGAACTTATCCTCGCTCATGCTTCTTCTTCCTCAGCCACCGGCTCACGTCCCTGAACCTCGATCGCCTCGGCCAGTGCCTCGCGGAGCGTCACGCGCGGCAGGAATGCCTCCGGCTGCAGCTTTACCTCATAGGCTTGCGGGAAGTTCCGCATGGACGTCAGGATCGGGTTGGGAGCGGTCTGGCCGAGGCCGCACCGGCTCATGCGTGTCACGGTGTTGGCGAGCCCCTCCAACGCGGCGATATCCGCGAGTGTGCCGCGGCCATCGATAATTTTTTCGAGATTTTTCTGGAGAAGCGTGGTGCCGACACGGCACGGCGTGCACCAGCCGCAGGATTCCGCAACGAAGAATTCCGCGAATTGATGTGCAACGTCGAGAACGTCACGATCGGCACCAAAAACCATGAACGAACCGCCGGTCGAAATATCCTCAAAGGCGATGCGCCGGCCAAAATCCTTCGGTGCCACGCATTGGCCCGACGGACCGCTGATCTGGACAAACGCGGCATCCAGTGCGCCGATGAGATCAAGAAATTCGTTCACGGTAATCCCGAACGGAACCTCGTAAACACCAGGATGCGGGCAATCACCAGAGACACTCATCAGCTTCGTGCCGGTCGATTCAGCCGTGCCGTAACCCGTGAACCATTCGTTGCCCTTTTCCATAATGCGCGCGACGCAAGTGAGCGTTTCCACATTATTGACGGCCGTAGGCTGTTGCAGGTAGCCGCGATCCGTCGGAAAGGGCGGCCTGTCGCGAGGAGAACCGCGCTTGCCCTCCAAAGATTCGATCAATGCCGATTCCTCGCCGCACACATAGGCACCGGCACCGAGCTGAATTCGGATATCAAAATCGAAACCTTCGCGCCCGCATATATTGGGCCCGAGAAGACCGAGCCGCCGCCGGTTTTGCAGCACCGCTTGCAGGGAATTCCAGAGATAGGCGTATTCGCCGCGCAGATAGACATATCCATGCCGCGCGCCCAGCGCATAACCGGCGATAGTCATGCCGTCGAACACCACGTCTGGGATTTCGGTCAGCAATACGCGGTCCTTGAACGTGCCAGGTTCACCCTCATCCGCATTGCAGATGACATGATGCGCGTCACCGGGGGACTGCCGGCAGAGCTTCCATTTAAGGCCCGTTGGGAAGCCGGCACCGCCGCGGCCGCGGAGTTTGGCCTTCGTGATCTCCTGAATCACGCCTTCGGGTGAAAGCGTGAGCGCCTTTCGGACGCCGTCACCACGCCCCGCCTGACGAAAGATGATGGGACCTGCCTGGAGAAGGCTCGAAGCTACCCTTGCCTGGGGGAAGACGACGCCCTCCTGGCTGTCAAGACCAGGAAACAACGGCAGCGTACTGATGGTTCGGCCTCGCCTGAGCTTGGCGATGATATCGGGGGGATCCGCTGGCGTCAGCCCGGTCAGGACCATGCCATTGATCAAGGCTGACGGCTCCTGATCGGCCATGCCGATGTCGCTGGTCCATTCCACCGTGAACTCGCCGTCGGCCGATGTTCCTCCGATAGAAACTCCCACGGCCCGCGCGAAAGCCTCGGCGACATCGCCTGCACCCTTCATCAGCGAGACAGGCGTGTTCGACAATCGGATGTGGAAACGCCCCTTGGGTTCCCGGTTCGGAAAGGCATAGAAAGAAACCATATCCTCAACCTCCACCGCATGGATGCCGAGGGCGGTTGCGATGGTGTGAATCGCCTCGTCGGGCAGGTAGCCAAGGCGCTGCTGCACCGCCTGGACAATATCCATAAGCCGCGTGCGATCCGCCCCGACCGCCTTTATGGCAGCGTCGACCGCGGCAGCCACTTGTGGAGCTGCGGCAGCAGATACATTCTCCATTACGGGCTTCCCGTTTTCCGATGGCATCATCAAAAACTCCCGGCCAAACACCCACAGGGGGCACACATTGTATACATCCTCAGTCAAACACCAAAACGGACTGTTTCGGACCAATTCAGAGAGTCGGTTCTTTCATCTTCGTCTTTGGCACGTTCGGGAACCGTTCCGGTCGCCGTCTGCCTCCTCTAAAGTCAATGCGCCAACCATCCGCCATCGATCGACAGCGGTGCGCCCGTGATGGTTCGCGCCCCGTCCGAACAGAGGAATACCACCAAAGCGCCAATTTCCTCGGGCGTCGAGAACTGCAACATCGACTGGGTTTCCTGAAGCATTTTTTTCTTCTCCACCTCGACATCGGTTCCCGCCTGCCGGGCACGATCTTCCAGTTGTCTCTGCACCAGAGGGGTCAGCACCCAGCCGGGGCAGATCGCATTCACAGTGATCCCATCATTCGCCGTTTCGATCGCTGCCACCTTGGTCGCCCCGACCAGACCATGCTTGGCGGCTACATAGGCCACCTTGTTGGGACTAGCGACCAGACCGTGAGCCGAGGCGATGTTGACAATTCGTCCCCATGCGCTTGCTTTCATGCCGGGAATCGCGGCTTTCATCGCGTAAAACGCCGCTGACAGATTGATCGCGATGACCGCTTGCCATTTGTCATCGGGAAACGCCTCGACCGGTGCGACGAACTGGATGCCCGCGTTATTGACCAGAATATCGAGGCTGCCGAATTGCTTCCTTGTCGCCGCGACCAGTGCGGAAACCTGCTCCGCGTGGCCCAGATCCGCACCGTTGAAACCCACCTTGACGCCATATTGCTTTGCCATAGTACTCCGCATGGTTTCGATTTCAGCGGGATTGCCGAAACCATTGAGCATGATACTGGCTCCCTCGCGCGCCAAGGCCGTCGCTATGCCGAAACCGATTCCGCTGGTCGACCCTGTAACCAGCGCCACTTTGCCTTTGAGACTCATATCATCCCCTCCATTATTGAGATTGCCAGAATAATTTGACCAACCCCATCCTTAATTACTGCGTTACAACTTCCAGCGCCTTACGCGTCGCCGCAATCGAGAACGGCAGGATCAGGGCGGCTATCAGGCCAGTTGCGGCAATCATCAGGAACACCCAGGTGAACCCTGATGCAGCACCGCCGGCCGCATACACCGTCGTGGCAATTACCGGACCGACTGCGCCACCCAGATGGCCGAGATCGTCGGTCAGCGAAACGCCGGTAGAGCGCGCGCGGGTCGGAAAACTTTCCGCCGTCAGGGTGAACATCAACGGGATGACGAAGCCGAGCGCCACTGTGACCAGAAACACACACGCATAAATTGCCAACGGATCGACCACATAGGCGATGATCGCAAACGCCACCGCCCACACCAGCATCCCCGCGAAAATCGAAATTTTGCGTTCGAACAAATCGCTCAGCAGAGCGGAAACGACAGCGCCGATCGGCAATCCAATAGAGCTCATCAGCATGAACATGATGCTATGGGTGAGGGTGTAGCCGCGATCGACGAAAAATGTCGGACCCAGGCCCAACCAAGTATATTCGCCCATGTACCAGATGAACCACATTGCGAGCAGGAGAAGCATTCGGCCCAGAAACGGTGCGTGGAACAACTGCGCGGTCGGAAAACCATGAAACCCCGGTTCACCCGCCGAGGGGGCGACCGGTCCCAGCGGAGCACCGAGCTTGCGTTGCGCGCGACCTTCCGCGACCTCGATAATCGCTTGAGCTTCGGCGTAGCGGCGTTTGCTCAGCAGCCAGCGAGGCGATTCCGGCAGCGTGGGAAACGCCAGCAGGGTCAGAATGCCCAAGGCCCCGATCAGGAACATGGCGCGCCAGCCCCACCAGAAATTCGGCACCAGCGCCAGCGCCACGATCGGTACCACGGCGAGTCCGATGAATGAAAAGACATTGGCCCAGCCGGTATAACGACCCCGCATTGCGGCGGGCGCGATTTCCCCGATATAAGTCGAGATGATCGCGATTTCTGCCCCGATTCCCATGCCGGTCACGAAGCGCCAAGCCGACATTGACCATAAACTATCAGAAAACGTGGAACCGAGACACCCGATCGAAAACAGGATCGTCGCCAAACCGATACCTCGTTTGCGGCCGGCATAATCCGCGAGATTACTGTTGAGCCAGGAGCCGAGGATATAGCCAAACAGGCTGGCCGAGATCGGATAGGCTTCCTGCGCGGCGGTCATGTGAAACAGCTTGCTGAAAATGGGCAGACCGAACGCGATATTGGTGATATCGAAAAAAGCCATGAAATAGCCGACCCCCACGACCCATAGGACCGCCGCCGGGTAGGGCCACACGGTCAATCGATCGAGGCGTGCGGTCAGTTCAGGAGTCTCGGTGTCTATAGCGTGGTTTCCCTTATTGGTTTATTCGTTATCGTTCAGATAGCCTGGATCGCATCGTTACAGGCAGACTTGGCTGTTACGCGGATATCACCATTTCTGGTACGACGTGAGCAGCGATCAGGGTTGCCTCCGTCGCCGCAATGACCTGCTCCTTCGTGACACCCGGGGCCAGTTCGCGGAGAACCAAACCTTCTTCGGTCGCCTCAATGACGGCCATATCGGTCACGATCAAGTCGATCCGCCGGATCGAGGTTAGCGGAAGTGTACACCGCTTCAGTATCTTCGGTGCGCCTTTGGCGGTATGGGTCATTGCGACGATAACCCTCTTTGAACCGGTCACCAGATCCATCGCTCCGCCCATACCGGGGACCATCTTGCCAGGGATTGTCCAGTTCGCCAGATGCCCCTCCTCATCGACTTGCAAGCCACCCAATACGGTGACATCAAGGTGCCCGCCACGAATCAACCCGAACGACACGCAACTGTCGAATGCACATGCCCCCGGCACCGCCCCGATGAAACTGCCGCCGGCATCGGCCAGATTCTCATCCACCATGCCCGGCTCCGGCACCGGATCCATGCCGATCAACCCGTTTTCGGCTTGAAACAGAACGTCCATGCCGGACTTGAGATAGCGCGCGACGGTGGTCGGCAGACCGATGCCGAGATTGACTAAAGTACCCGCGGTGAGTTCAAGCGCCACCCGGCGGGCGATGAGTTCCTTATCGTCCATTGATCCGCTCCCGTTCCACCAGATAATCGATTAGAACCGCCGGGGTAACCACATCGTCCGGCGGAATCACCCCGATAGGCACAATCTCGACCGCTTCCGCGATCACTGTGCCACCCGCGAACGCCATGATCGGGTTAAAGTTGCGGGCGGTCAGCGCATAGTCGAGATTGCCGCGATAATCCGCCCGGTGGGCTGCCAACAGGGCGAAATCGGCCTTGAGCGGCAGTTCAAGCAGGAACGATTTACCGCCAACCACGATCACCTGCTTACCGTCCGCCACCGTGGTACCAACACCGGTTGGCGTCAAAATGCCACCGAGCCCAAACCCGGCGGCCCGAATCCGCTCCGCCAGCGTTCCTTGCGGGGTCAGTTCGACCTCTATCTCGCCGGCAATCATCTGACGCTGAGTTTCCGGATTGGTGCCGATATGAGTCACCACCAGCCGGCTAACTGCCTTCGCATCGATCAACTGGCCGATGCCGAAGCCAGGCCGCGCCGTATCGTTAGCGATGATTATGAGATGTCGTCGGTTCTGCCGCACCAGTTCGCCGATCAGGCGATGCGGCGATCCCACTCCCATGAATCCGCCGATCATCACCGATGCTCCGTCAGGGATTTTTTCGACGGCGCGCGTGAGACTGATCACCTTATGAAACATTTTCTCGTTTCCTCATTATCCTTGGCTCCCGCATGGCGCAAAGTCACGCCGGTCATGGCGAAATCTGCATCTGGCAGTCGACGCTGCCAGCGGCATGATCGTGGCGCAGACGCTGACGGATCAGGACGTCGACGATCCGTCCCAGGTCGGCTCGCTGCTCGATCAGATAGAATGTCCGATTGGTCGGGTGACTGCGGACGGTGCTTATGATGGCGCACCGACCTACCAGACAATCGCGCAGCACGGCGATGACATCGAGGTTGTGATACCACCACACGCGACGGCTATCCCCAGCGGCGAACCCGATTCACCAACCCAGAGAGATCGCCATTTGGCGATCATCGCGGAACAGGGTCGACTGGCTTGGCAGGCCAAGACGGGTTACGGTCAACGGTCTTTAATCGAAACGACAATGGGCCGCTACAAGACGCTGATCGGGCCGCGGCTTTGCAGCACAACAGTCCGAAGCCGCCATCGGGGTGGCGGTGCTCAACCGAATGTTGGTGGCCGGACGCCCGGATTCTGTCCGTCGCCAGACCGTCACCGGATAACCTCTTTGGGATTGGGATCATCTCACACTCCGTCAAGAAATGCACCATGTGTGTGGACGGCCCGTGAGGTTCAAGTAGGAATTTGCAAGATTCGATGGCGGTTCGAAAGCGGTCATGTGTCCGGCCTGTTGCGCGGCAGCATGGCCGCTGGCCCAAATGGGATCCGCGAACAACATCCATTCAACGCCACGGCAAATGACTGCCATAGATGCACTCGGATTTTGTCGTTCGTCGGTTCGACCGATCATCATCTCTTGCTATGCCCTTGAACCCCCGGCACCGGCGCGCGGATCAGGCGGCTACCGGCTGACGTCGATATCCCTCATGTGTGGACGGCCCGGTGAGGTCAAGATCTGGAGTTGCAAGATTTAGTGGCGGTTCGACTGCGATCATGTGTCCGGCTTCTTTGTGCGGCCAATGACCGCGAGCCCAGATAGGTTCCGCGAACGAGATCCAAACACTACTGCGGCGTGAGTGCGCCTGTGGGAATTACGGATTCTCTCGTTCGTCGGATCGACCGATCACTATCTCCTGCTCAGAGCTTTCCCTTCTGCACCGGCGCGAGGTTCAGGCCGCTACCGGCTGACGCCGATACACTTCCCCCCGCACCATCATCGCCCAGATGACCCGGGCGATCTTGTTGGCCAGAGCGACGGCGGCTACCTTCCGCGGCCGACGCTCCAGCAATTTCAATAGCCATTCCGACGCGGACTTGCTGCCTGGTTTGGCGAATCGGATCACCGACATCGAGCCGACGACCAGGAGCTGGCGCAACCTTTCATTGCCCGCTTTGTTGATCCGTCCCAGCCGATGCTTGCCACCGGTCGAATGCTCCCGCGGCGTCAGCCCGAGCCACGCCGCAAAATGTCGTCCGGTCTCGAAATCTGCCGCGTTGATGGTCAGCGCCATGGTGATCGCGGTGATTGGCCCCACACCGGGGATCGCCGCGAGCCTCTGGCTGACCGGATTGGTCTTATGGAGCTCGTTCAGTTTCTGGTCCAATACGGATATCTTGGCATCAAGATCGGCTACGTGACTGCCCATATCCTTCAACATCGATTTCGCAACGTCCGGAACCGCCGTGTTAGCCAATAGCGCCGTGATTAAAGCCTCTACATTCGCACACCCCTTGGTGCCGATGATCCCGAATTCGGTCGCGTGTCCCCTCAGCGCATTGATTGCCTGGGTCCGCTGGCCCACCAACATCTCCCGGTGCTTCAGGATGAGTGTCGCCGCCTGCTCATCCACCGACTTCACGGGAACGGTTCGCATCGTCGGGCGAGACGCCGCCTCGCAGATTGCCTCCGCGTCGTTGCGGTCATTTTTGCCCCGCTTGACGAAGGGCTTGACGTATTGCGGAGGGATCAATTTCACCCGGTGGCCCATCCGGCTGAGCACACGCCCCCAGTGATGGGAGCCGCCGCACGCTTCGAGAACGACCTCGGTAGGCGCGATTTTAGCAAAGAACCGTTCAACCTGAGCGCGTCCGACTTCGCGACGCAGCACCGGCCTCTCCTTCTCGTCGACCCCGTGGATCGTGAAAACATGCTTGGACGTGTCAATCGAAATGCGCTTGTATTCCATTGGGCGGCCCTTTCATTGGGTTGGTAGTCCGACCCCATCTTGGCACATCCGATGCCGTAGGGCCGTCCACCCCAACACCACTCGCCATCATGGCCCAGATAATCCGGGCCATCTTGTTAGCCAGAGCGACAGCTGCGACTTTCCGTGGCCGCCGCTCCAGCAATTGCAATAGCCAAGCCGACGCCGACTTGCTGCCTGGTTTGGCGTAACGGATCACCGCCATTGAGCCGACCACCAGGAGCTGTCGTAACCTTTCATTGCCTGCTTTGCTGATTTTCCCCAGGCGATGCTTTCCACCGGTAGAATGTTCTCGAGGTGTCAGCCCGAGCCAAGCCGCGAAGTGTCGCCCGGTCTCGAAGTTCTCCGCATTGATGGTCAACGCCATGGTGATCGCGGTGATCGGACCGACGCCGGGTATCGCCGCGAGTCTCTGGCTGACCGGCTTGGTCTTGTGAAGCTCAGCCAGATTCTGATCCAATGCCGCTATCTTCTCGTTGAGGTCTGTAACGTGGTTGCCCATTTGCCCGAACATCGCTTTCGCCATTGCCGGAATTGCTTTGTCCATTGACAGGGTGGCAAGCAGTGCCGCCACATTCGCACAGCCCTTGGCGGTGACAATCCCGAATTCCGTTGCGTGCCCCCTCAGCGTGTTGATCGCCTGGGTCCGCTGGCCGACCAGCATTTCCCGGTGCTTCAAGATGATCGTGGCCGCTTGCTCCTCTGCCATTTTCAGGGGAACTGTGCGCATGGTCGGACGCGATGCCGCCTCACAGATTGCCTCCGCGTCGTTGCGGTCGTTCTTGCTCCGCTTGACGAAAGGTTTCACATATTGCGGTGGGATCAGTTTCACCCGGTGGCCCATACGGCTGAGTACCCGCCCCCAGTGATGGGACCCCGCGCAAGCCTCGAGAACCACCTCGCTTGATGCTACCCTGCCGAAGAATGGCTCAACCTGAGCACGCCTGATCTCGCGACGCAGCACCGGGCGCTCCTTCTCGTCGACGCCATGGATCGTGAAAACATGCTTGGACGTGTCAATCGAGATGCGCTTATATTCCATTGGACGGTCCTTTCATCGGGTTGATAGTTCGACCCTATATTGGCACATTCGATGCCGTAGGACCGTCCACACCAACAACACCCTGCACGCCGTACTTGCTCGAAAGCTCGGCAATCGTCCCTTCCTCCCGGATCGCCGCCATCGCCACCTTCGCCTTGAATTCCGCGCCGTGCTTCTTTCGGATATTCGTCATATCTAACCCTTTGGTTCTACGCCATTTTAGGGGCAAGACTCTCTCTTAGCGACCTGTCCAGTTTTCAGGGCCCACCTCAACTTCTTAAAGATTTTAACTCTTTATTTTAGAAGTTTAACGACCAAAAAAAGGTCGAAATACTTCATAAAAACAGTGCTTTATCGCCAACCCCTGTTCCCGAAGTGCCGCGTCTACGTTCCTGAAATGACGTTAGTAACGTTCCTGAAGTGACTACGGCTCGTTCCTGAAGTGTCGATGTCATCCGACGGGAGTGCATTAGAATTATATTGTCGTCCGAGAAACGGACGTTCGACAGCCGCCGAGTCGCATCATTGAACTCAATCTTCACACCGAGTCGCTGATTACGTTCAAAAAAGCCACCAGAACCGTTGGCCCTGGAACGCGCATTAAATCTGTGATGAAGTCTTTTAGCGAACTATCGTCACTTCAGGAACGGTCCGCTTGCCGTCCATGATGTGCGGATCGGCCCTTGGTGAAGCGGTGTGCTGGCTATGTGTCAGTCTCACTCATGGCGTCCGCTTGTTCCATGAACAGTCTGAACGCGACGTCGTGCCCATGGGTGAGCACTGAACTCGGCGGTGATGCCATATAGCGCTGATAGAGCTCGTCGATCTTGAGCCAGGGATAGCGGACACGCATGTCCGTCATGGTCTCCGTCGGCACATCGATCCTATCAGGTGGTGTTGGCCTTGGGTCCTCATGAGAGGTATCTGCCTCCACCATCGCGCTTCGCTTAGTGAATCGGATCAGGGGATCTCGTCGGGTCCATTCAATGTCCAGCGCGTAGCCTGGGAGTCTATTCTGCCGGGCTATAGCAAGCAGTTCAAATTTGAAACGACGGTACACTCCCTCAGCACCTGACTTTTCGAACAAAGTTGGCATCGAGATTGCGAAGCCATCGGCGCCCGCTCCGCCGGCATGCTTTCGAGCGACCCGGTAGAGCCACCGCTCCCGCCCGCCATCAATATCAAAATACCTATTGTCAATCGATAATAGGCCGCCGCTCATCATTACACCGTCATAAAACCACTTGGACAGAGTGATCGCGATACCACGGCTTCTACTTGTGGCTGGATCGATCTCAGTTTTCCAGCTATCGAGCCACGAAAACGTCGTTTCGAAACGCGATCCAGAACGTATGCTTGTCTTGACCGTAGTTGATTGCAGCCGATCGAGTGCAGCAGCGAGTAACTCATAACCCCGTCCACTCGCAACGCGGTTGATCGATTTAAGAAGATCATATGGGCTAACTGTCAGAGTCTGGGGGATATCATTCACCCTGCGTTTCTTCATACTGTTTATGATTGACGCACAGTAGATCAGGATATCCGCGTCCCAGATAGTCGCCATTCCGTATTCAGGGGTCGCTGTGACGAAGACGGTCACCTTCCCATCAGGGCTTGTGTAATCGATCGGGTTGGAACGCCTCTTCTTGGCGAGGCTGAAAAATGGACGCTCCATCATCTCGCGCTGATCGCAAAAAGGTGTTTCAAACGAAGGGATGTAGAACTCCATCCCCATTCTACCAGCTTTTCCCCTCATTGCGGTTCCCCGTCGATCACGCCTGCCCTCCTCAGCGTCCCAGCACTGTTTTCACTAGTTGAGCGACCGCTTCGCCGATATCTGCGTTATTGAGATCGGCCGGATTGTGGATGCGTATCGTCATTGCACCCCGTGATTTGGAAATGAGTGACGTTATTGTCCGCCCAGCCCGCTTGATCTGGAGCGGTTCTTGTCGCAATTTTGGAGTTGGGGCTGCAAGAAGGCGCGCAGACACCTTACGGCCCTCAATCAGCGTTGTGCCAGTGCTACGTAAGTTGGCCTGCTCAGCCCGTATGTCGGCTGCTATCTTTAAAATTTCTGCCCGCCTTTTGGTCCCAAGCGCGCAAGCAATCTCATAGCCAACGTTCAGAGCAATAGAATCAAGTGCCGGAAAGGCTTCAATGATTTCAGACGGCAAGTCTGCGACCGTCAACATTTTAGAAAGCCAGCCTGGGGTGATTTTCAACCGTTCGGCCATGGCTTTCTGCCGGCCGCCATAATAGCTGGTCAATGCGAGCTTGTAGTTCCATGCGCGCTCTAGATCGGATACATCCTTGCGCGCGCGGTTTTCGAGGTCCGCGAGCCTGAAAGCAGCTTCGTCGTCGAGATTTTCGAGACGAGCGATAAAGATCATGTCAGGATAGTTGTTCTTCCTGAGCCATGAAATTGTCCAGTGCCGACGCGTTCCGACGATGACTTCAAACTCGTGCTCCGGGTCGTCCTGAACCCGCCTCACGATCGCAGATATTTTCTGCCCACCATCGGCAATGATCGAATCAATCAGGTCAGAGCAGGCGACCTCGTTGAGCATCTCGTAACGGCGGGCATTCCCTTTCCAGATCCGGCAACGGGCGGGATCAAGTCGCATCTCCGTAACCTGCCGGAGTTCTCCGGAGGCCAACCGTTCGATGGTATTCGTGCGGGTCAGGATCGCGTTCGGCCGACGTGGGCGATCCAATATGGGCTGCATGCCCTCTTCGTGTGCCCCCTCTCCTTCTCCGGCACCTATAATTCCCTTTAGGTATTCTCCTTGTTTAGCCGACATGAGCTATTGCCTCCTCAATCGAAGCAGGCCGAGCCCAAGTTCGTCTGAGCAGAGATTCAACTTGACTCAGGCTCTCATCGAGATTGGTTTTGGCTCGCTTGTGTGTCTTTGGGGCACCAATTGGAGCCTCCAGTTCATAGACGGACATCATCCTGAGGGCTGCGTGACTAATTTCCGCGGAGTCAAAAATCGGGACCGACAGTAATGACGGGCCAAAAGCCTCTTCCATTACGCGGATGACCATTGTCTGAGATGGATCTGTGTTATCGAAGCGGGAGCATATCAGGCGAATAAAGTCATAAGATGGCTTTATACCAGCGCTAGCCATCGCTTCGATAATTTGGTCCATCATAGACAGAAATTGCACTGTCGAACAAAAATCCGGGGTCGTCGCGGCGAGAGGTACTAGCAGCGAGGTAGCGGCCTGCATTACAGATAGACTAACCATGCCGAGCGCTGGCGGGGGGTCTAGGATAATAATGTCGTAGCTGTCGCGAGCTGTACTCTGTAAGCCGTCGCGCAATTTCCTAAACCTATCCGCCAGTATCCCTTGACCCGCGGCGTTGGTTGCCGCCAACTCGTATTCAACGTCGAAGAGCTCGAGACAGGATGGGATCAAGTCGACATTCGGCCAAGGCGTCTTTTGCACGGCGTAATTCAGATCATCCTCAGTCGATTCGACCGAAAGATAGGGGTAAAGTGTCTGCTCGCGTGTTACGTCGAAATGAGGATTGCAGCCAAAAAGCGTAGTGGTGGTTGCCTGGCTATCGCAATCGACGACCAATACCCTGTAGCCCTGAATCGCGAGGTAATGGGCGAGATGAACTGTAACAGTGGACTTCCCTACCCCGCCCTTGAAATTTTGAACGGCAATTATCGCGGGTTCGTCTGTTGCACGGCGCTGCTTTGAAGCGTTCAAAACTTTCCGCATATTCAGGAGCGCTTCGATTGTGTAGCCGGCGCGCCGCCCGCCGGTCTGCGGCGGTGGAAGTCGGCCATCTTCTTCTGCCATGCGAATACGATTGGTTGAACAACCGAGCAGTCTGGCGACTTCGGCGATTCCAAGGTGGACGTTTAGCGATTTCCGTCTGTCCGGAAGAAATGCTTTTTTGCGTAATCTCTCCACCATTTTTTCGCCGGACATTGCTAGCTGGTGTATTTGAGTAGCTTCCGAACCCAACGAGTTGTCAATGATATCCATAACGCTCACCTAACTGCCATACACACGGATTGAATGAATTGCGGCTTGAATTTCCCATAAATCATTCAATCACGTCAAGACTTTTGTGTAAAGTATTAATTCTATTGGAAAGTAGGTTCCGCAACATTTTCGCTTGCGTCAAATTCTGGTGCCGCTAATTCTCAATGACGGACTACGGGCTTGTAAATGCGCTTTCAATAGCACTTTCCAAGCTGGAGAAATCTGATCGTTCTGCCGTTTTTAATTGGGACGTTGTAAGCAGTGTGAGGGAAGTTTCCTGGAGGAAATTTTTTCCCCGCTTAGTTTATTAATAGACAGGGACTGGATCGTCCAAGCGTTGAGTGTTGACTAAGCGAGTTCCTGAGGCTGTCTCTAATGCCGGGCGTATCCGGGAAAAAATTCGGCGTTCCATCATTTTATCTATGCAAACGACGCTTGAAGTATCTAGCCGGTGCTGTGGCAAGGAGGGAGAACCTTGGGACCGGGCTATCCAAGTTGTTTGAAGCAACGAGGTGACCCACTCATACACAATCGGATGATGGTCTGGAACTTCGCGCGCGTTCGGAGCGACCGACTCGCGCCGAAGTTAGCTAAGTTGCGCCTGGCTCGTTGTTTCGAAACATTTACAAGTGCGTTGCAAGTTAGCCGAGGAACTTATCGCATGCTGTGGAAGTGTGAATCCTTAGTCCGAGTCAGGCAAAAGCATCATGGTTCTTTCTGCTCGCAATTGGCTATTGTGGACCTGCCCCAGAGAGCAATTTGGTCTAGGGTTGGGGACCGGACATACGAAGCGAGATTGTGGGGCAGCCACAATGCCACAGGAAACAATGCGCAGATTTTGAAACCAGTACTTTAGATGGCGGCCAAACTCAGTGTCTTGCGCAGCTCGTCTTTTTCTTCGTGTGTGCTGTCTGACAAAGCAATGAGTGAACTGCCGATATCATCTTGTAATTGGCCGGGGGCAAGACTGGTTCCCAATGCTCTATTCATTGCAGTCCCGCGGGGATCTATGATGTTCTAAAGAGAATGTTTGGCGCGATCGCGATCTGTTGCCACGTCCGTGCCCTGTTGATTCTGGTTTCGAGCAGGTACTAGAAAAAGTTTCCTACAAGAAACTTCTGTCCGAAACAAACTGATTTACAAAGAAATCTGAATTAAGTCCGCCAGAAACTACATCTCGTAGAATGCGTGGAGGGGCGGCATCGTGAAATATATTTATGATGTTCTATGGCCGATCCTATTGACGGGCTACTATGCGACAAGCTTGTCGGCCTCTGGCCGAGTGCAACCGTGGTTCCGATGCATGGCTGCCAGACGTTCGGCTGGTTCCTGGTGAAATGGAACCACAAGGCGGATCGCCGTCGCGGTGCTATTTTCTGGTTCGCCCAATGCCACCTGAAGTGCGGGGCGGTCTGTGCGCTCGTCGATTGCTTGGCCAACATCGACTGCCCAGTTGCGATATAAAGGGAGTGATCCAAAGCCGTTCCACTTGGTCGCCGGATCAGAGAAGATCATCGCTGCTTTTTGGTGCCAGTATTCACCGTTCAAGTGGTACCTTTAGCTACAAGATACCCTCGAGCGGGTGTCCTTCGAACAGATCGCCAAACTCCAGATATTCGCCAAGCATGGCGTAGGATTTATGGCGACCGAGTCGCTTCAGCCGCGCGGGGTGGGCGCCGGCTTCCATCCCGCTGGTCAGAGCGCCGCGCTTGAGGCTATGGCCACCCAAGTCACGTCGCCCGAACCCGGCGATCATCGCCCGGTGCTGCACGATCAGCGCGATGCTCTGGGCGGTGAGGGCGGTCGTCCCGAGCCGCATCGCCGGCGGTTCATGGGCAAGCGCGGTCGTCCAGCGTTGCGGCGGCAGCCAGATCCGGCGGAACAAGGGGCCGCTGGTGAGCGTGGCGGCCGCCTGCCAGCGTTCGATGGCGCGAACCGGGCAGAGGCCGGTGTCGCCGTAGGGGAGCGGGACGGTGACCGCCTGGGTCTGCTCGCCTTTGGTCTGAGGCAAGGTCAGCCGGATCCCGCGCGTGGTGGCCTCGAGGTGTTCGATCCGGATGGCGGCCAGTTCCGATCGGCGCAGCGCGCCGGCGAACCCCACCAGGATCACTGCGGTATCGCGCAGGCCGCGGAGATCGTCGGGGATCGGGGTGATCAGCCGTCGGATGATCGGGGCGGTGGCGGCGATTTTCTTGCGCCTGGTCTCGCCGCGCCCGGCGGCCTCGCGTTGGATCCCGGCCATCGTGTCCGATACACAGACATCATCGGTCGGCACCGGCTGACCGGCGGCGCGATGGAGATATCGGATGGCGGCGCGCCGGAGCTTCAGCGTCTCGGGCGAGAGCGCACGGCCGCGTTCATCCGCGAGGAAGGCGGCGACATCGGTGCCCGAAGCGGGGAGGGGGGGCAGACCGTGGTGGTCGCACCAGGCGCACCAGGCGCGGACGGCGGAGCGATAGGCGCGGCGGGTATTCTCGGCTTTGGCGAGCCGTGCGTAGTCGGTGGCCGCCTGTCGGGCCGCCGCCAGGGACCCGTCACTTGTCGTCATGGTGGGGGTGGTGAGGTCATCGAACCAGGCGCTGAGCTGGTCCCCCATGGTCTCGGGGCTGTCCGTGGCGGCACGGGGCGGGGTCATCGCGATCGCCGACGCGGTCGGGAGTGCGTGCGGTGTCGTCTCGGGATCTTCCTGCGGATGGTCGGACGCGCTGTCGGGGGTTGGCGGGGCAGGGGGCATCGGGTGGGTCTCCTGAGCGATGATGGTGTGCGGCCTCGGTTCTGGTGCTTGGCGGGCGGGGCAGGGGGGCGATCAAATGTGGCGTGGCTGAGCGTGACGGAGGTTTTTTTGCTGTTGACGATCGAGGATCAGCGTCGGTGGCGTGGATTGCGGGGCGATTTCGGGGGGAGATTAGGCGATATCCGTATGATCGACAACTTCACTTATCAGGAATACGGAAGCGATCCACGAGATCCCATAAATAAAAAAAGCTTTTCGGATTCTAACCCATATTTTACATACCTATACGAATAAGCTATTGATGTTGCTTTCACGTGCTCAGCGGGGGAGGGGAAGTATCGATCCTTCAGCCGCCGGCCTTCCGTTCAACCCACCCTCCGGTCAGACCCATGGATCTGTTCGACACCGCGCCCTTCGCCGACAAGATCGACACCGCAAGCGCGATCAGCGCGTCCCTGGAACGGGCTTCCGGCACCATCGCCCGGCTCGATCAGGCGGTCGCGCACCACAAGCTCCGGCCCGCGTTTCTATACCGCGCGCGCCTGATCGCGGTGCGCCGCCAGGCCGCGGTCGACGGCCAGCTGATCGAACCCTGGCATCTCGCCGCCCTCCTCGAAGGCCTCCGCCTGCGGATGGACCCGGACCTCAGCCCGTACGAGCGCGGCTCGATCTTTGAGGCCGCCCGCACCGCGTTGGGCCATTATCAGTGGTTGACCGCGCCGGATTTCGATCAGGAGGGCGAGATCCAGCAGGCGCTGCGGGCAATCGACGCCCACCCGCCGCAAGGGGGGATCCTGCTGCACGCGGCCCACGCGGCTCACCAATGGCTCGATACCGGCGGGACCCGGCCACCTTTGCGTGGCGCGCTGGTGCGGTTCTGGCAAAAGACCCGCCTGATCCACGCCCCGATCCCGCTGACCGGTCCGCAAGCGCTCGGCGGGGACGTGACCTTCGCCCGGCCCCGCTGGATCGCGCTGTTCCTGCAGGCGCTGGCGGTCGAGGCGGAGGAGGGGCTCGATCTGCTCCGCGATCTCGAACGGGCCTGGCTTGCCGCCCGCTCGACCGTCGCCGCTCGCCGACGCAACAGCCGGGCGGCGATGGCGGTCGATCTGCTCGCCGCGGCACCGTTGATCTCGGCCACGACCCTCGCGGCCAGGCTCGGCATGGCGACCAACAATGCCACCGCCCTGCTCCGTGAGTTCGAAGCCGCAGGGATCGTGATCGATGTCAGCCACCGCGCCAAACGCAAATTGTTCGGCCTCGCCGGACTCGAACGCTTGCGTGATCATGTCGCGCCACCCCGGCGGCCGCAGCCGGGGCGGGCCAGAGGACGCCCCCGGCTCGAGCCGCCGGATCCGGAACCGACGCTCCCGCCGGATCTGCCCCCGGTCGCGGCCGGACCGGCGCAGGCCAGCCTCGCCTTCGATTACAGCGATCTCGAAGACGCGATGGCGGCGGCCGATCTTGTGATCCGCGACACCAGAGCCCGGCTGGATCGGCTGCGACACCAAGCCGGGTCGACGGCCCCGTCCCATGAACCTGAGGTGCCGGGTCCGGCGGATGACCATGGCACCGGACCACCGAAATCCTGAGGGACGGGACCGGACAGATCGTCGATCCGGGCTGGCCGGCTGGGCTGGCCGGCACGCCGATCATCCCGACCGCTGCAGCGCGTCGGGGGGACGTCCGTCAGACTCGCCGTTCCAGAGAACCACCTCCGCTCGACAAGGTTGCGCGGTCAGACACTGCGCTCGCCGCGATGGTACGACCCGGCGAGTCATTGGTGATCTGCTCGCCGACCTCATGCATCTGGCGACTCGCCCCCCAGAATGCTAGCGAACCTCATCCAGACCGGGAGTCGAACATGCCCATCCGAACCGCTACGACACCAGCGTCGACGCTACGAGACCGCATCGAGCATTTCTTCGTCGCGGCGTCGGATTTTATCGCCAGGGATCGCGGTGAGTCCACGATGCAGAAATGGATCCCCCGCAAACCCGACGAGACGATGACCGAAACCCGGATGCTCGCGATGATGGCCGACGCCGTGTTGCTGGCTGCGGATCTGCTGGTCGCGCAACCCTCGCTGACGGGGACGACAGCGATCGACCGGCTCGCCCGCCGCCTCGGCAAGCTATCGGCGGTCGACGCCGCTGCCATGACGGCGCTGAGCCAGGCCAGGTTCGGCCTGTTCAGCGTCCTCGCTTTTGAATCCAGCGGCGATGCCCGCCTGCAGGACATCATGGGCGGCGGCCTCCTCGCCATCGAGCGACCCGATATGCCGCCGATCCCCACGGCGACCGCCCTGTTTGCGCGCCTGGTGCCGACCGGCGAGCGAACGGGATTTCTGCTCGGCGCGATCACCCCGCTCGATCCGGCGGCATTGGCGGTCGCGCGCTCCCATCCGACGGCCGGTGCAAAGTCGATCGCCGCCAACGCGCGCTGGGCCGAAGCCGTCTATGCCCATGTCGTCCGTCACGGCACACTGGACATCCCCGGTCTCAACCGCCCGAGCGGCGATAGTTTTGATGACGATGAATTTCCGGAGATCGATCCGGCCCTGCTCGACCTCGTCGACGATTGGGTGGCTCTGGACGGCAAAGCGCCCGATCGGGATTTGCTGCGGGAAACCCGCCGGATGGCGGAGATGCCGATGATCCTCCAGTCGCTCCAGATCGGCGTTCTGACGCGGCGCGCGGACAACGATCTCAAGGCCGACGGCTTGGAACGTGTGATCGCGGTTCTGCTGGAAACAATCCAGCTACGCGCGAGCCATAGCACCGGCGGCTTTTCCCTGGAGACGATCGCCGCGGCGATCGATCATGAGATCGCCCAGAAGACGTTGCCGCCGGAAGCCCGCGCCTTGTTCAACCGGCTCCGGCCGCGCCAGACCGCCACGCCGATGGGCGGGGATCCCGCTCTCGATCGTCTGGTTCAGCGCATCCAGGGGCTGCGGGCCAAGACCGTCGAACAGGGATGCACTGAACAGGAAGCGCTGGCGGCGGCCGAAAAGGTTGCCGAACTGCTCGATCGCTATGGTCTGTCGCTCAGTGAACTGGAGTTTCAGGCGCAGCCCTGTGAAGGCATCGGCATTCAGACCGACCGCCGGCGCATGGGTCCGATCGACGATTGCATCCCCGGTATTGCGGCCTTCTTCGAATGCCGGGTCTGGGCCGAACGCCCGCACAACGCCGGGTTCCGCTACATCTTTTTCGGGCTGCGCGCGGACGTGAACGCCGCGCAGTATCTTTATGAACTTGTGGAAAGGGCTTTTGCGACCGAAACCGATGGATTCCGGCGGAGCGATCTCTACCGGAAGATGGAAGGTGATCGCCGCAGCGCCACCAACTCGTTTCAATATGGTTTGTCACGCGGCATCACCGCCAAGCTCCGCAGTCTGCGCGCCACCCGCGACGCGGTGAACCGCAGTGCCTCGGGGCGCGATCTCGTGCCGGTCAAGGCAGCGGTGGTCGAGGATGAACTCGCAAAGCTCGGCCTCAACCTCAAAACCCGGACAGCCAGCCGGGGCAAACGCGTGCTCAGCGACGCTTATGCCGCAGGGCAGGAGGCCGGTGAACGGTTCGAAATCGTCTCCGCCATCGCCACGACATCATGAAGAGACCGAGTAGTTGAATTGATCGCGTCAGTCCAAAAAATATTGCACATTCGGAACGGCGTTGGTGGAGATCGTCGTCGGTTCAGAGATGGAGGCCGGATATTGAGCAGCGCGGCCCATATTATCGTCGCCACTCGACCTGGTCTTCCCACGCCCGCCGGCGGCGCGTTCACAGCAGCAGCGTTTTTACCGCCAGGGCGGGGCCAGCCTCACTGAGGCGCCGGTCCAGGGTGCAGAGGATGGCACCGTGATCGGCGCAGATCGCGAGATGCAGCGCGTCACCAGCGCGCAGACCGAGCGCGTGCTGATCGGCAAACCGCGCGGCGGCGCGGAACTGTGCCCCGGAGATCGGCAGCCGGCTAAAGGTCTCCGCGCTCATCGTGGTGAACACGGCGAGCGCATCCACCCGGTGCTCGATCTCGATCTGCCTAGACCGCAGCTTAATCGAAAGCGCTGAGGAAAACTCCGTCGTCACCCAATCGCTGATCGCGAGAAGTTCCGGATCCTGGTCTCCCAACCAGCGCTGCATACGTTCGGTCTCCGCCTCATGCGTCAATGCGGCGACGAGCACCGACGTATCGAGATAGAGGATCAATAACGCGCCTCGTCACGGATGCGACGCATGAAGTCGCCGGCTGTCTCCACCTGCATCGGCATCCTCTCAACCATCTCGCGCAGGACCGCGATATCGATGCGCTTGCGTGGCATCTTGGCGGCAACGATTTGCGCGATCGGCTTGCCGCGGCGGGTGATCTGCACGGCCTCGCCACCGCTGGCGCGCTCGACCAGTTCGCTCAGATGCGCCTTGGCGTCGGCGATGCTCACACTGCCCATGAGGCTCTCCTGACCATGTAATTGGTCATGTGTAGCACGGCTTGAACCAAAACCAAAGAGCCGGAGCGGGTCACCGCTCATGTACGAGCAAGCGCTAGACCGAGAGGACGGTCAGTGTCATGCTGCCGAAAATCGTGAGATCCGTTTTAAACGAAATCAATGCCTTATGGTTGCCATTAATGTGATAGCGTTTCGTTTAAGTGAGAATTCATTTGCAGACGCTGCCATGAATATGAGAACATAAATCTGCAACGTTGCATTGAGGTCGATGCCCTGTGGATGAAGTTTGGGCTGATGCCGACCGGAATTGGGTTGAAGCTTGCCGCCGCGAAGAGGTAATTTGGGCGTTGGTGCATTTCTAGACGGAGTGTGAGATGATCCCAATCCCAAAGAGGTTATCCGGTGACGGTCTGGCGACGAACAGAATCCGGGCGTCCGGCCACCAACATTCGGTTGAGCACCGCCACCCCGATGGCGGCTTCGGACTGTTGTGCTGCAAAGCCGCGGGCTCCAGCCGCGGTCCGATCTGCGTCTTGTAGCGGCCCATTGTCGTTTCGATTAAAGACCGTTGACCGTAACCCGTCTTGACTTGCCAAGCCAGCCGACCCTGTTGCGCGATGATCGCCAAATGGCGATCTCTCTGGGTTGGTGTATCGGGTTCGCCGCTGGGGATAGCCGTCGCGCGTGGTGGTATCAGAACCTCGATGTCATCGCCGTGCTGCGCGATTGTCTGGTAGGTCGGTGCGCCATCATAAGCACCGTCCGCAGTCACCCGACCAATCGGACATTCTATCTGATCGAGCAGCGAGCCGACCTGGGACGGATCGTCGACGTCCTGATCCGTCAGCGTCTGCGCCACGATCATGCCGCTGGCAGCGTCGACTGCCAGATGCAGATTTCGCCATGACCGGCGTGACTTTGCGCCATGCTTTGCCTCCAACCATTGGCCCGCTCCGTAGATCTGCAGGCCGGTGCTGTCGATCAACACGTGCAACGGACCCTGCGGGATTTGTGCTGGCTGGATCACCGGCAACGCCACCGCCCGGCGGCTGACCGTGGTGTGATCAGGCACCGAAAGCGTCAGACCCATCAACGTCAGCACCGATGTCATCAAGCCCTCGGTCTGGCGTAACGCCAGTTTGAACGCTGTGCGCAACTTCAGGCTGGTCTGGATGGCCGCTTCCATATACCGGGCCTGCCCGCTCGGCCCGATCGTCTGCCAGCTTTTCAACGAGGCCTCGTCAATCCACAACGTCAGGCTGCCACGCCGACGCAACCCCGCTTCATAGGCTGGCCAGTTCTGCACCTTGAATGACATCTTCGGGATGTGGTGACGGCGGTCGGCGTTGTGTTTGTGGGGCATCGGGGGACAATCAAAACCAAAGAGGAACCTGCTTACCCACCTTGTTCAGCCAGCCTCCGAATGGTACAAAATAAGAACATGATGTTGTGAGCGGAGGAAATCGATAGCTCGGAATGCGGTACAGTTTCAGCGAGGGTTGAGCGAAGCCGAATTTGATCGATTGTACGGCACGGAGGAGCAATGCCGTGCCGTCGTCATCGCGGCGCGGT
>JAQTXH010000014.1:19603-29383 GCA_028688905.1 Acidiphilium sp. | reverse complement strand
GCGCAGTGCTCGAAGAGGTCGGTCAGAGCCCTGACCGCGCCCTGTTCACGCTCTCCGGTCGAGAGGAAAAAATCGATATCCCCGGACATCAGCCTTTCGTCACCTTGTCGGCGGCGCCCGGCACAGCGTGCCCCGTCGGGACTACAGGATGGCCGGCGGCGCGTGCGGATGCCGTCGCGGGGTTGGATGAGACCTCTTTGGATGAGACGCCGGCGAGGAACGCCGCCATGTTCTTCGGCATGCCAGGTTCGGCTTTCACGGCGCCGGATGTCGCGGTGTAGAGAAGGAAGGGGGTGCCGTTGATGTCGTGGGCCGGCATGAATTGCGTATTTGCGGCCACGGCCGCTGCGACCGCCGGCGACGGGTTGAGGGCCGGTTTCACGCCGCCTTCCTCCTCGGCGGCATTGAAATCCATTTCATTCTGCTCGAATGCCGCAGCCGGGTTTTTGGCCATCAGGATCGCCTCGGCCTTGCCGGTCGAAGACGGTTTGAGGAACGCTTCGGGGATGACTGTCAGCCTGACTTCTCCCGACTGCACAAAGGGTGCCAGCGCCTTGTATGTCAGATCGCAGAAGATGCAGTTGGGGTCGATGACCATGATCAGATGCTTGGGCGCAGTCGGTTTCCCGACCTTGAACTGCGCAAGCCCCAGAAGATCCTTGCGTAGAACGGCAGGGGGCGGTCCGGACGCGACAGGACCAGCTCCACCCGCAGACAGCGCCGACTTCGGCAGATACGCCTTCGCGTACGCCAGGCTCAGATTGTCACCGGTGGGGCCAAACAGTCCGCCCATCAGGAGATATTGGCCGTTGGCGGTGGTGTAGAGGATCATATCATGACCCGGTTCGATCTGGACAGCGAACCCGTCGATGCCCGGGGCGGCCACGAATGCCCGGAGCACCTTGGCCTGGCCGTGCGAGATCCGTGTGATGTACGCCTCACCGGCAGCAAACCGGGTCGGGGAATGCAAACTGTCGAAACCCACGAGGGCCTTCGACGCGGCACTGTCCGTCAACGACCCGTTGGCAGCGGCGGACACCAGGGACGACACGATGGACGGTTGTGCCTCCTTGCGTTCGCTGTTTGCAGCGGCCGGCAAACCCGATTGTGACACCGATGATGTCGGTGCATGAACCACACCCGCCATTGCAATGGGCGTTCCGAAATATCCCAAAGAAATGAACCCTGGGGCAAGCCCCAGGGCCATGAGCGCCGTCATACTTGATCGGCGCAGCAGCATCAGTGAAATACCCCGATGCCGCGCGTTGCGTTATCGAGTCCGAGGATGATCGAAGGCCCATAGTAAAGCACGAACGCCATGGCGAGGCCGATCACCGCGGCGTAGATCGACTGCCGCGCAATGCCGATCGCCAGTCCGACGATCAGGGCCGTGATGGCGATGATCGCGCCGAGGCTGCCCTGGGCGTAGCCAACGACCGTCGTCAGGGCGTTCTGGAACTGCTGACCGGCGGAGGTGCCCGCGTGGGCGGACATCATGGCGAAGACGAAGAGTGCGGAAAGAAGGAGAAGTTTGCGGTTCCGGTCGAGGAACTGGGCAAAGGTCTGGGGGAACTGAAAAGCGGTTGTAAGCACGTGTAACCTCCATTTTGCACCAGGTTCAGGGGACCGGAGCTGCTGGTGCGGGAACAGCTTCCGGAGTAGGCGACAGCCGCTGAATCGAACCCGCTCCGGGTGCCGATCCCGCAGTCTGACTCCGGTTGAAGCTCGTCATGCCGACAGAGTCTCCAACCTGAAGAGGTGTCAATACCACCGAATGATGGACCGCGCGAACACTAAATCTCCATCTCGGCTTGTGGACGACAACGAACGCATAACCCGGAACATGCAGATCGCCCTTGCGGCCCACGTAGGGGGCAACCCACACCCGCATGACCTTGGGCTGTGTGATCAAAGGTCTCGGATTATTCAAGGTCTCGCCTAATGATCCGCTACCTGTGGCCGCTGCAAGCGCCTGCGGTGGCGCACCATTTGGACGGCCTGTTCCGGCATATACACCGTTCGTGGATTGCCCAAACTGGTTACCGGAATTCCCGCCCGAATATCCGCCCGAAGAGCCATCGATCAAGGGCAGTTGGTCGTGGGCGGACGGGGGTTGATCGAGGAGCTTCGTCGCTTCCGCCTGGGCCTTCAATGTCTGCTTGTTCGGATTGATCTGATCACGGTCATCGGTCAGCCCGTAGATCTCCCGGGGGCCGACGCACAAGCCGCCGTCCTTTTTGGCGTCGCGACACGGATGCGCTGAAGAGCAGGCCGCCAGGAGCGTCACCGAGCACAGCGCGAGAAGGCGCCATGGCAGCATTCTCGGACGACGCGTCTTGCCGAAAACAGCAGGGCTGGCAGGGGCCATATCATTGCCCTCCATTCGTTGTCGATGCGTTGATAAACTTGCCGGTTGTTTTTCCGGAAATGTCGAGATGCAGCCCTTTCACGAGAATGATGGACACCGAGACCCCCGGATTGACCTGGATTTCCGGGGCCAAAGCCTCGGCCTCCTTCAAGTAGAACTGGCTGATGTTGTTCGCTCCCTGCCCGGCACCCGCCAGCACCGCGTTCTGTCCAATCGCCTGAAAATTCGGGCTCTGGTAGGACGTGGTCGAGCCGTTTTGCGGGCTCAATCCCAGAACGGGCACCTGGGTTTGCTGGGCGGACGTCCCGAACCCGGATGCGATCCCCGCCAGGAGCGACTTCAGGATGAGCGAGTTCTGGTGCGACACGATGATGCCCTTGACGCCGACCAGGCCGTCGTCGCCGACGATGTATCCTTCAGCGGGGACGTTGATGACGCCGCCTGAAGGGGTGACGCACGACAGCAGATTCGTCCGGAGCATCGCTCGGGAGGATGACTGGTCGCCGTAGCCCGACGCCAGCATGTTGCAGTCGATCAGGTCCATCCGGTAGCGGTTGGGCAGCAGCGCATTCGTCCGCAGCCGAATATCGGTGACCTGATTCTTCGAGGCCGCGTCGATCGTCGAAACGTCCAGTCCGTTCAGCAACACGCCGGTCAAAATCGTGCCGGCCGGCAGGAAAACCCCTTTCGGCTTGGCTTTTGCCGTCTGGACGGTGCCTGTGGCTGTGTTGACCGTCATCACGTTCGGCGGGGGAGGAGGCGGGGCAACGACGCCGGGACTAAGCCCCGATGCGTCTGACGGCGGCGATGGCATCGCCTCTCCGCCCCCGCTCCCGCCGGGATTCTGTCCACCGAAGACCCTGATCTTCGCCGCACCGCCGCCACCTGCCGACGGGCCGACCGAGACGGGAGCCAGAAACTTCTGGGCTTCCTGTGCTTTTTTAAGTCGGGCGATCTCCGCTTCCATCGCAGAGATCTTGTCCTGTTCGGCTCCTGTGATTCCGGTCGTCGTCGATTGGGTCCGCTGCGCCAGTGCGGCTGTCAGCGCCTTGATCCGGTCTTCCAGATTGTGGGCGTTCGCCGCATTCGCAGTCTGCTCGCTGGCAAGCCTTTGGGAGATCTGGTCCAGTTTCTGCTTCTGCGCATAGATCTCGCGCCCTTGCTGCTTGAGCGACAGGGTCTGGCCGGGCTGGGGCAGCAATTGGGTGTCACTGGTCTTTTCAGCCTCGGCGAGCAGGTTCGCCTGCTTGTTCGCGTTGTTCGTGAAGAGGCTTCTCGACAAGACAGCAAAAACCACGGCCGCTGCGATGAAAGCACCGAGCTTGTAGCGACGCTTCTGCTCGGGTCGGAGTGTTACCCATCGATCCTGGAGCTGCTTGATCGGATTGGCCATGGCGCCTCAGTGCCTCCAGACCGAGCCGAAGCCGGTATGCAGCCCATCCTGAAACGCGACGATCGCTACCGTGGAATCGCCCGGAATCAGCCGCACATTTGGATAGAAACTGACGGCCTCGACGCCCTTGTGCCAGAAGTCGTTCTCCACCAGATTGACGAAATTCGTCGAATTGTTGACCACCATGAACTCGGCGATGCTTTGTCCGTTGCCGACCAGAATGCTTTGACCGGTGATCGTCAGCGGTCCCCGGTGGACGACCCCAATCGAGAGCGGGGCCTGGCGGAACCCTTCGGGCACATGTCCGAGCGCAGCGGCTCGCATCGCCTGGGTCAGATCCGAAACATAGGTGCTGGTGTTGGTCGGGTGAGGAGTCCTCGGCCGGGCCGGGGCCATCTCGCTCCGAATGCTCGACACCACCCCGGAGCCCGCTGAACTGTCGTCCGCCACAGGTTCGATCCGTTTCCGATAGCCGGGGATACTCACGAAATACGTCTGGGCGGGTATCCGCCGCGGCACCAGGGTCAACGAGATCGAGGGGTCGTTCCGGTTCCGGCCGGTAATGAAGATTCCGACCGGATGATTCTGCGTAATCGTATAGTAGATCTGATCCCCCCGAACGATCGGCTGAAAATCGTGGGTGTTGGGCGTGATCACAACCGGATGGTTGAACGGCGTGACAAGCAAGTTGGTCGTCAGACCACTCGCGGGCACCACGTAGTTGACCCCCTTCGTCGCCAGAATGTTCTGCGGCCCGATCGTCCCCCCCGATCGACCGGTCGCCGTAGGCGTGACCTTCGGCCAGTGATGCAAGGCGACCTTGAGGGATCGGTTCATGCCGGCCGCGACCTCGTCCTGGACGTTGTCCATGTTGGACGCGGACCCGTAACCGGACGGCGCTCCACTCGCCGTCGGCTCCGGATGTGCCGGGCGGACGGGCGGCAGAGAAAAATTCGTCCCGACTGGAGGCGTAGGGGGCGCCGGTATGTTGCTGAACCCCGGCGGATTGACCTTGTCCGCTCCCGCCGCCCACACGCTCGCACCAGGTTGGGAGAAAGGCGCAGGCGTGGCACTTGCCAGCCACACCCGTGCGCCGATCAGGTGCGGTGGCCGCGAAGCCCCGCGCCGCCCCGCCGCTGCACCACGATCGGCGAAATTCTTTATCCTGATCGTGGCTTGTGCGCTCCTCGCCCGTGCGCTCGTGGCCGGTGCGCTCGTGTCCTCCGTGCTCTCGGCCTGGCCGATCGGCTGCCAGCCCGGTCTGGTCGAGACCAGACTTGCGAGGCGGGGCGCGACCATCGCGTCTGATCCAGGTGACCGAGGTCCCGTCACACGCCATTCGCCCGACCCGGAACCGGATGCCACGAGTGTCACCGGTGTCGGACCGAGATAAGGACCGGCATCGGTCCCCGGCGTCAGCAGCGCGATCGCCCAGACACCTCCGCAGATCACGCTCAGCGGCGCGGTCCGTAGCTTGAGCCAATGCTTCATGGTCGGGATCTTCATTGTTTTGCCGCCGGGTGCGTGCTGATGCCGTTCGTCTCGATCCAGCGCAGCGTGTGCGCTGGGCCGTGATAAGCCAGGAACCGCGTCACGACAGGCTGTCCGTCAACGACATTCATGTCGAACTGGAACGTCTCCTGCACCCTGCCGCTGGTCGAACCATCAGCCGTCGTCGTCACCATGTCCCCGGTGACGAAGACGGTTTTCGTCGCGGGCTGCCACCTGATTTCGTGAGCATGATAAAAGCTGACGATGCCCGTCTTCCGTTCATCGCGGGCGTATTCATCGATCTGCCTTTCGGTTGCGACATAGATGCTGGCACTGAAAAGGCGGTGGATCGAATCGATCGTAAAGTCGGCATTCGCGGGAGTGATGTTGCCGATCATCTCCGCAAGATAGAGACCCCATGCTTTCAGATAATTCCCGCTGGCCGTCACATAACCCACCCGCGCCTGTGTCGTCAGATTGGGGGGGACCAATACGATCCGCGTTCTTGATTCGACCATTGCAAGCGCGAGCACGACGACGGCGGCCATCTGCCCGATCGCCAGGATACCGAGCAGCAGATTGGTTCTCAGCGCTCGATCCCAGGTCCTGCCGAACGAGTGCAGCTTCATCAGGCGACCCATTCCCGCTGGAGCCCATTTGGGAACCGCTTATGCAAGGACACGACGCCCTGTCGGAATGCGAAATGGGAGAGCGCGCCATCAAGCCGACCGTCTTTCCATTTCGCGATGAATTTCGAGATCGGGATGCAGGCCAGCAACGCGTATGTCAGGTAATGCACCATGATGCCGACGGCCAGAAGCAGAACCAGCGGCGCCAGCTCATCCAGCTCCCAGAAGAACAGCATCGGCTGGGCATCGACGTATCGGGGGATCGAAACTTCTTGCAATGCCATTTGGTCGTTCCTCGACTGGGCTTAGCGGAGATCGCAAAGCGACTGGGTGACAGGACCGGACGGACAGCCGAAATACCTCATCGGCACTTCCTGGACGCTTCGCGACGCCGCCCGGCCGGAGACGACAAGGCCAGGCAGCACGACGCTGCGCTGATCGTCGTGCGTGTTGCCGGCCGACTGACCTGATCGCGCCGGATTGATAATCCCGAACGAGCGGGTCGAGATCCGCGCCGCCGGCACCCCATTCTCGATGAGCAACGCCGCGATCGCTTCCGCCCGTCGCTCGGCCAGCGACTGATTGTAGGCGAAGCCACCGGGTGGCGACGCCATCCCCAGAACGAGGATCTGCACGTTCGAATAGGTGGCGATCCATCGCGCAGCGATGGCAACCGCCGGACGGTCAACGACGGGGACGATCGCCGAACCAAATGCGAAATGCACCTCCAGCGGCAGCCCACCCGCCCGATGGTTGCGCAGATCGGCTCGCAATGTGGCCAAGCCGATCGACGGCCGGAGCGCAGGCCATGCCGCACCCCCCTGCCCTCCCAGCGATGTCGTGGCAGCGGCGGACGGATAGCCGGGGGGGGGATTGATCGACGGCTGGATTGCGCCCGCGATCCTGACCTGCTGGGAATGCGGGCCGAAATAGACAGTCCCGAGAACGCCCTGTCTCCTATAGACCGGAACGATCGCGGCGACATCGCTTTGAACGATCGGAGAGGCGTTGGGAGAGGCGTTCACATAGTAGCTGCCGTCCGCTGTCGCCGGCGCCGCCACCTGCGGACCCGCGCACGACGTGAGGCCAAGCGCCACGCTGACTGCAAGGACCCCGCCCACCCGACCAGGAGAGGCCAGCCCAGCCAGGTGTAAAGCCCGCCGAAGGCCGTCGCGAACACTGCCCGCATGACGTGATAGGTCCCGTAGGCCGCGTGCCGTAGCGGGCTCCAGGCGGCCATCGGAAACCCGAGCCCATAATCTCCGAACGTGCAGGCGCCGGACATGCCGTAACGTCGCTCGGGCCAGACACCCAGAGACGCCGCATTCCAGAACGCCGTCGTCCACGGGTGGGCGACCTCCCAGCCTTCCACCATCCGCTCCCGGTGGGGAGCCATCCAGCCGTGACAGGGGTGGGGTTGGGGTGCGAGGGTCGAGTTCGACCAGAACAGCACGCCCAACGCCATCGCTCCCGCGATCGAAACCAGTGCCCGGCGGCTGCGCGGCCGCGATCGCGAATCTGGTCCCGGATCTCGCGGGGACGGACCTGATCGGGATGGTCGGTGTGAGCCCGTGTTCACAGTCGCCGTGCCCGCAGTCGTAGCCGTACTCGGCCCCCTCATCGATACCCCCTTGCATGGTCATGGCGCCTGGGCTCCCGTCGGTCTCACGCCAGCCGGCGGTGAGCCCCCGGCTTGTGCAATTCCGCCGCGATCGAGGCTCTTTCCCGGCACAGCCCTGATCACGTTCTCAATCCGCAACGAGGGCAACACGAGGCCGAGCAGCGGCGGATGAACCGCAAGTTTGGCCGCAACCCGAGCGTTCTCAGATGCAGAACGGTTACCAGAGCTGGTGACCTGGCCCGCAACCGGCTGCATCGTCGGATGGGCGTAATACTGGCCCAGATGCGTCATCTGGTTGGCGTACGTGCCCGACAGAAGCCAGCCCGCAACCGGGGACCCGTAAGGAATGAAGACACACGTGATATTCGGGTTCGAGCCGAGCGAAGTCCGCCACATTTTTGAGAAGGCAACCTCCCCCGCGCGACCCGACGGGTTGAAAACCAGATAGACCGCATTCGACGCGGTCTGACGCGTCGAAATCCCGTGCATCTTCTCGATCCGGGAAAGGATCTGGGTGATCCGGTTCTGCGGCATGGGAACCACGCCGGAGCCTGCGTACTGACTCGCGTCGGCAGCAGTCACGTTTTGTCCCGTGGCGATATTCATGACCACCCCCTCGATCATGTAGCGACCGCCGGGAGTGAGATACGCGATCATCTTTTTGCCGTGGACGGACATGAGGATACCGGTGAGCCCGCCCGGTCCAGGGAACGTCCGCAGTAATTTGATTCCTGGCGTCTGGGACAATGCCTGGTCGATTGTGGACAGATCAGACCCCGTCATCACAGATTCCGTCATTACAGACTGGGCTCGTGCGATCCTGACCATCATCATCACGGCCGCGAGCCCGAAGGCCAACGCGACCGCCGTGAAAACGACAGTCGCAAAGAACAGGCCCTGCCTGCGCACCCGCTCACTCATTGTCTGCCTGCGCTTTCGATTCCGCGTGTTCTTTCCGGTAGCGATCCCGATACCAATAGTCCCAGAGCGTCAGGCGACACCGGTAATCGACGTTCTCGCCGGCGATGTTGACCGTGGGTGCCCAGTCCATGTTCGCGGCGGTTCCAAATGAAGCGATCCCGCGCATGACCCACAGGCTGGGGCGACAGGCCCGAGCCATACGACCGTCCGGAGTGCTGGCCGTCAACGACCATCCCAGCCAGGCGACGATCAGCACGAAGAACAGCGTCCCGAAATGTCGCATGCCTCATCCTGCACTCGCCGACAGCCCGGCCGGGGAAACCTTGGCGGGCGTCGGCGTCGCGCTGCTCCCCTCCCCGCCTGGCGCGGGTGTCGCCCGAGCTGAGCCCGTGGGTCGGCCTGCGAGGTCGAGCAAGAGGCTTCTGACACCTCCTTCCACCGGTCCCTGCACGACCATGACGCCCGCAGGTCCCCGATAGACGAAGGCCGGCAGCTCGGTGACGCCGATGGCATGGAGAACCGCCGCGTTGGCGTATGGGGGCGTGTATGGGGGCACCGCGTCCGTTGCCGACTGAACTCCGGATCGAGCCCCGCTCGCGGGTCCAGACGAAGTCCCCGAAGTCCCCGCCGGCGTCGCTGCCGCGATCAAGCCCGAGGCGTCTGCAACCGCGGACGGGCTTGATGGAGCAACCGGAAGGGTGCCCGCACGACCAGGCGCAATCGCGGTCATGAAGGCCGCGCGCATACCCGCCAGCGCAGCCTGATCGGTCGGATTTGCGTCGGTGGCAACCGACCGAGGGTCGGCACCGCGAGGTCCTGTGAGCGAGCTGGGAGCGATCTGGAGTTCGAGCACACCACTTGCGACCGCCGACGCCAGAGCAGGCCACATCGCACGACTCACCGGCTGGGTGGGGTCGATAAACGCCACCGCCTTCAAGCTCGGCGCCTTGCCGGGATGCGCGTCGGGAAATCCCACGACGTCGATGAGTGCGTGAGCTTGCTGGTCCGAAAGAGCAGCCGGGACACCGATCGGCATCGAGGTCGAAACATCGGCGTGATGGGCGGGGGCCGGTTCGAGACCGTGGGCAATCATCGCATCGCGGGTATAATTCTGCCCTTTCGAGCCGATAATTGCCCCCAGGATCACGTCATTCTGTTCGTTCGAAATCCAGGCGATTCCCCGCTGGCCGGTCAAAAGTGAATAGATCGCGCCGGTATATCCGGTCGGGCCTGGAAATACCGACAGGACGGTGACGGCATGATGCGACACCTTGCCCAGAAGGATGCTGGCGTATTTGAGCGAAACAGTCTTGTCCCGGGCAGACCCGACCGTCGAACCTGCTGGGACGGCACCGGG
>JAQTXH010000014.1:0-19503 GCA_028688905.1 Acidiphilium sp. | reverse complement strand
CGCTGCTTCGCGGCGTCCCGAACGGAGCTGCCCGCTGACTGGAGTTCAGCCCTCAATCGCCTGAGACACATCCTTCACACCTCGTCGCCATCCTGGCCACCATCTAGTCCGGGATTTCATCGCGTCGTCACGTCATACGTGATAAAGTTATCCTTGCCAATCGGACAGATTTGTCACGACATTCTCTTCAGCCTTCTGGCGGAACCAATGGGACTCGAAATGGCCCAACCAACCGCACGACCCAACACCTTATCGGAGGCGACAAAACTCGGTCGGCAACAATATCTGGGGGTTCGTCTTTGATATTATATAACCCTTACAGGACTTTTCTTATAGTATTAATATTCAGTGTTTTATTGGACATTTTTAGATATAGCTTCGTTGCTAAATAAAAACACGTATAAATAAGAAAAAACAGCCCCGAAATAACGTATATTTTGTAAATAAATGGTCCGTTTTTGAGGTCAATGAGCAAAGCCGTCATGGTATGTTCCTTTTTTTGGTCTATTAACCAGTATATTGATCTATAGTCGGGTCAGAAGCGCGCAGTAAACTGTAAAATATCGTGCTATTTGTTTGGCGAGTGTCTGCCATTTCTCACCGCCGACAATTTGTCGATTAAATAGGAAAATAAAATGACGCACAATCTTACAGCGAACCATATAAATCCAAGCTCAATCGTGGCTACAATCCGTTTCGGAATTATGGTCTTATGCCTACTTTTTCGGTGATGAACTAAACTGAATCCACCTCGCAACCGCGCTGTTGATTGCTGCGGGTAATTACCTCAGAGAACTTGCCGCTATCCGACTGCAAGGCATCGATCACACGTAGGTCATACTTGATAAACTTGTCACGGGCAATCGGACAGATTTGTCATAAGCGCGATCCGTCGAGAGCCCGTCCCATCGAACGCTGAAGATCCGTAGGCCGTCCGGTGCCGGCCTCAGCTCGTAAGACTTCCGCGATCGGGTCGGGAATCGACGCCACACTCGCGATCGCATGAGCCAGCAGGTCAACACTGGCGATCTCCTTCCAGGAACATCCAACCCATAATTTCGGCTCTTCATCGGCATCTTCATCTTGATTGCTGATGGCCACGCAAAAGAATGTCTGAAGCGGAGCGTCCCAGCCGACCGTGATTTCACCCTGCGGATCATGACCAGGAATCTGGTATCTGCTCATCAGAACCTCTCATTTCCGACATACTGACATACTGACATAATGACATACTGACACAATGACATAACGACATAAATGTGCAGACTAGCCCAGATCGGACTGGGTCGGCTTTGGCGGTTTCCCGCTGCTCATCTTGAACTTCCAGATTGCGTACGTCCGCTCCACGTCGTGATACGCTTTGGCCATCAACCGTTCCGCCTTGTTTCTCTTAACATATCGATCGCCCGGAAACTCCCGGTCGATCTCACTCAGTCGGGCCACATAATCCGCATTGAATTCTTTCCCTTTCCCCGGGATGTATTTCTCCATGTCATCGAGGGGCGCCCAGTCCACACAATCCAGCAGATCCCAATGGGGAATTTTTCGTAAATTGATGACTCCGGTTAAGCACTCCAGTATCGGAATGTCGTGGCGTCGGCCGCTATGGGAAATCAGCCCGTCGGCACGAGAGAGCAGAGCAACCATATCTTCAATCTTTTCCTTCCAGAACCGATTGTAAGTATTTTCGGACTCATCGTAAACGACGCCACATTGGAACACCAAGGAATGGTCTTCGGCGGACGTGCATATAGCCGCTCGATGTTCCGCTGGATCACGGATCGATGGGCCACCGTTACGGTAGGGAATCTGGAAATAGTTGCTCTCCAGATCAAAACACATTCGGCGCATCGTGCATCTCCTTCAACTCGGGTACAATCAGAGAACGCTAAAAGACAGAAAAGGCGGGCCGCCTACCACAACATCAAGATATCACAACAGTAGATTATCAGACCCCATCCGTTCGTCGCTGGCGTATCGTGTCCGCCCGTGACTGCGACGTCAATACGAAAAACCCCACGTTCCGAAACGGAACGTGGGGCGGCAAAAGTATCGGGAAAACCCGTAGTTAAAAAAGCCAATCGGCACGCAAATTATCCAGTGTGTCGCCATCTGCCTCACAGGAAACACCGACAACTATACAGTCATCCATCTGCCGTAGTCGGTTGCGGCGTGCTTGTCCGGGTGGACCCGGCAAACGACCAGGCGGAGCGAACGTCAAATCGGGTAGTACTCGCGAGTGTTCGGAAAAACAGTCTTGCATACGGCCGGCAAACACGGAGTATTTTTGTCGATTGTCGTCATGAGTGTATTTTAGGCGGGACGCCGCAAGCGCGAAATCCCACCCCTTGATTGCACTCAGTATTCCTTTTACCAGTTCGTTAAATCGCTCATACGCAACCCGGTTCGTGATCGTGGCCGCCCAGCAACGACGTGCGGCCGGCGGCAGGAACACGGCAGCCGCCACCATCTCAGGGAAATCGGGGATGGGGTTTTTGGCCAGGTCCTCTGCTGAAAGAGTGCGGGTATGGACCGTTTCATAGCCCTGCCTCAACTTCTGCCTCATCGTCTCCTCTCCGTATGGCGCCGGTTTCGCGACAGGAGACGCCGCATTTCCGCTAGGGGTCGTCATCGACCCCCAGAAAACGTCACAGGACGAATACGGCGAGTTCGACTGCTGGTAGCCCCAGCATTTCACCAGGCCACCGTTAAAATTCACCAGGAGAACTTCAGTTCGGGTCATCGGTTTCACCTTCCATTGATGCCAACGCGTGATTGCGAGTGCTTCCGACATGTGACGTCGCGAGATGGGAAGGCGGTCTGATCCATCATTGTCTTTTGTGTCATTATGTCATTATGTCATTATGTCATTATGTCCTTGTGTCATTGTGTCAGTATGTCACATGAGAGGGTATAACGCACATAGAAAAACCTGCTGCCTATGAAGGCAGCAGGTCCGCTAAAAAATCCAGGCACTTTGTCCATCACGGACATCTCCGCCATCGATCTTCGCCAGATCAAGCATCTTTTCAACCGAGGTATAACGACCATAGAAGGTCCGGGGTGGATATTCGATATGTCGCGATCCCATGCGGCGTAACAGATTATCGACAAGTCGCCCCAGTTTCTGCCCAACAGAATACGCTGCCTTGTGGGCTTCGGTTGGCTCAGAAAGTCCGCGTGGAAGCAGACACTCCAGAGCCCATTGCAGACTGATAATCAATTCTACAACGGGAGTATTGTTCCAGCCTGTGCTGAACTTCTCAACATCGCTTGCGCAGACATCAAACGTGATCAGAAGTGAGGTGATCGTTTTTAGTTGCTGCCAAACTGGACTCGTCATCAGATCTTTTGACAACCATACAGGAACAACCTCGGTCTCCTTCGCCAGCCGCGCCACACGCGATGCACCACTGCCCGGTTTGCTCATGTAGTCCGAAGACGATCCTCCGACGATTCCATCGAAGCAAACTTCTTCTTTGGCGTCTTCGAGAGGTTGGTAGCCCGAATAGAGGCACTGTCCGTTCAAGACGCAGACCACGAGGGCAGTATTTGTGCCCCGGCGATCGTCCACGCGCCTAGCCTGGTTATTTCCCATGTCACATCGTCCTTTCCATAATGTCTCGTGCTGGATCGATGTGCCGCCGCGATGTGGGAACCGGAGATGATGGGCGGTTCCCACATCGCGGCGGCACAGATCACGGGCACGCATGCAAAGTCCCGGCAATCCAGCCTGGCTTCTTCCGAAAGGTGATATCCATGTCAGTAAGATCCGAATGGAATATGGCTTGCCCAGATTGCGGCCGCGACGACGAACTGTCCGTCGAACTGAAGGTCTTCGCGACGATCTATGAAGACGGTACGGCCATCAACGATGGCGACCACATCTGGGACGACGACAGTGCCTGCCAGTGCGGTAGCTGCGGAAAAAAGGGAGTTGTCTCGGACTTCAAGCTCCCAGTCCGTGAGGAGATTGAGCGATGACCGCGCTGCTTCACGTCGCGGTTATTCGCGATTGTCCGACCGGTGAAGCACGATTCTTCACCGCAGGAACGGCCGAGGCGTTGCACCGACAGATCGCGCGATACTGCATCGACAATTGGGACGACGATGGACCGGACGACGGCTATGATGGTCTGTCGGACGTCGAAATAGCAGACCGCTATTTCGAGTTCAGGCGGATCTACGATCCGGCCGCGCTAATGATTAGAGGAACGTCTGTTTATGCGGACGAAGTCCCCGAAGTCGCCGACGCTGACTGCCCCAGTTAATTGACGACTGCCGCTCACGGCGTCAGTGTCTTGTCTGCGCGCTGCGCGCTTAGCACTCGTCCGTCTCAACCCGTCGTCCTTTACGGACGGCGGGTTTTTTTGCGTTCAGCCGACCACGCCGTGCCGCGATCGAGCGGAGCGCGGCGTTCCAACGACCGACGCCTCCGGCACGGGCGCCGGCGAACTCGCGGGCGAACTGGCCGATGCTTTCGCGGACTTCCCGGCCCCTTTCTGCTTTTTCCGGAAACGAATTCTCTGCCGTCGCTCCACACTGACCCGCGCGTAATTCACCTGACACGGTTCGACCACACCGCGTTCATCGCCGAAAATCGTATATCGCGGGCCGCCGGCAGCCAATGCGGTCAGGTAGGCCAAGCTCCTGGTATGGATCGACAGCGCCGCATCGATCATCGCGGCGTCCAGATTGGGCAGATCCGGCGACGAGGCACACAGCGCGGTGATATCCTGTCTTGTACCGACCGCTAGGGGGCAGGGCGGTGTACGGGCCAGCACGGGTATGTGCGCTCGAAGAACCCCCAGGACGCGCCCAGCTCGCCCACCTCGACTGTTGTTATCCGCCGTTGGCACATCGTGGCCCATCGATCACCTCCAACTCGACACCCCGGCCGACGTCAAACAATCGCGCCAGCCCTCACGTTGAGATATAACCAGTCTTATCACGTATGGCCGCTGCACCGAATACCGTCCATGTGGAACAGAGGCCCCGGCTGCCATATAATCGCTATCGGATCGAACAGGAGACTCAGATGACGAAAGCCGTCCTCGCCGCAGTCATGATGAACGCCGCCGACATCAGCGGCGTCGCGGCCGCCCGTGCCGCAAACGACGTGATGGCCGCGATCGTCGAAGAACTGAAGACCAAAGGTCGGTTTACGCTGCCAGGCTTCGGCACGTTTACGGTCCGCACAACGAAGGCTCGCAAGGGCATCAATCCGCGGACGACCGCGCCGATCAAAATCAAGGCTGGCAAGACGGTACGATTCAAGCCCTCGCCAACTCTCAAAGGAATTATTTGAAAACGATACGGCAGTTTATATCGCCCCGCCGTCTAGTGACGACAGGGCGACCGATTAACTTTGAGGTTAATTTTGACGATTGCTCGTGACCGCCGCACACGTCGCCTTCACAAAGTTTCGCGGCGCATTCGCATGGAAGGCCCAGGTTGCACCCGGCGGAACGTCCAAGGCTGTCGCTATGGCGTTCCCAATCAGAACACCTGCCTGATCATATAAGTCGAACGTCACCTGAAGAAACGAAAGCGCATGGCCAGTCTTGTTAAGAATCGTGCCGGAAACCCCGAAATTGGGGCCTGACTTGAATGTCTTGACCGAGCTGGCAACAAGCGGAAGCTCACCGCCGCCACATCCTGCCCACGCGGTTAGGGGCATGATCGTCAAACAACCCAGCGCCACCCCGAAGATCGCCGCCTTCTTCGATTTCCCAAATTTTTGCAATTCAATACCCTTTCTGGAAGGTTTCGGTGCCACCCCGCACAATGCGGCATGGTCCAAGTACAGCAGGTTTTGATCTGAATACCAGCCCCCTCACAGTCCTATTTGTAGCTGCGCGACATCATCCGCGGCTACACCTATTAAGCGGCATCAGAGGTCGATCTGGCGTTCTCGTGACTGAGGTACGCATGAAGTATAAGCTGGACGTGGCATACAAAGGTTCAACAATGAGGGCGACATGAGCAGGCCGGTCAGGGCGGGCGATAGTTTCTCCGACGCGCCGGCACCGGCGCTCCAGCGCATGGTCGGCCGGCGGCCGTTTGCAAGCGCAGTCATCCTTATCGCGACCTATGCTGCGATCGCGATCCACACGGGAATGGCGGCGTGGCGTTTTCCGATCGCCGGCGAATTCGGCAGGCTGGGGATCATGCTGGTGTGGCTTGCCCTTATGACCCTTCTGCCCGCGATGTATTGGACGTTCTGGGTTGCCAGTCGCCTGCGCTGGGTTCGGCGGTGCCTCATGGGCCCGAAGTAACGAAACGCCCCAAATTGTAGCATAAGCGGACAAACCGAGAACGCTGGAGGGGCAAAATCGAGGGATTCTGCCGGTTTGATCGGAGATCCCGGTGCTGAAGTCAGAATTTCGGCTGTACGGAAAACACATGTTTTCCGTCAGGGGTACGGGCGGTGTCAGAAAACTCGATTTTATCCCCCGAATTATGTACGAGAAACCATGTCGGAATGGTATGGTGTACGGAAACCAATGTTGGGGGGTTTTCCGTACATGCTGATCGGCTACATGCGCGTCTCCACAGATAATGACCGGCAGGTGCTGGATCTACAGCGCGATGCGTTACTTTGCGCCGGCGTCGATGAACGGCACCTATTCGCGGACCATGCCAGTGGCAGCCGGCGGGATCGCTCCGGCCTAACGTCGGCACTGGCCTATCTTCAACCTGGCGATTGTCTTGTGGTCTGGAAGCTCGACCGACTGGGCCGTTCGTTGCCCCATTTGCTGGAAACCGTGAACGGGCTCCGGGCGCGGGGGATCGCCTTCCGGTCTCTGACCGAACAGATGGATACCACCACACCGCAGGGCGAGTTCCTTTTCCACGTCTTTGGCGCCCTGGCGCAGTTCGAGCGTTCCCTCACTCAAGAGCGGGTGAACGCCGGTCTGGCTGCCGCCCGCCGACGCGGGCGGCAAGGTGGCAGACCTTTCGGAATCGATCCGGAGAAATTGGCCACCGTGATCACCGCGCTCGATGCTGGTGCCACGAAAGCGTCGGTTTGCCGGACTTTTGGCATCCCGCGCAGCACGCTGGTCGACTCCTTGGCCCGGATCGGCTGGTCTCCCGGCGCGAACGCTCAGGGAGAAAAAAGTGGGATATCGCCGAATACTGACCGAGGACCAGATCGTACTGCTGTTTGATCCGCCGACCGATCAGCGGGGTCTGATCCGCCATTATACCCTGTCGGCTGCGGACTTGGCGCTGATTCGACGCGGCCGTGGTGATCATCATCGCCTCGGCTACGCGCTGATGCTTTGCTATCTGCGCCATCCTGGCCGAGTGCTGCGAGCGGGTGAGATACCCGATCCATCTCTGGTTTCATTTGTTGCCGATCAGATCGACGTCTTGCCAGATTCACTCGTATCCTACCTGGCATCCGAACAAAATCGACGTCGTCATTCCGCGTCTTTGCTGAACCGCCTCGGGCTCCGGACATTTGGCCCCAAGGCCGCAAATGAACTGTCAGCCTGGCTGCTTCCCCATGCGATCGAGAACGAGCGTCTGCTTGATCTTGCCGCTCTGGCTATGGAGGAATGCCGGCAACGCGGCATCATTGTACCGGCGCCAGCGAGACTTGAGCGAATTTGCATCGAGGTACGACACAAAGCGCGGCGTGAAACTGAGCGTCGGCTGACCGACGGATTATCCACCGACCAACGACGCGGTTTGGATGCCCTGACAGCGCGGCGCCTGGAAACCAGTCAGAGCTGGCTGGCCTGGCTGCGCCAGATGCCGGAATCCGCAAAGCCTGGTTCGATGCTCGGATTGATCGAACGGTTGGCGCATGTGCGGGCGATCGGTCTCGCTCCGGCGCGGGGCCATCTCGTTAACCAAGCCCGTCTTGCACAGCTTGCCCGCGAGGCGGGACGCATGACGGTTCAGCATATCGCCGATTACGAACGCCGGCGACGCCACGCCACACTCACCGCCATCATCCTCGATCTGGCGGCTAACCTGACAGATCATGCCATTGATCTGTTCGAACGGTTGATTGGTGCGATGTTCCGGAAAGCCGAAGGCAAGCACGCTCGTGATTTCCAGGCTGATGGACGAGCGATCAACGAAAAGGTCCGGCTCTTTGCCAGGATCGGAACGGCCTTGATCACCGCGCGTGCCGGCAAGGGGGATCCCTTCGCGGCGATCGACAAGGTGATGCCCTGGGAGCGGTTCTGCACGACGGTCGCCGAAGCGGAGGCCCTGGCCCGGCCGGAGGAATTTGATCCATACCAAAAGTTGACCGAGCACTATGCTGGCGTCAGGCGATGGGCACCAGCCTTTCTCGAAGCCTTTACCTTCCAAGGCGTGGCCGCCACGACACCGCTGATGCGCGCCATAGATACGTTGCGCCGGATCAATAAAGCCGGTGCCACAACCCTGCCGAAATCCGCCCCGACCGCCTTCATCCGCCAGCGTTGGGTGCGCCATGTTTTGCCCGGGAACGGCATCAACAGGCGTTATTATGAACTCTGCGTGTTGGCGGAATTGTGCACGCGCCTACGCGCCGGTGATGTCTGGGTCATGGGCAGTCGGCAGTATCGGGCCTTCGAAGATCGTCTGATTTCCACGGAAACCCTGCAAACTATGCAAGGAGATTCCGGCATTCCGCTTGCCGTCGAGACCGATTTCGAACGGTTCATCGCGGAACGTCAGACCCGCCTCAATGAACGACTTGCCGCGGTTGAAGCCCGTGCCAAAGGCGGGTTGCTGCCCGACGTCACGATTGACAAAGGGGTTCTGAAAATCACGCCGATTGAGAAATCGACACCGCCCGAGGCCGAAGCATTCGCGGGCCGCCTGTATGCGATGTTGCCGCGTATACGGATCACCGATCTGTTGTCGGAGGTTGCCGGCTGGACCCGCTTCCCCGAGTGCTTCACCCATTTGCGGACAGGAGAGCTTGTTGATGATCCCAGAGTTCTCATCGCCGGCCTTCTGGCCGACGGGCTCAATCTGGGTCTGACCCGCATGGCCGAAGCGTGCAGTATCGCCAGCCTCGGTCAACTCGCCTGGGCGGCCGATTGGCATATTCGCGATGAGACTTACGCGCTGGCGTTGCGGCGCCTTGTCGATTATCAGAATCGCGAGCCGCTCGCCGCGATATTCGGCTCAGGATTAACCTCGTCCTCGGATGGACAATTCTTCCGGGCCGGTGGGTTCGGCCGCGATGCGAGTCAGTTCAACGCCCATTATGGCCATGAACCTGGCATCAAATTCTATACCCATCTCTCAGGTCGCTACGCGCCGTTCCATACCAAGGTTATCGCCGCAACCGCGAGCGAGGCGATCCATGTCCTCGACGGACTGCTCGATCATCACGGCGAAGTCATGCCACGCCAGCACCGCCACCATACCGATGGCGGAGGCGTATCGGATCACGTCTTCGCCTTGTGCGCCCTGCTCGGATTCCAGTTTGCACCAAGAATTCCCGACCTGAAAGATCGCCGCCTCTACAGCTTCGCCAAGGCCACGACCTACCCGACGCTCGGGCCGATGATCGCCGGCCGCATCAACATCGACCTGATCCGAGCGCACTGGACAGACATTCTGCGGATCGCCACGTCAATCCGCACCGGCACCGTGACCGCGTCGCTCATCATGCGCCAACTCGCCTCATATCCCAGACAAAACGGTGTCGCCGCAGCACTCCGGGAACTTGGCCGGCTCGAGCGCACGCTATTCACCCTCGACTGGCTGGAAGACCCCGAATTACGCCGCGAGAGCAGCCAGGAACTCAACAAGGGCGAATCTCGGAACAGCCTGGCGCGGGCGGTCTTCATCCACAGGCTCGGCGAAATCCGCGACCGGACATTCGAAAATCAGAAGCACCGCGCATCCGGCCTCAATCTGGTCGTCACCGCGATCATCCTCTGGAACACGCGCTATCTTGGCCGCGCCATCGACGCCTTGCGTAAGGTCGAAGATGTTCAAGATGCCCACCTTACTCACCTTTCCCCGATCGGCTGGGAGCACGTGAACCTGACCGGGGACTACATCTGGGGCAGCCAGCAGAAATCAACGGAAAACCCTGTCGGATTGCGCCCACTCAGACCCGTACCCGACACTGTATCGAGGGCCGCATGATGTTCTCCCTTTGTCCGCTTATGCTACAAATCGGGGCGTTTCGTTACTTCGGGCCTCATGGCATCGACGGCGAACGACGACGGACCGGAGACGGCGCGGATCATCCGCAACGGCGCTCGCCTGGTGGCCCTGTCGAAGCGAAGCCAGCTCGTTGCCGAGTGGACAGTTTGGGCCAGCCTCGCGCTGGCAGCGGTCGGGTTCTGCCTGGTGATCCGCGCTCACGGCTGACGGCGCGGCAGCCCCTGGACGGTGCCAGTCCGCGCGCGACGTCCGGGTTGTTCATCCGCGCCCACGCAGGCGCGAAGGAAACTCGTTGGCACTTCCCAAAGGATCAGCAAGGATCATCCGCGCCCACGCAGGCGCGACTTAGCGTGTGGTGGCGCTACGTGTAGCTGCGCGACATCATCCGCGATCATGCGCGATTTCATCGGCAATTTCTGCTTAAATTAAGTGATCGCAGAACGCTCGCCGTGCGCAGATTAAGTGCCTCCATGCGCAAATTAAATGATCGGCGCGCGACATCAGAGGGCCGTGCGCAAAATTCAGGACACTGGACGCTACCCCGTGTCACCGGTACCCGCCTGATGCGGTAATTACCTGTCCGGTGATCCATCTCGCCGCCTCGGAAGCCAGAAAGCCAACAACTTCGGCGACTTCTTCCGGTGTGCCCAGGCGGCCAAGCGGCGTGTCCTTCATGATTTCTTGTTTGGCTTCCTCGGGAACTTTTGCTTTCATTTTCTCCGTCATAATCAGGCCCGGGGCGACCGCGTTGACGCGGATTTTCCGTGGTCCCAATTCGGCCGCCAGGCTCACGGTGATGGCATTCACCGCCGCTTTGGTCGCGCAATATACCGCTCCGCCTGGTATCGGCGAAACGCCCTGAACTGAGCTTATATTGATGATAGACCCGCCCGCATCACCGAAGGCGATGGTCGCATGCTTGGATGCGAACAGCACGCCGGCGATATTCAGCGCGGTCTGAGCGTTCACATGATCCGCATCGATCTCGATCAACGGGCGTCCCGCCCCGAGACCGGCATTGTTCACCAGAACATCGATTCGTCCGAATTTGCTGACTGCAAAGTCGATCAGCCCTTTGGCATTGATATCCAATGAGACGTCAGCCTCAAAGGACGCGGCATTCCCACCAGCACGGATGATTTCGGTCACAACTGCATCTGCCTCGTCCTTCCGGGTCTTGTAGTTTACGAGCACGGCAAAGCCCTCTGCCGCAAAGTGCTTCGCTATCACCGCGCCGATGCCACCTGATGCGCCGGTCACAACTGCGACTTTCGCTATATCCTGCATATTAAATCGTTCGCCCTCTTTCAGTGGTTGAAGAAATTCGCGGATACTGGCGAGCTACGGCTCAAAGGGGGAGCCCAGCCGCGAGCATTTCGTCGGTGAGTTCCTGGGTTCGCGTGGCGTCGAGTTCGCCGCGCAGCAGGCGCTTGATCTCGGCCGGCTTGGCATTGAACTGATCCGCCAGTGACCTGACATTGTAGCCGTGGCGGGTAAGGCGAGGTTCGAGATCGTCGATCTGTTTCGACAACACGGTCTCAACAACTTCGGGCGTGACCGGCTTCTCACCGACCCGATAACCTTCTTCAAGCGCCAGGATCAGATGTTGCTCGATCTGCAATGGCGTTAGCAACCGGCTGGCCAGAACCTCAACCGCGGCATCGGTCATCATGTCACCGGGCTTGCCATCGGCGATGAGGCACTTGTCGATCAGCCAGGCGATGTATTCCCGTTGCTGGCCCGCAATCCCCTCGAAGGTGAACAGCCTGGTACGATAGCCGATTTCCTCCATCGTGGGACGCCGGAGGTCATTTCTGAGCTTCGGGTGACCGGCCAGCACTACGGACAGCTTGCCACCGCCATCGGCGATTACCTCCATCAGTCGTTTCAGGCCGGTCAGCGTCTTCGGATGCAGATTGTGAGCTTCATCGACGAACAGCGCCACCGTCTTTCGTTGGCGTTTGAACAGGCCGCGTAATTCGCGTTCGCGCCGCTCGCCCTGCTTGGGAATTTTCACCTCGCCCTCGGTCGTGAGGTCATAGAAAAGGGCATCGATCAGGGTGGCAATCGTAGTGCGTTCCTGATCCACGGCAAGCGATTTTGAGACCATGACTTTATTGTTCCTGGCCAGCTCGCGTTGGATATGCTGGAGCAGCGCCGTCTTGCCGCTGCCGACCATGCCGGCGATCGCAACGAGATTGCCGTCAACGATTGCCGCCCGGATGTCCTTGCAGATCCGCTGGTGATGCTCGGTCTCGAAGTAGCCCGCGGCATGGGGATCACGCGTCAGTCCATAATGTTGCATCACCTCGGTCAGCATTGGATTTCCTCGCCCGTTACGCCCTGACCTGATCGGGGGCGTGACGTCATGAACCGTTCGCGCACGCGGGCCAGCACGGTAGATTTGCTCAAGGTTTCAGTCAGTACGCCGTTGATCCAGTCGCGCTCCTCGACCGACAATCGGGCTAGCGGGCGACCCAACAGATCGGCGATCGCGAGTTTGGCGCGCACGGTATTCTCGAATGTGATCTCGCGATATGGATCGGGGTCTGCGAATGGCACGCGCGCGATTTCACGGTGGCCAAGGGTGGATGGAACCGCGATGTCGGGGTTGCCCTCCAGCGCGGCGCGAGGGAGGCCAAGCCGATCAGCCAAGGCCGCAATCCGATCAGCCCGTTCCTCGCCGCGAGTTTTCTTGTGAGACCGGTAACGATGCAGCGGGATCGGGCCACCCACCGGCGCATAGGGACCGAAGCGCCGCTCACCATGCTCGACATAGAGGTCACGGTCGAATAACCCCCACCAGAGCAACACGGTCTCGCCAGCGAGATCGGGATCGACTTCATAGGTGATCCCATCCACGCTTATCCGGGCATCGCTCGCCACCAGCCGTCGTTCCGGTTCGCGCGCGAAGGCGCAATATCGCTCCCAGGCGCACATCGCCCGGAGGCCGGCTTCGGGTAGATTGCGCAGCCAGTCATCGCTCCGGCTGTGGGGTTCGCTGCGATGCTGCTGGCCGTTGTAGTTGGCGAGATAGCGATGGAGCCAGAGATTGGCCTCGGCTTCGTTCTCCGGTTTGTGAAAATGGTAGAGCGTCTCGTGCGCCTCCTTCACGGTTCGGAACGGGCGCTCTACCTTGCCCTTGCTGCGCGCCGTGACACGCCGTCCGTCCTTGCCAGCGGGCAGATGGGTCATCAGCCGGATGCCAAGGCATTCCAGCACCCGCTGAAATACTCGGCTCTTGGTGATCGGGCCGTTGTCGGCATAGATCGCTTCGGGGATGCCTTGCAGCACCAAGCCGCTGTCGTCGGGTTTTGTGGCCATCGCATTGAACAGGAAGCGCAGTGCCGCCTCAACATCCTCGCCATAGACGCAGCGGTATTCCTGATAGACGACGCCGGAGCGGTCATCGACGATGCTGTAGAGCATCAGCGTCGGCGCACCGCGGCCGGCCTCGGCCCAGAGCGGTTGCGGTACCTGCTTGAGATCGGACGGGCTGAGGTCGAACTGCCAGAGGTCATTCGACCGCTCAGCCTGAAAGCGGACGGCAACCGGTCCCCGGCTGATCCGGGCCTGGTCGTAACCCCATTGCCTGAGATATCGATCGGCCATCGACCTCGTCAGGGTGTTCGCTGGCAGGCGGACAAGCCCATCGGGCGTTTCGGCACCATAGTCTTCCAGCAGTTGGATTGTCCGCCCGGTCGAAAGGTGATGCCCCTTCTTGTTGGTCGTGCGCAGTTTGAACGCGGCGATAATTTCGCACCAGCGTTCTAATTCTGCGATCGGCACTTTACGGGGGCGGCCGCGATCAGCGCGGCGCATGGGACGCGGACGATGCAGGGTGCGCAACTGGCGATAGAGTGTGGTGGTCGATACGCCGTAGAGTGCCGCGGCCTGCTTGATCATCTCCGCCCGATCGGAATGGCGATCAGGCATCGTGTCGAGCCGGCGTCGCAGACCGACCAAGCTCTCCGGCGGCACCGAAAGGCGACCGCCAGTTACCATCATCCGGCTTCCAGCGCCCGATAGACCGAAGCCCGCCCGATGCCGAGCTTGCGGGCGATCGCCGTGGGTCCCAGACCAAATTCCTTGAGCCGCTTGACCTCAGCGACATCGATGCTGGGCTTGCGTCCCCGATAGACGCCTCGCGCCTTGGCAGCCGATATACCTTCCAACTGTCGTTCACGACGCAGATTGGTTTCGAACTCGGCGAACACGCCGAGCATGTCGAGGAACGCCTTGCCAGCCGCGGTGCCGGTGTCCACCGGCTGTTCGGTTGCGCGCAACGCGACGCCTTTGGCCTTCAGCTCGTGAACGATATCCTGAAGGTCCTTCATCGACCGCGCCAGCCGATCGATCCGGGTGACCACCAGCGTATCGCCGGCGTTGAGGAAGTCCATGAGGAGAGCGAGTTCCGTCCGACCATCGCGGCGCGAACCGCTCGCTTTCTCGGCACGGATCACCTGACAGCCAGCCGCACGAAGGGCGTGCTGCTGAATCGTTAGGTCCTGGTCGATCGTGCTGACGCGGGCGTAACCGTATGCGGCCATGAATTGTCTCGCGAGGCTCTAGACGGCTCCACGTTATCGTATCAAAATGGCAAAAACAATCCTATTGGCGCGGAAAAAATGTCTCAGTCGACAGTACCGCTGGGGTAGACTTGAACGGGGCAGCCTGGGATCACGAATTATGAACATGACACTCTGATGTCGCGCACCGATCAAATAATTTGCGCATGGAGGCACTTAATCTGCGCACGGCGAACGGTCTGCGATCACTTAATTTAAGCAGAAATCACCGATGAAATCGCGCATGGCTGCGGATAAAGTCGCGCAGCTACAGCTACGGAGCGCCGACGCGGTTCATCCGCGCCCACGCAGGCGCGACCGACGACAATGGGAATCTGGAATCTCCACAGGGGGTTCATCCGCGCCCACGCAGGCGCGACAACTCATACAACTGAGCGCCATCCCCAGTGTTGGGTTCATCCGCGCCCACGCAGGCGCGACCAGGCCATTGAGCATCCGGGCAATCGCATTGCGGGTTCATCCGCGCCCACGCAGGCGCGACCCGAGCATGGCGCATCCCCCGGCCCGCGCGGGGGGTTCATCCGCGCCCACGCAGGCGCGACTATCGCCAGGAATTCACCAAAGTCAGCCGGAAGGGTTCATCCGCGCCCACGCAGGCGCGACTCTTGGTCGTAAAAGACTGATTTACAATGAAAAAGATCTGTCCAAAAAATCTACCAGCGATTTCCGGAAAACACATACCCCGAATCACATGTCACCTCCAGTTCACTTCCAGCGCCCTACAAGGTCGCGATCTATCCCGCACAATCAACCGCTGGGAAACACGGAACCTCCGAAGACCGCGGTCCACTTAACCGACGATAATTATATTTTATCGTCGGTTAGTCCGCTTTGCCACATTTGATTAAAAAGCCTAGAATCCTGCCAGTTTCCCAGAGCGATGTGGCGCCATGAACGAACCGGCTGAAACTCTTGAAACCGCCGACCAAACCCCGGACGCGTCCCCGACACCGCCGGCGGAGCCGTCGGTCCCGGCGCTGCGGGGGGAAATCCTGCCGACCCCGATCGAGGTGGCCTGGTCTGTCCAGGACGCCCGAGAAGCCGCGGAACGAGTGATGGGGGCCTTCGTCGCGGAACAGCACCCGGCGTCCACCAAGCTGGCCTATCAGTCGGACTGGCGACAGTTCGGACAGTGGGCCGCCGCACATGGCTACGCGCCCCTCCCCGCTGAACCCGTCGCTGTCGGAGCCTATCTCGCCAGTCTGGCGACGACACACTCCCGGAGTACCATCCTGCGGCGACTGTCCGCCATTGCATATTTCCATCACAAATTCGGAGCACCTTGGCATGCAGGCCATCCGCTGATCCGGGCAACCGTTCGCGGCATCAATCGGAGCCAGTCAGGCCATAACCGGAAGGTGCAGGCGGCCGCGCTGACATCTACGGAAATCCGCAGGATGCTCGCGGCATTCAAGGCTCCGCCTCCAGGTGGGGCCACTGCCGGCGTCGATCGGCCCAGCCTCGCGACCCGGCTCAGCAACACACGCGATCGCGCGCTTCTCTTGATCGGTTTCTCCGGAGCCCTGCGACGGTCCGAGCTGACATCTATCAGCTCCGACCACGTCTTTTTCGAGCCTGCCGGCATCAGGATATTCATCCCGTCGAGCAAGACGGACCAGCAGGCCCAGGGACAAGAGGTCTTCATCCCGCGCGGGCGACGGCCTGAAACGTGCCCTGTCCGCGCGCTCGAAGCCTGGATGGCGTTGTCGTGCCCCGACAGGAGCATTGCCCAGCCGATATTCCGCAAGATCACCCGGTGGGGCGGGATCGAGCCGCGCGGCCTGGCGCCGGCAGCGATGCGAGACATCCTTCTTCGCCGGGCAGAAGCAGCCGGAATCAAGGTCCCGACTTCAGAACGCCTGAGTCCCCACGGCTTGCGCGCCGGGTTCATCACCGAGGCGTACCATGCTGGTGCCCGCGATGAGCAAATCATGGCGCACACACGCCATCGCAGCCTGGCATCAATGCGCGGGTACATCCGCCGGGCCAAGATCGAGATCGACAGCCCCGGCCGACTCATCGACCTCTGACGCTGTTCGTATGTCCTTATGTCTTTATGTCATTGTGTCTTTATGTCATTATGTCATTATGTCTCCATGTTGTTATGTCCTTATGTCAGAAAATGAGTGACCAGCAGCGTTCCGCTGACTCGTTTCAGTTCGATCATGACGATTGGATCGCCGTCGGTCTGACGGTCGAAAGCGTCTGCGAGGGGGATGATGCGTCCGTGGCTCTCGATCGGTTTCAGGCATCCATGCGCGGCCCGGGCATCATCCCGTGGTCAGTGGACTACGATGCTCTTGAGGAAGCCTGGTTCAGCCGTTTGCTCACGTCCAACATCGACCCTGTCAGGCCGGTCAGGACACTCCGTGCGATGGCAAAGAAGGCGCGAGACGTCGCAGAGCAGGAGTACGAACCCCTGCGTTCGACGGTTCTTGGCCTCTCCGGAACACGTTTTGTCGATCCCAATCAACTACCGCTTCTCGAACGGTGTCCGCTCGATCTCAATGCGGCGTATCCTGTTCCACCCGATATCCTCGCCCTCGGGCGTGAGCACCCAGATGCGGCCGCCTGGCTCTGGAGCCACTGGGGCACTACGGACGGGCTCCGCCAAGTCACATACTCCCGTCCGCGACCCACGCGCCTGCACTACGCTTTTTTTGCAGCGAACTGGACACCATGGCGGGCGTTCGCTCGGATCGCGCAGTCATTCCCCGATCTGAAGCTCTCTCTCGTAAGCAACATGAAATGACAGCCCCGGACCCTGCTCAACATCAGCCTGCTCACCACGAGCCCGCAGGCCCACCGTCCGCCGGCGACATCACGATAGCAGGCTTCAGCGGGCCGGTGGACGCCCTTCTCGACCGGCTGCGGTCCAGATCCTACGACATCGCCGCTTTGTCGATTCACGACGTGGTCGATTTGATCTGCCAGGAAGTGGCCAGGAGCGACGTTCCGACCCGACTATCGACAAAGGCCGGCTGGGTCGTCACGGCCGCGACGATTACCCTGTTGAAATCCCGCCTGCTCCTGCCCGCCGGCCACCCGGATCTCGATAAGGCTGAATCTGAAGCCCGCGAGATCCAGGAGCGTCTGATCGCTCGTGAGCAGATCGCGCGTGCCACGGATGTTCTGATCAGTCGGTGGAGCACCGGCCCCGCCACCTATGCGCGCAGCGATCTGGTCCTGAAAAGATCACTACGCGGACCTGACGATCGCCCGTCGCCACACGCACGCCGCGGCAGGGGAAGTGCCCCCGCCGGAAGCAGGAGGCGGGAGACCTTCGAGCTGCTGCAAGCCTGCCTCTCTGCCAGCAAGCCCCGGCACCTTCCTGTCGAGTTTCGTCCCCAATGGCTGGATCTCTGCCGATCGGCGCAAGCGCACCGGTGGCTGCTCACCCGGCTCGATCAACTTGCCCCGGAGACCCCATTGCAGGATCTGACGCGCGACATGGCGGCAAGCGAGATGGCGTCCTCCACCCGCCGGCTGACCGAGCTGCATGCACGCGCCTATGTGGCCAGCATGTTTGCTGCGTCCCTCGAACTGGCGAAGGCAGGATCTGTGCAGATCACACAGACGGACGGGCCGATGTCGCTGTCGCCGGCCGTTCAGAAAGACCAGGCAGCCCGAGCATCATAACTGGAACCTGGCTTCCAGAACGGTGTTGCGGAGGCCGCGGCAGCATCCAGCTCGCGCTGGCGCACCACCCGGCGAGCGGCGGTGATCATCTTCCAGACATCACCGGCGGCCTTGTCCCCAGGTCGGAGCTGGGCAAGCGCAGTGAACACGGCCACGGCCGCACGATGCGCCTCGATCGACGTCTCCATCCCGACGGGAACGGCACCCGACTTCAGACCTTCGACGATCAATGCGATCGCCTGGTTCGTCACAAGCCGGCCATCTTCCTTGATCCAGTCATCGGTCGAAACCACGAGCTTCGCGGACTTGATGTCCGGGTGGTGCCGGCGTGCGGCGCCAAGGAACTCGGCGTCATGATCGGTCCGAGTTACTTTCCCAGAGGGCAATGCCAGCCTGGTGATGCAGGTGTTGATCTCGTCGATGAAACTGCACACGACCTGTTCGTCGCCGACGCTGAAAAAAATGTCCATAACACAGCTCAATTCTGATGTGAGCCCGAAAACTTGGGCCTGGACTTTCGCACTTGATCCCGTCTCGGAAAAAAAGCAAGAAAAATCGCCGAGGCTGGTAACCAGCACGAGAAAACCCCGCCATCCAAAGGATGACGGGGTTGGAAATCATACAGATGAGATTGCGGCCTCGATCAAAGTCTCGATGGTACGAGCATCGGTTTCGTTTGCGCGATTAAGAAACGCGAAGCGTGCTCCTTCGAGCACCGATTTAGATCCGTAGATAGGTGCCAAGCCTGAAGCCAGGGCAGCCCAGCGGATCATGGTTCGTGTCGTGACAGTGATGTCCATGGACCCCTCTTCAAAGTTCTTCCGAACACCTTCAGCAACCTGACGCATGACACCGATCGCCTGGGCCATCGTCGGGTTCCCATTCTGTCCCAACGACTTCATCACGACATCATGTTCATCGTCGGCGTCCATGTAACCAACCTTGATCACGGTGAAACCATCGAGCAGAGCGAGATTCTGCGCTTTGGTTCCACGGTAGGCCCCGGTATCATCCCCCTGCCCGAGCGTATTTGCCGTAACCGCCAGTCGGAAGTCAGGAGCAGCGGTGACCAGCTCGCCCGTTTCCGGAACAAGCACCCGGCGTTCGTCGCGCAAGCGATGCAGCCAGGCCGAAGTATCGG
>JAQTXH010000013.1 GCA_028688905.1 Acidiphilium sp. | reverse complement strand
CGCGGTTCTGATTGACAGGGTTGGCGGTGGGCGCTACCTCGGCGGCACCGGTTGGCGGCGTAGCTCAGCGGTAGAGCAGGAGAATCATAATCTCTTGGTCGGTGGTTCAAATCCGCCCGCCGCTACCAGGTTTTTCGGGATAATTTTGAGGTTGGGAACCGTGTGGCTGGTGGGCCGCGCGGTTTTTTTATGATTCCGGTTCGGTGAAGCGGGGGAAGAGGCCGGCGGGGGGTGGGAGTGGGGTGGCTTCGGTGAGGGGGGTTTCGAGGGCGGCGAAATTGCGGGCGGTGGGGGGGATGGCGAGTTGGTCGAGCAGTTTCGCCATGGTTTCGGGCATGAAGGGTTGGAGGAGGATGGCCGCGGTGCGGAGGGTTTCGCAGAGGGTGCGGAGCACGGTGGCCATGCGGGCGGGGTTGGTTTTGCGGAGGGTCCAGGGGGCTTGATGGTCGATGTAGGCGTTGGCGGCGCGGATGAGTTTCCAGATTTCCTCGAGGGCTTCGTGGAAGGCGAGACGGTCGAGTGCTGAGCGGGTGCGGGTGGGGAGGGTTGCGGCGAGGGTGAGGATGGCGTGATCGGGTTCGGTGAGGGTGCCGCGTTTGGGGATGATGGCACCGGCGTTTTTGGCGATGAAGGACAGGGTGCGCTGGGCGAGGTTGCCGAGGTCGTTGGCGAGTTCGGTGTTCAGGCGGGTGATGATGGCGCGGCGTGAGACATCGCCGTCGTTGCCGAAGGGGATTTCGCGGAGGAGGAAGAAGCGGATGGGATCGATGCCGAATTCGGTGATGAGGGGTTGGATTTCGAGGGCGTTGCCGAGGGATTTCGACATTTTTTCACCATCGACGACCCACCAGCCGTGGCCGAAGACGCGCTTGGGGAGGGGGAGGTTGGCGGCCATGAGCATGGCGGGCCAGTAGATGGCGTGGAAGCGGGTGATTTCCTTGCCGACGAGGTGGATGTCGGCGGGCCAGAATTGCATGTTGGGGGCGGCGGGGTCGGGGTAGCCGAGGGCGGTGAGGTAGTTGGTGAGGGCGTCGATCCAGACGTACATGACGTGGGTGGGAGCGTTAGGTACAGGGATGCCCCAGGTGAAGCTGGTGCGGCTGATCGAGATGTCGCGCAGGCCGGAGCGGACGAAGGCGAGGATTTCGTTGCGGGCGGCAGCGGGCTGGATGAATTCGGGGTGGGTTTCGTAGAGGGCGAGCAGGCGGGATTGGAAGGCGCTGAGTTTGAAGAAATAGGAGGGTTCGCGGACCCATTCGACCGGGGCGCCGTAGGGGGAGCGTTTGGAGCCGTCGGGTGCGGTGGTGAGTTCGTCCTCGTTGTAGAAGGCTTCGTCGCGGGTGGCGTACCAGCCTTCGTAGTGGCCGAGTTCGATGGCACCGGCGGCGTCGAGCGCTTGCCACATGGCGGTGCAGGCGGCCTGGTGGCGGGGTTCGGTGGTGCGGATGAAGTCGGTGTTGGAGAGGTTGACCGCTTTCGCCATGGCGCGGAAGGCGGCGCTGTTGCGGTCGGCGAGGTGCTGGGGGGTGATGCCGGCGTCGATCGCGGCTTTTTCGATTTTCTGGCCGTGTTCGTCGGTGCCGGTGAGGAAGAAGATGTCGTAGCCGTCGAGGCGTTTGAAGCGGGCCATGACGTCGGCCGCGATCGAGGAATAGGCGTGGCCGATGTGGGGCGCGCCGTTGACGTAGTAGATCGGGGTGGTGATGTAGAAACGCTTGGTCATGAGGGCCTTAGGCGGTGGAGGATGGTGAGGATGGCGGCGCGGGGGTCGAGGTTCAGGCCTTCGACTTCGGCTTCGAGGTGGCCGAACTCCTGCCAGAGGGCGGCTTGATGATCAAGGGATGGGGATGGGTGGCTGCGGGCCGTGGTTCGGGTGGTGGTGGCGAGGTTGGTGCGCAGGAGGTCGGTGAAAATGGTGAAACCATCCTCGGCGCGGGCGATGCTGTCGGCGATGGCGGCGGCGCGGGATGGGGGGATGGCGGTGGTGAGGGCTTCATCGACCAGGGATGCGAGGGCGAGGCCATCGGTGCCGGCGAGGGAGAGGGCGCGGCCGATCGAGCCTTCGGCCAGGGTGGCGAGGCGGGTGCGCTGGGGGGCGGTGAGGTCGGGGTGGGCGGCGGCGAGCAGGGTTTCGATGGTGGCTGGGGTGAGCGTGGCGGCTTCGAGGTGGCGGCAGCGGCTGCGGATGGTGGGGAGCAGGCGGCCGGGGGCGTGGCTGATGAGGAGCCAGATGGCGCGGGGCGGGGGTTCCTCGAGCAGTTTGAGTAAAGCGTTGGCGGCGTTGCGGTTGAGCGCTTCCGCGCCATCGACGATGACGACGCGCCAGCCGCCCTCCCCCGGCGTGAGGCGGAGGAATTTGCCGGCCTGGGCGACGGTTTCGACCACGATTTCGCCCTGCATGCGCTTTTTTTTCTCATCGTAGCGGCGCTCGATGACCAGGAGGTCGGCGTGGGAGGCGGCGGCGACGCGGCGGAACACCGGGTCGGTGGGGGGGAGATAGAGGTTTTCCGTGGTGGCACCGGCGAGCAGCCAGCGGGCGAAGCGGTAGGCGAGTGTGGCTTTGCCGATGCCGGGCGGGCCTGCGATCAGCCAGGCGTGGTGCAGGCGGTTGCCGGTTGCCGCGCGGTGGAGTTCGGCGATGGCGCGGTCCTGGCCGAGCAGGGTGGGGTTGGCGCGGGGGGCGATCATGGCCCGATCCTGTGGGGGAGACGGCTTGTGACAGTGGCGGCGATGGTCGCGGCGATGGAGTCGATGGGGCCGGAAGCGTCGATGACGGCGCAGCGGGCGGGGTTGGCGGCGGCGATTTCGCGGAAGCCGGCGGCGACGCGGGCAGCGAAATCGGCGTCGAAGCGTTCGTAGCGATCGGGGTTGGTGGCGCGCGCTTCGAGGCGGGCGGCGGCGATTTCGGGTGGGGCGTCGAGGATGAGGGTGAGATCGGGGGTGAGGCCGATCATTTCCGTAAGGGCGGCGATGGTGGCGCAATCGACGCCGAGACCGTAGCCCTGGTAGGCCATGGTGGAGTCGGTGAAGCGGTCGCACAGGACGATGTCGCCGCGCGCGAGGGCGGGGCGGATCAGGGTTGCGACGTGGTCGGCGCGGGCGGCGAAGACCAGGAGGGTGTCGGCGAGCGGGGCAAGGGTTGTGGCAGGGTTCAGCAGAAGGGCGCGGATCGCTTCGGCACCCGGCGTGCCGCCGGGTTCGCGGGTGAGGAGGATGTTATGGCCGTGGCTGCGCAATGTGGCGGCGAGGCGGGCGATCTGGGTGGATTTGCCGACGGCTTCGCCGCCCTCGACAGTGATGAAGGCACCGGGGCGGATCACCGCACGGTGATTTCGGGGTCGGGGACACCGCGGTGCAGAACTTCGCGCAGGGCCGCGTCGGCGGCGGCGACCGAGCGGTAGGGGCCGAGTTTCACGGCATACAGGGTGCGGCCTTCACGCGGTTGCGGCACCACGCTGCCTGGCATGCCTTCGAGGCGGAACAGCAGCGCCTGGGCGTCGCCGCCGGAGCCGAAACCCGCCATTTCGACGTAGAGCGGGCCGGGATCGGGGGGTTCGGTATGCACCACGCCGGAGAGCGGCGCGTCGGGGGAGAGGGTTGTCATAGCGGGCGCATGGCTGACCGGGTTGATCAATCCGGTGCCGCCCGCCGCACCGGCCGCACCGGGCGGCGGCGGCAGGGCGCTTGCCTCGACACGGGCGAGCGGGGCGGGGATCAGATGCGGGCCGGCACCGAGGGCGGTTTGCAGCGCGGATGAGCGGCGGGCGAGCAGCCTGATCCTGATTTCGACCACGCCGCCAGACGGGAACCCCAGCAACCGGGCGGCTTTGCGGGTGACCGCGATGATCCGACCGGGGGTTGCCGGGCCACGGTCGTTCACCCGCAGGGTCAGGCTGCGGCCGTTGACCAGGTTGGTGACCCGCACCAGCGAGGGCAGCGGCAGGACCGGGCTTTGGGCGGTCAGGCCGGATTGGTGGAACGCTTCGCCATCGGTCGTTGCGGCATCGTGGCCGGGCGGGATGATGGTGGCAAGGCCGGTACGGTCATAAGCGTCGATCGCGCGCGGGTAGTGCCATTCGCCTTCGGCGAGATAGGGATTGCCGATCATGTAGTGCGCGCCGGTTGGGGCCGGGCCGGGCCGGACGCGTTGGTGGACGCAGCCCGACAGCGCCAGCAGGGCCACCACAGCCACCGGCAAGGAGCGGTTCATGCCGCGATCAGGCGGCCAAGTTCACCGACCGCGAGGGCGTAGAGGTCCGACGGGTTGTAGCGGCGGATGGCGGTGAAATTCGCGTAGACGAGATAGGCCGCACCGGTCGGGCCATCCGGCAACAGCAGCGACGCTTCGGTGGCGGGTGGCAAAGGTGCTGCATTGGCAAAACGATGCAGCCCCATCGCCTGCCAGCGGGCGAGCGGCAGATGATGGTCGCGCCCGGCCAAGGCGGCGTTGAAGCCGGACGGGATCAGGACCGGTTCGCTTGACGGCAGACCGGGCACCCAGCGGGCTTTATGCAGATAATTGGCGATCGAGGCCATGGTATCCGGCACGCTGGTCCAGATATTCGGGGTGCCGCGGCCGGAGAAATTGATCGCCGTGGTGAGGTAGACGCTGGGCATGAATTGTGGCTGACCCATCGCGCCGGCCCAGGACCCGATCAGGCGCGGTAGCGGCGCATCGCCCCGCGCGGCGATTTTCATCGCGGCGATCGCTTCATTGGCGAAGAACGTGCTGTTGCGGAACCAGGCCAGGGTGGCCAGCGAGTCGATCACCTGGAAATCGCCCTGGATCACGCCGAAATCGGTTTCGATACCCCAGATCCCCATGATCGGCGCGGCGGCGACGCCGAAGCGTTGCCGGATATCGGCGAAGATCGGGCGGAGTTGCGCCTGTTTGGCGTGGCCGTCCTTGATTCGGGCGGGGGTGACGACGCGGGCGCTGTATTGCGCCCAGGTGAGGGTGAACTCGGGCTGGTGGCCGTCAAGGTGAATGACCTGGGCGTTGGGGGTCAGGCCACCGAGCGCCTGGTCGATGATGCTGTCCGGCACGCCCTGCTGGCGGGCGCGGGACCCAAGCCCGGTCAGGAATCCACTGAAATCAGCGGCTTGGGCGGGACGCGCGAAGGCGACGGCGAGGGGAATCGAGGCGATGAGATTGCGGCGTTTCATAAAACCACTCTGCCACGCCAACCCGGGGACGCCAACAGGGGGACGCCAACGGGGCGGCGGAAGATGGGTTGCGCGGATTGGCCGCCGGCTGGCTCAAGGAGCGGCGTCGCAGGCGGCCAATTCGATCAGGCGTTCCAGCACGTCCGGCTCTTGGGCACCGGCGATGGCGGCCGTACCATCGACCACGAAGCAGGGTACACCGTTGATGCCGAGCCGGTGGGCGTACAAATTATCGGCATGGATCTGATCGACGTTGAGATCGGAGAGCAGGAACTGGCGTACCAAATCGGCCTCCAACCCGACGCCTGCCGCAATGCGAACCAGCGAATCGGCGCTGCCGATGTCGGTGCCGTCCTGAAAATAGGCTTGAAAAATCGCCAGAACCACGTCCTGGGCGCGCCCCGCTGTCGCCGCAAATCGTACGAGGCGATGGGCATCGACACTGCTGGGGGTCCGCCTGATGCGCCCGAAATCGACCGCCAGACCTTCGGTCGTGGCAATCTCGGTAATTGTTGCGTAGAATCGGCGCGCACGTTCCTCGTCGCCAAATTTCCGGGCGGCGTAATCGGTGCGGCTGACGCCCATGCGCGGCATGTCCGGGTTCAGCAGGAAGGGACGCCAGATCGGTTGGATTGCCAAATCGTACCGGCGGGCGCGCATCCGCGCAAAGCGGTGGACCCCGAGGTAGCACCAGGGGCAGACGAAATCGAACACGATTTCGACCGTAATGCGGGTCGGCCGGGGCAACACCATATTCACGACGAGTATCTTACCGCGTTGGCGGCTTGGGGCAAAGCCGCAATATCCCAAATCGCAATATCAAACAGTCGGTGCGGATCAGGCAGTCGGTTCGGATCAGGCCGGGCGGGCTGCCATGGTCCGCCCAGGCGGTGCGGTGTCGGATCGGCAGAGATTTTTCATCAATCCGTCTGGGTCGGTGATCATGTCGAATCGGTCGATCGGCGAGGGACGGCCCAGCAGATAACCTTGCATCTCGTCGCAACCGCAACGGCGCAGGATTGCCGCCTGCACCTCGGTTTCGACCCCTTCAACCACCACAGGCAGGCGCAGGCCGCGACCGAGGCCGAGAATCGCGTTGATGATGGCGAGCGATTCCGAGCCTTCGCCGAGGTCTTTGACGAAGCTGCGGTCAACCTTGAGCTTGTCGAACGGAAACGCGCGCAGCGTGGCGAGCGAGGAATAGCCGGTGCCGAAATCGTCCATCGCGATTCGCACCCCCAGGGCTTTGATCTGGCGGAGGGTTTCGAGCGCGCGCTCGGGGTTTCTGATCAGCAGGGATTCGGTGACCTCGATTTCAAGGCGATCGGGCGCCAGCCCGGTGGACGCCAAGGTTTCAGCGATAATTTCAGCCAGATTTCCTTGCTGGATCTGGATTGGCGAAACATTGACCGCGACTTTGAGCGGGTTGACCCAGCGCGTTGCCTCCGCGCACGCTGTGCGCAACACCCAGGCTCCCAGCGGACCCATGATGCCGATCGACTCGGCGATACCGATGAAAATCTCGGGCGAAACCAAACCATGTACCAGGCTGTTCCAGCGCAGCAAGGCTTCAAAGCCTTTGAAGGTACCGCGCCTGGTACAGAGCATGGGTTGATACACCAGCGAGAACTCGCCTCGTTGCAGCGCGAGGCGCAGGTCGTGTTCGAGCTTTCGGCGTTCCTGATACTCCCGCTCCATCGACCGGTCGTAAATTGCGAAATTGTTGCGACCGTCGTTTTTGACCCCGTAGAGCGCGTGATCGGCGCGGGCGAGCAGATCGTCCGGTGTCGTCGCATCGTCGGGGTAGAAGGCGATGCCGATCGAGGTTGACAAGGCAACCTCGGATTGCCCGGCTAGAACCATCGTACCCATCAATTCGCCGAGCAGCCGCGCGGCCAGGCGCTGCGCGGCCTCGGGTTGTTGGGCGGCGACCTGGACCACGACGAATTCGTCGCCGCCAGTTCGGGCCACGATGTCGGTTTCGCGAATATGGGCCGACAAACGTTTGGCCATCTCGCGCAGCACTTCATCGCCCGCCGCGTGACCATAGAGATCGTTGATCAATTTGAATCCATCGAGATCGAAACAAAGCACCGCCACCGATTCGCGGCGGCGCGACGCGTCGGCCAGAATATGGTCGAGCTGCTCGCTGAGATGGGCGCGGTTGGCCAAGCCGGTGAGAGGATCGTGGCAGGCAAGATGGCGGATGCGTTCAAAAGCCGATTTCCGCTCGGTAATCTCCTGACAGACACCCCGCACCGCGACGATTTTTCCGATGGGATCGTATTCCGGCTGCATATCGGTCCAAAACAACCGATCCGCGCCGATCGTGTCGTTGCCACGAGATTCGATGTTGCCGCCTTGCCGGTGTTCGACCACGGACGCAAACGCGGTTTGGAATTTTATGCGGTCGGCTTTGGCCAGCAATTGGATCAGCGCATCGAGGCTTGGGACGAACGAGCGCGGGTCGCAACCGACCAGTTCATGCATTTCATCCGACCAGGTGGTGCAGAGATTGTCGACACTCACGCGCCAACTACCGATCCGGGCGATCCGGAGGATTCCGCGCAGTTCATCGAGGGCTTCGGTCGAGGTGCCGATGGTTTGTCGCGCGACATCGAGGCGATCGACCGGATCACGATGATTCGGACCTGGTTTTTTATTGGCCATTTTTTTATTGGCCATTTTTTTATTGGCCATTTTTTTACTCGCCATGTTGGAAAGCTGCCTGGCTTCGATCGGTTGCGGAAAGAAGATCGCCGGCAACGATCGCAATCGTGAAATTATCGACCCGGAACGGGATTAGTCCGATCATTCTGACCCACCTTGGTTTTGCCAACGCACCGCCGTTTTGCCGGCCCGTTGATTTTCACAGTTTGGATGCAAAAAATGAACAGGTGATGAACGTTTTGGTGGCCTTTCGAGAGCGCCCCTCAATCGCATCTTGACACTCGCGTACGATCAAATCACTTTCCCCCTATTCCGAGGGGTGCGCCTTGTGTGGCGCTGAGAGCCGGTGCGGTCCGGCAACTCTTTGAACCTGATCCGGGTTGCGCCGGCGGAGGGACGGGAATTGCCATCGTTGCACCGATCGCCGCCGCGCCGCCCCCATTGTGAGGAGCGTGCCATGAACGTCCAGACCAAGCCCGCCACGGTGACCACCGGCCCGATCGTGGGGTCGCGCAAGGTGTATTCGGCACCGGAGGGGCGGCCGGATATCGCGGTGCCGTTTCGGGAGGTGGATTTACATCCGACCGCGAACGAGGCGCCGTTCCGGCTGTATGATACGTCCGGGCCGTTCACCGATCCGCATTTCGTGCTCGATCTCGATGCCGGGTTGCCGCAGGTGCGGGGGGATTGGCTGGCGCAGCGGGGGTTCGAGGCGGTGGCGGCGCGTGAGGTGAAGCCGGAGGATAACGGGTTTGCCCCGGCGGATCGGCTGGTGCCGCCCTGCCCTGCGGAGCGCGCGGTGCTGGCGGGGCGCGCGGGCGGGATGGTGACGCAGTATGAGTTCGCGCGCGCCGGGGTGATCACCGAGGAGATGATTTTTGTGGCGCACCGGGAGACTCTCGGGCGGGCCAAGCCAGTCGAGGGTGCGGGCGAGCGGCGGGCGGATGGCGAGGATTTCGGGGCGGCTCTACCGGAGTTCGTAACGCCGGAATTCGTGCGGGCGGAGATTGCGGCGGGGCGGGCGATCATTCCGGCCAATATCAATCATCCGGAGTTGGAGCCGGTGATCATCGGGCGGAATTTTCTGGTCAAGATCAATGCGAATATCGGCAATTCGGCGGTGACGTCGGGGGCGGCGGATGAGGTGGAGAAGCTGGTCTGGGCGATCCGCTGGGGTGGCGATACTGTTATGGATTTATCGACCGGGCGGAATATTCATAATATCCGTTCGTGGATCATGCGGAATGCGCCGGTGCCGATCGGGACGGTGCCGTTGTATCAGGCGCTGGAGAAGGTGGGTGGTGATCCGGACAAGCTGTCGTGGGAGGTGTTTCGCGATACGCTGATCGAGCAGGCGGAACAGGGGGTGGATTATTTCACCATCCATGCCGGGGTGCGGCTCGCCTATGTGCCGCTGACCGCGAAACGGGTGACGGGGATCGTGTCGCGCGGCGGGTCGATCATGGCGCGGTGGTGCCTGGCGCATCACCAGGAGAGTTTTCTCTATACGCATTTCGACGAGATTTGTGACATCATGCGGAAATATGATGTGTCGTTCTCGCTGGGAGATGGGTTGCGGCCGGGGTCGATCGCGGATGCGAATGATGCGGCGCAGTTCGCGGAGCTGGACACGCTGGGGGAATTGACCAAGCGGGCCTGGGCGAAGGGTTGCCAGGTGATGATCGAGGGGCCGGGGCATGTGCCGATGCACAAGATCAAGGAGAATATGGAGCGGCAGTTGAAGGTGTGCCATGAGGCGCCGTTCTATACGCTGGGGCCGCTGACCACCGATATTGCCCCAGGTTACGATCATATCACCTCGGCGATCGGGGCGGCGATGATCGGCTGGTTTGGCACCGCGATGCTTTGCTATGTGACGCCGAAGGAGCATCTGGGCCTGCCGAACCGCGACGATGTGAAGGTGGGGGTGATTACCTATCGGCTGGCGGCGCATGCGGCGGATCTGGCCAAGGGGCATCCTGCGGCGAGATTGCGCGACGATGCGGTGAGCCGGGCGCGGTTCGAGTTCCGCTGGCAGGATCAGTTCAATCTGGGACTTGATCCGGACACCGCGCGGCAATATCATGACGAGACGCTGCCGAAGGACGCGCACAAGGTGGCGCATTTCTGTTCGATGTGCGGGCCGAAATTCTGTTCGATGAAAATCTCGCACGATATCCGCGACGATGCGACGCGGTTGGAGGGGATGGAGCAGAAATCGGCGGAGTTCCGCGAGGCGGGCAGCAAGATTTACGTCGAGCGTGCGGCGGCGGAGTAGGCCGATGAAAGTCGCGGTGATTGGCGGCGGGGTGATCGGGCTGGCGCTGGGCTGGCGGCTGGCGCAGCGTGGCGTGGACGTCGTGGTTTTCGAGCGCGATGCCGCCGGGTCTGGCGCAAGTCACGCGGCCGCCGGGATGTTGGCGGCTGCATGCGAGGCGGAACCAGGCGAAGCGGCGCTGGGCGGGCTTAATCGGGCATCGCTGGCGTTATGGCCCGCGTTTGCGGCGGAGGTGGAAGCGGCTTCCGGCCTGCCGGTCGGGTTGCGGTGTGAGGGGACCTTGCTGGTGGCACTCAACCGCGACGACGCCGCAAAATTGCGGCACGATATGGCGTTTCAGCACAGCCAGGGGATCGATCTCGCATGGTTGACGCCGGCGCAAGCGCGGGAGCGGGAGCCGTATCTGGCACCGCAACTGGCCGGGGCGGTGTTTTCGCCGGGCGATATTCAGGTCGACAACCGGGCGGTGGTCGCGGCGCTGATCGAGGCGTTTCGCCGGGCGGGCGGGGTTTTGCACGAACAGGCACCGGTTGAACGGGTTGCGGTGGCCGATGGTCGCGCAACCGGGGTTGTGGTGGCGGGCGCGGTTCATGCCGCCGATGTGGTGGTGCTGGCGGCCGGCGCGTGGTCGGGGGGGATCGATCTGCCGATCGCGCGCCCGCCGGTCCGGCCGGTCAAGGGCCAGATGCTTTCGGTGCAGATGGACCCCGACGCGCCTCTGCTGCGCCATGTGGTATGGGCACCGAAGGCCTATCTGGTGCCGCGCGCCGATGGGCGGTTGATCGTCGGGGCGACGGTGGAGGAGCGCGGGTTCGATGCGCGGATCACCGCCGGCGGGTTGTATTCACTGCTCGATGGGGCGTGGCGGGCGCTGCCGGGGATCGAGGAATTGCCGGTGATCGAAACCTGGGTGGGATTTCGGCCAGGGTCGCGCGATGACGCGCCGATTTTGGGGCCGAGCGCCCTGCCCGGCCTGATGTTCGCGACCGGCCATCATCGTAACGGGATTTTGCTGACGCCGGTGACGGCGGAGGCGATGGCCACGACGATTTTGGACGGCGTGACCGATCCGCGCATCGCGGCCTTTGGGATCGGGCGGTTCGATCGGCTACGGCACGCCGCATGAGCGACGCTTGCATCCGGGTCAACGGCGTGGTCGAGGTTGGTGCGGCGACGATCGCCGAGCTTCTCGCGGCCAGGGGGTTGAGCTTGTCGAAAGGTCTGGCTGTGGCCTTGAACGAACAGGTGGTGCCGCGATCGGCGTGGGGGGCGACCAGACTGAGGGACGGCGATACGATCGAGATTGTGCGCGCGGTGGGGGGCGGCTGAGATGGGTGATTTCGAGATTGCCGGGGTTGCGCTCGAGTCGCGGTTGTTCATGGGGACGGCAGCCTACCCCAATCAGCAGGTTTTGCTGGATGCTCTGGCCGCCGCCGGACCCTCGCTGGTGACGCTGGCGGTCCGGCGGATCAGCCTCGAAGCCTATGGTGGATCGCTGCTCGATGAACTCGGCGGGCGGTATCGGTTGCTGCCGAACACCGCCGGGTGTGCCACGGTACGCGATGCGGTGCTGACCGCCGAACTGGCGCGCGAGGCGTTGGAAACCAATTGGATCAAGCTGGAGATCATCGGCGATCGGGAAACGCTGTATCCCGATGCCGAACTTTTGCTCCAGGCCACGACCGTTCTGGTGAAATCCGGGTTTGTCGTGCTGCCCTATTGCACCGATGATCCGATTTTATGCCGGAAACTGGCCGATCTGGGTGCCGCGGCGGTGATGCCGCTGGGTTCGCCAATCGGCTCCGGACTCGGCATTGCCAATCCCTATAATATCGAGCGGATTTGCGCGCGGAGTGCGGTGCCGGTCGTGCTGGACGCGGGGATCGGCACTGCGTCGGACGCGGCGTTGGCGATGGAACTGGGCTGCGACGCGGTGTTGCTGAATACGGCGATCGCGCGGGCGCATGATCCGGCGCGGATGGCCGGGGCAATGCGCGATGCGGTGCGCGCGGGGTTTGATGCGCGGCACGCCGGACGGAGTCCGCGGAAGTTGCGCGCCGAGGCTTCAAGCCCTGAACTGGGGCTTATTGGTGCTTAAGCGATTCATCATCATTGCCAAACCTAGCCAGAAAGGATCATAATATATGTCTAATCTATGATTTACGATAAGGATGGGCAAATGCGTCACGCAACAACTTCGGTTGACTTGAGGACGGCCTCGCTTCCTGACGACGCGGGTGCCGACGGCATCGAGCTCGATGCCATGACCCGCAACGCGACCATGGCGTCGCAGTTTCTGCGATGCATCGCTAACCCGCATCGACTGATGGTGCTGTGTCATCTGACCCATGGTGAGGCGTCGGTCGGGCAGTTGGAGCGGGAACTGGGCATCCGGCAGGCGCATTTGTCGCAGCAACTCGCCCGGCTACGTCAGGATGGGTTGGTGACAACCCGCCGGGACTCGCGGACAATTTATTATGCGTTGGGCAGCGAATCGGCGCGCGAACTTGTTGGGCTGGTTTATCGGCTGTTCTGCACGCCGGGTGCGGCGCCGGTCGGCAACGACTGAGACCGTGCCGAGCCGATGCGCAAGGTGACGGCCCGCGCGCCCCATAGACCGACCAGCATGGCGATCACGAAGATGCCGGCGCGGATCGGTGCCAATGGCAGTGCGACTACGGCGGGTCCTGGGCACAGACCAACCAGCCCCCAGCCGATGCCGAACAATCCGGCACCGATGAACAATCGAGGCGTCAAACCGCTACTGGCCAGAAGCGGAAAACTGGTGCCGAACCAGGGATGCGCAAGCCGGCGGCCGATCGCGAAGGCGATCGACGCGACGCCGACGCCGCCCACCAGGACGAAAGCCATGCTGGGATCCCAATGACCGGTAAAATCGAGAAAGTTCAGAACCTTGGCCGGGTCGGCCACGCGTGAGATCAGCAGACCGGCTCCGAATAACAGGCCGGAGGCAAAGGCGAGCAGGGTATGGCGCATCAGAGGCCTCCAATCGAGCGAGTGAGGAACACCACCATGACCGCGAGTGCCATGAAAGTCGCGGTTGCGGCGATCGAGCGGGGCGACAGCCGCGACAAGCCGCAAATACCATGGCCCGAGGTGCAACCGCCGCCGAGGGCGGTGCCGACGCCGACCAACAGGCCCGCCCCGATCAGCAGGGGATCGGAGCGATCGAGATGAATCGCCGGTGCAAGGCCGAACAACCGGGCCAGAATGCCGGCCAGCACCATGCCCGCGATGAACGCGAGCCGCCAGCCGCGTTCAACCCGCTGGATCACCCCGCCCACGATTCCACTGATGCCGGCGATCCGGCCGATCCCGAGCCAGAGCAGGCCCGACGAAACCCCAAGCAACAAGCCGCCGGCGAGCGACAGACCGGGCGTGAACGGGGTGGGGAACGGCGTGGGCAATAGCATGATCAGATAAAGTCCGTTCAGATCGCGTTCAGCGGGATTTTGAGGTAGCGTCGGCCATTGCCGGAGGGATCGGGCAGGTCGCCGCCACGTATATTGACTTGCAGCGAGGGCAGAATGAGGACGGGCGCGGCGAGGGTGGCATCCCGCTTTTCTCGCATCGCGACAAATTCATCCTCGGAAATACCGTCATGGATCTGGATGTTTTTGGCTTTTTGGTCGCCGATGGTGCTTTCCCAGGCCGGGTCGCGGCCGCCGGGCTGATAGTCATGCGCGGTGAAAACACGAGTTTCCGGCGTGAGCGTGAACAGGCGCTGGACCGAGGCGTAGAGCACATGGGCATCGCCGCCGGGAAAATCGCAACGGGCCGTGCCGTAATCAGGCATGAACAACGTATCGCCCACGAACACCGCATCGCCGATCAGATAGGACATGCAGGCCGGCGTGTGACCTGGCGTGTAGATGGCTTCGGCCGCGACAGTGCCGATTTTGAACTGTTCGCCGTCCTTGAACAGATGGTCGAACTGGCGGCCATCGGTGGCGAAATCGGCACCCATGTCGAAAATATCGGCGAAATTGCTTTGTACCGGCGCGATATGGTCGCCGATTCCGATGATGCCGCTGCCGAGGTGCTTCTGGATGTACCGCGCCGCGGAAAAATGATCGGCATGGACATGGGTTTCAATGATCCAGTCGATCGTCAGGTTGCGGACCCGAACCGCTTCGATCAGTTCATCGGCGGACGTCGTGGAAACACGCCCGGCTTTGGGATCGTAGTCGAGCACGGAGTCGACGATGGCGGCGCGCTGGGTCGCGGGGTCGACCACGATATAGCTGATCGTGCTGGTCGCTTTGTCGAAAAAAGGCAGAACTTCTGGGCGGTTGTTCATCGATGCCGCCTCCTGGACAGCAAAACATTCGTCAATTTGAATGTATGAATTTAAGCGTCTGTTGTCAATATATGCGTAACCGCCAATGTGTGTAAGGGGAAATCGGCGGCGGGCGGCTTACCCGACGCGGTCGTTGTTGCCCATATAGGGGCGCAGGGCTTCTGGGATGGTGATCGAACCATCCGCGTTCTGGTAGTTTTCCAGCACCGCGACCAGGGCGCGGCCGACCGCGACGCCGGAGCCGTTGAGGGTGTTTACAAATTCGGGTTTGGCCGGTTTCGGGCCGGTCTGCGCGGGGCGGTAGCGGGCGTTCATCCGGCGGGCCTGGAAGGCGCGGCAGTTCGAGCAGGAGGAAATTTCGCGATAGGCCCCCTGCCCCGGCAGCCAGACTTCGAGGTCGTAGGTTTTCGCCGACGAGAAGCCGGTATCACCGGCGCAGAGCAGCATGCGGCGATAGGGCAGGTCGAGACGTTCGAGCACGGTCTCGGCACAGCGCGTCATCCGCTCGTGTTCGTCGGCACTCGCCTCCGGCGTGGTGATCGAGACCATTTCGACCTTCCAGAACTGGTGCTGGCGCAGCATGCCGCGGGTGTCCCGCCCGGCCGAGCCGGCTTCGGAACGGAAGGAGGGTGTGAGGGCGGTGTAGCGGAGCGGGAGTTCGGCGAGATCGAGAATCTCGCCGGCGACGATATTAGTGAGCGGCACTTCGGCGGTGGGGATGAGGTAGCGACCATCGGTGGTCTTGAACAGATCCTCCTCGAATTTCGGCAACTGGCCGGTGCCGAACATCGCCGCCTCGTTAACCATCAGCGGGGGTGCGATTTCGGTGTAGCCGTGCTCCGTCGTGTGCAGATCGAGCATGAACTGGCCGAGGGCGCGTTCGAGCCGGGCGAGGTCGCCGCGGAGCAGGGTGAAGCGGGCACCAGCGATCTTGCCGGCGGTGGCGAAATCCATCAGCCCTAGGGCTTCGCCGAGTTCGAAATGCTGGCGGGGTGGGGTTTCGAAGTTCTTGATCTGGCCGAACCGGGATTGTTCGACATTGGCGGATTCGTCGAGACCGTCGGGGATTTCGGGGTCAAGGATGTTGGGGAGGGATTCGAGTCCGTCGTTCACCGCATCGTCAAGCGCGGGTAGGCGAGCTTCCAGCGCCTCCATCTCGGCACGGATCGCTGAGCCGCGCGCTTCGAGGGAGACGGTATCGGCTTGGTCGCGCTTGGCCTGACCGATCTGCTTGGCGAGCGTGTTTCGTTCAGTCTGCAATGTTTGCAGTTCAGCGGAAATGAAGCGTCTTTCGCCATCGCTGACGCTGATCGCCTCGCTGGCGGAGCGCAAAAAACCACGACGGCGCATGGCCGCATCGAACGCTTCGGGATCGTCTCGGAGTGATTTCAGGTCATGCATTATTTTGGCGATTCGCAAATCGAGAAAGGGCAAGAAAGCGGTTCTTTTTTGCAAAAAAGAACCAAAAAACTCTTATTCGTAAAGGAATTGGCGCGAAGCGGAGCGAAAGTTTTTGCTTCTTTTTTCAAAAAGAAGCGCTTCCTTATTACTCATCCACGACCACGCTTTTCGGCTGGACCAGCTTGACCGCGAAGATCGAGATTTCGAACAGCGCGATCAGCGGAATGGCGAGGCCGGTCATGGTGAAGACGTCGGGCGGGGTGAGGATGGCGGCGACGATGAAGCAGCCGACATAGGCGTAACGGCGGTATTTGCGCAGGCCGGCGGCGGTGATGATGCCGACCTTGCCGAGCAAAGTGAGCAGGACCGGGAGTTCGAAGCAGAGGCCGAAGGCGAAGATCAGCTTCATCACTAGGTTGAGGTAATCCGAGACGCGGGGCATCACGTCGATCTGGAAATGTTGGTTTGTCGGGCTGGTCTGGAAACTGAGGAAGAAGCGCCAGGCGTTTGGAAATATGAAATAATAGGCCAGCGCGCCGCCGCCGAAGAACAGGATGGGCGTGGCGACCAGGAAGGGCAGCAGGGCGCGTTTTTCCGAGCGATACAGGCCTGGGGCGATGAACAGCCAGATCTGCGAGGCGATCACCGGGAAGGAGACGAAGGCGGCGGAGAACACCGCGACCTTCACATAGGTGAAGAAGGCTTCGTAGAGGGCGGTGTAGATCAGCTCGGGTTTCTGGCCGCGCTGTTCCATGATGTGAACCAGCGGTTGGGCTAGGAAATAATAGACCTGCTTGGCATAATAATAGGAGACCAGGAACGCGACCAGGAAGGCGACGGCTGACCAGAGCAGGCGTTTGCGCAACTCGGCCAGATGGTCGAGCAGGGGCATTTCCTTGTCGTGGATCGGGTCGTCGGGCGCTTCGGATGTGGTCGGGTCGATATCCATAACCGGCTTTTACCAGAGACGCGTGCCGGGGGGAATGAAGGGCGGGATCGGGCGGTGGCGGATTTCGTTGGGCGGGATGAAGGCGGGAGCGTCGATGGGGTGTTCCGCCTCGCCCTCCTCGATCACATCCGAACCGATCATCGGGTGATCGATGTCGTTGATGCCGCCGCTGGTGGGGTCGAAGGCGTGGCGGAAATCGCCCTCGGGGTCGATATGGCGTTCGGCGAGGCTGCCGAGGTCGAAATTGCGGATGCTGCGCAGATCGTTGCGGACGTCGGCGAGGTCGGCCTCGCGCATCAGATCATGGACGTGGCCTTGGAACTCGTTGGCCAGGCCGCGCATTTTGCGGATCGCCGCACTCGCGGTGCGGATCGCCACCGGCAGATCCTTCGGGCCGATGACCACCAGCGCCACCATCATGATGACTAATATTTCTGTCCAGGAAAAACCGAGCATCTTGACCTACTGTGACCGGCCCCGTGTGACCGGCGTGTGTGCTAGCAGAGGTGCGGCTCAGGTCAAAGCGCGGGGGGTTCCGGGGCAGCTTGGGACTCGGTGGCGGGGGCGATCGGCTCGACCAGAAGGTCGGCCCGTTTGGGTAGATCGCCGAGGGTTTTCAGGCCGAACTGGACCAGAAAATGCGGGGTGGTGGCCCAGAGTGAGGGGCGTCCGGGCGTTTCCTTGTGGCCGGCGGGGACGATGAGGTTGGCTTCCAGCAGGGCATCGAGCGTGGTCTGCGACAGGCTGACGCCGCGAATGTCCTCGATGTCGGCACGGGTGCAGGGTTGGTGATAGGCGACGATGGCGAGGGTTTCCATCGCGGCGCGCGGCAGGCGGCGCGGGACTTCGACGACGCGCTTGAGATCGGGGGCGAGGTCGGGAGCGGTGCGGAACATGACCCCCTGCCCGATTTCGACCAATTCGATGCCGCCACCGCTGTGGTGGGTGCGAATCGCAGCGAGGGTGGTGTCGAGGTCGGCACCTTCGGGCAGCAAGGTGGCAAGGGCGCGCAGCGGCACCGGGTCGCGGCTGGCGAAAATGACGGCTTCGAGCAGACGTTCAGGATGGGGGCGCGCGATCATGCGCTGGCCGGGGGCGTAGAGCCGGAGCGGATCATGATCGGGGCGAAGTCGGCGTCCTGCCTGAGGAGCAGAATACCGGCGCGGGCGAGTTCGAGGCTGGCGAGCAGGGTGCTGGAGATCGCGGCGCGGTGGGCCAAGGGGTTTTTCGGTGCGTCTTCGGGCGCTTCGGGCAGGAAACCGGCGAGGGCAGCCCAATCCGGCACGGTGCCGATCAGCCTTGTCAGGCGTTCGAGCGCTTGCTGCACGGTCCAGTAGGTGACTCGTTTCGGGCGGTACTGGCGGCGAGCGCCGGAGCGGCGGCTTGCGGCGAGGTAGGCCGCCAGCAGGGACGGCATATCGAGTTTCAGGCGGGAGCGGTCGAATTCGGTGAAGTCTTCCGGCATCCCGCGGGCGAACACGTCATGGCCGAGTTGCGGGCGGGCGGCGAGCCAGGCGGCGGCTTCGCGAATGGTTTCGAGCGCGCGGAGCCGGTCGGCCAGGATGTCGGCGGTGATCTCCGCTGCCTCGATCGCTTCCGGATCGGGCAGCAGGAGGCGGGATTTAAGCCAGGCGAGCCAGGCGGCCATCACCAGCCAGTCGGCCGCGAGTTCGAGGCGGATTTTCCGGGCACTTTCGACGATCGCGAGGTACTGATCGACCAGGGACAGGATCGAGATGCCGGCGAGGTCGAGTTTCTGGGTGCGCGCGAGGTCGAGCAGCAGGTCGAGCGGGCCTTCGAAGCCTTCGAGTTGGACGATGAAGGACTCGGTGGGGAAGGACGCGGTGGGGACGGGTTCAGTATCCGGCATGGACACCTGCGAGATGGAGGAAAAACCCGGCAACGCGGGGCACCCAATTGTCGATCAGATCGGACACCGGATTGAATTTTATGCCGAATTCACCGAGCGCCGCCGGTAGGATGAACACCAGGAACAGGATGACCAGAATGCCGAGCCGTTCGACCTGGGCCAGTACCTTGGCGGCAGCGAGCGGAAGCAGGCCGACGGCGATTCGTCCGCCGTCGAACGGCGGTAGCGGGACGAGGTTGAACAGGCCGAGCAGGACGTTGAACAGCAGAAAATAGAGCAGGAAATCCGCGATAATCCCCCGCGTGCCGATCGCGGCCAAAGCGAAGGCGGAGATCAGAGCGAGGAGGAAGTTCGAGGCCGGGCCGGCGGCGGCGACGATCGCCATGCCACGGCGGGGGTCGCGGAAACCGGAGGGGTCGATCGGGACTGGTTTGGCCCAGCCGAACATGAAGCCGATCCGCCCGATGGTGAGGAGTTGGGCGACGATGAGGATCGCGGGCAGGATCACGGTGCCGAAGCGGTCGACATGGCGGAGCGGGTTGAGCGAAAGCCGGCCCTCGCGCTGGGCGGTGTGGTCGCCCATCGCCAGCGCGGTGAAGCCGTGGGCGAGTTCGTGCAGCACGATGGCGAGGATCGAGGCGGTGACACCGATGACGATCGTGCGGATCAGTTCGGTGTTCATGCGGGTGGGTGTGCTTTCAGCCGGGGGATCAGGGCCGGGTCGAGATCGGGGATGGCGGTGAGGAGGGCGCGGTTGGTGTCGATGTCGCCGGGGCAGTAGAGCGCGATGTCGCAGCCGGCGGCAAGGGCGCGGATCGCGCGGCGTTCGGGTGGGCCGGTGAGCGCGCCCATCGCGAGGTCATCGCTGATCAGGATGCCGGTGAAGCCGATGCGGGCGCGGATGATTTCGGTGATGATGCGTTTGGAGAAGGTGGCGGGGGTTTCGGGGTCGAGAGTGTCGTAAACGATGTGGGCGGTCATGCCCCAGGGCAGATTGCGGTTGGCGGCGAAGGGGGCGAAATCGGCGTCAAGGTTGGCGGCGTCGATGTGCGGCAGGGCGTGGTGGCTGTCGAGCGTGGCGCGGCCGTGGCCGGGGAGGTGTTTCATGACGGGTTGGACGCTCTGGAACAACAGGCCCCAGGCGATGTCGGCCCCGAGGACGCCCACCGCGACGGGGTCGGCGCTGATCGCGCGGTCGCCGATGACGGCGTTGGCACCTGGGGTGGGGACGTCGAGCACCGGGGCGGTGACGATGTCGAACCCGGCGGCGCGGGCCATGGCCCCGAGGGCGGAGCCGTGGGCGCGGGCGGCGTTGCGGGCGGATTCGGGGTTCGTGGCGTAGAGGGCGCCGAGATGGGCGGCGGCGGGGAGTTCGGGCCAGTGCGGCGCGCGTAGCCGGGCGACGCGGCCGCCCTCCTGATCGATCATCAGCACGGCTTCGGGGCGGAGGGCGGCGCGAAGATCGGCGATCAGGCTGGCGAGCTGGGTGGGGGCGACGATGTTGCGGCCGAACAGGATGATGCCGGTGGGGGGGTGTTCGGCGAGCAGGGCGCGTTCGGCATCGGTGAGGGTAGGCCCGGCGATGCCGATGATGGCGGCTTTCATCATTTCGGGATGTAGCAGGTGACGCCGCGCGATTTGAGGCGGGCGCAGAAATCGCCGGCGGCTTTGGCGCTGGCGAAACCATCGAGGCGGAGGCGGTAGAAGGTTTCACCGCGCACCACGCCGGGGACGACGACCGGTTTCTGGGTGCCGAGAATGTCGGGCACCCGGGCGACCAGGGTTTGCCAGGCTTCACTGGCTTTCGCCATCGAGGTCAGGGCGGCGAGTTGGACGGCGTAGGGGCCGGAGGTGGTGGTTTGGGCGGGGGCGGTGGTGGGCGGCAGTGCGGCGGCGGAGGCTGGCGCGGGTTCGGGCGGTGTCGCTACCGCGATTTGCGGCGGTGGCGGGGGCGGTAACGGCAGGTTCGAGGCGACCGGGGCGGCGGGGGCCGCGACTTGTACCGGCGGTGGCGGCACTGGTTTCGGCTGGGCGGCGGCTTTCTCCTGGTCGAGTTTCGAGAAATCGGGCTGGGGCGAGGACGGGGCGAGTTGCGGCGGGCCGGAGGCGACCTCGCCGGACATGATCTGTTCGTGGGCACCGGGTACTTGCAAACCGCCGGGGTTCGCCGGCACGGTGCGCATCGGGCCGGCGGGGGGTTTGATGACCGGCGGTGGGCCGAGGCCGGTGTGGATGCCGCTCCAGATCAGGGCGAGCGCGATGATGCCGACACCGAGGCCGCCGGCGATGATCGCCATGCGTCTGGTATCGGGATCGATGCCGCGCGACCGCATCCGGGGCGAGGCGTAGGGGGGAATGTCGATATCCGGATCTTGCATCACTCAACTCCGTTCAGCGCATCTCCTCGACCGGCGCGACCCCCATGACCGCGAGGCCGGAGCGGATCACCACCGCCGTTGCCGCGACCAGAGCGAGGCGGGCGCGCGTGGCGTCCGGCGCTTCGGTCTGGATGAAGCGCAAGGTGGTCTCGGCGCGGCCGGCGTTCCACAGCGCATGGAAATCGCCGGCCAGATCATACAGGAAGAATCCGATTCGGTGCGGCTCGCGCGCAAGGGCGGCGGATTCAATTAAGCGTGGCCATGCGGCGAGGCGGCGGATCAGGGCGAGTTCCTCGGGGGCGGTGAGCGAGGCGAGATCGGTGGTGGCGAGGGATGGGTCCGAAACGTCGCCGAGTTCGGGCATGGTCGCGGCGGCGCGGAGCACCGAGCGGCAGCGGGCGTGGGCGTACTGGACGTAGAAGACCGGGTTTTCACGGGTCTGGGCGACGGCGGCATCGAGGTCGAACTCCATCTGCGCGTCGGATTTGCGCATCAGCATGATGAAGCGGACGACGTCGGGGCCGACTTCGTCGATCAGGTCGCGCAGGGCGATATAGGTCCCTGCCCGCTTGCTCATGCGCATCGGTTGGCCACCTTTGAGGATGCGCACGATCTGGCAGAGGACGATTTCGAGCGTCGCTTTCGAATTGCCCCGCAGCGCCAGCACGGCGGCCTGCATCCGCTTGATGTGGCCGCCGTGGTCGGCACCGAGAACGTCGATCAGCAGGTCGTAGCCACGGGCGATCTTGTCGGCGTGATAGGCGATGTCGTTGGCGAAATAGGTGTTCGAACCGTCCGATTTGCGGACCGGGCGATCGACGTCGTCGCCGAAATCGGTGCTGCGGAACAGGGTCTGTTCGCGCGGTTCCCAATCGTCCGGGGTTTTGCCCTTGGGCGGTTCGAGGACGCCCTCGTAGAGCAGGCCGGCGGCATCGAGCGTGGCGAGGGCGCGCTCGATCTTGCCGTCGGCGATCAAGGCACCTTCGCTGGCGAAAATCTCGTGATGGACGTTCAGGGCGGCAAGGTCGTCACGGATCAGGGTCATCATGGCGGCGACGGCGAAATCACGGACGGTTTGCAGCCAGAGGTCTGGCGCGGCGACGGTCAGGCCCTGACCCGCAAGGTCGGTCCCGTGGGTCGTGGCGAGTTCGGCACCCAGCGGGACCAGATAATTGCCGCCATATTGCAGGCCGGTCGGCGTCGCCGCCGCGAAGTCCGCCTCGGTCATGGTGGTGCCGAGCGCTTGGAGGTAGCGCCAATAGACCGACCATGCGAGGGCGATGACCTGCGCGCCGGAATCGTTCATGTAGAATTCGCGGGTGACGCGGTAGCCGATTTTTTCAAGCAGATTGGCCAGCGCGTCGCCCACCACGGTGCCGCGGGTATGGCCGACGTGGATCGGGCCGGTGGGGTTGGCGGAGACGTATTCGACGTTCACGCGGGCACCCTGCCCTAACGTGCTGGCACCGAAGGCTTCGCCGGTGCGCAGGATGGTGGGGAGTTGGGCTTGCCAGACGCGGGCATCGAGGGTGAGGTTGACGAAGCCGGGGCCGGCGGGTTCGGCTTTGGCGATGTCGGCGCGGGTCAGCAGGCGGGCGGCCAGGGCGTCGGCAATCTCGCGGGGTTTTTTGCCGAGCGGCTTGGCCGCGATCAGGGCGGCGTTGGTGGCGACGTCGCCATGGGCGGCTTCACGCGTGGGGGTGATTTCGATGCGGGCAAGGTGTTCCGCCCCGAGGTCCGGGTAGAGGGAGGTGACCGTGTCGAGCACGATGGTGCGGAGGTCGGTGAACAGGTTTTCGGACATTTGAACCTTCAGGCGGCGGCGGTGGGGTCGGTCAGGCGGCGGTGTTCGTCGAGCGCGAAGCGGTCGGTCATGCCGGCGATGTAGTCGCGGACCACTTCGGCGGTTTGATCGGTATTGGGTTTTCCGGCCCGGTCGCGCCAGTCGTCGCGCAGGAGGTCGGGGCGGTCGAGGAATAATGTCGCCATGTCGCGGACCACGGCTTCGACCTTGTGGGTCATCCGGTTGACCCGCCAGTGGCGGTACATGCGGGCGTAGAGGAAGGCGCGGATCACCTGGTTCGCAGCGGCGAGGTCGGGAGCGAAGCCGATGACCGGACGGTGCGCGGCGCGGATGGCGTCGGGCGAGCCTGGGTTCAGGGCCGCGATGCGGGTGCGGCTTTCGGCCAGCGCGCCGGTGACGAAGACGCCGATCATCTGGCGGACCATGTGGGCGCGGATGCGGCGGGGGTCGGGGGTGAGGCCGCGGGCTTCGGTCAGCATCGCGCCGACCACCGGGAGATCGGCCAGATCGTCGATGGTGAACAGGCCGGCGCGCAGGCCATCGTCGATGTCGTGGGCGTGGTAGGCGATGTCGTCGGACAAAGCGGCGACCTGGGCTTCGGCGGCGGATTGCAAAGTGAGGTCGAGCGGGTAGTCCGCATCGAATGCCGCGATGTAGGTGGGCGGGTGCGGCAGCGGGCCGTTGTGTTTGGCGATGCCTTCGAGCGATTCCCAGGTGAGGTTGAGACCGTCGAAACCGGGATAGCGGCGTTCGAGCAAGGTGAGGCTGCGCAGGCTCTGGGCGTTGTGGTCGAACCCGCCATGGGATGCGAGGGCGGCGTTCAGCCCGGCTTCGCCGGCATGGCCGAACGGCGGATGGCCGAGGTCGTGCGCGAGGGCGAGGGTTTCGGTGAGGTCTTCATCGAGGGCGAGACCGCGCGCGATGCTGCGGGCGATCTGCGCGACTTCGAGGCTATGGGTCAGCCGGGTGCGGTAGAAATCGCCCTCGTGGATCACGAAGACCTGGGTCTTGTATTGCAGTTTGCGGAAGGCGTTGGAGTGGAGCACGCGATCGCGGTCGCGCTGGAACGCGCTGCGGGTGGCGCTGTCCGGTTCGGGGAACTGCCGGCCGCGCGATCGGGCGGCATGAGAAGCATAAGGCGCAAGCATCCGCCCCGCTTACAGGAGTGCGCGCGCGTCTCCAATACAGCACTGGTCGTATCAGCCCGGCAGGACTATATGGAGTGCATGAGCGAAACCATGGACCGGTTCAAAATCAGCACCAGCGCCGCCGCGCGCATCGCCGCCATCGTGACCGCCGAAACCGGTGCCAAGGCCCTCCGCGTCGAAGTCCTCGCCGGCGGCTGCAACGGGTTCCAATACAAATTCGACCTCACCGCCACCATCGACCCTGACGATTACGTGGTCGAACGCAACGGTGCCCAGGTTGTGGTCGACCCCGCCAGCCTCGACCTGCTCGACGGGGCCGAACTCGACTACAAGGATACGCTGATGGGAGCGTATTTCGCGGTCGGCAACCCGAACGCCAAAACTTCCTGCGGGTGTGGCACCTCCTTCTCAGTCGATTAAGTTTTCTCACCGATGAAGATTGTCACCTGGAATGTGAACTCGGTGCGGACCCGCGCGAAGCTGGTGGCCGATTTTCTGACGCGCGAGCGACCGGACCTATTGCTCCTGCAGGAAATCAAATGCGAAGCGCATCAGTTTCCGGCCGAGGTGTTCGCGGCTGCGGGATACCAGGCCGAGGTTGTGGGACAAAAATCTTATCATGGGGTGGCGGTGCTGTCGCGCGAGGCGGTTACGGTGCGGGAGCGGTCGTTGCCGGGCGAGGCCGACGATGCGGCGTCGCGGTATATTGAGGTGGGATTTCGCGACCTGATCATCGGCAATCTGTATCTGCCGAACGGCAATTCCGGCGGTGAGGACGGGTATCGGGCGAAACTGGCGTGGATGGCGAATTTGCGCGCTCACGCCGCCCGGCTGCTGGAGGCTGACCGGGATTTCGTGTTGGCCGGGGATTACAACGTGTGTCCGACCGATGCGGATTATGCCAAGGGCGCGCTGGGGGTGGATGATGCGCTGGTGCGACCGGAGTCGCGGGCGGCGTTTCGGGCGCTGATCTGGCTGGGTCTGACCGATGCGGTGCGGGCGCTGCATCCGCGCGAGACGATTTATACGTTCTGGGATTACCAGGCGGGGGCCTGGCAGCGGGACCGGGGGTTGCGGATTGATCATGCGCTGTTGTCGCCTCGGGTGGCGGAGCGGTTGGAAGCGGTGAGCATTGCGAAGGCGGAGCGGGATAAGCCGCAGCCTTCGGATCATGTGCCGGTGGTGGTGGAGATTGGGGTGTAGGCGAGGAACTGGCCCGCGCAATCGCGCTCGCGGCGGGGTGATCATTGCATGGTGATCATTGCATAGAGTGCGCCTAATACTGACGGCTCTAACCATTAACCCATGCCCAGAACCCATGCCCAAGCCGGGCCAGAACGGCATCGGTCATCGCCATCACGCGCGTTTTTGCACGCGCATCACGCCCGCTTGCGCTTGCGTTCGGGCCGCTTTTGTTCGATCGGTGTCGCCAGCAGTGGTGCCAGGAACCGCGCGGTATGCGAGCGCGCCACCGTGGCGACCTCCTCCGGCGTGCCGGCCGCGACAATCTCGCCGCCGCCGTCACCACCTTCCGGGCCGAGATCGATCAGCCAATCGGCGGTCTTGATCACCTCCAGATTATGCTCGATTACGATGACCGTGTTGCCGGTATCGACCAAAGCGTGGAGGACTTCGAGGAGTTTGCGGACGTCTTCGAAATGCAGGCCGGTGGTGGGTTCGTCGAGGATGTAGAGGGTGCGGCCGGTGGCGCGGCGCGCCAGTTCCTTCGCCAGCTTGATCCGCTGCGCCTCACCGCCCGACAGTGTGGTCGCCGACTGGCCGAGCTTGATGTAACCCAACCCGACCTCCATCAGCAGTTTCAACCGATCGCCGATCCGCTGCTGCGCCGAAAAATAGCCCTGGGCCTCCTCGACATTCATATCCAACACGTCGGCGATCGACTTGTCGCGAAACTTGATTTCCAAAGTCTCCCGATTGTAGCGCCTGCCCTTGCAGGTATCGCATTTGACGAACACGTCCGGCAGGAAATGCATTTCGATTTTCAGCACACCATCGCCCTGGCACGCCTCGCACCGCCCGCCCTTCACGTTGAAGGAAAACCTCCCGGATTTGTAGCCCCGCGCCCGCGCCTCCGGCAGTTCGGCGAACCAGTCGCGGATCGGCGCGAACAGATCGGTATAGGTCGCGGGATTCGAGCGCGGGGTGCGGCCGATCGGCGACTGGTCGATCTCGATGATCTTGTCCAACTGGTCGAGGCCCTCGATCCGGTCATACGGCGCCGGCACCTGGCCGGAACCCATCAGGCGGCGGGAGACGGCTTTGTAGAGTGTGTCGATGACCAGCGTGGATTTGCCGCCGCCGGAGACGCCGGTGATGCAGGTGAAGACGCCGAGCGGGAAGGCGCCGGTGACGTTTTTCAGGTTGTTGCCGCGCGCGCCGATCAGGCTGAGCATGCGGGCGGCATCGATCGGGCGGCGCTGGGCGGGGATGGCGATGCCGCGCCGGCCGGAGAGGAAATCGCCGGTCAGGGAGCGCGGATTGGCGGTGATTTCGGCGACGGTGCCTTCGGCGACCAGTTCGCCGCCGTGGATGCCGGCCAGCGGCCCCATGTCGATCACATGATCCGCACTGCGGATGGCGTCTTCATCGTGTTCGACCACGAGGACGGTGTTGCCGAGGTCGCGCAGGCGGCGGAGCGTGACCAGCAGGCGCTCGTTGTCGCGCTGATGCAGCCCGATCGAGGGTTCGTCGAGCACATACAACACCCCGGTCAGCCCCGACCCGATCTGGCTGGCGAGGCGGATGCGCTGGCTTTCACCGCCCGACAGGGTGGCGGAGCCGCGCGCGAGCGACAGATAATCCAGCCCGACATCGACCAGAAACTGCAACCGTTCGGTGATTTCCCGCAAAATCCGCCGTGCAATCTCCTGGCGCTGCGGTGTCAGGGTCTCCAGCGTGCGGCCGAACCAGTTGCGCGCTTCCTTGATTGAAAGTTCCGAAACCGCCGCGATATGCTCACCGTCGATCTTCACCGCCAGCGCCTGCGGCCGCAACCGCGCGCCATGACAAACCTTGCACGGCCGCTCCGCCTGATAACGCGACAATTCCTCGCGCACCCAGGCGCTATCGGTCTCGCGCATTCGCCGTTCCAGGTTGCGCACCACGCCCTCGAAGGATTTGCTCACCCCGTAGGCCCGCACGCCGTCCTTGTACTGGAAATCGATTTCCGCGGTACCCGCCCCGTACAGAATCGCATCCCGCACCGCCTGCGGCAGATCTTCCCAGGGGGTGGACATCTTCACTTTGAAAAACTTGGCGAGGCTCGTCAGTGTCTGATCGTAATAGGGCGATTGCGCATTTGCCCAGGGTGCCACCGCCTGCTGCCCCAGCGACTTGGTTTCATCCGGCACGATCAGGTGCGGATCGAAAAAACTCTCGCTCCCCAACCCGGAACACTCCGGGCACGCGCCATGCGGCGAATTGAAACTGAACAGCCGCGGCTCGATTTCCTCGATCGTGAAGCCCGAAACCGGGCAGGCGAACCGCGCCGAAAACACGGTGCGTTCGCCGCCGTTCGCATTTTCCGCATACACGATCCCATCGGACATGCCCAAGGCGGTCTCGAACGAATCGGCCAACCGCTGCTCGATCCCGACCTTGACCACCACCCGATCGACCACCGCCTCGATCTCGTGCTTGGTCTTTTTGTTCAGCGCAGGGACCTCAGCGATTTCATAGAGTTTTCCGTCGATCTTCACCCGCGTGAAGCCCCTACGCTGCAACTCGGCGAGTTCCTTGCGGTACTCGCCCTTGCGATCGCGGACGACGGGCGCGAGCAGCAACAACCTTGTGCCTTCGGCCATCGCCATCACCCGATCGACCATCTGGCTCACCGTCTGCGCCTCGATCGGCAATCCGGTCACCGGCGAATAGGGCACGCCGACTCGCGCCCACAGCAGGCGCATATAGTCGTGGATCTCAGTCACGGTGCCTACGGTCGAACGTGGATTTTTCGAGGTCGTTTTCTGCTCGATCGAAATCGCCGGCGATAATCCTTCGATACTGTCGACATCCGGCTTGCCCATCAGTTCGAGGAACTGCCGCGCATAGGCCGACAGGCTCTCGACGTACCGCCGCTGCCCCTCGGCATAAATCGTGTCGAACGCGAGCGAGGATTTGCCCGAGCCGGAGAGGCCGGTAATCACCGTCAACCGGTCACGCGGAATCCGCACATCGACATTTTTCAGATTATGCTCGCGCGCGCCGCGCACCACGATGAAGCCGGACCCGGTCATGGCAATGTTTCCGATATGTTCATGGCTGATATGGCGCGAATTGGCCGCGCTGGAAAGAGGGTTCGCGATCGGCTAGACGAACGTGTGGCACTCGATCGATCACGGCCGGCGGAGCAGCAAGGGAAAAAGCGATGGCGAATAGCGTGAACAAGGTTATCCTGGTCGGCAACCTGGGCAAGGACCCCGAGGTGCGAACCACCCAATCGGGCCTGAAAATCGTCAATCTCGCGGTCGCAACCTCCGAATCGTGGAACGACAAGACCAGCGGCGAGCGCCAGGAAAAGACCGAATGGCACCGCGTGGTGATCATGAACGACCGGGTGGGGGATGTCGCGGAAAAATACCTGAAGAAAGGCTCGAAAGTGTATCTTGAGGGCAAGTTGCAAACCCGCAAATGGACCGATCAATCCGGTCAGGAAAAATACACCACCGAAATCCTGCTCGGCCGGATCGGTGCCGAACTCGTCTTGCTCGACCGTCCGGCCGGCGGTGGGAGCGGTGGCGGCAACTACACCGGCAATCCACCGGCACCGCGCGCAAACACCGGGGGAAATCTGCCCGCCGGTGGCGGCTGGGATTCCGGGCGCGGCAACAGCGATCTCGACGACGAGATTCCGTTCTAGATACGGTTAGTTTAGATACGGTTGGCGTTTTGACGTAAAGACCGCCCGCCGCGCGAACGACAATCATTTTTCGCGGATTACGGACAAGCCTACACGACGCCGCGCATTGCCGCGCGCAGGCCGGTGATCAGAAAGATTGCCGAGCCTGCGGCAATTGCGAGGCCAAGCAACTGGCCCGCATTGGCTCCAAGCAGGCAGATCAAGGCACCAACCGCGCCAAACAAACCAATAGCGCTTCCCAACAGCGAGATCGCACGCGATGGCAACGACCCGCTTCGGCTCAGTGCCGGCGCAAATAGCAGTAATGTTCCTGCTCCAAAGGCGAAGGTACCCGATATGAAGAGTGCGTCCGAGAGGGCCTTGGCCGCGACGAACCCGGCTTGTGATGAGCTAATCGACGCCGCGTTCACGAATGTTCGCCCGACCAGGGCGTCGACCCCGACGAAGATGATGTTGCTGAGTGCAATCCCGAGCCACCCCGCAGCCTGAATCGGTTGTCCGCGCAGCACGAGGCCGAAGGAAACCATCATCGCGGCGACCGCGAAGATGGTGTCTCCGGTCAGTCCCATAACGCCAATCCACCATAGCTGCGCGCCGTCGCTTGCATGCAAGGCTTCCAGTGCCTCCGGCAGGCGTGCCGCCACCACAGGCAACGTCGCCGCTGCGGGCGACGCCGCATAGAGGCCGCTAACTATGGCGACCATTACCGTACCGACCACCACCCCGGCACCGCCAGTTCGGATCGTAGCCGTTGCAACGTCTTTGATCTCTTGATTGTCGCGCGCGGTCATGCCCCTTGCCTTGGCTTCTGAATGGTTGCACAGTGAGACCATAAGTCCGACACCATCGAATTGCAAGCATGCCCGGAAAAACCAATCTCGCTTCCATGAACTGTTCGCTTGCCCGTGCGCTCAACGACGTGGGCGACTGGTGGACGCTCCTGATTATCCGGGACGCGTTTTTGGGAGCGCAGAGGTTCAGCGAATTCCAGCGTAGCCTTGGCTTGGCGCGGAACACCTTGTCCGATCGGCTCGAACGCCTTTGTGCGGCTGATGTCATGATGCGCGCCGGCACGCCGGCGCGTCCGCTCTACAGCCTTACGGAAAAGGGTCGCGCGCTGGCTCCGGCACTGGTTGCCTTGCAACAGTGGGGTGATCAATTCGCCTCGGCGAACCTTCCACCCGTGGTGGTGACCGATCGATGCGGCCGGCCCTTGCCAAGACTCAAGGTGGTCGACCAAGACGGGGCGGAGGTCGATCCGGAGGGCCTTCGCTTCGCACCAGGGCCGGGTGCTGACGCACGTACCCACGCCCGCTTTCAGGCCCACGCCCGTTTCAGGCCCACGCCTGCTTTCAGGTCATGAAGCAATCACGGAAAGTTTCAAGGTAGTCAGGTCTCCGGAACGTGTCACGACACGGATGCACCGCGAATCCGTATTGGCGGTTCCGCTGGGTATTATTGGCGGCTCACCGCACGTTCGACTCTGCGGTCGGGGATGAGCCAGAAAATGGCGACGACAGCATAGAGCGCATCGGCGATTATGGTGTCGACAAAGGCCAGGAGGATACCCGCCGTATAGAGGATCGGGGAGATTTTGCCTTTGATGTCGCGACCGACTGCCTTCGAGAGCGCAGACGCCTGACCCTGGGTATGGATGATGGTGGTTTGCAGGATGTACCAGGCGAGGGCCGCCATCAGCAGGGCAACGCCGTAGAGCGCGGTCGGGACCGGGGCAGTGTGGTGTTCGCCGAGCCAGGCGGTAGCGAAGGGGATCAGGGACAACCAGAACAGCAGATGGAGGTTGGCCCAGAGGATGGTGCCGGTGACGCGCGGGACGAGCTGGAAAAAATGGTGGTGGTTGTTCCAGTAAATCGCGACGTAGACGAAGCTGAGGATGTAGCTGACAAAGGTGGGGGCGGCGACCGCCAGGGCGCTGAAGCTGGCACCGTGCGGGATTTTCAGATCGAGCACCATGATGGTGATGATGACGGCGATGACACCGTCGCTGAATGCGGCCAGACGGTCGTTTTCCATTGCCGCGATTTTTTCACGGTTTGGCCGGGATAGCAAACAGTAAGCCTGCGGCGAATTCCGATTGACGCGGCCACCTGAGATTTTGAGCGTTATCGGCTGGGTCAGCAACTCGGGCATCTCAGTTACGGCGGGTACGCTTCGTCATGAGATCTCCTGTTCTCCGGCAGCATCGCCGAGTTCAGGCAGATATTCCACTTATCCCAGTGTTCAAATTTGGCCGACCACCTCTGGTCGGCATGACGCCCCCTTGGCACATATTGCGCTGCGGTTGAGGATCTAGTCAGGCGACGACCATAGCCCATCAGGTTTGGGATTTCGAGTTAAATTACCCTAACACTGCCCTAGGGCACAGATAAGCCAAAAGCCACCTAGCGGTGGCTTTAAGTGTTTGATTTATATTGAGATTCTGGTTGCGGGGATAGGATTTGAACCTATGACCTTCAGGTTATGAGCCTGACGAGCTACCGGGCTGCTCCACCCCGCGGGTGTGTGATGTGTGGTATCGATAGGTTGGAGGACCTGGCGGCGACCTAC
>JAQTXH010000002.1 GCA_028688905.1 Acidiphilium sp. | reverse complement strand
TAAACCTAGATGCAGCAATCACTACTCATTGCGCTCCAACACCCTCTCAGATGCCAAAATACAACCAGTAGCCAAACGCCACCAACGTATCCCTTCCTAGCCTATTCACAAACCTCAAAGAACAAAACGACGGGACCGTTGATCCCGCCGAAAACCCTAAACTCGATGGCAACCTCATTTGCCGCCGCCGATGTGACTGATCTATTACAGCGCGGCAGGGCCGTCAACCCCTGACGGCGCACCAATCACGATACCAGCCAACAAAGTGTGCAACACCTTGTTCTAGCTTGGTTTTTGGGAAAAATCCGGTGAGTGCCGCCAAAGCGTCGATATCCGCACAGGTCTCAACCGGGTCGGCTGCCGGGCGTGGCGTGTCGATAATGACTGCTTTTCGTCCCAATTCGGTTTCCAGCAACGAGACGAGTTCGAGCACGGTTTCGGCACGGTTATTGCCGATGTTGAATAGCCGGTGCTCACCGTCGGCGGTTGGTGGATAGTCGATCACCCCCATCACCCCCTCAACGATGTCGTCGATATAGGTGAAATCGCGCTTCAACCGACCGCCCTCATATAGCGTAATTGGCAAGCCTGCCGTCATTGCCTCGGCAAAACCGAAATATGCCATATCCGGCCGCCCCCACGGTCCATAGACCGTGAAAAACCGCAACCCGGTCTGGCGCAGGCCGTAGAGATGCGCGTAGGCAACACTCATCATTTCGTCGGCCCGCTTGGTCGCCGCATAGAGCGATTGCGGACGGTCCGCCTGCGCCGCCTCGCTGTAGGGCAGCGTCGAACCGGCACCGTAAACCGAGGACGAACTGGCATAGACCAGATGCGTCAGCGACGGCGCATGACGCGCCACTTCGAGCACCGACAAATGTCCGGTCAGATTGGACGTTGCATAGGCAAACGGGTTGTCGATCGAGTAGCGGACCCCTGCCTGTGCGGCAAGATGCACGATCACCTCCACTCCGGAGGCGGCGGCACCCAGGGCAACGTGATCGGCAATGTCGATCTCGTGAAACGAAAACGACCGATGTGCCGCCAGCCGGGCCAGCCGGGCATGCTTCAAGCGGACGTCGTAGTAAGGATTGATATCATCAACGCCGACCACGGTTTCACCACGCGCCAATAAGGCGGAGGCGACGTGATAACCGATGAAGCCAGCGGCACCGGTAACTAGAAATTTCATCGGCCACGGCCGGTCAGCCGATCTTCCAGCAATTCCAGGATGATATGACCAAGCATAATATGGCATTCCTGCACCCGCGCAGTCTCGGTCTCCGGCACGATCAACGCATGATCGCACAAGGTCCTTGCCGGCCCGCCGTCGCCGCCGAGCAGTCCCACGGTGGTAATCGACTTGCCGCGCGCAACTTCGAGGGCACGTAGCACCGATGCCGAGCGACCTGATGTCGTGATGCCGAACAACACGTCTCCCGGCTGCCCCAATCCTGCAAGCGGACGCGCGAAGACCTCGTCGAATCCGAAATCGTTCCCCGCTGCTGTTAGTGCCACTGGATCGAGGGTCAATGCGATCGCCGGCCAGGACGCGCGTGCAACCGTACCGCGCAGGCGGATCAGCAATTCAGTTGCAAGATGCTGCGAGTCGGCAGCCGACCCGCCGTTGCCACAAAAGAATAACTTGTTACCCGCCCGAATCGCCCCCTCGCAGACATCAACCACCGCGATAATCGGTGCCGGATGTTCCGCCATCGCCAGGTTCAGCGCCGCGCCCCGATGCAGAAGGGACACGATATGCGCAGCCTCGCCCTGATTACTGTGCAACCCAGCCACCGTCGATCGACAATGCCGCACCTGTCGTCGTCGACCCGGCATCAGAGCACAAAAACACCGTGAAAGCGCCGATTTTTTCCGGTGTGGTGAAGGTCAGCATCGGCTGCTTTTCCGCCAACAATGCATTCGATTCAGCCTCGACCGACGTGCCGTTGGCCTTCGCCCGCGCCGCGATCTGAGCTTCCACCAAAGGCGTCAAAACCCAGCCCGGACAGATCGCGTTCACGGTGATCCCGGCATTGGCGCATTCAATCGCCACAACCTTGGTCGCCCCCAATACGCCGTGCTTGGCCGCGACATAGGCGATTTTCTGCGCGCTCGCGACTAATCCGTGCGCCGAGGCGATATTGATGATCCGACCCCAACCGCGCCGCTTCATCCCCGGAATGGTCGCCTTCATGCCATGAAACACGGCAGACAGATTGAGCGCGATCACCGCATCCCATTTCGCATCAGGAAAATCCTCGACCAGTGCGACATGCTGTATGCCTGCATTGTTGACCAGAATATCCAGCGCCCCGAATTCCGCCTCACAACGCGCTACCAGCCTGGCGATTTCCGAAGCCTGCATCAGGTCAGCCCCGTCGAACCCCACCCGCACTCCGAATTCTGCCGCCAAACCGGCACGCAGCGTTTCGATCGCATCCGCTTCACCAAAACCATTGAGCATGATGTCGGCACCGGCCCGCGCCAGTTCGCGCGCAATCCCCAGCCCGATGCCGCTGGTCGATCCCGTCACCAGCGCTACTTTTCCCGTTAAACCCATGTCTGATCTCCCTCTTGCCTGATGCTTGCCGCTTGACGTTTTGAGCCAACAACTTGCCGGCTTCAAGCCACGCACCTCACTTCGAATGCCTCAAAAATGGCGCGGTAACGAAGAGCCAGCGGCCGTAATTGACCGCTGGCTCCGGTGTGGCTGCGGGGGTGGGGACGTCCCGCGCCGATCAGTGACAACCCTGATGTTACGGCATCAGAACGCGGTTGCTCACTGAATTGCTCCGTTTGGCTGCCTGGCGTCGCCCAGTCACGGAGGCCAATCGGAAAGTCTTTATCACGAAGAAAGTCTTTATCATGAAAAAGTGATTATACTATATCAGTTGAGGTAATCAACTCCGATAGCTTCCGTTGATATCGACATAGCCATGGGTCAGGTCGCAACCCCAAACGGTCGCACGGCCCTGCCCCAGCCCCAGTTCGACCCCAATCCGAATTTCAGACCCGCGCATATGGGCGACCACCGGCGCTTCGTCGTAATTTTCGATCACGCGACCCTCGCGCGCCATCCACACGCCGCCCACCGCGATCGCTAGCCGGTCTCGCTCAGCGGGTTCACCTGCCTTGCCGACGGCCATCACGATACGCCCCCAATTTGCGTCCTCGCCGGCGACAGCGGTTTTCACCAGCGGCGAATTTGCGATTGCAAGTCCGATTCGCCGCGCCGACTTCGCCGAAGTGGCTCCAGTCACCGCAATTTCGATTAGTTTACGCGCCCCTTCACCATCTCGCACGACCTTCAGGGCCAATTCGTGCAACACCGCGAACAACGCCCGGCGAAAGGCCATCAATCCGCGAGTGTCGGACGTCACCGGATTGCCGGCGGCACCGGTCGCGAACAGCAGCACCGTGTCGGAGGTGGAGGTGTCGGAATCAACCGTGATACAGTTAAAACTCGGCCCAACCCCTCGGCGCAGTAAATTCTGAAGCACCGCCGCCGGGACTGCTGCGTCGGTCACGACAAAGGACAGCATGGTCGCCATATCGGGTGCAATCATGCCGCTGCCTTTGGCAATCCCCGAAATCCGGACCGTCACCCCCCCGATCACCGCCGTTCGCGTCGCTCCTTTCGGGAACGTGTCGGTCGTCATGATCGCGCGGGCGGCTGCCTCCCACCCGGCCGGCTCCAGCCGCGCGGCGAGATCGGCCGTGACGGCAACGATTTTCTCTGCCGGCATCGGCTCACCAATTACGCCGGTCGATGCCGTGAATATCTGTTCGGGCGCGCAACCCAGCGCCCGCGCCGCAGCCTCCGCGCTGACACGCACTGCCGCCGCTCCTGCGGTGCCGTTGAATACGTTGGCGTTACCGGCATTGACCAGCAGACCGCGCGCCAATCCTCCCGGCAAAATGTCCCGGCACCATACGACCGGCGCGCCGGGGCATTTATTGCGGGTGAACACCCCGGCGACCGTCGTGCCCGGCAAAAAATCCACGAGCAGAACATCCGCCCGCCCCCGGTACCGTATGCCCGCTTCAGCGGTTGCAAAACGCGCACCCGCCACCGCGGGCATATCGGGCATCGGCAGCGCCAGCGGCGATGCCGGGATCGTCTTTGCCATAGCGGCGACTTCAGTTCTTGGCAGGTGGCGCATCCGGTGCCGTCGCATCGGGTGCCGTTGCCGGGGAGCCGTCCGGGTTGAACAGCTTGATTTTCAGTCCGGTACGCGCGTTCTGCAACGCATCGGTGATGGCCTGATCTGTCATGGTCTGGCGGATCTTGTCCTTAACCTCGTCGAAGCTCGGTGCTGGTTTCTGGCGCTTGCCCTGCGACTTGATGATGTGCCAGCCAAACTGCGACTGCACCGGCGTTTTCGTGTAGGTGCCCGGCTTGAGCGCGAAGGCCGCATCGGCAAACGGTTTCACCATCTCGTCCTTGGTGAACCAACCCAGTTCGCCGCCATTTTTTGCCCCTGGATCGATACTGTCTTTGATCGCCAGATCGCTGAATTTGGCACCCTTGTTCAACTGGGCGATAATCTTGTTCGCTTCGGCCTCGGATTTCACCAAAATCTGGCGTGCCTTGACTTCTTCAGGCTGTTTCTGGCCGACATAGTGCTTCTGATAATAGGCTTTGACTGCCGCGTCATTCAGCTTCGGCTTGACCTCTTCGCGTAAATACGCCGCCTCCAAGGCGCGGTTGGCGGCCTGGCGCATCGCGAGTTCAACCGCCGGCTTCTTGGCGACATCGGCCTTCCGCGCCTGGATCAGCAACGCCCGTTCGTCCACCAGGCGATTGAGCAGCACCGGGTACAACTCCTGCGGCGGTGCCTGTTGCAATTGCGGCGGCAGCGATTGCGCTGCTTTCGCAAGATCGGAAAGGTGGATTTTATAGCCGTTCACGGTCGCCACCACTGGGTCCTTCGGGGCCGGCGTGCTGGCCGCCGGCGCTGCGGCCGCATCGCCGGTCGCGGCATACGCATGGCCGCCCCCCAGCGCGAGGGACAGCGCCGCTACCCCTAAAATCCCGGCCGGATATCCAAAAAAAGAACGCTTCATTCTGCTTGACCCCGTTGCATTTGCGCCGCACCATGGCGGAAGCGGCGGCGGCGGGCAAGCCGCCCCACTCTGATGGCTGGGGACAGGACCGGTTGATTGACCGGATCGGTCAGCGCTCCTATGTCAAGGTATTGGCCGCACTCCCGGTGCCGTTCGGTGCCGTGTTCTATGGCCGCCGCCCGACCAACCGGAATTTCGCCTCATCATGTTTGTAAGCATCGCCCGCGCCGTTTTCGGCACCACCAATGAACGGTCCCTGAAGGCGTACCGCCGCCGGATCGAGAGTATCAACGCACTCGAACCCGGTATGGCCGCGCTCGACGACGCGGCCCTGCAAGCGAAGACCGACAGCTTCCGCACCCGCATCGCGAGCGGCGAAAAGCTCGACGATCTGCTGCCCGAGGCGTTCGCCGTGTGTCGCGAGGGCGCCAAGCGTGCGCTCGGCATGCGCCATTTCGACGTCCAGTTGATCGGCGGCATGGTGCTGCACGACGGCAAGATCGCCGAGATGAAAACCGGCGAGGGCAAGACCCTGGTCGCCACCCTTCCCGTCTATCTCAATGCCCTCTCGGGCAAGGGCGTACACGTGGTGACGGTTAACGACTATCTTGCCCGGCGCGACGCGGAATGGATGGGGCGGCTATATAATTTTCTCGGTCTCTCGGTCGGCGTGATCGTTCCCGGAATCGAGGACGACGAGCGGCGCGCCGCCTATGCTTGCGACATAACCTACGGCACCAACAACGAGTTCGGCTTCGATTATTTGCGCGACAATATGAAATACGCGCTGGCCGACATGGTGCAGCGCGATTTCAACTACGCCATCGTCGATGAGGTGGACAGCATCCTGATCGACGAAGCCCGTACTCCCCTGATCATCTCGGGGCCGTCCGATGAACCTACCGAATTGTATGGCCAGGTCGATGTTTTGGTGAAGGTGCTCGCCGAAGACCCCGCGCATTATGACAAGGATGAAAAATTCAAGACGGTTAACCTCACCGAAGCGGGTTCCGAACGAGTCGAGCAGATGCTCGCCGACTCCGGCCTGCTCACCGAGGGTAATCTTTATGACGTGTTCAACATCTCGCTGGTTCATCACGTTCAGCAGAGTTTACGCGCCCACACATTGTTCACCCGCGACGTCGATTACATCGTAAAAAACGGTCAGGTTATCATCATCGACGAATTCACCGGCCGGATGATGGAAGGCCGCCGCTATTCCGATGGCTTGCACCAGGCGCTGGAAGCCAAGGAACACGTGACCGTCGAGCGTGAAAACCAGACTCTTGCTTCGATCACGTTCCAGAATTATTTCCGCCTCTATCCAAAATTATCGGGTATGACCGGCACAGCGATGACCGAGGCCGACGAATTCGAGGAGATTTATAAACTCCTCGTGGTCGAAGTTCCGACCAACGTGCCGGTCTCGCGCAAGGACAGCGATGACGAGGTCTATCGCTCGGCCGACGAAAAATATCAGGCTGTCGCGGGGCTGATCGAGGAATGTCGTACCCGGGGACAGCCGGTTCTGGTCGGCACCACCTCGATCGAAAAATCCGAGGTGATTTCTAACCTGCTCAAGAGCAAGGGCGTCGTCCATTCGGTACTCAACGCCCGGTTTCATGAGCAGGAAGCGACAATTGTAGCTGACGCCGGCGCACCGGGAGCGGTCACCATCGCGACGAATATGGCTGGTCGCGGCACCGACATCAAACTCGGCGGCAATCTCGAATCGCGTCTGAAGGCCGAACTGGCAACATTCGACCCAGCGCGGCGCGCCGCCCGCGAAGCCGAGATCCGCGCTGAGATCGACGCCGCACACGACCAGGTGAAAGCAGCCGGCGGCCTGTTTGTGATCGGCACCGAACGCCACGAAAGCCGCCGCGTCGACAACCAGTTGCGCGGCCGCTCCGGCCGCCAGGGCGACCCCGGTGCCTCGCGCTTTTTCCTATCGCTCGATGACGATCTGATGCGCATTTTCGGCTCCGACCGGATGGGTCCGATGCTACAGAAACTTGGCCTCAAGGAGGGCGAGGCGATCATCCATCCCTGGATCAACAAGGCACTCGAAAAGGCGCAAAAAAAGGTCGAAGCCCGCAACTTCGACACCCGCAAGAACCTACTCAAATACGACGACGTCATGAACAACCAGCGCAAGGAGGTCTATGCCCAGCGCCGTGAATTCATGCGCGCCGACAGCGTGGCCGACGTGATCGGCGATATGCGTGCCGATACCATTGCGGAAATCGTCGAGCGCCGCATTCCGACCAAAGCCTACGCCGAGCAATGGGAGAGCGCCGAACTCACCGAGGATGTGCGACGTATCTTCGGTCTCGATCTGCCGATCGTCGAATGGGCTGCCGAGGAAGGCATCGACGAGACCCATTTGCGCGAGCGCATCGCCGAGACGGTCGATGCGCAGATGGCGGCCAAGACCGCCAATTTCGGCCCGGATTTCATGCGTTTCCTGGAAAAATCGATCCTGCTGCAAACGTTGGATCACCTCTGGAAAGAGCATCTTCTGGCACTCGATCACCTGCGCCAGGGCATCGGCCTACGCGCCTATGGGCAACGCGACCCGTTGAACGAATATAAATCCGAGGCGTTCGCCCTGTTTTCCGCGATGCTCGAAGATCTGAAAGAACAGGTTGCTTCCGCCCTTGCCCATGTGGAACTCGGCACCGACCCTGCCGATAACGGCCCGATCTTCGATCCCGCGGCGATGATCGAGAACCATCCGGAAAACACCCTGTACGGCGGCGATCTGGCGCTGGCCGAATCCCCTGTCGCGACGACGATCGGCCCGATGCCGATCACAAATTTTCGCGCCGAGGCGGTCGATCCAGCTCGTCCGGAAACCTGGTCCGCAACCCCGCGCAATGCGCCCTGCCCGTGTGGCTCCGGCACGAAATTCAAATATTGCCACGGCAAAATTGGATGAAACGACTCACAAAGAATTAGGGAGACAACGTGTCGGTCAATTTCGTCAGCATAAGACGAAGATTTCGGAATGCCATATCATCGAGTCCAGTCCGACACCGAACCTTGTTCTGAATCTCCCCAAGACGATCGCCCAACGATTTTCCCTTGGGAGTCAGCTGCACCCGGACAACCCGCCCGTCGGCATGGTTACGTTCACGTGTAATCCAGTCGCCTTCAGCAAGCCGTTTCAACAACGGCGTGACAGTTGCTGCGTCAAGTTTTAGCGCTGTTGCGATGCCGTTCACTGTAGTCTCGCCATGCTCGACTAGAACCAGCAGCACTATATATTGAGGATACGTGATCTTAAGCTCAGTTAGATACGGTCGATAGACCCGCGTTATAGCATGAGTTGCAGCATAGAGCGCGAAACAAAGTTGTTGGTCTAGTTTTAATTTGTCAAATTTTTCGATCATTATGAACCGTGTATAGCTATTATTTATATTTTGACCATATTTTCAGCTTTGTCCAGTGCCAAACTTAAAATAATGCAACAACCTATGTTGTTATAAAAAATTTGTGTGACCGACCTTTTATAAATCAATCTAGGGGCGAGTATGAAACGATCTGATCCACCAAGCAAACAAAAACCGCTCCGGAGACATCCCCGAAGCGGCATTGCATTTACGGAAAAGTAAACCCCTCAGCGTTTGCTGAATTGGAAGCTGCGGCGGGCCTTCGCCTTGCCGTATTTTTTGCGCTCGACGGTGCGGGAGTCACGGGTCAAGAAACCGGCGACTTTCAATATGCCGCGAAGATCAGGCTCGTAATAGGTGAGAGCGCGCGATATTCCGTGTCGCACGGCACCAGCCTGTCCGGAAAGGCCGCCTCCCGTCACGGTTGCCATCACATCGAACTGATTGTAGCGATCGGCAACAAGAAAAGGCTGCGTGATCAACATCCGGAGCACGGGCCTGGCAAAATACTGCGCGGCTTTGCGTCCATTAATGACGATTTCGCCTTTGCCTGGCTTGATCCAGACGCGTGCGATGGCATCCTTGCGGCGGCCGGTCGCATATGAGCGTCCGAGCGCATCGCGTTTCGCCTCACGCTTCGGGGCGGCTTCGGTATCGGCCATGCCGGTACCGGGGGTTACGACAGATTGCAGATCGGCGAGCGTTCCAGTTCCAGACATGCTCAGGCCCTCACATTCTTGCGGTTCATGGCAGCGATATCGAGCGCTTTGGGTTGTTGCCCGTCATGCGGGTGCGCGGCACCGGCATAGATATGCAGATTTTTCATCTGCTGGCGTTGCAAGGGGCCGCGCGTGATCATGCGCTCAACCGCCTTTTCCAGAACCCGCTCGGGGTGTTTGCTCTCGAGCCGCTGGCGCAGTGTGCGCCCCTTGATGCCGCCGGCGTAACCGGTGTGGTAGTAAAATACGCTTTGATCGAGCTTGTTGCCGGTCACCTTCACCTTTTCGGCGTTGACCACAACGATGTGGTCGCCGCAATCGACGTGCGGGGTGAATTGCGGCTTGTGCTTGCCGCGCAGACGCGTTGCGATCAGGGCTGCCAGGCGACCGAGGATCAGCCCCTCCGCGTCGATCAGCACCCAATTTCTCTGTACGTCCGCCGGCTTCAGCGAAACGGTAGTTTTCATGACGAACATCCTTGCGACAATCGGCTTTTGCTGAGCGGGCTTATGCTGGAAACCCCAGCATACGTCAAGCATATCCAATTGTGGTATTATACTACCGCAGAGTCGCGGCAGTCGTTTCAAGCGCCAGGTCAACGGCTGTCGACGCCGAAAAGCCTAACCGCTCCGCCGCCAGAGTCACATCCGCCCGAAAGGAGCCGGCGAAACTCCGCCATAGTTCCGCTTTTCCCGCAACACGCGCCACACCCACGAGCATGATCGGCGGCACTGGGATCAAAAGCCGCCGCTCGCCCAATCCGCGCGCCAGCGCCTGGACCAGATCGGGGGTTGAAATCGGTCTCGCATGTGCCGCGATCACCATTTCCGGAGGCGAGGCGATATCGATCGCCGCTACGATCAGCCCCGCCAGATCATCGACCGCAATGAAGCTGCGCTCATTGTGAATGGCTCCGAAGGGCAACGGCCACCCGGATCTGATCAGTCGGACCAAACGTGGAATATTGCCGGCGCACCCCGGTCCCACCACCGCACAGGGCCGCACGATCACCAACCTCGTGCTCGTCCCTGCCAAGGCCGCTCGTACAGCGGCCTCTCCGTCCAGCTTGCTCCGCGCGTAGTCATCGTCGGGGTGTGGCGCGCTTGTTTCGGAAAACATCCCGTGACGGGTCTTGCCGAACACGGCTGCCGACGAGACCAGAACAAAGCGCGGAACCCCGCGCGATGCGGCAATTTCGGCGACCCGTCGCGCGGCCGTAACATTCGCCCGCGCCATCGCCGCTGGATCAACCCCATAGCGGTGCGCCAGCCCCGCGGCATGGACCACACTGCCGACGCCGCGCATGGCATTTGCCAACGCTGGTCCCGGTGCCGCCAAATCGCCCGCGTCCACCTGCCGCGCGGCCCCGGGAATGTCGCGGGCGCGCCGCAGAGCGACGATGACCTCATGTCCCGCATCCGCCAGTTGGCGCGTCACTGCGCGGCCGACAAAGCCGGACGCGCCGCTGACGAGGACGGCTTGGGATCTCAACGTGAACCCCTCAAGCGACGATGGCCACCGCGAAATTTTCGCCGCGCCACGTGCCGTCAGATCGGTGCCACGTGAATGCCAGCGATCGTCCCGCATTCAGGCCGCCCGAAGGCAGTTCCGCGGCGTGGATGCCGAGGCCCACGTCAATCGCCGGTGCCTCCCGAGTGGTCGCCCAATCATCGTCGGTCCAGTGGATCGTACCGGGAGCATCGATCTCGACACGCAGCGCCTGCCCCGCCGGCATTCTGCTGCGCCGCCAGGCCTCGCGCCAATCGCGGCAACGGGGTTGAACCTTTTCGACCTGATAGCGCCGTACCGTTTGGGGGGGCATGTCGAACACCGCACCGTCGCGCAGTGACCGCAATAATTTGATATATTCGGCGTGCGCCCAGACCAGCGGCATCGCCGAGCCGCTCGGCCGGCCGCGGAACAACTCCGCGGTTGGAATATCGTCGGCGTCCCAAACTTGCTCAGGCAGCAAGCCGCCCTCGCTGGTACATCCCTCAAACGTCGCGCGTAGCGTTTCGGCACCGGCGAAATCGTCGGCGGCGATCGCGTAATGGGCGCGCTCGCCGGTCAATAGAGGCCAAGCCCGGCCATGACCGGTTCCATCGAACGGCCGGCCATCGTTGTGCTCGCCATAGCCATCGTTATTATATCGGTGCCAGACCGATCCCTGTGGCAATTCCACTTTGGTCAGGTGGTCGACGACCGTAATCGTATCACGGATCCGCCGGTCATCGGCAGCCCGCAGGCCTAAGCGCACCAGGGCGAGGACATCAACGCCGACCAGTTCGTCTGCCGCAATGTCCGCCTCGCCGGCCGGACGGTTCCGCACCGCAATCCGCCCGTGGGGGGCGACACCCGCAAGGTCGTGATCGCCATCCGCCACGATGCGAAGATAATAGCCCGCCACGCCGCAGCGACGCGCAAGGTCGGTTCCCGTCACATAGATCCAGCTTTCGATATCGGCGTTCCAGGCGTCCGCGGTGTCGCGGATGAACGCCGCTATCGCGTGCTCGCCGAACCGTTCGGCCAGATCGGCTCCGGCAAGCAAACCGGCAATTTCGACAGCGAGGGTGGCGGGGGTGTAACCCGCATTCTCTTCCCATCGATCCTGTCCCGTTGCGGGGCCATTGCAGATGATGAACGCGCAGGCCTGTCGCACCATGGGCCAGTACTCGGCCAGTTCGATCTCAGGAACAGCGCCGTTGCGGAAGGCCAGATCGAGAAGCAGGATGGGAAAAGCCGTCTCGTCCATCTGCAAACCGCCCCAGTAGGCGGAGCCATCGAGCCAGGCGTTCTGTGGCCAGTGACCGTCGGGTTCCTGAATAATGCGAAGATAATCAAGAACCCGCCGCGCATCGCTCACCGCGCCGCAGGCAAGCAGCGCGCCAGCGGTTTCCGCCAGGTCGCGCGGCCAGACCAGGTGATAGCCGCCAAGATCGTCATCACCCTTGCTCGCTCCCCAGGGAATCGAGAGACTGGCAATCGCCCCTCCGGGAAACAATGAACTTTCATGGCATCGCAGGACCGCCGTGCTCACCCGATAGAAATTATGCCGTCCCGTCGCGTGGGCGGGATCGAGCGGTTCCAGGCCCGCCTGCCATTCGCGCCAATTCGCCGCATAGTCGGTTTCCGACCGTTTATAGCCCCGCGCGAGGCTGGCGGCAGCTTGAAACGCCGCTTCTTCCGGCTTGCGGCCAAACCCGATCGCCAGCAGCACGGGATTCATCGCGTCAATTTCGGCAACCAGCGCAATATTGCCATCGTCGGCCCGATCATAAAGTTCGGTCAGAGATCCATCGCGCCGCAACATCTGCCAGCCATCGGACGCCCCGACATATCCTATGCTGCTGGCCGAAAATCCCGATGAACAAGCCAGGGCGAGCGAGGTTCCGTCACCGGATGCAAAGAGCATCCGCGCGCCTTTGTAGGAGCCAGCCCACCCCGTATTGTGGGCACCGCCATTGACCAGATGGGGTGCCAGCAGCACAAAAAGCCGCAGATTGCCGACGCCGGCGGCCGGGATCAACTTGATGTGCTGCAATACGCAGTCATGAATCGGGTCGGAGACAATACGCTTTTCGATGACGAAGCGCGCCTGCATGCAGGAATTACGGATCGTGAACAGAGGCACGCCATCAGCCAAACGGCGGGGCTCACTGATGGTGCCACGCTTTTCTTCGACGAACAGACCTCCGGGAATGCCATCCGTCACGATCAGCCCGCAATCACGGGTGCAGGCTTGATCGACGCGCGGATAGTAGATTTCGTCCAGAATGCCATGACTGTGGGTGAACCACACCGCGCTGCGTGGCGATAAAGCCGTCCCAACGCCATCCTTCGCGCTCGATGTCCAGCGCGGCGGCAGGCCCGGCGCTCCTGGCGCAACCCTCATGCGCGCTTGGCGGCCTTGGTTTTCACCGCTGCCAGCTCAGCCTGCAGCCGGTCGACCTCGCTGCGCAACGCGTCGATTTCCTCGTGGACGTCCGCCGCGGATTTTTCCGGCGCAGCGTCGGAACGCGGTGTGAACGGCGCAAACAGGCTCATCGCGCGTTCCATCATGGCAATGTTCTGCCGACCGATCTCTTCCATGCCGGGCGGGAGAAAGTTGCCCATCGTCTTCTGCATGGCTGCCCGCATCTGCGCCTGCTGACGGCTGAACTGAGCCATTGCCGACTCGAGATAGCGCGGCACCATTCCCTGCATGTTGTCGCCATAGAGCCCGATCAATTGGCGCAGAAAGTTGGTCGGCAACATCGACTGGCCAACCTTGCTTTCTTCTTCGACGATGATCTGGGTGAGAACCGAACGGGTAATATCCTCGCCGGTCTTCGCGTCGTACACGATGAAGTCACGTCCGGCGCGTACCAGTGCGGACAAAGTTTCAAGTGTGATGTACGAGGACGATTCCGTATTGTACAATCGGCGGTTAGCGTATTTTTTAATGACGACCTGTTCGTCCGTCGTCTTCTCCGGTGTTTGAGCCATCTACATCGCCCTTTCCCTTGCACCAGCGGCAAAATCCACTTGCATGTGGTCAAACGGTGGTGCGCCGCAATAAGATGGCAGAGTACCACCGGAAATGCCAGCGCACGTCCCACGCCCAGGTTTCACAATGCGATCAAGCCGCCGATTTCCACAACATCCGCAGCCCCACGAAGCCAAGCATAATCGCAAGGGCGACCCGCAGCGCCCGTTCCGGAGCCCAGCGTAAAGCCAGACTTCCCACGATGATGCCAGGAATCGATCCCACGAGCAGGGCACCCAGCATGTCGAGGTTGACGCTGTGCAGCCAAAGCCGCCCAAGCCCCGCGACGAGCGTTAGCGCCACCGCATGTGCAATATCAGACCCAACCACGCGTTTGATCGGTAAACCTGGGTAGAGATAAAGCAATGCGACGGTACCCAGCGCACCTGCCCCGACCGATGACAGCGTGACCGTGATTCCGAGGACGATGCCCAACGCCACCGTCAACCACGGCGACGCCAATCGTGCGGTGTTTCCGGCCAAGGCCTGGCTGCGCGATGCAAGCCAGGGCTTTACCGCGACCGATATCGCCGCGATCACCAGCATCGCACCGAGTAGTGTCGTGCCGATTTGATTGGCCGCCGCGCCACGAATGCCGATGTGGTTCAGCAACATCAAGGCAAGGAGCGCGCCGGGCAGGCTGCCGCACGACATCAGACCGACGATCCGCCAATCAACCGTACGATTGGCACCGTGAATGATCGTGCCGACTGTTTTGGTGACGGAGGCAAACAACAAATCGGTCCCGATTGCCGCCGACGCGTGAACCCCAAAACCCAGGACGAGCAGCGGCGTCATGACCGAGCCACCGCCTACACCGGTTAAACCAATGAGAAGCCCCACCACAAAGCCCGCAACAACAAAGGCGGTTGTCATCTGTCTCTTTAATCTCCGTCGCCGCACCCACTGGCAGGCGTTACGTATTTCGCGGTAGGAACCGCCGATGCAGCATGGTCTCCAGGATGCCTCATGACAGACGCCAGGTGGCGAGACAACAACGAAACCGCCCCACCGGACTCGGAGCCGGACCTGGCAAGCCTGGCGCGCGACTGGATCACGCTATGGCAGAGCGAACTCACGGCCATGGCGCAGGATCGCGAATGTCGCGAGGCCTGGACGGGATTACTCGCGATATGGGCCGGTGCCGCCACCGCCGCCTTCGCCGCGACGGACGCGGCACGCCGGCATGATACCCTCCGACGCACCCGGCCCGATGGCTCGCCGCGGCCCCCGCCCGATCCTGCTGCATCTGATGCTGGCCGCAATGCGATCGAGCGCCTCAATCGCCGCATCGCCGAGTTGGAGGCACGTCTGGCCGCACTGGAGCTCGGCGACCGACCTATCCAATCCTGAGTTCACCGCATCGGTCATCAACGAAGTGATCGCCCAGGACAGCGCATTGGTCGCCGGGATCGCCGCCTATCGCCGCCATCCCTACTGGCGCAACCTCGACAGTCCACCGGCCATCTGGTCCGAGTGCGAAACGCGGCTACTCGACTATGGCGGCACGGGACCAACGATCTTGTTCGTTCCCAGCCTCGTCAACCGCGCCTACATCCTGGATCTTGCGGAGGACGCCTCATTTCTACGATACCTCGCCGCACGTGAAACCCACCCTCTCCTGCTCGATTGGGGTTGGCCGGGCGAGGTTGAGCGCAGCTTCACCCTCACCGATTATATTGCCGGCCGGCTCGAACGGGCGCTCGGGGCCATCGACGGGCCGGTCATCCTGGTGGGGTATTGCATGGGTGGCCTGCTCGCCCTGGCCGCTGCCCTGCGGGTTTCCCGGCAGGTCCGCGCGCTCGCCCTCCTCGCCACACCATGGGATTTCCACGCCGGAAACCCCGAGGGCGCGCGCAGCCTGAGCGCCAGTCTGCCCCTGCTTGAGCCGATGATGCAGGCAACCGGGACCTTGCCGATCGACGCGCTGCAAATGTTGTTCGCGATCCTCGATCCTTTCGGAGTCGCCGAGAAATACCGAGGCTTCGCCGCTCTGGACCCCCATTCGGCGCGCGCGCGCCGCTTTGTCGCCCTCGAAGACTGGTTGAACGACGGCGTCCCCCTCGCCGCTCCGGTCGCACGTGAAACGCTCGGGCAATGGTATGGCGCGAACGCGCCGGCGCGGGGAACGTGGCGGATCGCCGGGCTGCCGGTCGATCCTACCCGCGTCACGATCCCGGTGCTTGCCAGTATTCCGGCGCGCGACCGGCTGGTTCCTCCGGCATCCGCCGCGGTCCTTGCCGCCGCCATTCCGCACGCCACGATCATCACGCCGGATACCGGCCATATCGGGATGATCGCGGGAAGGAGTGCAGAGGATGCGTTGTGGCAGCCGTTCCTGAATTGGACGCGAAGCCTGTAGCCGCCGCACCGCAACAGGTTTATGAGCACGTCACTGCCCGTCAATAAGGAGCAAAACCTATGAATGACATCGTGATTGTTGCGGCGGCCCGCACGCCCGTCGGCAGCTTCAATGGCGCTTTTGCCAATACCCCGGCCCATGTGTTGGGGGAAATTGTCCTTAGAGCCGCGATAGAGCGAGCGGGTCTCAGCCCCGAAGACATTGACGAAGTCATTCTCGGCCAGGTGCTCAGTGCCGGTGAAGGCCAGAACCCGGCACGACAAGCTGCGCACAACGCGGGTATTCCCGATAGCAAAACCGCCTTCGGCATCAATCAGGTCTGCGGCTCCGGGCTACGCGCGGTCGCCCTCGCCGCCCAACAGATCAGCTCCGGCCAGTCCGACATCGTGATCGCCGGTGGCCAGGAGAGCATGTCGATGAGCCGGCACTGCGCCCACCTGCGCGCCGGCACCAAAATGGGCGATATTAAATTCATCGATACCATGATCAAGGACGGATTGTGGGACGCCTTCAACGGCTACCACATGGGTACCACCGCCGAAAACGTGGCGCGCGCCTATCAGATCACCCGCGACGACCAGGACGCCCTCGCCCTCGCCTCACAGCAGAAAGCATCGGCGGCGCAGCGGGCGGGCCGATTCAAGGATGAGATCGTGCCGGTGACGATTGCCGGACGTAAGGGCGACACCGTCGTGACAGACGACGAATATGTCCGCCATGACACTTCAGCCGAGGGGTTGGCCAAGCTGAAACCCGCCTTCTCGAAAGACGGCACGGTCACTGCCGGCAATGCCTCCGGCCTGAACGATGGAGCCGCGGCGCTCGTCGTGATGTCCGCCAAGGAAGCCGCAAAACGCGGGTTGACGCCACTCGCCAGGATCGCGAGTTTCGCCACCGCCGGCGTCGATCCCGCGCTCATGGGAACCGGCCCGATCCCGTCGTCGGAAAAGGCGCTGAAGCGCGCCGGATGGACTACCGACGATCTCGATCTGATCGAGGCCAACGAAGCCTTTGCCGCCCAGGCCTGCGCGGTGAGCAAGAGCCTGCATTTTGATCCCGCGAAGGTCAACGTGAACGGGGGGGCCATCGCGATCGGCCACCCGATCGGCGCATCCGGCGCGCGGATTTTGACCACGTTGCTGTTCGAAATGCAGAAGCGCAGCGCCCATAAAGGTCTCGCCACTCTGTGTATCGGCGGCGGAATGGGCGTTGCTATGTGTGTCGAGCGTTAAGCCGATGCGTAAGGTTTTCAGTAGCGCGACCGCGGCGATGGCCGGCGTTCTGCGAGACGGCATGACTATATTGTCCGGCGGGTTTGGCCTGTGCGGCGTACCGATGGCTCTGATCGCGGCGATCCGGGAGTCCGGCGTGCAGAATCTCACCTTTGTATCCAACAACGCGGGCATTGACGGGGCCGGTCTCGGTATTCTTCTGGAATCCCGCCAGATCAAAAAAATGGTCTCATCCTACGTAGGCGAGAATGCGACCTTCGCCCGGCAATTCCTCGCCGGCGAACTCGAAATCGAGTTCAATCCGCAGGGTACTCTGGCCGAACGCATTCGCGCCGGCGGTGCCGGCATTCCCGCCTTTTTTACCGCCACCGGGTACGGCACCGCAGTGGCCGAAGGCAAGGAGACCCGCGAATTTGACGGCAAACATTACGTCATGGAACGGGGGATTGTCGGCGATCTCGCAATCGTCCACGCGTGGAAGGGCGATCCCGAAGGCAACCTGATTTATCGCAAAACGGCGCGTAATTTCAATCCGATCATGGCCACCGCCGCCAAAATGACCATCGCCGAAGTCGAACAGTTGGTCGAGCCAGGCTGCATCGATGGCGATCATGTCATCACCCCGGGCATCTTTGTGCAACGCATCGTGGCAATCGAGCACGCCGATAAGCGGATTGAACAACGCACCGTTCGTCAACGGGCATAGGAGAACGTCATGGCCTGGACACGAGACCAGATGGCCGCGCGGGCGGCAAGCGAGTTGCAGGATGGATTCTATGTCAATCTCGGCATTGGCATTCCCACGCTGGTCGCCAATCACATCCCACCCGGCATTTCCGTTCAGTTGCACTCGGAAAACGGCATGATGGGCGTCGGCCCTTTTCCGTATGAAGGCGATGAAGATGCCGACTTGATCAATGCCGGCAAACAGACGGTGACGGAATTGCCGACGACAAGTTACTTCGACAGCGCCACGTCGTTCGGTATGGTGCGCGGTGGCCACATCGATATTTCGATCCTGGGCGCTTTGCAGGTCGCCGAAAACGGCGATCTGGCAAACTGGATGATCCCCGGCAAAATGGTCAAGGGAATGGGCGGCGCGATGGATCTTGTCGCCGGCGTGCCGCGCGTGGTGGTGCTGATGGAGCACACCGCGAAAGGTGCCCCGAAGATATTGAAATCGTGCGATCTTCCCCTGACCGGCAAGGGCGTGGTGGGGATGATTGTCACAGACATGGCGGTTTTTCAGGTGGACAAGGCAAAAACACCATCGCTCACTCTGATCGACAAACCCGATGACGTAACGGTGGATCAGATCAGGGCCGCGACGGAGGCCGATTTTACCGTCGATCCAGCGGTCGGGTCCTGATGATGGCCAATAACGCACATCTGCACGCCCGCCGTGCCGCCGCCGTGCCGCGCGGCGTGGGTATCACGCATCCGGTCTATGCCGCGCGGGCGGAGAACGCCGAATTATGGGACGAGGAGGGTCGCCGCTATATCGACTTTGCGGGCGGCATTGCCGTTCTCAACACCGGGCATCGCCACCCCAAAGTCATTGCGGCGGTCGAGGCGCAAATGGCGCGCTTCACCCATACATGCTTTCAGGTGACACCCTATGAGTCTTATATCGAGCTCGCCGAGCGGTTGAACGCGATGGCCCCGATCGAGGGGCCGGCCAAAACGATTTTCCTGACAACTGGTGCCGAAGCGCTTGAAAATGCGGTAAAAATTGCCCGCGCGGCGACCGGTCGGCCTGGCATCATCACCTTCGCCGGCGGCTATCATGGCCGCACGCTGCTGACCATGGCCATGACGGGCAAGGTTTTGCCCTACAAGCGGCATTTTGCGCCGATGCCAGCCGAGATTTATCACGTTCCCTTCCCGTTCGAGCCTTTCGGCGTGACGGTCACCGATACGTTGCGAGCCATCGACTTGCTGTTTCACGCCGACATTGAACCCTCCCGCGTCGCGGCAATCGTGATTGAACCCGTCCAAGGCGAAGGCGGCTTCATCCCCGCCCCCGCCGAACTGTTGCAGGCACTCCGAAACCTTTGCGACCGGCACGGCATTCTGCTGATCGCCGATGAAGTTCAAACCGGCTTCGCCCGCACCGGGCGTATGTTCGGCATCGAACACTCCGGCGTAAAGCCCGATCTGATGACGGTGGCAAAATCGCTTGCGGGCGGATTTCCGCTGTCCGGCGTTATCGGCCGTGCGGCAGTGATGGATGCTCCCGAACCGGGTGGCCTTGGCGGCACATACGCCGGCAACCCCCTGGCGTGCGCGGCGGCGCTGGCGGTATTGGATGTGATCGAAAGCGAACACCTGATCGACCGCGCCAACACCATCGGGGCTATCATCACATCCAGGCTTCACCAAATTGCTTCACGTAACGATGTCGTGCCAATTGCCGCAATCCGCGGGCCGGGTGCGATGATTGCGTTCGACGTCGTTAAGGAACGCGGCGGTTATGAGCCGGATGCCGACAAGACAAAGCAGATTTTGGCGCGCGCCAGAGAAAACGGGCTTATTTTGCTGTCTTGCGGCGTAAACGCCAACGCAATCCGCCTACTGGTGCCGTTGACGGTCAGCGACGACGTGCTGGCGGACGGTCTCGCAGTACTTGAGTTTGCCCTGGCCGATTAGAATACGATCGCTTAACCTTGAGCCGGCAGGTGGATAATTGCGATTTGCGGGCGAATCAGTGGAAACTGGCGGAATGAAGACGCAAAATCAGAGTGCCGTTTGTCGCCCGCTGGGTGAGGTGTATAATTTCGTCCGTCCATGAACTCCTGACGCCGCGATCTAGCCGGCCATGAAACTCAATCCCAATTCCGATGAAACGCTGATCATACCGGCGCTCGAACGTCTGGAGAGCAACAAGTCACCCCAGGGTTTCAGCCGGGAAACTATGGCGCAGGGCCGCGCCTATGCGCAACGCGGTCAGGTTGTTGCGGTGGCTTTGGCCAAAGCAGGCACGGTTTTGACCGCGGATGTGATCGGCACCGCGCCCCGCCCCTATGCGGTAGAGGTCTCGACGCGGCACACCGCCTGGGCCGTGCAAATCGATGGGCATTGCACCTGCCCGGTGGGGCATAACTGCAAACATGTCGCCGCAGCGCTAGTGCATGCGGCACGGCCGGAAATCCGCCGGTATCTTGCCTTGACCTATCCTGCGGCACCCAAGATCGTGGAAGAATTATCGCCCGCACTGCAAATCTGGATGAACGATTTGCGCCTGGCGCAAGCCGGTGCCGATGAAGAGTATCCGACCGATGTCCGCCAGCGGTTGCTGTATGTGCTGAAGGCGCTCGACTGCCCCAATCCGCAGGCGCGCGACATTGGGGTCGAGACCGTCTCGGTCCGGTTGCTCAAGGATGGCAGTCTCTCGACCAGCACCACCGCCTATCCCCCGCATACGCTCGATGATCGGGGCGCGGGCGGGATGAAATTCCTCCGCCCGTCCGATCGGGAAATTTTGCCGCGTCTGGCGCGTCTGGCGCAGCGCGGCGGCTCCTCGCGCCTTGCGGTCAGGCTCGCCGGCGCGGAAGGGACCGCCTTGCTGCGCGCCATTCTGGCGACCGGCCGAAGCCATTGGAACGAGGTGTCCGGGCCTGCCATGCGGCAGGACGACCCGATCACCGCCGGCATCACCTGGGCGCTGAACCCGGACGGCAGCCAGAGCCCGACGCTGGATCTGCCGCCCGATTGTCTGGCTATCCGACTGACACCGCCCTGGTGCATCGCACCCCAATCGGGCATGGCACAGCCGGTACGGACCGGACTCGCGGATCGTTTTGCCGATACCGTGCTTAGCGCCCCGCCGGTTCCGCCTGAACAGGCCGAGACGTTGCGGACCCGGTTGGCCCGCGATGTGCCGACGGTCGTGCCGCACGCGCCGCCGGTGCTCGCCCCGCCGGAACGGCTGGCGGTGCCGATGGTGCCGGTGCTGCGGATCGAGGCGCGCAAGCAATCGGCACCGTCCTGGACCGGCGGCTATCGTGAAGCCTATGGCACTACGATTGCCGTGAACGTCGCCCGGCCGCTGTTTCGCTATGGCGAATTCGAGATTGCCGCGCGCGACCAGCGCCCGTTGCCGCGCTTCACGCGCGGGGATGCAATCGTTGAAGTCGTCCGCGATCCGACCGCCGAAGCCGCCGCGGCGCAGACCCTCACCGTAATGGGTTTTGTCCCGGTGCGTCAGGCGTCCCGCCTTGCCGGCAACGCTGCCGGCGATGAGTTGATCCTGGCATCGACCGACATTGAGGCGAGCCTCGACTGGCTCGATTTCTTCTATCACGATGCCCCTCGGCTGCGCGATCAGGGCTGGTCGATCATCTGCGCCGACGATGTGCCGGTTCGTCTGATCAAGGGCGACGAGGGTGCGTTCGCAGCGGCCCTCACAGCGCGCGACGACGCGAGCAATGGGCGGATCGACTGGTTCGAGCTTGACCTCGGCGTCATTGTCGATGGCGAGCGGATCGATCTGCTGCCCGCGCTGGTCGATCTGATCGGGAGCGATGGGTGGTCGCCGGATGATCTGGCCGATCTCGATCCGGACGACGAGGACGAGCCGTTCTATCTGCCCTTGCCCGATGGCCGGATCTTTGCCCTGCCCCGCGCGCGGTTGATGCCGATCGTTCAGGCGATCTACGATCTGCTGGCGGCGAAATCGCACGATGGCGACGGCAAGTTGCGGCTGTCCGCCTATGATGCCGGACTGCTGGCGGCATTGGAGACAGCGAGCGGTGGGGTGGGTGTCGCCTGGTCGGGCGGTGAGCCGCTGCGCCGGTTGGGGCGGATGCTGGGTGAGACCGGCAGCATCCCACAGGCAACCATTCCCGATGGTTTTGCCGCCGATCTCCGCCCCTATCAGGCGCGCGGGGTCGATTGGCTGCAATTTCTGCGCATCGGCGGGTTGGCCGGTATTCTGGCGGATGAAATGGGGCTGGGCAAAACCGTGCAGGCGCTGGCCCATATCCTGATCGAACAGGCCGAAGGAAGGCTGACCACGCCGGCTTTGCTCATCGCGCCGACCAGCCTGGTGGTGAACTGGCAGCGCGAGGCCGAGCGGTTTGCACCCGGCCTGCGCGTGCTGGTGCTGCACGGGCCGGATCGCGCCGAGCGGTTTGCCCACATTCCCAACCATGATCTGGTGATTTCCACCTACCCGCTGCTCGCGCGCGATCATGACGTGCTGCATGAACAACCGTGGCACATGGTTATTCTGGATGAAGCACAGATCATCAAGAACCCGAACGCCTTGACCTCGCGGCTGATGCGCGGACTGAAAACCGAGCACCGGCTCTGCCTGACCGGCACACCGCTCGAGAATAATCTGGGCGAGCTATGGTCGCTGTTCGCCTTTCTGGCACCTGAACTGCTGGGCGATCGTAAGCAGTTCCAGAAACGCTGGCGCACACCGATCGAAAAACAGCACGATACCGAGCGGCAGGCGCTGCTGGCCCGCTATGTCCGGCCGTTTCTGCTGCGCCGGACCAAGGCGGCGGTGGCAGCGGAATTGCCGCCCAAGACCGAGATTGTCGAATCGATCGGGATGGAGACAGAACAGCGCAATTTGTACGAAGGCATCCGGCTTGCGATGCACAGCAAGGTGCGTGAAGCGATTGCGGCAAAAGGCCTGGCGCGCAGCCATATCGTGATTCTCGAAGCGCTGCTACGGTTACGCCAGACTTGTTGCGACCCCCGATTGCTCAAGCTGCCCGCCGCCAAAACCGAGGGGGTCGCCTCGGCCAAGCTGGAGCGATTGGCCGAAATGGTGCCGGAACTGGTGGCCGACGGCCGGCGTATCCTGATTTTCTCGCAATTTACCAGCATGCTGGCGTTGATCGAGACCATGCTGGCCGACACGAAACTATCCTGGGTCAAACTGACCGGCGACACCCGCGACCGGCAATCCCCGATCACCCGGTTTCAGGCCGGCGAGGTGCCGATTTTTCTGATCAGCCTGAAGGCCGGCGGCGTTGGGCTTAACCTGACCGCGGCGGATACCGTGATCCACTACGATCCTTGGTGGAACCCGGCGGTCGAGGATCAGGCGACCGACCGGGCGCACCGGATCGGCCAACCCAACCCGGTGTTCGTGCATCGTCTGGTGGTTGCCAACAGTGTCGAGGAAAAAATGGAGTCGCTGAAACTCCGCAAGCGCCAACTGGCCGAGGGTCTGTTCGACAGCGGCGCGGGTGATACGCTGGCGTTCAACGAGGCCGACATCGATGATCTGTTTTCGTAAATCTTGATCCCGTCCCTTCCAAATTCCTGCCGTTGCACGGCGATCGCATTCAGATCGGGGCCCGAGCATGATCGCTTCGCGATTCCAGCCTGGCTGATATTGCATGTCTTATAAACTCTAGCCGATCGTCATCAGGCTCGCATTGCCCCCCGCCGCGGCAGTATTGACGCTGATCGACTGTTCGGTGAACAGGAATTCGAGCGGATAGTCCGGAGCCGGATTTGCCTCGTTGCCGATCGCATGGACCGGCACGATCGGCCCCTCGCGCATTGTCAAAGTCCGCAACAAATGGCTCAGGCTTTCCGAATCGCCTGCGAACAGGACCGCATCGAAGCCACGCGCCAACGGTTGATCGGCATCGGCCCGTAACGGTCGCTTTTCGATCGGCATGGTTTCATACCAAGGCATCGGCTCGGCACACCAGACCAACGGCGTATTTCCGGTGGCAAGACAGGCCGCGATCTGGCGCAATGCCCCGTCGGAGGTCGCCGCATGGCACAATATCGTGCCGCGTGGTGCCAACCGATAGGTATTGTGCTCGCCGACCGGGCCAGCCAGGTCGCGCGCCATCCCCGATGTTGCCAATCCGGCGAATGGCGGCCGCATCGCCAGCAACCGCCGCAGATAGAGCGGCCCGCCTGCCTTGGGGCCGGTACCCGACAGACCATGGCCCCCGAACGGCTGCACCCCCACCACCGCCCCGACGATATTGCGATTGATGTAGATGTTGCCAGCCTCGATCCGGTCGGACACCTGCGCGATCGTCTCGTCGATCCGGCTATGGATGCCGAAGGTCAGCGCGTAACCGAGCGCATTCACCGCATCGATCATCCGGTCGCGCTCGGGTGCCGTATAGCGCACCACGTGCAGCACCGGGCCGAAAATCTCGGCGTCCAGCATGCCGGGATCGGCAATCTCGATCAGCGTGGGCGGCATGAACCAGCCAGCTTCGGTCCCTGGAGGCAACGACACCGTGAACACGTTGCAACCGCGCCGTTCCATCGCGACACAATGCGCCTGGATATTCCGGCGGGCGGCCTCGCTGATCACCGGACCGATGTCGCTCGCCAGATGGTCGGGGTTATTGACGGCAAGCTCCGCCATCGCCCCTTTCAGCATGCGGATCAGCGCATCGGCGATGTCGTTTTGCACTAACAAAATCCGCAGTGCCGAACAGCGTTGCCCGGCAGAGTCGAAGGCGGACGTGACAATATCGCCGACCGCCTGTTCGAGCAAAGCCGAGGAATCGACCAGCATCGCGTTCTGACCGCCGGTTTCCGCGATCAACGGAACCGGCAGGCCGGACGGGTCGAGCCGTTGCGCGAGCGTCGCCTGGATCGAATGGGCGACCGGGGTCGATCCGGTGAAAATCACGCCGCGCACCCGCGCATCCGCCACTAACGCAGCCCCTACGCTGCCATCGCCGGGCACCAGCGCCACCGCACCCGGTGGCACGCCGGCTTCGCGCAACAGGCTCACTGCAACGGCTGCGATCAGCGGGGTTTCCTCGGCGGGTTTGGCGAGCACGACATTGCCGGCAGCGAGGCCGGCAGCCACCTGACCCATAAAAATCGAGAGCGGAAAATTCCACGGGCTGATGGCGGCGACAATCCCGAGCGGGCGATGGGTCGCGTTATCGAACCCATCGGCGATTTCCGCCGCATAATAGCGCAGAAAATCCACCGCCTCGCGCGCCTCGCCGATCGCGGCGGGGATGGTTTTGCCGGCCTCGCGCACGATCAGGCCGATCAGTTTCGGCAGACGCTGTTCGAGCAGACCGGCGGCACGCGTGAGGCACGCCGACCGATCCGCCGGCGGGGTCACCTGCCAGATCGGTGCGGCGGTTTCGGCGGCGGCCAGCGCGGCCGCGATCGCATCGCTACTGGCCTCGACCACGGTGCCGACCCGATCGGCGAAATCGGCGGGGTTGACGATCGGGCGGGCGATGTCATTCGGCATCACGGCATCCGGTGCCGCGTGATACGCGACATCGAGGCTCGCGAGCAAGGCTGCGGCGAGCGAACCCAGTCGCTGCTCGTTCGACAGATCAAACCCCGCGGCATTGCGCCGCGCATTGCCGAACAGTGCGGTGGGGGCCGCGATTTTTTCATGCGGCGCGCCGAGCGGCGTGATCTTGCGGGCGGCCTCGACCGGATCGGCCAGCAGGTGCTCGACCCGCACCTTATGATCGGCGAGTTTGTTGACAAACGAGGTGTTAGCGCCATTTTCCAGCAGGCGGCGCACCAGATAGGCCAGCAGGGTTTCGTGAGTGCCGACCGGCGCATAAATCCGGCACGGCACCTTGAGTTTCTGCGGCCCGACCACCTCGTCGTACAACGCCTCACCCATGCCGTGCAGACACTGGAACTCATACTGGCCCAGCGTGAAATTCGGGCCGGCCAGGGCGTGAATGCTGGCGAGCGTCAGGGCGTTGTGGGTCGCGAATTGCGGGAAAATTTCCATCCCCGCACCAAGCATTTTTCGCGCGCAGGCGAGATAGGAAATATCGGTATGGATTTTGCGGGTATAGACCGGGAAATCTTCCAAACCATCGAGCTGGGCGCGCTTGATTTCGGAATCCCAGTACGCGCCTTTCACCAGCCGGACCATCAAGCGATGGCCGCTGCGGCGGGCAAGGTCGATCAGGTCATCGATCACGAAGGGGGCGCGTTTCTGGTAGGCCTGCACCACGAACCCGATGCCGTTCCAGCCGGCGAGGCTCGGTTCGAAACACAGGCTCTTCAACAAATCGAGCGAGAGATCGAGCCGGTCGGCTTCCTCGGCATCGATGTTCAGGCCGATGTCGTAGCGTCGTGCCAGCAGCGCGAGGGCCGTCAGGCGCGGGCCAAGTTCCGCCATCACCCGCGCGCGCTGGGCACGGCAATAGCGCGGGTGCAAGGCGGAAAGCTTGATCGAGATTCCAGGACCTTGATAAAGCCCCGAACCGCGCGAGGCCGCGCCGATGGCATTTATCGCCTGCTCGTAATCGCGGTAGTACCGCGCGGCATCGGCGGCGGTCAGCGCGGCCTCGCCCAGCATGTCGTAGGAATATAAAAACCCCTTCGCCTCGCGCTTGCGGGCGTTGGCCAGGGCTTCGGCGATGGTCTGTCCCATCACGAATTGCTCGCCCATCAGGCGCATCGCGATATTGACGCCATGCCGGACGATCGGCTCCCCGCCGCGCGCGAGCAGTTTGGTCAGCGCCGCGCTCAACCCGGTCTCGCTGGAGGTCGCGGTGAGTTTGCCGGTCAGCAACAACCCCCAGGTGGCGGCGTTGACGAACAGCGATGGACTTTCGCCGATATGGGTGCGCCAGTCGCCGGCACCGATTTTGTCGCGAATGAGTTTATCCCGCGTCGCGGCGTCGGGGATGCGTAGCAGCGCCTCGGCGAGGCACATCAGCGCCACCCCTTCGTGGCTGGACAGCGCGTATTCCTGCAACAAGGTTTCGATCAGACCGGCGCTGCGGCGCGACCGCAGCACGGTGACCAGGTTCAGCGCGGTGCGCTTTGCCTGGGCAGCCTGCGACGGCGTCAGGGTTGCGGCATCGATCAGGGCGGCAATCGCTTCGGGTTCCGGCCGGCGATAGGCACCGGTGATCGCGGCGCGCAACACCGATTGCGGCTGCACATCCTGCGCGAATTCGAGGAAAGGAATGGTCGCTCCCCCCTCGTCCGGCGATGCCACCAAAGGTTCGCCCCGTTCCAGCCGTTCCAGCCCGGCTATGATCACCTGCTTGACCAGATGATGCGGCGTACGGCCCTCGCGCGCGGCCATGTCGCGCAACCGGGCGCGAATGTCGTCGTCGAGTTTCACGCCCATGGTCGACACGGTCATTTTGAACGGTCCTTGAAAGGTAACACCCGGGACAACGTGCGGGTTACACCTTTCACCAATCAAGGTGCAACCTTTTTTGATCGACCAGCACACCTATCCTATCGGCGACGTTTGCGGGTAAAGATAACACCATCATGACATTCGGGCGCAGCCAGTTTCGCATCGCGGTGAATTTCGCTCTCGACGGGTTGTTGGCGGCCCTCGCGGTGATCGCGGCGGCCTGGCTGGCGGCTCCGGCGCACCCGATGCCGAACCCGGCGCTGCTGCCCCTGGCTGGCACCGGTGCGATCTGGCTGATCGGGGTGCCGTTCGGCCTGGCGCGCCAGCATTGGCGGTTCACCTCCCTGCCCGATCTGATCGCGATCGGCGCGATTGCGATGCTGGCGGCGGTGCTGATCATTCTGCTCCTGGTCGGCGTCGGGGCCGAACTGCCGTCGGCCAGTTTTCCGGTGCTGCTGGTGCTGACCTTCACGCTCGGCCTGACCGCGCCGCGCCTGCTGTACCGGATTGCGCGGGCACCGCGCGAGATGCCCGACAACGATGCGGAGGCGGCATTGGTGCTCGGCGACGGCGAGGGCGCGGAATTGTTTCTGGCCGCCCTGGCGCGCGAGGCGAAGCGGCGGTTGGTCGTGGTCGGGCTGCTGTCGGTCTCGGGGCGGGAGACCGGGCGGCGCATTCATAACGTGCCGATCCTGGGCACGGTGGCCGAACTGGCCGGCGTGCTGGACCGGTTGGCGGCGAGCGATCAGGCCCCGGCGGTGCTGATTGTTGCGAGTGCCGAGATCATCGGGGCCGCATTGCGCGCGATCATGGCGGAGGCCGAGGCGCGCGGGTTGCGTGTCGCGCGGGCGCCGAACCCGACCGCGCTGGCCCCGACGGTCGCCGGCGAGGCGTCGTTGCGGCCGATCGCGATCGAGGATTTGCTCAACCGGCCGCAGGTGGCGCTCGATCGCGAGGGGATGGCCCGGCTGATCCAGGGCAAGCGGGTGCTGGTGACCGGCGCGGGCGGCTCGATCGGGTCGGAACTGGCGCGGCAGGTGGCGGGGTTCGGACCGGCCAATCTGGTGCTACTCGATTCCAGCGAGTTTGCGTTGTGGCAGATCGATCTGGAAATTTCGGAATTGTTTCCTGCCTTGCCGCGCGAGGCGGTGATTGCCGATGTGCGGGATCGGGCGCGGATCGAGCAGGTTTGCGGCGAAGTGCGGCCGGAACTGGTGTTTCACGCGGCGGCGCTGAAGCATGTGCCGATCGTCGAGGCGAACCCGCTCGAGGGGCTTGCCACCAATGCGCTCGGCACCCGCAATGTCGCCGATGCGGCGCGGGCGGCGGGGGCGGTGCTGATGGTGCTGATTTCGACCGACAAGGCGGTGAACCCGTCTTCGGTAATGGGTGCCTCGAAGCGGTTGGCCGAGATGTATGCGCAGGGGCTGGATGTCGCGGCGCGGCGGCGCAAATCGATGAAGATCGTGACGGTGCGGTTCGGCAACGTGCTAGGGTCCACAGGCTCGGTGGTGCCGCTGTTTCGCCGGCAACTGGCGCGCGGCGGGCCGCTGACGGTGACCCATCCGGACATGCGGCGCTATTTCATGACGGTGCGCGAGGCGGTTTCGCTGGTGTTGCAGGCCTCGGTCGTTGGTGCATCGGGGGCGGCGCTGCCGGTGGATGGCGGCGGGATTTTCGTGCTGGACATGGGCGAGCCGGTAAAAATCGTCGATCTGGCGCGCCAGATGATCCGGCTGGCGGGATTGCGACCGGATGCCGATATCGCCGTGCAGTTCACCGGCTTGCGGCCGGGTGAAAAACTGTTCGAGGAATTGTTCCACGGCGCGGAAAAACCGATCGAGACCGGGTTTCCCGGTTTGTTGATGGCGGCACCCAGGGTGGCGGATGCGGCGATCATCGGCCGGGCGCTCGACGAGGTTGGCGCGATCATCGGTCGCGGCGACGTCGCGGCCGGTCTGGCGATCGTGCAGCGCCTGATCCCCGAATTCAGCCCCGACCACGCGCAAGCGACGGGACCCTGAAACGTTTTTTTTACAAAAAAGAACCGCTTGCTTTGCCTGTCTCTGTTCCATAAGGCCACCCCATGGATATTGTTCACCCTCCCATTCCCTTCCTCGACCTCAAAGCGCAGCAAGCGCGGCTCGGGCCGGGCTTGCGGGCGCGGATCGATGCGGTGCTGGCACATGGCCAGTTCATCCTGGGACCGGAGGTTGCCGAGCTTGAGGCAAAGCTGGCGACATTTTGTGGGGCGGCGCATTGCGTGAGCGTCAGTTCCGGCACCGATGCGTTACAGATCGCGCTGATGGCGGAAGGGATCGGGCGCGGCGATGCGGTGTTTCTGCCGGCCTTCACCTACACCGCGACCGCGGAGGTGCCATTGCTGCTGGGGGCGACGCCGGTGTTCGTCGATATCGATCCAGCGACGTTTCAGATCGATCCGGCACATCTGGAGGTCCGGATCGCGGCGGCCACGGCAGTCGGGCTGCGGCCGCGCGCGATTATCGGGGTCGATCTGTTCGGTCAGCCGGCACCCTGGCCGGCACTGCGCGCGATGGCGGCGCGGCATGGCTTGTTCACGCTCGATGACTGCGCCCAGGCGTTCGGCGCGGTGCTGGATGGCGCGCGGTTAGGCCGTTCGGCCACCGCGACGGCGGTGAGTTTTTTCCCCTCCAAGCCGCTGGGAGCCTATGGCGACGGCGGCGCGCTGTTCACCGAGGATGCCGATCGGGCGGCGCTGTATCGCAGCCTGCGGACCCATGGCGAGGGAACCACGCGCTACGATGTTCAGCGGATCGGAATGAACGGGCGGCTCGATACAATCCAGGCGGCGGTGTTGCTGGCCAAGCTGGAGGTATTCGAGGCCGAGCTGGCACGGCGCGAGGCGATTGCGTGCGCCTACGATGCCGGATTAGCCAAATATGTGACTATTCCGGCGCGGGTGCCATCGAGTGCGAGCGCCTGGGCGATCTATTCCGTGTTGTTCGCGGATGCGGCGTCACGCGAGGCAGCGCAGATCGCGCTGCGGGCGCGGGGGGTGCCGAGTGCGATCTATTACCCCAAGCCGTTACACCATCAGCCGGCCTATCACGGCGCGCATGACGGGGTTTCGCTGCCGGTGTCCGAGGCTGTCGCGGTGCGGATCATGGCGCTGCCGCTGCATCCGGATATGACCGATGAACAGGTGGCGCGGGTGATCAGCGCCTTCGACGGAGTGGGTTTGCATGCCGCGCGGTGATTTATATCCGGAGATCGGCCCCTATCAGACCGGCTATTTACCGGTTGGTAACGGTCATGTGATCTACTGGGAACAAGTTGGTAATCCCCGCGGCAAGCCGGTGCTGTTTCTGCACGGCGGGCCGGGGGCCGGGGCCGGGGCGGTGCATCGGCGATTTTTCGACCCCGCGATCTGGCGGGTGCTGATTTTCGACCAGCGGGGGGCGGGGCGATCGACACCATTGGGCGGGCTGCACGCCAATACCACGCAGGATCTGGTCTCGGATATCGAGGCGCTGCGCGCCTTTCACGGCATCGAGCGGTTCATTCTGTTCGGTGGATCGTGGGGTTCGACCCTGGCCCTGGCTTATGGGCAGACACACCCCGACCGGGTAGCGGGGATGGTGCTGCGGGGGATTTTTCTGGGCCGGCCGATCGAGGTCGAGTGGTTTCTGCATGGGTTGGCTCAGTTTTTCCCGGATGCCCATGCGACGCTGGTGAATTTTCTGCCGCCGGAGGAACGTGGCGACATTCTGACGCATTACATGAAACGGCTGTGCGATCCCAACCCGAATGTCCATCTGCCGGCCGCACGGGCGTGGTCCGTCTATGAAGGGTCGTGCTCGACCTTGCTGCCGAGTTTCGAAACCGTGGCGGCGTTCGCACATGACCGCACCGCGATCGGGCTGGCGCGGATCGAGGCGCATTATTTTGTCCATGATTTGTTTTTACCCGAAGGTGGACTGCTTGCGCATATGGAGCGGTTGCGCCAGGTGCCGGCTGAGATTGTTCAAGGTCGTTACGATATGATTTGTCCGCCGCAAAGCGCGTTCGACCTCGCGGCCGCATGGCCGACGGCGCGGATGACCATTGTGCCGGATGCCGGGCATTCGGCACTCGAACCCGGAATACGCGCCGCACTTCTGGCAGGGTTGGAACGCGCGCGCGCCCTGATTTAGCCCCAATCGAAGCAGAGAAAAACCGGGTGTCAATGGAAGGAGCAACGATGGCGTGGCGACGGCGCTCGATTCTTGGTGCGGGTTTGACGGGTGCGGGTTTGACGGGTGCGGCGATCGGCGTGGCGCGGGCGGGAACGGGGCCGGGATCGATGCCGATTGCCCTGACGATAGCGACCGGCGAGCCGGGCGGCGGGTTCGCGCTGTATGGCGCGGTCTGGGGGCAGCAAGCGGGCAAGGCGGCACATGTCACGGTATCGTACCGGGCTTCCGGCGGCAGTGCCGCGAATATATTGCTGGTTGAACAAAATGCCGCGCAACTGGGACTGACCACGCTGGCGGTGGCAGATCAGGCGTGGCGCGGGCGGGATGGCTGGACTGGCAATGTTCCCCTGCGCGGATTTCGCGCGTTGTTTCCGGTTTTTGACACGACCTGGCAGATTTATGCCCGGGCCGGCGGCTCGGTACGGCACCTTGACGACCTGGCCGGGCGGCGCATTGGCGTGGGCCCGGCAGGGGGTGGCAGCGCCGTGCTAACGCCGGCGTTGCTGGCGGCGGCGGGGATTTCACCGCGCCTGAGCATTTCTGGTCTGTATGATGAGCAAATTGACCTGTTACGCAAGCGCGAGATCGATGCATGCGCGTTTCTCGGGGTGACGCCGCTGCCGGCGATCCGGCAGGACACGAACCATGACGCAACCCGGAATGCAGCCCTGAATGCGACTCTGAGGGCGCCCCTGGGAGCATCGCCAGGCGGTGGTTTCAATCTGATCGGTGTCAGCGGCGCGCAGGGTGCCGCGATGCGGCGCGCGGTGCCAGGGTTGAGCGCCATGATCATTCCGCGCATGAGCCTGCCGGGGCAGAGCGTGGCGGTGACGACAATCGGCTCCGGTGCCATCGCGATCGGCCGTGCCGATCTGCCGGATGCATTGGTGGGCAGGCTGACCGAGGCCGCCTTGAGCCAGCGCACGGCGTTGATCGGAGCAGGGTTTGCGGTACCGGATACCGCGTGGATCGAGAACAACGACCCGATCGCGATCCATCCTGGTGCCGCCGACGCGCTGCGGCGTCATGGTTTTGCCGCCCCTGCCCGGCTGGTTCGCAGCTGAACATGCAGCCCCGCCCTCGCTGCGGTTATCGAGCGGCACTTTTATTATATGTGTAGCAGTCAGGATTCGGGGTAGGTTCATGCGGAAACTGATCATGATTTTGGTGGCGCAAAGCCGCCGCAATGCGTTCGCCGTGCTGGCTGCCTATATGGTGCTGGTCAGCCTCGGGCTTGTGTATGCCGCCGGGCATTTGGGTATCGACACCAACACCGATCATCTGTTTGCCCGCGCGCTGCCGTGGCGGCAGGAGCAGATTGTATTCGACCGTGCGTTTCCGCAATTCAACGACCTGATCGTCGCGGTGGTGCGCGACGCAACCCCGGAAGGTGCCGATGCCACCGCAAAGGCGCTCGCCGAGGGCGTGGCGGCAGACAAAACCAATTTCAAATCGGTATCGCGACCTGGCACCGGGCGGTTCTACCGCAACGACGGGCTGTTGTTGTTGCCGCAGGACCAGCTGGCCGCGCTGCTCAATTCCGTGGTGACCGCGCAGCCGTTTCTCGGGCAATTGTCCGCCGATCCTTCGGCGGCGGGGTTGTTCAAGGCTTTGGATTTGATGGCGGTGGGTGTGGGCGCGGGTCAGGCCGATCTGACGCCCTATAACGCACAGTTGACGAGTTTCGCGACGGCACTCGATCAGGCGGCGGCGGGTCATCCGAAGCCGATTTCCTGGCAGTCGCTGCTGACGCCCGGGGTCGCCGCCGAGCAGGGGGACGTGCGGTTCGTGCTGATCCATCCGGTGCTCGACAATGGCACGCTGGAGCCGGGCGGTGCCGCGACGGCGGCGCTGCGGCGGATTGCGGCGGCCCTGCCGGCGGTGAAATCCGGGGTGGCGACGGTGAACTACACCGGGCAGATCCCGCTGTCGGACGAGCAATTCGCCAGCCTGACCCAGGGGATGGTGCTGGGGCTGGCGGTCAGCCTGGCGTTGATTACGCTGTGGCTCCTTCTGGCGGTCCGCTCCTGGCGGATGATCGTGCCCATCCTGATAACGCTGGTGGTGGGACTCGCTCTGACCCTTTCCTTTGCCTCGATCGCGATCGGCACGCTCAATCTGATTTCGGTGGCGTTCGCCATATTGTTCGTGGGTTTGGCGGTGGATTTCGCGATCCAGTTCTGCGTGCGGCTGCGTGACGTGCGGCGGCGGGTGGACGATCCGGCCCTGGCGCTGCTTGGCGCGGCGGATGAAGCGGGAACGCAGATTGCGCTTGCCTCGGTGGCGACGGCGTGCGGATTCCTCGCCTTCGTGCCGACCAGTTTTGTCGGCGTAGCGGAACTCGGGCTGATTGCCGGGGTTGGGATGATCATCGCGTTTTTCTGCACGATCACAATCCTGCCGGCGCTGCTGGCACTGACCCGGCCGCGCGCGGAGGTCGCGCGGATCGGGTTTCCGTTGGGTGACTGGGGCGATGGCGCGCTGAGGCGGCACGGCAGGACCGTTCTCGCGGTGTTTGGCGCGCTGGCGGTGATGGGGATCGTGTCGGCCGCGACGATCAGTTTCGATGCCAATCCGCTCGATACCCAGAATCCGAACACCGAGGCAATGCGGACGTTGAAGACCCTGCTCGACAAATCGGTGACCAATCCCTTCTATATCGACGCGCTGGCACCGGATTTGCCGGCGGCGCGCGCATTGGCGGCAAGGTTTTCGAAATTGCCGGAGGTCTCGCAGGTGATTTCCGGGGCGACGTTCATCCCGACGCACCAGACCGCGAAACTCGCGATGATCCAGCAGACCGAGGGAATCCTCGCCCCCTCGCTGTCGACTGGCGCGCCACCGGTAGTGACGCCCGCGCGATTACGGGCGGCAGCGGTGAAAGCGGCGGCTGAAATTGAAAGTATTGCCGAAAAATTGCCGAAAACCTCGCCGCTACTCGGCATTGGCCAAGCGTTGAACCGGCTGAAGACCGTGCCGGATGCTCAGTTGATGGCAGCAAATGCGGCGCTCACCAAGTATCTGCCCGGCGAATTGACCCGGCTGAACGACGCGCTTTCGGCCCAGCGGATCACCGAGGCCAATCTGCCGCAGGAGGTGAAGCAGGACTGGTTTCTGCCCGATGGCAGGGTGCGGTTGCAGGTGATTCCGACGGCGGCGGCGCAAACTTCGACGGGTTTGTGGAAATTCGTCGCGGCGGCGCGGACGGTAGTGCCGGTAGTGGCGGGGCCGGCGGCGACCACGGTGGCGACCGCGAACACCATTCTGGGGGCGTTCCGCGAAGCTGCGGCCCTGGGGGCCGTGGCGATCGCGGTCATTTTGATGATATTTTTGCGCTCGGTGCGGGATTCGGCCCTGGTGGTGGCAACCCTGGCACTGTCGGCGTTTTTGACCGCGCTGTTCGCGCGTCTCGCCGGGATGTCGCTCGACTATGCCAATATCATCGCGCTGCCGTTGCTACTTGGCGTGGGCGTGTCTTTCAACGTGTATTTTGTGATGAATTGGCGGGCGGGGATGAAACATCTTCTGGGTTCGGCAACGGCGCGGGCGGTGCTGTTTTCGGCATTGACCACCGGCACCGCGTTCGGCTCGCTCGCCGCCTCGCACGATCGGGGAACCGCGAGCCTGGGGGATTTGTTGCTGCTCAGCCTGGCGGCGGTGTTGATCGCGACCTTCGTGTTTCTGCCGGCACTGCTCTATAGTTTGCCGCGGCGGGGGTGATGCTGGAAAAGCGGAGTCTGTCGCTCTCGGGACACCGGACCAGCATTGCGCTGGAACCGGCGTTCTGGGTGGCGCTGGAGGAGGTTGCGGCGCGGCTGGGGTTGAGTTTGCCGGCCCTGATCCAGTCGGTCGATGATCGGCGCGCGCCGACGGAGGGGTTGGCGTCGGCCTTGCGGGTCTATGCCCTGACTGAGCACCTGACCGAGCAAGGGTAGCGCCCGGCTCCGCGCCAAACTATAGTATCCGGCATAAACCTATCGGAAGCACCGCACATGCCAGCATATCGTTCACGCACATCGACCCATGGCCGCAACATGGCCGGTGCCCGTGCGCTCTGGCGCGCGACCGGGATGGGGGATGGGGATTTCGGGAAGCCGATCATTGCGGTCGCCAATAGTTTCACCCAGTTCGTCCCCGGCCATGTCCATTTGAAAGATCTGGGGCAACTGGTCGCGGGCGAGATTGCGGCGGCGGGCGGGGTGGCCAAGGAGTTCAACACCATCGCGGTGGACGACGGCATCGCGATGGGTCATGGCGGCATGCTGTATTCCCTGCCCTCACGCGAGTTGATTGCCGATTCGGTCGAATACATGGTCAATGCCCATTGCGCCGATGCGCTGGTGTGCATTTCCAACTGCGACAAGATCACGCCGGGGATGCTGATGGCGTCGCTGCGACTGAACATTCCCACCATTTTCGTCTCCGGCGGGCCGATGGAGGCCGGGAAATACGTGGCCGGGACCACAACCAAGGCGGTCGATTTGATCAACGCCATGGTCTCCGCCGCCGACCCCTCGCAGACCGATGAGGAGACGGCGGTGATGGAGCGTTCAGCCTGCCCGACATGCGGATCGTGCTCGGGCATGTTCACCGCCAATTCGATGAACTGCTTGACCGAGGCGTTGGGCCTGGCATTGCCGGGCAATGGCACGCTGCTCGCGACCCATGCCGACCGGCGGCGCTTGTTCATCGAGGCGGGGTGGCAGATCGTCGATCTGGCGAGGCGGTTCTACGAGCAGGACGATCCCTCGGTATTGCCGCGGGCGATCGCGAGCCTCGGGGCGTTCGAGAATGCGATGTCGCTCGACATCGCGATGGGGGGTTCCACCAACACGGTGCTGCATCTTCTTGCGGCCGCGCGCGAGGGGGGGATTGAATTCACCATGGCGGATATCGACCGCCTGTCGCGTCAGGTGCCGAATTTGTGCAAGGTTTCGCCTTCGGTGGCGAATGTCCACATGGAGGATGTGCATCGCGCCGGCGGCGTGATGGGGCTGCTGGGCGCGTTGGACCGGGCGGGGCTGCTGCATCGCGACTGTGGCACGGTGCATGAGAAAACCCTTGGTGATGCCGTCGATTTTTGGGATATCGTGAACGAGCGGGAACAGGCTCGTGGCTTGTTCGGTGCCGCACCCGGCGGCGTGCGAACGACGAAGGCATTCAGCCAGGCGATGCGGTACGACACCCTCGATACCGACCGCCAACACGGTGTTATTCGCGACGCCGCGTTTGCGTTCAGCAAGGATGGCGGCCTCGCGGTGCTGTATGGCAATATCGCGCTCGATGGCGCGATCGTGAAAACCGCCGGGGTCGATGCGGCGAATCTGGTCTTTCAGGGTCCGGCACGGATTTTTGAGAGCCAGGACGACGCGGTGGCGGCGATTTTAGGCGACCAGGTCAAAGCCGGCGACATCGTGGTGATCCGCTACGAAGGGCCGAAAGGGGGGCCGGGGATGCAGGAAATGCTGTATCCGACGTCCTATCTGAAATCGAAGGGCCTGGGCAAGGCCTGCGCGCTGATCACCGACGGGCGGTTTTCCGGCGGCACCTCCGGTCTGTCGATCGGGCATATGTCGCCTGAGGCTGCCGAGGGCGGGGCAATTGGTCTGGTCGAGGATGGCGATATCATCGCGATCGATATTCCGGCGCGCAAGATCGATGTTATGCTGGACGACGCGATACTAACGGCGCGGCGGGCGGCGATGGTGGCGAAGGGTGAGGATGCGTGGACGCCGATCGGGCGCGATCGCGTGGTGTCGGCGGCGTTGCAGGCCTACGCGGCGCTGACCACGAGTGCGGCGAATGGCGCGGTGCGCGACGTGCGGCAGGTGCAGCGGCGGCGATAAAGCCTGATCGTTCAAGGACGATCAGGCTTTACTCCTTCGCGCTGAGATTAGGCTTAGCTGAGATCAGGCTAAGTCGTAGCGATCAAGATTCATGATTTTGTCCCACGCAGCGACAAAATCATGCGCAAACTTCTGTTGTGAATCGCGGCATGCATAGACTTCCGCAAGGGCGCGGAGCTGAGAGTTCGAACCGAAGATGAGATCGACGCTGGTGCTGGTCCACTTGAGTTCGCCCGTCGCGCGATCGCGTCCCTCGAATACGCTTTCGGATGTCGGGGAAGCCTGCCACATCGTGTTCATGTCGAGCAGGTTCACGAAGAAATCATTGGTCAAGGTTTCAGGCCGGTTGGTGAAGACCCCGTGTTTGGACTGCCCGAATGTCGCATTGAGGACGCGCAGGCCGCCGACCAGGACCGTCATCTCTGGTGCCGTAAGCGTCAGCAGGCTCGCCCGATCCACCAGCAGTTCCTCCGCCTGGCCCTGGTGTCCGTTGCGGAGATAGTTGCGAAAACCGTCCGCGGCCGGTTCCAGCACGGCGAAGGACTCCACGTCGGTCTGCTCCTGCGACGCATCGGTGCGCCCTGGTGCGAAGGGAACCTTTACCGCGTACCCGGCGTTCGCCGCGGCCGCCTCGACGGCGGCACATCCGCCCAGCACGATCAAGTCGGCGAGCGAGACCTGCTTGCCGCCGGAATGCGCCGTGTTGAACTCGTGTTGAATCGCCTCCAGCTTCGGTAAAATCGTTGCCAGTTCGGCGGGCTGGTTGGATTCCCAGTATTTTTGTGGCGTCAGGCGAATCCGCGCCCCGTTCGCCCCACCGCGCTTGTCGGTGCCGCGGAAGGTCGATGCCGATGCCCAGGCGGTCGAGACCAGTTGGGCGATCGACAGGCCGGACGCCAGGATTTTGCCCTTGAGTGCTGCGATATCCTGCTCGCCGATCAGTTCATGCGTGACGTCGGGCACCGGGTCTTGCCATAGGAGCGGCTCGGCCGGGACCAGCGCGCCAAGATAGCGCGAGCGCGGCCCCATGTCGCGATGCGTCAGTTTGTACCAGGCCCTCGCGAAGGCATCGGCGAACTCTTCAGGATTCTCATGGAAGTGCTTCGAGATTTTCGCATAGATCGGGTCCAGCCGCAGGGCCAGATCGGTCGTGGCCATCATCGGGGCGTGCCGCTTCGACGGATCGTGCGCATCCGGCACGGTGCCTGCCGCGGCGGCATCCTTGGGAGTCCACTGGTGCGCGCCGGCGGGACTCTTCGTGAGTTCCCACTCATAGCCGAACAAATTGTCGAAGTAGTTGTTGTCCCATTTCACCGGATTGGTGGTCCATGCGCCTTCCAGGCCGCTGGAAATGGTATCATCGGCCTTGCCGCTGCCGAAGCTGTTCTTCCAACCGAGACCTTGCTCCTCGATACTGGCCCCCTCGGGTACCGGACCGACGTACTGGCCAGGATCGGCGGCACCATGGGTTTTGCCGAAGGTGTGTCCGCCGGCAATGAGGGCAACGGTCTCTTCGTCGTCCATCGCCATGCGCTTGAATGTCTCGCGGATGTCCCGGGCGGAAGCGAGCGGGTCGGGGTTGCTGTTCGGCCCCTCCGGATTGACGTAGATCAGGCCCATCTGGACGGCACCGAGCGGGTTCTCCAATTGCCGGTCGCCGGTGTAGCGCTTGTCGCCAAGCCAGGTGTCCTCCGGCCCCCAATAGATATCCTCGTTCGGTTCCCAGATGTCCTCGCGCCCGCCGCCGAAACCGAACGACTTTAATCCCATCGACTCCAGGGCGCAGGTGCCGGCGAAGACCAGCAGGTCGGCCCAGGAGATTTTCGGCCCGTACTTCTGCTTGATCGGCCATAGCAGCCGGCGTGCCTTGTCGAGATTGACATTGTCGGGCCAGCTATTGAGGGGGGCGAACCGCTGCGCGCCAGAACCGGCACCGCCGCGACCATCACCGATGCGGTAGGTGCCCGCGCTGTGCCACGCCATCCGGATGAAGAGCGGCCCATAGTGGCCATAGTCGGCCGGCCACCAGTCCTGCGAATCCGTCATCAAGGAGAAGAGATCGTGCTTCAGCGCTTCCAGGTCGAGGCTTTTGAACGCCTCGGCATAGTTGAACTCGTTTCCCATTGGATCGGATAGGGGGGAGTTCTGGTGGAGAAGTTTCAGGTTCAACTGATTGGGCCACCACTGTTGGTTCGATAGCGCCCCAACCGTGATACGCTGATGAGTCCCGCCCATTACTGGGCACTTGGTTTCCTGGTCCATTTTCTCTCCGATCGAAATTTGTTTGTGCTGCCTAGTATCCTTTTTTACAGCTTGGCATATATCGGTCAAATAGATTTTATAAGACAGAGCGATAGGTAAATTGTATAAATGAAGCCTTGAAGGATTGCCGGCCTGCCCGGGGGTGGTCCGACCAGCGCGCTTCGATGCCCGCGCGCGCAATCGATCACGGTTCGGCAATCTGCCATGGTTGCAAGCCAACGCGGAGCGTATCACTTGGAGGATCGGATTAGATTAAAAGGGAAAGCCATGTCACATAATCTGCAGTTCTATATCGATGGTGCCTGGGTCGATCCGGTGACCCCGCACAAATTCGACGTGATCGATCCGGCCACCGAGGAAGCGTTCGCGCAAATCTCGCTCGGCTCGAAAGCCGATGTCGACCGGGCGGTCGCCGCCGCCCGCCGCGCGTTCGACAGTTTCAGCCGCACCACCAAGCAGGAGCGGATCGATCTGCTCAAGCGCATCCTCGCCGCTTACAAGGCGCGCTACAACGATGTCGCCGAAGCGATTTCGCGCGAAATGGGTGCCCCGAAAGCCCTCGCCATGCAGGCGCAGGCCGCCATCGGCGTCGGCCATATCAGCCAGATGATCAAGGTGCTGGAGGGTTTCGCCTTCGAGGCCATGCAGGGGACCACGCTGATCACCAAGGAACCGATCGGCGTGGTCGGCATGATCACGCCGTGGAACTGGCCGATCAACCAGATCACCTGCAAGGTCTGCCCGGCGATTGCGGCGGGCTGCACCATGGTGCTGAAACCCTCGGAAATCGCGCCGATGGATGCGATCATTTTCGCCGAGGTCATGCACGAAGCGGGCGTGCCGAAGGGTGTGTTCAATCTGGTCAACGGCGATGGTCCGGGGGTGGGACAGGCGCTGTCGAGCCACCCTGATGTGGACATGATCTCCTTCACCGGCTCGGCCCGTGCCGGCATCCTGATTGCCAAAGCTGCCGCCGATACCATCAAGCGCGTGCATCAGGAACTCGGCGGTAAATCGGCCAATATCCTGCTCGACGACGTCGATCTTGAAACTGCCGTCACCAAGGGCGTGGTGGATTGCTTCCAGAACTCCGGCCAGTCGTGCAATGCGCCGACCCGGATGCTGGTGCCGGAAAAACTGAAGGATCAGGCGATCACATTCGCCAAGGCCGCCGCCGCGACGCAGAAGGTCGGCGCGCCGGATGCCGAGGGCACGGTGCTCGGCCCGGTGGTGAGCCAGGTGCAGTATGATAAAATTCAGGGGCTGATCCAGTCCGGCATCGACGAGGGTGCCACGCTGGTCGCCGGCGGGCCAGGGCGGCCGGACGGGTTGAACCGGGGCTATTACGTGCGCCCGACGGTGTTTGCCGACGTGACACCCACCATGCGGATTGCGCGCGAGGAAATTTTCGGCCCGGTGCTCGCGATCATGACCTATAAGAACGACGAAGACGCGATCGCCGAGGCCAATGCGACGGTCTATGGCCTTGCCTCCTACGTGCAATCGGGTGATCGCAAACGCGCGCAGGCGGTGGCGGCGCGGATGCGCAGCGGCAATGTGTATATCAACTATCCGGGTGGCGACCTGAACGCGCCGTTCGGCGGCTACAAGCAATCCGGCAATGGCCGCGAATGGGGCCAGTGGGGGTTGGAGGAGTTCCTCGAAATCAAGGGAATCGTGGGTTACGCGGCGGCGTGACCCGAGATGTCCGCCGGGCGCGCGATGGTCAGTGTGGACGATGTCACCAATCAGGCGGGCGAACCGCCTGATTACAACGCCTTTGGGGCCGACCGCGCCCTCGCCAGAGGGATCCGGGATCGCCCCGATCCTGCACCGCGACGCGATCATTCCAACCGACTGAGGAACCCAGCCGATGCAACGTCCCGCGATCGCCGACTACGGCACCACGTCTGGCGGTGCCAGGGTGCGCCAGATCACCCTGCGCAATCCAGCCGGCATGGCGGTCAGCTTCCTCGATTATGCCGGTGCGATCATCGAGATTCGGGTGCCGGATCGCACCGGCACCTTCGGTAATGTGGTGCTCGGCTGCACCAATATGACCGATTACGAGACGAAAAGCCCCTATTTCGGCGCGCTGCTCGGTCGCTACGCCAACCGCATTGCCGCGGCTAAATTCAGCCTGGATGGCGAGGTGTTTCACCTGCCCGCCAACAACGGCCCCAACACCCTGCATGGCGGACTGAAAGCGGGGGCGACGCCGAATTTCGGCCACCGGCTGTTGGACATTATTGCCACGACCGCACAATCCGCCACGCTGCGTCTGGTCAGCGCCGATGGCGACAACGGCTTTCCCGGCACACTCACTGTAACCGTCATCTACACGCTCAACGACGATCATTCCTTCCGGATCGATTACACGGCCCAGGTCGAAGGACGACCGACGGTGCTTAATCTCTCCAACCACAGCTATTTCAACCTCGCCGGATCGGGCAGCGCGCTCGATCATGCCGTGACCATTCCAGCGGAATATTTCCTGCCGACCGATGCCGGGCAGATCCCTACCGGCATCCTGCAATCGGTCGCCGGCACCCCGATGGATTTCCGCACGCCGCATCAGCCTGTCGAGCGCATCCGTAACGGCTACGACCAACTCGTCACAGCCGGCGGCTATGATCACTGCTACGTGCTCGATAAACCGGTAGGCACTCTCGGTCCCGCCGCCACGCTGCGCGACCCGGCATCCGGCCGCACCCTCGCCATCGAGACCACCGAACCCGGCGTGCAGTTCTATACCGGCAACAATCTGACCGGCACGATCACCGGCCGGAACGGCGACCTGATCCGCTCCGGCGACGGCATCGCCTTTGAAACCCAGCACTATCCCGATGCTCCGAACCAGCCGCATTTCCCCTCCACCCGCCTCGACCCCGGCCAGGAATTTCGCTCCACGACCCTCTGGCGGTTCGGTACGGCACCCTGAGAACAACGTACGAACAAATAGTTAATAAATCCTTACCACACACGTTGCTGTTCTGTTCTCTTCATGCGAAACTCACACTCGACGAGTCGCATGGCTCAGGCTACAGTGAATTCGACTTTAGGTTGTATCGTCCACACGCTTGAGGAGTTATCGATGGAAAAAAACAAGGCTCTCGACGCCGCCCTGGTCCAGATCGAGCGCGCGTTCGGCAAAGGCTCGATCATGCGGATGGGCGCGCGACCGGGCAGCGAGGAAATCGACACCATCCCCTCAGGCTCGCTCGGGCTTGATCTCGCCCTTGGCATCGGCGGCTTGCCGCGTGGCCGGGTGATCGAAATCTACGGGCCGGAATCCTCGGGCAAAACCACCCTGGCGCTGCACGCGATCGCCGAAGCGCAAAAGCGCGGCGGCACCTGCGCCTTTATCGACGCGGAACACGCGCTCGACCCGATCTATGCCCGCAAACTCGGCGTCGATGTCGATAACCTGCTGATCTCGCAACCCGATACCGGCGAACAGGGGCTGGAAATTGCCGACACGCTGGTCCGCTCCGGCGCGATCGACGTGCTGGTGATCGATAGTGTCGCCGCCCTGGTTCCCCGCGCCGAACTCGAGGGCGAAATGGGCGACAGCCACGTCGGTCTGCACGCGCGCCTGATGAGCCAGGCGCTCCGCAAACTCACTGGGTCGATCTCGCGTTCCAAAACCATGATGATCTTCCTCAACCAGATCCGCCTTAAAATCGGCGTGATGTTCGGCAACCCGGAAACCACCACCGGCGGCAATGCCCTGAAATTCTACGCCTCGATCCGCCTGGAAATCCGCCGGATCGGCGCGATCAAGGACCGTGAGGAGGTCACCGGCAACCAGACCCGCGTCAAAGTGGTGAAAAACAAGCTCGCTCCGCCGTTCCGTCAGGTCGAATTCGACATCATGTACGGTGAAGGAATTTCCAAGGTCGGGGAATTGATCGACCTTGGGGTGAAGGCCGGTATCGTGGAAAAATCCGGGGCCTGGTTCAGCTACGACAGCGTCCGCGTCGGTCAGGGCCGCGAAAACGCCAAGCAGTTCCTGCGCGACCACCCCGATATGGCGGCGGCAATCGAGAAGCGCATCCGCGATCAGGCCTCCGTGGTTGAGAAATCGATGATGGTGGCCCCCAGCGAGACCGAAACCGCTGAGGCGGCGGAGTGAGGGAAGCAAAACGTCCTTTCTTGCGAGAAAGGACCAAAGAACTTTTTTTGGAAAGATGACAGCGATGCCATGAGGCGGTATGCCTGGAAAACACGCCATTTTTCCAGGGATTGACCGCCGTTCCATGACCTCCAGCAACGACATTCGCGCGACGTTTCTCGACTACTTCCAGCATAATGGGCATGAAGTGGTGCCGAGCGCGCCGCTGGTGCCGCGCAATGATCCGACCCTGCTGTTCGTCAATTCGGGCATGGTGCCGTTCAAGAACGTGTTCACCGGGCAGGAAAAACGGAACTATGCGCGCGCGACCTCGGCACAAAAATGCGTCCGCGCCGGCGGCAAGCACAACGACCTCGACAATGTCGGCTACACCGCGCGGCACCACACCTTTTTCGAAATGCTCGGCAATTTCTCGTTCGGCGATTACTTCAAGGAAACCGCGATCGAGCACGCCTGGACCTTGCTGACCCGCGATTTTGGGCTTGCGAAAGATCGGCTGTTGGTCACCGTCTATCATAGCGACGACGAGGCCGCATCGCTGTGGCATAAAATCGCCGGGCTGGCGGACGAGCGAATCATCCGGATCGCCACCGACGATAATTTCTGGCGCATGGCCGAAGTCGGGCCATGCGGCCCATCGTCGGAGATTTTCTACGACCACGGCCCGGCCATCGCTGGCGGCCCGCCCGGCAGCCCCGATGAGGACGGCGACCGCTTCATCGAGATCTGGAACCTGGTGTTCATGCAATACCTGGAGGCGACGGGCGGCGCTCTGACCCCCCTGCCCCGCCCCTCGATCGACACCGGCATGGGCCTCGAGCGCTTCGCCGCGATCCTGCAAGGCAAGCACGACAATTACGATACCGACACGTTGCGCGCCCTGATCATCGCCTCCGCCGAAGCCTCTAACATCGATCCCGATGGTCCGCACAAGACCAGCCACCGGGTGATCGCCGATCATCTGCGCAGCACGGCTTTTTTGATCGCCGACGGGGTTCTTCCTTCTAACGAAGGGCGCGGCTACGTGCTGCGCCGGATCATGCGCCGCGCCATGCGCCACGCCCACCGGTTGGGCATGCGCGATCCGTTCATCTATCGCCTCGTCCCCGCTCTCACCCGCCAGATGGGTGTCGCCTATCCCGAGTTGCCGCGCGCCGAAGCCCTGATCGTCGAAACCCTTAAGCTGGAGGAACAGAAATTCGCGGTCATGCTGGAGCGCGGGCTTTCGCACCTCGATGATGAGGTTGCCCGGCTTGGAAACAATGCGCCGTTAGCGGGTTCTGTCGCGTTCAAACTCTACGATACCTTCGGCTTCCCGCTCGATCTGACCGAAGACGCGTTGCGCGAACAGGGCCGCAGCCTCGATCGTGCCGGGTTCGACACCGCCATGGCGGAGCAGCGCACCCGCGCCCGCGCCGCCTGGGCCGGCAGCGGCGATGCCGCGACCGAAACGGTCTGGTTCGAATTGAAGGATCAGCTTGGCGTTTCAGAGTTCCTTGGCTATTCCATGGAAGAATCCGATGCGACCATCACCGGCCTGGTGGTCGATGGCGCGCCGGCGCAAACCGCCACCGCTGGCCAGAGTGTCGCGATCATCCTCAATCAGACGCCATTTTACGCCGAATCCGGCGGCCAGGTCGGCGACACCGGCACGCTGATCGCCGATGACCTCCTGGTGCATATCACTGACACCCAGAAAAAAATCGGCGATCTGTTCGTGCATTCCGGCACCATCGAAACCGGCACACTAACGCTCGGTCAGACCGTTCACGCCACCGTCGATCACGCCCGCCGCAGCGCCATTCGTGCCCACCACTCGGCCACGCATTTATTGCATGAGGCGTTACGGCAAGCCCTCGGCCCGCATGTGACGCAAAAGGGCAGCCTGAACGCGCCGGACCGGTTGCGGTTCGATGTTTCCCAGCCCCGGCCGGTCACCCCCTCCGAATTGCGTGATGTCGAACGCGCGGTGAACGCCCGCATTCGCGAAAACAGCGTGGTCGAAACCCGCCTGATGACGCCCAATGAAGCGGTCAAGCGCGGTGCGATGGCCTTGTTCGGCGAAAAATACGGCGATGAAGTCCGCGTCGTCGCGATGGGCGCGGGCAACGACAAAAAATCCGCCTATTCCATCGAACTGTGCGGTGGCACCCATGTTGCCCGCACCGGCGACATCGGCGCGTTCCGCATTCTCGCCGAATCCGGTGTCGCCGCCGGTATCCGCCGGATCGAGGCCGTGACCGGTGAAGCGGCAATCGCCGCGATCGAGGCCGATGCCGATCTGTTAGCGGAATCCGCCGCCGCGCTGAAAGCGGCACCGGCGGAAATACCATCGCGCATCGCCGCCTTGATCGATGACCGCAAACGCCTCGAACGCCAGATCAGCGAGTTGCAGCGCAAACTCGCGACCGGTGCCACGGCGGCGCAGATCGAGGAGATTGCAGGGATCAAACTCGCTGCCCGCAACCTGGGCGAGGTTTCGCCGCGCGATCTGAAATCGTTGGCCGATTCCATCCTGAAATCGATGGGGTCCGGCATCACGGCGCTGGTTTCCACCGCCGACGGCAAGGCCAGCATCGTGGTCGGCGTCTCCGATGACCTCACCGGCACCCACAACGCCGTCACGTTGGTGCGCGCCGCCGCCGAGGCGGTCGGCGGCAAGGGCGGCGGCGGCCGTCCCGACATGGCCCAGGCCGGCGGCCCGGATGCCGAGCGCGCTGACGCAGCGTTAGATGCCGTGCGGGCGGCACTGGCGGCCTGATCGTATCGGGACGAACAGGCTCTATCTCTGTTTGTTACGAGCAATTTCTGGGCAGGAGTCTGGCATGGGCGAAACTCCCCTAGCCTCATGGGAAATGCCTATTGCGTGCTGGCATGCACCCGGAATATAGGATAGGGGGCTATCTTACGAGAGCCATATTGCTTGGGGTTGACGCCCGCGCGGTACCCAAATGCAGTGAAATTGCTCGCAAACCCAAAGATAGACCCTGAGCGTCCTTAAACGATCGGGGCCTATGGTCCATGGAGAGCCAAGTTGAGTCATACGGTCCGTGAAAAATCCCGTCTTCTCGCCCGGGTCCGGCGCATTCGTGGCCAGATCGAGGCGATCGAGCGTGGCCTCGATGCCGAGATTGGTTGTGCCGACGTGCTGATGCTGATCGCCTCGGCACGGGGTGCCATGAATGGTTTGATGGCGGAAGTCATGGAAGATCACGTCCGCAGCCACGTGATCGACCCCGCGCACGAAACCGACCAGGCGCGCGCGCAAGGCGCACAGGACCTGATCGACGCAATCCGCTCGTATCTGAAGTGAGCCCCAGCATGGACGATTTTACGCAATATGCCCCAACCGCCCCGACTGGCGGCCATCATCACATGTTTCTGGGTGCCGGCAGCGCACGCAACGAAACACGGACCTGGATCGTTGTGGGCCTGACGACGGCGATGACCGTCGTCGAGATCGTTGGTGGATCGGTCTTCCATTCGATCGCCCTCGTGGCCGACGGCATTCATATGAGCACCCATGCGGGGGTGATGCTGCTCGCCGCTCTGGCCTATCGGTATGCGCGACGCCATGCCGACGATGAACGATTTGCGCTGGGCACCGGCAAATTGGGCGATCTTGCGGCGTTCACCAGTGCGATCGTGCTCGCCATGTTCGCGCTGCTGATCGGCTACGAGGCGATCAGCCGCTTCTTGACCCCCGAGCGGATCGACTATGGCGCGGCAATTCCGATCGCCATACTTGGGCTGGCGGTGAACGCCGTGAGCGCTTTCGTCCTCGCCGGCGATCATGACCACGCCCACGGGGATGATCACCATCATAACAGCCACCACGTTCACGACGCCGCACAAATTATCGAGACGTCGTCCGGACCGGTACAACTGGCCGTGTTCGAGGATGGCGTGCCGCCGCGATTCCGGTTGTATGGCGTCCGTGCGGCGTGCGCCGCCCAGATCGAAACCGTCCGGCCCAATGGTCAGCGGCAGATTTTCTCCATGTTGGATCACGCGGATTATCTGGAATCGTCCGATGAAATTCCAGAACCGCATACATTCGCCGCGATTCTGAAGCTCGATGGCCCGAATGCGCGTGAGACTCATGAAGTCAAATTTGCAGACCATGAGCCCGACGATCGGTTGCACCGCGACAACAACATGCGGGCCGCCTACGTTCATGTTCTGGCTGATTCGGCGGTTTCAGCGCTTGTCGTCGTCGGTCTGCTGATGGCGGCGTATCTCGGCTGGGTCTGGATGGACCCGATCATGGGCCTCGTCGGCGCGGCGGTGGTTGCCAACTGGTCCTACGGGCTGATCCGTGCTGCCGGCGCGATTCTGGTCGATGTGTCGCCGGGGGATGATATCCGCGAGCGAATCAAGATTGCCCTTGAACGCGACGGTTGCCGGGTGACCGATCTGCATGTCTGGCGGCTTGGTCCAGGGCATCTTGGCGCGATCATCGCACTTCAGGCAACCAACCCGCGGTCGCCCGATTCCTATCGGTGCCAGCTCGCCCACCTTGCCGGATTGTCGCATGTCACCATCGAAGTTGACGCCTTTTGAAGGCGACGTCTTTTACCGGCGCACCCCTGATCCTCACTGCACCGATCGATCGATACCCTCGCCTTCCGACGTCAAAAGCGCCCGCGCCCCGATATCGTGCCGGTAAAACCCGCCAGGAAACGCGATCGCTTCAACGGCCCGATAGGCACGGTGAATCGCATGCCGCAGCGTGGGGCCGGTCGCGGTGATGGCGAGAACGCGGCCACCGTGGCTGCGAAGGGTTTTGCCGTCGTATGTCGTACCGGCATGGAAGATTTGGGTGTCGGGTGAGGCTTTCACCCCCTTCAGGTCAATCGGAGCCGATTTTTCGTAAGCGCCAGGGTAGCCGCGGGCGGCGAGGATGACGGTCGCGGCCGAGTCAGAGTGCCAGATCAGGCTTGTTGCCGGGTTCAATCTGCCGGTTGCAGCTTCAGCCAATAAGGGCAGCAGGTCGGTTGCCAGCAGCGGCATCAGAGTTTCGCATTCCGGGTCACCGAAACGGGCGTTGAACTCGATCAGTTTGGGGCCGGTTGCGGTCAGCATCAGGCCGGCGAACAGCACACCGCGGAACGGGGTGCCGCGCGCGGTCATCGCCGCCAGGGCCGGACGGATGATCGTCGCCATCGCGGTGTCGATGATCGTTGGCGTTGCGGCCGGTGGCGGGGCAATGGCACCCATGCCGCCGGTGTTGGGGCCGGTGTCGCTTTCACCCACTCGTTTGTGATCCATCGCCGTGCCACAGAAAACCGCGGTGTCGCCATCGCAGATCGCGAACAGGGATATTTCGGTGCCGGTCAGGCATTCCTCGATCACGATGCTGGCACCGGATGAGCCGTGGATATTGTCTTCCAGCATCGCGGTGATCGCGGCATCAGCCTCGGCATTGGTCTGGGCGACCACCACACCCTTGCCGGCCGCCAAGCCATCGGCCTTGATCACGATTGGCGCGGGGTGGGTGGCGAGATAGGCACGGGCAGCAGTGGCATCGGTGAAGCCGGCCCAGGCGGCAGTGGGAATTTTGGCACCGTCACAAATGTGCTTGGTGAATTGTTTGGAGGCTTCGAGTTGCGCCGCCGCCTGGGTCGGGCCGAAACAGGCGATGCCTGCAGCCGCCAACGCGTCGGCGATGCCGAGAGCGAGCGGGATTTCCGGGCCGGGGACCACCAAGTCGATTTTTTGCGCCTGGGCGAAGACGGCAAGACCAGTAATGTCAGTGGCGGCAATCGGGACATTCTCACCAAGTTGTCCGGTACCGGGATTGCCAGGGGCGATGTATAGCTTGGTCAGCATCGGACTCTGCGCGATCTTCCAGGCCAGTGCGTGCTCGCGCCCGCCGCCGCCGATGATTAGAACCCGCATCGCCTGTTCCCTCCAAAACCTTTGAAATGGCCGCCCGATTCACTTGCCGCTCTGATCGCGGGCATCAGGATCGGACCGCTTGTATAACCGGCGCGCGCTTAGCATAGTCTGACCCCATGAGCGAAACCCTCCCCTTGCAAGCCGGCAATCTGCCTGAACTCACCGTGTCCGAAATCGCCGGGGCGGTGAAACGCACGCTGGAGGCCGCATTCGGCCGGGTGCGGGTGCGCGGCGAAATCACCGAGATGAAGCTCTACGCCTCGGGCCATACCTATCTCGCCCTCAAGGATGAAAGTGCCAAAATCCGGGCGATCATCTGGAAGGGTAACGCCAGCCGGGTCGGGATGAAGCCGGAAAACGGGGTGGAGGTGATCGCGACCGGACGGATTACGTCCTACCCTGAGCGGTCGGAATATCAGTTGATCATCGAACGGCTCGAATATGCCGGCGAAGGCGCGTTGCTCGCGCGAATCGAGGCATTGCGGCTGCGGTTGCTGGCGGAGGGATTGTTCGAGGCGGTACGCAAACGCCCCCTGCCGATGCTGCCGCGGGTGATCGGGGTGGTGAGTTCGCCGCAGGGGGCGGTAATCCAGGACATCAAGACCACGATCGCACGGCGGTTTCCGAGCCATATCATTCTCTGGCCGGTCGCGGTGCAGGGTGAGGCGGCGGCGGGGCAGATTGCCGCGGCGATCGCCGGCTTCAACGCCCTGGTGCCTGATGGCGCGGTACCAAGGCCGGATGTGCTGATCATCGCGCGTGGCGGCGGTTCGCTGGAAGACCTCATGGCGTTCAACGACGAAGCCGTGGTGCGGGCGGCGGCGATGAGTGCGATTCCACTGATTTCAGCGGTCGGACACGAGACCGACACCACGCTGATCGATTTCGTGTCGGATCGGCGGGCACCGACCCCCACGGCGGCGGCGGAACTGGCGGTGCCGGACCGGATCGCGCTGGCGGCTGACCTCGCGCAATCGGGCGCGCGACTGGCCGGGGCCTTGCTGCGGCTGACCCAGATGGTGCGGTTGCGGCTGGATCGGGCGGCGGCGGGATTGCCCGATCTGCCGGCGCTGCTGGGTACGGCGCGGCAGCGGCTGGATGATCGAGGCGAGCGGCTGGCCCTGGTGATGCCGGCGCTGATGGCGGTTCGGCGCGCCACGCTCGATCGGATGGCCGGCCGATTGCTGCATCCGCGCGAACTGATCGCGGCATCGCGCCATCGCGTGGCGCTGCTGGCGCAGCGACTCGCAGCGCCTCCGGTCTCACGGTTGCGTGAAAGCCGGTTGCGGCTGGACTCGGTGGCGGGCCGGTTGGAGAGTCTGTCGTATAACGCCGTGCTGGCGCGGGGATTTGCGCTGGCGATCAACCCAGTTGGAGAGCCGGTGACCTCGGCACGGGCAGCGGCGGCAACCAAGCGGCTGACCATCCGGTTCCACGATGGCGACGTTGCGGTACAGACCAGCCTGCGACCGGCCAAGCCGGCGCAGCCAAGCCTGGATTTATAAACCGCTCTCCTTCCCCGGCGAACTAGGGAGCGGTGACGGCACCACCTACGGCTCCGGCACCACCGCCGATCAATGCGCCGGTCGCCGGTTTGCCACCCGTCAGCGCCGCGATGCCGGCACCGGCACCGGCACCAAGGGCACCGCCGCTCAGCGCACGGGTTCCCGGCGAATAGCCACAGGCAGCCAAGCCGAGAGCCAGGCCGAGCGCCAATACAGGTTTGATGGTTTTCAGCATTTCATATCCTCCAACATGTTACTCATGTTGAACAGATAGGTTTACCGAACTGTCGGACATCCATCCGCCGGATGAACTCTGGTTCAAAAACCGCAGACTCCCCCAGCCACGTGGAGATCGAATGGGCGGTGACGGGATCGAACCGCCGACCCTCTCGGTGTAAACGAGACGCTCTACCGCTGAGCTAACCGCCCGAAAAGGCTGCCCGCTTGACCAGCAGACCGCCTTTCGTTGTTGATATCGGACCGGAAATAATCGACGCTTCCGATTTAGAGCATGATCGTTTGCGGACGAACATGCTCTATCGCTATTTTTGCAAGCAATATTGCTCTAATCCACCATTCAGTTAACGGCATCCTTCAGGGTTTTGCCGGGCTTGAAGCGCACGGAGGTCGATGCGGGGATTTGAATCTCCTCACCGGTGCGCGGATTGCGGCCGGTGCCGGCCTTGCGTTCTGCAGTAGCGAATGTGCCGAATCCGACGAGGCGAACCTCCTGTTTTTGTTTCAGCGCTGCTTCGATGGCTGCAAAAACAGCGTCAACAACCTCGGTCGCCTTGGCTTTGGAAAGATCGGTCTGCTCCGCCACGTCGGCGACAAGATCCATTTTGTTCACGGGTTGGTCTCCCAGTTGTAAAAATTGCACACACACGAATCGGACGGGGAACCGCCCGATCCTTGATGTCCTGCATCCGATTCGAACTTCAGACATTAGAGGGGCCGGTTTACCCTCGTCAACGAAGACAAAGGAAAATCCGGCCCCATGACGGTGATTTAAACCGGCACAACAACGTTTTGAAACGTTTTGATCAATGCGCCAACGCCGCACCGGTCTGCTCGGCCGCGCGTGGCGGGATTGGTTCGATCGGTTCCTCCCACTCGATCGGTTCCAGCTTTTTAACCAACGCCTGCGCGATCACTTCATCGACATGCGATACGGGTATGATTTGCACCGCTTTTTTCACATTGTCGGGAATTTCAGCCAGATCCTTCTCGTTGTCTTTCGGGATCAGGACCGTGGTAATTCCCGCGCGCAAGGCTGCCAGCAGCTTTTCCTTCAACCCGCCAATCGGCAACACCCGGCCCCGCAAGGTTATTTCGCCGGTCATCGCGATATCCTTGCGGACCGCAACCCCGGTCAGGGCTGAAACGATCGACACCGCCATGGCAATGCCCGCCGAGGGTCCGTCCTTCGGGGTGGCTCCTTCAGGCACGTGGACATGAATGTCCCGCTTCTCGAACAACGGCGGCTTGATGCCGAAGCTGATGGCGCGCGAGCGGATATACGAAATCGCGGCGGAGACACTCTCCTGCATCACGTCACCGAGCTTGCCGGTTTGCTTGACATTGCCCTTGCCCGGCAACAGCACGCTTTCGATCGTCAGAATCTCGCCTCCAACCTCGGTCCAGGCCAAGCCGGTCACCACACCCACCATGTCCTCAGCCTCGGTCTCGCCAAACCGGAACCGCTGGACCCCAGCAAATTTTTCAAGATTTTCCAGCGTGATGGCGACGCTCGTCACTTTTCTGGTCACGATTTCCTTGACCGACTTCCGCGCCAGATTAGCCAGTTCGCGCTCAAGGTTACGCACCCCAGCTTCGCGTGTGTAAGTGCGGATCAATTCGTGCAGAACCTCGTCGGAGACCGACCACTCACCCTTTTTCAGCCCGTGCGCTTCGGCCTGTTTCTCGACCAGGTGGCGCCTGGCGATTTCGACTTTTTCATCCTCGGTGTAGCCGGGGATGCGGATGATTTCCATCCGATCGAGCAGCGGTTGCGGCATCCGCAGAGTATTTGCTGTTGTGACAAACATCACGTCCGAAAGGTCATAGTCGACTTCCAGATAGTGATCGTTGAACGTTGCGTTCTGTTCGGGGTCCAGCACCTCGAGCAGCGCCGAGGTGGGGTCGCCCCGCCAATCGGCCCCCAACTTGTCGATTTCATCAAGCAAGAACAATGGGTTTGATGTCTTTGCCTTTTTCATGCCCTGGATGATCTTGCCGGGCATCGAGCCGATATAGGTCCGCCGGTGACCACGGATTTCCGCCTCGTCACGCATGCCTCCCAGCGACATCCGCACGAAATTGCGCCCTGTCGCCCTGGCGATAGACTTGCCAAGCGAGGTCTTGCCGACACCGGGAGGTCCTACCAGGCACAGGATCGGCCCGCGCAGCTTCGGACTGCGTGACTGGACCGCGAGGTATTCGGTGATACGTTCCTTGACCTTCTCCAGCCCGAAATGATCGGCATCGAGCACGCGCTCGGCCTCAACGACGTCGTTCTTAATTTTGGCACGTTTTTTCCAGGGAATCCCTAAAATCCAATCGAGATAATTGCGCACCACGGTCGCTTCGGCACTCATCGGACTCATGGTCTTGAGCTTTTTGAGTTCGGACGTCGCCTTATCGCGGGCTTCCTTGCTCAACTTGAGGGTCTTGATTTTTTCTTCGAGTTCGGCGGTTTCGTCCTTACCGTCCTCGCCGTCACCGAGTTCCTTCTGGATCGCCTTGAGTTGCTCGTTGAGGTAATATTCGCGCTGGGTTTTTTCCATCTGGCGCTTCACGCGGTTGCGAATCCGCTTTTCCACCTGAAGCACGCCGATTTCGGCTTCCATGTGAGCAAAAACCCGTTCCAGCCGTTCGGCGACCGACGCGGTTTCCAGCAATTCCTGCTTGTCGGCAATCTTCAGGCCAAGATGACTCGCGATCGTGTCGGCCAGTTTAGACGGATCGTCGATCTGGTTGATCGACACCAAGACCTCGGGCGCGATTTTTTTATTCAGTTTGATATATTGTTCGAACTGCGTCACCACACCGCGCGCCAGACCTTCGGTCTCCTTGGAGGTATCGGGCTGATCGATCAGCGTTTCGGCGATAACCTCAAAATGGGTCTCTACCTCATTGTAGCCGGTGATGCGGGCGCGCCGCACGCCTTCAACGAGCACCTTCACCGTGCCGTCGGGTAGCTTGAGCAGTTGCAGAACAGTGGAAACCGTCCCGACGTCGTAAATATCTTCGGCGGCGGGATCGTCCTGCTGAGCATTGCGCTGAGCGACCAGCAGAATCTGCTTGTCCTCTTTCATCACGCCTTCCAGCGCACGAACCGACTTTTCACGACCAACGAACAGCGGCACGATCATGTGCGGAAACACGACGATGTCGCGCAACGGCAATACCGACAAAGCCTCGCCGGTGGTTTCCGTTGGCGGCACCGTGGCAGCAGCCGCCACGAGCGCTGCTTTCGATTTCTTTTTAGGATTGGTCTCTGACATCAGACTACCTTTCGTGAGACGCACGACCTGCCCTGTTGCGGCACAAATCGCGGTGCCGGCTGATCCGGCCACATTGGCAATATGGTGTGACATTCGCATTACGGCAACCGAGGCACAACGCGTGACTTCGGATCTCCGTTAAACGACGAATGGTGAGCGCGGAGCCGGTACCAGCCCGTTCGCTCAAGAAGCGGTCTCGGCTCGTTCTTTACCGTGCAGAAACAACGGATTGGCACGGCCTTCGGCGACTTCGCCGTTGATCATCACTTCTTCGACGCTATCCAATCCTGGCAGATCGAACATGGTGCCAAGTAAAATTTGCTCCATGATCGAGCGTAAGCCGCGCGCACCGGTTTTGCGCAGAATTGCCCGCGCCGCGACGATCCGCAACGCGTCATCCGTGAAGTTGAGCTTGACGCCTTCCATTTCGAACAGCCGCCCATACTGCTTGACCAGCGCGTTTTTGGGCTTGGTCAAAATCTCGATCAGCGCGGCTTCATCAAGGTCTTCCAACGTGGCGACGACCGGCAGACGGCCGATGAACTCGGGGATCAGCCCAAATTTCAGCAAATCCTCCGGCTCAACCTCGCGCAGGATGGCACCTGTGCGCCGTTCGTTGGGGTCACGCACATCGGCCCCGAATCCGATCCCCGATCCCTTGCCGCGTTGGGAGATGATTTTTTCCAGGCCCGAAAACGCGCCCCCGCAAATGAACAGGATATTGGTGGTGTCGACCTGAAGAAATTCCTGCTGCGGATGCTTGCGACCGCCCTGCGGTGGTACCGAAGCAACGGTCCCTTCCATGATTTTCAGCAACGCTTGCTGCACGCCTTCGCCGGAAACATCCCGGGTGATCGAAGGATTGTCGGATTTGCGGCTGATTTTGTCGACTTCGTCGATATAGACGATGCCGCGCTGGGCGCGCTCGACATTGTAATCGGCCGATTGCAGCAGTTTGAGGATGATGTTCTCGACATCTTCGCCAACATAGCCAGCCTCGGTCAGGGTCGTGGCATCGGCCATGGTGAACGGCACATCGAGAATCCGTGCCAAGGTCTGCGCCAGCAGGGTCTTGCCCGAACCGGTGGGGCCAACGAGCAGAATGTTCGACTTCGCAATCTCGATGTCGTTGTTTTTCTGGGCGTGCGCGAGGCGCTTGTAGTGGTTGTGAACGGCGACGCTCAGGACTTTTTTGGCCTGATCCTGCCCGATCACATAATCGTCCAAAACCTTGCAGATCTCGCGCGGAGTTGGCACGCCATCGCGCGCTTTGACGAGGTGGGTCCGATTATCCTCGCGGATAATGTCCATGCAAAGTTCGACGCATTCATTGCAGATGAATACGGTGGGGCCAGCGATCAGTTTGATGACTTCGTGCTGCGATTTGCCGCAGAACGAGCAATACAAGGTGTTTTTCGAATCTCCGGACTTAGTGCTCATCAGCGCTCCAGCCGCGCCCCAGAAATAGCGGCGCATCAATTACAGGAGGGAGACTAGCCCTCAACCCCGGAACACACAAGCATTCTGAGAGGTTCTGTCGCCGCACCGTCACAAAAAGGCCGCGCGATCAAGCCGCCTGCTTCGTCGCGGCATTACCGGGCGATTCGGAGGGACCGGTCGGCTTATGGGCCATAACCTCATCGACCAAGCCGAAAATCTTGGCTTCGTCGGCTGACATGAACCGGTCGCGTTCCAGCGCCTCCTCGATTTCCTCAAGCGTCTGGCCGGTATGGGTGACGTAAATGTCATTCAGTCGGCGGCGCAGCGTAAGAATTTCGCGGGCCTGGATTTCGATATCCGCCGCCTGACCCTGGGCACCACCGGAGGGCTGATGCACCATGATCCGCGAGTTCGGCAGGGCAAAACGCTTGCCTTTCTCACCGGCGGCCAGCAACAGGCTGCCCATCGAGGCCGCCTGGCCGATGCACACGGTGGACACTGGCGACTTGATGTATTGCATCGTGTCATAAATCGCGAGTCCGGCGGAAATCACGCCGCCGGGGCTGTTGATATAAAAAGCGATGTCCTTCGACGGGTTTTCACTCTCCAGGAACAAAAGCTGGGCCGCGATCAGCGAACCGACCTGATCGTACACCGCGCCGGTCAGGAAAATGATGCGCTCCTTGAGCAAGCGCGAGAAAATATCGTAGGAGCGCTCACCCCGCGCGGTCTGTTCGACGACCATGGGAACAAGGCTGTTCATGTAATATTCAGTCGGATCGCGATCCATTGGCGTCTGTCTCCTGAGCGCGGGCCGGTTCACCCGCCCCCGCGTGAATTTCTGCTCCAGCCGGCACGCTCCCACCTCACTGAGGCCAGAACCGTCACCGCCGGGGAATTAGATTAGCCGACATTGCTGAGACGTCTACCCCCCCGAAGATGTCCCTCAATCCTCGTCGTCGGCGAACAACACCTCGGTGGTGACATTCTGATCGGTCACGGTCGCGAGTTCGAGGGCGTAGTCGACGACCTTGTCCTCGAAAATCGGGCCGCGCAACCGGTCCATCGCCCTTGGATTTTTTTGGTAGAAATCGACGATCATTTTTTCCTGGCCGGGAAATTGCCGCATTTCGTTGATCATCGCCCGGCGCAGATCCAGCTCGGTGACCTGCACGTTGCTGGCGCGACCGATCTCGGCGACAAGCAGACCAAGGCGCACCCGGCGATCGGCGATCGCCCGATATTCGGCACGCAATGTCTCTTCATCCTTGGCCGCGTCGTCAGCATCCAGCCGGCCGCCGGCCCGCTCAATCTCGACCTGGCGCCAGATTTCCCCGAATTCGGCTTCGACCAGCGTTTCGGGGGCAGCGAAATCGGCCTGTTCGGCCAATTTATCGAGCAGCGCACGTTTGACCTTCATCCGGCTGGCTTCAGCGCGGGCCAGATCCAGACGGTCTTTGAAGAATTTTCGGAATTCCGCCAGATTTTCGAACCCGTTCGACTCGGCAAATGCGTCGTCCAGCACCACCGGCACCTTACGTTTCAATGCTTTGGCGGTGATATCGAACGTCGCGTCCTTACCGGCCAGATTGGCTGCATGATACGCGTCCGGAAACGTAACGGTAATCACCCGCTCCTCGCCGACGCTCATGCCCACGAGCTGCTCGGCAAAGCCCGGAATGAAGCCCGATCCACCGATTTCGACATCGGCATCCTGGGCGGCACCGCCCTCGAACGGCACTCCGTCAAGCTTACCCAGAAAATCAACCGACAGAATATCGCCCGTCACCGCCGGGCGGGACTCCTCGATCGTTTCCGTCGTGGCGCGCTGTTCGGCGAATTTCGCCATGGCGTCGTCGACCTCGGCGTCGGTTACCGGAGACGTCAGCCTTGTCAGGCTCAGCGCCTTCAGATCGGGCACGCTCACCTCAGGCAGGATTTCCATCTCGACCGTGAACTCAAGATCGGCCTCGGTGCCGGGGTTGACCACCTCGACCTTCGGTGAAACCGCCGGGCGCAAGCTGCGCTCCGTAAGCATTTGATCGGTCGCGTCATTCACCGAGGCTTCGAGCACTTCGGCTGCCACAGCCTCGCCGTAGCGCTTGCGCACCATCGACAACGGCACCTTGCCCGGACGAAAACCCGGCATCTGCATCGTCTTTGACAATTCGGCGAGGCGCTTCTCGCGCTTTTCGCTGAGATCGCTGCTCGGCACGACCACGGTGAAGCCGCGCTTCAGCCCCTCGGTCAGGGTTTCGGTAACCTGCATGTCCAACAAAATCCTTACGTTACGCCATTATATTATCACCGCGCATCACTGTGCGGCCAAAACCATACGGACGGAGGGACTTGAACCCCCACGGCTCGCGCCACCAGAACCTAAATCTGGCGTGTCTACCAATTCCACCACGCCCGCCCGAACAGAAACCTCGATAACAGAAACCTCGATCCCGCACGCACCCACGTCGCGCACGACAGATTGCGGGCGCACCTAGCGCGGATCGGCGTCCCCTACAAGCGACGGCGGACGGGTACCGCCATCCGCCATGCAGTTCCATATGGCATTCAGGCCGGCGCGCGGTCCCGGGCGACCTCTTCCGGCAGGTCCGCAAGAGCCGCGATCAGGGCACCGCGCAACTGCGCGAGTTTACGCTCGTTCTCGACCTTGAGGCCGAACACGTCTTTTACATAGAACACGTCCACCGCCCGCACCCCATAGGTGGTGATATGGGCCGAGGCGATTTGCAATCCCTGTTCGCTGATCGCCGCCGTAACGTCGTGCAGCAGACCCGGGCGATCGCGACCATTGACCTCGATCACCGTATGGCGGTTCGACGCGCTGTTATCGACCACAACGCGCGGCGGTACATGGATCGCGCGCATGCGCCCCCCCACCATGCTGCGGCCCGCCTTTTGAATTTCGGCGGACAACCGCAACCGGCCGGACAGCACTTGTTCGATCAACGCCGAAACCCGGGCCAGGCGATGCGGTGCGTCCAGCGGGCCGCCGCCGGCATCTTGAATCCAGAAAGTGTCGAGTGCCATGCCGTCGGTCAAGGTGTGGATGCGGGCATCGACGATCGTGGCACCGGCGACCGCCAAAGCACCGGCGATCCGGCTGAACAGCCCGGCGTGATCGGCGGTATAAACCACCACCTCGGTCACCGCCCGGGCCGGCAACGGTTCGGCGGCAACCAGCAACGGCATTTTGCGCAGTTGAGCATCGCGGATCAGCCGGCCATGACGCGCGATGCTTTCGGGATCGAAACCGAGCCAGTAGCCCGGATAACCCATGGCCAGAAACTCATCGCGCTCGGCCTCACGCCAGTCCGCCAGCAACTCGCCGACCATTTGTTTGACCCGCGCGACCCGTACGTCGCGCTCGGTGGTCGCGAGTCCCCCTTCGAGCACTTCGGCAACGCGCGCGTAAATTTCGCGCAGCAGCGTCGCTTTCCAGCCGTTCCACACCTTGGGCGATACGGCCCGGATATCGGACACCGTCAGGATCAGCAGCAGCCGCAATCGCTCGGGCGACTGGATGACATCAGCGATGTCCAGAATCGTTTTGGGATCGTCGATATCGCGGGAAAACGCTGTCTGGCTGAGCAACAGATGATGCAGCACCAGCCAGGAGACCATTTCGGTTTCCTCGGGATCGAGGCCCAGTGCAGGTCCGATGGACAGGGCGAGTTCGGCACCGATTTCCGAATGATCGCCTCCCCTGCCCTTCGCGATGTCATGCAGCAGCAGCGCGACATACAGCGCACGGCGGGATTGCAAATGCTGCGCAATACCACTTGCCACCGGCAGAATGTCGGACAGGTCGCCGCGTTCGATGGCGTTCAGCACGCTGATCGCGTGGATCGTATGCACATCCACGGTGAAAACATGGTAGGAATCGAATTGCATCTGCCCGACGATGCGCCGCCAATCGGGCAGGTAGCGCCCGAGTGCGCCGGTTTCATTCAAAATGGTGAGCCAGGTGGCACCATCGGCGGTGGGTTCGGCCCCACCGCAAAAGAGGTCAAGAAACAGCGCTCCGGCGGCGGGGTCGTTGCGCAATTCGGCAGTACGACGCGCCCCGCGGATCATGGCACGTAGCGCGAGCGGATGCAGGGTGAGTGCCCGATCACGGGCAAAACGCAGAATGCGGAACAATTGCAGCGGTTCGGCCATCGGTTCGCGGCCAGGGGCGAACAGAATCTTCCCGTCGGCCAAAACAAAGCCCGCATCGGCAAGCTCGGCATCGGTCGAGGCGGCGATGGCCGGCGGACCGAGCGCGGCCCGGATCACCGCCGGTTCCAGCACGCCGGTGACGCGCGCCACCTCCCGCACGACCAGAAAATAATGGCGCATGAACCGCTCGACGCCGTCCTGGCGGCCATGGCGGGTGTATCCCATCCGCGCGCCGATCACCGGTTGCAGATCGAAAGTGAGGCGTTCCTCGGCGCGACCGGCGACATAGTGCAGATGAAACCGCACCGTCCATAAATAATCCCACGCCCGTTTGCAGGCCCGGGCTTCGGTCTGGCTCAGAATGCCACCGCCGGGGGCCGAGGCACCCACCAGTTCGGTCATCGCGAAGGTACCGAAAACATAGCGCGCGACCCAGTACAGGGTTTGCAGGTCGCGCAGCCCGCCCTTGCCTTCCTTGATATTCGGCTCGACCATGAACGGCGTGTCGCCAAAGCGCTTGTGGCGCGCGGCGCGCTCTTCCTGTTTCGCCGCGATATACTCGGCAGGACTTTCGGCGGCACAATCGGCGCGGAATTCAATTTGGAAGTGCGCGAACAACGCGCGGTCGCCGGCGATACAGCGGGCATCGAGCAGCGATGTGCGGATGGTGATGTCGCCCTGTGCCTCGGTCAGGCAATCGGCGGTCGAGCGGGTGGCGTGGCCGACTTTCAGACCCAGATCCCACAGAAAATAAAGGATGAACTCAACCACCCGTTCGACCCGAGCCGACGGCTCCTGGCCGGTCAGGAACAGCAGATCGATATCGCTGAACGGGGCGAGTGTCGCGCGGCCATAGCCGCCGGTCGCGGCAATGGCGAGGCGGTCATCCGGCTCGATCGGCAGGAGTTCCAGGGCATAAACAATCAGGGCGGAAATAAATTCATCGATCAACCCGGAGAGTAGCCGCGAGGCGGCAAGGCCGCCGAGGTCGCCGTGCTCGAAGCGCGACTGCACGTGGGTCTGCAACCGGCCAAGCTGGCGGCGGAACAGTCCGAGAGCATCATCCCGCGTCGGCAGGGCATCCTTTGGGATGAGCGCGGCCAGAGCAGCGCCAATGTTGGGACGGTCGGATGTGGCATCGTCACGGGCCGACATACCTGTCTGGGAATGGGGCAGGCCGCCGGAGGTGAAACGCGGCTGATTGATGAGTTCGGACATATTATTCTTCTTCTACCGCGCCTTGTTGGCCATCGCCAAGAAACTTTCGCCGCCATGCATAAATGAGTTCAAGCGCCTGACGTGGTGATAATTGATCGGGTGCCGCCTGGGTCAGAGCATCGTGCCATGCTCCCCTGTCATCGGCCCTGTCATCGGCTGGGGCCGCCGGTACCGGGTCCAACCCCGCGAACAGCGGCAAAGCCTGCTGCTGACCGTGCATTCGTTCGGCGGCACGGAGCAGACCATCGGCGCGACGGACCACGCTGTCCGGCACGCCGGCGAGTTTGGCGACATGGACACCCCAGCTCCGTTCCGCTGCACCGTCGATCACCTCGTGCAAAAAAACCACCTCGCCACGCCATGATTTCACCCGCATCGTGCAGGGGCGCAACCGTGGCAACGCCGCGCCCAGTTGCACCAGATCATGAAAATGTGTCGCGAAAATGGTTCGGCAGCGGATCGAGCCATGGAGCGCCTCCAGCACCGCCTGGGCGATCGCCAACCCGTCGCGGGTACCGGTACCCCGACCGATCTCGTCAATGATGACAAAGCTGCGTGGGCCGGCCTGGTGCAGGATGGCGGCGGTTTCAATCATTTCGACCATGAAGGTCGAGCGCCCTGCGGCCAGATCGTCCGCGGCACCCACGCGCGAAAACAAGCGATCGACCAGACCAATCCGCGCCGCATCCGCCGGAACCGGCAGGCCGGCCTGGGCGAGGATGATGATCAAAGCGTTCTGGCGCAGATAGGTCGATTTACCGGCCATGTTCGGTCCGGTCAGCAGCATCAGCCGCCGCTCAGGCGAAAGATCGGCATCGTTGGCAATGTAGGGAACCCCTGGCGGCAGTGCCGCTTCGACCACCGGGTGCCGTCCCGCCTCGATCGTGAACTCGTTTGCGGTCGTGAGATGCGGCACCGACCAGCGGCCCGATGCCGCCAGGCTCGCCGCCGATTGCAGCGCATCGAGCCGGGCCAGTGCATCGGCACAGGAGGCAAGCGCGTCCTCATGATCCATAATCCGGTGCAGCAGATGGTCGAGCACCACGATTTCGCGTGCGGCGGCACGGTCATGCGCTTCCGCGATCCTGCGGTCGAGATCGGACAGTTCCGGCTGCGTAAACCGTGCCGCCGAGGCCAGCCCCTGGCGCAGCACCAGTTCGGGAAACGCCCGCAGAGACTCGACCGCGGTGGCCGGCGCTTCGAGCACGTAACCAAGCTGGTGGTGATGCCGCACTTTCAGGCTGGCGACGCCATAGCGCACGGCCAGTTCGGTTTGCAGGGCGGCGATCACCTGCCTGGTATCGTCGCGCAACCGTCGTTCGCCATCGAGTTCACCATCGAAACCCGACCCGATCGCAGGGGCCTCGCCGACCCGCTGGGGTGGGGTTTCGACCAGGGCGCGTTGCAGCAGTTGCGCCAGATCGGGCGACGGATCGAGGGCGGCGGCATCGGCCGCGAGCGGATGCGTGGGGTCCGTGCTGGCCAATGGCAGAGCCGCGCGCAAGGATGCGGCGGCCAGCATGGCATCGCGCACCTGGGCCAGATCGCGCGGGGCCAGACGACCGGATTTGCGGGCAGCGAGGCTGAGCCGTGCCAGGGCGCGCGCCAGATCGGGTGCCCCGCGTAATGCCGCCCGCATGCCAGGCAAGCAGTCGGGGGCGATCAGCAGGCTTTGCCAGCTGGATTGACGCGCGCGCAATGGCTCGATCGCATTGAGCGGTGCCGCGATCCATTGGGCCAGATGCCGCGCGCCGGCGGCACTCACGGTGCGTTTGATGGCGGCGAACAGGCTACCCGCTTCGCCGCCCTCCCGGGTGCGAAGCAGATCGAGGCTGGCGCGGGTCGCCGCGTCCATCGCAAGCAGCCCGGCCTCGCCCTGGCGAACCGGATGGCCGATGCGCGGCAGGGTGCCTCCCTGGCTGCGTTCGACATAGCGCAGCGCCGCCGAAGCCGCCGCTGCCTCGGCATCGCTGAAGGTTCCGAAGGCATCGAGTGAAGCGACCCCGTACACCTGGGCAAGATGACGACGCGCGGAGCCGGACGATGGCGGATTCTCTGCCACGGCCTGACGCGACGCCAAACTCCCCAGCGCCGCCAGGTCCGACGTCAAAATTTCCGCCGGATCGAGGCGGCCAAGCAAAGCGGGCAAGTCGGCGGCGGCGATCAGACAGGTGTCGAACGTGGAGGTCGAAACATCGAGCCAGGCCGCGCCGATCCACTGACCCTCCGCCACCAGCGACAGCAGCAGGTTCGACCGCCCGGCTTCGAGCAGGGCTTCCTCGGTAATGGTTCCCGGCGTGATGAACCGGACCACCGCCCGCTCGATCAACGCCTTGCCACCGGATGTTTTGCCCGCAGACGCGGGGTTGGCCCGGGCGCGCGCTGCCTCCGGCGCTTCGATTTGTTCGACAATCGCCACCCGAAAGCCCCGCTTAACCAGGCGGCCCAGATACACGTCGCGTTGCGAGGCGGGAACGCCACACATACGGATCGGCTCACCCCGATGCAGTCCCCGCGCGGTCAGGGCAATATCGAGCGCCGATGAAGCTGCCTCGGCGTCGTCGAAGAACAATTCGTAAAAATCCCCCATCCGGAAAAAGATCAGGGCGTCGGGGTATTCGGCCTTGGCCTTAAACCATTGCGCCATGGCGGGAGTGGCGCCCTTGGCGCGATCGGGATGCATCCATGCAGTCTAGCCGAGGCCGCGCGAGGTGCGAAGCCAGATTGCCCGCCGGCAGGTGAACGGGCAGAACATGCGTCATGAGCGTTTTCCACCCCGTCGCACCGCACCGGCTTCACCACCACCTGCCGCCGCTGATCCTGCTGATCGCGCTGCCGCTGCTCGCCAATGCATTGCTGCTGGTGGGTGCCTTGCATAACAATCCGGCGTTGTTTGCGATGTTTCTGACCAGTTCGATGGGCAAGCGCTTGCTGCTCGCCGCCCCCGGCTGGTTCGATCCCACGATCGGACTGATCACCCAGCCGCTCGGCATGCTGAGCGCCAAGGACTGGCTGGCCGGCATCGTTCCCTGGTGGAACCCGTATTCCGGCGTCGGCATGCCGCTGGCGGCCGAAATGCAGACGCTGTCGTTTTTTTTACCCTTCGTGCTTCTGCTGAAGTCCTGGCAGGGGTGGCTGATACTCAAGCTGCTGATGCAGATGCTGTGTGGCCTGTTCATGTATGCGCTGCTGATCGAACTGCGCACCACCAGACTGGCCGCGTTCGTCGCTGGCGCGCTCTACGCGCTGAACGCGACATTTTTTCTGGTCCCGCACGTCATGGGGCCGCTGCCGTTCGCGCCGCTGCTGCTGCTCGGAATCGAGCGGGCGCACCGGGCCGCACAGGACGGACGCAGGCGCGGCTGGGGCTTGATCCCGCTTGCGCTGGCCTATTCGATTTACGGCGGCTATCCTGAAGTCGCGTATATCGATGCCACCCTGGCGGCGGTGTGGACGATCTGGCGGTTTGCGGGCGCGGGAGCCGCGCGCGGGCGGTTCGCTGTCAAGATCGCGCTGGGTGTGGGCATCGGACTCGCGCTCACCCTGCCGCTGATGGTGCCGTTCCTGAACTACGTCCGCCTCTCCTATCTCGGCACCCACGCGACCAAATACGCCTGGTTGTGGCTGTTACCACCGGGAGCGCCGGTGCAATTGTTTCCGTTCATCTATGGCCCGATCGGCGCGCCGTCACCGCCGGGCCTGTCGCCCCCGATCGCCAATCTGATCGCGGCCTACTGGGTGCAGAGCGCGGGCTGGTTTGGCCCGGTTGCCGCAAGTCTTGCCATCGCGGCCCTGGCACGGCCGTCACGGTTGCGCGGTCTCGCTTTGGTGCTGTTCGGCTTCATTCTGGTCTGGCAGGCGCGCATCTGGGGTTTCACTCCCGCGATCTGGCTGATCAACCTGATCCCGGCGATGGCGAAGACCGATGCGATGCGGTTTTGCGGCCCGGCAATGGAGATCGCCTGCTTCATCATGGCCGCCATCGCGGTCGATGCCTGGCAGAGCCAGGGGGCTATGCCTGCCGCACGGGCGAAATGGGCAGGTATCGCGGCGGTCCTGATGGCCCTGGTAGCGCTGGGTGCCGCGTTCCCTGCGCTCGATGCCTGGTTTCACGCGGCACCCGGGCGGTTTGCCTTTGCGGTGACGGCAAGTGCGGCGGAAGTCGTGCTCGCGGGTCTTGCCTTCGGCCTCATGCTGCGGTCTGCGACCCGGCGGACCTGTTCCTGGCTCGCGATTGTCGTCCTCGCCGATACGCTCGGGGTTGCCGCCGTCACCACACTGGGCGCACCGCGCCGGGCAGCACTCGATCTTGGCGGCGTCGCCTACCTCCAGCGTCATCTGGGGTTGGAGCGGTTCTATTCGTTGCAACCGTTCGGACCGAATTATCCCGCCGCGTTCCGGCTCGCGGCGATCGACGAGAATGCCTCTCCGGTGTCGGCCGCGTGGAACCGCTACATCCATCGCCATCTCGACCCCTACGCCGACGTTGTGATGTTCACCGGATCGCAGGCGCGGGTGCTGGGATGCGTATTGCTGCCGCACGCCGCCGCCGCGCTACGGAACGGGATTTTCATCCGCCCGCAACGTGCGGTCATTCCGCCTGATCAAAGTGCCGAATTGCGGTGCCATCTCGCGGCCTATCGGGCGATCGGGGTCAAATATGTGCTGACCCCACCGGACCAGGACCCGTTTGTCGCCGGGGCGGATCTGCCGGTGAAGCCGGCGGCGCGGCTGGCCTTCGCGCTCGGCGCGGGCGGCGTGCTGTCGGGCCGCGTGCCGGCGGGCGTGCTCGATATCGATCGGATCGACCGCGTCGATGTATTGGTCGGCACCTATGCCGGTGCCGCGCGTGGCACGTTGCGCGCCACCATCTGTGCGGGAAGCGGGTGCTCGACGGGAGCGGCCCCGCTCGCGAGCGCCCGTGACAATCATTTCCTGCGGCTGATTCTTGATCATCCGCTCGTCGTTTCGGCTGCCGAAGGTTTACGGTACCGCTTCATTCATCGCAGCGGGTCGGCCGTGGCGATCTGGCTGGGCGCATTGCGCGCCGACGCGCCGGATTCCCTGGCCGTGGGTGAAAGCGCGGTGCCGCGCGCGCCGATCATGCGTTTCGTTGCGGTATCGCGCGATGCGCCGCCGGCCCCGGTTTTTCAGGATAAGGTGATGCGGATTTACCGGTTGGGCCAGCCACGCGCCTTCTTCACTGCCGCTCCGGTTTGCCGTTTGACGCCGCATGGGATCAACGCCGTCGATGCCGATTGCACCGCGCCGGCGGTGCTGCTGCGGCTCGAAGCCGCCGATCCTGGCTGGCATGCGCGTATCAACGGTCGGGCGGTACCCCTTATGACGGCAGGGTCGATCTTCCAGTCGGTCGCGTTGCCGGCGGGCCGGGAGCAAATTCGGTTTTTCTATCGCCCGCCTTTCACTCGCCTGAGTTGCGCCGCGGCATTGGCGGCGCTGGCGATCTGGCTGGCACTGATGGTCGACCCTATACCGATCACCCTGAGTCGCACTCGACCGTCGGGCCGGTAATGGTGTGTCCGGACGCGAAAATTTCAAGAATTCTGTCTTGGCGGACCGGCGGTGAAAACAGAAACCCTTGGCCATCATCGCACCCGTAGGCTTGCAGGATGGCCGCGTCGCGTTCGGTTTCGATACCCTCGGCGGTGACCCGCAACCCCAGTGTCTGGCTGAGATCGACAATCGCCTTGACAATCGGCGCGTCGCTTTCGTTGCGTTCGAGATCGTTGATGAAGGTGCGATCGATCTTGAGGCGGTCGAACGGAAACCGGCGCAGTGTCACAAGCGATGAATAGCCGGTGCCGAAATCGTCGATCGTGATGCGACTGCCGATCCCGCGTAACTGGTGCAGATTGTCGAGGGTGCGCCCTTCGGTTTCGAGCACAGCCGATTCGGTGACCTCGAACTCGATCCGGCCTGGCCGGATGCCGGCGGCTTCGATGATCGCGGATAATTGATTGACCAGCCAGGCCTCGCGCAGATGCAACGGCGAAAGATTGACCGCGACGACAATGTTGTCTGGCAGTTGCGCCGCGAGTGCCGCCGATTCGGACAATACGAAGGCGGTGATGGCACCGATCAGGCCGCTGCGTTCGGCGATCTCGATGAAGTCGCTGGGTGGAAGCACCCCGCGTTCCGGATGGTGCCAGCGCACCAGCGCTTCCAACCCGATGATGTGGCGCGTGGCAAGGGCAACGACCGGTTGATATTCGACGAACAACTCGCCATCGCGCAGGGCGCGCTTGATATCGCGTTGCAGACCACGCCGGTCCTGCAAATGGCGATCTATGGAGCGATCGAACAATCGCCAGGTTCCCCTGCCGCAATCCTTGGCCCGATACAAGGCGAGATCGGCGTTTTTGTAGAGGTCTTCAGGAGTGGTGCCGTCACGGGGGGCGAGGGCGATGCCGATGCTGACGCCAATTTCAATGGTGACGCCATCGAATTTGTAGGGGCGCGAGACCCGGTCGATCACCCGGTTGGCCACCGCCGTCGCGTCGAACTCATCGTTCGACGGCAACACGATGGAAAACTCGTCGCCTCCGAGCCGGGCGGCGACATCGCGGTCACGGATAGCCCCACGAATCCGGTGCGCCACCGCCCGTAGCACCGAGTCGCCTAGACCGTGGCCATAGCTGTCGTTCACCGCCTTGAACTGATCGAGATCAAGGCAGAGCAGTGCGGCACTCGTCTGGCTGTCATCGGCGAGCAACTGGCCGAGGGTGTTGTTGAATTCGGAGCGATTGGCGAGATCGGTCAGTGTGTCATGGCAGGCGAGATAGGCGATGCGTTCGCGCGAGCGGTGCATGGCGGTGACATCCGAGCCAACGCCCCGGTAGCCGATGAAGGCCCCAGTGTGGTCTTTGGCTGGTTTACCAGTCAAAGACCACCAACGACGCTCACCGGCCATATTGACCGGCAACACTATATCGCGAAACGGTTTGCGCTCGGCCATGCGGCAGCGCAACGGTTCGAATACGTCGCCCTGCGCATCGCGGGCCAGACGCAAAGCTTGGTCATCTCCGGCTAAAAACTCGAACAGATCACCACAGATCGAGAGGGCGGACTGGTGTGCGACCTCCACAAACCGTGCCGATGGGTGCTTGAGTTGACCGTTCGCGTCGGTCTCCCACAACCAATCGCTGGCGTTTTCCTCAAATTCGTGGAGGAGGATGCGGATGGTTTCGTTGGTCTGCTGAAGGCGGAGCATAGAAACACCACGCTCAAGCATCTTTCGATTTAAAACAATCATCGTTAAAAACACGAACAAAGTATAACATAACAAAGACACATCAAAAGCATAACTCTTTATGTGCCCGGCTACATAAAGTGAAAAAAATGCCCCTATAATCAGAGGAAACGAAAAAGCCAGCATTGTAGACAACGGGCCAGAAGAGATCGATATCGAAATCAGTCCAATAAATACACTCAAAACTAGCGCCTGTTGCAACACCAACGCTACCGACATAACAAAAATAAGATAAAATGACCAGAACGTTCCTTGTAAAAAAGTAAAAATATTAAAAATAATCATAAATTTAGACAAATATTTGTCTTTTTGTTTAATTTTTATCCACATAATCGTCATAATAAATATTATTATATAATTAACCACAACAAAAGAAAAAAATATTAATATTTCCCTAAAATATATATCGTTATGCCATTTGAAAGCGATCGCACTTGCGACAATCGTACCGAGAATACTCGCGATGCGCGAGAGTTGAGTGCGGACGGTAAAGTTTTCTAATAAAATTGATGAACGAAGATCTTCAGGAACAACATCCCAAGAAAAAATAGCTCTAATGATATTAGTTACGTTAAATAAATGAAATTTGTCCATATTTTTTATAAAAATCTCAATTTAATTGACCGGCCAGATACTTTATTTCAAACGAAACTCCAGCCGGTCAGGTGGCAAATATTCCCTTTACAATTGGCATTGTCACATTTTTTACTAAGCATTACTCACCTTTCAATATGAAGTTATCAAGTGGACGGATTATCTAGCGGGCATGAACAACAGTATGATCGGGTCAGTTCCAACTCAAACGCTCAGGTTTTTAATGTTATCACAGCCCGCCCGGTGGTCAATGACATGCGCTGCCGGGAAGCTGAATTCCTTCGATATGTAGCTTATCTTGCGACAGGACATCTAATCTCAAACACCGGGAGAATATTTGCAACTCACATGATGCACAGTCGACGACAAACCAAAGGACGATGATAGCCAGCAGCCACCCCAGGGAAGTTTAAGATTGAGGATCCTGGCTTTAAGTTTTTGGTTTATGTCGTATCGGCAGCTAAAATGCCGATAGCCCCGTCTGGGCCCGGCCGAGGATAAGCGCATGGACGTCGTGTGCGCCCTCGTAGGTATTTACGGTTTCAAGATTCATGAGGTGACGGATGACGTGATATTCGTCGACAATCCCATTGCCGCCGTGCATGTCGCGCGAGGCGCGCGCAATGTCCAAGGCCTTGCCGCAGTTGTTACGCTTCATCATCGAGATCATTTCCGGTGCCGCCTCGCCGGCGTCGAGCAGGCGGCCAAGGCGCAGAACACCTTGTAATCCCAGGGTGATTTCAGTCTGCATGTCCGCCAGTTTTTTCTGGATAAGTTGGGTACCCGCAAGCGGCCGGCCAAACATCTGCCGGTCGAGCGTGTACTGCCGGGCCGCGTGCCAGCAAAATTCAGCGGCACCCAGCGATCCCCAGGCGATGCCATAGCGCGCGTTATTCAAGCATGAAAACGGGCCACGCAGGCCTTTCACCCCGGGAAGCACGTGATCGTCCGGCACGAAGACATCGGCCATCATGATCATTCCGGTCACCGAGGCGCGCAATGAAAATTTGCCTTCGATTGTCGGCGTCTCCAGGCCCTTCGCATCCCGATCGACCAGGAAGCCAAGGATCACCCCGGCGTCATCCTTGGCCCAGATCAACGCCATGTCCGCGACAGGCGCGTTGCTGATCCAGGTTTTGGAGCCGTTGAGCACATAGCCGCCATCGACCTTTTTCGCCCGGGTGCGCATCGCCCCAGGGTCGGACCCGGCATCGGGTTCGGTCAGGCCAAAGCAGCCGATCCACTCGCCGCTGCGCAATTTCGGAAGATACTTGTCCTTCTGGGCCGGGGAGCCGAACGCGGCGATCGGATACATGACCAGCGAGGACTGCACGGAAAACACCGAGCGATAGCCGCTATCGACGCGCTCGATTTCCCGCGAGATCAACCCATAGGCGACGTAGGATACGTCGGCACAGCCATGGCTCGCCAGTGTGGCCCCGAGGAATCCCATCGCGCCCATTTCGGCTACGATCGCGCGGTCGAAGGTTTCGTCGCGAAACGCATGCAGAATGCGCGGAAACAATTTCTCCTGGCAAAAATCATGCGCGGCATCGCGGATCGCACGCTCGTCTTCGGTCAGTTGGGTGTCGAGATGCAACGGATCGGACCAGTCGAACGCGGCGAACCCGCCTTTGGTGGCGGCCTTGTCAGGTCCGCTTACCATCCGCATTTCATTCAAGCTGCAATTTCAGCATCAACGCCAGGGTGCCCATCATCTTCGGGGCAATCATCGTCTTCCGGCGGAAGGGACGCCTGCGGCATCGCGCCGGCGCGCCGCCTGATCTGCATGAAAGCAGGCACATCGTCGCCAAACCCGACCACGACGCCCCGTTCCTCGGGCGCGGCATCGCTACGCTCGCGCCGGGGCGACCTCATGGCTTCGCGCAACGGCGCGGGTGGTTTATCGCGTTGCGGCGGCGGGCTTGCGGCCTCGCGTGCCGGCATCGGCTCGTCGCGTTTGCGGGACTGCGGCTTCGCGGGCGGCGGCGGTGCAGCCCCGCGACCGCGCCGGCGGCCACGCTTATCGGTCTCGGCCCATTCGACCGGATCGAGTCCTTCGACCGCGAGGGGTGGAATTGCATGGCCAGTCAATTTTTCGATCGCCTCGACCGTCAGACGATCTTCCGGTGTCGCGAGGGTCAGCGCGCGACCTTCGAGGCCGGCGCGGCCGGTCCGGCCGATCCGATGGACATAGTCCTCCGCGTGGTGCGGCACGTCGAAATTGAACACATGCGACAACCCGCCGATATCGATCCCGCGCGCCGCCACATCCGAACACACCAGCAGCCTGATCGCCCCGGCCTTGAACGACTCCAACGTGGCGAACCGCGCCGACTGTGCCATGTCGCCATGCAGCATTCCGGCGGAAAAATCGTGCTGGGTCAGAGATTTGTAAAGAATATCGACATCACGCTTGCGGTTGCAGAACACCAGTGCGTTCTGGACATTTTCGGATCGGATCAGACGCCGCAGAGCCTCGCGCTTGTCCTGGGTGGCAACCAGGAACAGGCCCTCCGTAATGGTGGCCGCGACCGAAGCCGGCTTCGAGACGCTGATTTCCTTCGGGTTCGACAGGAAAGCATCGGCCAGGCGCTTGATTTCCGGTGCCATGGTCGCCGAAAAAAACAAGGTCTGACGGAGCGGCGGTAGCATGGCGACAATCCGCTCGACATCCGGGATGAACCCCATATCAAGCATGCGGTCCGCCTCATCGATCACCAGCACCCGCACATCGGACAGCAGCAATCCACCGCGTTCGAAAATATCGATCAAGCGGCCCGGAGTCGCGATCAGCACGTCGACGCCGCGGGTCAGCACGTCACGTTGTTCGCTCATGCTCTCGCCGCCGATCAGCAGGGCATGGGTAAGTTTCAGGTGCTTGCCATACTGGACGAAGTTTTCCGCGACCTGAAGCGCGAGTTCGCGAGTCGGTTCCAGAATGAGCGAGCGGGGCATCCGGGCGCGGGCGCGCGAGCCGGACAAAATATCCAGCATCGGCAGCGTGAAGCTCGCGGTCTTGCCGGTGCCGGTCTGCGCGCAACCCAGCACATCGCGCCCCATCAGCACAATCGGGATCGCCTGTTCCTGGATCGGGGTCGGGGTGGTATAACCTTTTTCGATCAGCGCCTTGAGCACCGGTTCGGACAGACCCAACGCAGCGAAACCAATGGCCGGGGCAACGGCATCAAGACTTTCGGCGTCAAGACTTGCTGCCTCGTCAGTATCAGCCGGGACGTTCACGGCAGGGTCAGGTGTCGAAGCAGTGGGCGCTTCGGGAGCAGGGATATCAAAATCCTGAGATTCGGGCAAATTGTCGACCAATTCGGATAAGAGGGCAGTTCGAGTAAACGCGCTGCGTACCGGTCTCGCAAACATAACCGGATCGGGCATGAGTACATCGGCGCATTACGACGCGCCGCCTCGGCAACATATCCTTTAAAATGCCGAAAAAGTCAAGGGTTGGCGGTTTCAGCGGCGAACAAAGCACGATCGGATGCCGCGATTTCGGCCCCGGTTCGCAGCATCCGACGCACGCCCAGCGACCGGCGGGATTTGACCGGATACCTTGGAGCCGGGTGCGAACAGCCGGGTGCGAACAGCCGGGCGCGAACAGCCGGGCGCAGGTCGCAATCGCCGTGTCGCGCCACCATCGATGCCGAGTTGCGGGGCCGTCATGCCGCCGAGGGCGACAACCCCCTGGCGCGATGCCGCTAAATCGGCGATTTTCATCCGATGACAGCAAAACACGCGGCACTGTTTGCAATTCCGCTCGCTTGCGCGCTGGCGGTTGTTCCTCGCCCGGCCGGTGCCGCGCCGCCACCGACGACGACCGCTCTGACGGTTGCCGTCACCGGCCAGGCCGAGCATGTACCCGATGCCTTGGTGGCGACATTGGCCGTCGAGCGACAGGCATCGAACCGTGCCGCGGCCCAGGTGGCGGTGAACCAGACCATGGCCTCGGTCTTGGCCGCCTGCCACGCCATCAAGGGCCTGCGCGCCACCACCGGCGGCTACAATGTTTTCCCGGTGGATGCGAAACAGACATCCTGGCAGGCGCAGCAAAGCTTGATTTTGCGGTTCCCCGCTTCACCCGATGCGGTGGCCGCACGGCCAGCGCTCCAGTTGATTGGGTCGTTTCAGGCCAAAGGGCTGGTCCTTAATGACATTTCAGGAACCCTCAGTGCCCGCGCCGCACGGCAGACCCGAATAGCGGCGATTGCCGATGCCGTGGCGCAGATGCGCGCCGAGGCCGAAGCAACCGCCACCGCCCTCGGAGACCAGGTGGGCGCGGTGATCAAGGCGGATCTGACCAGCCAGACGCCGTTTCGCCCGATGATGCTGGCCACGCGCATGGCGACGGCGGCTCCGCAGGTACAGCCCGGCCCGATGACCGAACAAGTCAGCCTATCGGCAACGATTCAGTTGCGCCATCCCGCGCGGGGCAATGTAACGGCACCCACCTCCGCGCCATCGGGGCCGGGAAGCGCGCCGTGAGCCGCATCGATGGCCGCAATGATTGCCGCGGCGCTGTCGGCCCAGGATGGCGGGCGGAACTCAAGCGCGATTTTTTGTTCGAGCGCTGCCACGCGTTCCGGTGCCAGAATTAGCTGGGCGATGACGCGAAAGGCATCGTTCAGATCGTCTGGGTCGAAATAGACGCAAAACGCGCCACCGGCCTCCGGGATCGAGGCCCGATTGGATGCCGCGACCGGCTTGCCGAAACTGAGACTCTCGGTAACCGGAAGGCCCCACCCCTCATAAAACGAGGGGTAAATCGTGAACAAACAGTCCCGGTACAATGTTGCCAGATCGGTATCGCTCGGACCCTGGATGAGATGCAGTTTGCCGCCGAACCAGTCGGCGTTTTCAGCTTGTGCGACGACGTCGTGCGCCAACCAACCGACCCGGCCCGCAAACACTAGGTCCGGGACTTGGTTTTCGGGTAGGGCTTGAATTATTCGACGCCAGAGGCGCAGCATCCCCGCATGATTTTTACGCGGTTCGATGGTTGAAACCACCAGCACGAACGGTCGGTCGTGCAGGCGTGGCGCGCTCGGGTCCGCCCGATGCGGAAAGCTCGCCCCCATCGGCACCTTGATCGCGGGCGGGATAACAATCCGGTTGTGCCGCGCATAGCGCGCCACGTCCCGCGCGGTGGCATTGGAATTCGTGAACAGAATATCAGCGCGGGTCAACACCTCACGCGCCCAGATATCGAAGGCGTCGGTGGTTGTCCTTACCGACCATTCAGGAAACAACAGCGGCACCATATCATGCGCGAATGGAGCAAACCGGACTCCCATGGCCCGGATCCGATCGATCTTGGTGCTGTAGGAGGGATATTGCCACGTTGCACCGGTCGAAATCAGGACATCGCCTGCCACGAACCGCACCGGCTGATCGACCACCACCTCCGGCACCAAAACATATTCGGGGACAAAATGGGTACCGCGATCGATGCTTGCCTCCACCCGGCGCTTCGGCGGCGGACGCACCCGATGCCAATAATTGATAATGAAGTCACGCAGGGCGCGGGCGGCGTGGATCTGCGCGATCGCCGCGTGACGCAACGCCTGACCGGCATTACGCTCGGCAATCAGGATCGTTGCCAGCGGTGCCCGCAGATCCAGCGGTAAACCACGCAAAGTGCGTCGGAGCGGGGACACGTCGTTCGACGTTTCAACCGGCTGCAACCCGCCCACTTCGTCGGTCGACACCGCTTTGGCTTCACTCATGGTATCCCGAAGCCTGGCGCAACAATCACGCCAGTCGACTTCGGTGAACCCGCTATCACCACGCCCGTGGCGGCACGCCCGCACCGGACCATTGCTCGACTCGATCAGCGCGCATGTCAGATCGAACGACAGCCGTTGGATCCCACTAGGTCGGTTTCCTGCATAAAAATAGCTGATCAGGTCATCGACATCGACCCAAATCGTCATCGGGCCACATCACTAGATCTAAACTTCAAGATAAATATCAACAAATTAAACCGAACCCCTTGCTCAATACGACGTCCAAACCGATGAATATCCATGGAAAAACATGTAATCACAGCAACCGCTTGCGTCCATCACGCAGACTGTGATGTATGGTGACAAATTTGCCACCAAGCTGGCGTGATCATGAGGGAGCATTCGGCACGTGCGGTGCCACCGGGCAACCTCAGGCGTCGTGCCCGCGTTCAGACGTGCGACGAGACTTCATCGAGCAGGATCGCCCAGCGTTCATGGTCGCGCCAGGCCCCATCGATGAACAAATAGGCCGGCGAAAATCCCTCGCGCCTGAAGCCGAGGCGATGCACCAGAGCGATCGAGCGCCGATTGTCCGGCTGGATATTGGCTTCGACCCGGCGCAATCCCACCGCCTCGCGCATATGGATCAGGCCGGCACGCAGGCAAATGCTCATCAGGCCGCGCCCCGCGTAGGCGGTCATGCCGTAATAGCCGAGGTAGCACGAGCGGAAATTGGCGAGAACGATCTCGCTGAAATTGAATATGCCAATGATACCGCCATCCGGCATCTGCCCGATTAACGAAATCGTACGACCCGCCACGACGCCGGCGAACCAATTATCGAATGCGGCACGGTCGAGCGGCGGTTGCACCCAGGGCGCGTGATAGTCGCGGTTCGATCGATTGGCCTCGATCAGCGCCTCAGCATCGGTTTCGACCAGAGGACGCAGTTTCATATTGGCAACACAATCGACACCCGCAATCCGCCGAGCGGGCCGCCGTCGAGCCTGATATCGCCGCCGTGGGCTACAATGATGTCGCGCGCGATGGCGAGGCCGAGGCCGGTACCGGCGGTGTTGCCGCTCTCGAACGGGCGGAACATCTGCTCGCGCCGTTCGGGAGCGATGCCCGGACCGTCATCGTCAATCGTGACACGCACGTTGTGGTTGCCATCGGGGGCGGCGGAAATATTGATGCGCGTCGCATAGCGTGCCGCATTGTCGAGCAGGTTGGTGAGAACCCGGCGGATCGCCTCCGGCCGCAGCGCGACAGGCGGCAGCATGATGACATTCAGCGCGATGATCGCGCCGCCACGGGCGGCGCGTGTCGCAACCTCTTCGATGATCAGGGCCAGATCGGCGGGTTGCGGCTGCTCGGCCCCCTCGCCACGGGCGAAGGCAAGATAAAGACCAACCAGACGTTCCATTTCGTCGATGTCGCTGGTCATGCCATCGATGTCGGCAGTTGTCTCGGGCAGCATCGCGATGGCGAGGCGCAGACGGGTCAGCGGCGTGCGCAGATCATGCGACACCCCGGCCAGCATGGCGGTGCGCTGCGCGAGAAATCGGCGAATCCGGTCCTGCATCCGGTTGAAGGCGGTGCCGGCCCGGCGCACTTCGGTCGCGCCCTCCGGCCGGATCGGGCCGGTATCGCGCCCCATGCCGAAGGCTTCGGCGGCCAGGGCAAGGCGACGGATGCCACGTACCTGGTTGCGCAGGAACAGGATCGCGAGGGTGAGCAGAATCAGCGTCGTCCCCCCAAGCCAGGCGAAAAAGATATAGAGTTCCCCAATATAGAGCCGTTTGCGCGGCACATCGATGGTCAGCACGCCGTCGGACACCTGGACATCGACCCGCACCATGCCCGGCGGTCCATGCCAGACCAGAGCGAAAGGCCGCCCGAGGCCGGTGGCGAGCGCGTTGGCCAGATCGGTATCGACCGGGCCGAACACGTGCGGCAGACGGCGCGGTTTCAGAACCCGGCCCGAATGAAAATGAAAGGCAAACTCGAAGCGATAGGCGGCATTTGCAAAAATCTGCTGACGCGCATCGGGATATTCGTCGGCCTGATCGAGCACGAAGGCAATCTCGCCGGCAACGCTGCCGGCAAGGCGGCGTGACAGGGTATCGAGATGGCTACCATAAAAAATTTGCAGGGCCACGCCTTCGAGCAGGATCAGCGGCAACACCACGATGAGCAAGGTGCGGCCGAACAGGCTGCGCGGCAAAATTTTTCGCAGCGCACGGTCCGGTTCGAGACCGCGTGGCACCAGCCTCATGGGCCGGGTTTGAGAATGTAGCCCCGGCCGCGCACGGTCTGGAGATAGCGTGGTTCGCGCGGATCGGTCTCGATTTTGCGGCGCAGGCGGGTCACCTGCACGTCGATCGCGCGCTCGCCCGCTTCATCCATTCCCAGAATTTGGGCCAATGCCTCGCGTGACAATATTTCGTTGGCACGGGCGGCAAGCACTGCCAGCAGACTGGCCTCACCGCCGGTCAGGCGGATCGGTCCGCGTTCGGTGAGGAGTTCGCCGCGATCGGGGTCGAAACTGGCGCGACCGAGCGGCACCGGGCCGGTGGTACTCGCCGGCGTGGTGGTGCGGCGCAGCATGGCGCGGATTCGTAGCAAAAGCTCGCGCGGATCGAATGGCTTGCCAAGATAATCATCAGCCCCGGCCTCGAACCCAGCAATCCGGTCCTCCGGTGCCCCGCGTGCGGTGAGCAGCAGGATCGGCAGCGTCGGCGCGCGATCCGCACGGAGGGACTCGGTCAGGGCCAGGCCGGATTCCTCGGGCATCATGACATCGAGTACCAGCATATCGGGGTCGACGACGCGCAAGGTTTCGCGGGCGGCGGCGGCACTGTCGGCGGTGGTGACGCGGAATCCGTTTTCGATCAGATAGCGCGACATCAGGGTGCGCAGCCGGGCGTCGTCATCGACCAGCAAAATATGGGCAGCGGTGCCGTTCATCGCGGCGCGGCGATCATCGTTTCGCGGCGCGAGCGGTCTCAGCCCGGTCGAGCCATGCGCGGGCATCGTCCTTCATCATGCCGCGCAAAACCTTGCGGAACCCTTCGACGGCAGGACCACCGGCCTCGCGAAATGCCGTGGTCAAGCGTTCGTGTTGAATTTCGAACAGGCGGCGTTCAAGGGCGGCCCCTTGCGGCGTCAGTGACAACAGCCGTTGGCGCCGATCGTTGCGTCCCGGGGTTTGCTGGACAAAACCCTGACGGATCAGCGGGCCGAGCACACGGGCGAGACTTTGTTTCGCGATGCCCAGAATATGCAGCAATTCGCCCACCGGCAGACCAGGGTTGCGGCCAATGAAATGCAGGGCGCGGTGATGCGCGCGACCGAACCCCATTTCGGCCAGCATCGCGTCGACCGCCGCCACCAGATCGCGATTGGCAAAAAATATCATATCCTGCGCAAGACGGACCTCGTCCTCGCGAAGGAACAGCAGGCCGGCAGTGGGGCCGGGTTGAACCGATTTATCATGCATGGCGCGCTCATCAGTACTGGGATGGAAGCTCTGTGATAAGACAGTGGTTCTCACTATTTGTAAATTTAGTCCGGTGCAAACCGGGTACCGTAACCGCCCCGGCGTCAAAACGTCTCTTGGCCCCGGAACGGTGACAACCTAAAGATACCACGAAGGATGCCACGCGTGACATGCAGCGCGGCATTTCGGAGCTTTATTCAAGAACCTTATGCAGAGGGAACGCGACCCAATGAGCCTGATACCGTTTGACGACCGCGATGGCATGATCTGGTGGGATGGCGCGTTGCGCCCGTGGCGCGATGCCAAGCTGCATGTGTTGTCGCATGGGTTGCATTACGCCTCGGCAGTGTTCGAGGGGGAACGCGCCTACGCAGGTAACATTTTCCGGTTGCGCGATCATAGCGAACGGTTGATCCAATCCGGTAAGATTCTTGGCTTCGATATCCCTTATTCCGCGGCGGAGATCGATGCCGCCTGCAACGAGGTGGTCGCCGCCAACGGCTTCACCGACGCTTACGTCCGCCCGCTCGCTTGGCGCGGCTCGGAACAGCTTTCGGTTTCAGCACAGCAGACCAAGATCCATCTGGCGATCGCCGCCTGGGCGTGGCCGAACTTGTTCGGGTCGGACCGGATGAAAGGCATCGCGCTCGGCGTGGCCAAGTGGCGTCGCCCCGATCCGCGCACCGCGCCCACTGCCTCGAAGGCGGCGGGGCTGTATATGATCGGCACGTTGTCGAAACACGCCGCCGAAGCCGAGGGGTTCAACGACGCTTTGATGCTCACCGCCGATGGTTTCGTGGCGGAAGCAACCGGGGCCAATATTTTCTTCGCATTCGACGGTGCCCTACACACGCCCACGCCGGATTGCTTTCTCGATGGAATCACCCGCCGCACCGTGATGGCGCTGGCACGGGCGCGCCAGATCCCCGTGCATGAGCGGCACATCAAACCCGAAGAGATGGCGCAGGCGAGCGAAGTGTTTCTGGCCGGCACCGCCGCCGAGATTACCCCGGTGCGCCAGATCGGCGATCTCCGGTTCTCCCCCGGCGCAATAACCGCGACCCTGATTGCCGACTACGATGCCCTGGTCCGGATGCCGCCGGACGAGGTCGCCAAGCGAGCCGCGTGAGCGTACCGCATTTTTCCGATCATGCGGCGAACGAGCGGACCTTCCTTGCTTGGGTCCGCACCGCCATCGCGGTGATGGCGTTCGGCTTTTTAGTCGAACGGTTCGATATTTTCCTCAAAATCGCCGGCAAGTCACTCGGCAAGAGCGTGACAATGTCGGGGCAGGTCGCGGGCAGCATGGTGGGATTGGCCCTGATTGTCGCCGGGGCGCTGATGGTTCTGGCCGCGATGCTGCGTTTCATCCGCAATCGATCCGCCATTGCCGACGACGCAACCCACGACGCCCAGGGTGACAAGCTCGACCTTGCCCTGGCCGGACTCATCGTAGTGCTGGGGCTTGCTCTCGCGATCTATCTCGCGATCACCATGCTGCACGGTGCCAAAACGGGTTGATCCGCGAACGCCCGTCAGCATTGCGCAGGGGCTGCGTTCTCCCGGCGCGGCTCACCCCCTAAACCACCGCGATGTCCCGCGCGCCCACCGCCTGTTCAACCGTCATCGCGAGGCCCGTTGTTTCGAACCGGCTGCCGTTGCTGCTCGGGTTTCTGATTGCAATCGGGCCGGTCTCGGTCGATATGTATCTGCCGGCGTTTCCCGCCATTGCGCATGATTTTCGTGACGCCGCAGCCCCCGGCCTGACGCTTGCGGCCTATTTCGCGGGGCTGGCACTGGGCCAGATGACCCAGGGACCCTTTTCCGACCGAGTTGGACGGCGGCTGCCGGTGTTGCTGGGCCTGAGCCTTTACACGGTGGCGTCGCTGGGTTGCGCCCTGGCGTGGAGCACGGCATCGCTGTCGGCATTCCGTCTGTTGGCCGCCTTCGGTGGATCGGCTTCGGTGGTGATCCCGCGGGCCATGGTGCGCGACGTCGCGGACGGCCCGGCGGCGGCGATGCTGTTTTCCAAGCTGATGCTGGTAATGGGCGTGGCCCCGATCGTGGCGCCCATTCTTGGCAGCGCCGTGGTCTCGGTGGGTTCGTGGCGGTGGATTTTCGGTCTCGCGGCGCTCTATGGCGTGATCGCCCTGGCGTTGGTCTGGTTCAATCTGCCCGATACCCTGCCCGCCGCCCGCCGGAGCCTGATCGGATTTCGGTCGATTTTGATCCGGTACGGCCAGATTGCCGCCGAGCGCAGTTTTCTGGCTCACGCGCTGACCGGCACGTTCGCGATCGGGGCGCTGTTTGCCTATCTCGCCGGGACACCGGGGGTATTTATTGGCGACTTCGGCTGGTCGCCCCCGGCATACGCGGCACTGTTCGCCGCCAATGCTGCGGTTTACATCGGGTTCAACCAATGGAACCCGCATCTGGTCGCCCGTGTCGGCCTGCGACCGGTGATCACCGCGTCGATCGTCCTGCTACTCATCGGGACCGCGGGACTGACGATCAGCGCGGTTGTGGGGACCGGGGCGGCCGCCATCATCGGTTGCCTGTTCATCTGTCAGGCAAGCTATGGCTTCGCTCTCCCCAGCACCATGGTCGCCGCCCTCTCGCGTCACCAGCCTCATGCCGGATCGGCTTCGGCATTGATGGGCACCTGGCAATATCTCGGTGGCGCAATCACTGGCGCTGTGGTGGGTGGCTTTGCCGACGGTACCGCGCGCCCGATGGCGATGGCCATGCTGGGGTGCGCCATTCTGGCCTTACTGGCAGGCGCGCTGCGGCCTGCTACAGTATTATGAATTATGATTATGAGTGTCGTTTCGGTATAGGATGAATAGCATGACCGTTATCATCGGGATTCCCGCCTGCACGAAGTTGATCGGCAACCATCACCAGCACGCTACCCCGGCACGCTATGGCGAGGCGCTGATCCGTGCTTCCGAGGCGCTTCCGCTGCTGATCCCGCCGGAAGGGGCGCGCATGGTCGCGGTGCTGGACCGGCTGGACGGGATTTTGTTCAACGGCAGCCCGAGCAACGTCATCCCCAGCCACTACGGCGTGACCGACGACGAAACCCCCGACGCGCACGATCCCGACCGCGACGCCACGACCCTCCCTTTGATCCGCGAAGCGTTGGCGCGCGGCATGCCAGTGCTGGGCATCTGCCGGGGTTTGCAGGAACTCAATGTCGCCCTCGGTGGCACACTCCACCAGCAGGTGCATCATCAGCCGGGCCGGATGGATCATCGCGGCGGCGTCGGCACCCGTGCGGAACAATACGCGGTGCGGCATCCTGTCACCCTGAGCGGCAGCCTCGCGCAAATTTGTGGGGCCGATACCATTATGGTCAACTCACTGCATGGTCAGGCGATCGCCCGCCTGGCCCCTGGGCTGGTGGTCGAAGCCGTCGCGGACGACGGCACGATCGAGGCGGTGCGGGGGACGGCCGCGCGGGGGTTCGCCCTCGCGGTACAGTGGCATCCGGAGTGGGATGTCCTGGGCGCGCCGGACCGCCAGCGCCTGTTCGCGGCGTTCGGTGCCGCCTGCGCGGCCTATCGGAACGGTGCCGCGCGCGCCGCCTGACTTTCTATGCGATCATGTCTATATAAGGCGCTCAACGCTCAAGGAGTCGAGACCATGGATATCCAGACCATCGACAGCCAGTATTCACAATTGCAAGGTCAGGCGCAGCAGACCGTGCAGGAATTGAAGGATCTGGCCACCAAGTTGCAGACGGCATCGCAAACGGGCAATCAGGATGCACGGGAATGGCTGCTCGATCTGAAGGAAATCGCCCTCGCGATCCAGGCCGAACAGAACCAGGTGTCGAACCTGCTGCAATCGCTGCACGGCTTTGTCGCCAACCAGCCGCAGGCGATGAGTTCGGTACCCCAGACCCAGCAGCCGCAAATGCAGCAACCCTGGGGCGCGCCGCAACAGCAGGGATATCCGCCGCAGCAAGGTTACCCGCAGCAGGGATACCCGCCCCAACAGGGCTATCCGCAGCAACAGCAGGGTGGCTTGCTCGGCGGGTTCCTGAATTCGGGATTTGGCCGCGCGATTACCATGGGTGCCGGATTCGGCATCGGCGACGACATCATCAACAGCATCTTCTGATCGCGACAGATGAACTGGCTCACCGAATTCGTTCGCCCGCGCGTTCGCACCCTGCTCGGGCGGAAGGAAGCGCCGGATAATCTGTGGCACCAATGCCCGTCGTGCCAACAGATGATTTTCCACCGGGAGCTGGAATCGGCCCACAAAGTCTGCCCGCATTGTGGCCACCACATGCGGGCGACCGCCGCCGAGCGGCTGGCCTGGACCTTCGACGACGCCATGTTTCACAAGATCGATCTGCCGAAGGCTCCGGTCGATCCGCTGAAATTTCAGGATCGCAAGCGCTATCCGGATCGCCTGTCCGACGCGCGAAAAAAAACCGGGATGGACGATGCCGTGCTGGTTGCGCATGGCAGCGTCGGTGGCCGCAAGGCGGTGGTGGCGGCGATGGATTTCCGCTTCATGGGCGGCTCGATGGGGGCGGCGATGGGTGAGGCACTGGTCGCCGCCGGTCGCTTGGCCGTGCTGCAACGGGGTGCCCTGATCATCTACACCGCCTCGGGCGGGGCGCGAATGCAGGAAGGTCCGATCAGCTTGATGCAGATGCCGCGCAGCATCATCGCGGTGCAAATGGTGCGCGAAGCCGGGCTACCTTATATTGTCGTGCTCACCGACCCGACGACCGGCGGTGTCACCGCATCGTTCGCCATGCTGGGCGATATTCAGATCGCCGAACCCAATGCGCTGATCGGCTTTGCCGGGGCGCGGGTGATCGAAGAGACGATCCGCGAAAAACTGCCCCCGGGATTTCAACGCGCGGAGTATTTGCTTGAACATGGCATGATCGACATGGTGACCCCGCGCGGCGAACTGACCGCGACGCTCGGCCGGCTGCTGGGACTGCTGAACGTGGCTCCGGCGGAGAAACGGGCGGCGTGAGCCGGCCAGAATTACGGATCGACGACCGGATCGCGCGGCTGCACACGCTGTATCCGCGCCTGATCGATCTTCGGCTGGAACGGCTGGAACGGCTGCTCGCCGCCCTCGGCAACCCCGAACGCCAACTGCCCCCGACGATCCATGTTGCCGGCACCAATGGAAAGGGGAGCGCCTGCGCCTTCATGCGCGCCATCGCCGCATCCGCAGGGTTGCGCGCCCATGTTTATACCTCACCACATCTGGTGCGGTTCAACGAGCGGATCCGGCTGGCGGATGCATTGGTGACGGACGATGTGCTCGACGCCGCCCTTGCCGAGGTTGAGCGGGTGAATGACGCAGCGCCGATCACGGTGTTCGAAGCGATCACCGCCGCCGCCTTCGTGCTGTTCGCATCGCACCCGGCCGATGTCGCGATCATCGAGGTCGGGCTGGGCGGCACATTCGACGCCACCAACGTCATTCCGCCGCCCATCGCCGCGGCGATCACCGCCATTTCGCTCGATCACCGCGAGTTTCTGGGTGACACCGAATTGGAGATTGCCCAGGAAAAAGCCGGCATCATCAAGCCGGGATCGCGCGCCGTCACCGGGTTGCAGCCGCCTGACGTTCTGGGCGTCATCGCCGCCGCCGCCGCCGCGCATTGCGTGGATCTGGCCGCACGCGGTCGCGACTGGCAGGTGACGCCCATGGGTGCCGGATTTGCTTATCGCGATGCCCGCGGTGTGCTGAATTTACCGCCACCTGCTTTGCGCGGCCCGCATCAACTGGACAACGCCGGAATCGCCATCGCTTCGTTGCGCGGCAGCGGGCTGGCAATATCTGACAGCGCCTACGCCCAGGGCATGATTTGCGCGGAATGGCCGGCGCGGTTGCAACGCCTTGGCGCGCCGCTGGCCCATCTTTTGCCGGAGGGTTCGGAATTATGGCTCGATGGCGCGCATAACCCAGGAGGGGCCGAGGCGATCGCCACCGTTCTGCGCGAAGGGCGGCACCCCACCCATTTGATCGTCGGAATGAAACAGGCCAAAGACTGCGCTGAATTTTTGCGGATCGTGATGCCGCACGCCGCCAGCGTGCAGGCAGTCGCCGAACCCGATCAGCATTTGGCATTGCCGGTCGATCAGATTATCGCCGCATCGGGCGGCATTGCCCTCCCCGGTCCCACCGTGGCGGCCGCCCTGCACTATCTGGCCGCCGATGGCGCGCCGAAACGCGTGCTGATCTGCGGCTCGCTCTATCTGGCGGGAGTGGTCCTGGCGCATCAGGCACAATCCCTCGCCGTGCTTGCCTAGAGCATGATCGTTTGAGCAGAACATGCTCTATCACTGTTTTTGCGAGCAATTTCATTGCTTGAGGTCGCCTGAAACGTGATCGATAAACTCGAATATCTGTTGGCCCTTGCCCGCGAAAAACACTTCGGCCTGGCGGCGGAAAGCTGCGGCGTAACGCAGCCGACATTCTCGGCCGGCATTCGCGTGCTGGAGGAAACGCTTGCGATGCCCCTCGTCGAGCGGTCGTCGCGGTTTCTCGGTTTCACCCCGGAGGGCGAGCGGGTGCTGACCTGGGCGCGGCAGATCGTGGGCGACGTGCGGGCGATGCGCGCCGACATCGGAGCGTTGAAACGCGGCTTGTCGGGGCTGCTGCGGATCGCGGCGATTCCCACCGCCCTCGCCACGATTACCGAACTTACCACCCCGTTCCGGGCGCGCCATCAGGATGTGCGATTCTCGATTCAGTCCTGCACATCCAACGAGGTTCTTCGCCGGCTGAATAATTTCGAGGTCGACGCCGGCGTGACCTATCTCGACAACGAGCCGATTGGCCGCAATCGGGTGATACCGCTGTACCCGGAGCGCTACCGCCTGCTGACCGCCTCCGACGCGCCCCTGGGCCATCACGACCGGGTCACCTGGGCGGAGATTGGCCAGATCCCGCTGTGCCTGCTCACGCCCGATATGCAGAACCGCCGGATTCTGGATCGGCTGCTGCAAGGTGCCGGCGGCAATATTCAGCCTGCTCTTGAAAGCAATTCGATTGTCGTGCTGGTCAGTCATGTGCAAACCGGGCAGTGGGCTTGCGTTCTGCCCGAAAAACTCGCGCAAATTTTTGGCCTGACCGCGAAGCTGCGCGCCATTCCGATCATCGAACCGGAAGTGGTTCATACCGTGGGGCTGGTGCTGCCCGACCGGGAACCGATGTCACCTCTGGCTGCCGCTCTGATGCAGATCGCGGCCCAGCGTACCAAGGACCCAGCTTAAATTGTTTGATAGATAGTTTCTATTAAACGTTCCAGTATTCCGCTTGTTTTCTTTGCCAAATTGAGGGTATCCTACATTCTGGTTCAGCAATCGGCGGAACGATCCGATCGAGGGCACACTTCGACGGCGCACTGGGCGGGGGTAGGAACGGCTCTGATGGTAACGACGAATCTGGCTTGGAATGTTGAGGCAGCACACGCGATCATCGATCGCTACCGTGATCAGGAGGGGCCGATGTTGCCTCTGCTGCATGCTCTGCAACACGAATTCGGCTACGTCCCCCGTGAGGCCGAGCCGGTGATCGCCGCGGCGCTGAACCTGACCCGCGCCGAAGTACATGGGGTGATCAGCTTTTATCACGACTTCCGGCGTGAGCCTGCGGGGCGGCATATCCTGAAACTCTGTCGCGCCGAGGCGTGCCAGTCGATGGGTTCGGAGGCCAATGCGCGGCACCTGCTTGACATGCTTGGGCTGGACTGGGGCGAAACCACACGGGATGGTCGGCTCACGGTCGAACCGGTGTTCTGCCTCGGTCTCTGCGCAACCGCGCCGAGCGCCCTGCTCGATGGCGAACCGATCGGCCGGACCGATGCCGCGATACTCGAAACCCTTGCGAGGGAAGCAGCGTGATGAAAATTTTCATCCCGCAGGACATGGCGTCGGTCGCGGTCGGGGCCGATCGCGTCGCCGTCGCGGTCGAAATGGAGGCGCGGGCGCGCAACATTCCGGTGACCATCGTCCGCAACGGATCGCGCGGCTTGTTCTGGCTGGAACCTTTGGTCGAGGTCGCGACCGCCTCGGGGCGGATCGGCTACGGTCCGGTGAATGCCGACGATGTCGCATCGCTGTTCGAACAGCGCTTTTTCGATGGCGGTCCGCATCCAAAATGCATCGGTCCGGTCGAGCAGATCCCGTTCCTCGCAAAACAGACCCGCTTCACCTTCGCGCGCGCCGGGGTGATCGACCCGCTATCACTCGATGATTACCGGCGGCATGGAGGTTATCAGGGGCTTGAAGCCGCCCTGTCGATCGGTCCGACGGCGATTGTTGCTGCGGTGAAAGACAGCGGATTGCGCGGGCGGGGTGGAGCGGGTTTCCCGACCGGCATCAAATGGGAAACCGTGGCGCGCACGCCGTCCGCCCGGAAATACATCGTCTGCAACGCCGATGAAGGCGATTCCGGCACGTTTGCCGATCGGCTGATCATGGAAGCCGATCCGTTCATGCTGATCGAGGGCATGACCATTGCTGGCATCGCCGTGGGAGCAACCAAAGGCTACGTTTATGTGCGCTCGGAGTATCCGTTTGCGATCAGGGTAATGGAGCAGGCGATCGACACGGCGCGTCGTGCCGGGATGCTGGGTAATGCGATCAGTGGCAGCACCCATGCCTTCGATATCGAGGTCAGGGTTGGTGCGGGAGCCTATGTCTGCGGCGAAGAAACCTCGCTGCTCGAAAGCCTGGAGGGCAAGCGCGGTCAGGTGCGGGCGAAACCCCCATTGCCCGCGATCAAGGGTTTGTTCGGCCAACCGACCGTTATCAACAACACGATCTCGCTCGCCAGCGTGCCGTTCATCCTGGCCGAGGGCGCACAACGCTATGCCGAAATCGGCTATGGCCGCTCGCGCGGCACCATGCCGGTGCAACTCGCCGGTAATGTGAAACACGGTGGCTTGTTCGAATGCGCATTCGGGGTGACGCTTGGCGAACTGATCAATGACATCGGCGGCGGCACCGCGTCGGGCCGGCCGGTGCGCGCGGTGCAGGCGGGTGGGCCGTTAGGGGCGTATTTTCCGCCCGCGCTGTTCGATACGCCTTACGATTACGAGGCTTTCGCCAAGCGCGACGGGTTGATCGGTCACGGTGGCCTCGTGGTGTTTGACGACACCGCCGACATGGCGAAACTGGCGCGGTTCGCGATGGAATTCTGCGCGCACGAATCCTGCGGCAAATGCACGCCGTGCCGGATTGGTGCCACCCGCGGCGTCGAGGTGTTCGACAAGATGATCGCCGGGATCGACCGCGATAAAAATCTTGCTCTGGTCCGCGACCTTTGCGAGACGATGAAATTCGGCTCGCTCTGCGCCCTGGGTGGCTTCACGCCCTATCCGGTGCTGAGCGCCCTCAATCACTTCCCCGAGGATTTTGCGGCACCACCGCTTCCTCTCGCCGCTGAATAAAGGAGAACCACCATGGGTCTCGTGCAGGAAATCGACTACGGTACCAAGCTGAGTCACGCTGAGAAATTGGTCTCGCTAACGATCGACGGCGTTTCCGTCAGTGTACCGGAGGGTACTTCGGTGATGCGCGCCGCGATGGATATCGGCACGCAGATCCCGAAACTCTGCGCCACCGACATGCTGGACAGTTTTGGTTCATGCCGGCTGTGTTTGGTGGAAATCGAAGGTCGCGCCGGCACTCCGGCTTCCTGTACCACGCCGGTCGCCGCGGGCATGGTGGTCCACACCCAGAACGAGCGCCTCGGCAAGCTGCGGCGGGGAGTGATGGAACTCTATATTTCCGACCACCCGCTCGACTGCCTGACCTGCTCGGCCAACGGCAATTGCGAATTGCAGGACATGGCGGGCGCGGTTGGCTTGCGCGACGTGCGCTACGGTTATGCAGGCGAGAACCATCTCGGGTCCACCAAGGATGTCTCCAATCCCTATTTCCAGTTCGACCCGGCGAAATGCATTGTCTGCTCGCGCTGCGTGCGCGCCTGCGAGGAAGTTCAGGGTACCTTCGCCCTGACCATCGCGGGCCGTGGCTTCGACTCCAAAGTCGCCGCCGGGATGGAAGAAGCCTTTTTTGACTCCGAGTGCGTCTCCTGCGGCGCTTGTGTGCAGGCCTGCCCAACCGCGACGTTGATGGAAAAATCGGTCATCGAGATCGGCCAGGCCGAACATTCCGAAGTCACCACCTGCGCCTATTGCGGTGTCGGCTGCACCTTCAAGGTGGAAATGCGCGGCGAGCAGGTGGTGCGCATGGTGCCCTATAAGGATGGCAAAGCCAATCACGGCCATTCCTGTGTAAAGGGCCGTTTCGCCTGGGGTTACGCGACGCATCGCGACCGGATCACCAAGCCGATGATCCGCGCCAAAATCACCGATCCGTGGCGTGAGGTTTCGTGGGACGAAGCGATTGCCCATACCGCCTCGGAGTTCAAACGGATCCAGGCGCAGTATGGCAAAGACTCGGTCGGTGCCATCAGTTCCTCGCGCTGCACCAATGAGGAGACCTATCTCGTTCAGAAACTGGTGCGCGCGGCCTTCGGCAACAACAATATCGATACCTGTGCGCGGGTCTGTCACTCGCCGACCGGCTATGGACTGAGCCAGACGTTCGGCACCTCGGCCGGCACTCAGGATTTCGACAGTGTCGAGCATGCCGATGTGATTCTGCTGGTCGGGGCCAATCCGACCGATGGGCATCCGGTGTTTGCCTCGCGAATGAAAAAACGCCTGCGCGAAGGGGCCAGACTGATCGTGATCGACCCGCGCCGGATCGATCTGGTGCGCACCCCGCATGTCGAGGCTGAGATGCATCTGGCAATCAGGCCGGGCACCAATGTCGCGATTCTGGCTGCCCTCGCCCACGTGATTGTCACCGAAAACCTGATCGACGCCGATTATGTGCGCGAGCGCTGCGAAACCGATGCCTTCGCGCATTGGGCAGCATTCGCCGCCGATGAGCGCAACAGCCCTGAAATCGTGGCCCAAATCACCGGCGTCGATCCTGAGTTGATCCGTAAGGCGGCGCGGCTTTACGCGACCGGCGGTAATGCCGCGATCTATTATGGTCTCGGCGTCACCGAGCACAGCCAGGGTTCGACTTCGGTGATGGCCCTCGCCAATCTGGCGATGGCGACCGGAAATATCGGGCGTATCGGGGTGGGAGTGAACCCGCTGCGCGGCCAGAACAATGTGCAGGGCAGTTGCGACATGGGCAGCTTTCCGCACGAATTCACCGGCTATCGCCATGTCTCAACGTCGGATGTGCGCCATAGTTTCGAGCTGGACTGGGGCGTTTCGATCGATGCCGAACCGGGCTTGCGCATCCCCAACATGCTCGACGCCGCGATCGACCGCACCTTCCTCGGCCTTTACATCCAGGGCGAGGACATCGCACAGTCCGATCCGGATATCAGGCACATCACCGCCGGGCTTGCGGCGATGGAATGCGTGGTGGTGCAGGATCTGTTTTTGAACGAAACCGCACAATTCGCCCATGTGTTCCTGCCTGGATCGACCTTTCTGGAAAAGAACGGCACCTTTACCAATGCCGAGCGACGGATCCAGCGGGTGCGCAGGGTGATGAGTCCGGTGAACGGTTACGAGGATTGGGAAATCACCCAGATGATCGCGCAGGCGATGGGTTATCCCATGCACTACGTCCATGCTTCAGCCATCATGGGTGAGATCGCACGCCTGACCCCGACGTTCGCAAATGTGTCGTTCGATCTGCTCGATCGCGTGGGTTCGGTGCAGTGGCCGTGCAACGAGGCTGCCCCGGAAGGCACGCCGGTGATGCATATCGACCATTTCGTGCGGGGCAAAGGGCGGTTTTTTGTTACCGAATATGTGCCAACGGACGAAAAAATCGGACCACGCTTCCCGCTGCTGCTCACCACCGGGCGTATCCTGAGCCAGTACAATGTCGGCGCGCAGACCAGGCGCACCGAAAACTCCCAGTGGCATCAGGAAGACCTGCTCGAAATCCATCCGCACGATGCCGAGGAGCGCGGCATCACCGAGGGGTCATGGGTGAAGGTGGCCAGCCGGGCTGGCGAGACGGCCTTGCGCGCCAAAATCACCGAACGGGTCGCTCCCGGCGTGGTCTACACCACATTCCACCATCCGATGACGATGGCGAACGTCGTGACCACCGACTATTCCGACTGGGCAACCAACTGCCCGGAATACAAGGTGACGGCGGTGCAGATCTCGCCCTCGAACGGCCCCACCGAGGCCCAGCGCGACTATGCCGAACTCGGTCGCCAAACGCGCCAGATCGCGGCGGTAGCAGCCGAGTGATGCCGCTGCCTGCCCCCACGCTGCGGGCCGAATCTCTCGCCTTTCGCCACGGCGATGTCACGGCGCAGACCCGCGCGGTGCCCGAAGAGGTCGCGGTTGCGCTGAGCTACGACCAGGTCGGCTACGCGGTGATGATGGCGACGCCTTGCGACCTGATCGATTTCGCCATTGGATTCAGCCTCTCCGAAGGGATCGTCGATCAGGCAGCGGATATTCTCAGATGCGAAATCGTGACGGTTGAACTCGGCGTCGAATGCCGGATGCGCCTCGCGCACGATGTTTCGACACGTCTTGCGCAACGGCGGCGGCATTTGGCGGGCGCGCTCGGGTGTGGCCTGTGCGGGCTGGAAAGCCTCGCGCAAGCCAACCGGGCGATCCCGCAGGTTGCATCGTCATTGCGGGTTTCAGCGTCTAGCCTGATGCGCGCGATGCACGCCATGTCGGCGCGGCAGATGTTGAACCGCGCGACCCACGGGGTTCATGCCGCCGGTTTTTTTGATCCGGCCAGTGGTGACGTGCTGGTGCGCGAAGACGTCGGGCGGCACAACGCGCTCGATAAAATCACCGGCGCGCTCGCGCGGAAAAATCAGGGTGCCGAGGTGCCGGGCGGTGATCGGCCCGGAAGTTCCGGGGTTGTGCTGCTGACCAGCCGGGTATCGATCGAACTGATCCAAAAAGCGGCGATGCTCGGCGCACCGGTCGTCGCCGCCGTGTCGGTTCCGACGGCTTATGCAATCCGGGCCGCCGATCGCGCCGGGATCACCCTCGCCGCGGTCGCCCGCGACGACGGGTTCGAGGTGTTCACCCATCAATCGCGGATCGCGTTCGGAGACCTGGCCAATGTTGCATGAAGCGAACGACGCTCACGAATCCCAGGACCAAAAACTCGTTTACATGGCTAATCAGATCGCGACTTTTTTTGCCTCGGAACCTGATGAGAAAGCGATTACGGAAATCGCCAACCATATTTCCAAGTTCTGGGATCCGCGCATGCGTTCCAAGATCGCGGCAGCGGTAAAAGCCGGCAATGAAGGGCTGTTGCCACGTGCGCGCGCGGCGATTGGACTCCTGCCCGTCGTGCCTAAACCCGCCGGATAAGTGCTCTTGAACCCGCTCCCGATCGCGTGTTAGTAGAGTAAAAAAAATTCAAAAATTTGGGGGAACCAAACCATGTCTGCATTTGACTTTCTGAATCGCGAAAACACAGTGGCACCCACTGGCTACAACCGCTGGCTGGTGCCACCAGCGGCGCTTTGCATCCATTTATGCATTGGCGAGGCGTATGCGTTCAGTGTGTTCAATCTGCCGCTGACCAAGCTGATCGGCATCACCAAATCCGCACCAGCCGACTGGTCGCTTGCCGACGTCGGCTGGATCTTTTCGGTCGCGATCGTCTTTCTTGGCCTTTCCGCCGCGTTTTCCGGTGCCTGGGTTGACCGGGTCGGCCCGCGCAAGGCGATGACCCTAGCCGCGTTTTGTTTCGGTGGCGGATTTATGGTGGCCGCGGTCGGTGTCTCGATCCACAGTCTGCTGCTCATCTTCCTGGGCTATGGCGTACTCGGTGGCACCGGGCTTGGCGTCGGCTACATCTCGCCGGTGCGGACCTTGATGACCTGGTTTCCCGACCGGCCAGGCATGGCCACGGGCATGGCCATCATGGGGTTTGGCGGCGGTGCGATGATCGCGGCACCCTTGTCGGTTCTGCTGATGCACCATTATGCGACGGCAGGCAGTCTGGGCGTGGTGCCCACGTTTGTCACCCTCGGCATCATCTATGCCGCGTTCATGCTGTTTGGGGGGGTCATTGTCCGGGTACCGGGTGCCGGATGGGTACCGGCGGGCTACGTGGCCTCGACGGTCGCGCAGAAGCTGGTGACCACCAATCACGTCGCCGCCGATCGCGCGATGGCCACCCCGCAATTCTATCTGATCTGGCTGGTGCTGTTCCTGAATGTGACCGCCGGCATCGGGGTGCTCAGCCAGGCCAGCCCGATGATCCAGGAGATGTTCCACGGCCAGGTGACGCCGCTCACCGCCGCCGGCTTCGTCGGTTTCCTGTCGCTGTTCAACATGGGCGGGCGGTTTTTCTGGGCGTCACTGTCGGACCGATTGGGCCGCAAGCCGACTTATTTTGTGTTCTTTTTTCTCGGAATCGTCCTTTATATTCTGGTCCCGCATACCGCACTGCTGGGCAGCATCAGCCTCACTGCGCTCTGCTTCGGGGTGATCCTGTCGATGTACGGCGGCGGTTTCGCGACCCTGCCGGCCTATTTGCGGGATATTTTTGGCCTTCGCCACGTAGGTGCCATCCACGGGCGCACACTCACCGCCTGGTCGGCTGCCGGGGTGATGGGCCCGGTTCTGGTGGACTACATTCGCCAGTATCAGATCGGCCAAGGTGTTGCGAAAGCCGATGCCTATACGGTCACGCTCTATATCATGGCGGGGCTTCTGCTGGTGGGTGCGATCTGCAATGCCCTGATATCGCCAGTCGACGCCCAGCATCATGAAGCCATCGCAAGCGCCGCAGAATAGGAACACGACGATGCACAGCGACCAACAAACACCGAAGTTGATTTTTTACTGGCTCGTGGTCGGTATTCCGCTGGTGTGGGGTGTTTATCATACGCTGATCGCGGCGATAAAACTGTTCGGGCAGTGAAACTATAACAGTCTCGCCTCGAACGGCGGCAGATAATCCGGCGCTTCGAACTCGATCACCCACAGATCGGGATCGAAGCGGATCTGCTTTTCGGTATAGTCATCGGCGCGCGCTTCATCGACCGGATCGGGGCCGGTGGCGCGCAGCCAAGCGGGGCGTCCTTCACTATCCCTCGTCTGGCTGAGGGCGACGATGCCCCTGCGGCCACGCAACAAAACGACAACGCCGCCCGCATCGGAATCGCCGCGGCGAATGACCATGCCCGGGTGCCCCTCCGACGCGCCGAGGCGCAGCGCCATCTGCACCCAGATGCCCGCTTTGATTCGGGGTTCAGACAAAGGCGTGACCTATCGACGATCCGGACGAACTCTGTCCATATTGCCATGAATTCGTATTGAACGACGACGGGGATAATCTCATGCGTTGCATTCGCTCCTTGACGATCCTGTTTGCCGTCGCCGCGGGATTGCGGTCGGTGCCGGTTCACGCCGAAGCCGCGCCCAAACTTCAGAAAGTGACATTCGGACTCGACTGGGTCGCCGAGGCTGAATACGGCGGCTATTATCAGGCCGTCGCCACCGGCATCTACCAGAAATACGGGCTTGATGTCACGATCCGCGAAGGGGGGCCGGAGGTGAACAACGCGCAATTACTGCTCGCCGGCAAACTGAATTTCGACATCACCTCCAACGGCTTCCTGGCGTTCAATTTCGTCAAGGAGCATATACCGTTCGTCGCCGTTGCCGCGATGTTTCAGAAGGACCCCGATATTCTGCTGGCCCATCGCAGTGCCGGCGAGACCAGTTTCGCTTCACTCAAAGGCCGGCCGATTGCGATTTCGGCCGATACCCGCGCCAGCTGGTGGCTGTTTCTGGCGCACAAATACCATTACAGCGACAGTCAGATCCGACCCTACGATTTCAATCTCGCCCCGTTTTTCACCAACAAGAAGCTCGCGGTGCAGGGATTCCTGACCTCGGAGCCCTTCTTGGTAAAACAGAAAACCGGGCATTACCCGGTGGTATTGCGGCTCGACAAGGCTGGTTTCGATGGCTACGCGCAAATCATCGCCACCTCGAAAAAGCTGGTCGCGACCGACCCTTCGCTGGTGCAGCGCTTCGTCGCCGCCTCCGCCGCCGGCTGGAAATCCTATCTCGACGGCAACCCCGCCCCGGCGTTTGCTTTGATCCGCAAGGCCAATCCCGACATGACCATGGCCCTGCTGCACTATGGCTACGATACCTTGAAAAAAGATGGAATCGTGGAGTCCGCCGCCACCAAAACCATGGGAATCGGCGCGATGACGGACGCCCGCTGGCGCGGTTTTTACGATCAGATGAGCGATGCCGGCCTGTATCCGAGGCACTTCGATTACCGCGCCGCCTTCACCCTCCAATTCGTAAATCATCAGTCGGCGGGTCAACCTTGAAATGTCGACCTGAAATGCTGCGACTAACCAGTGTGGGCCGGCGTTTTGAGAATGGTGTGGTCGCGTTGGCTGGTATCACCACGCAGATCGACCGGGGCGAGTTTGTCGTCCTGCTCGGCCCCTCGGGTTGCGGCAAATCGACCATGCTACGCATTCTCTCTGGTCTCGACGCCCCCGACAGCGGCGCGCTGACCTGGGATGACGGTGCCAGACCCGGCCCCGGCGACATCGGTTTCGTCTTCCAGGATGCGACGCTGCTGCCATGGGCGAGCGCGGAGCAAAACGTGTTTCTGCCGCTGCGGCTTGCCGGCAAACGCTTCGATGCCTCGCGCGCCGTCATCCGCGATACCCTCGCCCAGCTTGGCCTCGCGGGATTTGAACATGCCAAACCGGCAGCGTTGTCGGGCGGCATGCGGATGCGGGTCGCCATCGCCCGCGCCCTGGTTTCATGCCCGAAACTGTTGCTGATGGATGAGCCTTTTGCCGCCCTCGATGAATTCACCCGCCACCGCCTGCAGGATGATCTGCACGCGTTATGGCGCGAGGCGCGGACCACGGTGGTGTTCGTGACCCACTCGATCTACGAAGCCGCCTACCTCGCCTCGCGCATTCTGGTCATGACGCCGCGCCCGGGCCGGATCGCCGCCGAAATTTCGTGCGCCCTTGCCGAAGCCGCCGATCGCCGGACCGATCCCGCCTATGCAGATCTCGTCGCGGAGGTCACCGAAACCCTGCACGCGGTGATGCCAGCATGCTGACCATGGAACGCACCGCCCCGGTCGCGTTCGGCGTGCTCGCCCTGATCATCTGGCAAGGCGCGGTCAGCCTGATGCAGGTGCCCGCCTATGTGCTGCCCAGCCCGATCGCGATCCTCGCCGCCTTCTGGTCTGACCATGACTCCCTGCTGCTCTCGCTTCTGTCCACGCTGGCGGTCACCGCCGCGGCGCTGATTGCGGCGGCATCGCTCGGCATGGTGCTCGCCCTCGCCATGGCCGTCAGCCGGTTGGCGCGCGCCGCGATCCAGCCCTGGGCGGTGGTGCTGCAGGTGACGCCGGTGGTGGCGATCGCGCCGCTGATCATCATCTGGGTCGACCAGCAATTCGCCGCCCTGGTGGTCTGCGCCACCATCGTCGCCTTCTTCCCGGTGCTGTCGAACACCGCCGCCGGCCTCGCCGCAACCCCGCCGGAACTGGCCGACCTGTTCCGCCTCAACGGCGCAACCCGGTGCCAGACCCTGTTTTTGCTCCGATTGCCCGCCGCCCTGCCCTATTTTCTCGCAGGATTGCGGATCGCCGGCACGCTGGCGCTGGTAGGAGCGGTGGTCGCCGAATTCGTCGCAAGCTCGGGCGGCTTTGCGGCAGGTCTCGCGGGGCGGATTCTGGAAGCCGGCTACCGGCTGGAAATTCCCCGCATGTTCGCCGCCCTCACCCTGCTCGCGATCGCCGGCATCGTGATCTACGCGGCCCTCGGCAGTTTTGAACGCGTCATTCTGCGCCGTTTTGGCGCTGGCTCTTGAAAGCCACCCCGCCGTCTGGCACAGGCGCGGTCATGACCCGCAAGATGACCGACGCCCAACTCGCCTACGAACGCAAACGCGCCGCCAAAGCCAACAAGAGTCTCGATGAATGGCTCAAGATCAAGGCGAAGGAGGGTGCCAAAACAGCGACAACCAAAACTGAACCGCCCGGCAAGGCAAAAAAGCCGGGGCTGTTCACTCGATTGGTCGAGCGCGGCCGCAAACCCCTATAAGCGACGGCGACGCTTACAAAAAAGCTGCTTTTTTGAAAAAAGCAGCAAAAAACGTTTGATCCCTATTCGACCGCGTTGATGTCGGGGGCAGATGGATTTTTCATGCCTACGATATGATAGCCGCAATCGACGTGATGGATCTCGCCGGTCACACCACGTGACAGATCCGACAAAAGGTACAACCCCGAAGCGCCAACCTCTTCCAGACCGACATTGCGCTCCAGCGGCGAATTATACTGGTTCCATTTCAAAATATAACTGAAGTCGCCGATGCCCGAGGCCGCCAGCGTCTTGATCGGCCCCGCCGAAATGCCGTTCACCCGGATGGCGCTCGACCCGAAATCGGCCGCCAGATAGCGAACCGAGGATTCCAACGCTGCTTTGGCAACACCCATCACATTATAGTGCGGCGTCACCCGTTCGGCTCCCAGATAGGTCAGCGTCACCATCGAACCGCCGCGTTTCATCAGCGCGCCGGCGCGTCGCGCGGAGGCGGTGAACGAATAACATGAAATATCCATCGCCTGGCGAAACGCCTCGCGCGGCGTATCGGCATAGCGCCCGCGCAGATATTGCTTGTCGGCAAACCCGATCGCGTGAACCAGGAAATCAATCTCGCTCCAGCGCGCGGCTATCGCGTTGAACGCATCATCGAGCGCCGCATCGTCGGAAACGTCGCACGGAATGACCAGATCGGAGTGAACACTCTCCGCTAGCGGGCGAATTCGTTTTTCCAGCGCGTCACCCTGATAGGTAAACGCAAGTTCGCCGCCCTGGGCCGCGACGGCCTGCGCGATCGCCCAGGCGATCGAGCGATTATTCGCCACCCCCATGATCACGCCGCGCTTGCCGCGCATCAGTGTTCCGGCAAGCGGAAGGGTTTCAAGGGATTCCTGCATAGTCGGCTCCAATCTGATCACTGCACACGCAGTCCTGATGGGGTGGTGACACAAGGCGGCATGACCTATCAAGTGTGGTGACAAAACACCGAGGGCAACCAATGATCGATCTCGACGCCGATCCGTATGATTTGTTCGCTGCGTGGATGGCGCAAGCCGAGGCATCCGAACTCAGCGACCCCAATGCGATGACGCTGGCGACCGCCACGCCCGATGGGGGGCCATCGGCGCGGATCGTGCTGCTGAAGTCCTGGGATCGACAGGGGTTTGTATTTTATACCAATCTTGGAAGCCGTAAATCCACCGACATCCGCGCCAATCCGCGCGTCGCGCTGCTGTTTCACTGGAAGACCCGCAAGCGCCAGATCCGCATCGAAGGCACGGCAACGCAGGTCAGCGATACCGAAGCAGACGCCTATTTCGAAACCCGCCCGCGCCTGTCGCGCATCGGTGCCTGGGCGTCGGACCAGTCACGGCCGTTGGCGGATCGCAGGCTGCTGGAACAGCGGTTGGAGCAAGTGGTGGCGCAATACGCCGACTCCGAAGTTCCCCGGCCCGCGCATTGGTCAGGCTGGCTGGTGCAACCCACCGCCATCGAATTCTGGGAGGATCGCGACTTCCGGCTGCATGACCGCGTGGTGTTCACCCGCGACGGCGAGCGCTGGGGCGCGATGCGGCTCTATCCATGAGTTTTTCCCTCCTGATCCGCCACGCCACCCTGCCGGACGGACGCAGCGGCCTCGATATTGGGGTTCGAGACGGGGTGATCGCCGCGATCGAGCCGAATATCGTCGCGGACGCGGCCACCACGATCGAGGCCGCAGGCGATCTGGTGGCACCGCCGTTCATCGATTGCCATCTGCATCTCGACTCCACCCTCTCGCTCGGTCAGCCGCGCCTGAACCAGAGCGGTACGTTGCTGGAAGGCATCGCGCTCTGGGGCGAACTCAAGCCGCATCTGACGGTCGAGGCAATCCATGAGCGCGCGCGACGCCTTTGTATGTGGTCGATTGCCCAGGGGATCGGGGCGATCCGCTCGCATGTCGATATCTGCGACGACCGGTTGCTCGCGGTCGAAGCACTGACCGCGCTACGCGACGAGATGGCACCCTACATCACCCTCCAACTGGTTGCGTTTCCGCAGGATGGCTTTCTGCGCTATCCGAAATCGCGCGAAAATCTTCATCGTGCATTGGCCATGGGCGTCGATATGGTCGGCGGCATTCCGCATTTCGAGCGTACCATGGCGGAAGGTACCGAAAGCGTGCGGCAGTTGATGGCGATCGCCGCTGAACGCGGCCTGAGGGTCGATATGCATTGCGATGAGAGCGACGACCCCCTGTCACGCCATATCGAGACCCTCGCCGGCGAAACCATCCGGCACGGCATGCAGGGCCGCGTCGCCGGATCACACCTGACATCGCTGCATTCGATGGATAATTACTATGCGAGCAAGCTGATCCCGCTGATCGCCGAGGCTGGCGTGTCCGCCATCGCCAACCCTTTGATCAATATAACGCTCCAGGGACGGCACGACACCTACCCTAAACGGCGCGGCATGACCCGGGTGCCCGAATTGATGGCAGCGGGGGTGAACGTGGCATTCGGCCATGATTGCGTGCTGGACCCGTGGTACCCGCTCGGCAGCCACGACATGCTGGAGGTTGCGTCGATGGGCCTGCATGTCGCGCAGATGACCGGGGTGGCGGCGATGCGCGCCTGTTTCGATGCCGTCACCATCAACCCGGCGCGGGCCATGGGATTGACCGACCATGAAATCGCGGTTGGCAACCCGGCTCACCTCATCGTGCTTGACGCCAGCGATCCGATCGAGGCAATCCGCACCTGCGCGGCAAAACGCGCGGTGATCCGGGCCGGAAACATCATCGCCGCAGCACCGCCACGCCGCAGCATCGTCACATTAGGCCACCAGACGTCCACCATCGACTGGCGGTTGCCGCACTGATGCCATCGTTGCGATGAACCATAGAGACGGGTTGTGAGCTAGGCGCTCGAACAGCCTCGACCAGCGCATAAGTGATATCCAAATCCATCGCGCGATCGCCCTGTACAGCGGTGGCGCGATGGCGCATTTATGCCAGCATGTCTGTCTCATCAACCACGGAACATCGGTCGCTTGCGGCAGAATCACGCCCCAAGGCGGCCCTGGTCCCGATGACGATTGGTCTCGGACTCGGTCTCGGACTCGGCTCGTTTGCCGGTGGCGCGTTGCAGAGCATCTACCCCTATGTTGCCGGCACGCTTGCCACCAGCAGCGATCATGCGCTGTGGACCCTCACCTATTTTCTGGTCCACTGGGCGCTTGGCATCTCGCTGATGCCGTGGTTTTCGCGGAAATTCGGCCTGAAGCGCCTGTTCATCCTGGCCATGATCACCCTGGCGGCGAGTTGCATGCTCGCGATCGTCGCCACTTCACTCCCGATCATGCTGCTGGCGCGTTCGGTGCAAGGTCTCTCCGCCGGCATCCTGGTTCCACTGGTCCAGACGCTGTTGTTGACCCACTACCCGAAACGCCAGCAGACCCTGGCGGTGGCACTGTGGAGCAACGTCATGCTGGTGCCGTTTTTCCTCGGCCCGGCGTTCGGCGGCTGGCTCGCCACCAATTATTCCTGGCTCGATATTTTCTGGCTGGTGATCCCGTTGTCGGCCGTCGCGATCGGGCTGGTGCAAATCTCCCTGCCAAACGACCGCCCGTCCGCGCCGCCCCCCAAATTCGACATCGTCGGCCTGATGCTGCTGTGGCCAGGCATGATCGCCCTACAGATCGTGCTCGACCAGGGCGAGCAATTCGGCTGGTTCCGTTCGGTCTTCATCAGTCACGTCGCTCTGATCGCCGCCGTGCTTTTGGTGTTGTTCATCATCTGGGAATTGTTCGAGCCGGTGCCGCTCCTGCAATTGCGCTACCTTGCACGACGCAATTTCGGCTTCGGGCTGCTGCTTTTGTGTCTTGGCTGGTCGATTTTCGTCGGATGGAGTTCGATTCTGCCACTGTGGTCGGAAACCGATCTCGGCTTCAATGGCTGGTGGGGCGGCGTGCTTCTGGTGCCCCTCGCCGCGACGGCGATTCCAATGGCGGCGATGATGAGCCGCCTCACCCGCATTTTCAGCCTGCGCGCTCTCGCTGTCGGGTGTTTCGTGATTTATGGCGGGGCCTACGCGCTGGCGTTTTTCAATCCGGAGGTTGGTCTGGCCGCCACCATGCCGAGCGAACTCATCCAGGGCATTGCCGTAGGCATGCTGTTCGTGCCGCTCACCATGATCGTCCTCTCGGACGCCTCACCCGGCGAAATCGCGATGGCTTCGACCACCAGCAACTTCATCCGGGTTTCCAGCGCCAATCTCGGCGTGACACTGCTGTCCACCCTATGGGAGCGTCAGACCGCGCACATCGAAGATAATATGCGCGGCGACATGCCGCAGGACGCGGTTCATGAGTGGGCGAGCCATATGCAGGCTCAGGGTATGTCGCACGACGAGGTCATCGCGCTGCTGGCGCACATGCTGCACATCCAGGCGGAAACCTGGAGCCTCGACAATGCGCTGCGGCTGTCGGCCTATATTTGCGTCGGCGCGGCGGCGTTGGCGTTGCTTCTGCTACGCGCCCCAAGGTCGCATTTGCCCAAGCCGTGACGATCAGGCCGCACAGCGGACGGCACCACGGCGCAGGGCGGCGATATTTTCGGCATAACGGTTCGCACCGCCCCGAAACACCGATGATCCAGCCACCAGCACGTCCGCGCCGGCTTCGACGCAGGCGGCCACGTTTTCGGGGATCACGCCACCATCGAGTTCCAGCCGGATATCCCGGTCGCCGATCATTTCGCGCACCCGGCGGATTTTCGGCAACTGGCTTTCCAGAAAACTCTGGCCGCCAAACCCGGGATTGACCGTCATGATCAAAACCAGATCGACTGCGTGAAGAACATACCGCAACGCCTCTTCCGAGGTCGCCGGGCAGAGCGCGACGCCCGCTTTACAGCCCCGCGCCTTGATCGCCTGGATCGTGCGATCCAAATGGATCGTGGCTTCGGCATGGACCGTGATGATATCGGCCCCCGCGTCGGCGTAGGCATCGAGATACATATCGACCGGCGAAATCATCAGATGCACGTCGAACGTCGCATCGGTGTGGCGGCGCAACGACTTCACGACCACCGGCCCGAACGTCATATTGGGCACGAAGTGGCCGTCCATCACATCGATATGGACCCAGTCGGCCCCTGCCTCGATGATTGCCCTGGTTTCCTCGCCGAGCGCCGAGAAATCGGCCGACAGGATCGACGGCGCGATGAGCGGTGTTTTTGCGGCTATCACATCAAGCATCGATCTCTCCTGTATTGCCCGGATTTTCCAGAAACACCCGGCTTCCGAGCAGATCGCCAGGCTCGATCATCGTCAGCATCTCGGGTTGGATCGGGCCTTCATACGCGACCAGACGGTTGGCCTGGCGCAACCGTGCCCGGTCAAGGGCGTTGCGGATCGAGCGGGCATTCGAAAAATACGGTTGCTCACGACGTCGCTCGATGTAGCGGCGCATCACGTCACGCGCTTCGGGGGTGAAATGATAATTCTGGCGCGCCAGCATGGTCTCGCTGATCGAGAGGAGTTCAGGATTTTCATAATCCGGAAAATCGATGTGATGCGCGATGCGCGAACGAAATCCGGGGTTGAGGGTAAAAAACTTCTCCATCCGATCCGCGTAGCCGGCAAGGATCACCACTAAGTCTTCACGCTGGTTTTCCATGACCTGGAGCAGGATTTCGATGGCTTCCTGGCCATAGTCGCGTTCATTATCGGGGCGGTAGAGGTAATAGGCTTCATCGATGAACAAGACGCCACCGATCGCTTTTTTGAGGATTTCCTTGGTTTTCGGCGCGGTGTGGCCGATGTACTGGCCGACCAGATCGTCGCGGGTGACCGAGATCAACTGGCCTTGGCGGACGAAGCCGAGGGCTTTCAGGATGCTCGCCATGCGCAGCGCGACGGTGGTTTTGCCGGTACCGGGGTTGCCGGTGAACGACATGTGCAAAGTGGGGGCTTCGGTGGCGTAGCCGTATTTCTGGCGGACGCGCTCGACCAGCAGGAGCGAGGCGATTTCGCGAATACGGGCTTTGACCGGTTTAAGCCCAACCAGATCGCGGTCCAGACCATAGAGCACGTCGCTGATTCCGGCGTTGGCGAATTCCGCCCGGAGATCGACCGGCCCGTGGTTTTGCGTTTCGGTATCTGCAACTTCGAGCATTGGCGGTTTCCCTCAAGCCAGTGGCGAAGCCGGGCTTCGCGCAATCGTTCGTGACGCGTGGTTCGTTAGAAGCCGCCATGGAGGGTGTTACCCCCATGGCAGGTTGGCGCGGTCGTGTTAGCTATCGTAACGCGCGCCTTCCGGCTTCTGCAGCACATACGCACGGGTTTCATAACGCATGTTGCGCCCGCCAACTTCCTGACGCGTGAGCATGAAGCCGGGCTCGTCGCTCGGACGCTGTACGATGAAGGAGATGCGCAGCGACTCCCAGGTGTCGGTGGCGTCGAATGCGCTGAGGCGGATGTAGCATTCATTGTGAATGCGACGGCAGTTGTCCAGTTCGCCCATGATCGCTTTCGCGTCGCGAATGTCGAACATCGGCAGGCCCCACATCTCCCAGTAGGTGTTACGGGGGTGCGGATCGTCGGTGTATTCCAGATTCACCGCCCAGCCATTGTCGAGGCAGTACTGGATTTGTTTGGTGATCTGCTCGTCGGTCAGGTCGGGCAGGTAGGAGAAGCAGCCTTGGGTAATGCGCATTGTGTTGATCCTCAGTATGCGGGCATCGGGGACACGACGAAATCGGGCGTGTCGGTCGAGGTGTAGTCGAACGTCACATCGCCCCAGGTATCGAGCGCCTGACGCAGCGGCAGACAGTGGCGGGCGGCCTGGTTGAGAATTTCCGGGCCTTCCTTGTAATAGTCGCGGCCTTCGTTGCGGGCCATGATCATCGCTTCAAGGGCGACGCGGTTGGCGGTCGCACCGGCCGCGATGCCGTTGGGATGGCCGATGGTGCCGCCGCCGAACTGCAGGACGACGTCTTCACCGAGGTGATGGATCAGCTGGTGCATCTGGCCGGCGTGAATGCCGCCCGAAGCGACCGGCATGACCTTGCGGGTACCGGCCCAATCCTGATCGAAGAAGATGCCGTGTTCGAGGCGCATCGGGTTGAAGTCCTCGCGCAGCACATCATAGAAGCCGCGCGTCGACAGCGGATCGCCCTCGAGCTTGCCGACCACGGTGCCGGCATGGATGTGATCGACGCCTGCGAGACGCATCCATTTCGAAATCACGCGGAACGACACGCCGTGGGTCTTATGACGCGTGTAGGTGCCATGGCCGGCGCGGTGCAGATGCAGGATCATGTCGTGCTTGCGCGCCCATTTCGACATCGACTGGATCGCGGTGTAGCCGATCACGAGATCGATCATCACAATGTTGGAGCCGAGTTCGTGCGCGAATTCGGCGCGCTCGTACATGTCCTCCATCGTGCCGGCGGTGATGTTGAGATAGGTGCCCTTGACCTCGCCGGAGACCGCCTGGGCGCGGTTGACCGCTTCCATGCAGTAGAGGAACCGGTCGCGCCAATGCATGAAGCATTGCGAGTTGATGTTCTCGTCGTCCTTGGTGAAGTCGAGACCGCCGCGCAGCGCCTCGTACACCACGCGGCCGTAGTTGCGACCGGAGAGGCCGAGCTTCGGCTTGACCGTGGCACCGAGCAGCGGGCGGCCGAATTTGTCGAGGCGTTCACGTTCGACCACGATGCCGGTGGAGGGGCCATCGAAGGTCTTCACATAGGCGACCGGCAGGCGCATGTCCTCGAGGCGGAGCGCCTTCAGCGGCTTGAAGCCGAACACGTTGCCGATGATCGAGGCGGTGAGATTGGCGATCGAGCCGGGTTCGAACAGCGCGAGATCATAGGCGATATAGGCGAAGAACTGGCCGGGAGCGTTCGGCACCGGATCGACCCGGTAGGCCTTGGCGCGGTATTTGTCGCAGGCGGTCAGCCGGTCGGTCCAGACCACGGTCCAGGTCGCGGTCGAGCTTTCGCCGGCGACGGCGGCGGCCGCTTCGATCTCATCGACGCCGTCCTGCGGCGTGATGCGGAACACGGCGATGACGTCGGTGATCTTAGGCTCGTAGTCCGGCTCCCAATAGCCCATTTTCTTGTAGGCCATGACGCCGGATTTGTAGCGCTCCTTGCCGTGGAGGGTCTTGCTGTCCTCGGCGATGATCGGGGTTGGCGTGTCCATGTATCGGTACTCCGGTTGGTGATTGGTGTTCAGGCGGCGGCGCGGATTGAAAAGACGGGATCGAGACTGCCCGACGCATACTGGCGCGCCATGGCGGCCAATGACTGGGGCTTGATCCGAGACGCCTGGCCCGCTGTGCCGAACGCTTCGAATCGTTGTTTGCAGAGTTCACGCAGCGCGGCGGTCGCCGGCTTCATGAATTGACGCGGGTCGAACTCCGATGGCTTCTCGAACGCGACCTTGCGGATCGCCGCGGCCATCGCGAGGCGGCAATCGGTATCGATATTGACCTTACGCACACCGTGCTTGATGCCGACCAGAATTTCCTCGATCGGCACGCCCCAGGTCTGTGGCATCTTGCCGCCGTATTTGTTGAACTCCTCCTGCAAATCCTGCGGCACCGAGGATGATCCATGCATCACCATGTGCAGCGCCGGCATTTTCTCGTTGATCGCGCGGATCACATTCATCGCGAGGATCGCGCCGTCGGGCTTGCGGGAGAATTTGTAGGCACCGTGCGAGGTGCCCATTGCCACCGCCAGGGCATCGACCTTGGTCGCCTTGACGAATTCCACCGCCTGGTCCGGGTCGGTCAGAAGCTGGTCATGCGAGAGCGCGCCCTCGGCACCGTGGCCGTCCTCGGCCTCGCCCATGCCGGTCTCGAGGCTGCCGAGCACGCCGAGTTCACCCTCGACCGACACGCCGACCTTATGCGCCATGTCGGTCACGCGGGTGGTGATCGCGACGTTATAGGCGTAATCGGCCGGGGTCTTGGCGTCGGCCTTCAGCGAGCCGTCCATCATCACGCTGGTATAGCCATGCTGGATCGCCGAGAGGCAGGTGCCTTCGTCATTGCCATGGTCCTGATGCAGGCAGATCGGAATGCCGGGGTGGGTGAACTCGGCGGCCTCGATCATTTTCGCGAGCATGACGTCGCCGGCGTAGGAGCGCGCCCCGCGCGAGGCCTGCAGGATCACCGGCGAATCGGTGGCCGCCGCAGCGTCCATGATCGCGATGACCTGCTCCATGTTGTTGACGTTGAAAGCCGGAACGCCGTAGCCGCGCTCGGCCGCGTGATCCAGCAACTGACGAAGTGTTATTCGTGCCATGTTAGAAATCCCTCTCGCAGATTGGCTCCAGCGGAGCCTGGTGATGACTGAACTCAATGCTCATCGGGCTGCCCGCCGCTTGAGGTCCATCAACTGCATGATGATCGGCGTCAGGATGAGCTGCATCGCAAGGTCGAATTTATTACCGGGGACAGCGATGGAATTTGCCCGTGACATGAAGCTGCCATGCAGCATCGATAACAGATACGGCATATCGATGCCGTGGGGATTGCGGAACCGGATCACCACGATCGATTCATCCGCTGTCGGTATCCAGCGCGCGATGAACGGATTGGACGTATCAACCGTTGGTACCCGCTGAAAATTGATGTCGGTCTCGGTGAACTGGGGGCAGATGTAGTGAACATAGTCGGGCATCCGCCGCAAAATCGTGTCCATCACCGCTTCGGTCGAATATTTGCGGGCCGCACTGTCACGGTGAATTTTCTGGATCCATTCCAGGTTGATCACCGGCACCACGCCGATCTTGATATCAGCGTGCTTGCCGGTATCGATATCGCCGTGTTTCACCGCGCCGTGCAGGCCTTCATACAGCAAAATGTCGGTATTCGCCGGCAAGTCTTCCCAGTCGGTAAATGTGCCCGGCGGTGAACCGTAGCGCTCAGCCTCGGTCTGATCGTGGATGTAGTGGCGGCATTTGCCGGTGCCGGTGGCGGCGTAGCTCGCAAAAATCTCCTGCAATTCGGCGAGCAGATTGGTGTCCGGGCTGAAGTGACTGAAATGGCGGTTGCCGGCGGCTTCCGCCTCCGCCATCTTCGCTTTCATCTCTGCGCGATCGTAGCGGTGAAATGCGTCGCCTTCGAGATGTCCGGCCACGATGTTTTCCCGCCGGAAAATCTGTTCGAAAACATTGCGGACCGACGTGGTTCCGGCACCCGACGAACCGGTGACAGAAATGATCGGATATTTGCGGCTCATGAGAGTGATCCGATCGTGCTGGTATTTTTGCGGAACAGCGAGCGGGTCTTGAACAAGGGCGATGAACTCGCCCCGCCGCCCCGATACGCATCCGCCACGCGCCCCACCTCGTCAGCCGAGCCGAACACCAGAGGACACCGCTGATGGATCGCGGTCGGGACCAAATCGAGAATCGGCGTCTGCCCATCCGTCGCGGCGGCACCAGCTTGCTCCATGATCATGGCGATCGGGTTCGCCTCATAAATCAAGCGCAACCGTCCTTCCCGATAGCCTCGGCGTTGGTCGGCTGGGTAAAGATAAATGCCGCCACGGGACAAAATCCGAAACGCGTCGCCCACCATCGAGGCCAGCCACCGTGTATTGAAATCCTCGCCGCGCGGACCGTTGCGGCCCTTCTTGAGTTCCAGAATATAGTCATGGATTTCCGGGTCCCAGTGGCGCAGGTTAGACCCGTTGATTGCATATTCGCGGGTCGTGTGGGGGACCACGACCTCGCCATGGGTCGCGATGAAGGCACCCGAATCCGGATCAAGCGTGAAAATCCGGGTACCGGCACCCAGCGTCAGCACCAGTGCGGTTCGCGGCCCGTAAATCAAAAACCCGGCGGCCATCTGGTTGCGCCCCGGTTGCAGGAACGGGGCCGCAGGGTCGTCGTTGATGCAGGTTCCGCCCGGCATAACCGAAAATATCGTGCCGATCGGTGCCAGGGTATCGATGTTCGAGGACCCGTCCAGGGGATCGACCGCAACCGCGAGCGGGGCAAATTCGTCGAGCACTTCTGGTTTGTCCGCTTCTTCCGAGGCGAATACCGAAACCGGAGCCCGCGCCAAAGCCTCGCGCAAAATCGTGTGGGTCATGGCGTCGAGCGCCTTCTGGCCATCACCGTCGATCGAGTCGCCGACAATGGTACCCAAATTGCCTGCCAACGGCCCGCGCGCCAGAATGCGCGAAATCTGCCGTCCCGCCGCCGCAATGGCGTGAACCGTCTGGCAGACCGCGACCATTTGCGTCGATCGTCCCGCGGCGAAATCAAGATATGAGTCTAGTCTCAGTTGATCGGCCATTTCATTCCCTCCCGTGAACGCACTGGTTTCAAGGTGCGTGCCGGATTATTCCTGCGTCGTGGGTTCCACCGCAGAATTGGAATATGCAGACGATCAAAAGATAAGTAAAGATAAATTTTCTATATCAATAATTTAAAAAAACTAAATATTGAATTGGCAAAATATCGTGATTCGCTTCGGGCGTCTGGCCAATATGCTGCCCCTCAGCCGCATACTCATGGAACCTGTTTTCATTATAATCGTCTCACCATGCCGGTTCACCTGTTTGCGAAGGCAAGACGGCGCTGACGATCGGCACCGATGCGATCCTCGATCGCCTACATGAACAATTTTTTATCCTGCTTCATTCCGGCATAAAGCGAGGCCACCCACTTGCCATACCCGTTATAGATGACGGTCGGCACTGTTTCATCGGTGCCGATGATGCGTTCGCGCGCCTGACTCCACCGCAAGGTCGGATATTGCGGGTTCACGTTCGCCCAAAACCCATACATATCAGGGCTTGTCTGTTCCCAGAACGTTTCAGGCTGATCCTTGATGAATTCGATCCGCACGATCGATTTCGCCGATTTGAACCCATATTTCCACGGCAAAACCGCCCGGATCGGCGCGCCATCCTGCTTTGGCATCGGCTGGTGATACATGCCGGTCCCCATGAAGGCGAGTTCGTTGGTCGCTTCCGCCATGGTCAGGCCCTCATGATAAGGCCAGGGAAAGAACGGGATGGCGAGGCCCGGCATGGCCTTGGCGTCGGCAAAAGTCGTAAAGCGTAGATACTTGGCCGACGACAGCGGCTTTGCCAATTTCACCAGATCGCTCATCGCAAAACCTTCCCACGGCACCGTAATCGCCCAGGCTTCGACGCAGCGATGCCGGTAGATACGGGTTTCAACCTTCACTTTCTTGATCAGATCGTCGAACGACAGGGTAAACGGCTTTTCGACCAGCCCATCGATCCGGATCGTCCATGGCTCGACGGGGAGCGTCTGCGCATCCTGCCAGATGTCCTTCGACAGGCCGAACTCATAAAAATTATTATAGCGCTCGACATTTTTCTGCGGCGTCATGGGCCGGCCGGGATCGAACCGCATCGCGCCGGCAGAGTAGCCGGGATCTTCGATGGTCATTTTCGTCACCGATTCGGCGCGAGCGCTCCCAATAGTGCCGAAGCCCAGCACCGCCCCACCCATCGCGGCAAGGGCGGCACGGCGATTAAAGGCAAAACTCTCCGAGGTTACTGCACTTTCGGGCAGTTCCCACTCGCGCTGGCGTTTGATAAGCATGGTGTTCTCCTTGACTGATAAGCTTAGTGTGGGACCGATCGTTTTTAGTGTGTTTGCGACATCCGCTCTCTCATGCCGGCGTGAACGCGCGCCGGCCAACATCAAACTCCGCGAGGCCGCATGACCGAACAAGCACTCCCCCGGCTGCTCACAGTGATGGCTACACTGCGTGACCCGGAGGCCGGCTGCCCGTGGGATCGCGTGCAGGATTTCGCGTCCATTGCTCCTTATACGGTCGAAGAGGCCTATGAGGTTGCGGACGCGATTGTGAAAAACGATCCATCCGCCTTACGCGACGAACTGGGCGATCTGTTGTTCCAGGTGGTATATCACGCGCGCCTCGCCGAAGAGCGCGGCTGGTTCGATTTCGAGGCGGTAGCCGCCAGTATCACCGCGAAAATGATCCGCCGCCATCCGCACGTGTTCGGCGATGCGGCACCGCGCGACACCCATGCCCAGACCACCGCCTGGGAGGCGGATAAGGCGCGCGAACGCGCCGCCCGCACCGAATCCGGCGTGCTCGACGGTATCGCCACCACCCTGCCCGCCCTGACGCGTGCGAAAAAACTCGCGGGGCGCGCGGCGCGTGTCGGGTTCGACTGGCCGGATGCCGAAGCCGTGCTTGAAAAACTCGACGAGGAAATCGCCGAACTCCGCGCCGAACTACCGGACCAAAACCCCGATCGGATCGAGGATGAACTGGGCGATCTGTTTTTCGTGCTGGTCAACCTCGCCCGCAAACTCGGTTGCGACAGCGAGGCGGCCCTCACCCGCGCCAACGCAAAATTCGAACGACGGTTCCGCGGCGTGGAAGCGATGCTGGCGGCAGCCGGCCGAACCCCGGATCAGGCGGGGTTGGACGAAATGGAAGATTTGTGGCGAGCGGTTAAGGCAAAAGAAAAAACGACTTAGTGCCTGATCGTTTCCTGATCGTTTAAGGACGAAATCGCCGCCATCAGGTTACCCGGCCGCGAAAGGTAAAGGGGGATTGCATCGGGTGGTTTAGCGTGCCGCCAGGGTATCGCGGAGCGACAGCCAACTCGCCTCATCCGGTGCCGCCAAAATCCCGTCGTCAAGATCAGCCGGACACCACACCCCGCCATCCGGTTTTCGCACATACCCACCGGCTTCCGCCACGATCAACGCCCCCGCCGCATGATCCCACGGCAAGGTGCGGCGCGACAAGGTGGCGTGGATATGGCCCGTAGCGATGGCGCGGTAGGTGGCGGCGGCGCAGCGGAGGTTGGGAGTCTGGCCGAGATGAACCAGATTGCGCAGCACAGTCGAGCGCTCCGGTTCCTTCATATATTGCCACGAAACCGAGGCGATCATCTGCGCCAGCGGCACCGGGGCAGCGACATGGAGCCGGGTTTGAGTGCTGTCCCGGTGGATCAGAAACGCGCCGGTGCCGGCGCGCGCAACCACGATATCGTCGCGGATCGGGTCATAAATCAGCCCTGCGCGGATGGCACCCGCTTCGACCAGCGCGATCATCACCCCGAACAGCGGCAATCCGGCGGTGTAGTTCTGGGTACCGTCGATCGGGTCGATCACGAACACCGGCGCGGCATCCGTAACCTTGGCCATCAATTCCGGATCGGCCGAAACCGCTTCTTCGCCAATCACGCCGACCCCAGGAAACAAATCCAGCAGCCCTTTGGTCAACGCACGTTCGGCGGCTTCATCGGCCACTGTCACAGGATCAAGCGGACCGGATTTGGTGCGCAGATCGGCCGGGCCGATATGGCCAAACCACGGCATGATGATGGCCTTCGAGACCGCGCGCATCAGTTCGGTTATGGCGATGATGTCGGTTTCGTCGAGAGTCACGGTGCTTAATCAACCCGCGCCGGGGCAAAATCGCGCTCGAAGCGGGCACGATCCTCCGGGCGCAAACGCACGGATATTTTGACCTGATCGTCCTGGTCCTCGCGGGAAACAACCTCGCCGTGGCGATAAAGCCAGGCGAGCGGTGCCCCTTGGGCGGCGGGCAGCACGTAGTCCATCAGATGCATGGCGCTGGCGAGGCGTGCGTCGATCGCCTGCCGCAGCGCCATCAAATTCTCGCCAGACAAAGCCGAAACCGCGATCGCACTGGTATCCGGCAGGTCACGATGTTCGGGGGGCAGCAGGTCGATCTTGTTGAGAACCTCGAAACTGCGGGTCTGCCAGCCCGCATCGATCATGCCGGCGCTGGCCATGTCGTCCAGCACCGTGATGACATCGGCCCGCTGGGCGGCGCTGTCAGGGTGGGCCGCGTCACGAACATGGAGCAGGATATCGGCCGCGGCGACTTCTTCGAGGGTGGCGCGAAAGGCGGCGACCAGTTCGGTCGGCAGATCGGAAATGAACCCCACAGTGTCGGACAATATCGCGTGACGGCCGGACGGCAACACGATCAGCCGCATCGTCGGGTCGAGAGTCGCGAACAACTGGTCCTCAGCCTGAACCGCAGCGCCGGTCAGAGCGTTGAACAGGGTCGATTTACCCGCATTAGTGTAGCCCACCAGGGCGACCACCGGATAGGGCACCCGGTTGCGCGCGATACGGTGCAGGGCGCGGGTGCGGCGCACATCGTCCAAGTCGCGTTTGAGGCGGACGATACGGTCGGTAATCAGCCGCCGATCCGCCTCGATCTGGGTTTCACCGGGTCCACCCAGGAAGCCGAAGCCGCCGCGCTGGCGTTCAAGATGCGTCCAGGACCGCACCAGGCGCGAGCGCTGATAGGCCAGATGCGCCAGCTCGACCTGCAACACGCCCTCGGCGGTGCGGGCGCGTTCGCCGAAAATATCCAGGATGAGGCCGGTCCGATCGATCACCTTGCAATTCCAGGCGCGCTCCAGATTGCGCTGCTGCACCGGGCTGAGGGCGGAATCGACCACCGCGACGGTAATGTCGGCCTCGGCAATCGCCTCACCGATCCGCGTCACCTGGCCTTCACCAAACAAGGTGGAGGGGCGGAGCGCGCGGATTTGCAGCGTGTCCTGATAGGCGATGACCAACCCGATCGACGCGGCGAGGCCGATGACCTCAGCCAGCCGCGCTTCAGCCTCGCGCAACCGGTCACGCCGCGCACCGTGCTCCCACGGGAGCAGAATGGCGGCGCGAACCGGCACGGCCTGGGTCTCGACGCTCAAATACCGCTACTCTTCATCGCGGTCCGGCTCGGCGCGCCCCATCAGACTGAGCGTTGAGGGATTTTGCGCCGGTGTCGCAGTGCTTTCGGCCTTGGTCGCGTCGAACAACTGGATCGGCGCGCCCGGCATGACCGTCGATATCGCGTGCTTGTAGACAAGCTGGGTGTGGCCGTCGCGCCGGAGCAGCACGGAGAAATTATCGAACCAGGTGATCACCCCCTGAAGCTTGACGCCGTTCACCAGGAACACCGTCACCGGGGTCTTACTCTTGCGAACGTGATTGAGGAAAACGTCCTGCACGTTCTGCGATTTTTCATTGGCCACGGCGCGGTCCTTTATGTTTTTGTCGCCCCGGTTGTTGCCAGGGACGATGGTTGCGTTGCGAGTGGCGCGGCGGCCGAAAACCGTCGCGCCCGGAGTTGTGCGCCGCCGCTAGCGTGGCACGAAAGCGGAGACACATTTCTATTATAGACAGAAGATCGGCGTAAACCAGACCGGAGTTTCAGTACCGCACGAAATTGCGTCCGCGTGGCACCGCGATGACATAGTGATAGAGCATGATCGGTTAGGAACGATCGCGGTCCATCACTATTTTTTCGAGCAATTTCATCGCATTTGGCTAGAGCCGCACCGCGATCCCAAACTCCTGAAGGTGCTTGAAAAACAATGATTAAGTAATGAATCCGCCGCCCAGAACACGGGTCCCGTCATAGATGACGCAAGCCTGACCGGGTGCCGCCAAAGCGGCTTCGTCGAGCGTCACGACGCCTTGCGCCGCGTCGATTTCCGCCGGATGCGGCGTGTCGCGGGCACGCAGCCTGACTGTGGCGCGGAACGGCGTATCGGGCCGGTCGATCAGCCAGTTGGGTTCACCGAAGCGCACAAGGCGCGTTCCCGCCCCGCGTGGACCCACAACGATACGGCGACGCTCGGCATCAATCCGGGTGACAACCTGCCCCGATGCCGCGCCAAGCCGCTTGCCCTGTCCTACCGTGTACCGCGCGATGCCCTGATGCTCGCCGAGTACCGTGCCTGCATCATCGACAATTTCACCCGGGAAAACCGCGTCGGGCCGCAGCCGGGCGACGATATCGGCATAAGACCCGGAGGGAACGAAGCAAATATCCTGACTGTCCGGTTTGTCGGCGACCTGCAAACCCATGCGCGCGGCTTCGGCACGAACCTCGGTTTTGTCCGGCATCGCGCCGAGAGGGAACCGCGCGAATTCAAGCTGTTCACGAGTGGTGGCGAACAGGAACCACGATTGGTCGCGCGCTTCGTCAGCGGCGCGATGCAATTCAGGGCCAAGCTTACCCTCCTCGCGCCGGACATAATGTCCCGTCGCCAGAGCTTCGGCTCCAAGATCGCGGGCAAGATCCAGCAGATCACCGAATTTGAGGTGCTGGTTGCAGCGCACGCACGGCACCGGAGTTTTGCCGGCGGCATAGGAATCGGCAAAATCACCGATCACCGATTTGCGGAACGCCGCTTCGGCGTCGATCACATAATGGGCAATCCCGAGCCGGTCCGCGACGTTTCGCGCATCGTGAATGTCCTGCCCGGCGCAGCACGCGCCTTTCCGGCCAGACGCCGCCCCATGATCGTAAAGCTGCAACGTCACGCCGATCACCTCATGCCCAGCCGCGTGCATCAGCCCGGCGACCACCGAACTATCCACCCCACCCGACATGGCGACCACGATACGCATTACCGTCCCATTATCCGCCTTGGGCGTTGCGGACGCCCGCAGGCAAACGGACAACGAGACCATCGAGCGCCGGCGACATCACGATCTGGCAGCCGAGACGCGAGGTTTTTTCGAGACCAAACGCGAGGTCGAGCATATCCTCCTCATCCTCGGACGCCCTGGCCAGCTTGGCAAACCATTCGGGGTCGACGATGACATGGCAGGTCGAGCAGGCAAGCGAACCCTCGCACGCGCCTTCGATATCGACACCGTGTTTATGCGCGACCTCCAGCACCGAAAGGCCGACCGGCGCATCAACGGTACGGCGCGTGCCGTCGCGCTCGATGAAAATCATACTTGGCATTGGGAACCCTTAAACTAGTTCTGCGACATCCGGGACCGGAGTTTCGCGTGACGTAGAGAAACCCTCCCGCTTACGCAAGGCGCGCGCCGCAAGACGCCGATATGCAGCCAGAAACCGCACTGGCGTGTCGCCGGGCACGTTCCACGGCAGCGACACCCGAATAGCGCAGCCTGCAAGATCATGAAGCCCCATGGCGTCGAGCACCGGGCTGCGCGCCACCTTGCCCGACGAACAGGCCGCACCGGCGGACACCCGGATGTGATCAAGATCAAGCACAATCACCTGGGTCTCGGCAGAAAGTCCGGGCAAAGCCAGACAGACCGTGTTCGGCAGGCGCGGCGCAGCACCGCCGACCACAATCGCGCCCATCCGCAGCGCACCATCCTCGATAGCCTCACGCAGCGCCGCGAGCCGGGTTGCGTCGGCCAACCGTATCGCCCCGATGGCCGCCGCAAACCCCGCAATGGCCGGAAGATCGGGCGTGCCACCGCGCCGCCCGCGCTCCTGACCCCCGCCCCGGATCAATGGCATGAGCCGGTCGGCGACCTGGGGTGCCATCACCAGGGCACCAACTCCTTTGGGACCACCTAGCTTGTGCGCCGACACCGCCACGCTGGTTGCTCCCCTGGCGATATGATCGGCCGCCATCCGCCCCGCCGACTGCACCGCATCGACATGCAGCATCGCGCCGTGCATGGCACAGATTGCCGCGATCCGGTCGAGCTGGTGGATAACGCCGGTCTCATTGTTCGCGGCCATTGCGCACACTAACGCGCCGGGCATTGTTGCCAGCCGCGCATCAAGCCACGCGGGATCGATCAGGCCATCCGCATCAACCGGAATGATCGTGGCACCAGGTGCTGCGGCGCGCACCGCATCATGCTCGGTGGCACCGACCAGAACTGGCCGGCCGGTGCCTAATCCGTGGATTGCCAGCGCATTGGCTTCGGTCGCGCCGGAGCAGAACACCAAATCCTGCGGATGGGCACCAAAATGCACGGCAACTGCGACACGGGCCTGCTCGAGGATTTGCCGTGCCGCCCGCCCATCCGCATGAACCGACGCAGGGTTCCCGACGTGATCGAGCGCCTCGATCAGCGCCGCGCGTGCCTCCGGGCGCAACGGCTCCGTCGCGTTAGCATCCAGATAGAGCGGCTCAGCGCGACTGGGCAGATTGGTCACAATTCGAGTCCCGGCTCGTGGTCGGCACCGTTTCATGTGCCTCGGCACGCACGATTCGTCGCTCCAGATCGTTCATTTCGGATCGCAGCATATCGATTTCGTGCAATAAGGGATCGAGGCACGGGTCACACGGCGTGCCGTACGGATCGAAACGCGGTTTGGCCGGGCGCGCAGCACTCCCCCGCTCGACTGGCCGGGCCGGGATGCCCACGACGGTCGTGTTCGCCGGAACCTCGGCCACCACGACTGCGTTTGCCCCGATCCGGGCATTGTCCCCGATCAGAATGTGACCCAGCACCTTCGCCCCGGCACCGATAATGACGCCATTTCCCACGGTCGGATGGCGTTTGCCATGATCACTCGAGGTACCGCCCAACGTCACCTGATGATAAAGATACACATCGTCGCCAAGTTCAGCTGTCTCGCCGATCACCACGCCCATGCCGTGATCGATGATGCAGCGCCGCCCGATCGTGGCTCCCGGATGGATTTCGATACCCGTGATCAGACGCCCGAAATGCGAGACCAATCGTCCAAGCAAAAACGCTCGCCGCAACCATAACCAATGCGCCAGACGGTGCAGCATCACCGCGTGAAGCCCAGGGTAGCATAGCAGCACCTCCAGATCGGAGCGCGCGGCAGGGTCGCGCTGGCGGTAGGCTCGGATGGTCTCGCGTAAAAACATCCGGCTCATGCGACATTTCCGTAGGAAAACGCGGGACAACCGATTATAAACATGTTCCTTACCATATATGATGTAGTGACGATGGCAAACCGAATATGCGAACAAACTATGGACAGCGAAACGATTACCGCTTCAGTGCGCGGCATGACGCCCACTCAAAATGGCACGTCGCTCCATTAAGCAACTCGCCCGCTGGAATGCGCCGCTCCGATCCAAATACCATCCGAAACCTTAGAATTTGAGGCGAACCACCGCTCAATGCGGATGTTCCCGTCCAGGAGAGTAGGTATGCAGACCGTGCCGGTCAATGATGCGATCAAAATGACTATATACAATCCTGGCGATTGCGGTGTGGCCGAAAAGTTGATTCGATCGCCGGTTGGGCGCTAAGGCCGTCGCCTCTTCGGCTTGGCTGGTCGCGTTGAGTCGCCGCGGGTGGCGCACCCCTGGCTTTGTATGAAAAAACAATGAGAACACGATTGTTCTTGATAATATGACTGAGAAAGAGTTGATAAAACGATGCCTGAAGTAATGTTTGCCGGGCCTGATGGCCGCCTCGAAGGACGCTATCACCACGCCAAGGAACGCGGAGCGCCGCTGGCGCTTGTGCTGCACCCGCACCCTCTGCACGGCGGCACCATGAATAATCGTATTACTTATACGATGTATCAGGTGTTCCAGCGCCTGGGATTTTCGGTAATGCGCTTCAATTTCCGCGGCGTGGGCCGCAGTCAGGGCAATTACGACGGCGGGATGGGCGAAATCAACGACGCCGCCGCCGCACTCGACTGGATGCAGGCACTGAACCCTGGTCACAACGGGCTGTGGATTGCCGGGTATTCGTTTGGTGCCTTCGTCAGTATGCAATTGCTGATGCGCAGACCCGAGGTTTCCGGATGGATCAGCGTTGGAACCCCGGCGGCTCACTACGATTTTGGCTTTCTGGCCCCCTGCCCGTGTGGCGGCCTGATGATCCATGGCGATGCCGACGAATTGGTACCGGAAGCGTCTGTTCGCAAACTGGTCGACAAACTCAACACCCAAAAAGGCGTCGCGGTCGATTATCGGGTGATGACAGGTGCCGATCATGTATTTGCCCATCATGCGGACGCGATTGGCGACGCCGTAGAATCATATGTTAGCGGCGAGATCGCCCGTAAACATATGGCTCTTGCCGCTGACTGATCCGCGTATGGCCGTCACCTGAACCCGATCAATTGGAGCTGGACACGACTTCCCGCCAATGATTTTCGGGGTTCGAAAAAAAATCCGGTGATGCACCCCGGCCACGACGTGGTCGGGGCGTTTTTTAACCGGATCTTCACCAAAGTCTGATTTGATATCGAAACCGACGCTCAAGATTTCGAATCAGGTCAGGACCAACCATTGTCTACAGACCAAACGCCGCCATCATGGCACGCGGCCGCGCGCTGCTTTCGCCGCGCCACGCAGTGACAGCCAAAACCCTTGGCTTATCCGGGGTCGCATTTGGTGCCATCGCGGCCCTGGTCGGCGCGCTGGCCCTTGCCAGCCTGTCTTTTTGTCAGGTTGACAGTGGAATTCCAGCGTTCTGGCCGGCGAATGCAGTGCCGCTTGCTCTTCTGCTGGCGCGCCGGCCGTCGCGCTGGCAGCGTCCGTTGCTCGTCATCGCGGCAGGGTGGCTGGGCAACACCGTCGCCGAGTTGATCACAGGCGCATCGATCGCCCAAACGATTTGTCTTCCCATCGCCAATTGTATCGAGATCACCAGCGCAATCGCTGTCGCTTGGCTCCCCTTTGGTCCACGACCGCGCATCAGACGCCTTGACGGTCTGCTCAAATTTGTCGTGGCGGTCGGCGTGGTGGGGCCGGCGCTCGGAGCGCTTGCCAGCAGCGTTAATTCTGCCCTGACCGATCCTTCCGGCGTTTCCGCCGCCTGGCGTGTGTGGTTCGCGGCTCACGCTCTGGGAAATCTGATATTCACCATGGCGGGCATCGTCATTCTCAATAGAACACGCCGGCCATTGTTTCCATCAGGCAGGCGGTTCCGTTCGAGTGCCGCGCTTGTCATCTGCCTGATACTTCTGATCGCGACATTTCATCAAAAAAACGTCGCCCCCTTGTTCATTATGCCGCTGCTCTTCGCATGCCTCGGCATGATTGCCGGGTTTGAATTCACCTGCCTCGGCATAACCGCGCTGGCGATGTTCGCACTGTATCGCACCGCCATGGGCCATGGCCCGATTGTTGCCCTGGAACCCGCCAGCATCACGTCGCGTATTCTGCTGTTGCAGGCGTTTGTCCTGACCGGATTTGCGGCGGCGACGCCGATTGCTCTGGTCTTCGAACGACGCGGCCTCATGATTGCGCAGCTTCGCTCTCAAAAGGCGGCCATTGTAGCCCGGGCCGCCCGATACAAAGTGCTGGCCGAAATCTCCGCCGATACAATCCTTGTCACTCTTCAAGACGGCACGATCCTATATGCATCGCCCGCGGCAGAACGTCTCATCGGCATCGCGGGCGATGCGTTGACCGGCCGCTCGGCATTCGACCTGATCCACCCCGACGACGCGACGGCGGTGCGAAGCATCCTGGCAACACTGGGAGGCGAGACCCGTGAGGTGACCGCCGAACTGCGTCTCCGTCACGAAGCGACCGCTCACCATGTATGGACGGAAATGAAAACGCGGATCGGGCAGCGCCGCCCCAATCACGATGTCGAACTTGTCAGCGTTGTGCGCGATATTTCCACACGGCGCGCCGAAGAAGACCGCCGGAACGCCGATCTCCGACGACTCGACCGACTGGCCAATACCGATACCCTCACCGGACTTGCCAACCGAAGACGCTTCAACGACCATCTCGACAGCGAATGGAGGCGCGCCTTGCGCGAACAGATCGACATTTCGCTGGTTCTGATCGATGTTGACCTGTTCAAGGCCTATAACGATCACTATGGCCATCCGGCTGGCGACGCCGCCCTGCGACAAATCGCCTCGATCGTCGGCGGTGGCGCGTTACGCCCCGCTGATCTTGCGACACGCATCGGCGGCGAGGAATTTGCGGTGATCCTGCCCGCAACGTTTCTAAGCGGTGCCCGCGCCGTCGCCGAACGTATCCGCGATGGGATTCGCGATATCCAGATCGTTCATGAAATCGCGCCGTCCGGGTTTCTGTCGGTCAGCATCGGCATCGATTGCGTGTGCCCCGATCAGACCCTGACCCCGCAAATGTTGATCGAACGCGCCGACAAGGCCCTGTACCGAGCCAAAGTGAAACGCGGGAGCATCGTCATAGCGACCTGACGGCGGATCGTTGGTCAACGACGGCGCGAAACCGCATAGTCTGCGGCTTCCATCATGAGGCCGCGCACCGGTTCGTCGGGCATCACCCCGAGAGACATTTTGGCGTCACGGGCAAACATCTGCGCGCGACCAATCGTCTGGCCGATGGCATCGTGCCGGGCAATCAAGCCGAACGCCGTCGCCAGATCCGCATCAGTCTGATCGCCGATCTCGATCGTGCGATGCCAAAAGCCGCGCTCCTGGGCGTCGCCAGCCGCGTAGGCGATCAATACGGGGTAGGTCAGTTTTCCTTCACGGAAATCGTCGCCGACCGTTTTGCCCAACTCGCTCTGATCCGCGGCATAGTCGAGGGCATCGTCTACAAGCTGGAACGCCATACCCAACGCGGCACCATACGCCGACAGGGCGGCGCAGGTCGAAGCATCACGCTGTGCCACCACGGCACCGATCTCGCAGGCAGCGGCAAACAAAGCCGCCGTCTTTCCCTCGATCACTTTGAAATACTGGGGAATATCGGTTCGAAGGTCATTCTGCGTCGATAATTGCAGAACCTCGCCCTCCGCGATCGTCGCAGATGCCTTGCAGAGAATCCGCAACACGTCGAGCGAACCATCCGCCACCATCAACTCGAACGCGCGCGCGAACAAAAAATCACCCACCAAGACGGGCGCTTTGTTGCCAAACACCGAATTCGCACTCGCCAGTCCGCGTCTCAACCCGCTTTCATCGACCACATCGTCGTGCAACAGTGTCGCGGTGTGGATAAATTCGACGCAGGCCGCGAGCCGCACGTGCCGATCGCCGCGATACCCGCACAATCGGGCTGAAGCCAGGGTGAGCAGCGGCCGCAGCCGTTTCCCCCCTGCCGCGATCAAGTGCGCCGCCAGTTGCGGGATCAATTCGACCTTGCTGGCCATGCGCGCAACGATCTCAGCGTTGGTTGCAGCCATGTCCGTCGCCAAAAGCGACGCAAGCCGGTGCAGAGCATCGCCCTCTGGAGGGTTGCCTGCACCATAGGTACTGTGCTCGGAAGTCAGCAAGCCATCCACAGGCGGTTTAACCTTGTCATGTTATCAGCGTCGGCTACAGCATATCGGCCTCGGTCACGGAGGGTCAAGGCGACCCCTCATTCAGCGCTTGACACCCCTCGCCCCTCAATAAAGGAATCGACGGATCGCATGGAGATTATTGTTGCATCGACCGATACGATTCGGCTGAGTTTCCTGATGGCCCTGCTACGCGACGCTGGATTAACGCCCATACTGCTCGATCAAAACATCGCGGCGACAGAAGGTAATATCAGCATGTTTCCCCGTCGAATCGGCGTCCCGGCGGCGACTGCCATGCAGGCGCGGCGCGTGCTGCGCGAAGCCGGTGAGGCATGAGCTTCACCGACGGCACGCTGTTTGGCGGCAGACTCCACTATCGCCAGACCACCTGCGGTCACCGCTCCGGGATTGAACCGGTTCTGCTTGCTGCGACGATACCGGCACGGCCAGGCGACAACGTCATCGAAGCCGGCACCGGTGCCGGTGCCGGCCTGCTCTGTCTTAATGCAAGGGTGGCGGGACTGAAGGGCATCGGGATCGAGCGCGATCCCGACCTTGCATCGCTCGCCGCCGACAATTTTCGCGCCAACGCCGCGCATGGACTTATGGCCATCGCTGCCGACGTCAACCATTTGCCTCTCACCTGCCGGTTCGACCACGGCTTTGCCAACCCGCCCTGGCGCTCGGTGCTGGATACCGCATCGCCGGACCTCGCACGCCAACGTGCCCACCGCGCGTCATCTGGGCTGCTTTCCGCCTGGACCACCGCCCTCGCCGCCATGCTCAGACCACGCGGCAGCCTGACATTCATCCTGCCCGCATCGTCGCTCGATGAATGTTTGTTTGCGATGAAACACGCGGATTGCGGTGCTTACCATATCATGCCGCTCTGGCCACGGGTTGGCCGCCCAGCAAAACTGGTCATAATCCAATCGCGAAAAGACGCTCGGGGATCTGTCAACCTGCGTTCCGGACTCATCCTGCATGGCTCCAACGGATACACTCCCGAAACAGAATTAATCCTCCGTGATGGAGCGGGCTTAGCGATTTAGGGTGACCGAAGCCAATCTGCCCCCGCTCTCATCCCGCATTCCCCTCCGTGCCAATGAGGAATTAGGTTGAGCGGGTGGCAGGGTGAACTCATTTTCGCTGGGGGAACGCAGGACCGATAGCCTTGCCAACTCGCTCGATCGCGGCAATCTGGTCCAGCGCCGCTGAGAGGCTGGTTTTTGGCGTCACTGGCGGTCCCGTTATTGTCTCGAACAAGTCTGCATCGCGACCCGGCGGCATCCGCGACTCATATTTTGTACGAAGCGCCGCCAATTTCCGAAAATCCCGCGCGTGCGACGCGGCGACCGCCCATTGTAGGATGGAGCGAGCCGCCTTCCGATCGAGCGGGCCGACTGGCGGAACCGTGGCAGCAAGTTTTTGCGCCGCTGTTTCTAGAGCCGGCCAATCATGGCTGTCTGAGGCAAGTTGGGCCGCCAGCCCCAGAACCCGCGGACTGGTCGATGCGGTCAGCGACGACAGGCCTGTCTTAATGCCATTCTTTGCCGCAATTTCGTCCTCCAGCAATTGGCGCGACGCGGCAAGATTGGAGGCAATATCCGGAGCGGACGTCTCACTCAGTGCCGTTTGCGCCCGCCCCAGATGGTGGGCATCGACATCGATCTGCGCGAGACCTAATCCTAGCTGGGCACGGCTTTCATCGTCCGGCGCGCGTACGATCAATTGTTCCATGATCGAGGCGGCGGGATCGGGTAGACCAAGAGCGACAAGATGTTTCGACAATACCTGTAAAATGGGCACACCCGCATTTCCGGGCGGAATCAAATCGGTATTATTCTGAATAACAGAAACGGCAGCCAGCGGCTCAAGGCGGTCAAGCGCGCCAGACGCAATCATCTGGGTAAACAACGCCTGCCGCGCCGCGAAAATTCGAGCTTCCTGTTTTGGAAACAACTGATCTGTTCTGATCAAGCCCATGAGGGCCAGTGGCCATTCTTGCGCCTGAGCGCGGAGATTTGCCAGCGCCAGCCGGACGTTCAATTCGTGTCGCGTGCTGCGCCATTCGTAAACGTAACGTCCTAGCAGGGCGGACGCGGCGCGAGCATCAAGCTGGTGCAACTGCCAACGGAGCATGACGGAACGAAACCGTGCAATGCCGGCCACCCGCGGGTCGGAGTCGGCTAACAACCGATCAAAGGCCTTGAGGGCCGCACGAGGATGATGCGTGGCCTGCAAAACTTCAGCCCGCGCGAGTGCAAGGTTATCGCCCTGCGGCATGATCTGCAACAAACGCTGCGCCAAAGCCAGTTTTCCGCCAGCAATCAGGGTTTCCGTCGCCAATGGCAGCATTTGAGCGCGCACCAATGGTGGTGCCGCGACCAGAGATGACAACCCTCCGGAGAGCAGATCCGCTGCTTTTGCCGTGTTCCCGCGTTCGGCATCGGCAAGACCGCGCCAAAGACTTTCCTGATCCGGGTCCGATGCCAACGCCGACCAATCCGACGTTATGGCGTCGGGCCGATAGGACACAACGTCGGAAATGGCGAGTAGGGCACGACGTTGCGGATTGTCGATCGCGGCCGGATCGCTGCGGAGCATATCCATCAGGACGCCATGCGCTTCCGGACCAAGATCAAGCGCCAGAAGGATTCGCGCGAGATGGAGCACCGCGTCAAAGCGATCAAGCGGCGGTGCCATCGCGACGCGCCGTTGCGCTGACTCCATCCGGTGCCGCAAAACAACGATGGTTCCAAGCGGCAGATCGAGTTCCCCCTTATGCAGGGAGCCCGCGAACAGATTGCCCGCAACCGGGGGATGGCCGACCGGCAATGGCTCAACCTGCGCGACGGATTGCAACACAAACCCTGTGGTCGCCGGTATGAGTTCGAGATCGTCGGAGGTTGGTGCCACGACGACGCCACTGGTCGCCGGAATCGTCGTATAGCCGGGTCCCTGCAATTCGTGATCGAGGGCCGCGTCGTTCATTACCGTCCCAACCAGGAGCGAGGATCGCGGACCAGGGTTAGCAAGGGTGACGACAGGTCCAGCCGCCGTCGCCGAAAACAGGATTTTACCGGCAACAAAGGCTAGGTTGACCGGCACGGCAGGGTGAAGCGAACCCAACACGACGTGAAAGGAGTTGACCGCCGCCACTGCGTAGAGCGATTTTGAAGGCGGCAAAGGAATCCGCAGAATTGTGGCATGAGACAAGTGAACGACGCTGGCATTCGGAGCACCGGTGATCTGTTGTAGGACGGACTGATCAACCGGCAGGTCTGCGGCAAATACAAGGATAGCGTCTTGCCCAAGGCGAAAACTGGCGTGACCGATCTGGGTGGGAACCTGATCATTCGGGATCAAAACGCGAAACCAGAAAGACGACTGGTTGCGGGCGACGAACGGTCGAGCGAAAGCCGGCTGCACAATCACTAACGCGCCCGCCAGACCGACTCCGATCGTCGTCAACGTGATCAAACGGCATGCCATCACCCGGCAAAACAGGAATGCCATGTCGATCACGATGCGCCATCTGGCAAAAATGCCTTTGCAGGTCGCATCTTCATCGGTGGTGCGGACTCGTCGGCGAACCGCTCGGTAATAGCCTGGGCTTTTTCGGGCGACATGTCCGCGAGGATTGCCGCAGCTTTCCGGTTGTTCATACGACGCAGGACGTTAAAAACAATGCCTGGAGCAAGTCCATCGAAAATTCGTGCCGCACTGCGTGGCTCCATGGCACTATACGTTGCTACCAAGGCCGCCCATTTTGCGTCGTCGCTCGATTGACGCTCTGCTTTCAATGATTCGAGACGCTCGGCTAGGGGTTTCAAAGCAGCGACCTGTTCGCCAAGAGCTGCCTTGGTGGCATCAAGTTCCTGCTGTTCCCGGTCGAGCGCCCGCGCACGCTCATCTAACGCCACCTGCCGATGCTTCAGTTCCATCAGAATGGTGCTCTCACCGGTTTCTGCCAGTGGATTCGGCTTGCACATCGGCGGGGGCGGCGGACGATCGGTCCAATTGCTCACAGGCCGGTACGGTGCCGAGGTTGCATTTGTCGAAGCAGGGGAAATCCCGTCGGATGATTGGGTTGCTGCCGCTGCGCTCGTTGCCTGGGCGGGAAACTGCGCGAAGGCCGCCTCGATCAGCCCGGCAGACTTCAGGACCACCGCGACGCTCAACCAGAATATGACAATTGGCAAAAGTCTTGACGGCAACACGCGGCGCAACACAGGATGACATCTGGCGGCAAACCGGATACCAACGCTTCTCCGATCAGGAAACATCGAGCAGCATCCGTGCGAGGTCCCGTTCGCCGCGACTTTGTAGCTTTGCCGGACGCCTTTGGGTCAGCGGCCGCACTGCCGTCAATGCGGGTCGGGACGTGGTAATTTCGTCTTTGGCCGCCGAGATGATCCGGGCCGCCCCGCTTATCCGGTCATCAAGCTTCCGGGTCGTCGTTTCAGCCGACTCGCAGGCTTCTTTGAGTGCGACGCCCGCACGACTGGTTTCGAGGATCAAGCGATCGGTCGCGATGATAGCAGCGGAAATGGAAACGTCGATTTGTGGCAAGATCGAATGTAAAGCATCGCGATCACAGCGAACCTGGCGCAGCAAACGGTCAAGACGACACGCATAGGTCAACGTCGCCACCAAAATTGCAAACAACCCAACTTGAAAAATCCACTCAGCAACATCAGCATAGTCTATGATCATCTCAGAACCCATTATTTTAGATATTGTTAGATTCAATTTTTTGTGCGTGTTTGAGAGGTAGACTCATTGAACAATCAGTTCCTCAAATAAAACGTTGCGGATCACATTTGGGGCTACAGCGATGCGAACGCGGTCGATCAATGCCTCGCGCAAACGATAGGTACCTGAAGCGCCGCGCAATTCGCTCGGGTGCATGGCACGCAAATAGGTCTGAAACACATCGATAATCCGGGGCATATCGCGCCTAACCTGCGCCGCCGAGGCATTGTTGGAGAGTTCAAGTGTAGCATCGAGCTTGGCATAAGAATCCTGTCCAGACGAAACATTCAAATTGGCGACAATTTCCGGAATTTTGACAAAAACCGGGCCAGAAAGAATCGTGGCCTTGCCGCCGTTTAGAAGATGCGGAAGGATCCCGCTGATCCAAAGACCGCCGCCCACGAACAGCAAAGCTGCCCCAGGCACGCCGAGCAAAAGCAGTGCTGGACGCTTTTGGAGTGCCACAGTAGAATTTGCAGCTTCTTCTGTCGAATCGTCCCGTGTTGACTTCGAATTAACCGAAAATTTCACCATAACTCATCCTCTCGTCCGTCAAAGGGTTTATGGAGGCGTTTGATTAATAAATAGTTAAGTTCATCCCTCTGATCGACAAAAATCACCGCTCGTACCCAAAATTCATTCTTGACGAAGCGTTAGGATCGGCGATTCCGCAAGCGCAGCCCGCACGATCCTGCAATAGCGAATTAAATCCGTACGGCCTTGAGCAACGGCGCGAGAGCATCGCGGTCCTGCGTGCTGGCCGCCGTGATTTGGCACTCGATGGGCAGTCCGAGCGTATCGACCGCGAGGTGGCGCTTGCGGCCCTTGACCTTCCCGCTTTGAAACCTCGGTGACCGTCTGCTTCTGTCGTTTTGACCGATTGGCTATCGACCACCACAGCGGTTGGCGCGGCTTCGCGGCCCTCCGCCTCACGCGCGTTCATCACGAGAACCACAACGATTTGCGTCCACAATCCGCTATCGCGCCAAGCGTAAAATCTGTTCCACTCGGTCGTGAAAGGCGGAAATTCCTTCGATAAATACCGCCACAGACAACCGCAGCGGATCATACAAAATAGCACATTTAGAATGGCTTGTGGACTCGTCGGCTTGCGCCCGCACCGTCTCGGCGGGGGCAGAAGTGGCGCGATCAAAGCAAACTCCGCCTCCGACATATCGCTTGAATAACGCGCTAGAATGACATCATACCTCGCCCGATCGGCATCGTTCCATGGCATCGCGAGTCTCCCCAAGTTGTTGCAAATCCAGGGAATCAAAAGCAGCGAGGCCGGTCAACCAAATTTTAGGTCAGGCTCTTAAGCAAATATTAACACTTCATCGTCATTGTCCATCACGTCAATACGACGAAGCGTCCCAAAACGGTGACAGGACATATGGATAATACGACCAGCATCATTCTTTCGCGTATGATCACCGCGTCACGTACAGTGGACGTGATTGCGAATAACATCGCGAATGTCTCAACGCCTGGCTATGAGGCAACTCATCTGGAATCTGCCCCTTGGATCGATCGTATGCGCGGCGTCACCGCGCCGCCCGGCAGTTCTACCTTGGCCTATACCCAGGCCGTTGGAACCTGGCGTGATGCAACACCTGGTCCCGTTCACCAAACCGGCAATCCACTTGATCTGGCGCTCCCTGGCGGGGGCTATTTCACCGTACAAACCCAAAACGGCCCACGCCTGACCCGCGATGGCCGATTTGGGCTTCTCCCCAACGGTACCATCGCCAACGCTTCAGGCGACACCTTGCTCGATCCTGGCGGTCAACCCATCACCATACCACCACAAAGCGGCACGTTGAGCATTGCCTCCGACGGCACGATCAGTACATCGCAAGGTATTATTGGTCAAGTTGGTGTTGTTACAGTCACAGACGCACAAAACCTTATCGCTGAGGGCAATAATCTGTTCCGGACCGCCACAGCACCGGTTCCCAGCGCCAATCCAAATATTGTCCAAGGTGCTCTCGAGGGTTCGAATGTACAGCCGATCGTTGAAATCACCAAAATGATCCAGGCTAGTCAGAATTTTCGCATGATTGCCCAGTTCATTTCCGCCGAGCAATCCCGCGACCAATCCGCAATCAGTAAAATCCTTGGTGCCACAACAAGCTAGTTCATACCTCCCATTTCACGGAGACTATCATGCGCTCTCTCGACATCGCCGCAACCGGCATGCAAGCCCAACAAACCAACGTTGAGGTCATTGCCAACAATATTGCCAATATGACGACTACTGGATATCAACGGCAACGCGTTGAGTTCCAGGATTTATTATACCAGGATTTAAGAAGGGCTGGATCAAACAGTTCCGATGCTGGCACAATCGTGCCCTCCGGCACCCAGATTGGCCTCGGTGTCAAAACCGCAGCAATCTACAGGATCGATCAACAGGGCAACCTTCAACAAACCAACAATTCGCTCGACTTGGCGATATCGGGTAACGGGTGGTTCCAAGTTACCCTGCCGTCCGGCCAGACCGCATACACGCGCGATGGCACGTTCGGTTTGTCGCCGAACGGTGAAATCGTTACCGCCGACGGCTATGTCGTGCAGCCGGGTATTCAAATCCCGTCCAATGCGACGAACGTGACAATCAATGCTTCAGGGCAGGTGCAAGCCAGCCTGTCGGGCCAGACTGCACCGCAAACCGTTGGTCAGTTGCAGCTCGCCGCCTTCCCCAACGACGCCGGATTAGAAGCGCAGGGTGGCAATTTGTTTATCCAGACCGCCGCTTCCGGCGATCCAGTCACCGCCGTACCCAGCTCTCCCGGTTTCGGGTCGGTTCAACAAGGTTTTGTCGAGAATTCCAACGTCAATGTTGTCAGCGAAATCACCGATCTGATCACTGCGCAACGCGCCTACGAAATGAACAGCCAGGTCATCACCACATCAAATCAAATGATGAACACCCTGACACAATTATGATCACCTTATGAATAAGCCAATCATCTGCCAGATTATGCTTAGCAGCACATTGATATTTGCAGCACTGCAACATGCAACCGCACAGGGTGTACCTGTCCAGGCGGCACCGTCAACGCGTTCACTAGTATCGATCGACCGCCCAGTCGTGAAGCTCAAAGACCTTTTTCATCACGCTGGATCTGAAGCGAGTACGGTGCTTGGTCCAGCACCAGCCCCAGGTTCCCGTATCATCATTGGCGCGCAACAACTTGCCATCATCGCGAAACAATACAGCGTTGCTTGGCTTTCACGCAAAAACGATAGTTCAGTGGTGATCGAACGTCTAGGAACGCCTATCACAAAACACCAAATTACCCAAGCTCTTCGCCCGGCGCTGCAACGGGTTGGAGCGGCAAACCATATTGTAGTCCACATTGGCGACGGGCAGTTGCCGATGGTTCCCCTCAATTCTGCGCCCGATATCTCGGTCAATCAAATTGCCTACGATCGGAGCAATGGCAATTTCAGCGCTACCATCCTAGTCACCACCCCAAGTATGAATCCAGTGAGCACAACCATCGCCGGTTTCGCGACCCGTGCGGTCCGAGCAGTCGTTGCGACCCATAATCTCTTCGCGGGAGAGATTATGGGCAGCAAAGATCTAAAACTGGCATGGATACCACAGACGACTCTGCCTCATGGCGCGATTATTGATCCATCCCAGGCCTTTGGTATGCAAACCACTCGGGCCATCCTTATGGACGCGCCGTTAGGTAGCCACGCTATTGCGAGTGCAACCTTGATCAACCGCGGTGCCACGGTAAGCTTGGCGGTTGATATGCCGGGCCTTAAAGTTACCGCTGTGGGCATCGCCCTGACGGCTGGCGCTATTGGCAGCATCATCCCTGTCATGAACCCGTCATCGCGCGAGATTGTTCAAGCGGTCGTTGACGGACCGGATCATGCTCACGTCATTCCAGGTAGCATGCCGACACGGGATCATAACATTGTTCCCTATTACAGTATGGCCGGCAATCAACCATGATCTGCCAAAGCTTGGCCACAAAAATTTTTCGTGGCATCAACCCGATCGGCGTCACACTGCTCGTGTCATCGCTTGGCGGATGCGGCATATTCTCCAATCTTTCCTATGTTGGCCACGCACCGCCTATGACTCCAATTACCAACCCCACCCAGGCAGCGACGTGGCGGCCTGTAAGTATGCCCATGCCACCGTTACATGACGCGCCCACGGCACCTGATAGCCTTTGGCGGCGTGGAGCTCGGGCTTTTTTCAAAGATCAACGCGCATCACGCGTCGGTGACATCATAACAATCACAGTCAACATCAATGACGACGCGACCTTGAAAGACCAGACAACATTAGGCCGTACAAGTTCAGAATCGCTTGGTGTTCCCAATTTATTCGGACTTGAGAGCGTTATCCCTCGCGTACTCGGTAAGGGCGTCAGTCCGTCAAGCCTAGTTTCAGTATCCGGTGCCGGCAACTCGACCGGCACAGGCCAAATCCAACGCAACGAAAGCGTCGCTTTATCGCTCGCCGGCGAAATTACACAAGTCCTGCCAGATGGCAACTTCGTCGTCGTCGCGCGCCAAGAAATGCGTGTGAATGACGAGTTGCGCGTGCTGACCGTATCAGGAATATGTCGCCCCCAGGATATTGCAAGCAACAACACGATCCAGGCCGATCAGCTGGCCGAGGCCCGGATATCGTATGGAGGACGTGGTCTGGTCAGTGGGCAACAATCACCTCGCGTTGGTCAGCAGATTCTTGACGATCTGGTCCCATTCTGATCCACTATGGGCGACAAATTGATGAATGCGCCGGCATTATATCGTTGGAGACCCAATATTCATTGTAATTTTAGTGCCATCCGTGAGCATCAATTGGTCAGATGTTTTTCCAAACGAATAGGATTGTATGTTGACATTTGCATAACTAAAATTGGTTCTTTCTGCTTTGAAGTCGTTAATGGTTATCGACCCGCTTCCGGCAACACTATTAAAATTGAAATAATCAAAACCGGTACCCTCATTGATCGTGACATTTCCTGCACCAGACGTGATCTTGGCATTCCCCGATACTTGATTAATCAATGCATTGCCTACCCCCGTAACAAACGTCAAAGTACCGCTTCCGCCACTCAGCGTCATGTTCCCCGCGCCCGCAGATACCAAGTCAGCACCAGTACCTTCAACAAGCGTGATCGCGCCTGCACCGCCGGTAATATGTATGCCTCCCGAACCGCTGGTTGCGTTCACCGCGCCGGCACCCCCAAAAATCGTACTCGCTTGAGTCCCGCCGACAAATGTCAACTGCCCACCCCCCGCGCTGACGACACCCCCGCCGGACATGGTGATCGCATCTCTGCCGGTGCTCATAACCGTATCCGCACCAACGAGATCAAGCGTGTTCGAGACATTTGCCGCGGTCGAAATCAGGTCATGCCCGGCCTGATCAGTCATAGATATCCCGCCGCTACCACCCGTGATCGTGTTGCCACCGCTCTGGTCAGACAGGATCACGGGCGTCGCGCCACCCACAAAATTCTGGCCAGCTTGATTGAGCGTGACGATTTGTGGCAGCGATCCTGCGCCCGATTGAGCAGCCACCGTCGCTGTCCCGGACGAAACGTTCGCGGCAGGATCGGCGTAGTTCAGCTGGACCGTTTGGCCGTCAACCAGCGTAATTGTGCCACCGCTGGCGTTGAACGACGCCGAGCGAAGGTGATCATTATTCAAAAACCCCGTATAATTGATTGGGTTGCGTGCAAACGAATAGCCACTGATCACAACCGAACTGTTGTTATTAGTATTTGCAATATCTATATAGTCAAATCCAGCACCTGAATTGATAGTCATGTCACCAGATCCAGAGATAATCTCAGCGTTGCTGGAGGTGTTGCGTTGATCGATCAGAACAGCACCGCTGTTAGCCTGAAATTCAAATGCGGCACCGCCACCGAACACTGTTGTTGGCCCTGCACCACCGGAGATCGAATCAAAACCTACGCTGCCAACCTGAACGGTCGAGGTCCCCGCCCCCGCGATTACGTTGGTCTGTTGGCTTCCGCCGCTGATCGTTGCCTCTCCGGTAACGGAAGCCCCTCCCGCAACCGTCGTTGTTGGTGGCGCGCCGACACTGCCTCCGCTACTTCCCGTACTTGTGCCGCCCGTACCGGGCGTCGTCGTCAACGCTTGCGCCTGTTCTTGAAACCACGCACCACTGATACTTGCTGAACTGGTGACCTCGACAGTCAGCAATTCGGTCGTCGAAACATGGAGCACCAATCCGCCGACAACCGACTGTATGCCGCCGATGATGCTGGCAATCATGCTGATCGACAATGGCGCACCACTGCCGTCCACCAAGTCGAGTCGATCGAGCGATGGATTAAACCCGGATATTGTCACCGCGCCGCTTGCCTGCTGGTTGATCACGAACAGATCGCTTCCAGTGCCGGCCGTCAGTGAATCGGTGCTGCTGGCCTGGATGAAATTGGCTCCACCACCAGCAATAATCGTTTCGTCACCCGATCCGGCAAAAATATCATTACCGTTCGGCCCCCCAATAATCGTATCGGTGCCAGACCCGCCAAACAACAGATTGATCCCCGTTCCACCCACCAAAGTGTCGGTCCCGGCACCGGCATAAAGGAGTGTGTTTTGTGTCGGATCGATCGGGGTCAGAAGTGTCGGCGTCGTATCGACCGAAATAATTACATTCCCGAACGACAGCAACTGGCCATTGGCAAGTCTCGGATCGATCAAAAACTGTGCGGTTGTCGTTGCCGTGCTGCTGGGTAAAACATACGGGGCACCGCTGGCCAATAACCAGCCGAATGCCTGCATCGCCTGATATTGTGTGCTATCCATAACAGTTGGATTCGCCGAGCCAACGGTAATAATTCCTGCTAATGTCTGAAGCGCAAGGGCACCATAATCCCCATTACTCTGCCCCCACCCAGAACCAACGCCTGAACCCGCAATGTTCGACCCGCCGGCAGCCTCCGTGGCCTGTTCAATCTGCGCCCAGCTGGTGTAAATTGCGGTTGGTGAATTCGGTCCCTGGCTATTCGAATCGGCCGCATTATAATATTGAAGGTTATAGGCTATTCCATCTTTGGGACTAAAGCCCTGGTTCGCGGCAAAAAAACGTCCGACGAGAAAATTTGTTTCCCATTTTAGAAAAGTCAGCGCGTTTTTATTCCCCATTTCCGCGCCCTGAATAATTGTACTGGCCAAATAATCCTGCTGCCACGGTGGCATGGCCCCGGGACCGCCATAAGCCCCCATCAAATAACCATAAGCCTGCCCCTCTTGCTGGGTCCAAGTAGGGATCATCGAAACAAGGTACACGTAATTATCGTTAGTAGCTCGAGTAAAATACATATAGTCAGCCGAGCCTGTCGGGTTGGCATTTGCTGCCTCTTGTATTGCCCGCAAGCTCCAAGCTGCACCCCGAACCTGCTGTTGGTTAACCACGATATCAGTATATGTCACTCCCTTGGGGGTAGTAACTTGCCGTGTTGGGTTCCACTGGTTGGCTTCAGCAAACGATGCCTGAGCATTCAATTGTTCCAGAAATTGTACATTGCCGGTTTGCAAATAGGCATCATAGGATAAATCAGGCATATGTGCTTGATCGGTGGTCCACCCGCTTTGTCCGCTCACCTGCTGGGTTAAGCCTGGGTTTCCCCTTGGATCGGTCCAGACATTCACCTCACCCGGCGTGCCCGGAGTCAGAAACGAACCGCCGCTGGTCGGGTCATAGAAATGCCACGGCACCGAACCGGCTTCCTGTGCCTGACCAAGAGCATATTGCGCAGCCGTTGCATTCTGAGTGATCAGCCACGTCGCGTTAGCCGTCGTTGTCGGCCCAATGTCGCCGCGCCCGCCGGTTTCGGGCATATATTGCGTGATGCCATCGGTTCCCAGTGGAGCATTCCAGCCCGGCGCCGCAACCGCAGCGGCCTCGCTCGCAATGCTACTGCTCGCCACACCGTACTGCGTGTCGTAGTTTTGCACCGCGCCCATCGCCTCGAGATAAGGAATATTTTCCTGAACGTTTACCCCCCCTGACGTCGGCACAGTGCCGACTTTCGTGCTCCAGTCCTGGTACTGATATTGCGTCAGGCTGGGCTGCGAGGCGACCGTGATGCCGTTTTGGGTAATTGTGGTGGAATAGGTAAGAGTACCGCCCGCCGCCTGCATCGCCACGTCGTTATTGAACTGCAAATCCGCCGAGATCGTGCCATTGGCATAGGCCGTCACATCTGCCTCGATCCGCAACGACCCCGATACCGGTATGCTCACAATGGCTTCCTGTGCGAGCGAACCATTCAACCACATCGTCGCGGTGCCGGCCTGCAATGCCGCCGTCACCGCGTCGGCGATGTTGATCGTCTGAACCCCGATGGTACCGCCCGCGTTGGCGGTGACATCAATCGTCGCGCTCAGGCTGTAATTCCGCAACGCGCTCGTCAAATCGGCCGTCGTGCCAGAAATCCCTGCATTCGGCGTGCCGCCCACCGATAGCATCACCCCTGTCGTCGAATTCGCCGCCAATGGTGGCGCATCGATCGTCATCACCGCCATGGCGACCGAGCCATCTGGGTTGGTCGTTTTCACATCCATCTGTACGGCATAGGTCTGCCCGCCGATTGTGGCGGTCAGTTGATCGGTGGCCTGAACCGCCCCTGCCAAAAACGTCTCGCCGAACGATATCGGTTGCACGGCCAGCGCCGTGCTCGACGTGTTTTGCAGGTTGATCCCAACAACCTGCCCCACGGCGTCAGTTTGAGGCGCAACGGTGGCGGCTGTGAAGCCGGTTGGCGTAAGTGCGGTTGGCATGAAAGCTCCCAAGGTTGAGGGGCGCAAAATCTGTTTAACACGACGAAAGCAACCCCCAGTTGCTTAGCGGCAATTTTAAAATTGCGCTTGAGCGGATATTAAGCGAGACTGTCTATAATTTGCAATCTAAGATTTATCTGGATACGAGACAAACATCACAAAGGGTTCAATCCTCGTTAAAACAAGGAGACCTTTTTGTCTCTGTCGGGATTATCAATGTACAACTCTTAAGGAATAGTTTCTTGAATCAACAATTATTTTTGGTCCGATGTATAGCTCATTGCCCGAGAGCCGCACCGTGATAAAATCGGACAATATTCCTACTTCAATGCAGGGCCGCCAATAATCTAAGTTGTAACAATTTGCTGAATATTTAGCTATTATGGCGGCGAGGACCAAATCGGCGAAACACATAGTCGTGAATGCTCTCACGAATCGCTCTAGCGTGAAGATTCGGTGACAGCAGCCAGCGAAATGTCTGCGCAAAAGTCGGCTTATCCCCGATCGCCGCGACTGCCGCCGCATGCCAGTACGCACGCTTGAGCACAAATCTGACTAATTCACCGTTGAAATAATTTTTCTCTGCCAGCAACAGGCTATTCCGCGCAATATAATATGTTTTGTTCGGCGTTATGCGTCCTCCGAACGTCCTGGATTCCGCGTGAACAATACGCACCGAGGCATCACAAAACGCCGATATACCCGCGCGCAACGCGCGTTCATACAAATCGGCCTCCTCCAGTTGTAAAAAAAACCGCTCATCAAACACCCCGATCCGATCGAACACCGCAACCGGCACCATCAAGCATGCACCATACGCATAATTCATCGCGTAAAGACTGGAATAGCCGGCAACCGGCATTGCGCCGCCCCACAACACCGGATCGAGTTGAGCACCCTCAGCCGGATCCGCAAAATCAATCGCCGGATGCAACAGGCACGGGCCAACCCGACTCACCACATCGGCCAAATGGTCGAACGTTCCCGGCGGCACCACCGTGTCGTTGTTCAGCAGGCAGACCGCATCGGCTCCGCCATCCCGCGCCCATTGAATGCCCGCATTATTGCCGCCGGCCCAACCCTGATTATCAGACAGCCGCAAGTGCGGCACGACAATGCCTTCCGCCGCGAGCGCTTCGGCGACCCCATCCGTTGATCCGTTATCGACCAGCAGGACGTCGAGTGTCGCATGGCACTGCGGCAGAACCGAACGAAGACAACCAATCGTCTCCTCAACCCCACGATAATGCAGCACGATGACGGTGGTCTTTTTTATCATGATCGGGTGCGGTCAGCCCGCCGACCGCTCAACCAAGTCAACCCGCTCCAGGCGGCCGCCCGAACCAGCACCGGCAATCGCGCGACCTGCGATTTCACCCGTCGCGACAGCGACGCTTCCGCGTTCAACAGCCGGTCAATCCGCTGAACCGCCGCGAAATCACCGGTGGCGAATGCAGTATCGAATGCGGCGAGCCGTCGAGCCTCGATGGACCGCCCCATCGCAACGGCATAAGGTGCCAGCGATGGTCGGGTGGCGAGCGTGTACTCCAACACATCCGCATCCCCCAGGTTCATCCGCTGCACATCTCCCGAAAAATTACCGGCATGCTTGCGAATTCCCACGGTTGGTTCGCGCAATACCCCCATCGGTGGATGCTCGGCAAGCCGCAATGTGGTCGCAAAATCGCAACCAACCATGCGGCTCACCCCTTCGTCCCACCCGCCAAGTGCCAGAAACCGCGCCCGATCCACCACCATGCAGGACGGAAAAAACGGCTGGAATCGCATAAGATCTTTGACGATTGGGCGCTCAAACAGGAAATGCGCAGTTCCGATTGGGCGCAGATCGTCCCAATACCGCGCGGGAGCCGTGCTGAATTTCGTTGTCGCCCCCCACCGCTCGTCCCGTACCTCCTGAAAATCGGCATAAGCGGCGATTGGTCCGTCAGGCTCGTCCCAGAACCGCGCCATTAAATTCAGATGATTTGGTTGCCACAGATCATCACTGTCACAGAACGCAACCAAATCGCCTGAGGCAGCAAGAAGCCCCGTATTTCTTGCGACTAAATCTCCAGAGTTCATAATGTTTTTTATGATTATTTTATTGCCGTAACAAGACAAAACATCAAGAGTATCGTCAGAGGACCCGTCATTGATAACAATAATTTCAAAAGGTTGTATGGTCTGATCAATAACTTTACTTATTGTTTCTTTAATTAATGAACCGCGATTATATGTTGGGACAATGACGGATATTTTTTTATTATTTGACATTATAAATCTCTATCGACTTGATGAAATCCTCCACCCCGCATCCACGATGCCTTGTGCGATCCGCCCTCGCGCGGCCATAGGCACGCCAAGCTTGCCAAAAGCCCCCCAATGGCCAGTGCCCAAAATATCGTGCCATTCCTCGGTTGTTTCCAGTTTCGGCACTATCGCCTCACCGCCGTGCGCCCTTGCCGCGCCTGCAAGATCTGCACGCTCATCACCCCGCCGCGAATAAAGTGACCAAGCCTCGCTCTTCCAGCCGATTGCCCCGCTGCCACCTCCAGCACCACCGCCATCGGCGGTGTTGGATGCCCGAACATATCCGCCCAGGCCAGTCGCAACCGCGTATGCAAATTCCCATTCGTCCAGTGCCCATCGACGAACAACGCGCTCGCTGTCGTATGACGCATATGTTTGGTGGTCACCAACGTCCAATCCGGCAGCTCAGCACCCGAGACATGCCCCACGACATGCCCCGCGACATGCCCCGCGACATGCAAGGTGTTGATAAACGCCTCGCGGGTATCTTCGAGACTCAGTTTGCGCCGCGCATCGAACAGTGGTTTCGGGTCGGTGCGGGGCGGGAAGATGGCAATGATCGCTTCGATCTGATCGGCGCAGGCCAGATGCATCACCCGCCCACCAGCCGGCAAATGTTGATCGCCCGGCAGGATCGTGCAACCGGCTGGGGCTGCGGGCAGCACGATGCGCGTCGCCGCCGCCTGCGCGCTGACGATCGCCGCCAACCCGACCACCACCACGGCAATTCCCGGAATCGTCACAGCCGGTCGCACGCTTCGCCCCAAAGCCGGGGCCGGCGCCCCCGCGACGGAGGCAACCCCGGTGCCGGGGCGCACATGATCCTGACGGAACGGCAAACCGAGCAGGATCAAAATAAACAGCACGATCGAAAAGAAAATATAGCCATACAGCACGTGGTCGGTCGCCCCCGCCTTGGCACTCCCCAGCACATGCCCGAGCCAGACAATCCCCAAAGCGCGAAATCCGTTGGCGATCACCGGCACCGTCACCGCAACGGCAATGAAAATCAGCCGCCGCGTGGTCGAACGGAAAATCAGCAACGCGTAGAGCACACTGAACGCAATCGCCGCAATCAGAAACCGCAGTCCGGCGCAGGCTTCAGCGATATGGAACGCGCCCTGAGCAATTTCGATGGTATAGCCATGTGTATAATAGGCGATGCCGAGCAGGTTGAGTCCGACATCGACGAAATCGGTGGTGAATTGTTGCAATGCCGGCACCAGAAATCCGCCGAATGGGATCAGGAAAATCAGATAGAGCAACGGTGCCATCATCGCGCGATACACAACTCCCCCCAAAACGCCCAAAATCAGCGCCTGCACCATGCCCATCGCGGCCAGTTGACGGCCTTCCATGATGCCCAACCGATCGGCGGCAAGCCAGACCACCGCGAAAGGGACGGCCAGAATGATCGCGCGCGCATCCGGTGCCGGGGTCAGGCCGCGCAACCGGCCCCGCCGGTCCCACGCGAGCCAGACAGCGATCGGCAGGATCAGGAAACAATGGTTATACGCGGTCGAGACCGCCCAGACCTGCACCGCCGCGGTGATTTCAGCATGGAACACCAGCAGCATCACCAGCAATGAGACCGCCAGGATCGAGAGCGAGGTGCGGTAGCGCTGTGGCACGTGAAGGCCAGACGATCGGGACATCACGACACTCATGCAGACACCTGTTCAGCGTGGTGTAACGGTTCGGGGGCCAGACCCAGCAGCGCATCGAGCGGTGCCAGGGTTTGCGCCCAGGAATGGTGGCGTAGCACCGCAGTGCGGGCCGCCTCACCCATGGTTGGGTGACACCCTGCCAGCACTGTCGCACTCAGCCGCGCCCAATCCGCCGCCGCCTCGGCGACCAGTAAATCGCGCCCCGCCTCAGCAATAATACCCGTGAAAGCGGCAGGCGAGGCCAGCACCGGCCGTGCCATGGCCATGGCTTCCAACACCTTGTTCTGCACGCCGCGACCGAGCAGCAGCGGTGCGACCACCAGATCGGCATGGGCGAGATAGGGTCGCGTATCGGGCACGCGCCCGGTGACCTGTACCGCGCCTGCCCGCTCCAGCGCGCGCACCGCAGGTGCCGGGTTGGAACCGACAATGACGAACAAAGGGTTTTGCGCCTGCAATTGCGGCATTACGGTCGTTGCAAACCACAGAACCGCCTCGATATTCGGCCGATAATCCATCGCGCCGGTGAACAAAATGACCGGCCGACCCGAAGGAAATGGCCGTGCGAACCCAGCGGATGGCGCGAAATATGCCAGATCGACGCCGTTGCCGATCGCCATCGTCCGGCTGGTCGACTCCGGCGCAAGGGTGGAAAAACGATCCCGCTCAGCCTGCGAGACAAACAGGGTTCGGTCAAACCGAGGCACCGCCGCGCGCTCGAATGCCAACAGCGTGCGTCCCTCCCGCGCCCAGACGATGCGCTTCGGCCAAGCCGATGTGCGGCCATAGGCGGCGAATTTTTCCGAATCGATATCGACCATGTCGAGAATACGCGATGGGATGCCGGCGATCTCCGCGTAGGGTGCCATTGCGGCGGAGTAGGCAATGACCTGAGTAATATCATGGTCCTGCACGGTTTTGCGCACCCAGGCGGCCAGCCGATCGTCATTGAAATACCCGGTCACCAATGGCGCGCCGGGGCGGCAACGGAGCAAGGCGCGCAGCCTGGCGTGCCACGGATCGAGGCGGATGCAACCCAGGCTGGCAACTCGCGCCCGCAGGGCCGGAATATGCACCGCATCCGCCGGATCATCGATGAAACAACCGAGATGGACCCGAAACCGCGCGCGCAGATGCTCGATCATGTGATAGGCGCGGATCTTGTCGCCCTTGTCCGGCGGGTAAGGAATCCGGTGGCACAAATATAGCAAATCACGCATCGTTCAGCCCAGCCCGCGCACAATAAACGGACCCAGCGCGTTGGCGACCGGCAACGGCAATCGCTTCCAGAGTTCGATCTTACGCTGATATTTTTCACTCAGCGGGTTGGTATCCGGCATGACCGCCCCCGGACGCAGCAAAAACCGATACCCCAGCGGGGTTGGGGAAAAACCCCAGTTGGATTTGAACTTGTGCGGCCCGGTCTCGCGCTTGCTGCGACCGAAATCGAACCCATCGAGGCCCAAAGCAATCGCGCGCCGCATCACCTGCCAATACATGAAATCATGACCGCCCTTACCCCGAGCCGCCGTGCCACCACCGGCATAATACGGCAGGATTTCTCTCTTATGGCGAAACGACAGGACGCCGCACAACGGAGTGCCGGCATCAAACACGGTCAGAATCTCGGCCGCCTCGCCAAATGCATCGAGCAGCAGGCGGAAATATCGCGATGGGAACACCGGCGTCCCCAAATTATGCACACTCTCGGCATAAAGGCCAAAAAACCGCTTCCAGTCCCGATCGATCGTGCTGGTCAACCCAAGCTCGACCCCTTTGCGAACCACCGCCCGTTGTTTGCGCGGGATCGATTTCAGGCACGCGTCTTCATCGAGCGGAATAGTCTTGCGAAATGTATCATACAAAGGGGGTGCAAACTGCCAACCCGGCATCGGCAAACCACGGTCGATTGTCCGCAGTTCGCAAGATTGGGCACCGGTCTGACGCATCAGCGCCGTTGCGGCATCGCTCAGCGCGGCAACCGCCGCCTCGTCAACCCCGATCGGGCCACCATAGACACAAAACGGTGTGGAGACCAGCGCGTTGCGGCCGAACAACCGTGAGCGGATATGCACCAGCGGCAGCACGCCGCAAATATCGCCGCCGCGCTCAGCCAGCATGAAATGGGGCCGATGGCCGAACGCCGATTGAATAACCCCGCACCAAGCCGCCCGATGGAAAAAACTCCCCTCCGGATGTGCCATCACGAACGCATCCCAGGCCGCATAATCCCGATCTTCCAGTTGGCGGCAGTGTAGACTCATGGGTTATGCGGCCCGATGACATCGGCAAACACCCGATCCATCCGGTCCCAGGCAAAATCGGCAAGCAGGCGATCGAGGCGCGCCGGCATCCGCACCAGATTGACCCGGTGGCGAAACCGTGACGACCATTTTGCCGCCGGCACCTGCGGTTGTCCCGGATCGAACTCCCAAGGGTGCGAATAAAACACCGCCGGCCGCATCTCGCGCCGATTCACATACCGCACCCCCATCCGATAGGCGGCGTATGGAAATAACCGGAAATAACCACCCCCCGAACACGGCAGATTGCGGCCGAACAGTTTAACCGTCGTCATCGGAATTTCGATCAAGGCACCGGCACCGGGCCGATAAGGCACCCGTGGTGCCGATGGTGCTCCATACAGATCGTGACGGACCGGGAACACGCTTGAACTGTAGCGATGCCCCGTTTCGGCCAGCACATCCCATGCCCAGGCGTTGCGCGGCCCGATGGAAAAGGTCGGTGCCCGGTATCCGGCCACCGCGATGCCCGCTGCCGCTTCAAGAGCCGCCTTGGCGCGCGTCAGATCATCGCGGAACTGCTGCGGCGTCAGATCGCTCACAAGCTGATGACCATAGCCATGGCTTGCCAGTTCATGACCAGCCGCCACAATCCGCCGGATCAACGCCGGATGCCGTTCGGCAACCCATCCCAGCGTAAAAAATGTCGCGTGGGTCTCGTGCCGCGCCAACGCAGCCAGGATCAGATCGGTATTGGCTTCGACCCGGCGCGGTATCGTATCCCAATCCGCCCGATCGATGGCGCGCGCGTAGGCCTGGACCTGGAAATAATCCTCGACATCGATCGTCAGCGCATTGCTGATCACCGCCGATGCAATCATCGTAACCGGCTCATGGGTCGTTCCTTGCCTTGATGACCTGAAACAGCCGATCGACCACCTGATCGCCCTGGTCACGCCCGGCATCGTCGCTCCCGCCGAAAGTGGCAGCGATCGCCCGGCCGTCCAGGTCGGTTTCCAGTTCGCGCGCAATCGGCCCGACGATCGCGGCGGTGATCACGGGGTAGTGTTCAAGCGCGGCATTGAGCAAAATCCGGCTGCACAATCGATTGATCCGGCGAGGTATGCCACCGGATGCGTCATAGATCGCATCAAGCGCTCCGGCCTCAAAAAATCCTTCAGCCTTGCCCCCCGCGGCGGCAAATCGGTGCAGAATGTAAGCTCCAGTGTCATTGCGGGTCAGCGGCCCCAGGTGATACGAGGCCAAAACCCGCTGGCGCAACTGATCAAGATCAGGACTGGCAAGGACATCACGAAACTGCGGTTGACCAAGCAACACAATCTGCACCAGCGCCTGGCCGCGCTCGGCCATGTTCGACAGCATGCGCAACTCTTCCAAGGTGGCGGGTGCCAGGCATTGCGCCTCATCGACCACAATCAAGGCGCGACGGCCACGCACCCGATCCGCCCGCCAGCGTTCCTTCAGGCGCAATAACAGGCTCGCTTTGTCACCCGCTGCCGACAGGCCGAAATCCGCCGCGATCAGCCGCAATATATCCTCAGCATTGATCTGCGTGGTGGTAATACTAGCAAGCCGATAGGTGGCCTGGTTCAATTGAGCGGTCAACCGCTCGACCAGGGTCGTTTTACCCGCCCCGACCTCGCCGGTGATGACCACGAAACCCTCGCTCTGGGCCAGACCAAACAGCAGATGCGACAAAGCCCGGCTATGTTCGCTGCTCGCAAAATAATACCGGTCATCCGGTGTAAGCCGGAAAGGCATGTCCAAAAGGCCGAGATGTTCGAGAAACACGGTGTCCCTTTCAGAAGGTTTTCTGAATGCCGACAGTGAAGATATTCTGAACCCCTTGATTGCCAAACCCCGTATAGGCCTGATTGGTCAAACTATATTGGGCATTGGCATAAAGCGTAGGCGAGACCCGATAGGTAACCGCCGCACTGGTGCCATAGGTCGATGTGGTCGAGACCCCGAGCGCGGGCGACTGCGTCCGTCCGTAATTCAGATAGAACACCGCATTGGTCCGCGGTGACAATTGATGCGACTCGGAAATCGAGAGCGAGGCGCTCTTCTGGGAAAATCCAACCAGTCCAGGCGCAGTCGCGACCAAGGTATCCTGATACGCCTGAAACGACAGCGAAACCGTATCGCGGGTGAATTGCGTGGTCAGCGCTGCGGAAAGCTGCTTGTTCCGGGTCAGGCCGGATTGCACGCTGAGCGATTGGTTCGCGAGCAAAACCGGTTGCCCGCTGATACCGCCGATCGGCAGACCGATACTGTTGACACGGCTCGACGCGACACCAAGCCCAATCCCCTGCTGCTGGGTCGATAGCGTTTCAGAATATGAAGCCGCAAGGGTTGTCCGCGCTGTGAGCGCATATTCAAACCTCACGTAGGGCGAATTAAAACCATAAAGGTGCTGAAATCGCGCCACGAGCAGACCGTCCTCGGGAAATTTGACGCGGACCCCGACACTCCAGGTCGCATCGCGGATCAAGGTCGGCGGAATGCCCGAATACGCAATATCCTCATAACCGCCCGATCCCGACAGCACGACATGCGGCATGAGCGCGTAGCGCAGGGTATTTTTGACGAAGTATTGATGGGCTCCGCTGAGCACGCCAGTGCCGACGTCTTCTGTTGCTGAAAAGCTGGGGGTATCATCGAACCGCTCGAAAAACGGCACGGTGGTAAAGCTCCCCGCTTCGGTCTGTGCGAAGACGTCGCCGGTTTGAAAATACGGGCTTGCAGCATTTGGCAGAAAGGCCGCATTACCCGATTGCTGCGTATACTGTGCCGAGTATTGCAAATCGAGCGTACCAAGCCGAAACACATCGTTAAATTGTGGCGTGATTGAATAGCTTTGGGTCAGAGTCGTATTATTGTTGTTGTAAATCGACGTTCCGCCCGGTGGCAACCCACCCGAGGTCGCTTGCTCAGTGGCGTAAGCACGCGCTTCGACCGTGACCGACTGCGGCAGGAGCGTTGCATCGATCGACGCGTTCAATGACTGATTAACGCCATTATTCTGCGACTGATTCGAATAAAACTGAATGCTTGGATTATAATTCAGCGTGAAATTCGCCCGCGGCGTGGCACCGTTGATAAGGAGTGCCGGATTGATAGAAGTAACAAACTCATGTCCGCCCTGGCCGTTATCGCCATAACTCCCAGTCACGAATTGCTCGGAGACACCGATCGAGGGAACGATGTTAAGAAACGGCGCTTGCCCGAGTCCCGTGGCCGCGCCGCTGGACGGATTCAGAATGGCACCCGCGTCACCGAGCCGGACCGCGGTACCAAACGGTGGTGCGCCGCCAAGATCGCTTAACCCGCCAGCACTTGGCACCTGTGTATTGCTCGCCGCCCCCCCCTGATCAGATGCGCCGGACGTCGCTTCGCCTGACGCAATCGTGCCTGACCCGCCCATCATCCCGCCATCGGCCCAGGCCAGCCCTGACGCCCCAATGACAATCGCTCCGGTTGCCATTGCGATGCATGACGCCCCCATCAACCGTTGCCTCGTTCGCATCCCCAAACCTTTTCTGCTGCAACCTTATATTCCGGCGCACGATACCAGGGCCTGATCGTTTAAAAACGAGCAGACTCTATCTCTATTTTTGCGAGCAATTTCATTGCATTCGGTTGCCGCAAAAGCGTCAACCCCAAGCAATATTGCTCTAAAGTGCCGACAGGCGGCGTTCATAGCGCGGAGGGATCATGACGGTATGCGGTCATAGTGCAAAAGAACCACGCCCGCGCTGGGTCATCCGGTTGAGCACCAGGCTGATATTCGGACAGGCATCGATCAGGTCGAGCGCACCCTCGACATCCTTGCGCCGGGTCTGCCCCGCCTCCACCACCAGCACGATTTGCCCGACAATCGCGGCAAGCTCCATCGGATCGCTATTGGAAAGACATGCCGGGCTATCGACGACCAGAATACTGTCGCGAAACTGACTGGCCAGCCGTTCGATCAAGGCCCGAACCGACTGACGCGACGACAAATCGCCGCGTGCATCCGGGTCCGCGCCGCCGCCGATCGGAATGAACGTCAGATTGTCGGGTTCGGCGGGAATCGTCATCGCATGCGCCAACTGCCGGGGCGAAACCGCCAGATCAAGCAATCCAGGCCGCGTTTCCAGGCCGAAATGTCGCGACAAAGAATTACTGCCGATGTCGGCGTCGATCAGCACCACGGGCCGATCGCCCCCCTCGGCAAGAATATTGGCCAGATTCAGTGCGGTAAAGCTCTTGCCTTCACCATGCCTGGCGCTCGTTACCATAACCACATTGCCACACACGGTCCCCGCACCAGCAACATTGCCATCGGCTGCGGCGAGGGATTGCAGAATATGCTGGCGTACGATGCGAAATTCCTCACCCGCCTGATCACGACGGCCGCGCGCAACCACCATGCCAGCATCCTCCATGATTTGACGTGAAATGATCTCGCCATTCAAGCTGCCCGCGGAGCGGCGCGGTTCCAACCGAGGCGAAACGTCCAAAATATCGGTCGTTGGTGCCATTCCCCCGATCGCCCGCACCGGCCGGTCCGGATCGTGCGCATCAGACTCTCGCCTTTGCTGCGGCAATTCGCCGGCAGCGAGCGAAATCGGCTGAACCGGGGCCGATTTCATCCCACGGTCGGAACTGGTTCGCAGCCGATCAAGCCCCGCGATCGCATCCGGCAAAAGCTCGGCGGCAACCCGCTCAGCGAGGTGACGGGGCGTTTTATTGTTCATGCAAACCTCTGCATAATCACGCTTCCGACCATGAATCCGCCAAAAATAACGAACAACAACGCCATGGCCGCCGCCACCCGCAGGGCGGGGCCGAGGTTGCCGGCGCGCCTGCGGACATCGGATATGCCGCCGATAACCGGCAGACCAAGTTTCTTGAGATCATCCAGTGTCTCGTAGCGCCCTTCAAGTTCCGCCAGCAGCGCTGCAACCGCGACACCGGCACCCACACCAAGGAATAACACGGCAACGAGCAGAAGTGGCCGGTTCGGTGCGATTGGTAGACGCGGTACTTGCGGCGGATTAACAACCTGTAGCTGAATCCGATTGGCATCGACATTGGCCGCCGCCCCGATCCGCATCGCTTCGCGGCGCTCGATCAGATTATGATACTCCGTCTGCAACACTGTATAGTTCCGGTCGAGATTGATGTATCGCGCCGCAATCCCGGGTTGCGACCGCGCCAGCGCCGCCAACCGATCCCGCTCCGCCGTCGACGCCTTGATCTGGCGACGCAACGAAAACAACGTCGTGTCGATTTTCAATAATTGCAACCGTAGCTGTTCATAAACCGGGTTGGCAATCGCTGGCATCGCCCCCCCACCTGATGAACCGCCACGGGACATTTTCTTCAGCGCCTCGACCTTACGTTCCGCGGCAACGACCCCAGGATAGGCGTCGGTGTATTGCTGCTTAAGTTCGGCCTCGCGTCCTTCGGCGGTGGCGAGCGCCGCACCACCAGATCCGCTCGATAACGCTGCCGCCCCGGTCAACAGCGGCGTGGTGGTCGCCAATTGTTTCTCGATAAGCTCCCGTTCGGCAATCGCATCCTGCAATGTACCGTTCAACTGGCGAACCTTGGTCTGCTCCTGTTCGTATGCCGACACCCCGTCGACGCCGGGCAGCAGTTGCAGATATTTGGCCTGGAACGACGCGCGCCGCTGCTCAAGCTGCTTCAGTTGAGTATGGAAATACGTGATCTGCGAATCCAGAAAGCTCCTCGCGTTATCGATATCACCCTGATTGCGGACCGAAGCCCGCTCGACGTAAATATTAACCAACCCTTGGACAACCTCGTATGCCTTTTTAGGGTCCGGACTTTGGTAGCTGATCGTGAATAAATTGTCGGTCTGCGGTACAATTTGAATCTGGCTGCGCAATCCGCGGATCATTGCCTCCCGCGCGCCGGGTCCCTCCGCGTTCAGCCCGAGGCCGGTCTTATCCAGAAGCGTGCCAAGGTTGGGGTCACTCAATAGAGTGCGCTGCAAAAGGCTGAATTCCTCACGCGTGTTTCCATTGATGGCGATCCCTTCCAGCAATGGCGTCAGCACCGGATCGGCCGCGACATAAAGCTGGGCGCTGGATTCGTATTTCGGCGGCAACACCATCACCCCGGCCCACCCGATCAGACAGATCAGCCACGCCAAAGTTATGCCGAGCCAGCGTTTACGCCATGCGCCGCCAGCAAACCGCAAGCCAAGTGCAATAACGTCGTCCATCGGTCTACCTCAGAACATCGTTTGCGGAATGACCAGGACATCGCCCGGCATCAGGAAAATATCCTGCGACAGATCGCCCCGGTTGACCAATGCGCCCAGCCGAACCGGTATCTTGACGTCGCCCTTCGCCGACCTGCGGATAACATAGGCATCGTTCGCGGCCGCAAATTTCGGAAGACCGCCAATTTCAGTCATCACGTCGAGCAAGGTGATATGGTCGACATAGGGAACCGCGACCGGCTTCGCCCCGCCACCAATGACACGGATTTCCGAACCCATCATGCCATGGAAACTATCGACGATCACCGTCACGTTCGGGTCGCGCACGAATTTCAAAAGTTTATGGGCGATATCCTTCCCCAGTTCACGCGGGGTCTTACCTGCCGCGACAATCGAGGGTACCAGCGGGATCGCAATCCGGCCATCCGGGCGGACCGGAATGCCATGAACACTTAAGTCCGGCGCACCATAGACAAACACACTCAATGTGTCGGACGGACCGATTCGATAGGGCAACGCCTCCCCGGGCTGCACGGGTGGCGGCAGCGAAGCCGTATCCTGATCCGAACACGCACCAAGCGGCAACACGCCAACCCCGATACAAAATCCTCCGACCAGAAACGCCGTACCAGAAATTTTGAGTCGCCGCCCCCTGGGTGTCCATGCCGTTCGCCAAGCAGCCAGCCGGATACCCAATCCAAATCCGATATGTGATTTTTCCATATGTGATTTTTCCATCAAAATCTCTCAAATGAATGTCATAACAGTCGCCCTAACGGACGCTCACAATCTGCTCACCATAGCGGGACGTAGCATAATTCACAACCGAAGGCGTTAACGCTCTCGAAAATTTTGTCAGAAAAATACGCAAATCCCCAACCGATCAATATTCGAGACAGATATCAATTTTAACTATTTTGTACATAATACATTATGTACGGATGGTTTTTTACAAGCCTGCTGGCAACCAGATAGTTGCTATAGATTCCCCGATTGACGTCCTGGCGATAATTTGTTAACAGACAATTCTGACAAATTCATATAACATCGCAGCGAAAAAATGTTTGACGATAACCTACGGAATTATTTTTGGACGAGCGAAAATTTCTTTGTAAATCCAATATTTAATTGATTTTTTTTGTTTCCGTTATAACAACGCCAGCTCTTAAACATTATGAGTTTTGTGTTGAATTCGGATTTTAAGACGCACCTGCACGTTGCAAGCTATAAGGATTATATTTTTAACTAACTGAATTTTTATAGAGACGGAGTCCATCTATTTCGATGTGATATAGCATCAATATATTCAATGACTTTGCATCTCAAATATCAAGGCGAAAGCCTTTAGCGTATTCAACGGCTGTATTGATTTTTGGGATCGAATTCTGAGGCATTTGCGATTTCTAATATTCTATAATTTAATCTTTTATAGATTAACGCTTTTAACAGGGACGGCTACGACCAGACCATGAACACAATCAATTCTGCCGTTGTTTCATTCGGAGACATCAGGGCACATCATCCAGGTGCCGCCTCCCCGCAAATCACGTCGATTACCTGCGAAAACTTTCGCACCATCGACGCCCGAGACCTGAAGCGCCAGGGCGTCACCACCATTGTGGTGCCATCGGAATTCCGGCCCCTGGTTGACGATCAGGCCCTGATCCGGTGCCGCACCGCAGGAATTCGCATTTTCAATGAAATTGAATTTCGCGAAATCTCTTCGAAATCGATCGACATCGACCGTCTTTCCAATGGTTGGCTTGCCTATGGTAACACATTGGGCGTCGGCGTAATCCAGCGGGCCGTTGAGCGCGTGGCCGACATCGTTTTGAGCCTCACAATCATACTGATCACGGCACCCGTCCTCCTGGTGACCGCGCTTTTGATCAAACTTGATAGCCCCGGACCCGTCTTTTACAGACAAACCCGCGTCGGATTGTTCGAAAATCCGTTTGAAATCATCAAATTCCGAACCATGAGGGTTGATGCGGAGGCTGCCGGCACCCCGGTATGGGCCACCCGCCGCGATCCCCGGGTGACCCGTATCGGCATCATCCTGCGGCTTTTGCGAATCGACGAACTTCCCCAGTTATTGAACGTCCTCAAAGGTGAAATGAGCGTCATTGGCCCTCGTCCAGAACGGCCGCATTTCGTCGACAATCTTGCGGCGCAAATTCCGCATTATCGCGACCGCAGCGTCGCCAAGCCCGGCATCACCGGCTGGGCACAGGTGAATTACCCCTACGGGGCCTCAGTCGAGGACGCTCGCCGCAAATTGGCGTACGATTTATATTATATTAAGCATCGCAGCCTTAGTCTCGACCTCAGAATTTGTATCGCGACCATTCGTGTCATCATTTTACGGGAGGGGGCTCGCTGATTTCCTGGCGGGCGATAGGCCAGCCATGACGCTCACCGCCTTGATTTATGCCGGTGCCGGCATCAGTTACACCGCCCTCGGCGTTGGTCTGACCCTACGGCGACACGCCCAGCCGATGGCGATGGCGGCGTTCCTGACGGTGCTCTGGGCCGTCAGCATGATCGCGGCACCCAACCTGCAGACCGCGGCCTGGTTCATTCAGGCCTCCGGCTGGATCGGTGCCATCGGCGCGCTCGAACGGCGCTTCAGCACCGCCCCGAATGCGAAGGTACGGCTTGCCACCCGGATCATGATCGGCTGCGGTATCGCGGTTGCCGCCGTTGCCGTCCTTAGTACGACCGCAATCTGGCTACAGGCGGATGGCCTGGTGATTGAGGCGCGCCTGTTCTTTGCGCTCATCACTTTGATTCTCATTGAAAATGTCTATCGAAACGCGGACGACGACATCCGCTGGCACATCAATTTGCCCCTGATCGCAATCGCGACCATGGCACTGTTCACTTTTTTGCTCTATGGCGACGCCATCATACATCGGCATCTGTCACCATATCTGCTTCAGGCGCAGGCGGTCGTCTACTTGATTGTTCTGCCGCTCTTTGCCGGAACGGAATACCGGATGCGCCGGTGGCGCAACCTTGTCACGATCTCGCACAGCGCCGCATTCTACACTACCAGCCTGATCCTCGGCGGATCTTTTCTTGTCGGCCTCGGCATCACCGGAACGTTGTTCCAGCGATACGGCAAGGACTGGGGTTCAGTCTTCGAAATCGCCCTCATTTTTTCCGGAATAGTCCTGATCTCGGTGCTGGCAAGTTCCGGGTCGGCCCGCTCGAAACTACGCCAGATAATCGCCGACAACTTTTTTGCCCAGCGCTACGATTACCGGCGTGAATGGCTGCGTTGCATCGAAACCCTGGCCGCAATCGAGCAGGGCGGCCTGCCGCAACGGGTCATCAAAGTTCTCGCCGACACGATCGATAGCCCGTCGGGCGTATTGATGCTGCGTGACGGCACTTCGGAAACCCTACTCCTGAACAATGCCGGCGAATGGAACATGCGCGGCCCAGCAGCACCGCTGGACAATGCCCATCCTCTGATGATCCACCTTTGTCGCGAGGTCTATTGCCGGCTCGACGGGGCGTACGCTTCCATCGCGATCGATACGACGCCTGCGTGCTGGCTGGCGCTGGCCCTGCCCGATCCGCGTTCGCCGGTGCCTCTCGGCGTGGTGCTGCTCGGTGCCCCCCGGGCCGGAACCACGCTGAACGAGGAATCGGTGGCACTGCTGCGCGTGGTGGCACGCGAAATCTCACTGATGCTCGCAGAGCGCCGCGCCGCCGAAGCCCTCGCGGAAGCGCGGCGCTTTGCGGCGGCCGGCCAGCGTTTCGCCTTCGTTGCGCACGACATCAAAAATGTCGCCAACCAACTGGCCCTGTTGATCTCGAACGCCGATCATCACATGAACGATCCGGATTTCCGCGACGATATGATGGCGACCCTGCGAGGATCGGTGGGCAAAATCCAGTCGATGCTGACCCGTTTGAAATCACCCGAAATCCCGCCGCCGGTTCGCCTACCTGTCGTCGATCGTCTGCGGGCGCTCAACGCTTGTGCCGCGTGGTCGAAAGGAGCGGTCGGCGTCGTGCTCGACGTGGCCGACCCGGCGTCCGACATCGCGATGGAGGCCGCCGCGTTCGATGCGGTCATGAACCACTTGATCGATAACGCGATCGACGCCTCGGCACCCGGGCAGATCGTTTCCGTCCAGGTCGAACGCGAAGTCGACATGGTCGCCATAACCATCACGGATCGCGGCATCGGCATGTCAGACACCTTCATCCGCGATCAACTATTTCGTCCATTCATCTCCTCGAAGGCCAGCGGCTTCGGGCTTGGGGCCTTTCAGGCCCGTGAGCTGGTGCATGCCGCCGGCGGCACCGTCGTCATCTCCAGCACGCCGAAGGTCGGAACCGTCGTCAAATTGAGATTTCCGACGCTCGACCCGATATCCCACACCGCAAAACTCGTGATCGCATGAGCATTCAGGACCGTGACAAGCTTCTGGTCGTCGAGGACGATGATGGTTTGTGCCGCCAATACCGTTGGGCCTTCCCGGGCCGCACCGTATTGACCGCAAATTCGCGCGCCCAGGCACTGACGATCCTCGACCGCGAGCGTCCGGCGGTGGCCGTCATCGACCTCGGATTACCGCCTGATCCCGATGGCGTGACCGAAGGGTTCGCAACCCTGCACGACCTTCTTGCCATCTGCCCCGACATGAAGGTGATCGTCGCTACCGGCAATGGTGCCAAGCGAAACGCCATTCACGCCATCGGCCACGGTGCTCATGATTTTTATGAAAAGCCGGTCGATATCGACGTTTTACGTTTAATCGTCGACCGGGCCTTCAGGCTGTTCGACCTGGAGGCGGAAAATCGCACGCTCAACGCCCTGGCTGGATCAAGCCCGATCAAAACCGTGCTCACTGCCGCCGAGTCGATGCTGAAAATCTGCCGCGACATCGAAAAACTTGCCCAGACCGATGTCCCGGTGCTCCTGCTCGGCGATAGCGGGACAGGTAAAGAGGTCCTGGCCCGCGCTCTGCACGACCTCAGCCCCCGCGCGGCCGGCCCCTTCATCGCGATCAATTGCGGTGCCATTCCCGAACATCTTCTCGAAAGCGAATTGTTTGGCCACGAACGTGGGGCCTTCACCGGGGCGGTGCGCCAAACCCTCGGCCGGGTCGAACTCGCCCAGAAAGGCACGCTGTTTCTCGACGAAATTGGCGACCTGCCGCAAAGCCTGCAAGTGAAGCTGCTGCGCTTTCTGCAGGAACACGTCATCGAACGGGTCGGGGGGCGCAAATCGATCCCGGTCGACGCTCGTATCGTTTCAGCAACCAATCAGAATTTGGAGCAACTGGTCGAAACCCAGCGGTTTCGCATGGATCTGTTCTATCGGCTCAATATCGTGTCGGTTCGTATCCCGCCGCTGCGCGAACGGCCGGGGGACGCCGTTTTGCTCGGTCGCTATTTTCTGTCCCGCTTCGCCCGCGAATCGGGCCGGCGCGTCATCGGCCTGTCGGACCAAGCGGTCGCCGCCCTCGCCGCCCATTCCTGGCCCGGCAACATTCGCGAACTGGAAAACCGCATCCGCCGGGGTGCCATCATGGCGGAAGGCCGGTTTGTCGAGCCGTCCGATCTGGAACTCACCCCAGCCAACCTCGCGGTCGTCGACCTGCGAACCGCGCGTCAACGCGCCGAACGCGAAGCCATCCAACTCGCACTTATGCATGCGCAAGGATCGATCGCGAATGCGGCAAAGCGACTAGGCGTCAGCCGGCCGACGCTCTACGCACTGATCGAGTCACTCGGCATCGCCGATCTCGTGAGAAGCGGCTATTCACCCAATCAGCCCGAAACGGCCACGGAACCCGAAAATCAATGAAACATTTTTGCCGCACCATTCTCCTGGCAACGCCGTTTGTCGCCGCGAGCGGGGGGATTGCGCACGCCAATCCGGTCGACCGGGCGCAAACTTACATTTCCCAGGACAAACCGCGTGACGCAATGCTGGTCCTGCGAAGCTATCTTCGCGACCACTCCGGCAACGGCCCGGCAAACCTCATGCTGGCCAAGCTCGATCTGGATCTCGGCAGCCCGGTCTCGGCCGAGCGTGAAGCCCGGGCGGCGCGCGCCGCAGGCTACCAGCCGGACCGCGCGCTCAGCCTGATCCTGCAATCCTACCTGGCCCAGCGCCGCTACATCGATTTGTTGCATGACTTTCCGATCGGCACTGCCACCGGCGAAACCGCCGCTCGTCTTGCATTAGGCCGCGCCGCCGCCGAACAAGCGCTCCACCAGGACAATCGCGCCGCCGCCGATCTGCGCAAGGCCGAGGGTTTCGATAACAAACTGCCCGCGGTCTGGCTGGCCCGCGAAAATGTCGCCCTCGCCCGCGGCGACGCCGAAGCGGCGCAGCAAGACATCGCGCACGCCAAATCGCTTGACCCGAGCAATCCGCAGGTGGTCCTCAGCGAAGCCCGCGCCGAACTCGTTGCCGGCAAACCCAACGATGCGATCGCCACCCTCAATGCCCTGTTGACGCGCGACCCCAGCAATATCGCCGCGCGGATCACCCTCGCGAACGCGCTGCTTGTCGCCGGTCAACAGGACCCCGCCCAGACCCAGATCACCTCCATCCTGAAACTCGCCCCCGGTTCGGTGGGTGCGCTCTATCTTCAGGCCGGACTTTATGTTGCCCAGCAGAAGTGGAAGCCGGCCCAAACCGTCCTGCAACAATTGTCGCCGGTCATGTCCGATCTTCCAGGCGCCTATTTCCTCCAAGCCGAAACCCTGTTCCATCTCGGCGAGAACGGTGCCGCCCAGGAGGCCGCGGCACATTACGTCGCGCGCGTTCCGGTCGATCCGGCAGGGCGGCGTCTGCTCGCGGCCCTCGCCCTGCAAAATCATCATCCACATCTAGCATTATCCACGATCGACGCCGCCGGTTCCGCCACCGCGCATGATTTTGGCCTGACGATGCTACGCGGCGCGACCGAGCAGAGCCTCGGCAACCTCGCCCAAGCCCATGCTGATTTCACCCAGGCGGCAACCCTGGCACCAGAGAATCCCGCCCCTCTCGTCCACCTTGGCCAACTCGATCTGGCCGGCGGCAATCCGAAAACCGCCGTCGCCCGGTTCCAGAAAGCGGCTCTGCTCGCCCCGGCCGATCCCGGCGTCCAGGCGGCTCTCGCCCAATCGGCTATCGCTGCGGGCGACTCATCCACCGCGCGCGCCGCCATCGACCGCCTCGACAAACTGAAAGGCACGGCGGCGGGATCGTTGCTGTCCGCTGAACTCGATCTGGCTGCCTTCAATCTGCCCGCCGCTCGCGCCGATTACGAAGCCACGCTCAAGGCCCAGCCCGGTAACATCGCCGCCATGCTCGGCGTTGCGCATATTGCGTTGCTCCAGGGCAACGAAGCCGAAGCCGAAACCGTGACCGCCAACGCGGTTAAGGCCGCCCCCACCAATCAGGCTGCGGTGTCAGCCCTCGCCTCACTGCTCGCCAGCACCCGAAATTTCACCCAGACCAACGCCGTCCTTGAGGCTGCGCGCAAGCGGTCACCGGGAAATCCGGTTTTCGTGGCCGATCTGGCCAGTCTCGACCTCCGTCTCAACAAGCTTGATCAAGCGCGCACTTTGCTCGACGGCGTCAACCCTGCGATGCAAAACGATCCGCTCATCCTGGCCGCGAAGGCGCAGGTCGCGCTCGCCCGCCATGACACCCAGGGTGCCAAAACCGATCTGGCGGCTCTTGTTCAGCGCAATCCGCAAAACATCGGCGCACGGCTCGGCCTCGCCCGGCTCGACGCAGGCACCGGCGATCTGCCGGGAGCACAGGCCGTGCTCGCGGACGGCTTGAAAGCCATGCCGCACAATACGGTCATGTTGCAAGCGCAAGTCGGTTTGGCTCTAAAACAAGGCGGCGCGACCGCGGCGCTCGCCGCCGCGCGTAAACTCGCCGCCGATCCAGCACATCAGCCTGAATCTTTGCTCTTACCGGGCAGGCTATACTTGGCCGAACATCAACCAAAGCAAGCCGTCGCCGCGTTCCGGAACGCCGACCAGGCAAGCCCCTCGGCCCTGACCGCGCTCAACCTGGCCGAAGCTCAGGCGGTTTCCGGCGACCAGCAGGGTGCCGCGGCTACACTCAACACCGCCATCACAGCTTTCGGGCTGCTGCCGTCTCTGGAAAACGCGGCGGGTCAGATTGCTTTGGCCGCGAACAATCTCCCGGGTGCCGCCGCCCATTACCAGGCCGCATTGGCAAAAAACCCGAACGACGTGCTGGCCCTCAACAATTTGGCGTGGATCGCCGGCAAACATGATGGCAAAGACGCCGCTGGCCTGGCGGCACGCGCCTATGCTATCAGCCCTACCCCGCAAATCGCCGATACGCTGGGTTGGATTCTCGCCCGTCAAACCAATCCGAAACAGGCGCTGGTTCTGCTCGGTCAGGCGCATCAGGGCATGCCCAACGACCCCGATGTCAGCTACCACTACGCCTCGGTCCTGGCGCAAACCGGCAACAAGACAAAGGCCACGGCAATCCTGAAGCCAGCACTCGCTGGCAAAGCAAACTTCCCCGATCGCGCGGCCGCCGAAAAGCTCGATGCCAGCCTCGGCAAATCCTGACCTGATCTAAGCCCGGTCGAGCGGCGATGCTGCACAGCCTAATTCTACTCGCATTTCTGGCCAGCCTGACCACTCTGGCCGTCATCCGGCCGATGGCCGGTGTGATCGCGTTCGAGTGCTTCACCTTCATGAGTCCCCAGCAGGAAACCTTTGGGATCACCGGCACCCTTCCGGTCGCCCTGATCGCGGCACTGGCAACGGTGATTGGCTGCATCGTCAACCGGGAGCCAAAAAAATTCCCGGTCAACAGCATCACGATCCTGATAACCTGTTTCCTGATCCAGGCCACAATCAGCACGATCTTCGCGCTTGCCCCGCCATCGATCGTGCTGCCGGTCTATACCGACCTGCTGAAATCGTTCGGATTTCTCTTGCTGGTCGCCGCCTTGCTGACCAACCGCAAGCGCATTCACGCGCTGGTCTGGTTGATCGTGCTCTCGATCGGCTATTATGGCGTCAAGGGCGGTATTTTCACTCTGCTCACCGGCGGTAACGACCATGTTTATGGTCCACCGAACAGTATCCTCACCGACAATAATCAGCTTGCGGTCGCATTGCTGACCGTGTTGCCCCTGATGAACTACCTGCGGGTGATTTCCGCCCACCGGGTCATCCGGTTCGGGATGGCCGCCGCCATGATGCTCTGCGTCATCGCCGTGGCCGGCACCTATTCGCGCGGCGGGTTTCTCGCGCTGTTCGCCATGAGCGCGTTTCTCTGGTGGAACAGCAAAGGCCGGATCAGATCGGGCGTTCTCATCGCGCTCGGCCTGATTCTGGCGGTTGGTGTCATGCCCTCGCAATGGGTGAGCCGGATGAACGGGATTCAGAATTACCATCATTCCAATTCGGCGAACGACCGGCTGACCGTCTGGCGTCAGGCGTTCGGCATCGCGTTGGCCAACCCGCTGACCGGTGCCGGTTTCAAGGCCACTGCGACACCCTCGGTCATCCACCGCTACTACCCGCAGGCCAACCAGCGCGCGACCCACAGCATCTGGTTCCAAATCCTGAGCCAGGGCGGCTTCCCCTTTCTGTTCATTTTCATCGCCCTGAACGTGGCCAGCGTGATCAAACTGCACCGGATTCGGTGGCGAACCCGCGGCGACCCGTCACTGCGGTGGATCGATGAGTTGTGCCGCATGATCGAAGTTTCGATGATTGCGTTTCTGGTGGGCGGTTCGTTTCTGTCACTCGGCTACTACAGTCTGTTCTACACGCTATTGCTGATGATCGCTGCCCTCGGTGCCATTTTGCAAACCGTTCCGGCCCCCAGTACCATCCAAGCCGACCGCCGGATAAAGTTCCCTGATGCTCCCCGCCCCCTTGCGCCGTCCTGGCGTCTCCGGCGCAGCATTCAAAAATAGGCCCAGTATGGAAGGCTTATTTTTCCTCGGCGGATTGTTCGCGATCGGGTGGCTCGCCTATTGGGTCACGCAGGAAGGTCGTGAGGCTCCGCCAGGCAAGCAAAAATGGTCGCCGTTCGACTGGCGGGATGACACCGCCCCCCCAACAGACGTAACCACCCCGCCGCGCACCCGCACCTCCTGGCGGGACCGGAGACGATGACGATCCGGCTGGTGACCGTCTCGACCCTGTTTCCCAGCGCGTCGATGCCCTCGCACGGCGTGTTCGTGGAAACCCGGCTGCGGTACCTGATCGCCGATGAAGACGTAACAAGCGTGGTGTTGGCACCCGTACCGTGGTTTCCCTCAACCCATCATCGGTTCGGTACCTGGGCAAATCAGGCCGCTGCCCCAAGGCGCGAAACCCGTTTCGGCATCGATGTTCGTCACCCTCGCTACCTCGCGATCCCCCGATTTGGCCAGGCGCTGACGCCACATACGCTCTATGGCGCGCTGAAAGCCGCCCTCACCCAACTGATCGCCGAAGGCTACCAGCCGGACGCCATCGACGCCCATTATCTCTACCCCGACGGTGTCGCCGCAGCCTGGCTGGCGCGCGACTTTTCCTTGCCCCTGGTGCTCACCGCGCGCGGTTCGGACATCACGCACTGGCCTGATTTCCGCCGCCCCCGCGCCTTGATCGCCCAAGCAATCAACCACGCCGACGCCCTCGTCACGGTCAGCGACGCCCTTCGCCACGGCCTGATCGCGCTCGGTACGATGCCTGCGAAAATCACCACCCTGCGCAACGGCGTCAACACCGATCTTTTCACCCCAACCGATCGCACCGCTGCCCGGACCGCTTTGGGATACTTGCGGCCATATTGCCTCTCCGTCGGCCATCTGATCGAGCGCAAGGGCCACGATCGGGTGATCGAGGCGTTCGCCCGGCTCGCCACCACGCGCCTCGCCGGTTTCGATCTGATCATTGTGGGCGACGGGCCGGAGCGCGAAAAACTGACCCGGCTGGCCGTCGCGCGTGGCATTGCGGGCCGGGTACATCTGGCCGGCGCACTGCCACAACCCGCCTTACCGCTTTATTACAGCGGTGCCGACGCACTCATCCTCGCTTCCAGCCGCGAAGGCTGGGCGAACGTATTACTTGAAGCCATGGCCTGCGGCACCCCCGTGATCGCTTCCCCAGCTCCTGGCAATGACGAGGTGGTCCGCTCACCCGAAGCCGGATTGATCGCCGCCGATTTCACGCCCGAAGCCATCGCTTCAGCTCTCGAAACCCTGCTCATCAACCCGCCACCCCGTGCCGCGACCCGCGCCTACGCCGAGGCCCACGGCTGGCGCGACATCAGCGCCGGTCAGCGTGACATTTTCGAGCGCGTCATCAATCAGCGGCGACCATTTCGCGCGAAAGAGCTTGTTCGATCAGGTTGATCGTCGGTGCCACCCCATACAGGGCAATGAACCCACCAAACCGAGGCCCCTCACTCTGCCCCAGCAGCACCTGATACAGGCACGAAAACCAGTCCCGCAACGATGCGAACGGATGCCGCTTGCCGACATCGTACAGCAACGTCTGCAACGCCTCGGCCTCCGCCGCTACCGGCATCGCCGCCAGTCCCGCCGCCAGATCCTCGAGCGCCGCCCGTTCGACCTCGCTCGGCGCGCGATACCGCTTGGCTGGCTTTACGAAGTCCTGATAATATTTCACCGCATAATCGACCAGCCGCGCCAGAAACGGCGATGCCGCCGGCGTCGCATCCGGCCGATACGCCCGAATGAACCCCCACAGCATATCCGGCGTCTCGGCATTCACCACCGAGGCGAGGTTGAGCAGCATCCCGAATGGTACCGGGCTGCCCGAGGCATTGGGCACCATTCCACCATGAATGAACCAGGCCGGATTATCCTCGGCCACTCCGGTCCCGGCGCACAATGTTTCCACGCTGGTCAGATAATCATCGGTCGCGCGCGGAATCACATCGAAAAACAACCGCTTGGCCCGTTGCGGCGAAGCGAACATGAACTGCCCCAGGCTTTCCGCCGGGGCATAATTCAACCAGTCCTCCACCGACAGCCCATTGCCCTTTGACTTGCTGATTTTCTGGCCCTTGTCGTCGAGGAACAATTCGTAGGTGAAGGTTTCCGGCGGTTCGGCCCCCATCGCCCGCACGATGGCGCTCGAGAGCCGGACCGAATCGATCAAATCCTTGCCCGACATTTCGTAATCGACCCCGAGCGCGTACCACCGCATCGCCCAATCCGCTTTCCATTGCAGCTTGGCCGCCCCGTCGAAAATCGAGGTCTCGTACCCCACGCCGGTCTCCGGATCACGCCAGGTCACGCTCCCAGCATCGACATCGACCTCATCGATCGCCACCTGCATCACCACCCCGGTGCGCGGATGCAGCGGCAAAATCGGCGAATAATTCGCCCGCCGCTCCGGCCCCAAGGTCGGGCGGATGATGTCGCGAATCACGTCATGCTTCGCCGCCACCGCACGCAGCGCATCGTTGAACCGCCCGGAGGTGTAATACTCGGTCGAAGACGCAAATTCGTAGTCGAAGCCGAACGAATCCAGGAACGAGCGCAGGCGGGCGTTGTTGTGCGCGCCGAAACTGTCATGGGTGGCGAACGGGTCGGGCACCTTGGTCAGGGGCTGGCCAATGTAGCGGTGAAGCATGTCCTGCTGTGGCACGTTACCGGGGACTTTGCGCAGCCCATCCATATCATCGGAAAACGCCAGGAGTTTCGAGGGCAGGCCGGTGAGTTTGGTGAAAGCGAGTCTGATCCAGGAGGTGCGGGCGACCTCCATGAAGGTGCCGATATGCGGCAGGCCGGAGGGGCCGTAGCCGGTTTCGAACAAGGCATGGGTTTTTTCCGTGCGCGCGAGACGTTGCGCGACCCGCTCCGCTTCACGGAATGGCCAGGATGTCGGGGGGTTTGCAGGTGTTTCGGTCATGATGGGGGTTTAGGGTTGCGGCGCGGCGGGGTCAAACCTCGACGGATTAGCGTGGCGATTTCATTGCTATATCGTAACTATTTGGGCGTGAAAAGGTGCAGGTGTATTGGTCGTGATTTTCGTTCGGTTCGGGGCGGGCGGCGGGTGCGGCCGAGGGAGGGGTTGGCATCCAGCAGGGCGATCAGGTCCGGCGTGGCCAGGAACTCGATCAGTTGGTGGCGCGTGTGGGTGGCGACGATGGGGGTGCCTGGGGTGCCGGGCATCAGACGCAGCAGCCAAGCGAAGCCGCGCGGGAAGGGTGAGGGTTTGCCTGATGGCGGGTTCGCCGTTGGGGGCGGCCAGCAGGGCGGCGGCCTGGGTTTTCAGGGTGGTGATTTGGGTGTGGATGAGGCGGCGCAGGACGGGCGGCAAATCGGTTGCGTCGCAGAGGGCGAGGAGCAGATCGCACAGCACGGCCACCAATGCGCTGAGGCATCGGGATTGGGCTTCGGTCAGGGCGGGCGCGGTTCGGGTCACGCGGTTTTATAGGCTGGGGATGTGGGGGGTGGGCAAGGGGAATGTTAGTTTTTGTGACGCGTGACGATTGCACACGTGGTTTTGGACGCCGGTTGCGGTCTTTGCGGCACCGCAATACTGTTCTTCTCATGTCAGGTTAGGGAGGCTACCGTGAGCGTTGCTTTGACACCACGAGCGGACATGTTCGGCTCCAGTGTGCCACCATCCGCGGCGACGTTGATCAAAGCCGTCGATCACGTGCCGGAAACGCGAGGTTTTGGCATCGTGCTGATCGCGAACGGGATGACGCGCACGGTCAGGACGGCAGCAGCCGGCGGGGAGACGATCGTGTTCGAGTACCGGCGGTCGCCGACCGGGCGTCACCCAGCGCCGGTACCGCACATCCGCACGGCCACCACTTCGCCCGCGACCGAATGGTTATCGCTGGGTTTCAACTGTGGCGGGGCCGTGTTGTCGTGGATCGGCGTGGTCGGCACGGCGGCGGCGGCTCCGGTGACAGGGGGACAATCGCTCTTTGGTACCGCGGCGTTGTGGGGAGGCGCGCTTGCGACAAGCGCGACGTGCTCGGTTTCTGTGTTTCGGGTCGGTGCGATGGAAACCGGGTATTCGTCGGTCGATATCGCGATGGATAACAGTGCCGGGTTTGTCTGGACGATGCGCGGCCTCGATGTTGTTGGATTGCTTGGCGTCGGTGGCGCGATCAAGGACGTGATGGAAACGCGCGATGCATTGGACGCTGCGGGGGTCGACTGGAGAGATGCTGCTGCCGGGCAGATGTCACGCCAGCAGCGCAAGTTAGTTACCAGCCAGCTCGGGCTTCTGGGGGGCAAGAGGGTAGCGGCGACTTTGATCAGTCAGGTCGTTAAGCAGCGTCTCCTGGCTGCACTTGCTGCTGCGGCTTCGATTACGGGTTCACTCAGCACAGGCAGTACTCATGACCTGATCGTATGGCTGGTCAGCACACCGCATAAAGGTTGAATGAATGACCCGGCAGCGCATGACGACTCCGCGACTTAATTCGCCGGAATGGCAGGTTCTGCGGCGTGACAAGGCGACGTTCGTTGCGACTTTGGCGGTTTATCTTGAGTCGTTGTGCGTGGTTGTCGCGCTGTCGATGCTGACCGATCATAGCGCGGTGTTTCCGCAGGGGGCGCCTGTGTTCTGGGTGCTGGGGGTGCCGCTGACGGTCTGGGCGTTGTGGATGGGGTCGTACGGGGCTGCGGCGGTGATGGTGTTTCGGGTGTTGATGGTGGCTGATCCGATTGTTGCGGCGGGGGCTTTGATTGTGGCTGTTCGGGTGGGGGCGGCGGGGATTGGGTTGTTTGGGGCGACGGTGGGGGTGACGATTATTCTGGGGGCCGTGGGGTGGTTGGCGTATCGGCGCAGTGCGCTGCGGCGGATGGGGCCAATGCAGGGTTGAGGGAGACGATGGTTTGCCATTGTCATCGCTTCGGACGGTGACGGGGGGATTTCGACTTTGGTTGCATGGCGCGCAGGATGGGGGCGGTCAGGCGTTCGTAGAGGGTGAACAGATGCTCGGCCCGTTCGCGTTCCGAGGTGAAGGGGGTCGGGCGGTAGAGGCGATCGACCGCCGCGTCGAGTGCCGTGTGGGCGCGGCGCAGGATTGGTTTCATCAGGTCGGGGTCATAGAGGGCGGCGAGGGTTGCGTCCGGAAATTGTGCCCGCGCGTCGAGCACCGCCTGGGCGAGGGTTTCGATCCGCTGGCGCTGTTTGGCGTCGGCGTCAGGCCAGGGGAAGGTGTTGTAAACGAGGCCGATGGAATAGCGGTAGTCGCTTTTCAGACGACCGCCGATGTGGCGGAGCCACGCCATGTGGATCGATGAGGTCAGGATGCCGAAATGCCAGAGGGTGGCGTCGAGCATCACGCGTACAAGGCTACTCGGGATGACCGGCGGTTCAAGCCATCCGATCGGCAGATACTCCCGCCGTTCCGAACTGACTTCGGGGATGACCAAGAACGGGCGGTTCGGAATAATGTTCACGTGGTAGAGCGTCGGGGTCTTGGCGAGTTCGCGTGTCGGCGCGCTCTCGCTCTTTTCGCGGAATTTTCGCACCGCCTGGACTCGTTCCATAACCCGGTGCATTCTTTTGAGCCCGTCCGGATCGGCGCTCTGCAACGCCAAGATCCAGCGCTCGCCGCCGTTCAGATATTCCTCCGACCCGACGAAGGGGTGCATCAGAGATGTGGCATCCGGTTCGGCTTTCAAAAATGCGCTAAGTTCCGACCTGTCGAAGATGTAGTGTCCTTGATCGATCGGCTTTGAACCGATCACGAGTTTCGGTGTCGGGCATAGCGGTTGAGCGGATTCATGAATGACAAGATGCCGATCGGTGAGACCGGAGGCATCGAGTAGGTAAGATGACAATGCCGCATAACGTGACTCAGATGGTTCGCCTTTGATGTCCGCATAGGAGAACAGTCGTTTTTGTGGCGGTTCGATGGCGCGTGGCGTCAGGCCGATGATGACCACGTGGACATGGGCAACGCCCTTGGCATCCGACCCCCAGGCGAAGGTTCGGTGGGCGAAGGCGATTTCCAGCCGGTACCGGTCGAACAGAAGTGGCCAGAGTTGGCCAACCTGTTCGCCTTGGGTGATCGAGTTGGTTGCGACGAAAGCGATGCGGGTTTGCTGATCGGCGACATAGGCACCGGCTTTGAGAAACCATGCGGTGACGTAATCGAGGGTGCCGCCGGAGCCACCGAGGGCGGCGATACGGCGCACCTGAGCACGCTGGACATCGGTCTGCACCTTCGCGCCGAGGAAAGGCGGGTTGCCGAACAGGTAGGCGCAGCGTGAGGGTGGCAGAAATTCGGCCCAATCGGTTTCCAAAGCGTCCGCATTCAGGATATGGGGCGATTTGCGCAGCGGGATGCGGGCGAAGGCTTCACCGAAACTCAGGGTGAGGCGGTTGTTCATGATGTGGTCCATCATCCACAGGGCCACTTCGGCGATGCGGGCGGGGAACTCTTCGAGTTCGATGCCATAGAACTGGTCGACGTCCAGCTTGACGAAGGTGGCGACGTTGAAGGTGGCGAGGCCGCCCTTGATGTCGGCCAACCGGTCGCGGTGGATTTCGAGCAGAAGGTCGATTTCGAGCGCGCGCAGTTCGCGGTAGGCGATGATGAGGAAGTTGCCGCAACCGCAGGCGGGGTCGAAGAAGGTCAGGCTGGCGAGGTGATCGTGAAAGGCACGGAGACCCGCTTCGCGACCGGCGCCGCGCCGGGATTTCAGGCGGGCGAATTCGGCGCGGAGATCATCGAGGAAGAGCGGTTCGATGAGTTTCAGGATGTTTTTTTCGGTGGTGTAGTGGGCACCTTTGGCGCGGCGTTCCTGCGGGGTCATTACCCCCTGGAAGAGGGCACCGAAGATTGCCGGCGAGATGGCGTCCCAGTTGAAGGCTGATGCGTCGAGCAGGGTGGATCGCATTCCGGCGTTGAAATCCGGCAACGGCAGGCGCTCGGCGAACAGATCGCCGTTGATGTAGGGGAAGAGGGCGAGATCGGCGTCGAGCGTGGTCTGCCGGCGGGTTTCGGGCTGGTTCAGCACTTCGAACAATCGGCCGATCAGCGGGCCGGCGTCGGACCCGTCCGGCCGGGTGCGATCGGTCAGGAAGGCCTGGAACATGCCGCGTTCGGGGAAGATGCCTGTATCGTCGGCGAACAGGCAGAACAGGAGGCGGACCAGGAAGAGTTCGAGGGCGTGGCCGTCGAAGCCGGAGGCTTTCAGGTCGTCGTGCAGTTTCTGCATGAGTGCGGAGGCACGCAGGTTGACCGGGTCCTGGTCGCGGAAGGTGCGGGCCTGGACGCCCATGATGAAGCCGAATGCCTCGACGTGTTTCGGCAGATCGGCGAGGCGGAAGCGGGTTTCGGTGGCTTCGTCGAGGTCGTAGAGTTCGAAGGTCTGGAAATCCGAGAGGAGGAGGAAGCGCGGGAGATCGTCCTCTTTCAGGCCTGGAAAATAATCGAGCGCCTGGGTTTTGGCGGGGACGAGGCTGCGGCCGGCGCTTTTGTGCTCGACGAGCAGGGTGCCTTTCCAGAAGAGATCGAGAAAGCCGCGCTTGCCGCCGAGGAGTTTGACCGGTTCCTCGAAGCTGGCGACGCGGCGGCGGCGGATGCCGAAAATGTCGAAAAACTCGTTGTAGAAGCTTTGGGTTTCGCCTTTTTCGTAGGCGGCGTCGTGCCATTCGGCGGCGAATGTCGCGGCGCGGGCACGGATTTCGTTCCAGCTAAGGCGCATTGGAGACGCCGGGTTCGGTGGGGAGGTTGGACGGAACGTTCATCGGCGACTCGGTTCGTGATTGGTTTGTTGGATGGCTTACCTTGGGTTTGGCCGGTCGCCAATTTAGGCGTCAGGGTTGTGGCGGGGCTGGATTGCTTCGCAAGGGCTCGTAATGACATATTTTATTGATTTATAAGAGTTTTTTGGTTCTTTTTTTTGCAAAAAAGAACGGCTTGTTTCTCACGTTCGTGTGCGGATTTCAGGGTTTCGGGGGGTGCGGTCATCGAGGGTTTCGCGACGAGAGGGATGCGAGGTCGCGGGTGGTGTTGTGGCGGATGGCGCGGAGGTTGGCGAGGATTACGGTGAGGCCGACGAGGATCATGCCGGTGCCGCCGATGGCGAGGGCGAGTTTGAGACCGGTGGTGATGGCGTGGAGCAGGTGGTTCGGGCTGCCGATGGGGTCGTAGAGGACGCTGTGGATGACGCCCTGGCCGGAGAGGACGGTGCCGGGGAAGAACGGGGTGGATTGCAGGGCGTACCAGTAGGGCGAGGTTGTGTTTGCCCAATTTATGTAGCCGGCGATGTCATCGATGATCAGTGATGCTGAAAACGAGGTTATGAGGATCAGACCGAACAGGGCCATGCGGAGGCGCGCGCGGACGAATTGTGAGGTCAGATGAAGGGAGGCTTGTCTACCTTGTGTGGCGCGTATTGCGTTGACGAGCGAGTAGTTCAGAATTCTGAAGCGTCGGGGGGTGATCCGGGCGAAGTAGATCGTCAAGTATAGGCCGGCGATGATGCCGATCAGGATGGCTGAGCGGCCGGCGGGGCCGTAGATGTGGTCGGCGCGGAGGATGGTGAGGACGGGGAAGAGTGTGGCGGCGGGGCGCTCGATGGTGGCGCAGATCGATCGCAGGATGGGGCTTTGGGTGGCGGCGATTGGCAGGAGGATGAGAAGGATCGGCAGGATCGCTATGCTGCGGGGGATGCAGTCGAGGCGGGTGAGGGCTGCCTGGTCGTAGGGGGGTTGGTTCATGGTGCGGGGCTGGTTTTCAGGGATGGGGTGGTTTCACGATGGATTGCCGCGTCGCGGCGCTCCTCGCAATGACGGTTACCCTCTGATTCATAATGGTTTTTTGGTTCTTTTTTGCAAAAAAGAACGGCTTGCTGCTCACGTTTGCGTGCGGGTGAGGAGGCCGATGTGGCGGGGCATGGAGTTAGGGCTTCTTGGTGAGGGCTTGTGGCGAGGCTGGATTGCTTCGCAAGGGCTCGCAATGACGTGGGTAGGGCGGAGGGTTGATTTATAAGAGTTTTTTGGTTCTTTTTTGCAAAAAAGAACGGCTTGCTTTGTCTTTTAGGCGGCCGACGTCTCGTGGGTGGCGGAGAAGTGGATTTCGGGGTTGCGTTCGGCGGCGTAGCGGAGCGACCAGGTGTCGCGGGCGAGGAAGACGGGGCTGTCGTCGCGGTCGAGGCCCATGGTGGATTGGTTGGCGTCGATGAAGGTTTTCAGGGTTTTGGGGTCGGGGCCGGTGATCCAGCGGGCGGTGGTGTAGGGGGAGGCTTCGAAGCGGATCGGGATTTTGTATTCGGTGTCGATGCGGGCGGCGAGGACGTCGAGCTGGAGGGCACCGACGACGCCGACGATCCAGTCCGCACCCAGCATCGGGCGGAAGATTTGGGCCACACCTTCTTCGGCAAGGTCTTCGAGGGCGCGGCGGAGTTGTTTGGCGCGCATGGGGTCGGCGAGGATGATGCGGCGGAGGATTTCGGGGGCGAAGCTGGGGATGCCGGTGAAACGGAGGATTTCGCCTTCGGTGAGGGTGTCGCCGACGCGCAAGCTGCCGTGGTTGGGAATGCCGATGATGTCGCCGGGCCAGGCTTCCTCGGCCAGCGAGCGGTCGCGCGCGAAGAAGAAGATCGGGGCCTGGATCGCCATGGATTTGCCGGCGCGGACGTGGAAGAGTTTCATGCTGCGGTGAAAGCGCCCGGAGCAGATGCGGGTGAAGGCGATGCGGTCGCGGTGGTTGGGGTCCATGTTGGCCTGGACCTTGAAGACGAAGCCGGTGACGTTGGGGTCGGAGGCGGCGACGTTGTGGGGTTCGGCGCGCTGGGTGGTGGGGGGTGGGGCGCAGGTCGCCAGCAGGGTGAGGAGTTCGACGACGCCGTAGTCTTTGAGGGCGCTGCCGAACAGGACCGGAGTGAGGTGGCCGGCGAGAAAGGATTGTTCGTCGAAGGACGGGTAGGCACCGACGAGTTCGACGGCGTCGTGCAGTTCGGTCATTTGACCGGGCGGGATGGTGACCGGGGCCGAGATGTCGCCCTCGGGGGATTGGCGGCCGATGGGGCGGGATTTGGCGATGTCCCAACAGCCGCGGAACAGGCCGCCCATGCCGATCGGCCAGATCATCGGGCAGATTTCGAGTGCCAGGGTGCTCGCGATTTCGTCGAGCAAGGTGAAGGGGTCCTGGCCTTCGCGGTCGATTTTGTTGATGAAGGTGATGATCGGGATGTCCCGTAGCCGACACACTTCGAAGAGTTTCAGGGTCTGGGCCTCGATGCCGCGGGCGGCGTCGATCACCATGACGGCGGCATCGACCGCGGTGAGGGTGCGGTAGGTGTCTTCACTGAAATCCTGGTGGCCTGGGGTGTCGAGCAGGTTGAAGACGATGTCGTGCCAGGTGAAGGTCATGACCGAGGAGGTGACGGAGATGCCGCGCTGGCGCTCGATCGCCATCCAGTCCGAGCGGGTGTTGCGGCGCTCGCGGCGGGCCTTGACCATGCCGGCTTCGTGGATGGCACCGCCGAACAGGAGGAGTTTTTCGGTCAGCGTGGTCTTGCCGGCATCGGGGTGGGAGATGATCGCGAAGGTGCGGCGCGGCAACGCCGTGTCGGCACGCGCCGATGCCTCCGGGATCACGGTCAAATCGTCCATCATGGCGAACCTATAGCAACCGATTCGCCCAATGTGTAGGCACGCCGCCCACCTTGGACGTTCCCACGCATTTCCGCTATGGCCACGTCGCCGGGTGCCGCGCCCGGTGGCACGATGGAGGAGAGTGAACAAATGGCTTGCTGGACCACGCGATTCCTGACCGGTGCGGCACTCGCCGGACTCGTGATCGGCACCGCCGGTGCCGCGATCACCGGGCCGCAGCCCAAGCTGCCGACCGAGAGGCTGACGATCGTCAATCAGCAGGGCAAGCGATTCGTCTTCACGGTGGAACAAGCGATCACGCCGGAGCAGCAGGAAATCGGGCTGATGTTCCGCACAATGGTGCCGGCGGATACCGGGATGATCTTCCCTTGGAACCCACCACAGGTTTCCGAGATGTGGATGAAGAACACGCTGGTGCCGCTGGATATGGTATTCATCGGGCCGCATGGAACGATAAGGCATATCGCCAACGATACCGTGCCGCAGAGCCTGCGGGTGATTTCGAGCCATGTGCCGGTGGCGGCAACGCTGGAGTTGCAGGGCGGGATCACCGCGAAGGATGATATCGATGTGGGCGACAAGGTGATCGCGCCGCAATTCGGCGATGATCGGTGAGTTGCTTGCGCTGAGGCGGCTCTCGGCATAGGAAACGCAGGTTCGGGGCGTGGCGCAGCCTGGTAGCGCGCTTGTTTTGGGTACAAGAGGCCCCCGGTTCGAGTCCGGGCGCCCCGATATCACCGCGACACCATCCGGAGACCTGGCATGAACCGCGCCCGCATTTTCCTGCCGCCCAAAACCGCCATGCAGTCCGGCTGGGCGAAAACCCACCACTGGGTGCTGGAATTCGAACCTGCCATGGCCAAAACGATCGACCCCCTGATGGGCTGGACCGGCAGCAGCGACATGCTGGCGACCGAAGTACGCCTGTCGTTCGACACGCGCGACGAAGCTGTGGCCTACGCCGAACGCCACGGCATTGCCTTCGACCTCGAAATCCCCACCGAACACCACCGCCGCGCCAAAGCCTATGCCGATAATTTCCGTTTTGACCGCCGCGGCAACTGGACCCATTGACGCGCCTTTTGCGTTTCCGGTACGGTGATGATTTCGTCGCAACTGGCCCCGTAGCTCAACTGGATAGAGCACCCGCCTTCTAAGCGGGATGTTGCGTGTTCGAGCCACGCCGGGGTCGCCACTTTTGTCATATACGCGCAATCGCATCGGCCCCTCCGGCCCGCAGGCGTTCTCGCGGTCGTCCGCGCATTGAACAATATTTCTTGTTTTCCAAGCCCACCAAAATACGATGTTTTCATTTACCTGTGTTGTTTAGGCAACAATGAACGATCAACAAAATGAACGACCAACAATTTGATCCTAACGCCCGAAACTGAACTTCTGGTAAATCGATTCGCATTATTATGCCGCACTCGTCGGACCCCGAATATCACGACAAGCCCAAAATTTCATTGGGAATCGCAATAAAATATTAAGGTTTTCCGGCTATCACCAAATAATCAAATGATCTGGCAAACGATCTGGCGAACGATCCGGTCGAAATCGCTCCGGAAATCTGTAAAGGCAAAATGCGGTGACGCTGACAAGAGTATTTCGAACGCCGATGGCCGACCTGGGTGGTTGTTCATGATGGCCCCTTCCAGGATAGCCGCAATCCGGCATGTTCTGATGGCCTGCGCGCTCAGCCTTAGCTTCGCCACAATCGGCACCGCGTTCGCTCAACCGCAGCCCCTGCCAGGCGCATCCCGCTCGCTGTCCCGACATGCTAACGGCCCCCGATTGGTCGTCGTGCAAGGCGGCGGCACGCTCGTCGCCCTAACGGGTACCGCGGCCAACGTCTTCGTGGCCGACCCCAATGTCATCGCGGTCCAGCCGGCGAGCGCACGCAAGCTTTTCGTGTTCGGCAAAGCGCCCGGCTTCACCACCCTGACCGCAACCGATACGAGTGGTCGCACCGTCGCATTTTATCATGTCATCGTCTCGCCAGACCGGTATCCTGCTGTTCGCGTCCAGGCCGAGGCGGCACGCACAGCGCCAGGATCGCGGATCTCTGTCAACAGCGAAGCTAACGGCGTGATTGTGCGCGGCACCGTGCCCTCGGCCGCCCAGGACTATCTGCTGATGAAGCAAGCCCAACTCGCCGCCGGTCCCGGCCAGACAATTCTCAACGAGACCGAAGTCGCTCAACCTCAACAGGTGGCTCTGCGGGTCCGCATCGCGCAAATGTCGCGCAGCGTGACGCAACAGCTCGGCATCAACTGGCAAAGTGCCGGCGGCGGCGTGGCGATCGGGAAATTTCTGTTTGGCTTCTCCACCGTTAGCAGCCTGCTCGGCGTTTCAACCCCCGCCGCCCCTGCGGGAGGCTCGTATAATCTGAACTTCCCGTCAGCCACCGTCCCGATCGATGGCATTCTCGACGCTCTCAATACCGACAATCTCGCCCACATCCTCGCCGAACCCACCTTGACCGCCCTGTCAGGTCAAACCGCCAGCTTCATCGATGGCGGGTCGTTTCCGGTACCGGTGCCTGGTCAGAACGGGCAGGTGACGGTTGAATATCAAAACTACGGCGTGCAGTTGAAATTTGAACCCGTGGTGCTCAATAACGGCAGCATCATCCTGCATGTCGAACCAACCGTCAGTTCACCCACCACCCAGAACGCCTTTCAAATCTCGGTGGCCGGCGAATCGATCGTCGTCCCCTCGCTCTCCACCCAATCGGCATCAACCACCGTCGTCATCGGCAGCGGCCAAACCCTGGCCATCGCCGGCCTGCTCGACAACAGCACCAACCAAACCGACAGCGCCGTACCGGGGCTGGGTCAAATCCCCGTCCTGGGGGCGGCGTTCCGCAACGACAATTACAATAAACAGGAAGAAGAACTGGTCATCCTGGTGACTCCCTATCTCGTCAATCCGGTCGATAACGCCGCCAAACTCGAATCCCCTGACAGCGGATGGACAACCCCCAACCAGCTCCAGCGTATTCTCCTGTTCCGCACCAACGGATCGATCGCCCAGCAGACAATTTTGCCCGGTCAAACCGGCTTTATTCTCCGGTGAAAACAATGCCCATGAAATTTTTTGCCAAAGCGACCTTTGCTGCCGCGATTGCCGCAGGATTATCCGGATGCACCCAGTTCGAACCATTCGAACGGCAAGGTACCTGGCATGAAAACAATGCGCCGATGCACAATATTGCCGTTGAATCAGCCAATCCACAGGATCTCGATCGAGGCCCCAGCCAACCGGTGATGACCGGACAATTCGCGCAAACCGCAGTGGGCAGCGTATTCGACAGCGCCGCCTCAACCACGAGCGCATCCCCTGGATCGGCGACGTCGGGTGCCGCGGCTACCAGCGGTGGCACCGGCGCCACCTCGATCGGTTCTGCCGGCCTGGGAAGCAGCGGCACCGGTGGCGGCGGTACCTCCGGAGGGGGACTGCCATGAAGCAACGCCTCAATCGGCCACGCCGGCATGGTCCCTGGCCGTTTCAGCACCACACGCTGGCCTTTCTGGTTGCCGGGTCGCTCGCAGCCTGTTCGGCGCAGGCACCGTCCGGTCAGGCCAAAATCGGCAATCAAACCCTCAACGTGGCCCGCAGCGCGCTCGCCGGCGGCAATCCGCAATTGGCGCTGACGGTCGCCAACGCCGTTTTGCGGAATAATCCCACCGATGCCGAAGCCCTGATCGTTCGAGGGGATGCCTATTTCATCCTGAAAAATTGCGTCGGTGCCAGCGCCGACTATCGCCAGTCTCTCGGCACCTCACCTCACCTTGCCGAGGCCGAGATCGGGCGGGGCCGCTGCGCCCTGCAAACCGATCCTCGCACCGCCGCCGCCGATTTCACCCATGCCGTGCGCGACGCCCCCTCGAACGCCGCCGCGTTCAACGACCTCGGCATTGCCGAGTCCGAACAAAGCCACTTCTCCGCCGCAACAACAGCATTTCACGCGGCACTTGCTATCGATCCCTCGATGCAATCGGCAAACGTCAACCTCGGCCTGACCCTCGCGCTTGGCGGCAATCCGGCTGAAGGCGAGACCATTCTCGGCCCCCTCGCGCGAAGCGCCAATGCGACGCCCCGCATCCGCGCGGACTACGCCACCGCCCTGGTGCTCGCAGGACACAAAACGTCGGCGAACCGCGTCCTGCTGGCCGACATGCCGGCGGTCGAAGCCACAGCCACGGTCGCGCAGATGGTCAAGCTTGGCACCTTATCCACGGCACCATCCGCACGAAAACCGTCCACCGGTTGATGCCGCGCCTCCAAATTCATCACACGACCCGGCTTGCCGCCGCGCGCCCGGCCAGCACGGCATCGATCCCATCGAGGGCCAGCAGTCCCATCGCCACGCGGGTCTCCCGCGTCGCACTGCCCAGGTGCGGCAGCAACACCACATTTTCCAGCACCAGATATCCGGAAGGCACAGCGGGTTCCTCCGCGAACACATCCAAACCCGCCGCAGCAATCCGCCCGGACACCAACGCCGCAATTAACGCATCGTCGTCGATCGTCGCCCCCCGACCCGTATTCACCACGATCGCCCCCGGTCTGATCCTCGCGATCCTGCCGGCATTGAGCCAGTGGCGCGTCGCCGCCCCACCCGGCAAATGAATCGACAAAACGTCGCACGCGCCAAGGAAATCCGCTTCCTCGGCATGAAAGACCGCCCCCTGCTCCAAATCCGGACGCAACCGGCGTCGATTATGATAAATCACCCGCATCGACAGTCCCCGCGCTATCGGTGCGAGCGCCTGACCAATCCGTCCCATCCCCAGAATACCCAGAGTTTTCCCCTCCAGGCTGGTGCCAAGCATGAAATTCGGTGTCCATCCTTTCCAGCCCAGCGCCCGCACCACCCGCTCGCCCTCGCCGGCGCGCCGCACGGCCATCAACATCAGGGTCAGCGCCAGTTCCGCCGTCGCAAACGACAACACATCCGGTGTATTCACCACCGCCAAACCACGCCCCCGGGCGGCGGCCAGATCGATGTGATCGGTTCCCACCGAAAAGGTCCCGATCACTTTCACGCAAGCCGGAATCCGCGCGATCAACCCGGCATCGATGCGGTCCGCTGGCGTGACCAGGGCCGCGCTCGCCCCCACCAGAGCCGCCAGAAACTTATCCGCGCCGAACCTACCTTCGATATCCAGAAAGTGGGTCTCGTAATCGGCGATCGCCCGCGCCACTACCGCTTCGGGCATCGTCCGTGTCACAACCAGGCGAGGTTTCATGCAAAATCCTTCAGGACCGCAAACGCTGGCTCCGCATCAAAATCATGCGGAATACCGTCGTGATCCATCGTCACGTCCGCGACCAGAGACCGCCCATCCTTCAGCCGCACCACCAATTTATTCACCGAAGCCGACCGCGACGATCGCGACAATCGCCCGGCTGTCAGCACCACCGCGGCAACCCGGAGTGTCATGCCGGGCACTCAACGCGCAGCTTACCCCGTCGCGCCGCCACCAGTTGTGCCGCGATCGACAGCGCGATCTCCGGCGCACTGACCGCCCCGATATCCAGCCCGACCGGCCCACAAATCCGTGCCATCGCCGTTCCCGCCATGCCGGCCGCACCCAACCGTTCCACCCGCGCCGCGTGAGTTTTACGCGATCCCAACGCCCCGATATAAAACGCATCCGACGCCAAGGCCCGGATCAACGCCGGATCGTCCAGCCTGGGGTCATGCGACAGCGTGATCACTGCGGTTTCTCTGTCCGGTGCCAACCCGGCCAGGGCATCATCGGGCCAGTCGGTTTGAGTTGCGATTCCCGGAAACCGCTCCGCCGACGTAAAGGCCCGGCGCGGGTCCACCACAACCACCGCAAACCCCAGCGAGGCCAGGAGCGGTGCCAGACTTTGCGCAATATGCACGGCACCAATAATTATCGCGCGCGGTGCCGGGTTACGTGCCTCGATGAACCAGGATTCAGCTCCTATCAACAGGACGCCAGTCCTATTCGCCGCCAACATCGTCGCTGCCTCGGCGACCAGGGCTTCGGGTGCGGCCGCATCGGGCAGTACAAACGCCTCGCCATCCGGCAGCCGCGTCGCGTACGCCACCGGATGGCGCTGCGCCGCCGCCGTCCGCAATGCTGCCAGATGCTCAAGCTTCACATCAGTTTTTCCACGAACACCGAAACCTTGCCGCCGCACACCAGACCAACCTCGCGCGCCCGCTCATCGGTCACACCAAAATCGAGCAGCTGCGGCGCGCCGGTCTCGATGCAGCGCTGCGCCGCCGTTGCGACCGCCGTCTCGATACAACCGCCTGAGACCGATCCCGCGATTTTCCCCGATCGGGTCACCGCCATCCGGCTACCGGGCCGCTGGGGAGAACTGCCCCAGGTGGCGGTCACCGTCGCAATGGCCACCGCCTCGCCCGCCGCCTGCCAATCGGCCGCGATTTGTAAAATATCGTCGGCGTCACCACCAATCCCGCCCATCCCCGTCCCTTCCGTGCCAAAGCCGCCTGCAAACGCGGCGGTGCCGCAGACGAAAATGCCGCGATCGGACCGCGCACGCTGGTCACAAGATCGCGATCGGCGATGTCGTTGCCACGCGCAAGCAACGCTGCGGTTTCGGCGACCGAACCCGGCAGCGCCGCCGGGTTCATCCGATGAATTTAGCCAGCACGATCGCTACAACGACAACGGAAATAATCAACGGTATCCATATGCCGATCGGCAGGCCGGCAAACACCGGGTTGCTGGGATCGTACGCATGGGCATCGTGAGCCTTAGGGGCCGGCGGGTGGGTGTGGGCGTGATCGTCCATAATGTCCTCTTCGTGGGGTTGCGGTGCCACCATCGCGGGGGCCACCTGTTCGGAAAACTTGATAAAAAAAATTTCGGCGTAGGATTTCGCGACCGAATCGATCAGCCGGGCACCAAGCTGCGCCATCTTGCCGCCAACCTGAGCATTACCCGCATAGTGCAACGTGGTACCGCCCTCAACCTCCTCAAGCCGTATCTTGGCGCTGCCTTTGGCGAATCCCGCAACGCCGCCCTGACCTTCTCCCGAAATCGTGTATGAATAGGGCGGGTCGAGATCGGCCAGTGTCACCGCGCCGTTGAACCGCGCGTCGATCGGCCCGATCTTGGCGTTCACGATTGCGGTCATCTCGGTGTCGGAGAGTTTTTCAATGGAATCACAGCCAGGAATGCAGGCCCGCAGCACCGCCGGGTCGTTCAACGCAGCCCAGACGACCGCGCGAGGTGCGGTGATCAGCCGGTCTCCAGACATGTCCATCGGGCGCGATCTCCTCTGCATCTCGATTGCGTCGGGGGCATCTTTAGTTTGAGGCCGCCGCGCGCGCAAATCGTCACCGCGCCGCGCCGCCGCGCCGCATGATCGCCCGACAATGACACTTTTTGCCCCCAGCCTTGCCTCCGGCGCACCTGCGATGCTGCCCTTTTTTGGAACGCTGCTGAGCTTCGCCCTGCTCCCTGGCCTTGCCCCTCGCTTCTGGCATCGCAACATGGCGCGGATCAGCCTGGGGTTCGTGGTGCTCGGGGTGATCATCACCGCCGTGGCCACCGGCCCCGGCAATGCCCTGGCGATGTTATGGTCGGCGACACTGGCCGATTTCCTCCCCTTTATCGCCGTGCTGATGGCGCTGTACACCCTCGGCGGCGGCATTCTGCTCGCGGGTGGCCCGTGGGGACGTCCGGCGGGAAATCTCCTGCTCCTGACCATCGGCACGCTGCTCGCCGGCATCATGGGCACGATCGGTGCCTCCCTGCTGCTGATCCACCCCCTGCTCGCGTCCAACGGTAGCCGCCCCGAGCGCCGACATCTGATCCTCGCCTTCATCATCCTGGTGGCCAATGCCGGCGGCGCGCTCAGCCCGCTGGGCGATCCGCCCCTGCTGATCGGCTTTTTGCGCGGCGTGCCATTTTTCTGGCCCACCCTCCACCTCGCGACTCCCACCCTGGTCGTTGTCGCCCCGGTTTTGCTCCTGACCTACCTTGCCGACCGTCACCTCGCGCGGCGCGAACCTGTACCAAAGCGCAAGGGCTTCAAACTCCGGGGCGGCATCAACATCGCCTTGCTGATCATTTTTATTGCCGCTCTCACCGCATCGGGCCTCCTGCCTGGAGCAGACATCGCCCTCGGCCCGGCCAAACTTCCCGCCGGGCAGATCGCCATCACCCTCCTCGCTTTCGCAACCGTCGCCGGTTCGGAACATTTCACCCCGCCATCCATCCGCGCCCATAACCAGTTCGCCTGGGCACCGATGCGTGAAATCAGCATCCTGTTCTTCGCGATCTTCGCGACAATCCCGCCGGTCCTGCACCAACTCGCCAGAGCCGGCCTGCCGCACGATGCCACGGTCTGGTTCTGGGGTGCCGGGTTGTCCTCGGCGTTTCTCGACAGCGCCCCCACCTATCTGATGTTCTTCGAAGCCGCCGGCGGCAGCGCAGCACCTCTGATCGCCCCGCCCGCGACGCTGCTCACCGCGTTTTCCAGCGGCGCGGTGTTTTTCGGCGCGCTCACCTACCTGGGCAATGCCCCCAACCTGATGATCCGCGCCATCGCCGCCCGGCGCGGCGTTCGCATGCCAGGCTTTTTCACCTATATGCTCGCCGCCGGAGCGGTGTTGCTGCCGCTGTTCATCCTGGAAACCTTTCTGTTTTTCAGATGAACCGAGGCCAGAGCAATACTGCTTGAGGTTGACGCCTTGCGGCAACCGAATACAATGAAATTGCTCGCAAAAACAGCGGTAGAGCCTGTTCGTCCGTAAACGATCAGGCTCTAAACCGCCGGCGGGCGGATGATGTCCAGCTTCATCATCGCCGCCAGCACCAGCCCCTTGACCGGCCGCTGCACCACAAGCTGCAACACGATCGCCAGCGGAATGAACACGATCAGCGACGTCCGATAGTCCAGATGCCCGTGACGATCGGCCAATAACAGCCCCGCCCCGATCACCGTCAACCCGATAATAATGGTCAGATAGGGCGGCAGCGTATCGCACGGCACCTGGCCCAGCGGCGCGTCGCACTTCGGGCAGCGCGCCCGGATGTTGAACCAGCCGGTAAACGCCGAAGCCTCGCCACACGCCGGGCACCGCATGCGCAGCCCCCGGCTCAGCGCCGTACCCCAGCCCGGCATGGCGAACACCGGCGTTTTCCCCTCCGGCGGTTTGCGTTGCCAGCGCGTCGGTCCCGGCCCCAGCGTCATTCCCAATCTCCGCTCATCAATCTCATGCTCTCGATGTATCACCACCGTCGAGCGCCGCCTCATGATTCGCCGACCGGGAAGACATGGACCGGCGTCCCAGCCGTTTCAATGCGCGGCCTCCGCCGTAGATTTAGTTCCGCGGCCTCCGCCGCAAATTTAGTTCCGCGGCCTCCGCCGCGAGCACCGCAATCCGCTGCCAATCGCCCGCCCGCATCGCCTCCGCCGGCGTCAACCACGAACCGCCGACACACATCACATTCGCGAGTGCCAGGTAATCCGGCGCGTTGCCGAGGCCGATGCCGCCGGTAGGGCAGAACCGCACCTCGGCGATCGGTGCCCCGATCGCCTTCAGCATGGAAATCCCGCCCGCCGGTTCGGCAGGGAAAAATTTCTGCAACCGATACCCCAACTCCAGCAACGCCAGAACCTCGGTGGGCGTCGCCGCCCCCGGCAGAAACGGAATTTTGCTCCGCGCCGCCGCATCGAGCACGCCAGCACTCGACCCTGGCGACACCACAAATTTCGCGCCCGCCATTTCAACCGCGCGATACTGATCCGCCGTCAGCACGGTTCCGGCACCCACCAGCATCGCGGGCACCTCGGCCACCATCGCCGCAATCGCCCCCAACGCCGCTTCGGTCCGCAACGTCACCTCGACGACGCCAATCCCCCCCGCGAGCAACGCCCGCGCCAACGGCACCGCGTGCCCGGCATCATCGATGGTCAGCACCGGCACCACCGGCGACAGCGCCAGCATGGCGGCTAACCCCTCCTGCGCGATCATGCGAACACGCTGGCCCCGGCGTCGGCCCCCGCCACCGCAGTCCGAAACGCCCCGAACAACTCCCGCCCGACCCCGTGATGATTGCCCGACAAATCCACCTCAGGCAGGGGCCGCGCCGCGAACTCCACCGGATCGGCCAACACCCGCAGCACCCCCGCCGTGCAATCCAGCCGGATCATGTCGCCATCGCGGATCTTCGCCAGCGCCCCCCCGCGCGCGCACTCCGGTGTCACATGGATCGCCGCCGGCACCTTGCCCGACGCGCCGGACATCCGCCCATCGGTCACCAACCCCACCCTGAACCCCAGATCCTGCAAAACCCCGAGCGGCGGCGTCAGCTTGTGCAATTCCGGCATCCCGTTCGCCATCGGCCCCTGGTGGGTGATCACGGCAATGAAATCGCGGTGCAATGCGCCGGCCTTGAACGCTGCCTGCATTTCCTCCTGACTGCGAAACACCAGCGCCGGCGCTTCCACCACCCGATGCTCCAGCTTCACCGCCGACACCTTGGCCACCGCTTCGCCCAGATTACCGCGCATGATTTTCAACCCGCCATCGGCGCTGAACGGCGCGCCGGCATCACGCAGAATGTCGGTGTCGGCGCTTTCTTTCGGTGCGGTCTTCCAGCGCACCGCGCCCGCCTCCAGCACCGGCTGATCGCGATACGCCGCCATACCATCCGCGCTCCACACCGTGCGTGCGTCGCCGTGCAGCAACCCGCGGTCGAGCAGCGCGCCGATCAACACCGGCATCCCACCCGCCGCCTGAAACTGGTTGATGTCCGCCGGCCCGTTCGGATAAATCCGCGTCAGCAGCGGCACCACGTCCGACAGATCGGAAAAATCCTGCCAATTGATATGAATCCCCGCTGCCCGCGCCATCGCGACCAGATGGATCGTGTGATTGGTCGATCCCCCGGTCGCCAACAATCCCACCATGCCATTCACCACGGCGCGCTCATCGATCATCTCCCCGGCCGGGGTAAACGCGTTGCCCCGCGCGGTGATTTCCAGTATCCGCCGCGACGCCGCCTCGGTCAGCGCATCGCGGAGCGGCGTGTTCGGATTGACGAACGACGCCCCCGGCAAATGCAGCCCCATGATTTCCATCAGCATCTGATTGGAATTCGCCGTGCCGTAAAACGTGCAGGTTCCCGGCGCATGATAGGCGGCAACCTCCGCCTCCAGCAATTCGGCGCGCCCCACCTTGCCCTGCGCATGAAGCTGGCGGACGCGCGACTTCTCGCCATTCGAAATTCCTGACGGCATCGGCCCCGCCGGCACGAAAATCGACGGCAGGTGCCCGAACGAAAGTGCGGCAATTACCAGCCCCGGCACAATCTTGTCGCACACACCGAGCAGCAATGCGCCATCGAACACATCGTGCGACAGCGCAATCGCGGTCGCCATCGCAATCACGTCGCGCGAAAACAACGAGAGTTCCATCCCCTCGCGCCCTTGTGTCACTCCGTCGCACATCGCCGGCACCCCGCCGGCCACCTGCGCCACGCCGCCGGCATCGCGCACCGCCTGCTTGATGATATCGGGAAATCGTTCGAACGGCTGGTGTGCCGACAACATGTCGTTAAAAGAAGTGACAATACCAATATTGGCCTTGTCGTCGCGTTTCAAATCATCCTGATCCGGCTTCGAACATCCGGCAACCGCATGCGCCAGATTGGCGCAACCCACCGCGTTGCGATGCACCCCGCGCCGTACGGCGTCCCCGATCCTCGCCAGATACGCCGCCCGACCGACATGGCTTCGCGCGCGTATCCGATCGGTCACCCTCGCGATATCATCACTAACCATGTCCTACTCCTCGCTCTCGCTTCCAGCTTTCCACTAGAGCCTGATCGTTTAAGGACGAACCCGCTCTATCGCTACTAAGGCCCCGGATAATCCCCCGCCTGCTCATCGAACCAGGTCCGCCCGTCGCGCACGATCAGCGCAATCGCCTCGGATGGCCCCCAGGTACCCGCCGTATAAAGTTTCGGCCGCTCGCCCGAGTTTTTCCAGGCATCGAGAATGCTCTCGGTCCACTCCCACGCCGCCTCGACCTCGTCACGCCGCATGAATAACGTCGCGTTACCGCGCACCACATCCATCAGCAACCGTTCGTAGGCATCCGGCAAATGGCCCTTGAACGCATCGGCAAAACTCAGGTTCAGCGGCGCGTTACGCAGCCGCAACCCGCCCGGCCCCGGCTCCTTGGTCCATAAATGCAGCCTGATATGCTCGTTCGGCTGCACGCGAATCACCAACCGATTGGGCTGAGCCGCGTCCGATCCGGTCGGAAAAATCCAGTAAGGCACCGGTTTGAACTGGATGACAATCTCCGAAACCTTCTCCGGCAAACGCTTGCCGCTGCGCAAATAAAACGGCACCCCCGCCCAGCGCCAGTTCCGCACCTCGACCTTCAACGCCGCGAACGTTTCGGTCATCGACCCCGCCGCAATATCCTTCTCCTCGGCATAGGATTTCACCGGACCGCCATTGATCGCCCCGGCGCGATACTGCCCGCGAACTGTTTTGGTCGAAATATCGTTCTGGGTGATCGGTGCCAGCGATTTCAAAACCTTGATCTTCTCGTCGCGCACCGCTTCGCGATCCAGCGTCGCCGGTGGTTCCATCGCCACCAGGCACAACAACTGCATCAGATGGTTCTGAATCATATCGCGCAACGCGCCGGTATGATCGTAATAACCGCCGCGATCCTCAACACCCACGGTCTCGGACACCGTGATCTGCACGTGATCGACCCCGTTATGCTGCCACACCGGCTCAAACAATGAGTTGGCGAACCGCAGCACCAGCAGATTCTGCACGGTCTCCTTGCCGAGATAGTGATCGATCCGAAAAATATTCCGCTCCTCGAACACCGCCCCCACCCGGTCGTTGATCTCGCGCGCCGAGGCCAGATCATGCCCGATCGGCTTTTCCAGCACGATCCGCGTCTCCGGCGTCTGCAATTTATGGGTGTGAATATTGTCGGCAACCGGGCCATAAAGCTCGGGCGACGTCGCCAGATAGAACACCCGGACACCGCGCGGCTCTTCGTTCAACAATTTGCCGAGATCGGCCCAGCCCCGCGCTGCCGTCGCATCGCACGATACATAGTGCAGCCGGCTCAGAAACCGCTTGATCGCCGCTCTATCCAAAGCCTCCGCTTCGACGAATTCCTCCAGGCTCTTCTGCACCAGCGCCTGAAACGCCTTGTGCGACATTTCCGCCCGCGCCGAGCCGATAATCCGCGACGTCTCCGGCAGTTGGCCATCGAGATCGCGGTGATACAGAGCGGGAAGCAATTTCCGCCGCGCCAGATCGCCGGTGCCGCCGAATACCACGTAGTCGAACGGCTCGATGATCGGCTTGGAAAAATTCATGGGTCAAACCACTCCGCAGTACACAAAACGGATATAGGCCGCCCGCACCCCCAACTCAACTTACGCCACGCGCGGGCCGCCGCACCAACGCTCGCCCATCGGGTCCAAATAACAACGCCCGATCCGCCCGAGGCACCATCGTCACCGCATCGCCCCGCCGCACCACGGAAGGATCGCCCACCTTGACGATCATCGTACCTTCGTCGGGCCGCCTGACGTACACCAGGGTTTCGCTGCCAAGGTGCTCGACAAAATCGGCCACGCCCCCAATCTGATCGCCCCCTTTCGGATCACGTGAGGCAAACGATACATGCTCGGGCCGCACCCCCAGCGTCACCCTGGTTCCCGCTGCCACGCTGGCCTGAGGGGCAACCACACCGATCACACCCGCATCGTCCAGCCGCACCCGCACGCAGGATCCGTCATTTTCCGCCACCACGCCTTCAAGCAGATTGATCTTCGGCGATCCAATGAAGCCGGCGACGAATACATTGGCCGGATTATCGTACAGCTCAAGCGGGCGGCCCACTTGTTCGACGATGCCGCCATTCAGCACGACGATGCGATCCGCCATGGTCATCGCCTCGACCTGATCGTGCGTCACGTAAATCATCGTGGTCTGCAACTGCCGATTGAGCTTGACCAGCTCGGTCCGCATCTGCACCCGCAGCGCCGCATCGAGGTTGGATAACGGCTCGTCGAACAAAAACCCTCTCGGATTCCGCACGATCGCCCGCCCGATCGCCACCCGCTGGCGCTGCCCACCCGACAGCGCTTGCGGCCGCCGCTCGAGCACCGGTCCGAGTTGCAGCATCGCGGCGGCCCGACTCACCCGCGCCGCGATCTCGCGCCCCGGCACCTTGGCCATCCGCAAGGCGAATCCCATGTTTTCCGCCACGGTCATATGCGGATAAAGCGCGTAGGTCTGAAATACCATCGCCAGGCCGCGCCGGTCCGCCGGGATATCGTTAGCGCTCATTCCATCGATGCTGAGCACACCGCCGCTGATCTCCTCCAGCCCGGCGATCATCCGCAACAGCGTCGTCTTGCCGCACCCGGACGGCCCCACGAATACCACGAATTCCCGGTCGTCGATCGTGAGATCGATCCCCTTGATCGCGTGAAACGTCTCGTATCGTTTCTCGACCTTTTCAAGAACAAGTTTCGCCATGATCCCCATCGCCGTCTTCCTCCGCCGCCGCAACGCCTGGCAAACGTATTAATGCAAACGTATTAACATTCCGTGATCGATCAACGTCACGAGAGTCTGTCGGACACTGATAAAAGCGCCTGACAGACTCTAGCGCTTTGGTTTAGCGCTTTGGTTTTATGTGTAAGTCACAACGCCGGCGATCACACTCTAAATATCATATCTTGCATTGCACAAATAATGTCCTCCCGGTAATCTCACAGACATCGTATAAATCAATTTCAGTCGGCAATCGTTTCAAAAGGAACCCCGTGGACCAAATTTCAGAGACGATCGACAATGTCACGACCGCCGACGCGAGGTTCGACGAAGACTATTACCTCTCGGTCAATCCGGACGTCCTGGACGGTATCGCCGCCGGCTATTTCGTCGACGGTTATCATCACTACCGCCTGCACGGGCGCGAGGAAGGCCGCATTTCCACCCCGCTGTTCGACGCCGTCTGGTACGGCCGAGTCTACCCCATGGTCTCGCGCGATGTCGAACAGGGCCGCGCCACCGACAATTGGGACCACTGGCAGCGCATCGGCCGCTATCGTGGCTACCTGCCGAACCCTGCGGCCCCCCGCCCGGAAAACCCGTCGCGGATGCGCGCCCGCTTCGGCGGCTTGTGGACCGACGCGCCGGACGCCGCCGACATCATCGCGGGCCGCCACGAAATCGGCACCCTGACCGATGATGAGGCCGAACTTCTCACCCACTGGATCGAGCATGGCTACGTCGTGCTTCCCGGTGCCATCCCCGATCACCTGCTCGACGCCGCCCGCACCGATCTCGACCGCGCCTATCAGGGTGGCTTTCCCTCGTTGCTGTTCCAATGCCTCAGCGCCAGCCCGAACGACATTCCGTGGCGGCCCGACGTCACCAGCAAACCGGCCAAGGCGCTCGATCTGCACTGGCACTCCGAAGCTACCCGCGACCTGATTTTCGCGCCCGCCATCGTCAGCGTCCTGCATCTGCTGTTCGAGCGCAAACCCCTTGCGTCGCAAAGCCTCGGCTTCCTGCGCGGCTCCGGCCAACCCGCGCATCAGGATACCGCCTATGTCGTCTATTCCCACGCGCGCCGCTTTGCTGCCTCATGGATCGCCCTGGAAGACGTGACCGAGGGGGCCGGCGAACTGCTCTACTACCCCGGCAGCCATAATTTCCCCGATTTCGTCTACGCCGATCGCCACAAGAGCCTGCATGAAGCGATGCGGATGAATATCGCCGGCGGCAACTCCCTGCGCGAGGCCGAAGACCAGCATGGCCGTTCGCTGCTCCGTATCGCCGCCGAGCGCAACCTCACCGAACGTCGCCTGCTCGCCAAAGCGGGCGACGTGCTGCTGTGGCACGCCGATCTCTCGCATGGCGGCATGCCGATCTCGAACGACACCACCCGTCGCAGCATCGTCACCCACTACTGCCCGGCCGACGTCGCCCCGCTCTCGTTCGAGGCCGGAAAATCCGCCCTCTACCCGCATGGCTCGGCTGGCTATTACAGCACCGTCGTCTATTAAGTGGGCATGACCGCTCCCATTCTGCCGCTCCGCATCCTGCGCGGCCGCCCCCGGCTGTTCGCCGGCCTTCTGTGCGGGCTGATCGCCTTCCCATTCCTGCCCCACACCCTGCCGCTCACTACGCGCGGCGTCCTGGCCTGGAACATTTTCGTCGCCGTCTTTCTCATCCTGGCGGCCAACCACTTCACCCGCGCCGACCACAAGCGCATCGCCGCCGATGCCGCGCGCCAGGAGGAAGGCGAATGGACCCTGTTCGCCCTGACCATCAGCGGCGCGATCATGAGCTTCACCGCCATCGTGATCTTCTCCGGCCTCGCGAAGCTCAAGGGGCACCACGGCGAGTACATCGCCCTGGTCGCCCTCACCCTCACCGCGTCGTGGCTGATGACCCAGGTCACCTTTGCCTACCGCTATGCCCATGAATATTATGCAAACACCGAGTCCGGCCCCGAAGGCGGCCTGAACTTCCCCGGCGAGGACGCGCCCGACTACCTGGACTTCATCTATTTTTCGTTTGTTCTCGGCATGACGTTCCAGGTATCGGACGTCAACATCACCGGCCGCAAAATGCGCCGCCTCGCCACGTTGCAAGGGCTGATCGGCTACATGTTCAACACGGTGGTGCTCGCCCTCACCATCAACATCGCCGCCGGCATTTTCTAGAGCAATATTGCTTGAGGTTGACGCACCTGCGGCAACCGAATGCAATGAAATTGCTCGTAAAAATAGCGTTAGAGCGATATTGCCCGACAATCCATCCACCGATCCAGAACAGATCGCCCGCGCGTAAGGTTCTGTTAAGTTTCATCCTGTACGGACAACAGACCCAACAAGCGCTTCCAGGTCTGTCCCATCAATGCCGAAATCCGCCCCCTTCACCCCGCCACACTCATGCCGCCCTAGAGCAATATTGCTTGTGGTTGACGCCCTTGCGGCAACCGAAGGCGATGAAATTGCTTGCAAAAAGAAAGATAGAGCATGCTCGTCCTGAAACGATCATGCTCTAGCCTGACCGCCGATCGTCACGGTGCCTTTGCGCTCGAATTTGCCCTGGTCGCCCCGCTCTTCCTGATCGCCCTGCTGTTCATCTTCAACCTCGCCTACGATCTGTTCACCGAGGCGGTGCTCGACAATGCCACCCAATCCACTGCCCGCCAGATCCAGACCGGCAGCGCCCAGACCGCGAGCAACGCCTCCGATTTCATCCAGGCCTACTTCTGCCCCAACACCTATGGTCTGCTCGATTGCAAAAACATCTACGTCCGGGTTGAACAAATCGACACCTCCACCTGCACCGACTTTTACGACGCCACCAGCGGCACCTTGCCTGTCACCGGCACCACGCTCGAACTTGGCGACTTTGGCGGCACCGGAGCGGATGTCGGGCCGACCGGCTGTGCCACCGCCAATTCCACCACCGGCTTCTGCAACGCCGGTCCGAACGAGGCTATTCTGATCAGCGTCATCTATGCGCCGCCAAACTTCCTCGGCGGTCTGCTCGGTGCCGCCAACACCATCACCTACAACGGCAACGCCGTCAGCCCGCTGCTGGCGACCGCGGGCTTCGAAACCGAGGGTTTCCCCGCCACCTCGATGGCGAATTCATGTTGAATCGGCCGCGCCGCACCCTCCGGCACGATTCTCACGGCGTCGCCGCTCTCGAATTCGCCTTGATCCTGCCGTTGATGATCACCCTGATTTTCGGTGTTTACGAACTATCCGAGCCGATGATCATCTACCAGGAAGTTTTCAGCGCCGCCCATAGCATCCCCGCCTCGGCGAGCAGCCTTGCGGTGCAGGGCGATGGCTCGACCGCGCTCACCTATGCCCAGGTTCAGTTCGAGGCCTCGACCATCTTCGCCGAAATCCCGGCATTGCGGGCCGGGTTACAAAGCACCGCCACCGATTCGGTGACGATTTCATCGGTCGTGTTCGAGCCGATCGCCGCAAACTGTGTACCGAGCCAGACCAACCTCTGTAGTTTCACGCCGAACGTGGTTTGGAGCGTGGCTTACACCGGCAACAACTTCAACGGCGTTTACCGGCCTTGTGGTGGTTCAATCCTGACCATGCCAGGGGATACCGTTTCGGGCGATCTCAGTGAATTACCGATCCAGCAAATCACCTACGCGCCCGATCCAATCCTGGTCGTCGATGTTCACGTTCAGTATCGACCGCTGCTGCTCGCCTTTACCAAAACGCCGATCGATTTCTGGGCCACCGGCTACTGGCCGGTCCGCAGCGTCAAGGCCGCGACGGTCGCGAATGGCACCTCGGTGCCGCTCAAACCCGATCAGCAATACACGACACTTGCAATGACCGGCACTCCCAACGGCACCTGTGAAAACACCGCCTACCCGGAGCCAACCTCATGATCGCGTGGTTGCACCGCATTTTGCACGACGAGCGTGGTGCCATCGCCCTCATTTTCGCGATTTCCCTGCTGCCGATGGCGATGCTGATCGCCTTGGCGATCGACTTTTCCTTCTACACCCAGGCCCGCGCCCAGATCACCCTCGCCGCCGACGCCGCCGCCACCTATGCGGTCCGCGCCGCCACCGAAACCTACACCGCCGAAACCAATGCCAATCCGCCGGACTCCAACGCGGTTCAGGACGCCATCGCCGCCGGCCAAAAAGCCGGCACCTCCTGGTTCACCGCGCAATTGGGGACTCTGCCAGCCCAGGCGACGGTCAGTAACCTCGGCGTCATCGTCGTCTCAAACGCCTCGTCCACCACCCCCGCTGGTTTCACCGCCACGGTCTCCTACACCGGCGGCTACCCGCCGTTTTTCCATGCCCTTTTCACGTCCAACACCAATGCGTCATGGACTATCCAAGGCGCGTCCGACGCGGCCGCCGCCTACAATTATGTCGAAATCCTGATGCTGCTCGACAATTCATCCTCCATGATGATCGGCGCGACCCCCGGCGACATCACCGCGATGGAGCAGAACACGTCCTGCCCGGCATCGAGCTGGACCGACACGTTCGGCAACGGCATGTACCAATACACCGAAAGCGATAATCCATCGCTCTTCATCAACATGGCAAACGAAACAAATTACAATGTCAAAACAAGTGCCTGCAATCCGGGTTACACGCCGCCCGGCGCACCGTTTTCGCCCTGCGCCTTTGCCTGTCACACCAGCCGCGCCAACCAGGATTATTACGGCATTGCACGCAAGCTCGGCGTCACGCTGCGTCTCGATGTCGTGCTCAGCGCCGCGGAAAACGTGATTTCCTCAATGGAGGCCAACGAACAGGCCCCCGGCCAGTTTTCAGTTGGCGTCTATCAGTTCAACACCGACATCTCGCCGCTCTATCCAAATTCGCCAAGCAACATCACCAATATCGACGAGGAAGCCTCGACCGGCCTGTCCGGGGCGCTCAGCGCGGTCGAAGCGATCGATTACAACAAAAATCCGTCGGAAACCGCCGAACCGCCTCTGGTTCCCTCCGCGACGCCCGATACGAATTTTCCGCTCTCGGTCACCGATCTTCTTAGCGGCACCTATGCAAACGGCTCCCGATTCGGCCCGAAAATCACCGCTGCCCAAACCGGTGCCACGCCATCCACTCCGCAGAAAGACATTTTCATCGTCACCGACGGCATGGAAGATGCCCAGCCGGGCAGCACGCGCTATGAAGGTGAAATGACCAGCGTTGCCGCCGAGGATGACACGATCACGCCCAATCCCGGCGTCTGCAAACAATTCAAGTCGCTCGGCTTCACCGTCTATGTCCTGTATGTCGACTACTATCCCGCGGCGAACGCGTGGTACGAGACCGACAAAGTAACACCGACGCCCTACTTCACCGAAGACTTTCCGCGTGTGAACCCAAACAGCCTCGTCACCCAGAGCTTCGCCGAAGCCACCAGCGTCACCAACAACGGTCAGCCGCCCGGCCCCAACGCCGTCTCCCCCGACGAAGCCGCGCTGCAAGCCTGCGCCTCATCATCCAGCGACTTCTTCATCGCCAACAACGCCGCCGACATCAGCACCGCGATGAACGCCATGCTGAAATCGGCACTGAGTTCCGCCATTCGCGTCACCCATTAATCACTTCGCCGCCTTATGCGCCGCCGCCTCCTCCGCACTGCTCACGCCGCCATGCAAAGCCGACCACGCGACCGGGTCTTCCAGAAACTTCCGCACCCCGGCCAGTGTCGCCTCAGGAAAATAATCACCGCCCCGGCACGCCTCCAGCACATCCCACCAAGTGCATAAATGGTGCAGCGAAATCCCCATCTCCGCGAGCTTGCTCAAACTCCCCGGAAACACCCCATAAAAAAACACCACGAACACATGATCGCAAATCGCCCCGGCATCGCGCAGCGCGTTGGCAAACTGGATTTTCGACCCCCCATCGGTGGTCAAATCCTCGACCAGCAAAGTATTCTTCCCCTCTGGCACATCGCCCTCGATCAGCGCATTCCGTCCGAACCCCTTGGGTTTCTTGCGCACATACGCCATCGGCAACCCCATCCGATCGGCAATCCACGCCGCATAGGGAATCCCCGCCGTCTCACCCCCCGCCACCGCTTCGATCGTCTCGAACCCAATTCGGCGCGTCAGTTTCTCCACCGCCAGTTCGCAAATCTTCGCCCTCGCCCGCGGAAAATAAATGATCTTCCGGCAATCGATATAAACCGGCGCTTTCCACCCGGAGGTAAACGTGTAAGCCTCCTCCGGCCGGAAATTCACCGCCTTGATCTCCAGCAAAATCCGCGCCGCCGTCAATGCCGCATCCCGGTCCCAGTCGCTTGCGTGACCCACGTTCAAAGCCATATCCAACCCTCCAAATCTGAAGCGGTCCTAAATCACCCCTGCGGTGACGTCCACCGATTTGCCCCATCTGCAATCGGTGATAGACATCCCCAGGTCGAACAAGGAGCGCACTATGGCGAAGATCAAGGTAAAAAACCCCATCGTCGAAATGGACGGCGATGAAATGACCCGGATCATCTGGGGCTTCATCAAACAAAAACTGATCCTCCCCTATCTCGATATCGACCTGAAATATTACGATCTCAGCATCGAACACCGCGACGCCACCGCCGACCAGGTCACTGTCGACTCCGCCAACGCCACCAAGGAATTCGGCGTCGCGGTCAAATGCGCCACCATCACGCCCGATGAAGCGCGGGTGCGCGAATTCAACCTCAAACAGATGTGGCGCAGCCCCAACGGCACCATCCGCAACATTCTCGACGGCACCATCTTCCGCGAACCGATCATCTGCCGCAACGTTCCCCGCCTGGTGCCGCACTGGTCCGAACCGATCGTGATCGGCCGTCATGCCTATGGCGATATCTATCGCGGGGTCGAAACCAAAATCCCCGGCCCCGGCAAGGTGCAGCTCTCCTACATCCCCACCGACGGTGGCAAGCCGATCATCCTCGACGTGCATGATTTCAAAGGCCCCGGCGTGGCACTCGCGATGCACAACACCAAAGCCTCGATCGAAGGCTTCGCCCGCGCCAGCTTCAACTACGCCCTGTTGCGCAATTACCCGGTCTATCTCTCGACCAAGAACACCATCCTCAAAGCCTATGATGGCATGTTCAAGGATTTGTTCCAGGAGATTTTCGACGTGGAATTCAAAGCGGAGTTCGAAAAACACCATCTCACCTACGAGCACCGCCTGATCGACGACATGGTCGCCGCCGCCCTGAAATGGAATGGTGGCTACCTGTGGGCCTGCAAAAACTACGACGGCGATGTCCAGAGCGACATCGTCGCCCAGGGCTTCGGCAGCCTCGGCCTGATGACCTCGGTGCTGATGAGTCCGGACGGCAAAATCGTCGAAAGCGAAGCCGCCCACGGCACCGTCACCCGCCACTACCGCGAACACCAGAAAGGCCGCCCGACCAGCACCAACCCGATCGCCAGCATCTTCGCCTGGACCCGCGGCCTCGTCTATCGCGGCAAATTCGATGAAACGCCCGACGTCACCGAATTCGCCGAAACCCTCGAGCGTGTCTGCGTCGAAACCGTCGAATCCGGCCACATGACCAAGGATTTGGCCAGCCTGATCGGCAAGGACCAACCCTGGATGACCACTGAGGCGTTTCTCGCCAAACTCGACGAAAACCTCCACGCCGCCATGGCTCATCGCATCGCGGCGTGACGCCTGTATTTTTTAGCGAGTAATCGGCGGAGCGGTGAATCTCCCGTGAAAACAAACAGTATAGCGATCATGCTTGTCTTATGAACTTTCCACCGATTGCGGGATAAATGGCCACCGTCAGTGGGTACCCACCCGCTGACGGTGGCGGGGTCGGGTCGGGTCGGGTCGGGGTTCTTGCCCGGCGATCCCACACCGATCAACGCTGCGCCACCGCCACCGCTTTCGCGGGATAAACACGCTGCCAGCCGCCGCCCAACGCCTGATACAAGGTGACCAGATCGGTTGAAACCCGCGCCAGACTTTCAGCCTCCGCCTGGCTCGCCGCCAATTCGGTCTGCTGCGCCGTCAGCACCTGCAAATAATCCGCCAACCCTTCGCGATATCGTTCCTGCGCCAGCCCCAGCGCCCGCTTGCTCTCGGTCACCTCGGTCCGCAACGCCGCCAGCGTGTTCTGTTCCTGATCGTAGGCGGTCAACCCGTTGTCAACCTGATGGAAGGCGGTCAACACGGTCTTAGCATAAGAAATCGCAGCCCCCTTCTGCTCCGCCTTGCGCAGATGCAACTGGCCTTCCAGCTGGCCACCCTCGAAAATCGGCAGCGTAACCTGCGGCCCGATCGCATAGGTCACCGCCGCCAGCTGGTTCAAATTGGAAAACTGCAACGCCTGCAACGACACCGACCCCGAGAGTGAGACGTCGGGGAAAAAATCCGCCCGCGCCACGCCAATCTCCGCCGTCGCCTCATGCAGCTTGGCGGAGGCCTCGCGAATATCCGGCCGCCGCTGCATCAATTGTGACGGCAACCCGATCGGCACCACCGGCGGCACCGGCGGCACCGCCCCTGGCGCAATCAGTTTCGCCCGCAACGCTTCCGGCTCCCGCCCCAGCAACAGGCTCAACTGGTTGATATCGGCATCGATCGCGGCATGCAGCGCCGGCAATTGCGACCGCACCGAAGCCGCCTGCGCCCGCGCATCCGCGACATCCAGCGCGTTGGCCAGCCCGGCTCGCTCCCGTTCGCTGGTCAACCCCGCGATATGATCGGAACTCACCAGATTATCGTTGGTAATCCGCAGCACGGTCTGCTCGGTGCGCAGATTGATATAGGTCTGCGCCACCTCGGCTTCGGTATTCAACAGCACCGCCCGCCGCGCATCGCGCGAAGCCTGCACCGCCGCCAGCGCCGCCTCCAGCGCCCGCCGGTTCTTGCCCCATAAATCGAAGTCGAACACCGAGGAAAACCCGTACTGAAACAGATTGAACGGCTTGATGTCCGCCCCCGGAATTCCGCCGCCGCCGATCGAGGTCGCGGTCCCACCCGCGGTCTGCCCTGCGTTCGTGCTGGTGCTGGTGTTCGACCCGCCGCCGCCCAGTGCGGTGAACACGCCCTTCTTGCTCGGCCCCTCCCGCGTCAACGATCCGGCAAAACTCAGATCCGGGTAGAGCGAGCCCCCCTCGATCTGCGCCTGCGCCTGCGCCTCGGCCAATCTTTGCGTCGCGATCCGCACGTCGAGATTTTGCACAATCGCGGAATTTTCCAGACGGGTCAGATCAGGATCGCCAAAACTCTGCCACCAGGCCAGATCGACGTTGCCCTGGCTCACGCCGTCGGGTGCGGTGATCGCCGGCCGGTTATCCAGAAACGACGCCGACGTGCGCGGATTTGGATTATGGAAATTTGGCCCCAGTTCGCAGCCACCCAGCGCCAAAGCCGCCAGCAACCCGGCACCCAGGGCGGGACTCCATCGCAACCGACGGCGGACAAATTCAGACTTCATCAGGAAACTCCTTTCGCAGGGTGCCGCGCCGGCGTACCAAGCAGTAAAATCACTGGCCACACCAGCAAGGCCATCAGGCCAAGAATATGGAACACATCGAGATAGCTCATAAATGCTGCCTCATCTTGCACGGCAGCCGCGATTTGAGGAAGCGTCTGACCGTGCAGGCTGACATACGGTGTAATCGCATCCGCCAGTCTTGCATGATGAAACTGGGTGCGCCACGCCAGCATCGTCGTCACAAACGAAATCCCGATGCTGCCGCCGATATTGCGCACCTGATTGATAATGGCCGAAGCATCGGCATTCCGGGCGGGCGGCAGCCCGACATAGGATAACGCCGAAATCGGCACGAACAGAAACGGCAAGGCAATCACTTGCAGCACCCGATCCATCGAAATCGTATAAAATGAAGCGTCCGGTGCCAGATGCGACTGCAAAATCAGCGCCATCCCGGTCTCGACCAACCCGCCGATCAGCAGAAGCTTCGCCGAAACATACCGCCCGGTCGCAATCCCCGCCACCGGCATCAACCCGATCGTCGCCAACCCGCCCAGCGCCAGCGCAAACCCCGAGGTTTCCGACGAATATCCCAGCAGCGTCTGGGTCAGTTGCGGCAACAGTTGCGTTGTACTGAGCAGAATGAACCCGATCATGAACATGATCAGACACGAGATTGAAAAATTAAGGTGTTTGAACAGCCGCACATTCACCACCGGCTCCGGATGTCCCCACTCCCACACCCCCAGTGTCACCAGCGACACCAGCGACACCGTCCAGACCACGAACAGAGTGCAGATGAACGACGAACCAAACCCGTCATCGAGCGAAAACTTGTCGAGAAAAATCTGCAACGCCCCAAACCCGGCCGCCACCAGAATCAGTCCGAACCAATCGAACCGCAACCCCGCCGCCAGTTTTGCCGCCCGCTCACGCACCAGCAGAATGGGTTCATCGACAAAAATCGCGATCAGGGTAAACGCGATCAATCCGATCGGCAGATTGATCAGGAACACCCAGTGCCACGACAAATGATCGGTCAGCCACCCGCCCAGAATCGGGCCGGTCGCCGGTGCGACAACAATCACCACTCCGAACACCGCGAACACCTGGGCGCGCTTTTCCACCGGAAAACTGTCGGCATACATCGACTGGGTAATCGGCTGTAGCCCGCCGCCACCCAGACCCTGGATCACCCGCGCGATGATCAGCATGGTCAGCGAGGTCGAAAACGCGCAGAGCGCCGAGCTTGCCGTAAACAGCCCGATACAGACCAAAAACAGCCGCTTGCGCCCGAACACCGTCTGCAACCAGCCGGTAATCGGCAAGATCACGCTGTTCGACACCAGATAGGAGGTCAGCACCCACGTGCTCTCCTCCGGGCTGACCGCCAGCGATCCGGCGATGTGGGTCAGCGCCACATTGGCGATGGTTGTATCGAGCACCTCCATAAACGGTGCCAGTGCGATCATCGCGACGATCAGCCACGGGTTGTAAATCCCCGCCGCCGAGCGCGGCAGATTGGGCTTCGCGGCGTAAAGCAGGCTCATTTATGCGTAATATGAATGTAAGGCTCGACCGACATCCCCGGCGCGATCACATATTTCGACAACCGCTTATCATTGAACGTAATCCGCACCGGCACCCGCTGCACGATCTTTACGTAATTTCCGGTCGCATTCTCCGCCGGCAGCAGCGAAAATATGCTGCCGGTGCCGCGCTGAATGCCGGTGACGCGCGCGTGAAATCCAATCCCCGGCACCGCGTCGATATAGACGCGCACGTGCTGCCCCGCCTTGATCCGCCCGAGTTCGGTCTCCTTGTAATTCGCCGTCACCCAGTACCGATCCCCCACCAGCGCCATCAACCCGGTTCCGGGTGCCACCACATTCCCGGTCCGCACCGTTCGCTCGGCGATATACCCCGAAGCCGGCGCGCGAATGATGATATAGGTCAGTTGCAACGTCGCGTTTTCGACCGCCACATCCGCCGCCCGCAACGCCGCCTTTGCCGCGACCAACTCCGCCTTCGCGCCGGTCACCTGCTCGCGCGCCACATCCACCCGCGCCTGCGCCGCGCGCAGTTCCGATGTCGCGGCATCCAGATTGGTCCGGGTGATCGCCTGAGGATTGACCCGGAGATACCGCCTGGCATCGCGTTGCGCCTTGAACAAATTGGCCTGCGCCACCTCGACATTGGCCGCGGCCTCGGCCTGATCCGCGCGCTTGGTTCCCACATCGGCCACCGCCTGCGCCCGCTGCGCCCGCGCCCGATCCACCGCCACGCGCTCAGTCCCGGCATCGAGCTCGACCAAAATCTGCCCCTTGGAGACGTGCTCGTTCTGATGCACCAGCACCGCCTCGACCTGCCCGGAAATCCGTGGCGCGATCTGATGGATCGCGCCATCGATCTGGGCATCATCGGTCGTCGCAAAATTGCGGGCATGCAGCCAGTATACGACACCGCCCGCCACCAGCAGCAATAACACCAGCACCAGAATGATAAACGGCCGCCGGCTACGTCCGCGCACCGGAACGTTCGTCTCGGCGTCGCTCACGCTGTCCTTTCCCGCCCGATCATCCGACTTTTCCATCTGCCGCCTGCCTCAGCCTTCCGCATTATGGCCAGTAGGTCGTTAACTTTGGGTTTAACGCAAGAAATATGAAGCCTCCGGCCGGCACCATTTCAACCCGGATTGAAACCGGACGGAAACGCGGAGTTCGCGCACAATCTGAACAATCGTTCATAAATTCGCCCCCCGCGCGCGGATTCACCTTGCCAAGCGATCACGATTACAGAATACTACCTAAGGTAGTGTTTTTGAGCTGCCTTGCACTGAAATGGATTAAAAATGATGGGTTTTCAGACACTCGACGTCTTCGTGCGTGAACGCATCAGAGCCTGGCCACAAACCCCACCCGGCCTCGAAATGGCCGATGCGCGCGGCCACGGCGTCTGGTTAAAAGCAAGACCCGGCCCCGCGCTGGAAAACGACGCGCCCTCGCTGAAAATCCCAGGTGCCGCCCGCATGCGCACCTTTCCCGACGGATTGTGGCTCTGGTTCGGCGGCACCGCATCCGACCCATTCGTTGATATCTTCGCAATCGAAGTCTGCGGCAGTCTGCAAAACCTGCTCGACAAACGCTCCCGCTACTCGCCCAGCCTGCACTCCCTGCTGGTTTCCTGCCCGGCGGTCTGGCTGAAGCGCAGCGTCGCCGAACACGACGACACCCCCCGCTGGCAAACCATCGGCCTGTTCGAGCACGAGCCGCAAACCACCATCGCCCTGCCGGTGCGCGACATGCGGGTGCTCTACGCCCTCAAACCCCGGCAATTCGACGAATTCGCCGCCCATAATATCGCCCATGCGCACGAATTATTCGCGCCGATCGATATCCTGATCGACGAAGCCGGCTGGCAGGCTCCGGCTCTACGGCAATTCCTGTTTCACGCCGCCCGCCGCGCCAATTTCTGGGACAAGGCGGCCTACACCTGCCACGAACCCTGGCGCGGCAACGCCCAGACCAGCGTGCTCGATGGCAAGCCGGGCCCAATCCGGCCGGTCGGAGACTATCCCGTCCACGCCAAACCCGAGCATCCGCTCAAACGCCTCGGGCGTATTGACGGTCCACGGCAGAACAAAAAGGCCGAGCGCCTGGGCCTCACGGACCTCGGCCGGATCGAGGCTGGCATGGAGCGGTGCCCAACCCGCAGCCCCCGTAGCCGCGACGGCACGCACCACCTTGCCATCGAATGCGCGTAAATCCAGCCCATCCAACCACAACCCGCCCTGATCGAGCGTATCCGGCGCGGTGAGGCAGCAGCGCCGAAGCGCCGGTTCCAACTCCGATGCTTCGCGCAGCACCCGCCAATCGAACGCTGCCAACACGCCGCGCGCGACCGCCCCCGCCCGCCGCAGCGCCGCGATCACCGCCACCGCCATCGCGCGCGGTGACGCGGTCTCGTCCGTCCGGTCCGGATACGTCTTGACCTCGATCAATAAATCCAGCCCGTCCAGCACCGCGAGGGCCGCATCCAGTTTGGGAATGCGCGCCCCGTCCGTTGTCGCCTGATCCGGAAATCGCGCCGCGTACGCCGACCCGGCCCGCAACCGTCCCACGTCATAAGACTCAATCTGGGAATAAGTCACATCCATGAGGCGCGGCGCATCGCGCCCGACATAAACGCCCTGATCCCGAGCGATATCAGGGTTCAGCCGCGGGTCGTGATGCACCACCGTCACGCCATCGGCGGTCAACCCGACATCGAACTCCACCCCGGTCACCCCGCACGCCCGCGCCGCGGCAAACCCTGCCAGCGTGTTCTCCGCCACCAGCCCCCGCGCGCCGCGATGACCGAAAAGGGCGATCTGCTTCATCCCCCGGGTCCCGCCGCGGCATCGGTGAGGTGCATCGCCCCGGAAGCATCCGGCGTCAGCTGCGCCCGGCGCGGGTGCAAATCGACCACACTGGCCTGATGCGAAATGGAAACAATCTGGGTCGCCGGCAACCGCGCCCGCACCACCCCGAATAATTCCAGCGCCGCCGGTTCATCCAACGCCGACAACGCTTCATCCAGAAACAACCAGTCGGGCCGCACAATCAACGCCCGCGCCAACGCCAACCGCTGCTGCTCGCCGCCCGAAAGACGCATCGTCCAGTTGTCCACCTGCTCCAACCCCCCCGTCAATTCGCCCAACCCGACATCCATCAAAGCGATCCGCACCGCCGCATCCGTCACCTCCTGCGCCTCGCGTGGATATGCCACCGCCTGCTTGAGCGACCCCAACGGAAAGTAAGGTTTTTGGGGTAAAAACATCAATTGCCCCGCCGGTCGCGATATCTGCCCATGGCCAAACGGCCAGATGCCCGCGAGTGTGCGAAACAACGTCGATTTTCCCGCCCCGGACGGTCCGGTGATCGCAATCGGCGTGCCCGGCGCGATCTTCAATTCCGATTGCGCGAATAAATGCCGCCCATCGGGCAAATCGATCGCGAGTTCATGCGCCTGCATCCCGGTTCCAACCACTTCGGTCCGCAGGGCACGCTGCCCATCGGTGCGATGCGCCGCCCGCACCGCCCGTTCGAACCCGTCCAACCGCTGTACCGTCGCCCGCCACAGCACGATCTGCTGATAAGAATTGACGAACCATGAAAACGCGCCCTGGGTGTTACCAAAAGCCGAACCAATCTGTTGCAGCGCCCCCAGCGATATCGCCCCGGCAAAAAAAGCCGGTGCCGCCACCACCAGGCCCACGAAGGTCGCGGTATTGACGAAGCCGTAATAGAAAAAATTCAGCATTTTGGTGCGGCGCATGATTTTCCACCAATTGCCGACAATCGCGGTAAATCGCTCGGACAATCCGCCCGCTTCCTGCGCCTCACCGCCGTACAACGCGATCTGTTCGGTATTCTCCCGTACCCGCACCAGATTATAACGAAAATCGGCATCGACCTGCTGCTGCTGGAACGTCAGCGGGATCAGTTTGCGCCCGATCAGATGGACAAACGCCGTCCCTAGCACCGAATACCCCAGCGCGATCCAGACCAGATACCCCGGCACCGCGACGCCGAACGGCTTGATCATCCCCGATATTGACCACAGGATCGCGATATAGCTGAAAATGCTGGTCAGATTGGTGATGAAGCTCAGCCCCAGACTGAGCGTGTTCGACACGAACGACCGCACGTCGTCGGCAATTCGCTGATCCGGGTTATCGAGCGCGGTACCCGCCTTCGCGGTCAGACTGATCTGATAATACGCGCGCCCCTGCAACCAGGCCTGAACAAAATAATGGGTCAACCAGGTGCGCCAGCGAATTTCCAGCATCTGGGTGAAATACACCGCGTAAACCGAGGCGGCGGTCAGCAGAACGCCGATCTCCAGAAACCCCGGCACGATATACGGAACTTCTTTGACCCTGATGTAGCCGTAGGCCAGTTGCCAGAACATCCCCGCATTTTTGGTCTGGAGTGCGTCGTACGAATATCGAAACCAATAGGTATTGAGAACGACGCCGTACACAGTGATCAGGCTGAGAATAAGGTTCGCCGCCAGCAGTCCATAGGCGCGCCATTTCTGGTCTGACTGAAAATAGGGTTTCGACAACCGCCACGTATCGCGCAGCGCGGCCCAGACATTACGCAAGAATTTCATGATTTCACCGCGGCCACCACACACGATGGTCGCATTGAACTCTTGCCCATCAAACTCTTGCCCATCAAATTTCCTCCTGGTCCGCGCGCAGCCGCAACCGGATCACCCCACGGGCCGCCTCAGGCGCAATGGCCTTGCCCTTGCGCAAAATGTCGATCTTGCCGGTGCGCGCCAGATCCATCGCCGCCCGCCGCACCGAAGGTAGGTACGTCCGCCACGCCGGGGCATCGCCACCCAAACCCGCCCGATCGGCAAGCGCATGCGCCACCTCGGTCGGGCTGATCGACGCTCCGCCGCCCCGGATCCGCGCCAGATCCATGATGGCCGCGATCACCGCGCCCTCCGGACCATCGCCGCGATCGATCGCATCGGCGGTCTCGCTCCGCGCCACCTTGTCTCCCTCGGATACATCGTCTGGCTTGTTTGTCATGGGCGAAGCGTCTGGCCCGGATTGACCGAACGGGCAAGCCGCTCCGATCGCAGAATTCCGAATTACCCGGCACCACGCGCCCGCGCCCGGATCGCCTCGGCCGACATCGCCGGCCCAATCCACGGCCCCTGCACCAGATCGACCCCCAGGTGGCGGATTCGCTGCATCTCCGCCTCGGTCTCGATCCCATCGATCGTAACCGCCACCCCTAGCCGATGCGCGATTTCCACCGAGGCACGGATCAACGTGATTTCGTCCGCCACGTCCTCCGGCGCGCCAGCGTGCGCCAACCGCCGATCGAGCTTCAGTCCGGTCAGCGGCAGGCGCGGCAATAGGGCCAGGCTGCCGAAAATCGCGCCAAACCCCTCCAAAATCACCCCGATTCCGCGATCACGCAACGTCCCGATTGCGTGATGCAGCGCCGCCCCGCCTTCAACCAGTTCGGATTCGTCGATTTGCAGATCGACCCGCCCGTCGCCAATCCCGGCCTGGCGCAGCGCCGCGGCCAGTACGTCGCACACCGCGCCATCGGCCAGGGTGCGACCCGGCACCGGCACCGCGATCCGCCAACGCTCCGGCCAGATGGCAACCTCCGCCGCCGCGGCATCCAGCGTGAAGCGCAGCATCTCCTGGCGCACCAGCGGCTGATCGAGATCGCGCAACAACGGTGCCACCGATACCAGTCCCCGCCGGCGATTCGGCAACCCAACCCAAAGTTCGGCCCCTTCGATCCGATCGGCAGCGCCCTGGCCGGCACCGCCCAAGCGCTGACGCGGCAGATATCGCAGACAAAACGCGTCATCGCGCAGCGCTTCGCTCAGCCGCATCGACCGCTTGCGCTGTTCCCCGGCGGCCAACCGCCGCAGCGAGGCGCGGACCCGCCGATCCGCCAGAGCACCCTGCGAATCGGCCAGGATCGGACCAGAAACCGGGGTGGAGTCAGAAAAATCTGACGATTCCATTACGCTCACACACATTGCTCCATTCGGATACGATCGTTCACGTCCCTCAGGATGCATGCCGGAAGTAAAATTTCCGTTAGCGTCAGAATAAAAATTTCAACAAATCATCGGCCGGATCATATCGCCACATTATCGAGCAATCGCGTCGTCCCCAGCCGCGCCGCCGTGATCAATCGTGCCTCCCCGACGACCCGATCGAGCGGCGCAAGCGTCTGCGCGTCGACCAGGGCTAAATAATCCACCGCGAAACCCGCCGCGGCCAGTGCGGCACCCCCGGTCGCAACGCTGGCCGCCACCAGCTCGCCCGCCCGGATCGCATCGCGCGCCCGGCTCAAAACCGCGAACAGCGCCGAAGCCTTCACCCGCTCACCCGCGTCCAGATAACGATTGCGCGACGACATCGCGAGGCCGCTCGCCTCCCGCCACGTCGGCACCGCCATAATCCGCACCGGCAGCGCCAAATCCTCGGTCATCCGCCGGATCACCTGCACCTGTTGCCAATCCTTTTCGCCGAAACAGGCAGCGTCCGGCTGCACCTGGCCAAATAATTTCGCGACCACCGTGGCGACACCGCGAAAATGCCCCGGCCGCACCGCCCCTTCCCAACCCAGCGCCGGACCGCCAACCTCGATCACTGTCGCATCACCGGGCGGATACATCGTCCCCACATCCGGCAGCCACACCAGATCGCACCCCGCCTGCGCCAGCATGGCGCAATCGTGCGCCTCATCGCGCGGATACCGCGCGAAATCCTCGCCAGGCCCAAACTGGGTGGGGTTGACAAATATCGAAGCCACAACTGCATAATCTTCGGATTGCGCCGCGCGTAGCAGCGACAGATGCCCCGCGTGCAACGCTCCCATCGTCGGCACCAGCGCGAGACCACGCCGCCCGGCGGTCGTCAGCGCCTCACGCGCCGCGCCCAGCTGCGCGAGAGTACGGGCAATCTCCATGGAGCCTCCGTTGAGGATGGGTTCGGGTCGGCGCTACCCGGCACATTCTGATCGAACCCACGGTCCGCGTCCACCACCACCGGCCAGATTCATGATTTGCCAGATTCATGATTTGTTTGTATTTCGCTTATATTGTTAGTTAATATTCCCTTCACGTTCTCGTTAGATTCATGACATGATCACGAATTGTTGTCGAAACGTGATAAAAAAATTGCGACTTGACAAGATCGCAACGGCGGCGCTGTTGGGTTTCCCGAAAATCCTTTATATGGCCCCTCCATGGCACGCAGCGTCTCTCCCGCGAAATTCTGGATCAAGCACGAAATCAAAGCCGGCCGACGCCGTGCCGCCCCCCTGATCGGGCTGGGATTGCTGGGAACCCTGCTCGCCATCGGCCAAATCTTCTGCGCCGCCCATCTGCTCGCCGCCGCCCTCCACCCCGCCGCCGCGCCCATCGCCCTGCCCGCCATCGGCTTCGCTTTCGCCGCCCTCGCCCGCGCCGGCCTGATTGTGGCGCAGGAACGCGAGGCCAGCCGCCTCGGCATCGCCGCCCGCCGTCGCCTGCGCAGCACCACCCTCGGCAATCTGATGGCGCTCGGCCCCAGCGGCTTGCGCGGCCGCCACAGCGCCGACATCGCCTCGATCATCATCGACCGGATCGAGGCGCTCGACGGCCTGCACGGCCGCTGGATTCCCGCCGCCAGCGTCGCCCTGTTCGGTCCCGCCCTGATCATCATCGCCGCTGGCCTCGCCGACATCCGCAGCGGCCTGATCCTGCTGCTCACCGGCCTGCTCGTACCGGTCTCGATGGCGATCACCGGCATCGGCACCGGCCTCGCCGCCCGCAGACAATTCACCGCGATGACACGCCTGCAAACCCGCTTCCTCGATCGCATCCGCGGCATCGCCACCATCGTCCTCGCCGGCCGGGCCGATGCCGAAGCCGCCACCCTCGGCCAAGCCGCCGCCGACCTGCGCCGCCGCACCATGCGCATCCTCCGCGTCGCCTTCCTCAACGCCACCGCGCTCGACCTGCTCGCCGCCGCCGCCCTGATCGGCATCGCGATCCGCTTCGCCACCCCGCTGCTCGCCGGCCACCTCGCCCTCGCGCCCACCGCCCTGTTCTGCATCCTCCTGGTCCCGGAATTCTTCGCCCCGATCCGCGCCTTCTCCGCGGTCTATCAGGACCGCATGACCGCGCAGACCGCCGCCGAAGACCTCGTCGCCCTGCCCCAGCCCGCACCCACCGCACCCCCGCCCCCGATCATCCGCACCGTCCCCGCGCAGGGTGTCGCCATCGCGTTCGAAGACGTGTCGTTCACCTGGGACGAAGCGCGCGGCCCGGTCCTGCACAATCTCAGCTTCCGCCTGCCTGCCAATGAAACCATGATGCTGGTCGGCCCCTCCGGCTCCGGCAAATCCACCATCCTCGAACTCCTGCTCGGCTTCGCCCACCCGCAATCCGGCCGCATCACCCTCAACGGCGCGCCCCTCGACTCCCTCGTCCCCGCCGCCCTCGCCCGCATCACCGCGATCATCGGCCAGAAACCCTTCCTCTTCGCCGGCACCATCGAGGACAACATCCGCCTCGGCCGCCCCGAAGCCAGCGACGCCGAACTGCGCGACGCCATCCGCCTCGCCCGCGTCGCCGATTTCACCGACACCCTGCCCCGCGGCCTCGCCACCCGCATCGGCGACGGCGGCTACGGCCTCTCCGGCGGTCAGGCCCAGCGCATCGCCATCGCCCGCGCCTTCCTCAAGGACGCCAAACTTCTGCTCCTCGACGAACCCACCGCCCAGCTCGACCCCGCCACCGAACGCGACGTGCTCGACAGCCTGAAACGCCTCGCCATCGGCCGCACCGTCATCCTCGCCAGCCACGCCGCCTTCGCCCACGAATTCACCGGCCGCAAGCTCGACCTCGGCACCACCCGCACCCCTCACCTCGAAGGGGTCGCGTGATGCCCACGCGAAGCGTACGCTTAACCGAGGCCCTCACCCCGCTTTTCCGCATCGTCGCCCTCTGGCGCGCCCAACGCCCGATCCTGCTCGCCGGAATCCTCACCGCCCTCGCCGCGCTCGCCGCCGGCATCGCCCTGATGGCCGCCGCCGGCGATCTGATCGGCTCGGCCACCCTCGGCATCGCCCTCGCCGTCCCCTCCGTCCTCGCCATCATCGGCCTCGCCCGCGTCACCCTGCGCTACCTCGAACGCCTGATCACCCACGATGGCACCTTCCGCGCCCTTGCCGCCCTGCGCGTCTGGTTCTTCCGCAGCCTCGCCTTCGGTGCCGGCGGCGGCCTCGGCTACCGCAGCGCCGGTGACATCCTGGCCCGTCTGGTCAACGACATCGAAGCCCTCGACGGCATTTTCCTCCGCATCCTCATCCCCGCCCTCAGCGCCCTGGCCCTCATTCCCGTCCTGATCATCGCCATCGGCCGCGAAAGCCCCGCCGCCGCCGCCCTCGCGCTCGCCCTTTTCGTCATCGTCGCCTTCACCCTGCCGATCCGCGCGATGGCCCGGTCCCGCCAATCCGCCGCCGCCGAAGCCGAAGCCGGCGGCGCGCTGCGCACCGCCACGCTCGACACCCTGGCCGGCCTCCGTGAAATCAAGGTCTTCGGTGCCGAAGGCCGCATGCTCGCCCATGTCCAGTCCCAGGAATCCCGCCTGTTCACCGCCGAACGCACCCTCGCCCGCCACACCGGCACCCTCCAGGCCCTCGCCTTCCTCGCCGCCCAGGCCGCCCTGCTCACCATCCTTCTCATCCACGGCACCCAGCCGGTCGCCATCGTCATCGCCGCCTTCGTGGTGATCGCCGCCTTCGAAACCGCCGGCATCCTGCCCCGCGCCGGCATCATCGCCGGCCGCGCCGCCGCCGCCGCCGCCCGCGTCCTCGAAGCCGCCGAAACCCCGCCCCGCGTCCCCGATCCCGTCGCCCCCGCCACCCTCCCCGCCGCCACCAGCCTCACCTTCGACGCCGTCTCCTTCCGCTGGACCCCCGACGCCCCTCCCGTCTTCGATCACCTCTCCCTGCAAATCCCCGCCGGCAGCCGCATCGCCGTCCTCGGACCCTCCGGTGCCGGCAAATCCACCCTCGCCGCCCTCGCCCTCAAACTCGCAGCCCCCGATTCCGGTGAAATCCGCCTCGGCGGCACCAACATCGCCACCCTCCGCGCGCAGGAAATCCACACCCGCATCACCTGGCTCGCCCAGGCCACCCATTTGTTCGCCGACACCATCGCCAACAACCTCCGCCTCGCCCGCCCCGACGCCGATGACCAAACAATCTGGGCCGCGCTCGACGCCGCCCAGATCGGCGACACCATCCGCACCCTGCCCGATCAGCTCGACACCTGGGTCGGCGAATTCGGCAGTCAGTTCTCCGGCGGACAAGGCCGCCGCCTCGCCCTCGCCCGCACCCTCCTCAGCCCCGCCCCCATCCTCATCCTCGACGAACCCTGCGCCGGACTCGACCTCGAAACCGAACAGGCCTTCATGCGCACCATCAACGAAACCCTCGCTAACCGCACCCTGCTCCTGATTACCCACCGCCTCACCGGCATCGAAAAACTCGACCGCGTGTACCGATTGCAAAACGGAAAATTGACGGCCGCGACAAGGTAAGGCCAGGGGCACTCTCCCTGAAACCAAACCAGCGGACCCTGAAACCAGCGGGTTCCATGGGCTAAGCCCTTAGCGGGGTTCCAAGGGGCAGCGCCCCTTGGTCTCACTCAGGCCACAGCCGCCAGTTCCGTCATGCCACCGGCCATCCGGTAATTCGCCGCATCGGCGAACACCGCCCGCAGCAGCATGTTGTTGATCCGATGCCCCGTCCGCGCGCCCTCGAACCGCCCCACGATCGGCGCGCCGGCCAGCGCCAGATCGCCCACCACGTCCAGCAATTTATGCCGCACGAACTCATCGGCGAACCGCAGCCCTTCGGGATTGACCACCCGCGCCCCGTCCACCACCACCGCGTTCGCCAAGCTCCCGCCCCGCGCCAACCCTGCCGCCTGCAACGCCTCCACCTCATCGGCGAACGTAAACGTCCGCGCCCGCGCCAATTCGCTGATGAACCGTTCCTGCGTCAGATCGACCTTGAAATTCTGCCGCCCGATCGCCCCCGCCGCGAACTCGATCGCCAGCGCCATCGCAAACCCGTCATCCCCCGCCCCCGCCGGTCGCAATTCGGCATAGCCCGCGCCATCGACCACCCGCACCGGACGCATAATCTCGATCGTCTCGCGCGGCACATCACTTTCGGCGATTCCAGCGCACTCGATCAAAAACGCAAACTCCGCCGCCGACCCATCCAGAATTGGAAACTCCGGACCATCCACCTCGATCAGCGCATCATCGACCCCCAGCCCCGCCAGCGCCGCCATCACATGCTCGACCGTGCCAACCCGCACCTCCGGCCGCGCCGGATCGGCCAGCACCGTACACATCCGCGTATCCGCAACCCGATCCCACCGCGCAGCCACCACCGGCGCACCCGGCAAATCAACCCGCCGCACCGCAATTCCCTCGCCCGGCACCCCCGGCACCAACCACAGCGACACCGCTGCCCCACTATGCAACCCAACCCCACTGCACCCGATCGCCGATTTCAGCCCGCGCCGCATCACCGGAGCCGGCCAGACCGAAACCCCCGGCCCCCGCAACCCAACCGCCCGAAACCCCAATCCACTCAAAACCCCATCCATGCCATTCCAGATTCCCCGCTGTGAACAAAAATCAGCCAATCCGCCAACCCCGCCCAATCATTTCGCTGCAACGCACACTATACGGTGATCGCCCCGAAACGAAATCAATCAATATTTCTGATTATTTCTCTACAACCCCATGAAATTGCGGCTTTTTGATGTATCACTCCGTAACCTTCCGCAACCGCCACCACATCCCCCGCCCGCCTTTGCCCAAACACCCCTCACGTCATGGCAAGCGAAGCGCGGCAATCCATCGGGATAACAAACAGAAAACGAAGGGAAGCCGTTCTTTTTTGCAAAAAAAAACTTTTTTTAATCTGTGGCTTGGGTAGGTGGACAGCCGCATCGTCCGGCGCGGCCCGCGTCCTACCACCTGCAAACTGTTGATCCCATCGTACCCTGCACCCTCACCCGCTAATATTCGGAGATTCCGATTGCTTCGGACCTGGGGCATGACCACATCACCGTCAACGATCCGCGACCGTGGATCGCCGGCGGGCCGTCACTTGCGACAACCCAACGGCATGATCGTTTCGATAGCGTCCGGCTACGTATCACCATTCAAAAGGGCGATTAAGATGAAATTGTTAGGCAAGGCAGCGTCGTTGACCGCCGGTTCGCTCCTGATCGGCATCGGCATCGGCATCGGCATCGCAAATGCGGCTCAACCGGATTTGTCGAAAATGACAATGGCGCAGAAAAACGCCGCACAGGTTTATTTCCGGGCGCATTCGTTCGACTTCTCCCCGATTTTCTCGCGCTACCATCCGGGACCCTATTGGATTCTGCACCATGCGTCCTCGTTCAACCTGACCGCCGCGCAAAAAACCAAAGAGGAATCGCTCAAATTCGGCATGGCCAAAGCGACGATCAAGGATGATATGGCGCTACAGACCGCCTATAAAAAATACCAGGCGGATGCCCAAAAGGACCAGCCGTCCCTTGCGGTGATCAACCACGACATCGATCGGGTTGGTCGTGCCGAAACGAATTTGGCGAAAGAAATGGTACCCTATCATCTGAAATCCTATGCGGTTTTGAACACCGCCCAGAAACAGACCTACAAAGCCTTGGCCGCCAGCCAGGCAGCCCAACCAACCTTGGCCACAGCCCCAGCGGACTGAAATAACCAAAATTTTTTGCTTTTTTTTCATAAAAAAGAAGGACTTACCTTAAAATCTCCAACGCAGCAGCCGCCGCGTCACCAGGGGGATTGGGCATCTGGTGCCGCAAGCCGTGCCGTGTCGATGTTTTGCATGAGGCGATTCGCATGGGTCGCGCGCGGGCACCGTTTCAGATCGATGCTTGGGTCGTGTTGCCGGATCATGTGCATTAGCTCATATAAGACATCGATGATTTTTGTTTAATATTTCAGTTTCATATTTTATATTTGAAAAGTTCTTTAGATCTTTCTTTCAAGAAAGAACACCTTCCTTACCTTCACCTTACCTTACCGCCCGTTCCAACCGTTCCACCACCAGTTCACGGCTCATGAGTGGCAGGAGCGCTGCCAATTCAGGCCCGTGCGTTTCGCCGGTCAGGGCCAACCTCAACGGCATGTACAATGCCTTCCCCCGTGTGCCGGTTTCGGCGGCAATGGTGGTGGTCCAGGATTTCCAGGTTGTGTGGTCCCAGGGTTCGGGGGGCAGGGTTTTCAGGGCGGTTTCGAGGAGGGTTTGGGCTTCGGGAAGGTCGGGGGGATCGATGAGGGCGGTTATGATGGTCCACCAGAGGCGGGCTTCGGAGAGGAGATCGAGGTTTTCGCGGATGGCGAGCCAGAAGGCTTCGGTGGCATTTTCGGGGAGGCGGTCGGCAACGGCTTCGTAGGGTTGGGTGTGGAGGATGCGGCGGTTGAGGGTGAGGAGTTGTTTGGCGTCGAACCGTGGCGCGCCGCGCGAGAAGGCTTCGAGGTTGAAGGTTTCGGCGAGTTCGGCGAGCGTGAGGGGTTCGGGGTCGCGGCGGGAGCCGAGGCGGGCGAGGTAGGCGGCGAGGGCTTGGGGTTCGATGCCGTCGCGGCGGAGGGTGCGGAGCGAGATGCTGCCGCTGCGTTTGGAGAGTTTATCGCCGGAGATGTCCGAGATCAGGGGGAGATGGGCAAATTCGGGGAGCGGTTTGCGGGGCGCGAGGGCATGAAACAGGTCGATCTGGGCGGCGGTGTTGGTCACGTGGTCTTCGCCGCGGATGATGTGGGTGATGGCCATGTCGAGGTCATCGACGATCGAGGTGAAGGTGTAGAGAGGGGTGCCATCGGCGCGGATCAGCACGGGGTCGGAAATTGTGTTGAGGCGGATGTCGCGGCAGCCGAGCACGAGATCGTTCCAGGCGATCGATCCGTCCGACAATTTGAAGCGCCAGTAGGGAGTTTTGCCGTTGGCTTCGGCGGCGGCGCGCTGGGCGGGCGTGAGGGCGAGCATGGCGCGGTCGTAGATGGGGGGGAGTTTGCGTTTGGCGCGCAGCGCGCGTTTGGCGGCGAGTTCGTCCTCGGATTCAAAGCAGGGGTAGAGGCGGCCGGATTTTTTAAGCGTTTCGGCGGCTTCGGTGTAGCGGGCGAGTCGGTCGGATTGTTTGATTTTTTCATCCCAGGTGATGCCGAGCCAGGCGAGGTCCTGCTCGATGGCGGCTTCATATTCGGGGCGGGAGCGCTCGGTGTCGGTATCATCGATGCGGAGGATGAGGCGGCCTGCGTTGGCGCGGGCGAAGAGGAAGTTGACGATGGCTTGGCGGGCGTTGCCGGCGTGGAGGTAGCCGGTGGGCGAGGGTGCGAAGCGGACGGTTATCATGCGCGATGGGATCATGTTCGGTGGTTAGCATGGCTTGGTTGCGGAGACCAAAGGTGTGCGGATCAAGTATCTGTCCTATCTCCTGTCCGATTGGAGGCACCATTTCGTGAACACAATCGTCGAAACCCGTCCGCAGTCGGCTTCGCGTACCGCGTTTGCGGTGCTGGTGGCGATCAGTGTGTGTCATCTGCTGAATGACATGATGCAGGTGTTGCTGCCGGCGATCTATCCGTTGCTGAAGGGCGGGTTTCACCTCAATTTCGCGCAGATCGGGTTGATCACGCTGGTTTATCAGTCCACCGCCTCGCTGCTGCAACCGTTGATCGGTCTTTATACCGACGCGCGGCCGAAGCCGTTTTCGCTGCCGCTCGGCATGGGGTTCACCATGATCGGGCTGGTTGGGTTGGCGTTTGCGGCGCGTTTTCCGGAGTTGCTGGCAGCGGCGGCGCTGCTGGGGGTGGGGTCGTCGATTTTTCATCCGGAGTCATCGCGGATCGCGCGGGTGGCTTCGGGCGGGCGGCATGGGTTTGCGCAGTCGATCTTTCAGGTGGGGGGGAATTTCGGGCAGGCGCTTGGCCCGCTGCTGGCCGCGTTTTTCATTTTGCCGCGCGGGCGGGAAAGCATGGCGTGGTTCGCGCTCGCGGCGCTGCTGGGCATGGCTATACTCACCGCGATCGGGATTTGGTTCCGCGCCAACGGCCACGCCAAACCGCGCGCGCGGACGGCGGTGCGCGCGGATGCGCCGCGCGGCAAAATGCTGGTTCCGCTGGCGCTGCTCGGTGTGTTGATCATGTCGAAATTCGCTTATCTCGCCAGCATCAATTCCTATTACATTTTCTACCTGATGCAGCGTTTCCATCTGACGGTGAAAGCCGCCCAGATCGATTTGTTCATCTTTCTCGCCGCCGCCGCCGCCGGGACCATGATCGGCGGGCCGATCGGCGACCGGATCGGGCGGCGGGCGGTGATTATCGGGTCGATTTTGGGGGTGCTGCCGTTCACCCTGATCCTGCCCTATGTCGGGCTGACCGCGACCATCGTGCTGAGCGTGATCATTGGTTTGATATTATCATCGGCTTTCGCCGCCATCGTGGTGTTCGCCAACGATCTGCTGCCCGGCAGGGTCGGTGCGGTTTCCGGCCTGTTCTTCGGGCTGGCGTTCGGCGTCGCCGGGCTGGGTGCCGCCGGTTTGGGTGTGGTCGCGGATTGGACCAGTATTACCACGGTCTATCAAATTTGCGCCTTCCTGCCGGTGCTCGGCATCGCGGCGCTCTGGCTGCCGAAAACCATCCTCTGATCAGCAATTTGCGTTTGCCGCCGACGCGGCTATGGATGGTCAGGGCGAATGCCCGACCACGCGGAGACAACCATGAACGCGGCACCCCAGTTTGAGCCCCACGATCCCCTGCCCGAAGAACCGACCCAGGCCGAACGCTTCGGCCGCGCCCGCACCGCTCAATCCACGGCTTTGCTCGAAGACTATGTCGAACTGATCGCCGACCTGCTCGCGATCAACGGCGAAGCGCGGCCGATCGATATTGCGCGGCGTTTAGGGGTGTCGCATCCAACCGCCGCCAAAAGCATCAACCGCCTGAAACGCGAGGGGCTTGCCACTGCCAAGCCCTATCGCGGCGTGTTTTTGACCGAGGCTGGTGTGGCTTTGGCCGATCGCGTGCGTACGCGCCATCGTCTGGTGGTGCAGGTGCTTGAAGCGATCGGCGTGCCGCCCGAAACCGCCGAAGCCGACGCCGAGGGTATCGAGCACCACGTGTCCGACGTATCGCTGCGGGCGTTCAGCCGGTTTTTGAAAGCGCGGGGGTAGGGGCGCGGATTTGCTGGGCATGTCTTTGCGGATCAGTTTGCAACCAGAGCACGGCATTACCGGCCTCATGGTGCCGTATTGGCCAATACCTCATCGAGGTTGATATCCAGCTTACCAAGCATAGCGATCAATATCGCATTCTGATACTCAAGATGGTTCAAAATAACCTCGATCTCCTCCTCCGCCCTCACATTCACTTCCAGATCATGCTCGGCCCGGCGTTCCGCTTGCTGTCCTTGAATATTCTGGCCGACCATGATCAGCGGCATCAATAAAATCTGGATCACGTTGGAAATGAACAACCAGAACACGAACGCCATTGGCGGATCGAACTGCAAGGCTTTGGGAGCCAATAAATTCCAACTCAACCACAACACGGTCCAGCCGAAAATCAGCAGAAAAAATCCCATGGTGCCGACGCGCCTTGTGATCCAGACCGCCAATCGGTCATAGAAGGCGACATCTTCAGGATCAGACTGCAAATAGTCGCGCAGCGGTTGCCGCCGTTTTCGCAGGTCCTCAAGCGAATCCGGGGGTCTGCGCTTCGTAACGGCTGTAACGGCACTCATGGTAATCTTTCCGTTGTGGATTCCGGCACGTCTACACCCAAACCCGTCGCTTCAGTATCCGCTTGAGCGCGCCGCATTTGACAAACTCCCGCCCAACCCGCAATTTTAACCTGGCGATGGAGTTCGCCATGTAACCGCCCGCGGGGCTGATGACTCCTGTTCCTCAATACTCCGTTTACGGAAGGATCAGGTCTGCCCCCTCACCCACCTCAGCCCGACCCTGCACCCAGCACCCGACAAGGTGACCGCGTGCTTGTGGCTGCTCCCCCATCACGAAAGGACGCCCATGAAAACTCTCCTCGCCATCGCCGTGTTCGGTACGCTCGGCTGCTGGGCGCGCTACGGCCAGACCATCGTTGTGCAAAACACCTTCGGCCGCGATTTCCCGATCGCCGTACTCAGCATCAACGTCATCGGCTCGTTCCTGATCGGCTTCCTGTTCTTTGCCACCATGGAGCGCTACGAAATCGGGCTATCGCTGCGCACCGGCGTTCTCACCGGCTTTCTCGGTGGTTATACCACGTTTTCCACCTTCGAGCTTGAAACCCTGCTGCTGGTCGAAAATGGTGAAGCCTTGAAGGCCGCGCTCTATATAAGTCTCTCGGTTGGCCTGGGCTTCGCCGGGGTGTTCCTGGGTGCCTACGCCGCACGCAATCTGTAAGGGAGCGAAACAATGAAACAAGCCGCCACCATGATCCGCATCGCCATCCACGAATCCGATCAGGGCAGACGCCGCACCCTGATGGATGATGTGCTCAACCTCCTGAAGTCACAGCATATTACCGGCGTCTCCGTGCTGCGCGGCATCGCCGGCCTGTCCGCCAGGGGCATCGTCCACGCCGCCGACATGATCCATTTCGACGTCGATCTACCCCTGGCGATCGAGTTCTGCGCCAGTCCGGACGATGCGGACAAAGCAATCGAGGCCCTCATACCCATCGTGCCGGCAGGGCATGTGATGTCCTGGACAGTGACGACGTATCGTTAAAAACGGCCGGGTTGCTGGCCTGAACCTGCTTGGTATTATTCCGCTTCGGGTTGCAGCCGCGCCTCGGCCTCGGCCTGAAGGTGCTTGAAACTCCGCCGGCTGAACGGCAGCATCGCCAGATACGCCACCGCGAGCAACGCCAGCCCGAGCCATGGGTCCGCCAGCAAAATCGCGGCGAACACCACCACACCGAGCAGCAGTCCCAGCACGAACTCGGGGGGCACTTTGAAGTTTTTGAAACTCCACACCGGCAGGGTCGAAACACAGAGCAACGCCGTGCCCACCAGCACCGCCGCACTCAGTGCTGGCGCGCGCGCCAGATCGGCCAGCCACACCACATTATGCTCAGCCGCTTCCAGACCCAGATAAATCGGCAGTAGCGACAGCGCCGCTCCCGCTGGGGCCGGCACCCCGATGAAAAAATTCTGGGCAAACCGCGACGCCTTCAAATGGCCGTCGTCATCGACAAACGGCAAGGCATCGATCGCCGCATTGAACCGTGCCAGACGCAGCGCCATGCAGGCGGTGAACATCAGCGACGGCACATAGCCAAACGCACCCCATTGATCCAGCGCCCATAAATAAAGCAACAGCGATGGTGCCACGCCAAAGCATAGAAAATCCGAAAGACTGTCGAACTCCGCGCCAAACCGCGACGTCGCCTTCAGCAACCGCGCCAGCCGCCCGTCCAGCCCATCGATCGCACCCGCCACCGCAATCGCGATCACCGCCGCACCGAACCGGCCATCCAAGGCAAACCGGATCGCGGTGAACCCGACACACAGCCCCACCAGCGTCAGTAAATTCGGCAGCATCCGGTTGAAACTCAGCCCGCGCAACCGGGGGCGGCGCGGTGGCCTTCGGCGCGGCAACACAAAAATCGAGGGCTTGCCTGCTCCGCTCATACCGCGAGCGGCATCGCCACATTCGCGAGCGACGGCACCAGATCAGCCAGCACGGTCTCGCCCCCTACCGCCCGCTGCCCCACCGCCACCAGTGGCACGGTGCCCAGCGGCAGATACACATCCGTCCGGCTGCCAAACCGGATCATTCCGAACCGCGCCCCGGTGGCCACCCGGTCGCCCTCATGCACATCGCACAAAATCCGCCGCGCGATCAGCCCGGCGATTTGCACCACCGCAATCTCCGCCCCGGACTCGAGCCGGATCGCGATGGCGTTGCGTTCGTTCTGTTCCGACTCCTTGGCGGCCGCATTGACAAAATTGCCGTGCCGGTAGGCAATCCGCGTCACGATCCCGGCCATCGGAATCCGGTTCACATGCACATCCAGCACCGAGAGGAAAATCGCGATCCGCGGCATCGCCACCATCGCCAGCCCAAGTTCGGCGGGTGGGGTGGCATGATCGACCAACACTACCAACCCATCCGCCGGGGCCAGCACCGCATCCGCGCGCGGCGGTGCCACGCGATCGGGGTCACGAAAAAAATACAGGCAGAACAACGCGAAAACCAACCCGAGCCACGCCAGCCACCCGGCAAAAATGAGGCCGAGCACCAGAACGACAAATCCAGCCGCAATGAACGGAAACCCGGCCCGGTGCGGCGGGGCCAGGGCTGAACGCACGGAGTCGATAATGTCCATCGCCCGATTATGCCGGGGGGTGGGGCGTCACGCAAGAACGCGTCGCGGCAAGAGCCACGCCCGTGACCACGATGGCCCCTTTAACCCGGCGGCGCGCTCGCCGGTTTCGGCAATGTGAAGCGCTGGCCGGGATAAATCAGGTTGGGGTCGCGAATGCTGGCCTCGTTGGCGCGATAGATCATCGAATAATCCGTGCCGGCGCCATAAATTTTCCGTGCGATCAACCACAGGCATTGCCCGCGCGCGATCACCACATGGCCGGGTATGAGTGAGGTCACCTTACGCGGCGCGAACGCAGTCTGCATGGTTGCAACCATTTTGCCGTCCAGCGTGGTGGTTTCCAGCCGGAACGTACCGGGTTTGCCCGGCAAATGATCGGTCTGCATCGTCCAACGCCCACGACGGTCGGCCACGGTGGTACCAAGCTTGGTCTTGCCAATGAACAGCGACACGATCGCCCCCGGCTTCGCGGTTCCTGCGATCACCGCTTTGCCGGTGCCATCGTAATCGACCGACCCCAGCCCCAGCGTGCCCGGCTTCGGCCCTTGGCCGCTCAGCACTTGCGACGGTGTTTTGCCGGTGCCGCTCAGCACCGCGAGCGCCCCCTCGTTCGGCGCATTCGGTACCGAAACCGTCACGCTGCGCGCACTCTCGCGGGTTTGCCCGGATTTCGACGTTTCCGCCAATGCCAGTTGCTGGCCGCCCGGCGGCAGGGGCGTGGAGGTCACGAACGCGAAACTGCCGACACTGTCCGCCTTGGCGGTGCCGATGGTCTTGCCGTTGGCGGTGATGGTCACGGTCGCCCCTGGCGTCGCCCGTCCCGCGATCACCGCGTTGCCACCGGCATCGACCCTTACGGTATCGAAGCTGGGGCCGGCAGGGGTCGTCGGCGCAGTGACTGTCGTGTGCGCCACCGTGGCCGCCGGCTTCGTCGGTTCGAACTTCTGCTTGCCCCCTAAAAACACCAGCCCCAGCAATGCCAGAATCCCCAACAGCCCAATCGCGGCGGGGGCCACCCAACCGGGAACCGCGGAATGCGCGGGTTTGTCGCCGTCGGTCTGCTGTGCGTTGAGTGCCATGAAAAACGACTTTGCCAATGACTTGCTTCGATCCGATTACCCTGCCACGAAGTGGGAACTATCGATAGGTTCAAGAGGCAATTCTGGAATATGAGTCACATTTCGGTCACGGTTTTTTGCGGATCGTCCCCCGGTGCCGCTCCCGACTATCTCGCCGCTGCCTGTGCCCTGGGTGAAGGTCTGGCGCAAGGCGGTATGAGATTGGTGTTCGGCGGCGGCAACGTCGGGCTGATGGGCGCGCTCGCGGGGGCGACCCTGGGTGCCGGCGGCCACGTCACCGGCGTCATCCCGGATTTTCTGCGCGCCCGCGAGGTCGAGTTTCCCGGATTGTCCGAACTGATCGTCACCGACTCCATGCATACCCGCAAACGGCGGATGTTCGCCCGCGCCGACGCCTTCGTGGTGTTGCCCGGCGGACTTGGCACCCTAGATGAACTGATGGAAATCCTGACCTGGAAACAGCTGGAGCGTCATGCCAAGCCGATCATCCTGGTCGATATTCTCGGCTGGGCGAGCAAGGTGACAGCTCTGCTCGATGCAATCATCGCTGCCGGCTTCGCCCGGCCTTCAGCGCGTGATCTGCTCGAAACCCTGCCGGACGTCCGGGCTACCCTGACCCGCCTCGCGACCTATTCGCCGTCGTTGGTCAACGGTTCCTCGGTCGATAATTTGTAATCTTCGCCGAACCAGCGCCCAAGGTCGACCTCGCGGCAGCGGCGCGAGCAGAACGGCTTGTGGTCTTCGGCGCTGGGTTTGCGGCAGATCGGGCAGAGGGCGGTTTTCATGGCAAAATCTCATGCAAGGGCGGGCGGATGCGCGGGCGCAGCACTTCCGCGAATCCCAGCGAGGTAAACCCGAGCAGGCGCGGTTTCAACGGGTCACGCGCCAGCGCCTGGGTCAGATCAGGTGACAGGCTGGCCCGCGCGCCGGCTTTCATGCCGGCGAAATCGATCAGGATCGCGCCACCCAGATTGCGCAGCCGGATCTGGCGGGCGAGTTCGGGGATGATCGCGCGGTTCAGCCGCGCCTGCGCCCCCGCTTTCGCGCCGCGCTCGGCGGTGGCCGGCCCCGCATCGATATCGATCGCGGTGAGCGCCGGCGTCGGGCTGATCGTGGCGCGCGCGCCACCGGGCAGCACCGCGACCGGCTCGGCCAGCGCGGCGACCTCATCCTCGATCGGCGCGAAGCAATCGGGCTTATACTCAATTTCAGAAAAATGATGCCGGATCATTGCGATCAGCGCGAAATCATCCGCTATAACCAGTGCCTCCGGCTGCAACGCCCGAAAATCCGCCAGCGGCCCCAACCCCCGCGCCTGTAGCCCAGGTTTCAACCCGGGTTCACCGCCCGCCAGCGCAAGCCGCGGCCCCTTGCCGCCCTGCGCCGCGCGCGCAACCCGCACGGCGACCACATCACCCTCGGAACCAGCCTTGCCGCCTGCGCTGTCCGGCAAAAACCCGGTGGCACCGCCCAGATCGACGAATACCCCGCCCAGCGCCGACACGCGCGCGCTGATGCGGCCCGTGTAGACATCGCCCACCCCATCCGGCGCATCGGGTCGCCACAGCGTGTATTCGCTCAGTGTGCCGCGCTCGATCAGCGCGAGATGGACAACATCCGCCCGAAGGGACGCCAAAATCATCGCAAAGCCTTCATGCCCGCCAGCCGAGGCCGCGCAGCAAATTCAGGGTCTCGTGCAATGGCAGCCCCACCACGCCGGAATAGGACCCGGCCAGAAAATCGACGAACGCGGCGGCACGGCCCTGGATCGCGTAACCGCCCGCCTTGCCCTGCCATTCGCCACTGGCAATGTAGTCATCGACCGCGCCGGGTTCGAGCCGGGCGAAGCCGACCACGGTCGCGACATTGCGTATCACGCAGCTCCCATCAGGTGAGCGGACGGCAACGGCGGAATAGACCTTATGGCGGCGGCCCGCGAGCAAACCCAGGCAGCGCCGGGCTTCGTCTACGGTCTCAGTTTTCGCCAGGATGCGGTTGCCGAGGCCGACCACGGTGTCCGCCGCCATGGTGAAACAATCGCGATCCGGAGCGGCATCGAGTTTCGCTTGCGCCAGGCGCGTGGCAAGATGGCGCGGGGACTCATCGCGCCACGGCGTTTCGTCCACCTCGGGGCTGAATACCTGGTCCGGCACGATGCCGATCTGGCGCAACAAATCAAGCCGGCGTGGACTCGACGATGCCAGGACCAGCTTTATTTGAATCGGCCCACTTACTTGAAGCGACCCACTTACTTGAATCGAAACGTGATCCGGCCCTTGGTCAAATCGTAGGGGGTCATTTCCACGTTCACCCGATCACCCGCGAGAACGCGGATGCGGTTTTTGCGCATCTTGCCGCTGGTATGCGCCAGAATCGTGTGTTCATTGTCCAGCTTGACGCGGAACATGGCATTGGGCAGCAGTTCAGCAACCGTGCCGCTGAACTCGATCATGTCTTCTTTCGACATCTATCCTCGATTTAAAGTCATTACGTGCGGGCCTCACATGAGCCGTGAGCGATCTGAGGTCAAGGTTTTCCGGGCAGGGCAGGCAAGCGGTTCTTTTTTGTAAAGACGAAGCCAAAAATTTTTAATTGATTCTGGCGGCGATTGAACGGGCGTGCGCACCAAGGTTTTCGGCTTCGGCGAGGATGATGGCGGATCGGCCGATCGCCACCAGCGCCGGGTGATCGAGCGAAACGATGCTGGTGCGCTTGAGAAAATCGAAGACCGACAACCCCGATGAAAACCGCGCCGTCCCGGCAGTCGGCAGCACATGGTTCGGACCCGCGACATAGTCCCCGATCGCGGTCGGAGCATGGGGACCGAGGAAAACCGAGCCGGCATGGCGAATGCAATCCAACACTGCCTGCGGCGCGGCGGTCATGATTTGCAGATGCTCCGGGGCCACACGGTTGGTCAGCGCCACCGCCTCGTCGAGATCGCGCACCAGAATGATCGCGCCATGCGCCGCCAGCGACGCGGCGGCAATGGCGGCGCGGGGCAAGGTTTTCAACGCGCCGGTGATGGCGGTGGCGACGGCATCGGCCAGTTCGGCATCATCGGTCACCAGGATCGGCTGGCTATCCTCGGCGTGTTCGGCCTGGGCGATCAGATCGAGCGCGATATGGTAAGCGTTATTGTCCGCATCGGCGATGATCAGCACCTCGGACGGACCGGCGATACTATCGATTCCAACCCGGCCGAACACCTGGCGCTTGGCCTCCGCGACATAGGCGTTGCCCGGCCCGACGATCCGATCGACCGGGGCGATCGTCGCGGTGCCATAGGCCAGCGCCGCCACCGCCTGCGCCCCGCCGATCCGGTAAATCTCGGTCACCCCGGCGCGGCGGGCGGCGGCGAGGACCAGATCGTTCATCATCCCATCGGGCGTCGGCACCACCATGGCAATGCGGCCAACCCCGGCAACCCGCGCCGGAATCGCGTTCATCAGCACCGATGACGGGTAGGACGCCTTACCGCCCGGCACGTAAATTCCAACCGCATCGAGCGGCCCCCAGCGCAGCCCGAGCGTGGCCCCCACTTCATCGGTGAAGCTGATGTCCGCCGGCAATTGCGCGCGATGGAACGCTTCGATTCTGGTGGCAGCAAGGTCGATCGCGTAGCGTTGATCGTCCGGGATCGTGGCAGCGGCAGCGTCGATCTCATTTATACTCACTTTGAGTATGTCTTGGGTGATCGGGAACCGATCGAACTGTCTGGTCAGGGCGACCAGCGCCGCATCGCCCTCGGCGCGGACGCGGGCGATGATCGCGGCGACCGGGGCGCTGACGTCGGTCGCGGTCGCGCGATCCGCGATGATCGCGGCGAGCTTCGCGTCGAACCCGGAATCGGCCGTGGTGAGGCGATGGATCATACTGCGGCTTCGAGGGCAGCGCGGAATCGGGCGATCCATGTCGAAATCGCTTCCGGGCGGGTTTTGAGCGCTGTGCGGTTGACGATCAGGCGCGACGTGACATGGGCGATCACTTCGGTTTCGACCAGACCATTCGCGGCCAAAGTGGAGCCGGTCTGCACCAGATCGACGATCAGACGCGACAGACCAAGTCCGGGTGCCAGTTCCATCGCGCCGTTCAGCGCCACGATTTCCGCCTGAACCCCACGCGCGGCGAAGTGGCGGCGGGTGGTGTTGGGATATTTGCTGGCCACCCGCACCCGTGACAGGCGCGAAAAATCGGTGCGTCCCGCCGCATCGGCCGGTTCGGCGACCGCGATACGGCACTTGCCGATGCCAAGGTCGAGCGGAGCGTAGATTTCGGGATAGTCGAACTCCATCAGCACGTCGCCGCCGCAAATGCCGATATCCGCCCCCCCGAAGGCGACGAACGTGGCGACATCGAAGCTGCGGACGCGGATGACGTCAAGCTCCGGTGACGAGGTATGAAACCGCAGGCGGCGGCTGTCCTCATCGGCGTATTCGGCTTCGGGGGCAATGCCGGCGCGAGCCAGCAGCGGCGCACACTCCGCCAGGATGCGGCCCTTGGGCAGAGCCAGGACCAGGGCGCTGCTGATCGCATCCGGGGCAAGTATGTTGGGGGTGACAGCGGTCATGATGCGGCGCTGTAGCATCGTGCGTGCGCGGTGCCAAACCCCAGACCGGTGGCGGCGGGGCCGGGAAACCGCCGCGGTTTCCGCCCCCTGTCATGAAACAGTCTCGACAACGTCCCGCAAGCTTCACACACGTTCGTGAACGTTCCGGTTATCCCCCCTCCCGATCTGCCCGCCGTTACGGGGCAATTACATCTGGGACACGAGAGACAGGGGATGATGAAACTAAAGCAGACCGGCCGGCGCGCCGTGCGACGGCAATTGCGGATCGTTTTGCTGGGGGCGGTCAGCCTGCCGGCACTGATGGGGGCGGCACGGGCGCAGGCGGTGAATGCGGGAACGGTTTCGGCAAGCGGGGCGGCGACCGTACCGGGCAATTTTGCCGATCAGGTGCTGACCCGCAAAACGATCAAGCATCAGGCGCAGTCGGTCACGGTGATCACCAAAGATATGATCAATCTGGAAGCGCCGATCGCCTCGGGCACTCAGGCCATTTCGACCGCCCCCGGTGTGGTGATCTCGGGGTATTCATCGAACGCCGGCACCGCCCGATCGACGATTTCGATTCGCGGGGTCAAGGTGGGGTTCAATTCTGTGCCGGGCGATATCGAGACCAACGGCATCACCAATCTGTTCGATGGCGTGCCGCTGAACAGCTTGATCCAAGGCACCGGCTTTCACTCGGTGCAAATCCCGTTCGGCGCGCTGCTGGGTGGGGTCAATCTGATTTACGGGCCGGGCAACCCGCGCGACCGGTGGTACGACAGCCTGGGCGGGACGGTGAATTTCATTCCGGTGCAGCCGAATGCGACGCCTTCGGCCACGGTATCCGCATCCTACGGCAGTTTCGACAGCCAGGTATTCAGTGGCGTGTTCCAGACCGGCCTGCACGATGGCTGGGAAGGGGTGATCGGGTATAACCACGCGTTCAACCACACCTTCCGCCAGGGGCCCTACGACTGGCCGGCGCGCAACGATCAAGTTTATTTCAAGCTCACCAAGCAGTTCGAGGGCGGCCATATCAGCCTGGGTGGCTATTACATTCACAACCGCGAGTTCCGGCCGAACCAGATCCCGGTCGATCCGCAGGCCGGGATCATGCTGGGTGGGTTGAATGCCGATGCGCCGCTGTATAGCCAGAAGACATCGGGGTTCTATTCGGATTTGCCGAATAATGTCTGGTTCAAGGAAAATCAGATTATCGATTACATTGGCTATACCAAGCTGACAAAGAAGATAACCGATAATACCACGTTGCATAATCTGTTCTGGTACCGGCATGGGCAGGTCATCCATTATCGGCTGAACTATGGGTTCATTGGCAAGACGCCGCAAGATACCGAATATTACGCACCCTACTCGGATACGATCGGTGACAAATTGTATTTCGATACGAAATTGAAATACAACACGTTGAGCTATGGGGCGTATGTGATCAATTCGCATACCCACGATATCTATGATGGTTACAACACCAATCTGGGCACGACTCGGCAAAATCCGGCTTCGATCACCCGCGATGTCTATAACAATCTATACTTGGCTGCGTTTGTGCAGGACAAGATCGAACCGATCCCTGGTTTGCGCATCGTGCCCGGCGCGCAACTGGTCAATTACGAGACCCGCTATGTCAATCAGGCGGCACTTGCGGCGATCAATCTGCCAGGGACCGGATACAACACCTACCCGGATCAATCGAAGGATTTCAACCGGGTTCAGCCTTCGCTTGGCGCGAGCTACGACGTGCTGCCCTGGGCGACGCTGTACGGCAATTTCGCGGTGACCTATCAGAACCCGACGGGGGGCAATTTCGCCAATACTCAGACCAATCTGCCCGCGCTGAAGCCGGTGAAGAGCACCGATTACGAGATCGGCGTCCGGATGAACCAGGAAGGTCTGTTCAGGTTGCAGGACGCGTCGGCGGACATCAATTACTTCCGCGACGATCTGGAGGATGAGACCGTCCCGATCGCCAACCCCAACAACCCGACACAGACCACGTTCGGCTTCGGTTCGGGACGGTTGCAGGGAGTGAACGCTTCGTTCAGGGCGAATTTCAACTTCAACTGGATGGCATTCGCCAATCTGGGATATCTGGACGCACGTTACATCACCTACACTTCATCATCGGGTGCCGTGTACCATAACCTGCCGGACCCGGCCTCACCGCGCGATACCGCAAATATCGGCGTGCGGTATCAGACGTTTCTCGGCTCCAACCTGGTGGCGGCCAATATCTGGGACCAGTATGTCGGTAAGCGGTATTTGTTCAATAACGCGATCGGTGCGCCGACTCATACCGCGATCGTGCCGTATAATTTGTTGAATGCGTCGATTACGGTCAAGACGTCGTACTTCAACCAATATATCTCGCATCTGGGCGAAGTCGATGTCAGTTTCTATGCGACGAATCTGCTGGGTCGCAAGTATAACGCCACCGAATACATCTCGGCCGGGGGCTACTTCAATACCCCGACGGGCGGATACGCCATCGCCAACCCCGGCGCGCCGAGGGCATTCTACGGCACCGTGACGGTCAAATTCTAAAAAGGTCTTTTTTCCAACAAAGACGGCTCCCAAGAAAGACGACCTTGCCTTGCCCCTTCCTTCGGGAAGGGGCAAATTGCCGGCATGAAAGAATACGTCACAATCTGCGAAGTCGGCCCGCGCGACGGGTTGCAGATGGCCAAATCCATCATGACCACCGAGGCGAAATGTGCCTGGATCGCAGGCCTGGCCGCGGCGGGGTTGCGCGAGATCGAGGTAGGAAGCTTCGTGCCCGCCAGACTCATCCCGCAAATGGCGGATACCGATGCGGTGGTGCGGTTCACGCGCACAATTCCGGGCCTGACGGTGGTGGCGCTGGCTCCGAATTTGCGGGGGGCGCAAGCGGCGGTCGCGGCGGGGGCGCATCGGGTCAGCGTACCCGTTTCGGTGAGCGAGGGACATTCACGGGCGAATTTGAACCGTTCGCCGGACGAGCAGGTAACGGTGGTTTCCGTCATCGTGGAGTGGATGCGCGACAACGCGCCGGGTACCGAGCTTGAGGTGGCGTGTTCCACCGCGTTCGGCTGCTCGATCGATGGGGTGGTGGCGGAGCACGACGTGGTGCGGATCGCCGCGGCCCTGGCCGAAGCCGGCGTGTCACAGATCGGGCTGGCGGACACCGTGGGCTACGCCAATCCCGCGCAGATCAAATCGGTGGTGCGAGCGGTACGGGCCGAAATTGGCCCCGCACTGGTGGGGTTGCATTTGCACGACACCATGGGCCTCGGCCTCGCCAACGCGTTGGCCGGGCTGGAAGCCGGCATCAGGGACTTCGATTCGGCGCTGGCCGGGTTGGGTGGCTGCCCGTTCGCGCCGGGGGCTTCGGGCAATATCGTCACCGAAGACCTCGTGTTCATGCTGGAGAGCATGGGGTTTTCCACTGGGGTCGATCTCGGCGGGCTGATGGCGGCACGCGCGCTGCTGCACGAGGGGTTACCGCACGAGGCTATGCATGGGCAGTTGGCTAAAGCAGGAATTCCCCGGACATTCCAGCAAGCCATATGAGCGCCGGCGTGAAAGCGCTGACGGGGCTGCGCGTGGTGGAATTCGCGCATATGGTCATGGGACCCACCACTGGATTGATCCTGGCCGATCTCGGTGCCGATGTGGTGAAAATCGAACCGACGCCGGGGGGCGACAACACCCGCCGGTTGACCGGGTCGGGCATCGGGTTTTTCACCATGACCAGCCGCAACAAGCGCAGCGTCATGCTCAACCTCAAATCGGCAGAGGGGCGGGAGGTCTCACGGCGGTTGATCGCACGGGCGGATGTGCTGATCGAAAATTTCCGCCCCGGCGCGCTCGACAAACTGGGGTTGGGCTATGCGGATTGCGCGGCGGCAAATCCGCGGCTGATTTATTGTTCGCTGAAGGGGTTCCTGCCGGGACCTTATGAGCGTCGCACAGCGCTCGACGAGGTCGTGCAAATGATGGGCGGGCTGGCCTATATGACTGGGCCGGTCGGCCAGCCCTTGCGGGCCGGAGCTTCGGTGATCGACATCATGGGCGGCACTTATGGCGCGGTGGCCATTCTGGCGGCACTGGTCGAGCGCGAGCGGACCGGCAAGGGGCAACTGGTGCAAGCAGGTCTGTTCGAAAGTGTCGCGATGCTGATGTCCCAGCACATGGCGCAAGCGGCGATCACCGGCACCGAGCCACTGCCGATGAGTACGCGCGACGTGGCGTGGCCGGTCTATGACAGTTTCGACACCGCCGATGGCCGTAAAATGTTCATCGGCGTGGTGACCGATACCCAGTGGCAGACGCTATGCGCCGAATTCGGGCTGACCGATCTCGCGGCCGATCCGTCGCTCGCCACCCAGACGGCGCGGCGGGAAGCGCGGCCACGCACCCTGCCGCTGATCGCCGCCGCCTTCGCGCGACTGACCGAAGCCGAACTGACCGCGCGGTGCGAGCGCCTGGGTCTGCCCTTCGCGCCGATCGCGCGACCGGCCGATCTGTTCGGGGACCGGCATTTGCAGAACTCGGGCGGCCTTGTCGCGACGAGTCTGCCGGACGGGCGATCCGCCAACCTGCCTTGCCTGCCGATCAGCATGGGCGGCGAGCGGGTTGCGGTGCGGCGCGATGTGCCGGCCGCCGGGGCCGACAGCCGGGATGTTCTGGCGGAGCTGGGCTTTTCGGAGACCGAGATCGATGAATTGATCGCCCAGGGTGCGGTCGGCACCCCGCTATAACCGCCGCAATTATAACTCCGCGGCCGCCGCCGCCTCTATTTCTGTGCGGCCGCCGCCGCCTCTATTTCTGTGCGGCCGCCGCCGCCTCTATTTCTGTGCGGCCGCCGCCGCCTCTATTTCTGTGCGGCCGCCGCCGCCTCTATTTCTGTGCGGCCGCCGCCGCAATCACCAGAAAATCCTCCGCCAGCAAACTCGCCCCGCCGATCAGCGCGCCGCCGACCTCGGGTATGCGTAACAGCGCCCCGGCGTTCGAGGGTTTCACCGAACCTCCATACAGAATGCGCATCGTGGCTCCCGCCTCGCCGAGTTGCTTTTGCAGGGCGGCGCGAATGGTGGCGTGCATCGCCGCAATATCCGCCTCGGTGGGCGTTTTGCCGGTGCCGATCGCCCAGACCGGCTCATAGGCGATCAATCTCAACGCGCCCGCTTGGCCCAACGCGCCCGCTTGGCCCAACGCGCCTACCTGGGCGAATTCCTCCGGCAGGCTGCCCGCCAATTGCGCCCGCACCACGGTTTCCGCCTCGCCCGCCTCGCGCTGGCTCAGGGTTTCGCCGACACAAATAATCGGGGCCAGCCCGGCTGCCATCGCACCCCGCGCCTTGTCGCGCACCAGGGATGATGTTTCCGCGTGATCGGCACGGCGCTCGGAATGGCCCAGAATGACATAGCGTGCGCCAATCTCGGCCAGAAGCTCGGCGGAAACATCGCCAGTATGAGCACCGGCGCGTTCCACCGCGCAATCCTGCGCGCCAACCATGACCGGCGTGCTGCCCAGTGCCGTGATCAGCGGGCCGATCAACGGAAACGGTGGGCAGATCAGCAAATCGACCCCGGTGACCCCCCGCGCGAGCGCCCCGGCATAACTGGCAAGCCCCTTCAGCGAGCCATTCATTTTCCAGTTCCCCGCGATCATCTGACGCATATGCACCCCTCCATAATGGCTCCGAGGTAAAGCAGGTGCCGGCGGGTGGCAATCGGCTGCACTCATGGTAAGACGCGCCTTTCTCGTTGCATGGGGTTGGAATTCGGATGCTCTCGACGATCCGCAAATTGCTCGACAACTGGCTGGTCCGCGCGTTTTTCATCGTGCTGATCGCTGTGTTCATTTTCTGGGGGGTTTCGAGCGTCGTCACCAACGTGGGCGCGACCAACGCGGTCGCGACCGTGGGCGGCCAGCCGATCGAGGCCACCGCGATCAACACCGACTATCAGCAACAGGTCACCGCCTATGCTCAGGCGCATAACGGTGCCGAACCCAGCCAGGGCGAGCGGCGACTGTATGCCGGTGCCGCGTTGGGCCAGGCGATCGACCGGGCGACGATGGCGCTGGATGCCAAGCACCTTGGCGTGACCGCGCCGGCCGCCGCGCTGCGCCAGCAAATTTTCGCGATGGCGGTGTTCGACGGGCCGGACGGCAAATTCGACAAAACCACCTTCAATCAGGTGCTCGCCCAGCATAACCTGACCCCTGCGGCCTTCATGGACGATATCGCGCGGGGCCTCGCCGCCAGCCAGATTGTTCAGGCGATTACTGTCGGCGTCGCCGCCCCCACGCCGCTGGTGCAGCAGATTTTCGATTTTGTCGGGCAGGAACGCACCATCCAGTACGCACAACTGCCGTTTGCCGCCGCCAACCCGCCAGCCCCGCCGGCGCTGGCGGTGCTGCGGCGCTACTGGCGCAACCATCCGGAGCGGTTTTCCACGCCGGCACTGCGCAAAATCCAGGTGGTGATTTTGTCGCCCGCCTTGCTGGCCCCCGATCAGACCGTGACCAAAGCCGAAATCGCCGATCAATACGAGGCGGAAAAGTCCAAATTTGGCCGCACCGCCAGCCGCACGGTGGAAATCATCACGGCGGAAGACGCCGCCAGCGCCGCCAAGCTGGCCGATCAATGGACCAAAGGGGCAAATTGGGCGGCGATGAAACAGGCGGCGGACGCCGCCTCCGCCACAGCCGTAACGTTCGACGACGCACAACCCGATCAGTTTCCTTCCGGCCGTCTGGCCAAGGCGGTGTTCGCCGCCAAGCCGGATGAGGTTTCAGCCCCGGTCACCGGCGCGCTCGGTACCTATGTTTTCAAGGTGACCAAAGCTAACCCCGGCGGTGCGACGCCGCTGGCGCAGGTCGAACCGCAGATCAAGGCAGCGGTGCAGCTGCGAAAAGCGCACCGCGTGGTCGATGCCACCGTCGCCAAACTGCAGGATGCGCTTGCCGGCAATACCTCGCTCGATAAACTGCCGGGCGACCTGCATCTCGCCGCCGTCGAGGGTACGCTGGACGCGCAAGGCTTGACCGCCGCAGGCACATCCGTGCCGATCCCCGGACCGAAGACCCTGCGCGCGGCGATCATCAAGACCGCGTTCGCCACCGCCCAAGGCGCGCAACCCCGGGCGATCACCGGCCCGGACGACAGTTATTACGCGGTGTCGGTGCTGAAAATCATCGCCCCTGTGCTGAAGCCCTATGATCAGGTCAAGACCGACGTATTGCTCGACTGGACCGGCGATCAGGTCAAACGCCAGGAAGAGGTCGCCGCCGCCGCCCTGATTTCGGCGATGAAATCGGGCAAGAGCTTCGCCGAAGCCGCCAACGCGGCGGGTCAGCCGATCACCACCTCGCCACCGATGACCCGCGCGAAACCGGCACCCGGCATTCCGGCGAAACTGCTGCCGATCATTTTCACCCTCAAGCCCGGCGAGCCGACCATGGTCGAAACCGATGAGGAGTTCATCGTCGGCACGGTCACCGCGATCACCGAACCCAAGCCGGGCAGCGATCCGGCGACCCTGGGCCGCATCCAGACCGCGCTCGATCAGGCGATGCAGACCAACGTGCTGCAAACCTACGCCACCGCGCTGCGCAGCCGCTACCATGTGACGATCGACGCCCAGAAACTTCGCCAGATCAGCGATTGAGGACCACGCCATGACCGCCGCCGCGCCTGACCCGTTCCCCGCCTTCCGTGCCGCCTATCAAGCCGGAACGGGCGCTGTGGTCTGGCGGATTCTGGCCGCCGATCTGATCACCCCGGTCGCCGCCTTCCTGAAACTGGCGCACGGCACGCCGTATTCGTTTTTGCTCGAAAGCGTCGAAGGCGGTGCCGCGCGCGGGCGCTATTCGGTGATCGGCTTCGCGCCCGACCTGGTCTGGCGCTGCGAAAACGGCGCGGTCAGCGTCAATTGCGATGCGGCGACCGATCCCGGCGCGTTTGTGGCCGATCCGCACGACGCCTTCACTAGTCTGCGCGCCCTGATCGCGCAGACTAGGCTCGACCTGCCGGAAACCCTGCCGCCGATGACCGGGGGGCTGGTCGGTTATCTGGGCTACGACATGGTCCGGCTGATGGAGCACCTGCCCGCGACAAATCCGGACGTGCTCGGCATCCCCGACGCCGTGCTGATGCGGCCCGGCATGTTCGCGATTTTCGATTCGGTGAACGATGAAATCACCCTCGCCGCCCCCGCGTGGTACCGGCCCGGGGTATCGGCGGAGGAGGCTTTTCGTGCCGCGACCGCCCGGCTCGAAGCCGCCGAAGCCGCCCTCGATCAGCCAACCCCGCCGCTGACCGGCTCGATGGCGGCGGCGGGCGCGCCGCAATCGAACATGACGGAGCCGGATTTCAAGGCGATGGTGTTGCGCGGCAAGGAGTATATCGCCGCCGGTGATGTGTTCCAAGTGGTGCCGAGCCAGCGCTTCGCCCAGAGTTTCACCCTGCCACCCTTCGCCTTCTACCGCAGCCTGCGCCGGATCAACCCGGCACCGTTCCTGTTTTTTCTCGATTTCGGCACCTATCAGGCGGTCGGCTCCAGCCCTGAAATCCTGGTCCGGTTGCGCGACGGCACCGTCACCATCCGCCCGCTCGCCGGCACTCGCAGGCGCGGTGCCACCCGCGCCGAGGACGAGGTGTTGGAGACCGAACTGCTCGAAGACCCCAAGGAACGCGCCGAACATTTGATGCTGCTCGACCTCGCGCGCAACGATGTCGGGCGGGTTGCCGAAATCGGCTCGGTCAACGTCACCGAGAGCTTCGCGATCGAGCGGTTTTCCCATGTGATGCACATCTCCTCCAACGTCGAAGGCACCATCCGCCCGGGTGCCGATGCGCTGGACGCGCTGATCGCCGGTTTCCCGGCCGGAACGCTCTCGGGGGCACCGAAAGTGCGGGCGATGGAGATCATCGAGGCGTTCGAGCCGTCGCGGCGCGGGTTGTATGGCGGCTGCATCGGCTATTTCGCGGCGAACGGCACAATGGACACCTGCATCGCGCTGCGCACCGCGCTGATCAAGGATGAAACCCTTTATGTCCAGGCCGGCGTCGGTGTGGTGGCCGATTCCGACCCCGACGCCGAGTACGCCGAAAGCCTGCAAAAGGCCCGCGCGTTGTTCCGCGCCGCCGAGGACGCGGTGAACTATGTCAGCCGCACCGCGTCCAAGGCCGTGTCATGATTTTGCTGATCGACAACTACGACAGTTTCACTTTCAATCTGGTGCAGTTTTTCGGCGATCTCGGGGTCGAGTGCGTGGTCCGCCGCAACGACAAGATCACCCCGGACGAAGCCCTCGCGATGCAGCCGGAAGCCATCGTGCTGTCGCCCGGTCCCTGCACCCCGAACGAAGCCGGTATCTGTCTCGACCTGATCGCGGCTGCGGCGGGCAAGCTGCCGATCCTCGGGGTGTGCCTGGGACATCAGGCGATCGGCCAGGCGTTCGGCGGTGTGGTCAAGCGCGCGCCGATGCCGATGCACGGCAAGATCTCCCCGATCCGCCATCAAGGCAGCAACATTTTTGAAGGCGTACCCGACCCGTTCGAGGCGACACGCTACCACTCGCTCATTGTGGAGCGCGAAACCCTGCCCGATACCCTGATCGCCACCGCCTTCACCGAAGACGGGCTGATCATGGGATTGCGCCACCGCGACCTGCCGATTTTCGGGGTGCAGTTCCATCCCGAAAGCATCGCGACCGCGCATGGCCACACGCTGCTGCGCAATTTTCTCGGTCTGGCGCGAGGCCGCAATGAAGGGCCAAGCGAAATCCTCGTCGACCTCAAGCCCGTGCTCGATCGTCTGGCGCGGGGCGAGACCCTCAGCGAAAACCTCTCCGAAGCGGCGTTCGGCGCGATCATCGACGGTAAATCGAATGATCCGCAAATCGCCGGCATGCTGATGGCGATGCGGGTGCGAGGCGAAACCGTGGCGGAACTCACCGGCGCGGTGCGGGCGATGCGGTCGCGCATGCGCAGCATTGCCGCCCCGCCGGGCGCGATCGATGTGTGCGGCACGGGCGGTGACGGGGTTGGAACGTTGAACATCTCCACCGCCGTCACTTTCGTGCTCGCCGGTCTGGGCGTGCCGGTCGCCAAGCATGGCAACCGGGCGCTATCGTCGCGCGCCGGGGCGGCGGATGTCCTCACCGCGCTCGGCGTGCGGGTCGAGCCGGAATTCGAGCGGCTTTCTGAAATCTTGCGTGCGACGGGCTGTGTGTTCCTGTATGCGCCGCGCCACCACGCCGGGCTGCGCCACGCCGCCGCGTCGCGTATCGCGCTCGGCACCCGCACCATTTTCAACCTGCTCGGTCCGCTGGCCAACCCCGCTTCGGTGCGCCGCCAGTTGGTGGGCGTGTACGATCCCGCCTGGGCACGGCCGCTGGCGGAAGCCTTGGCACGGCTGGGCACCGAGCGCGCCATGGTGGTCCACGGGCAAGGGCTGGATGAGCTGACTCTGGCGGGCGAAAGTCATGTCGTGTCGCTCGATCAAGGGGTTATTACGGAATTGAGCATAAGTCCTGAAGATGCCGGACTGGCGCGAGCGCCCCTGGCTGCGATCATCGGCGGCGACGCGGCACACAACGCTGCCTGCCTGCGCGCCTTGCTCGATGGCAAACCGAGCGCCTATCGCGACGCCGTGCTGCTGAACACGGCGGCTGCCCTGATCGTCGCGGGCCGCACCGGCGATCTTCGGGCGGGTGCTGCCATGGCAGCCGGTGCGATCGATAGCGGTGCCGCAAGGGCGTCGCTCGACCGGTTGCGCCAGGTGAGTGGCGTGGCCGTTCCGGAAAGGGCATGACGATGAACGATACCGCCTGCGACATTCTACAGAAAATCTGCGCCGACACCCGCGACGAGGTCGCCCGCCGCAAATCCGAGCATAGCCTTGATGACATGCGTGTCCGCGCCAAGGATACGCCGCCGCCGCGCGGCTTTGGCCGCGCCTTGATGGATGCCGCCGCATCCGGTCGAACCGGGTTGATCGCCGAAATCAAGAAGGCATCACCTTCGGCCGGGTTGATCCGCCCCGATTACGCCCCTGCCGCCATCGCCGCCGCCTACAAGGAGGGCGGAGCGGTGTGCCTGTCGGTGCTGACCGACCGCAAGCATTTCCAGGGTCACGATGACGATCTCGCCGCCGCGCACGCCACCGTCGATCTGCCGATCCTGCGCAAGGATTTCATCCTCGACGAATGGCAGGTCTATGAAACCCGCGCGATCGGGGCGGATTGCATTCTGCTGATCATGGCAGCCATTTCGGACGAGGAGGCGCGTTGCTTCGAGGAACTGGCGACGGCACTCGATCTGAGTGTTCTGGTCGAGGTGCATGACGAGGCCGAGCTGGAACGCGCGCTGGGGCTAAGGACGCGGCTGATCGGTATCAACAACCGCAATCTCAAACTCATGACCACCGATATCGCGGTATCGGAGCGTTTGGCGGCGCAGGTTCCGCCCGAGCGCTTCGTGGTGGCGGAAAGCGGTATCCGCGATTTCGCCGACATCGAGCGCTTGAAGGCCGCCGGGGTGCAGGGCGTGCTGGTGGGCGAAAGCCTGATGCGTCAGGATGACATCACCAAGGCGACCCGCGCTTTGCTGGGGCTGGGCGCGTGAGTCTGACGCATATCGACGCGACCGGAGCGGCCAGAATGGTCGATGTATCGGCCAAACCCGCCACGGTGCGCAACGCCACTGCTGCCTGCCATATCACGATGCGCGCCGAAACCCTGGCGCTGGTGACCACCGGCACCGCCAAAAAAGGCGATGTGCTGGCGACCGCGCGGATCGCCGGGATCATGGCGGCGAAACGCACGCCGGACCTGATCCCGCTGTGTCATCCACTGGCGATTGCGGCGGTAAGCATCGATCTGACACCGGATGAGGCGCTGCCGGGCATCAGGATTGCTGCGACGGTGCGGACCACCGGACCGACGGGCGTTGAGATGGAAGCGCTGACTGCGGCTTCAGTGACAGCGCTCACGATTTACGACATGTTGAAGGCCGCCGACCGCGCGATGCGGATCGAGGCGCTGCGGGTGGTGGCGAAATCCGGTGGCAAGTCCGGCGATTTCACCCAAGAGTAGGCCATGCTGAGTGTCCCCGAAGCCCGCGCGCGGATTCTGGCGCTGCTGCAACCCACCGGCGGTGAGATTGTGGCCCTGACCGAAGCCGCCGGGCGGGTTCTGGCAGCGCCGGTCGTCTCCCGCCTGACCCAGCCGCCCCACGATGTATCCGCGATGGACGGATTCGCGCTGCGCGCCGCCGATGCCGTGGTCGGGGCGCGTTTGCGTGTGATCGGTGCCGCACCGGCGGGGCATCCGTTCGCGGGGCCGGTCGGGCCGGGCGAGGCGGTGCGGTTGTTTACCGGCAGCGTGGTCCCGGATGGGACCGATTGCATCATCGTCCAGGAAGACACCGCGTGTGACAATGATATCGTCACGCTGCACGAGACGGGGCATCCCGGTAAACACATACGCGGCAAGGGGCTGGATTTTGCCGCCGGCGACACGCTGCTTGATGCAAGACGACTCCTGACCGCGCGCGATATCGGGCTGGCGGCGGCGAGTAATCACCCATGGCTCACCGTGCATCGCAAGCCGGTCGTCGCTGTGCTCGCGACGGGTGACGAGATCGCCATGCCGGGCGAGGCGATTCCGGCGGGCGGGATTATCAGTTCCAATTCGCACGCCCTCGCCGCCTTCATTCGCGCTTGCGGCGCGATACCGACTCTATTGCCGGTCGCGCCCGATGACCGCATCGCTATCGGTGCCGCCGCCGAAGCCGCATCGCAGGCGGATTTGCTGATCACCACCGGCGGGGCCAGCGTCGGCGCACATGATCTGGTGCAGGCTGGGCTGGGTGATCGTGGGTTCGATGTCGATTTCTGGAAGATCGCGATGCGCCCTGGCAAGCCCCTGATGTTTGGCCGGCTTGGCACCCTACCGGTGCTCGGACTGCCAGGCAATCCGGTGTCGGCGTTGGTGTCGGCGGTGCTGTTCGGCAAACCGGCAATCGAGCGCCTGTGCGGACTGGCGGCGGGCGCGCCGCAGACCGAACCCGCGCGCTGCACCGTGGCGCTGGCTGCTAACGACCACCGCGCCGATCACCTGCGCGCGACCCTGGCGCGCGGTGCCGATGGATTTTGGGAGGTCACACCGTTCGGCCCCCAGGATTCCTCGATGCTGCGACGGTTGGCCCTGGCCGACGCGCTGCTGCTCCGCGCGCCGGACGCTCCTGCGGAAAAAGCCGGGGCAATGGTTCCCGTGCTGCGGTTGGCCGATTGCGGGATGTGACGGCTGGTATCAGGCCGTTATCCCGGCCAGCAGCAGGATCACCACGAGAAACTCGGCACCATTGAGCCACACCGACAGGCGATGGCCACGACCGAACGCGAGTTTGTCACCGGCATCGCGCACCGCGTTGAGGTGCGGGAGCCACTTGAGCCAGAGCCACAATGTGACGGCGGCGATCAGCCCCGACCCTAGCGCGTACCAGATACTACCGCGCAGGAGCAGGCCGAGGGCGGCGATCACCGACGTGATCACCATAAATAAATAATAACGCGGAAACGCGGCACGGATGAACGGACCGGCGACGTCCGGCGGCAGTTTGCCGAACACGAGCGGAGTCACGATCGCGCCGAAGAACAGCATGCCGCCGAACAAGGCCGACAACCCCATCACTGCAAGCATCTCACCCACGCGCGTGACCATCAATAGCGGTATTCGTCGTGCTTATATGGGCCGGTGCGCGGCACGCCGATATATTCCGCCTGTTCGGGCGACAGCATGGTGAGCGCCGCGCCGACCTTGGCGAGATGCAGCGCCGCCACCTTTTCATCGAGATGCTTGGGCAACACATAGACTTGATGTGCGTATTTGCCTTCCGGCGCGGTCCAGAGTTCGATTTGCGCGAGCACTTGGTTGGTGAAGCTTGCCGACATCACGAAGCTCGGGTGCCCGGTCGCGTTGCCGAGATTGACCAGGCGGCCTTCGGACAGGACGATCAAGCGCTTGCCGTCCGGGAACACGACCTCGTCGACCTGCGGCTTGACGTTTTCCCAGCGATAGTTGCGCAATGCGCCGATTTGAATTTCCGAATCGAAGTGACCGATGTTGCAGACGATGGCACGGTGCTTCATCGCACGCATGTGATCGGCGGTGATCACGTCGATATTGCCGGTCGCGGTCACGAAAATATCGCCGCGCGCGGCGGCCGTATCCATGGTGACGACCTCGTAGCCTTCCATCGCGGCTTGCAGGGCGCAGATCGGGTCGATCTCGGTGACCAGGACGCGGCAACCGGCATTGCGCAGCGACGCCGCCGAGCCTTTACCGACATCGCCGAAGCCGGCGACCACGGCGATTTTGCCGGCCATCATCACGTCGGTGCCGCGACGAATGCCATCGACCAGGGATTCACGAACGCCGTACAGATTGTCGAATTTGGATTTGGTCACGCTGTCGTTCACGTTGATCGCCGGGCAGAGCAGCAGGCCGGCTTTCGCCATGTCGCGCAGGCGATGCACGCCCGTGGTGGTTTCCTCGGAAATGCCACGGATATCGGCCAGCATGGCGGGGTATTTGTCATGCATCAGCTTGGTCAGATCGCCGCCGTCATCGAGGATCATGTTCGGCACCCAGCCGTCCGGCCCGCGGACAGTCTGTTCGATGCACCACCAGAATTCATCCTCGTCCATGCCTTTCCAGGCAAACACCGGCACACCCACGGCGGCGACACCGGCGGCGGCGTGATCCTGGGTCGAGAAAATGTTGCACGACGACCAACGGACCGTCGCACCGAGTTCGATCAGGGTCTCGATCAGCACGGCGGTCTGGATTGTCATGTGCAGGCACCCGGCGATGCGGGCACCCTTCAGCGGCTTGGATGCGCCGAATTCGGCGCGCAGCGCCATCAGGCCGGGCATTTCGGTCTCAGCCATGCTGATTTCCTTGCGGCCCCAATCGGCCAAAGCGAAATCGCGGACTTTATAGTCGGTCGGATGGATGGCGTCGGGCATGGTTCGTCCTAAAATCGGAAAAAAGTTAAGTAGTTCTTTTTTATAAAAAAGAACCAAAAAACTTTTATGAATCCGGGTTACGTGTTCATCGCCTCAAAAAAGTCATTGTTGGTTTTGCTATATTTCAGCTTGTCGAGCAAGAACTCCATCGCCTCGGACGGTCCCATTGGGTTCAGAATCCGGCGCAGCACCCACATTTTCGACAGCGTGGCGCGCTCAACCAGCAATTCTTCCTTGCGGGTGCCGGATTTGGTGATGTCGATCGAGGGGAAAGTACGCTTATCGGACAATTTGCGATCGAGGATGATTTCCGAATTGCCGGTGCCCTTGAATTCCTCGAAAATCACCTCGTCCATGCGTGAACCCGTGTCGATCAGCGCGGTCGCGATGATGGTGAGCGAGCCGCCCTCCTCGATATTGCGCGCCGCACCGAAGAAGCGCTTGGGTTTTTGCAGCGCGTTGGCATCGACACCGCCGGTCAGCACCTTGCCGGAACTTGGCACCACCGCGTTGTAGGCCCGCGCGAGGCGGGTGATGCTGTCCAGCAAAATGACCACATCGCGCTTGTGTTCGACCAGGCGCTTGGCTTTTTCGAGCACCATTTCGGTGACCTGAACATGCCGCGTCGCCGGTTCATCGAAGGTCGAGGCAATGACCTCGCCCTTCACGGTGCGGGCCATGTCGGTCACTTCCTCGGGGCGCTCGTCGATCAGCAGCACGATCAGGAACGCCTCGGGATGGTTGGTCGAGATAGCGGTGGCGATGCTTTGCAGCATCACCGTCTTGCCGGTGCGCGGCGGCGCGACGATCAGGGCGCGCTGGCCCTTGCCGATCGGCGCGATCAGGTCGATCACCCGCGCGGTGTAGTCCTTCTGCTGGCCTTTGGTCGGTAATTCGGCGGATTCGACCTCCATTTTCAGGCGGTCGGTCGGGTACAGAGGGGTCAGATTGTCGAAATTGATCCGGTGGCGCACCGCGTCGGGCGCTTCGAAATTGATGGTTTCGACCTTGAGAAGCGAAAAATAGCGCTCGCCATCCTTCGGCGCGCGGATTTCACCGGCCACCGTGTCACCCGTGCGCAACCCGAACCGGCGCATCTGGGCGGGAGAGACGTAGATATCGTCGGGGCCGGGCAAATAATTACTCTGCGGACTGCGCAGAAACGCGAACCCATCCGGCAGGGTTTCCAGCGTGCCGTCGCCATGAATCGCCTGATCATTCTCGGCATAGGCCTTGAGAATGGCAAACATCATGTCCTGCTTGCGTAGGGAGGACGCGTTTTCAACCTGCAATTCCTCGGCGAGGTTGAGCAGATCGGTGGGGGATTTGGCCTTGAGTTCGGCGAGATTCATATGTGTCCGCTATATACGATGGGCCCAACGGCAAAAAAATGGGGCGCTTTCGAAGGGGGGGGGCGCTCAGTGGCGCAGAGACAACGGGCGTGTGTGTCCCGCTGGTTTTTACATGGCGGAATGATAAGGTTCGGTCAAGGGGCCATTTATGTTGAAAACGCCGCCGCGCCTCCGGCTCCCAACGAAAGATCACCGGATGATCACCCGCATGTGACGGGGCGGTCGCCGGCGCGGGTTTACAAACCGGCAAGCGGGTGCAAATCGGTGGGCGCAGATATATTCCAAAACCGAGGATCGATCGATGGCATCGCAATCCATTGCTGGCCTGACCGCACGCCCCAGCCGGGCCGAGCGGGCCGCGTCGGCCAATAATCGCAAGATCGTCGCGACCTGGCTGTTCATCAGTTTTGTCCTGATCGTCGAGATGTTCGGCATCGGTGCCTATGTGCAGAACGACAATGCCGGGCTGTCGATCATGGCATGGCAGCCGGTTTCCGGGGTGATCCCACCACTTACCCATGCGGCATGGGAGCGGATGTTTACGCTTTATAAAACCATTCCGCAGTATAAAATGTTGAACAGCCACATGGATTTGGCCGGGTTCAAGGCGATTTACTGGCCGGAATGGGTCCACCGGATGTGGGGGCGGCTGCTGGGGTTCGATTTCGGAGTGCCGCTGGTGTGGTTCTGGTGGACCGGGCGTCTGGAAACACGGCTGCGGCCCTGGCTGGCTGCGTTGTTCGTGCTGGGGGGCGTGCAGGGGTTGATCGGGTGGTGGATGGTGGAATCCGGATTTCAGCCAGGATTGACCGAGGTTTCGGTCTGGCGGTTGTCGATCCATTATTGTTTCGCGACTTTGCTGGCCATCGCGGTGTTCATCACCGGCTTGGTCGTGCTGAAGCCGGATTCCGAGCGGCTGGCACCGGAGGCCGCCGCGAAATACAAGGTCGCGCGCGGTTTCGCCATCGCCTCGATCGTGGTGATTTGCATCGCGATATTCGCCGGTACCTTCCTGTCCGGCACCCACGCCTACACGATCGACAACACCTTCCCACTGATGCAGGGCCAGTGGATTCCGCCCGATTACGCGGCGTTGCATCCGTTCTGGCGCAATTTTTTCGAGAGCAAACCGGCGACGCAATGGGATCATCGGGTGCTCGGCACCATCGCCGCCGTGGTTGTGCTCGTGGCCGTCGTGGTGGCGATCCGCGCGGATCTGCCGGCGCGCGCGCGGGATGCATTTCTGGTGATGGGCGGATTGCTGATCGTGCAGTATATTCTGGGCGTGACGACGCTGGTTTCAAAAATCCTGGATATCGGAATCGTGCATCAACTCAACGCCGTTCTGCTGCTGGCGGCGGCGGTATGGGCGTATTTCGAATTGCGCGGGCGACGCGTGGCATGAATTCGAAACCAGACCGCCTGGTCGGCAACTGGCTGCTGCTGCTGTGTTTCATGATTTTCGGCATGGTGGTGGGCGGCGGCCATGCGAGGACCATCGGGGCCGGGTTTATTATCCAGGACTGGCAACCGATGACCGGGGTTATCCCGCCGCTCACCCCTGCGGCGTGGCAACATATGTTCGGGCTGTACCGGCAGACCGCACAGTTTCGTACGCTGCATCCGGCGATGACGCTGGCGCAGTTTCAGGCGTTATTCATGCCGATGTTTCTCGACCGTGACTGGGGGCGGTTGATGGCTCTGGTGTTTGCGATCCCGCTCGGGGCGTTCTGGTGGCGCGGGCGGGTTTCCAATCGCCTGGGGCTGTGGCTGATGGCATTGTTTGCCGCCGGTGCCGCCGAGGCGACGATGGGCTGGTATATGACCTATCAGGGCATGACCAGTAACATCCTACACCCCTCCCCGCTGTATCTCGGGCCGCATTTCATTCTGGCGATGTTGATTTTCACCGCAATGCTGTGGACGGCGCTGAGCATCCGCCATCCCGAGCCGGAGCCGATCACGGGGCACACCGGGCTGCGCGCCTTGCTCACCGCATCGGTCGCACTGATCGTTATCACCATCGGGTTGGGCGCTCTGGTGGCGGCGACCGGCGGAATTCATGTGTATAACACGTTTCCGCTGATGGATGGCCACGCCTTGCCGCCGCAGGGGCTGAAACTGCATCCGGTCTGGTTGAATTTCCTGGCAAACAAGGCGACGGTGCAGTTCGATCACCGGGTGGTCGCGACGATCACCGCCATAGTCGTCGTGGTCGCCGCCGTGATGGGCCTGCGGGCACCGCTCGGCCCCAAAGCACGCGATTTGTTTCTGCTCCTGGCAGGATTGGTCACGATGCAATATATACTGGGAATGAGCGCGCTGGTTTCCGGCATGGGCGAAATCGGATACATCCATGAACTGAATGCCGTGCTGCTGCTCGCCGCCTGCGTCGCCTGCCGTCACGCAATGCGCGGTGCCTCTGCGAGAACCGTGGAGAGTACAGTGCCTGCCGAAAATCCTCTTGTCATGAAGGCTGCCGAATAATGCCCGATACCATCATCACCGCACCAAACAACGCGCTGGCCACCGCCGACCGGCTGTTTCATGGCAACGATGGGCTGGACACGCTGCAAGCCCGCCGCGCCATCGCGCCGGTGCTCGAAGCCGCCGACGACGGCGAGTTGTTTCTGGAGTATCGCGAGACCGAAATGGTCAGTCTGGACGATGGGCGTATCCGCAACGCCAGTTTCGACAACCGGCGCGGCTTCGGCCTGCGCTCGGTGACCGGCGAGGCGGCGATTTACGCCCATGCCGGCGAGATTTCCGACCCCGCACTGGCCCGTGCGGTGGCGACCTTGCGGGACGCGCGGGCTGGTGAAACCGGAATTGTCGCGGTGGCACCGCCGGCTGCGGCGTCATCGTTATATACCGCGCTCAATCCCCTGGCCGACATGCCCTTCGCGGCACGGGCCGCATTGTTGGGCGAAATCGACGCCTACGCGCGCGGTGCCGATAGCCGGGTGGTGCAGGTCATGGCGAGTCTGGCGGGCGAGTGGCAGGTGGTGGAAATTCTGCGCGCCGACGGCGTGCGGGTCGCCGATGTGCGGCCGCTGGTGGTGCTGCATGTGTCGGTGGTGATGGAGCAGGATGGGCGGCGTGAGTCCGGCGGCCATGGCGCCGGCGGGCGCGAGAGTTATTCGACCATAACGGCACCGAAATTCTGGCGCGCAGCGGTGGATGAAGCAATCCGCAAGGCGGCGTTGAACCTTGAGAGTGTTTCGGCACCTGCCGGCGAAATGCCCGTGGTTCTGGGGGCCGGGTGGCCCGGGATTTTGCTGCACGAAGCGATTGGGCATGGTCTGGAAGGCGATTTCAACCGCAAGAAAACCTCGGCCTTTTCCGGGTTGCTGGGCAAGCGGGTGGGATCGAAGGGGGTCACCGTAATCGATGACGGCACCATCCCTGATCGGCGTGGCTCGCTGACGGTAGACGATGAGGGTACACCCACCAACCGCACCGTGCTGATCGAGGACGGGATTTTGACCGGGTATATCCAGGACCGGCAGAACGCGCGGCTGATGGGCATGCGCGCCACCGGCAACGGCCGCCGGCAATCTTACGCGCATCTGCCGATGCCCCGCATGACCAACACGATCATGCTGGCGGGCGACGCCTCGCGCGATGACATGATCCGCTCGGTCAAGCGCGGGTTGTACGCGGCGAATTTCGGTGGTGGGCAGGTCGATATCACCTCGGGCAAGTTCGTGTTCTCGGCCTCGGAGGCATATTTGATCGAGGACGGCAAAATCGGTGCGCCGGTGAAGGGGGCGACGTTGATCGGCAATGGACCGGATGCGTTGACCAAGGTAGAAATGATCGGCGCGGATATGCAACTCGACCCCGGTATCGGCACCTGCGGCAAGAACGGCCAGAGCGTGCCGGTGGGTGTGGGGCAGCCCACGATCAAAATTTCGGGCCTCACCGTGGGCGGCACCGCCTGACGACGCAGCGATTAGATCGTCAGGCCGGTAACCCATGCCAATGAATGAACGATCCGCCGCCATCGCGGGGTTTCTGCACGCCGAGCAGGAGCGGCAGACGGCGTTTCTGCGTGAACTCGTGCGCACGCCGTCCGACAATCCGCCCGGCGATTGTGCGGCGGCAGGCGAGCGTGCGGCGCAACTGCTGCAAGGACTCGGGTTTGTCGTCGAACGGCATTTTGTGCCGGACGATCTGGTGCGCGCCGTTGGCATGATCAGTGCGACCAATCTGGTGGTGCGGCAGTCGTTTGGCGTCGGCGGCCCGGTGATTGCGCTCAACGCCCATGGCGACGTGGTCCCCCCCGGCGCGGGCTGGACGCATGATCCGTATGGCGGCGCGATCGTTGATGGCTGGATGGTGGGCCGAGGTGTCGCGGTATCGAAATCCGACTTTGCGACCTATGCCTGGGCGCTGCTGGCGCTGCGCGAACTGGCGCTGCCGCTGGCCGGTACGGTCGAACTGCATTTTACCTACGATGAGGAATCCGGAGGTGAGATTGGCCCGGCGTATTTGCTCGAACGCGGGATCTCGCGCCCCGATCTCGCGATCGGTGCCGGATTTTCCTACGCCGTCGTCGATGCTCACAATGGCTGCCTCCATCTGGAGGTGGAAGTGACCGGGCGTTCGGCCCACGCCGCCAAGCCGGCAACCGGGATCGACGCGTTGCAGGCAGCGACCGCTATATTGACTGCGCTTTACGCCGCGCGCGAGGGGCTTGCCGCCGTGGTTTCGGCGATTCCGGGCATCGGCAGCCCGCAACTGACGATCGGGTTGATCGCGGGCGGGATCAACACCAATGTAGTGCCCGACCGCGTGGTGTTCCGGCTGGACCGGCGGCTGATTCCTGAGGAAGACGCGGGCGAGGTGGAGACCGGGCTGCGCGCGATTATCGCCGATGCCGTCGGGGCGGTGCCGGGCGCGATGGTGAGGACAAGCCGGATTTTGCTGGCAAAGCCGTTGGTTCCCCTGCCAGGTGCCGATCGGATCGCCGCCGCCTTATGTGCGGCGGCGACGCTGGTGATGGGCGAGACGGTGAAAACCGCCGGTATGCCGCTCTATACCGACGCGCGGCACTATGCGGCCGCAGGCGTGCCGGTGGTTTTGTACGGCGCCGGGCCGCACACGATCGAGGAAGCAAACGCACACCGGGCCGATGAACGGCTGAAACTGGACGACCTGTTCAAGGCGACTGAAGTGGTCGCGCTGGCGCTGGCCGCGCTGCTGAGCTGACGCTCGGTGATCGGGCGATACGATGCGGGTGATGGTCTCGCAACTCAACCACTGAACAATCCCGGCAATGCGCCGGCGGCACGGCGGCGCGTCAGCATCGCCTCGACCGCCGAAAGAATCTGTGCCACCGCCGGGTTTTTATAGGCGAACATCGGTTCGCTTTCCGGATGCACCAGCATCGTGGCATTGGCCTCGAACACCAGCAGCCGACCATCCGGCAGCAGTGAAAAATCGATCCCGGCGTAGTCAAGATCGAGCCGCGCCCCGATTGCCACCAGTGCCGCCATCGCCCGCGCGCCGATCACTTTGGCGGGATCAGCGAGAAATTCCCGCTCCTCGGCCCGGCGCGCGGGGACATCACTCATGCCGGCGGTCCAATAATGCACGAGCCAATGGGTGCCGATTGCCAGATGATAAGGGTACGGTACCCGATCGACAAAAATGGCCCGGTATTTGCGGTACAATTGATCGGTGGGGGTGCGATAATCGATAAAATCGGTCACGTAGGCGGCGGCGTGGCGCGCGACCCTGGCCTCGGCTTCCGCCAGGGTGGAGACCCGGTGCAGATTTTCGCCACCGTGCGACCCGGCGGGCCGGACGATGACCGGCAACCGGTGCCGGTGCTGCCAAGCCTCACGTTCGGGACTCTGCGGGGCATCGCCAACCCGAGATACCGCCGGCACCACGATGTCGGGGATGGATTCGAGAAGGTACGGCAGCGCCGAGCGCCGGGTACGCTGGACGCGGAGCGGATGGTTCAGCACTGGTCTCGCAGTGTCGCGCAACAGCCGGCGAACCGGCTCACCCAGCGGTGGCATGAGATCGGGGTCGCCGATCGCGTTGAAGATCAGGTCGTGCGGCGGAAGCTTCCGGTCCTGATCGGGCTGGGCATAGTCGATGAACCATTGCACCTGGGCATAGCGCGGTCGCGGCAACAAATGTTCCAATGGCACGCTCGCCGCGGCACCGCAGGTCAGCACCAGGACGACACAAGCGGCGGGAGGGATGGCCGGGGTGAAGATTTGCTGGCGGCGGTAGGCGGCATCCTGATGAACCCGCGCTTCGTCCGGTTGCGCGGCAAGCAAAATCGCGGCGAGATTCCGATGGGCGGCAATCTGGTCCGGATCGAGCGCCAGCGCCCGTCGGCACGCCGCCGCCGCCTCGGGGAACTGCCCAAACCGGGCGTGAACCGAACCCAGAGCGGCAAAAGCGGCGGCGCAGCCGGGATCGATCGCGATTGCCGCGTTCAGGGTGGCAATCGCCTCGCCCGGCCGCCCGGCTTCGGCGCGGGTGATGCCCAGATTGACGAGGACTGCTGATCGGCCGGGCCACGCCAGAGCCGCCTGCGCGAAATCCTGCGCCGCGTCGTCGAACCGGCAGAGCGCCTTCAACGAGACGGCCCGCGCCAGCCGCGCACCAACCAGGGTGACATCCGCCGCCAGTGCCGCATCCGCGGCGGTAATCGCGCCCACGTAGTCCGCATCGTCGCACAGCGCCTGGGCCAGAAGTCCATGAATGACGCCGGACTCCGGCGATGTGGCCAGCATGGCGCGATAGGCGCGGATCAGATCGGGTTGGGTCATCGCGGTAGTCAGCGCTTGCGTCATGATCGCAGTTTAAGCACTGTTTATGAAGGCGAGGTTAACGTTGCGGGGTAACGGTGGTGTCGGTGGACAGGGCGGGTGGGACCGGCGATGATGGCGCATGATCTTCGATTTTACCGAACTTGCACCGCTCGATCAGTACAAGCTGCTAGCCTCGACCGTGGTGCCGCGACCGATCGCCTGGGTGGTGACCCTGAGCGCGGCAGGCCGGCTGAACGCGGCACCGTTTTCGTTTTTCAACGTGTTCGGTGCCGGGCCGCCAATTTTATGCATCGGCATTGGTGCCCGCAAGCCGGGTGATCCGAAGGATACCGCCGAGAACATCCGGATGACCGGTGAATTCGTGGTCAATCTGGTCGCCTACGACAACGCCGATGCGATGAACGTCACCGCCATCGAGTTCGGGCCGGGTATTGACGAGCTGGCCCAAGCGGGGCTGACCACCCTGCCCTCCGCCAAAATCAAGCCGCCCCGGATTGCGGAAAGCCCGGTTGCGATGGAGTGCAAACTGCACTCGATGATCGAATTCGGACCCGATCGGGCAATGGTCATCGGCGAAGTGCTGGCGATGCATGTGCATGACGACGCGGTGCTGGACGCGAAACGCTGCCATATCGACACACCAAAACTCGATCTGATCGGGCGGATGCATGGCGGCGGCTGGTATTCGCGCACCACCGAGCGGTTCGATCTACCGCGCATCGCCGTCGAGGACTGGGAACCGCCGGCATGACAAAGCGGGTGCGATCACATTAAGTTTGGCACATTAAGTTTGGCTTGCGGAATTGGTGAACACCGTGAACATCGTAGGTCAGGCCCCCTGAAGGAGTTGAGAATGGCTTTACCGCGTCTGCGCCATACCGCGTTGCCCTGGATGCTGGCTTGCCTTGCCGCCGGCACCGCGTGTGCCACCACGCCACCGGCGACCCATCCGGGGGCGGGCGCGCCGTTCAAGGTGGTGACCTACAGCGATACCTTCGATCTCGCCGCCAACGGCACCTACACCCGCACCGTTCATAAAATCATCGAGCCGCTGACCAAGAACGGCGTGCAGAGCAATGGACAGATTCAGGAGGTGGTGGCGACCGCGATGGAAACATTCCATCTGGTCTCCGCCAAAACCGTCGCACCCGATGGCAAGGTCTACCCCGTCACTAAAAAAGACGTCCATACCCAGACCGCGCCCTCGGCGGCCGATGCGCCGACCTTCAGCGACGCAAAAATCGTCAGCATCGAATTCCCCCATGTCGAGCGAGGTTCCAAGCTCGATATCACCTATACGATGCATCGGTTTCAGCCTTATTTCCCCAACGAATTTTCCGGCATCGACGCCGTGCCACCGGATCAGTTGACCGGGCACGAACAGGTGCAGGTACGCGCGCCCGCCAGCCTGAAACTGCTCACCTCGGTGCGCGGCGGCTACAAACTATCGAAAACGGTCAAGGGCAACACCCAGATCATCACCGCGACCCTGATCGACCCACCCTATCACGCGATTCCGGGCGATGCGGTGAGTGCCGGGCAGTTCGAGCCGATGTTCGTCGCCACCACTTTTCCGAACTGGCAGGCTCTGGGCGATGCCTACTGGGCGCGCGCGGCGGCGAAAACCAAGGTAACGCCGAATGTGCGGAAGCTGGCCGATGAAATCACCGGCCCCAAGACCGGTCGCGCCGCGATGGATGTATTGTATGACTGGGCGACCACCCGCATCCGCTGGGTCGGGATCGAACCTGGCCTGTCGGGCTGGATTCCCGCTTCGGCCGGCCATACCCTGACCCGGCGCTACGGCGATTGCAAAGCCTCCGAAACACTTCTGGTCGCACTTCTGAAGGCAAAGGGCATTCACGCGGTTCCCGCCCTGATCGACGGCGGCAGCGCTGATTACAAACTCACCCATCTGGTCAATCTCGGCATCATCGACCACGTGATCGTCTATGTGCCGAAATACAAACTGTTCCTCGATCCGACGTCCGGTTTTGCCACTCCGGGCGAATTGCCGGCCGGCGATGTCGACAAGCCGGTGATCCTGGCCTCCGACCACTCGAAACTGGCGCGCACACCTGCGGGTCCAGCCTCCTATGTTCAGGCCACGACCGAAACCATCGGCGCGAACGACGAGTTGCAGGGCAGCGGCAGTATCCACGCCATCGGTTACACCGACTGGATGATGCGCGACATTCTGGACCAGATGCCCAAAGCCGCCTGGCCGCATATCGTCGAAAAAGTATTGTCCAGCGAGGGCCTGGTGGGGACGGGCGATTTCGAAGCCGCGAATGCCGATGATCTGACCAAGCCCTTCATGGTGACCGACCACTGGGTCGCGCCGGGTTATTACGATGCCGGGCATATCGTGGTGTTGCGCATCCACAAAGGGTTCGCCTTTACCGATCTCGGTCATTATCTGGCCAGCAACGCCTCGCCCAGCAAACGCTACCCGGTGAAACGCGAAATCGGCTCGCTGCATTTCACCACCAGCCTGGCGCTGCCGCAGGGCTACAAAATACTCGCCACGCCCGAAAGCGGTACGGTCAAAACGGTGGCGGGTCATTTTGTCCAGACGGCCACGGTCGATGGCAGCATGCTCCATCTCGATCAAACCCTGTCGCTCGATCGGGTATGGTACCCGGTGAAGGACCGTGCCGCGCTGAAAACATTGTTCACCGAGGCTTATCGGCTCGATCGCCAGCAGGTGGTGCTGGAACGTATCGCCGCGAAGCATCAGACGTGACCACGCCACTTGCCTTGACCATGGGTGACCCCGCCGGGATCGGCGGGGAGATCGCGGCAGCGGCGTGGATGCACGCACGGCAGGGCTTGGGTACTGGCATGCGCCCGTTTTTTCTGATCGGCGATGTCCGTTGGGCTGGCGGCTTCGGCATTCCGATCGAGGTGATCGACGATCCTGCCACCGCCGCCACCGCGTTTCGCCGTGCTCTGCCGGTGCTGGCGATGCCGCTCGCCGTGCCTTCGGTGCCGGGCCAGCCTGATCCGGCGAACGCACCGGCGGTGATCGGGGCGATCGAGCGCGCCACAATATTCGCCTTGAGCGGTGCGGCGAGCGGCGTGGTGACCAATCCGATCGCCAAATCGGTGCTTTACGCCGCCGGCTTCGCCCATCCCGGCCATACCGAGTTTCTGGGCGCGCTGACCGGATCGGCCACATCGACCATGATGCTGGCCGGGCCGAATTTGCGGGTGGTGCCGGTGACGGTGCATGTCTCGCTCCGGCGTGCGATCGAAACCCTCACCACCGCGGCGATCATTACGGCTGGGACCATCACCCACGAAGCACTGATCCGCGATTTCGGGATAACCGCGCCACGCCTCGCGGTCGCCGGCCTCAACCCGCATGCCGGCGAAGCGGGGGCCATGGGTGACGAAGAAGCCCGCATCATCGCCCCCGCGATTGCGGCCTTGCGTGCGGCGGACATCGACGCGTTCGGACCATTGCCACCCGACACCATGTTCACCCCGATCGCGCGGCAGGGTTACGACGCGGCACTTTGCATGTACCATGATCAGGCTCTCATCCCGCTCAAGACGATCGATATGGAGAACAGCGTGAACGTCACGCTCGGCTTGCCGATCATTCGCACCTCGCCCGATCATGGCACCGCGTTCGACATCGCGGGCAAGGGCCTCGCCCGGCCCGCCAGCCTGATCGCGGCATTGCGGATGGCGTCAGCGATGGCCGATCGTCGGCCATGAACCGGCAGCGGCTCGGTATCAATCTCGATCACGTCGCCACCTTGCGCAATGCGCGCGGCGCGCCTTACCCCGACCCGATCCGGGCCGCACATCTCGCGGTCGAAGCCGGGGCGGATGGCATCACCCTGCATCTGCGAGAAGACCGCAGGCATGTCCGCGACGAGGATATTCGCCGCGCCCGCGACTTGCCGGTGCCGCTCAATATGGAAATGGCGGCAACCGAGGAAATGGTCGGGATCGCCTGCGGCGTGCGCCCGCACGCCTGTTGCCTGGTGCCGGAACGCCGCGCCGAGATCACCACCGAAGGTGGGTTGGACGCGGCGGGAACCCGCAACGCGCTCGGCCCCTGCATTGCACGCCTCGGCGATGCCGGCATTCGGGTTTCCCTGTTTATCGACCCCGATGAACATCAGTTGCGCGCTGCCGCCGATCTCGGCGCGCCGGTGGTGGAGTTGCATACCGGCGCTTATGCGGACGGCAAGGCGGGCGAGCTGGAGCGGCTGGTCGAAGCCGCCCGGATCGCGGCATCCCTCGGCCTCGAGGTTCACGCCGGACACGGCCTTACTTTCGACAATGTCCGGCCAATCGCCGGCATCCCCGCCGTGCGGGAACTCAACATCGGCCATTTCATCGTGGGCGAAGCGGTGTTCATCGGGCTGGCCGAAGCCATCCGGCGGATGCGCGCGATCATGGACGCGGCACGCCGGTCTCGCTGATCGCTTGCCATCGGCGCGCGCCCCCTTCAAAAGATCCGCCATGCGTTCGCCCTTCACCATTACCCGGCTCGATCGCTATGTATTCAGCCAGCTCCTCCTTGGGCTGGCGGTGACCACGGTCGGGCTAGTCGCGTTGATCTGGTTGACCCAATCGCTGCGGTTCATTCAATTGATCATCCAGCGCGGCCTGTCGCCGTTCGTGTTCATGCACCTCACCGGGTTGCTGCTACCCAGTTTTGTTGCGGTCATTCTGCCGATCACCTGTTTTATCGTGACGTTGTTCGTCTACACCCGTCTGACCACCGATCGCGAACTGACCGTGATGCGGGCGACCGGCATGTCGGACGCCACGATCGCCCGGCCCGCGATTGCCCTGGCGGTGATATCGATGATCGTCTGCTGGGCATTGAACGTGTGGCTGGTGCCAGCCAGTCTGGCGCAATTCAGCAAATTCGAGTTTGAAATTCGCAACAAAGTGGCGGCGTTCTTGCTGGAACCGGGGGTGTTCACCCCGATTCCGGGCCATATCACGGTCTATATCCAGAGCCGCGACCAGCGGGGCGTGCTCCATGGCATCTTGATCGAGGATGCCCGCCAGAAAGGCGAACCGGCGACGATTCTGGCGCGCTCCGGCACGCTGGTGGTGGGGCCGGACGGGCCGGAGGTGTTGCTGCGCGACGGTTCGCGCGAGCAGATCGATCCCAAGACCGGACGGCTCAACGTGCTGAGTTTCCAGCGTAACCTGATCGATCTCGCGCAATCGACCACGGCGACGGACAACGCCGCGCCCAAGACGTCCGAAGCGACGATCTGGCAGTTGTTTCATCCTAATCCGGCGCAGATTCCGCCGGCGACCCGCAAGAAATGGCATGCCGAGGCGTGGCGGCGGCTGTTCACCCCGTTCGCGGTGATGTCGTATACGTTGATCGCCCTGATCGCGGTGCTGCGCAGTCCGTTCCGCCGCCAGTCCGGCGCCATCGCGCTGGTGAGTGCCACGTTCGGCGTGACGACCCTGGTAGCGCTGGGGATTGGCGTCGACAGTCTGGCGGCGCGGCAGAATGCGCTGATCCCGCTGATTTTTGTGGTGTCGGCGTTTCCGGCGCTGATCTGTCTGGCGGTGCTGCTGCGGATCGGGCGGCGCGCGCGGGTGATGACCGCATGAGCCGGACACGCGTCGTTGCGGTGCCGTTGACGCTTTCGCTCTATGTCGGGCGGCGATTTCTGCTGGCGGTGATGGGCATGCAGGCCGGATTGACCGCGATCGGGTCGCTGTTCGATTTTCTCGACCTGCTGCGCCAGGCATCCGATAAGCCGCGTGCCACCTTCGGCCGGGTGGTGGCAATGGAAATCCTGCGGGTGCCGTGGCTGGGCATGCAGATTTTGCCGTTCGCGGTGCTGCTCGGCGGCATTTTCGCGTTCTGGCGGCTGACTCGCAGTTCGGAACTGGTGGTCGCGCGCGCCAGTGGCGTTTCCGCGTGGCAATTCCTGGCGATGCCCGTGGCGTGCGCCGCTCTGGTGGGCGTGTTTACGACCACGGTGGTCAGCCCGCTGTCGGCGGTGATGTTTGCCCGTGCCGACACGCTGTATTCAATGTATCTGGCCGTCGACTCGGGACCGCTGTCGCTCACCGGAGGGCAATTGTGGCTGCGGCAGGCCGATCCCGTCGCCGGGCCGGGCGGAGTGGCCATTTTGCACGCCCATGACGTGCATTTGAAAGGCAAGGCGCTGACCACCGGTCATGTCTCGATTTTGCAGCTCAATCAGCATACCTCCCTGTTCAACCGGATCGAGGCACATACCGGCGTGCTACAACCGGGCGGCTGGACCCTCGATCAGGTTTCGATCCTGAAGCCGGACAAGGTGACCCAGGTGTTGCCGGTGATGCGGTTTCCCACCGATCTGACGGTGGGACGGGTGCAGGAAAGTTTCGCCAGCCCCAGCGCTTTGTCGTTCTGGGCGCTGCCGCGCTTCATCAATTTGCTCGAACGCTCGGGGTTTTCGCCGACCCGCCATGAACTCGCGTTCCAGAGCCTGTTGGCACTGCCGCTGTTGTGCGCAACCATGGCACTGGTGGCAGCCGGATTTTCGATGCGCCCGGCACGGCGGGGCGGGGCGGGGCGAATGCTGGGTGCCGGGCTGGCGTGCGGATTTGCGCTGTTCATGCTGTCCGAAGTCGCTGCCCAATTCGGCAAATCCGGCGCGCTGCCGGTGGTGCTGGCGGCCTGGGCACCAGCCGGTGCCGGGCTGATGCTCGCGCTTGCGTTACTGCTGCATCTGGAGGATGGCTGAGCCATGAAGGGTCCCAACCGCCGCCGCAGCCGACAACGCCATATCGTCGGCCTGGGACTGGTTTGCGCAGGCCTTGTCGGCGCGCTGCCGGCGCGCGCCCAGTTGGCCGGTCTGGTGTCCGGCCCCGATCGGCCGATTTCAAAATCGTCGCCGGTCACGTTTCTGGCCGATCAGGTTTCCTACGATCGCCAGACCGGCATCGTTACCGCGACTGGCAACGTCGAGGCATGGCAGAACGGCCATATATTATATGCCGACAAGGTGGTGATCGACCGCAATCACAATACCGCCACCGCGATCGGGCATGTAGTGATGATGGAACCTTCAGGCGAAATCGCTTTTGCCAAGCGCGCCGACCTGTCGCAGGGCATGAAGAACGCGGTGATGCGGGATGTCGCCTCGATCCTCGCCGAGAACGGCCGCATCATCGCCAACGGGGCGCGGCGCTATGGCGGGGTGATCAATGAACTCTCCAAGCCGGTCTATTCCACATGCGATTTGTGCAAGCATGACCCCACCGCAGCACCACTGTGGCAGATCAAGGCACGCAGCGCGATCGAGGATTTGCGGCACAAGGTGATCGAGTATCACGACGCCGAACTGCAAATTTACGGCTTCCCGGTTTTCTGGCTACCCTATATGTCGCAGCCCGACCCATCGGTGAAACGCCAGAGCGGCGTGTTGATCCCCTCATTCGGCTCCTCGACCCATATCGGCGAGTTTCTCGCGATCCCGTATTTCTGGGACATCAGCAAAAGCCAGGATGCGACAATAGTCCCGATCATCGCGACCAAGGCGGGTCCGGTGCTGGACGTGAAGTATCGGCAGGCGCTGAACAATGGCAAGCTGACCGTCAATATTTCGGCGGGGCACGATCGCTATGCCAATAATTCCGGCTTGTCGGATGCGATTTTTTCGACCGGCACTTTCGATCTGAACAATACGTGGCGCGCCGGGTTTTCGTATAATCATACGTCGAGCACCCAATATCTGAACGACTTCCGCTATCTGCCGAATGCGTCCTTCCTGGCTTCCAACGCCTATATCGAAGGGTTCGGCGAGGGGTCCTATGCGAAAATCGATGCGCAGACCTATCAGGGCCTGGTCGCCACGATCACCCAGAGCGAGGTGCCGATCGTCGCACCCTACGCGCGCTACGATTATTTCGGCTCGCCGGATGCGTGGGGCGGGCGGTTTTCGATGGCGGCGAGCGCCTATAACGTGCTGCGCGAGGTGGGCACCGAAAGCCGCCGAGTGGCGGTGGTGTCGAACTACGATCTGCCGTTTGACGGACCGGACGGTATTTTGTTCGACAGCCGGGTGCGGCTGATCGCAGCGGGTTATTCCGCGAGCAAGCTGAACGAGCAGCCGAACTTTTCCGACGTCGGTTCGGCGCAGACCGCACGCGCCATTCCGATCGGGGCGGTGTCGATGCGCTGGCCGCTGGAACGCAATGCCGGCACCTGGGGCGAACAGATCATCGAACCACGGGTGCAGCTTGAAGTCGCCCCCAGCTACGGGCTAAGCCAAACTCAGATCATCCCCAACGAAGACAGCCTCGATTTCCAGTTCACCGACGCCAATCTGTTCAGCCTGCAACGCTTCGGCGGCATCGACCGTTTCGCCGGTGGATCACGGGTCGATTACGCGCTACAGGGGTCGTGGTATCTGCCGGGCGGTGCCTACGCTACCGGCCTGATCGGGCAGTCGTATTCGTTCCATAAAAGCCTGCTCTATCCGCCGGGCAGCGGTTTGAACGACAATGTCTCCGATATTGTCGGCCGTGCCACCGTCGCACCGCTGTCGTGGTTGAGCTTCACCTACCGCACCCGCCTGTCACACCAGGATCTGGGGGCGCGGATGATCGATGCCTACGCAAGTGTCGGCAACAACGCCTTGCGCGTCAACGGCGGCTATTTCTACAGCACCACCAACCCGTATTACCTGTTCACCCAGGCGGGGCCGCCGCCCGCGGCCTACTATATTCCGCGCCGGGAGTTCACTTTGGGGGCATCGACCTCGCTGATCCCGCATTGGACCTTCGCCGGGTCCACCCAGCGCAATATCGAAACCGGCCAGTTCGACAACGCCGCGATGTCGGCAACCTGGCAGAACGAATGCACCGCGGTGAATATCAGCTTTTATCGTTCATTCACCTCGTTCAACTACGATCACGGCACCACCACGCTGCTGATCAACATCACCCTCAAAACGCTCGGCAACTTCGGATTCAGTGCCCTATGAAATCTTTGCTCTCCTATGGTTTTCTGCTCGGCCTCGGCACCGCCTGGCTCGCCCCGTGCAGTGTCGTTCAGGCACAGAATGCCAGCATCGCGGCGGTGGTGAACGGGTCGGTGATCACCAATCAGGATGTCGATGCCAGGGCGCGGCTGTTCGCCCTCTCGGCCGGTTTGCCGTCAAGCCCGGACACGCTGGATCGGTTAAAGCCGCAGATTACCAGTGAATTGATCGATCAGGCGCTGCAATTACAAGCGATCGAGCAACACAAGGTCGTGGTACCGCAAGCGCAGATTGCCGCCGCCCTCGCCCGGATCGACAAGGCCAACGGTCTGCCGCCCGGCGGCCTGGAGCAGAAGCTGGCGCAGGCGGGCATTCCCTATTCCACCCTGGTCGGCCAGTTTCGCACCGAACTTGGCTGGACTGAGGTGCTGAAAAAAACCCTGGGCGAAGACCTGCGCCCGACCCGGGAAGACGTGGTGGCCGAACAGCGGGCGATGCAGCACGAGATAGGCCAGACACAATATCATCTCGCGGAAATTTTTATCCCGATCGAACGGCCGTCCGACGAGGCGAACGCCAAGCGCTTCGCCGATACCGTGATCAAGCAGCTGCGCAACGGGGCCGCGTTTCCAGTCGTTGCGGCACAGTTCAGCCAGAGCCAGAGCGCGCTCACCGGGGGCGACCGGGGCTGGGTTGAACCCGATTTGCTCGATCCGGCGGTGCGCGCGATTGTGCAGCGGATGCCGGAAGGTGCCATCAGCGACCCGGTGCGCGTGGCCGGCGGGTTTGAAATCGTGGATCTGCTCGGGACCCGCAAGTTCGGCGAGGAGCATGAAACCATGCTCGATATCCGTCAGGCGTTCCTGCCATTCCCGACGGCGTTTCAGGGTGGTCAGCCCACCGCCGGACAGTTGGCGGTGCTGAGCCATGCCAGCGCGTTGCGCGGGGGGTTGCACGATTGCAATGCGGTCGCGGCGGCGAATGCGGCGGCCGGCAATGTACGCAAGGCCGATCCCGGCCCGGTCAATCTGGCGACGGTGCAGCCCGCCGCGTTTCAGAGCCTGCTGGAGAGTCTGCCGATCGGCCAGATCAGTCAGCCATTGGTCTCGCACAATGGCGTTGCTCTGGTAATGGTGTGCAGCCGCACCACCAGCAAAACCGGGTTGCCGGGAGTGCCGGAAATTGTCAACCTGCTGATCCAACGCCGGGTTTCGCTGGAGTCGCAGCAATTGATGGACACGCTGCACCGCAACGCCGTCATCCAGCGCGAGCCAGCGGAGTAGTTTGGACCCTTTGCGCTCCACGCTGGGCGCGCCTCTGCGGGACGTGATCGCGCGGCATGGCCTGGCGACCCGTAAATCGCTTGGCCAGCATTTCCTGCTCGATTCACAGTTGCTGGCACGGATTGCGCGGGTGGCCGGGTCGCTTGAAGGTGTTCACGTGATCGAAGTCGGGCCAGGGCCGGGTGGATTGACCCAGGCCTTGCTCGACAGCGATGCTTCCAGCGTGACCGCGATCGAGATCGACCCCAGGGCCATTGCCGCGACCTCGGAATTATTGACCATGTACGGCATGCGATTGCGGGTTGTGCCGGGCGATGCCCTGGAGATCGATCTGACGACGCTCACCGCCGCGCCGCGCGCTGTCGTGGCCAACCTGCCCTATAATGCCGGCACCGCGATGCTACTGCGCTGGCTGCATCAGGCGAGTGCGTTCCGCTTGATGGTGTTGATGTTTCAACGCGAGGTTGCCGAGCGGATCGTGGCGCTGCCCAACACGCCGCATTATGGCCGTCTTGCGGTGCTGGCCGCGCTGACCGTGGACCGGACGATCGCGATGACCGTGCCGCCATCGGCGTTCTCGCCCCCGCCGAAGGTCGAATCCGCCGTGGTCCGGTTGGTGCCCCATGCAGCGCAACCTTCGCCGGCGTTACTGGAACGGGTCGGAACAGTGACCGCCGCCGCCTTTGGTCAGCGGCGCAAAATGCTGCGTGGGTCACTGAAATCGCTCGGCGGGGCCGCCCTGCTCGAGCGAGTCGGGATCGATCCGGAACGCCGCGCCGAAACCCTGGCTCCCACCGACTACGTCAGGCTGGCCGAAGCACTGTAGCGATTACCGCAGCGTGCGATTGGGGGCAATCAGACGAATTTTATCGGTCGCGGGCGCTTCCGCAACCTCAGTCCCGCCGCTGCCGGCCCCACCACTGCTGGCATAGATCGTGCGACCGCCAGGTTGCTGGTCGTAGATGAAACCGTAGGTTGGGTAGGTCGCGCCGAATCGGCTATCGCCGATCGCAACCTGCACTTCCGACCAGTTGTTGTTGGGCGAAACATCGATCACCGGCACATCGCGGCTCACCTGATCCGGCACCCAGTTTGCCTGATCGACCAGAATTTCCCGGCTGTTGACCACCTGGGCGACGACCGCGACATGACCCATCGGGATTCGCGCGCTGGACCGGAAATTAAGCACGGCACCGGGTTCCGGGCGCTCGCCTCGGTCGTAGCGCCCTGCCGCTTCGGCCCACCAGAGAAACGCATCGCCACTCAGGTTGATATGCGAAACATCCCGCGCGTAGGGGACGCACCACAGATAATCGGCGCGATGGATGTAGGAGTGACTATACCGATGCGCGATATAGCCATGCCGATAATCCGGCCGCCGTACCGCGACGCGGCGATACGCCACATGGTGGTAGACCACATGATGATAAATCGCCGCATGATGCTCGGAACGTCGCACCAAATCCCGATGGATCACGACGTGGCGTTCGCCCACCCTATGTATCACCGGCCGATGAACGATATGCTTGAGCGTTATGGCACGGTCATGAAAAGCGGTCTTTTTGACGGCGACGACCCGGTGGGAAGTCGCATGAAGTTGTTTCCGTGCTGGATTTGCATGGCTGGTTTGCGCAAAGCCGAAAATGGCAGAGATACACCCAAGAACATGTAGGATTCCTGTGATGTGTTTGCCATCCTGCCTCATGCCTCGTTCACCCTTCAATTGCCCAGACGCATATCAATACGCAGCAAAACGCAAATCAAACAAGCCGCTAACCCGGAATGTTCCGGCAGTGCCTCAGCAATCCGTCCTCCCTGCCGTCGACGACTCCAAGGAGGAACTACGAGTGCCTTGCATTCCTGTTAAGGTGGCACTGCGAATTCTGCAACCCTCGATCCTGGCAAAAATGTCACGAAACAGAAAATTTTATGCTGACCCAGGATCGATGACGGCAAATTAAGATCAATTTCCTAAATTTGAGTTAACGTTGGCAATCATAAAGGCCTGCATACCGCAAAATATGGCAGTTAATATTACCGACAGGCTGTCACCATGATTTCAACCAGATAACGCGGGTCCGCCAGTTTCGCTTCGACGCAGGCCCGTGCCGGCGCGCCGCCTTCCGGCAGCCACGCTGACCACACCGCGTTCATCGCGGCCCGGTCGTCGATCGATTTCAACCAGATCAAGGCTTGCAGCAGCCTGGTGTTGTCGGTGCCGTGTAATTCCAGCAGCGCATCGATCTGGTCGAGAATGTTTTTGGTCTGGGTGGCGATATCGCCGGCAAGGTCGGTCGCGACCACGCCCTGGGTGTAGATGAAGCCGTGATGTTCGACGACTTTGGCAAGAATTGCGTTGGATTCTGTGCGGACAATCCGGCTCATGGCTGTGCTCCTCTGTTTGGTCGAGGGTTCTATCGGCGGCGGGGCATGAAGTCCAACCCGCAGTCGCCGATTAGGCTGGACAAAGCGATCAAGTCGTCCGTAATCTACAACCTAGACGCGATATTTCGCCGAAAGGTTTTGCGCGATTGTGGGAAAAACTGCTACGTGGCATCCGCAGGTCGCCGGAGCCCGATTTTCCGGAAGCACCTGCGCGAATGACCCGCAAAGGCTTTGCCGAACGCGACCAGTTCGACCCGGGAACGATCGCCCTGGCACCCGACGCGCCATTTTCCAGCACCGGGCCGCAGGGTCATCGCGGGCGGATGCGCGAAAAATTGCTCGATCGCGGGGCGGAGGCGCTGGCTGACTATGAGTTACTGGAGATGCTGCTGTTTCTGGCGTTCAAAAAGGGTGACACCAAACCGCTCGCAAAGGCGCTGATCAACCAGTTCGGCTCTTATGCCGGGGTGCTCGCAGCCCCGCCGGAATCGCTGTTCGCGTATCCCGGCATCGGGGTTCACAGCGTCGCCGCGATCAAGCTGATCCACGCTTCGGCCCTCAGGCTTGCCCGCGCCGAACTGGCCGACACGCCGGTGCTCAACAACTGGGAAAAACTGATCGACTACCTCACCATGGCGATGGCGCGCGAAACCGTCGAACAGTTCCGGGTGCTTTATCTCGACAACCGCAACCGGCTGATCGCCGATGAAATCGCCTCGCGCGGCACGGTCAATCACACCCAGGTCTACGTGCGCGAACTGGTGACCCGCGCCTTGCAGAACCACGCCACCGCGCTGATCCTGGTACACAACCATCCGAGCGGCGACCCCTCGCCCTCGCGCGACGACATCGAAATGACCAAGGAGGTGCAGCGCGCGGTGGCGCTGCTCGATGTGACGCTGCATGATCATATCATCATCGGCAAAGGCACCTGGTTGAGTTTCCGGCGCGAGGGTCTGTTGCGGGCCGCGACATGAGTGTCGCGCGAGGAGCGCGCCTATGAGTGTCGCGCGAGGAACGCGCCCATGAGTGTCGCGCGGGTGCAGACCTTCTCGTTCTCGGGGATCGAGGCGTTGCCGGTCGAGGTGCAGGTGCAGATCGCCCCCGGATTGCCGATCTTTCTGATCGTTGGCCTCGCCGACAAGGCGGTGGGGGAATCGCGTGAACGGGTGCGCGCCGCCCTCACTGCGATGGGTCTGGCGCTGCCGCCCAAGCGGATTTTGGTCAATCTGGCTCCGGCCGATCTGCTCAAGGAGGGCAGCCATTTCGACCTGCCGATCGCGCTCGGGGTACTGACAGCGATGGATATTCTCCCCGCCGAGGAGATGGCGCGGTTCGCCGCATTGGGGGAGTTGTCGCTCGACGGCAGGTTGGCACCCGTGGCTGGCGTGCTGCCCGCCGCGATTGCCGCTGGAGCGCGGGATCTCGGCCTGATCTGCCCGGAATCGCAGGGGGCGGAGGCAAGCTGGGCCGGCGAGATCGGCGTGCTGGCACCGCCTGACCTGCTCAGCCTGATCAATCACTTCAAGGGTGACTCGCTATTGCCCACGCCGGCACGGGGCATGATCGAGCGAAGTGATGGCGGGCCGGACCTTGCCGATGTCCGCGGCATGGTGGTGGCGCGTCGCGCGGTGGAAATCGCTGCCGCCGGCGGGCATAATCTGCTGATGATCGGACCGCCCGGTGGCGGCAAGTCGATGCTGGCGGCGCGGATTCCGGGATTGCTGCCCGACCTGACCCCGCGCGAGGCGCTGGAGGTCAGCATGGTGCATAGCGTCGCGGGAATGTTGAGCGAGGGCAGGCTGGTCACAAGGCCACCGTTTCGCGAACCGCACCACTCGGCGAGTATGGCGGCGATTGCAGGTGGGGGGAATCGGGCCAAACCGGGCGAGATTTCGCTCTCGCACCGGGGCATTTTATTTTTAGATGAATTCCCCGAATTCCCCCGCGCCGCCCTCGAAGCCCTGCGCCAACCCCTGGAATCGGGCCGCACCACGGTGGCACGCGCTGCCGCGCACGTCACCTACCCCGCACGGTTCCAACTGATTGCCGCAATGAACCCCTGTCGCTGCGGCTATCTGTTCGACCCTGCCCGCGCCTGTGGCCGGGCACCGCGTTGTGGCGAGGACTATCAGGGCAAGATCAGCGGTCCGCTGATGGACCGGATCGACATCGTGATCGAAATGAGTCCGGTCACGCCGGCCGAACTGCTGCATGCGCCGATCGGCGAAGCGACGATGGTGGTCGCCGCCCGGATCACCGCCGCCCGCGCACTGCAACGCGCCCGCTATGGTGAGACGGCCTCGAACAACGCCGAAGCGCCGGGCGATGCGATCGAGTTGACGCCCGACGCCCGCGCCTTCGCCGAACAGGCTGCCGAAAAACTCCGCCTCTCGGCGCGTGGTTTCATCCGTGTCCTGCGCGTCGCCCGCAGCATCGCCGATCTGGCCGGTGCTCCCGTCGTGCGCCGTGCCGATATCGCCGAAGCCCTCGCCTACCGCCATCGCATTCCGGGACGGAACCCGCTGACCCAACCGGCGGTAAAGCTGGTCGCCTCGCGCGATGCCAGTTGAAAACCGCCCACACTGTGGACATGTTCGGGGCATGGCAAAACAGTCTCGGTTACCCTGGACGAACCCTGGCTACGGCCTCAACCTGATGTGGCAGACCGCCCGCATGACCGCGGATGCTCAGGCGATCATTGCCCTGCGCCTCGCCAAAATCGCTGGCGGTGGTGCCGCCGGTCTGGCTGAAGCCCGCCTGATGGTCGCCGAAAAACTCCGCGCCCTCGGCGAGAGCCATGCCATCGCACTGCGCTCGGTCGGCACGCCGGATGGCGGCGCGGCCCGAATTACCAAGCTTTATCAGCGTAAATTGGCAGCCAATCGCAAGCGTTTGGCGAAGATCAGGTAAATCCGGCGACTGCGTGGCCTTTGATCGTGGTCGTATCGGTTCACGAACGCCCCTCTACACGGACCGTTTGCGGAACAGCCATGCGGCGGCCGTGAGGCTGAGGACGGCGAGAATGGCCATGGCGATATACTGGCCGCTCAGTGACCTGAAACTCGGCTGTTCCAGAAAACAGCGCCGGATCACCACCAGGGCGAAGCGCATCGGGTTGATCCAGGTCAGGTCCTGCACCAAAGGCGGCATGTTGGCGATCGGGGTGGCGAAGCCGGACAGGATGATCGAGGGCACCATGAACAGGAACGCGCCGAGGAGCGCCTGCTGCTGGGTTGCGGCGATCGATGAGATCATCAGGCCGATGCCGGTGACCGCGACGGTGAACAGCAGCAGGCCGGTGTAGAGTTCGAGCAGGCCGCCGCGCAAGGGCACGTCGAACCAATAGACCGAGGCGATGATGCTGACGGTGGCCTCGACCATGCCGATGATCAGACCCGGAATGCTCTTGCCGAGCAGAATATCGAGCGGGCGCATCGGGGTCACCAATATTTGATCGAAGGTGCCGGCCTCGCGTTCGCGCGCGACCGATAATCCGACCACCAGCAGCGTGACCACCTGGGTCAGAAGGGCGACGATGCCGGGGATGATGAACCAGTGGGAGTCGAGATCGGGGTTGAACAGGGCGCGGGGATCGAGTTGCGCGGGTGGGGCGGCACCGCCGTGTTCGGTCGCCCAGGTCGTGCTGGCGTCGGCGATGATGGTGTTGGCATAGCCGAGGATCAGCAGGGCGGTGTTGGAGTTGCGGCCATCGACGATGACCTGGACCGGCGCGGGCTGGTGGGTCAGAAGGTCACGCGAGAAGCGGGGATCGATGTCGAGCACCATTTCGACCGTGCGGGAGTCGATCAACGACTGGATCTGGCGCGGGCTGTGCAGCGTCGCGACCTGCTGGAACGCGCGCGAGCCGGCGAAATCGGCGACCAGATCGCGCGAGGCAATCGAGCGATCCTGATCATAGACCGCGAAGGGGACGTGGTTGAGGTCGAAACTCGCGGCATAGCCGAACACCAGCAACTGGATCAGCGGTGGCCCGACCAGCACCATCCGGCTCTTGCCATCGCGCAGAATCGCAAGGAATTCCTTGATCACCAGGGCAAGAACGCGGCCGAACATGGCTTAGTCCAGCCGTTTGTGCGCGGCGAGGCGGGCGGCACCGAGAAAGACCACCGCCATGACCAGCAGGGCGAACAAATTGGGCAGCAGCACCGACCAGACCGTGCCGGCGAGGAACAATGTTTGCAAAATCGCCACGAAATACCGCGCCGCCACGATATGCGTCACCCATTGGATCGGTGCCGGCATGCTGGCGATGTCGAAAATGAAGCCGGAGAGAATGAATGCCGGCAGAAACGTGGTGATGATCGCGATCTGCCCGGCGACGAACTGGTTTTTCGCCACGGTGGAAATCAGCAGCCCCATGCCGAGCGCGGCGAGCATGAACAGCGACGCCGCCAGGGTCAGAACCAGGATCGAGCCCTGCAGCGGCACGTCGAACAGGAACACCGCGATCAGCACCGAAACCACCATGCCGCCCATGCCGAGGATAAAATACGGGATCACCTTTGACGCGAGAATTTCATGCATGCTGACCTTGGTGACCATCAGCGCCTCCATCGTGCCACGCTCCCACTCGCGCGCGATCACCAGAGCCGTGAGCAGCGCGCCGGTCAGCGTCATGATCACCGCGATCAGGCCCGGCACCAGATAGTCACGACTGCTGACCGCGGGGTTGAACCAGATGCGGGGCTGCACCGCGATCGGCGTGATTTCGGGGGTGCCGGCAGCGGTGGCCTCGGCGGCGATCCAGTCGGACCAGCTCTGCTGGACGTAGTTTTCGATGATCCGCGCATTGTTGGCGTTGATGCCATCGACGAAGACGCCGATGTTCGGGTCGCGCCCGGCGTGGAGCTGGCGGGCGAAATTGCTACGCAGCCAGACGAAACCGTCGATCTGCTCGTTGGCCAGTGCGGTTTGCGCCGCCGCGACGCTGGTGAAGTCGCGTGGCGCGAAATACGGCGATTGCTGGAATTGCGCGGTCAGGCTGGCGGCGGCGGCACTCGGCTGTTCGACCACGATGCCGAGGGCGACGTGCCGGGCATCGAGCGACACACCGTAGCCGAACAGCAGCAGCAACATGGCGGGCAGCACGAAGGCGATCGCGATCGAAGAGGGATCGCGCAGGATCTGCAGGGTTTCCTTGCGGATCAGGCCGCGCAGCCGCATCAACGCGCCGCTCATGCGGCCTCGGCCCTGGGGTTGGATTTCGCGTCGTCCGCCTCGATCAGGGCAATGAAGGCGTCCTCCATCGTAGGGTCCGGGTGGGCAGCGTCGCGGCAGGATTGTTTCAGTTGTTCCGAGGTACCCGCTGCGAGAATCCGGCCCCGCGCCATGATCACGAGACGGTCGCAATACTCCGCCTCGTCCATGAAATGGGTGGTGACCAGAATTGTCACCCCGGCATCGGCGAGCGTGTTGATGCGTTGCCAGAACTCGCGCCGCATCAGCGGATCGACACCGGAAGTCGGTTCATCAAGGAACAGAATATCCGGCTCGTGCATCAGCGCGCAGGCGAGCGCCATGCGCTGCTTGAAGCCGAGCGGCAGATCGCGGCTGGTCGCATCGCGCAGCGGGGCGAGCTCGAATTCATCGAGCGCCCAGGCGGTGCGCGCGGTGCGTCGTGCGCCGGTCAGCCCATAGGCGGCGCTGAAGAAATTCAGGTTCTGCATCACCGAGAGATCGCCGTAGAGCGAGAATTTCTGCGCCATGTAGCCCAACCGCCCCCGCGCGGTGGGGGCGGCGGTGCGAAGATCGAAGCCGTCGACCTGCAAGCGCCCCGAACTCGCCGGCAGCAGACCGCACAACATGCGGAAGGTGGTGGATTTGCCGGCCCCGTTGGCCCCGAGCAACCCGAAAATCTCGCCGCGTTTCACCGCAAAACTGATGTCGTCCACCGCGCGGAATTCGCCGAACCGCTTGATCAGATGATCCACCTCGATCACCTGGGACGCTGCATTTTCCGGCCGGGCACGCGGTGGCAGTGCTGTCGCAACCGGCTTGGCCGATGCGGTGGTACCGGCCTTGGCGCGCAGCAAATCGACGAACCGGTCCTCGAAGCGCGGTGTCACCGGTGTTATCGCCGCATCGGAGAGTTTTGCTTGCGCCGCGAAATCCGGTGTCACACCGGCATCCATCACCAGCCGCACCGCCTCACCCTGGATCACCGCATCGGTCACGCCTTGCAGCGGCACCAGCGCCGCCTGCAACGCGCGCTTCGACAAACGGGCGGACCGCGCCTGGAAACTGCGCCCCGCCATCGCGCGGGTGAAATCGCCGGGTGGCCCGGCACCGATCATTTTGCCTTCGTGCAGCAGCAGCACCGAATCGCAGCGTTCCGCCTCGTCGAGATAGGCGGTGGAGAGCAGAACGGTCATGTGGGCGCTGCGCACCAGATGATCGACGATCGACCACAATTCCCGGCGCGACACCGGATCGACCCCCACGGTCGGCTCATCGAGCAGCAGCAGGCGGGGCGGGCGGATCAGCGTGCAGGCGAGGCCGAGTTTCTGTTTCATGCCGCCGGAGAGCTTGCCCGCCAGCCTGGTGGTGAAGCTGGCGAGGCCGGTCATCTGCATCAGTTCAGCATAGCGCGCCGCCCGTGTGGCCGGGGCGACGCCTTGCAGATCGGCGTAGAGATCGAGGTTCTCGGCGACGGTGAGGTCTTCATAGAGGCCGAAGCGCTGCGGCATATAGGAAATCATCCCCTGCACCGCGAGTGGGTCGGCGCGCACATCGGTACCGAACACCGATATCGACCCGGAATCGGCGCGCAGCAACCCGGCGATCAGGCGCATCAGCGTGGTCTTGCCGGCGCCGTCCGGCCCGATCAGCCCGGTGACGAGGCCGGGGGTGGTGGTTGCGCTCACGCCATCGAGAGCGACGATGTCGCGCTTGCCGATGTGGAAATGCCGCGTGATGCCGGCGATGACCAGGGCGGTGGCTGGTGCGGCGGTAGCGGGCGATGGCGTGGCGGGTTCAGTGGCCGCCGTCATGGCCGCAGACTCCGGGGCCGCGCTGATCGGCGGGGCCGAGATGCTGGGCCAGATCGATCGTCACGGTCGCCGGCATGCCGAGCCGCAGTTCGTTTTGCGGCGTGCAGGCATAGACCCGGAGCTGATACACGAGTTGCGCCCGCAGATCGGGGGTTTCGACGTTCTTGGGGGTGAATTCGGCGGTGGGCGACAGATACCCGATCCAGCCGTGATAGATTTTGCCGGGATAGGAATCGGTGGTGATGTCGGCCGCCATGCCGAGTTTGATCTTGCCGAGATCGCTCTCCGGCACATAGGCGCGCACCCAGATCGGGTTGGTCAGGGCGATGGTGTAAACCGGCGTCGCGGGGGAGGCCATGTCGCCTTGTTCCAGGATCCGATCTTCGATCACGCCGTCCGCCGGGGCGTAGAGCCTGGTGTCCTTGAACTCGCGCTCGGCCAGCGCGGCGGTGGCGACGGCGGCGCGATAGGCGGCTTCACCGGCCGCGATGTCTTCCTTGCGCGGCCCTTTCACCGCCAGCACATAGGCCTGTTTCGCCGCCTGATAGGTCTGCTCGGCATTCTGATAGGCGGCCAGCGCATCGTCGCGCTGCTGGCGGGTGGCGCCGTTGCCGGGCACCAGGGCGCGGTAGCGCTGGTAGTTCACCTGATCGTTGTGCGCGACGAATGCCAAAGCGTCCATCTGCGCCTTGGCCTGAACGATGGTTTCCGGGCGTGATCCGGCGAGCAGGGCGGCCAGAACCTGCTGCAGGTTGGTGGCCTGGGCGCGGGCGGCGGCGAGCGAGGCGGCGAAGCGGCGATCGTCCATCAGGGCGATCAATTCGCCGCGATGCACGACATCACCCTCCTGGACCAGAAGCTTGCCGATCCGGCCATTGTCGTTGAACGCGGCATCGACCTCGCGGATATCGACATTGCCGTACAGCGTGAGGGTGTGGGCGGCGGTGGTCGGGCGGGTGCGCTGATACAGAACAACCCCGGCGGCCACGATCGCCACCACGATCGCGCCGCCGATCAGCGGCCTTCCCCTAGACACGCTCGATCTCAGCCGATGCGTTCAAGTGCCAGGGCGATCCCCTGCCCGCCCCCGATGCACAGCGTCACCACGCCGCGTTTGATCTGGTCGCGCCGCATCGAATGCAGCAGGCGCGTGGTCAGGATTGCGCCCGACGCCCCGATCGGGTGACCATGCGCGATCGCACCACCCTCGACGTTCACGATATCCTCAGACAACCCTAACCGCCGCGTCACCGCCAGTGCAATGGCGGCGAAGGCTTCGTTGATCTCGATCCGCTCGACATCCTTGATCGTCCAACCCGCCCGCGCCAGCGCCTGCTGCACGGCGGGCACCGGGCCAAGGCCGAACATGCCCGGCTCAACCGCGCCGATCCCCCAGGCGACCAGCCGCGCCATCGGCTTCAGCCCATGCGCCGCCGCCCAGTTCGGGGTCGTCACGATCATCGCGGCCCCCGCACTGTTCAGTCCTGGCGCGTTGCCGGCGGTAATCGTGCCGTCCTTGCGGAACGCTGGGTGCAGCTTCGCCAGACTTTCCAGCGTGGTGTCCGGGCGGTTGTGTTCATCCTTGTCGAACGCGACCGGGCCGCGCTTGCCGGCCACCTCCACCGTCACGATCTCGTCCTTGAACAGCCCGGCGGCCTGCGCTTTGGCGAAGTGCTGCTGCGAGCGGAACGCCCAGCGATCCTGATCCTCGCGGGTGATGTGATCCAGCGTGACCAGATCCTCGGTGTGCCAGCCGGAGTGCTTGTCGGAGAACGCATCGTTCAACCCGTCGCGCAGCAACGCATCGAACACCACACCGTCGCCCAGGCGCATCCCCCACCGTCCGTTAGGCAGCAGGTAGGGCGCACGATCCATATTTTCCATGCCGCCGGCGATCGCACAATCGACCAGCCCCATCGCGACATCCTGCGCCGCCGACACGATCGCCTGCGCGCCCGAACCACACACCCGGTTCACCGTCATTGCCGGGATGTTCACCGGCAATCCCGCCTCGATCGCAGCTTGGCGCGCCGGGTTCATCTTGACGCCGGCCTGGATGACATTGCCCATCACGACGGTACCGATCATCGCCGGTGCCAATCCGGCGCGATCCAAGCTCGCGTTGATCGCAGCAGCTCCCAGATCGGGAGCCGATACCTCCTTCAATGTGCCATTGAATGTGCCGATCGCAGTGCGCATCGGGGCGCAGATAACAACATCGTTTACGGGCATTACACGCTCCTGAACGGGTGTTTATAATTTATACCTAAACCGACCGTAACGGCTCGTCCTTGATCGAAATCAATTTGTCCGGCGGATGAAGGTTGATCCTCACGGCGGATGTGATGCAATTGTCCGAAAAAACCGGGCGGAAGAATCCGTTCCAATTTCATGCCGGCCCGGCCGGTAGACGGCGCGTTAGTTCAGCAAGGCCGCCATCCGCCGCACCGCCATCGATTTTGATCCAGGGCGTATCAGGCACTGTTGCGGATTGCGCGGCATAATGCAGGATCGCGACCGTCGCGTCCGACGCATCACCCCGCCGGGCCACGATCCGCTGCTCAAGCAGATGCTGGGGTGCTTCGAGCCAGAAGCCGGCGAAAGTAACGCCAGAGCGTTGTGCCGCCGCCATGATCGCATGACGAAAACCGGCGTCCTGGCAGGTGGCATCAATGATCACCGGGTAGTCCGGTAGGGCCGCCCGCAACATAGAAATCAGGGCCTCATCGAGAGCTGTGTTGGCCTCGGCGGTATAGGCGTCCGGCGGCAACCGCACCTCCGGTGCCACGTGCCAGAGACGTTTACGGATCTCGTCGCTGCGCAGGATGAGCGCCCCGGCGGCACTTTGCAGCAAGGGTGCGACCAGCCGCGCCAACGTGCTTTTGCCGGTACCGGGCAGGCCGCCGATCGCGATGACCAGGCGCGCCGGCTTGGCAAGCGCGCCGCGGCCCGCATCGAGCAGGCCGCGCGCGTCGGGCATCGCCGCGACATCGCCAGCCAATGCCCTGACGTGGGCGCGGACCATGGCGCGTAGTGCAATATAGAGCGGCAAGCCGCACACCAGATCGGCATCGCCGGTGCGCGCAACGTAGCGGTTGAAGACGCGATTGGCGGCATGCCGCCCGGCCTGACGATCGAGGTCCATCAGCAGAAACGCCAGATCGAAGCCCAGATCGATGGTTGCCAGGGATTCGTCGAATTCGAGGGCATCGATCAGCATCGGGTGACCGAGCCAGAGGCAGATATTGCCCAGATGCAGATCGCCATGGGCGCGGCGAACCAGACCTTGTGCCGCTCGTCGCTCAAACCAGGCCTGGTGCCCGCGTAATGCCGCCACGGCGGCACGGTGCCAGGCCTCAATTCCGGCGGTTGGCAGGTTCGTTGCAGTCGCGGCGGCGACATTGCCCTCGATGATGGCACCGATTGCCGCCGCCCATTGCGACGACACCGATGGCGGCAGGGTTTCATGAAACGCGCTGACGCAATCGGCCAGTTCGTCCAGTAGCGCATCGTGGAGGCGATGGCCCGCCGCCATCGTATCGAAAAAATCCGCTTGCGGTATCCGCGCCATTTCCAGGACCCAATCGAGCACCGGCCATCCTTCCGCCACCGGCGAGGAACCCGACAAACCCAGGGTGCCATCCGGCTGGCGCAGCACAGCCTGGACTGAACGATATATTTCCGGAGCGGTTCGCCGGTTCAAAGCCAGTTCTCGCAACAGCATGGTGTGCCGCGCGGCGACGGTCGAAAAATCGAGATACGGCAGATGCACCGCCTTTTTGAGTTTCCAGGCGACATCTTTACCGGCAAATACCGCCGAAATATGGGTCTCGATCGGGCGCGCCCCGGTCAGCTCGGCCAGAAACCGGGTAACCTCCGCCTGGCTTGCCGGTATCATCACGACCTCCGCCTTCTTCGCGGCCCGGCATTACGCCGCCGCCGCGTTTCAATTTGTTCGGCTGCGCAGACAATTCAACGGCCAGTGTGATCCACGTCAGCTCCGGTTGCTCTTCTTCAAACACAACGGCGGCGAGTCTCACTCATAGTTTGGCTACGTGCGCGCCACCCTGTATCGAGTGGGCAAAGTGAACGATCCCCGACCATTGTTGCGCCAGATAGCCGCCGGTGGCCATGGCTTCGGGGGCGGTGTTGTCGCCGGTGGGCGCGAAGTCGCGGGAAAAATCGGCGGTGCGGAGTATCATGTCCCAGAACGGAAACACAGCACCATAATTGAACGAGCGCTCGCCGGCGGCGAGAATGCCGTGGTGCGCGCGATGAAATTTCGGCGAGACCAGCAGGCGGTCGCCGAGCCAGCCGAATGAGATGCGCGCATTGGCGTGGCTGAAGCTTTCGACGAAGCGCAGCATCAGGATCAGCAGCGGGAATTGCAGCGGCGGGATGCCGATCAGCAGGCCGACCACCATGAACCACAGGAAACTGATGATTTCATCGATGACATGGTTGCGATCGTCGGACCAGAAGGTCATTTGCCGCTGGGCATGATGCACCGCATGCAGCGCATACCAGAGCGAGAATCGGTGCGACAGCCGATGGCGCCAGTAGTCGGTGAAATCGAGGATCAGAGCGTAGAGGGCGAAGGTGACGACCGGGTGACCGAACAGCGGCGGGATCATGGTTTCCAGCATCGGCGGCACGTAGCCGCGATCGGCGAGGAAACCATCGAGCCGCACCTGTGCCGCGTAGAACAGCACGAAGGTCATGATCGGCAACACGCCGACGCGGGCGAGGAAGGTGTAGAATACATCGACCAGAATGGGTTTCTGCGCGGTCCAGCGTTCGATCGGGTAGCGGCGTTCGAGCGGCACACAGACGGCATAGGCAAGGATCATTTGGGTGACGCCATACACGGCGACCAGGGTCCAGCCGAACGAGAGTTCGCTCCATTGCATCAGGCCGGCGCGGAACAGGACGGGGAGAACCGCGACCTGTTCGATCCAGCCGGCGATGTCGTTGAACGGGTGGATCGGGATCCGCGACAGCATATGAGTCAACATGTTCATCAGGCGAGGCGCATCGCCACCAGGGCGGGATGATCGGTCAGCAGCGTAGAGATGTAGATGCCGTGCGGCGAGCGGCCGACCGAAATGTGGTCGGTGGCATCGGTTTTCGGATCGTACACGGCGACCTGCGAGGAAAATCGCAGCGCGATCCAGAGTTTGCCGTCGGGGGCGAAGCACAGATCGTCGGGTCCGCCGGGCATCGGAATTTGCTTGACCACGTTGAGCGATTTGGCATCGAGCACCGAAAGCGAACCGGCGACGCGGTTGGATACATAAATGTGCTGGCGATCCGGGGTGAGAAACAGGTTATGCGGCCCCTTGTCGGTCATCACGGTGCGGAGCAGTTTGCCGCCGGCCGGATCGATCACGGCGACATGGTCGCTGCCCATGATCGCGACCAGCACGACGCCATCGTGCCACATCACGCCGGCCGGAGTTTTGCCTATCGGGGTGTGCCAGCGCTCGGTCATGGTAGTAAGGTCGAGCGCCACCAGCGTGCCGGAATCCTGCATCGAGCTGAACACGGTTTTCGAATCCGGCGTGTAGCTGAGATGGCTCGGCATCGAGCCGACCTTGAAACGGTGCGCGAGCGTGAGGGTTGCCGCGTGATAGACGTCGACATGGTTGAGCCGCAGGCAGTTGACGGTGAGATACCGGCCATCCGGACTGAACCAGAGCTGATACGGGTCGGGGATCAGTTTATGGCCAAGTTCGCGGCCGGTGACCGGATCGAGAAAGAAGATCGCGTTGCCCGTGGCGTCACAGACCAGCAGCTTTTGATGATCGGGGGTGAGCGCCCAGTGGCTGGGTTCGCGAAACGTCGGTTCCTCGCGCAGCACTTTGCGGGTGGTCATGTCGACGATCGAGAGGTTCGCACCGCCCGAGTCGAGCACGATGGCAATCGGCGGCGCTGCCGCAGCGGTGGCCGCGCGCGCGATAGCCGGAAGCGCCAGCAACGCGGGTGCGGCCAGAAATGTGCGGCGGGAAAGCTGAGCATAACTGGTCATATCGCAGGCGGCCCTTCATCGGGATGAACAAAGATCGCGCGTGCCCAGGTGAAGAACACAAGGCTAGTCGTTGCGATCAAAGTATTATCGGTGAAGGATTGCACGGCGAAGGCAGCGAACACAAGCCGGATGATCCGTCGCTGCCCCGCTGGCAACGCGGTGCTGCCACGAAATAACCAAAGGGTCATCATGCCAACCAGAAGCACCGCGCCGATCACGCCGCCCTCCACCGTGATCCGCAGATATTCATTGTGGGCGGCATTGGTGCCCAGCAATCGGCCGATGGCGGATTTGAGCGCGACCACCACCTTGCCCGCGCCAACCCCCCAGCCCAATAGCGGCGATTTACCGATTGCCGCTTCGAAATACGGCCAGATCAACTGCCGATTCGACAGGCTGCCGGCATCGCCGAGATGGATCAGATCGACCACCCGGACGAAATGCAGCGCGGATGCTGCCATCAGCACCGCCCCCAGCAGCGCACCGCCGAGGCCGAGCAGGCTGATCCGGCGCGAGGCTGACAAATAGGGCGAGGGCGTGGCCAAAATTGTGGCGAGGGCGATGATCACCGCCAGCGCCAACGGCGCTCGCGCCCCGGTGGCGATCAGGATGATGAAGTTGCCGCCGATCCATCCAAAGTCCCGCAACCGTCCGGCGCGCAGAAACTCGATCAGACCCGCAAAGATCGCCATCATCGCAAACGCACCGAGAAACGCCGGCGCACTCGATGCCGCCAGCCGAATGGCACCCAGTTGGGTACTATAAAGCGAGCGTGCGCCGATCGCCGCCAGGATCATGCCATAGAGTACCGTAATACTTGGCCCGACGATGGTGCAACGAACAATGGCCACGCGCATCCGCGGACTGAGACGCAGAAACCCGGCGGCGAAGGGGGTCGCCGAACCGATCAGCGACCTCAACGAAGCCATCAGGGTCAGGCCGGGCCATAGGCCGTGGACGATGCCATCGGCGAACATCGCCAGGAAGGCATAGGACGGGTTGAACCGGTCGGCGCGCCCGCCATCGCGCAGCACGGCGAGGCCGACGATCAGCAGCCCGGCGGTTTTCAGCAGGGCGATGATCAGTTCGTGCCGCCCGATCAGGTCGGACAGCCACATCTCCGGTGTGGTTTCCACCAGGATCAGCCACATGACCATGGTCGCGACCGGCCGCGCATAGGCGATGGCGGCGGCAAGGCCCAGACCGAGCACCACGAGCAGGGGAACGATCGTCGGCGGTGCCAGAAATACAATCACGCCGAAGCCGAGCAATCCGGTGACGGCGGCAACCGCAATGGGGTCGCGCCGCACCGCCGCGATCACGGCGTGGCAATCATGGTGTAATGCTCGTCTGGCGCATTGGCGCTTGCACTGATTTTGAACCCGGCGGCAATGAGCATGCCCGCAAGATCGTTCGGATACGTCCGGCGGGACAGTTTGGCCCCGACCACGCCCGGACCGGCCGGATCGTATTCCGCAATGAACAGAATCCCGTGGGGTGCCATCGCGGCGTGGATGGCGCGCAATGCCACAATGGGTTGATTGATGTGGTGCAGCGCATCGGTCAGCATGACGCGATCGGGCGGCGCGGGCAGCGACGGCAACGCTTCGGCGGTCCCCTGCAAAACATGCAGTGCAATTCCGCGCCGCGCCGCCTCGGTCCTGATGTAGTCGAGACATTCGCGGTCGGGTTCGAGAGCGATCAATTGCCCGGCCGGACCGATGATCGGCGCATATTCCAGGGTGAGCGCGCCGGAACCCGCGCCGATGTCCAGCACCACCATGCCCTGGGCCAGACCGGCAACCTCGGCCCAGAGCGACGCGAGATGGCGCTTCTGTGCCTGGCGGGTGATCAGCCGGGCGAGGCGTTGATTGGGTGGGGTGGCTTGCGTTTCATCGGACATGGCGCGACCCTAGCGGCATGGGTTCAATTTTCAAGCGCTTTCAACCTTAAATGATCCTTTCAGCCACCACGACCGGCGAAGGACCGGATGTTGTGCTGCTGCACGGGCTGTTTGGAGCGGGGCGCAATCTCGGGGTGATCGCACGCGGCCTCGCGCCGTATTTCCGGGTCACCGCCCTCGACCTGCGCAATCATGGCGTAAGCGGCCATGCGCCCGATATGCGCTACGCAACAATGGCGGCGGACGTCGCGGTAACGATGGCAGCACTCGGCATACCGCGCGCCGCGGTGATCGGCCATTCGATGGGCGGCAAAACCGCGATGATGCTTGCGCTACGGCACCCGGCGCTGGTGGCGCGACTTGTGGTGCTGGATATTGCGCCGCTCGCCTATGATCATGAGTACGACGGGTTCATCGCCGCGATGCGCGGCTTGGCGCTGGCACCCGACCTGACCCGTCAGGGTGCCGACGCGGCGCTGAGCGATGCGGTTCCCGATCCGGCGTTGCGCGGATTTCTGCTGCATAATCTGATCCTGGGCGCGGCACCGCACTGGCGTCTCGGGCTTGAGGAGATCGCGGCGGCCATGGACGATCTGGTGGGCTGGCCCGATGACACACCTTCCTCCTACGATGGCGGTGCCTCCTACGATGGCGGGGCCTCCTACGATGGCGGGGCCTCCTACGATGGCGGGGCGCTGTTTCTGCGCGGCGAGACCTCGGCTTATGTGCCGGCGGCGGCACGGACGGCGATCGAACGCTGGTTTCCAAACGCCACGATCGAGACAATCGCGGGTACCGGGCACTGGCTGCATGCGGAAAAGCCGGCCGCAGTCGTGGAAGCCTTGTTGTCGTTTCTGCGCGACGACACGGCACATTCGTGAGTCCTGTCGGCACCGACTGGGTCCGTTTGGCCTGACCGCGCCAATGGCCGCTGGCGGAGCGGGTCTTCCACATTTATGTTGCCTTATATTCAAGATCGGCTATGTGTTACGCTGCAACGGCAGAATTGTGCATCAAGCACCTCGATCAGACCGGCGCGCAGGGAGAGATGAATGGGTAAAACCGGAATCGTGACGATTTCCATGATTGCCTTGATGGCGAGCAGCGGCGTCGCCTATGCCACCGACGGATATTTCCAGACCGGCTATGGGGAAAAGGTTGTCGCGATGGGTGGCGCGTCGGATGGTGTCGTCACCGGCTCGATGGGTGGTGCCGACAATCCCGCGAGTATTTCCTTCGCGGGATATTCGTTTTCGATCGGGAGCACCTATTTCGTGCCGTCTCGCAACGCGAGTCGTACCGGCAATGCTTATGGGTTGAACGGTTCGTCGATCAGCAAGGACGACAATTTTCTGATCCCGGAAATTGGCTTCAATGCCCCCCTCAATCGGCAATGGGCTTTCGGCATCACAGTTTACGGCAATGGCGGCCTTAATACCGACTATCCGACCGGGGCGCTGAAATGCCCCAATCCAAGCACCGGCCAGCTTGCTCCCGGCAACATGTTGTGCGGCTCGGGCCATCTCGGGGTCAATCTGGCGCAACTCATCGTCGCCCCGACCTTGTCTTATAAGATTACGCCCAATTTTGCCGTCGCGGTTTCGCCACAGATTGTCTATCAGGTATTTTCCGCCGATGGTTTGCAACCGTTCGAACCCTATTCGATCCACCCGAATGCGGTAACCGATCGCGGCGGCGATGGCGCGCTCGGCATCGGCGTGAAACTCGGCTTTTTCTGGCAGGTCACGCCGAAGTTTTCCCTTGGCGGTACCTACGCGCCGCAGGCCGACATGGAACGGTTCAAAAAATATGCCGGGCTGTTTGCGGGCAACGGAAGCTTCAACGTGCCCGCCAATTTTTCGGTGGGCTTCGGCTATCATTTGACGCCCCAACTGATGGTCGCCGCCGACTTCGAACGGATTTTCTATGCCGAGGTTCCCGCGATCGGCAGTCAAAGCTCGGCCCAGGCACCGCTTGGGGCGGCCAATGGCCCCGGTTTCGGCTGGCGGAACATCAATGTCTATAAATTCGGCGTGGCCTATAAAGTCACGCCACAGATGACCCTGCGCGGCGGCTTTAACCACGCGGAAAACCCGGTCACCGCCGCAAACGTGACCTTCAATATTATTGCGCCCGGCGTGATCGAAAATCAGGTTTCCGCGGGCCTGACCTATCACATGTCACCGCAGAACGATGTCACCGTGAGCTACCTGCATGCCTTTAACAACACCGTCTCTGGCCCCACCAGCCCGTTGTTGCCCGGCGGAGGGACAGATAGTGTCTCGCTGTCGGAAAATGCCATCGGCGTCGGGTTTCAGCACAAGTTCTAGAGTCCCATCGATTATGGACGAACAGGCTCTGTCTCTATTTTTGCGGGCAATTTCATTGCATTCGGTTGCCGCATGGGCGTCAACCGAATGCAATATTGCTCTCATGATGCGGGCAAGGACCAGGGGCACGGACCCATTTGAGCGGCAATTATAACGAGTGGGATTTCTGGCGCGGCGATACATCAAATCTTAACTAATCGTGGCGATACTGCGCGTCGGTGACATCGACCAACTTGGTCAAGTCAGGCAAGGAGCCGCGCGCAGGATGACGAACGCCAGGACCGATGTAAGTGGCGATGTGGCCGTATCCCTGCATGCGCCGGATGAAATCGACATGATCGTCGGTGCCGGGAGCGCCGGAACGCGCACTGAATTTGATCCGCCCACCCTCAACCGGTTGATCCACGGCAAAGCCGTCAGCTACGAACGCCTGCCGATGGCCGAGATCGTGTTCGAGCGGCTGGTCCGTAGCCTTGGGGGCAGCCTGCGGAACCTGTTTCAGGACAATGTCGAAGTGCGCCTTACGGACCTTACGTCCCAACGCCTGACCGATCGTTTTCCCGGTGCCGGCGACGCATCCCTCCATGCCGTGTTCCGCGCCCGCGAATGGGACAATCTCGGCGTTATGGTCGTCGATTACGACACAATCTGTAGTCTCACCGAAATCCTGCTCGGGGGCCGCACCGTCACCCCGAGCCAACCGCGGGTCACGCGGCCCCTCACCTCAATCGAGCGCAATCTCACCGAACGCCTGATCCGCCTGATATTACACGATCTGACCGTCAGTTTCGCGCCGATCTGTGCCGTTACGTTCGAGCTTGAGCGAACCGAGACCGATCCACGCTTCGCCACTGTCGGGCGCAATACCGGCGCGGCGCTGACGGCACGGATCGGGCTGACCACCGCCAACCGCAGTGGCACGATCGGGATCATCCTGCCCTATGCCACGATCGAACCTGTGCGCGAGCTTTTGCTCCAGCAGTTCATGGGCGAAAAATTCGGCCGCGATTCAATCTGGGAGGCGCATCTGGCCGAAGAGCTTTGGCATACCGACATCGAACTCGAAGCGGTGCTCGATCAGCAGACGATGAAACTGAGCACCCTGATGCATCTCCAGGAAGGCGACGTGATGCCGCTTGGCACCCAGAAGGGGGCCACCATCGCCCTGCGGTGTGGCGACGTCAGCCTGTTCAACGCCCAATTGGGGATCAGGAATGGCCGGATCGCGGCGGAAATCGATAACAAGGTCGATCAGGCTCGCCGGCGGAGCAACTGACCGGCGTGAGCATACCCGAAGCTTTTCCTGAGCCGTGACACACCATTGATACGATATGGTTACAATTGACATAAATCAACGACGCCATGCGGCCCTTGCGCCAATCTTCAACCGAACAGCGAGCCGGGAGATCACGATGGCACTTGCTCCACGACGCGAACAATATGAACAGGGCGCAATCGGTGTCTGCCTGGGTTTGGCGCTGGTTCTTCTGGCACCAGCAACAGCGCGGGCCATTCCGGCTTTCGCGGCGCAAACGGGAGAACCTTGCTCCGCATGCCATATCGGGTTTCCGCAATTGACCCCCTATGGCCGTGACTTCAAGCTGGAAGGCTACATTGCCGGCGGGAAATTTCCGACCTGGAAAAATTTTGCCTTGATGTCGCAAATCGGCTTTACCCAGCAGCATGACAAAATTCCGGGCGGTCTGGCACCCGGGTTCAAATCGAACGATGCCTGGGCGGCGCAGCAGACCAGTCTTTTTTATGGTGGCGCACTCGACGCCTCGCTCGGCCTTGGGGCTTTCATTCAGGTGACCTACGACGGGATCGCCGACCAATGGCATTGGGATAATACCGATATCCGTCTCGCCCGGCCGGGTACACTGTTCGGCAAGCCGATGTTCTGGGGTCTGACTTTCAACAACGCCCCCACCGTGACCGATCTATGGAACGCGCCGCCGAGCTGGGGTTATCCTTTCATTCCCTCCGGGCTTGCCAACGGCCCCACCGCAGAACAGCAGATCCCGGCCCTGGCGCAGGGGGTTTACGGCGTCGGCGCTTATGCCGCGCTGAACGTGACCCCGGAAAACATGATCTACGCCGAGGCCGATCTTTATAAGTCACTGCCGAACCGGATGAGTTATGCGCTTGGAGTCGGGCCGGCCACCCAGATCGATGGGATGATTCCCTATCTGCGGCTGGCGGTGCAGCATCAATGGGGTAATTCCTCGCTGGAGGTTGGCACATACGCTTTGATGGATCGGCCCTATCCACAGGGAATGATCAGCGGCACGACCGACCAGTTTATCGATGTCGCAGCGGATTCACAGTTTCAGTATATCACCGTGAAGCAGGCGTTTTCGGTGCAGGCGAATTTCATTCACGAGTCCCAAAGCTGGCAGGCAAGTTATCCGCTGGGGCTGGCGGCCAATCCAGCCGACACGCTGAACACGGCGACATTGACCGTTTCGGAACTATTGTTCCAAAAATACGGAATTACGGAATCGTTCAACACGATTTACGGGGGGGCTGATAAAGTTATTTATGGCAACGCCAACGGCAAGCCGAACACCAATAGCTGGACCACGGAACTCGACTACTATCCGTTCAACAATGGCGGTCCCGCGTGGCTGCCCTGGTTGAACGCAAAATTCTTTGTCGAAAACACGATCTACCCGACCTTCAACGGTTTGGCCCGCAACTACGATGGAGCGGGCAGAAATGCCCAGGCAAACGATACGCTGTTCACCGGGATCTGGCTGGCGTTCTGACCCACACAGAAGGAGACACAGAATGAAACCAATCATCATGGCCGCAATTTTCGCCGCCGGATTATGCGGCGCGGCGAGCGCGCGCGCTGCCGATGTCGCCAAGGGCAAATCGATATTCGCCGAACAATGCGCCGCCTGCCACAGTGCGGCATCGGGGCAGAACGGCATCGGGCCGAGTCTTTACGGTGTCTATGGCAAGCCCGCCGCCATGACCGCCGGGTTCGACTTTTCGCCGGCACTGAAATCCGCCCATATCGTTTGGACCGCGCCGGCCCTCGATAAATTCCTGGCCAATCCGCAGTCCGATGTGCCGGGAACCAAAATGCCCTATATGGGGATGGCGAATGCGACCGACCGGGCGGATGTTATCGCGTATCTGGCGACGCTGAGCGCTCCCAGCCCGTGATTTATGCCGTTGATTCAGATCAAGGCATCGCGAGCGACCTAGTGTATGGACCATTCGTGCCGCGCGACGGCGAGTTTGTCTCGGGCAAGACTTTTGTATCGGACAAGACTTGGGAGTTAAGGCGATGAAGGAGGCTTTTCAGTTGAAACCGGACGTCAAGGGATTTTTCGACGAACCGACGAACACGGTGAGCTATATCGTCAAGGATCCGACGTCGAACGCCTGCGCGGTCGTGGATTCGGTACTCGAATACGATCCGGCAGCCGGCCGGACTTCGACGGCGTTTGCCGATCAGATCATCGCTTACGTGAAGGAGCATGGGCTGACGGTCAAGTGGGTTCTGGAGACCCATGTCCATGCCGATCATTTATCGGCAGCCCCCTATATCCAGCAGGCATTGGGCGGCAAAATCGGCATCGGCGCAAATATCACGATCGTTCAGGATATTTTCGGCAAAATTTTCAACGCCGGTACCGAATTTCAGCGCGATGGCAGCCAGTTCGACCGGCTGTTCAACGATGGCGACCACTTCACCATTGGCGCGCTGCAAGGCCGGGTGATGCACACGCCCGGTCACACCCCGGCTTGCATGACCTGGGTGATCGGTGATGCCGCCTTTGTCGGCGATACACTGTTCATGCCCGACTATGGCACCGCCCGCTGCGATTTCCCGGGTGGGAACGCCCGTACCTTGTTCCGCTCGATCCAGAAGATTTTTGCTCTGCCGCCGGAAACCCGGCTGTTCATGTGCCACGACTACCGCCCGGAGAGCCGCTCGGTATATGTATGGGAAACCACGGTCGCCAAAGAGCGCGCGAACAATATTCATGTCCACGACGGGATGACCGAGGACGCATTCGCGGCGATGCGGGAGGCGCGTGACGCGACCCTTGACATGCCGCGGCTGATTCTGCCGTCGATCCAGGTGAATATGCGCGCGGGCGACATGCCCCCCGCCGAGGCCAACGGCCTGACCTATCTGAAAATTCCGGTCAACGTGCTGTAAGGGGGGAGCACGAGACCGGAGACCTGAACAAGATGAACGAGACGCATCAAATCACCCTGCGCCAGATCGAGGCTTACCGGTTCGAGTCCGATTTCGGACCGGGCGTGCCTAAATTGATATCCGATGAGCCACCACCGCTCGGTACCGGCAGCGGACCGACGCCCGTCGACCTCTTGCTGTCGGCGGTTGGCTCCTGCATGTCGTCGAGCTTTCATTTCGCGATGACCAAGTTTCACGAAACCTCTGGGCCAGTCGTGACTACGGCGACCGCGACAATGGGGCGGGATGAGCATAATCACCTGCGGGTTCAGGCGATCGACATTGCGATCAGCTTTGCCCAACCGGCGACCTCGATCACCCATCTCGATCGCATCGTGGGCCAATTCGAACAATTCTGCACAGTCGGGGCCTCGGTGGCGCGCGGCATACCGGTCAACGTCACGGTGACGGATGGCACCGGAATTCTCGTAACGGCCTGATCGCCGCATGGCGCGCGAGATCGACCAACGGCTGATCGCAGCCGGGCGCGGCGCGCGGCGTGGCCTGAGTGCCGCGATTGCGCTTGGCTTTGCCGCCGGGATTGCGCTCATCGCGCAGGCATTCCTGCTCGCCCGCATCGTCACCGGGATTATTTTCGACCATGCGACGCTTGGGGATGTCCGCGGCGATCTGCTGGGGCTGGCGGCGCTGTTCGTCATCCGCGCCTTACTCAGTTTTGCCGCCGAAATTGCCGCGCATCGGGCAGCGGCCTCGGTCAAGCTCTCGCTCCGCCGCACCCTGCTCGATCATCTGTTCGCCCTCGGCCCCTCCTATGCAGCCGACGAGCGCAGCGCCGATCTGGCCGCGACCCTGCTCGACGGCATCGAGGCGCTGGAACCCTATCTCGCACGGTATTTGCCTCAGATGGCGCTGGTCGCTCTGGTTCCTCTCGCCATCCTCGCGGCGATCCTGCCATTCGACTGGATCAGCGCGTTGATCCTGGTGGTGTGCGGACCGATCATACCGCTGTTTATGGTGTTCATCGGCTACCGGGCAGAGGCGATCAACCAGCGGCAATGGCGGCAATTGCTGGTGATGAGTGCGCATTTTCTCGATGCGGTGCAGGGTATCACCACGCTCAAGCTGTTCGGCCGGGCGCGCGACGAGATTGCGCTGATTGGCCGGATTTCCGATGAATATCGCCGTGTCACCATGGCGGGGCTGCGGGTCGCGTTCCTGACCTCGGCGGCGTTGGAGTTTTTTGCCTCGCTGTCGATCGCCCTGGTGGCAGTGCTGTTCGGCGCGCGGTTGATCCATGGCGATATCAGCTTTTTTCCGGCGTTTTTTGTCCTGCTGCTGGTGCCGGAGTTTTTCATGCCGCTGCGTGGCTTGGCGACGCATTATCACGCGCGGATGAGCGCCCTGGCGGCGGCGCGGCGGATTTTCGACGTGCTCGATACCGAACCCAAGGTGCGCTGGGGCACCAAAGTGCCACAGCATGGCGCGATTTCGATCGTTTGCAAGGCGCTTTCGGTCGAATACGCTCCAGGCGTGCCAGTATTGCGCGGGATCGACTGCGCGTTTCCCGCCGGGTCCCTCACCGCGATCGTCGGGCGGTCGGGGGCTGGAAAATCAAGCCTCGCCGCCGCGATCCTCGGGTTCGTCGCGCCCGCCGAGGGCCAGATCCTGATCGGCGACGGACAATCACTCGATACGCTGGATCGCGAGGCATGGTGGCACCGCCTTGCCTATGTGCCGCAGACCCCGCGCCTCTTCGCCGGCACCATCGCCGATAATCTGCGCCTCGCCCGACCGGGTGCCGACACCCTGGCGATGCGCGCGGCGCTGGCGCGGGCCAAATTACTCGACGTGATCGAGACGCTGCCCGCCGGCCTCGACACCATGATCGGCGAGGCTGGCGAGGGTCTGTCGGGCGGGCAGATCCAGCGCCTCGCCTTGGCGCGCGCCTTCCTGAAGGACGCCCCCTTGCTCATTCTCGATGAAGCCACCGCCCATCTCGACCTTGAAACCGAGGCGGAACTGGTCGAAACGATCGCCGATCTCGCCCAAGATCGCACCGCGATCATCATCGCCCATCGACTGGCGACAGTGCGCCAAGTGGACCGGATTCTGGTGTTGGACGAGGGGCGGATCGTCGAATCAGGTAGCCACGCGGCGCTGCTTGCCCGCCACGGCGTCTACGCCGCGCTGATCGGGACGACTGAGGCAACATGCGCGATCTGATCCGCCTGATCCGCCTCTATACCCCCTACCGGCTGTGGATTGCCGGTGGCATTGCGCTGGGGCTGGCGACCGTGCTGGCGAATTTCGGGTTGCTGGCACTGTCGGGCTGGTTCATCGCCACCGCCGGCGTGGTCGGACTGGCCGGATTCGCTGCCCAAAACGCCTTCAATTTTTTTATCCCGGCGGCGGGCGTGCGGTTTTTTGCGATGATCCGCGTCCTGGCGCGCTATACTGGCCGTTTGGTCGATCACGAGGCGACGTTTCGGCTGTTGGCGGGATTGCGCCAGTCGCTCTACGCAAAGCTGGAGCCGCTGGCACCCGCCGGCTTGGCGGGCGATCGGGGCGGCGATTTGTTGGGACGGCTGGTCGCGGATGTCGATCGGCTCGGGGATTTTTTCCTCCGTGTGGTGTCGCCGTTCGCGGTGGCGGCGCTGGGGTCGCTGGTGATGGCGCTGGTGTTTGCCACAATGTCACCGCTTGCCGGGATCGTGCTGCTGGCAGGGCTGGTAACCGCGGGTGTGGGCTTGCCGCTGATCAGTCTCGCGCTGGGCGACACCCCGAGCCGCGATGCCGTGGCGTTGCAAACCGCGATGCGTGCCGATCTGGTCGATAGCGTGCAGGGGATGGCGGAACTTCTCACCTATAATGCGGCCCCGGCGATGGTGGAGCGCGTCGATCGTGCCAGTGCCGCGTTGATGGCGCGACAGGGGCGACTCGCGACCATCGCGGGCATTGGGGCGGGCGGGACGCTGCTGCTCGCCAATCTGACTATGGCGGCGATGCTGCTGATCGGCGGCAGGCTGGTGTTCGCGGGTCATCTGGCGGGGCCGGATCTGGCGTTGCTCGCCCTTGGGGCGATGGCCGCGTTCGAGGCCGTCGCCCCCTTGCCGGCGGCATTCCAGACGCTTGGGGGCATGAAGGACTCAGCACGGCGGATTTTCGAGATCATCGACCGTGATGTGCCGGTCGCCGAGCCGGCAACCAGTCCGGCACGGCCGGAGCGGCTCGATTTGTGCCTGTCCGGGGTGCGGCTGCGCTATCCTGGCCAGACCGGCTGGGCGCTCGATGGGATCGATTTGGCGATGGCTCCGGGAGAGCACCTCGTCATCCTCGGCCGTAGTGGTGCCGGAAAAACCTCGCTGGTCAATCTGCTGCTCCGCTTTGCCGCTTATCAGGAAGGGTCGGTGAAGCTGGGCGGGGTTGAGTTGCGCACGATTCGCGGTGATGATCTGCGCTCGCTGTTCACGCTGGTGTCGCAGCGCACCCAGATTTTCGCGGGATCGCTGCGCGACAATCTGCTGATCGCCCATCCCGCCGCCGCCGACGCCGCTCTGTGGCGGGCGCTGGAGATCGCGCAGCTCGCCGAGTTCGTCAACGCCCAGCCGGAAGGATTGGACGCGCTGGTGGGCGAGGCCGGAGCGAAACTCTCCGGTGGCGAGGCGCGGCGGCTATCGCTCGCCCGCGCCGCGCTGCGCGACACCCCGTTCCTGATCCTCGACGAACCGACTGAAGCGCTTGATCCGTTGACCGAAGCCGGTTTCCGGGCGGCTCTCGCGCGCATCGCCATCGGCAGAACCGTGATCACCATCACCCACCGCCTCGCAGGGATCGGCCCCGCCGACCGGGTGGTGGTGTTCGAAGCCGGACGGATTGTGGAAGATGGTCCGTTCGCCGCGCTGGAATCGGCGGGCGGCACGATCACCCGGCTGGCACGTTTGCAAAATCGCATGGCGCGACTTTGATTCAAGTCACATTCAGATTATAGAATGTTTGCATTGATCCAAATCAATGACCAATAGTGCTGCTCTATTATCAATAGGGTAATGTTCGTGAAACCTTCGGCGTGGCACAACCGCGCCGTCCTGTCGTTCTGGGATTCAGCCAATGATCAATCCGACGGTCGTCGATCTATCTCGCCTCCAATTCGCGCTCACCGCCCTGTACCACTTCCAGTTCGTGCCGCTCACCCTCGGCCTGACCTTCCTACTCGCTGCGATGGAAACCGTTTACGTCATCACCGGCAAGCAAATTTATAAGGACATGACCCTGTTCTGGGGCAAATTATTCGGCATCAACTTCGCCATCGGCGTTGCCACCGGCCTGACTATGGAGTTCGAGTTCGGCACCAACTGGTCGATGTACTCGCATTTCGTCGGCGACGTGTTCGGCACGCCGCTGGCGATCGAAGGGTTGATGGCCTTTTTCATGGAATCGACCTTTGTTGGCCTGATGTTTTTTGGCTGGGACCGGCTGAGCAAGCCGGCACATCTTGTGGTGACCTACCTGGTGGCGCTCGGTTCGAATCTCTCGGCGCTGTGGATCCTGATCGCAAACGGCTTCATGCAGGACCCGGTTGGTGCGAAATTCGACCCCACCACCATGCGCATGCAGTTCAAGAGCTTCGGTGCCCTGGTGTTCAGCGCGGATGCGCAAGCAAAATTCGTCCACACCACAGTGGCCGGTTTCGTGTGTGGCTCGATGTTCGTCATGGGCATCAGCGCGTTCTATCTGCTGCGCCGACAGCACCGTGATTTCGCGTTGCGGTCGTTTCGGATGGCGGCCCTGTTCGGGGTGATCGCCTCGCTCGCGGTGATCACCCTCGGCGATGCCTCCGGCCGCCTCGATGATTTGCTCCAACCCAGCAAACTCGCCGCGATGGAGGGGCTGTGGCACACCACCACCCCGCCGGCGGCACCCTGGACGCTGTTCGCGATCCCGAACGATAAGGCCCAGAAAAACCTCTACCCGATCGGGATTCCCTATGTGCTGACGCCGCTGGTCGCGCATGATTTCACTTCGGCGATCCCCGGCGTTTTCGCGCTGGAGCGGGATGCCAAACCGAAAATCGTCAACGGCATGAAGGCGATCGTGGCCCTCAAGGCTTATGGCGCAACACACGATCCTGCGGCGCTTGCCGAATTCCGCAAGCACGAGAACGACATGGGCTATGGCTTCCTCGCCCAGCGATTCGCGCCGGATCAGGATTTGTCGAAGGTCACGCCTTCCAATCTGCCAACCATTCTCGATCGGGCGGCGCGGGAAACCATTCCCAACGTCTTCGTCGAATTCTGGGCGTTTCGCCTCATGGTGGCGCTGGGCGTCGCCTTCCTGATCGTATTCGCCTTTGGTGCCTACTACAGCCTCAAGAACGAGTTGGAAAAACACCCTTGGGTGCTGAAAGCCGCGATGTACGCCATTCCGCTGCCGGTGCTCACCACCCTGTTCGGCTGGATCACCGCTGAAAACGGCCGCCAGCCCTGGACCGTGTTCGGCTGGTTGCCGACCTTTATCTCCGCATCGTCGCACAGCGTCGGCTACATGGTGTTCTCGCTGGTGGGGTTTGCTCTGCTCTACAGTGCCTTCATCGCCGCTGAACTCTATTTGTTATTCAAATACGCGCGGCTTGGACCGGGTTACCACGGGGCCACTGTAAGACCGGTTGAATCCGCCGCCCGTCCCGCGTTCGGTCAACCGGGATACGCCGCCGACAAGCCCTGGCAATAGGAGCTGCTACCATGGAACTCTATGTCGCATTGAAGGTAATCTGGGCGGTATTGCTCGGCGTGCTGCTATCCGGCCTCGCGATCATGGTGGGGATGGACATGGGCGTCGGCGCGTTGCTGCGCTTCGTCGGTCGCAACGATGGGGAACGCCGTACCGCCCTCGCCATGATCGGCCCGCACTGGGATGGCAACCAGGTGTGGTTCATTCTCGGTGGTGGTGCGATTTTCGCGGCGTTCCCGACACTCTATGCCACGTCGTTCTCGACCTTTTACGTCGTGATGATTCTGTTGCTGTTCAGCATGATCATGCGCCCCGTCGCCTTCGAATACCGCTCCAAGGTCGATGCCAGCCGCTGGCGGGAAAGCTGGGACTGGGTGTTCCTGATCTCGGGCGCGGTGCCGATGATTATTTTCGGTGCTGCTTTCGGCAATGTCATTCAGGGCGTCGGGTTTCACTTCGGATGGGACGCGCAATACTATCAGGACGAGAGTTTCATCTGGTATCTCCTCAATCCGTTTGCCCTGCTGTGCGGCGTGTTGTCGCTGGCCATGGCGGTCCACCAGGGCGGGGCGATGCTGATGATCCGCGGCGAAGGGCCGATTGCGGAACGGGCACGGCGCTTTGCGATCGGCGGCGGGCTGCTCGCGGCAGCCTTGTTCATGATCGGCGGCGTCTGGGTCCAGTTCATCAAAGGCTTTGCCTTCACCCAGACGGTCGATCCTGGAATGCCGGCGACGCCGCTGGGCGGCCCCGCTGTGGTGATGCGGACGGGGGCCTGGATGGATAATTTCCATATGTATCCCCTCCTGTGGCTGTTCCCGGCCCTTGGCGTGCTCGGGATGATCGCGGGACCGCTGGCGCTGATGGCGCGCAAGCCCATCCTGGCCTGGTGGCTGGGAGCGATTGCCTGGATCGGCATTATTTTTACCGCCGGTGGCGCTATGTTCCCCTTCCTGATGCCTTCCACCACCAATCCGGCGGAGAGCCTCACGGTGTGGAACGCTTCGGGCAGTGCTTACAACCTTGGCTGGATGCTGGTTTTTGCGGTGATCTTCGTGCCGGCGATCCTCATCTATACCTCCTGGGCGTTCCGGGTGATGCGCGGCAAGGTGAAGACCGAAACCGTCGTCGGCAACGACCATTCCTACTGACGACCATTTCTGCTGACGACCATTTCTGCTGACGAAAGGACCAAATTATGACCGAAATCGTGAAAATCATCGCCTTGGCCGGTGTGCTCACCCTTGGCTTGCTGCTCGCGGTGGTCGCGGGTGACTACGCGCCCTGGTATTTCGCCTGGCTGGTCGGCACCACCATGATCATCCTGATCTCGGTCAGCGGTGCCGTGCTGCTCGAAACCCAGGAAGCGGCGGGCAACGCAAGCCGCGAAAAATAAGGAGCCGACGGCACCCAATGCCATCCGCACTCAGAAAGGAGACAGCATTATGTTTGGTGGACTCGAAGGCCTGATCGTTCTGATCCCGTTCGTCTATCTTGGGTTCTACGGAATCGCCTATCTCTACACCCGCCGCAAGTTTCCGTAATGGGAGCAATATTGCTTGCAAAAATAGCAATAGAGCCTGTTCGTCCTCAAATGATCATGCTCTAGCAAAATTCTACTGGGTTGAGCCGGTCATTTCAAAAACAGCGTATATTCGTGGCCGGTCGCGGCGACCGGCCCAAGCTGTTCGACCTGCCCAACCTGCCCCATCTGATTAAACTCCATCCGATTAAACGAGGTATATGCCGCCCCTGCCTCGGCCACGACGAGGCGGAGCGCGCCACAACCCGTCCGGCGGGCAATCTGAACCAATCCCGTCGTCAGGCGCACCAACTGTGGCGTCGCATCAACCATATCCACCGCCGCCATAGGGTGAACCGTCAGCAACCGGCCAATCTCGGCATCGCTTTCACGGCGGTAGCAGGCGAGGCCGCTAGGAAATCGCCCGCCATCTCGCCGTATCGTGATGATCCCACGATGATCGGGGTTGGCCGTCAGGCTCCGCTGCGCGAAATTCTGCCAGCACCGTTGCTCGATCCAGGGGTGCATAAGTCTCAAAATGACGAAACTGGGCCCGATCTGATCGCGGGTCAATGATTCTACAACAAATCCAGGCTGATACGACCGGTCGCGCGGCATAACTGTGGTCTCCATACCTCATCTGAACCGTTCATGCTGACGCTGCCTTGATTGAAATCAATGACGTGACGAGTGGCTTGCGCATATGATATATTAGGTTCCGTGTGACATGTATTAGGTGACGCGTGACACTGGCAATTCATTTGCAAACCGACATCTTCAATTCTACAACGATCCCGGGCGATCATCATGGGGGGTCCCTCGATGTTGGATCATCGAACCGGAAACAGGCGCGCGCCGATCAATTTGAGGACCGTCATTCCAGACCTCTGCGCCAAGTGCGAAGCGCGGCACATTGGGCTATGCGATTCGCTCTGCGACGAAGATCTGCATTTTCTGGCCAACGTCGGCCGCCAAACCACGATCGCCAAAGGTCACGGTTTCGTGACCGAGGGCGATCCAGCACGACATTTTTTCAATATCAATCGGGGCACTGCCAAACTCTACAAGGATTTGCCGGACGGCAGGCGCCAGATCACCGGTTTCGCCGGTTCGGGCGACTTCATCGGCCTCGCCGCCGATACGCGCTACGCCTTCAGCGCCGAAGCGATTGAGGACGTTCATCTCTGCCGCTTCGACCGCACCGATCTGCGTGCTGTGTTCGGCCGCTTCCCGGTCATCGAGCGGCGCCTGCTCGACGTCGCCTCGCATGAATTGATCATCGCCCAGGAACAGATGCTCCTGCTCGGCCGCAAAACCGCGATCGAACGGCTGGCGTCGTTTCTCGAAGTGTGGCACCAGCGCGCGGCAGCCAGTCCCGGTCAAACCCAGCGGCTAACCCTGCCGATGACCCGCGGCGACCTCGCCGACTATCTCGGATTGACGATCGAAACCGTCTCGCGCGCCCTGTCGGCCCTGCGCAAGCAGGGAGTGATCGCGGTGGCGGCCGATCACGGCGTTTCGGTCCTGCAACCGGCCCGCCTGGCCGGGATCGCTCAGACGGTTGCCTGATAGCGCCCTAACCTGATTTGCTTTAAATTGTGGGCCGTTTGAAAAACCCCGGCTCCGCCGGCAGTTCGGCAAATTCTTCGGCGATTTGATTGACGTCCGCTCCCGGTGGTCCGAGCCGGCAGGCCCGGAGCAATTCCTCGATGGCGGGAGCGTCACCCGCAATCAGGGCCTCCACCGTGCCATCGCGGCGGTTGCGCACCCAACCGGCGAGTCCAAGGCGGCGGGCGCGGATCGCCATCCAGTCGCGAAACCCCACACCTTGCACCCTGCCTGACAGCACCAACGATTTCGCGATCATGATCGGGTGAGAGTAACAAACTCCACCGCCGATGCAATGTCGCGCGCAACGGCCGTGCGGCGGGCCTGCGCTTCGGCATCGATGCCCCATTGCCGTTCCTGCCAGGTTTCATCCAGAATCGCGAGAGCATGGGCATCGGGCGGGGTGAGCGCGCCGCTGATGGTGGCGAGGCCGAGCACCAAGCTCCCCAATGCCGGCACCGCGACACCAAGACCCGCCAGCGCCCAATTGTCTTGTGGGGCCAGGGCGCGGGACAGTGCATCCAACACCGTCTCCGGCTGGATCACGGCAACGATGCCATGGGTCGGGATCAGCCGCGCATCGAAGCAGCGCGCGGCCCAATCGAGCCAGGGTTGCCAGTGGGCGTACTGCAACGCCGCCAGTTCGGCCGGGGTTTCGGCACGGTAGCAAAGCAGATCGGCCCCACCGTAGGCTAGCAGGTTCTGCCGCAACGCGGCGGGATCAGGGGCGATGCGTTCGATCGCCGCCCCTGCGAGCCGGGTCAGTGGCAGATCGTCCGGCACGACCACCGCGTTGGCGGCGGCCCACTCGCGGGCGATCGCTTCGGCCAGGGGGCGATGCGCCACCGCGAGCGGTGTGCCGCCTGGCAGGCGAACCGGTTTGCCGTCGAGCAGCACCGCGTAGCCGCCGTCCTGCGTGGCGATTGTCGCGTGGGTCCAGAAGCGGCGCATCGTGCTCTTCTACTTGAACAGTGACTGCAACAAGTTCTGCGGCCCGCTGGTCGGTGCTGCACCTGATTCCGCGCCTGGGGGGGCCACTGCGGCGGCCGTGGGCATCGGGCCGGAATGACCCATGCGGGCGAGCGCGAGGGCACCGGTGCAGGTCTGCGGATCGGCGGGTTTCGGTGCGATGCCGAGACTCTGCGCCAGACGCCCGAGCACCGTGCCGCCATTGCCGCCAAGCTGATGCGCGAGCGATGCTGCGGTCGCGCCGTAGTCACCGGGGGGAGCGATGCCTTCACGCGGGTCGGCAAAGGTACCGCTGACCGCAATCGGGATCGGCGCGTCGTTGGTACCCACCTGTACCTCCGGTCGCAGGATCAGGTTGAGCCGTTCCGCCCCAAGATCGAGCGAGCCGGTGCCGGTGAGGTACATCCGGCTGGAATCCAGCGTCAGCGCGCGCACACTGGCAAGACCGTTAGTGGCATCGAGCCGGCCGGCGAAGCAGCGCACCATCACCGGCCCCTGCGCGCCGACCAGCGAGGCCGGCAGCCCCACCGCGCTGAGCGATGAACCAAACAGGCGGTTGAGCAGCGTGCCGTCGATCTCGCCGTTGACGGTCGAAAGCCCGAGCGTGCCGTTCAATGTCGCGGCGATGCCGCGCGGTGAATTGCCCGCGCCGGACAGATCGGCATAGAGCTGCACCGTTGCTCCAGCAGCATTGGGCAGGCCGAGCAAGGTGAGCAACGGGGCCAGCCGGAACGCCGGGGCTGCCTCGGTCACGTGAACCTGCGGCGGATTGGCGGCGGCATCGACATTCAGCGTGCCACTGACCGAACCACCCGGCAATTCGGCGCTGATCGGCCGAACCGTGAGCACCCCGTTATGCAGCAATCCGTGCGCGGTGATCGCATCGTAGGTTGCACCGTCGTATATCAGCTGGCCGATGGTTAGTTCGACATTGCCATCACCCTGGCGCAGCAGGCCGAAGGGCAGCGGGGTCGTGGGGATTACGTTGACGGTGGCGCTTTCGATCGGGGGTACCGGCGGGATGTTGGGCGTTGTGTTCGCTGGGGTATCTGGGTTCGTGTCCGGGTTCGCCTCCGGGGTCGCCTCCGGTTTTGGCACGGCGCGCAGCAGGGCGGTCAGATCGACCCGTGGCGCGTTAATCACCGCCTGCAAATCCGGCGTCTTGCCGCGCAGCAGACTGAACGCGCCGCCGAACTGGAATTGATCGGCGGTCACGGCGAGGCTGTCCAGCCCGATTGCCTGGGAAAGCCCTTTTTCACCTGGATCGGTCAGCAGCCCGGACACGCCGATGTTGGTCCACGCCGGGAGCGGCTGACCTGCCAGATCGGACAGGTGCGCGAGGTTGGGGATACGCGCGGTCAGTTTCAGGGAAACCCCGGCCAGCATCGCCGGGCTGGCAATGCCGCCCGCGATACCGAATTGCGCATTCCCTACCTTGGCCGCAAGATTGACCGCGAAGCGCGGGACCGCATTGGTGGTGGCTGCGGGTGATCCGCCCTGCTGTTGCGGTGCCGGTTGGCCGATCGCCGCCTCGATGATCGGGCCAAGCGGCCCGGCGGTGCCTTCCAACCCAACCGGCTTGTCCTGGTACTGCCCGGCCATCGCGATATTCAGCGTCTGGTCGAGCGAGGTCATGGTCGCGTTGAGCGAGGTGATCGACAATCCCTGGCGCCAGGTCGCGAGATCGGATTGCCCGGCGGTCAGGCTGGCGTTGCTGATGGCCGGCAGCCAATCGCGATTGTCCCGGGCAGAGTCGCTTTGAGTGATCTGGGCGGCGAATGCTACCGATTGCAGCGGCGGCAGGTTGGCACCGCCGGCATAAGGATCGAAGGCCGCCAGGTTGGGGATGGTGGCGTGAACGTCGAACGCATAGCCCCGGATCTGGCGGGGATGCGCGATGCTGCCCTTGAGGTGGAGTGTCGCGTTCTGCGCCCCCAGCGTCAGATCGACCGGCCAGGGACCGCCGCCGCCGCCGGTCAGGCGCGAAACCGGGCCGGTGGTGCCGGTGAGGGTGAAGGGGGCGGCGTCATATTGTGCCTGCATCGTCAGATGCAGCGGTGCCGCGAGCGAGGCAGCGCTGCCGGTGAAATGCGCGATGGTCAGCACCGTGGGCGCCATCGGCGTGGTTGTTGGCGCGGTGTTGGGTTGCAGCGGAACCAGTGCTGCCGGCGGCTTGTAGGTGATGGTGCCGTTTTCGATGGAAACCGATTGCAGCGCGATACTCCGGTCCGGTTGCGCCGGCGATCCCGCGCCGGGCGGTGCCGGGGTGGCGGGGTTGGCAACCGTGCGGTCGAACAGCCAGTTGGGTGTGCCGGTCGGGCCATATTCCAGGGTAATCGCCGGGTCGATCAATACCAGTTTGATAATGTCGATCCGGTGACTGATCAGCGGCAGCAGTGCCACTTGCGCGTCGATGCGCTTCAGGGTCGCCATTTCGGCATCCACGTAGCCGGGCGGGTTGGCGAGCGTGATACCGGAGGCGGATATCGTCGGCACCAGCGACAGGCTCATTTGCAACGGACCGGATATGGTAACCTGCCGCCCGGTCGCGCGTTCGGCGGCGGCGATGATGCCGGGCTTGTATCGGTTGGGGTTGAAGGTCGCGACAAAAATCGTGACCGCGACCATCGGCACGGCAATAACAATCGCGATGGCAATCAGCGCGACCCGGCGATATGGCTTCGACGTCTGCATGGTATTGCGCTTACGGGCTTTTAGCACCGCCTGCGAGACTCGGGAGGTTGCATTGCGGTTAATTCAGAAGCCGAACATGTGATCGAAAGAAAATTCGGACCCGTAGTCTTTGCCCCCACTTTTTTTACCTCCACCTTTTTTGCCATGATACCCGAACAACCGGCAGGTGACGTCGCGGATGAGTACGTAACCTCCGGCGGCGCGGGCGAGATCGGCCGGCGGGAACATGCGCCACGGCTCGATCCGCGCCGATCCGGAACAGGCGATGCCGACGCGCACTTCGGCGACCAGCCTGCCGACGGCGTCGTGCAACTGCAACATCGTTCGCGAAACCGCGTGCCAAAGTGCCGAGGCGGGGTAGATCAAAATGCAAAAACTCTGCCGCTCCGGCGTGCCGAGATCGAGAAATAACCGGGTCGAAAGTCCCGGCGGCGGTCCGGCGTAGGATTGCGGCTCGCCCTTCCAGGTCATCAGCGTGTTGAACATATGTGCGCCAAAACTGGTCTCGGCGGCGTGGCTGCCATCGCGCCGCTCATAGCGAAACAACCCGTGCAGCCAGCCGTCGGCCTCGCCGCCCTGTGAAAAATCGTAGACCAGTTCGCCGTGACCGCCATCGGGCAGGGCATCGGGCGGAATCACGTCGTCGATGTCGATCGCCATTTCATGGTCGCGCGGCAAGGCACCATAGTGTTTCGCGGCGAGTTTGGTGCCATCCGGGGCGAAGACATCAAGGCGGATCGGTAGCGTGGCCTGGGTATGCGCCATCGGCGTCGGCAGCGCGAGGGTCGAACAGGCGGCGCGCGGCAAAATTGGAAAGGGTAGCAGAAACCCGCGCCCCAACAGGGGCGATAAGGTTTTCAGGGATGGATCGGGCCGCAGATCGGCGCGCTCGACATTGACATGGGCAATCCGGGTGCGGCCGTGGCGCGTCACTTCGTATCGCGGACGCACTACGTGACGGCCGGCGCGCAGCTCGATTTGGGCGGGCCAGCGCAGGTTGGGCAGAAGATCGGCGATGTCGATTGCCTGCGTCGCGAAGGGCGGGATTTCGGCGTCGAGCACGACCGGGGCTTCCGCTCCCATCCGATCGAGGCTGACAGCACCGGCAGGGATCGGCACGGCGTGGCTGTTCTGCAACCATAGTACCACCCGTTCATCGTCGCGCGGTGCCGGCAGGCCGGCGAACCGCTCGGAGGGCCAGGCGTTGGCGTCATGGGTGCAGGACAGGCTGCCGCTGCCATCGGTGGCATAGGTGTCGAGCGCGTATTTCACCACGTCGTGTCCGGCAATGCCGATGGCGTGGATGAACAACTGCCCGGTGAACGGACCAATGTTATGCGCCCGGCGGACATCGCCGCTCGCGATGCTGACGCTGCCGGCATTATCGGGCAGCACGTGCTCGAATTCGGCAAGGATCGCACCGGTGTCGGCGAACAGCCGGCACCACAGCCGGACCGATTTGCCGCCATATCCCGCCCAGTAGTTGGCGGTGACCAAGCGAGTCGCCATCGCATCATCGTCGCGGAAAAACACGAAGTTCGTGGCGAAATTGAGCGGGTCGAGATAGCGGCGTGGGTTGGTCAACAACGCTTCGGGCAAGCGCACTGCATCGAGCGTCAGGATTTTTACCCCTGCCGGCGCGATGGTTTTGACCCGCTCGGCCAGGCGGTTCGCATCAAACGCCGCGATCAGGATGGTGGCCGCATTGGTGTGCGCCAACTCGGTCAGTGGCCGTGCGGCATATCCGCCGCGTGCTTCGCCCAGAGCTTGCGTGTCGTGAACAAACACGGCTTTGACGGGAAAGGATGGGGCCAGCGCGCGCAGTGGCGCAAAAAGCCGTTCCGGGTCATACACCGCGACCGGGCCGGCCGCGCGCAGGGTTGCGGTCAGGGCCGCCAGAGCCTCGGCGGCGAGCGGATGCGCAAGTGCCTTGTAGACGGCGTTGCCGCCGCGAACATTATCGAACGTATCGATATCGAGCATCGGATCAGATCCCCAGGAGGCGACGGAGGGAGGCGGCGGCCAGCGGTGTGTCGTTCAGCGCCACGGTTGGCCAGAGTTCGAGCCGCCCGGCGAAATCGCGGGCGCGGCCGCACGCCACCATATCGTTCATGAATTCGCCGATCCGGTTGGATTTACCCGGCAGACGCGCGAGCATCACGGGCGCAGCGGTGGCGACCGCTTCCGACACCATCGAGACCGAATCGGCGGTCACCACGATGGCGTCGGCCAGGGCGAGCATGCCGAAATAGGGGTTTTCACCCGTCATTTCCCAGATAAAAGCGCCGCGTGGGGCCAAGGTATCGCGCAGTACCGTGCATGCGACGGCGTCGGTACGGCGCGAGGGTGTGAGCATCAGGCCGACCCGGTCGCGATCCATCATGGTGGCGAGTCCGGCGGCAAGATGCTGCGCCGCGGCGGTATCGAGCCGATAGCGGCCGTTCGAGCCGCCGACCAGTACCGCAACCAGCGGGCGCGGCAGATGCGCGAACACTGGTGCCCAGATCGCGCGCGCTTCGGCCAGACGCGCGGTGGTAACACGGTGCAGCGCGGTGCGGGTGACGATCACGTTGGGGCCGGTGATGTCGTCGTGCTTCGCTGCAACGATCACATCGAACCGATCGGCGTCCATGCGCGGATGCTGGATGATCACGGCGGGCAGATCGGGGCGGCGCAGTGCCGCGACGAGGCGCGCGGCGGCACCGCCGGCACCGATCAGCACGTCGCCGTCCGGGGGGGCCAGCGCCGCCGGTTCGATCGCGCACCCGGCGCTGGGCCAGAACATCGGCGACAGAAAGTTCCACGGCGTTCTGGGAACGATCACCCGGTTGTCGGGCGCGAACCCGGCGGCTTCCGCGAGGCCGAGCGCCTGGGCACGCAACCCGGCGAGGTCGGTACACAAAATCCGGGCGGTAATCGTCCGGGGCGACGCTTCGGGCGGGGTTGCGTGATCGGCGATGACAAGGGGCGGTGCAGCCATGGCGGGGTTTTGGGTCCGGCTCCCGGTTTCGTCAACTGATCCCATTGCTGGCCAGTGCGGCGGCGAGCGGCTCCAACCCCAGGGCGGCCCGGGCAAAGGCCTGGCCGCGCGCGGCGAGAGCCTTTCGTTCAACGGGATTGTCGGCCAACCGGCGCAGCCATGCGGCGGCGTGGTCGATATCGGGTTCGGCCCAGAATGCCGACGCTGCGCCGTAAGCGCCCCTGACGTCGGTCACCGGCGTCAGGCGGTGCGAAATCAGCGCGGCACTGCTGTCATCCATGAATTGCAGATTACCTGACCACCCGGTGGCGACAACGGCGACGCCGCGCAACATCGCCTCGGCGGGAACCAGGCCGAATCCTTCGGCGCGGTGCAGGCTGAGCAAAATGTCGGTGCTCGCGAGCAGGCTGCGGAGCGTTTCGGCGGGCCAGATCGCGTCGATCAGGCGGATGTTGTTGGCCGTGCCGATGGCACCGCGCAGCCGCGCCATATCGGCGGGAAACGCGACGCCCCCGGATAGTTTCACCACTAGAATCCGGTCCGGGCGGTTGGAAAACGCGGCGCGGTGGGCGGCCACGGCGGCAAGCGGGTGTTTCCGCGCGAAACTGGCCCCGAGATTGGCGATCACCGTGGTGATCACGGCATCTGCCGGCAAATCGAACAAGCCACGCCTTGGGAAGGCTTGCGGCAAACCGATCGCGGCAAGCGGATAGGGCACCAGCCTGACCATGCCGGGATAGATTGTCTCGATGGCAGCTTTGGTGAACGCCGAGGGGACCCAGATTTCATGCACGTACCGCGTGCCACCGCGCCAGGACGGCGGCAGGGTGTCCAGTTCCCAGTTCCAGAAGCCGACGACACGGCGATCGCGCAAAAAATGCGCCCCTGCCCGCGCCAGCATCAGCGGGATCGACGGGGCGTTGACGTGCAGGATCAGCGCGGCACCATCCGGCAGAACGCGCGGCGCGGGCCGGCGCAGCACGCCGAGATCGACCGCACCACGATCGGCACCACACCGCTTGATGCCGCCGTGCAGCAGGCGCGCCGCTTCACCAAGGCCGGAGATCAGGCGCATTTCACCGCCGATCGCCACACCGTGGCTCGCCGGGGGGGGTATCGCGTCGGCCCGCGGTGCTAGGGCGGTGGCAATGGCGCGCAACCCGGCGCGGCGCGGTGCCGCCGGGATCGCGCGCCATAGCCGATGCTCGAGGCTGAACCGCTCAGTCATCGATAAACCACGCGATCTTCATGCCGGATGGTTGCAGCATTTTCATCTAGGGGTAGAGTGTGGTCATGGTTTGCGGTCGATTAATGCCAATTGTTATCGGACGAGGCGGGTGATGGACGCAACCGCCGTTGTTACGCAAGGCCATGACGTCACCGCCCTGCCCCGGTTCGAGGTCGCGGTGACGCCGCCCGATATCACCCCCTGGCTCAATGGCAACACTGGGGTGCGTGGTTTTTCTACCTTCGCCGCCACCCGGTCCGGGCCGCATGTGCTGATTTTGGGGCTGATCCACGGCAATGAACTGGGGGGAGCCGCGGCGCTCAGTGCGTTGTTGCGCGCCGGCCTCCGCCCCACGCGCGGCCGGCTGACGCTGGGATTGGCCAATATCGATGCCTTCGCGCGGTTCGACCCGGAAAACCCGACGGCGTCGCGCTTCATTGACGAGGACATGAACCGGGTGTGGGACGAGACGACGCTGGAAGGCCCCCGCCATTCCCACGAACTCGACCGGGCGCGGGAGATGCGCCCGGTGATCGATACCGCCGACTGGGTGCTCGATCTGCATTCGATGCTGTGGCCCTCCGACCCCTTGCTGCTGTGCGGACGGGGAGAGCGCGGCAAGGCGCTGGCGCTGGCGATCGGCACGCCCGGCCTGGTGGTGGCGGATGGCGGCCATGCCGGCGGGCGGCGGCTGATCGACTATCCGCGTTTCACCGCTGAACAGGGCGACGCTGCCTCGGTCCTGGTGGAGGCGGGGCAACACTGGCAGGCTCAAACGGTGACCCAGATGCACGCGAGCATCGCCGCCCTGCTCAGCCATGCCGGCATGATCGCTCCTGCTGCGCCGCCGCCGATGCCACCGCGCTTTGCTGAGGTCACACGGGTGGTAACGGCGAACACCAGCCGATTCGCCTTCGTACGGCAATTTCGCGGCGGCGACGTCATCCCGGCGCGCGGCACGTTGCTTGCGTACGACGGCATGGCGGAGATCCGCACCCCGCACGATAATTGTTTGCTGATCATGCCCAGCCATCGCACCGGACGCGGGCATACCGCCGTGCGCCTGGCACGACTGACGGAGGCGACCTCGTAGCGAAGGGCGTTGCGCGGGAAAACATACCTCCGACGGTGGCCAGATCAGACCGAGGCTGCCAGCACCGCGAGTTCCTCATTGAACCGGCCTGGATATTCCTGTTGCGCCGCATGGCCGCAAGCGGCATAGCGCGACAGCTTCGCATCCGGCACATGGGTTGCGATATGCTCGCCCATCGAGGGCAGCACAATGGCGTCTTCCTCGCCCTGGGTGATGAGGCAGGGGCGGTCGAGGGTTTCCAGCGTGTCGGTGAAATCAAGCGTCCGCATCAGCAAAAAGGATCGTACCGCCGGCGGGGTCAGGCCCAGAACGGCCATGCCGCGCTCGATATCGGCGGCTGGCAATGGCTTGTAGGTCGTGGCGTGAACCACGTGGCGCACGCCTTCGATCATCACGGCGGGGTCTTCGCTCGCCGCCATCAACGCACCGTCGATAAAGCGTTCGCCGATGTGGCGCGGCGGGTTGGAGGAAATCACCGCCGCACCCACAAAATTGATCGCGCCGACGTTTTTGGTGCCATGGCGGGCCAGATAGTCCGAAATCACGAAGCCGCCGTAGGACCAGCCGACCAGCACGGGTTTTTTCAGGCTCAGCGCGATCATCACCGCCGCGACATCGTCAGCCCAATGCGCGCCGGTCTGATAGGCTTCCGGGTCGAGCGGTTTGTCGGAGAAGCCGTGGCCGCGCAGATCCATGCAGACAATGCGGTAGCGGTCGCGCAGCGCAGAATCGAACTGGTTGTGCCACGAAAGATAACACGCCGACCAGCCATGAATGAACAAAATCGGCTGTGCGTATTCCGGCCCCCATTCCCGCACATGCAGGCCCACGTCAGCCGAACCCATCACCCGATGGACCCGGCCGGCCTGATGCTCGATCATCGGGTGGGTCATAGTGATGCTCCTATTGGCAGGTTGGGTCGCCTGCCTTGCAGACGGATTTCGCAAGGGCTTCGGCACGTGCCGTGGTCAACTGGGTGCGGCAGGCGGTCACCAGCAAGGGGTGGATCGTCCCGCCTTCCGATCCTGCGGTGCGGAAAGCGCATTCAGCGTCGCGGAAGGTCACCCAGTCGCGCTCGGCCTGACGCAGGAGCATCTGACGATGCGGATCGAGGCCAGCGATCACCTGCGCATAGACGAGGTTCAGATGATGATCGGCGGCATGGAATTCCCGCGTCGCCTGTCGATCCATGGCAGCCTGGGTCTGCGCTGAAGCGGCAACCATGCCGCCGCAGAGCAGAGCCAGGATCAGACAGAACCGCAAACCGCCGCGCGCCCGTGCCATGCCCTATGCGGCGCGATTGGCCACGAGATCATCGACCACGCCGGGATCGGCAAGGGTCGAGGTATCGCCCAGGCTGTCGGTTTCATTGGCAGCGATCTTGCGCAGAATCCGGCGCATGATTTTGCCGGAGCGGGTTTTCGGCAGGCCGGGTGCCCACTGGATCGCATCCGGGGCGGCAATCGGGCCGATTTCCTTGCGGACCCATATCACCAGTTCCTTACGCAGTTCCTCGGTCGGTTCCTCGCCCGCGATCAGGGTGACATAGGCGTAGATGCCCTGACCCTTGAGGTCGTGCGGAAACCCGACGACTGCCGCTTCCGCCACCTTGGGATGGGCAACGAGAGCCGATTCGACCTCGGCGGTACCCATCCGATGGCCGGAAACATTGATCACGTCATCGACCCGGCCGGTAATCCAGTAATACCCGTCCTCATCGCGACGTGCGCCGTCGCCGGAGAAGTAATAGCCCTTGAACGTCGAGAAATAGGTCTGGATAAAGCGCTGGTGATCGCCGTATACCGTGCGCATCTGCCCAGGCCAGCTATCGGCAAGGCACAGATTGCCCTCGGTCGCGCCCTCGAGTTCATTCCCCTCGCCATCGACCAACACCGGCTTGACGCCGGGCAGCGGCAGGGTGGCCGATCCGGGTTTCTGATCGACCGCCCCGGGCAGGCCAGTAATTAGGATGCCGCCGGTTTCGGTCTGCCACCAGGTATCGACGATCGGGCAGCGGTCATCGCCGATCACGTGGCTGTACCAATACCAGGCTTCCGGGTTAATCGGTTCGCCGACCGAACCCAGGATGCGCAGGGATTTGCGCGAAGTTTTTTTCACCGGTCCCTCGCCGTCGCGCATCAGGGCGCGGACGGCGGTGGGGGCGGTGTAGAAAATATTAACCTGATGTTTATCGACCACCTGCCAGAATCGTGAACTGTCCGGATAGTTCGGAATCCCCTCGAACATCAGCGTCGTCGCCCCGTTGGCGAGCGGGCCATACACGATATAGGTGTGGCCGGTGACCCAACCGACATCGGCGGTACACCAGAAAACCTCGCCCTCATGATAGTCGAACACATATTGATGGGTGAAACTCGCCCACACCATATAACCGCCGGTGGTGTGCAGCACGCCCTTGGGTTGGCCGGTGGAGCCTGATGTATACAGAATGAACAGCGGGTCTTCCGCGTTCATCGGCTCGGGTTTGCAATCAGCCGGAACCGTGGCCGCGGCTTCGTGATACCAATGGTCGCGCCCCGCCTGCATCGCGACGGTACCGCCGGTCGCCTTCACCACCACCACCGATTTCACCATCGGGCAGGATTTCAGCGCCGCATCGGCATTGGCCTTGAGCGGCACCTTGCGGCCACCCCGGCGACCTTCATCGGCGGTGATCAGAATGTTGGAATCGCAATCCAGAATCCGGTTTGCCAAACTGTCCGGCGAGAATCCGCCAAACACCACGGAATGGATTGCGCCGATCCGCGCACAGGCGAGAAGCGCCACGGCGGCTTCAACGATCATCGGCAGGTAAATCGTGATGCGGTCGCCTTTTTTGGCACCCAGCGATTTCAGGATATTCGCCATTTTACAGACGTCGGCGTGAAGTTCACGATAGGTGACGTGCTTGCTGTCGTTGGGGTCGTCGCCTTCCCAGATGATCGCGACCTGATCGCCGCGTGTTGCCAGATGCCGGTCGAGGCAGTTGGCCGAGGCGTTCAACACGCCGTCTTCGAACCATTTGATCGAAACATCGCCGGTGAAGCTGGTATTTTTGATTTTGGTGGGCGGTGTCATCCAGGTGATTCGCTTGCACTCGTCCGCCCAGAACCCGTTGGGGTCGGTATCGGCGCGACGAGTCATTTCGTCGAACTGCGCACGGTTCACCAGCGCGTGCGCTGCGGCTTCAGGCTTCACTTTCACCAATTCTGAATGCGGCATGGCAGTTTCCTATGAGATGGTTGCTGCAATGCTTGCCACGAATTAATCGAAACTAAAAGAGCGGATCGCTTATCCTAACGCTTCAACAACACATCCCGCGCCTCGTTGAGCTTATCGATCAGCCAATGCGAACCGCCGTGGTCCGGGTTAGCGAACCACAACATGTGGCGATACGCTTCCAGGACTTCCTCGCGGGTGGTGCCGGGGGTAAGGCCGAATACCTCAAGGGCTTCGGCGCGCGACATCACCTTGGGCGGCGGCGCGGCGCGAGGTTGCGGCGGCGGCAGGGGTCTGACCGGATCGCCCTTATGCCAGAGTGTGCCCAGAAACGGCAGGATGCCGAGCACGACAACGCCCTGCCCCCGCAAAATGGCAGTCGCCGCGAAACTGACCGCGAGTGACAGCAACACCCACAGCGCGGGATGGCGAATTCCGCGATGCCAGTCCCGCCGCCCATCATGCTGCGGCCAGAACAAGACCAGCAGGGCGGCCCCCGCGAGGATGGCGGCGATGGTCAGACGCTCAAAAACGGGTGTCACGTGGTTTGTCGGGCCTATCAATGATAAAATTGCATATCAGGATTGACGAAGCCACCGAATCATTCGCCGAACAAGACGCAAAACGCATGAAAATTCAAAATCGTCGATTTTGCGCGCTGATTCGAACGATCCCGTGGCGCAAAATCATGCGATCGCAACTACCCTCCGGGCCGCAGGTCCGAATGAGGTTAGCGCGCCAGCACCACCTCCATCGCCGCGACCGCACTCATGTTGACCAACCCCCGCGCGGTCACACTCGGCACTGCGATGTGCAGCGGTTTGGCGAGGCCGAGCAGCAATGGTCCGACCGTCACGGCTTCGCCGGCGGCTTTCAGTAGGTTAAAGCCGATGTTCGCGGCGTCGATGTTCGGCATCACCAGCAGGTTGGCCGATCCCGTCAGGCGGCTGTCACACACCGAGCGGTTGCGGATTGGTTCGAACAAGGCATCGTCGGCATGCATTTCGCCATCGACTTCCAGTTCGGGATCCTGGGCGCGGATCAGCGCCAGGGCTTTGCGCATCTTGCGGGCCGATGGCGTGTTCGCCGCACCGAAATTAGAGTGCGACAACAGCGCCACTTTCGGCGCGATGCCGAAGCGCGTGACCATGGCGCTCGCCAGATGGGTCATTTCGGCGATCTCTTCGGCGGTCGGGTCTTCGTTCACATGGGTGTCGCAAAAGAACAGATTACCCGATTGCAGGATCAGCGCGGTGACCGCTGAGACGCGGTTGATCCCCTTGCGGCGCGGAATGATCGGGATGGCGTAGCGGAACTGGCGCGACCAGTCGCCCAACCCGCCGCAGATTGCGGCATCCGCCTCGCCGGCCGACAGCAACATGGCTGCGGCGACGGTGGGGCGGCGGGACAATTGGCGGGCGGCGGCATCCGGTGGCACGCCACGGCGACCGACGATGCGCTGGTAGTCGGCGAGCAACCGGGCAAACAAGGCCGGATCACGCTCAAAATCGAGAATGCGGACCTCCTGTTCGGGCTTCATCCGCAAACCGAGTGTCGCGATGCGTTGCACGATGGTGTCGGCGTGGCCGAGCAGAATCGGAATCCCGAGATGATCGTCGACCACGCTCTGGGCGGCGCGCAGCACGCGTTCGTCCTCGCCCTCGCCATAGACGATCCGGGTTTTGCCCGAGCGGGCGACCTCAATCACCGGGCGGAGCAGTTGACCGGAGCGGAACACGAAGCGTTCGAGTTCATGGCGATAGACATCAAAATCGGCGATCGGGCGGCGGGCGACGCCTTCATCCATCGCGGCTTTGGCGACGGCGGGGGCGATGTGCAGGATCAGGCGAGGGTCGAACAATTTGGGAATGATGTAGTCACGGCCGAACACCGGGGCGTTGCCGCCATAGGCCGCCGCCACCGTGTCCGACGCCTCGATTCTGGTCAATTGGGCGATCGCCTGCACCGCGGCGAGTTTCATTCCCTCGGTAATCGCGGTGGCACCGACATCGAGCGCCCCGCGGAAAATGAACGGAAAACACAGAACGTTATTGACCTGATTGGGAAAATCGCTCCGCCCGGTGCAGATGATCGCATCCGGTCGCAGCGTCACCACCAGGTCGGGCCGGATTTCGGGTTCAGGGTTGGCGAGGGCCAGGATCAGCGGATTGGGCGCGAATTTGCCGAGCCATTCGGGTTTCAGCACGCCGGGGGCCGACAGGCCGAGGAACACATCGGCCCCATCGAGGATTTCCACCAGGGTGCGCGCCTTGGTATCCCGCGCGACGTGCTCCAGGGTAGGATCGAGGTTCGGGCGCCCTTGATAGATCACCCCCTCGATGTCGGTCATGGTGATATGATCGCGCGGTGCCCCCAACGCAATCAGGATGTTCACGCATGAGAGGGCGGCGGCACCGGCACCGGAAGTGACAATTTTGGCGGTCTCGATCGATTTACCCTGCACCTTCAGCGCGTTCAGCACGGCGGCCCCGACAATGATCGAGGTGCCGTGCTGGTCGTCGTGAAACACCGGAATCTTCATCCGGGCGCGCAGGGTCTGCTCGATCCGGAAACACTCGGGGGCCTTGATATCTTCGAGATTGATGCCGCCGAAACTGGGTTCGAGGGCGGCGACCACCTCGATGAACTTGTCGGGATCGGGTTGGTCCACCTCGATGTCGAACGTGTCGATCCCGGCGAATTTCTTGAAGAGCACCGCCTTGCCCTCCATCACCGGCTTGGACGCCAACGCACCGATATTACCCAGGCCGAGTACGGCGGTGCCATTGGTGATCACCGCGACCAGATTGCCCTTGATCGTGTAATCATAGGCCGTGTCGGGATCGTCCTTGATCGCGAGGCAGGCAGCGGCGACGCCGGGGGAATAGGCCAGCGCCAGATCGCGCGAGGTCTCCATCCGCTTGGTCGGCGTGATAGTGAGTTTGCCCGGCCGCGGATGGCGGTGGTAATCGAGTGCAGCCTTGCGGAGCGTTTCATCCATGTGCGTTGATCCCCAGTTGAGCAAACCATGCGCGAACCTGCCCGGTCGGGCAACCTCCGGGCGGCATGGCAGGGTGGCAGACGCCAAAAGGGAAGGCAGCTCTACTTTTTTAGAAAAAAGTAGCAAAAAACGTTTGCTCCTTGAAGCAAAGGTGGTCATGCGGCCGAGAAGACTCGAACTTCCACAGGGTTTCCCCCACAAGCACCTCAAGCTTGCGCGTCTACCATTTCGCCACGGCCGCATCGCAGCGGGAGCGCTATAGCCGATGGATCACGCCGTATCAACAACCCTGCCGGTCGAATGGGTTACCGAGCCCGGATGGCTCGATTATCCCAAAGCCGTGGCCGCCATGCAGGCGCGAGCGGCGGCGATTTATGCGGGTGATGCCGCCGAACGCGTCTGGCTGGTCGAGCACCCGCCCCTCTACACCGCCGGCACCTCGGCGCGCGATGCCGATCTGATCGCCCCCGGCGACATCCCGACCCATCGAACCGGGCGCGGCGGGCAATGGACCTATCATGGGCCAGGCCAGCGGATTGCCTATGTCATGCTCGATCTGACCCGCCCGCACGGCATCGTGCCGGCGCGGGACGTGCGGCAATTCGTCGCCGGGCTGGAAACCTGGCTGATCGAAACCCTCGCCGGCTTCGGCGTGCAAGGCGAAACCCGCGACGGGCGGGTGGGGATCTGGGTGGTCGATCCAGCAACCGGGGCGGAGGCGAAAATTGCGGCGATTGGGGTGCGGGTGTCACGGTGGGTCAGTTATCATGGCGTGGCGTTGAACGTGGCACCCGATCTGGCGGCGTATGACGGTATCGTCCCCTGCGGGATTCGTGCGCATGGCGTGACATCCTTGGCGGCGCAGGGAGTCGGGGCCTCGATGGCAGCGGTCGATACCGCGTTGCTCGCCGCCTTCCACCGCGTCTTTGGGGCTGAAGCACACGATTCCGCCGCTACACCACTTCCACCACAACCGGCAGCCGGCGGAAAATACTGAGCACGCGCCGCACCAGCGCCACCACCCGGCGCGGTGCCAGACCCAGCATCACGGTTAGAAACACTAAGCCGGACACCCCACCACCAACCAGAAACCGGTTGAACATTTCGTGGGCCGACAGCGAGGTTACCGGGCCGATGGCCGCGAGCGCCCCCACAGCGGCGAGTCGCGCCGCCACCAGTGCTACGAACGGTGCCACAAATAGACGCAGCATCGGCCATGCCGAGCGGCCAATCCCGATCGACAGTGCCGGCAGCAACAGTAAAGCTGTCAACAGCCCACGCGCCGCCAACGTCCACGCAAGGTTCGTCAGCCCGAACGGTGACGCAAACCACGCGGCCAGCGCGATGGTAACGGCATTGATCGCGGCGAAGGCCGAGACCAGCACCGGCCGGCGCAGCGCCGTGAGCATCGGGTTGACGAAGGCATAGATCGCCGCCGCCGGCACGATCAGGCTCATCGCGGCAAATACCGGGGCCGCCTCCACCCAGCGGGGGCCGAACATCAGCACGACGATCGGCTCCGCCACCGCGCCGGCGACGGCGGCAACCCCGAGCGACCCGACCGCCACCACATCCATCAACGATTGGGCCACCGCAAAACGCCGCTCCGGGCTGTGGCGCACCGCAACGAACACCGGCAGAAAGACCTTACTGGCCGGAAAAATCGTCAACTCCTGCAACACTTCGGCCAGACGCTGGGCGATCCGAAACTGCCCCACCGCGACCACTGGCAGGCGAACGCCGATCAGCACGACATAACCTGTTGCCGCGATATAATCGACGAACGCAGCACCCATCATGGGAATGTTGAAACGCAGGGCATTGCGGATCACCCCCGGTGATGGCACCGGGGGTGGCCGCCAGCGCGCGGTAATCGAGGCAGCGGCGGCATAGAATGTGATCCCCACAATTCGCTGCGCGATCAACGCACTAAGACCGTGACCCGTGAACACCAGCGTCAGGGCCACCGCGCCGCCGAGGCTGGTCGAGCCGAGCGACATCAGGCTGAGGGCGCGAAACCCGAAGCGTTGCGCCAACCGCGCCGAGGGCACGACCAGAAACGCCCCGATCACGATATTGACCGAGAGCGCCTGTGTCACCCATTCCAGCGCTGGCGTGCCGTATGCCTGCGCAAGCAGCGGTGCCACCGCGGCGAGCAGGGCCGCACTCGCCACCGCAAGACTGAATTGCGCCCAGAACGCGCCGGCTTCCACCACCCGGTCACCCGGTGCCGCGATCACCTGCTCGCCTGACCCGCCCGAAGTGATCGCGCGACCGATTTCGGAGATCGCCGAGGCAATGGCGACCACGCCCACATCGCGTACCGTGACGTGCCGGATCAGGATCGCGAGGACCACGAACCCAAGGCTGCGCTCACCGATCGCCGTCGCCAGATTCCAGGCCGCCCCATGCGCCGCTCCGCGCCCCAAGTTCATGCAAAGCCGCTCAATTCACACCGCTCACCACGTCGGCTGGCCACCCGCCAGACGGTTCAAGAAATCATATCCTATAACATAAACAATTCTCCAGAATTAGCGACACCCGTTACCCGATCAACACGATCCACCCTTTACGAACCGGCCCACCGACACTAGAAGCACCTCTGCATACGCCGTGTACCCCGGCGGAGGGGTGGCCGAGTGGCCGAAGGCGGCGGTTTGCTAAACCGTTAAACGGGTTAAACCGTTTCGTGGGTTCGAATCCCATCCCCTCCGCCAGCCCTGTCCAGCAACATCAAACAAAGCGCTTTATCTCAATGAGATAAGCCGAACGGGCGCGGGCGTGTGGCGGGTTTATATCGCACCCAAGTGTGCCGAACCATGGGCTAAAATTTATGTGACAAAGATCCTGTCGGGAAACGCATCATCAAGGATGGCGAGGAAAGCCCGCACTTTGGCGCTGACGAGCCGCCGAGAATTCTGCAACGCCCAGATGGCGACGGCCGGTTCATCGGCAACGCCCCAGCAGGCCAGGCACCCCGCTGCGATATCGGCCGCCACCAGCAGTTTGGGAAGAAGCGCAACACCGGCCCCGAAGAGCACGGCATCACGCACCATCAAAAGCGACGAGCAACGTAGAGTGGCCTCGGGATGAATTACCGTTACGCTGCCTGCCTCACACCGCATCCGCCACGTCACGCCGGGCGGTGTTGTCGTGAGCATCACGGCTGGGACCGATACTTCGGCAGATCCATCTGCTTTAGACTGTGGGCGCACCATGGCCGGCGCGGCCACCAGGAGCCGCTCATCGTTCAGTATACGACGCCCGATCAGGCGATCGTCGGCCGATGGATTGATCCGGATCACCAGATCATATCCGTCTTCGACGGGATCGACGACGCGGTCTTCGGCGATGATTTCCAATTGCACTTGCGGATAAGCTCTGGCGAAACGTGCCCCGATGCGTCCCAGCGCGACATGCGCGAAGACGACCGGGGCGCTGACCATGAGGTGCCCGCGGGGGATTGACGCGCCGGATATCACGGCTTCGCCCGCTTCGGCGATTTCTGCAAGCAATCCCTGCGTCCGTTCGGAAAGCGCCCGCCCCTCGTCGGTCAGTCGCAAGGTCCGGCTCCCGCGCTCGATGAGCCGCACGCCGAGGCTCTGTTCGAGCTCGGTGACCTTGCGCGACAGCGTCGCTTTGGGCCTGCCGGAGATCCGGCTCGCCCGCCCGAACCCGCCATGCGTCGCAACCAGATTGAAATCAGCCAGGGCATGTAGATCCATCGAATGTTCCATCAGTGAGACAGTCTGTTTTGTTATAGCGGTCTATTGCTTTCGATTGGAACGATTAACTTCTCTCGACAGACAGGGCACGGTGCCCTGATGATCAAGGAGACAGACAATGGCTATTCTAGTGACCGGAAGCACAGGGACGATCGGGTCCGCAGTGCTGGCAAGCTTGCGGGGCCACGGGGTCGAACTGCGTGCGCTTACGCGCTCGCCCGAGACAGTTCGCTTCGCCGAGGGTGTCACCGCCGTAAAGGGCGACATTTCCGACATCGACAGTATTCGCGAAGCTTTGAAGGGGGTCAGCACGCTATTCCTGCTGGTGCCCAATATCGCCGACGAACTGACCCAGGCGATGCTGACGCTGAATGCGGCGCGCGATGCCGGCATGAAGGGCATAGTCTATCTGTCGGTGTTCAAGGGCGAGACCTATACTGATGTGCCGCATTTTGCCGGCAAATATACGATCGAACGCATGATCGAGCAGCGCGAGGTGCCGGCAACCATTCTGCGTCCTGCCTATTTCATCCAGAACGACGCCCGCCAGAAGGACGCGCTCCTGACCCACGGCGTCTATGGGATGCCGGTGGGGCGCAAGGGCATCTCGATGGTCGACACGCGCGACATCGGTGAGGCGGCCGCGCGCGAATTGCTTCGGCGCGAACAGGCGAATGCCCCACTTCCAAGCGAGATCTACGAACTCGTTGGCCCCGATTGCCTCGACGGCAATGCGCTCGCCGCAATCTGGAGCGAGGTACTGGGCCGGGGCATCTCCTACGGTGGTGATGATCTCGACCTGCTCGAGCAACGCCTCCGGGCGTTCGGCCCAAGCTGGCTCGCCTATGATTTGCGCCTGATGATGCGCCGCTATCAGGAAGATGGCGCGGCCGCGACGGCGACCGACGTCGATCGCTTAAGCGCGCTGCTCGGTCACCCGCCGCGAAGCTATCGTGATTTTGCCAGTGACATGGCGGCCGACTGGGCGAAGGGCTGAATTGCCCACAGCCGAGGGCCAGAATAGTGCGTTTCAGCCTTCGGCTGCTGTGGCTCTCCTGTGGCATTGCTGAATCTTCATCTTGGTGCCCCTCAGTACTCATGCTCAAGACCCCATCATCGTGCATCAGCCAGCGCCATGCCTTTGATTTGCGCAAAGACATTATCGCCGATTTGCAGTGCGAGGGTATTCCATGATTTTCGCGTAATGCTGGAAACCAGCCGCGTTTCGCTGGCCTGCCCATCCAGGCCAAGCAGAACAAGCATCTGATTGGCGCTGGCCATTTCGGCTGCCAGGATATGAGCCGGGAGAATGTTGAGTACGCTGGAATTTTGCGGCGTGCCTTTGATAAGGCTGACATCGCTCGCTCGCACGCGCAGGCGCCTTGTGGTTCCGGCAGTCCCCAGCAAGCCTGGCACCAAAATCCTCACACCGTTGGCTGTGCAGGCCGTAATGTCATAGGCGGCATCGTAATCTTCTACGCAGACAGCGAGAATCATCGCCGATTCCGGCATGCGGGCAAGGGGCAGAGAGATATCTGCCAGCAAGGTATGCAGCGCCCCGGAAGCCTGAACCCGACCGTCTTTGCGCATGAGAATGAGATAATCTGCAAGCTGTTCAAGTTCGGTGAAGTCGTGAGAGACATAAATAATCGGAATCGACAATACGGCCGGAAGCTCCACAAGATAAGGAAGAATTTCATTCTTGGCATCACGGTCGAGTGCCGAGAGCGGTTCATCCATCAAGAGCAGCCGGGGCTGGGCGAGGATCGCGCGGCCGATGGCGACGCGTTGCCGCTCACCGCCCGAAAGTGCCGCGGGCGAGCGCCGCAGGAGACCACGAAGGCCCATAAGATCAATCATCGGCTCAAGCCCGATGGAGGGAGCCATCATTCGAACCCGGCGCAGCCCGTAGCGCAGATTGTCAAGGACCGATAGATGCGCAAAAAGACGCGGCTCCTGAAAGACGTAGCCGACCGGCCGCTTGTGAGGTGCCAGAAAGTGCGCAGATTCCTGCCACACCGCATCGCCGACGCGCAGATAGCCGCCCTCCAGGCGAATAAACCCGGCGAGACAGCGAAGAATTGTGGTTTTGCCGCAACCCGAGGGTCCGAACAGACCGGTAACACCCTGGGCTGGCGCGGTAAAAGAAATATCCAAGGGAAAAGACCCGATATTTCCCATGAAACGCGCTTCCACAGGACTCAAGGAAACAGCCTTCTTGTCCGTCTTTCGATCATCATCGTAACCAAAATCACAGCAAAGGCAAAGAGCACCATATAGGCAGATACGATATTAGCCGCCCTCCATTGCATCGTTTCAACATCATTGAAAATAATGATGGACAACACTTCCGTTTTTCCGGGAATATCGCCGCCAATCATCAGAACCACGCCGAATTCGCCGATTGTATGCGCGAAGCTCAGAATAGAACCGGTAAAGATGCCGCCTTGCGCCAGTGGCACGGCGACCGAAAAAAATGCATCAAGGGGAGACGCCCGAAGCATCGCCGCCACCTCCAACGGGGCATCGCCAATGACCCGAAAGGCATTGCGAATCGGTTGTACCATGAAGGGCAACGAATAAATCACGGAGCCAATCACCAGCCCATTGAAGCTGAAGGCCAGAGAGCGCAGACCGAAAAACGGTAGCAGGGACGCGAACGGACCATGCGGCCCGAGCGCAACCAGAAGATAGAAACCCAGAGCCGTAGGCGGTAGAACAATCGGCAATGCGACGACGGTCGAGATGACGTCGGCGGTCCAGCTCTTGCTGCGCGCGAGCCACCAGGCCAGTGGTGTGCCAATAAGAATGAGAATTGCCGTTGTGACAGTTGCCAGCTCCAGCGTCAGCACAATCGCCGGCCACATCGGTCAGCCTCCGGGCGTAGAGTAACCGTAGCTGTGAATGATTTTGATCGCTGTTTTCGATTTCAGAAACGCCAGAAAGGCACGTGCGCCGGGGTCCTTCGCGCCGGTTTTGAGCAGAACGGCATCCTGGATGATTGGCGAATAAAGGGTTTGAGGAACAATCCATTTTGATCCTTTGCTATTGTTCATCACCTGCGACAGCGCAACAAAACCAAGTTCGGCATTACCGCTGGCGATGAACTGATACGCTTGCGATAGATTTGCCGCGGTCACAATCTTCGGATCAATCTGATTATAAAGTCCGAGCGCTTTCAAGGTTTGAATGCCCGCGGTGCCATAAGGTGCTGAGTCAGGGTTGCAATTCGCAATATGAGTGAAGGTGCCGCTGCGCAAAATAGCACCGTGTGGATCGACCAACTGGGCATTGGCACTCCAAAGAACAAGTTTTCCGATTGCATAAGTGAAAACAGAGCCGGGCACTGCCAACCCATCGGCTTCCGCTTTTTGGGGACGGGCCGCGTCAGCTGACAAAAAGACTTCAAACGGCGCGCCTTGTTTGATCTGCGCATAAAACTGCCCCGAAGAACCAAAGCTGAGTTCCACTCCGTAACCGGTCTTCGAATGGAATGCCGCGGCAATTTTATGAGCGGGTGCCATGAAATTCGCGGCAACCGCAACCAAAACATTGCGTGCCCAGGCTGGGGATGATGTCAAAATAAAAATGCCAACCAACGCAAATGTCAGAAGCTTTATGCATAGTCCAATACAGCGCCGTATAGTTTCGGTAAAACTATACCCCATAAAATTTGCCATCATATTTCTTTCTCACGCTGCAATACTATTTTTCACGACATCAACCTCTTGGCGTTCAAGCCGGAATAATCCGCGCCCACCCGCAAACGGCTGATAGTGAGTTCCGGCTTTATCACTTAGGCACTCAAACCATTTCTGTGGACTCAACGCAACGGGACGCTCACCAATCTCGATGACTCTTCCGTCAGGTGCAAAGCGAACATGAATCAGTACTTTATCAGTTTTCATCGGAAACTCCTGTAATTTTTATAAACCAGATCCAAAGCTCAGCAGTTCAATGCTGATATTTTCGGTACCAAGAACCGTCGCAAAGCAGGCAAGGCGTGATTTTGAGCCAATGCCAACAATGCTATCGAGTTTTTCATTTTCCTCACGATTTATTTTAGAAAGTCCCTTGCGGCCCTCTTGAACAAAAATATGACATGCACCGCAAGTCATTTTGCCATTGCACACATGATTTTCCAACGCCTCGGACGCAAGAATTGCCGCCAACAGCGTCGTTCCCGCCGCCACATCAACAGCCTTTCCTGAAGGCAAAATGGTAACCAGAGACATTGAATTACTCCTTTCGTATTGAAAGTCGCGACATGCGACTTGGGAAGATTCAGTAGATGGCAGCACCTGCTCCCACGTTGATCGAGGCATCCTTCATGGTTGAAACAATGAAGGAAATCTGATCTTCAGTGAGGTTGGTGTGAAAGGGAAGCGCCACGGCACGGTCCGCGACTTTTTCGGTCACGAAATAATCGCCACGGCGATAACCAAAGTCGAAATAGTGCCGCTGCAGATGGAGCGGATTGCAGTAAGCCACAGCTTCAACCTGTTCGACACGCATATCCTCAATAATGGCATCCCGGCTAGACCGAGAAAAGCGCGTACCCAGATGAACATTATAGAGAAACCAGTTTATCTCCGTCACCTCCGGCCCAATATAGGGATCTTTGATCCCTTCGAAGGATTGGACGTATTTGTAGTATAGTTGTTCCGACCAGAGGCGGCGCTCTAAGATTTCATCCAGACGCCGCAACTGGGCGAGACCCAGGGCCGCGGACAGATCGCTCATGCCGGCTTGGTAGGGAGGTGTTGCACTCACCACCACAGAGGACCGCTCCGACAGACGATGCGCACGATGAGACCGCAGCGCCACAGCAATATCGATATCATCAGTAACAACCATCCCGCCCTCCCCGCAGGTGAGAGCTAATGGCTGCGCAAAATCAAATATCGCCGTATCACCGAATGTCCCGACAAGTGCGCCTTGATATTTTGAACCAATCGCCTCCGTTGAATCCTCGATCAAGATCAGTCCGTGTGTCTTAGCAAGTTTACGTAACTCCATCCAGGCAGCAGGATGTCCATTATTATTACCGCCAATGATTGCCCGGGTTTTTTTGGTAATTCGCGCTGCGACCTTTTCTGGCAGTATGGTACCCGCCCAATAATCAATGTCGGCAAATACGGGCCTGGCACCGCAGAGGCTGATGGCATGAGCCGTCTCACGGAAGGAATAGGACGATGCGATGACCTCGTCGCCCGCACCGATCCCATAGGCTGCCAAGGCAATGAGCAGGCCAAGCGTGCCACTTGGCACGGCAATAGCATATTTGCGCCCCAGATACGCCGCGAATTCCGCTTCAAACGTCTCGGCGACTGCGCCTGTCGAAAGTCTCGGCGAGCGCAGAACAGCATCGACCGCGGCGAGTTCGGCCACCGTAATGTCAGGATCTGACAGTACAATGAAAGAATCATCCACCTCAGTCTGTACATCTTCGCTTTCACAATCTTGAAGTATCGCAGATATTTTTTCAGTCATGTTCAGCACTCCGCTTTGCTAATATAACGCCGGTAGCACTGGCGAGATCCGATGTGAGTTGCGCGCAGTGATCTGTGCTGTTCAGCAAATGGATGTCAACATATTCATAGATACGGAAAGGCGTGTCGGTCACATCCGATGCATCACAGCCTGTCCATGACAAATGCGGGAATTGCCGGCGCAGTGCCGCGATTAAACCCTTTTCCAGGTCGGCACCCGCGAGCAGGGCATCGATCGCCTGTAGATCAGCAACACTCATCGCCATGGCTATCTCACTGCTTTCAACATCTGTCTTCCGGTCATTGCTTATCGTTACGCAAATTTATTATGCAAATTCATTGCCAAAATTTCCGCTCAGGATCCGTATTTAACTGCTCCAATGCTTCGTTCAGTCGGCAGTATGAATTTTCAAATGTCCAACTGTCTTGAGCATGATTTTTTTGATAAAGGCACCAAGTCTTTGTATCGGTCTGGTACGCGATCAACGCAACATCGATGACACCGCCTTCAGTATCTATGTTACGCGAACAGCACGGGCTTTCAATCCGATAGCCCCCGGCAACCGCCAGCACGCGCGGTGCGACGTAGCGATAGCGCATACGTGCTTCGAGCGCGCGTTCGATGCGTTTTCGATCAACGTCGTTAGGATGGGGGAGCCGCTCTGTCGCTTCCGTTACGGTTGAAAATTCCATCCGGTTCACCATCGTCTAGACGCGCATGAGTTTCGGTGAAGTAGCAAAGCTACCCACAAACTCATAACTCATACCACCAAACATTGCAGAAAAAGGGATAACTCTAAACATTATCATGCACAAACCGGACCGATCTCTTCTTCGAGGCAACCAATGACCCGAAGATCGCCGAATTCGACTAGATAAATCGGTATACTTGATTCAACATGTGAACCAACCTGGACAATTTCTCCCTGATCACCGATGCCGGCCAGTAACTCTCCAGCGGCCGCATCCGGAAATGTACCGTCATTATGCAAATCGGTAAGCACCTGGACACGCTGACCCCATTGATATTTTGGCAACCTTGGCTCAATCACAATGCGATCCCTCCCGGCAATGGTGGATCACTATCATCGACCCGTGACTGGACGGGCTCGAGTTCCTTCCGCTTCATACCGACACGGTTGCCGCTTTCCACAAATTCCACGCCATAGATGTAGAATTGTTGCAAGAACGTTCCGATACTGACGACGTAGCCTTCCTCGCCTTTTTTTGCTAGTAGCTCGCCAATTTCTTTACCAGCATAGGTGCCATCATTGCGGATTGCCCGCTTGGCTTTCACCTTTTCACCAAACCCGAAATAGGGCGGCTGCGATAGTTCAACCACATCGCTGTCACGAACAATGTTGCTCATTGTGCAATCGTCTTTATCTGCGAAGGCCTCTGGATCAACCTTGACTGCGCCATCTCACACACCAACGGGTCGGCGTCCTCCATCAGTTCACTCAATTGCGTGGCTGGAATGCGGCGCGCCACCTCGAAGCGTACGCGCCAGTCCGGATCGTACAGTAGCCGGTCCAGAAGATCCGGTGCCAGACGTTGCGCAACTTCCCATCTGACGGTGGCATCCGCGTCAGCAGACATTTGAAAGAGCCATTCGACCGGAACACGACGCGCCACCACGCGCCGGACCTCGGCTTCCTCATCGTGGATGAAACGTGTCAATAATGACGGCGAGATACGCCGCGCAATCACCAATCGCACATAATAGTCAGGGTCTCCCATCATGACGATGAGATCCGAATCGTCCAGCCGCGAGGCAATGCGAATTCGCACCTCCCGATGCAAGTCCGTGCGTAGTTTCAGGATACGATTGCGCGGGAGACGGCGGGCCGCATTCCATCGAACGGTTTCGTCCGGATCGTCGAGCAGCGCGGCCAGGAGAAATATGTCGGCATGGCTTGCCGCGATCGCACGAACCTCGAAGTGCGGGTGATTTAGATACGCGTTGGCTTCATGCTGGTTCCAATTAAAAAATCGGTCGATACGCCTTGCGTAGCGGTCGTTTACGCAGGCATGCATAAGCTTGCACTTTGCGGTTGCCAGCAGCAGTTCATGCACGCAAGCAGCGCAATTTACTTCGTTACCGAGCCAGTCTCGGGCTTCATCGATTTCAGAGATCATCATCTGCTCCCATCCGTTGGATCACTTCCAGCAAAACCCTGGAACCAATTTTATCGGTGGGATCGAGTTCCAGCAGTTTCTGGATCGCGATCAAACCTTCATCCACATTGCCGAGTCGCATTTGCAAATAAGCATAACCTTTAAGTGCAAACAAAAAAAAGCGCAAAGGCATGTCGTCATAGCTGCTAAACATGGCATCACCTGCCTTAAGGTTGCGCCAGTCATTCGGGAGGTTGTTTTCCTGCGCGGCTTTCGTAAGACAAGTCATTGCAATATCAAGCGCTGCACTCAATCGGCCTTTATAGAAGTAGAATCGGTAAAGGCCGATGAGAACCGCTGCATGCTCAGGTGCCAAAGCTTGCGCCTTCAGCAGATGGGTTTCGGCAATGTCGTCCATGTGGTAGAAAAGCCCAGCCTGTCGCAAATGACGTTCGGCCTCCGGCGGCAGTCCCTCTCCCAACAGAGCTTTGGCAAAAACGGCTTGCTCCACGACTTGGGGACCTAGCGTTGCCCGGCCTGTGGCATTGGTCATCCGCCGACTCTCCTGTCTCTCGCGTATGCACTTAGCGATGCGATGCACATGACGAGCCTTTCGGATCATGAAATACTAATCCTGTTTGCGCAACGGTGTCCGCAAAGTCGATCGTCACCCCGTCCAACAAAATACGACTTTCCGCCGGTAGAAAGAGCTTCACGCCATCACGCTCGACCACTGCATCTCCGGGTTCCGGTGCCGACTTTACGCTTATATCGGCCGCAAGTCCTGAACAGCCACCTGGAGTTACCGAAAGCCGAAAGCCACTCTGCGGAGTGCCATCGGTCCGCAGCATGAAGCGAATGAATTTTTGCGCCGCTGGCGTTATCTCGATGTTCATGTAACCAGCTCCTATGCCGCAGGTTGATAGCGTGGATAGGAAGTATCAATCACGCAAGTGTCATCGACCGGACAAACCGCCGCGCATTGCGGCGAGTCAAAATGCCCGATGCATTCGGTGCATTTTTTCGGATTGATGATAAAAGTACCTCCCTTCTCTGAAATTGCCACATTTGGACACTCTGCTTCGCAGGCTGAGCACCCCGTGCATTGGGAGGCTATGATTTTTAAAGTCATGATCCGTTCTCCTGTCTCGGTACTGGGAGGTACTAATTTGTTATGCGGCCGCGATCAGCGCACCCTGGCGAATCGCCGCGTCTCCACGTTCAACATGCTCGATCGTGCCAGACTTCACCTTATCAAGATATGTCTTGAACCAGATGATCGCTGATTTCTCGATGAACTCATGCGCGAACTGGTCGACCGGATCGATCCCGGCCTTAAGCAGATCCGCCTTCGGACATCCACCTATTTTGGCGACAAATACCGCGTGGCAATCATTGATCGCGCGGATGACAGTCTCGAGGCTTTCCTCATCGCCATAACCGCCCTGACAGTAGAGATCGACACGGCGGTGTCCGACGAATTTGGCACCTGCAGTCGAGAGCTCGTAAACTTGAAACTCTTTGGCATGACCGAAATGTTCGTTGATGAGTCCTGAACCTTTAGTTGCCACGGCGACAAGAAGTTTGATATCGCTAACCTTGCCTACCAGTGTTTCGAGTTCCTCCTGCTTCGCCGCCACCTTCGCCTGACGCTCACCTTCCACATGGGCCTGATAGGCTTTGCGGGAGTCGAGATCGTAATTCACGTCCATCGCCATGATTTTGTCGGTGGTGAACTCGGCGCTGCGATCCTCGCCAAGAAGGCCCACGGCGTCAGCCCGGCATTGTCGGCAATGGCGCATCATGTTCATCTCCCCCTCGCAGCTATCCTGCAGAGCCTTCAATTCCTGCGCAGTCGGACCGCGCTGCCCAGTAAGACCAAATACTGTTCCGTGTTCCGGTGCCGAAATGAGCGGCATGATGTTATGTAAAAACGCGCCGCGTGATTTTACGGCTTTGTTGACTTCGACAAGATGTTTATCATTCACACCCGGGATCATCACGGAGTTGACCTTGCAGAGAATGCCGCGTTCGGTGAGCATCTCCAGCCCCAGCAACTGGCGGTCCGTGAGGAGTTTGGCAGCCTCCACACCAGTGTAGCGATGATGTTTCCAGAACACCCAAGGATAGATTTTTGCGCCGATTTCGGGGTCGACCATGTTGATGGTGATGGTGACGTGGTCAACATTGAACCCGGCGATAGTGTCCACAAGATCGGGCAACGCCAGGCCGTTGGTGGACAGGCAAAGTTTGATGTCCGGCGCGGTACGCATGATCAGGTCGAAGGTCTTGAACGTCTTCTCAGGATTAGCAAGCGGGTCACCAGGACCAGCAATGCCGAGCACGGTCATTTGTGGAATCGTCGAGGCAACCGCGAGAACTTTTTTCGCCGCCTGTTCGGGAGTCAGCTTTTCGCTGACAACACCTGGGCGCGATTCATTGGCGCAATCGTATTTCCGGTTGCAGTAATTGCACTGGATATTGCAGGCGGGTGCGACCGCTACATGCATACGCGCGTAATGATGATGTGCTTCTTCACTGTAACAAGGGTGATTTTTAACTTTTTCCCAAACTTCCGATGGGAGATCGCCCTGACCCGCGGCGGACCCACAACTCGCTTTACCGCTACCGCCTTCGGTTCCGCAGCCCTTGTGCTCGGCAACCGTCTGCATCAGCTCCTCGATCGTGCCCGTCAGACCTACTTCACTGCTTACCTGCTCTGTTGACGCGTACATATTCGCTCCTTGTTCTGCGACAAAACCAATATTTGGAAACCATTTTGGTGGAGTATCAGCAACTAATGTGCCATCGCCAAAATCCATTATTTTTACAAAGATTCAGCAAGTTAGCGCTTGGCAATTGTTACTTAGCCAACATTGTCCTCCTGTCTGAAACATGACACAGTGGCTGGATGTCGTTCGTATCCACGACCATGCCCACCCACCTGAAAATGTAGCTCTTCATTCATGCGCCAGGATTATTTCTATCGCACGGGACAATGGAAGCGCGATCGGAGTAAGTCCCTGCGTCGACAGAAACCACGCTTCATTCCGGGAAAGCGTATCTGGATCAATGATGACATAGTGTATAGCCGATGACCGTTTCATAATCTGCCGGGCGTATGTCCGCAGGAGTTGATCGTTAAATCTGCAACCAATAAACAAAAAACTACGACCTATTCGGCGGTCCTTTACAGTGTCGGGGATTGGTGTCTGAATGTCGATCTCTGTCAGAACCTCGACATAGTCCGCATCGGAGATCAGGAAATTTCCAGCCGGCAGGATGCCGCCATGTGGTTTGTAGAGAATTGTGGTCCATACCGCCGCTGCCGCGCAATCGGCTTCCTTGCCTTTGGAATCATAGTAGCGGTACCAGCGATCCTCCCCAATTCCCGCTCGCGTTATGCCTTGGATCTCGCCCCAATCGCGGCAGGATGCCAGCGCGGCACCCATGGTGCCATCGTACCAGGTATCGACGATCATCGGCAGGTTCAGTGATGCGAGATAATAATGCAGTGCGGTTGGTTCAACGGCAGGTCCAAATGCCTCTTTCATAAATGCGGAGACTGTCGAACGGTGCTTCATACTTTCGATATGCTGAGCAGCGGCCCAGGCATTCCCCTTGGCACGGCGCGGCAACGCCACCTTGGTCCCAAAGAATGCCGCCAGCGCCTCAGGTGTCGTTGGTATCCTGGTATTCGAAAGCTCCGCCACGCCAGACCCGAGATAGGGGATGATACGACCTGCGCGCAATGGCTCGATGATGCTGGTTAGTACCCTCTCCGCATCCGCATATTTGACGACTTCATCGGTTTGTAAGGATACACTCATGTCCGGCTCTCCTCTTCGTCGCGTTTGCGCGCATTGACCGTGATGGGTAGATGCGTATCCGGTGCCATTTCCGGAAGGTCGAGGATCCAACCGTTAGCGATGCGGATCCACCCTCCCCAGAGCGTTTCATGCTCTGACTCGATAATTGGCTCCTCCAGGTCCTTTTTGGGAACATAGATCGATAGGCCGGTTTCGGGAGAGCGGCGGATCATGATTTTCATCAATGAGTTCCCTGATCAGATTGACGGCGGGAGGATTGTTCGGAACATGGCGGCAGAGTTTGCATCGCCCTAAGCCGGAATGCAGGTATTTGGCACCGGGCATACCTCATTGCATTTCGGGCTATCGAATTTCCCCTCGCATTCGGTGCATTTTTTCGGGTCGATCACAAAAACCTCACGCTTCATCGAGATCGCCGCGTTAGGACACTCGAACTCGCAGATACTGCAGCCGCTGCATTGGGACGCAACAATCTTGTATGCCATGAAGAACTCCTTGTGCGTGCCGTAGAACCTACAGAACCCACGTCACTAAATGATCCTCCGGTATGAGGAGCAAGCACTGTGCCACCGCGATTGTTGTATGATTTGCCCCATTTTTTGGCGAAAATCGTTGCAGCGACCCTGCACCAAGACAATTCTTGTGAGAATCACGACATTGTTGTGCGATGCGATGCGTTCAACCGTGCTTGCCGCGCCCTGCTCTGGTGGCATAATGCTTGCAGCCGGTATTTGAGAATCGCAGAGTGACTGACGGAGTTTGGCAATATCCATCGAGGTCGAAATTGTTTTCGAAAGGGAGCTTTTATGTCGCCGGATCGTTTTGCTTTTACCGAAAACCTGCTCAACCTGGCCGCAGTAATCTATCATCCAGAAGACGACATTGACAGTTTGTTGGCATCGTTTGCTCACCATCTGCGCAATGATGGTTGCCGGTTGGGCGGCATTGTTCAACAAAATTGGCGTAAGGATTGTGGACCAACCAAGTTAATGGAGGTGATTGACCTGATGACCGATCGAACAATTCCGATCTGCCAGAATCTTGGTCCGGGATCGACCGCCTGCAAGCTCGACGAGGCTGGGCTTGCCGAAGCCGTTCAAGCCGTACGACAGGCAATCGCGGATGAAGTGGATCTGGTCATTGTCAACAAATTCGGTAAAACGGAGGCTGAAGGGCGTGGTTTACGCGCCGAGATCGCCGAAGCCATCGTTGCAGGCAGACCGGTGCTGACTGCGGTGTCCACGCGTGTTTATCCGGCGTGGCGCGCTTTTACTGGTGGGTTTGGCACGACATTATTATGTGACGACGCCGTCATCCAAGACTGGTGGCATGATATTGCACGCAAGCTAGATCGCCGCAGGTCAAACTTTTCCGCGACAATGCCAGTCGCGACATGAGCGATTTATTGTTCAGTTAGTTTTGTTGTTCAGTTGTAAGCAATTTGCCTTATTCAAACCCCATGGCTATTTTCCAATAATTACATCTGATGATTTAATAATAGCAGAAACGATATCACCGATTTCGATCGCCAAATCATCGACAGACTCATTCGTGATCGAGGACGTGACCAGGCAGCCTGAAGCAATCTCAATTTTAATATTCGCTGTCGTCATACCCTTTGTTACAGAAACAACTTTTCCGGAAATGATGTTGCGCGCGCTTAGTTTCATCGTTTACTTCCTAGTTACAACTAAACCATAATGATCAAAATAAATTACCTTCGATAAAGAGAATTTTCCGACCGAGGTAACTTAACAAGATTACGCGAGATCCAAAGATAACCCAAAACTCCCCAAAACAAAATTTAAAATTTCCTGATCGCAATATTGTGCTTGCGAAGTGCATAGCCGATCTGGCGCGGTGTCACGCACAACAAACGCGCTGCCTTCGCTTGAACCCATCCTGCTCCCTCCATCGCTTGCAGCAATTGTTCCCTGCCCAAATTCCCTTCACTTTGCATGGCCTTGCATGAGTCCAACTGGGGGCATGGATTTGATTTATTGACACTGATAGCACTGTCCGATTCCGATGGAATCCCGACCGGCGGCGCGGTACGGACCGCTGGATTGGGTATGGCTTGGATGATATTTATTGGACCCGCGGTTGCAGTGACGCCCCGCCAAAGGGTCGACGAAAGGCATTCATCATGCCGACATGCAAAATCATTTGCAATGATTTTGCTGTCTTTGGACATGGTTGCGGTTCGGCGGATACAATTCTCCAACTCCCGAACATTTCCCGGGAAATAGCATTCTTGAAGCACATCTTTGGCCGTTGGTGTCAACGACTTCCGTGTGCCATGTTCCTCGTTGAAGCGACGGATGAATTCCTGTGCCAAACGAAAGACATCATCAGGCCGGTCGCGAAGGGGTGGCAACAAAATCGAAACAACATTGATTCGATAGTACAGATCAGCTCGAAAGTCTCCGCGGGTTACGGCATCTTCTAAATTTTTGTTGGTTGCAGTAACTAGACGAACATCCGCCTTCAGCGTTCGCATTCCACCAACACGTTCAAACTCACCTTCCTGCAGAACGCGAAGCAGCTTGGCTTGAAAGGCAGGCGAGATTTCGCCGATTTCATCCAAAAAGAGGGTACCCTTATGAGCAAGTTCAAATCGGCCCTTACGCTGGACAAGCGCGCCGGTAAACGCGCCTTTTTCATGTCCAAATAGTTCTGATTCCAACATCGATTCCGGGAGTGCGGCGCAGTTCACCTTCACGAAGGGTTCGGACTTTCGTGACGATAAATCGTGTGTTGCGTGGGCAAACAGTTCCTTGCCCGTGCCCGATTCCCCTCGCAGCAACACTGCGGAGTTACTGCGTGCAACAATCGCTATTTTCTCGATGACCTCGCGAATTGCTTGACTTTCACCAATGATATTCCTGAGACTCTTCCCGCAGTCGGCCTTTGTGGCCTCTGAAAGTTCCTTTTCCAGACGTCGCTGCTCGGTCATAAGGCGTTCACGGTCGCGCTCAATGACATCGTGCAAGCGGATCGTTTGACCCACAAGATTCGCAATCATCGCGAGAAACCTGACATCATTGTCCAGCAATACGGCTCTTTGCCCATCCCAAACACGATCGAGGGTCAGCGTACCGACGACTTTTTCACGGACCTTGACGGGAACGCCAATAAACGAAACGAAACCACTCACATGCCCCCACTCGGTCTCCGCCCAGCCTACGAACAATGGATTTGTTTTGACATTTTCGACGACGACTGGCATTTTAGTAGTGACAATTTGCCCAATGGCCCGCTCCGGTAGACAATTGAAATAATCTTTTGCGGTCTCTTCACTCCATCCCGCGCCGACAACCATCTCAGGGAGGCCTTCTGCGTTGAGGAGCGCTATGATCCCGTGATGCATATCCAGAAAGCTTGAAAGCAAACTGAGCACATTTGCTAAAGTTGTCTCCAGGCGGGCGGGGGTCGCGAGTACTTTCGAAATTTCATATACGCCGTGTAGCGCAATTTCCGCACGGGTCGAATACTCACCGGGCACTGCGGCCGGGCCATTTGAACGGGTTTCCCCCAAACCAGCAGGCTCCAACGATTCCTGACTTAGATTTACATCTCCCATCACACCCCATACCTTTCGGGCGCATCCTCCCAGGGCAACGGTTACCTTGCATCCAATAACCGTCGATGACTTGCAAAGTATCGCAGGATAAGGCCCATCCTAGCAAGTTAATTATGTCGCACGCCCACGTCTTATTTATAGCACTCACAACTTCTCAATTCGAACCTGAATATCCTGTGGCTTGGCATAAAAGGGGGCAGAGGTCACGATCGTGTCGGTGCCGGCCCTTACGTAATCCGCCGCGTTTTTGGGGCCGATTCCGCCAGCCACTGCGATCAGGGGCCGATTATCCGATCTTTTGCAAATCTGTTTTACAATACGTTGCACGGCGGCAGGCTCAAATTTTTCGAGTTGGATAACATCCGCCAGGGCTTCTGCCGCAAGCCAGGCGTCAGCCTCGCTCGTTACCTCGACCATTACCGCACGTTCGGGAACCCTCGCCTTCAGTCGCATCACGGCATTCTTTATATCGTCCGATTTGTCCAGAAAAGCCCGGTGTTCAGCAAATAGCATGATGGTATCGGACAATCCGAGCCGGTGGATCTCACCGCCACCCGCAATGACCGCTTTCAGAGAGAGTTGTCTGGTAAACGGAATTGATTTTCGTGTGCAAAGTACCGGAATATGGACCGCGCCAACATTAGCTGCCAACACGATCTCATGGGTCATCGTCGCGATGCCAGACGCCCATTCCATCATCGTTTGGGCAATCTTCCATCCCATATGGAGCATGGCAGCCGATCCCTCCGCCGCAAGCAGCAGCGACCCTTTTGCTGCGCGGCTACCCGTTTTGGCGGTGAAGGTGACGTGAACCCCCAAGCGCGACAGCAGGCGTGATGCCTCGTCGGATCCGCATAGGACCATATCCTGCCGCGCTGTGAAACTCATGCGCCCCGGTTGGTCGCCGATGCCGAGCGCGCGCGTCGTCAGGTCGCCAAAGCGAATATCTTCCTCGAAGAGTCGCTCGATCTCCCCGTCGGAAAGTCGTAAAAATTCGTCGGATCGGCTGAAATTAGTCAAAGGCAATCACCCAAACTTGTACAAAACGCCGAACCCGCCGCGCGGGTAATTCCATTCGACCTCTCCGGTCTTGGCAGTCACGATACGGCAGGTTCCGCATTCCAGACAGCCGTCCGATGTGATCTCGACCTGTCCTTTGTCGTTCACACTATAACACCCGGCTGGGCAAGTATACGTCAAGGACAATAATGCCTTGGATGGCGTCGTATGGGGACGCACCTTGATGTGGCTACGCCCCGCATCCACAAGATAGCGGTTCTGAAAAAGTTTCTCTTCAACCTTGCCGCCTGCCGAACTCATTTTAGCAACATTTGTCATCGCCATGCCCTCACGAGTTTAAACGCATCCCCGATCAACCCCGGCATCGTCCGGGCTTTGCGGAACGATTTCAGAATTTCTTTTTCCTTGCTGAGCTTGTCGGTACCATCCACACGGAACCAGGTCTGCGCAGCACGGCTGAGGAGCTGCGGGTAGACGCCGAATACTTGCCGCGTGCCGTGCAAAAATGCCGGAATATTTTTGTACTTCTTAAGGTCTTTCATCACGAAGGTCTCATCCAGCCGGCGCCGGTATTCGGAAAGGTTGGCTTTGGATGCTATTTCCTTTCGCCGTTTCAGCCATACAATCGTTTCACCCGCGAGCCGCCCCGTCGTCATCGCCAGGTTCGATCCCTCCCGATGCACGGCATTCACAAACTGTCCGGCATCGCCAACCACGATCCAGCCATCGCCGTAGAGTTCCGGCATCGCATTGTAACCGCCTTCGGGGATCAAATGCGCCGCATACTCCTTGCATTCCGAATTCTCGAGCAGCGGCTTGATGCTGGGGTGATTTTTGAAGGCTTCCAGCAAGCCATAGGGGGTTTGCCCACTGCCCTCGAAATCTGCCACGATGCAGCCGATACCGACAGAAATGGATTCCTGGTTGGTATAGAGGAACGCAGTTCCGGTCATGCCCGCCGTGATCGTTCCCATCGCCTCAATCACGACGCCCTCATTGCCCTTCAGATTGAACCGGCTTTCAATCACTTCCCGAGGCAGAAAGTGCATTTCCTTGACGGCGAGCGCCACGCTGTCGGTCCGCACCTCCGCCCGCAAGCCTGAACGCTGGCCGATTAGACCGTTCACGCCTTCCGCCAAAACCACAACATCGGCAAACACCGTGCCATCACCCCGATCGGTCCGCACACCGATGACTTTGCCACGGGAATCGCGAAGCAATTCTTGAACGGTGGTCTCGCACAGCAGCACGGCACCCGCTTCACGCACCTTGCGGCTGAACCATTTGTCGAACTGTGCGCGGATGATGGTATAGCGATTGGGTCGCTCTTCGTTGAAATCCTGCGAACGGTAATGCATCCCGACGTAGGATGTATCGTCCATCGTCCACAAACGCTGCTCGATGACATGACGTTCCAGGGGGGCGTCATCCCGAAAATCCGGGATGATTTTTTCCAGCGCATTTGCGTAAAGGATCGCGCCCTGAACGTTTTTTGATCCAGAATACTCACCACGCTCCAGTTGCAGAACTTTTAAACCTTCCTTGGCCATCGTATAGGCCGCTGCGTTTCCCGAGGGGCCAGCCCCTACCACGATCGCATCAAACCGTTCCTTGATCATATTGTGTTCCTCACCCGGCCAGACGATTGACCGACAGGTATTTACGAAACGCCTCGGTCAATGCCGGCAACAATTCGACCGCGTCGGCAACAATTCCCAAATGGGCGAATTGAAAAATCTGGGCGTTCGGATCGGTATTGATCGCGACGATCAGATCCGAACCCTCGACGCCGACACGGTGCTGAATCGCGCCGGAAATGCCGGCGGCAATATAGAGCTTGGGCCTGATGGTTTTGCCGGTCTGGCCGATTTGCCGGTCTCCGGTGATCCAGCCTTTTTGGACCAGCGGACGCGAGCCGCCATATTCCGCGCCCAACACGGCGGCCAGATCTTTGACCAGCTGAAAATTCTCGGCGGACCGCAACCCAAGGCCACCGGCAACGACAATTTCCGCATAGGCAAGTTGCGCCTTGTTCGAATCACGGTCGGCGATGAATTGCAGGATTTTTGTGACCACATCTTCCTCGGCCAAGCCAAGCGGGTGTTGCACAATCCGCCCCTGCCTGCCGGGCGTGCGTTTGGGCATTGAGAGAACCCGTGGTCGCACAGTGGCCATTTGCGGCCGGAAGTTCAGGGTCATGATCGTGCAAAGCAGCGAGCCGCCAAAGGTCGGACGTGTCGCCGCGAGCGAGCCTTCCTCATCGATCGCCAGTTCAGTGCAATCAGCGGTCAGCCCGGTTCGCAGCGTCGTTGCCACCGAGCCGGCCAAGTCGCGTCCCAGCGTGGTCGCACCGAGCAGCAGAATTTCGGGCTGGTAGATGTTGACGATATCGGTAAGCGCCTTGGTGTAAGCCTCATTGCGGTAATGGGTCAGCACCGGGTCAGTAACCGTGTAGACGATATCCGCACCATACTCGAAACAAGCATTTGCCGCATCCGCAATCGCCTGGGGATCGCTACCCATAACCACCGCACCCAGTTCGACGCCGCGCTTGTCGGCAAGTTTGCGGCCTTCACCCAGAAGTTCAAACGATACCGGATGGACCAGGCCATGCTCGGATTCGACCGCGACCCAAACATGCTTATAGGCCTTGAAATGCTCGGGAAGCTCCTTTTTGGTACCAGCCCGGCCGCTTGGTGCAGGGGCTGACTTTGGTGCATCGCTCATGCTTCAAGTCTCCTTATGGGCCGGCGGAAAAGCGCATCAGATCGTCTTCGAGCGCCGGCTGGCTTTTGAAGATTTCACTCATCACCGAAGCGGCGATTGCATCATAGGATTGGTCGATCGTGGCAATGAGCTGAGCGGCCTCGGCGCGCGGTGGAGGCGAAAAAATCTTCTTCACAATCGTAGGTGAGCCGCGCAGGCCGCATTTGGTCATATCCGTGATACCGGCATCGGCGGCGTTCCATGTGACGATTTTGGCGCGCGACGCTCGAAATGCATCTTCCAGCGTGCCGCGGCGTATCTCGTTGACCCCTTCAAGCATGGTGATGAGGACCGGCAAGCGCGTCGAGAGAACCTGCACGCCACCCTCGGCGCGCCGCTCGACGGTAATGGTGCCAACCTCCGGTGCCAGATCTACGATCCGTGCAACATAGGTGAGCTGGTTGAACCCTAAGCGCTTGGCAATACCGGGACCGACTTGCGCGGTGTCGCCATCGATCGTCTGTTTTCCTGTGAACACGATCGGAGGTACGCCGAATTCCTCCCCGATCTTGGTCAACGCGGCGGCGAGTGCGAAACTTGTTGCCAACGTGTCGGAACCGGCAAAAAACCGGTCGGTCAGCAGAACAGCTCGATCCGCGCCGAAGGTGAGCGCCTTACGCAGCGACTCCTCCGCCATTGGCGGTCCCATCGTCAAAACCGTGACTTCGCCGCCGATAACATCGCGTAAGCGCAAGGCTTCCTCGAGCGCGAAGAGGTCGTACGGGTTAATGATGGTTGGGACGCCTTGACGCATGATGGTGTTCGTAACCGGATGCACGCGGATCTGAGCGCTATCGGGGACCTGTTTCATGCAGACAACAATATGCATCGGTCGTCACTTTCATCCTGGAGCCGGCCGAAATTTACCAGCTCAAATTTTCAATCAAACCCAAATCACGACAGCCTCGCCAGATCTGGTTCGCAAGCATCATGCCAACATTCGGCGCACCAGAACTTGCCGAAAATGGCGAATGAGCGCCACGCTTGTCCGATCCCGACTGAAGTCACCCCTTGCTTGTCGGGTAGGCGACAAGTGTTTGTCACTTGTCCTTGGCCAGCATCGCGATGGAGGCAAGCGCCACAAACGGTTTGGGTGGCTGTGGTGTCGGTGCCACCGCGTCCTTATGGACTTTGAAGAGCCGCTCCTGGATGGGCGAAGATTCCACAAAATCCTGATAGGCCTGCTCCAGATGCGCGCGACAGACGCCACGTATTTCGGGATCCTCCAACCCTTTGAACGCGTCATCCGCTTCGCTCTGTCTCAGATACTGGCCCATTCGGCGCAGAATATGCAGCCGCGCAACCTGGACGACAGAGGTCTCGAAAGGCACATCAAGGAAAAGAAAAAAATCTTCCGCTGCGGACAATCGCCGAAGTTCGTCAATTACGCTCATGCTCTATGCACTCCTGGCATTCTGGCCACAGCGTCTTCCGATACCGTAGAATCCTTCATAGCGGCGGCTTTCAAAGTCGAGCGGTACGCGCGCACCGGCGCCTGCAAATGCGACATTCGTGCTTCCAAAAATTCGATGCGGTCAAGCATCATTGCCAGCGCTTCCCCCACCGGATCCGGGATGAGGTGGTGCTCGAGATCGATCCGCCCATCGCCCCGGCGGCGGTCACGCGGATCGCGCACGATTTTGCCCGGAATACCCACGACCGTCATGTCCGGAGGAACATCTTCGACGACCACCGAATTCGCGCCGATCCGCGACCGCGCGCATACAGTGATAGGACCCAGAATTTTTGCGCCAGCACCGATCATGACCCCATGTTCAATTGTCGGGTGGCGTTTACCGGAGGACCAACTCGTGCCGCCAAGCGTGACCCCGTGATATAGCGTGACATCGTCGCCAATGACCGAAGTTTCACCAATAACCACGCCGGCACCATGGTCGATAAAGAACCGGTGCCCGATCGTAGCACCAGGATGGATGTCGACATTCGTGACAAGCCGCGCAAACCATGACAGCAGCCTCGCCATAAACCGCCAGTTCCGACGCCAGAGGCCATTGGCGAGCCGGTAAAAAACAATTGCATGCACGCCAGGATAAGTGAGTATAATTTCAAGCTTGTGCCGAGCGGCCGGATCACGCGACTTCACGCAGTCGATGTCCTCATCAATCCGCCGCCAGAAGCCGGCTTCACGCCGGATGGGGCCGGTCAGGTCACACGTTTGCATGGTCGATGCCCTTTTTCAATCCGAACCTTCCTGGGCTGCGAGTACCGCTCGACCCGGTGCGACAGCATGGTAGAATTCTATCAACTCGATCTCACTGATCGGACGCTTGAAAGCGCTCGCAGACTTGCGAACCTCGTGAAGCACTTGACGAGCCATCCCCTGATCAGCGTCCAGGCCCAAGGCGGTGAGCGCGTTCACCACCGCCGCGACGCCAGAATGCTTACCCAAGACAATTTGGCGCGAGCGACCAAACCACGCAGGATTGAGGGATTCATAGCATTCAGGGTCGCGCAAAAGGCCAGAGACATGGATGCCTGATTCATGCGCGAAAGCCGCAGAACCGACGATGGATTTGCACGCCGGAATTGGCCGCCCGGCGGCTCTCGCAACCAGTGCTGCAAGATCGGTAAGCTGAGCAAAATTAACCCTGGATTTTTGACCTTCCACCTGAGCTAGGGCCACGACCACTTCCTCCAGCGCCGCATTGCCGGCGCGCTCGCCAAGGCCAAGCACGCAAACACTTGCATGGGTGGCACCCCCACGTACGGCGGCGAGTGTATTGGCCGTCGCAAGTCCAAGATCATCATGCCCGTGAAACTCCAACTCCAGATCAGTTTCGGCGCAGAGGCGTCGGAAAATATCGTGGGTGGCGAAGGGATCGAGCACCCCCAGCGTATCCGCGAAGCGAAAGCGATGTGCTCCCGCCTCTTCTGCTTCTGTCACGACGCGCAGCAGAAAATCCAGGTCAGCGCGGCTTGAATCCTCACCGCCGACTGCGACCGACAAGCCCCGGTCAAGGGCGTAGGCAACAACCCGACGGACCCTTGCGAGCACATCCTGCCGGTCGGAGCGGAATTTAACCCAAATCTGGCGGTCCGAGACCGGTATGGAGAGGTTAATCCGCCTGACGCCCGTTTTCAGAGCCGCATCCACATCAGCTTCTGTCATTCGGCACCATGCGATCACAGCAGCGTTCCGAACCGCGTCGTTCACTGCCGCAATCGAATCAATCTCGGCCGCACCCATTGCCGGGACACCCGCCTCGATTTCATCGACCCCTGCCGCGTCAAGTTTCTGTGCAATCAAAATCTTTTCCGACAGTGTAAACGCGACACCTGGTGCCTGCTCACCGTCACGGAGTGTCGTGTCGTTGATAATAATCGGCAGCGGACAAGACGGCATGGCGATCACTTTTTGTTTATACATAATCACGCATCCCAAGATCCTGACCTTGCTTTCGGTCCCGCCAGAGTGGCGAAAGCGCTCTTAATTTGGTGAAAATGCCTGGTAGCGCTTCGAGAACCGTACTCACCTCGCGGTCGGAATTGTTACGCGAGAGTGAAAACCGAATGGCACCATGCAGGGCCTCGAAAGGCACCCCCATCGCGCGGAGTACATGCGAGGGCTCCATAGAACCCGAAGTGCAGGCGGCACCAGACGAGGCGGCAATTCCCGCACGGTTCATGTGCAAAAGAATCGCCTCGCCATCGATATATTCGAAGGCAATGTTAGAAGTATTCGACAAACGGTTTTCAATGTCGCCGGTAACAAAGCAATGGCCAATCTGCTCCAGAATTCCAAACTCCAGTCGATCGCGCAAGTCGCGCACACGCGTCAGTTCCTCGGAGAGGGAAGCAGCAGCAAGCTCCGAGGCTTTGCCGAGTCCGACAATAGCGGGCACATTCTCCGTGCCGCCGCGTCGGCCGCGCTCTTGATGACCGCCACGGATCAGCGGCTTGAATTCTGTACCTTTACGGACATATAGCGCACCAATGCCTTTAGGGCCGTGCAATTTATGTCCCGAGAGTGATAACATGTCGATTGCCGTCGCTTTGAGATCGATCGGTATTTTTCCAACCGCCTGCACCGCGTCGGTATGAAATAGTGCGCCGGCGTCATGCGCCAACTCAGCCAACTCAGCGACGGGGAAAATTGTCCCCGTCTCGTTATTAGCCCACATGACGGAGGCAAGCACCGTTTTCGGTCCCAGCGCACGCCGATAACCCTCAATATCGAGGCGGCCCTGCGGATCAACTTTTATGTAATGCACCTTGATATCGCGCGATCTCTCCAGATGCCCGACAAGCGCAAGGATTGCAGGATGTTCAACTGTGGTCGTAACAATTTCGTTCCGCTCGGACCTGGTTTCAAGCGCCGACAATATGGCTGTATTGTCGGATTCCGTACCGCCCGAAGTGTAAATGATCTCGTGATCGAACGCCGCACCCACCAACGACTGCAATTGTCGGCGGGCCAGCTTCAGCGCGCCGCCGACCTCGATTCCGAAATGATGCGCCGACGAGGCATTGCCGAACTGTGTAGAAAAATAAGGCAGCATGGCGTCGAGCACCTCGGGGTCCATCCGCGTGGTCGCGTTGTTGTCGAGATAGATCGGCTCCATGCCTCTACTCCCTTAATGACCAGAGTCTGTCAAAATACTGATAAAAGCGCCTGACAGACTCCAGCTCTTTGGTTTCACATGTGATTGGCGGCTCCGGCGATCACACACTGGGGGTCTAAGAGTTTGCCATGACTCCCCCCATTACCGGGATAACTCGCACCAGCTCACCAAGCCGTTCAACAATTCGAGATTGAATTCCCTCAAGCGTTGCACTGCTAAGTTTACAAAACACACAAGCACCGGAAAGTCGGACCATGATTTTGTTGCCTTCAACACCAAGAAGCACGCAATCGCCGCCGTCCCGCTTCAAGTTTGGCCGGATCTCGGCGATGACGTCTTCGATCAGTCTGGTCCGCGCATCCTGTATTGCTTCCGGTTGTCTGGTCTGCTGAGGTACGACAAGCATGATGTAACCTTTTCGCCAAGAGAGGATCAAAAATTGCGGCGGTGATACCGTGTCAGCTGAACGATTTGCCGCACGAACAGCTCGAGGTTGCGTTCGGGTTTTCGAAGGTGAAGCCAGAACCCTGAAGTGCCACGACAAAATCGATCGTCGTGCCGGCGAGCAGCTCGCGGCTCTTCGAGTCCATATAGAGTTTGATGCCATCGCGCTCGACAACCATGTCGCTGGGATCAGCATCGTTCACGAGACCCATGGAATATTTGTTGCCGGCACAACCCCCGGTTTCTACCATGATCCGCAGGCCACCGACCGGCCCGGCAGCACCTGCCATGGCCGTCCGGACGGCATTCAATGCGCTGTCAGTGAGATTGATCATCGTTCGTCCTTGTTCATGCTGTGAAAGGTTTCAATGATTGAAAAGCAAGAGATGTGCCACGAGACAATCCCTTGGTATTTATTTCATTTTTCTTGCTGATTCAGGCATTTGCAACAAGTGTCGGTTTTCAGACAAATCTGTCTATCAAGTGGCATACTTACGCCAGAGCCACCCAAATCATGTCAGTTTTGATCAGCGAAACCCGCACGGCAAACTCCTTGCATTGGCACAAGCTGCGCGAATGCGCGTCCAATCCACCCCATGCAGGCAAGGAATTTACATGACCATGATCAAGATGACCGCTCTTAACCGCCTGAGCGAGGAGCAGCGATTGCTGAATGCCGTTTTGAAGACCCCGACCACAAAGCCAGGACGATTTGGATTCCGCGGTGACATCGCGCTGAAATTCCAGACCCAATTCGCCGATGAAAAACGTCCGCCCGAGTTTTCAATCGAACAGGTATTCACGATTGCCGAGGAAGGCAGGCCAACAATTCCCGTCCTTGCCGGATATTTGCATTCCTTCAGCTATCTGAAATCGGTATCTGAGGTACTGGCCGGCCTCCTAAGTCCGACCGGGACCTATCTCATGTTTTGTAACAATATCGACCTGCTCGCCAAATATCGCGTGACCATCGGCGAGATCACATTCTTTGTACTACCTTGCGATGAATCGACCGTATGGAAGGAATTGCAGTATCTCCTCAGCATTGACAAAAATGACATCAAAAAGCTTAGCGTTGCGGGCAAGCTGGATTATTTAGTCGATGCCGCAGTCAAGCTGGATGCAAAATATGAGGTAATTTCCTATGAACAAGGCCTCGCGCGGATGGAACCGATCAAAAACCGTAATGAAAACCGGCCCGTTTGATTTGGGTCAGGTCTCCCTCCCATTTGGCAGGACCTCGTCGTCCTCGACCAGCTTCACATCTGTGATGCAGATGTCTCCGTCGAAGATGCTGAGCGCCACAGGTTGGAGACTCCGGCCCTTGCAGGGTCCTTCCACGCATATGCCGGTTCCAAGCTCGAACAGCGCGCCATGTTTGCCGCACATGAGCCGGATACCGTTGGGATCGAGGAATTGATTGCGCTCCCAATCGAGAGTGACGCCGTCGTGCGGGCATTTGTTGACATAGCCGAAGACCCGCTGACCCCAGCGCACCACCACGACGGGCCAGGGGCGTGTCATACCATCATCATCGACCCGCATGAGTAGAAAACCCTTGGCTTTCTGGCTTGGAATATCGCTCATGGCGCAAATGGCATAGACTGTACTTGTATTCATGTTGTCCTCGTTACATTTGGTCAAAAGCAACGCTTTGGTACCCGTAAGAATTCCTGCCAGACAGCGGCGGCGCCCCGCAGGCGTTGCAAGATTCATGCGCGCCCTGAATCGACATGCGGCGACGCCGGCGCGTTGGCACAGATCTTGTGTATGACACATTCAAACAGACCGGAACGAGGAGAGATTGTTATGAATGTTGCATTAGCTTACGCTCATCTTTGCACAGATGACCTTATGGCGGCCCTCGCAGGGGGTACCTTGACTGTTTATTCTGTAGCCCGCCCGGTATCCGCAGATCTGCCGGTTGAACGCAGTGGTGTGCTAGCCACTTTTACATTTTCATCGCCGGCCTTCGGTACAGCGATGAGTGATTTGCAAACTCCTCAATTCACACAGGATATTGTGCCCGCCAGCGGCGTCGGCACGCCTGGCTTTGCACGGGCCTGCATGGCGGACGGAACCATTATCGCGGATTTTTCGGCCGGCCCGGGTAACCGTGAGATCAAGTTCAACGAAGTCTCCTTCTCCAACAATGTGCCGGTCTCCATCACAGAATTCAGGTTCATGGCCGAGAACGCCTGGCCGGAACGGCGCGACTACTACGATACAAAACCGCGCTCCGGCTATCCGCTCCACCAGTCTCCGTAAATCCGGCACACTCGACGATGAAGACTGTAGCTTTACCGGCCCGATGTTCACTTGCTGACATATGTCTCATTCCTGACATGGAGACAAACCCAACATGACTCCACAATACAACGACGCTCTGGTCAGTACCGCTTGGCTCGCCGCGCATCTCACCGATCCTGATCTGCGAATTCTCGATTGCACTTGGCATCATGTCAGCACGCACCTGGACGGTCGAACGCAATATCGCGGCCGCCATCTGCCAGGTTCAGTGCATTTTGATATTGACCATATTGCCGACAAAACCAATCCGCTCCCGCATATGCTGCCAAAGCCGACGGAATTTGCAGACAAAGTCGGGCTACTTGGCATTGGCAGTGGCGATCGCATCGTGGTCTATGACCGAATGTGTGGCGGTGCCGCCGCCGCACGTGTCTGGTGGATGTTCCGCAGCTTCGGTCATGACAATGTGGCAATGCTGGATGGTGGCTATGGCAAATGGACCAAAGAGGAACTGCCTACCGAAATGACGGCTGTTCGCCCCGATCCCCGAAAATTTACCGCCACCTTCACCCCGTCTCTGGTGCGCACCCTCACCCAGATGAAAACCACCGTGACCGGCGGTGCCGAGCAGTTGATCGACGCGCGCGGCCCGGCCAAGTTTGACGGTACGCAGGCAGATGTTTTCCCTTATAAAAAACTAGGCCACATGCCCAATGCCGTGAATATTTCGTGGGGTGACCTGATCCATCCCGAAACCGGCGCTCTCCTCCCCCCCGATGAGCTGCAATCGCGTTTTCGGCGCGCCGGCATCTCGCTGCAACGTCCTATCGTCACGACCTGCGCCTCTGGCCTGACCTCCTGCGTCGTCGCCTTGGCACTTTACATCCTCGGCCATCGTGACGTGGCGGTTTATGACGGGTCCTGGGCAGAATGGGGACTATTGGACGACGGCCCCGCACAGGCCACACCGGTCATCAGCATGGTCGCGGTATGAAACCATGACCACGCCGCGCGGGCCACTCATATTGATCGCGGACGGCAGCGACTATGCGCTGTCATCGAGCGAAGATCGCACCGCCTTTGTGCTCACCTTCAAAACCGAAGCAATATCGGCCCATCTGCGCGGCGACGACGCCACCCGGTTTCACACGGACTACCAAACGATACGACTGCAATATCCGGATTGGCCGGACGATCAGACCCTGGCGCAACTCTGGGACCAGGGTGGTTATGGCTGGCTTGCAGAGGAGACTCCCTGATGCCGACACTCGTCAAAATCACCGAGGACGGACGCAGACTGGAGGTTCGCGGACTCGCAATCTGTCTGGACGGCAAACTTGAAGCATTCGATCTGACGGAGGTCAAGTCACATCCGAATCAGCGTGCGATCCTCAAGGTGCTGCCCGAGGCCACGCATATGGCCGGACGAGTGGTCCTGACTCGCGAAGAAGCCGATATCGCCACCGCCGCTCTCAAGAACGTGGAAGCGGAAATCCTCGCCAGCCCTGTCGCCATCAACGAGCGATTCCGTATTGCCGCGATGCGTAAAGCCCGCGATGAAGGGATTGAATAGCAAGTCCTGGGGAATCAGGCGGCTACAATTTCCATGCCGTTGCGAACGCGCGCTAGTCTTGCTTCACCGTCCTCGGCCCCGAAGCAGGCGGAAAAATCATCGCAGTCCGAGCAGACCGGAGCAACACACAGGGAAAACCCTTCCGATCGGCAGACCAACCGGTAAAGGAATTTTTTCCATTTCATATTGTTGTCGTTGCGTCGTGCGAGTGTTTCGAAATGCCGGTTCATCAGGTGCGACAACTCAGCCCGATCCTGTAGTCCGAGGTCCTGCCACAGGTGGTGCGGAAATCTGCAACGCCGTGCGATCATCGCTGACAAATGTAGTGCCAACGACGTCGTTCCGGAGCCATACATGAGCAGAACATCACGAAGGGATTGTTCCTCTGCATCAACCTCGATGGTGATATCATCGGACAGATCCACAAACATGGCTAACGCACCGGGAAAGGCCTTGGTGATCAGATCGTTCAACAGCGCGCCGGATAGCCCCACCCCGTCGCATAGGGCGCGCTCATCGCCTCTGGCCTCCGCTACGGCAATTGCCAGAATCGATGCCAGCACATGGATATCGAACGGGTCGCATTCCGAATTTCCCGATGCCGTTATCAGCCATTGATATGCCTCGTTCGCGTTCATGAGTACCCTATCTCAAGTGGCTTCCACAATTTGCGCCGCGTGGGTCTGGCAATTGGTCGGGCACACCCGCGCGCAGGCACCGCAACCGATGCAAGCGCCCTCGTCGTTCATCACCATCACCTTTTTTTCGATTTCGTCGTCCTCGTCATCATCAAGCGATATCAGCTCCCCATCCTCGGTGATCCCCTTGAGGGTCATCACCTCACGGCCGCAAACCTTGAAACAGCGACCGCAACCGATGCATTTCTCCGGATTGATTGCCAGCAGATATTCAGGCTGCCAGGATCGTCCATCACGGGCTGAATAGGACATGCCGCCACCACCTTATGTGAAATCACGCAGTCTCGAGCAGCTTTAATTTTGCGCGCTTTTGTTCCAGTTCGGCGAAAGCCTCATGTGCCCGTTGGGCAGTGCTCTGAATCGTCTGCCAACCGATCGGCAGCTCCTCCGACAAATCATGCAGGTCCATCTTTGCCTGCATCGCCCTTGCCGAAAGCTTTTTGATTTCCGCCTTCAACGCCTCAAGCTCGCTCATTGTTCTTCGTCCTGTTCAGTATTTCGCTACATCAGGATATTTTTCGATCATCTCAACCCCGGCTTTGACTTGTTTGCTACCTTCCTCGGCCAGCTTATCAAGCGTGTCGAAGCCGAACCGATGCACATCGCGCAACTGCTTGTTGACGGTAATCAACCGACCGCCGATCAACACCATCCGTCCAAACCCCTCGTGGCTCATTTTCAGCATCGGCGAAATCATCACGCCTGTCTCCCGTTCGATCAACAGGCACACCGCATTGAAGAACAATTCAAGCCGCCAGAGCGTCTCAGGATCAGGATCACCAATAATTGGCAGAGCACGGCGCGCTTCCTTGTTCAGTATATAGGGTTCGAGCAACTCCAGATCTGCCTTACCCTCCCAAGTACCATGCGCATCCTGCGCCCGCCACACCGCGATAAGCGCCTTGATAAACGGCGCCTCTGCCACAGAAATTTCTTGCACGCCCTCAACGACTTCAAACATATCATTCCTCATTCATCAAAATTCAGTACTTTTTCTCTGTCTTTTGCCAGAGCTTTGCGCAGCCATGGTGGCGGCGTGCCTTTCAGCACATCCTCCAGCTTGAGCAGAAGATCAGTGATTTCCTCGGGCTGGTTCACCTTCATGGGATGAATATTTTTTGCCACGACCCGCGCGGCACCTGAACCGCCGATAGCTGCAACATATAAAATAGCGCAGTCTTTGATGGCCTCAATCTTTGGCCCGAGCTTATCTTCATCGCCGTCTTCCTTGAGATCACCGTCGAACTGCACAACCTCAAGAAACTGGTACCCATCTGGCCCGATCTCATAGATTGCGATGTTCTTGGCCCAACCAAAATGCGCGTCAACGCGCTTCAGGTCCTGGGTTGCGAATGCTATTTTCACGCTGCCTCCACTCCTATTCTGGTATCAGGTAATTCCGCGTTAGTTATGCGCCACGTATCGGGTGTTGGCTTATGGTGTTCTTCAGCATCGGCAATCAGCAGATTGCTGATGCTGAAAATCAGATCGCGCGTGCCGCGATATCCGACTGAAACCAGATGACCTGCGCCCAACCGGTCAAACATCGGCAACCCCATCCGAAAAAAAGGGATTTGCAATCGCTCGGCGGCCTGCCGGCCATGTGAATGCGTGATCAGAAGATCGCCACCCCGCTCCTTTGCCAGCATTTCAAGGTCTTCAAGATCCCCGATCAGCACGTCATCGGTGACAACAAGGCCAAGAACCGGCGATTGCGTCGTGGTGATGGCCACCACAATCTGCGCCCCCATTTCCTGCAACATGCTGCTGACATCAAACAACAGATCAGGCTCCGCGCCGATCGCAAGCTTTCGTCCACCGATATGGAAATGCCCATCCAGCATCGCATCCACAAGCTGGCCACGCTGCCTTCGGTATTTTACGGGCACCGGCCTGCCGCTAATTTCAGCAAGAAACATGATGAACGCATCATTGGGGCCGAGTCCGCAAAGCCGATTGAATAGCCTGTAGGGTACACTGGTTTTTGCCTGTAATGCTTCGGCGGCGCGGCGCATCTGTTCACCGATTGCGATCGTCCAGCCCGCTTGGCCCATGCTTGCCACCTCTTCCACGCCAATGCCGCCGATCGTCGTCGGCGTAAATTCATCGGGGATGTGACCATCGAGCGACCCGGCCAGGTCCGGTAAAAATGACGGCTTAAGTCCAAAGTCTTCAATCATGGTCCGCAACTCGTCAAGATCGCCTGGCGTCATATGACAACCGGGTAGAACATTGACGCGCTGGGGATCGCGGCGTGCCAGATGAGCCGGCACCTCCACCAGCACTTCGATCATCCGGGCCACCGTCTTTCCCCAGCCATCCTGGAACGCATCCTTGAAATCAGGCGTGGAGACATAGACGATCGGGAAATTTTCTAACTCAGGATGCTTCTGCCTGACCAGCTTGATGTAGCCTTCAACATCATCACCCTTGGTTTCAGTGACGCCGGTTGAGCAAATTCCGATGATTTCCGGCTTGGTCCGCTTGTGAATATTCAGAATGGCCTGCTCGACATTTTCGAATCCGCCAAGCACGGTCGCAACCTCACTCATTGCGGTTGTCTGTAGAGGAATAGCCTCCTTGAAATGTCTAACAAACAAAACCAAGCCAAAAGATGTGCAACCTTGCGAACCATGCAATAACGGCATTGCCCCACGCAATCCCATGAAAGCGAGAGCACCGCCAATAGGTTGACTCATTTTCAGCGGATTTACCGCGCATGCTTTCTTGCTGGTGGTGATGGCAACCATGGCGCTATCTCACTCCGCTGCAAGCGCTGCGGGCATGGCCAACATGGCATCGAGAACGCCCTGGACCCGTTCAGAGCAGGTGCCGCACCCACCCGATGCGCTTGTATGGTCCTTGACACCCTGAACTGTGGTCAGGCCATGATCGTGGATCGCATCTTCGATCGTGCCCAGATCGACCACCTTGCAGTTACAGATATTTCTGGCCCGCCGGGCCGCTTCCGCACGCACCGGATCGGCCGCCAGCTCCGCTGCTTCGATGTCCATCTGCGCGATGGCCTTGTTTTGCCAGTTTTCAGCGGGATCGTCCCAAGGTGCCGGCTTGCGCACCTGTTCCCATACGGGGTTATACAGTGCCTTATCGATCTGCCGGACCAACGCCACCATGCCGACATAGCCCATATAGGCGTGGTGGCGTTCCTGGTTGATGTCGAGCCAAGGCATTCCCGCCTTCAGTGCGATAAACTGCGAGCGGCCACCGGAAAGCATGATATCTGCCTGCGCGTCCTTCAGCATTTTGTACATTTCGCGTGGCGTCATATCTTCGATCATATGGACATCCTGACCCATCAGTTCCTTGATCCGCTCCTTGTCCTCTTTGGTCGATTTTTTAACGCTGGTGCCAACCAGTTCTAACCCGGCCTCCTGCAATGCGGCGACAACCGACCAGGATTTTACTCCACCCGTAATCAACAGAACTTTTTTGCCTTTAAAACGCGGCTTGTATGGTTCAATTGCCGCCCAGGCTTTCGCTTCTTCACGCGCAATCACAACGTCCGTCCGTCCGATCAAATCGTCGGGCGCACCACGGTCAACCAGCATCCTGGCAATCTCGCGCAGAGAATCGCTGGAATCTTCTATCCCGTAAAAAGAACCCTCAAAAAATGGAATTCCATAGCGCTCCTCCATCTTACGGGCGACATTGATCATCGCCTTGGAGCAAACCATCATCGCGGCGCGAGCGCGGTGAGAATAGGCTACTTCGCGATATTTTCCGTCTCCGGAAATGGTTGACAGAATGCGGATACCCAACTCATCAAACAATGGTTTGATCTGCCACAATTCGCCAGAGAGATTATATTCGCCAATGATATTCAAATCATATGGGGTGGTATAATCAGGCTCTTCAGTCCCGATCACATAATCGAGCAATGCCTCCCCGGCCAGCTTGTTTCCAAGATTTTTTGGCCCGACGAAGCCGGGCGCATTGACCGGGATCACCGGTTTGCCAAATTTTTTCGACGCAGCTTTGCAGACAGCGTTAATATCATCGCCGGTCATGGCTGGAACGCAGGTTTGATAGACGAACACCGCCGGCGGGTCGTATTTATCAATGATTTCCTTGATCGCTTTATAAAGGCGTTTCTCACCACCGAACACAATGTCCGTCTCATTGATGTCGGTCGTAAATCCAGTCCGCCAGATATTGGAACTTGACGACGCGGCACCGCGATTGTCCCACGAATTCCCCTCGCACGCGATCGGTCCATGCACCAAATGCGCGACATCGGTGATCGGCTGGAGTGCAATCTTTGCCCCGTCGAAGGCGCAGCCACCCGCGGCACCACCCGGCTGCAACTGCTTTGTGCAGCCCTTTTTCCGTTCAGCTTCGGATTTGTTTGCGTTTTTCCCGCAGCCCGGCTCATTGAATACGTTCTGGATTGTGGCCGATAGTGAACTCATTCTCTACTCCTGTCTTTATTACGTCACGGAGTTAAGTATATCAGGCGGACACAGCACGCATGGTATCGTCTAGAAACTCATCCACCGCCTATTATTTTCCTAGTTTAAGTAGGTTGGTGGATGAGTTTTTTTGTATTAACGAATGATATCAAAACTGAAGTCGGTTGTGGCGGTACCAATTGTGCTTTTATCGATTTCATCAAAAATCTTGTCCAGGATGGTCACAAGAACATTCATTCCGCCTTGATAACCCCAAACCGGATAACGGTGGTGGTGATGACGATCAAAGATCGGGAAGCCGATCCGGATCAGCGGGGTACCGGTATCGCGCTCCAAATATTTTCCGTAAGTATTTCCAATCAGAAAATCTACAGGATCAGTAAAAAGAAGCGAGCGCATGTGCCACAGATCCTTACCCCCATACACATGACAATCCTTGCCAAAAGGCGAACTGTCGAACAGCGCCTGGACTTTGTTCACCCAGTTTTTGCTGCCATTCGTAGCGAGTACATGGGTCGGTTCGGCACCCAATTCCAACAGAAAACCTGCCAAGCCCAGACACAAATCCGGATCGCCATAGATCGCGAATTTCTTGCCATGGATATGGGCGCTTGAATCCGCGATCGCATCGACAAACCGGCCGCGTTCACGTGCAATCGATTCCGGGATCGCCTTGCCGGTAATCCGCGAAACCTCCATGAGAAATTTATCCGTTGCAGCGACACCCACCGGGTGATTGAAAGCCAGAACCTCCTGTCCATGCGCCGCGATCAGCGGCAGCGTCTTTTCGGAGCAGTATTCCTGCATCGAAATCGTTGCCTTGGCATGAACGGCATCGGCGGCTTCCTCAAGTGTCGTGCCGCCATCATACATGCGGAACTCGCCATCGGTCGGCGTGTCCCACACATCGCTATTATCTCCAAGAATAGTGTATTCAACGTCCATCAAACCAAAAAGGCGTTTAATCTCACGTAGATTGCCAACTGTGTAGCCATCAAAGCCACCGATGAAATTGATCTTTCCATTGGGCCGGCGCTCAAGTTTCGGTGCAGTACCAGCCTTGCCATCCCAGAAATGCTCGACGATTCCCTTCATTACATTGTCATAGCCGGTGATGTGGCTGCCAACGAAGGCCGGCGTATGCGCGAACGGGACATCATACTCGGCGGGAACTGAACCTTTTTCCTTGGCCGTCTTGATGAAGGCATTGAGATCGTCGCCGATCACCTCCGCCATGCATGTCGTGGATACCGCAATCATCTTCGGCTTGTACATGCTGTACGTGTTGGCGAGCCCGTCGATCATGTTGTTGAGGCCACCAAACACTGCGGCATCCTCGGTCATCGATGACGACACGCAGGAACTCGGCTCCTTGAAGTGCCGCGAAAAATGGCTGCGGTAATAGGCAACGCAACCCTGCGAGCCATGGACAAACGGTATGGTACCCTCAAACCCAACCGCCGCGAACACCGCACCGAGCGGCTGACAGGCTTTGGCGGGATTTACCGTTAGCGCTTCACGCGCGAAATTTTTCTCGCGATACTCCGGGGTCTTGGTCCATTCGCGCACGCGTTCCACCTCGGCGGGATCGTGCGGATTTTCGAACATTTTCTTTTTGTTCGCCAGCATCTGCTGGTATTCCGGACCCCGGAATAAGTCGAAGTGATCAAGCACATGTTCAGCGTTTTGTGTCACGGTGAAGCCCTCTTCAAATGTCGTTATGGTCTGGTGACCCTGGCTCTTCCGAAAGAAAGAGCCAGGGAATTCATTTATTCCGCCGCCATCAGAACCGGTGCCGGCTCTAACTTCCACGGTACCTTGGCCATCTTCCAGACCGGCGCATTGATAGCCATGTCCATATCCCGCGCGAAAATCGCAAAACCGTCATAGCCATGGTAGGGACCCGAGTAATCCCACGAATGCATCTGCCTGAAAGGCACGCCCATTTTCTGGAACACGTATTTTTCTTTAATCCCAGAGCCGACAAGATCGGGCTGCATCGTCTCGACAAATTTTTCGAACTCATAGCCCGTCACGTCGTCATAGATCAGCGTGCCGTCTTTCACGTCATGCTGCGCCGTGCGCTGATAGTCATCATTATGGCCAAACTCGTAGCCGGTGCCGACAACTTCCATGCCCAGATCTTCATACGCGCCGATCACATGGCGCGGGCGCAGACCGCCGACAAACAGCATCACCGTCTTGCCTTCGAGGCGCGGCCGGTATTTTGCGATAACCGCATCCATCAACGGCTGATACTGTGCGATTACCCGCTCGGCACCCTCCTTAATTTTGTCGTCGAAGAAACTGGCGATTTTGCGCAGCGATTCAGCTATCTTGCTGGGTCCGAAAAAATTGTACTCGACCCAGGGGATCCCGTATTTCTCTTCCATATGCCGCGAAATATAGTTCATCGACCGATAGCAATGCAGCACATTCAGCTTGGCTTTCGGAGTTGCCTCCATCTCGGCCAGGGTACCGTCGCCGGACCATTGGGCGATCACGCGCAGTCCCATTTCTTCGAGCAGTATCCGAGAAGACCATGCATCGCCGCCAATATTATAGTCACCAATAATCGCCACGTCATAGGGTGACGGCTCGAATTTTGGCGCAACGTCCGCTGGCACTTTGTCCAAAATCCAGTCCCGGATCGCATCGTTCGCGATATGATGACCGAGCGACTGCGACACACCGCGAAACCCTTCGCAGCGGACGGGCACAATGGTCTTACCCTCGTATTGCTTCGACTTAGCCTTGGAGACCGCCTCGATATCGTCGCCAATCAGACCGATCGGGCATTCAGATTGCACTGTAATGCCCCGGTTGAGCGGAAATAGTACCTCAATCTCGTCCATAACCTTCGAAAGCTTTTTATCGCCACCGAAGACGATATCGTTTTCCTGGAAGTCGGACGTGAACTGCATGGTCACGAAAGTATCGACCCCCGTCGTACCAATATAATAGCTGCGCCGTGAGGCCCATGAATACTGGCCGCAACCGACCGGGCCATGGCTGATATGGATCATGTCCTTAACCGGTCCCCACACCACGCCTTTGGAACCCGCATAGGCACAACCACGGATCGTCATGACACCCGGAATTGATTTAAGGTTCGACTTCACGCCGCAATCGGATTTTCCGGCTTCGTGAACATTCAGATGCTTGGCACGTCTTTTTGCTGTTTTTTCTGGATAAATCAGCAAAACTTCGTCGATCAATTCCTTGTTGCGGGCTTTGATCTCCGCGATGCTCTGGGTTTTCACCAAACTCATTTCACTCTCCTTAACTTAAATCCATTTGCGACGCCGGTGCCCGGTCCCTCTGGCGAGGGGCCGGGGGTATCGGGCTGGCTTCAGGCGATCGCTAGTTCTGCGGCGGATTTGCCGATCACGGACTCGTCCACAGCCTCCATAATGCCGTGCTCCATCAGCATATCCTCAAGCTCGTCCATGGTAATCGGCGTCGGAATGATGCCTTTGCCGACATTGTCATGGATTTTATGAGCCAGTGTCCGATAATGCTGCGCTTGCATGGAATCCGGCGCGTATTCCAGCACCGTCATACGACGCAACTCGGCATGCTGCACGATGTTGTCGCGCGGAATAAAATAGATCAGTTGTGTCCCGAGCTTTTTCGCCATTGCTTCGGCCAGTTCAAGCTCTTTATCGGTCTGGCGCTCGTTGCAGATCAGCCCACCAAGGCGAACCCCGCCAGAATTTGCGTATTTCAGAATGCCCTTGGAGATGTTGTTGGCTGCATACATGGCCATCATCTCGCCGGACATCACGATGTAGATTTCCTGCGCTTTGTTCTCACGAATCGGCATGGCGAAACCGCCACACACAACGTCGCCCAGCACGTCATAGGAAACATAGTCGAGGTCCTCGTAAGCGCCGTTCTCTTCGAGGAAGTTGATCGAAGTAATAACGCCGCGACCGGCGCAACCCACACCAGGTTCCGGACCACCGGACTCGACGCATTTGATATCCCGGTAACCGACCTTCAAAACCTCTTCGAGTTCAAGATCCTCGACACTGCCCGCGGCAGCAGCCAAGCTCAGGATGGTATCCTGCGCCTTTGAATGGAGAATCAGACGGGTGGAATCCGCTTTCGGATCGCAACCCACAATCATAATCCGATGCCCGATCTCCGCCAGTGCGGCGAGGGTATTCTGGGAGGTTGTCGACTTACCAATGCCTCCTTTGCCGTAAAACGCAATTTGTCGTAACGCTGCCATATTTGTCTCCTGTGAATCGATTGCCAATAATCACCGCACCTTCGGCGCGAGACTTCTCCACTCTCGGAAACGTGCTCGCGGTCGCGGGAAGGAACACATCGCTCGTCTTTGCGTCAGCCTGTGCTCAGCCCTCACTCGCCGTCCCAAACCAATAAAAGCAACCATCGTGCCAATTGTTTTTTTACTGGTAAGCTATTGATAAAGACTGGATTATTTTGAACCGCGCAACAATGGGTGCAATGTGTCGAAACCGACAGCTTCGTGTCAGCCTGTAGGAAACAAAACAAATATTGGCAGAAATTCCGGTGCTGAGCATTGACCGGTGCTGAGCATTGAATTGAATCGACGAATCGGCTCCAGAAAATCTGGAACAATCCATGCCTGATGACGGCGCGGAATTTGCTTACATAACTGGCGGTCGCTACACGGGCCATCGCAAAACCACTCAGCGAGGGTGATATGCAAATCGGTGTTGAATCTTCCAAGGCGGTCGACCAGCGGCGCGTTTTCGTCATCGACGAGGACGAAATTACCCGTACCGTGTTGCAGTTCATGCTGCATGATGAAATCGAGACGCATGAGCTCGCCAGCCCGGAAGATGCCTATCAAAAGGCAACGGAGTGGCTCAAACCCCAGGTTCTGCTGCTGGGGGCCTCGTTTCTGAACAAGCGAGGGCCGGCGCTCATCGGCCAACTCAGCGCAGGCTTCCCTGGCGTTCGCATTCTCATCGTCTACGACAAAACCGATGAGGCTACAGCGCTGGAGGGGATGAAGGCGGGGGCGCATGGCACGCTTGCCAAGCCACTCACACTCGAAACTGTGCGTAAAAAGGTGGACACGATCCTTGGTCGCGGTGGTGCGGCAGCCATCGTGCAGCTTGGCTTCACCTAAGCAATGAAATCAGCAATGAAATTGCGCGCAAAAATCGAGATGGAGCAGATTTGTCCTTAATCGATCCTGCCCTAAAAAGGGGATGCACTTTGGCCACGATCATCTTTTATGAAAAACCAGGTTGCCGAACCAATGCCCGTCAGAAGCAGATTCTGGCTTCCGCCGGCCATGAAATACGCGCACTGAACCTGCTAACGGAACCCTGGACCGACGCGCGGCTGCGCGGTTTCTTTGGTGATGAACCGGTATCAGCTTGGTTCAACATGGCCGCTCCAGCGATAAAATCGGGCACCATCGACCCCCTGGCGGTCGATGATGCCGAGGCACTCGCCCTCATGCGTGCCGATCCGCTGTTGATCAAACGCCCATTGCTTGAAATCGATGGCATGCAATGCGCGGGTTTTAACGCGACACATCTGGCCACCCGTCTCGGCCTGGATCTCGATCCGGATACCACTCCACAGGGTTGCAGCCGTCCTGGCAGTTCCGTGCCCTGCCCAACCCCAGGTAAGGGCGGTACCACGTGACCGTCGCTCCGGCACGCATATCAACAATTCCTACACCAATTGCTGGGACACGATCCGCCGACGGTCAAGGAGACTGAACAATGAGGCAGCGCATGGCATTCAAACGAATAAGCGTAACTGAGGCGCAGGCCGTCATCGCCCACCCTGAGGTCCGTGTGTTCGACGTTCGCGATGCGGATGCTTTCGCCCAAACTCATATCCAGTTCGCGCAAAACATTTCGATCACCAATCTTTCAGAAGTGCTCCGCGCAACGCCAAAGACCACCCCGATTCTGATATATTGCTACCATGGCCATGCCAGCCAGGAATATGCACAGATCTTCTCCGATTTTGGATTTTTGGAGGTCTATAGTCTTGATGGTGGCCACGTTGCCTGGACCAACCGGCAAACTGTCCGCCATCGCGTCCAAAATGATTTGCTGGACCAATGGCTTGAATTCCACGGTTTTTTGACCGGACGGGTTGACCTGCCCATCGGCAATGGCACGACGCCCCTGATGCAGGCAAGCCATAGCGGCCGCACAGATATTATGCGTCTGCTCATCGTGGCCGGCGCGTCGCTGAATGCACGCAATCACGATGGGAATAATGCCCTCTGGCTCGCCTGCGTTGGCGGTCATCCCGCTGCGATCAATGCGCTCCTCGAAGCCGGCATCGATCTCAACAATCAAAACGATAATGGTGCCACGCCGCTGATGTATGCCGCCTCAACCGGCAAATCTGTTATTGTCGAGCAATTGCTTCGGGCAAAAGCCGATACATCTTTGGAAACCCTGGATGGTTTTACTGTCCTGGATATGGCGGCAAATGGCAAATGTCTAACATTGTTGCGTCAGACCTTCCGCGTCGGAGTGCCGGCGGTGTAGGTTATCGCGCCAGGACTACGATCAGGGACTCGACCAGTACCCCTCGCTTGAGATGCGATTCGACAATTTCATCAATGTCCTCAGCCGTTTTTGGCCGGCACCATATCCCCTCGGGATAAATCACCATCAACGGACCAGCCGAGCAAAAATCGAAACCGACTTCCGCGGTTAGTCCTTCCACTTCAATCCGTTTACCCAACCAGTGCCAGAGCGGCTGCGCCCCTGCTGCACCACAGCTCCCGCGCGGATGTGCCGGCGGTCGTTGCGTGTGGCAGGCAAAAATATGACGCTTATAAAGCTGGGGATGTCCGCTACGATGTTCAAAAAACGTCTCCCGACCCGGCCAACAAGCACACACCGTTCCAGAAAATCATTGTAGCGTCGCCGCGGTATCCTCACCTTTCAAAACAAGTGCAAGTTCACCGCTCTGGTTCATTTCGCGCACGATATCAGCGCCCCCGATAAACTCGCCGCCGACATAAAGCTGCGGAATCGTCGGCCAGTTGGAAAACTGTTTTATACCCTCGCGTAACTCAGGGTCCGCCAATACATTCACGCTCGTGAACGCAATGCTATGTTGCGACAAAATCTGCACAACACTGGCGGAAAAGCCACATTGTGGTGCCTCAGTCACCCCCTTCATGAAAAGTACGACATGATTGCTGGCAATAATCCCCAAAATGCGTTCAAATACTGGTTCCGTCATAACCCACATCCTCCCCGAATCAAAGCTGCATAAACCCTGAGAAGCAAGAACGAGGCCAGTTATTCCGGCACCTCACGAACCCGTCATCGCCATGTTGCCGTCCTCATGTTCCGATTGGAATGTTGCAATTCCGACAGTCGATGTCCAACACCATCCCAAACATGACAGGCTAGCCCGCAATTATGTCCTGAAACACTCTGGATATTCATGGCGCAACTTTTGCTTTCCACTGACTTGCATGGAACAGGGGACCTCATGAGCCACAAGCGACACTCCGGAAAACGAGCTGGCCTCCATGTTTTTGCCGTGATCCTCGGTACCAACGAAATCGCCTCCGCCGTGGCGGTCAGCCTTCATCATGGCGGCTATTTCACAGTACTGTCCCACGATCCGTATCCGCCCGTCATCCGCCGAAAAATGGCGTTTCATGATGCGCTTTTCGACGACCCGGTCGTTCTTGACGGCGTCATCGCGCAACGGGCCGATACCGGTCTGGAAATTCTTACCCTTCATGAAAAGGCCGAGGGTGTCATCATTACCGAACTCGGCCTCCTGGATTTGATGATCGTGCAAACCCCCTTGATCCTGATCGACGCGAGGATGCAGAAATACCAGGTCACACCCGACCTGCGTCGACTGGCAAAGTTTACCATTGGACTCGGCCCCAGCTTCTCCGCGGGGGAAAACTGCGATTTCGCCATCGAGACGCGACCGCTAAAATCTGGCCAGATCATTCAACGTGGTTCCACGGACAAGCCAGATGGCATCGTTCCCCAGCTCGGGGGGCGCGGCGCAGAACGCTTCGTCCGCGCCGAGTTTCCTGGCATGTGGCGAACTCCGATCGAGATCGGCACACGCATCTTCAAGGATTATATCATCGGGTATCTGGGCAACACACCAATCCAGGCACCATTCGATGGCATCCTGAGGGGCGTCGTTCGCGATGGCACCGAGGTACCTGCAGGCGTCAAGCTACTTGAGGTCGACCCCCGTGGCCGCAAGGCGGTCTGGAATGGAGTCGAGGACCGGGCGGCCAATCTTACCAGAGCCGTCATGCAGGCAATCTCGATGCAGAGGCAAGGCATCATAACAAATCAGCGACATTCGCTCCACTTAGTGAAATGACCGTTGCAGACTAACAAGTAAAGCCAGAAAGTGAATCGACGATTGTTGAGCGAGGTCGTAAGCGCGTGATGCCAAGCGCAATGTTCTGTGACGGGACATCGGTGGATTGGCGATTCGCTTGTTCTATTTCGAATCATTAGTCTGGTGTAATCATGACTTCTTCCATCTCCTCCGGATCGGCAATATCAAGTCCGTCCTCTTCCGTCAGCCGAACCCCCGTCAAGCAAACATCGCCATCGTCGATCACCAGCGCGATCGGTGTCAGGTGCTGGCCTTGACAGGGACCAATAAAGCAATGACCCGTATCCAGGTCGAATTGGGCGTGATGCTGGCCGCAGGTAATGAAATTGCCGTCTTCGTCTAAAAATTCGCCCGGCCTCGTATCCAGGCGCGAACCTTGATGTGGGCAAGCATTTTCAAATCCAAAGAACTGATTGGCCCTCCGGGTGATCAGGATTGGCCAGGGCTTGGACTCGCCCGTTTCCTCCGCTCGCATCAGAACAAAACCGGATACCTGACTGTCTTCAATCTCCACTGTCCGACATATGACAAAAAGCTCATTCATCGACATACCCTTTTCAGACAAAGTTGAATGCCTCGGTTGTAAGAAACCGAACATGCCCTCGTTGAAGCAATCAATGTGCCAAATGCTTGTGACATCGGTCGTGCCATGGCGGCCTGGTGCGCGCCAACACGTTGCATACGCGGTGGCCGACCCAGGTTCCTCTCCTCATGACGCTTCCCACCTTTGTCATGAACTCAGAGGGGCACGCCAAAAAATTCCTCCTCGGCACCGCCCCAGGTCTTGTGCAACGCAAGCGCATCGCCCCACTTTGCCGCTTCGCATTCATTGGCGTTACGATGCGTCATCCGACCCTGTGGATTGCCGGAGAGTAGGTAAGCCCGGCCATTGCGCATGAATCGCGTTAGATCCTTCAAATCTGTCGGACGCACGACGCAGCGTGGCGATTCATCAATTAGGATGGTCGTCGGCAGCATTGGCAATGCCCCCCTTGAACGTGACTTTGTCTCCAATCAAAATGTTAGCGGGCGGTTCGCTGTTTGGATTGAACCAATTTTGTCCCCGTCCAACCGGATCGTTGGGCAGGCCGGTTGCCCTAAAATCCATCTTCGGGTTTGCCCCAAGGATGCGACCCTGGAACAAGCCTCGCGTTAATGCCTGATTTTTTGATATCAGCGAGAGTCTTGAAGAATGTCGCCTCATGCATTACGGCACCGCTCCTAGTGACAATTGCGACATAGCGGGCCACAGGATCAGCTTCGCATGAATAGCCGCCGCCAGGGTCGAGCGTGCTGCGTGCATTGCCATCCCAATCCACAAAAAATCCCAAAGCCATTGATGTCATATCAAATCTCCAGACAATAGTTTGTCGGCCGGAACGCCCGATACCCCTTCCAAGCAAATTTCTTGCCGATGCAGGAATGGCTGAATGCGTTTCGAATAATACCAGAAAAAATTGTCGTGTGTGTCGTTTCGTCCAGAACCAGACTGTCGACATTACGACAAAGGGCCACGATTGGCACGATAAAACGTAAAAAACCCATGAATAGTAGCCAAAATCCATTATGGCACGGCAGTTGCTCTCATGAGCCTGTGAACTTGCCTTGCATGAAGACTTTATCATGAACGGAGCCCGAATTTTGTCATGAGCGCTACACTGGACACCGTGGAAACCATCTTGGCCGCCGGCGAAGATAACTATAAATACGGCTTCGTCACGGACATCGACGTCGATGAATTACCGCCAGGTCTGAACGAAGACACGGTCCGGTTTATTTCGGCCACGAAGGCTGAACCGGCCTGGCTTCTGGAATGGCGTTTAAAAGCGTTCCGCCGCTGGCAGGGGATGACGGCACCCGATTGGGCCAAGCTCAAAATCGCACCCATCGATTATCAGGCATCGACCTACTACTCCGCCCCGAAAGCGGCGAGTGGCCCAAAATCGCTCGACGAAATCGATCCCGAATTGTTGAAGACCTATGAGAAACTCGGCATTCCGCTTGGCGAACGTGCCGCTCTGGCCGGTATCGCTGTCGATGCCGTGTTCGACAGCGTTTCTGTCGCCACGACTTTCAAGGACACGCTGGCGGCGCAGGGCATCATCTTTTGCTCATTCGGCGACGCGGTGCGCGAGCACCCCGAACTGGTGCAGAAATATCTCGGCTCCGTCGTCCCGCCAGGCGATAATTTTTTCTCGGCCCTCAACTCGGCCGTCTTCAGCGACGGTTCCTTCGCCTATATCCCACCCGGGATTCGCTGTCCGATGGAACTATCGACCTATTTTCGCATCAATGCCGCCAAATCCGGCCAGTTCGAAAGAACACTGCTGATTGCCGATAAAGGTGCCTATGTTTCTTATCTTGAGGGCTGCACAGCACCGCAGCGCGATGAAAACCAGCTACACGCGGCGGTGGTCGAACTGGTGGCCCAGGAAGATGCAGAAATCAAATATTCCACAGTACAGAACTGGTACCCCGGCGATGCGGAAGGTAAAGGTGGGATCTACAATTTCGTCACCAAGCGTGGTGCCTGTCGCGGTGCGAACGCTAAAATCGCCTGGACCCAGGTTGAAACCGGCTCGGCGATCACCTGGAAATATCCGAGCTGCATCCTTGAAGGCGAGAATTCCGTCGGCGAATTCTATTCCGTTGCCATCACCAATCATATGCAGCAGGCTGATACTGGAACAAAAATGATCCATATCGGGCGGAACACACGCTCGACGATCATCTCCAAGGGTATTTCCGCAGGGCGCGGCCAGAATACCTATCGCGGGGCCGTCAAAATTCTGCCCGGGGCCGAAAACGCCCGCAACTATACGCAATGCGATTCCCTGCTCATCGGCAAAACCTGCGGCGCACATGCGATCCCTTACATCGACTCGCGCAACCCGTCCGCGCGGGTCGAGCATGAGGCAACTGCGTCGAAGGTCAGCGACGAGCAGATGTTCTATTGCCAACAGCGTGGGCTGACTCAGGAAGATGCGCTGTCGCTGATCGTCAACGGTTTTTGCAAGGAAGTTTTGAAGGAGCTGCCGATGGAATTCGCGGTCGAGGCGCAAAAACTCCTGGCCGTCAGCCTTGAAGGCAGCGTCGGATGACGCACTCGATGACAGCGCCGGATAACACATATTCCCCCATCAGTCCCAAGACCGGAGACGTTCCATGACGAATCTTCTCGAAATCCATGATCTGCATGCCCGCATCGTCGGTGGCCGGGACATCCTCAAGGGCATCAACCTCACCATCAAGGCGGGCGAAGTACACGCCATCATGGGACCGAATGGCGCGGGAAAGAGCACACTGTCCAGCGTACTGGCCGGCAAACCGGGTTACGAAGTCACTTTGGGACATGTCCTCTATCAGGGCCATGAACTGGCCAGCCTGGGGCCAGACGAGCGCGCGCGGCAGGGAATATTTCTCGCCTTCCAGTATCCGGTCGAAATCTCCGGCGTGAACAACATGTATTTTCTGCGTGCCGCGCTGAATGCCGTGCGCAAACAGCGCGGCGAAGCCGAACTCGATGCCGCCCAATTCTTAAAGGCTGTCAAAGCCAAGCTTAGTCTTCTCGATATCAGCGAGGATCTGCTCAAGCGCGCGGTCAATGTCGGCTTCTCCGGCGGTGAGAAAAAGCGCAACGAGATTTTCCAGATGGCGATGCTGGAGCCGGCGCTGGCGATTCTCGACGAAACCGATAGCGGTCTCGACATCGATGCCCTCCGCGCCGTCGCCAACGGCGTCAACCGGCTCCGCGATCCCGGCCGCGCCATTGTCATGATCACGCATTATCAGCGCCTGCTCGATTATATTGAACCCGATTTTGTGCATGTGCTCAGCGATGGAAAAATCGTCGCATCCGGCGATAAGACCCTGGCCATGGATCTTGAGGAACGCGGCTACGCCCATCTCGCAAGTGCTGCGTGAGGGTGGTGGTATGACGATCGTCAAATCGGAGACAACGCCCTATCTCGCCGCCTACCAGGCGGCGATCGACACCACCGAACCCACTTGGCTTCGGGTGCGCCGCGCCGCCGCCATCGAGCAATTTTCAGTGCTGGGTTTCCCAACCCGGCGTGACGAGGCGTGGCGTTTTACCAATCTACGTCGGTTGACCAAGGCACCGATGCCGCCCGCGCATCCAGCAACGAGCCTGCCCGATCCGGATGCCGGTGTTATCGAATCCTTACGCCTCGCCGGTCGGGTCTGCCGCCTCGTTCTGAACAATTCGGCGGTTGTTGCGGCGCAGTCTTCGGGTGTGGATCTCCCGGCTGGTGCCTGGTTCGGGTCCATCGCCGAGGCGCTCGAAACCCGGCCCGATCTTCTGAAAGCTGCGTTCGCCACCACCGACCCCGCCGGCAACCAACCCTTTGCCGCCCTCAACGAAGCTCTGTTCACCGGCGGTTTTTTGCTGGCATTGGCACCCGGTGTATCCTTCGACGCGCCCTTCGAGATCATCCATGTTAACACGGATGCCGCATCACATCCACGTTGCGCCATTCTGCTGGGCGAGGGTGCCAGTGCGACCGTCATGGAACATTTTACCGGCAGCGGTGCCGGCTGGAATAACATCGTCACCTGCGTCGATCTCGGAGTCGGTGCCAAACTCCATCATGTCAAGCTGCAAACCGAGTCCCCGGCTGCCATACACCTGGCCCAAACCCGTGCGACTTTGGCGCAGGCCGCCAGTTACGACAGCACGGTACTCAGCTTCGGTGCGTTGCTGTCACGTGAAGATATTCAAGTGGTGCTGGCTGGGGAGATGGCTGATTTCACCCTGAATGGCGGCTATTTTCTGGGTGGTCAGCAGGAAGCTACGTTTGCCCCCTTTGTGGAGCATCGGGTTCCCGGATGCTCCAGCCGCCAGCTTGTGAAGGGCGTCATCGGTGGCCAGGCACACGGCGTGTTTCTCGGCACCATCGCGGTTCGTCCTGGAGCTGATCAGACCGATGCGCGGCAGACCAACCGCAACCTGCTGCTGAATGCGGGTACTTCGGTCGATACCAAGCCCGAGCTGGAAATCCTGGCAGACGACGTAAAGTGCAGCCATGGTGCCACGGTTGGCGATCTTGACGACTCCGCACTGTTTTACCTGCAGGCCCGTGGCATCGACGCCGCCACGGCGCGCCGGATGCTGATTGGTGGATTCGCAGCCGATATTATCGACGCTTCCGGTGCCGGCGAAACCATCCGCCAGCATCTTCATCGTCATTTATCGGTCTGGCTGGAGCATTTGCCGTAATGCCACAGGTCCATCTCAGGGCGGTTCCCGGTGCTGCCTTCGATCCGCGGGAAATCCGGCGTGAGTTCCCGATCTTTGAGCGGAATCCGGGACTGGTGTTTCTTGATACCGCAGCGAGCGCGCAAAAGCCTAGCACTGTCATCGATGGCATCGCTGAATATTACCGCACGGATTATGCCAACATACATCGCGGTGTTTATGCCTTAAGCGCGCGTTCGACCGAACGCTTCGAGCGGGCGCGCGAAACGGTCAAGCGCTTCCTCAACGCTGGCGATGCCAGCGAGATTGTGTTTGTTCGCGGTGCCACCGAGGGCATCAACCTCGTTGCCCAGTCCTGGGGTGTTACGTTTCTTACCGAAGGCGACGAGGTGGTGATCTCCGAGATGGAGCATCATGCCAACATCGTGCCCTGGCAGTTGTTGCGCTCACGTCTCGGTATCAAGCTTGTTGTCGCACCCATCGACGAGACTGGCGGGTTGGATCTGACGGCGTTCGAAAAATGTTTTACCTCGCGCACCCGATTGGTGGCCATTACGCATCTGGCGAATGTCACAGGCCATGTCGTGCCCGTTGAGGACGTGATCAAGATCGCCCATGCACATGGCGCACTGGTGCTTCTGGATGGTTGCCAGGCGGTGCCGCGCCTGCCGGTGGATGTCCGTGCCCTCGATTGCGACTTCTATGTTTTCTCTGGCCATAAATGTTACGGCCCCACGGGCATCGGTGCCCTTTATGCCAAACGGCGCATTCTCGACGTGATGCCCCCTTGGCAGGGCGGCGGCGACATGATCCATACGGTGACATTCGAGACAACGACTTTCCTGGACCCACCACACCGCTTCGAGGCTGGAACGCCGGATATATCGGGTGCAATCGGCTTGGATATAGCGCTTGATTTCATGGAAACGATTGGTCGCAATACCATCCAGGAACACGAGCAATTACTCACGCGCTACGCCGTGAACCAACTCTCCGCCGTGGCGGGGGTTAGCGTAGTTGGTGCCGGTCTCGACCCGATCGGAGTGGTTTCATTCGAGGTCGCCGGGATTCACCCGCACGACCTCGCCACCGTGTTCGACCAACAGAACGTCGCCATCCGCGCTGGGCATCATTGCGCCCAGCCTTTGATGGATCGGCTCGGCCTTGCCGCCACGGCCCGTGCCTCGTTCGGCATTTACAATGATGAATCGGACGTGGACGCACTCGTTCATGCGGTGCGTGCAGCACAGAAAATATTCGGGGACTAGAAAAATCATGGATCTGCGCGAGCTTTATCAGGACATCATTCTCGATCACGGGCGTCACCCCCGAAATTTCCATGCCATGGACAAACCGAGTCATTTCGCCCAGGGCCATAACCCACTCTGCGGTGACAAGGTCACGGTCTATCTGCAGCTCGCCGGCGAGCGGATTGACGATGTGAGTTTCGAGGGTCGTGGTTGTGCAATCTCAACAGCCTCCGCGTCGCTCATGACCGAGATACTGAAAGGCAAAACACTGGCGGAGGCAGAAATTCTGTTCGGCGCGTTTCACGCCAAGGTGACGGGAGGCAAACCGATCGCCGTGCCGCCGGAACTTGAAGATGACGGCGAACGCCTCGACCCGCTGACCGGCGTAAAAACTTTTCCCGCACGGGTGAAATGCGCAACGCTTGCCTGGCACGCTTTCGAGGCCGCCGTGCAAGGTGGCGGCGTCACCCCCATTGTCCGGACCGAGTAGCGTGACGATGATCAAGGATCAGGCAGTGATCGAGACCCGCAACGATGCCAAGGTATTCGAGCCGATCGATGACGGCGATCCGGCCCTGCGATCGGAAGTGATGGAGGCGCTGAAGATGGTGCGCGATCCTGAAATTCCCGTCAATCTGGTCGATCTTGGGCTCATCTACAGCCTCGCGGTAAGTCGGCAGGGGGTGGTTCATATCGATATGACCCTGACCACGCCGGCCTGCCCGGTGGCCGGTTCGTTGCCTGGCCAAGTTCAACACCTCGTCTCACTCGTTCCTGGGGTCAATGTCGTGCTCGTCAATCTCGTCTGGTCGCCGCCCTGGACCCGCGACCGGATGAGCCAGGAAGCCAGACTCGAACTGGGACTTCTTTAGCCAACCTGTTCAAAAGGCGATGTTCACCTTAAGCGCCCTTGATCTTCCGTTGCCGCGTGGGCGTCAACCTCAAACAATATTACTCTAACTCAGCCGAGACTCGCTCGACCACAAACGAAAACTCTACCGTTCGGGTCGCAAGGCCCGAACGGTCGATAACGCATAGCGCCCGACGATCCCGGCAATGGTGCGGGGGTTGAAGTTCACGAACCGGTTTGGCCAATATAATTCACGCTTATCACACACTGTCGACATGCTGTATTGTGAAATTGCGCCGCGCAATTGAGGATGATCCGCGATTTTGCCCGATTGCACGAGTTCGGTGTCGATCGCGGCACGCAACGTCCGGGCCTGCCGGATTCGGCGGGCGACCAACCGGCCACGCCGCTGCGAAATCCTGCCGTGCTGCATTTTCAACTCGTTCAGCCGCTCGGCGGCGTCGTAGGTCGCATCGACCAGTTCAGCACGGGTCATCCACTTCGTTTCATAATTCAGAATCCGCTCCCAGGTTGGTTGCACCAGTAATTGCCGGTGTTCTTCCAATGTATGCGCGAACAACGTGTAGCCGAACCGGTCCGGCTCCTCGAATCCGCGGCTGCCGGGGTCGATGAACGGACCCATCGGCGAGATGAAACAGGAAATCCGCTTGTCACCCAGTGTCATCAGATGGCCGCAATATTCGATCGTCGCGGCAACCGAGGCGACGGTCTGCGCCGGCAGGCCGATCATGAAAAACACATCGAGCCGTGAGCAGCCGAGGTGCAGGGCCTTCCGGAAAATCGCCTCCATATTCGCATTGGTATAGCCGGTTTCGCCTTCCTGCGCGTCACGCACCGTCTGCTCGTGGCTTTCCGGGCTGAACTCCATGCTCCAGCGCCGCACGTGCTTCGCGATACTTTCCAGAAACGAGGCCGGCGGCACCGTGAAGAATTCGAACACGATCTCGTTGTCGAGTGCCGCCTCGTGGAGCCGGCTCAGAATCTCCTCGGCATAGCCAGCGCCGCCCTGCAACAGATCGCCTACCAGAAAGATCGGGCCGTGGATCAACCGGCTGATCATCCGCATGTTCGCAACCACGCTGGCAGGGCTACGAAACACCGGTTTCTGACGCCGGGTGAGGTGGGTGCAGGCGGTGGCCGAACTGCCGCAGGTGACACATTCATACGAACAGCCCTTCACCGTGAACACCGTGGTGATCGGGTTTTTCACCCAGCCGCCGAACGGCACCACGCTTTTCATGTCGCGATAGCGCAGCACCATCTCGACCATCAGGTCCGGCCGGAGATCGGCATAGTCGAGCGTGTCCGGAATGAAACGCAGCGGATTGACCATGACGTTGCCGGACTGTTGCCAGGTCAGATTGGGGATGTCCTCGAACCGGCCCTCACCGCGCAGGGCGAGCAGCAATTGATGCAGCGGTGGTTCTGTACTGTCGCCGCGCAGCACGTAATCGACCTGCGGATAGGCGATCAGTTCGCGGTGGAAGTAGGTCGAGGACAGACCGCCCATGATCAGCGGCACGTTGGGATGGATTTCCTTGGCGATCCGCGCCACCTCCAGCGCGCCGTGGCAATGCGGCAGCCAATGCAGATCGATGCCGATCGCCACCGGGTTCAGCCCGGCCAGGAAACGCGGCACGTCGAACCGCCGATCATCCATCATCCGCAGCGCGAGGTTGACGATGCGCACCTTCATTCCCCGCGCGGTCAGATAGCTCGCAATGGTCAGGAACCCAAGCGGATACATTTCGAACACGGTGGAGGACGGGATCATGTCGCTGACCGGGCCATAAAGAATCGCATGGTCGCGAAAATCATAGACGCTGGGCGCATGCAGCAGCAACAGATCGATCTTTGCCATTGGCGTGCCCCGTTTTCGCATCCGCTGTTCAGACTTCGGCAGAACCTGTGCTATGCCATGCTGGCCCGGACCGAGATAGGGCCACACCGGCATCGCCGCCGATTCCCGGCTTGATCATGCACGAAATTGCTTGAGCCAGATCAAAGACTTTCAGTACCAGACTGCGATGATCATACCAACGCCAGCCCGAACGCTCACCGGCCCGAACGCTCACCGGGTTGCCAACCAGGAGGGACGCCCCAATGCTTGAAACCTCGACCTTGACCGCAGCCGATGTCATGACGCGGAAAATCGTGACCGTGACGCCCGCAACCTCGGTCCGCCAGGTCGCCAAACTATTCGCAACCCATCAAATTAGCGGTGTACCCGTGGTCGATCCGGATAACCACGTGCTCGGCATCGTCAGCGAAACCGACCTACTGCAATGGTCCGAAGACCCCAGTCCCAAGCAGTCGTGGTGGCTCGAAATGCTGGCGGAGGGTACCGATCTGGCACCCGACTATCTCAACATGATCAAGGCAGAGCGCGAAAAAGTGCTCCACGTCATGAAAACCAACATCGTCTCCGTCACCGAAGATACCAAACTCGGCGACATCGCAAAACTGATCGTGTCCAAAGCCATCAAACGCGTGCCCGTCGTCCGCGACGGCAAATTGGTCGGCATCGTCAGCCGCGCCGACCTCGTACGAGCCCTCGCCGGTAGCTGAGACCCAGCGGTTTGGGGCGAGGTCCATTAGGCAGTAAAAGCCAGGGGCCAGGTTTCGTTAGCGTGGCGGAGCAGGTTGGGTTGGGTTTGGCAGCGCAGGATGAAGTCGCGCACGGTTGGGGTGCGCCAGGCTTGGCGATAGGCGTGCCACGCAGCCGCCAGGCCGTCGTGTTTCAGGTCGGCCGGGGCGAACGGCAGGACGTTCAGCAGTTTGACCTTACCGTTCGGCACTACGAGCAGCATGGCTTGCGGGCTGTCGAGCCGGGTTTGCAATTCGGTCACGATATCCCAGGGGTAGATCGACAGGATGATAGGGGTGTTGATGGCGGTGGCGTGCTGGCGCAGGGCGGTGACGGCGGTTTGCCACGTGGTGTTGTCGCAGACGAGTTGATCCCAGTTGGCGGCGGCACGGCCGAGGCGCATCAGCGGGCCGGTGACGAAGGCGCTGCACCCACGGGCCACGGCGAGATCGAACGCGGGCACGAGGTCATGGATGTTAAGCCGGGTGGGCACGAACACGAATTGCGGTGCGATGCCGCGGGCGACCAGATGGTCGATCGCGCCGATGGCGTCGGTAAAGCGGGCACCGGGGCGCATGCGCTCATGGGTTGCGGCGGTAGCACCATCGACCGAGATTTGCACGCAGTCGATCCCGAGTTCGCTGATCCGGGCGGCGGTCGCTTCGTCGATCAGGCTGCCGTTGGTTTCCAGTTTGATGGCGATGCCGGCTTCGGCCAGCATCGCGAACACCTCCCAGCAATGCGCGACGCTAAGCGGTTCGCCGCCGCCGAACGCGACATAGGGGATACCGGCCTCGATGATCTGACGCGTGACCTCGAGCGCCTGATCGCGGGTGAGTTCGTCGCGCCATGCATGGCCGACGCCGGATTCCTCGCAGCAGGCGAGGCACCCGGCGTCGCAACCATTGGTCAATTGCCAGGCAAGGAAGAGCGGCGAGGCATAATTATCAAGCGAGCGGCCGCTCATCATGGCTGGGCCCGGACTCAGGTGAAGCGAATATAAGGCTGCGCCATCACCTGCTCGGACACGTCCTCGAGGCGCGGCGAAACCCAGAGCGGCAACTCATTCGCCTGGGTCCGGCTTTGAATGGCATCGTCAGACGATCCCGGTTTGACCTGCACGGTTTCGGTCGTGTTACGCATGTTGGTTGACTCCGTTCAATGTTGAAATCCAGTCATTCGCCCTCGCCTGAAAACCCTCATCGGTGATGCAACGATCGATGTCGTCGAGCACCGCTTGATCGTGCCAGGCCGCACGATAATCGTCCCACGCATGCAGCAGGCTGGATCGACCCAGATCACTGCAAATATAACCGGAGGCTCCAACGACTTTTACCAGTCCATTGGGCATGATCAGCATGGTTGCGGGGGGTTTATCACGATTTTGATCAAGTCCATCAGCCACCGTAAAGGGAAGATAACAAATCTCCATTTTTGTGTCAACGCCAGATGACACAAGACCTGCGGTGTAACTGTCGAGTGTGTTGCGGAATTTGACCTCGTCTGCTTCGTCGGGGCGGATTTTGTGCCACAGCCGTGCCGCGCGACCGATCCGCATCAGCCTGCCGGTGTTGAATCGGAACGCACCCAGCGCGGCCGCGCGACGCATGACCGCGTCGAGTTGATCGATGTTCAGCCGGGTCGGCGCGAAGGTCACTTCGAGCGGCATGCCGGCCTCACGCACCGCGCGGCAGGCCGCGTGGACCTTGGCAAGCGAGGCACCGGGGCGCTGGCGGCCGTAGACGTCCTGGGTGTCGGCATCGAGGCTGATCTGGATCGAGCGGATCGGCAGGGAAGCGAGACGGTCGATGATCGGCTGATCGAGCAACTGGCCGTTGGTTTCGATTTTCAGCATCACTCCGGCATGACCGAGACGCTCGGCGAGGGCGATGAAATGCGGCACCCGCAAGGGTTCGCCGCCGCACAGCATGACATACGGCACCTCGGCGGCAACGATTTGATCGGCCAGATCCAATGCTTCGGCTTCGGTCAATTCATCGGCCAGCCCATGGCCGGGGGCGGAATCGGTGCAGCAATGCACGCAGGCGAGATCGCAGTCACGCGTGATCTGCCAGGAGATGAACAGCGGCGCGCCCAGCAATTCGATCCCGTTCATTGGTCTGTTCATAGGCCGCTCCCCATGAACACCTGGACGATGGCGGTCAAGGCAATCGCGAGGGTGAACAGCCCGACCGCGACGGCGTAGCAGGTCACGATCGCGCGGATCGCCGGAATGAACAACCGCGGCGTGTTGTAGGTGGTGCGCGCGGCCCGGGCACTCGCGACCAGCCAGGGCAGCGCCAGCAGCGCGGCGAGGCTGGCGGGCGGAAACCAGCCCAACACGACGCCCAGCGGCACGATCAGCAGGCCGGTGCTGGCCAGCCCGAGATAGAGGAACACGCCGCGCCGCCGGCCCAGCCGCACCACCAGATTGCGCTTGCCGACCAGCCGATCCTGATGGAAATCCGGGATCGCGTTGACCACCGCGAGCGCCATGATCAGAAGGCCGGGCACCAACGAGGCGGCGAAGGCGGTGCCGGTGAGGCGATGCGCGAGCAGATAAAGACTGCCCAGCACCATCCACGGCCCGTAGGATAGCGCGATCATGGTTTCACCCAGGCCGCGATAGGCCCAGCGGATCGGCGGCGCGACATAAAATACCGCGGCCATTCCGCCGAGTGCGGCGAATACCAGGACCGGCCAGCCGGCGTGCAGGGCAAGATAGATGCCGAACCCGAACGCGCCGGCGAATCCGGCCACGCCGGTCCAGAGCACAAGGTCGGACATCGGGGGGATGTCCTGCGGGTTGAACACCCGATCGGTTCCCATCCGGTCGTCGAAATATTCGTTGAACGCCTCGACGCCGATCACGGCGAGAATGATGCCGAGCAGACCGCTCCAGAACAGCGCCGCGGCGAAATGGCCGGTGGCCCGATAGGCGAAGGCCGCGCCCAGCAGGTAGGGCAGCAGCCCGGCGTAGAGAAAGAACCGGTAGCGCACCAGGCTGAACACACGGATCAGCCGCCCCAAAACGGGCGATGCGGTGCGCGCGGTGCGCGCGTGCGGCAGGTTCAGAGCGCGATCCATCGGTGCAGCTGTGCGGTGGTGGCGGGGTCACGGTCGAGATCGTCGACGAAGGTGGCGACGCGTGGGTCCTGCCAGGCGCGCTGGAAGTTTTGCCACACCTCGCTCAGGGATTGCGTCCGCAGATCGCCACAGGTGAAGGGCAGCGCGTTGATCAGCTTGACCAGGCCGTTCGGCAGCACGATCAGCAGGGCGGCGGGGTTGCGCAGCCGGTAGCGCAATTCGTCGAGCAGGCCCATCTCATGGAAATCGACCCGCATGCGCCCGGCATATTCGAGCGCCTTGGCGCGCAGAGTGTCGAACAGGACAGCGTACTGCGCCTCGGAAGGCGTGAGTTTCTGCCAGGTCTTGACCGCATTGCCGGTGTACATGGTGCGCCCGGAGTAGAAACTCTGTGCGCCAAGCTCATAGGCGAGATCGACCGCGGCACCCGCTTCATGCGCGCTGAACAGGCTCGGACTATAGTTGATCTCGATCGGCACGCCGGCGGCGCGAAGATTGCGCACACCCTCGACCGCGCGGTTGAAGTCGCCACGCACCCGCATGCGGTTGAAACTGGCCTCGGACGCGCCATCGAGGCTGACCTGCACCGCCTTGACCCCCAGGGTTTTCAGCCTGGCGCAGGATACAGGGTCGAGAAAATGGGCGTTGGTTTCGATCTTGAGCTGGGCACCGTGCGAACAAACATACGCGACCATGTCGAAAAACCGCGGGTGCAGCATCGGCTCACCGCCGGAAAACGACAGATACGGCACGTCGAGTTCGATGATCTGGCGCAACACCGCGAAGGTCTGATCGTCGGACAATTCATCGGCGAAGGCCTTACCTGGTCCACTTTCCTCAATGCAATGCATACAGGCGAGATTGCACTCGTTGGTGATCTGCCACGCCATATAGAGCGGCGAGCGTAGCCCGCTGGAGGCCGACGGCACCGGCACCGCCTGGGAACCGTCGGCCGCTGGCGTCACGCCGTCGCCTCGACGATCAGACCCTTGGCGCGCAACTCATCGATCAGGGCGGCAACGTCCCGTTCGATCGCCCCGGCTGGATCCCGATACCGTTGCTTCAGCCGCGCCGCGATGGCACCGGCATCGCCGCCGGCGGGCAGTTCGCGCACCACGGCGACGGCGGCGGCGTTCAACGTGAACACTTTTTCCGACTGGGTTTCGAACAGCACGCCGCCGAATTGTTCCTCGCGGAATTTCACGTATTTGGCCAGTTGCATAACCTTATTCTCCTCACCCTTGCTGACCCGACACGTCACCATTCACAATAATAAAGTCCAGCGACCGCACTACTGCGACCAATGGAGACTTTATAACGGTTGTCTGACGGCTCCGGCATTGATCAAGATCAATGAAAAAAACTTTGCGGCACCGCAGTCTGCGATTCTCCGTGACATCACCGAGTCCGATGAAGCGATGCGGGGGCAACCAAGGAGACGCGCCATGTGTCTTGGGATTCCGATGCAGATCGTCGCAATCGATCGTTATGTCGCAACCTGCGAGGCACAGGGTGTGCAGCGCGAGGTCAGCCTGTTCATGATCGCGGACACCGATCTCGCGGTGGGCGATTATGTCATGGTTCATGTCGGCTACGCCTTACAGAAAATGACCCATCAGGACGCGCGGACGGTGTGGGATCTGCTTGATCATATCATCGCCGCCGGTGCGGCGTGAGGTGGTGCGATGAGCGAAACGCTCCACACCGCCCAAACCTGGCTCGCCCGTATCCGCCAACTGCCGCTCGACCGGCCGGTGGCCGTGATGAATGTCTGCGGCGGCCATGAGCGCAGCCTCGCGATGCTCGGATTGCGCGCGGTGCTGCCCAAGTCGATCCGCATCATCCCCGGTCCTGGATGCCCAGTGTGCGTCTGCCCGGAGGACGATCTGGCCGATGCCATCACGCTCGCCACCGCAAACCGGGTGATCCTGGTCGCGTTCGGCGACATGCTGCGGGTGCCGATCAACGCGCCGAAAGGCCAGATCCGCTCGCTCGCGGCGGCCCGCGAGGCGGGGGCCGATGTCCGCCCGGTCGCCTCGCCGCAGGAGGCGGTTGCGATTGCCCATGCCGAACCGCGGCGCGAGGTGGTGTTTTTCGTGGCCGGTTTCGAAACCACGTCGGCACCCGTTGCGGCGATGCTGGCCGAGGGGGTGCCGGATAATCTGACGGTGCTGCTTGCCGCACGGCTCACCTGGCCGGCGGTCGAAATGCTGCTGCGCGATGGCCACAGCACGCTCGACGCCCTGATCGCGCCCGGCCACGTCGCGACGATCATGGGAGCCAATGAATGGGGCTTCATCGCGGAACGCTATTGCCTGCCGGTGGCGGTCGCCGGGTTCACCGGCGAAAGCCTGCTGGCGGCGCTGTATTCGGTGCTGCGGCAAAGTATCCAAGGCGAGCCGTTTCTGGATAATTGCTATCCCGAACTGGTCACTGCGAGCGGCAACATCGAAGCACAGCGGTTGCTGGCCGAGGTGTTCGAGATTATTCCCGCGATGTGGCGCGGCATCGGCATCATTCCGGATTCCGGCTTCGGCCTGCGCGGTCCCTGGCAGCGCTACGATGCGCGGTTGCGCCACGTGATCCGGACGGAATCGCGGCCGCGCGCTGGCGAAATGCCGCCGGGCTGCGATTGTGCCGCGGTGGTGCTCGGCCAAATCGCGCCTGATCATTGCCGACTCTATGGCAAGGCCTGCATACCATCGCACCCGATCGGGCCGTGCATGGTTTCCGACGAAGGGGCCTGTCATATCTGGTGGCAGGCCGGCGTGCGACCGGGGTGAGCGCACCGATGGCGACGTGGCGGATCGACCTTGGCGGGCGGGTGCAGGGTGTCGGGTTCCGGCCCTTCGTGTATCGGCTGGCGTGCGAACATGGGCTGACCGGCTGGGTGCGCAATGGGGCAGGTACGGTGGAGATTTTAGCCTCGGGCGACGTGACGGCACTGGATGGTTTTGCGGTCGGCCTGCTGGCGCAAGCCCCCGCGACTGCGCGGCCGGTACTGCTCGATTGCCGGGATGCCGAGGCCGACACCAACATCGGGAGATCGGACGATTTCGTCATCCGCGCCAGCCGGACGAGCGGCGCGCACCAGCATTTCCTGCCGCCCGACCTCGCGCCCTGCAAGGAATGCCTCACGGAATTGGCGAACCCGGCCGATCGGCGCTATCGCTACCCGTTCATCAACTGCACCCAATGCGGGCCGCGCTACAGCCTGATCCGCCGGTTGCCCTACGACCGGGCGAATACGTCGATGGCCGGGTTTCCACTCTGCGCGGATTGCGCGGCGGAATACGCCAACCCCGCGCATCGGCGGTTTCATGCCGAGCCGGTGGCGTGCCCGGTGTGCGGACCGCAGTGTTGGTTCGTTGCCCCCGGTGCCGTGGGCGTGGTCGGCGACGCGGCGCTGGTGGCGGCCATCACCGCCCTGCGAGCGGGGGCGATCGTCGCGGTCAAAGGGGTCGGCGGCTATCATTTATTCTGCGATGCCGCTTCGGACACCGGCGTGACCGCACTGCGCCGCCGCAAGCGCCGACCCGACAAGCCCCTGGCCGTGCTGGTTCCCGACGACGCCGGCCGGCTCGCCGCCTGGGTGGAGTTCGATGAAGCAACGGCCACGGCCTTGCGTGCGCCCGCGCGGCCGGTCGTGCTGGCGGCACGGCAGGCCGGTGCGCCGCTGGCTGCGGCACTCGCGCCTGGCCTGAACACCGTGGGCGTGATGCTGGCGGACAGCCCGTTGCATCACCTGCTGATCGAGGCGTTCGGCGCGCCGCTGGTCGCGACCTCGGCCAACCGCTCCGGCGCGCCGATGGTGACCGAACCCGCCGAGGCCGAATGTTTGCTCGGTGGCATCGCCGATGCGTTCCTGCACCATGACCGCCCGATCGAACGCCCGGTCGATGACAGCGTGATCCGGGTGATCGATCGCCTCCCCCGCACCTTGCGCGCCGGCCGGGGCGCGGCACCGATCGAGCGCAGCCTGACATTCCGGCTGGATGTGCCGGTGCTCGCGGTCGGCGGCCATCTGAAATCGACCATCGCGCTGGGATTCGACGACCGGGTGGTGATCTCGCCGCATCTTGGCGACCTCGACGATCCCGCCGCCCTCGCGCTGCTCGCCCGCACCGCGCGGGATTTGCAGGCACTGTATGGCGTTCGGGCAACGTACATTCTCACCGATGCGCATCCGTCCTACGCCAGTACGATCTGGGCACGTGGCCAGGGGCTGCGAACCATGCCGATCGGGCATCACGCCGCACATGCTTCGGCGCTGGCGGGTGAGATCGGTACGCCGGATCGTACCATGCTGGTGTTCACCTGGGATGGAGCCGGGCTGGGGCCAGACGGCGCGCTGTGGGGTGGCGAGGCACTGCTAGGCCGGCCCGGTGCGTGGCGCGCGGTCGCGCGATTCGAGCGGTTCCGGCTGCAAGGCGGCGATCGGGTCGGACGCGAACCCTGGCGCAGCGCCGCCGCAATGTGCTGGGGGCGCGGCATCGCCCCGCCCGCGCCGGTGCTGCCTGCGGATGCCGAGCTTGCCCGACGCGCCTGGACAGCGGGGTTGAATTGCCACGAAAGTTCGGCGGTTGGCCGCCTGTTCGACGCGGCATCCGCGCTGCTCGGTCTCGGCACCCACACGAGTTACGAGGGTCAGGGGCCGGCACGGCTCGAAGCCTTGGCCGATTCGTCTCCGGCGGGTCCGCTTCAAGACAAGGCTTTGCCGGTCAGCGCGCGCGACGATTGCCTGATCGCCGACTGGACCCCGCTACTCGCGATGCTGCTGAATGCCTCGAACCCTGCCGCCGAACGCGCCGCCCGGTTTCACGAGACCCTGGCGCAGACCGCGCTCGCCATCGCCCGCAGGGTGCGAAGCTCGGATGGCGTCGCCGCGATCGGACTGGCGGGCGGCGTGTTCCAGAATCGCCGGCTGGCCGAACGGCTGCTCACGCTGCTGCGCGCCGACGGGTTCACCGCCGATCTGGGGCGCGAGATTCCCTGCAACGACGCCGGTCTGAGCTTCGGCCAGATCGTCGAATATGGAAGCCGCACTCATGGATGATTTCGACCCGGCTGCACTGCATGTCGGCCTCGCCCATGGTAATGGCGGGCGGTTGATGCGCGGGTTGATCACCAACCTGTTTCGTCCGCACCTCGGCAATCCGGCCCTGGATACCGAGGCGGACGCCGCGCCGATTACCTTGCCGCCCGGCGAGATCGTGGTGACCACCGATGGTTTCACCGTCCAACCCTTGCAGTTTCCGGGCGGTGACATCGGCGCGCTGGCCATCGACGGCACGGTAAACGACCTCGCGGTATCCGGCGCGCGGCCGCTCTATGTCACGCTGTCGATGTTCATCGAGGAGGGATTGCCGATGGCACTGCTCGAAACGATTGTCACCAGCCTGGGTACCGCGGCAGATGCGGCGGGGGTGAAGGTGGTGGCGGGCGATACCAAGGTGGTGCCGCGCGGCCAGGGCGGCGGGCTGTATCTGGCGCTCACCGGCATCGGCGTGCGCCCGCTGGGCTGCACGCTCGGCATGGCAGCGATCCGCTCGGGCGATGTCGTGCTGCTGAGCGGCCCGGTCGGTGATCACGGCATTGCGGTGATGCTGGCGCGCGAGGCGTTCGGCCTGCGCGGCGACCTCAAGTCCGACGCCGCCTCGGTTCTGCCACTGACCCAGGCTCTTTTGCCCCTGCCCGGCCTGCGCTTCATGCGGGACCCGACGCGCGGCGGCCTCGCCACAGTCGCCCATGAAATTGCGCGCGGCACCCATCGTCGGGTCAATCTCGACGAAGGCATGATTCCGATCAGTCCGGCCACAGCCTCGGTCTGCGCCATGCTTGGCTACGATCCGCTCTATCTGGCGAGCGAGGGACGAGTCGTCGCGGTGATCGCTCCCGAACAGGCCACCACGGCACTGGCGGCCTGGCGCGCGCTGCCGCAAGGTGGTGCCGCCGCGATCATCGGCCGCATCGCCGACCCCGCTGGCCTGGATGATCCCGCAGTGATGCTGCACACCCGGATCGGCGGTGCGCGCATCCTCGCCGAACTTGAAGCCGACCCACTACCGCGGATCTGCTGAACCAGTCCGGTCAGCCGGCGCGCCGTTCGACCACAATACGGTCTCCCACCACAACCTTGTTGGACAGTGTCGCCTGCTGGGCCGCCTGCTGGGCGCGGATGCTGCCGACGTCCAGCCACGCCAGAAACGCCTCCAGCCCATCGCCGAACAGGCCGGATACCGCCTGCACGTCGATCTGCGGATTGACTTGGCGCGCATAGGCGATGGCGGCGTCGGCATCGAACGTCACGTAGGGCAGCAGGTCCGTCTTGTTGAGGATCATCAGATCGGCGGCGTGAAACATGTCGGAATATTTCAACGGCTTGTCCTCGCCCTCGGTGATCGACAGGATGACCACCTTATGCGCCTCGCCGAGGTCGAACCCGGCCGGACAGACCAGATTGCCGACGTTCTCGATGAACAAAATCCCGCCATCCAGCGCCGGCAGATGATCGAGCGCATGGCCGATCGCATGGGCATCGAGGTGACACGCCTTGCCGGTGTTGATCTGCCACGCCGGCACGCCGGTGGCGGCGATGCGCGCGGCATCCAGCCCGGTCTGCTGATCGCCCTCGATCACCGCGACCGGCACGCGTCCCTTCAGCGCCTCGACGGCGCGGACCAGCAACGTGGTCTTGCCGGCACCGGGGCTGGACATCAGATTGACCACGAAAATGCCATGCGCCGCGAAATAGTGCCGGTTGGCATCAGCGTAGCGCTGGTTTTTCGCCATGATATCCTGCTCGATCCGCACCATACGGGCACCGCCGGCGTCATGGTCATGGTCATGGCGGTGCTCCGCCAGGGTCGCCGGCGCGGTGTCCACCATCTCGCTCGTTCCGCATCCACATATGCCGCACATCACATCACCTCGATCTGTTTGATCCGGATTTGCTGTCCGGTCAGCACCTGCAACTGATAACCGCCGCACTGCGGACAGGCCTCACCGAACCGCTGCAACCCGACCCTCGCGGCGCATTGCATGCACCACGCCTCGCCCGCGACCTCGATGATTTCGAGCCGCGCCTGATTGGCCACGGTGTCGCGCGTCACCACATCGAAGCCGAACCGCATCGCTTCGGGTTCCACGCTGGCGAGCGCGCCGATTTCCAGCCACACCGCGGTGACGCGGGCAAACCCCTGCGCGGCGGCCTGTTCGCCGAGCGCCTGCACCACGCTTTCACACAGCGCCATCTCATGCATCCCCCGTCTCCGGATCGATCAGGATGAACTGGAGTTTCGGCGCGTCGCATCGCGGGCAGAGCCAATCCTCGGGCAGTGCTGCGAATTCGGTATCGGGCGGGATCTGCGCCACCTGATCGCCGATCGCGGGATCATAGACCTGCCAGCAGATCCGGCATTCGTAGCGGAGCGGGGCGCTCATGGGTACAGCGCCGCCACCGCGCGGACGCGCAGGGCCGATTCCGCGATGTCGTCGGCGGCGGCGCAGGCGACGGCGGGGATGGCCGCGATTTCCAGCGAATTCAGAATGAGCGCGTCGCTCGCGTTGGAATATTGCACCCACCAGGTCGCGGTGAGCCGGGTGCTGCGGATGCGACAGGCGCCGTAACCGGCCGAGAGAATGACCACCGGCCCCTCGCCGATCGCGCCGGCCAGCCAGGTGAGTTCTTCATTGCCCATCGGCACCAGATCGAGATTGATCATATGGCCCGCGCCGGTCGCCGCAAACGTCGCACTGCGGGCAATCAGTTCCGCCAGAATATGCGGCGCGTTGACCAGGAATTCCGGCAGGGTTACGGCATCGGGCAGATCGAGCGACCCGGCCGCCGCCGCGGCGCGCGCGGTCAGAATCGCCGGGATCGGGCCGATTTCCAGCCGGTCGATCGCCGGCATCCCCTCACCCGCCTCGCTGCGGATGCGCCAGAGACCGGTGAAAATCGTCTCCTCGATCCGGATCGCCGGATTGCCGAGCACCAGTGCCGTGACCTCGCCATGGCCGAGCACTTCATCGAGAAACCGGCGTTCGGTCGCGGTCAACCCCGTGAGATCGATGCTCTGCGCCGGCCCATCGTCGCGATAGGCGGCGAGCGCATCGCCGATGCGACCGAGCCAGGCCGGGCCGATCCGGCGCAGTTCAGGATCGTCCGGCAGGTCGGGGGCGACGAAGACGGTGACGTCCTTGGGCAGCGGCAGGTAATCCGGCCCGTCGCCGAAGCTGCCGGGGCCGGGACGAGCGGGGATGAAGGCGCTCATGTCACGACACCCCCTGCGCCAGCGGTGCGAAGATCGTGGCAATCTCGCTCAGATAGACCGCCCAGTCCTTCATCCGCGGCACCGCGCCGAGCACGGTGCCGCCATGCAGAAACACCAACGTCGGGCGGATCGTGACGCCGAATCGGATCGCGCTGGCACGGTCGGCATCGGGGTCGATCACGCCGATCCTCATCGCGTGACCGCAGGCAACGATCAGGTCGGGCAGGATCGTGGCGACATCGTCGATTTCCTTATGCCGGGCGGCGTCGCCGGTGAACAACAACACGCAGGTGCCGGTTGCGACGAAATCATCGACCATTGCCGGGTTCAGCGCGACCACGCCCGGCCGGGCCAACAGCCGTGCGACCGCGCCGCTCATGCTACCGCCTCATACGATTCCCGGCCGACCGACGCCGGGCCGAGCGGCTCGGCCGGATCGTCCGCCACGCGCGGGGATGCGATGATGCCGAACCTCGCCAGAAACGCGACCGCGTGTGCGACCGCCGCTTCGAGCCGGGCGCGGACCGGCGCGGTCAGGCTGGCCCCGTAATCATCGAGATCGAGCGGCTGCACCCCAATCAGATGCATCCGCCCCGGCAACCGGCCCGACAGCGTGGCGAGGCCGAGCACATCCTGGAAACTGGTCTGATGCAGGCTCATTTTTTTCGCGGTCAGATAGCGCGGCACGTCGTCGTCATCGATCAGGTGCAGCACGCCGGGTTCGAGTCCATAATCGACGGCATCGAACACCACCAGCAGATCCGCCGCCTCGATCAGCGGCAGCAGCGCAAGCCCCTGGGTGCCACCGTCGATCAGGGTGACTTCGGGAGGAAACGCATAGGCCTCGTGCAGCGCCTCGACCGCGCGAACGCCGAAGCCTTCATCGGCCCATAAAATATTGCCGATGCCGAGCACCACGATGGCGCGATCGCTGGTCATGGCCGGTTATCCTTGAAGAATCGCCAGCCGTTGATCATCGTGCTGATCATGGTCTGACGCGACATGATGTCCTCGCGGATCGCCATATAGACATGCACGATGACGAACAGGATCAGATACCACATGCCCAGCACGTGCCAGGTCCGCACCGTCTGGCTGCTGCCGAACAGCGGCACCACCCAGCGGGTGAACAGATCATACGACCAGGACCCGTAGCCGACACCCTCGCCATAGAGGGTGAAGCCGGTGACGATCTCGAAGATCACGCCGAGCAGGAACATCGCGAACATCGCCGTCTGCGCCAGCGGATTATGGCCACTCTCCTTGCTGGTCTCGGGTTCGATCAGCAGATACCAGCGCACCGTTTTGACGAATTCGCCCCGCCATTGCCGCGACCAGACCCGGGGCAGAAAAATCTCGCGCGCATAGCGATTGCCGACGAATGCCCAATAGACCCGCACCACCATCGCCAGGACCAGCGCATAGGCGCTGACGAAATGGGCGAACCGGATATCGCCCATCATGTAATGATTGTAGGGCTGGCCCATTTGCAACGGCCAGATCGGGTCGGCGATCAGAAAGCCGGTGAATGCCAGGATGGTGATCGCCAGCGCCATCACCCAATGCCAGATCCGCACCGGCAGTTCATAGACATAGACCGGTGCGGTGACCTCGGCTTGCGGTGGGTCGCTCAGCGCGGGCGATGGATGGTCGAGCATGGCGCGATGTCCTGTTTCCCGGAAATTGACCTAAAGCACGTCGGCGCGCACCAGTTCGCTGCCATCGGGCGCGATCACATGGGTGGCACAGGCGAGGCAGGGATCGAAACTGTGTAGCGTGCGCAAAATTTCCAGCGGCTGGCTGGAGTCCGCGAGCGGGGTGTTCAGCAGTGCCGCCTCGAACGCGCCGATATTGCCGGCCGGATCACGCGGGGAGCCGTTCCAGGTGGTCGGCACCACGGCCTGATAGGCTTCGATCTTGCGATCCTTGATATGCACCCAATGGCCGAGCGCGCCGCGCGGTGCCTCGACATGCCCGATGCCGCGGGCCTCGGCCGGCCAGGTCGCCGGTTCCCATTTTTCGGTGTTCGCGGTGACCAGATCGCCCGCGCGCAGGTTTTCCATCAGCCGGTCGTGGAAGAAGCGCATCTTGTGCGCGGCCCAGGAGGCTTCCAGCCCGCGCGCGGCGGTGCGGCCGAGCGTGGTGAACAAGGCACCGAGCGGCAGGCCGAGATCGGTCAGCACCTTGTCGACCGGCTCCTTGAACTCCGCAATCCCCTTGGCGTAGCCTAAAGTGAAGCGCGACAGCGGGCCGACCTCCATCGCGTGGCCGCGCCAGCGGGGGGCTTTGATGAAGGAATATTTGGCACCTTCATCGAGTTGCTTGATGTCGGTTTTGGTGCCGACCGTGTGGGGGCCGAGCTCGAAATTGGGATCGGTGATGCCGGCCCAGGGGTGCAGCCCGATCGCCTCGTCGGGGTAGCGATACCAGGAATGATCGACGAACTCCTGCACCTGGCTGGGGTCGCGCAGGTCGATCTCCATGATCTCGTCGAGCTTGCCGTTGATGATCGCCCCGCGCGGGATCAGCAGATTGGCGTCCGACCAGTTGTTGGCGGCGACCGGGTAATCGCCATAGGACATCAGATTCCGCCCGGCGAGGCCGCCGCCGTAATCCCAGTGTTTGTAATAGGTCGCAATGGCGATCAGATCGGGAACATAGACCTGATCGATGAAGTCGATCGTGCGGTCGATGATCGAGGATACCAGATTGAGCTGCACCATGTTCACCGGCGCGCCGGCGGCGAGCGGGCCGTCGAGATTGATCGCGCAGGCCATGCCGCCGACCAGCCAGTTCGGATGCGGGTTCTTGCCGCCGAACACGGTGTGGATTTTCACGATTTCGCGCTGAAAATCGAGCGCCTCGAGATAATGCGTCACCGCCATCAGATTGGCTTCCGGTGGCAGCAGATACGCCGGATTACCCCAGTAGCCGTTCATGAACGGACCCAATTGACCCGAATCGACGAATTTTTTCAGCCTCGTCTGCACATCGCGAAAATAGCCCGGCGAGGAATTCGGCCACGGCGAGATGCTCTGCGCGAGCGTGCTGGTCGCTTTCGGATCGGCCTTCAGCGCGCTGATCACATCGACCCAGTCGAGCGCGTGCAGATGATAGAAATGCACCAGATGATCCTGCGCCCATTGCGTCGCCAGCATGATGTTGCGAATGGTGTTGGCGTTTTCCGGAATCGTGATGGCGAGCGCATCCTCCACCGCCCGCACCGAGGCCAGCGCGTGGATGCCGGTACACACACCGCAGATGCGTTCGCAAAAAGCCCAGGCATCACGCGGATCGCGGCCCTTCAAAATCACCTCGAGGCCGCGCCACATGGTGCCCGACGACACCGCGTTGCGGATGACGTTATTCTGGTCGAGATTGACCTCGCAGCGCAGATGCCCCTCGATCCGCGTGATCGGATCGACCACCATGCGCCGTCCGCTGTTATTGAGGCTGAAGCCGTTCGGCGTGGTGACGGTCGTCATGGCCGGTCTCCCTCATGCGGCGGATGGTCGTCAGACTTCGGTTTCGGCTTGATTTTCTGCCAATGCTTGATCGCGCTGGCCCCGGCATGGGCGAGCACGCCGGCACCGACCACGCCCGCCGCCGCCGCGCCGATTTCGTCGGCACTCGCCTCGACCCCGAACCCGGCACCGACATGCGACAGCGGCTGGTAGAACGGGCCATTGTCCCAGAAATTGTCTTCCGAGCAGCCGATGCAGCCGTGGCCGGCCTGGATTGGAAACGACACCCCGCCGTTCCAGCGCACCGTCGAGCACGCGTTATAGGTGGTCGGCCCCCGACAACCCATTTTATAGAGGCAGTAGCCCTCGCGCGCCCCCTGATCGTCCCAGGTCTCGACGAACTCGCCGGCGTCGAAATGCGGCCTGCGATAGCATTTGTCGTGAATCCGCTGGCCGTAGAACATCAGGGGCCGGCCGCGACTGTCCAGATCGGGGATGCGCCCGAAGGTGATCATGTAGCTGATCACCCCGGTCATCACCTCGGCGATCGGCGGGCAGCCCGGCACCTTGATGATCGGCTTGTCGGTGATCACCTTGTCGATCGGCGTCGCTTGCGTCGGGTTGGGCCGCGCCGCCTGCACGCAGCCCCAGGAGGCGCAGGCACCCCAGGCGATCACCGCCTTGGCATTCGCCGCCACCGCCTTGAGCTTGTCGACGAACGGCCTGCCGCCGACGATGCAATACATGCCATCCTCGTTGAGCGGCGGATTGCCCTCGACCGCGAGAATATATTCGCCCGGGTATTTTTTCGGGATTTCGTCGAGAATCGCCTCGGCCTGGTACCCGGCGGCGGCCATCAGCGTGTCGTCGTAATCGAGCGAGATCATTTTCAGGATGACATCCTTGGCCAGCGGATGCCCCGAACGGATGAAGGATTCCGAACAGCACGTGCATTCCAGCCCATGCATCCAGAGCACCGGAATCCGCGGCTTGGTTTCCATGGCGTGGGCGATCTGCGCGGCATAGACCGGCTCCAGCCCGAGGGCGGCGGCGGTCAGGCTGCAAAATTTGAGAAACGAACGCCGACTAGTACCCTGAGCGCGCATCAACTGGTAAAAAGTCTGGCTCTCCGCGCCCATTATCGTTCCCCCGTCTGTTGCCCTCGACGGGCAAAGGATTATCGCGACAAATTATAGTGACGATCGTCCAAACGCCTTGTTCCCATAACAAATATGCCGCCTATTGCATTGATATGGATCAAGGGCAGTGCGGTATTTTTTGGATTGATGCCACCATCGTGGTTGTTCGATTGTCACGCTCGGATCTCCCGCACGCCGCCCACGCGCCGGCATGACGACGCATCACGTCGAGCGCGTCTTCGCCTATCCGATCGCCCCATTATTCGCCCTGATCGCGGACATCGAATCCTACCCGCTCTACATGCCGGGCTGGCAGGCCGCGCGGATCGATCAGCGCGCGCCGCAGCATCTCGAGGTTGAACAGGTCGTCAGCCTCGCCGGATTATCCCTGCAATTCCGCTCGGTCGCGGAACTCGACCCGCCACATCGGCTGCAAATCAGTTCCTCTCAATCGCCGTTCCGCAAATTCCGCCTGGTCTGGCAATTGCGCAGCCTGTGCCCGACCAGCACCGCCGTGCGCGCGGATTTCGACCTTAGTTTCCGCACGGCGGTATTCGAGCGGATTGCCGAAAGAATCGCGCCGATCATGCTTAACCGCACCATCGAAGCCTTTGCCCAACGCGCCGCACACCACCTGCCGGTGTTGCCGCCAGAAATCTAACCGCACATGGCGTTCAGATTAATGGGGGTTTTTGGTTTCGGCTTGGTGGGCGGCGCTGGCACCGGCGACACGGCGGGTGTGGTGGCGCTTGCCGGCACGATGCTGCCGAGCGCGGGGATGACCGCCGGTGCCGGTTGCGGGCAATCGTTCAGGGCGCGCACGATCGCGGCGGTCTGCGGTGTCGATGCCGCCGTGACCATGTGCGACCAGGCGAGCAGCCCGCCCTCCAGCGCCATCGCCGCCACGCCGGACAGGCGCAGCAGCACCACGCCCTGGGCCGCTTCGTCGGTCGTGGTGGAGTACACGATGACCTGCGGCATCCGGCGCAGTTTCACGATTTCCGCCGATTCGAGCAGTTTGGGGAGCGGCATGTTGGTGGCACCCTGGATATGGGCGGCGGCGAAATCGCCCGGGGCGCGCAGGTCGATCAGGGTGAAATCGCGCCGTTTCGCCAGGATCAGCCCTTGCAGATGGTGTGGTGTCACCAGGGTCTCCCCGCGCGCGACCGCCTGGGCCATGGTTTGCAGCGTCGCCGCGTCTTGGGCATCGGCGCGGGCGACGCCGAGCGGCGAGAGCGCCGGGATCGCCATCGGCAGGGCGGGAATCGCACCGAGAGCCAGCGCGAGGCCGGAGATCCGGGTGCGGGAGAGCTTTGTGCGTTGCATCGGTCGTCTCCTAAAAACGTCCGTTCGGATTTTCGCCATCGGTGCGCAGTCTGGCGAGCAATCCGGGGTTGAACTGATTGTTGAAGCTGGTCCAGGTGGTCTGCTGGCCGGTGGTTACCATGACGTCGCGCAGCAGAAAGCCACCGAGCAGCACCAGGACCGACGCAGCACCTGCGATCGGCGTCATCGAGCGCCACCACATCGCGGCCTCCAGCACCAGTGGTATCGCGAGGCCGAGGCCGATGAACCCGATCCAGAACAATTGCGTCTCGGACCCGCCGAGCACATGCGCCACCGCGCTCCGCTGCAACGCGTCACCGTTCAGCATGTCGATCACGAACAGAAAGATCAGCGCGAGTTCGGCCACGATCAGGCCGAGGTCGATCCGGCCGAACAGATGCCGCTCCTCCTTCGTGCCGGCGCCCAGGATCATCAGCGCCGCGCCGGTCGACAGGCCGGAGACCAGAAACAGCGGACCGAGCAGCGCCGAATGCCAGAACGGCCGCGCATTGAAGCTCGACAGCAGCACCCCGGTATAGATGCCGAGCCCGATGCCGAGCGCGATCCCCAGAAACGCCAGCGGTCGCCGCACCCTGCCGCACAGCCCGATCAGCGGCGTGACGGCACGCGGACCGATGATCGGCAGACGACCCAGTTTCCCGGCCAACCAGGGGAACCCCGCCGGCAGCCCGGCCAGAGCCAGCAGGGCGAGCACCGGGAACACCAAAATCAGAATCCACGCCCCCCATGACATCGGCGAGGTCTCGTGCAGGAACGCGTAGAACCGCCAGACGTTGATCTTGCGCTCCAGATCGAGAAACAACGTTCCCATGCCTACTCCGAGCAGCACCAGCCCGATCAGCGGGGCGCGATTGGCGGCGAAGGGTGTGCGCGCCGCGCGCCCACTCAGCACCGTCCAGCCGGAAAACACCATCAACCCGGCGGCGAGACCACCGAGAAACAGATAGGTCGCAATCTGCCAGCCCCAGATCGCGAGCGTCGGCTCGACACCTGGATTGGCCAGAACACTGGCCAGAACCTCCTCGCGCATGTCACGGCACCTCGTTTTTCATGGTCAGCGCAAATAGAATACGTTCGGCTCGTTGCCGGTTTCCGGATGCAGGGTGTAATTCTCGCGCTCCGCCAGCAATCGGCTGACGTTGCTGGTCGGATCATCGAGCAGTCCGAAATGCATCGCATGCGCCGGGCATACCGCGACGCAGGCGGGGTCCTCGCCATATTGCACCCGTTGCACACAGAAGGTGCATTTGCCGATGTAGCCCTGCGGCTGCATGATCAGCCTTGCGTCATACGGGCAGGCGGCGATGCAGGCCTTGCAGCCGGTGCATTTGGTCGCATCGACCACGACGATGTTGCTGCCGTTCCAATACTGGCTCGCCCCGGTCGGGCAGGCGGTGACACAGGTGGCGTTGGAGCAATGATTGCAGCGCTCAGAGCGAAACTCGGTGGTCAAATTCGGATAGCGCCCCTTGGTGATCTCGACCACCCAATCATAGCATAGACCTTCGGGGACGTTGTTCTCCATCCGGCAGGCATCGACGCAGTCAGTACAGCCGATGCAGGTTCTGGTGTCGATCACCATCGCATAATGGGTCATCACGCCGCCGCCTTGCGAAAGGTCACGTAATTGCCGCGCATGCCGGTGCCTCCCATGATCGGGTCGTAGAGAATATTCGTCATCAGCGCGGAATCATCGGCCCCCCGGCCGAACGCGAGTTTCAACCCTTCGGCGGTATGGCCGAACCCATGCACCAGCCACACCGAATCCGGCCGGGTCCGCTCGGTCACCCGCACCCGCACCCGATTGCTCACCACCCCGTCCTGATTGACCAGTTGGATATAGCTCGCAGTCTCGATGCCGAATTGCCGCGCGACGGTCGGATGAATCCACACCAGGTTTTCCGGCATCAACTGAAACAACACCGGATTGTTCTGGGTGCGGCTGAAACTATGCTGCGGCGCGCGACCGTAATTGAGGCGGAAAAACCCTGGCCTCGCCTCCTGCGGCGGGGTGAAGCGCGGGATCGGATCGAACCCGGCGTCCTTCAGGGTCGTCGAATACAGCTCGATCTTGCCGCTCGGGGTCTTGAACGGAATGGTCTCGCCTTTTTTATAATAGAGCGGCGTCGTGCGCGGAAAAAACCTGATCCCGGTGCTTTTCAGCTCCTCGAGCGAACTGCCGACCTGCCTGAGTTGCCAATCGACCACCTCGGCGTAATCCTTCCAGGGGAAATAATCGGCCACCCCAAGCCGGTTGCCGATCTCCTTGGCAATCCACCAGCCCGGCTTCGACTCCCCGCGTGGCGGCAAGGCGGGCGAGCGCAGCGCGATGCAGGGTTCGATTTCGGGATCGTTGCGCAAGCCGTCATAACGCTCCAGATACGAACACTCCGGCAGCACGACATCGGCATAGCCGGTCACTTCGGAGGGCTGCACATCGATCGCGACGATCAGATCGAGCGATTGCGATGCGGTCTGCAATTTCTCGCGAATGCCGGGCATCGTCATCGGCAGGTTGGTGTCATAGATCAGCAGGGCGCGGTAATGCGCGTTTTTGCCCAGCGCGTTGTCGATGATCACATTGGTGACCGGCGCGCCGGCGAGCGGATATTTCGCCAGGGTGATGTCGCGCCAGGAGGATTTCGGCACCGGATATTCCGGCAGCGGGTAATCCGGGATCAGCGCCGCTTCCGGCAGGTAATAGCCGCCCTTGCTGCCCCAGATGCCGAGCAGCCCGGCCAGAATCGCCATCGCGCGGGCGCGCTGGGTATCATCGCCCCACCACACGGTGTGCCGGCCGGGATGAATGACCGTGGCCGGTGCCGCCGCCGCCATCAACCGCGCGGTCCGCCGGATCGCCTCGGGTTCCAGCCCGGTCGCGGGATAGGCCCATTCCGGCGTGAACGGCGCGACATAGGCGGCGAGTTCCGGCAGCCCGATCGTGTTGCGCGCGACATAATCGGCATCATACAGTTTTTCGGCCAGGATCACGTTGATCCAGGCGAGCAGCAGGGCGATGTCGGTGCCGGGCTTGATCGGCAGCCAGTGCTGCGACTTGCCGGCCGCCACCGAGAAGCGCGGATCGACCGTGATGATCGTCGCGTCGTTCCGGATCGCATCGGCAAACGTCCGCACCTGGCTGTTATGCAGATTCTCGCCGAGATGCGTGCCGATCAGCACGACGCAGCGCGCATTCGACATGTCGGTCTGCTCGGGCGAGGAGATGCCCTCGCCGAAGGTGAGAAAAAATCCGGTGTCGCGCGGCCCGCGGCATTGCGCGAAGGCGGGTTCGGCGATGCTGTCGCTGCCGAAGGCGCGGCTCAAATGCACGAAATGTTCCGCCCCCGGCCCATGCACCAGCGAGGCGAGCCGATCCGGCCCGTAGGTTTTGGCGACCTTGGTCAACCGTTCCGCAATCACCCCGAGCGCGTCGTCCCAGCTTGCCACCTCGAAGCGCTGCTGGCCGTTGCGGGTAACGCGCAGCAGCGGTTTGATCAGCCGGTTCGGATCGTAATAAGCCCCCACCCCACCGGTGCCGCGGGTACACAACCGCCCATCGGAATGCGGATCGCCCGGCTGGCCGGTGATCTTCCACAGGCGCGACCCCTGGGTGTGGACGCGGGCGGCGCAGGACCAGAAACAGATGTTGCAGACCGTCGCGGTCTCGGTGGCGGGTGGCGCGTTCATCATGCGCTGCCATTCGGCCGGCTCGGTGCATCCGCCCAGCATCGAGCCGAGCAGCGCGCTTGAGCCGACCGTGGCACTGAGCTTGATAAAGTCACGGCGCTGCATGCCGATCTCCTCCACAGGTCAACACCGACGAGCCAGACTGCGGACTCTAGCCGCAGCCTGACAATATTACATTACCGGTCCTAACTCTCAGGGTCATTGATCTGGGTCAATGACAATTACGACTGAAATATAATAATTCTTGCATGTTTCGCTTTGGTCGCGTATCGAAAGCGCTAAGCGCCTGCCGACGTCCGCAAAACCAGAAGCGCTTGACACTATCAGGAGGGATAATAATCAATGAATATTCCAATAGTACGCTCGCTCCGCGCCCAGCTTGGCCGCGCCACTGCGGTGGCGGCCCTTCTGGCCCTGGCACCCCTGGGTGTCATCGCCGCGCAGGCGGCAGGCCCGGTCGCACCGGCGCTGGTCACTCCAGCCTGGCTCGTCGCCCATCTGCACACGCCCAATCTGGTCGTCGTCGAGGTCTATGATTTCGACAAGCAGAAGCCGGCCTACGAGAAGGAGCATATTCCCGGCGCGGTCTTCACCGGCTTTTTGAGCGATCATTGGCGGGTGCCGATGAACGGCTTGCCCTTCGTGCTGCCGCCCGAAGCCACCATCGCCAAAGTCATTGCCGGCGTCGGCATTAATGACGACAGCCGCGTCATCCTGGTACCGGCCGGCGCGATCAAGGGCGATTTCCCGGCGACCACGCGGGTCTACTGGACCCTGCGGATCGAAGGCATGAACAATGTCTCGATCATGAACGGTGGCGACCACGCCTGGCTCGCCAACCCGAAAGACCCGGTCGCCACCGGCGATGTCACACCCGCCGTCGCCAGCTTCACCCCGCATTTCGATGCCAGTCTGCTCGCGACCCAGGCGATGGTGCAGGCCGATCTCAACACGCATCGTTTCCAACTGGTCGATGCACGACCTGTGAAGCAGTATGAAGGCAAGGTCAGGCCGGCGGTCGATCGGAAGGTCGGCACCATTCCGGGCGCGCTCAACCTGCCGTATTCGGTCGTACTGACATCCGATGGCGAGGGCATGCTCGACCGCGCCGAGGTCGTTGCCGCGATGCACAAGGCCGGCATTTCGACCGACAAGCCGGCCTACACTTTCTGCAACACCGGCCATCTCGCCTCGCTCGACTGGTTCGCCCTGCGTGAGGTCGCCCACGTGCCTGACGTGAAACTCTACAGCGGATCGATGTCGGAATGGACGCGCGATGCGTCGCTTCCGGTGGTCAACGGCAAATCCGCCTTCTGAACCATCACGATTTGTTCCAGTCCCACCAGCGATGGAGTCATCATGAGAGCGGTTAACCCAAGGCCACGATGGAATCCCTATCTTTCGGGAATCGCCCTCGGCGTCGTGCTGTTCGCGACGTTTTTCGCCACCGGTCACGGCCTCGGTGTGACCGGCGCGACCACCGCGATGACAGCGGTCGGTGTTGCCAGCGTGGCTCCCCACGCGTTCGGCGCGCATGACTACCTCGCCGCTTATGCCCGATCCGGCCTCAATTCCTGGATCGTCTGGGAAGTGATCGGCGTGATCGTCGGCGCGCTCGCCGGCAGTCTGCTCGGCCGGCGGTTCGGACCCCAGATCGACGGTCCGCCCCGGGTCCGCTCATTCGGGCGACTCGGGTTGGCTCTGCTCGGCGGTGCCGCCTCGGGCTTCGGCGCGCGGATGGCGATGGGCTGCACCAGCGGCATGGGCCTCTCAGGCTCCGCCCCGCTCGCGGCCGCCGGTTTCCTGTTCCTGATCGGATTTTTTGCCGCAGGCGTCGCGTTCGGTACCATTTTCAAACCCCTCTGGCAACGAAAGTCAATCTCATGATGATCCCCTGGACCGGACTGGCACTCGGGATTCTGTTCGGCGTTATTCTCGAAGGTGCCGGCTTCGGCGATCCCGGCTGTCTCACCGCCCAATTGCGGTTCACCAACTGGGCGGTGTTCAAGGTGATGTTCACCGCCATCGTGGTCAGCGGCATTCTGATCTACGCCTCGCGCGCGCTCGGCCTGATCCATCTGTCCGATATTTTCGTCCCCTCGGTCTATTTCTGGGGCACCCTGCTCGGTGGTGCCGGCGTTGGCATCGGCATGGCGGTCGGCGGCTATTGCCCCGGCACCTCGGCGGTCGCAATGGCGTCCGGCCGGCTGGACGGGCTGCTGTTCCTGATCGGCATCGGCGGCGGCACGCTGGCGTTCAACGCAGTGTTTCCGGCGATCAAATCCTGGATTTATGCCCAGACCGGCCCGGCTTCGATCACCGTGCCGCAACTGCTGCACGTATCCCCCTGGGTGGTGCTCGCAGTGCTGCTGGCCGTGTTGGTCACGATCAGCTGGCTGGTCGATCGCGCCAAACCCGCCTCACCCCGGACCACCGTAAGCCCCTTCACCCCGGCCGGCACCGCCCAACCCAAACACTAGGATCGCCCCTCCGATGACCGCTCACACACTGAAACCGGCCCGCCGCACGGCCTCCCTGCTCGCAATCGCGATCGGGTTGACCCCTGCCCTACCCGCCGCGGTCGGGGCGCTCAACCCCGTCGGCATCAGCTACGCCGCAACCCCGCAAAACCCCTGCGCCCCGGCACCGACGACAGCCAAGCATCAGACCCAAAAATCCGCCAAAACCATGAAAAAGACCGCGAAAAAACCAGTGAACCCCTGCGCCCCTTGACCCGAAAACCACCGATGCGCCGCGCCGGCGAAGCGGTGATCGACCAGATCATCGCCTGGGCGGCGCGGGGGCAAAGCGCACCGGCCCGCGTGCTCGAAGGGGCGGCCTCCTTCGCCGAGTGGGCGCATTATCCGCAGCCGGACGCGATCGATCCGCACAGTTTCTGGCGTTTCTATTATCACGCCCATCCGCGGTCGCAGCGCCTGCGCGACGAGCATGGGCATTTCCACATCTTCGTGCCCGCCCCGGCCACCGCCCGACCCGATACTGCCGCCGCATTTTCCCATCTGATCGCGGTTTCCGTTGATGCCAAAGGCTTGCCGTTGCGCCTGTTCACCACCAACCGCTGGGTCACCGACGAGGTCTGGCAACCGGCCGACGCGATGATCCGCCACCTCAGGTCACCAGCGTTGCACGATGCCGAACCACGCGATGTCGCGGGGTGGCTGAACCATCTGCTCGTCGCGTTCAAACCAGCCATAGCGGCGCTGCTGACCGCGCGCGATGAACGCCTGACCATGGCGGCCCTTCATCGCCGTGCTCCGCTTGAGGACCGGCGGCTGCGGATCCCGAGTCAGCGCATGATCCGGATCGAACACGGTCAGGGGTAGGCCAGAAACGTATGATCGGCTAGTGTGTGATCGGCGGAGCCGTGAATCACACGTAAAAACAAAGACCTGAAATCTATCAAATACCTCTATCAACACTTAATGAATTTTAGCATGGTTGCGGCCGAATTGCGAATAGAGCCTTGTCTTTTCTCGTTCCGATACTGGACCTGCAACACAAATGTTGAGAAGTAGAAAAAAGCAGACCGAAGCAGAATTGCTGAGAGATTTGCCCTCCAACCTCACGGAGGATCAACGCCAACGGGAGTTGGATCGCTGGCAAATCTATCAGCTACGCCAGCATCCATCGTTGTGGCGTCGCGTCATGCTTTTTATGAGCCTGCTTGGGCCTGGCATCCTGGTGATGATTGCCGATAACGATGCTGGCGGCGTGATTACCTACGCCCAGACGGGGGCAGTCTATGGCATTGGCTTTTTCATCCCCTTTCTCCTGTTGATGATCCCGGTGGCTTACGTCGTCCAGGAAATGACGGTGCGGCTGGGAGCCGTGACCCATCGTGGCCACGCGGAGATGATCTGGGGCCGCTACGGGGCTTTTTGGGGCGTTTTTTCCCTGCTGGATCTCACCGTGGCTAATATCTTGACCCTGGTGACCGAGTTCATCGGCATCCGGGTGGGACTGGGCGTTTTCGGTGTGCCGCCCATTGTCTCCGTTACCGGTGGATGGATCTTCGTCACATTAACCATGATACTCCTTCATTACAGCACCTGGGAACGGCTGGCCCTGGTAATCGCTGCCGGGAACATTGTTTTCGTGCCACTGGCCATTGCCGCCCACCCAGACTGGGGACAGGTCGTTGCCGCGATCGGGACTTGGCACATCCCCGCCGGAGTGACCCTTGGTGCCTTCGTCTATGTCATTCTCGCCAATCTGGGCACGACCGTTGCACCCTGGATGCTCTTTTTTCAGCAGTCTTCAGTGGTGGACAAGGGACTCACCGTACAGGACATTCCCGATGGTCAGATGGATACTGCTGTTGGCAGTTTTTCAATGGGGGTGATCGCGATAGCAATTGTAGTGCTGACCGGGACCGTCGTCTATGGTCACCCCGGTGCCATGGATTTCAATATTCAAAAGATCCTGGAAGCCTTACAGATGAGCCGTCTAGGAACGATCGGTACCGCACTCTTTGCCCTGGGCCTGACGGAGGCCGGTTTGATTGCCGCCATCGCCATTACCGCCAGCACCTCCTGGGCAGTGGGGGAGGCACTCAAACTACCCCGCAGCCTCAATCTGCGACCGCAACGGGCGCTACCCTTTTATCTTTCGGGCATTCTCAGCGCCGCGATGGCAGGCATTATCGTATTGATCCCAAATATTCCCTTGGGATTTCTAAACCTCACGGTGCAGGTGATAGCCACGATCTTCATGCCCGCAGCCATGCTGTTTTTACTGATGTTGCTGAACGACAAGGCGATCATGGGCATCCATGTCAACCGACCGTGGCAGAATTTGTCGGCGTTCGCGATCGTAGCGTTTCTGATCATGGCAAACGGTCTCTATGGTGCCACCATCATACTCCCACACTTATAGACCATAGGGCTACAATTCCAGAACACAGAGATAGAGCGTCGCATGAATAACAACGAATCCCTTCCCCCTATTTCCATTGAGGATGTTAACACGTTTCTCCGTGAGGAACCTGTGCAGACGCTGGCCCCTCTGACCCGCGCTCCGATTCGAGGCTGGATCAATGTCGCTTTCTGGGGCTTGCGCGTTTATATCGTGGTGATGCTGGTGCTGGTGGGCATCGGCTTCGTACGTGGTATTCATTGATCGTCTGGCAATGATGGGCGCTTCCGGACTCCCGGGTCGGCTCGACAATTGCCAGCCCATCGCGCGCTTGAGTGAGGAACCCCACGTCGCACCTGAACTGGTAAAGCCCCCCGCCGTCTTCAGGGTACCCAGTCTGGGTCTTGCATGACCAACGATCTCTCGCATTTGATCTCACGGCTTCCCAACCCGTTGATCCTCGCAGGAGCTTTCCTCGTCGCGGGAGTCCTGGCAACGCCGTTTCTCTTTCGCAACCGCCCAGTCGGACGGTTTATCGGTCAGGTTGCCGCCTTCGCCGGTTTCTCCATCATGCTTTTGGTCGCCAAGGTGATCCCATCGGAGCCGACCCCAGCCATCGATGGAACCGTCCAATTTGTCGTCATCAGCGTTTTCAAAATCGTTTGGTGGCTTGCGGCTTCATGGCTGGTTGTTGACCTCTTTCACGCACTCTTCAAGAAACATCTCCGGGAAACGCGGTTCGTGCAGGACATCGTCGCCGGTGCCGTTTATATCACCGCCGTCCTCGCGATCATCTCATACGTTTTCAATGTCCCTATTCGCGGACTGCTCGCAGCATCGGGCGTCATCGCCATCGTTCTCGGCCTCGCCCTGCAAAGCACATTGGGCGATGTCTTCTCAGGTATCGTCCTCAATATCGCCAAGCCGTATTATGTCGGCGATTGGGTGATATTTGGCGACGGCCTTCAGGGGCGAGTCATCGAAACCACCTGGCGTGCGACACAAATCCTCACCTTGAGCAATGACCTTGCCACCATCCCAAACAGCCTCATCGCCAAGGGCAAGCTCGTCAATGCGAGTCATCCGACAAAGGCGCACGGCCTCACGATCGTTATCAGGCTCGAACCGTTGATGGCACCGTCGCACGAGTGCGCCGTGCTGGAAACGGCGTTGTTGAGCTGCAATCGAATCCTCCGCACTCCGGCACCGACTGTAGCGATTAGGACGCTCGACGCCGTGGCCTTGGAGTGCGAATTGCAGTTTTTCGTGTCTGCTGTTGAAAATGGCCCCGAAGCTCAGAACGAACTCTTCGATCTCGTGCATCGTCATTGCGCGGCAGCGGGTATCCGTCTCGCTCCCCCTCCGGAAAGTCCCATCGCCCTGCCACCACGCACCATCCGGCAGGACCCCAGGGACATGCCGCGGCGGCTACTCGAAAACCTGCCCATCTTCGGTCCACTCTCCGACGATGAACGCATCGCCCTGGCTCCAAAACTAATGCGACATATCTACAAAGCCGGTGAAGTTGTCGCCGAACCCGGGACCGTGGCCCAACAACTGTCGATACTGACGACCGGCGTGCTGGTTGCATTGCAGGATGGCGGGGCAGAGGAAGGTGAAGTCGTCCGGCTCGGTCCGGGAGACTGTTTCGGTGAGGCTGGCGTCCTAACCGGTGCCTCGACGACATTCAGGGTCAAAGCGTTAACCAAGGCAGTCGTTTACGAAATCGCGAAGGACGATCTGGCTCCGATTCTTAAGGAAAGGCCGGCCATCACCGCCGAACTCGGCCATATCCTGGCGCGGCGCGAAGCCATGGGCAAGAAACTCCTTGAACAACACGCTGTCCACGACAGCCACGGTAATCATCTGGCCGATCGGCTCGCCAGCCGGATGCGAGATATCTTCGGCCTTTAGAGTGTGATCGCCGGAGCCGTGAATCACACTCTAAAGGCTGCCAAGGTACGGTTAGCGCTTGATCATCTCCTGAATTTTGGTGCCGAGCGCATCCAGCGCGAAGGGCTTTGTCAGCATTTCCATGCCTCCAGCAAGGAAGCCGCCGCGAACCGCCGCAGTTTCGGCATAACCAGTGACAAACAACACTTTCAGATCGGGGCGGATTTCGCGAGCAAATTTTGCAAGCTGGTGCCCATTCGTAACCGGCAAGCTGACATCCGTAATAAGCAGGTCAATCCGGCGATGACTCTGCAGAATAGCCATCGCCGTGCCGGCGTCCGCCGCTTCAAGGTGCTCGTAGCCGAGGTCTTCGAGCGCTGAAACAATCAGTAAACGCACTGTTGCGTCGTCTTCGACAACCAGGATGGCTTCGCCATGACCACGCGGCGTCGCGACGTCGACTTGGACCAAGGACTCGGCGACGTCTGTCATTGCGCGGGCCAGGTAGAGTTTGACAGTCGTTCCCTGCCCTACCTCACTGTAAATGCGCAGATGTCCCCGGCTTTGCTTAGCAAAGCCGTAGATCATCGAAAGGCCAAGTCCCGTGCCCTGGCCAATCGGCTTGGTCGTGAAAAAAGGGTCGCATGCCCTGGCCACAACGTCGGGCGGCATACCTTTGCCGGTATCCGAAACGCTGATCTCGACATAATCGCCACTCTCGACGTCGCCGTTCCGCCGTACGTAGTCGGCATCAAGTCGGGTATTCACCGTTTCGATCGTCAGCTTGCCGCCGTCCGGCATAGCGTCGCGGGCGTTGATGGCGAGATTCAGGATCGCATTCTCGAACTGGTTGGCATCGGTCAGAGCAGGCCAGAGGTCATTCGCGAGCACAGTTTGCAATTCCACATCTTTCCCAAAAGTCCTTTTGAGCAGGTCCTCCATGCTCGCGACAAGCCGGTTCACGTCGTTCGACCTCGTATCGAGCGATTGCCGACGTGCGAATGCCAGCAACCGATGCGTCAGGACAGCCGCACGATGCGCAGACGTCGATGCGATGTCCATGAAGCGAGGAATGTCGGCTATTCGTTCGGATGCCAGACGTCTCCGCACGATATCGATGGACCCGATGATCCCGGTCAGAAGATTGTTGAAGTCGTGCGCAATGCCGCCGGTAAGCTGACCCAGGGCTTCCATCTTCTGCGATTGCCGCAGCGTATCCTCCGCCTTCAGGCGCTCGGTGATGGCGGCGGTGATCTGCGTCGCCAAGCTGTCATTCAGTTCCTGTAATTGCTTGTTCGCTACCTCCGCCGCAGTCCGTGCCGCCACCAACTCGCGCTCATAGCGCCGTCGGTCCGTGGCGTTGAAAACGGTCAGGCGGGTAAATAGCACCCGTTCGTCGGTGCCGCGGCGCTCGGTCGCGTTGACCAGCACCGGGAGCAGGCCACCGCTTTGTGTCACGAAATCAAGGGCAACCTCGTTAAAAAAGCCCTGCATGCGCAGTAACGGCGCGAAGTGGGTTTCGTAAAATATCCGCCCGGCTATGTTGAGCAGTTCATGTAGCCGTTTCCTGACGAGTTGTTCGGGCGTAAATTCCAGCCACGTCGCGAATGTAGTATTGGCTTTGCAGATACGACCGTCCGGGTAGATCAATAAATAGCCGCAGGGTGCGTTCTCGTAGAGATCCTCGAAGTCTTCGCTTGCTACGGGGTCGCGTTCACTCAAGGTCGCATCAGACGAAGGCCCGAATGGCAGCAATGGTCTCTTCGGGCGCGCTCAGATTGGGGCAATGCCCGGTCGCCCGCAAATACACCAGTTCGCTCCCCGGCATATGTCGATGGACATACTCGCCAACCTGCGTGGGTGCGATGATGTCCTCGCTGCATTGCAGGATCAACGTCCGCAACGCAACCTTGGCGAGATCGGCCCGATTGTCCGCTGTGAATGTGGTTCGCGCAAAAGCCTTGGCAATCTCTGGGTCGGTTCGGCAAAAGCTGTTGACGAGTTCCTCGCCGAGTTCCGGACGATTGGGGTTACCCATGATTGCCGGAGCCATGGCGGCCGACCACCCCATGTAATTGTCGTTGAGAAACGCCAGGAGTTCATCGATCTGCAGCGCGGTGAAACCGCCGATATAATCGCCATCGTCAATGTATCGGGGCGATGGCCCGACGAGGACCAGGCTTTCAAACAGCTCCGGAGATTTGAGGGAGGCCATTACCCCGATCATGGCACTGACCGAATGGCCCACGAAGATTGCGTTCTCCAGGCCGAGTTCGCGCCCGATTTCTACGACATCGTCGGCGTAACCGTCGAGCTTTTGATATTTTTCCAGCTGGTAGGCCGAGAGATCCGACTGCCCTGCTCCAACATGGTCGAACAGGACAATTCTGAAATCAGCCTCGAATGCCGGCGCGACAAGACGCCACATATTCTGATCGCATCCAAAGCCATGCGCGAAGACGATGGCTTTATCACCGGCTCCTGTCATCTGGACATTGTTGCGCCTCGTGGCTGACACATCTGATCTCCTACAGATTTAAGTCAAGCATATCACATGGCAAGGGAGCCTCGATAGAGTAGGGAAATCTCACCTTCACGGCACATGGGAATCACACTCTGGGCACCTGATCGCGGTGTTATCGCCCCGCGATCAGGTCAGGCTTCATGGCGGCACGGCGCAAGGTTCAGAGCGCGTGGCCGAGATTGATGGTCCGTGGATTGGTGATGGCACCGCCGATCGCGCCGATCGCACCGCCGATCAAGGCACCGCCGGCCGGGCCGGTGCCGGTGGCCGCGCCAATGATAGCCCCGGTGCCGGCACCGATTGCGCCACCCGAAAGCGCGCGGCTACCCGGCGTATAGCCGCAGCCGGAAAGACCGAGAGCCATGCCCGCAAGGGTCAGCGGGAGAACAAAAGTCCGTAATTTCATTTAACGATGTTCCATTGTTTGAAAGATCCGGGATGACGGCCACAGGATTGGACCAATCCTCGATCACACTTCAAGGGAGTGACAGGCGATCGTGTTTAAAAAATGGCATAGAGCCTGATCGTTTGAGGACGAACAGGCTCTATCTCTATTTTCGCAAGCAATTTCATTGCTCTAGCCGGATTAGCTATCGGTTCACCAAATCCAGAATAATCTTGCGCATCGCCGGCGTCGCATAATCGCGCCCACCAATCGCTTTGTAGGCGATATGCCCCGTCTTATCGACCAGGAACGTGGTCGGAATACCGGCCACGTGGAACGCGTGGGCGACTTTGCTGTCATGGTCGAGAAGAACCGGAAATGACGGCGTCGGGCTGATTTGCCCGAGAGAGGCGAAGACGGCACTCTGGGTCTCACCCTGATCAAGTGCCAGAACCTCGAAACCCTTCCCCTTCAGCGCCTGATACAGATGCTCGATCGAGGGCATCTCGGCGCGGCATGGCGGGCACCAGGTCGCCCAGAAATTGACCAGAACCACTTTGCCGCGGAACTGCGCGAGCGAAACAACGGGTCCGGCCACGCTGGCGAGCATGAAATCGGGCGCGGGCGGGCGCGGCGTCAACCGGGTGAGCGGCGCATCGAAAGGGTTCGTGCCGGCGCGCGCGGATCGCGCCATCGCCAAACCTGCGCCTACGCTGCCGAGTATCGCCAGTACCTGCCGCCGGGCGCGAAACCTGGGTTCAACGATCAGCGGCGCATCGGACATTCGTCAACGCTCCGGTTCGGATTTTACCGCCTTCACTCCAATGATACACCAGGGTGAACTTCGTGCCGTGCGGTAGTTTGACCGTGGTGAAGCCTTCGCCCCAATCGCCTGGCTGGAATGTCTGCTGTGCGGGCAGGATCGAAAATCCGTAATCGACACCATCGGTTTTCCAAATCTTCTGCCAGCCGGTCTTGCTCCGCAAATGATGGAGCTTCCCATCGGCGGTAACGGCGCGCCAAGTCGAAACATCGTAACGGACCGGCCGGTGCGACTGGTTCTGCGCTTCCGTGCCAAAAACGCAGTAGGCCGCAATACGGTTCACCACCACGGGCTTCGCTCCCATGGCTTCATACATCGCCCGCACATTATTCGGCGTCAGTTGCTGAAGTGACAGACTGAATCCGCCTTTCTGGTTTTTCCAGGTATCGAGACCGGTCTTGGGATTCTTGTTCGTTATCGTCGCGGCAATTGCCATCGGTTCAAGAACCGCAGACCCAAGCAGGATAAGCGCGAGACCCCTTATGCCACCCCTGCGGGCGTGATTGCGATCACGCGTGGCGACGCCGTTTCGCGGGAAATCCAGCATCCGGTCAGGCGGCTGTGGCATGGACTACGCGAGATCCTGTTTCATCCGCTGATAGTCTTCACGATTGATCTCGCCCGCGGCATAGCGCCGGTCCAGCACCTCCCGTGCGGTTTCCGGCTTCGACGGGCCGGAATGTCCGACGGGCATTCTGTCGCCGGCGCGAAAGATCAACCATAGAACGACGCCCAGAACCAGAAGCGGAACGATCAACATGCTCATCCCTCCAAACCAGGGGCTTGGCCCCCACCAACCACCGGACCACATCACGGCCCCGCGCCCGCGACCGGATGATCCGACACGGTTCGCAAAGCATCGCGCACATGCTCCAATTTGGTCCGAACCTGCCGCCCGATCATCGAGATCTGTTGACTGCCAACCAGTCCGAGAACCGCCTCGGGGTCCATGAACCCAACGATGACCTCACCGTTCGGGGTCTGGCGCACTACCACATTGCAGGGCAGCAGCAGGCCGATATCAGGGTCTGCGGCGAGAGCCTGATGAGCAAGGCCGGGATTGCAAGCCCCCAGGATAAGATAGGGCGGCATTTCCTGCCCCAGCTTGGCATTGAGGGTCGTTGCCACATCGATCGTCGCCAGGATGCCGAACCCTTCCCCCTTGAGCGCTTGAATGACCCGCTCCACGACGCTGCCGAACGCGCCGCTGACCGGAACGCTGAAACCATAGTGCGCCATCAGGCTTCCTCCCTCAGAAATACCAGCTTCCATAACGCCTCTGTCGCCAAAAACAACGCTACCCCCCTGCCGGTGCCCATTCGCCTCGCGACTCCGCAAAATCATCAAAATCATCGTCCGAAAACGAAAGTTAATTCTATCTCTATGTTTGGCCGCAGGGCATTGATCAAGATCAACCGGATCAGGAATCGCCTGACCGGAGCGGACACCGAACGCGCGATCAGGAATTTTTCCAAGTTTACCGAGCACGCAAATATCACTGTCAGCACAATCAGCCCTAGCACCCAAAAGCCACATTTTTGACCCAGAAAAGCGCGGTTTTCAGGTGTAGAGGGCACAAGGTGAGTAGAAGCATAAGATAGTTAAGGTGATCCATGATCAAAAAATCGGCTGTTACAGCATTGGTGCTCGTCGGGGTGACCGTTTGTTTTACCCATTTTGCCCACGCGGATGGTGATGACGGCGATGGCGGACCCATCATCTCATTTGGATTCGTCCCACCTCCTCCGGTTTATTACGCACCCCCGCCGCCACCCCCCTATTACGCACCCCCACCACCGCCCGCCTACTACGCGCCGCCTCCAGGGTATTATGCGCCCCCGCCGGGATATTGGGGCCGCAATGGCCAAGGTGACGATGACGACCGGGGCGATGATGATTGAACCAACGGGATCTGCTGCTGTCTGGGCTTTTCCATACCTCAACATCGACTGTTTGGAGTCAAAGCAATGACAAAGACAATCATCCGCTCAACTCTCGTTACAATTGCGCTGGCTTTTTTGGTTTTTTCACTTGGAGGTTGTGTGTACTACCCCGGTTATGGGTACGGTAGCGGCTATTATGGTGCGCCTGCCCATGGTGGCGGGTACTGGCACGGTCGTGGTGATGATGATGACGATTGATATGAACTAGTGTTGATCCCGATTTTTCCGAGATCGGTGCCGGCCCTCACCTCCCCGCCGGCACCGATTCCGCAATGTTGGCGATGGCCGGGCCGCCACCGAGGACGCGCAAGGCGTTGAGGATCACCGCGACGTCGATCGCTTCCTGCAACAGGGCACCGATCACCGGCGGCAGATCGCCAAGGGCCGCGAATCCCATGGCGATGAACGACAATCCCATCCCCACCGTGATCGATTGCAGCGCGATGCGCCGGGCGCGGCGGGCGATGGCGACGGCTTCGGCGATCCGGTCGATCCGGTCGACCATCAGAACAATTTCGGCGGCCTCGGCCGCTGCCGCCGCACCGCGCGCGCCCATGGCGACACCGATGTCGGCCGCCGCCAGTGCCGGCGCATCGTTGATGCCATCGCCGATCATCATCGTGGTGCCGTGCGCCCGCTCGGCGCGCGCCCGGGCGATTTTATCGGCGGGTGACAGGGCGGCGAACACAGCATCGAGTCCCAGATGATCGCCGATCAGTTGGGCCGGGCCGGCGCGATCGCCGGTGAGCATGACCAGCCGCTTGAACCCGGCTGACCGCAAGGCACGCAATGTCCCGACGGCTTCGGGGCGTTCGGTATCGGTCAGCAGGATCACCCCGGCCACCTGCCGATCGATCGCCACCCAGGCCGCTGCCGCCGCGGATTGCGCCATCGTCGCCGCCGTGCCGGTGCTCGGCAGGGCGATGCCGCTGGCGGTCAGCAGGCCGGCACCGCCGACCATCACCCGCCGGCCGCCGATCAGGCCGGCCAGCCCGCTGCCCGGATTTTCCGTGACATCGGCGGGAATCGTCAACGCCAAGCCGGTGGCACCGGCCGTCGTGATCGCCACCGCGACCGCGTGCTGCGACAATTGTTCGAGCGACGCCGCATCGTGCAACACCTGATCGGCGGTGAACCCATCAAGCACCTCGATGCCGGTGACGCGGGGCGATCCGGTGGTCAGCGTGCCGGTTTTGTCGAACAGGGCGACATTGGCACGCGACAACCGCTCCAGCGCGCCACCGCCCTTGATGATCACCCCGCGCCCGGCGGCCCGGGAAATGCCGCAGATCAGGGCGACCGGGGTTGCCAGAATGAGCGGGCAAGGGGTCGCCACCACCAGAATGGCCAGCGCCCGCACCGGATCGCCGCTCCATGCCCAGGCCGCGCCACACGATGCCAAGGTGACCACCAGAAACCCAAGCGCCCAGCGATCGGCCAGCCGCGCCATCGGCGGGCGCTCGCGCTCGGCGGTCTGGACCAGCCGCACGATGGCGGCGAAGGTGCTGCGCTCCGCCGTTGCTGTGCCGCGCAGCACGAACGGCCCGCCGGCGTTCAACACGCCGCTGCGCACCGATTGATCGACGTTCCGGGTGACCGGCAAAGGCTCGCCGGTCAAAGCGGATTCATCGAGAATGGCCGGCCCTTGCGCCACCACGCCATCGACCGGCACCACCTCGCCGGGCTTGATCATCAGCCGATCGTCGATCGCAACCTCGGCGATCGCGATATCGACGATTGTGCCATCGCTGGTCCGATGCGCGGTGACCGGCGTGCGCGAGACCAGGGCGGCCAGTTCGCGCCGCGCCCGCGCCCCGGCATATTCCTCGAGCGCCGCACCGCCGGCGACCATGGCGGCGATGATGATGCCGGCGAGATGCTGACCCAGCGCGATCGAGGCGGCAATCGCGAGCAAGGCGATCAGATCGACCCCGAGCGTGCCGCGCCACAACCCACCCATGAAATCGATCGCGACCACCAGCGCGACAATCGCGGCCGGGCCGACCCAGGCGGCCAGGGTCGCCTTCGGATAGCCCAGGAAATCGGTGAGCAGCCCCACGATCAACCCGAGCACGACCAGTCCGAGAATCGCCGCGCGCAGCCGGGGTCGTGCGAGCATCAGCCGATGTGCCGTTCGGTGGGCGGCACCATTGTGCCAGTCACACCGCCGAGCCGATCAAGGCACCGATCCCGGTGGTGATGCCCATGGCGAGCGCGCCCCAGAACGCGACCCGCAGGGTTGGCCGCAGCAGGCCGGCACCGCCGGTTTTGGCCCCGATCATGCCCAGCACGGCAAGAAACAGCAGCGACCCCACCCCCACCACCGCCAGCAGCGCGGAGGCAGGGGCCAGCAGAACCAGGATCAGCGGCGCGGCGGCTCCGATCGAGAATGTCGCAGCCGATGCCATCGCCGCCTGCACCGGTCGTGCTGTCGTCGCATCTGAAATGCCGAGTTCGTCGCGGGCGTGGGCACCCAACGCGTCTTTGGCCATGAGTTGCCGCGCGACCTCCCTGGCAAGTTTGGCATCCAGCCCGCGGTCAACATAGATTTGGGTGAGTTCCTCGGTCTCGTACCCCGGATCGCTGGCCAGTTCGCGCGTTTCGCGGGCGAGATCGGCATGTTCGGTGTCCGATTGCGAACTGACCGAGACATACTCCCCCGCCGCCATCGACATCGCCCCCGCGACCAGTCCCGCGACCCCCGCCACCAGCACACCATGGACGTTGCCGCCGGCGGAGGCGACGCCGAGCACCAGGCTCGCCGTGGAAATGATCCCGTCATTGGCACCAAGCACGGCGGCGCGCAGCCAGCCGATCCGTGCGATCAAATGGTTTTCCCGGTGAATCCGTCGCATCGATAACTCCGTTATGGGGTGGGCCAATTAGCCATGGCCTAACATGTCTCAGCCCCGCATGGTTGTTCGGGGTGGTGAAACTTCCAAGGCACCCTCGGACTCAGGGGCGACTCCCAGACCCTGCTGCACATAGGGCCTGGAAGAGGCGGCGCGCCAGAGCGCATGATCGGCGGAGCGTAAATCACCCGTGAAAACAACGAGCTAGTCTCTTTGATACCTTCCGGTAACTCAAGAACGTTCAGCGCCTGCCCACAATCACCAATCGTTGCCAGGGTCGAAATCGCCGCCGCTGCCGAGCGTATCGGTATTACCCGGCGCTGGGTCGTCGTTCCCCCATCCGGGCGAACCCGACAACCCGTCGTCACGTTCGGGGGCGGGCGTCGTGGTATCGGTGGGGTTCGGTTCAACCGGGCGTTCACCGTGCGGCGCTCCGGTCAGCCCCTCGATGATCCGCTCGCCCGCCGCAAACCCGGCCCCCGCGGCCAACCCCGTAATAATCGCGCTACCCGCGCCTGAACCTGCCGCGCCGATTCCCGTCGGATAGGGGACAGCCCCGACCGGCCCGAAGGGAGGAGGATTGCCCGGGTGTACACCCTGGCTTCCGAAGCCATAGCCATTCTGATAGCCCGGAGGCGACATGACCCGACGGGAACGCGCGAACAGCCGGATTATGATGAACAGGATCACCAGCCCACCAATGATCAGAACTGCCGGACTCACACCAAATCCAGGGGGGGAGGCCGGCCCGGCCAGATGCGCCTTCAGCGCTGCAACCTTGTCGGCTTGGGCAAACGGAAGACCTGGGGCAAATGTTTCAGCCTTGGCAAGGGCACTGCGGGCGGCATCGCGGTTCCCCGCCGCGTCCTGTGCCTCGGCTACCAGATACCAAGCGACGCCGCTCTGGGGGTGAACCCGAAGGACTTTCTGTAGATCGAGCAGAGCCGCCTTTTCGTGGCCACCCGCAATCATCGTCTGGAGCTGCTGCGGTGTCGCTCCCGTCTCGGCATAGGCAGGCACCTGCCAAATCAGGACGAAGGCCGCGAGAAAAGCAATGCGAAAGAACGATAACCCCCTCATGGGGACCTCCAATGGGGCGCACCGGGTTTGGTCGGACGAGCGCGCCTACCTGGAATATATAGGGATCACATGGCTCCGCCTATAGTGCCTATAGTAGAGAGTCCGATCGTTTAAGATCGATCGTACTTTGCCTCTAATATTGCAAGCAATTTCAATGCATCGGGGCGCATCAGCCGATCAGGCTGATCAACCCCTTGAGCAGCGCCACCGGGTCGGGTGGGCAGCCCGGAATCCGTAGATCGATGGGTAAAATTTGTTCGACGGTACCGACGCACACCGGACTTTCGGCGAACAAACCGCCGGTGCAGGCGCAGTCGCCCACGGCAACCACGAATTTGGGGGCAGGCATCGCTTCGTAGGTCAGGCGCAGCGCCGCTTCCATATTGCGGGTAACCGGGCCGGTGACCATCAGCACATCGGCATGGCGCGGCGAGGCGACGAATTTCAGGCCGAAACGCTCCAGATCGTACAGCGCGTTGGTGAGCGCGATGATTTCAAGCTCGCAACCGTTGCAGGACCCGGCATCGACCTCGCGGATCGCAAGCGAACGGCCAAGCCGGCGCTGGGCGACGCGATCGAGGTCGGCAACCAGGGCGGCTTTTTCACCATCAGAAACAATCGGCGGCGGTTCGGTCAACTTGCCGCGAAAGACGCTCTCGATCAGGAGTTTGCGCATGTCATCCTACAGATCACAGCCAGAATAGCTGGCGTTGAAGGATTTGTTGCACAGCGGGAAATCCGCGACGATATTGCCCTCGATCGCCGCCTCCAGCGCTGGCCAGAAAAACCACGAGGGATCGCGCAGAAACACCTCGGCGATCAGGCCCTCGCTTGTGCGCGCATGCGCGAAAATATCGCCGCGAAACCCTTCGACCACAGCACTGCCGGTGCTGGCTGCCACACCATCGGGCAGGACGGCACGCAACTCGCCATCAGCCAGAGTACCCAGCAGTTCCAGGATCAGGGCGACGCTCTGGCGAATTTCCGCCATGCGCACCCGCACCCGCGCATCGACGTCGCCAGCGTCGAGGCACGGCACCGCGAGCGTTAAGCGATCGTATGGGGCGTATTGCAGATCGCGCCGGGCGTCGAAATCCTGTCCGGACGCGCGTCCGACATAACCGCCGCAGCCAAGCCGCCGTGCGAGGAGGGGATCGAGCCATCCGGCAGTGACAACGCGGTCCTGCAGGGAGGCGGTTTTGTCGTAAAGTTCTACGAGGCGTTCGAATTGCACGAGCAGATCAGGAAGGGAGGCTGTCATGGTCCGCGCGGAGTCGGCGGTGAGATCAACCGCCACGCCTCCTGGGACAATGCAATCCATCATCAATCGGTGACCAAACGCGCTCGCCGCGAGACGCAGGACCCGCTCGCGTAGTACGCCGCCGTGCGCGTTGATCAGCGGGAACCCGGAATCATTGCAGATCGCTCCGAAATCACCAAAATGGTTGGCCAGCCGTTCAAGTTCGGCCATGATGCCGCGCAGCGATGCCGCGCGCGGCGGCACGTCCACGCCCATCGCCTGCTCCACCGCGCGACAGAACGCGAAGGTGTAGGCGACGGTGGAATCGCCCGAGACGCGACCGGCCAGCCGTGCCGCCTGATCCGGCGCTTTGCCGCGCATCAGATCGAGGGTGCCCTTATGGGTGTAGCCGAGGCGCGCTTCCAACCCGACGATGGTTTCACCGTTGACCGAAAACCGGAAATGCCCCGGTTCAATCGTGCCTGCGTGAACCGGTCCTACCGGAATCTGGTGTACACCCTCGCCGGTAACCGGCTTGAATGGGTAAGGTACCACGGGGCGCGAATGCGGCCACGTACCGTGATCGAGCCAGGGGCGCGTATCCGGCAATCCGTCAGCGGTGAGACCATGGATATCCTGAATCGCCCGCTCCATCAGGATGGCCGCTGGGTGATGCAGGCCCACCGATGGGTAGTGCAGGCTAGAGGTGGCGAGACTCAGCACTTCGACCGAAGCCGCGCCACGGTGCCGCCCCGCGAGGTGGACGATGGCCGCATCGGCATTCCGTTCCGCCCAGATCGCGACGAATACCGACGATCCAGCGGTGAGGTCCGCAACCGCCGCCTGCCAGGTTTGGTGATCGATCAGGGTCATGTCGCTAACCCAGCAACATCGCGACATGCGCGAACCAGTCGTACAGGAACGCCGGCAGCGCCAGACCGATCAGCAGGACGATCCCCAGGTGCAGAAAAATCGGCGCCGACGAAGCGGTGATCGGGTGCGAGCCTGGGCTGGGTTCGCCGAAGCAGAGCGTGGTCATGCGCATCAGCAAGGCACCAAACGCCAGCAAAATGCCAAGCCCGAGTAACACAGCAAGGAGCGGCGCGCGCGCGAAGGTTGAGGTGATCAACAAAAATTCCGACGTGAAAATACCGAACGGCGGTAACCCGGCGATCGCCGCGACCCCGGCGACCAAGGTCCAGCCGAGCAGCGGATGGCTGGTCGTCAGCCCCCTGATATCGGCAATTTTCTGGGTACCCTTGGCCTGCGCAACGTGCCCCACCGTGAAAAAGATCGCCGATTTGGTCAGGCTGTGCAGCATCATCTGCAACAGGCCAGCGATGTTGCCGAGCGGTCCGCCAATGCCGAAAGCGAAGGCGATGATGCCCATATGCTCGATCGAGGAATAGGCGAACATGCGTTTGATGTCGCGCCGCCGGTATAGCATGATCGCCGCGAAAAACAGCGATAACAGGCCAACGCCGGACATCAGAATCCCAGGCTCGATGGTCGCGGCACTCCCGGCGAGCAACACCTTGAAACGTAAAATCGCATAGAGGGCGACGTTCAACAGCAACCCGGAGAGCACGGCCGAAATCGGTGTCGGCCCTTCGGCATGGGCATCGGGCAGCCAGGCGTGCATCGGTACCAGCCCGGCCTTGGTGCCGTAACCGATCAGCAGGAAAATGAACCCGACATTCAGCATCGCCGGGTCGAGAACGGCGGCGTGGTGCAACAAATTCGTCCATTGCATCGCGCCCATGCCGGTGCCGAGCACTGGCTTGGCGGCGAGATAGATCAGGATGGTGCCGAACAGCGCGAGCGCGATGCCGACACTGCCGAGGATGAGATATTTCCACGACGCCTCGATCGACGCCGGCGTGCGGTAAATCCCCACCATCATCACCGTCGAAAGCGTTGCCAGTTCCACCCCGAACCACATCAGACCGAGATTATTGGTGATCAAGGCGAGGTTCATCCCGACCATCATCACCTGATACATCGCGTGGTAGAACCGCAAATAGCGTGGCGTCAGATGGCCGGTTTGCAGTTCGTGGGCGATGTAGCTGGCACTGAACACGCTGGTGGTGAACCCGACAAAGCCGTTCAGCAGCAAAAAGACGATGTTAAGATCATCGATCAGGAACAGCGCCGATGGTGCCGGCCGATGCCAGAGCAGCACCGCAGACGCCAGGACCGTCAACAGGCTGGCAAGGACGTTGATCTGCGATGCGAGCCGCCAAAACGGCACCACCGCGAGAATCAATGCAGCGACAGCCGGCACGGCGATGGTCGCCACCACGGCGTCGTAAGCGAGGCTGGTCATTGCATTTCTCCACGAAACGCATCGAGTGTGGTGCTGTCCACCGTGTCGAACCGCTCGCGGATGCGGAACAGGAACACCCCGATCACGATGAAGGCGATCAGGATCGAGAAGGCGACGCTGATTTCCACCACCAGCGGCATGCCCTGCGCGCCGGCGGCGGCGAGGATCAGGCCGTTTTCAAGCGACATGAACCCGGCGATCTGGCTGACCGCGTTACGCCGTGTCACCATCATCAGCATCCCGAGCAGAATGACCGAAAGTGCCAGCGCCACATCCTCGCGCGCCAGCGCATCGGCATGGGCGGCGGTGCGCAGCATGACCACCATGGACAGCGCGACCAGCCCGATTCCGGCAAGCATTGTGAGGCTGATCCCGCCCACCGCTTCGACCTGGCGGTGGATACCGAGTTTCTCCACCATTCGGTGCAAAGCAAGCGGAATGACGATCGCCTTGAATCCAAGCGCTAGCCCCGCCGTGATATAAAGTTCGGGGGCATTTTGGATAATGGCTTGCCAGCCTACGGCAAACCCAAGCACCGCCGAGTGCAGTGCGAGCACGTTGATGACCGAGGAGAGCCGATCCTGATACAGCATCATGAAGCTGACCAGAACCAGGCCGCCCGCCAGCACATGCGCAACGCTGAGCGAGGTTTCGGTCGAAAGCAGCGGTGCGAGGAAACCCATCATAGCGTTGCCGATACAAAAAGCAGCAGGGTGCCGAGCAACGCCAGCATCAGGGCGGCCCCGACAAAATTGGGCACGCGGAACACCCGCATTTTGGCAATCGTGGTCTCGAAGCCGGCCAGCAGGATGGCACCGGCGGCAAGCTTCACCCCGTAGGTGACGAGACCGAGTACCAGGGCGGGGAGTGCCGCACCCGGCGGCGCGATGCCCAGGGGCGCGAAGATGCAGGCAATCAACGAAATATACAGCAACAGCTTGAGCGCATGCGCGAGTTCGATCAACGCGAGATGCCGGCCGGAATACTCCAGCACCATCGCCTCATGCACCATGGTGAGTTCCAGATGGGTCGCCGGATTGTCGACCGGAAAGCGACCGGTTTCCGCGATGGCGACGATCACCAGGGCGACCAGACCCAGGGCTAGCGACAGCCGCAATCCCGCGGCACCCGAATGCATGAAATTCGAGATGTCGGACAACTGGCTCGACCCCGCGACCAGGGCAACGGTGAACACGATCATCAGCATCGCGGGTTCGGCGAGCGAGGCGAACATCGCCTCGCGGCTGACCCCGATGCCGCCGAAGGCCGTGCCGATGTCGAGGGCCGCGAGCATCTGAAAAAACCGTGCCGTGCCAAGCAGCGCCACGATCACGATCAGGTCACCGGACCAGGAAAACAGCATGTTGGTTCCGAAGCTCGGTACCAGCGCTGCGGCAACCCAGGTTGTGGCAAATATCAAGTAGGGAGCGGTGCGGAACAGCCAGGAAGAGTCGGTCGCGACAATCACGTCCTTCACCGTCAGCTTGGCGATATCGCGATACATTTGCAACAATGGTGGCCCGGCGCGCCGTTGCAACCGCGCTTTCAGCACGCGCACGAAGCCGGTCAGCAAGGGGGCAGCCGCCAGCACCAGCGCCATCTGGGCGAATTGCAGAAACAGCGGAACGATCAGCCCCATAGCGCGTTCCAGGCCAGCAAAGCGACGAGGGCTGCGAACACGAAGCCAAGATAGCGCCGGATGGACAGAAATTGCAGCCGGTTCGCCCGGTCTGCAATCTGGCCGATCAGGGCCACCATCGGCGTATAGAACAATCCCCATGCGGGATCGATCCATCGCGACACAAAACTGGTCGGCACCGGCCGGCCCGATGCAGGCATCATTTCATCATCCCGCGCGCGAAACACGACATCATCCCGCGCGCGAAACACGACGCTCGCAAACACCCGCCGGATCGGCTGGGCCAGGCCGGAGGGCGAATATTGCGTGCCGATCGCCCGATCCGGTGCCGAAGCCTCCTCCAGGCCGCGAAAACCGCAACCCCAGAACGGCGCGCGCCGGATCACCCGTGAGCCGAATCGGTGCAGCGCCAACGCCGCCAGCGAGCCGCTCACCGCAATGAAAATGAAGATCAGCAGCGGATCATAGGAACTTCTGCTGGCCGATACCGGAATAATGGTCAGCCACGACAGCCCACGCTGCGAGGGGACATGCGCGCCGAGCAGCGACTGCGTCACCGGGGCGAGCAGGTCAACCACCAGTCCGGGGAGCACTCCGGCCGCGATGCACAGCGCCGCCAGCCCGATCATCGCGCCGCGGGAAAACACATCGGTCTCGTGCGCGGCGGCGGCCGCGCCGCTGCGCGGTCTGCCGAGATAGGCGATACCGAAAAATCTGACGAAGCAAGCGGCGGCGAAAGCGGCGGAAAGGGCAACCAGCGCGCCAACCGCCGGCACCGCCAGTTTCAACCCGAACTGCGGCAGCGCCGGACTGAGCAGGATCGCCTGCAACAAAAGCCATTCGGAGGCGAAACCATTGAGCGGCGGCAGCGCCGCGATTGCCATGGCGGCGATCAGCATCGGCACCGCACTGATCTGCATCCGGCGGATCAGCCCGCCGAGTTTCGACAAATCACGCGTGCCGGTGGCATGCTGGATCGCACCGGCTCCGAAAAACAGCGTGCTCTTGAACAGCATGTGGTTCAGGGCGTGGAACAGGGCGGCGGTGAGGGCAAGGGCGGCCGCGACCACCATGCCATCCGCCTTGAACGCGAGCGCCAGCCCGAGACCGACAAAGATCAGCCCGACATTTTCGATCGTGCTGTAAGCAAGAATGGTCTTGATGTCGTCTTCCATCAGCGCATAGAGCACGCCGAGCACGGCGGTGACGCCCCCGGCAATCAGCACCACCAGCCCCCACCACCAGGCGACCGGACCCGCGAGATCGAACACGATGCGGATGAAGGCGTAAATGGCGACCTTGGTCATCACCCCGCTCATCAGCGCCGAAACCTGGCTCGGTGCCGCCGGATGCGCGCGCGGCAACCATACATGCAACGGCACCAGACCGGCCTTGGACCCTGCGCCGATCAGCACCAGCACCATGACGACCGCGCCGACCGCCGGGGATGGATGCGCCGCTTGCATCGCCGCGAAATCGTAATGCCCGTGAGCACCCGCGAGCAAACCGAAAGCCAGCAATAGCGCCAGCGTGCCGGCATCCGCCATCAGCAAGTAGGTGACACCGGCGCGGCGCGTCTCCTGCTGATTATGGTGCGCCATCACCAGCGCCCAGGAGGCCAGCGACATCAATTCCCAGAACACTAGGAAATCATACGCGTCGGCGGCGACGATCACCAGGTTCATCGCGGCGATGAACACCGGATAGAACGGCAAAATCCGCCAGGGTTCATGCTCGTGGCGGCCATAGCCGATGGCATAGAGACTGGCCGCCGCAGCACCCAGATTGGTGATGATCAGAAAGACCGCCGCCAGATCGTCAAGGTGGAAATTCATTCCGAGCCACGGCAGGCCAAGCGGCAGCACCAAGGTCGGCACCGGCGCGTCACCGAGACCGAGTTGAAAGAACGCCGCCAGGAGGGCGATACCGGCAACGGCGAGGGTTCCGCCGTAAACGACCACCCGCGTCACATCGCGCCGCCCCCACAGCATCCCGATGCCCCCAAGCGCGAACCAGGCCAGGGCGCAGAAGAGGATAACCGGCGTCACGCGCCGTCGTTCCTGAGGCGGACACCGCGCCCGCCCGATGCATCGCACGCATCGCCTGGACGGATCACGATGATCCCTGAACGATCCAGCGCATCGAGCAACTTCATCAAGGAATCAACATTCCCTCGGATCATCCCGTCGCTCCCCTCCATCCGCTGGATCGTCGGCAGAGACAGACCGGAGATCTCGGCGAGTTTCCGTTGGTCCAGATCCAGCAGCGCGCGTGCGGCTTTGAGTTGCCCGGCAGATATCATGTTTTAAACATCAATAATAACCTAAAAAACGTGTGATATAGATTTCAAAAAATAACAAATGCTATTTTTTCAAGGCAGAACTGCTGAAGTCTCCGCAGCGGCCGGTTGGGCGATCATCCGCAGTCCAGGTTATGATGCGCAACCAACCTCGTTCTCTACGCATGTCCTAACGCGACGTCCTTCCCGCCCTGTTATATCAGCAGGTTCCGCGCGGTGCGGCGGCGCGCGCAAGCCGGTCGTTGATGGCGGCTCCCAGGTCGTGGGCAGGAATGGCACCGGCGGCGATTCCGGTAAGACCCCGCGCTGTCGCTTCGGCGTCGATCCGGTGCAAGGCATCGAACAGAGTGGCGGCGGCTTCGGTCAGGGAGCCTGAAGGCGAAAGATTGATGGTGAAGTTCGGCATCGGCGGGACCGGGCCGAAACCGAGCCACGCCTCGGTACGGGCGGGTGCTATGGCGTTGAGGCGCAGCGGCAGACGGGGGGCGTAGTGGGAGATCATCATGCCTGGGGCGACGATGGCACACGCAGTGGTGGCGCGGTCGATCGGGCCAATCGCGGCCTCCAGCGCCTCGATCGGGATGCCGCCGGGGCGTAGCAGGGTCGGAGTGGCGGCGGTCAGGTCGAGGATGGTGGATTCGAGGCCGACAGAGGTAGGGCCGGAGTCGAGAATGGCGGCGATTCGGTCGGAGAGGTCGGCGGCGACATGGGTCGCACGAGTTGGGCTGATCCGGCCGGAGCGGTTGGCGGAGGGGGCGGCGATGGGGGTGCTGGCGGCTTCGAGCAAGGCACGGGCGGTCGGGTGACCGGGAATTCGCACCGCAAGCGAGGGTAACCCGGCGGCGGCGAGGCTGGAGATCGGGCTGTTGGCGCGGCGGACGAGGACTAACGTCAGGGGTCCGGGCCAGAATTTGGCGGCAAGGATTTGCGCACGGTCATCGGCAACCACATGGGCGAACGCGCTGGCCGCATCGGGGAAATGGCAGATCAGCGGGTTGAATTGCGGGCGGCCCTTGGCTGCAAAAATCCCGGCGACAGCCGCGCCATTGGTGGCATCGGCCCCAAGGCCATAGACGGTTTCGGTGGCAAAGGCGACCAATTGGCCGGTGCGGAGCAACAACGCGGCGCGGGCGATGCCTTCGGCATCGTCACGCAGGATTTCAGTCATTGATCGTCCGGTTTGACGGCTGCGGGCAGATCGCGCGTGACCTCCGGCGTGTGGAGCAGGCGATTGATCCTGGTCGCCTCATCGAGCGCATGATCGGGCTGGAAATGCAGGTCGGGAACGAATTTAGTGCGCATCCCTTGCCCTACCGCACTGCGCAGGAACGGCCCCACCCGCTTGAGCGCCGGCAGCAGCGGATCGGCCGGTATATTACCCAGGCGCGAGACAAACACCGTGGCGTGTTTGAGGTCCGGACTCATCCGCACTTCGGCCACGGTAAGGTGGACCCCGATCAGATCAGGGTCGCGGAACTCGGTGCGCGCAAAAATCGCCGCGAGACGATGGCGGATGTCTTCGGCGACCCGGCGCTGACGCTGGGTCGGACCTTCGGCAACCTTGCCGGTAACGCCAGCCCGGTCCTTACCGGCTACGCCGGAACGAGTTCGGTTTCGTAACATTCTACCACATCGCCTTCGCGAATATCGCCGAAGCCGGCGAAGGACAGGCCGCATTCATAGCCGCGCGCGACTTCCTTCACATCGTCCTTGAAGCGCTTGAGCTGCGACAATTCGCCCTGATGCACCACAACACCCTCGCGCAGCAGGCGCACGCCGGCACCGCGCTTGACCAGACCCTCGGTGACATAACAACCCGCGACCTTGCCGGTCTTGGTGATGTTGAACACCTGGCGGATTTCCGCATAGCCGAGGAATTTCTCGCGATGCACCGGGGCGAGCTTACCCTTGACCAGCTTTTCGATGTCATCGGCAACCTGATAGACGATGCTGTAGTAGCGGATATCGACACCGTCGCGGTTCGACAACGCACGTGCCTGGGTATTGGCGCGAACGTTGAAGGCAACCACGATGGCGTCTGACGCTTTGGCCAACTGCACATCGCTTTCGGTGATCTGCCCGACGCCGGCGAGCAGCACGCGTACCCGTACTTCGTCATTGCCAAGTTTGGTGACCAGCGCCTGGATCGCTTCGGCGCTGCCCTGAACATCGGCCTTGACCACCAGGGCGACTTCCTTCTGTTCGCCGGCCTGAATGCGGGCGAGCATCTGATCCAGCGTGCCGCGCGCGGCGGCCCCGGCAACGGCGTTGTTGTCGCGCAAGCGACGCTGGCGGAATTCGGCAATCTCGCGGGCGCGGCCTTCATCCTCAACCACCACGAAGGCTTCACCGGCAGACGGAACCCCGGACAGACCCAGAATTTCGACCGGTGCCGACGGACCGGCGATGGCGATCGGCTTGCCGTGTTCGTCGAGCATGGCGCGCACCCGGCCCTGCTCGGTGCCGGCGACCACGATGTCACCCTGTTTGAGCGTGCCCTTCTGGACCAGGATGGTGGCGACCGGACCACGGCCACGATCAAGCCTGGATTCAATCACGGTACCTTCGGCGCTACGGTTGGGATTGGCCTTCAGATCAAGAATTTCGGCTTGCAACAGGATGGCTTCCTGCAACTTATCCAGCCCCTCGCGCTTGAGTGCCGAGACCTCGACGTCCTGGGTTTCACCACCCATTTCCTCGACCGCGATGTCGTATTGCAGCAATTCGTTACGTACTCGCGTCGGGTTGGCGTCCGGCCGGTCTATTTTATTGATCGCCACAATGATTGGCACGTTCGCCGCCTTGGCGTGCCGGATCGCCTCGATCGTCTGCGGCATCACGCCATCATCGGCGGCGACCACGAGCACCACGATGTCGGTCACCGAAGCACCACGCGCACGCATCGCGGTAAAGGCCTCGTGGCCCGGCGTGTCGATGAAGGTCATCTTGTCGCCCGAGGGGAGCGTGACCTGATAGGCCCCGATGTGCTGGGTGATGCCACCCGCCTCGCCGGCCGCAACGCTGGTCGAGCGCAGCGCATCGAGCAGGCTGGTCTTGCCGTGATCGACGTGGCCCATAATGGTGACCACCGGCGGGCGCGGCTGCATGTCGTCGACATTGTCGGTGACGCCTTCGAGGCCGATCTCGACATCGCCTTCGGAAACGCGTTTGGATTTATGGCCGAATTCCTCGACCACGATTTCCGCGGTATCAGCATCGATCGCCTGGGTCGCTGTGGCCATGACACCGAGCTTCATCAGCGATTTGACCACCTCCGGCACCCTTGCGGCCATCCGGTTGGCGAGTTCCTGGACCGTGATGGTCTCCGGCAAAATAACGTCACGCACCACACGCACCTGATCTGAACGGAGCATTTCGAGTTCGGCCTGCCGGCGTTCGCGGTCGCGCTGGCGGCGGACCGAAGCGAGTGAACGAACACGTTCGTCCTCGCCCGACATCGCGGCCTGGACGTCGATCCTGGCACCGCCGCGGCGGCGATCGTCGACCACTTTTTTCGCGGGTGCCGCGACCGGCTTGCGCGCCGGCGCGGCACCGCCGCCACCAGGGCGGCGAGCGACGCGGGGGGCTTCATCGTCATCGTCGCGACCGCCGGTGCGGCCGGCTTTCAGACGGAGGGTTTCCGAAGCGGGGCTGGGTGCCGGCGTTGCGGCCGTTGCGCGGCGCGGCGCGCTCGGCGCTTCGGTACCGCGGGGTGCTTGAGGGAGTGCCTGGGGGGATGCCGGTACCGGGATCGCCTGATGAGGGGACGATGTGTCCTGGATGGGTGCTTCAGTTACTTCAACCGGCGGAGGTGGGTTGGCGGCATCCTCCTCACGGCGGCGCGATTCCTCCTCGATCCGTTTGCGGCTCTCTTCCTCGGCGAGTTTTACGGCTTCCTCGTCGCGGCGACGGGCTTCCTCGGCAGCCGAGAGGATCGAAATTTTTTCCTGCTCGTGGCGTTCGGCGTCGCGCCTGGCGGATTCGCGCTGCTGATTATCGACCGCGCGCTGGCGAGCGGCTTGTTCGGTTGCGGTCAGGCTGCGCGGCACCGGCGATACGGTATTGCCGCCGCGCACCGGAGCGGCAACCGGGCGAGTCGCCGTGGAGTCAGCCGCGGCACCGGGAATCCCACCGCGTTTTTTCCGCACCTCGACCTGAACCACTTTCGAGCGGCCATGGCTGAAGCTTTGTCGTACCGATCCGGCATCGACAGTACGGCCCAACTCGGTCCGGTTTGCCGGCCGCAGCGAAAGCCGCCCTTTGGTTTCGCCCTGATCCTGCTCGTCGCTCATACAATCCGGTCCGTATTCAATTCAGTTTCTTAGTCGTAGCCTCCGCAGATAGGCTCTGCGGCCGTCACCTAATGCTCTGCGGTCGTCGCCGCAAATGATACTCTGCGGTGTCCCCGCAAAAAGTCGGGTTTACCCCGGTTGCGGCTCTCTCTGCCCGCTCTCTGCCGCACTGGCAATCGCGGCGGCGCTGACGCCGGCCAGTTTAACCGCTTCGATCTCGATCATGCCGGCGAGTTTGCCGGGGCCGATCGCCACATGCACGGTCCGATCACGCCCGAACACCGCACCGAGCCGCTGCGCTGATAACGGCCGCACCACCGGTACATTGTGATGCCCGCGCAGCCTTGCCTGTTCGGCATCGCTACCATCGGACGCTGCAACCAACAGGGCACATTGACCCGCACCCAACCGCTCTCTCACCTTCTCGAACCCGCCGATCGCGGCCCCAGCACGGCGCGCCAGACCCAGCAATTCGACGATCCGATTTTCCAGAACGCCTTCAACCCGATCGGCAAGCCGTTCGGGTGTGATCAGACGCCGACCCGCAGCTTTGCCAAAAACGCCGCGTTTGCCAGCTATATCTATCACATCCCGCCGCGCACTCAACCACATGCCGCGACCGGGCAGGGTTGCAACCACGTCGAAGACCAAGGCATCGCCCGGCCCCGCTACGAACCGCAGCATGGTTTCACGGGGGTGACGCTCGCGCGTGACCAGGCACCGACGCAACGGGCCGGTGTGGTCGGCTGCGTCATCCTCAATGATCCCCGTATCGGGCGCTTCCGGTTCAGCCAGGAGTTTCATCCCCTTCGAACCAATGCGCGCGGGCAGCCATGATGATCGCATTGGCGCTCTCTTCATCGAGCGCTTCCTTGCCGACAATCTCGATCAACTCGTCGCTCGCCAGATCGCCCAGATCGTCGAGCGTCTTCACGCCGGCTTCGCCAAGCGCGACCAGCATCGCGGCGGTCAAACCATCGAGTCCGGCGAGTTCATCGGTGACACCAAGGGTGTTGCGTTTGTCTTCCATTTCGGTCGCACGTTTCTCAATTGCCGTTTCGGCGCGGCGTTGCAGTTCGGAGGCAATGCCCTCGTCAAATCCCTCGATCGAGGCCAGTTCGTCCAGCGGTGTTGAAGCCAAGTCTTCGATCCCTTCAAATCCTTCGGTGACAAGCAAGCCGGCGATCACATCATCGACATCGAGGGCTTCGACGAACAGGTAAGAGCGGCGGCGGAATTCTTCCTGACGGCGTTCGCTTTCCTCGGCCTCGGTGAGGATATCGATATCCCAGCGGGTCAGCTGCGAGGCAAGCCTGACATTCTGGCCCCGCCGGCCGATGGCGAGCGACAACTGGGTGTCCGGAACGACAACCTCAACCTTGCCCGCCTCTTCATCGAGCACGACCTTGGAAACCTCGGCAGGTGCCAGCGCGTTGACCACAAAGGTCGCCGGGTTGGGCGACCAGGGGATGATGTCGATCTTTTCGCCCTGCAATTCGGCTACCACCGCCTGCACCCGCGAGCCGCGCATACCGACACAGGCCCCAACCGGATCAATCGAGGAATCACGCGAAATCACCGCCATTTTCGCGCGCGAACCCGGATCGCGCGAAACCGCCTTGATCTCGATGATGCCCTCATAAATCTCCGGCACTTCCTGGGCGAACAATTTGGCGAGAAAGCCGGGATGGGTGCGCGACAGAAAAATTTGCGGCCCGCGCGGTTCCTCGCGCACATCGTAAATGAACGCCCGCACCCGGTCGCCATTGTGCAGATTCTCGCGCGGAATCGTCTCATCGCGCCGCAGAAGCGCTTCCGAGCGACCCAGATCGACCATCAGATTCCCGTATTCGGTGCGCTTGACCACACCGGTGATGATCTCGCCGACCCGATCCTTGAACTCGTCATACTGGCGCTTGCGCTCATATTCGCGCACCCGCTGCACGATCACCTGCTTGGCGGTTTGCGCAGCAATGCGCCCGAAGTCGATCGGCGGCAGCGGGTCGATCAGATGACCGCCGAGTTCGATATCGGGTTTGAACTTCTTCGCGATATGCAGCGGAATCTGGGTTTCCTCATTTTCCACCACCTCGACTGCCTCGGTCCAACGCGACAGGCGGACATCGCCGGTCTTGCGGTCGATGGTGGCCCGAATATCTTTTTCATGGCCGTATTTGGCACGGCCAGCTTTTTGGATGGCTTGTTCCATCGCTTCGAGCACTTCGTCGCGGTCGATCTGTTTTTCGCGGGCGACGGCGTCGGCGACGAGGAGCAATTCGGGGCGGGCAATCGCGGTGTCCATGGAAATCTCGCTTTGTTGCTCTGGTTGTTGCTCTGGGGAACTTAGTTGGGCGGAGACGGCGTTTCGGTCGCCTTGATCAAATCTTCGGTCAAGACCAGCTTGGCCCTGCGAATATCCTGGTGCGGCAGATCGACGGTTTCGCCAGTATCGAGCTTGACCCGTGCCGCTGTTTCATCGGCACTCAGCACGGTTGCGGTCACCCGTTTGCGGCCGGCGGCGATCGGCACGTCCAGTTCGATTTTGGCAAGATGGCCAGCGAAGCGGTTCCAGTCCTTCACCCGGGTCAATGGCCGATCGATCCCGGTGGAGCTGACTTCTAACGTCCAGGCCGTGCTGATCGGATCATCGACATCGAGCACGGCGGAGACCAGATGGCTGATCCGCTCGCAATCATCGAGCGAGAGCTGGGTCTGATCCGCCCGGTCCGCCATGATCTGCACGGTGGGCGTCTGCTTGCCCATGATTGTGACGCGGACAAGTTCATAGCCGACCGATTCCAGCCCGGGGGCGATCAGGTCGGCGATGCGGCCTTCAAGGCCGGTGTGTTGCATTCGGGGTTGGTTCAAAATATTGGTCTCGGTGACAAAGGCGGTTGGACAACAAAAAAGGCGGCCCGTTGAGGCCACCTCCGTCAAGGTTGGAGTATGATTTTGGCGCTATATAGACCCGAAGCCGCACCAAGGCAAGCTGGCGCGGCTTCGGTCTGACATCAGCCTGCCTGCATCCGCGAAAGCTGCTGCTTCATCGCGTCGAGCAGGGCGGTAACCTGGCCGCCATGGTCGTCGATCACGCTTGAATAGTCCGCGCGCTCGGTGACGCGCAGCGAGGTTCCCTCGACCACGACATCGACAATCTTCGGCTCCCCTCCAACCGTTTCGACCACCCACTGCACATGCGCCGGCGACTGATCCTGGCGGGTGACCACGGTGCTGACCATCTCGCCTTCCGGCCCGCTGCTCACACGACCGACCGTGAAGGTCACTCCCTTGTAGGCACGGATCTGGGTCGTGATGTTATATGCCAGCGTCTGGTGAAACAGGCTCATGTACTGGCTCCGCTGGCTCGGTGTTGCGACCCGCCAGTAGCGGCCGAGCACGAATTTGCCGATCTGGTCAACCGCGACAATGTTGTTCACGAGGCTGCGCAAATCGGCGGCCTTCTGGTCGCTCGAGCCTGGCCCATTGATGATCGAGACCAGTTTGGCACCGGATTGCTTGATGAACCCCTGAGCGGCGGTCGCGCTGGGGGCGGCGGCATAGGCAACCGCAGGGATTGCGATCGGTGAGAGGGCGAGCGCTGGTATCACGGCGAAGGCACCGAGCAGAACCCGGCGGAAATAGGCGGCCATGGGCAGTCCTTTCTAGTTATTGTCGTCGTAGTCTTCGTGCTTCATCGCTTTACGCTGCACGGCCGGATACCAAGCCGGCGGGGTCGCGACGTCACGCTGGTTAATCTCGTTGAGCTGTGCGGCACGATGTTGGCGATAAAGGCTCCGAAATGTGGCATAAGGGTCAAGTGACGTCATTTTAATGTTGGAAATGGTTCCATGGAGTCGCGCACGCAGGTTCACCAGACCCAGAGTGGTGGCGGAGTCGCTGAAAATGGTCAGCCCGGTTGACGGCGGTGCCGGAAAGGTCGGTGTCATGAAATAACTGGCCGGCCAATTGAAGGCATCCCGCACATCGGACGGCCCAAACAAGGGCAGATACAAATATGGCCCCTCCGGCACGCCATAGCCGGCCAGAGTCAGGCCAAGGTCGGTATAGACGTGATGATAACCGAGCGCACGAGCCGGATCGAAAATACCGCCGATTCCGACCGTGGAATTGACCAGGAAGCGCACCAGCGTGGTCCCGGCGTCACGCGGTTTACCGGCGGCCATGAAGTAGAGAAGTTGCCCCGGTGCCAGGAGATTGCGCATGAAATAGGTGACATGCTCGCGTATCCCCGGCGTGGTGACATCGATGTAGCCCAGCGCCACCGGCTTGAGCACATAGGTGTCCAGCTTGTCATCGAATTGATAAACGACCTTGTTAACCGGCTTCAGCGGGTCGTTCTGCTGTTGGTAAGCCTGATAGGCCGCCGCATTCGTTTGGGGCGGCGGGGTCGCGCACCCCCCCAGCAGCCCACCAACCGCCAGAAGCGGCACGACCGATTTCATTACAATGCCCATGGGCCTCCTTCATCGACCCCGGAAATCGAGGCCGCGTTCACTCAAATGCGGCTTTGTGCCGACGCCGGACCCATTTACGAGCCGCTCTATCCATCGTTATGTAGCGCAACGAAGAGGTTGATCAACCATGCCCTTCGATGATCAGGCATAACCTATGCCCGATGCCGCTGCCCGGCTTGCAACCGATGCCGCTTGCTGTCACGAAATCGGCCGAGGAGAGTGTGATGAGCCACGACCCACCCCATACCGCTCTTGAACGCTGGCTGTCCGGACCCCGGATCGAGCCGTTGCCCACCCGCGCGCCGCGCGCCCCGGCACCGGCGATCTCATTCGAGTTTTTTCCACCGAAAACCGAGGCGCTGGAAACCCAGCTTTGGGTCTGTATTCGCCGGCTGGAGCCGCTGGCACCCCGTTTCGTCTCGGTCACCTACGGGGCCGGCGGCTCGACCCAGGAGCGTACCCACGCGACCGTTACGCGCCTGGTGCGCGAGACCAGCCTGATCCCGGCGGCGCATCTCACCTGCGTCGGCGCGTCGCGCGGGGAGGTGGACGACGTCGCCCGCCGCTATTGGGACGCCGGGGTGCGGCACATCGTCGCCCTCCGGGGCGACCCGCCTTCCAAGGCGGCCTACGCGCCGCATCCCGACGGCTATCATTTTGCCGCCGATCTGGTCGCCGGCCTGAAACGCGTCGCCGATTTCGACATCTCGGTCGCCGCCTACCCGGAAACCCACGCCCAGGCCGCCAGCCCCGCCGCCGATCTCGACAATCTCAAGCGCAAACTCGATGCCGGGGCGACCCGTGCGATCAGCCAGGTGTTTTTCGAAACCGGACATTTTCTCGAATTTCTCGACCGCGCGCTGGCCGCCGGGATCACCGCGCCGGTCATTCCGGGCATCATGCCGGTGTCGAACTTCGCCCAGGCCAAGCGGATCAGCGAGATGGGCGGCACCTATGTGCCGGGCTGGATGGCCGAGATGTTCGATGGTCTCGACGATGATGCCGAAACCCGCCAGATGGTCGCCGCCGCGATCGCCGCCGAACAGGTCCGCACGCTCCAGGCCAACGGGATCGACGAATTCCATTTCTATACGCTGAACCGCGCCGATCTGACCTACGCGATCGCACGGATTCTCGGGGTGAAACCGGTTTCGTGAGTGATTATCTGGCACGGCTGAACCCCGCCCAGCGCGAAGCCGTCGAGGCGGTCGACGGGCCGGTACTGGTGCTGGCCGGGGCCGGCACCGGCAAAACCCGCGTGCTGACCACGCGATTCGCCCATATATTGTTGAGCAAGCGGGCGTTCCCGAACCAGATTCTCGCGGTCACCTTCACCAACAAAGCGGCACGCGAAATGCGCGAGCGAGTGGCGACCCTGCTCGATCGGCCCGCCGAAGGGCTGTGGCTGGGCACCTTTCACGCCCTGGCGGCGCGGATGCTGCGGCGCTACGCCGAACGGGTCGAACGCACCTCGAATTTTTCCATCCTCGACCCCGACGATCAGCTCCGCCTGCTTAAACAGGTAATGGAGGCCCGCCGGATGGACACCAAGCGCTTCACCCCGCAAGGGTTGATGGGCACGATCCAGCGCTGGAAAGACCGCGCGATGCTGCCCGACGCGGTTCCGCGCGAGCAGGATGTCGACTGGGGGGCGGAATCCGCACGCGACTTATATGCGGCGTATCAGGAGCGGTTGCGGGCGCTGAACGCGGTGGATTTCGGCGATCTGTTGCTGCTCGCCACCGATCTGCTCAAGCGCGACCCCGAAGTTCTGGCGCATTACCACCGCCGGTTCCGCTATATTCTAGTCGATGAGTACCAGGACACCAACCTGGTGCAGTATTACTGGCTGCGCCTGCTCGCCCAGCAATCGAAAAACATCTGCTGTGTGGGCGATGACGACCAGAGCATCTATTCCTGGCGCGGTGCCGAGATCGAGAACATCCTGCGCTTCGAGGCGGATTTTCCGGGGGCTAAGATCGTCAGATTGGAGGCCAATTATCGCTCGACCGCGCCGATTCTCGCAGCGGCTTCCGGGCTGATCGCCCACAACGAGGGCAGACTCGGCAAAACGTTGCATCCAGGGCGCGAAAATGCCGAGGGTGACAATGTCGAGGTGATGGCGTTCTGGGATTCCGATGAGGAGTCGCGAGCGGTCTCCACCCGCATCGAAGCACTGCGCCGCGAGAACCATAAACTCGCCGAATGCGCGGTGCTGGTGCGCGCCGGCTTCCAGACCCGCGCCTTTGAGGAACGGTTCATCGCGATCGGCCTGCCCTACCGGATCATCGGTGGCTTGCGCTTTTATGAACGCGCCGAGATCCGGGACGCGATCGCCTATTTGCGGGTGCTGGTGCAGCCGGCGGACGATCTGGCGTTTGAGCGGATCGTCAATGTACCCAAGCGCGGGCTGGGCGAGACCGCATTGCGCGCCATGCACGAACGCGCCCGCGCCGACGCGGTGCCGCTCGCCGAAGCCGCCGCGCGGATCGCCGCCGAAGCCACGCTGCGCGGCAAGGCGCGCGAGGGGTTGCGTGATCTGCTGGTGAAATGTGCCAATTGGCGCACAGCCCTCAAACACGATGGCCATGTCGCCACCCTCGCAACGCTGCTCGACGAAAGCGGCTATATTGCGATGTGGCAGGAGCAGAAGACGCCCGATGCGGCGGGACGGATCGAGAATCTGAAGGAACTGGTCCGCGCTTTGGCCGATTTCGACACCCTCGAAGGGTTCCTCGAACATGTTTCACTCGTTATGGACAACGACAACGAGATCAATGACGACAAAGTGTTCCTGATGACCCTGCACGCCGCCAAAGGCCTGGAGTTCGACACGGTGTTTCTGCCCGGCTGGGAGGAAGGCGTGTTCCCCAACCAGCGGTCGCTCGACGAAGGCGGTGCCAAATCGCTGGAGGAGGAGCGCCGCCTCGCCTATGTCGGCATCACCCGGGCGAAGCAGCGCGCGATCATCTCGCACTGCGCCAACCGCCGGATCTACGCCAACTGGCAATCGAGCGTTCCGTCGCGCTTCATCGAGGAACTGCCCGCCGAATTCATCACGCTCGGCGGCTCGGCCAGCCTCGCGCGCGAGCAGCGCCTCGCCGCACCGCCGGTGTTCGCGACCGCAACACCTTTATTGGCCCGGCGCGAGGCCGCGCCCCTGCTCAACCAGCGCGAGGCCGATAGCTGGAACACCCCGTCCCGCCCGGCGCGTGCCGACAAACTCACCGAAGGAACCCGCGTGTTTCACCAGAAATTTGGCTACGGCGTGGTGCTCGACGCCGATGACGACCGGCTCGATATCCGCTTCGAAACCGCCGGCGAGAAACGCGTGCTCGATCGCTTCGTGGAGCGCGCGTAATGGCGCACGCTGCTCCCCCCGAACAACTCGAACGCATTGTGCTCACCGTGCCCGCGACCGCGCTCGAAACCTTCGAGGCCGCGCTCGGTTCATGCTGCCGCACCGTGGGATTTTTTCTGGATGAACCGACCAACACATGGGTGGTGGAGGGTTTGCGCGAACCCGACGGCTCGGACGGCGATCTGGTCACTGCCTTGATCCTCGCCGAGGCCGCCAGCGGTATCACCCCCGCCATCAAGCGGAGCATGGTGCCTGTTGGCGGCTGGTTGGCGCGCAGCTATCAGGGATTTCCCGAACAAAAAATCGGCGCGCGATTCGCGATCCGCGGCACCCACATCGCCGCCCCCCGCCTGCCGGGACGCATCACCATCATCGTCGATGCCGGTCTGGCCTTCGGTACCGGCGAGCACGGCTCGACCCGTGGCTGCCTGCTGGCACTGGAACGCGTCGCCAAACGCCGCCACCCCCTGAACATCCTCGATCTCGGCACCGGGTCCGGGGTACTGGGCATTGCCGGTGCCAAAATCTGGGGCCGCAAGGTGTTGGCCACCGACATCGATGCTCGCGCGGTACGGGTGGCGGCGGCGAACGCGGCGTTGAACGGCACCGCGCGGCTGTTCCGCGCGCGGCACGCCGATGGCTGGTTGAGTCCGGTGCTGCGCCGGCACGCCCCCTATGATTTTGTATTCGCCAACATCCTCGCCCGGCCGCTCGCCGCCATGGCGCATCAACTGGCGGCGAAACTGGCACCCGGCGGCACCGCGATTCTGGCGGGGTTGCTCGACCGTCAGGCGCGCTGGGTGCTATCGGCGCATCGCCGTCACGGTCTGGTACTCAGATCACGTGTCCACGATGGCGAATGGACCACACTTATCCTGGAGAAACCGATCCGCAGGTCACCAGAAACCGGGCCAACAAAAACCGGGACGACAAAAGCCGGGGCGAATGCGTGAGCACCCCGCCTGGGCGTGTGCCGGGCCAGATCAGCAGAAGTCAGACGTGACTCGGGAACTTACCGCGCACCACCTTGCGGATATCCGACCGGGCAATGCCCAGATCGGCCAGTTCACGGTCGTTCAACTCGGACAGCTCACGATAGGCCGCGCGAGCCGCGCGTCGCTGGCTGAATATCGAACGCACGCGCTCGAACATCGCAACGGTACGGTTGAAGTTGTCACGCAGCGCCGCGTCGATCGCGGCATTCCGCGAAGCGATGGCGTCGCCAATGGGCGAGCCGAGTTTGGTTTGATTGGTCGTCGTGCTCATGGTTTTCACTTTCAGTTCAGGGATAAAACGCCGCGCGGGCAGGTTTGTCGTCGTTGCCAATCGTCATCGCCGTTTCGCGATGCAACATAGACCCGGCGATCTGGTTTGGGGAGCAAGGTTTCTTTCGGTCAGCCATGCAAAAACATGATAGGATTACGGTTAAGTTATGATGAATAAGCGTATCTCATCCTTGCGGACGGCATTGCGGTCACAGGCGTTGGACGGCTTCATCCAACCCCGCAACGATGAATTCATGGGCGAATATGTCCCCGATTCCGCCGCACGCCTCGCCTGGCTGACCGGTTTCACCGGCAGTGCCGGCATCGCCATCGTGCTGGCCGGTCGCGCCGCCGTCTTTTCCGATGGACGCTATACGCTGCAACTCGCCAACCAGACCGACGGGGCGATCTGGGAGCGCCAGCACATCACCGAAACCCCGCCCGAGGTCTGGCTCAAGAATGCCGCCCCCAAGGGCCGGATCGGCTACGATCCCTGGCTGATGAGCGCCACCGCCATCGCAAAATTCACCGATGCCGGGCTAACCCTGGTGCCGATCGCCAATCCGATCGATCCGTTCTGGAACGATCGCCCGGCCCCGCCCGCCGCCGCCGCCACGCCGCACCCAGTCGCCTATGCCGGCGAAACCGCCGCCGCCAAACGCAACCGCGTCGCCGAAATCATCGCCAAGGACGGTGCTGATGCGGTACTTCTGACCGACCCGCACGCCGCCGCCTGGCTGTTCAACCTGCGCGGGGCGGATCTGGCGCATACCCCGATCGTGCTGTGTTTTGCTTTGCTGCGGCGAGATTCCTCGGCGGTGCTGTTCATCGACCCTGAGAAAATCCCGCCCGATACCCGTGCGCATCTGGGGACCTCGGTGAGCATCGTGCCCCGCACGGCGATGGCCGAAACCCTGGCGACTTTGCGCGGCAAACGCGTCCGACTCGACCCCGTGACCGCACCGATCCGCTTCACCCAAATGCTTGGCGAGGCCGGGGCGATCATCGTTTCGGGCGATGATCCCTGCGTGCTGCCGCGCGCGATGAAAAACCCGACGGAACAAGCCGGCGCGCGGGCGGCGCATCAACGCGACGGGGTCGCGATGTGCCGCTTCCTCGCGTGGTTCGCCGCGACCGCGCCGTCGGGCGATCTGACCGAACTGGCCGCCGCCGCCGCCCTGCGCGACTTTCGCGCCGCCGCACCCGAATTCCGGGCCGAGAGTTTCAACGCAATTTCCGGTGCCGCCGAGCACGGTGCGATCATCCACTACAGCGTCGACGACGCGAGCAACCGCGCGATCGGGGCGAACGAGGTTTATCTGATCGATAGCGGTGGCCAATACCCCGACGGCACGACCGACATCACTCGCACCCTCTGGACCGGGCCGGACGCACCGCCCGCAATAATCAAGGACCGGTTCACCCGAGTGCTCGCCGGTCACATCGCCCTCGCCCGCGCCCAGTTCCCCGAAGGCACCACCGGCCCGCAGCTCGACGGTCTGGCCCGTGCGCCGTTGTGGGCCGCGGGACTCGATTTCGACCACGGCACCGGCCACGGCGTCGGATCATACCTGTCGGTCCACGAAGGTCCGGTAAGTTTCCACAAGCTGGCCAAGCCGGTGCCGCTGGCAGCGGGAATGATCCTGTCCGACGAGCCGGGTTATTATGAGCCGGGCGCGTTCGGCATCCGGCTCGAAAACCTGCTGCTGGTGACCGAAGCGCCGATCAGCGGCAAAAAACGCTTCCTCGCCTTCGAAACCCTCACCCTGGCCCCGTTCGAACGCCGCCTGATCGAACCATCGTTGCTCGATCGCGCGGCCATCGCCTGGATCGATGCCTACCACGCCCGGGTTCTCGCCACGATCGCACCCCTGGTCGATGCCGCGACCAGGGGCTGGCTGGACCTTGCCTGCGCACCAATTGGGGCATGAACAATTGGGGCAGCAAACAGTTAGTTATTATAACTAGACATGATACGGCTTGCATTCGTCGATAAAAGCGCCAAACTCGATTTATGTCCGGATTCGCCCCGCGTGTGAAAGCGGTGCTTGGCCCCACCAATACGGGCAAGACGCATCTCGCCATCGAGCGTCTGCTGGGCCATTCCTCGGGGATCATCGGATTTCCGCTGCGTCTGCTCGCCCGCGAGAATTACGATCGGATGGTCAACCTCAAAGGTGTCCGCAACGTGGCACTGATCACCGGCGAGGAAAAGATCGTCCCGCCCGACGCGCGTTGGTTTTCCTGTACGGTCGAGGCCATGCCGCTGGACCGGCAGGTCGAGTTCATCGCGGTCGATGAAATCCAGCTCTGCGCCGATGCCGATCGGGGCCATGTGTTCACCGACCGCCTGCTCCATGCCCGCGGCATGGTCGAGACCATGTTTCTCGGTGCCGAAACCATCCGCAAGCTGCTCAAACGCCTGGTGCCTGAAGCCGAAATCGAAACCCGCCCTCGCCTGTCGCAACTGACCTACGTGGGGGCGACCAAGCTCTCGCGCCTGCCGCCGCGCTCCGCCATCGTCGCGTTTTCCGCCGCCGAAGTTTACGCGATCGCCGAGGCCGTGCGCTCGCGCCGGGGCGGTTGCGCCGTGGTGATGGGCCGCCTGTCACCACGCACCCGCAACGCCCAGGTGGCGCTGTATCAGGACAAGGAGGTCGACTTCCTGGTCGCGACCGACGCGATCGGCATGGGTCTAAACATGGATGTCGACCACGTCGCCTTCGCCGGCCTGTCGAAATTCGACGGCCACCGTCCCCGTCCGCTCGCCGCCGCCGAAATCGCGCAAATCGCCGGCCGCGCCGGACGCGGGATGCGCGACGGCACGTTCGGCACCACCGGACGCTGCCGGCCGTTGACCGATGAACTGATTTCGGCGGTGGAAAGCCATGCGTTCGACCCGTTGGAACAACTCGCGTGGCGCAATTCCACCCTCGATTTCACCTCGATCGAGGCTTTGCTTGCCAGCCTGCTCGCTGCCCCCGACCGGATCGGCCTTACCCGGGGGCATGACTCATCGGATCTTTTGACTCTGTCAGCCTTGTCGGGTGATGCCGCGATCCGCGACCGGGCACGCAACCCGCGCGCGATGCGCCTGCTGTGGGACGCCTGCCAGATCCCCGATTTCCGCAAGCTGGCAACCGACATCCACACGAAATTATGCGCCAGAGTGTTTCAGCATCTGCTCGATGACGGGGTGTTGCCGGAAGACTGGGTCGCCGCCCAGATCGCCGGGCTGGGCCGGACCGATGGCGATATCGATACGCTGATGCAGCGCCTCGCCGATGTCCGGATCTGGGCCTATATCGCCGCCCGGGCCGACTGGGTGCGCAACGCACTGGTCTGGCAGGGCCGGGCGCGCGAGGCCGAAGATTTGTTGTCCGATGCGCTGCATGAAAAACTGATGACCCGCTTTGTCGACCGCCGTGCCGCCAAAATCACCCGCAGTCTCGATGCCGGCGAGGCGGCGGGGCTGATGTCGGCGGTGACAAGTGCGGGCGAAGTGGTGGTCGAGGGCCATCCGGTCGGCCGGGTCGATGGGTTCCGCTTCGAGCCGGACGCGAGTATCGGCGGAGCGGACAAGCGCCTGGTGCTGCGCGCCGCCCGCCGGGCACTGGGCGGCGAAATGCCGCGCCGGGTCGTCCGCCTCAACGCCGCCCCCGATACGGAATTTTCCCTCCAACCCGATGGCATCATCCACTGGCAGACCGCCCCGATCGCCCGTCTGCACCAGGGCAGCGCTCTGCTGGCCCCGGCGATCGAGGTGATCGACAGCGAGTTTCTCGATGGGGTCCAGCGCGAAATTCTGCGCGCCCGTCTGGCCCGGTTTGTCGAGACGGTGATCGCCCGCGACCTGATGCCACTGTTCGCCGCCGCCCGCGCGGCGGACCAAAAACCCGAACTGCGCGGCGTGGTCCACCGGCTTGCCGAACAGGCCGGGGTGCTCCCGGCGGTGCCGATCGATGCATCGCTGCGCCCGGCACTGCGCCGGATCGGTGTCCGCGCCGGTGCTTTCGCCCTCTATCTGCCTGCCCTGCTCAAACCCCGCCCGGCCGCCCTGCGTGCCGTTTTATGGGCGGCATGGCATCGACGCAGACTACCGCCGTTGCCCGCACCCGGCCTCGTCGCCATTGCCACACCCGACTGGCCGGATGGTCTCGCGGCGTTTCTCGGCTGGCTCGCCTGCGGCCCGCGCGCGATCAGGCTGGACATCGCCGAGCGGGTCGCCGCCGACCTGCGCTACGCCGCCCGCCGCCGGGCGGTGCCGTTACCGCCGGGACTTGCCTCGCGACTCGGCGTCGGGCCGGACGACCTCGCCGCCGTGCTCACCGGTTTCGGGCTACGGCTGATCCCACAAGCGACCCTGGCCCCGGACCAATTCGGCCCTGCGGCACCTCCTCACATCGCGATCGCGCCAGGCCGCAAGGCGGCGATCGTGCCGCCGGCCCCCGCGCCGGAGCCGCCAAACCCCGACCATCCTTTCGCGGTGCTGGCCGCACTTCGCCGTGCCGCATCCTGAGACCGCCGAAGACGTCGGCTGGCAACGGCTGGACAAATTTCTGTTCCACGCGCGCTTTGCGAAATCCCGTGCCATTGCGGCACGGTTGATCGGCGCGGGTTGTGTGCGGATCAACCGGCAAACCACCGAAAAACCCCACGCCAAGCTGAGGCCCGGCGACGTTCTCACCCTCACCCTGCCACGCGACGTGCTGGTGGTGCGGGTACGGGCGCTGGGGGTGCGGCGGGTCCCGGCGAACGAGGCGTGTTACCTGTATGACGAGGTCGCCGAGGGCTGATCGCGACGCAATCTTGCCTAAATGCCGCATTGGGGGCATATCGCCCTCCTTCATACCCAAGTTTCAGGAGTGCCCGATGACCTATGTGGTCACCGAAAACTGCATCAAGTGCAAATATATGGATTGCGTCGAGGTCTGCCCGGTCGATTGCTTCTATGTCGGCGAAAACATGCTCGTCATCCACCCCGATGAGTGCATCGATTGCGGGGTGTGCGAACCGGAATGCCCGGCGGAGGCGATTGTGCCGGATTCCGACGACAAAGCGAACGCCTGGCTGGAAAAGAACCGCGATTTCGCGGCGATCTGGCCCAATATCACCCGCAAGGGCACCCCACCGGACGATGCCGATGCCTGGAAAGATAAACCCGGCAAGGATGCAATGTTCTCGGCCGAACCGGGCAGCCCCTGACCCCTCGGTGCCAGGACGTTCCCGACTCGGTGATTTTGTGATATAATCATCAAAATTAGCGAGATGTCTCTGCTAAGGCGCGCCCTGCGTGCCGGGTAGAGATACGCGTCTCTATAGGGTTCATGATGACACAAGACCAGACGCCACCGGCGGCTGCGGCTGCCAAGGGGGCAAAACCGTCCCGTAAATCGGTGCCGAAGGCAGGTTCGGCCGATCCCGGAGAGACGGTGCCGGTCCGGCCGGCGAAACGCGCCGATTCCAAACCGGTCGAACCGGACCCGGCCACAGTGGCCGACCTGCACCCGACTCCAGAAAAAGGCTCTCTCCCCGATATGACCGCTTCACCGCAACCTGCCGTCACGACCGCCGCCGAACCGGACCAGACGGTGCCGGCCCTTGCCGTGCCGGCGGCCCCCCTCGTACAGCGCGACGCTATGCCGCCGCCCGGCCCGCGTCCGGTGCTGCCGCAACGCCTGGTTGCCAAGGCGGAAAACTTCAAGGCGGGCGATCACGTGGTCTACCCCACCCACGGCGTCGGCAAGGTCGATCGCATTGCAGCCGAGGAAATCGCCGGACAGAAGCTGGAACTCATCCACATCACCTTCGATGAGAACCGCATGACCTTGCGGGTCCCGGTGAACAAGGCGCGCACCGCCGGCTTACGCAAGCTCTCCGGTCGCAAGCAGTTCGACGAGGTTTTGGCCGCACTGAAGGGCCGTGCGCGGATCAAGCGCACCATGTGGTCGCGCCGGGCGCAGGAATATGAAGCAAAAATCAACTCGGGCGACCCGATGTCGATTGCCGAAGTGGTGCGCGACCTGCACCGCAACGCCGGCCAGCCCGATCAGAGCTTTTCCGAGCGCCAGATTTTCGAGGCGGCACTGGAACGCCTCGCCGCCGAGTACGGCGCGCTCGAAGGACTCGGCAAGCAGGAAGCGATCGACAAGCTGCTGTTGTTCCTCAAAACCGAATAGACCGAAAAACCGGATAGACTGGACCTGCCCGCTTCGCGAGAGCCTATTCGGCAGCTTTCATGCCACCTTCGAACGGCACGCCCTCGATCGGACATTCCGGTGTGCCGAGCGTGCCGCGCGTCAATGCCTGCACCTTGAGGCGCGTACCCTCGGGGTCGGTGACCCAATCGCGGTAGAAATCATAGGGGCAGACCGCCTTGCCGGGTTCGTTTTCGCGCGAGTTGAGCATGCCGGTGTAGCCTCGGTGCAACAGCTTGAACAAATGGTTTTCCGACTGGCCATTCCGGCGGGCGTCGCGGATCAATGATTTCGACAACTGCGCATACTGGATCCCGTATTCCTCCTCGCCGCATTCACCCAGGGTGCGGCCATCGAAGCCAACGATCGCGGAGTGACCGAAATAGCAATAGACGCCGTCGAACCCCGCCGCATTGGCGACCGCGACGTAAACATTGTTGGCCCAGGCCATCGCCTTCGCCATGATGATCTGCTGTTCCTTGGATGGGTACATGTAGCCCTGGCAGCGCACGATCAGTTCCGCCCCCTTCATCGCGCAGTCGCGCCAGATCTCGGGAAAATTGCCGTCGTCGCAGATGATCAGGCTGATTTTGAGTCCTTTCGGCCCCTCGCTGACATAAGTGGTCGAACCGGGATACCAGCCTTCGATCGGCGTCCACGGCATGATCTTGCGGTATTTCTGGACGATTTTACCCGTGTCGTCGATCAGGACCAGCGTGTTGTACGGCACCTTGTGTGGATGATCCTCGTGGCGCTCGCCGGTCAGCGAGAACACGCCCCAGACCTTGGCTTTCCGGCAGGCCGCGGCGAAAATATCAGTCTCCGGACTCGGAATCGTGGTCGCGGTTTCCATCATTTCGGCGCGGTCGTACATGATGCCATGCGTGGAATATTCTGGGAAAACAACGAGGTCCATGCCCGGCAGGCCAGTCTTCATGCCGACCAGCATCGTGGCGATGGCCTCGGCATTGGCCGTAACGTCGGTCCGGGTGTGAAGGCGCGGCATTTTGTAGTTGACCACCGCAACCCCAACCGTATCCAAGCTCGATGAGATATCGCCGTGCATCATGTGCATGTCCTTTTATAGGTTGAATAGGTTGAATGGCCCGGGCTATTTCATCAGCCTAAGATCGCCTCGCGATTCCGGCCAGGCTGATATATGGCCCTGGCCGGGCGGGTTGCGCCCGGCCAGGGCGGCGTTCAGACGATCGGTGGTGTGCCGAACGCGAGGGACGGGGTCGCGTGCGGTTTTTTGCACATGTCATGGCAATCGCTGTCGAGCGAGCAGCACAGCGAGCAGATGTTGCCGGCGTGGAACGGGCAACCGGTCATATCCTCCTTCTCGAACTCATAGCCGCAGGACACGCAGTTCATCGTGCTATGGGAAATTCCGGCGTGATACGACGGATCGCGGGCGACGTAGTATTTCCCCTTGGTGATGATCGCGATAATCGGCGAGGCAATGAAGGCAATACCCAGCGCAATGAAAGACGAAAACGCCGCCGCATAAGCGCCAAACAGCCCGAAGAACGCGGCCACCGAAATGACCGACGCAATGATCATCGAGCCGAAGCCGACCGGGTTGAAATTGTAGAGATTGGCGCGCTTGAACTCGACATAATTCGGGCTGAGTTTCAGCAACGGCTTGTTGATGACGAGATCGGCGGTCACGGCACCGATCCAGGCGACCGCGACGTTCGAATAAAACCCGAGAATTTTGCCGAGGAATTCAAACATGTTCAATTCCATCAATGTCAGCGAGATGCCAATGTTGAGGAAGATGTAAACAAGGCGGCCAGGATGAGCGTGGAAGATGCGTGAAAAGAAGTTCGACCAGGAAAGTGAACCGGAGTATGCGTTCGTCACGTTGATCTTGATTTGTGAAAGTATGATAAAAAACGTCGCGATACTGATCGCGACCATGCCGACACCGAACATGGCGTTGAAGCCGGCATGATACATCTGGATCGGCTCGTTAGCCTTGGCGAGCGGTGTGCCGTGGTTGAAGGCCACCGAGGCGAAAAACGACCCCATCAATTGCTTCGCCGCACCGAGAATGACCCAGCCAGGACCGGCACCGAGCACGGCAAGCCACCAGCCGATAGAATTCTGCTTGGTTTTGTCGGGCATGAACCGAAGATAATCCGCCTGCTCGCCGATTTGCGCGATCAGTGACAATGCAATACCGGCGGCGGCACCGAACAGCAACGGATTGAAGGCGGTGCCACTCGGTGACGATCCGGCAAAGCTGGTCCATTGGCCGATCGCATGCGGATCGACCACCAGAACCGCGATCGGTGGCGAAAACAGCAGAAACAACCAGATCGGCTGTGTCCACACCTGCAATTTTGACAATAATGTCATTCCGAACGCGACCAGTGGAATGATCATCAGCGAGGCGATCGCGTAACCATAGGGGAGCGGAATGCCAAAATACAAATTAAAGGCCTGCGCCATCACCGAGCCTTCGAGGGCGAAGAATATGAAGGTGAAACTCGCATAGATGACCGAGGTGATGGTCGAACCAAGATAACCAAATCCGGCACCACGCGTTAGTAAATCGACGTCGACATTGTATTTCGCGCAATAATAAGCAATCGGAATTCCGGTCAAAAAGATCACCGTTGCGGCTGCCAGGATCGCGTAAAACGCGTTGGTGAAGCCATATTCCACCGCCAGCGAACCGCCGATCGCTTGATCCGCCAGATACGCGATGCCACCCAGTGCGGCCGAAAACACCGCATATTGCGACCATGTGCGAAAACTTTTGGGCGCATAGCGCAGCGAATAGTCTTCGATAACCGGGTTATTGACGAAACGGTTGAATTTTCGGCGGGGTTTTGTGGCTGTTTTGATGTCAGTTGGGTCGTCGGGCAAGGTTATCGACATGGTTGCACCTTTCGATCGGCAGAAGTGAAAAAATGGTAAGCCGATCAGGCCACGTCAGGGCACCATAACGGAATGGGGCTTATCGCGCCCCAGCCTGCGTGAAACTACGTAGTTCCGAGGGCGCGCATCGCCGCCGCCACCGCCGAGGCACGATTCTCGACGCCCAATTTGACGTAGATCTGTTCAAGATGTTTATCGACCGTGCGTGGACTGACCACCAGAATGGTCCCGATATCGCGGTTTGATTTACCGCGCGCCAGCCAGAACAACACCTCCGCCTCGCGCGGCGTCAGGGCAGCGTGCGCACGCAACCGGGCGAGATCGGCCTCGACATCCTGCTGGGTGATCCGCAGCAGAAACTCGTCCACGCCGATCTGACCGAGCAGTGCAATTTCGACCACGCGATCGGCCAGATCGAGCATCTGGGTCTCATTCGTGGTTTCGCGCGCGATCCGCTCGGCGAGCCAACCCGCTATTGCGGCAGGCAGCGGTTCGCCGGTGCCAAGCCCTGCCAGTTTCGCCGCCTGCCGGGTGCTCCACAGGATTTTGCCACGCCGGTCGCACGCCAGCAGAAACCGCCCGGCCGCGTCCATCGCCGCCTGCGCGCTGCGGGTCAGCCCGGCGTTCGCCAGATGCACTTTCAGCCGTGCCGCAACCTCATCGGGCCGCACCGGCTTGGTCACGTAATCGACGCCGCCCGCCTGCAGACCGTCGACCACGTGATTGGTCTCCGCCAGGCCGGTCATGAAAATCACCGGCACCAGGGCGCAGGCGGGGCGCTGCTTGATCCGCCGGCAGGTTTCGAAACCGTCAATACCAGGCAGCATCGCATCCAGCAGCACCGCGTCCGGGGTGATCCGCTCAATGATGCTCAGCGCCATTTCGCCCTGCAATGCCACCAACACGTTATAGCCGGCGGCTTCGAGCGTTTCGGTCAACAAGCCGAGCATGGCGGGATCATCGTCGACGACCAGAATGGTGGGTCGGAAATTCATGCCGCATCCCGATCGAGGCCGGCCAAAGCCGCAATCAGTTCGGGCAGACGAAACTCATCGAGCAGACGCCGCAGATCGACTAACACCGGTGCGGCCTCAGGATCGGCGAGGGTCAGTTCGTCGATCCGATCCCGCAGCGGCCGGACAAAGCCAATTTCCGCGAGCCGGCGCAGTTCCCCGGCATAGGGCACCAAACGGCTTAAAGCCGGTTCAAGGTGATTGGCGATATTCGGGGCGACATTGCCGGTCTCCCAAGTTAGATGCAGCAGCCGTCCTATGTCATCGAGCAACTGACGCAGATCGAGCGGTTTGACTAACAGCGCATCGAATGGTGAGGCATGGGCGCGTAGTCTGGCAACCTCGCCGGCATCGGCCGAGACCAGAATGATCGGGGTATGCCCGTGCCCCGCTGCCCGCAGCCGCTCCGCCAGCCCGACACCATCGCCATCGGGCATCGAAAGGTCGAGCACGAACAGATCGGGCTGCGCCGATTGCGCGAGGTCGAGGCAGGACCGGATGTCTGGGGCGGATAGTACCTCGAACCCCAGCGGGGCCAGTGCATCTTCCAGCAACGCGCGGTGGGTGGCGTTGTCATCGGTCACCACGATCCGCCGGCGGGTACCGCCATAGCCGGTTACCGCCGGCTTGGGCGGAGCGATCATGACTCCGCGCGCCCGGTGCGACAACATCAGCCGCACCGTGAACCTGCTGCCCTGGCCCAACTCGGACGCCACCGTGATATCGCCGCCGAGAATCTGGGCGAGCAGTTTGGTGATGGTCAATCCCAACCCAATGCCCGGTGGTGCCGCGCCGGCGCGGGGTGCGATCCGCTGAAAGGGTTCGAAAATCCGCGCGCGATGCTCCGGCGCAATGCCCGACCCCGTATCGCTCACGGTGAACTCCGCCACCTGCCCCGGAACCCGCACCGCCAGCCGTACCTCACCCGTGGAGGTGAACTTGATGGCGTTGGAGAGCAGATTGATCAGAATCTGGCGCAGCCGCGTCGGGTCGGTGGTCACGGTTTCAGGCAGCGTCTGCGGGCAATCAAATACGAACCCGATGCCGCGCGCCGCCGCCTGGTGGCTAAACATATCGGCGATCTGGCTCAAAAACTCATGCAGGCGGATTTCCCGCCGCTCGATCTCGATCCGCCCGGCTTCGATTTTCGCAATATCCATCAGGCCCTCGATCAGGCCCGACAAATGCTCACCCGACCGGCGGATCACCCGCAGTGCGTGGCGACGCTTTTCGGGGATCGTGGGGTCGATTTCGAGCAGTTGCGCATATCCCAGAATGGCGTTGAGGGGCGAGCGCAATTCATGGCTGACGCCGACGACGAAGCGGCTTTTCGCAAGATTGGCAGCCTCCGCCGCTTCGCGCGCCCGGGCCAGCTGCGCGTCGGTACGCTGGTGCGCCTCAATCTCGGCGAGCAGCAACCGCGTCTGCTGCGCGGTTTCAGCCTCGGCGGCACGGTGGGATTCGCGCGCGAGAACGCCCAGCCATGCGACCACGCCGGAGACAATCGAAAGCAACAAAAACGCTCGCCACAGGGCATGCGCCAGCAAAGCCGAAGCCGCTGGATTTGGCGGGTTGGCCAACCAGTATAGTGCTGCGAGCAAACCACCCAGAAGGGTGCTGGCGATGCTGAAAACAAATAAAAACCGCAAGCCCGCTGGCGACAGTCGCCGATATGCCCATGCCGGCAACACCGCATTGGCCACCGACGACAGTTGCACCCCGTAGCGCCCCTGCGGCTTGCACGCATCGTGGCAACGCGCCTCCAGCGTGCAGCACAGCGAGCAGATCGGCGCGGCGTAGACGGGGCAATGCGCCATGTCCTCAGCTTCGAAAGTGTTGGCGCAGACGATACAGACGCGTCGCGCCCCGCCGCGCCACGACCGGCGCGGCTTGCGGGCAAGATAGAAGCGTCCCTTGGTCATCGCGGCAATCGCCGGTGCCGCGACGATTGCGAGGACCAGCGCGAGGATCGGTGAAAATGCCCGCGCGACTGGCCCCAGCGCACCGCTCATCGCGATGCTGCCCAGCAGCACCGCCAACGCCATGCTGCCCAGGCCCACCGGGTTGATGTCGAACAAATGCGCGCGCTTGAATTCGATCCGATGCGGTGCCAGCCCCAGCGGCTTGGCGATCGCCAGATCCCCGAAAATCGCCCCCACCCAGGAGCAGGCCAACACTGCATAGAACACCAGGATATGTTCGATCGCCCGATAAATCCCAAGCTCCATCAGCAACAAGGCGATCGCGACGTTGAACCCGACCCACACGATCCGGCCAGGATGCCGATGGGTCAGGCGGGAGAAGAAATTCGACCACGCAATCGACCCGGCGTAGGCATTGGTGACGTTGATTTTCAGCTGCGCGACCAGCACCAGCGCGACTGTCAGCGGAATCGCCAGAAACATAAGCGGATGCGGCAGGATCATCGCCCAGGCGGTACGATACATCACGACCGGCTGCCCCGCCTCGCCAATCGCGATACCGGCATGCACCGCCAGCGCCGCCAGCAACGACCCTGCCGCCAGTTTCACGATGCCCGGAACCACCCAGCCTGGCCCGGCAATGATCACCGCGCGCCACCAGGCGGCCCGCTCGCCGGGGACCGGTGGCGGCAGGAAGCGCAGGTAGTCGACCTGCTCGCCGATTTGCACGATCAGCGACACGATCACCGAGAGAGACGCCCCGAAATCCAGCCAGTTGAACCCCGAACCGAACCGGACCCATGGCCCCAGATCGATCCGGCCGCGCGCCGCCAGCCACAGCAGCGCGATCAGGGGCGCAAAATTCAGGATCAGCCACAGTCCGCGCGTGCGCCACTGGAACCGGCTGATGAAAGTGATGCCGAACGCAACCATCGGCAACACGAGCACCGCCGAGATGATGTAGCCGAGCCACTCGGGTATCCCCACGCAATACGCCAGCATCCCGGACAATATCGAGGCCTCGATCGCGAAAAAAATGAACGTGAATGTCGCGTAGATCAGCGACGTGACGGTCGAACCCAGATAACCGAACCCGGCACCGCGCGTCAGCAAGTCGATGTCCACCCCGGCCCGCGCTGCCACCAACGCGATCGGCCCCGCCGTGAGGGCAATGATCAACCCCGCCGCCAATATTGCCGGCATCGCGTTAGCAAAACCGAACCGCAGGGTGATGGCACCGCCGATCGCTTCAAGGGCGAGAAACGCGGTAGCCCCGAATGCGGTGTCCGCTACCCGCCCGGCAGAAAATCGCCGCGCGCTCAGGGCGGTGAACCGCAGCGCGTAGTCTTCCAGCGTCTCGTTCGCGACCCATTGGTTATACGAACGGCGCGGCGCGGTGATTCGTTGGCGCAGAGCCAAGCGATGTCCCTTCCAGTTGCGGCGCATCATCCCCCGAAATCCGGTTGCCGCGGCGGTCTTCGCCCGCAATCTCGCGCATGCCTATACGCCGAACCCCGTATTCAGCCCGGCACGATTAAGCCGGACCCTTGCGCCACCATTGACCGGTTTTGCAGGAGAATGCCATGACGGAAACGTTGATCAAGGTCGATCTCACCCAATCGCCATACGAAAACGACATGATCCACAATCGCTGGCACCCGGATGTGCCGATGGTGGCCACCGTCAAACCCGGCGATGATTTCATTCTGGAAACCTACGACTGGACCGGCGGCTTCATCAAGAACGACGAATCGGCGGCCGATGTGCGCGATATCGACCTCACCACCGTCCATTTCCTGTCCGGCCCGATCGCGGTGGAAGGGGCCGAACCCGGCGATCTGCTGGTGGTCGATATTCTCGACATCGGCGCGCTGCCCGGCAATGAATGGGGCTTCAACGGGTTTTTCTCCAAGCAGAACGGCGGTGGGTTTCTCACCGATTATTTCCCCCAGGCGCAGAAATCGATCTGGGATATCAAGGGTATGTTCACCACCTCGCGCCACATCCCCGGCGTGCGGTTTGCGGGATTGGTTCACCCGGGTTTGATCGGCTGCATGCCCGACCCGTCATTGCTCGCGACCTGGAACAAACGCGAGGTCGATTTCATCAATACCAACCCCACCCGCATCCCACCGCTGGCCAACGCGCCCTTCCCTGGCACCGCCCATATGGGCAGGCTGAAGGGCGAGGCGCGCGACGCGGCGGCGGCGGCCGGTGCGCGCACCGTGCCGCCCCGTGAGCACGGCGGCAATTGCGACATCAAGGATCTGTCGCGCGGCGCACGGGTCTATTTCCCGGTCTATGTGAAGGGAGCCGGTCTCTCGGTCGGCGATCTCCATTTCAGCCAGGGCGACGGCGAAATCACCTTCTGCGGTGCCATCGAAATGCCCGGCTGGATTCACCTGGGCATCCATTCGCTGATCAAGGGCGGGGTTGCGAAATACGGCATCAAAAACCCGATTTTCAAACCCAGCCCGATCAAACCCGACTACAACGATTTTTTGATCTTCGAGGGTATCTCGGTCGACGATCAGGGCGGCCAGCATTATCTCGACGTGTTCGTCGCTTATCAGCAAGCCTGTCTGAACGCGATCAACTATTTGAAAAAATTCGGCTATTCCGGTGCCCAAGCCTACTCGATCCTTGGCACCGCCCCCGTCCACGGCCACATTTCCGGCGTGGTCGATATTCCGAACGCCTGCGCCACCCTCTATCTGCCGACCGAGATTTTCGATTTCGATATCAATCCGAGCGCCGATGGACCGGCACCGCGGGATATGGCAGGGTCGGATGTGTTGTTGGCACCTGATCTTTGACGTACGCAAGTAAGAGTATGCCGTAGGTAAACGTATGCAAGAATCACGCAAGTATCATGCCGCGGCCCACCCCCCGACCTCCAAACGGAGTTCCCATGCCGGTCTATGAATACGAATGCGCCACCTGTGGCGGGTTCGAAACCATCGCCCCGATCGCCCAGTTCGATCAGCCGCAGCCTTGCCCGGACTGCGGCAATCCATCAGCCCGCGCCCTGCTCTCGGTGCCGATGCTCTCGATCATGGAATCAGCGCGCCGCCGCGCCTTCGCGACCAACGAGCGCAGCGCCCACGCGCCTGAAACCTCGCGCCGCAGCGGCAAGCACCCCTCGGGATGCGGCTGCTGCAAGCCGTTGGTGCCGAACGCCAATGTGAAAAAATCCTTCCCCGGCAAACGGCCCTGGATGATCGGTCACTGAACGCGCTATCGCCCCGCCGCCCCAGCGTCGCGCAACGCTCGGCCGGGCGGATCGAACTGTCGGTCAAGCCGCGCGACGGCAGCACCGTGCTCGACCGCCTGCATCAGGCCGGGCCTCTCCGCCTGCGAATGCTCCACCACGAAGCCGCGACCGAGGCCACCGCAATTCTGCTCAACACCGGCGGCGGCATCGCCGGCGGCGACTCCCACACCATCAGCATCACCGGCCAACCGAATACCGTCCTCACCATCAGCACCCAGAGTGCCGAACGCATCTATCGCGCCGGCACCACCGATTCACCCGCGCGCATCACCACGCGCATCCGCATCGAAGCCGCCGCGAGCGTGGAATATCTGCCGCAGGAGACCATCCTGTTCGACCAATCCGCGCTCACCCGCCGCTTGCACATCGACCTGACCGGATCATCACGCTACCTCGGCGTCGAAACCCTCATTTTCGGCCGCGCCGCGATGGGCGAGACCGTGAACCGCCTCGATCTGAGCGACATCATCGAACTTTATCGCGACGGTACTTTGATTTTTCGCGATGCATTGAAACCGCCCAACCCGTTCACCGGCGCAGCGCGACGCGCGATGCTCGGCAATGCCGCCGGCCTCGCCACAATTCTCCTCGCCGCACCCGACGCGGTCGGGCAACTCGATACCGTGCGTCTGGCGTTGGGCGATGCGCAGGCCGGTGCCAGCGTATGGAATGGCTTGCTTCTGGTGCGGATTCTGGCCCAGACTGGAACGGCACTGCGCGGGCTTGTGGTGCGGGTTTTGGATGTGTTGCGAGGAGGGCGGGCGATGCCGCGGAATTGGGCGTGTTAGGGGAAGGAATGCTTATTTTTTATAAAAAAGAAGCAAAATTTTTTTTGACTCCGGATCATGGGCGTTCGCGTCATCTCGCCCCAGACCCAACGAGTAAAAATTTTTGGGTTCTTTTTTTCAAAAAAGAACCCTTCTGATGAACCTATCTCCCCGCGAAAAAGACAAACTCCTGATCGCGATGGCCGCCCTCGTCGCGCGTCGCCGCCTGGGTCGTGGTGTGAAGCTGAACTATCCCGAAGCCATCGCCCTGATCACCGATTTCGTGGTCGAGGGCGCGCGGGACGGGTTGAGTGTCGCGCATCTGATGGAGCATGGCGCGCATGTGATCACAAGGGCACAGGTGATGGACGGGATTGCCGAGATGATCCCCGATGTGCAGGTCGAAGCAACGTTTCCGGACGGCACCAAGCTGGTCACGGTTCATGACCCGATACGGTAAGGCGCTGACATGATGATTCTAACATGACTCCTGGCGAAATCATTTGTGCCGCGGGCGATATCGAGCTGAACGCGGGGCTTGAAATACTAACATTGACGGTCGCGAACACCGGCGACCGCCCGATTCAGGTTGGTAGTCACTATCATTTTGCCGAAACCAATGCGGCGTTGCGGTTTGATCGCGATGCCGCGCATGGGCATCGGCTCGATATTCCGGCCGGCACCGCCATCCGGTTCGAGCCGGGCCAGACGCGGGATGTCGTGTTAGTGCCGTTACGCGGCGATCGGATCGTGTTCGGATTTCGCGGCCTGACAATGGGAGCGTTGTAATGGCCCGCCTCTCACGCACCGCCTATGCCGACATGTTCGGCCCCACCACCGGCGACCGCGTCCGCCTCGCCGACACCGAACTCTTCGCCGAAGTCGAACGCGATTTCACCACCTACGGCGAGGAAGTGAAATTCGGCGGCGGCAAGGTGATCCGCGACGGCATGGGCCAGTCCCAGCGCAGCCAGGCCGAGGGCGCGGCGGATACCGTGATCACCAATGCGGTGATCATCGACCATTGGGGCATCGTCAAGGCGGATATCGGGATTACCCAAGGCCGGATCAGCGGAATTGGCAAGGCTGGCAATCCGGACATTCAGCCGGGAGTCACGATTGTCATCGGGCCGGGGACGGAAATTATTGCCGGCGAAGGTAAGATTATCACTGCGGGAGGGATCGATTCGCATATCCATTTCATCTGCCCGCAGCAGGTCGAGGAAGCCATCGCCGCCGGCATCACCACCATGCTTGGCGGCGGCACCGGGCCGGCGACGGGAACAGCCGCGACCACCTGCACGCCGGGGCCGTTCCATCTCGCCCGCATGCTCGAAGCGGCCGAGGGTCTGCCGGTCAATCTCGGTTTCGCCGGCAAGGGCAATGCCTCGCGCCCCGCTGCGTTAGAGGAAATGATCCGCGCGGGGGCTTGCGCGCTCAAACTGCACGAGGATTGGGGCACCACGCCCGCCGCGATCGACAACTGCCTGTCGGTGGCCGACCGGTTCGACGTTCAGGCGATGATCCATTCCGATACGCTGAACGAAAGCGGCTTCGTCGAAGATACCATCGCCGCCTTCAAGGGCCGCACCATCCACGCCTTCCACACCGAGGGTGCCGGTGGGGGTCACGCGCCCGACATCATCAAGGTTGCCGGCTTGGCCAATGTGTTGCCGAGTTCGACCAATCCGACCCGCCCCTATACGGTCAACACCATCGACGAACATCTCGACATGCTGATGGTCTGCCATCACCTCGATCCGTCGATCCCGGAAGACTTGGCATTTGCCGAAAGCCGCATCCGCCGCGAGACCATCGCCGCCGAGGACATCCTGCACGATCTCGGCGCGCTGTCGATGATGTCGTCGGACAGTCAGGCGATGGGGCGGATCGGCGAGGTTTTGCTCCGTACCTGGCAGACCGCGCATAAAATGAAGGTTCAGCGCGGGTCGCTAACGGGTGACGGTATTGCCGATAACAACCGGATCAAGCGCTACATCGCCAAGTACACGATCAACCCGGCGATCGCGCATGGTCTGTCGCGCGAAATCGGCTCGGTCGAAGTGGGCAAACTTGCCGATCTCGTCGTATGGACCCCAGCTTTTTTCGGTGTCAAACCCGATCTGATCATCAAGGGGGGCACCATCGCCTTCGCCATGATGGGCGACCCCAATGCCTCGATCCCAACCCCGCAGCCGATCCACGCGCGCCCGATGTTCGGTGCCGTCGGCCGCGCGATCGGCTCGACCTGCATCACCTTCGTCTCGCAGGCCGCGATCGACGACGGGATCGCCGAGCGGTTACATTTGTCGCGGATGATCCGGGCAGTTTCAAACACCCGCGGCGGCATCGGCAAAAAAGACATGATCCATAACAACGCGACCCCGCATATCGAGGTCGATTCCGAAACCTATGAGGTCCGGGCCGACGGCGAAATCCTCACCTGCGAACCGGCGGAAACCCTGCCGATGACCCAGCGTTATTTCCTGTTCTGATGCGCGCCACAGCGGTTTTGCCAATAGGTGACTGGCACGCGACCGATACCATCACCCTCGATTACGACCATCGCCACCGCCGCCGCATCATGCTGCGCACCGATGCCGGCACCGATCTGCTGCTCGACCTTGCCGAAACCACCCGTCTGCGCGACGGCGACGGACTCGATTGCGGCAAGGACGGCATCGTGCGTGTCATCGCCGCCCTCGAACCGCTCGCCGAAATCACCGGCAGCGCCGATCTGCTGATCCGTCTCGCCTGGCATCTCGGCAATCGCCATCTCGATGTCTCGTTTCGCGGCACATCGCTACTGATCCGCTCGGATCACGTCATCGAAGCGATGGTCACTGGCCTCGGCGGCCACATCACCCGCAGCCAATCGCCGTTCGACCCGGAATCCGGAGCTTACGCGCACGACCATGGCTGACGACCTGCTGCATCTGCTGACCTGGCTGTCCCCCGCGTTTCCGACCGGCGGCTTTGCCTATTCGCACGGGCTGGAATGGTCCGTTGAGGCGGGTGACGTCACTGACACGATCACGCTGCAAAGCTGGCTTACCGATCTGCTGCGCAACGGCGCTGGGCGTAACGATGCGATTCTGCTCCGCCACGCTTATCGCGCCGATCGGTTGGCTGACATCGCGACATTCGCCGCAGCCTGCGCGCCCTCGCGCGAACTCGCCGCCGAAACCCTCAACCAAGGCACCGCCTTCGCCGCCGCCGCGAAACCTTGGCTGCCGCCGGACCTTGCCACGACCTTCACCGCAATTGGCCCGATCGCCTACCCCGTCGCGGTCGGCGCGCTCGCCGCCGCCACCGGCATCGGCGAAGAGGCCACCACCATCGCCTATCTGCACGCCTGGACCGCCAATCTGGTCTCAGCCGGCGTGCGGTTGATCCCGCTCGGCCAGAATGCTGGCCTCGCGGTGCAGGCCGCGCTCGAACCGATCATCCGCGACATCACCGCGCTCACCCGACATGCGTCGCTTGAAGACATCTCCAGCACTTGCATCGGTGCCGAAATCGCATCGATGCGCCATGAAACCCAATACACGAGGCTATTCCGCTCATGAAAAAAACCGCACTGCGGGTGGGCGTCGGTGGCCCGGTCGGCTCCGGCAAGACCGCGCTGATGGATGCACTGTGCCGCGCCTTTCGCGACCGGTTCGACATCGCGGCGATCACCAACGACATCTACACCAAGGAGGATGCCGAATTCCTCACTCGCGCCGGCTCGCTGGCACCGGAGCGCATCCTCGGCATCGAAACCGGCGGCTGCCCGCACACCGCGATCCGGGAAGATGCCAGCGCCAACCTCGCCGGCATCGCCGACCTGCAACACCGCTTTCCCCGCCTCGACCTCATCCTGATCGAATCCGGCGGCGACAATCTCGCCGCCACCTTCAGCCCGGAACTCGCCGATCTCACGCTCTACGTGATCGACGTGTCAGCCGGCGATAAAATCCCCCGCAAGGGCGGGCCGGGTATCACCCGCAGCGACCTGCTAGTGATCAACAAGATCGACCTCGCCCCCTATGTCGGGGCCGATCTGTCGGTGATGGACCACGACGCCAAGCGGATGCGCGGCACCCGGCCCTTCGTGTTCGCCAATGTCCGCGATGGCCAGGGGGTCGCCGAAATCGCAGCTTTCATCATCAGTGCTGGCGGATTAGGAGGCCGTTCTTTCTTGTGAGAAAGAACCAAAGAACATCGACTCCTTCAGATGGAAAGTGCTGCGACCCCCGGTAAGGCTTTGCCTTCCATCCATTCCAGGAACGCACCGCCCGCGCTCGAAACATAGGTCATCTGGTCGATAATGCCTGCCTGTTTCAGCGCGGCCACCGTATCGCCGCCGCCACCGACCGAGATCATCCCCCCATCCGTCGCTTTTGCCACGGCAGCGGCCAACCGCATCGTCGCGGCATCGAACGGCGGGGTCTCGAACGCGCCAAGCGGGCCGTTCCAGATCAGGGTTTTCAACCCCTGCACCGCCGCGATGATCGCACCGGTCGTCGCCGGGCCGACATCGAGCGCCATGGCATTGGCCGGAACCGATTGCGCCGAAACCACCTGGGTCGGCGGGTTGGGCGCGAAGGTTTCGCTCACCACGAAATCGACCGGCAGCAAAATCGTGCAGCCATGACTTGAAGCCGCCGCCATGATGTCGCGCGCGGTCTGGTGCAGCGCGGTCTCCTGCAAGGATTTGCCGAGTTCCGCCCCCTGTGCCGCCAGGAAGGTATTGGCCATCGCCCCGCCGATCACCAGCAGATCGACCTTGCTGATCAGATTGGTCAGCAGGTCGAGCTTGGTCGAAACCTTCGACCCGCCGACGATCGCCCCCACCGGCCGCTTCGGCGTGCCGAGTGCCGCGTTCAGCGCATCGAGTTCCGCCTGCATCAACCGCCCGGCATAGGACGGCAACAGCCGCGCGATGCCTTCGGTCGTCGCATGAGCGCGATGGGCGGCGGAAAACGCGTCGTTGACAAAAATGTCACTCAGCGCGGCAATTTCTGCCGCGAAAGCCGGGTCATTGGCCTCCTCGCCAGCATGAAACCGGGTGTTTTCCAACACCAGTATATCGCCATCCGCCATCGCCGCGACGGTCGAGACTGCAACCGGCCCAATACAGTCCGCAGCGAACCCAACCTTGCGGCCCAGCACCTCACCCAGCGCTTCGGCGACCGGCCGTAGCGACATGCTGGCCACAACCTTGCCCTTCGGCCGATCGAAATGCGATAGCACGATCACTTTCGCGCCCTTATCGGCAAGCTCGACAACGGTGGGCGACAACCGCTCCAACCGCGTCAGATCGGTGATCCGCCCATCGCGCAGCGGCACATTCAGATCGGCGCGCAGCAGCACACGCTTGCCGGCGACATCGACACCATCAAGCGTGCGATACCCGGCCATTACAGCGAACCGAACAACGCAACAGTGTCGCACATGCGGTTCGAGAAGCCCCATTCATTATCATACCAGCCCATCACGCGGGCGAGCGCATGATCGACTACGCTGGTCTGCGGCGCATCGAAGCTGCACGAATAGGCAACATGGTTGAAATCCGAACTCACCAAAGCCTCGGTCGAGTAACCCATGATGCCCTTGAGCTTGCCCTCGCTCGCCGCCTTCATCGCGGCATTGATTTCGTCCTTCGTCGCGTGTTTTTTGAGGTTCACGTCGAGCGAGACCAGCGACACGTTCGGCGTCGGTACCCGGATCGCGGTACCGTCAAGCTTGCCCTTCAATTCGGGTAACACCAGCCCCACCGCCTTGGCCGCCCCGGTCGAAGTCGGGATCATCGACAGCGCCGCCGCCCGCGCCCGATGCCGGTCCTTGTGCAGCGTATCCACCGTCTTCTGGTCGCCCGTATAGGAATGGATCGTCACCATATAGCCGCGTTCGATGCCAAACGCCTCGTGCAGCACCATCGCCATCGGGGCCAGACAATTGGTGGTGCAGGAGGCATTGGAGATGATGGTCATCTCGGGGGTTAATGTGTGATGGTTCACCCCGTAAACAATCGTGGCATCCACCCCATCCGCCGGGGCGGAAACCAGCACCTTGCGCGCCCCCGCCTCGATCAATTTTGCCGCTGCCTCGCGCTTGGTGAACAGCCCGGTGCATTCCATCGCGACATCGACACCGTCCAGCGGCACCTTGCTCGGATCGCGCTCCGCCGAAACCCGGATCGGCGCGTAGCTGCGACCGTTATGGGTGATGACGATGCTATCACCCTTCACCTCGACCACGCCCGGAAAGCGGCCATGCACCGAATCGTAGCGCAGCAAATGCGCGTTATCCTCGACGCTGCCCAGATCGTTGATCAGCACGCATTCGAGATCGGCCCGCCCGCTCTCGATCATCGCCCGCAACAACAACCTGCCGATCCGGCCAAAACCGTTGATCGCGACTTTCACAGCCATTAATTTACACTCCCAGTTAATGCGTCGAATTTGATTACAGTTTCGCCTTGACCGCCGCAACGACGGCTTCCGCGGTGATCCCAAAATGCTGATACAATTTCTGATAGGGCGCGCTGGCACCGAACCCGTGCATTCCAATAAAAGTGCCGGTATCACCCAGCAACCGCTCCCAGCCGAACCCCACGGCGGCTTCGATACCGATACGCGGCGCTTCACCCAGAACCTCTTCACGATAGCCGGGGTCTTGTTTCGCAAGCAACTCAAAACTCGGCACCGAGGCCACCGCGACGTCGATGCCGTCTTCTGCCAGCATCGCATGCGCCGCGACCGCGATCGCCACTTCCGAACCGGTCGCGATCAGGGTCGCCTTGCGCTGGTGCGCCGCGCCGATCACCACATAACCACCCCGCGCCGACAGGTTCTCCGCCCCATGATCGCGCGGCAGGCTCGGCATGTTCTGCCGGCTCAGCACCATCAGCACCGGCCCGTCCTTGTGATGCACCGCGACATCCCAGCACTCGGCGGTCTCCATCGCATCGCCCGGCCGCAGCACCAGCACGTTCGGCATCGCCCGGAACGAGGCGAGGTGCTCGACCGGCTGATGGGTCGGGCCGTCCTCGCCCAACCCGATGCTGTCATGGGTCAGCACGAAAATCGACCGCGCCTTCATCAGCGCGGCGAGGCGGATCGCCGGGCGGCAGTAGTCTGAAAAAATAAAGAACGTGCCACCGTACGGGATCAACCCGCCATGCAACGCCAAGCCGTTCAGCGTGGTGCCCATGCCGTGCTCGCGCACCCCGAAATGGATGTAGCGGCCGGAATAATCGCCCGGTACTGTGGTACCCATCGACTTGACAAAGGTGTTGTTCGAGGGGGTCAGATCCGCCGATCCGCCGACCATTTCCGGCACCGCCGGCACGATCGCATCCAGCGCCAACTGGCTGGCCTGACGGGTCGCGATATTCGGTTTGGTCTCGGCGATGCTGGCGCGGAGCTTGTCCATCGCCTCGGCATAGGCGGCGGGAAGTTCGCCGGCCATCGCGGCGTCGAATTCGGCGCGGCGATTGCTGCCAGCCAGCCGCTTCAGCCACGCCCGCCGGGCACCCTCACCCTTGGCACCCGCCGCGCGCCAAGGTTTCAGAACGTCATCCGGCACCGTGAATGGCGGTGCGGTCCAGCCCAACAGCGCTTTCGCCCCGGCGGCTTCGTCAGCCCCCAACGGCGACCCATGGGTACCGGAGGTGCCAGCCTTGTGCGGTGCCCCAAACCCGATGATCGTCTTGCAGGCAATCAGCGTCGGCTTGCGGTTGCGCATCGCCCATTTGATCGCATCCTCAATCGCGGCGGGATCATGCCCGTCGATCCGCTTCGCCGCCCAGCCATAGCCAATGAAACGCTTGACCACGTCATCGGTCATCGAGATTGCCGTGCTGCCATCGATCGAGATCGAATTATCATCGTACAGCACGCAAATCTTGTTCAGCGCCAGATGTCCGGCGATCGCGCAGGACTCGTGGCTCACGCCTTCCATCATGTCGCCGTCCGAGGCGATCACCCAGGTCCGATGATCCACCAGCGACTTGCCGAACCGCGCCGCCAGCATCTTCTCCGCCAGCGCAAACCCGGTCGCGGTCGAAATCCCCTGGCCCAGCGGCCCGGTGGTCATTTCGATCGCCGGATGCTCCTCGCGCTCCGGATGGCCCGCGGTATGCGACCCCAACTGGCGAAACTGCTTGAGGTCGTCGATCGTCATGTTCTCGTAGCCGGTCAGATGCAGCAACGAATACAGCAGCATCGAGCCATGCCCGGCAGAGAGAATGAACCGGTCGCGATCGGCCCAGTGCGGGTCGGCTGCATCGTATTTCATGAACTTGGTCCACAGCACCGTCGCCACATCCGCCATGCCCATCGGCATGCCCGGGTGGCCGGAATTCGCCTTCTGGACACCATCGATCGCCAAGGCGCGGATGGCATTGGCCATCTGCCGCGCTTCGGTCATCGGACGGCCAAGAATTTCCTTCTGGCGCTCCAGCACGATTTCGTTGCTGGCATGGTCGCTGCTACTGGCCATATTATTCCTCCGGTTACGAAAATCTCATAAGACCCGGCGCACCTCACGGCAAGGGGAGAATTACACACATTCATTATGTGAGTGAATATGACACTCCGGCGCAATGATCCTTGGCCTTATGGTTGGCATCCCACGCCGTGCGTTCAAGTCAATCCGGAGTGAGGCCGCGATCGCTCAGGCGGTGCGGTCGCCGCCAACCCCGATCGCCGCCTGCGCCGCCGCCAGCCGCGCCACCGGCACCCGATACGGGCTGCACGACACGTAATCCAGCCCAACTTCCTCGCAGAACGCGATCGAGGCGGGATCACCGCCGTGCTCGCCGCAGATGCCAAGTTTCAGGCCGGGCTTGGTCGCGCGCCCCTTTTCGGCAGCGATGCGGACCATCGCGCCAACGCCCTCGATATCGATCGACACGAACGGGTCTTTCGGCAGAATTCCGGATTCGACGTATTTCGGCAGGAATTTACCGGCATCGTCGCGCGACAGGCCGAACACCGTCTGGGTCAGGTCATTGGTGCCGAACGAGAAAAAATCCGCCGATTGCGCGATGGCATCGGCGGTGAGGGCGGCGCGCGGCAGTTCGATCATGGTGCCGACGCTGTATTCCAGCGTTCTGCCTGCGGTCTCGAACACCGATTTCGCAACCTGATCGATCTGCGCGCGGGTAATATCGAACTCGCGCTTCACGCCCACCAGCGGGATCATGATCTCCGGTACCGGGGCATTTCCCGTCTCCTGCGCAACCTCCAGCGCGGCCTCGAAAATTGCCCGCGCCTGCATCTCGTAAATTTCCGGGTAGGAAATCCCGAGGCGGCAGCCGCGATGGCCGAGCATCGGGTTGGCTTCGGACAATTCGCCGGCGCGCTGGCGGATCGCGTCCATGCTCAAGCCGAGACTGTTGGCGACATCCTCCAGTTCGGCGTCACCATGCGGCAGGAATTCGTGCAGCGGCGGGTCGAGCAGGCGGATCGTCACCGGCAGCCCGGCCATGATGCGGAACAGTTCGATGAAATCCTGGCGCTGATATGGCAGCAGTTTTTCCAAAGCGGTTCGCCGTCCGGCTTCATCGTTCGCCATGATCATCTGGCGCACCGCCCCGATCCGCTCGGGATCGAAGAACATGTGCTCGGTGCGCGACAGTCCGATGCCCTCGGCACCGAATTTGCGCGCGGTCTCGGCATCGAGCGGCGTCTCGGCATTGGCCCGCACCTTGAGGCGGCGAATTTCATCCGCCCAGGTCATCAGCTTCGCGAAGTCGCCCGACAGCGCCGGCTCGATCATCGGCACGAAGCCGGCGAAAATCTCCCCCGTCGCGCCATCGAGCGTGATGGTGTCACCGGCCCGGACGATAACACCGCCTGCCGTCAATGTTTTGGCACCGTAATCGACATGAATCCCCCCGGCCCCGGCAACGCACGGCCGCCCCATGCCGCGCGCGACCACGGCGGCGTGGCTGGTCATGCCGCCCCGCGTGGTGAGAATGCCGCGCGCCGCGTGCATCCCGTGAATATCCTCGGGGCTGGTCTCGATCCGCACGAGGATCACCGCCTCGCCCTTCTGCGACCGCATTTCCGCTTCGTCGGCCGAAAACACCACCAAGCCCGAAGCCGCACCTGGCGAGGCCGGCAGGCCCTTTGCCAGCAATTTGCGGGCGGCTTTCGGATCGAGCATCGGGTGCAGCAATTGATCGAGCGATTGCGGATTGACCCGCATGACCGCCTCGCGCTGGTCGATCAACCCAGCGTCGGCCATCTCCACCGCAATCCGCACGCTGGCATTCGCGCTGCGTTTACCATTGCGAGTCTGCAACATATACAGTTTGTTGCGCTGGATGGTGAATTCGATGTCCTGCATGTCGTGATAGTGCCGCTCCAGCGTCTCGCGCACCCGGGCCAGCTCGCCATAGGCTTCGGGCAGCGCCTCTTCCATGCTGAGTTCGCCGGGTTTGGCATAGGATTTCGACAGCGGCCGCGGCGTGCGGATGCCGGCGACCACGTCTTCGCCCTGGGCGTTGGGCAGATATTCGCCGTAGAATTCGTTCAGCCCGGTCGAGGGATCACGGGTGAAGCAAACCCCGGTCGCGCAATCATCGCCCATATTGCCGAACACCATGGCCTGGACCGTCACCCCGGTACCCCAGTCGGCGGGGATTTCGTGCAGGCGGCGATAGGTGATGGCCCGCTGGTTCATCCACGAGCCGAACACCGCCCCGATCGCGCCCCACAACTGGTCATGCGGGTCCTGCGGGAACGGTTTGCCGGTTTCGGCGAGCACCACGTCCTTGTAGGCCTCGACCACGCGGTGCCAGTCCTGCGCCGTCAGCTGGGTGTCCTCGATCGTGCCCTCATCGATCTTGACGTTCTCGATGATCTCCTCGAACCGATGATGCTCGACTCCCAGCACGACCGAGCCATACATCTGGATGAACCGGCGATAGGAATCCCAGGCGAACCTGGCATCGCCGGACCCTTCGGCGAGTCCCTCGACGGTTACATCGTTGAGGCCGAGGTTGAGCACCGTATCCATCATGCCTGGCATCGAAACGCGGGCGCCGGAGCGGACCGAGACCAGCAGCGGCTTATGCTTGTCGCCGAATATCCGCCCGACCTCGTGCTCGATTTTGGCGAGCGCGGCATCGACCTCGCCGCGCAGGGAATGGGGATAATTGCGGTCGTTATCGTAGAACGCGGTGCAAACCTCGGTGGTGATGGTAAACCCCGGCGGCACTGGCAGGCCGATACTCGCCATTTCGGCAAGGTTGGCCCCCTTGCCGCCAAGCAGATTCTTGAGTGCCGCACTGCCATCGCTGACACCGGGGCCAAAACTATAGACATATTTGCTCATGGCGGGGTTACCCTTCCAGTTTCGAGAAATCGGCGACGCGATGCATGATGTCGCGCAGTTTGGCGAGGAGACGGAGGCGGTTGCGGCGGAGTGCGGGGTCGTCGGCGTTGACGGTGACGTCTTTGAAGAAGGCGTCGACGGGTTGCCAGAGATTCGATAAATTTATCATCGTCATGACAAATTCTTCTTGGTCGAGCCAAACCTGAATCGTCGAACTTATGAGATCTAATTGTTCGTTCAGCGTAAACTCTGCTTCTTCGACGAGCAGGTCGGCATTGACATCACCCTGATGAGGACCGTCCTTCTCCTCTTCGATTCGTAAGATATTGCTTGCGCGGCGATAGCCGCCAACCAGCGTCGTCGCGAACGGACTGGCGAGAAAAGTGCTGAGTGCCTCGGCTCGCTTGACGATACGGGTCAGATCATCGTCCGGAAATGCGTAAAAGACGGCATTAAGTACGTCGAATCGCCTACCTTCGGCACGAAGTTTTACGCGCATGCGTTCAATGATGAACTCGAAAGCATCGGGACCGACAAGCGGTATAAGTTCAAGCCTGAGTTCATTTTCAAGGATGATGCGAATGATTCCGAGCGCCATACGTCGCAATGCGTAAGGATCACCCGATCCGGTCGGCCTTTCACCAATACGGAAAAATTCGCGCAATGTGTCGATTTTGTCCGCTAGGGCGACGGCGCATGCGACGTTGCCCCTCGGCACAGAATCGATTGGCCCTTTCGGTTGGTAGTGCGCGCGGATCGCTTCGCCGACCGGGTTATCGCCGGCATAGTATCCACCAATAATCCCTTGCAGCTCTGGAAACTCTCCTACCATGCCGGTCACAAGATCGGCCTTGCACAGCAGACCAGCCTTCGCGGCATTTTCGATATCCGCCGTCTTTACTCCGAGACGTTCGGCGATTTCGCGGGCCAGACATTCGATCCGTAGCGCCCGCTCGAACTGGGTTCCAATTTTCGCGTGGAAGGTCACCAATTTCAGTCGTTCCAGATAATATTCGAGCGGATACTGACGATCGGTTTTCCAGAAATGTTCGGCATCGGCTAGCCGCGCGCGCAATACACGTTCGTTGCCCGCGATAATTGTCGCGCCGCCATCGCTCGCTTCGATGTTAGAGACGAAGGCGAAATACGGAGCGGGTCGACCCGATGCATCCCGTGTCGCAAAATACCGCTGGTTCACCTTCATCGAGAGTTCGCGAACCTCTGGTGGCAGTTCCATCTGCCGAGGTTCGATTGTGCCGAGCAGGCATACGGGCCATTCGACGAGGCCAGTCACTTCCTCGATCAAATCGCTATCCAAGACGATGGTTAAATCCTTTGAGGCGGCTGCATTAATTAGGCCATCCTCGATCAAACGACGTCGCCTCTCGGCGCTGGCGATGACAAACCGCTGTTCAAGCTCGGCTTCCCATTGCGCGGCGTTCCTTACGCCAAACACGCCCGGTGCCATAAACCTGTGGCCTTCGCTACTACAGGTATTCATTATCGGTCCAACCGGGAATCCCACGTCCATGACGAACTCACCGTCAGCGGGACTTAGCACGCAAGCAACACGCCGTAGCGGGCGAACCCAGGTGAACCTACCCGACTGACCCCACCGCATCGATTTGGGCCAAGCCAATTTCCAGACTTCAACTGTGAACGGATGAGAAATTATACCGTGAGCCGGAATTGACGGTACGAGGCGCCGAAGGCAGTAAAATCCATCTCGCTCAACTAAATCGTCTGACGACGTATTATTCTTGGTTAGAAATCCCTTTATCGCACCCTCTGGCGCTCCAACCCGCGGTCCGCGGATATTTTCCTCGAACGGAAGGGTTTGGCTTAAAATGTCGGCGGCAATCGCAATTCGTCGCGGGCCGTACCATGTCCGGACATTCTGCGGATTCAAAGGCATCAGATGCGTTTTCAGCAGCCGTTCCAACTCCGCTGCCGCCCCCGCCTGCATCCGCGCCGGAATCTCCTCCGAAAACAACTCCAGAAAAAACTCAGCCATCAGACAGTCTCGGCCACGGTTTCACCGGCAACCCAAACCTCGGCACACGCCTTCGCCAACGCCCGCACCCGGCCGATATAGCTGGCCCGCTCCGAAACCGAAATCACGCCCCGCGCGTCGAGCAGGTTGAACAGATGGCTCGCCTTGATGCAGTAATCATAGGCCGGTTGCGCCAACCCGCGCGAAACCAGCGCGGCACATTCCACCTCCGCATCGGCGAAGTGGCGGATCAGCATATCGGTATCCGCCGCCTCGAAATTATGCGCCGAGTACTCCCGTTCGGCCCGGAGGAAAATATCGCCATACGTCACCGCGTGCTGCCCCGCCGCATCGTTGAACCGGAGCGAAAACACGTTCTCGACGCCCTGCACATACATCGCCAGCCGCTCCAGCCCATAGGTCATCTCAAAACTCGGTACATCCACCGCGATGCCGCCGACCTGCTGGAAATAGGTGAACTGCCCCACCTCCATCCCGTCGCACCACACTTCCCAGCCCAAGCCCCACGCCCCCAAGGTCGGGCTTTCCCAGTCATCCTCAACAAACCGAAAATCGTGCAGCAGCGGGTCCAGCCCGATTTCCCGATAGCTCGCCAGCAGCAAATCCTGCGCATCCGCCGGACTTGGCTTGACGATCACCTGATACTGATAAAAGTGCTGCAACCGGTTCGGGTTCTCGCCATACCGCCCGTCCGACGGCCGCCGTGAGGGCTGCACATAGGCCGCCGCCCAAGGCTTCGGCCCCAAGGCGCGCAAGGTGGTGGCGGGGTGGAACGTGCCGGCGCCCATTTCCATGTCGTAGGGCTGCAATATCACGCACCCCTGCCGCGCCCAGAATCGGTGCAGTGTGAGGATGATGTCCTGAAAGCTGAGGGATGGTTTCTGATCGTTCATGGTTTCGTGTTACAGACCGGTCGTTTTCGCGATGCACCATTACGAGGCGGATGGCATGAGAGCAAGATTACGCAGCCCCGATTGGGCCGGAATTGGCGTGGTGGTGGCCGTGGCGGCGCTGGCGATCACATTTCGCGAACTCACCATCGTGCCGCGCGCCTATGTGGCAATCTGCGCCGCCACGCACCCGCCGCTGGTCTGCCTGCCGCGCCAGGCGGTGCTATGGGCGCAATATGAACGCTGGTTCGGCATGACTGCCCTGCTGCTCGGCATCCTCGCCTTCGCCTTCGCCCGCCGCAGCCTCGGGGTTGCGGCCCTGGCGATAGGCATCGCCGCCGTAGTGAATTACAATGGCACCCAAGGTATCATCGGGGCTGCTCTCGGCCTGTGGGGCTGGCTGGAAGACGCCGCCCCGGCCCGGATCGCCCCGCCAACGGGAAACGACCATGCGCAGCAATAACCGGACCACCCTTGATTTCAACCTCGGCGACGAGATCGACGCCCTGCGCGACTCGGTCCGCCGCTTCGCGCAAGCCGAGATTGCCCCCCGCGCCGCCGCCATCGACCGCGACAACGATTTCCCGGCCGACCTGTGGCAAAAATTCGGCGAAATGGGCTTGCTTGGCGTCACCGTGCCGGACGAATACGGCGGTGCCGGCATGGGCTACCTCGCCCACACCGTCGCCATGGAGGAAATTTCCCGGGCTTCCGCCTCGGTAGGCCTGTCGTACGGCGCGCATTCGAATTTATGCGTCAACCAGATCAACCTCAACGGCACCGAATCCCAGAAACGCCAGTACCTCCCCGGATTGCTCGATGGCACCAAAGTCGGTGCCCTCGCCATGAGCGAACCCAACGCCGGGTCCGACGTCGTCTCGATGCGCCTGCGCGCCGACAAACACGGCAACACCTATGTGCTCAACGGCACCAAAATGTGGATCACCAATGGCCCCGACGCCGATGCATTGGTCGTTTACACCAAAACCGACCCCGCCGCCGGCGCGCGCGGCATCACCGCCTTCATCGTCGAACGCACCATGCCTGGCTTCTCCTGCGCGCAAAAACTCGACAAACTCGGTATGCGTGGCTCCAACACCGGCGAACTCGTCTTCGAAGACTGTGCCGTGCCGGAGCAAAACGTCCTCGGGGGACTCGGCCGCGGGGTGAACGTATTAATGAGCGGCCTCGACTACGAACGCGCGGTCCTCGCCGGCGGTCCCCTGGGCATCATGCAGGCCGCCCTCGATATCGTCATTCCCTACGTCCACGAACGTGAACAGTTCGGTCAGAAAATCGGCGAATTCCAACTGATCCAAGCCAAACTCGCCGACATGTACGTCACCATGAGCGCCGCCCGCGCCTATGTCTACGCCGTAGCCCGCGCTTGCGACCAAGGCAAAACCAGCCGCAAAGACGCCGCCGGTGCCATTCTGTACGCCGCCGAACGCGCGACCTGGATGGCCCTCGAAGCCATCCAATGCCTAGGTGGCAACGGTTATATCAACGATTACGCCACCGGCCGCCTCCTGCGCGACGCCAAACTATACGAAATCGGGGCCGGAACGTCGGAAATCCGGCGGATGCTGATCGGGCGGGAGTTGTATAAGGAGACCAGTTAAAGCCGTGGCGCTAACCTGCCATCACAAGCGCACGCTCAGTTAATTATGATATAGCAATAAATGCCAACAACCCCTCGACCTCGAACACCCACCCCGATTTGACATCCACTCCAATCTGCGACACCCGAACCCCATGCGTCATTTCCTGGATTTCGAAAAGCCGGTCGCCGAGCTGGAGGCCAAGATCGAAGAGCTTCGCCGGATGACCGATCCGGGCGAGTTGAACATTGCCGCGGAGGTCGCCCAGCTTTCCGACAAGGCCGAGCGGCAGTTGCGCGCACTTTACGGTAAGCTGACACCCTGGCAGAAAACCCAGGTCGCGCGCCATCCTGAGCGACCCAAGGCGACCGCTGTGATTGCCGGGCTGATCACCGAGTTCACCCCGCTCGCCGGCGACCGTGCCTTTGCCGAGGATGCGGCGATTATTGCCGGGCCGGGGCGGTTTCAGGGCGAGCCGGTGATGGTGATCGCGATCGAGAAGGGGGCCGACCTTGATAGCCGGCTCAAGCATAATTTTGGCTCCCCCCGGCCGGAAGGCTATCGCAAGGCGCGCCGGCTGATTGAGCTGGCCGGGCGGTTCGGGCTGCCGATATTATCGTTTGTTGACACTTCAGGTGCCTATCCAGGGATCGATGCCGAGGCGCGTGGCCAGGCGGAGGCGATTGCGCGCGGCATCGATGCGTGTCTCACAACCCCGGTACCGTTCATCGCCAGCATCATCGGCGAGGGCGGGTCGGGCGGTGCAATCGCGATCGCCGCCGCCGATGTGGTGCTGATGTATGAGCACGCGATCTATGCGGTGATTTCACCCGAGGGCTGTGCCGCGATTTTGTGGGAAGACCGCGCGATGGCCGCCCAGGCGGCCGAGGCGATGAAGGTGACCGCGCAGGACCTCAAGCGGCTGGGCATCATCGACCGGATCGTGCCTGAACCGCTGGGGGGCGCACATCGCGCCCCCGAAACCGCCGTTGCGCAGTTAGGTGAGGCAATCGCCACCGCCCTCGCCCCGCTCAAGACCATGACCCCGGAAGCCCTGCGGGCGAAACGCCGCGAGAAATTCCTGGCCATGGGCCAAGCCGCACCGATCTGACGCCATCAGCGCAAGCGCCGCGAAGCAATAACGATCGTTACTTCGGCAGATGCTTCGCGATATACGGCGGCAGCCAGAACGAGGCGACGTGAATTTCGGGTGACCAGTATTCGGTCGTACCTAGAATCCCGGCGGCGCGCGCCCGCTCCGCGATGGTCGCCACCGGCAATGACGTCAGCGCCGCATCCTTGCCGGCCCAGCCCAGCGTCATGTAGCCACCAACATAGGTCGGCACCGCCGCGACATAGGCGGTGACATGGGGAAAAAACTTGCCCCGCCGCGCCGAGGTTTCGCGCAACTCGTCGGCCTGCATGAACGGCACACCGCACTGGTTCACGATCAGGCCGCGATCGGTCAGAATCCGCGCGCAGTTCTGGTAGAATTCATCGGTAAACAACACCTCGCCCACGCCGATCGGGTCGGTGCTATCGACAATGATCACGTCGAACGAGGCATCCGGTGCGCATTTGACGTAATCGATCCCGTCGCCGACGATCACCTCCGATCGCGGATCGGTCCAGGCGTCACCGCCAATCATGGGCAGGAACTGTTTCGCCAGGCGGATCACCTCGCCGTCGATTTCCACCATCACGGCCTTGGTCACGCCCTGGTGCATCAGCACGCGCCGCAGCACGCCGCCATCGCCGGCCCCGATGATCAGCACCGACTTCGCATCGCCGTGCGCCAGCAATGGTACATGGGCGAGCATTTCCTGATAGACGAATTCGTCGCGCTCGGAGATCTGCACAATCCCGTCGAGCAGCATCACCCGGCCATGGAACGCGCTTTCGAATATCGCGATATCCTGAAAATCGCTTTTCACCCGTGCCAGTTCGCGCGCCACCGCAAAGCGCTGGCCCCAGGCGGGATACAGCGTTTCGTTCACCCACATATCGGTCATTGTTTTTGCTCCCAAACGAAAACACCGCCCTACCACGCGGCAGGGCGGTGCGTCGGTTTCATCCGTGTGAAATCAGGTCGTCAGCCCGCGGCGCTGTTCGCCTACCTGGACGTCGCTCGGCGAAAACGCGGCGCGCAGGAACGGGATCGCCTTATACGGGTCGCATTCGCCGCACATGAACACATCGATCGCCGCAAACCCACGCTCGGGCCACGTATGGATCGAGATATGACTTTCCGCGAGCACGATCACGCCAGACACGCCGCCATTCGGCGTGAAATGGTGAAAATGACTATGCAGAATCGTCGCCCCGGCCGCCAAGGCACCGTCGCGCAGCGTGACATCGATCAAGCCGAGGTCGTCAAGATTGTGAGCGCCCCATAAATCGATGAGCAGATGCGTTCCGGCGAACTTCACACCATCACGCTCTACAAAATAATCCTTCGGCACGGCGACATCATCAACCGTGTCGTGAGCAAACGTCTGGTTTTCGCTCGGAAATTCCGAGACCATCCCCAGTCGGGCAAGTGCGTTCATCGCGAACCCCCAAACCAGTGACAGCCTGTAGAACGCAGCACCGTGCCACGCCCCCCGGGGCCAAAGAGAGGGCGATATGCGCATAAACCCCAAAGGATGCAAGGGCTTTAGCCCGATATCTGTGTGAAATTTTGCCTCGGTGACGCGCGGGGGCAATGCCGTAGGGTTATAGCCGGCCGCTATAGCGGCCGGCTATGGCGCTTATTTTACGCGCGAGATGAGTTTAGTGGTGGAGTTTTGTGCGGCATCGTAGGTGAGCGGCGAATCACCGGCGGGGTAGCCGTTTTTGGAGAGAATGAAGGCCATGATGTCGGCGTACTGGGTATTGGTCAGGCTGCCCGGCGCACCGGCGGGCATTTGCTGGGACAGTTCGTCGAAAATGGCGGAGACTGTATAGTTGTTGCTCTCGCTTGCGAAGGCAGGACCTACCAGCGTCGGGCCGGTAATACCCTGTAGATCCTTACCGTGGCACATTGAGCAATGGGTCTCGAAGTCGGCGTGGCCGGCAGCGGCCTGGGCGGTGGTATAGAGCGCCGGGGGTGCGGCGGCGGTGGCAACGGTGATGCTGGCGACGGCCAAAGCGGCGACCAGGGCGGTGGCCAGAGCAAAAGTGCCGATCGGTGCCGTGGGTCTAGGGTGCAGGTGCATGGGTTATCCTTCGTTGGGCTTATTGGTTTGTGCCAGACGGCAGACGATAGGGCGCGATCAAGGTGGCGAGTTTATGGCTTACGGCAAGTTGATGGATCGCCCGATTGAACCGTGCGGCCTCCTGCGCCGCCGCTGGGCGATACAGGGCGACCATGCTCCAGTTGGCGTGCGGCAGATCCACCCGATGCTCAGCGACCGCGGCGTGCGTCTGGGCAAGGTGATCCTGCAGCCAGGGTTGCCAGATCAGCGCGGCGGCAACCTGATGCGCTTCGAGCGCCTGATAGAGTTCCGCCGGCGTCGAATACTGGTGCTGGGTCAGCGCCGTCCCATGGCCGGCGGCGAACCAGGTGGTGGGCACCGTGAGGTAGGCGACACCTATTTTGCTATGATCGGGCAATTGACCGAACCCTGGCGCGGTGGTGCCGGGGGCGGCAAGCACAAAGCCTGTGGCCGCATACGGAACGGTGGCGTCGACACCCTTGGGCAGATTGGGATAGCGGGTTTCAACCGGGAACCCCATCACCAGATCGCAGCGCGACGCGAGCTTGGTGAAAAAATCGGGCTTGTGGGCGTTCAGCGCGTCGGTTCCGTCACGGGTGTCGATCTCGACAAAATGGGCCGTCGTGTGATCGGCCCGCGCCACCGCCTGGGCCACCTCCCGGTCGATCGGAAGGAACGGATTGCCCTTGTCCACACAAAACGTCGGGGCCGCCGCCAAGGCTGACGCCGACAGCGCCGCCACGGCCGCCGGTACCGCCATGGCCAGAACAGCCGCAGCGGCAAACACTCCCGGCCACTTGCGTGGCCGGGAACGAACAGGGTTAGTCATTGAGCGCAAAGACATGCAACTGACCCCCGCGCGGGGCCGTCGCCAGCGACGCGCCGAGCTTGCCGGACCACAGCGGCCACACGCCACCCCAGCCAGACCAGATCGCAATATATTGCTTGCCGTCGATTTCATACGAAACCGGATCGGCGATGATACCGGACCCCAGGTTCGGGCTGGTCCAGACCAATTTGCCGGTCTTGGCATCGAAGGCATCGAGCGTGCCCTCCGTGGTCCCGCTGAACACCAAGCCCCCGCTGGTCGCCATCGCGCCGGCATCCCACGGTTCCTTGCTCGTGAACTGCCAGACCTGCTTGCCGGTCGACAGATCGATCGCCTGGAGCGATCCCAGCTCGTTCGGTGTTGCGGGGTCGGGCTTCATCTCGAAGGTTTCGCCCAGATACGGCAACCCGGCGGCATAGCTGGTCGGCACCCCCTTCATCGTCATGCAGGCGTGCAGCGTCGGTACATAGGCCATGTTGGTCTGCGGGTCGACCGCCCCCGGCCACCAGTTCTTGCCTCCGAGAAAGCTCGGACAGGTAAAGATCTGCTTGTCCAGCGCCGGCATGGTCTTCGGGTTGTTAATCGCGTGCCCGGTCTTGTCGATGCCCAGAATCGAAGTGTCATTCACAAAGGGCTTCGCATAGATCAGCTTGCCGTTCAGCCGGTTGATCGCATAAAAATACCCGTTGCGATTCGCTTCGATGATCGCCTTGTAGCTTTTGCCTTCATACTTGATGTTGGTCAGTTGCGGCGTGTTTACCCCGTCATAATCCCAGGTGTCGTTGCGGGTGTACTGGTAGTGCCATTTGATCTTGCCGGTCGCCGGGTTCATCGCCAGCAGCGAATCCGAATACAGGTTCTTGCCAGGCCGCATCGTCGCCAGCCACGGACCCGGATTACCCACGCCCCAGAACAGCGTCTTGGTCGCCGGATCATAGGTGCCGGTCATCCACGGGCTGCCGCCGCCGTGTTTGTACGCACCGGCCGGCCAGGTCTTGCCACCCGGTTCGGCGGGCGAGGGGATCGTGTAGAGCTTCCACGCCAGCTTGCCGGTCTTGGCGTCAAGCCCGACAATGAAGCCACGCGCGCCATACTCGCCGCCGCCCGAACCAATGATCACCTTGCCGTCCACCACAAGCGGGGCACCGGTGATCGAGTAGCCGATGCCCGGCTCTTCAAGCGCGGTGTTCCACAGCAGCTTACCGGTCTTGGCGTCGAACGCCAGCATGTGATTGTCCAACGTGCCCATGAACACCATGTCGTCATACACCGCGACGCCACGATTATCGGTGTCACAGCACAGCGTCTTGAACGTTGCCTGCGGGTTGGTGTAGTCGTATTTCCATAGCAGCTTGCCGCTCTTGGCGTTGAACGCCATGATGTGGTCCAGCGGCGTGGTGACAAACATATAGTCGCCGTTGATGACCGGCGCGTCCTCGAAACCGTTGGGAATATCGACCTTCGGCGAAGACCATACCTCTTTGAGCGAACCGACGTTCTTCGGCGTGATCTGGGCAAACGGTGCGTAATCATCGCCCGCATAGCTGCGATTGAACATCAGCCAGCCCTTCGAGTGGGCCGCGTTGTCGAGCCGGGATTGGGTCACAACCGGATAGGCCGGCTGCGCCATCGCCAACGCCGGTAGCGCAAATGCGAACAAAGCGCTGCCAAGCAGGCACGATTTCAGGCGTAGTGATCTGGACGTCATCTATAGTCTCCCCTTAAAGTCGATCGTAATCGATCAACTCACGTTACAAAAATGAAATCAGACCTCGGGTCAGTCCGCGGCCTGTTGGGCATTGAGGTGTGCCGCTTCACTGTCGGTGAACACCCGGGATCGGGTCAGGAACCGCTGACCGGTGCCGTTTTCCAGTGAGAACATCCCGCCCATCCC
>JAQTXH010000001.1:973769-1317511 GCA_028688905.1 Acidiphilium sp. | reverse complement strand
TCCGCCACGGCGGCACCTTCATCATCACGCTCGAATATCTCAAACGCTTTTCCCGCATCCGGGCCGCCCTCGCGCTCGATATCGAATACAGCCCCATCCTCGGTGCATACGCCGAACGGAACCCCGAGATTCAATATTTGATCAATTCAAGCGCCGCCGAGGAGTCCAGAAAAACCCTCTCCCGCACAAACTGGGATCACATCCTGATCGACGGCGACCACTCGTTCCAGGGGTGCTGGTCGGATTTCCAGACCGTCAGAAACAACGCCCGCGCCATAGCGTTCCACGATATCGTCAGCGCGGCATGTCCCGGCGTCGTCGAGGTGTGGCAGCGAATTAAAGCCATCATGCCTGACCGGAGCGTGGAAGAATTCACCGATCAATACAGCGAAGTGCAAAACCGGACCGGGCAGAACTTCTTGGGAATTGGCGTCGTGGCTATGGGCTGACATAACACGCACTAAACCTCCGTGAATTCCTCGCATGGTTCGAAACGAACCCGGTCCTTCTTCGGGTTCGTCCCCGCCCACTGTCAGGCCGGTGTCGTCAGTACCTGAACCGTCCCCACCCGATCGAGGGTAAAAAGGAAAGGCAAAGCAAGCCGTTCTTTCTTGAAAGAAAGAACCAAAGAACTTTCGCTCCCCTTCTAACCATAGATTGCAAAACGCATTGCCCACACCGCCACGGATAGGATAGGAGAGAACCACGAAAAAAATCGCAAGGCTCCCGTTACCCGATGCAAAAGCAAAACCCCGCCGCCCTGCCGTGATCCGACCGATCAGAACCCTATCGGCATTCGGGCTCGCGATAACGGCGGCAGCACTCACCGTTTCGCCCGCATCGGCCTGCTCCGATCACACCAAACCCATTGCCGTCGGCGGCGTGGACGGTTTCGCGAGCCTCGCCAATCCCGCCAACTCCGCCATCCTCCGCAAAAGCTGCAAAGTCTCCCTCTACATTCACGATTACATCTGGACCCGCCTGAAACACGGCAACACAACCCGTCAGAAAATCCTGAACGTCTTCAAGGGCACCGGCCCCGCAATGCTCGAACTCGGCGCATCCGCGAACGCATCCGCCTATTTCGGCACCTACTACAAACAAACCTACCTCGCGCGCGGCGTCATCGCCCACATCGCCAACATCAACGGCGCAGGTGGCCTCACCCTCCCCCAATGGCGAGCCTACGTTGCCGGAGGCCGCGCCGATGGCCTGAAAACCCTCGCCCCTGTCTTCGCCCCCAACGTCAACCAACTCTGGCACCACGGCAAAATCGACCGCCACGTCTGGGACCAGAACAAACGCCGCGCCCTCATCGGCGGCGGCATCGCAATCGACGCCCCACCCTCCTTCTTTTTCTGGTACACCCCGGACTATCGCCATTTCATCGTCCACGAAATCCAATGGGCCAACCAGAACCATCTCCGCTCGATCCTGATTATCTCCCCCAACACCGCCCGCCGCCGCTTCCTGTCCGACACACAGTTGATGGTCGCCTACCTCCGCAAACGAAACGCCATCCCCACCAACTACGTCGTCGAAAACTACGATCCGTTGCCTTGGCCGAAAAACTTCATCAATCTGGTCGGATCGGAAACCAGCCCCTATTCGGTAACCGGCGTCGCCCTCTGGATGACGACCCTCTTTCCCAATCAACCCGCCTGAAACTGGATAGCGAATGACCAATCTCCGCCTCGCCTGCGTCGCCATCGTCAAAAACGAACAGAACCACGTCGCGGAATGGATCGCCTACCAACTCGCCATCGGCTTCGACACCGTCATCGTCTTCGATAACCAGTCAACCGACGATACCGCCGCCCGCATCCGCGCCTTCGCCCCGCATTACGACGTCCGCCTTCATGAATGGACCATGACAAGCCCGGACTACCAGACCCGCTGCTACGAACACGCAGCCCGCTCCTACGCCGATGAATTCGACTGGATCGCCTTCTTCGACATCGACGAATTCCTCGTCCTCGATCCCGGATTCGACCTCAAATCCATCCTCAATCTGTACCCCACAACGCCCGCCATCGGCGTCCCCTGGGCCATGTTCGGCTCATCCGGCCACATCGAAAAACCGGACGGCCTCCTGATCGAAGCCTTCACCCACCGCTCCGAACCCTCCTTCGGCCCCAACCGCCACATCAAATCCATCATCCGCCCCAAACACATGCTCTACTGTCACAACGCCCATTCCTTCGCGATGGACGGCCAGTACCGCAGCCTCACCGGCAAACCACTTACTTTCACTCAGGGCGGATTGCTTGATACAGATCCCGATTACGCAATTGGCAAACTCCACCATTACTTTACTCGATCCCGCGCCCACTGGACGGATAAAATGCAGCGCGGCTACCATGACACATCACGAGAGGACTCAGAGTTCGAATCTTATGATAGAAATGATGTGTTTGATGATCTTGCTAAAAGGTACTTGCCAGCAATAACTGCAATTATGAAGATTGTAGTAGATAGTAACGCTGTGAAAAATCAAAATGAGTACGCAATTGAGCAAAAGCAAGAACCATTTGGTTTGATTTTTGATATCGGGATGTCGGAAGGCAACGACACTGAATTTTATTTGAAGAAAGGATTTAAAGTGATAGGGGTTGAAGCCGACCCGAGAGTATTTCAATCTCTACTAGAGCGGTTTGAGAATGAGATAAATGAGAGGCGGCTAGTAATATACAATGCTGCCGCTAGTTCTACGGACAATGAAGTCGTAAAATTCTATCACCATAATAATCACCAAGGGCTTTCAGGCTTATTCAAAGATAGAATCGAGTTTAGTGAAAGTAATTTTGAGACATTTAGAGTTTGTACTATTGATTGGAATACGCTTGTAGAGCGACACGGCACACCTTATTATCTTAAAGTGGATATAGAAGGAAATGAAGAGGCATTTTTGTCAAGTATAGATTTAAAAAAGAAATTGCCTGATTTTATATCGATAGAGTGCCACAAAATCGAACCGGTTAGACAGCTATCGGCCCTAGGATACAAAAGATTTATGCTTGTAGACCAGAACAAAGCTAATGGCTTTACGATAACTCATGAACAAGTTGAAGGTAACAAAGTGTATGACCACAAATTTTTTCACTCATCTGGCCCGTTTGGACGCGATCTAGGAAATGACGAATGGCTCACGATAGAAGAGTTTGAAAACAAATGGTCTGATTCACGAAAAAACGCTCATTTAACTTGGTATGACTGTCACGCAAAACTGGAAATAATCGAAATGTAAGTGGTATATGTTTTATATAAAGACGCGCTTTTCTCGGCGACCAAAGGTGATATAGTGTTCAAACGCGTCAAAGCCAGCAGAGCGAACATCAGGATTTAGAGTTAGATAGGTCTCCGCATCAAATTTATTTTCATCCTGCCGTCCATATATCGAATTAGGGTCAACGGCAATAAATTCACCCAAGAATGTTTTCATCTCTTCATCGGAACGCCATGCATGTCGATAGACCGGTTCGTTACCAAGTTCGCCTAACAGACGTCCATTAATTTCCAGTTCTTCGCGAGAGCCGGATGATATTGACGGAACAGCAGAAAGCCCACCGCTAATCACGAAAAATGACGTCATACTCCCGTGCTGGTGCGGGAAGATGATTCCCCCGAATCCGGCGCGGACGGCCCGGAACGAGAAATCTGAATGCTCATGCCCATATCGACCGAACCTCAAATCCAAATATCCTATTGTTGATAATGCAATTCTGCTAAAAGCATACGCCCAGCCGGAAATGGCAGTAGCTAGACCCGGATCGGAAGCAGTCTCTGCCCCGCAAAGAACAGAACTCCGAAATTCCGGTGGGGAATTGTTTACATGCCCATAACGCCATGCTGCTTCGATCCACTCGCGCTCCCATCCAAACTGAATAGGGCTCACATCGTCATCTATAAGAAGGATGACATCACAACGCGCAATATTCGTAAGATAAAAGATGCCGCGGTTTTTATTCCACGCTATGCCACGGTTGGTGCCACCAACGACTGTTTCACCTTGGGCGCGAAGAAGTTCTACCGTTCCATCCGTTGACCCATCATCACAAATCACGAGATCGTAAGGATTGCTCGTCATCTCCCGTATCTTGCGAACTAATTTTAGAACGTCATCACAACGATTAAAGGTTGTTATTGAGATTCCGAGCCGCAACTTTGAGATTTCATTTGGAAGAGACACAGGCATCCGAACCTTATTTGAAAGGGTTTAAAGAAGTGAAATTGGCGTTACTCAGACGATAGTGGCGTATAGTGCAAGATGCAAGTCGTCAGAAGATAGGTCAATAGCGTGTTTTCCTGTCGCTACGACGCGGACTTTACGCCTTAAGGTAGACTGTTTTCAGGAAAGGGGTCATCATAGAGTCAGTTTGGGGTCGTATTGGACGGTCCAGTATACCGAAAAGCCGAGAGATGGTGATAGGCAGCTATGTCGAATAGTGATAGTAAGGCCGTGTTGGCATTCCGCACGCATGTCTGGGATGCTCAAATCGAGCTATTGGCGCGGAGAATGTTAGCGGCTGCCCCACACGCGCGTTTTATCATCATAGCTGATGAAACAAATGGCATTTTGGAGACTAATAGCTTCGAAAAACTTGCCCATAGTAGTGACTTCTCTGATATTGGTCTACCAGATTATCCAGTTGGAAATACGCTTTGGTATAACGGTGAATATCCATTATATAGAATGCGGGCTGCGTTTCCGAACGCAACTGCATATGGAATGATCGAATTCGATGTTTCTGTAACAGCTAACTTGACGCCGATATTTAATGCAATTGAATCTGGACATGCAGATTTGGTTGCGCACGACATACATGAAGTCGAGCCGAATTGGCATTTCTTTCATTCTATCGAGCCGCATTTTGAAATCCGCATGCAGGCGATGATACACGCATTGTTTGTCTCGCCACGTGCTGTTGATTATATGTATCAACGGCGTTTAAATATCGCAAACAACGTTAGCGCTGGCTTATCGGATGTTGTTTCATGGCCATTTTGCGAGGGGTTTGTGCCCTCAGCAATTAAAGAAATGCAAGACGCGCAAATTGAAGAGCTAAGAAATTTTGTGAAACTTCCGTATTATGTATTCGGAACTCCTCTTCATTTATGTGATCCAAGATCGTCAGAACCAGAAAGCATCGTTCACCCTGTTTTATCTGGAAAACGTTTTATTTCGAAGCGGATGGATTTTGATGACCCTGCGGATATATTTGATCAAAATTCTGAGCTGAGTAAGCAGTTACAATACTATTTACCAAGCGAGTATGTAAAGGGATTATTTGACGGATTTAACCGTAAGACCCGAAGTCGCCTCCCCGAATTTGTCCGCTTTGCGCTCGCAAACGGCTGGCTCGATACGGCATCCTTTTTCAACATTTCGATCGGCTGTTCGTCAGACCAGTCTTCGGTCTCGGCCTACTCACGGTCTACCCAAACATTCGAAGATGCACGAGGTGGGAATAACGGAAATATAGGCGGGGGATACGGTTTTTGGACCGCCGAGGAACTCGATCCATACTGGCAGGTCGATCTCGAAAACATCTGCCGGATCGAACGCGTAACCATCCACAATTTCCTTGGCGCGCGCGATCAATGCACCAATCTCGCAATCCTCATATCATCCGATCAGACAAACTGGAGCCTCGTCGCCACCAAACTCGATAACGCGCCGTTCGGCGGCGCGGACGGAACCCCCTACCATTTCGATTTCCCGATGCCCCCGCGTGCGCGCTACTGCCGCATCCAGTTGGTCGGCCACGGCGCATTGCATCTCGATGAAATCGAAGTCTTCGGCCTTCCCGACTGAGCGGCCCCACCGATCTGGGTTGCCGAACAAACCATAAACAAACCCCTTTCTCACCCCCCCGCCCATCGTGCTTATCTCCGCGCGATGTTGCCCTGGACCCCCTACCCACCCGACGCGACGCCTACCGATCGTTTCAAAACGATCATGGCCTACCTGTGCCGGTGCATCATCGTTCAGGGGCGCGAGCAGGGCATCGCCTGGCCCCTCATCCTCATCATGTGGGCGCGTTTCTGCCGCCTGTCGCAGCGATTCAACCGCCTCATCGCCCGCGGCCCCCGCGCCCCGCGCCCGCGCACAAGCCCCCGCAAACCAACCCCCGAACCCCTCTTCCAAGCCGAATACCGCCTGCCCACCGCCTTCAACTGGCTCGGCCAGAACATCACCGGCATCCTCGCCGGTCCCTCCCTCGCACGCGCCGAACTCGCCTTCCTCCTCGATGACCCGGCAATGACCACCCTGATCGCGGCAAACCCCACCATCGGGCGCATCCTCCGCCCCCTCTGCCACAGCCTCGGCCTCGCCCGCCCCCGCAGCCTCTACCTCGATAGCGACATCACCCCCACCCGATCACCCCGCCCCAAACGCCCCAAACCCCCCAAACCACCCGAACCCCCAAATAACGGCATCCTCCCGCGCCCAACCCCCTTCGCCCCCGGCAACCGCTTCTGGCCACCCTGGATCAAACCCCGAACCACCCACGCCTGAACCACCACCCGCCCACACCCAATTAGTTACGATATCGCAACAAATATCAGGGCCGCCCGGCCCGGTGATAAGGGTGTCCCGCCAGAATACATTTCGCCCGATACAACTGCTCCACCAGAACCACCCGCGCCAGCATATGCGGCAACGTCAGCCTCCCCAGCGAAACCACAACCCCCGCCCGCGCCAGAACCGCCCCATCCAGCCCCTCGGCCCCGCCGATCACGAAAACCACCCGCCCGCGCTCCGCCCACCCCGCAAACAGCCGCGAAAACCCCACACTGTCAGGCATCACCCCGCCCTCATCGAGCACGACGACGAAATCAGACCCCGCGATTTTCCCCAAAATAGCCGCGGCTTCCCGCCGCTTGATCTCGCCCGGACTCCCAACCCCATCCGCCAGCGCGATCAGCTCAAGCCCAACCCGCTTCGCATACCGAACAAACAACTCCTGCGCCGGCCCGGAACTCTCCCGCCCGACCGCAACCAGCCGCATTAAACCTCAGGCGCGTCCAACACCGGCTCGTCCAGATCAGGCCCCCACATCTTCTCCAGCGCATACATCGCCCGCGCCTCCGCCTTGAATAAATGAACCACAATGTCCCCCGCATCCACCAGAACCCAGTCCGACCCGGAAGCCCCCTCGGTCTGCACCCGCTTGATCCCCAGCTCCGCCAGCTTCTCGATCAAATGCGTCGCCATCGCCGCAATCTGCCGATCCGCCAACCCCGTCGCAATCACCATCCGATCGGCAAAACTCGCCCGCCCGGCTAAATCCAGCGCCACTATCTCCTCGGCCTTGTCGTCTTCCAGGCTCGAAACGATCGCCTTCTGCATCCGCTCCAGCAGATCAGGCGACCCCTCGGCCGATTTCCGCACCCGCGGCTTCGGCCCGGCCACCACCGCCTTCTTGCGCGGCGAGCCAGGCACCTTCGGCACAATCTCGACCGGCACCGGCGCCTTCCGCTTGCGCGGCACAGCAGGGGGGGTCGTACTACGGCTCGGCGGACGGGTTATGATCTCTCTCCTGATGACAATGCACGCAACGCAGTGGCTGATAGCGGATTTTCACGCACTGGCAACCATGCCCATCCCAGCCCCCCCACCAGACCCCGCGGCCGCATCCGCCCATGCCGCATCACACAAGCCGCCCGCCCCGCCAGCGCCGCCCGCGTCTCCCCCGGTCGCGGCAACACCGCCAGCGGCACCGCATGAACAATCGCCCGCCACCGATCCCACAACGGCAACTGCGCCAGATTATCCGCCCCCATCAACCACACAAACCGCACCCGCGGAAACCGCCGCCGCAACCCTGCCACCGTATCCGCCGTAAACCGCGTCCCCAACGAACTCTCGATCGCCGTCGCCACAATCCGCCGCCCATCCGCAATCCCCCGCGCCGACGCGAGCCGCTGATCCATCGGTGCCATCGCCATTCCCGACTTCAGCGGATTCCCCGGCGACACCAGCAACCACACCTGATCCAGCCCCAATTCCCGCATCGCCGATCGCGCCACATGCAAATGCCCCGCATGCGCCGGATTGAAACTCCCCCCCAGCAACCCGACCCGCAGCCGCCGCCGATCGCCAAATCGCGGCAAAGGATCAGCAATCAGGGCCGCACCTGGCCGGTACCCAATACATGATATCGAAATGTCGTAAGCTGCGCCGGCCCCACCGGCCCCCGCGCATGAATCCGCCCGGTCGCAATCCCGATCTCCGCCCCGAACCCGAACTCCCCCCCGTCGCAAAACTGCGTCGAGGCATTCCACAACCCCACCGCACTATCGATCCCCGCCAGAAACCGCGCGGCAACCTCCGCGTTCCCGGTCACGATCGCATCGGTATGCGAAGACCCATGAAGCGCAATATGCGCCAAGGCCCCCGCCAACCCATCGACCACCCCCACCGACAAGATCGCATCGAGCCACTCGGTATCGAACGCCGCCTCTGCCATCGGCACGATCGCGCAAGCCCGCGCATCCCCCCGGCATTCACACCCCAGAGCCGCCAGATCCGCCACCAGCACCGGCAACAACTCCGGCGCAATCGCCGCATCGATCAGCAATGTCTCCGTCGCCCCGCAAACCCCCGTCCGCCGCATCTTCGCATTTGCCAGCACCGCCCGTGCCATGCCGAAATCCGCTTCAGCATGCATATAAGTGTGATTAAGCCCCTCCGCATGCGCCAGCACCGGCACCCGCGCCTCGCGCTGCACCCGCTCGACCAGCGATTTTCCCCCGCGCGGAATAATCAGGTCGATCAAACCAGACGCGGTGAGCATCGCCGCAACAAACCCCCGGTCGGTGGTCGGCGCAATCTGGGCACAGGAATCCGGCAATCCCGCCCCACGCAATCCTTCGCTGATCGCAGCATTTATCGCCCGCGCCGAATGCTGGCTTTCCGAGCCACCCCGCAAAATCACCGCATTGCCCGATTTCAGGCAGATTGCCGCGGCATCCGCGCCGACATTGGGGCGGCTTTCGTAGATCATGCCGATCACCCCGATCGGCTGTGGGACGCGGCGGATGACCAGACCGTTCGGCCGGGTCCATTCCGCCAGCGGTGCGCCCAGCGGGTCGGGCAGGGAGGCGACGGTTTCGACGCCCGCCGCCATTGCCTCGACCCGGGGCGGGGTGAGCAGCAGTCGGTCACGGAAGGCGGCGGTGCCAGTGAACGCGGCGACATCCCGCTCGTTGCCGGCGAGTATCGCAGCACCATTCCGGCGGATCGCGGCGGCGGCATAATGCAGGGCGTCATTGCGTTGATCAGCACTTGCCCCGCCCAGTGTGCGCGCGGCGGCGCGGGCGGCTTCGGCGGCGGAACGCAGTGCGGTTGCGTGCGGGTCGATCGGCGTGTCCATCCGCCAGAATTGCGCCTGACCCGCGCGCAAATCAACCATCCAGAACGCCGCCGCCCTTCCGGCACGGAGCGGGACTTGGTATCGGAGAGCCGCCCCACAATTTGAACGTCAGGAGTCCCGTGTCTGATCTGCCCTTGCCTGATCACCTCGCCGCCACGTCGCTGCGCCCGCTCGAAGCCGGCGACGCGGTACGGATGCATCAGTTGATCAACGACTGGGAAATCTGCCGCTTGTTGCCCGAAGCGCCGTTTCCGTATCCCGAACCACTCGCGCGGGACTGGATCGACGCGGCGATAGCGGATCGGGCGGCTGGGCGGGCCTATCAGTTCGCGATTACCGGTGCGGAGGGGGCGATGATCGGGTGCGCGGGCGTGCGGCCGGATAAATCGGGCGATACCGCGGCGCTGGGCTACTGGGTCGCGCGGCGGGTTTGGGGGCGGGGGCATGGGCGGCAGGCGGTGTTGCAGATGCTGCGATGGGGGTTTGCCGAACTGGCGATCAATACGGTGGTTGCGACGGTGGCCGCTGATAACGCGGCCTCGCTGGCGGTGCTGCGGCGGGCGGGATTTGTCGAGACGGGGACCGGGCATGAAAAATTCATCAGCCGTCCAGGGACACGCCAGGCGGTTCGGCATTTTGCGATTACGCGCGAGGCGCTGGCGTTTCGGGAGCCGGCGACGGTTGGGACTGTTGTGAGTGACGCGGCGAAGCCGTTGCTGCTGGTGGCGGCGTGTGCGTTGATCGACAAGACCGGGAAAATATTGTTGGCCCGGCGGCCGGCGGGGAAGAAGTTGGCGGGGTTGTGGGAGTTTCCGGGCGGTAAGCTGGCTCCGGGCGAGACGCCGGAGGCGGCGCTGGTGCGGGAGTTGGACGAGGAATTGGGGATTACGGTGCGGCAGGTGGATGTGGCACCGTTTGCGTTTGCGTCGCACGGCTATGAAAAATTTCATTTGATGATGCCGCTGTATTTGTGCCGGCGCTGGGTGGGGGTGCCTGAAGCGCGCGAGGGGCAGGCGTTGGCCTGGGTCGATCCGGCGCGGTTGGAGGAATACCCGATGCCGCCGGCGGATCGGCCGTTGATTCCGTTGCTGCGCGATTTTCTGTGAGGGTGTGATGAGCGACAAGGCTAATCCGACCGCTGCGATTTTGATTATCGGCAATGAAATTTTGTCGGGTCGGACTCAGGATATCAATGTGAAATTTCTGGCCGGGCACCTCGCGGCGCTGGGCCACAAGCTGGAGGAGGTGCGGGTGGTGCCGGATGTGCCGGAGCGGATCGTGCGGGCGGTGAACGAGTTGCGGGCGTCCTACGATAATCTGTTCACCACCGGCGGCATCGGGCCGACGCATGACGATATTACCTCCGCGTGCATCGCCGCCGCGTTCGGGGTGCCGTGGGAGAAGCATCAGCCGACCTGGGATGCGATGGAGCGGCATCTTGGTGCCGAGAATTTCAATGCGGCGCGGCGGCGGATGGCGACGCTGCCGCGGGGGGCCGTGCCGATTCCGACCAGCATGACGATCGCACCGGGATTTTCGATCGGGAATGTTCATGTCATGGCCGGCGTGCCACGGATCATGCAGTCGATGTTCATGGCTCTGGAACCTGTTCTGGGGCGGGGGCTGCCGATTTCGATGCGGGCGGTGCATGGGATGGGGGTGAAAGAAGGCAGTATCGCCGCCGGGTTGGCAGCGATTCAGGAACGGTTTCCGATGCTGGATCTGGGCAGTTATCCGTTTTATCGCGAAACCGGCAGCGGGGTGGCGATCGTGGCGAAGGGGACCGATGAGGCGGCGCTGGATGCGGCGATCGCCGAGGCGGAGGCCTTGATCGTGGGGCAGGGGATTGTGGCGGTTCGGGGGGAGCCGAAAGCGTAGGGAAGCAAGCGGTTTTTTGGAAAAAAGAACCAAAGGCTATTTGTTCGCTTGGGCTGGCGGCTGATCTGCCCGGTTATTGAGGGGCGGTAGGCGGATGCCGAGTAGGCGGCGCACAAACGCCGCGTGCAGCCGAGTGCGGGGTGGTTTCGAGACGGATGGCCGTTACGGGTTCGGCGAGCGACGTGGGGCGAAATCCAAGAAAAAGCACCACGCCAACCCATAGGCAGTTGCCCACCCATGGGTTGGATGACTCAGGTGTTTGAACTAACTACCAAGCGTAACCGACCTGGGCAGAAAACGCGATAGGGCCGCCCTGGAAGCTTTTTGCAAGCGTGATGCCCGCATTCGCATGTTCGTTGATCTGATACGCGAAAGCCGCGCCCATGGCGGTTTGTCCGCCGTACTCGCCCATCTTCAATCCGACCCATTTCTTGCCCGGCGCGAGTTCAGGAATGCCGGGTGAGGCCAGTGCAGCGGCGACGCCCTGGTAGGCTTGGCGCTGGACTGCGCCGACGGCCTGGTTGGTGTAGGCATAGTCATTGGCCTGAGCTTCGGCGAGACTGTTGTTCAACTGGCCAAGATTGACCGCATCGGTCGGCATCGTTCCCGGTGCGACGTTGGTGAGCTGCCGATTGAATCCGGTTGCCGCGTCACCGACCGACACCGTATCGGCCCGGTTTGCGACGGAACCTTGGCCGAGTGCCACCGAATCGACGCCGTTGGCCGTGGAATTGGCCCCTACGGCGGTGCTGTTGCTGGCATTGGCAATGGCGTTACTGCCGATTGCCGTCGTCGGGTCGGCGTTGGCCTGCGCGCCGGTACCGATGGCAACGGAATCCTCATATTGGGCTTGAGCATTCTGACCCTGGGCGATGGCACCTGCGCCATTGGCTTGCGCCCCGCTGCCGATGGCGATGGAATTGCCACCATTGGCCGTGGTGGCGATGGGCGTTGCCGCGCCGGAGACGGTCCCGGTATCACTGCCAATGGCAATGTTGCCGTTGGTCTGAGTCGCTCCGGAAGCGACGGTTGTCGTGGCATTGGCACCGGAGGCAATGTCGCCACTGCCGCTAGCCGTGCTGAAAGCTCCGGTGGCGGTGCTGTTGGTTCCGCTGGCCGTGCTATTGCTCCCGCTGGCCGTACCGCCGGCCCCGCTGGCCGTGCTGTCGCCCCCGCTGGCTGTGCTGAGGTACCCGCTGGCCGTGCTGTGGCCTCCGCTGGCCATGCTGCCAACGCCGCTGGCCGTGCTGCCGCTCCCGTTGGCCGTGCTGGTGATCCCGCTGGCCATGCTGCCCGCTCCGTTAGCGGTACTGTTGATTCCGCTGGCCGTGCTGTTGCTCCCGCTAGCCGTACTACCGGTCGCGCTGGCCGTGCTGTCTCCCCCGCTGGCTGTGCTGAGATACCCGCTGGCCGTGCTGTTGCCCCCGCTGGCCATGCTGCCAACGCCGCTGGCCGTGCTGCCGCTCCCGTTGGCCGTGCTGGTGATCCCGCTGGCCATGCTGCCCGCTCCGTTAGCGGTACTGTTGATTCCGCTGGCCGTGCTGTTGCTCCCGCTGGCCGTGCTACCGGCCGCGCTGGCGATACTTTTGCTCCCGTTAGCCGTGCTGCCGACTCCGCTGGCCGTGCTGTCGCCCCCGCTGGCTGTGCTGAGGTACCCGCTGGCCGTGCTGTGGCCTCCGCTGGCCATGCTGCCAACACCGCTCGCCGTGCTGCCGCTTCCGTTGGCCGTGCTGGTGATCCCGCTGGCCATGCTGCCAGCGCCGCTGGCGGTACTGTTGGTCCCGCTGGCCGTGCTGTTGCTCCCGCAGGCCACGTCGCCAACGCCATCCTGCTTGCAAACACCGTTGGTGGCACCGGTTCCGGTGCCGCCAGAGACCGTCTGTGCCCAGGCGGGTCCGGAGAGTCCGGCGATGAGCAGGCAGGCGCAGAGCGCGCGCGCCGAAACTGTGCCGGCCATGGATTGTTTGAATGATTTTCTGTTTGGCATTGTTTTATTTCCCTGAAGGCGCGGATAATCCGCGCCAGAGACGAAACGGTAGCGAATCAGGGAGAGTGAAGCAAGAATAGACCATCAGTATACCAGATCTCCCTAACAATTGACCTATTAACATGCGACCAATCTCTAGTTGTAGCTTAGGTAATTCTTGCGGAAGTACTGGCGGGAGTGCTGGTTATGAAGTTTAAAGCTTTTTTTGAGGTATCGTGCATCTTCTGGTTGCTACTCTGAGGAAGTGGCTCAACTTGTTGCCGCCCATGATCCCAGACATTTTCTATTGGACCAAGTTCGTGCGTGTGGGGCAGCAGTAACGTTATGGTGATATTGTCTGGTGATATTGTCTGGCACGACCTGTTATCGCCTAACTTGGCCCGAAGTTAGCGGACCGCCTAACTAGCGGACTGCCTAAATTGTAGCATAAGCGGACAAAACAAGAACACGCGAGAGCTAAATCCTTGAACGGAAAACATCTGTTGGCGTCACCCACCGGCCGCAGCCCAACATGTCTCGTAGGGTCCTGCAATTTCTATGCGACAAACGGTGTCGATTGAGGCAGTATACGGGAACTTGGAATCGAAGGTTTTCTGCCGACGATACCCCATAATAGAAGTCACTCGTTCAGGGCTGCGCTGTCGCGCGCTTGTCAATCGTCAGGAGATCAGGCGTCAGGAGATCACGATGGAAGGGACACTTCAAGTTTCGGCAGCGGCAATTAGCTTTGTGGGATCCCACTTTTTGCTATCGCACCCATTGCGGAAGCCGATCGTCACCGCGATCGGCGAGGGCGCTTTCCTCGGGTTGTATTCGGTTGTGGCCGTGGCGGCGCTCATCTGGCTTGCGCTGGCATACCGCGCAGCACCTGCCAGCCCGCCGCTCTGGCATGTGGGCAACGCCCTATGGGCACTCGTCACGGCCGTGATGTTGCTGGCTTCGATCCTGCTCGTGGGATCTTTGGTCGGTAATCCGGCTTTGGTAAACCCCGGGCCGCCAGGGCAATTACCCGGTGCTGCCCGCGGTGTGTTTGCCATCACACGACATCCGATGAACTGGTCGTTCGCGCTATGGGGGGCCTGCCACATCGCGATCTATCCGATCGCCGCCAACATCATCCTCGCCGGCTCGATCATCGTTCTGGCACTGGTGGGCTCAACACTACAGGATCGCAAGAAGGAAACCCTGCAACCCGAGAGGTGGCGCAGCTGGGAGGCGAAGACGAGCTATTGGCCGTTCCAGGCAGTGGCGGCTGGTCGTACGCGTTTGGGGGGCTTTGGCTGGCATGCCCTGGCTGGTGGCCTGGTTGTTTGGCTCGTGGCAACCTGGGCGCATATCCCGCTCACAGGTTTTCATGCGGGCGTGTGGCGATGGATCGGGTAATATAGGTCGGCTCGGATGCGCGGCTGAGATCAGGGCCGTCGAGGTTCGTCCCCTGGCCGCAACCCACATCTAGGTTCCCGGCTCGTTCATCGCGCGCATGACCGCTGCCGAGGCGGTATCTCCGGCTGCATCGAGTCCTGTGGCAACGCCGCGCCGATCCGCCTCCGGGCGATTCTGGCTGAGCTTTCGTTTGCCGATCACGCGGGTTATCGTCATGACCACGCCGACGATGCCTTTGAGTTGCGACGCGATGTAATCCGCTGGGGCGTCGTTCACGTGCCAGGGCCGCGGTTGGCTCGCCTCGTGGCGGTTGGTCAGAGCGTCAACAATCTCGTGCAGGCGCGCCGCATCCTCGACGATTTCAATTTGGCCATAGGCATGCACCGCCTCGTAATTCCACGTGGGCACTACGCGCCCGGTCTCGCGCTTCGTCGCGTACCAGTTCGGTGAAACATAGAAATCATGGGCTTGGAAAATCGCCATCGCCGTGGCACCGTCGCGCAATGACTTCCACTGCGGATTACCGCGTGCGACGTGACCGATCAACCGCCCCGACGGCGCGGGTTCCGGATGATAGATCAGTGGCATATGCGTTGCCTCGATGCCAGCGGCGCTCGCCGAAATCAGAACCGGCAGGCGGGTGGCGCGCATGATCGCGGCAATTGTCGCGGGGTCGTCTTCGGCGAAGGCGGGAGGGGTGTACATGTGTTGAATATGGTTACCGCGCACCGCACGCAAGCAGGGTTTCGCGTACCGCTGCCGGTGGCACATCACTGCTGGTGAACGCCGCGCCAATGCCGCGCGCCAGCACGAAGGCCAGTTTACCATCCCGCATTTTCTTGTCGCTCCGCATATGCGCCAGGAGCGCCTCGGCCGGCCAGCCATCGATCCGCTGTGGCAACCCAACGTCCACCAGATGCGCCGCGATCCGAGGTGCGATGGCCGGGTCGCAATGGCCGAGCCGCGCTGATAAATCGAACGCACATACCAGCCCGATCGCCACCGCCTCACCGTGCAGTAGGGCCGCACCAAAACCGGTTTCGGCCTCGAAGGTATGTGCGAAACTATGGCCAAGGTTGAGCAGGGCGCGGCCATCGTGTCCGGCGGTTTCGTGCGGATCGGCCACCACTACGCCGGCCTTGAACGCCACGGCGCGAGCGATCGCGGTTTCCTGCAGATCACGATCGCCATCGAGCAGCGCCACGCCATGTGCCTCGCACCATTCATACAGGGCGACGTTGGCGATCAGCCCGGCCTTGAGGATTTCCGCGTAGCCGGCCGCCGCCTCCCGCCGGGGCAATGTTGCCAGCGTGTCGCTGTCGATGATCACGATGCGCGGCTGGTGAAACGCGCCGATCAGGTTTTTGCCATGCCGCGAATTTATCCCGGTCTTGCCGCCCACGCTGGAATCCACCTGCGCCAGCAGCGACGTGGGGATCTGCGCGAACGGGAGGCCCCGCAGCGTCGCCGCAGCGGCAAACCCGGCCAGATCGCCGACGACCCCGCCGCCCAAAGCCACGATCGCGGTTTGGCGCTCCGGCTTCAGCGCCAGAATCGCCTCGATCAGATCGGTAAACCGCGTCAGGCTTTTCGAGGCCTCGCCGGGCGGCACAATCAGCGTATCGTGGATAAATCCGGCATCATCGAGCGCGCCCGTCAATCGAGGCAGATGCGCTGCCGCGACATGTTCGTCGGTCACCACGATCACCCGGCGTTGCGGTAACGCGGCGGCAAGGCGCGCGCCGGCTCCAGCCAGGATGCCGCGCCCGATGACCACCGAATACCCCGCATCTGGCAGATCGACGGGGATGATCCGCGCCGTTACATGGCGGGCGAGTGCGGCCAGAACGGCATCGGTTGTCATGTCGGGTGGGTCCTCGGTACTGTCGATGATGATATCGGCCTCAGCATAAACCGGCGCGCGCGCCGCTGAAAGCCGCATGAGCACACCGGCGGGATCGCCCGCATTCAGCAGTGGCCGATGGGTACGACCGGCGACCCGGCGCAGCAGCACCGGAATTGGTGCCCGCATCCAGACGGCGATACCGCGCGCGGCGATCAGTGTGCGCGTTTGTGCGTCCATGAATGCACCGCCGCCGGTTGCCAGCACGATCGGTCCGTCCGCCAGCAGCCGTGCGATCACCCGGCGCTCGCCTGCCCGGAAATAGGACTCGCCATGACGGGAAAAAATTTCGGCCACGCTTATGCCGGCGGCCGCCTCGATCTCCAGATCGGAATCATGGAACGGCAAATTGAGCTTGGCGGCCAACCGTTTGCCGATCACTGATTTGCCGGCACCCATCAGCCCGACCAGCACGATGCTGCGCGCGCCGCTGCTCTGGCCGAGTGCTGTGTCAACGGGCCGAACGTGGCTGGACTTGTCGAGCATGGTCTGAGCGGCTTACCACAATCATCGCATGGCGATAGAGCGACATATCGAGGCGTTTCTGGAATCGATGGCGGCCGAGCGCGGTGCCGCACGCAATACAATCGTGGCGTACCAGGCTGATCTCGCCGATTTTGCCGCCACATGCGCGGCGCGCGGGGCTAATCCGGCGCAGGCGGATGCTGGCTTGGTCGCCGATTATCTGGCCGGCCTCGCGGGCCAGGGTCTGTCTGCCCGCACCCAGGCGCGCCGGCTGTCGTCGTTGCGGCAATTCCAGCGATTTCTGCTGCGCGAGGGCCAGCGCACCGACGATCCTACCGCATTGTCGGTGGGACCGAGGCTCCCTGCCACGTTACCTCGCTTTCTGAGTGAAGCCGAGGTCGATGCCCTGTTGGCTACCGCCGCCACGATTCCCGGCGCACCCGGCCGGGTTGCCCGCGCGGGGCTCGAAATCCTTTACGGCTCTGGCATGCGGGTTTCCGAACTGCTGGCACTTCCAGCGTCGGCTCTTTCGACCGATGCTATCCTGCTCCTGATCAAGGGCAAAGGTGGCCGCGAGCGCATCGTGCCATTGTCTGCGGTGGCGCGCGATGCTGCCAGCGCGTTGCGGGCGGCGCACCCCAAAGGTGCCCGTTTCCTGTTTCCCGGACGCTCGCGGGGCACAGCGATGACCCGCCAGGGATTTGCCCTGCTGCTCAAGCGCGTCGCCCTTCAGGCGGAAATCGATCCCGCCCGGCTGTCGCCCCACGTGCTGCGCCATTCGTTCGCCTCGCATTTGCTCGCGCGCGGGGCCGATCTGCGCAGCCTGCAAAAACTGCTCGGCCACGCTGACATTTCGACCACCCAAATCTACACGCACATCCTTGCCGAGCGCCTGCAACGTCTGGTCGAGACGCATCATCCGCTTGCCCGATTCGTGCCGGCAAAACCACCCGGTGATTGAGCGCGCCATCACCGCGTCATCAACCGGCGGGCAATCGCCATGACGCTGCCTGCCGCTGGCGATTGCGGAAACTGTGACAACAAGAGCCGTTGTCCCCTGATGGCCTCGGCGACCCGTTCATCCCGACCGATAATTCCAAGCAATGGAGGATCGATCCGCAAAAAGCCCCGCGCCGCGCGGGCCAGGGCGGCATGCGCTCGCTTGCCGGCGGCCTCGGACCGCGCCTGATTGACCACAATGCGGGCATCGACCGCGAGGCCCAGGTCGGTCCGGTCGCGTTTGAGTAGTTTGAGTACCGCATAGGCATCGGTCAGGCTCGCGGGATCTTCGGTCGAGACCAGAACAACGGTGTCGGCGTGCGCCGCGACTTGGCGCGTTGCGGCTTCGATGCCGGTGCCAAGGTCGAACAACACGACGTCATACCCCTCGGTCACGGATGCAAGGTTATTCAGCAGTTTCGCCATGGTGACGGTTGAAATCCCAGCCAACGCCCCCGACCCTGAATGCCCGGCAATCAGATCGAACCCGCCCTGCTCGACCGTAATGATACTGTCGCGCAGGTTTGCCCCGTCACGGATGGTGGTGCCAAGGTCAACCCCCGGCAGATGACCAAGTTGAATATCCGCGTTGGCAAGGCCGAAATCGGCGTCGAATACCAGTACGCGTCGGCGGCGGCTCAGGGCCTGCGCCAGAGTCAGGCTGAGCCAGGTTTTACCCACGCCGCCCTTGCCCGAGGCCAGGGCGATCAGTCTGGGTTTGACGTTTGGATTGGGCTGATCAACGGCGCTTGACTTGATCTGATTGCCGGCGGTGATCCGTGCCTGCGTTCTCCCATCGCCCAGTTCATGCTGCATGGGCGGTCATTTCCTTCTGGTTCTTCTGGTTGTGATCGAGCAGCCGCCGGGTCAAAAATTGCGGCGTGATCGGCTCCAATCCATCGGTCACCCGCCCGGATGTGCCCGCGTGGCTGAATACCAGCGGTGCCGCATCGGCGGCAGCGATCATGCCGCCTAGGCGGCGGGTCATATCAAGCCGGGTCGGGATCAGCATGCTCGCGCCGGCGGCATGAAACCGCTGGGCAATCTCGGCACTGTCATGCGCATCCAGCCCCGCTGGAAGCACCAGCGCCGCGACACCCGAAACCGACTCGATCATGGTCCGCAGTGTTGCCATTTCCTTATCGTCGAACGGGTCCATGCCAGGCAGATCGATCAATGTCGGTCCCCGCCGCACCCGGCGTCGGCGCGTGGTAACTTTGGCTGCGGTATCGATGAAATCCGCCCGCAAAATCCGGCACAGCGCAGAAAGCTGGGCGGACGCGCCGGCGCGGTTCTGATCGGCATTGATCACCGTCGGCCTGATGCCATCGAGCACGAGGCGGGTTGCCAGCTTGACAGTTGCCATCGTCTTGCCGGCACCCGGTGGCCCGACCAGCAGCAACGGCCGGGTGAAATCGACACGGCCAAACCGAAACGAGTCTGAAACGGCCGCTTCGGGGGTCTTGTTGGTCCACCGCGCGGCGAGCTGGGTGGGCACGTTGTGAAACGCCAGCGCATCGCGCCATTGCTCGCGATGATCGAGTGTCTCCTCAGGGTCGGCGGCAACCGATATCTCGACATCGCCGCCCACCTTGCGGCTTTCCAGGATCAATGCCTCCGGTCCCATGAGCCGATGGGCTTCCGCCAAAGCCAGGCGCATCGAGGCGGCGCGGATCAATTTCACTCTCATTTACAGGGCTCCAAGGGTTCGAATCCGCGCACGCGGAAATACTTCGGTCTGAGCAAGTACGGGGGTCGAGGGCTGCATGCGCTCGATGATCGCGCGGATATGCGCGCGCAGCGGCGCGCTGGTCAGCAGCACCGGCGATTCACCCTCGGCGGCGATGGTTTCGAAAACCTGAGTGATTCGCCGCATGAAGTCGGAAAGCCGACCCGGCGGCAAGGCGAGCTGGCGCGCTTCAGGCGGCCCGACCAACGCCTCGTTCAACTCGGTTTCCCACTCGGGGCCGATCACCACCAGCGGCAGATACCCGCGCGGGCTGAGATGCGCGTCAGTCAACTGTCGGGCCATTCGCATCCGCACATGTGCCGCGATTGCCGGGATTCCGCGAATTTGCGTCGCGCAGGCCTCGTGAATCCCCTCGAGAATGGTCGGTAAATCCCGGATCGACACTCGTTCGGCCAGCAATGACTGCAACACCCGTTGCACCCCGCCCACCGTAAGCTGGCTGGGGATTAACTCGGCGACCAGCCGCTGTTGCTCACGTGGCAGATCGTCGAGTAGTTTCTGCGTTTCGGCGAAAGACAGCATTTCTGCCATATTTTCCTTGACAATCTCGGTCAGATGCGTGGTCAGCACGCTCGCCGGATCAACCACGGTGCAGCCTTTTGCCCGCGCCAGCTCACGATCGGCCGGATCAATCCAGATGGCCGGCAAACCAAAAGCCGGTTCCGTGGTTCGCTCGCCCGGCAGGTCTGGCAAGGTGCCGGTCGCGGTCATGGCGAGAAGGCGCGTTGCCTGCAACTTGCTCGATCCCGCCTCGATCTCTTTGATCTTGATCGTGTAGGCATCGGCGGCGAGTTGCATATTGTCCTGGATGCGGACCGGCGGCAGAATGAAGCCCATTTCAGTGGCAATTGAGCGCCGCAGCGATTTGATCTGCTCGGTCAGCCGCGGCGTGTCGCCACCCGCCAGGATCAACAGCCCGTACCCGAGTTCGAGCCTGATCTGATCGATTTTGAGGGCGTCGGTAATGGGTGGCTCCCCAGGTACCGCAGGGACCGGATTGGCGGTTCCTTCGACAACGGGTGGGTGGTTCCATCGATGCCAGGAGGCCCAACCGGCCAGACCGGACAGCAGGGCGAACGGAATAAAGGGTAACCCCGGTACCAGGGCGAGGGCGAGGGCTGCGGCGGCGGCAATGCCGAGCGGTTTGGGCGAGCGGCTGAGTTGGGCGACCATCGCTGTGTCGGCACTGCCTTCCGCGGTTCCCTTGGTTACCACTATGCCGGCGGCGACCGACACGAGAAGGGACGGAATTTGCGAAACCAGCCCTTCACCGATCGACAAAGTCGTGAAGGCCGAAGCGGCATCGTGAAGGCTCATGCCTTTCTGGGCGACACCGATGACAAAGCCACCGACGATATTGATCGAGGTAATGATCAGCGCCGCGATTGCGTCACCGCGCACGAATTTGGCGGCACCATCCATCGCGCCATAGAACCCGCTTTCCTGCTCAAGCTCAGAGCGCCGCCGCCGTGCCGTCGCCTCGTTGATGGCACCGGAGTTCATCTCGGCGTCGATCGCCATCTGCTTTCCAGGAATGGCATCGAGCGTGAAGCGCGCGGCAACTTCGGCAATACGGGTCGAGCCTTTGGTGATCACGATGAAATTGACCACCAGCAGAATTGCAAACACGATCAACCCGATCAGCAGATCGCCCCCCATCAGGAATCCACCAAACGCGGCAATCACATGGCCCGCCGCATCGGTGCCTTCGCTACCATGCGATAGAATCTGCCGGGTTGCCGCAACATCGAGTGACAACCGCAACAATGTCGTCAATAATAAAACGGTAGGAAAGCTAGTGAACTCTACAGGCTTGCGAATGAACAGGGCCACCATCAGGACAAGAATGCCCGATGTGAACGATAATGACAGACCGGCATCAAGCAAAAACGGTGGCAGGGGAATGATGAGTACGGTAATGATGCACACCACCGCGAAGGCGAGTCCGATATCGGTGCCCGGTTGAAACTGTTTCAGGCGCGATGCGATTTCTTTCCAGTCTGGCATCGGGGTCATGCCGCCATGCCGTTATGGGGGGCCGGAATTGCCGCACCATGCGCTGCGTAGTCGCGAAGTTTATTGCGAAGTGCGCGGATCGAAATGCCGAGTATCGTGGCGGCGTGGGTCCGGTTGCCCAGGCAGTGCAGCAACGTTTCCAAAATCAATGCCTGCTCGACATCATCCATTCGTTGGCCCACCAAAAATGTCACCCCGGGTTCGATGTCGGACCCGCTAGATACCGCGAGTGCAGGGACCACATGGGGGTGACGCGCGACGACGCCGATATCGTCGGCGTCGATCCGATGTCCGGCCGTTAGCAGCACGGTGCGGTGCATGGTGTTTTCAAGTTCGCGAACATTGCCGCGCCACGGATGCTCGGTCAGCCGTGCCATTGCAGCTTCGGTCAAATGCTTGGGAGCAACTTCATTGAGCGCGGTATAATGATCGACAAAATGCTGTGCCAACGGCGCAATGTCGGTTGGGCGTTCGCGCAGCGGCGGGATATGCAGGGCAACGACGTTGAGCCGAAAAAACAGATCCTCGCGAAACTGCCCGGCATCGATCGCCGCCAGCAAATCGCGATTGGTCGCGGCCAAAATCCGTACATCGACTGGCACGGGCCGATCTCCACCGACCCGATCGACGGTGCGTTCCTGCAACGCCCGCAGCAGTTTCGCCTGGAGACGGACGTCCATTTCGGCAATTTCGTCGAGCAGCAATGTTCCATGCTGGGCGGCTTCAAACTTGCCGGTGCGTCGTGCAATCGCGCCGGAAAACGCGCCCTTTTCATGACCGAACAACTCCGATTCCAGCAGCGTTTCCGGAATTGCGGCACAATTCAGCGCGACGAATGGTGCCCGCGCCCGGCGCGACCGGGCATGAACGAAGCGCGCGAGAACCTCCTTGCCGGTGCCGCTTTCGCCGGTGATCAGCACCGACGCGGTGGATTGCGCGATCTGTTCCGCCTTGGCGAGCAACGCGCGCATCGCCGGGTCCTGCGCGATGAAATCGGAGGAACGATCAGCCGAAACGGTCGCAAGAATAGCTGCGATCAGTTCGGCATCCGGCGGCAGCGGCAGGTATTCTCTGGCACCGGCGCGGATGGCCGCCACAGCGGCGGCTTCATCGTCCTGCGCCCCGGCGGCGACCACCGCGACAGTGAAACGTTCGGCCGCAAGCTGAGCCATCAAGCATGGCAGATCGCGCGCCACGTCGCAGATGATCAGATCGGTCCGCGCATCCCGGCGCAGCAGGCGCATCGCCGTTTCAATGGTTTCGGCATGATCGAGTGCCGCCCCGCGTGAAGCGGCAATCCGGGCCGCGACACCCAATCCACCCAACAATGAACCAATAATCAGGATGCGCATCGGCGTTCCTCAGCCGCCACGATCGGATTTGACGATCTCGGTCATTGTGATGCCGAGTTTTGTCTCGTCGATCATCACGACCTCGCCGCGCGCGATCAGCCGGTTGTTTACGAAAATGTCGATCGGGTCGCCAACTTTACGATCAAGCTCGACCACAGCGCCCCGGCCCAGCTTCAGCAGTTGACTGACCTGCATGGTCGATCGGCCAAGCACGGCGCTGACGAGCACCGGAATGTCATATACGGCATCCAGATCGCGCGGCCCTCGCGCGGGCTGGGTGTCCTCGCCGCCGGCGCGCGCCGTTGGCGCGGCAATTGGCAACTCCGCCAAAGCCCGTGGTGGCACCGTTCCGCTGTCCGGTGTCTTCGTGAGTTCAGATGACAAGATCGTCTTCCTTTCCTGTGTTGATTTCGATCTCGCCCTGCGCCGCCAACTCCTTCGCGGTTGCCACAATCGCGAGTTGCGCGGCATCGACATCGCGCAGCCGAACCGGACCAAGGGACTCGATGTCGTCGCGCAGCATTTTGCCGGCACGTTCCGAAAGGTTGCGCATGAACAAATCGCGGATTCGGTCGGAGCCACCCTTCAAGGCGATCGGTAATTTGTCTTTTTCCACTGTACGCAGCAGGGTCTGAACGTCCTGGGGTGCGAGTCTTACCAAGTCGTCGAACGTGAACATCAGCGACTTGATCCGGCTGGCAGACTCCTGATTGTTGACTTCGAGGGCCGCGATCAGGCGGGCTTCCACCGCACGGTCGAACGCGTTAAAAATTTCCGCCATTTTTTCATGGGGATCGCGTTGCGCGCTCAAGGCCAGATTAGCCATGAAATCGGCTTTCAGTGTGCGTTCCACGTCGTCGATCGCTTCGCGCTGCACGCCGCCGAGAGCCAGCATGCGCTCAACCACGTCGATCGCCAGGGTTTCCGGCAGTAACGCGATCACCCGTGCCGCGCGCTCGGCGGGCAACCTCGATAACACCATCGAAGCCGTCTGTGGATGTTCGTGGCACAGATAGTCTGCCAGCACCGATTCGTTGACTTTGCCCAGCTTGTCCCAGATGTTTCGTCCGGTCGGCCCATACAGATCCTCCAGGATCTGGTTGACCATTTCCGACGGAATCATAGCCCGCAGCATCCGCTCGGTCGCTTCCATCGAACCCGAAACCGCACTGGTCCGGCCCAGGCTGGCGGCGAACTCCTGGCATAATTGCTCGACAACCTCCGGCCCCACTTTGCCCAGCCCGACCATGGCGCGCGAGACATCGCGGATTTCATCATCCTTGAGCATCGCCATCAGCTTGCCGCCGTGCTCATCGCCGAGTGCCAGCATCAGAATGGCGGTCCGTGCCGCGCCGGTTAGCTGGCTGGTGCTGCCGCTCATGGCGCGCTCTCATGACTGAGCCAGCCGCGAATGACCGCGACACTCTCATCGGGACTGCGATCGATCAGATCAATGACCGATCGGATCGGGTTATCGGTCGCTTCGCCCACCGGGGCGGCAATGGTTCCCTGGCCATTCGCCCCGATCGCCCCGAGTGAACCCTCGGACCCGATGGCGGCGGGCGGCGCGGTCAGCCGCCGGACCATCGGACGAAACACCACCAGGAGTGCCGCCAGAGCAATCAGACCGCTGATCAGGATCCGGAGCAAGGGTAGCAGCAACCCGCTGCTCATGAACCGTGCGGCCAGCGATTGCTTCGGCATGCCGAGCATCGAGTCGGGATTGGCAAATTGCATCGATTGCACATCCACCACGTCGCCCCGTGCCTTGTCGTAGCCGATCGCGGTTTCGACCAAGGTTTGAATCCGCGCGATCGTTGCGGCCGAGCGCGGTCGTTCGATCATCTGGCCGTTCGGGCCTTTGGCCTGCACGTCATCGAGCATCACCGCCACGCTGATCCGGGTAATTTCGGGTGTTGCGTGGATCGTGTGCTTCACGGTCTGGCTGATTTCGTAATTGGTCGTCTGGTCCGAGCGGGTCGAACTGTCGGTTGATTTCGGTGTCGTGGTGTCGGCCGATGCGCCGGGCAGATTATTCGCGACCGACACGGTCTTGTCGCTGTTCTCGGTCCGGTTGGATTTGGTGCGACTTTCTTGCTGGCTGCGCACCACCTGGCCGTTCGGGTCATAATTGGTCGCAGTTTGGGCGGTACGGTCGAAATTCATCGAAACCGCGGTCACCACCCGCACCTGGTTCGGCCCCAGCGCGGCATCGAGCATCGAGCGTACGGCGTCGGTCAGGTGTTGTTCGGTCGCTTGTTTCAGGCTGGCATCCCGTGCATCGAGCATCGTGGTGTCGCTCTGGCCAGCCTGCGCCAGCAGATCGCCACGGTCATCCGCGATCGAGATGTTCGAGGGCTTCAGCCCCGGCACCGCCGAGGCGACCAGATTCAGGATCGCATCGATACTTTCCCGATCGAGCGGTGCCGCGCCCGCCAGCGACAACATCACGCTCGCCTGTGCCGGCGCGGTGTGCAGGCTGAAATCATCGGCCTGTGGCAGCACGACCTGCACCCGCGCGGAGCGAATGCCCTGGATCAGATCGATCGTGCGCTCCAACTCGCCATCGATCGCGCGGGTTTCGTCGATCCGGTCGAGAAAATCCGAGCCGGTGAGGGGATTCTGATGATCGAAAATCGCAAAGCCGCTGGAACTGCCGGCCGGTAGATCGTGCTGGGCCAGCAGCAGCCGGGCCTGATCGAGCTGGGCCGGTTCGACCAGGATGCTATGGCCAGCGTCACCGATCGCGTATTTGATATGCGCCGTGGTCAGCGCGGCGGTGATATTGCTGGCGTCCTTCAGGCCCAACCCGTTATACAGCATCGCATTCGGGCTGGGTCCGCCAGTGAATGCGAGCATGGCCATCAAGGCCAGGACGCCGACCGCAACCGCCGCCATGGCACCGAGTTTGACCGGGCCGAGCGCCCGTAAATTATCGAGCAGCTTGTTCATCGGGGGCCAGACCCGAAGTTCAGGGGTCTGCGTGGCGGGACACGGAGCGGCATCGGTTCATCCTGCTATCGCGACGATTTTGTCGCAGGGGTAGAATGACCGATAAAGGTAAGCGCTCGGTTAACGCCCGGCAGAATTTGCCGGGTCGCGGCGCAGTTTAAAAAAATCCATCAATAACTGGGCACTTTCGCGTTCCGCGATACCCGCCACCACATCGGGGCGATGATGGCATGTTATCTGATCGAAAACCCGAGGCCCATGCTCGACCCCGCCTGATTTCGGGTCATACGCGCCGAACACCAGACGCTCGATCCGGAACAGTGAGATCGCCGCCGCGCACAGCGGGCACGGCTCCAAGGTGACGGTGAGCGTGCAGCCCGGCAGAAATTTCCTACCGAGTCGCAAGGTCGCTGCCCGCAACGCCAGCATCTCGGCGTGAGCGGTCGCATCGCGCCGGGCTTCCACTTCGTTGCCGAATGCCGCGAGGACTACCCCGGCCGGATCGGTCACCACAGCACCCACCGGCACCTCGCCGCGCGCGCCCGCGTTGCCGGCTTCGATCAGGGCGCGCTCCATCGGGGTCATGCCGCTCTCTTGCCTTGGCGCACCCAACAGGTCTAGCTCCGGTCATGAACAAACGCCCACCCCACGCCAAGCCGATCATCGGCCTGACCCTCGATGCCGAAGCACCGGGTGGCTATTCGAAATTCCCCTGGTACGCGATAAGGCAGAACTATATGGATGCGATCGCCGATGCCGGCGGCGTGCCGATTGCTCTGCCCCACCGCGCCAAGCTTGCGGACGCCTATCTCGACACCATCGACGCCCTGATCGTCACCGGCGGTGGGTTCGATGTCGATCCCGCGCTGTATGGTGCCACCACCCGGCACGATACGGTGTTACTCAAACCGGGCCGCACTACCGCCGAACTCGCTTTGTTGCGCGGCGCGCTTACCCGCGACATGCCGCTGCTCGGAATCTGCGGTGGCGAGCAATTGCTTGTGGTCGCTCTCGGCGGCACGCTGATCCAGCACATCCCTGACGATATCGCCGGCGCTTTGGCCCACGAACAGCCGAACCCGCGCGATCAGGCCGGTCACGAAGTGCGGATCAGCCCCGGTACCAAACTCGCCGCCATCGTCGGTGCGGCCACGATGCAGGTGAACTCCTCGCACCATCAGGCGGTGCGCGACCCAGGCGGCGTGCTTGTGGTCAACGCAACCGCACCCGACGGCGTGATCGAGGGCGTCGAATCGCCGGCTCACCGTTTCTGCCTCGGGGTGCAATGGCACCCGGAATTTCTAATCGACCCCGGTGACGGCCGTATCCTCGCCGCGCTGATCGAGGCCGCGGCATGAGCGAGCCGGAAACCAACGGAACACAAGGCGAGCGCATCGCGAAATATCTGGCTCGCGCCGGCATCGCCAGCCGGCGCGAGGCGGAGCGGATGATCGGCGAGGGCAGGGTGGTGCTCAACGGTGCCAAGGTCGAACACCCGGCCACGTTCATTGTGGCCGGCGATATCATTCTGGTCGATAGCGTGCCGGTCGCCGAACCTGCGCGCACCCGGCTGTGGCGCTACCACAAGCCCGATGGATTGCTCACCACCCATCGCGACCCCGAAGGCCGGCCGACCGTGTTCGAGAAACTGCCGCCCGACATGCCACGCGTGGTCAGTGTCGGGCGGCTCGATCTCAACAGCGAGGGGATTCTGCTGCTTACCAACGACGGTGCGATGGCCCGCCGCCTCGAATTGCCCAGCACCGGCTGGCACCGGCGCTACCGGGTGCGGGTCTATGGCATGGTCGATTCCGACAAACTCGCAGCGCTGAAACAGGGTATCACGGTCGATGATGTCCACTATGGTCCGATCACCGCCGAGGTCGATTCCGCCAAGGGTGCCAATGCCTGGCTGTCGGTCAGCATCACCGAGGGCAAGAACCGCGAAATTCGCAAGGTGATGGCGGCGCTGGGGCTGGAGACCACGCGGCTGATCCGGGTTGCCTACGGCCCGTTCCAGTTGGGCAGCCTCGTGCGCGGCGCGGTCGCCGAAATCACCGGCAAGGTGCTGCGCGAGCAATTGCCCAAGGATAAATAGTGGCGTCGTTGCGCATCATCGCGGGTGCGTGGCGCGGCCGGACATTGACAGCACCGGATGGCCTGACCACCCGCCCGACGGCCTCGCGCGTCCGCCAGGCGTTGTTCGATGTTTTGCTCCATGCCCCCTGGGCGGAGGGCGCGGTCGAAGGAAGCGCTGTGCTCGACGTTTTCGCCGGCTCCGGTGCGCTTGGCCTGGAAGCACTTTCCCGTGGTGCCGACAGCGCCACCTTCATCGATAACGACCGCGCCGCAAGTGACGCTATTCGCCGCAACATCGCTGCCTGCAAAGCAACCGATCGCGCAACCCTGGTCACCGCTGACGCGCTCGCGCTGCCCCAAGGCAAACCGCACACCCTGGTTTTCCTCGATCCGCCCTACGGCCTCGATCTGATCCCCCGCGCCATCGCGTCACTCAGCAAAGCCGGCTGGATCGCCCCCGACGCCCTGATCGCCGCCGAGTTCGGCCGCACCGATCTCTTGCCCGAGACGATCATGCCGCTGGCCGAGCGGCTTCACGGTGCGGCGCGGCTGGTGATCTGGCGGCAAAAGAGGTAGGCTCCCGCTCATGGAAACGGCCACGACCATCGACACAGCCCGCCAGATTTTCGGCGACCGGCTTAGTCTCAACGGCGCAATCCGCGAAACCCACGCCCACGGCGAAGCCAATGCCGCCGCCACCTTGCCGGATGCGGTGGTTTTCCCGCAGACCACCGATGAAATTTCCCAACTCCTCGCCCTCTGCCACGAAAATCGCACCCCGGTCACCGCGTTTGGGGCCGGAACGTCGTTGGAAGGCCACGTCACCCCTGTATCGGGCGGCATCAGCCTCGATCTCACAAGGATGAACCGCATTCTGGCGGTCAACGATTCCGATCTCGATGGCCGGGTCGAAGCCGGCGTCACCCGCAAGCAACTCAATTTTTTTCTCCGCGACCACGGCCTGTTTTTCCCGGTCGATCCAGGGGCCGACTGCACCATCGGTGGCATGTGCGCCACTCGCGCCTCGGGCACCAATGTGGTGCGCTACGGCACCATCCGCGAAAACGTGCTTGGCCTGCGCGCCGTGCTGGCCGACGGCACCATCGTCGATACCGGCGGGCGGGTGCGCAAATCCGCCACTGGGTATGATCTCACCCGCCTGCTGATCGGCTCGGAAGGCACACTCGGCATCATCACCGAAATCCAGTTGCGGCTGTACGGCATCCCCGAAGCGATCGGTGCCGCGGTCTGCGGTTTCGGCTCCGAGCGCGGCGCGATCGATGCGGTGATCGAGATCATGCAGACCGGCATCCCGGTCGCGCGCATCGAGTTCGTCGATACCGACCAGATGGAAGCCTCGATCGCCTATTCCAAACTCGACAATATCGTGGCCCAGCCCACCCTGTTGTTCGAATTTCACGGCACCGAACGCAGCGTTGCCGAGCAGGCGACGATGGCCGAAGCGATTACCGTCAGCTACGGTGGCCGGGGTTTCGCCTTTGCGACCGAAACTGAAGCGCGCAATAAACTCTGGCAGGCACGGCACGACGCCTACTGGGCCGCCCGTGCCGCTTTCCCTGGCCACGGCGCGCTCGCGACCGACACCATCGTGCCGATCTCGCGCCTTGCCGAAGCGCTCGAACAGGCGCGCGGTTCCGTCACAAAATCCGGCCTGCGCGCCTGCATCGTCGGTCATGTCGGCGACGGCAATTTCCATGTCCTGATCCTTTACCCCGACACCCCGGAAGGTGCCGCGCGCTCCTGGGCGCTCGACCGTGAAATCGTCGGTCAGGCGCTCGACCTCGGCGGTGCCGCCAGCGGCGAACACGGTGTCGGCATCGGCAAGCGCGAGTTTCTGCTCCGCGAACACGGTGTCGCCGCGCTCGCCATGATGCGCAACATCAAATCGGCACTCGACCCGCGCGGCATCCTCAACCCTGGTAAACTATTTGTTGACTGAAAGCTGGGGATTGAGAGCGGGCCGGAATTCTGGCAGCTACCGTGCAGCCTCTCGCCGTTGACCGATTGGTTCAGCCGCCGCGCAGCTTGACTTGCAGGGTGAATGTTATCGGGTGATGCGGCATTTTTTCCAAAAAAGGTGGAAACCGCGTCGCGCGAACCGATGCTAACGCAGAGTTATCAATCGGCGGCGCACCGGACGATCGTGCCACCGAAACACTGAGCAACGCCCCACTCGGTGCTATCTCGATCGCGACAGTCGTGACCCCGCGCAAATGCATCATTTCGACCAATTGCGGTACCCGCAGATCGTTTTGCACCGATTGGTGGACCACCGCGGCATAGCGCGCCGTCGCACTTTCCCGTTCGGCGGAGGAAACCTCCGGTTGCGGCGGCGGGGGCGGCGGTTGCGGCTTGGGGATGGCGATATGCGGCACCGGCTTCAAGGGGTGCGGGTGCGGCACAGGCCTCGGCCTCGGAATCGGTTTCGGCGGCGGCGGTTTGGGAGCGGCGACCGGCAAGGGTGGCGGCGGCAACGGTTTCGGCGGTTGCGGTATCGGTTTTGGCGGCGGCGGCAAAGGTTTCGGTGGTGGTGGCAACGGTTTTGGCGGCGGTGCCAACATTTGAATTTTCATGATCCGTGGCCGATGATTAGCCACTGGACCCGCCTGGTTTGCGAAGTGCATCAACGCAAGCCCGGCGAGAATTTCAATCGCCAGCGCGGTTGCCACGGCACGACCAAAATAGTCGCGCTGCTCGAACATCGGCTGACCGAGTTTGGCCGTACGTACCCCCGACATCAGTGCGCCGCCGGCTGCGCCGCAATACCGATATCGGTCACGCCGGCCTTCCGCGCCGCATCCATCACCGTCACGAAATGCTGGAACGCGACATGCTTTGACGCGGCAATCGTCACTTGCGTTTTTTTCGTGTCGCCATCCGCTTGAAACAATGCCGTCAGTTGATCAGGCGTAAAAACCTTGTCCTTCACTTTCACGGTGCCATCCTTGAGGAGGTTGACGGTGAATTTCGGATGTTTCAGATGCTGTGTCTGGCTCGATGTCGGCAATTGCAGTGAAACACCAGAATCGGGGATCATCTGCAAGGTCACGATAATAAAAAATACCAGCAGAAAGAGCATAACGTCGATCATCGGAATAATTTCGATGCGGGCTTTTTTGTTTTCGAAATAACGAAGTTTCATCACTCGATTCCTATTCGGTCCTATTCGGCGGCCGCTTTGACACGAGTCCGCTCGCGCACCAGGGGCACGACCGGCGCACCATCGGTGCGGTTGAGCACCATGATTTTGATCGTATCCAATTGGTGCAAAATCAGTCGTACCTGGTTCATCAGCATGTTGAATGCAGCCAGCCCCAGCATGGCGATCAAAATACCGAATGCGGTCGCCACCAAAGCATCCGCCACCCCGCCGGTCACTTCAGCAGGGGCATGCCCCGGCCTGGCGAGGACCGAAAATGCATGAAACATGCCGATAATCGTGCCGAACAATCCCAACAGCGGTGCCAGTGTCACGATGGTATCCAGCACCCAAAGTCTTTGGTCGAGGCGGGGTGCGACCAGCATGATCGCTTCATCCATCCGGTTGCTCATCGCTTCGGCGTCGGCGTCGGCTACATGATGCAGGGCGGTATCGAGCAGCACCGCCTCAGGCTGTTTGCCGGCGAAATCGCGCATCTGCTCCAAATCGCCCGGCGATAGCTGGCCCATGGTGGCCATCCGCTTCACGATTGTGCTGCCGCGCAAAATCGCCCGGCGCAGATACCACACCCGGTCCAGCATCACCGCCGTCGCGAGCAGGAACAACACGGCAAGCACATACAAAACGCCGTCCGAATAATCGGCGAGGTAAACAATATAGGCGAGAGTCATGGTCGCTGTCTCCGGCGGTTACAGACGCGGCGCAGCCATAACCGATGCTGCGCCGCGATTGTGTGAAGGATCGATGACAGTTGCGGCTGATGCTCAGAAATGCATGCCGACGCTGCCATAGATCGTGAACGGAGCGCCTGGGTAGGCATAGAGATACTGCCCAGCCTGCGCCACGCCGAAATAACCGCCGGTGCCGATATACTCGTATTCATTGTATCGGTTGTTCGCGACATTCAGCGCCGTCAGCTTGAAATCGAGCGTCTTGCGACCGGCATAGGGCAGGGTGAGCGGCACCGCGACCTTGAGCGACAAATTGATCGTCCCGTAGCTCGGCATCTTCTCCGTGCTCGGCGCGCCGGTGAAGTTGTTGAACAGATTCTGCGTCCCGGTGAACTGATACCAGGCGCGCGGCTGGATCAGCGTGCTGCCACTCAGGTAGTCGTAATACGCGCCGATGTTGAAACTCGCCCGCGGCACGTAGGGCACATTGCTGCCGCTGAAGCTGGTCCCGGCATTCGCCGCACCCGCACCGGTCACGTAGGTCTGGTAAGTGGCATTGTTGATTGAGGCATTGCCATAGACGAACAGGCTGTAAAGCGGATTATCGTCGAAATACAGATTGACGCCTTTATAGATCGAACTGCCGCTGGCGGTGATCGTGTTGCCGTTCGCGAGTGTATAGTTGATCGACTGCTTGGCATAGCGCAGATGGAAATAGCTGATGCCGGCGATGAAATGGTTCAGGATGCCCTGATGGTCGACCTTGAACTTCGCCCCTGCCTGGAAATCCTGCCCAAGCTCGAGATGGTATGAGGTCGGGTCCACCTTCTGAAACAACCCGCCGCCGCCGCCGACCGAAGGGGTGCGCAGCGACTCCGCATAGCTGCCGTACAGCGACATCCATGGCAGCACCTGCAGATTGGCCGAAATCGACGGCTCGACCCCGTTGCGGCTCTCACTGGCGTCGCAACTCGCACCCTGATCCGTCGTGTTCCCCTTGGTCGAGGTTCCGTTCAGCGGGCAATGCGAGGACAGGACGACGCCGGGCGCGTAGGTGAAATCCTGCAACGCCCCATTGGAATACCCGGTCTGAAAACTGACGAACCGTATGCCGGGCGTGATGTGCAACGCATCGATCGGATGGATGTCATCCTGCGCGAACATCGCGAAATCGTCCTGAGTGAAATAGGACGAGCGGATCTTGCCACCGATGTTGACCGTATTCTTGTCGCCGCCATCGAGCACGTCATAGAAATTGTTGCGTGAATTGTAGGTGTCGTGGATGTAGTAGCCGCCGATATCCACCGTGTTGTCGGTGAAATCCTTGGTGATCCACAGCTTATCGCCGAAAATGTTGGTATGCGGATCGTTGTATTCGCTGACCTGCGGTCCAGAATTGTACAAATCGTTCAACCGCGAGTGAACCCGGGTGATGTTTTCATACCAGGTAAGGTTATGTAGCGTCGTCGTATCGTCGAGGTTGACGTTCTCCTTGGCGAATACCAGCCACATCGAATTAGTATCGAATTTCTCATAGGTGTTGAACGGCAGGGCGCTGTCGTAGCCCGAGGTCTGCTGGCTGTAGAGCGTCGAGCCGGCCGCGCCGGGATTGCCGGTCACCGTCACCCCCGCGATCGGCGAGACCGGGATCACGGGCACCCGGTAACCAGCGCTCCGCGCGAAATACCCGCCGAACTGGATGTTGCCGGCGGAGAACTGTTTCACGCTTTTCAGGTAGATCGAATAATTCTCGTTCGGGCTCTGAAACCCGTCTGGCGCTTTGCGAAAGCTGTTGCCGTTCCCGGCCCCGCCCGCGAGCACGGTGGACCAGCCATCATACTCACCCGTCCGCAGGTCGAATTCGATATTCTTCTGGCCGTAGCTGCCATAGGTCAACGTCACATCGCCGCCGGGCTTCGCGGTCGGCTGCACCGGGGTATACTCCACGCCACCGCCGATGTTGTTGAACCACCGGTCGGCGGGGTTGCCCGGCCCGTAGGTAACTGCCACGTCCTGAATCATGCCCGATTGCGGAATCGTGTTCGACTGCCATAGGTTGCTCGAAGGATCGACCACCGGAATTCCATCCAGTGTGATCGCAATCGATCCGGTACCGGTGAAGCCGCCGTAGCCGCCCCAGCCCTGCTGCACGCCATCGAGGGTGATGGTGTATTTGGTCGAACCGCTGTTGCCGTAGCCGGTCACAGATACGCCGGGAGAATATGAGAGGATCTGTGCTGCGCCTGCAACCGGTCCTGCCGCATCTATGAGCTTACGATTGAGTACGCGTGTGGTGGTACCGGAATGGAATAGCTTTTTATGGCTTGGCACCGGGGTCGCGCCGGAAACGGTGGTGGCACCGGCGGCGCTTACCGTGCCGGCATTCACCGCTTGCGCGTGCGCCACGACTGGCGCAAACGCCGTGCTCGACATCAGCAGCGCGGCGAGGGCCGCGCGTTTTCCGTTATTATTGGCGTGCCGGTAAGGGGTCACGTCCGATCTCCTCTGTTGACGATGTTACAGCGCGTAACCGCGCATTGGTTGCGCCGCACAAACCAGATGGAGAGATGGCAAGCAATCGTTAAAGTTGAGGCAATGTACGGGTTTCATTGAAACTTCAAAAAACTGTCTTGAAATTGTCACGAACTGGCGCTTGCGTTGCGAGTCAACATTTGAATCAGTCGTCGGCCAACCCGACATATACCGTCATACCAAGCGGGACACCAAAGCAGGATGGTCGCGGAGACAATCATGAAATATTGCCAACTCGGCCGCTCTGGCCTGAAGGTTTCAGCCCTTACCCTCGGCACCATGACGATGGGTGGTGCGGGCGTGTTCGGAAAAGCCGGCAACGCCGGCCTCGATGAAGCCCGCCGCCAGATCATCGAAGCCTGCAATGCCAGCCTGAAACGTTTGCGTACCGACTATATCGATCTCGATCAGGTTCAAACCGCGAAAGACCGCCTTGGTGCCGCCGATCCGCTGCTCCTCGGCCCGCATCTCTGACTCCGTGCTTTCTCTAAAGTGCCGCAAACAGTCGAAACCCACGTCCCGGCGCGGCCCGACCGTCTGCCCTGGGGCGCTTCCACTGGCTCGTGGTCCGCGCTCTCGGCGTCACCTGGATTCTCGATGGTCTCGAAGTCACCATGGTCGGCTCACTCGCCGCCGTTACGCAAGCGGTTATTGGCGTCGACGCTGCCGGAAAATCCCTCGAAGACATTGCCAAACCATTATCGGAGGTCGCCTGACTCCGCTTGACCGATGCCCCCAGCGATCGGCCGGGGCCGGCCTTCACTGTCGATCGCGACGAAGGTGAACACGGCCCTGGTCACCCGTCGCTCGTTCTCTGAATCGCGCGCCCGCCGCCACGCTTCCACATTCACTTTGATCGAGGTGCGGCCTACCGCCACCAGGCCGGCATAAACGCTCACCTCATCGCCAATTTTCACCGGACGCAAAAAACTCATCGCGTCAACCGCAACCGTCGCAATGCGTCCATGCGCAACCCGTCCGGCAAGGTTCGATCCGCCCAGATCCATCTGCGCCATCAGCCAGCCGCCGAAAATATCGCCATTCGCATTGGCGTCGGACGGCATGGCGATAGCCCGGATCATCGGCGGGGTGGTTGGGGGCGTCTCTGCGTCGTCACGCGCGGGCATCAGATGTTTTTATCGAGCCAGGCCTTCAGCACGCTTTTGGGCGCGGCCCCCACATGGGTCGCGGCCGGCTTGCCATCCTTGAACAAAATCAAAGTGGGAATACCGCGCACGCCGAATTTGGTCGGCGTCATCGGGTTTTCATCGATATTCACCTTGGCGATCGAGAGCTTGCTGGCATATTCGCCGCCCAGTTCCTCCAACGCCGGCGCGATCACGCGGCACGGACCACACCACTCGGCCCAGAAATCAACCAATACCGGTTGTTTTGCTTCCAGGACCGCAACGGAAAATTCGGCGTCGGATACGGGCTTTGACACAGCACTCATAAGTTGAACTCCTCTATCTCTGTCACGAGAATGGCGCGGAACGTGCGCCGGATCAAGCCGACGATGGCTGATGCGGCTTCGGCGCATGCCGCGCCAGCAGTGCCTCCGGCACGGGCACGACCGCACCATTTGTGGTCCAGACCAGCATCGCCGTAATTGGCCGTGCCGGATAAATTGCCATCAGCACGGACGCATAGGCGGCTAACTGCACCAGATAAGGCAGGGGAATCGCCGTTGCATCGGCCGGTGGCTGCCGATCGGTCTTGTAATCGGCGATTAAAATCCGATCCGGCAACACCGCCAGCCGATCGATCAACCCGCCAATTTCCACACCCTGCACCACGCCGGCGATCGGGGCCTCCGCTCGCGACGAAGGGCCGAACAGCGCTACCAGATCGGGATGTTCCAGCACTCGCAGCACCGCTTCCCGCACGCTTGCCTGCGTTGCCGCGTCCAGCCCATGCGCCGCCTGCGCCAGGTAGGCGGTGGCCCGATCGTGTCGCTGATCCACCGGCACCTCCGGCAGGTGCTGCAACAGCGCATGGATCAATCGCCCCCGCGCCATTGCCGCCGCCCTTGTCGCCGCACGCGCGCCCGAACGCGGCGAGGCCGAAGCTAGACCGCGGGCCTCACCCTCCGCGCTTCGGCTCGGTACCAGGCGATCAATCCATTCGGCAGGTTCCGGCGGAGGGTCGGCACGCCAGAGCGTTTCCGGCCCGATCCACGCCGGTAACGCCACCGCCGGCACCGCCGTGCGGCGGTCGGCGCGGTCCGGTGGTGCCGATTGCGCTGTTTCGAACACCAAAGCCCGCTCCGCCCATAGCAGATCGGCTTCGCGTGACGTAGTGCCTTCAAGTCGTGAAAAACCGTCTCGCACGCTCTCGTACCAGCACGCCGCCGGGGGCGCTTTTTTCGGTGCCGCGCCACAAATGATTAAATGATCTTCCGCCCGGGTCAGCGCGACATAGAGCAGCCGATTATACTCTGCCATCATCCTGACCTGCGCTGCCGTCACGGTCTCCGTTACCGCCGCGCTGCGTTGATCGGCGCGCGGGCAGAAAATTGGCACGAGCAGATCGCTCTGCGGTGCCGCCAGCCAGTGTAGTGTCTCGCGCGGCACCGGCAGGCTGGTGGTATCGGGTAAAATCACCAACGGTGCCTGCAAGCCTTTCGCGCCGTGGACCGTCATCAGCCGCACCTTGTCCCCCGCTGCTTCGGCCTCGCGCTTGATCTCGGCGTCCGAGGCTTCGAGGGCCGCCAGAAACCCTTGCAGACTTGGGGCCTCGCGCCGCGCATAGTCCAGCGCGGTCGCCAGCAATTCGTCGATCGGCTCCGCCGCCTCCGGCCCCAGCCTCGCCAGCAGCCGCGCCCGGCCCCCCATTGGCCCCAGCACTTCGGCGAACAACCGGTAGGGCGAGACGAAATCCGCCCTTGCCGCGACCGCCGCGAACCAATCGCGCGCCGCCCCGAACACCGCTTTTTCGCCCGCCCGCGCGAACAATGCATCGAGCAGCGAACCGTGCCGGCCAAGAGCCAGGGCCATCACCTCGTCATCGCTCAACCCCCCCAGCGGACTGGCCAGCACCGTTGCCACCGCGACATCGTCCTCCGGCAGCAAAATCGCCTGGGCCAGCGCGATCAGATCGGCTACCGCCCTGGTTTCGGTCAGGACCATGCGGTCCAACCCCGCCACCTTGACCCCGGCGTCTTTCAAGGCCCGGGTCAACGCCGGGCCAAACTCGTTACGTTGCCGCACCAGGATCAGAATATCCCCGGCTTCCAGCATCCGTCCGCGCGACTCCAGAGGAAATGACCCGACGTTTGCCGCAATCCACCGGGCCAAACCGTCCGCTAACCGTCGCCGCGCCGAATCCTGGCGCGCATAGTCTGCCGCCGCCGTCCAAGCTGCCAGTTCCGGGTCCGGATCAGGTACTGCCAACGGCCACAACGCGACCGACCCCGCCTGACCCACCCGGCTCACCCCATGAACCAGCGCCTCGCCCGGCAAGACCACGCCTGCGCGCGCGATTCCGCCATCGAACACCCGATCCACCAGCGCAAGCACCGCGTCCGTCGATCGGAACGACGTCGCCAACGTCCCCTCATGCCAGCGCGCCCCCGATTGCCCCACCTGCGCGCCAATTCTGGCCCGCCAGGCATCGAAACTCGCCAGATCCGCGCCCTGGAACGAATAGATCGACTGCTTCCGATCCCCCACCGCGAAAATCGTGCGCTGCGCGTCGGATTTCGCCCCGACCCCGGCAAAAAACTCCTGCGCGATCGCATCGATCACGCCCCATTGTGCCGGCGCGATATCCTGCACCTCGTCGAGCAGAATATGATCGATCCCGCCGTCCAGTTTATACAAGACCCAGGCCGCCCCCGGATCGAACAGCAGCCGCGCCGCCCGCGAGATCAGATCGCCATAATCGAACCGCGACTCTCGCTCCTTGCCCTGCGACGCCACCGCATGGATCGGCAATAAAACCTCGATCAACGCCGCCGACAGCGCGGCGACCTTCTTGGCGGCAAACCGGTCCAGACACCGCAAAATCCGGGTCTGCTCGGCCGCGAGCACCGCCGCCAGATCGGGAACCGCCTGATCCAGCGGCTTGCTGATAAGCGTGGAAAGTTTGCGTGGCTCCCCCCTGGCGGTCAGAAACCCATCACACCAGGATTTCCAGCCCGCCAGCCGCTTCTCCGCATCGCACGCCAGCCAGTCGAGCAGCAGGGTGGCCTTGTTGCGCGCCGCGTTCGAACTTTCCGCGGCAATCCGTTGCAATGCTGGCCTTAAGTGACTTTCGGGTGGCCGCACCGCCTCATCCCACAACTGTGCGTCGCTCGCATCCGGGACATCGAGGGCGGCGCGCTGCATCGCCATGATCGCACCGGCGTCAGCATGCCGATCGAGCAGCCGTGCCAGATACGCCTGCGGATCCCCCAGCAGCCGGTCGATCAAGGCCCCAAACTGCACCTCGGACACTTCGCCCGCCAGCAGCTTCAACGCCTCGAACGGCTCATCGACCCGTCCGCCAAGCACCTGCTCGCGCGCCGTCCGCTTGCGCGAAGCCGATTCCGCTTCGTCCGCCACCACAAAATGCGGCGAAATCCCCGCCTCCAGCGGAAACCGCCGCAGCAGCGACTGGCAGAAGGCATGGATCGTGTCGATCCGCATCCCGCCCGGCAAGTCCAGCACCAGCCCGAACAACCCCCGCGCCCGCGCCCGAACGATCGCACTTGGCACGACATCGAGGAGACATAGCTCAGCATCGAGCACCGCATCGTCGGCAATCGCCCAGCGTCCTAGCCGATCGCGCAGCCTGATTGCCATTTCGGCCGCCGCCGCGCGGGTGAAGGTCAGACATAAAATCCGCGAAGGGGGTGCCCCCGCCAGCATCAGCCGCAACAACCGATCGGTCAGCAGCTTGGTCTTCCCCGACCCCGCCGAAGCCCCGACAAACGCCGAAACCCCCGGGTCGGACGCGGCGCGCTGGGATGCTTCGGCGTTGAGGACCGCTTCGCTCACGCGCTGTCCTCCCACTCCGCCCGGCGCGATACGCCGGTGAACGGGCTGTCATAGGTTGCCCGCCCGGGATGCGGCCGATCGAGAAACGGTGTCGCGGGATCGGCATAATGCGCCAGCAGTTTCGGAATCTCGGTCCGCGCCGCATCGATCACCGCGCGCAGCCGTTCAGCGTCGCCCTGTAGAACCGCCCGTGTTTCGCCCTCGGTCGCGCCACCCGAAAGTTTCCAGTACGACAGCTCCGCGACCGCTCCGGCAAATCCGATGAACCCGCCCGCCTCGGCGATCACCGCCTCCAGCGGAAGTTGCGGCGCTGCCCCGGATTCCACAGCTGGGTCGGTCGCCGGACTACCGGTTTTATAATCGATGATCGCCATTGCCCCGCCCCGCCGCTCGATTCGATCCACCTTTCCTGTCACCGCGAAAGGCGTTGGCCGCCATTCGCCGGGCCGTTCGACGGCGATGGCGTCGGCCACGCCCAGTTGCTCGATCCGCTCCCGTTCGATCGCGACAATCCAGCCGGCAATGCGCTCGAGCCGCACGCGCCAGAATGCTTCGAGCGCGCGGCGCAACCTTGGCGCGCGCAATTGCCGTTCGAATTCCCCGATCAATCGCGCTTCGGCGTCGGGCGCCATAGCCCAGGCCGGGCCAACGGCGATCAACTCAAGCCCCTTATGCACAATATTGCCGAACAGCTTCGCGTCGGTCTCGGCATCGAGCGCTTCGAGCGGCCGCAGTCGCATGATCCGCCGCGCGTGGATGGCGTAGGGATCGGCCAGCAATGTGGTGATATCGGTAATCGACCAGGTCGCCGGCCGCACTGAAGCCGGTGGCCGTGGGGTTGGCCGGGGCCGTACGATCCGCTGTGCCGGCTGATCCAGTTGCGCAGACCATCCCGCCGCCGGATGGCCTGCCAGGCGCAGTCCGGCCCCCCGCAAAACCAGTTCGATCCGCGCCAGAAATCGCGATGGCACCGCCGGTGCCCGTCCCCGGCGGCGCGGTGCCGAAAGTATGACGGTAGGACAGGCCGCGATCAGGCTGGTCACGTCGTGCGCTGCCTCGCCGATCAGTGTCGCATCATCCGGCAGTTGCGCCGCGCGGCGCATCGGTCGCGACAGCCACGGGCCGGGATCGGGTTCGGCGGGAAACACACCCTCGACCATGCCGCCGAGTACCAGAGTCTCCACGCTTTGCAACCGCGCCTCCATAATGCCCCAAATGGCGACGCGCGGATTGGCGTCCCGCGCTCGTGGCCGGCGCAGTCGCGCGGTACCGAGCACCGCATCGAGCAGGGAACCGAGTTCCCCAGGGCTGACTTCCGGTAGGTTTTCCAGAGCGGCAAGTTGCAGGGCGAGATGCTCGGACAGGGCGGCCCCTGCCTCCGCATCCCATAATGCCGATCCGCCGCCGTCGCCTGCCGTGATCGCCTCGCCGGCTTCAACCAACGCGGCGATCAGGGCGGCGGGCGGCGTCGCAAGTGTGGCGCAGGCAGCGATGATGGGTTCAAGTAATATCTGCAAATTATAAATGAAACCGTTGATTTCACGGTATTGTTCATTGTCGGTCGCAAACCGCAGCGCGGTGAACCCCGGTCCCGGTAAATGCGCGCGCAAACATAAATCGAGCTGGCGGGCCAGCGTGCGGCATTCCGGTTTCGTCCGTCCCGCCGTGGTCAGGGGGTGTTTCAACAAAGCCAGCAACGGCACTGCCGCATAATCGGACTCCTGTGCCGCCGCCAGAAGCCGGAGCAATACCGCTGGCGGGGTATCGGCCAAAATCTCGCCCGCGCTGTCTTCCGCGCGGATGCCCAAACGCATCAACTCCGCTGAAACCCGGACCGCCAGCCCCCGATCCGGCGTCACCAATGCCGCATCCCGGTTTCGAGTGGTCAACGCGATGTCGCCCTCGGGCGGGTCCAGCGCGTCACGCAGTGCCAGCGCGATCGCCCGCGCCTCATCCTGTTCGTCGGCGGCGTCGAGCCGGAACAGTCCCGCGCTTGTGCCATCGAACGGCGATTGCCTGACCCCGAGTGACACCGTAGGCAAAAATGCCCGCCGCAACAGGGCAACCCGCTCCGCCCGCGCGGTGGCACCTTTCGCGGTCAAGGGGGCGACCTCCGCCCGTGTTGCCCCCATCGCGGCGAGCAATCGATAAAATCCGGCTTGTGGATGGGTGGGCGAATCGCCGAGCGCCTCCCAGGCTTCATCCGGCAAAGCCGCGTCGAACCCTGCCAGCACGACCTTCCCCCGCGGCAAGGCGGCCACCACCCGCGCCAGCCGTGCCACCGCCGGTGTCGCGGCCGCCACCCCTGCCAGCCACACCGGGTAGGCCGGCGGTGCGTCTTGCCAGAATGCCGCCTGGGCCTCCAGCAGGAGCCGCAATCGCCGTGCCGGATCGACCGCACCGCGCGCCGCCAGAATTTCCGGCCACGCCCTTGTCACGATCGCGAGAAAATCCAGCGTGCGTTGCCAGTGTGCCGCCAGATCGGGAGCGACAATTTCCGGCAAGGTTACGGCCAGATCGATCTCCGCCTGTTCCGCCGCGTCGATCAGGTTTGCCAGATCGTCCGCCAAGGTAAGTGCTTCGGCGAGGCGCTGCGGCGCGCCATCCCGCCCGCCCATGCCCAGAATGAGCCGGGCCAGAATGGTCCGGCGCTCTTCAACCGGTATCGCCGGCGGCAGGTCGAGACCGGCCGCAATGCCGAGGGCCGCTTCGTCGGCGGCCCCGATTGCGGCGATGCGCGGCATGATCAGCGGCGCTCCGTTCGCTGCGAGAAATGCCGATGCCGCTGCCCGGGCGGCGCGGCGGGTCGGCAAAATCAGCAGTCCATCGGCCGGGTCGCGCCCAGCCGCATGTGCTGCATCGAGCCAGGCGCGGGCGAGAGCGGGCAGAAACGCGGCGTCGGGCGGCGTGGCGGCGATGCACGGGGTCATGCCAGCAGCCGCGCCGGTCCGTCGAGCGTTACCGTTCGCGCCTCGCCCGCCCCCCAGGCGATGTCGATCCGCAGCGCATCAAGCGGGGTCAACCCGCCCAGCCGATCCGGCCATTCGACGAGAACAATCCCTGTCAGCGCCGCCTCGAACCCCAGCTCTACCACATCGGCCTCTCCCGTCAGTCGCCACAAGTCGAAATGGGCGACCGGCGGATCAAGTTCATAACTCTGAACCAGGGTATAACTCGGGCTTGGCACCTCCAGCGCCGGATTGCCTGCCCGCGCGCGGATGAACGCCCGCGCCAGCGTCGATTTTCCGGCACCGAGTGGTCCGGTCAATAGAATCACGTCGCCCGCCGCGGCGCGCGCGGCGAGGTCGTGCGCCAGCGCCAGCGTCGCCGCCTCGTCAGCCAGCGCCAGGGTGCGAATCGTCATCGCGCGATCCTGCCCGAACCCGCGTCTGGCGTAAAATGCCCGCGTCAAATGCTCGCATTTGGCGCAAGATGATTGACCGGCGCGAAACTTCGGCTACGGAGCATCCATGTCAGAGATCATCACGGCCGACGTGGCCATTATCGGTGCCGGCCCGGTCGGGTTGTTCGCCGTCTTCGAGTGCGGGATGCTGAAACTCTCGTCGGTGCTGATCGACGCACTGACCGAGGTCGGTGGCCAATGCGCGGCGCTTTACCCGGAAAAGCCGATCTACGACATCCCTGCCCACCCCGCGATCGAGGCGGCGGCATTGATCGAAAATCTTGAACGCCAGATCGAACCGTTCGCTGCCCTCCGGCTGCTCGGAAGGGTGGTGACCGAGATTTCCGGAGCGGCCGGCGACTTCGTCGTGGCAACTGACCAGGGCGACACCGTCCGCGCCAAAACCATCGTCATCGCTGCCGGTGCCGGCGCTTTCGGCCCCAACCGGCCGCCACTCGAAAATCTGCCGCGGTTCGAGGCGACAGGGTCGGTACAATATTACGTCAGGCGGCGTGAAGCTTTCCGTGGCAAGCGGGTGGTGATCGCCGGCGGCGGCGATTCGGCGGTGGATTGGGCGATCGCGCTGAAAGACATCGCTGCCAGCCTCGCTGTAGTGCATCGCCGCCCGAAATTCCGCGCCGCTCCCGAAATGGCCGCCCAACTCGCCCAGGCTGCCGAACGCGGTGAGGTCGAACTGGTGATCCCCTATCAGTTACACGCGCTGCACGGCGATTCCGGCGCGCTCCGAACGGTGGAGGTTGCCGATCTCGACGGCAAAACCCGTCATCTCGATGCCGATATCCTGCTGCCGTTCTTCGGCCTCGCGACCGATCTCGGTCCGGTCGCCACCTGGGGCCTCGATCTGGTCCAGCATCATGTGCTGGTCACGCCCTCGACCTGCGAGACGAACACGCGCGGCATTTTCGCGATTGGTGACGTCGCGAACTACCCCGGCAAGCTCAAACTCATCCTGCAGGGTTTCGCCGAGGCGGCGATGGCGGCGCATGCGATCCACCCGATTGTGTACCCGGGTGAGGCACTGCATTTCGAATATTCGACGGCAAAGGGAGTCCCTGTCAGCGGCGTTCCCGCGGCCTGATCGGTTGTGAAATACCTGTGCGCGAGATTAAAATGCGGAAAAACCCTCCCGTGGCGCGCCTTCGCTCACCATCTCGCCTTGAGCCACGAGGAAAACGACCATGGACGCGTTCCAAAACAACGTCGCTACCCGGCAGTTCAGCGCGGTGCGGGACTATACTGAGTATCTGTCATCTGCCCTGTCCGCCGAGGATCAATGCGTCCAGTCGATGGACGATGCCAGCCCGGTCAAATGGCATCGCGCCCACACGACCTGGTTTTTCGAGCACTTCGTGTTGGTGCCGCATGTGCCGAACTACCGGATTTTCGATCCCAGCTTCCAGTTCCTGTTCAATTCCTATTACGAAAGCGTCGGCGAACGGCATCCCCGCCCGCAGCGCGGCCTGATCACTCGGCCCACGTGCGACCATGTCGGTGCTTATCGCGCCCATGTCGACGCTGCAATGATCGAGCTGATCGGCGAGCAGCGCGGCAATCTGGCGCATCTGATCGAGCTGGGCCTGCAACACGAGGAACAGCATCAGGAACTGCTGGTCACCGACATCACCCATGCCTTCGCGCAAAACAAGCTGCTTCCCGCTGCCATCCCGCATTTCCGGCGGCCCCGCCCGTTGCGCGGTGAAACCAAGTTCGTCGCGTTCGACGGCGGCATGGCCGGGATCGGTCACAGCGGTGACGGATTTTATTTCGACAACGAAGCCCCGCATCACCGTGTCTATCTTGAACCCTATCGTCTGACCAATCGGCTGGTTTGCAACCGCGAGTTCCTCGATTTCATGACCGATGGCGGCTACCGCACCTCGACACTATGGATGGCCGATGGCTGGGCCGCCGCACAGGCGCGGAACTGGTCGTCGCCCTGCTATTGGCGCAAACGCGACGGTCTCTGGCACGAATTCGGCCCGGAAGGCTTGCGTCCGCTCGACCCGGAAGCACCGGTCGCACATATTTCGTGGTACGAGGCCGACGCCTTTGCCCGCTGGGCCTGGGCGCGTCTGCCCACCGAAGCGGAGTGGGAAGCCGCAAGCGACGACGCGCGTTTGTTCGACATGAACGGTCAGGTCTGGCAATGGACCGCCAGCGCCTACGCGCCCTATCCCGGCTTTCGCCCGGTCTCGGGCGCGATCGGCGAGTACAATGGCAAATTCATGATCAACCAGATGGTATTGCGCGGTTCATCGATGGCGACCTCGCCAGGCCATGCGCGCGTCAGCTATCGTAATTTTTTCCATCCCGACAAGCGCTGGCAGTTCGCCGGCCTTCGTCTTGCTCAGGATTGCTGACCGATGCCCGAAGGAACTGTTGCCCTCGTCTCGCCCCGGGTCGATCTGGTGTCGGAGGCGCTGGCCGGCTTGTCGGCTGCGCGCAAAACCCTGCCGCCCAAGTTTTTTTATGATGAGGCCGGTTGTGCCCTGTTCGGCGCGATCACCAGGCTGGCGGAATACTACCCGACCCGCACCGAACTCGCCATTTTGCGCGATTGCGCGCCCGACATCGCCGCCCACGTGGCCCCCGGCGCGGCCATGGTCGAATACGGTGCCAGCGACGAGGGCAAAGCCGCAATCCTGTTCGGGGTGCTCGACGTTGACGCTTACGTGCCGATCGACATCGCCCACGGTGCCTTGACCGCCCTGGCCAACCGGATGCGCTGGTCGCATCGGGCGATCACGGTGTACCCGATCGCCGCGGATTTCCTGGCACCGGTGCGGCTGCCGGCCGCGATTCGCGCCATGCCCAAACTGGGCTTTTTTCCCGGCTCGACAATCGGCAACTTCGACCACGAGGCCGCGATCGGATTTTTAGCGATGGCGCGCGTCACCCTGGGGCAGGGGGCGTCCCTGTTGATCGGTGTCGATCTGGAAAAATCCCCCGATATTCTGATCCCGGCCTACGATGACGCCAAAGGCATCACCGCCGCGTTCAACCTCAACATCCTGACCCGCCTGAACCGCGAGGCCGACGCCGATTTCGACCTTGCCAGTTTCAAGCATCGGGCCGACTGGAACGATGATCGCAAACGGATCGAAATGCATCTCGAAAGCCGGATCGCCCAGACCGTCCACGTGGCCGGACGCCGCATCCGGTTCAACGCGGGCGAGACGATCCATACCGAAAACAGCCACAAGTTCAGCGTGCCGCACTTCGCCAGTCTGGCGCGCCGCGCCGGTTGGACGATCGAAACCACCTGGACCGACGCCGAACAATTGTTCTCGGTGCATCTGCTGCGATAAAGGATGCGGTGCCGCAATCCCCCGCCTCAGGTGAAATCCGGTTTGCGCTTCTCGACAAACGCGGCCATGCCCTCGCGCTGATGCGGTGTGCCGAACAGCGGCAGAAATACCGCCCGTTCGTATTTGATGCCCTCGGCCAGCGTGGTCTCGAAGGCACGGTTTACACTGCGTTTCGCAACCGTGAGCGCTACCGGCGACATCGCCGCGATGGCCGTGCCGATTTTGATCGCCTCGGCAATCAGATCGGCGGCGGGCACGATCCGGGCGACCAGATTGGCGCGCTCGGCCTCCACTGCGTCCATCGTCCGGCCGGTCAGCACCATGTCCATCGCCTTCGACTTCCCGATCGCGCGGGTCAGCCGCTGGGTACCGCCCGCACCGGGAATGATGCCGAGGTTGATTTCGGGCTGGCCGAATTTGGCGGTATCGGCCGCGATGATCATGTCGCAGCTCATGGCAAGTTCGCAGCCACCCCCCAGCGCGTAACCGGCGACGGCGGCGATCACCGGCTTGCGGATGGTGACGACGACCTCCCAGCTCTTGCCGATGAAGTCGTGCAACACGGTGTCGGGGTTGGTCAGCCCTTGCATTTCCTTGATATCGGCACCGGCGGCAAAGGCGCGCTCAGAGCCGGTGATGATGATGGCACCAATGGCGTCGTCTTCGTCATAGGCACGGAGGGCTGTGCCAAGTTCTATCATCAACTGATCGCACAGGGCATTGAGGGCCTTGGGTCGGTTGAGCCGGATCAGGCCGACGCGACCGTGGGTTTCGGTTGCGATCATCTCATACGCCATAGCATCCTCCATCTCGTGGGAGGGCAGGATAACGGATTCCGGGCAGGTTTGGAAATCGTGCCGGAGTGTTCGGCGCTGCGGTCCGGTGGTGCTCGCTTGACCCTCACTGCAAACGGGATACGATAAAATGGTTAAAGTCGCGGAGCATTCAGTTAAAACTCTGCCTTTCAGCAGTCAGACATCACGAAATCCGGAGCGAAACCCATCATGTCGGTTACCAGTACAGTCCCAGACGGCCAATTATCGCATCAGGCGCTTGAGAGACTGCGGGGATTACGCTCCGAAGGCAGTCACGAAGGCGTGTTCACTTCCGATTTCTCGGTCAATGAATTTCTCATGGTGCGCGAGGCGGGGTTTGAGCCGCTCGGCCTGGTCGTTGGTTCCTGCATCTATCATGTCGGCGTGCAATATACGTCGTGGAACCGCAACCAGGAAATGACCGTGCTGTCGCAGGCGATGTATCACGCCCGCGAACTCGCGATGTCCCGCATGGAGCAGGAAGCCGCCGCCCTGCACGCTGACGGCGTGGTTGGCGTGCGGCTGGAAGTCAAACGCATGGAATGGGACAAGGACATTCTCGAGTTCATGGCGATCGGCACCGCGATCGCCCATTCCGCCGGCCACCCGATGTTCAAGGGCGTCGATGGCAAGCCGTTCACTTCGGATTTGTCGGGGCAGGATCTGTGGCTGCTGCTGCAATCGGGCTACCGGCCGCTCGACATGGTGATGGGGTCGTGCGTGTATCACATGGCGCATCAGGGGGTGATGAAATCGCTCGGCAATGTCGGGCGCAACGCCGAAATCGAGGTGTTCACCCAGGCGCTGTACGATGCCCGCGAACTGGCGATGGAACGGATGCAGCGCGAGGCCCACGAATCAAAGGCCGAAGGCGTGGTCGGCGTGCAGTTGCACGAAGGCTCGCACAACTGGCAGCCGCATGTGATCGAATTCTTCGCGGTCGGCACCGCCGTTACCCCGGTCGAGGACAAGTCGATCCTGCCGGAAAAACTGATCCCGCAGATCGTTCTTCCGGTCAACGACTAACGTTTATTTTCATGAACGGAGCGAAATCATGAGCCTGATGTCGCGTTTCACCACCTTGATCACCGCCAAGGCCAACAAGCTGCTCGACGCCGCCGACGATCCCGACGCCGATCTGGAATTGTCCTACGAAAAAATGCTGACCAGCCTGCAGGAAACCAAAGGTCATCTCGCCGATGTGATTGCCGAGCAGATCACGCTGGAGCACCAGATCGCCGACCACCAGGCCGCGATCGCCCGCCATGATTCCGATGCCCATATCGCCCTGAAAGCCAACCGCGAAGACCTCGCGCGCACCGCCCTCGCCGATAAGGAAGCCGAAACCCACAAGCTGGCCCCGATCCAGACATCGTATGAGCACGTCAGGCAACAGGCGGAAAAGCTCAAGCAGTACGAGCAGAAACTTGAGGAAAAAATTGAGCGGTTTGCCACCGAAAAGGAATCACTCAAGGCCGAGCACGACGCGGCGGATGCCGAATTGAAGGTCGATCGGCAGCTCGCCGGCATCGGCAAGGGGTTGGGCGGTGCCGAGGAAACCATCCAGCGTGCCCGCGACAAAACCCACGCGATGTCCGCCAAAGCCGAGGCGATGGAACGGATGTTGGACGATGGCACCATCCGCGATCCGCTCGATCATCGCAGCAAGAGCGAGCACGAGATCGAGAAACTGCACGACACGTCGGACATCGACGACGAGTTGGCCAGATTGCGCGCCGAGATGGCCTCATCGCTGCCGCCGAAATCATGAGTGGTGATGCGCTCAGCGGGATCGATCTGCACGCGGCGTTCGTGCGCCGCGCCGCCGCCGATCAGCCTGCCTTCATCGAGGCGTTGGCGGTACGGCTGGAACAGGCGTTGCCCGGCCTGGTGCGGGTCGAACGTAAAAAGGACGGCCTGTTCAGCAAGACCGCCCATGTTCACACCATCAGCGTCGACACCGGGGCGGTCCAGTACGTGCTGGAGCAGGACCACACCATGCTGCACGCCACCTGCGCCCATGGTACCCACGGGGTCATTCTCAAGCGCGAAACCCTCACGATTCCGCAGTTTCTCGCAGCCCTGAACGAAGCGTTGGGAAAACTCTCGACCGATGCCGAGGGTGCCCATCGGGTGCTGCACGATTTTTTGATGTCATAAGGATTTTCGGCAATGTCGTTCAAGGATCTGCTCAAGGGCGTGGTCGGCGCGGTGGTGGCGGGCGACGCTGGCAACGACCCCGCCGAAATCGCCCGCCAGGATGCGCGGATGGCGGAATGGAACGCTGCGTTGCGCCATAACGGCGTGCCCGGATTCGTCTCCGAACGGCTGCGCCACACCGCGGTCGGAAGGCTGCCCTGGGTTTCCACCGCCTCGCCCGGCGATCTGCTCACGCTGCGTACCCACGGGATCAAGACCCTCGGGATGGTCTCGGGCAATTGCTGGTATCATTTCGGTTATTCCTGGACCGAGGGCCATCGCGACGGCTGGCAGACCGCCATCGTGCGGATGCAGCACGAAGCGGCACTGATGGGCGCGCACGCGGTGGTCGAAGTGCGGCTCGCCACCCGCCAATCGAGCGAACCGGACGATCGCAACTCGATGGACTATAGTGCCACCGGCACCGCCATCGCGATCGCCGGCATGGCCGCCGAGCGCGACCCGATCGTCGCCACCGTCTCGCAGCTCGAATTCGCCCGCCTGCTCGAAGCAGGGATTCTGCCGGTCGGCCTCGCGGTCGGCGCGCACTATGAATGGATGGCCGACCCCTACGGCTGGGCCGATGCGCAGCAGAGCTATTTCAACCAGGAACTCGAAGTACTGGCCAGCTTTCAGAAACGAGTGCGCCAGTCGGCATTGAGCGCCATGCGCAGCCACGCCCGCGCCCAGCGCGGCACCGGCGTGCTCGGGCGGGTGCAGTTCACCGAAATGTTCCGCGAAAAGGGCAATCAGGAGGAAGCAACCCAGTATCTCTGCCGTCACATCGCCTTCGGGACGGTGATCCAGCACCGTAAGAACGAGCATCAAAGCGTGAAGCCGCGTGCGGTGCTGATGACACGGAAAAGCAAGTCGAAATCGCTCGAAGCGACGGAATCGGTCATTTAGAGGCGCTGGTAGAGGCGCTGGCTGTGCCGATCCAAATGGTTACGTGTTCGAAATTTATGGGGAAGTGACGGGTGCGCCGTGCGATTGAAACAGCCCGCGCCCATTGACGCGACTACGGCGGGTTCGTCAGGTATAAGGACCGAAACCACCCGAGGTCATCCTTGCCCTTGTCCGCGATCCGTGAACTCCCCCTCGACCAATTGCTTCTCGGCGATGCCGCCGAGACGATGCGGATGTTGCCGGACGCCTCGATCGACTGCATTTTCGCCGATCCGCCGTATAACCTGCAACTGCGTGGCGAATTGCGCCGGCCCGACGACAGTCTGGTCGATGGCGTCGATGACGATTGGGATAAATTTACCGATTTCGCCGCCTACGATGCGTTCTCCCGCGCCTGGCTGACCGAGGCCCGCCGCCTTTTGCACAAGGATGCCACCATCTGGGTGATCGGGTCGTATCATAATATTTTCCGGCTCGGCGCGATCATGCAGGATCTCGGCTTCTGGATTCTCAACGACGTCATCTGGCGCAAGACCAACCCGATGCCCAATTTCCGCGGCCGGCGCTTCACCAACGCGCACGAGACCATGATCTGGGCGGCGCGCGAGCCGAAATCGCGCTACCGGTTCAACTATCAGGCGATGAAATCGCTCAACGACGATACCCAGATGCGCAGCGACTGGACCATCCCGCTTTGCACCGGCAACGAGCGCCTGCGCAACCAGCACGGGCTGAAACTCCACCCGACCCAGAAGCCAGAGGCGCTGCTCCACCGCGTCATCCTCGCCGCCACCAATATCGACGACGTCATTCTCGACCCGTTTTCCGGCACCGCCACCACCGCCGCCGTCGCCAAACGCCTTAACCGCCATTTCATCGGGATCGAGCGCCACCCCGCCTATGTCGAAGCCGGCTGGGCACGGCTGCGCGCACTCCATGCCGCCCCCGCCCACGTTACCAGTTCGGCGACCAACCGGCGCGACGCCCCGCGCATCGCCTTTGGCGTGCTGGTGGAACGTGGCTTGGTGCCGCCCGGAACCATTCTGCACGACCGGCTCCGCCGTGTCGCCGCCACCGTCACCGCCGACGGCACCATCATCGCCGGCGCGCATCGCGGCTCGATCCATCAGGTCGGCTCGCTGGTGCAGAACGCCGCGAGCTGCAACGGCTGGACCTTCTGGCACGTCGAGCGCGACGGCAGGCTTGTGGCGCTGGATCATGTGCGCGAAACCCTGAGGCCATGAACCCTTTAACGATCGCGTCGATGACCGGCTTCGCCCGCGTCGCCGGCCAATACAATACCACAGTCTATGCCTGGGAATTGCGCAGCGTGAACGGTCGCGGGCTGGATTTGCGGCTGCACCTGCCGCCTGGGTTCGACGCGCTGGAACAAGCCCTGCGGGAGACCGCATCGCGCCGGCTGAAACGCGGCAATGTTTCGGTCGGCCTGACCCTCAAGCGTGAAACTCCGGCCAGCATGACGGTCGATGAGGCGATGCTCGGGGCCTATCTCGCCCGCGCCCTCGACCTCGCCCGGCGTAACCCCGGCATGGCGTCCCCCCGCGCCGAGGCGTTGCTCGCGCTTCCGGGCGTGATCCGCCCGCTTGGCACCGACACCGCCGCGACCAACGGCGATGAGACCGAACAAGCCGCCTTGACCACCCAGCTCGCGCTGAGTTTCGAGGCCGCGCTGGCCGATCTTGCCACGGCGCGGGCAGGCGAGGGGGCGCGACTCGCGGTGGTGATCGATGATTTGCTGTGCCGGATCGAAACGCTGACCCAATCCGCCTGGGCGCGGGCGGCCGAGCAGGCGGCTCAGCATCGTGCCCGGCTGGAGGCCGCTCTTGCTGCGTTGCTGGGCGAAGCCAACCCGGTCGCGCCCGAGCGTCTGGCGCAGGAAATCGCCCTGCTCGCCACCAAATCCGATGTTCGCGAGGAGCTCGACCGCCTCGGTGCCCATATCGCCGCCGCCCGCGCTTTGCTGACCGAACCCACCGCGATCGGCCGGCGGTTCGATTTTCTGATGCAGGAGTTCAACCGCGAGGCCAACACGCTCTGCAGCAAATCCGCCTCGCTCGACCTCACCGCCATCGGCCTCGATCTCAAGGCGGCGATCGAGCAACTGCGCGAACAGGTCCAGAATATTGAATAGGCTCCTTGCGCGGCGGCGCGGCCTGTGTCTGGTGCTCGCCGCCCCCTCGGGGGCCGGCAAAACCTCGTTGTCGCGCGCCTTGCTCGATGGGGACGCGGGCTTGTCGCTCTCGGTCAGCGCGACCACCCGCGCCCCGCGCCCCGGCGAGCGGGACGGCGAGCACTATTTTTTCAAATCCGATCAACAATTCGCCGATCTTGTCGCCAACCACGCGTTTCTGGAACACGCTACTGTGTTCGGACGCTCCTACGGCACGCCACGCGCATCGGTCGAACAATCGCTGACGGCGGGGCGCGACGTGCTGTTCGACATCGACTGGCAGGGATTCCGCCAGTTGCGCGACGCTTTGCCGGGCGACGTGGTGGGCGTGTTCATTCGCACCCCTAGCCTTGCCGATCTGCGTGACCGACTGATCGCACGGGGCGACGATCCGGCCAACATCGCCCGCCGGATGGCGGAGGCGGAAACCGAACTTGCCCATCAGGGTGAGTTCAACTTCATCATTGAAAACCACGATTTCACCGAGGCCCTGGCCGATCTGCGCGCGATTCTGCGGGCGTCGCGCCTGATGACGTGCCGCTATGCCAGCTTGCCCGCACGCCCTGATCGGGCCTAGAGCGTTTCCACGGAGAGTGAAAACGCTTTAGGCTTAATTCTTACGAGCAATTTCATCAGCCTAAGATCGCTTCGCGATTCCAGTCAGGCTGATATTGCTCTAGACATCGGGTAACAGCTTCGTCATCGAAGCGGTGAGCCAACGGGAGAACGTCAATGGCCGAACCGATACCGGAGCGCCCGCAGCGCACGACTGCCTGGCGGCTCCTGCTGCTCATTCCGTTCATCGGCACGCTCTGGGTGCCGTTCTATAACCATGCCCTGCCCGCGCTGTTCGGGTTTCCGTTTTTCTACTGGTATCAGCTGCTTGCCGTGCCGGTTTCGGCACTGATCATTTTCATCGTCTACCGGGCCGAGAGCTGAGGCGCGCATCATGACCATTGCAGCAATCATCTTTGCCGTCCTCGTCATCCTCGTGCTCGGCCTCGGCTTCGCCGCCGGCCGCTGGCGGGGCGGCGATCTGACCAAACTCGATGAATGGGGCCTGGGCGGGCGGCAGTTCGGCGTGCTGATTTCATGGTTCCTGATCGGCGGGGATGTCTATACCGCCTACACCTTCATTGCGGTGCCGGCCCTGATGTTCGGTGCCGGCGCGCTCGCGTTTTTTGCCGTACCCTACACCATTGTCGCCTACCCGATCCTGTATGTGATCTTCCCGAAACTCTGGCGCGTTTCCGCCAAACACGGGTTTGTCACCGGCCCGGAATTCGTGCGCGGCCGCTACGGCAATCGCTATCTGGCGCTTGCGGTCGGCCTGACCGGCATTATCGCCACCATGCCCTATATCGCGTTGCAACTGGTGGGTATGCAGACCGTGATCGGCGGGCTGGGCATCACCGGAGCCGGATTCGGCGCGCATCTGCCCTTGATATTGGCCTTCCTGGTGCTGGCCGCGTTCACCTTCACCTCCGGCCTGCGGGCACCTGCGATGATTGCGGTGGTCAAGGATTCGTTGATCTATCTGACCATTATTGTCGCCATCATCGTCATCCCGGTACATCTGGGCGGGTTTGGCGCGATTTTCGCCAAAATGACTCCGGCGAAACTCCTGTTGCCGCACCCGCCCGCCGGCAGTTCCGGCCTCTATTCCGGCTACGCGACCTTGGCCCTCGGCTCCGCAATGGCGCTGTTTTTATACCCCCACGCGACCACGGGGATTCTATCGGCATCGAGCAGCGAAGTCGTGCGGCGCAACGCGGTGATATTACCGGCCTACACGTTCATGCTCGGTCTCATCACGCTGCTGGGTGCCATGGCAATCGCTGCCGGGGTCGCTACCATGCCGCAATTTGCCGCCGGCTTTAAGGAATTCGGCACCAATTTCGCGGTCCCGGCCCTGTTGATCCATACGCTGCCGCCCTGGTTTGTCGGAATCGCGTTCGCCGCCATCGCGATCGGCGCGCTGGTGCCCGCCGCGATCATGGCGATCGCGTCCGCCAATATTTTTACCCGCGACATCTGGCGGCAGTTCATCAATCCGCATGTTTCGCCGGGCCAGGAATCGATGGTGGCCAAATTGTTCTCCATCGTCATGATCATCGGTGCCCTGGCGTTCATTTTCGCCCTGCCGCTGACCTACGCGATCCAGCTTCAGTTGCTCGGCGGCATGTGGATGATCCAGATTTTCCCGGCCATCGTGTTCAGCTTGTTCACCCGGTTTTATAACGGCTGGGCGCTGCTGGTCGGCTGGGCTTGCGGCATCGGCATGGCGACGCATTTCGCGATGCTCAACCACCTTGCCGGGGCAATCTATCCGTTCCACCTCTTCGGCATGATATTCCCCTGCTACATCGCGGTCGCGACCTTCGTGGTCAACGTCGTGGTTTCCACCGTGCTGTCGCCGGTGTTTCACGCTTTTGCCTCCGACCGGATCCATGATGTTACGGTGGAGGCGGATTACGTCTGATGCACCGGGCGTGACCGTTTGCGGCCCGGCATAGTTTCGCCATGAGTGGTATCGCCCCCGGCCGGGCGGTGCGGCGCAATGCCGCATTCGGCTTCATCATGGCGACAATCCTGCTCGATATGCTGGCGATGGCGATCGTGCTGCCGGTGTTGCCCAAACTGGTGCAAGGTCTGGCACACGGCAATACGGTGTTGACCGCGCATGTGTTCGGCCTGTTCGGGGCGGCCTGGGCGGCGATGCAGCTGGTGTCGTCGCCCATTCTCGGCGCTTTATCCGACAGGTACGGTCGCCGCCCGGTCATTCTGCTGTCGAGCCTCGGTCAGGCGGTAGATTTTGCCGTCATGGCGCTGGCACCGACGGTTGGCTGGCTGTTTGTCGGGCGCATCCTCTCCGGGGCGTCATCTGCCAATGTTGCCGCGGCCAACGCCTATATCGCCGACGTCACCCCCGCCACCCGCCGCGCCGCCGCCTTTGGCATGTCGGGCATGGCGGCGGCGCTGGGGTTTGTGCTCGGTCCGGCGCTCGGCGGTATTCTGGGCGGCGTATCGCTTCGCCTGCCGTTCTGGTTCGCAGCGGGACTGGCGCTGGCCAACTTCATCTACGGTTGGGTGGCTCTACCGGAATCGCTCTCGCGCCGGGCGCGCACGCGGTTGAACTGGCGGCGGTTGAACCCATTGTCGGCACTCGGCTTTCTCCGCCGGCCCTGCGTGTCGGTTCCTGCCAGCGTCTACGCGCTCGGCACCCTCGCGTTGCAAGCCATCCCTTCGGTGCTGGTGCTCTACGTGCAGGACCGGTTTGGCTGGATGCCGCTCGAGATCGGCCTCACCCTCGCCGCCGCCGGTGTCGGGTTCGCGGTGGTCGGGGGCTTGTTGGTAGGGCCGGTGGTGCAGCGGATCGGCGAGGTGCGAACCCTGGCGATCGGGCTGCTGTTCGGGGCCGTGGGCTTCGCCATTTTCGGCACGGCCCCGGGCAGCACGGTTTTCTGGATCGGCGTGCCGGTGATTTCGCTGTGGGGTCTTTCGATGCCCGCGGTCCAGAGCATCATGGCGCGCCGGGTCGGCAACGCCGAGCAAGGACGGTTGCAGGGGTTGCTGGCCAGTCTGTCTGGCCTGACCGCGCTGATCGGGCCGCTGCTGTTCACCACAATATATGCCAACAGCCTGGGTCCCGAGGGCGATCCACACGTCGCGACGGCCGGCACGGCTCTTGTCCTCGCGGGCGGTCTGCTGTTGATGTCGCTACTACCGGCCTGGTGGTTGCGGGGGCGCCGGGTTCAACCTGTTCCCGCAAAATCGCCGAAGCCGTAGAGTTAAATTGCTCGCAAAAACAGCGATAGAACGTAATCGTCGCAGGCCAGCGAATGCCAGCGGGTCCTTTTATGCGCCGGCCAAACCGCTGCCTACCAGTTTTGCCGGGTCGACGATCTGGTCGAACCGCGCGCCATCGATCCCGCCATAGGCGATCGCCGCGTCGCGGAGCGACAGGCCTTCCGCCTCGGCTTTATGGGCCGTCAGCGCCGCCCGATCGTAGCCGATCTCCGGGCTGAGTGCAGTGACCAGCATCAGCGAGCGGCCCAATTGTTCATCGATCCGGGCGCGGTTGAGTTCGGTTCCCGCCACCGAAAAGCGGTTGAGAGTGCCGCACGCATCGGCCAGATTGCGGCAACTGCGCAACACATTGTTGATAATGATCGGCCGCATCGCGTTGAGTTCGAAATTCCCCTGGCTGCCGGCGAATGCGACAGCGTTGTCATCGCCGATCACCTGAATGCACACCATCACCATCGCCTCGCACTGGGTGGGGTTGACCTTGCCCGGCATGATCGACGACCCTGGCTCGTTTTCAGGGAGCAAAAGCTCGCCTATACCGCAGCGCGGACCCGAGGCGAGCCAGCGCATGTCGTTTGCGATTTTCATGCACGCCACCGCCAGCCCGCGGATCGCCGCCATTGTCGCGACCATCGCATCGAGCGAGGCTTGTGCCGCGAATTTATTCGGTGCTGTGATGAACGGCTTGCCGGTCAGGGCCGCGATCCGTTCGGCGATCGCGACACTGAACCCTGGCCAGGCGGTCAGCCCGGTACCTACCGCGGTGCCCCCCGCCGCCAGTTCGTAAAGCCCCGGCTTCACCGCCGCAATCCGTCCCAGCGCATCGCGCAACTGATGCGCATAGCCCGACCATTCCTGCCCGACGGTGAGCGGTACCGCATCCTGCAAATGGGTCCGCCCGGTCTTGGGAATATCCATCCATGCCGCCGCTTTCGCCTCGATCGCCTCGGTCAGCGCGACCGCCCGCGGCAAAAGCTGCTCATCCAGCGCGTCGAGCGCCGCGATATGCATGGCGGCGGGAAACGTGTCGTTCGACGATTGCGCGAGGTTGACGTCATCGTTCGGATGGACGGGTTTTTTGCTGCCAATCGTGCCGCCCAGCAACTGGCTCGCCCGGTTGGCCAGAACCTCGTTGATGTTCATGTTCGACTGGGTGCCGGAACCGGTCTGATAGACAAACAGCGGAAAGTGATCGTCTAACCCGCCCCTCATTGCCTCATCTGCGGCCCGGACGATCGCTTCGGCTTTCCAGAGCGGCAGATGCCCGGACGCCGCGTTCACCATCGCCGCCGCTTTTTTCACGATGGCATAGGCGTGATATACCGCGACTGGCATCAGATCCGCCCCGATCGAAAAATGCTTCAGGCTGCGCTGGGTCTGGGCACCCCAGTAGCGATCGGCGGGGACTGCGATTTCGCCCATTGAATCGCTTTCGGTCCTAAACCCGGTAGCATCGATGCCGATGGGCGTGTCATGCAGGGCAGGGGGGTTCGTGTTCTGGTTCATCGCCGTGAAATGGCGTGGCGCTTCGCCGGGTTAAAGCGCTGGGAATTGCAATCCGGGGTTTCGTTGCGCGGATTACCCCCATATTGTGGGTAATCCTAGCGTGTGACCGGGCGAAGGCGAAATCGCTTGAACCGTAAATCACGCGTGAAAACAAGGAACTAAAGGAAAGCACCTCATGGTCAAGGCAGTGTGGAACGGCACGACGATCGCCGAATCGGACGCAACGATCGTGGTTGAGGGAAATCATTATTTCCCGCGCGACGCGGTGCGTTCCGAAGTGTTGCGCCCAAGCCCCACAACCAGCCGCTGCGGCTGGAAAGGCACGGCGAATTATTATTCGATCGAGATCGACGGCACAGCGAACCAGGACGCCGCCTGGTACTATGCCGAGCCGTTGCCGGCCGCGGCGCATATTAAAGGGCGCGTGGCATTCTGGAAAAACGTCAAGATCGAGTAAGCCGATTGCGGTGCCTTCACGCCGCGACCCGTGCCGGTTCAGCGTAACCGAATTGCGCCGCTAATGCACCCAACTGGCGTGCCGCGAGGCGTTTCTCGCGTGATGACACCGGGGATCTTGCGCTGCCCAGGACCGACATCGGTTCGCTGAACGGTGTGGGTGCCCGGCGCTGTGCATGCAGAAATCGCGCGATCGGCCCGGCATCCGATAAATCGAGGAACCGGGCGATGGCGTGGGACGAGCCATCCGGTTCGGCCAATAAATCGTGATGTGCTATCGTTAGCTGCCGGTCGGCCGGCAACTGGGAGAAAAACCGGTCGATCTCCGTAATATATTGCTGCCAGATACCCAGCCCGGCTTCGAAACTGTCGATCCAGCCCTTGCGCGCGAGCGATAGCGCGACGCGGGCCGGATGACGATGGATGTGGATGAATTTGGTCGCGGGCAGCACCTCATTGATCAATCCAAGGCATGATCCCGATTGCGGGGGATGCGGTACCGCATTGTTCCGGCCCGATAATATCGTGGGATCGGCATAGGGCGGATGCTTGTCGCCCCAGATTCGGGTGCGAATGCCAAGGACCTCGCGGTAGAATTGTTCAATCCAGCGCCCGGCGTGGTGCCGCTGAAACTCAAGCCACTGCGGCTGAAAATCCCGCCCGATCAGGTCGTCTCGCGCCGCACCAGGGTCCAACCGCTGCTTCAAATCGGCGAAAATCCGGGCTTCGTTGGTAATCCCGACATCTTCATGCGCGTTAAGAACATGACATAGAAATGTGGTTCCCGAACGGGGCGCGCCCACGATAACCAAAGGTTGAGACATATCAACTCCATCACAACGGTGTGACAGAACTGGGAGCCGGAAGATGATGTTTCCAGCCAAAATTCTGTAATTTTACGTAAATCGGCCGAAACGCTAATCTTCCTCGATATCCTCAAGGCTGAACTGCTGCGCCTCTTCGTCAAACGAATACAGCTCCGCGTACCGCCCCCAGGAGATTGCCGTACGCAATGTCTCCTCGGCGCGTTCTGGCGACATGTGGTCTTCCAGCTCGTCGCGAAACCGTACCGCCGAAGCGCGGTGGTTCCAGCGCTCGTCGATCACCTGACGGATCGCGGCGACCAGTTTCACATGGGTGCGCACCGCTGCGGCGAAGATTTTTTTGCGCTCGTCGGTGTCGGCGTGAACGAATTTCTGGCCTTGTTCGGTCAGGCGGATGTCACCTTCCTCCAGTTCGGCGAAATGCAGCAATTGCAACGTCTCACCCAAGGGAAGCAGTTCGTCGGCCTCGTATTGCAGCACGGCGGCGAGTGCCGGCAGATCGGCGACGCCATCGTACGGCGGTGCCGCCAGGGTTTCCATCAACCCCGACATCAGGTTGGTGCCGATCGGGTGCAGCGGCGTCGCGAACCCGGTGGCGGGGACAGCGGCGGCAGCGCGCAGGTCGGCCGGGGTTTTGCGCCGGGTCATCACCGCGTAGATATCATCGACCATCTGGCGGAATGCCGGATCGAGCCGGTTGCGCGGATGGGCGAACGGCACCACCATTTCATGCGCGACCCGGCCGGGGTCGGAGGCAAACACCAGAATGCGGTCGCACATCAGCACCGCTTCCTCGATGTTGTGGGTGACGATCAAAATCGATTTCACCGGCAGTTTCCGTTCCGACCACAGATCGATCAGGTCGGTACGCAGGGTTTCGGCGGTCAGCACGTCCAGCGCCGAAAACGGTTCGTCCATCAGCAGTAGATCGGGATGCGTCACCAGCGCGCGCGCGAGTCCCACCCGCTGGCGCATGCCGCCCGAAAGTTCCTTGGGATACGCGCCATCGTATCCGCCCAGCCCGATCAGATCGATCGCCTCCTCGGCACGGCTCTCGCGTTCGGCCCGCGCGATGCCTTGCGCTTCCAGCCCGAGTTCGACATTCTCCTGCACGCTGAGCCAGGGAAACAGCGCGAAACTTTGGAACACCATGGCAATGCCCCGCACCGGCCCGCGCACTGGCTTGCCCTGCCATGAAACCTCGCCCTTGGTCGGACGCAACAATCCCGCGATAATTCGGAGTAACGTCGATTTGCCGGACCCCGATCGTCCCAGCAATCCAACAATTTCACCCTCGTGCAGGCTGACGTTGACGTCGTCGAGTACGATCAGCTCATTGTTCGCATCCTTCGGATAGGCCTGCTGGCAATGGCTGACTTCAACTAGGCTGCGCGCGGTAACCTGCTGATCCATGGGCAAACCCCTATCCAAGATTGGTGCGGCGGCTGGCGTAGGCATAGAGCGGACGCCAGATCAGCCGGTTGAACGTCAATACGAAGACCGACATCACCGCAACCCCGAGCACGATCTTGCTGGTGTTGCCGACCGTTGTCGCCTGCGCGATGTAGGCCCCCAGCCCCTGGGCGACCAGTGTGGTCTTACCCCAGGAGGCAACCTCCGCGACGATCGAGGCGTTCCATGCCGCCCCGGTCGCGGTCAGCGCGCCGGTGACGAAGTAGGGTAGTATTCCAGGAATGACCAGCCGCCGCCACCATAGCCAGCCGTGCAGCCCGAAATTGGCGGCGACCTCTTTGAGATCGCCCGGTAACGCTGAAGCCCCCGCCACCACATTGAACAAAATATACCACTGGGTACCGAGCACCATCAGCGGCGTCAGCCAAATATTGGGCAGCAGGTTGAAGGCAATAATTCCCGCAACCACCACCGGAAACAACAAATTGGCGGGAAACGCCGCCAGGAACTGCGCCACCGGCTGCACGATCTTGGTTGCCTTGGGCCGCAAGCCCACCCACACGCCGATCGGCACCCATATGACGCAGGAAATCACCAGCGCCGCGATCACCCGCGCCAAGGTGAAACTTGCCAGCTCCACGCAGGTCAGCAGATCGCCCCAGTGCAGGTGGGCGCTACAGAACGACACCACTTGCCATAGCGCATACCCCGCTCCGGCGATGACAACGGCATAGAACACGGCGTCGCCCAGGCGCGAGGACGTTTTGCCGCGTTCCAGCGATTTGAATGTCCGCTCCGCCCGGCCCAGCCGCAGCCGGCCGATCACCGCCACCCGATCGCCCAGCCAACTGCCGATCTCGCGCAGCAGAAAGGTTCGCCGCAGCAGTTTCAGCACCCAGGGTTCCGTGTCGGACGCCGTCTGAACCGTCTCGAAGCGAAACTTGCCGGACCAGGCGACCAGCGGGCGGAACAGCAGCTGGTCGTAAAGCAAAATAACCACCAGCATCGCCAGCACGGCATAGAAAATCGCGAGCAGATCGCTCCGGCGCAGCGCCACGGCCACGTATGATCCAATGCCGGGCAGGGTGAAAGTGGTGTTGCCCACGGTTATGGCTTCGGACGCGACGACGAAAAACCAGCCGCCCGACATCGACAGCATGGTGTTCCAGACCAGACCCGGCACCGCGAACGGCACATCGAGCCGCCAGAACCGCTGCCAGGGTGACAGGCCGAAGCTGCGGCAGGCTTCATCGAGATCGGCGGGTTCGGTGGTCAGCGACTGATAGAAGCTGAATGCCATATTCCAAGCCTGGCTGGTGAAAATTGCAAACACCGCCGCAAGCTCGGCACCCAGTTCCTGGCCCGGAAACAAATGCAGGAAAAACAGCACGGTAAACGACAGAAATCCCAAAATCGGTACCGATTGCAGGATGTCCAGGATCGGGATGATAATGATTGCCGCCCGCCGGTTCTTGGCGGCCAGGGTCGCCACCGTGAAGGTGAAGGTCAGCGATGCGAACAGGGCAGCGAACATCCGCAGCGTGGTACGCAGTGCGTAGCCGGGCAGATAGGCCGGATTAAGGTGGATCGCGGTCGATTGCACGCTCGAAAGCGGTGCCAGCGTACCGCGCGCGACACTCGCGATGCCGATCAGGACCGCGAACACAAGCAGAATCGCCGCCACATCCCACGCATTGGGCAGGCGGCGTCCATGCACAAGGGCGGGAGGGGCGATGCTGGTCATGAGCCGATCCGCTTCAAAAATTTGCAATGTCGATCTGGTGCCAGGCGTTGCGAACCTAGCCTGCCCGCCATAACCCGCCGCGCCCGCATTGTCACTCACCGAATGGTTTCACTTCAATGACTGTTGCGCCCGGTTCTATTTGCGGACGATCTAGGCTATGCAGCGAAACCCTGGCTCACCGGACAGCCACGGCAAGATGACTGGAAGGATCGCATGAAGCTCAAGGCGGATCGCGCCACGCTCCTCAAGGCGCTGGCCCATGTTCAGAACGTGGTGGAAAAACGCAACACCATACCCATTCTCGCCAATGTTCTGCTCTCGGTGAAGGAGGGGCGCTTGACCGTTGCCGCCACCGATCTGGAGATTGCCCTGATTGAGGATGTGCCGGTCGAAGCGGCCCAGGGTGGCTCGGTCACGGCACCGGCGGCCACGCTGTACGAAATCGTCCGCCGCCAGCCCGATCATGCCGAGATCGAGCTCGATCATCCGGGTGGCGACGCGCCGCTCGCCTTGCGCGCCGGGCGCTACGCGACAAAACTGGTCGTACTGCCGACCGACGAGTTCCCCAAGCTCGATGCCGGCAAGCTCAGCCACCGGTTCTCGATCCCGGCCCAGGCTTTGCGCGGCCTGATCGACCGTACCCGCTTTGCGATCTCGACCGAGGAGACCCGCTACTATCTCAACGGCATCTATCTCCACGCCGCCGAATCGGATGGTGTTGCCGTACTGCGCGCCGTCGCGACCGACGGGCACCGGCTGGCCCGCGTCGAAGAGCCGTTACCGGAGGGGGCGGCCGGCATGCCCGGCGTGATCATTCCGCGCAAAACCGTCAATGAAATCCGCAAACTGCTGGAGGAAGTCACCGGCGAAGTCGCCATCGCCCTGTCGGAAACCCGCATCCAGTTCACGCTGGACACCATGCGGATGACCAGTAAGCTGATCGATGGCACCTATCCCGACTACAGCAAGGTCATCCCGGTTGGGAATGACAAAATATTGCGCGTTGATACTACGGATTTTTCAAATGCGGTCGCGCGGGTGTCCGCGATTACCGCCGAGCGCCATAAACCTGTGAAGCTTTCGGTCGCGCGCGATTTGCTGGTGCTCTCCGCCACCAGTCCCGATCAGGGCACCGCCTCGGAAGAACTCGATGGCGAGCAGGTCGAATACACCTCGACCCCGCTCGAAATCGGCTTTCAGGCGCGCTACCTCAACGACGTGACCGAGCAGATCAAGGGCCGCGTCGAATTCTGTTTCGCCGATGGCGCGGCCCCGACTTTGGTGCGGGCCGCCGGCGATCAGAGTGCGATTTTCGTGCTGATGCCGATGCGTGTCTGATGCGGGCGGTCTGATCAATCTGCGGTCGCTGCGCCTGACCGATTTCCGCTCCTACGCGGCGATCGAATTCAGGCCGGCGTCGCGCATCGTCGCCCTGCAAGGCCCGAACGGTTCGGGAAAGACCAATCTGCTGGAGGCGATTTCGCTGCTGGCCCCCGGTCGCGGCCTGCGCGGCGCGAAATTCGCCGAACTCTCCCGCCGCGCGCCGGGTGCTTCGGGCGGTTGGGCGGTTGCCGCCCATCTCACCGGCACCCAAGGCAGTCTGACACTTGGCACCGGGATCGACGCCGCGCAGGCTGAGCGCCGCAAAATTTTACTCGATGGCGATCCGGTCACGGCAGCGACTGCCGCCGAACATTTCGCGTGCGTCTGGCTCACGCCGCAAATGGACCGGCTGTTCACCGAAGGTGCCTCGGCCCGCCGCCGCTTTCTCGATCGTCTCACGTTGGCGCTCGCACCCGGTCATGCCAGCGAAGTCGCCGCCTTCGAAGCCGCCGCCGCCAACCGCAACCGCCTGATCGAACAGGGCGGTTACGATCCGGTCTGGCTCACCACCATCGAAGATTCGATGGCCCGCCACGCCGCCGCCATGACCGCCGCCCGCCTCGACCTGATCGCCCGGCTCAACGTCACCCTTGCCTGCGGTGCGTTCGCCCCGTTTCCCTCCGCAACCCTGACCCTGGAGTGTTCGATCGGTGCGCGGCTGTCCGCCGAACCCGCCCTTGCGGTCGAAGACTGGCTTCGCCGCCTTTATGCCCGCACCCGCCACGAAACCCTCGCCGCCGTATCGCCGCAACGCGCGGATTTAGTGCTGGCGGATCAAGCGACGGGTTTGGTCGCGTCGCTCGCCTCGACCGGTCAGCAACGCACCATGCTGGTCGCCATCGTCCTCGCCCACGCCGATCTGGTCACCACCCTCCGCGGCGCGGCACCTATATTACTGCTCGACGAACCGTTCGTGCATCTCGATGCGCCCCATCGCGCCGCCTTGAGCGCGGCACTCGCAAGCCGGTCCGCCCAGATTTTCTGCACCGCGACCGATCGCGAGCATCTGGCAGCGCTCGGTCCGGACGCCGCCGTCTGGAATGTCAGCCCCGGCGCGGTGCGCGCGGCGTAACCGAACCGCACGTCGCCGGCGCGCGGGAACTGATCGACCCACTCAGTCCAGCAACGCGCGCGCCACCCCGGCATCGAGTTCGATTTGCCGGCGCAGTGCATCAAAACTCTCGAATTTCCGCTCGTCACGGATGAAATGATGCAAGGCGACCGCAATCTCCTGCCCGTACAAATCGCTCGAAAAATCGAATAAATGCGCCTCCAGCCGCGCAATGGCCCCCTCCGTCACGGTCGGCCGCCGCCCGATATTGGCCACGCCCTTCATGATCGCCCCGTCCGTCAACCGCACGGTCACCGCGTAAACCCCCCGCGCCGGCTCCAGATGCCGCCCGAGTGCCACATTCGCGGTGGGAAACCCGATGGTCCGGCCCCGGGCATCGCCATGCGCCACCTCGCCCCGGATCACGTGCGGCCGCCCGAGCAGCAACGCCGCGCGTTCGGGATAACCATCCTGCAACAAGCGACGCACCCGTGTCGATGAAATCGGCCCCTCGGCATCATCGAGGTGCGGCACGATGCTTAGCCCGATTCCCAATGCCTCGGCCTCCTTGTGCAGCAACGCCACATCGCCGCCGCGCCGGTGTCCGAACGCGAAATCCGCCCCGCATGCCAGATGCGCGGCCCCGATACCCCGATACAGCACATTTTCGATGAATTGCGTCGCCGTGAGCAAGGAAAATGCCCGATCGAACCGCAACTCATACAGAATTTCAACACCCTGTGCCGCCAGCACCGCCGCCCGCTCGGCTTCCAGGGTCAACAGGAACGGCGGATCGTCCGGACGGAAAAACGCGCGTGGATGCGGCGTAAAACTCAGCACGGCGCGCGGTGCATCGGGCCGGGCGGTATGCGCTGCGCGCAACACCTGAACATGTCCGCGATGCACCCCATCGAAATTACCCAGAGCAACCGATGCCCCCCGTGCGTCCGCCGGAACGTCCCGCCAATCATGAAAAATCCGGATCATTCGGCAGCGCGCGCGCTCTCGGCAACGGCCGCCGCACTCCGGGCGATTTCCAACTGGTCGAATGTAACGAAAGATGACATGAGGACTCCGTGACACGGATGACAGATCGGGTGCGGTTAACAAAGCGCCGTTTTCGATGGTGGGGTCAAGGTTTGGGGGGTGTGTGGGCAACAAGGCAGATAATGCGAGTCACTTAACGACGCGGCAAGCGAGATTGCGTCTATTATTGCGTCTATTAAAGATATCCCCAACTGTGCGGCGACCGCTCGTTATCTCCGTTGGACTACTGATCATCCTTGCCGCGGGAGTCGTATGGGGACGTTTGGTATTGCCTCCCCGCAACCCGCTCAAGCCAAGCGGAATCGTAAGCCAGCTCCTTTCGTGGGATGGCCGAAATTATGACAACATCATGCGGGGGGGCTATCATTGGAATCCCGCTACCGGCGAACTACTGCACCACTATCAGAATATTGTGTTTTTTCCGTTGCAACCGTTGCTGGACTGGCTGATTGCCATCCTGGCCGGCAGCACTGCATCGATTCTGGTCATCCTGGTCACGCTCGGTTTTGGCATCGCATCAATTTTTATATTCGATACCTTTGCCCGATCCGTCCTGCGGCAAGACGCGGCTCGCTGGGCGACGATTTTTTTCGCATTCTGGCCGGTATCCTGTTTCTACATCATGGGCTACCCGACCGGGCTGATATCGCTCTGCACCATCGCCGCCCTGGCCGATCACATGAACGGCCGGCACTGGCGTTCGGCGTTATGGTGCGGCATCGGCACTGCGGCGGCACCAACCGTGGTATTTGTTGTCGCGGCGCTGGGAATTGACCGTTTGGCAACGTGGCGACGCGGCGATGCCAAGGCGAGGCATTTTCTGGCCCTGGGCGGTTGGGGCGTTCTCAGCGTTGCCGGATTGCTCGGCTTCATGGTCTACCAAGCCATCGTGTTTCATGACCCGCTTGCGTTTGTCCATGCGCAGGCAGCGTGGGGAACCGCGCCGCCGCTTGTCACCCGGCTGACCCGACTGATCGCTCCGAGTTGGTACGTCCAACAATTTAATGCGGGGATTTTGGAAATCCACGCGGGCCTTCGCACGTCGCATCAGGGCGGCGGGACAAGTGCCGCCATGGTGCCGATCGAGGCCGGGGTTCAACGCCTGATCAACAGTGCAATGGCTACCCTCGCATTGATCGGACTTGGTTGTGCCACCTTCATTTTTCGCCGTCGCGGCTGGGTTGTTCCGTTGGCCGGTTGGAGCGTCGTTGCAGGTTATGCCTGGTTCATATTTTCAACGAACCAGAACATGTTGTCGTTGCCTCGGCTGATGATGCCGGCAATTGCGATTTTTCTGGGCCTTGGCTGGCTGGCAGCAAGGACCCATCGCTTCGTTGGCATGGCCCTGCTGCTGGTGTTTGCCATACTCAGCGTTGCCGAAGCCGCGTTTGCCAGTGCCGGCTATTGGGTCGTGTAGTTGCCGGCGACGCAAACTGCGTGCTCTCGGTGGCCAACCACACCGCCGCCGCCTAAGATGCAATCGCTCGTTTTGTCCCGAAAGGATGCCTGATGCGCGGTTTCGTCCGGTTTCTGGTTTTGCTGCTCGGCGGTCTCGCCATCGCCTATCTTGGTGCGTGGTGGTACGTGCAAGGCCGGTTGGGCGTCGCGTTTCGCGCTCAGGAACAGACGTTGCGCCAAGCGGGCTGGACCATCAGCCACGGGGCGACCGCCGAAGGCAACTCACCGCTCGCCGCCACATTTACCGTGGCCGACCTGACCTTCACCCCGCCCGATCAGGGCTTGCCCACCCCGAAAACCACGCTGCCCACCCTGGTGCTGAAAATCCGGCCAACCGCGCCCTTCACCCTTGATGTCGGCCTGCCGCTGGCATGGCGCGTGACGACACCGCAAGGCCCAGCCTTCACTGTTCAGTTTGCCGCCATCCATGATCGTTACAATTTCGACCCCAATGCCGTGTTCGATCACGCGCCGGACCCGTTGCGCGCCGGCATGGTGGCCTTCACCGACATGCGGGTGGACAGTGCCGACACCAATTTCACCCTGGTCAGCGTCAAATCCTTCACCGCCGATGGCACGCGCAACCCGCAAGCCGGAACATCCGCCACCGCGATGACCATGCACGAATCCCTCACGGGCCTCGCCCTGTCGCCGATTTTCGTCACTCTCGGCCACCTGCCGTTCGAGGGTAAACTGGCCGCCCTGCGGCTCGATCTCGATTTGTCGGGACCGCCGCTCCCATCGCTGGCGCAAACGACGATTGCGCCTCATCCGGTGGAACTCGTGCCAAATTCCCTCGCCGGAGTCGCGGTCTGGCAGCAACTCGGCCCCGCGATTCACGCGTGGGCTAAGGCCGGCGGCCATGGCAGCTACGCGATCGCTCTTTCTTTCGGCCCGCTCGACGCGCATGAACATGGCCAGTTCGGTTTCGATCGGGCCGTTCAACCCACGGGTAAAGCGACGCTCACCGCCGAAGGGGTCGGCGAATTTCTGGGGGACGTCGCGAACGCATACCCGGCGACCGTGAACTTTATCAGTAACATCACCGCCCAGACCGCGCCCTACATGGCCAAGACGCCGGCGGGAATTGAACGCCTGACGATCGATTTCGGACTCGCCAACGGCGTTCTTACCGCCAACGGCAAAAAAGCGATCGACGTGCCGCCCATAACCTGGCCCGCAGAGACCTCGACCGCTCCGTCCACCGCCAAACCTTGAGCACGCCATAACGATTATCGGCCGATGATCGACGACGACAACGACGACCGCGCTGCTCTGACGACGAGGCAAATGCGCCTGACTGCCGTCATCGTCGCGACCGCGTTGTTCATGCAGAACCTCGACAGCACCATCGTTGCGACCGCGCTGCCGGCGATGGCAAAAAGTTTCCACGCCGACCCGATCCATATGAGTCTGGCACTGACGTCTTATTTGTTGTCGCTTGCGGTCTTCATCCCGGCATCGGGCTGGTTTGCCGATCGTTTCGGCAGTCGCAACGTGTTTCGCGCCGCCATCCTGGTCTTTACCCTCGGTTCGATCCTCTGCGGCCTGTCGCACAGCCTCGGTGAGTTGATCGCCGCGCGCATCCTGCAGGGCCTGGGGGGTGCCATGATGGTCCCGGTAGGCCGGCTGCTGCTGCTGAAGTCGGTGCGCCGGCGCGACATGCTGGCCGCGACTTCGTGGCTGACCATGCCGGCGTTGATCGGCCCGATCATCGGGCCGCCGGTGGGAGGGTTCATCGTCACCTATGTATCGTGGCGCTGGACCTTCGACATCAACATCCCGATCGGCGTGATCGGCATCGTCGCGGTCAGCCTGTTCATCCGCGACGTGCGGGATTCCGAGCACGCCGGCCGGCTCGATGTCGTCGGCCTGATCTGGAGCGGACTTGCCATGGCGATGCTGATGGCCGGAATCGAGACCATCGGCCGCGGTATCATTCCCATCCCCTGGAGCCTCGCTTGTTTCGCTGCCGGCGGTTTCGCGGCGTTCGCTTACTGGCGGCACGCCCAGCACCACGAGCATCCGGTGCTCGACCTCACCCTGATGAAAATCGATACTTTCGCCAATTCCACCCTTGCCGGTGGGTTTTTCCGCGTGCTGGCCGGTGCCACGCCGTTCTTGCTGCCCTTGATGCTGCAACTCGGCTTCGGCGAAACGGCGGCGCGCAGCGGCACCGTCACCTTCGCCGCCGCGATCGGCGCGCTGGCGATGAAGCCACTGGCTCAGCCAATCCTGCGCCGATTCGGGTTTCGCGGTTCGATGGTGGCGTTCGGTCTGCTTTCGGCGGTGTTCACCGCCGCCTGTGCCGCGTTCCGCCCGTCGTGGCCTTTGCTCGCGCTGGACGCCGTATTGCTGATCGGGGGCGTGTTCCGTTCGTTGCAGTTCACCGCCTTCAACACCATCGCCTACGCCGACGTGCCACGCAGCCGCATGAGCGCCGCAACCAGCTTTTACGCCACGTTCCAGCAGATCACGATCACCCTCGGCATTTCGGTCGCCGCTGCCTCACTCGAACTCACCACCGCGATCTCCGGCCATCCCAGCCCGACGATCGGGGATTACGCCTGGTCGTTTATCATTGTCAGCCTGATCGGTTTGCTGTCGGTCCCGATCTGCGCCCGCCTTGCGGCCGAGGCTGGCGACGATGTCAGTGGTCATCATACCGCCCCGATTGACGCCCCACCGGGGCCGCGCCAGTAGGACCCGATGGATTGGCGATGATCGAAACGACGGGAAGTATGGCGCTGGCGCGCCGATTGTGGCGCGACCACCTCCGGCACTATCGTGGCCGGGTGGCGCTGATCATTGTCGCCACCCTGATCATGTCCGGCACGACGGCGCTGTATCCGGCGCTGATCGATCGTGCCTTCACCATGTTTGCCAAGCGCGATCCACGCATTCTCTATCAAGTGCCGGTCATCGTGTTCATGGTCACCATCGTCAAAGCGCTGGCGCAATATGCCCAGACCTTGCTGACCCAGCAGGTCGTGCTCGGCACCATCCGGCGGTTGCAGGGTGCCATGTTCGCGCATCTGACCCATGCCGAACTGGCGCGACTCGAACGCGAATCGCCCGCCGCCCTGGCGGCGCGCTTCACCACCGATGCCACCGTCATCCGCGAAGCCCTGAGCCGTGCGGTCAACGGCATCGCCGATGCCTTTACCTTGATCGGTCTGGTCGCGACGATGATCTGGATCGATTGGACTCTCAGCCTGATCGCCGCCGTGCTGTATCCGCTGGCCGGCTTGCCGATCCAGCGCATCGGCCGGCGCATCCGCCGCGCCTCGGGCGGGATGCAGGAGCAAATGGGCGAAACCGCTTCGGTGCTCAATGAAAGTTTTGCTCAGGCCCGCACCGTGCGCGCCTACGGGTTGGAAGCGCAGGAACGCCAGCGCGCCGAACGCGCGTTCGATCATTTGTACCGCGCCCTGACGCGGATGATCCGTGGCCGCGCAGCATTGGACCCGATGCTGGAGGTCCTGGGCGGTCTGGCAATCGCGCTGGTCATCGGTTTCGCTGGTTGGCGTCACGCCGCCGGGGCCTCCGGGATCGGCAATTTCACCGGCTTCGTCGCGGCCTTGCTGATCGCCTCCCGCCCGCTGCGCGCCCTTGGCACGATGAACGCGGCGGTTCAGGAAGGTCTGGCCGGGTTGGAGCGGGTGTATCGCGTCATCGATGAACCCGATGCGGTTTCTGAAATTCCCGGTGCCACACCCCTGCCGTTCGGACCCGGTCGCGTCGAATTCCGCCACGTCGGTTTTGCCTACCCCGATGGCCGGCCGGGTTTGCGTGATTTGTCGTTCGTCGCCGAACCCGGCCGCACCCTGGCGCTGGTCGGCGCGTCGGGGGCGGGCAAATCGACCGCCCTGGCATTGATCCCACGGCTGTACGACCTCGATCGCGGCACGATCCTGATCGATGGGGCGGATATCGGCCAGGTTTCCCTCGCCAGCCTGCGCATGAGCATCGCCTATGTCGGTCAGGATTCTTTGCTGTTCGACGATACCGTGGCCGCAAATATCGGCATGGGCCGGCCAGGGGCTACGATGGCGGAAATCGAGGCGGCAGCCGGTGCAGCGGCGGCGCAGTTCATTGCCGATTTGCCGGATGGCTTTGCCACAAGGGTCGGTGTCAATGGGCAGCGTTTGTCCGGCGGCCAGCGCCAGCGGGTAGCCCTCGCGCGGGCGTTGCTGCGCGATCCGCGGATTTTGCTGCTCGATGAGGCGACGAGTGCGCTGGACGCCGAAAGCGAAGCGTCCGTGCAGGAAGCGCTGGCCCGATTGCGGCATGGCCGCACGACAATCGTCGTCGCCCATCGGCTGGCGACCGTACGTGACGCCGATTTGATCGTGGTGATGGCCGACGGCGGCGTGCTCGAATGCGGTACCCATGAGGATTTGCTGGCCGACGATGGCGCGTTCGCGCGGTTGGTACGCGCACAGGCTTTGGCTTAAAGCCTGCGATCACGTTACAAGACACGTAATCCGCTTATTTTTGCATACACAGTAACGCGGAGATGACCGATTCTACCGGCCCAGTCCAGTCGCCCAGGCGTTTCTGGCGGTGCAGGGTGGCGCTGTCGTACCACGGCGTCGTATCGCGCCCCAGCAGCCAGCGCCAGTCGCACGCGGCCGACAGTAATATGTGGCACGGCTTGCCCATCGCGCCGGCCAGATGCGCGATTGAGGTATCGACCGTGACCAGTGCATCGATATGATTGAGAATTTCCGCTGTCGTGCCAAAATCGGTGATCAGCGGAGCGAGATCGGCCACCGGATACTCGCCGCGCCGCCCGCCTAATTGCAGTGCCCTGAACGAAAACCCTGACAGCTCAAGCAAATCGTTTAACGCACCGTCCGGCAGCGATCGCCGCTGGTCGTTGCTATGACCCGGGTTGCCCGCCCAGACCAGTCCGATCAGCAAGGTGCCCGGCGGCTTTGCGATCACATTGCTCCAGTCCCGGGTGCCGGCCTCGGTTGGTGCGAGATACCCGGCCGCCGAGGGGATCGTCTCCGGTGTCAGCCGAAGGACAAACGGCAGGCTCATCTGATCGATCGCTACATCGACATCGCCCGGTGCTTGATCGTCCAGCTCACATAAGCCAATCCCCAGAGGGCCGAACAGCGGAAACAGCGTGGCGTGGCATGCGAGCGTCACCTTGGCGGCCTGGCGCGCCAGGATCGGCAGGAAGCGGGCGAACATGATCGTGTCGCCCAATCCCTGCTCGGCGCGGACCAACAGATGCTGTCCGGTTAATGGTCCGCCCTGCCATACCGGTGCCGGCAGACGGTCGAAATGGGGGCCATAGACCGGATGGCGCTTGCGCCATTCATAGGCGGCGAAACCTGTTGCGTAATCACCCCCAAGCAAGGCCGCGACCCCACGATTCCAGTGGGCCACCGCAAAATCGGGGTCGAGCGCTATGGCGCGGTCGCACGCGGCGATGGCATCCCTCGGGTCCCCCCGGATCGTTCGCACCACGCCCAGACTGGCCCAGGCTTCCTTGAGATCGCCATTGATCGCGGTGGCAGCGCGCAAATCCGCCTCTCCGGCCTCGGTCTGGCCTAGATTGATCAAGGCATTGCCGCGATTGAGCCGCGCACCGGCGTGCTCGGGTTCCGCGGCAAGCACCTGGTCGAACAGCGCCACGGCGCGGCTCGGATCACCCAATGCCGAACGCGCCGAACCCAAAGTGAATCGCGCGTGGGTACACGCCGGGTCCAGCGCCAGGGCGAGCGATGCCGCCCGCTGTGCATCGTCGTGCCGTGCCAGCGCCAGAAACGCGGCGGCAAGCCCCGCCTGCGCCGCCGCCAAATCGGGCCGCAGCGCAATCGCCCGCCGATACGCTTCGGCTGCTCCCATCCCGTCGCCACGGTCGATCCGAATTGCGCCGGTGACCATCCACGCCTCCGCCGCAGCGGGGTCGGCGCGGCAGGCGGCGGTGGCATCGCGCTCGGCGTCGTCAAGCGCGCCGAGCGACCAGTAGGCGAGGGCGCGGTTGACCAAAGCGGCAAAAAAAGCCGGAAAAATTGTCAGAACAACGGAAAAATATCGCGCCGCCGCAGCGAACGCACCATGCCGATATGCGTCTTGTCCTAGCCGAAACGCATCCTCCGGCGCAGGCGCGCATTGCTCGACATCGACGTCCGCATCAATCTGAATCATGCCGCCTGATTAACGGCGAAACGTTAACACTCGATGACGAAAATGGCGGCAATCGGCATAAATGGGCCGATTAACGCTCCGCCAAAGCGGTGCCGTAGGGCGAAAGACGCGGAAACCGCCCTTCCGCCATGGCATCGAGACTTTCCGGCGTGGTGCCGATCTCCTTGGCGTAGAGCCAACTGTCGGCCAGGACCTGGCGCACGAACCGCCTCGTCTGGGCGAAGGGAATAGATTCCAGGAAAATCAGCGGATCGCCATCGTCGTGGATGGAATGCGCCCACGCTGCGGCGGCAACCGGCCCGGCGTTATAGCTTGCCAGAATATCGAGCAGATTGCGCTGTACCCCCGGCTGATGGGCAAGATAACGCAGATAGTTCTGCCCGAGCGCCAGATTGACCGAAGGACTGCCCGGATTTCCGACGATGCCGCCGCGCCGCGCCATTGCCGAGGCGGTTTCAGGCATCAACTGCATCAGCCCGCGCGCGCCCACCGGCGAGATCGCGTTGGCATCAAACCCCGACTCGGTGCGGGCCAGCGCGTATACCAGTGAGGGATCGACATTGAACCCGCCCGCCGGATGCAATGCCGGCAACGGCAATTTGGCACCCGCGATGTCGTTGCCCGGCAAGATTTGATCCAGAGCCACCGCCACGTCCACCAGCCCGGCCCGCGCCGCCACCCGCATCACCGCGCGGCCGAAGTCGGCGTGTTGTTGAATATCCGGCCACAGAGCGCGCAGTGCCCGTGCGGCGTCGGTCGTACGGCCAACTTGCAGCAAGGCGAAGGCCAGCGCACCATTTTTGTGCGCGGCGACCGATTCGATGTCGGCTTCCGACAGGCTGGCCGCGAGGCCAGTGCCATCGAGATCACGACCGAGCAGTCGTCCAGCCAGCATGCCGTAAAAACTGTTGGGAGCGTCAGCGGCGCGGTCGAGCCAATGCAGATACGCATCGGGGTGGTGCAGCCGCAGCGCCGCCCGCGCCGCCCAGAACGCACCGGCGGCCTGCTGTCCGGAACTCGCGCGGGATGCCGAAGCGGCGGCGCTGAAATAGGGCAGGGCCTTGGCGACATCGTGCATCTGCCACGCGGCCAGCCCGGCGATGAAATCGGGTCGCCACACGGTGCCGTTGCCCTCGCGGGAGGCTTCGCTCGCGACGCTGAATGCCTGGGCATACTGGGCAGCGACAAACAAATGCCGCGCCACGTCACCGCGCAACGCGGCCCCTGCGCTGGGGGAAATGCGGCTATCGCGGCTGATCAGATCGATTGCACGCGCACTTTGCCCATTGCGGGTCAGAGTTTCGATCCGATCGGCCAGATAGCGCGGCACCGCGACCCCTTCATGCACGGGCGGGGCTGCCCCCGACGCGATCGTGGTTGGCTCGGGCAGATAGGAAACCTCGGCCGCCGGGGCGGTGGTGCCAGGTGGCAGACGTTGCAGCAGCAGCGACCGGATCCGCTGGGTCTGCGGCTGACCATTGTAGTCGGCAAGCCAGGCTAGCAATTCGGCGGGCGTGGCATGGTGATAGGCACCCAAATACAGTTGCGCCAGCACCTGGCCCTTCAGTAACGGATTTTCCACCCGGCCCAGCAACCGTTGTGCCGCTGCCAGCTTGCCCGCGTGCTGATCGGCGAACACCCGCTGATATATTGCAGCGTCGCTCGGCGTCAGTGGTTGCGCGAGCATTGTTTCGGCACCGTTGAGCGGCGTCGAGCGCGGTATGGCGTAAGCGACATTCTCAGGTCGGGACGACCCGGTCTGCCCAGTGGTTGAAGACCCCCTTTGCCCGGCCGGTGCCGCACTGGCATGTGCGACGGTGGCGAGCAGTGCCGCGGAGACGATACACGCCCGGGCGACACTTAGGCGGGAGAGCTTTTTAACGGCTCCTCGCATGAGTTAAGGCGCTACACGGCTTATAAGCCCGCCGGCAACCCCCTAAAACGAGATAAGTTTACATTTTTGAGACAAATAATGCGATTCGAGGGGGTTACGTTACGAGTCAGGTATCAACTTTTCGTGATAGCTTGATTATTTAGCATAGCAGCATCGCGTAATATGCCGGCTTCGACACACTCTTGCCGCAATGTCAGCAGATCGGCCCAGGCCAGCCGCTTGGCCGACGCCTGACGCATCAAAAACGCCGGATGATAGGTGGGCAGGGCGCGGAGTGGTGTATCAAGTCCGGGTATTTCCACGGTTTTCCACTTGCCACGTACCCTCGTGATCCCCTCCTTGCCGCCCACCAGCGCCCGCACCGCAACCGCCCCCAGCAGCAGCAGGCAGTGCGGCCGGATCAATGCGATATGGCGGTGCAAATAGGGCAGGCATTGCGCGATCTCGGCGTCCGAGGGCGTGCGATTGCCGGGGGGACGCCACGGCACCGTATTCACGATCCGCACCGTGGTCCGGTCCAGCCCGATGCTCGTCAGCATCCGGTCGAGCAATTGTCCCGCCGGTCCCACGAACGGCAGGCCGGTGCGGTCTTCCTCGGCCCCCGGAGCTTCACCGATCAGCATGATCCGCGCCGTCTCGCTGCCGTCGGCAAATACCAACTGGGTCGCGGTGCGTTTAAGGGCACACTGATCGAAGTTTTCCAGTGCCGCGCGCAGGGCGCTGAGCGACGCCGCATCGACCGGGTTGGCCATCGGGGTCGGCGGCGGTGGCGTGATCGTCGCGGGTGGGGAACGATGCAGGACGGGTCCGGTGGGGGGCGACGCAGCGAGTACCGGTGTTGCCCGATCCTGCTCGGTATCCAGCAGTGCTTCGTCGGCACCCCATTCGCCTTGCAGGGCAAGCCATGAGATCAGCGTTGTGCGCGAGGGGTCGCCAGCCGGTTGCATGCGGATATGTGCTCGCGGTGCCGCGCTTTGCGCAAGGGGTGACACATTCTTATACCAAGCGGGCTTATACCAAGCGGGCTTATACTAAACGGGCATTTACCGAAAACTGCACATTGGGAGGAACCACATGTCAAACGAAAACGCGGCTCGGGACGCCATGGAGTTTGATGTCGTGGTGGTAGGTGCTGGGCCGGCGGGCCTGTCCGCGGCGATCCGCCTGAAACAAATCGACCCCCAAATTACCGTCTGCGTCGTCGAAAAAGGCGGCGAAGTCGGCGCGCATATCCTCTCCGGCTGCGTGATGGAACCGCAGGCCATGGCCGAACTGTTGCCGGAGGCGGATATCGGCGCGATCCAAGGCTCGGCACCGGCTGGCGACGACCGCTTCATGTTCCTGACTGAAGCCAGATCATTCAAGCTTCCCACGCCGCCGCAGATGAACAATCATGGCAATTACGTTGTCAGCCTGGGCAATGTGGTGCGGTTTCTCGGCACCAAGGCCGAGGCATTGGGCGTGGAAATCTATCCCGGTTTCGCCGCTGCCGAGGCATTGATCGAGCAGGGCAGGGTGGCCGGCGTCGCGACCGGCGACGTGGGCGTCGGCAAGGATGGCAAGCCCACCGCACAATTCCAGCGTGGCATGGAATTGCGGGCGACCTACACCGTGTTCGCCGAGGGCTGCCGTGGCAATCTCGGCAAGCAGCTGATCGCGCGCTACGGCCTGAATCGCGGGGCCGATCCGCAGACCTACGGGCTTGGCGTCAAGGAATTATGGGAGGTCCCCGCAGCGAAGCATCAGCCCGGCCTGGTGATGCACAGCGTCGGCTGGCCGCTGGATACCAAAACCTATGGCGGTTCGTTCCTCTATCACCTCGGCGACAATCTGATGGCCTATGGTTTTGTTGTCGGTCTCGATTACGAAAATCCGTTTTTGTCGCCGTTCGAGGAGATGCAGCGCTTCAAAACCCATAGGGCGATCCGTCCGTTTTTCGAGGGGGCGAAACGCATCTCCTACGGTGCGCGGGCGCTGAACGAGGGTGGCTTCCAGTCGATTCCCCAATTGGTGTTCCCCGGCGGCGTCCTGGTTGGCTGCGAAGCCGGCTTCCTCAACGTACCGAAAATCAAGGGCACCCACACCGCGATGAAATCCGGCATGCTCGCCGCCGAAGCGATCGCTGAGGCGCTCGCCGGCGACAAGCCGGCGACGCTCGATCGTTTTCCCGAAAAAATCCGCGCAAGCTGGCTGTGGCCGGAACTACAAGCGGTGCGCAACATCCGCCCCGGCTTCGCCAAATTCGGCCTCTGGGGCGGCCTGATGAACGCCGCACTCGAAACCTACATCACCCGTGGCAAATCGCCCTGGACACTGCGCAACCGCGCCGACAACACCGCGCTGCACCCCGCCGCGCGATGCACCCCGGTCATTTATCCCAAACCCGACGGCACCCTCACGTTCGACCGGCCGTCATCGGTGTTCATCTCCAATACCAACCACGAGGAAAACCAGCCGGCACATCTGGTGCTGCGCGATCCGGCCAAGGCGATTTCGGTGAACTGGGCCGAGTACCGCAGCCCCGAAACCCGCTATTGCCCGGCTGGCGTCTATGAAATCATCGGCGCTGACGAGGGCGTGCCGAAATTACAAATCAACGCGCAGAACTGCGTGCATTGCAAAACCTGCGACATCAAGGACCCGACCCAGAACATCGACTGGATGGTGCCGGAAGGTGCCGGCGGCCCGAACTATCCCGGCGGGATGTAGCAAAAGTTTTTTTGCAGGATAAACACGGCGACCCTAATTCCTACCTTCTGACGACCACCCGCGAGGGGCCGACAATTGCAAAATTCTGACGGGCGATAGATAGGCTGATCGATGACCTCCACCCCCCCTCGCGTCGGCATCGTCGGCATCACCGGCCGGATGGGCAAGCTTCTCGCCGACGCGGTGCCCCCAACCGGTGCCATCGTGACCGGCGGGATTGGCCGCACGGGCGACCTTGCCACCCTTGCGGCGCAAAGCGACATCATCATCGATTTCACCGCGGCGGCCACCGTCCAGCGCCACGCAACGATTCTCGCGGATCAAAAGACCGCCTGGGTCCTCGGGACCACCGGTCTCACCCTGGATGACGAAGCGGCGGTGAACGCAGCCTCCGCGCTGATCCCGGTATTTCAGGCGGCGAATTTCGCCCCCGGCGTCAATCTGGTCCTCGCCCTCGCCGAACGCCTTGCCGCCGCCCTCGCGCCCGAAAGCCACGATGCCGAAATTCTGGAAATGCACCATCGCCAGAAAATCGACGCCCCGTCCGGCACGGCCATCGCGCTCGGCCACGCCATTGCGCGGGGCAGGCGGGTCGATCTCGCATCGGTGATGCAATCGGGCCGCGATGGCCACACCGGGCCGCGCGCGACAGGGGCTATCGGTTTCGCCGCCTTGCGCGGCGGGCAGATCGTCGGCAGCCATAGTGCCCTTTTCACCAGCGCCACCGAGCAGATCACCTTGACCCACCACGCGCTCGACCGCCGCATTTTCGCCGATGGCGCGGTTCGCGCGGCGCTATGGCTGATCGGCAAACCCCCTGGCCGATACACCATGCGTGACCTGCTTGACCTGTAGAGGCAACAGTTTTTTGTGACTATTTGACAAAAAATAAACATTTTCTTTTTCCGAAGGCGATTGCTGCTCCGCGGAATCTTGACCCGGACCAACGTTTCCGCCAATCCGGATAGGCTCGGGCATGCGGCCAGGGCGCTTCCCGGCTTCGGGCTTTTCGCGACAAGAGGAGAAATCCATGCGCGACCAAGGCGAGTTCCTGTTCACCTCGGAATCGGTCTCCGAGGGCCACCCTGATAAGGTTGCCGACCGTATTTCCGATACCGTGCTCGATGCCTATCTGGCGGCCGATCCCTACGCCCGTGTTGCCTGCGAAACCCTGGTAACCACCAACCGTATCGTACTGGCCGGCGAAACCCGTGGTCCGTCGACCATCACCCCTGAATACCTCGCCCATCTTGCCCGCCTTGCGGTGCATGATATCGGTTACGATCAGGAGGGTTTTTCCTGGCGCAACGCCAAAATCGACGTGCTGCTCCACGCTCAGTCCGCCGATATCGCCGCGGGCGTCGATGCCGGCAACCACAGTGATGGCAGCAACAAGGACGAAGGTGCCGGCGATCAGGGCATCATGTTCGGCTACGCCTGTACCGAGACCGACGCGCTGATGCCCGCCCCGATCCACTATGCCCACCTGATTCTGCGCCGCATCTCCGAACTGCGCAAAATCGGCGACGCCCGTGCCGTTGGCCTGCTGCCGGACGCAAAAAGCCAGGTCACTCTGAAGTACGTCGACGGCAAACCTGTCGCCGCGACCTCGATCGTGGTCTCCACCCAGCACGAAGCCGGCATGTCGCAGCACGACATCAAATCCATGCTGCGCCCGCTGATCACCGAACTTCTGCCCAAGGGCTGGATGTGCAGCGACGAGCATTTCTACGTCAATCCGACCGGAAATTTTGTGATCGGCGGTCCCGACGGCGATTGCGGGTTGACCGGGCGCAAAATCATCGTCGACACTTATGGCGGAGCCGCGCCCCACGGCGGCGGCGCATTTTCCGGCAAGGACCCGACCAAGGTCGATCGTTCGGCCGCCTATGTCTGCCGCTACCTCGCGAAAAACGTCGTTGCGGCGGGGCTTGCCTCGCGTTGTACCATTCAGGTGAGCTACGCGATCGGCGTATCGCACCCGTTGTCGGTCTATGTCGATCTGCACGGCACCGGCCGTGACGTCGACCAGCGCAAGATCGAGCACACCCTGCGCGAACTGGTCAATCTGACGCCGCGCGGGATTCGCGAGCACCTGCATCTGAACCGTCCGATCTACGTGCCGACCTCGGCCTACGGCCATTTTGGCCGCGAACCCAGTGCCGAACTGGGAACCTTCACCTGGGAAAAGACCGATCTGGTTCCAGCGCTCAAGTCGGCGTTTGGACGTTGATCTGAACGCGAGCCTGAAGCCGCCGCCCGACCGTCTCTACGGTCGGGCGGTCGGGCATACCTTGCGGGCGCGGCAAGCAGACTTGATCGCCACACTATTGCCCCAACTGCGCTGGCCATCCCAGCCCTTCGCCATTGCGTCGCGCGAAATCTGGCTCGAAGTCGGCGCGGGCGGCTTCGAGCACGCGCAAGCCATTGCCGATCAAAACCCCGATGTCGGCCTGATTGCCTGCGAGGTGTTCGCCAACTCGATCGCCTCGCTGCTCTCGCGCCTAGCCCCGCTCGATGAACCCGGTGCCACGATCCCCGCCAACCTCCGCGTCTACGATGCCGATGCCCGTATTCTGATCCGCGACCTGCCGGACGCTTCGATTGGCCGCGTCTTCCTGATGTTCCCCGATCCGTGGCCGAAGGCGCGGCACGCCAAGCGCCGCTTCGTCCACCCCGCCACACTTGACTCGGTCGCCCGCATCCTGGCTCCGAATGGCGAATGGCGCATCGCCAGCGACGATCCCACCTATCAGGCGTGGGTCGAGCAGGTGTTCACCGCCAGCGACCGCTTCAAATTGTTAGAACACCATCGGGTACGCCCATTGGACTGGCCGGCCACCCGCTACGAAGCCAAAGCGATCCGGGCAGGGCGGTTTCCACACTACTGGTCGTTCGGCGTAAAGGCCTGACCCACAAAGTTAGTCGTATGATCTCAGCGGGCTAGTGGTTCCACAGGTCTGCAAGAACGGACGGAACTTTGGTCCCCCCCCCCCGCATTTCAGGAGTTACTGGTCCAGAAATCGGGAAGTTATCCTCCTGCGCAGTTCAAACTAGTCACCTATAGCCCAATCCTGCTGGTGGCCTGGCAAACGTCTCCAGGCTGACAGTGACGGGATTTGGAAGATGCCCGGGCCGGAGCGCGGATAAGGCGCTGCGAACAATAGGCTAGACGCATTCTGAAAACGGTGCCGGGGCATTTTGCCAGATTCGATCTCATCGTTGGGGAGAACCGCTTCCCAGCTCAACAAATTATCGAATGAGGAAACCTGATGTCTAAAACTATGAAAGCCGCAGTTGTTGTGGAATTCGGAAAACCCCTCGAGATCCAGGAGGTTATGGTGCCTCAACCGGGTCCGGATGAAATTCAGGTGAAAATCGAAGCATCCGGAGTCTGTCATACCGACCTGCACGCAGCCGAGGGCGACTGGCCGCTGAAGCCGAAACCGCCCTTCATTCCCGGGCATGAAGGCGTCGGATTCGTCTCCGGTGTTGGGCGCAACGTGAAGCTGGTCAAGGAAGGCGACCGCGTCGGGATACCCTGGCTCTACACTGCCTGCGGTCACTGCGAGCACTGTGTCGGCGGCTGGGAAACTCTGTGCGAAAGCCAGCAGAACACCGGTTATTCGGTGAACGGTGGCTTTGCTGACTACGCGATCGCCGACCCTGCTTTCGTCGGGCATCTGCCGAAAAATCTGGGCTTCATTGAGATCGCCCCGGTGCTCTGCGCCGGCGTTACGGTCTATAAGGGCTTGAAAATGACCGAATGCCGCCCCGGAAACTGGGTCGTCATCACCGGCATCGGCGGGCTAGGCCACATGGCGGTTCAGTATGCGATCGCTATGGGCTTCAATGTTGCGGCGGTGGACGTCGACGACGCGAAGCTCGAACTGGCACGGCATTTGGGCGCGAGCGTGACGGTGAATGCGCGCAAGGTCGATCCGGTCGCCCAGATCCGGCATGAAACCGGCGGTGCGCACGGCGTGCTGGTTACCGCCGTTTCACCTAAAGCCTTCGAGCAGGCCCTTGGTTTTGTACGGCGCGGGGGTACGGTCGCACTGAATGGACTACCTGCGGGGGATTTTCCGCTGCCGATCTTTGATGTCGTGCTCAACGGCATCACCGTTCGCGGTTCAATCGTCGGTACTCGGTTGGATCTTCAGGAAGCTCTCGAATTTGCTGCCGCCGGTAAGGTAAAAGCGACAGTCGCCGCAGAAAAGATCGAGAATATCAACGACGTGTTTTCACGGATGCACAAAGGCCAGATCGAAGGGCGTATCGTGCTCGACATGAACGCCTGAGACTTACGGTCACACGTCTACTTGGCGAGGATTTGCGAGGTTGCGGCTTGCCTTGCCGATGCATCTCAACGTGTCCCACGCTCAAGATAGGGTCCCGATTTCCGGATCGGGACCCAGTCGCGTCGGCCAACGCGACACGTCAATTCACCATTCCATTGACCATATAAGTTCTACAATAACTTCAGAATGGTTGATCATCCAACCATCGGACGATTGACAGTCGCCGCCATCGCGATGAACAATCGGAATCACTTCGACGCAGATCGAGGGGAAAGGCGAGAAAAATCCGCAAAGCCCATTATAGTGCGACCGTAAGCGTTATCATCGTGGCGTTGTCACCGAGGCAACCATGAACGGCTACACCGACCAGAAATTTCGATGTAAAATAAAAAATCATATCAAGGGGGAATACCAATGAACGACAGTCAATCTGGAAACTTCGATCGCCGCGGCCTGCTCAAGGCCGGCGCGGCCGCTGGCTTGGCCGGCCTTGTCGCCACGCCAAAACCCACGTGGGCGGTGAGTGAAACGCCCATCAAGATCGGCATGGTCGACCCGATCACCAGTACATTCGCGCCCTTGGGCCATAGCGAAATCAAGGGTGCCAAGTTCGCCGAGGCAGAGATCAACAAAGCGGGTGGCATCATGAGCCGCCCTTTGCAGTTGCTGGTCGAAGACGGTGCCGGCAACCCCGGAACCAGCCTCGATAAAGCGGCGCGGCTCGTTTCGCGCGATAAAATCGATTTCCTGATGGGCACGGTGAATTCTGCCTCGTCTCTCGCGCTCAGCCAGTTTGCCGACAAACACAATTTGCTGTTCATCGCGACGGGTGGTCACGTCGATAGCCTGACCGGTACCAACTGCCGCTGGAACACGTTCCGCACCTGCTCGACAACCTGGATGCTGACGTCGGGCGATTTCGAAACCCTGTTCAAAAAATTCGGCAAAAGTTGGTACTTCATCACTACCGATTACGCTTTCGGCCACGCCGAACAGGCTGACTACACCACGCAGCTGAAAAAAGCCGGCGGCACCGTGGCTGGCGGCGCGCTCGCCCCGGTCGGCACCACCGATTTCTCGTCCTACCTGATCGATGTGAAAGCCAAGAAACCTAAAGTTCTCTGCCTGCTTCTCGTGGGTGATGATCAGGTCAACTGCATGAAACAGATTGCCCAGTTCGGTATCGACAAGGAAATCGCCGTCGGCGGGGCCTTGTTTGAACTGGAGCAGGCGCGGGCGCTGCCGGAGGCCGCGCGCTATGGCTGGTGGACGATGGAATGGTACTGGAACCAGCCCAACACCCCGCACGTCGCGGCGTTCGTCAAAGCCTATGCGGCCCAGTATAACGGTGAATATCCTTCGGCGCGGTCCTGGTTTGGCTATGCATCGACCTACGCCATTAAGCTGGCGGTCGAGCGGGCTCAATCGACCGACACAATGAAGGTTGTGAAAGCGATGGAAGGACTTGTATTGCCGCCGGAAGTCGCGCTGCAACCGAATGCACCGGCCTACCGTGCCGCCGATCATCAGTTGCTCCTCAGCATGTTCCCCGGCCACGTCATCCAGACCGGCAAATATCCAAACTTGTTCGATGTCTCCGCCATCGTTCCGGGTGCTCAACTCGCCCTGCCGCCCGCAGCCGCCGGCTGCAAAATGACCTACCCGGCCTGACGTTCAGGCGACCTGGACTATAGGCTGCGGCCCCGTCGTGCGGCGGGGCCGGTTTTTGGGTTCACGTTCACGTTCAGGGAGGTCACATGGGTCTCGTTCTGCTGTTCAATGCGTTCAATGGCCTGATCCAGGGTGCCTTTTATGCTCTGATGGCATTGGGGCTGGCGCTCATTCTGGGCCTGAACAACACGATCAATTTTGCTCAAGGAGCCTTTATGGCGCTGGCGGCCTATTTCGCCTTCACCATTGTTCCTTATGTCGGGTTCTGGGGGGCCTTGATCATCGCGCCGCTGCTGGCGGGGGCGATCGGGCTGGTGGTGGAGGTCGCGCTGGTCCGGCGGCTGTATAGTCGTAAAGACCCTATTTATTCGCTGCTGCTCACCTTCGGTCTGGCTTTCATCATCCAGGATCTGATCCGCACTATCTGGGGTGCCCAGGGCGTGCCTCTGGCCATCCCCGGTTTCCTCGATCATCCGCTCAGTAACACCTATTTCTTCCTCACCGGCTATCGTTTGTTCGTCGTCGCGGTCGCACTGATCGGTACCGCTGCGTTGTTCGCGGTGTTGCGCTTTACCCGTATCGGCATTCGTATCCGAGCCGGCAATTCCGACCTTGAAACAATCTCGGCCCTGGGCGTCAACATCTACCTATTGCGCTCGGCCAACTTCGTGATCGGCATCATCTTCGCTGGCGTTGCCGGTATTCTCGCCGCCGGCCAACTCGGTCTCAACCCGAACATGGGCGATACCCTGATCATGCCGGCCTTTGTCGCCATCGTGGTGGGCGGTGTCGGCTCCCTGGTTGGATCGCTGCTCGGCGGCCTGATCATCGGCCTCGCGTCCGGCATCACCACGGCGTTTTTCCCGGCGGCCAGCGAGGTGGTGATTTATGTTATCATGGGTATCATGCTGGTGGTCCGCCCGCGCGGATTGATGGGCCAGGAAGGATTGTTCGAATGAGCACCGATCTTTCCTCCCCCCGCACTGCCTCCACAAAATCCCCGGGTAAATTCACAATGTCACGCCGGGGGCTTGGTAATCTCATCCTTGCGGCCGTGCTGCTCGCCGTGCCGTTCTGGCTGCCGCTGGTCGGCGGCTACACCGATCTTGCCTCCCGCGTGCTGATCTATGCCCTCGCGGCGATGGGTCTCAATCTCCTGCTCGGTTATACTGGTGGCCTGTCGTTCGGCCACGCCGCCTATTTCGGTCTCGGTGCCTACGGTGTCGGACTCATGCTGAAATACGAGACCCACAGCACGCTCCTGGCACTTCTCGCCGGCACGCTGCTCGGTGGCCTTGCCGCCGCCCTGCTTGGTCCGATCGTGGTCCGGCGGCGCGGCATCTATTTCTCGATGATCACCATCGCGATCGGCCAGATGTTCTATTTCATTGCGGTGCGCTGGAATTCGCTGACCGGCGGTGAAGACGGGCTGACCGGCTTTTCTCGCCAGCCGATTCATCTGCCCGGGGTCACGCTGGCGATGGGATCGGTCGATTTTTACTATTTCGTGCTGCTTTGTTTCGGAATTTGCGCAACCCTGCTCTGGATTATTTTAAATGCGCCCCTCGGCCACACCTTTGTGGCCATTCGCGAGAACCACAAGCGCCTGACCTTTCTGGGCATCAAGACACGGCGTTACATCGCCATTTCGTTCGCGATTTCCGGCATCGTCGCCGCCATGGCCGGCGGGTTGGACGCCCTGCTCGACAATTTCACCTCGCCCAACCTGCTCAATTACACACTCTCCGGCGATTTTCTGATCATCGCGGTCCTCGGCGGGATGCGTAATTTTTATGGCCCCCTGGTGGGTGCCGTGGTTTTCATCATGATGCGCGATTACGTCAGTTCGATCACCGACAACTGGATGAGCGTGATCGGTCTGGTCTTCGTCGTCTCGGTGATTTTTTTCCCCATGGGTATCCTCGGGTTTTTCAATCGGAAGTCATCGTCATGAGCCTGCTCGTGCTCGAAAACGTCGGTCGCCGGTTCGGTGCGCTGCAAGCCCTGTCCGGTATTTCGCTCAGCGTCGAACCCGGCGAACTCCGCGCGGTGATCGGCCCGAACGGGGCGGGTAAGACCACGCTGTTCAACCTGATCAGCGGCTTTTTCCCACCCACTGACGGCACCATCATTTTTGAAAACAAGCCGATCACTGCGGTCAACCCGACAGCCCTGGTCCGGCGCGGCATCATCCGCACCTTCCAGATCACCGAGATATTTCTCGCCCTTACGGTGCAGGAAAATCTTCGAATCGCGGTCGAAACCGCCATGGGGATCAATCTCCGCCCCTGGATTTCCGCCGCAACCCGCGCGGCCGTGACCCGCCGGGTCGAAGACCTCGCCGATACGGTCAGGATGAGTGCGAAAATGCACCGCATCGCCGGTGAACTGGCGCATGGCGATCAACGAGTCGTCGAAATCGGCATCGTTCTCGCAAAATCGCCAAAACTTCTGTTGCTCGATGAACCCACGGCCGGCATGGGCGACGAGGAAACCAACCACATGACCGACCTGATCCGCCGGCTCAACAAAGACCAGGGTATCACCATGCTGTTCGTCGAGCACGACATGGCGATCGTGTTCGGAATCGCGGACCGCATCACCGTGCTCGACAATGGGCGGATGCTAGCCGAAGGCAATGCCGCCGAAATCGCCGGCAATCCTCGCGTGCAGACGGCATATCTGGGGCAGGCCGCATGAGTGCCGTGCTCCAGGTTGAAGGTTTGCAGACCTATTACGGCAAGAGCCACATTTTGAACGGTGTCTCGCTCGTTGTTGGCGCAGGCGAACTGGTCGCGTTGTTAGGCCGTAATGGTGCCGGCAAAACCACCACCATGCGCAGCATCATGGGATTGACCCCGCCCCGTGAAGGAAGCGTACGCCTGTTCGGAAACGATGCCACCGGCAAACCGCCGTACCGTATCGCCGGCATGGGCGTCGGCTATGTTCCCGAGGGGCGGAAAATTTTTGGCCATCTCACCGTCCATGAAAATCTGCTGGTTCCGCCGCAGACCAAAGGACCCTGGACGATCGAGGCGGTGTATCAACTTTTTCCCCGGCTCGCGGAACGCCGCGCCAGCAAGGGCGGCCGCCTGTCGGGCGGCGAGCAGGAAATGCTCGCCATCGCCCGCGCGCTGCTGCTCAACCCGAAGCTCCTCATCCTCGATGAACCCTCCCAGGGTCTCGCGCCGGTCATCGTCCAGGAAGTGATGCGTACGGTGGGGCGGATGAAGGGGGAGGGGATGTCGATTTTGCTGGTCGAACAAAACGCTGTTCTCGCCCTCCAGCTGGCGGATCGTGCCTACGTGCTGTCGGAAGGCGAGGTGGTCTACGACGGTAACGCCGCCGCCCTCGCGAGCGACACCGCGCGGATGGAGAGCCTCGCCGGCGTCACCCAGGTCTGAACCGTCGTGGATTGAGATCGCGCGGCGGGTGGGCTAGGGTTGCGGAATACGTCATGAGGCCTGCCATGCCTGCTGCCGCCACGACCCTTGAATGCCGCGCGACCAATAGCGAAGCGGCGCGCGTCATGGCCGCCGGCGTCGCCAGCATGGTCCTCACCGTCGGTCTCGCACGGTTTCTCTACACGCCGCTGCTGCCCGTTATGCAGGCAGAGGCACATCTTTCGGTCACCGGCGGCGGTTGGCTCGCCACCACCAACTACGCCGGATACATGGCCGGCACCTTGCTCGCCGCCTCGGTGGGCGGTCTGCGCGCGAAGTTTGCACTCTACCGCGCCCTGCTCGTCGTCGCTCTCATCGGCACCGCCGGCATGGGGCTGACCACTAATATGGCCATGTGGGAGTTTCTGCGTTTCATCGCCGGGGTCTCCAGCGTTGCTGGGCTGTTATTGAGTTCCGGGCTGGTGCTGAACTGGCTGCGCCACCATGGCCGGCGGCTGGAACTGGGCGTGCATTTCGCGGGCGTCGGCCTTGGTATCGCGGTTTCAGGCCTGCTCGCGATCGCGATGGCGGGATCGCTCGATTGGGCGCGGCAATGGCTGGCTGCTGGCATCGTCGGTATCGTGCTGCTGATCCCTGCCTGGGCCTGGATGCCGGCACCCGCGGCACCGGGCGGTCCGCGCAGTCTCCATCAAGATCGCCCGCCCACGCGGCGCTGGATGATCTTTTTCACCCTGGCCTATTTTTGCGCCGGTGTCGGCTATGTCGTCAGCGCCACCTTTCTGGTGGCGATTGCCGCGCACCATCCGGCGCTGCGCGGTTACGGCAATGTGATCTGGGTGGTGGCCGGCCTCGCCGCGATGCCATCCTGCCCGCTGTGGGACCGAGTGGCCCGGCGCGCCGGCGACATACCAGCTCTGCTCGCGGCGTTCGCGGTCCTGATCGCCAGCATTCTGCTCGCCGCCCGTACCGATGGTCTTTTTGGGTTGATGACCAGTGCCGCTCTGTACGGGGCCTCGTTCAACGGCATCACCAGCATGACGCTAAGCATCATCGGTCGATTGTACCCGAGCAATCCGGCTACCGCCATGGCGCGCCTGACCATCAGCTTCGGCGCGGCACAGATCGTGGCACCCGCCGTCTCCGGTATCATCGCCGCCTCCACCGGCAGCTATCGCGGCGCGCTCTACATGGCGGCGGTAGCCATGCTGATCGGCATGGGTTTCCTCACAATGATGCCATCGCCCAACCGTCAGCGATAGCACCCGGCAACGTGCCGGGTTTTTTTGCAGCGCATCAAGACCTATCTTTGAGGCAACGGCGGCAACGCAACCGGCTATTCCGACTGGCCGGGCATGCACGGCCCGATCAGGCTGAAATCCTGAAGCCTTGCAGGGGCAGTGGCGGCATTAGAGCATGATCGTCTTTCACGATCGCGCTAAATATCCGACTATGCTTGACGCTTTCAGACCGGCGCGTTACGAGCACGCCAACGAAGCGGGTGTAGCTCAGTTGGTTAGAGCGCCGGCCTGTCACGCCGGAGGTCGCGGGTTCGAGCCCCGTCACTCGCGCCAGTTTCTAGTTTAGTGACAACCATCTATCGTATAATTCTGATGGAACACGATCGGGGGATTAGGTCCTTCACGGCAGGCAAGCGAGCTTGACCTGTTCCGTGCGCGATACGACAAGCGGAAAGCAAAAACACTGAGTGCCTGTGGTCGCGCGATGCGGGCTACCGGCGCAAACTTGGGGCAGAGTAAAGGCAGACCGCGATGCAACCGAGCTTGATGAACTATTTTCCGATTTTGGTGTTCCTGGGCATTGCCGCTCTGATCGGCGTGGCATTCGTCGCCGGCTCCATTCTGGTGGCGCGGCAAAACCCGTATGGCGAAAAGCTTGGTGCCTATGAATGCGGATTTGAGCCGTTTGGCGATGCACGGCGAAAGTTCGATGTCCGCTATTACCTCGTCGCCATCCTTTTCATCATTTTCGACGTTGAAGTGGCGTTCCTGTTTCCCTGGGCGGTCAGCCTGTCGCGTATCAGCATGCTCGGTTTCTGGTCGATGATGGGTTTTCTGGGGATATTGGTGGTCGGGTTCATTTACGAGTGGCGAAAGGGTGCGCTGGACTGGGAGTAATCCAGGTATGGCACGCAAAGTGCCACATTGCGCTTTGGAATTGCGCAAGGATGTGGTTATTGGCCGGATACCGGTCTGATCGGAAGGCATGAGATGAACGCCGTGCAGCAACCCGACGTTGCGTGGAACCGCGAAGCGCTGGCTCCGGGTGCCGAGCAGGACGCGGTGATCCGCAGCATTACCGGTGAAATCGCCGGCAAAGGCTTCGTTGTCGCCAATCTGGACAAATTGGTGAACTGGGCGCGCACTGGCAGCTTGTGGCCGATGACCTTCGGCCTCGCGTGCTGCGCCGTTGAAATGATCCACGCCTATATGCCGCGATGGGATCTCGACCGATTCGGCATCATCCCGCGCAATTCACCGCGCCAGAGCGACGTGATGATCGTCGCCGGTACCCTGACCAACAAAATGGCCCCCGCGCTGCGCAAAGTGTACGATCAGATGCCCGAACCGCGCTGGGTGATCTCGATGGGCAGTTGCGCCAATGGCGGCGGTTACTATCATTTTTCATACTCGGTGGTGCGCGGCTGCGACCGGATCGTGCCGGTGGATATCTACGTGCCGGGATGCCCGCCAACGGCGGAGGCTCTGGTCTACGGCATCATGCAGTTGCAAAAGAAAATTCGGCGGACCGGGACGATCTTCCGTGAGTGAGGCAACAACGCCTGAAGCACCGACGCCGGTGCTCGATCCGTTTGCCGAGGCGCTGCGCGGTCTGCCCGGCGTGGTCGCGGTGGCGATGGAACGTGACGAGCGAATCCTGCTCGCAACCCGCGACAATCTGGTCGGCCTGATGGCGATTTTGCGCCGCGATCCCCGATTCGCCTTTGAGCAGTGCATGGATGTCTGCGGGGTCGATTGGCCGCAGCGCACCGAACGATTCGATGTGGTGTACAATTTGCTCTCGGTGACCCGCAACGATCGGCTGCGGGTGATCGTCGGCACCGACGAAATCGCCGCGGTTCCCAGTGTCACCAGCGTCTGGCCCGGCACGGCCTGGTGGGAGCGCGAGGTGTTCGACCTGTTTGGCATCACGTTTGCTGGTCTGGCCGACCACCGCCGGATCATGACCGACTATGGGTTCGAGGGGCATCCCCTCCGCAAGGATTTTCCGCTGACCGGCTATGTCGAACTTCGGTATGACGAGGAGCAGAAGCGCGTGGTCTATGAGAAAGTCGCCTTGACCCAGGAATTCCGCAGTTTCGACTTCCTGTCCCCCTGGGAAGCGATGACCACACTGCCCGGCGATGAAAAGGCCTATCGTCCCGCCGAACCGGACCCTCAGCCGAAGCCGGGAGCGAAACCATGAGCGGCGGCTTGCACGAGGCCGCACCCGGGCGGGAATTGCACAGGCTCAACCTGGAGCGCCATACCGTCAATGTCGGGCCGCAGCATCCGGCCACCCATGGCGTGCTGCGCCTGATCATGGAACTGGACGGCGAAACCGTCACCCGTGCCGATCCGCATATCGGGCTGCTGCATCGCGGCACCGAAAAACTGATCGAATATAAATCCTACATCCAGGCGGTGCCCTATTTCGACCGGCTCGATTACGTCAGCCCGATGTGTTGCGAACATGCCTTTGCGCTGGCCACCGAAAAACTGCTCGGCATCACCGTCCCGGATCGTGGCCAGTGGATCAGGGTTCTGTTTTCTGAAATTACCCGTATTCTCAATCATTTGCTGACTGTTGTGCATCTGGCGCTTGACATCGGGGCGCAGTCGCCGAGCCTGTGGGGGTATGAGGAACGCGAAAAGCTGCTCACCTTTCACGAAGCCGTGTCGGGTGCCCGATTCCACGCCAATTATTTCCGTCCCGGCGGGGTTTCCAAAGACCTGCCGGCCGGCCTCGCCGAGCAGATCTGGGCCTGGAGCGAAACCTTCCCGAAATTTCTCGACGATTTGCAGAACCTGCTGAACAACAACCGGATTTTCCGTCAGCGTCTGGTCGATATCGGAATCATCTCTGCCGAAGACGCGCTAGGCATGGGATTTTCCGGCCCCAATCTGCGCGCCGCCGGCATCGCGTGGGATTTGCGCCGCGCACAGCCCTACGACAAATACAGCGAGGTTGAATTCGACATTCCGGTCGGGCAGCACGGCGATTGCTTCGACCGCTACCTCGTCCGCATCCGCGAAATGGGCGAAAGCCTGAAAATCATCCGCCAGGCGTTGCAGAAAATGCCGCAGGGTCCGGTCAAGGTGCAGGATCACAAGATTGCCCCGCCTAAGCGCGCCGAGATGAAACGTTCGATGGAGGCGCTGATCCATCATTTCAAACTCTACACCGAAGGCTACCACGTGCCGGCGGGCACCACGTATACCACGGTGGAGGCTCCGAAAGGCGAGTTCGGGGTGTATCTGATCGCCGATGGCACCAACCACCCCTACCGCTGCAAAATCCGCGCAACCGGATTTTCCCATCTCCAGGCGCTCGAACTGATGTCGAAGGGCCACCTGCTGGCCGATGCGATCGCGGTGCTCGGCTCGCTCGACATCGTATTCGGCGAAGTGGATCGCTGAGCCATGAGTGAAATGATCGTGTCAGAACCGTTCAGCTTCGACGAGACAAGCGCGGCTGCGATTCCCGCCATCATCGGCAGATATCCTCCGGGCAAACAAGCGAGTGCGGTGATGCCGCTGCTCGATCTGGCACAACGCCAAATGGCGCGGCTGACCGGCCATGCCTGGGTACCGCGCGCCGCGATGGATGTCATCGCGGATCGCCTGACCATGCCGCGCATCCGGGTTTACGAGGTTGCGACCTTCTACACCATGTTTCACACCAAGCCGGTGCAGAAATTTCACCTCCAGGTCTGCACCACCACACCATGCTGGCTGCGCGGGTCCGACGCGGTGATGGACGCCTGCCGCCACGCTGTCGCGGCGCATGGCGATGTGTTCAGCACCGAGGAGGTCGAGTGCCTGGGGGCCTGCGTCAACGCGCCGGTCCTTCAGGTCAACGATGACTATTACGAAGACCTCGATGGCATCCGCACCGAAGCGTTGCTGGAGGCGTTCCGGCGCGGCGATGCGCCGCCACTAGGATCGACTGTCGGGCGGCAGAATTCCGCCCCCGAAGGGGGCCGCACCACGCTGTTCGCCGATGTCACCAAACAAGATTCTGGAGCAGAATCCTGATGCTGAGCGACAAGGACCGGATTTTCACCAATCTTTACGGCATCCAGGATTGGCACCTCGCCGGTGCCCGCAGCCGTGGCGACTGGGACGGCACGGCGGCGATCATGGCGCGTGGACGCGATGCGATCGTCGAAGAAATGAAAGCCTCCGGCTTGCGCGGCCGTGGTGGCGCGGGCTTTCCGACCGGGCTGAAATGGTCGTTCATGCCCAAGCAGAGCGATGGCCGCCCGGCATTCCTGGTGGTCAATGCCGATGAAAGCGAACCGGGTACCTGCAAGGACCGCGACATTATCCGCCACGATCCGCACAAGCTGGTCGAAGGCTGCCTGCTCGCGAGCTTCGCGATGGGCGCGCACAAGGCGTTCATCTATATTCGTGGCGAATATTACAATGAATACATACACTTACAGACCGCGATCGATGAAGCACGTGAAGCGGGCTTGATCGGGCCGAACGCTTGCGGCGCGGAATGGGCGTTCGACATCGTGGTGCATCGCGGTGCCGGTGCCTATATCTGTGGCGAGGAATCTGCCCTGCTTGAAAGCATCGAGGGCAAAAAAGGCATGCCCCGGATGAAGCCGCCGTTTCCGGCGGCGATGGGGCTGTATGGCTGCCCAACGACGGTCAACAACGTCGAAACCATCTCTTGCGCGCCGACGATCCTTCGGCGCGGCGCGGCGTGGTTTTCCACACTCGGTCGGCCGAAAAATTCCGGCACCAAGGTTTTCTGTATCTCAGGTCACGTCAACAAGCCGTGCAATGTCGAGGATGAACTCGGAATTCCACTGCGTGACCTGATCGAGAAGCACGCGGGCGGCGTGCGCGGCGGGTGGGACAATCTGTTGGCGGTGATCCCTGGCGGTTCGTCGGTTCCGATGATCCCGAAATCGGTCTGCGACACCGTGCTGATGGATTTCGACAGCCTGCGCGAAGCCCGCTCCGGGCTTGGCACCGCCGCGGTGATCGTGATGGACAAATCGACCGATCTGATCCGCGCGATTGCCCGGTTATCGTCGTTCTACAAGCATGAAAGCTGCGGCCAGTGTACGCCGTGCCGCGAGGGCACCGGCTGGATGATGCGGATCATGAACCGTATGGTCGAAGGCCGCGCCGACTATGCCGAGATCGACCTGCTCGAACAGGTGACCCGTCAAGTCGAGGGTCATACGATTTGCGCCCTCGGCGATGCGGCGGCCTGGCCGATCCAGGGGCTGTTGCGGCATTTCCGGCCCGTGGTGGAACAGCGAATCGCCGATTACAAATCGCGCACCGCGTCTGCGATCGCAGCGGAATGAACATGGTCGATCCTGTGCAGCGCATTGCAATCTGGAGCCGGAACTAATGGCAAAAGTCACGGTCGACGGCATCGAGATCGAAGTCCCGAACGGCTTCACCGTGTTGCAGGCCGCTGAGGCGGCGGGCAAGGAAATCCCGCGCTTCTGCTATCATGAGAGGCTGTCGATCGCGGGCAATTGCCGGATGTGCCTGGTCGAGATCGAAAAAATGCCTAAGCCGGTCGCCTCCTGCGGACAGCCGGTCGGCGAGGGCATGGTGATTTTCACCGATACCGAAAAAGTGCGGCAAGCCCGGCGCAACGTCATGGAATTCCTGCTGATCAACCACCCGCTCGATTGCCCGATCTGCGATCAGGGCGGCGAGTGCGATTTGCAGGACGAAGCCATGGGCTATGGCCGCGACCACAGCCGCTATCTCGAAAACAAGCGCGCGGTGACCGACAAGAACTTCGGCCCGCTGGTCAAAACCGTGATGACCCGCTGCATCCAATGCACCCGCTGCGTGCGATTTCTGTCCGAAGTCGCCGGCGTGCCGGAACTTGGCGCGACCTCACGCGGCGAAACCATGGAAATCACCAATTACGTCGAGCGCGGCCTGACATCCGAACTCTCGGGCAATATCATCGACCTCTGCCCGGTTGGCGCGCTCACCGCCAAGCCCTACGCCTTCGTCGCCCGCACCTGGGAACTCCGTAAGACCGACAGTATCGACGTGTTCGACGCGGTCGGCACCAATATCCGGATCGATTCGCGCGGCGGCGAGGTGTTGCGGATTCTGCCGCGGATCAACGATGCGGTGAACGAGGAATGGCTCGCCGATAAATCCCGCTTCGCGCTCGATGGTCTGAAGCGCAAGCGCCTCGACCGGCCCTGGATCAGGGTTGCCGGAAAATTGCAGCCAGCAAGTTGGGACAGCGCACTGGCGGCCCTTGCCGCGCGCATCGCCAGCGCCGCACCGTCGCGAATTGGTGCCATCGCCGGTAATCTTTGCGATGCCGAAAGCATGATGGCGCTGAAGGATCTGATGACGGCCCTCGGCTCGCACAATCTCGATTGCCGCCAGGACGGTACCGCCCTCGACGCATCGCAGCGCGAATTCTATTTGTTCAACACCACGATCGAGGGAATCGACGAGGCCGATGCCGTGCTGTTCGTGGGCGTCGACCCGCGCCGCGAAGCCCCGGTGCTGAACGCCCGCCTGCGCCGCCGCTGGGTGGAAAACCTCAATTTTGTCGCCGGCATGATCGGCCGCAAAACCGACGTAACCTATGCTTGCACGCATCTCGGCGATGACGGTGCCGCTCTGCGCGCGATGCTCGACCCCGAGCACGAATTCACCAAAAAACTGGCCGCCGCCAAAAAGCCGATGATGATCATCGGGCAGCAGGCGCTCGCCCGGCTGGATGGCGCTGCGGTATTCGCCGCCTGCTGGCAGATCGCCGGGGCCGCGGACATGCTGGCCGCGGATTGGCATGGCTTCAACGTGCTGCACAACGCCGCCGCACGGGTGGGCGGCCTCGACCTTGGCTTCGTCCCGCAGGAGGGCGGCAAGGATGTCGCCGCAATGCTCAACGGCGGCGTCGACGTGCTCTGGCTGCTCGGCGCTGACGAACTCGACATGACAAAAATTCCGCCCGAAACCTTCGTGATCTACCAGGGCCACCACGGCGATCGCGGTGCTGCCCGCGCCGATCTCATCCTGCCGGGAGCCGCCTACACCGAAAAACCCGGCACCTATGTCAACACCGAAGGCCGCGCCCAACTTGCCCAGCGCGCGATTTTCCCGCCCGGCGAGGCGCGGGAGGATTGGACGATCATCCGTGCCGCAAGTGCCGCACTCGGTAAGCCGTTGCCGTATAATGATATCGAGGCCCTGCGCCGCCGCATGATCAAGGTTAGCCCGGTGTTCGGTGCCCCTGATGTTGTGCGCCGGATTGCTCACGCGGATGGCGCGAAACCGGCCGGCGACGTTGCTCACCTCACGGATGCCCCGTTCACCCCGGCATTCGAGACCTATTACCAGACCGACCCAATCAGCCGCGCCAGCCCCACCATGGCGAAATGCGCGACTGAAATTCCCGCCCCCCTCCAGCGGGCGGCGGAGTGACGCCGATGGACACCGGGTTTTTTGCAACAGATTTCGGCATCCTGATCCTGACTCTCCTGAAGTCGCTGGCGCTGATCGTGCCGCTGTTGATCGGCGTCGCATACCTCACCTATGCCGAGCGGAAAGTTCTCGCCGCGATGCAACTTCGCCGTGGGCCGAACGTCATCGGCCCGTTCGGCCTGTGGCAACCCTTCGCCGACGCCATCAAAATGTTGTTCAAGGAGACCATCATTCCGGATGGCTCCAACCGGTTGCTGTTCCTGTTCGCGCCCATCATTACTTTCGGCCTCGCGATCATCGCGTGGGCGGTCATTCCGGTGAACGATCACTGGGCGATCGCGAATATCAATGTCGGCATGCTCTATCTGTTCGCGATCTCCTCGCTCGGTGTCTACGGCGTCATCATCGCGGGATGGGCGAGCAACTCGAAATTTGCCTTCCTGGGAGCGATGCGCTCCGCCGCGCAGATGGTCAGCTACGAGGTCTCGATCGGGCTGGTCATCCTCTCGGTCCTGGTCTGCGCCGGCAGCCTGAACCTCAACACCATCGTCCTCGCCCAGCGGCATATCTGGTTCGCGATCCCGCTGCTGCCGATGCTGGTAGTGTTTTTCATCTCCGGCCTCGCCGAAACCAACCGCGCGCCGTTCGATTTGCCGGAAGGTGAAAGCGAAATCGTCGCCGGTTTCATGGTCGAATACAGTGCGATGAGCTTTGCGCTGTTTTTCCTTGGTGAATACGCCAACATGATTCTGATGAGCGGGATGACCACTATATTGTTCCTCGGCGGCTGGCTCTCGCCGATTCCCTTCATCCCCTTCACCTGGGTGCCCGGCCCGATCTGGTTTATTCTCAAAGTCGCGGCCTGCCTGTTCGTGTTTCTGTGGGTGCGCGCGACGCTGCCAAGGTTTCGCTATGATCAGTTGATGCAACTCGGCTGGAAAGTGTTTTTGCCGTTCTCTCTCGCCTGGCTGGTCCTCACCGCGAGCGTACTCGAAATTTTCGGCTGGCTGCCCCATGCGTGATCGGGAGATATCATAATGGCCAGACTCGGCATGACCAGACTCGGCGTCAGGCTCGACCGCACCGCCAGAAGCTTCCTGTTGCTGGAAATCCTGTCCGGCATGGCGATCACCTTGCGCTATTTTTTCAAACCCAAGGCGACGCTGAACTACCCATATGAAAAAAACGCGATCAGCCCGCGCTTCAAGGGCGAGCACGCGCTACGCCGCTATCCGAACGGCGAGGAACGCTGCATCGCCTGCAAACTCTGCGAGGCGATCTGTCCGGCCCAGGCCATCACCATCGAGGCCGAACCCCGCGCCGATGGCTCGCGCCGCACCACCCGCTACGATATCGACATGACGAAATGCATCTATTGTGGCCTGTGCGAGGAAGCCTGTCCGGTCGATGCGATCGTTGAAGGCCCGAATTTCGAATTCGCGACCGAAACTCGCGAGGAGCTACTTTATGATAAGGCGAAACTGCTCGACAACGGCGATCGCTGGGAACCGGAACTCGCCAAGCGCCTCGAACTCGACGCGCCGTATCGGTAAGCCCCGAACATGATCCCTGACATCGCATTTTACGTCTTCGCCGGCATTCTGCTCGCCTCGGCCTGCATGGTGATCACCGCGCGCAACCCGGTGCATTCGGTGTTGTTCCTGATCCTCGCCTTCATCAACGCGGCGGCGCTGTTCGTGCTCGCCGGGGCCGAATTCCTCGCGATGGTATTGGTGGTCGTGTATGTCGGTGCGGTCGCCGTGCTGTTTCTGTTCGTGGTGATGATGCTGGATGTCGATTTCGCCGCCCTGCGCGAGGGCTTTCAGCGTTATGCGCCGCTCGGTCTGACCATCGGGTTCATCCTGATGGTCGAAATCGGCCTTACCGCGATCGACTGGAAAATTGCACCCGGCGCGCGTCTTGCCGGCCTTGCGCCCATGCCGGCCGATATTTCCAACACGACCGCCCTCGGCGACCTGATTTATACAAGCTACATGTTCGTCTTTGAGCTTACGGCGCTGTTACTCCTGGTCGCGATGGTTGGTGCCATTGTGCTGACCCATAATGATCGCCATGGTCCGCGCCGGCAGAATATCCACATCCAGCACGACCGGCGGATCGACGAAACCCTGACCATGGTGACGATGAAGCTGGGCGAAGGCTCGCACCAGATAACGCCGCACGCCGTACCCGACCGGGAGATCGCCCAACGATGAACGCCCAATGATGAATGTAGGTCTCGCGCATTATCTGGTGGTTGCCGGTCTGTTGCTGGTGATCGGGATTTTCGGGATTTTCCTAAACCGCAAGAACGTCATCGTCATCATGATGTCGATCGAACTGATCCTGCTCGCCGCCAACCTCAATTTCGTTGCCTTCTCGGCGGCGCTGCACGACATGGTGGGGCAGGTTTTTGTCATGTTCGTCCTCGCGGTTGCGGCGGCGGAAGCGGCGATCGGGCTGGCGATCGTGGTGGTCTATTTCCGCAATCGCGACTCGATCGAGGTCGAAGACGTCACGTTGATGAAGGGCTGACATGCTGCTCGCAATCGCCGTATTTGCGCCGCTGGCCGGCGCGCTGCTCACCGGTCTGTTTCGCCCCTTCACCAGCCGTGGCGTTGCCGTGGGGATGAGTGTTGCGTCGCTGATCATCGCGGGCGCTGCTGCGATCGCGGTCGACGTTCGCCATCTGGTACAGCATCTGCCCGATCATCTGGTGATGCTGGGACCGTGGATCAGCGTCGCGCAGTTCACGCCCCACTGGGCGCTGCGCGAGGATACGCTGTCGCTGGTGATGGTCGGCATGGTCACCGTCGTGTCCGCCATCATCCACATCTACAGCGTCGGCTATATGGCGCACGACCGCTCCGAACCCCGGTTTTTCGTCTATATTTCTTTGTTTACCTTCGCGATGCTGGCGCTGGTCACCGCCAACAACTTGGTCCAGCTGTTTTTTGGCTGGGAGGGCGTCGGCCTGATGTCCTATTTGCTGATCGGCTACTGGTACGATCGCGCCAGCGCCAATGCGGCGGCGATCAAGGCGTTCATTGTCAACCGGGTCGGCGATTTGTTCTTTGCGGTCGGCATCGCGCTGACCTGGTTGCAATTCCACAGTGTCAGTTTCGATGTCATCTTTGCCGGCGTCCCGGCGGTCGAATCCGCCGTCTATCATTTGTTCGGCGCCGATTTGCCGGTGCTCGAGGTTATTTCGGTCCTGCTGTTCATCGGCGCGATGGGCAAATCCGCGCAGCTATTCCTGCACACCTGGCTGCCGGACGCGATGGAAGGCCCGACCCCGATTTCCGCCCTGATCCATGCCGCCACCATGGTCACCGCCGGGGTGTTCGCCATGGTGCGGATGACGCCGCTGATCGACCATGCGCCGGTCGCGCTCGATGCGATCACGGTAATCGGCGGGGCCACCGCGTTTTTTGCCGCGACGATCGGCTGCGTGCAGAACGACATCAAGCGGATCATTGCCTATTCGACCTGCTCGCAGCTGGGCTACATGTTCCTCGCGGTTGGCGTGGGCGCGGGTCCCGCCGCGATATTCCACCTCGTCAACCACGCCTTCTTTAAGGCCCTCCTGTTCCTTGGCGCTGGTTCGGTGATCCACGCGCTGGCCGACGAGCAGGATGTACGGAAAATGGGCGGGTTGTGGCGCAAACTGCCGGTTACCTATGTCACCATGTGGTTCGGTGCCCTGGCGCTCGCCGCGATCCCACCGTTTTCCGGGTTTTTCTCCAAGGATGCAATTCTTGCCGCGGCCTTTGCCAATCATTCGCCGACCGCGATGTTTGGGTGGATCGCCGGTACGCTCGGTGCCGGTTTGACCGCGTTTTACATCGTGCGGCTGATGCTCCTGGTGTTTCACGGCAAACCACGCGGATCAAGCGACACCACCGGTCATGCGCACGAAAGCCCGGCGGTGATGCTCGGGCCACTGATCGTCCTCGCGGGTGGTGCCCTGACCACCGGCTTCCTCCTCGCCCCCACCTTCATCGGCAAAAAATATGCGGCGTTCTGGGGGGCGAGCATCGCGCTGCCCGATCATGGTGCGTTCATGAACGGTCTGCACAGCATTCCCGCCTGGGGGGCCGGTTTGCCGTTGCTGTTGGCGGTTGGCGGCATCGGCGTCGCCTATTGGTTCTACGAAGTGGCCCCCGCCACCCCGGCACGGCTCGCGCGGGCGCTCCCTGGGCTTTACGACTTTGTGCTCAACAAATGGTATTTCGATGAACTCTATGATGCAATTTTTGTCCGCCCTGCGCTGCGGCTTGCCCGATTGATCTGGCGGGTTGGTGATGACGAGGTGATCGATGGCGTGCCCTCCGGCCTCGCGCGTCTCACCGTCGACGCTGCGGGCCAAGCGTCCCGCCTGCAAAGCGGCTCGATCGCGGTTTACGGCTTCGTCATGCTGATCGGCCTGATGGTGCTGGTCTCCGTGTTCCTGTTGGCGCGATGAGGGGATCAGAACCATGACATTTCCAGTCCTCTCCCTGATGATCTGGTTGCCGCTTGCGGGTGCCGGCCTGATGTTCATTCCCCAAGGGCGCCACGGCGGCAGTGACGCGGCCGCCGCGCACAACGCCCGCTGGATCGCACTCTGGACCAGCCTGATCGTGCTGGTGCTCGCCGCGATCATGCTGTTCGATTTCAACCCGGCCACGCATGGTTTTCAGTTCAGCGAAACCGCCACCTGGATTCCGCAGTTCCACATCGCCTATCGACTCGGCATCGATGGGGTCAGCCTGTTTTTCATTGCCCTGAGCGCTCTGCTCACCCCGATCGTGATCCTGGCAAGCTGGCGCGAAGGACGCCGGGTGCGCGACTACATGGCCGCCTTCATGCTGCTGGAAACCATGACCATCGGCATGTTTTCCTCGCTCGATTTTTTGATGTTCTATATTTTCTTCGAAGGCGTACTGATCCCGATGTATCTGATCATCGGCGTGTGGGGCGGCGAGCGGCGGATTTATGCCGCGGTCAAGTTTTTTGTCTTCACCCTGGCCGGCTCATTGCCGATGCTACTGGCACTGGTCTGGATGTGGCACCACGCCGGCACCACCAACATGATCGCCCTGATGCACACGCCAATCGCGCCGCATATCCAGGATTGGCTGTTCCTCGCCTTCCTGGCATCGTTCGGGGTAAAAGCGGCAGTCTGGCCGTTCCACACCTGGCTGCCGGACGCTTACGGCGAAGCGCCGCTGCCCGGCACGATCATGCTCGCCGCCGTTTTGTCGAAAATGGGGGCCTACGGCTTCCTGCGCTTCTCGCTGCCGATGCTGCCGCAGGCGTCAGCCTATTTCGCGCCGCTGATGTTCGCCCTCGGCATCATGGGGGTGATCTACATCTCCTTCGCCGCCCTGGCCCAGATCGACCTGAAACGGATGATCGCCTATTCCTCGGTCGCCCATATGGGGCTGATCGTTGTCGGTATTTTCACCTTCACGGTCATCGGTATCGAGGGCGCGCTGTTCCAGATGGTCTCGCATGGGTTGGTGATCGCGGCGCTGTTCCTCTGCGTCGGCATATTAGTCGCGCGCGGCCATTCGCTGCGGCTCGATCAATTGGGCGGGCTTGCCACCCGCATGCCAGTCTATGCGACCTTCCTCATGCTGTTCGTGATGGCCAATGTCGGTCTGCCCGGTACTTCGGGGTTCGTCGGCGAGATCCTGGTGATGATCGGCGCGATCCAGGTCAATTTCTGGGTGGCGCTGCTCACCGGGACCGGCATGATCCTGAGCGTTATGTACATGCTGGTCATGATCCGCCGCGTGCTGTTCGACCAGGCGCGTAGCATCGCCCATGCGGTGATCAGTGATATTTCCGGCAAGGAATGGCTGATGCTGGCCCCCCTCGCGATTCTGGTGATCGGGCTTGGCTTCATCCCGAGCGGCCTGACCTACGCCTTTCAGAGTGCCGTGCAGGATCTGGTCCACGCCCATGCCGCGGCGATGCTCCCGGCTACGCATCTGGCGATGGCGAAAGCGGGAGCCTTGCAATGACCATGTTCTACACGATGCTGCCGATTTTGTGTCTCGCGGTCTCCGGCATGGCCATGCTGCTGTACGGCGTGTTCACCACCCGCGACCACACGTTTGCGATCACCGGCACCGCGATCGTGGTCCTGGCGATCACCGGCCGCCTGATCTTCGCCGCCCCCGACGGGCGCATGTTCCACGGCTTGTTCCTCACCAGCGATTTCACCCGTTTTGCCGATATGCTGGTGCTGCTGGGTGCCGCAGGTGCGTTGTCGCTCTCGGTCGCGTTCAACCAGCGTGTTGGCATCACCCGCTTCGAATACCCGGTGCTGATCATGTTCGCGGTGACCGGCATGATCGTGCTGGTGTCGGCGGCCAACCTTCTCACTCTTTATATCGGCTTCGAAATCCAGTCTCTCGCGCTCTACATTCTGGCCGCCTTTGCGCGGAGCGATCTCCGCTCGTCCGAGGCCGGGTTGAAATACTTCATTCTCGGTGCGTTGTCCTCCGGCATCCTGCTGTACGGCATCTCGCTGGTCTATGGTTTTTCCGGCACCACCGGTTTCGTCGGCATCGCCCACGCGTTCGGCGGCAACGCCACCGCGTCGATCGGTTCCACCGTCGGTATTGTCTTTGTCCTGGTGGGGCTTGCCTTCAAAATCTCGGCGGCACCGTTCCATATGTGGACGCCCGATGTCTACGAGGGCGCGCCAAGTCCGGTCACCGCGTTTTTCGCGACCGCGCCGAAAGTCGCCGTGTTCGCGCTACTGCTTCGCCTGATGCTCGGCCCATTTGCCCCGATGCTGACGCAATGGCAGGACCTCGTGCAGATCCTCGCCGCCGCCTCGATGATCATCGGGGCGATCGGTGCGATCGGTCAGACCAATATCAAGCGCCTGATGGGCTATTCCTCGATCGGCCACATGGGATACGCGCTGATGGGCCTCGCCGCCGGCACCCTCGCCGGGGTGCGCGCCACAATGATTTACCTGGCCATCTACGTCGTCATGTCACTCGGTACCTTCGGCTGCATCATTGCGATGAGTCGCAAGGGCCGTCCGGTCGAACGCATCGCCGATCTCGCCGGCATGGCGTCGGAAGACGGCCGCTACGCCCTGGCTATGGCGATATTGATGTGGTCGATGGCCGGCATCCCGCCGCTTTCCGGGTTTTTCGGCAAGTTCTATGTCTTCGCCGCCGCAATCGACGCGCATCTCGACGTGCTGGCAGTGATCGGCGTCGCGACCAGCGTGGTCGCCGCCTTCTACTATTTGCGCGTCATCAAGGTGATGTATTTCGACAGCGGAACGCCCGGCTTCGACAAGCGCACCGTCGGTATCAATCTGGTGATCGCGGTCAGTGCCATCGCGACGGCACTATTTGTATTCTACCCGTCGCCGCTCTCCACAATTTCATCGCTCGCGGCGCACGCCGTGTTCCCGAGCCAGGGATTTTGACACCGCTGCCTTTGCCGTGGCGGATCGAACGTTATGACAGCCTCGATTCGACCTCGGATTTTTGCGTCGAGCGCGCGCGCCAGGGTGAACCCGATCGACTGATGGTGATCGCCGCACGCCAGACCGCCGGCCGTGGCCGCGCCGGGCGGGTTTGGGCGTCCCCTGAAGGCAATTTCTACGCCTCCATCCTGCTTCGCCCGAACATTCCGGCAACCCACGGCGGATTGTTCGCGCTGATGGCCGGGCTGTCCCTGCTCGAAGCCCTCGCGCCGTTTCTGCCGGCTCTGGATCATCTCGCCCTGAAATGGCCGAACGACATCATGGCCGGCAAAGGCAAAGCCGACTTTGCTAAACTCGCCGGCATCCTGCTTGATGCCGCGATCGAGGCAGATCGCATTGCCTCCCTGGTCATCGGCTTCGGCGTCAATCTGGTATCGGCACCCGAAATTCCAGGCCGCGCCACCACCAGCCTCGCTGCTCTGGGTGGTCAGGTGGTGACGCCGGACCTCCTCGCGCCACGCCTCTGCGCCCGGTTGGACCATTGGCAACCCGGCCTCGCCACCGATGATGCCGCCGCCCTCCGCGCCGCCTGGCAGCACCATGCTCATAAACCTGGTGTGAGCCTCTCTGTCGACGCCGGCCGGATCACCGGCACCTATGCAGGGATTGACGCGGACGGCAGTTTGTTGCTCCGACAAGGTGAGGACGTCACAATCATCCGCAGCGGCGACGTCGCCCTGTTGTGACCGTCCCACGGAAGCCGAACGCAATGAAGCTGGTTATCGACGCCGGGAATACCAATGTCGTCTTCGCGGTGCATGATGGCGCGGCGTGGCGCGGCATCTGGCGCATCGCGACCGACGCCCAACGCACGTCGGATGAGTATGGCGTCTGGCTCGGTTTTCTGCTTAAACGCAACGACATTGCGATTGAGCACCTCAATCGAGCGGTGATCGGTACCGTCGTGCCTGCCGCCCTCTATCATTTGCGCCATTTGTGCCGCGACTGGATTGGCGTCGAGCCGTTGATCGCCAGCGCCGAACTCGACTGGGGCTTCGCGATCAAGGTCGACAACCCGAACGAAGTCGGGGCCGATCGTCTGCTCAATGCGCTCGCCGCCCATCAATCCTATGGCGGCCCGCTGATTGTGGTCGATTTCGGCACCGCGACCACTTTCGACGTCGTGGACCGGACCGGTGCCTACATCGGTGGTGCTATCGCGCCGGGGATCAATCTGTCGGTCGAGGCGCTGCACCAAGCCGCAGCTCGCCTGCCGCGCATCGGCATCGGCCGACCGCAAAAGGTGATTGGTACCTCGACAATCCCGGCGATGCGCTCAGGGATTTACTGGGGCTACGTCGGGCTGGTCGAAGGCCTGATCGCCCGGATTGAAGCCGAATTCGGCGAACGGATGAAAACCGTCGCTACCGGAGGACTTGCCCCGCTGATTGCCGAGGGCAGCCCCCGCATCGAACGGATCGACCCCGATCTCACCCTTGAAGGATTGCGCTTGCTCGCGCTGCGCAACCCGGCCCCCCCATTGCGCAACCGCGATCCGGACAACGACTAATGATGAAAGACCGACACGAATGAACCAAATCCCAAGGAACCCGACATCGGCTGGCCTGACGTTCACGCCGCTCGGAGGCACCGGCGAAATCGGCATGAACCTCAACGTCTACGGGGTCGACGACGCGTTGCTGGTGGTCGATTGCGGCATGGGTTTTGCCGGGCCAGAGGCCCCCGAAGCCGAACTCCTGGTCCCCGACCCAGCCTATCTCATGGCCAATCGCGACCGGTTGCGCGGCCTGGTGATCACCCACGCCCATGAAGACCATATCGGCGGAATCGCCCGGATCTGGGACGCGTTACGCTGCCCGATCTACGCGACACCATTCACCGCGGCGCTGATCCGCTACAGGCTGAGCGAAGCGGGGCTGCTGCGTACCGTCAAAATCCATGAAATCAAGCCGGGTGCCGCTTTCGAAATCGCACCGTTCTCGCTGCGCTACATCCAGATGGCGCACTCCACCCCCGAAGCCCAGGCATTGGCGATCACCACGCGCTACGGCACCATTTTGCACACTGGTGACTGGAAACTCGACCCCGAACCTTTGGTGGGGCCGCCCACCGACGAAGCCGCGTTGCAGGCATTGGGCGATGCCGGTGTGCTGGCCATGATCTCCGACTCGACCAATGCCCTGGTCGAAGGCCACTCCGGCTCGGAATCCACCGTGCGCAAAAGTCTGACGGCGCTGATCGCCGGCTTGCGCGGCAGGGTGGTCGTTACCTGCTTTTCCAGCAACATCGCCCGGATCGACACGGTCGTGAAAGCCGCCGCCGCCGCCGACCGGCACGTCGCATTGGTGGGCCGCAGCCTCGCCAAATATGTCGAGGCGGCGCAAGAGGTCGGTTATCTGCACGATCTGCCCGATTTCGTTCCAGAAGACGAAGTTGGGCGCATCCCCGATGATAATCTGCTCATCCTCGCCACCGGCAGCCAGGGCGAAAAGCGTTCGGCATTGGCCCGCATCGCCGCCGACACCCACCGCAACATCGCGCTCGGCGAGGGCGACACCGTGATTTTTTCGTCCCGCATGATCCCCGGCAACGAGCGTGCGATCGCCAACGTGCAAGACGATCTGGTCCGTGCCGGGGTAAACGTGATGACCGCCGACGACCACATGGTGCATGTCTCGGGTCATCCGGCGCGCGACGAACTGCGCCGCCTCTATCGTCTGGTGCGCCCGAAATACATTATCCCGACCCATGGCGAGTGGCGGCACATGGCCGCGCAAGCTGATCTCGCGGAAGCCGAGGGCATCAGCACCCTGCTTCTTGAGGACGGCGATGTCGCGCGTCTCGCCCCCGGTAATCCTGAAGTGATCGACGGCGTTCCCGTAGGCCGCCTGGCGGTCGATGGCGATCGTCTGGTGCCGATGCAGGGCGGGGTGATGGCGGCGCGCCGGCGCATGATGTTCAACGGCGTGGTGGTCGGCAGCATCGCGGTCGATGGCTCCGGCCGGGTCAAAGGTGGTGCCCAGATCGCCGCTCCGGGACTTTTCGAAGCGCAGGACGCGGCCATCGGGGCCTTGGAAGCCGATTTCATCGCCTCATTCGAGGAATTACCCGCCAGCCTCCGTTCCGATCGCGGTGCGGTGAAGGAAGCCGCCCAAGCCACGTTGCGCCGCGTGCTGGGCCGCCGATTCGGCAAGCGGCCGTTGGTCGATGTTCATGTTATCCATGTTAGCTGATCAACTTTTAGTCATTCGCCTAGATTAAAACGTAATATGGCTATAAAATAATCAATAGCTGCATAAACAGGCTAATTTTAGGGATAATTGGTGCTGATTTCGCTTTACCCACGCGATGTTGCGATGCATCATGCGGCATAGAGTGAAGGTTGGTTCTTTACTCTGCCGTGTGACTGGCGTTTCCTCCCTGAACTTGGCCCGCTGGCCCTATGGTCGGCGGGCTTTTTTCTGGGCATAATCCAAAGTTATGAACAAAACTCGCGAATTGAAGGACCTGACCGCCTGCCGCGCCTTGTTCGCTCTGTGGGTGTTCGCCTACCATCTCAACCTGCATACCCAGTTCAGTCACTCGCTTGGGCCGCTCGGCCCGCTGATCGACCACGGCTATCTCGGAGTCGATGGATTTTTCGTCCTATCCGGTTTCATTCTTGCACGGGTCGACAATGCGATCCCGATGACCCGTTCTGGTGTTCTGCACTTCTGGGGCAAACGTCTGGCACGGCTGTACCCGGTTCACCTTGCCGTCATCATCCTGCTCGGCGCGATGTTCCTCACGGGAGTGGCCGTGGGAATCGTCCCGCGCCAGCCTGAGCGATTTGCGACGACCGCCTTGATCGACAACCTGTTGCTGGTCCAGAGCTGGGATACCCTGCACCACTGGACCTGGAATTATCCCTCCTGGTCGATCAGCACCGAATGGGCCGGCTATTTGCTGTTTCCCTTCATGGCCGCGGCAACCGCGCGGTTTTTTAACCTCGCCGTGATCGCCGCGATGCCCCTGTGCTTTTTTGTCCTGTGCGCGGTGTCGTTCGCATATCACGGACTCAACCTGACGTTCGGTGCCTCGATGCTGCGCTTCTTCCCCGAATTTTTGGCAGGGATGGCAACGTCGATCGCGGTGCCGATGATGGCCGATGAATTTCCGGGTGCCAAAATCGGCCTGATCGGCGCGGCTGCCGCCGCTGCATTCGCCTGGGCCGGGCACGATGCGCTGACGGTGTTCGGCCTGTGGCTGATGATCTACGGCCTTGCCATGCAGGGTGACGCCGAAAAATCCGTCAGTATCGGCGGGATCAAACCGCTGCACGCGTTAGGGATTATTTCCTATCCGTTCTACATGAGTTTTGCGCCTGCCGAACTCGCCACCTCGCAACTGTTCCGCCAGCTTCATCTTCCCCCGACCAGCGTTCCTTTCGCCTATGGCGCGACACTGGCGGCGCTCACCCTAGGTCTCAGCCTCATACTCCACGTCCTGATCGAAAAACCCGCCCGCGTCGCCCTGAACCGCCGGCTCGACCCCGCCCGCGCCGAGGCTCTGGCCGAGGGCACCGTGCCGCTGTAGGAGAACCGGCACCAACCACTCGCTCAGGACATCGCATGCGCCTCACCCGCTCGCTCATCCCCACCATCAAGGAAACCCCCGCCGAGGCGCAGATCGTCTCGCACCGCCTGATGCTGCGTGCCGGCATGATCCGCCAGCAATCCGCCGGCATCTATGCCTGGCTGCCCACCGGCCTGCGCGTGCTCCACAACATCGCCAACATCGTCCGCGCCGAGCAGGCGAGGGCAGGGGCCCAGGAAATCCTGATGCCCACCATCCAATCCGCCGATCTCTGGCGCGAAAGCGGCCGCTACGACGCCTACGGCCCCGAAATGCTCCGCATCCGCGACCGTCACGACCGCGAGATGCTCTACGGCCCGACCAATGAGGAAATGCTCACCGCCATCATGCGCGACTCGGTGCAATCCTACCGCGACCTGCCGCAGATGCTCTACCAGATCCAGTGGAAGTTCCGCGACGAAGTCCGCCCTCGCTTCGGCGTCCTGCGCGGCCGCGAATTCTACATGAAGGACGGCTACAGTTTTGATCCTGACTACGCGAGCGCCGTCGCCTCCTACCGCCGCATGATGCTCGCATATATGCGAACGTTCCAACGGATGGGCGTACGCGCGGTCCCGATGCGGGCGGACACCGGGCCGATCGGCGGCGATCTGAGCCATGAATTCCATATCCTTGCACCGACCGGGGAGAGTGGAATTTTCTATGATTCAGATTTTGAGCACATGGATTGGATCCATTCTCTGCCCGGATATGACGATCCCAGCGAAATCGACATATTTTATGACCAGATTACGCAGACTTATGCCGCAACAGACGAAAAACATGACCTGAATTCCTGGGCGGACGTGCCCGAGCTGCGCCGCCGTGAGGGCAGGGGTATTGAAGTCGGTCAGATCTTTTATTTTGGTAAAAAATATACCGAAGCCATGGGTTTCTCCGTCACTGGTCCCGACGGGTCGAAAATCCACCCCGAAATGGGCAGCTACGGCATCGGCGTCTCCCGCCTCACCGGCGCCATCATCGAAGCCAGCCATGACGATGCCGGCATCATCTGGCCCGACGCCGTCGCCCCGTTCCGCGCCGCCATCCTCAACCTCCGCCAGGGCGACGCCACCACCGACAAACTCTGCGAAGACCTCTACGCCGGCCTCGGCGATGCCGCCCTCTACGACGATCGTCCCGCCCGCGCCGGCGAAAAATTCGCCGATGCCGATCTGATGGGCCACCCCTGGCAACTCATCGTCGGCCCGCGCGGTGCGGCCACCGGCCAGGTCGAACTCAAGCGCCGCCGCACCGGCGAACGCGCCGAACTCTCGCTCACCGACGCGCTCGCCAAAGTGCTGGCTTGATGTTCAACGCCTTCGAACGCCGGATCGCCTTTCGCTACCTGCGCGCCCGCAAGGGTGAGCGTTTCGTCTCCATCATCGCGATCTTCTCCCTGATCGGCATCGCCCTCGGCGTCGCCACCCTGATCATCGTGATGAGCGTGATGAACGGCTTCCGCCAGGAACTCCTCGCGCAAATCCTCGGCCTCAATGGCGACATCGGCGTGTTCGGCGCGGGCACCAATATCACCCAATACGACTCCGCCGCCGGCAAGCTGATGAAAATCCCCGGCGTCATCAGCGCCATCCCGATCGTTCAGGGCGAGGTGCTGATGACCGGCCCGCACGGCGGGGCCATCGGCGGCATGGCGCGCGGCATCCAGCCGCAGGGCCTCACTGAATTGCGTACCGTCTCGCGTCACATCGTTGCCGGCTCGCTCAAGGATTTTTCCGGCAACGACATCGCGATCGGTGACGGGGTCGGCACCCAGTTGGGCATCCCGCTCGATGGCACGATCACTCTGATCCTGCCGCAAGGCAATGCCACCATCATCGGTACCATCCCGCGGATCGAAAGCTTCCACGTCTCCGCGATTTTCCAGACCGGCATGGCACAATATGATTCGAGTTTTGTCTTCCTCCCGCTGCCGGCGGCGCAAACTTTGTTCCGCACGCCCAACGCAGCGACTCAAATTCAGATGTTCGTGAAAAACCCCGACAAGGATGGCCCGATCAAAGCGGCCATCCCCGGCGTGCTTTCAGGTGCGCCGGTCAACATCGTTGATTGGCAGGACAGCAACAATGCGTTTTTCGCCGCGGTGAACGTCGAACGCAACGTCATGTTCCTGATCCTCACCCTGATCATCATCGTCGCCGTGTTCAACGTCGTCTCCTCGATGATCATGATGGTGAAAGACAAAACCGCCGACATTGCCATTTTGCGCACCATGGGTGCGTCATCGGGTTCGATCCTCCGCATTTTCTTCATGGTCGGTGCCTCGGTCGGCGTCATCGGTACCATGGTCGGTTTTGCCCTCGGCGTCGTGTTCTGCGCCTATATCGAACAGATCCGCCTGTTCATCCAACACATCACCGGAACCCAGCTCTTCAACCCCACGGTGTATTATCTGGAATCCCTTCCCGCCAAACTCGAATGGAGCCAAGTGACCGAGGTCGTCATCCTCGCCATCGCACTGTCTTTCGTCGCGACGATCTACCCAAGCTGGCGCGCCGCCCGCACCGATCCGGTCGAGGCATTGCGCCATGAGTGAAATTCTTCGTCTCGAACAACTGGTTCGTACCTTTCACAGCGAGGGCGAAGACCTTCATATCCTGCGCGGTGCCAACCTTGCCTTGCAGGGTGGGGAAATCGTTGCGCTGGTCGCCCCGTCCGGCTCCGGCAAATCCACCTTGCTGCACCTCGCCGGACTGCTCGAGCGTCCGGACTCCGGCACCGTCCGCATCCAGGGTGTCGATACATCTCGCCTGTCGGATTCCGAAAAAACCCGGCTGCGCCGCGATGAAATCGGCTTCGTCTATCAGGCGCATCACCTGCTCGCCGAATTCACCGCCATCGAAAATATTACAATTCCGCAATTGATCGCCGGCACCGCCAACGACAAGGCCGAAGCCCGTAGCCTGAAACTCCTCGCGGCCTTTGGCCTGACCGATCGTGCCAACCACCTCCCCGGCAAGCTCTCCGGCGGCGAACGCCAGCGCGTCGCCATCGCCCGCGCCATGGCCAATGCCCCAAAACTTCTGCTCGCCGATGAACCGACCGGCAATCTTGACGTCGCGACCGCCGGCATTGTGTTCGAGGAACTGTTGCGCGTGGTTCGCAGCGAAAAAATCGCCGCCCTGATTGCCACCCACAACCCCGATCTCGCCGCCCGGATGGATCGTGTCGTCATCCTCCGCGACGGTGTCCTGTTCGCGGGCTAAGAATGACAAGCGACACAAATCCTGCTGTCGAACCGGCCCGGCACACGCGCTGGCGCGCCCTGATTTTTCGCGGCTACGACATCGCGGTCGATGCCGTCATCATCGGCGTCATCCCGCTGATGCTGATCGCGCTCGGCTTCGCTTTCGTTGCGGCCATCATCACGACAATTCACCTCTTCCCGCAACTGCGGCCGTCGACGGTCGATGAATTCGAACTGCGCACCCTGGTGGAACGCATCCTCGATGTCGTCATTCTCATCGAACTCTTCAACACCTTCATGGATTATGCCCGCACCCGCCGCATTCGCCTGTCAACGCTGCTCGACGTCACCATCGTGTTTTCGCTGCGTGAAATCCTGATTAAACTCTATGCTCAGAACTTCTCGTCGCGCGATCTGGTCGCACTTTGCATTGTTGTGATTGCGCTCGTGATTGCGCGGAGTCTTACGATCAAGTTTTCGCCGGTTATCAGTAAGGAAAGTTAAGCCGTTCTTTCTGACAAAAAAGAAGTCCTCTGACTATCGACACTTTAACTGTCCACGCTTTCCCGCCGCATCTCCAACTCCAACCACTCAGCCTCCAGTACCCCGAGTTGATCATGAAACGCAGCCAATTGTGTCATGTTCGCCTGAAACTGCTCCGGTTGCCTGGTGAACAAATCAGTGTCCGCAAACGTCTCTTCCAGTTCCGCAATCTCGCCCTGCAGGTTGGCAATTTCGGTATTCAGTGCCTTTAACCGATGCCGATCCTTGAACGAAAACGCCCCCGGTTCCGCGACACGCTTGGCACCGCACGGCCCCGGCTTGCGTGCCACCACGGCCTCGCGCACCGCAACCCCGCGCTGCGCCAGCATGTCGGAATAGCCACCGGCATATTCCACCCAATGTCCATCGCCTTCCGCCGCCAAGGTCGACGTCGCAATCCGGTCAAGAAAATCACGATCGTGGCTGACCAGCAAAATCGTGCCGGCGTAATCGCTCAGCATATCCTGCAAAATATCCAACGTTTCCAAATCCAGATCATTGGTTGGCTCATCGAGAATCAGCAGATTCGAAGGCTTTGCCAAAATTGCCGCCAACAGCAACCGCCCCCGCTCACCACCCGACAACGTGCCCACAGGCGTGCGCGCCTGCTCTGGCCGGAACAGAAAATCCTTCATGTAACCAATGACATGGCGTGATTCGCCGCCTACTTCAACCAGATCGCTTTTGCCGCCCGTCAGCGTATCGGCCAGCGTACGCGCCGGATCGAGCGCCGCGCGTTGCTGATCCAGCGTCGCGACCGCAAGGTTAGTGCCAAGCTTGATCGTCCCCCGATCAGGCTGATCCAGCCCGGTCAACAACCGCAACAACGTCGTCTTGCCCGCCCCGTTCGGCCCAACAATCCCCAACCGATCACCGCGCAACACCCGCAACGTCAGATCACGAATGATCACCTGATCGCCGTAAGCTTTGTCGATTCCCTTGGCATCGACCACGATCTTGCCCGAAAGCGAAGCCGAACTCGCCGTCACCTGCAACTCGCGCGCGTCGCGCGTCTCTTCCCGTTTCTTCTCGCGCAATCCAGCAAGTTCCGCCACCCGCCGCACATTGCGCTTGCGCCGCGCCGTCACGCCATAGCGCATCCAGTCTTCCTCGCGCGCAATCTCGCGCGATAATTTCTGTGCATCCCGCGCTTCCTGCTCGAGCACCTCATCGCGCCAGGCTTCGAAATGCGAAAACCCGCGATCGATCCGGCTGGTCCGCCCGCGATCAAGCCACACGATGCTGCGCGAAACCTTCTCCAGCAACCGCCGATCATGGCTGATCAGCACAATTCCCGCCCGCGAGCCGCGCAACTCGGCTTCCAGCCACTCGATCGCCGGCAGATCCAAATGATTGGTCGGCTCATCCAGCAACAGCACATCTGGTGCCGGTGCCAGCACTTTCGCAATCGCCGCCCGCCGTGCCTCGCCCCCGGAAAGCTGTTTCGTGGTTTCCGCCCCGCTCAACCCCAGTTGATCAAGCAATCCGCGCGCCCGATGCCCATCGGTCTCGGCGTCCAACCCGTCGAACACATAATCCAGCACGGTCGGAAACCCCGACAAATCCGGCTCCTGCGGCAAATATCGCAGCGTGGCACCCGGTTGCAGAAACCGCGACCCGCCATCCGACGCGATCAGCCCAGCGGCAATTTTCAGCAGCGTCGATTTGCCCGAGCCATTGCGCCCGACCAGACAAATCCGCTCACCTGCCCCGACGCCAATCTCGGCACCATCGAGCAAAGGCGACGCGCCGAGCGACAGCCGGATATTTTGTAACGCCAACAGGGGAAGAGCCATGGCCGCGTTGTGGCTATTCTGCTCCGTTGTGGCAAGCTCTGCCCAGAGTCGCTAAAAGCGCACCCCATGCTCCGCCTCACCGAAATTCTGCTCCCGCTCGACCATGACGATGCCGCCCTGCGCGAGGCAGTGCGCGTGCGTCTCGATATCACGCCTGAAGCGTTGCGCGGCTTCTCCGTGTTCCGCCGAGCGATCGACGCCCGGCGCAGAGCCGCGATCAAACTCACCTACACGATCGACGCCGATGTGGCCGATGAAGCCGTCATTCTTGCCCAGAACGACCCCCACATCCGCCCGACACCGGACACCACCTACAAACCGCCCCCCACCCACCCTACAAAATCTCGCCCTATCGTTATCGGCACCGGCCCCTGCGGCATTTTTGCGGGCCTGATTCTGGCCCAGGCCGGACTGCGCCCGATCATCCTCGAACGTGGCAAACTGGTCCGGGAACGCACCAAGGACACCTGGGGTCTTTGGCGGCGTGGCATCCTCAACCCCGAATCCAATGTCCAGTTCGGCGAGGGCGGGGCAGGGACCTTCTCGGACGGCAAACTCTACAGCCAGATCAGCGACCCCAACCATTTTGGCCGCAAAGTGCTTACCGAATTCGTCGCCGCCGGCGCGCCGGACGAAATTCTCACTGTCGCCCATCCCCACATCGGCACCTTCCGCCTGGTCGGCATGGTCGAGACGATGCGCGCAACCATCGAGCGCCTCGGCGGCGAATACCGCTTTGGTGCCAAGGTCACCGGCCTGATCATCGAGCAAAACCCCCGCCGTGCCCGCGGCGTGGTGTTGGCAACCGGCGAGACCATCGACTCCGACCACATTATCCTCGCGATCGGCCATTCCGCCCGCGACAGTTTTGCCATGCTGCGCGATGCCGGTGTTTATATCGAGGCCAAACCCTTCTCGATCGGTTTTCGCATCGAGCACCCGCAATCGATGATCGACCGCGCCCGCTACGGCAGTTTTGCCGGTAACGAAATCCTGGGGGCGGCCGATTACAAACTGGTTCACCACGCCAAAAACGGGCGGAGCGTTTATAGTTTCTGCATGTGCCCCGGCGGCACCGTGGTTGCCGCGACGTCCGAACCCGGCCGCGTCGTCACCAACGGCATGAGCCAGTATTCCCGTAACGAACGCAACGCGAATGCCGGCATCGTAGTCGGCATTACGCCGGACGATTTTCCGGATGGCGACGTTCTGGCGGGGATTACGCTGCAACGCGACCTTGAATCCCGCGCCTTTATCGCAGGCGGGTCCAGTTATAACGCGCCGGTCCAACTGGTTGGCGACTTCCTCGCCGACCGTGCGTCCACATCCTTCGGTGAGGTCGTTCCCAGCTACACACCCGGTGTCCATCTGACCGATCTGGCACCCTGTCTGCCGGACTACGCAATCGAGGCGATTCGCGAAGCCCTCCCCGCATTCGCCCGCAAAATCGCCGACTTCGATCGTGCCGATGCTGTGCTGACCGGTGTGGAGACCCGCACGTCCGCGCCCATTCGCATCACGCGCGGTCATGACGGGCAGAGTTTGAATACGCGGGGATTGTTTCCGGCGGGCGAAGGAGCAGGGTATGCGGGTGGAATTCTGTCGGCGGGGGTGGATGGGATTCGCGCCGCAGAGGCGGTGTTGCGGGCAGGGGTTTGATTTTTGTCCGGCGGCCAGAGTGCTTGATGAGGTATTTTCCGCTGACCACGGCCGCTTACTGCAAAGGTAGCTGGAACGACTGACCTTCCCCCGTTTTAGTGGACACCGGATTATGCAGCTTTTCGCTCTGCTTGTTCTGGCGTGATGTAGCCGAGGGCGGAGTGAATGATGCCCGATTGTCACGGGCTATCGCGCCGACTTTGATGCCCCAGTGATGCCCCAGTGATGCCCCGTTTTGGATTGCGTCGGTTTTGATGGGTGCCGATGACTCGTCAGTCATTGATTCATGTGGTGCTGCCACAGGGAATTGAACCCTGGACCTCCTCATTACCAATGAGGTGCTCTACCCCTGAGCTATGACAGCCTCGCGTCGCCGCGCGGGTATATCCAATGGGGTGGGGTGGCGCAAGCCGGGGCGATTATGGCGGGTTGGTTGCGAAGTCTTCATCGCCGCGCGCGTGATTTGACTTGCTGAAATTGCCCCGCAGGACCACCATACCAGAATGATGCGACGACATGACGGACCAATTATCGACATGACTCCGGCAGGGGATTTTTCACGGGATTTTTCCCGCCAGCCGGTGACGCGACCGACGCTGGGCGGCATTCTGGCGCGGTTGGTGGGGTTCACCATTGTCCTGGGCTTTGCGGCGTTGGCGTTCTGGCTGGCGGTGTTTACCGTGCCGATCCTGATCGTGGTCGGGCTTGTCGCCTACGCCTATGTGCGGTTTCGGATGGCGCGGCATGGCATCCGGTTCCGCCATGTCACGATCCGTACTTGGCGGCGCTGATCCGCGCGATTTCTCCGAAATGATAACCGCCCCGAACAAATTGTCATTCTCGAACGGATTTTTGGCAAGTGGTTTCAATTTCGTTTAGTCGGTTTTTACAGCCTGACGTTTATTGACAGGATGATCATATCTAACTAACTTGATACGCAGTCGATAACATTTTTTGCCAAGAACATTTCATATGTGGATTATTCGCTGTGCCCAGATTTGCCGCGGCGTTATCGCCAGCCACCCGGTAGTGGCTGGCATTCCGGCGGCGGTAACCACGGTTGGTGCCGGTGCGGCGCTTGCGGTAATGTTAGCATCGCCGCCCGCCAAGCCACAGTTGCCCTGCGGCTGCCATCAAGTCTGGGTGGCACCTGTCGTGCCGATGACGCCGCAAACCTATGGGCGGGTCATGAAAGCCTTGGGTGATGTGGCACTGGCGGGCGTTCCGCTCGATAATGCGCCGGGTGGACTCATCGATGCCGCACCCTATGTGCCGCCGACAAACCTGATACCAGCGAACGGTCTGACACCGCTGCCACATCAGTCCGGCTCTCCGCCGGCTTCAATACCGGGCATGCCGACGACACCGACCTCGGTACCCGAGCCGTCGACCATCGCCGTTCTAGCGACAGGGCTAGCAGGACTTGCATATTTCAGGCGGGCGAAACTCACCCGTCTCTAAGGTCGCGGGGGTGTTGATAAGGTGAACCACCTGAAGGGGAAGCCTGGGTGCCGGACTGCGCCTGAAATAAACAATATCATTCTGTATTCCACACCTGCCGCCCAGGAGGCACCGGCGCAAAGTAATGCACCGCGAGGGCCGAAGCCAAGGTTTGCAGCGAGTCTGAGGCCGCTTGCAACACGTTGCCGATTCCTGCCGGATTGACCGCGTTCGCGGTGATCGACGCAACAAGGGCCGTCAAGGATGCGGTGATCGCGACCGCTGACGCGGCTTCGTTCGTAGCACCGATCCGAAACAGCGCGACTCCGAGCGCCTCGGTCTGGAACGCAAGGCTACGCGGATAGTCGGGGGCACCAATCAGCAGCGCAATCGCCGGGGCAGGGGACAACGGGGCGGCATTGACGAATTCGTAGCTCAACTGGGCATCTGCCAGTTCAATCGCCAGCGACAGGCCAGGATCGAGCCGCGCGAGGGTACCATCGAGCAAAATAGTCAGGGTTTCCGCCAGCGCTTCGGCGCGTTCGAGGCGGCGGCCGATTTCCAGAAACACGAACCCGCCGCTGCGCGATGCATCTTCGGCGATCACCCCGTTGAAGGTCGCGACGAACCGCACACAGGCCGCGAGGGCGCGCGGATCGCCGTCGCCATCACGCGGAATCTGATCGAGCGCCGCTTCGACAATGCTCCGCATCGACACGCTGAACCGCTCGCCGCAATGTTCGAGCAACCGGCAAATTTCGGCGAGCAGGTCTGCAAGCGGTTTCCTTTTAGCAAGTGTCGTGTGCAGCAACCGCGCCGACAAATACGGACCCGCGGTTTCCTTGGGCAACAACCGGGCATTGACCAGACACGCCGCAAGCATGGCGCGCTGGGCGGCTTCGTGCGGCAGGTTGCTCGCATCGGCGAAGCGAGGCAGCGCGATTGATAGCAGTCGCGCCGAGGCGTCGAGCCGTTCGACCATGCGGCCTAGCCACAACAGATCATCGGCGAGGCGGCTGGGCAAATCCGTTGCCACCCGGCACGCCGCGTGCGGCACCGCGCGTTGCGCCGGACCGGGTGCGCCTGCATCCGCCTCGCCTGAATCGATCACCCAGATATCCTTGACCAGCCGGGTGCCGTCGGCGCGCGCGGCATAGCCAAGGCCGCCCGGCAGCACGCGCCACACCCCGTTGATCAGCACCGCGAACAGGCGCAGCGTGACGGCGGCAAAGTCGAACCGGGCCGATCCGGCATCGGCCGTCCGCGCGGCAACCGGCGCTTGATCGGCGTTGAATCCGGACGGGGCAACGCCAACGTTCTCGAGCAGGCGGGGAGCGCGGCCATGGCGACGCCAGAATAGATCATGATAATGCGCTTTAAAATCACCATGTTGTAAAACGGCGCTTCCGGGCACATTCAGCATCGTCACTGCGCCGTTACGCAAGGCACGAAACAGGCCCGGAACCCCGAGCGACGGGTGGCCACCCTGTTCCAGCGGGTCGATCCCGAGACTCGATCCCAAGCGGAGCAGTAAATGCACGGGGGTCGATCCCGCCAGGGTTCGCAGCCGGAGCGCGCCGCTCGTACATGACAAATCATCCGGGCGCAGGGCCATGCCGCCGATCTGTCTTGCCAGCAGCCGGGCGTCCGCGGCGTCAGCGTCGGCTCCGGCAATGAGGCCGATCGGGCCTCCGCCGGCGTGGTAATGCAGCACGTCCTGCAGGGTTTCGATCACCGGTCTCTGGCTCGCCAGCGTCACCGCGCCAAATAGTTCGGGCATGACCTCCGCCACGAATCGTCGGATCGCCAGGGCGAGTCCCAGACCCGACGCCCGGTCGGTATGGTCGCGCAGCACCCGGAACCCGCCATCCGGATGACGGATCAGGTCGATGGCATAAAGCCCGAGTCGGGGACCGGCCAGACCAGACTGCCGCGCGAGTTGGCGCACGAACTGCGGGTTGGTGAACAACGATGCGCCCGGCAGGCTGCGGTCGGCGATGCATTGCTGCGGGCCATATAAATCATCGAGCAACGCCGCGAGGGTCTCGACCCGTTCGATGACGGCAGCGGCTAGATCGGCGAATTCATGATCGAACATCGGCACCGGAATCGGGTCCAGATGCGGGGTGTCGGCGGTGCTGCTGGGCGATTCGAATCGCGCCCTCCGGTCGAGCGCTGCGGCACGGGCGGCGAATTCCTCCGCGCCGATTGCTTGCATCGCATCGACCACCGGCCTCCAGGCTGCCCGGATATGGCCTTTAGCATCGATCAAGCCGCCAATGGCATCATCGGTAACGTGCATCGAACCGGCATATCAGACCGTTCGGTTCCGTGCGAGTGTCCAATGACGGCTAAAACGGGATGAATTTCGGGAAAATTCTGCAACGCTCTTAAAATCATAAAGCTGCCCGTCAAACAATGATGCGCGTATGACGATACCAAGAATAATGGCCTCCGCCCCGCCGAAATGATTTTCTTGTTGCATCGCAGGATCAGGGCGACAAACATGGGTCAACCACGAAGGAGCGGACGATGGACAATGAACGCACCGAAATTTTCGCAGACTACGCTCCCCAACAGTTTTTCTGCGAACTGACCCATGCCCGTGGCGACGATGGCGGTGTGCCGACGCTGGTGCGGGAACGGCTGGAGCGGATCGGCGTCGAAGCGCTGCGAATGCGGGCGACGGCGGCGGAGACCGATCTGATCGATCGTGGAATCACCTTCACAGTGTACTCGGACGCGACCGCCATTGACCGTATTTTGCCGTTCGATTGTATTCCCCGCGTGATCACACCCTCGGAATGGCGGCAGATCGAGGCCGGCGCGATCCAGCGGGTCACCGCGATCAATGCATTTCTGGGCGACATTTATCACGAGGCCAAAATCGTCAAGGATGGCATCATCCCGGCCGATCTGGTGTTCGGCAATGCCAATTTCCGCCCTGAAATGCGGGATTTCGCGGTGAGCCACGGCACTTACGTGCATGTGTGCGGCATCGACATCATTCGCAACGAAATGGGCGAGTTCCGCATTCTTGAGGACAACGCGCGCACCCCATCCGGCGTGTCCTATGTGATTGAAAATCGACACCTCATGCTGCGTGCCTTCCCCGATTTGACGTCCGGGGTGAAACTGCGGCCGGTCGATGACTACGGGCGGCGCCTGCGAGCTGCCATGACCGAAATTGCTCCCGGTAACGTGGGGGACCCGCAGGTGGTGTTGTTATCGCCGGGGATTTATAACTCAGCCTATTTCGAACATGTTTTTCTGGCTCGCGAAATGGGGGTGCCGTTGGTGCAGGGTTCCGACCTCGTGGTTGAAAACGACCGGGTCTTCATGCGCACGACCAGCGGCTTGCGGCGGGTTCACACGATTTACCGCCGGCTGAACGACGATTTTCTCGATCCTGAAGTATTCCGTCCCGAAAGCATGCTGGGCGTACCCGGACTGATCCGCGCCTGGCGCGCCGGCAATGTCGCACTCGCCAACGCGGTCGGCACCGGAGTCGCTGACGACAAGGCGGTTTATGCGTATATGCCACGGATTATAAAATATTATCTTGGCGAAGAACCGATTATCCAAAATGTTCAGACCAACATTTGCCGCGAGGCTGAGGGTTTAGCTTACACGCTCGATCACCTGGACGAATTGGTGATCAAACCGGTCGGCGAATCGGGCGGCTACGGTATCACCATCGGCCCGCGTGCCAGCAAGGCCGAGCTTGAGACCGCGCGCGCCGCGTTGATCGCCGACCCTGAACAATGGATCAGCCAGCCGATGATCGCCCTTTCGGTGGCACCTACGCTGACCGAGGAAGGAATCGGCCCGCGCCACCTCGATTTGCGCCCCTTCGTGATCACCGGTCGTGACACCTGGGTATTACCCGGCGGCCTCACCCGGGTTGCGATGAAGCAGGGGTCGTTGATCGTGAATTCATCGCAGGGCGGTGGATCGAAGGACACCTGGGTATTGGCGGGAGGCTACTGATATGCGTGCCGAACCGGTTCTGCTCTCGCGTGATGCCGAAGGATTGTTCTGGATGGCGCGCTACCTTGAACGCGTCGAAAACCTCGCCCGCCTGATCGATGTGGTGCAAAGCTTCGAAAGCCCCGGACGCGAGGCGGAATCCTGGTCTGCTTTGGTCGCAATCATGTCCGACCAGGACAAATTCGAGACCGCCGAGGGGGCGGGCGATCCGGAAACGGTGCGACGCTTTTATCTGCTCGATCAGACCAATCCCACCAGCATTCCTTTCTGTCTTGAATACGCCCGCACCAACGCCCGCACGCTGCGCCCGCTGATCAGTACCGAAATGTGGCGGCAAATCAATGTGTTCCACCGCTTTGTTGCCCAGATCCAGCCTTGCGATCTCGAGGGCGACCGTCTCTCGCGCTTGTGCAACAGAATCAAGGAATCGGTTCAGACCCACACAGGCATCACTGAAGGCACGATGTATCGCGACCAGGGCTGGCAGTTTTACCAGTTGGGCCGGTTGATCGAACGCGCCGATCAAACCACCCGTCTGCTCGACATCAAATACCGCCTGCTGGTACCGCGCGACCGCGAGGCAAGACGGTTGACCGAACTGACGATGTGGAATGCGGTGCTGCGCGCCGCTGCCGGCTACCACGCATTCAAACGCCTCGCGCGGGCCGAGTTTTCCGCCGAGGACGTCGCCGGATTTTTGCTCCGTGATCCCTCCTTCCCGCGCTCGGTGCTGTTGTCAGTTCGTCGTGCCGAATATCATCTCGATGAACTGCGCCGGATCCACCATCTGCCCCATGCCAACGACGCGATCGAACAGGCCGAATATTTGCGTGAATTTCTGCTTGAACGGCCGATGCAAGAGGTGCTCGAGGGCGATCTGCACGGCTATCTCGACCGGGTGCAAATTTTGTTGAGTGAACTCGCCGGCGCGACGGGCCGGGCATTTTTTCGTGACTGGAGGCCCGGCGCAACGACAGCGCCGGAAGAGCAGGGCCAGGGCCAAGGTCAGGTCCAGGTTCAGACCGCGTGAGATAACAGGCTGCTTGCGCGAAGCGGGTTCCTGCCACAATATTCGCCGGTCGATCCGATCATGCCGTATTTGCGCCGTCGCGCGAGGAACGCATAGCGCAATATCAGTCTGGCTGGAATCGTGAAGCGATCGTAGGCTGATGAAATTGCTTGCAAAAAATTCCTGGAGCGTTTCCATTCATCGTGGAAGCGTGGTGACAATAAAATCGAGGAGGACGCCATCATGAGTAACGCGCTTCAAATGAAGCCCGATCCCACCTTTTATCCAACGGCCCGCCTGGCGATGGAGGCAGCGCGCGAGACGATTGGCTATGTGGCCCTCCTGAGCAAGGACAAGACCAAGCCGGACGCGCTGGCGGTGATCGATCTCGACCCCGCCTCGGCACGGTTCGGCACCATGATCAACAAGCTGGTGCTGCCCTATGTCGGGGATGAGCTGCATCACTATGGCTGGAGCGCGTGCAGTTCCTCGCTCTGCCCGACCAGTGGCCACGCGTTCAGCGAGCGGCGCTATCTGGTGCTGCCGGGCATCCGCTCGTCGCGTATCTATATCATCGACACCAAGCCCGATCCGCGTGCGCCGCACATCGCCAAAATCATCGAACCCGACGAGGTCAAGCGCAAGACCGGCTATTCGCGGCCGCATACCGTGCATTGCGGACCGGAGGGCGTTTATATCAGCACCCTTGGCGGTAAGGGCATCGATGGCGATGAAAGCCCGGCGGGAGTTTTCATTCTCGATTGCGACAGTTTCGACATTCGCGGCCAGTGGGAAATCGATCGTGGCGACCAGTTCGCCCATTACGATTTCTGGTGGAACATGCCGCATGACTACATGGTGTCGAGCGAGTGGGGGCTACCGCCGCTGTTTGAAAACGGCGTGGTGCCGGAAGCTTTGATGGGCGGCAAATACGGCCATAAGCTGCATTTCTGGGATTTGCGCGGCCGGCGCCATATCCAGAGCATCGATCTCGGGTCCAATCACCAGATGGCGCTGGAGGTTCGCCCGGCGCATGAACCGACCAAGGATTACGGCTTCCTCGGTGTGGTAATCGACAATACCAACCTCGAAGGCTCGATCTGGACGTGGTGGCGCGAGGGCGGCACATTCCATGCCAAAAAAACCGCGATCATCCCGCCCGAGGCGGCCGATCCCGCGTTGCTGCCCGATCTGCTCAAGCCGTTCGGGGCGGTGCCGCCGCTGATCACCGATATCGATCTCTCGCTCGATGACCGGTTCCTGTACGTCGCGTGCTGGGGTACCGGGGAGTTGCGGCAATACGACGTAAGCGATCCGTTCGCGCCGAAGCTGGCAGGTTCGGTTCGGGTGGGCGGCATTGCGGCACGCGCGAAACACCCATCGGGGGCCGAATTCCAAGGTGGCCCGCAAATGCTCGAAATCAGCCGCGACGGCAAGCGGGTCTATTTCACCAACTCGCTCTACAGCACCTGGGACAGCCAGTTCTATCCCGCCGACGTGCCGGGGCAGATGGCGATGTGCCACACCGACGCCGCCGGTGGCTTCCGGCTCGACCCCGACTTCCGGATCGAGTTCGGTGCCAGCTACGGCGCGCATCAGATTCGCCTGGAAGGTGGCGACTGCTCGACCGAAAGCTTCTGCTTTGCCTCGACCTGATCGAACGCGCGATGATGAATGAGACCGCCCTGTGGCTGACGGCGGTTTTCATGGGGATTTACCAGGGCCTCAATCCGCCGATCGGCTGGCTGCGGGCGGCGGGGCGCGGGTTGGAGACACGATCGGAGCGAGCGATCCTGCAAAGCACCGGATCGCTCGCGTTCGGGCATTTCCTGTCGATGGTGGTGTTGTTGGTGCCGGTGGCGATTCTTGTTGCCGGTTTACCGGGCTTGGTGATTCCAATGGGCGTGCTGATGCGCGCCGCCTGGCTGATCAGCTTCGGTCTGATCGGTTTTGGCATCTACAAGCTGATCCGCCCGCACCATCCGCGCTTCATCGTCCGGATCAAGCCGGATCAGGTTTTGCGCTGGTCGTTCTGGATGGGGCTGACGCATTGCGGCTCGGCAGTGATGATGGTGCCGATGCTGATCAACCTGACCATGGTCAGCGCGATGGCCGGGTTCTCGGACTCCGCCACCCAGCGGATGATTTCCGACGCGACGCTCGCGCTCACGATGAGCGCGGCGATGACAGTGCCGCTGTTCCTGACCGGGTCGGTGGTGGCACTTGCGGTGACCCGCCGATTCGGCATCGGGGCGATCACCCGCTACTGGATCAACCTTGATCTCGGCTGGGCCGCGATGTTCATTCTGATGGGCATCATGGGCGTCGCCATGGGGTGATGCCGGTCAATCGTCGGCGTAGGGATTTTTGGTACCGCGCAGCGACAGGCGCAGCGGCGTGCCCTCTAGGTGGAACTGGGCGCGCAGGCTGTTCATCAGATAGCGCTGATAGGTATCGGGCGTCAGTTCGCAACGGGTGCCGAACATCGCGAAGCTGGGCGGGCGGGCTTTGACCTGGGTGATGTAGCGCAGTTTCAGCCGGCGGCCTTCGACCAGCGGTGGCGGGAAGCGCTCCAGCGCGCCTTCGAACCAGCGGTTGAGGGCGCCGGTGGAGACGCGCTTGTTCCAGATGAGGTCGGCTTCGCGCACGGCGGGCAGCAGTTTGTTCACCCCCTCGCCGGTTTCGGCCGAGAGCGGGATGGTGACGATGCCCTTAAGCTGCGAGAGTGAGGACTCGAGACGGTCGCTGATCGCACGGCGGGTCTTGTCGCGGTCTTCGACCAGATCCCATTTGGTCAGGGCGATGATGCAGGCGCGGCCTTCGCGCTCGACCAGGCGGGCGATCTGCAGGTCCTGATCGTGGATGCCTTCGAACGCGTCGATCGCGAGAACCACGGTATCGGCGAATTTCAGGGCTTCGAGGGTCGAGGAGGTCGAGAGTTTTTCGAGACCGGCTTCGACGCGGGCGCGCTTGCGCAAACCGGCCGTGTCGAACAGGCGGTAGCGGGTACCGGTGCTGTCGGTCAGTTCGGCGGCGATCGCGTCGCGGGTGAGGCCGGGTTCGGGGCCGGTGATCGAGCGTTCCTCGCCGAGCAGGCGGTTGAGCAGGGTGGATTTACCGGCGTTGGGGCGGCCCACCAGGGCGAGATGCAGCGGGCGCTCGCCTTCGGGTTCGCCTTCCCCGATGGTTTCGGGCAACGCATCGAGGATCTGGTCGATCAGATCGGAAACGCCTTCATTATGTTCGGCGGAAATTGCCACCGGTTCGCCGAGGCCGAGCGCATAGGCTTCGAGCGCCGCCGACCCGCCGCCGCGGCCTTCGGATTTATTGGCGACCACGATCACCGGCTTGTTGGCCCGGCGCAGCCACGCCGCAAAGTGACGGTCTTCCGGCAGCAATCCCGCGCGGGAATCGATCACGAACAACACCAGATCGGCTTGTTCGACTGCCGTGCCGGTGGAGGCGCGCATCCGTCCGGGCAGGCTGTCGGGCGGGGCTTCCTCCAGGCCGGCGGTGTCGATCAGTTGGACCTTGCGGCCATAGAGTTCGCCCCAGGCTTCCTTGCGGTCGCGCGTCACACCGGGTTCGTCCGCGACCAGGGCGATGCGCTTGCCGGCGAGGCGGTTGAACAGGGTGGATTTACCGACGTTGGGCCGCCCGCAGATCGCGATTCGCGGTACCCGGGTTTCTGATCCGCTCATCGGTACGCGGTCAGCACCGCATCGCGGGTAAGGGCCAGCAGCGTGCCCGCGGCGGCGATCGGGGCGGCATCGGAAACGCCATGCAGATTGAGGGAGCGGTCAGGCTTGGTCAGCAAAATGCCGGTGCGGGCATCGACCACGATCATCCGCTCGTCCGAGCCGGTCAGGATCAGCCCGTCGCCAGCCAAAATCGGGCCATGCCAACGGATCGGACCATAGTCCTTTTTCGGGTTTTGATAGGCGGGCAAATCAGTCAGCCACGACACATAACCATCCGCCATGTGGATCGCAGCGAGGCGCTGATCATCGGTGAGCAGGAACAGCCAGTCACCCGCAATGGCCGGGGTTTCGGCACCGCCGGCATCCTTGCCCCAGATGCGCCGGCCGGATCGCAAATCAAACGCGACGGTCGAACCCGCTACGCTGGTCAGCACCGCCAGATTGTCGCCGATCACCGGATTGGCAACAATGCTCGATACGTCCAGCGGATTGGCAGCGTCATATCCGGCGGCAAGGCTCTGTTCCCACACCGCCGAACCGGTCATGGCGTTGATGCCAGCGACCATGCCGGTACCGAAGCCGGCTACGACGATTCCCTGGTCATAGGCCGGCGCGCCGGCCCCGAACATTGAGTTCGACGACGAACTGGTGGGAAACCGCCAGGTGAAATCGCCGGTCTTGGCGTCAAGCGCGGTCAATGTGTTGTCGAGCAACACGATATAGATCAGGCCGCCGCCGATGGTGGGGGCCGATCGTGCCGGCTGACCAAGATTTTTGCTCCAACGCGTGGCACCCGTCGCCGGATCGAGCATCCGTAGTTCAGCAAATCCAGTGGCGACGTAGAGCGCGCCTTCGGCATAGGCGAGGCCACCGCCGAAGGCGAAGCTAGTGTCGCGCTTGGGCCGCATTGGCTGCCGCCAGATATGCCGTCCGCTGGAGAGCAGCACGGCATCGACGAAGCCGTTGGCATCGATGGTGAAAACCCGCCCGTCCGCGATTACCGGTTGCGCGTGCAACGACCGCCGGTAGGTCGCTCCCGCACCGATGCCGGTGCTCCACGCTTGAGACAGTCGCGCGGGGAGGGCGGCGACGCCCGGATTATGCCGCGCGTTGCCGCTGGCCTGGGGCCACGCGGCGCGGGCAACCGGTGACGGCAGCACGACCGGCGTGGCGGCTTCGTTCACCTCCAACGGCTCATGCGGCGGCAACACCGGGATTTTGATGCCCGGTATCGATTTTTTGTCCGAGCCTTCGAACATGCTGCATCCCGAGAGCAGGGCAGCCGACATCAGCAGCGCACCGCGCCGCCCAAGTGAGGAAATGGCGCGTGAGGAGGTCATGGGAATTTCGGTCATCCGTTCAGTTTCGCCATCAGCCCTTCGGCCAGATTGCGGACATTGGCTGGCGCGGCAGGATCGGCGCTGACCCGCTCGAGCAGTGATTGTGCGGTGGCGTTTTTGCCGTCCTGCATATCGAGGACGGCGGCGTTGATCTGGGCGAGGTCGTGCCACGGGCTGGAAGACACCATCAACGGCTTCAGCCGCGCCATGATGGTCGCGTTGGGCGCGGTACCCATGGCGTGTTGCACCCAGAGCAGATTGGCGAGGCCGCCCAGCATCGGGCCAGCCGCGCTGTTGGGTGCCCCGATTTCGGTCCACGCCGCTTCAGCTGTCTTGGTTTCGCCCGCATCGTTATAAAGTGCGGCGGCGCGGAAACGGGCGAGGGTTGCGTAGCCGGCGGGGGCTTTGTCGGCGAAGGCGATCAGTGCCTTGGCATTGGCAAGGTCGGTGGTCTTGGTCGCGCCGGTACTGGCGGCGGCGATCCGATCGGTCAGGGCCACATATTGCGTCGCTGCGCGCATGTTTTCGCGATGGTGATACCATTGCAGCGTTTTCCAGGCACCGATGCCAATCAGCACGATGCCGGCAGCCGCGATGAACACGCCCGCATAGCGGACCAGAAACTTGCGGGTGCGCTCAGCGCGCAGATCATCGGCAACTTCGTCGAAAATATCGGGCACGCGGGATCTCGCTTCGGGTACGCGCGCGTCGCCGGGTGGGCGACAACGCACAGATTTCAGTGATCAGACGGGCGGACCATAGCGGTGCGCGCGGTCCAGGGCAACGTAACCGGATTTTCACTATTTCATGTCATCCATCAAGTATGCGCTTTCTCATCGCTCTGTTGTGTTTGTTCCCGCTCGCCGGCTGCGGTCTCGGTACCGGTGCCGCCATGGGGGTTGGCGTCGGGGCCAATGTGCTGGCGTTGACCACAATCCACCGCACCATTCCCGATGCGGTGATTTCGTTGGTCACCGGCAAGGATTGCTCGATGGTCCGGCTTGACAATAATAAATCCTACTGCCGCCGAAAGCACGCCTTGCCGCCGCCGCTGCCGTATTGCACCCAAACCCTTGGGCAAGCGACGTGCTGGGCCGATCCGTCGCAACTGCCGGATCACGCACCGCAGGTTGCCGAAGGGCCGTATGAACTCAGCCCATCGCAAATCGTCAATCGCGATCGCCGATGGCCGTGAGGATCAGGCCGGCCACAACCACGCTGCTCCGCGCACGCCGGACGAATCGCCGTGCTTGTTGCGGCGGATCGGGGTGTCGAATGTATCGCTGATCACGTAAGGTTTCATCAGGGGCGGTACATCGCGATACAGGTGGTCAAGGTTGGACAAACCGCCGCCTAGCACGATCACGTCGGGGTCGAGAATATTGACGATCATCGCAAGACCGCGGGCCAGATGTTCGGCGTGGATCGCGAGGGCGCGGATGGCGCGTTCGTCGCCGGCTTCGGCTCGGGCTGGCAAGCCGCCGGCGTCGCGGGCACCAATGCCATCGGCTTCGGCGGCGAGCGCAGGTCCGGCGACATAGGTTTCCAGGCACCCGACTTTGCCGCACCAGCAGCGGCGCATCGGCATTTCCTCGGCGCGTGGCCAGGGCAGGGGGGTGTGACCCCATTCGCCGGCGATGCGCTGGCGGCCTTCGAGCACATTACCGCCGACCACGATGCCGCCGCCGCAACCGGTGCCGATGATTACGCCGAACACGCAATGCGCCCCTTCGCCCGCGCCGTCGGCGGCTTCGCTCATCGCAAAACAATTGGCATCGTTGGTGACGCGCACCTTGCGACCGAGCCTTGCTTCAAGGTCTTTATCGAACGGGTTGCCGTTCAGCCGCTCGGAATTGGCGTTCTTGACCAGCCCGGTGGCCGGGCTGATCGTACCGGGGATACCAATGCCGATGCCGTCTGCCGTGCCCAGCGCCCGCTCGGTGCCGGCAACCAGATCCGCAACCGCCTCGATCGTCGCGCGATAGTCGGGCGGAGTCGGCACCCGCACCCGATGTTCCAGATCGCCACTGGCCATCAGTGCCGCAATCTCGATTTTGGTGCCACCGAGATCAATGCCGATCCGATACCTCATGGTCCGTCCTATGCGTTACTGGAATTGCACCTCTATCACGCCATAATGCCCCTTGCTCAAGCCCACCCCTTGCTCAAGAGGATGCGACGCGTCACCATGCCGTTCATGGCCGACACGATGCTGGATGCGAAATATTTGAAAGGGCCGATGCCGGTGCTGCGTGCCGCCCGGGCATTGCGCGCCCTTGCCGTAGGCGACAAACTCCGGGTACTGGCGACCGACCCCGGTACCGTGGTCGATTTTCGTGATTTTTGCCGCGATAGCGGTCATGCTCTGATTTCATGCAGCGAATTGAAGGGCGTCTTCAGTTTCACCATCCGCTGCGGTACGCCACGTCTCGCCCAAGGGAGACAATCCTGACATGCCGGTTGCCCTGATCACCCATCCCGACTGCTTTGACCATGACACCGGGCCGCACCACCCCGAACGCCCGGCGCGACTGCGCGCGGTGCTCGCCGCCCTCGAATCGCCCGAGTTCCAGTCGTTGTTGCGCGAAGCCGCGCCCGAGGCCCCGGAAGCGGCCATCCGGGGTGTGCATAACGACGCCTATGTCGATGCGATGTTTGCGCTCAATCCCGGTCCCGACGAAATCATCCACCTCGATGCCGATACCGTCGCAAGCGCGGGTACGCTGCGCGCGGCGCGGCGCGCGGCGGGCGGGGCGATGCGCGGGGTCGACGCGGTGTTGGAAGGTTGGGCGCGCTGTGCCTTTGTCGCGGTGCGTCCACCTGGCCATCACGCCGAGCAAGGTCGCGCGATGGGGTTTTGCCTGTTCGGCAACGCCGCCATTGCCGCCAACCATGCCCGCGCCCATGGCCTGCGCCGGATCGCAGTCGCCGATTTCGACGTGCATCACGGCAACGGCACCCAGGCGATGTTCGAAAACGACCCCGATTTTTTCTATGCGTCGTCCCACCAGTTTCCCTGCTATCCTGGCAGCGGTCGGCCCAGCGATCACGGGATTGCCGGCAATATCGTGAACGCGCCGTTGCCACCGGAGTCGGGTTCCACCGAATTTCGAGCCGCGTGGCGAGACACTTTGATCCCGGCACTCGATGGTTTCGCGCCGGAATTGCTGATCGTTTCGGCGGGGTTCGATGCCCACAAGGACGATCCGCTGGCTGAACTCAATGTCGAGACCGAAGATTTCGCGTGGCTGACCTCGGCGTTGATGGATGTCGCGGAACGTCATTGCGGCGGGCGGATCGTGTCGCTGCTAGAAGGCGGGTATGATCTGCGAGCGCTGGCCGCCGGCACCGCTGCGCATGTCCGCGCCTTGATGCGGGTGTGATCCGCCGCTATCGGTGCAAAAAAGCCGAGGAGATATCACGATGGCAGAGTCCAAGCCCGATCCGGCACCCGGCGTTACTTCTGATATCGCCGGTCTTTCGTTCGAGGACGCGCTGGCCGAGCTCGAGCGCATCGTGCGCGGGCTGGAGTCCGGCCAGCAGAAACTTGAGGACGCGATCGCGGCCTATGAGCGCGGCGCTGCCCTCAAACGCCACTGCGACGCGCGATTGTCCGAGGCGGAGAGCCGAGTGCAGGCGATCGTCGCCCGTGCCGATGGCAGCCTGACCGTGAAGGACGAGTCATGAGTGAAGTGATGCGAACCGTGGCCCTGCGCGACGCGCTGAACGGTGCCGCTGCCCTGATCGAGACTGAACTCGACGCGTTGCTGCCGGTTCCCGAAGGCGAGGAGCATCGGCTGGTCGAGGCGATGCGCTATGCAACTCTCGGTGGCGGCAAGCGGATGCGCGGGTTTCTGGTGATCGAGACGGCGCGGATGTTCTCGGTCAACATCACCTGTGCCGCAAGGGCCGCCGCCTCGGTGGAAATGCTGCACGCCTATTCGCTGGTCCACGACGATTTACCGGCAATGGACAACGATGACCTCCGGCGTGGCAAACCCTCGTGTCACAAGGCATTCGACGAAGCGACGGCGATCCTCGCCGGCGATGCGTTGCAGACCCGCGCCTTCGAAGTTCTCGCGGAACCCGATACCCATTCCGACCCCGAAGTGCGCTGCGAACTGGTGCTGGCGCTCGGTGCCGCCTCCGGCCCCCGCGGCATGGTGGGCGGGCAGATGATCGACATCGTCTCCGAGGGGGCAAACCTCGCTCCCCCGCTGATCACCCGGTTGCAGGCACTCAAAACCGGACGCCTCATTCAATACAGCGCCGAAGCCGGGGCGATTCTGGGCCGTGCGTCGGGTCCGCAGCGCCACTTTATTGCTGCCTACGGGCGCGATCTGGGAGCCGCATTCCAGATCGCCGACGATATTCTCGACGCCGAGGGTTCCGCCGCCACCCTGGGCAAAACCGCCGGCAAGGACGCCGCCCAGGGCAAGGCGACGATGGTCTCGGTGATGGGGATCGAGCGGGCACGGATGCAGGCCGAGCACCTGGCGCGACAAGCGGCGACCTATCTCGACAGTTTCGGCGACAAAGCCAATTTGCTCCGCGCGCTGGCGGCCTATACGGTCACGCGCCGGAACTGATCGGGCGGACGCCGTCGCGTTGCGTCTTGTTTCCGGCACGCGCATCCTCAATGGGGATGATACTGTCGAACCCAGGGTGTCTGAGGTTATGCCTGACGTATTCGGCATATCGGCCTGCATATCGGCCTTCTGGGCGCTTAATCCAGGGTAAACCAGCGGCAATAGTATCTCTGGCACAAAGCCAGTGACTTTAGTTAATAATATGACCGGAGGCTGCCCATGAGTGCCGAGATCGAACCGTTGTCCGACGATGTGATCCGCCACGCCAGGGCGGTGCTTTCCGCCATTTCGGATCCCGAGTTGCCGATGCTCAGCATCGTCGATCTCGGTATTCTGCGCGATATCCTGCCCTACAATGGCGGGGTCGAGGTGTTGATGCTGCCTACCTATCCGGGTTGCCCCGCCCTCGACATGATTGCCTTGGAGATCAGCAACGCGCTGACTTCGGCGGGGATTTTTCCGGTCAAGATCACCATGGTCGCCAGTCCGGTCTGGAGCACCGAGTTAATGTCGGCGGATGCGCTGCGCAAACTGAGCGCGGCCGGCATCGCGCCGCCGGAACGAGGCAAGCCCGTGGTTTGCCCCAAATGCCTGTCGCCGGCCGTGGAAGAGGTCAACCCGTTCGGGGCCACCGCCTGCCGCGCGATCTGGCGTTGCACCGCCTGTGGCGAAGGATTTGACCGCTTCAAGTGCCATTAGAGCGATCGTTTATCGTTTAAGGACGAACCGGCTCTGTTGCTATTTTTGCGAGCCAGTTCATTGCTCCAGAAGCGAAGTTCTGGCTCCTGACGAGGCGTCTGCTTCAGACAAATAATTTTTGGCCAATAATTTTTGGCCTGTGAAATTTTCACGACATCCGCCGGGGTTACATCCGTGCGGTGGTCTCAATCGCGTAGCGCAATAAATCCTTGGTGCTCGCCAGACCCAGCTTCGCCTTGATGCGCGAGCAATTATTAGCAATTGTCTTGTAGCTCACGCCCATCTGATCGGCGATGTCGCCCAGGCTGCGGCCTTCGGCCAGCAGGCGCACGATGTCGGTATCACGCGACGACAGCGGCGCGCCGGGTTCGCCCTGATCGACGTGGCGCAGTACCAGGCTTTGCGAGATCGCAGCCTCGATATACCGCTCCCCCCGATGCACCGCGCGGACAGCGGTGAGCAGTTCGTCCGGCGGAGCATTTTTGGTCATGTATCCGGCGGCACCGCTGGCGAGCGCGCGATCGACGTAGTGCAGGTCCGAATACATGGTGACGACCAGGATGCGGGCCGGTTTGGATTCGGCGTGGATGCGTTGCAGCAGGTTGAAGCCGCTGATGTCGGGCATGTTGAGGTCGAGCAGCACGACATCGGGACGATCCTCACGCATCAGTTTCAGCGCTTCGCGGCCATTCGCGGCGTAGCGGACGCGGGCGTTGGGCAGCGCGAGGAACAAGCGCGCGAAACCGGCACGCACAATGGCATGATCGTCCACGACCAGAAGGTTCATGATGCCGATGCCAGTGTGGTCTGATGAACCGCGGTCAACGGCAGACTGGCGCGCACCACCCAGCCCGGCCGGTCCGGGAGCGATGCGGCGGTGAAGGTGCCGCCGCTGGCGCGGGCGCGGGCCTGCATGCCCTCGATTCCGAAGCCGGGCGGTTCCACTATGGCGGAACCAACCCCATCGTCGCTGACCATGACCTCGATCGCCTCGTCCGCGACGACAACCAGGCTGACCATTACCGTGCGGGCTTGCGCGTGCCGCATGCTGTTATTCAACGCTTCCTTGACGATGCGGTAGGCGGTTTCAGACGCTTCATAGTTGACCAGCGCCAAATCGCCTTCGATGTCCAGGGTAAATCGCTTGCGAGGGTAGCTTTCCTGCCAGCGCGCCATCAGAGCTTCGACCGCGCGCTCCAACCCGAATTCCAGTTCGCGATGCTGGCGCAACCGGATCAGAATGTCGCGCAAATGCTGCTGCACGCAGCTGATCGAGTCAGTGATCACGGCGATGGTTCGGCTCATCTCATTGTCTTGCTGAATCGCGGCATGACTGGCGAGCGCGGAAAGATCGATCTTGGCAAGAAACAGCAGCGGCCCGATCTCGTCGTGCAAGTCGCGCGACAAATCCGCCCGTTCCTCATCCTGTAACCGGGCAAGCTGGTCTTCCAGGGCGCGCGTCTGCTTCTCGTGCGCCGTCAGGTCGGCAACCAGGAAATTGAACTCCGAGATCACCGCATGGAGTTCGCGTGGCCCGGACTGGGCACGCAGAATGCTGCGGCGGCCCTGCCTGAGATCGGCGATTCCGTTGGCGAGAAAAATGATCGGTGCCATGATCCAATCGACGGTGCGCCGGATCAGCACCAGCGACAGCAGCACAAAGATGCAGATAAATACGCCATCGTCCGAAATATTGGCCCACACTTCGGACGTTTCGTTCAGTCCGACCGGTTCGAGAACGATTTCCCGGCCGAGGCCGGTGTCACCGACAAACGGAACGACGATCGAGTGCAGCGCGGGGCGCAACAGGGCGACCAGCCACGCCGGTGCCGGATAGGCCGGCAACCTGGGGACCGACACCGCGAGTTGGTGATGACCGTGATCGAGCAGGGTGGCCCTGATGTTGCGCGAACCGTCGAACGCCGCCACCGACTGAATGAGAACGGCCGATTGATCGTGCTGATCGCGCGCCAGCCGGTAAGCGTTCAACACGCTGGATTTCGCGACGATGAGCGCCGCGGCGAGTTCGGTATGGACCTGGCGGCGACCGTTCCACACCACGATGACGCCACCCAGCATGATCGTCGCCAGCATTACCGCAAGGATCGTCAGCGTAAGACGCGCGCGTAGAGACAATTTCCGAACTCCTTCCCTAAAGTCAAAGTATAGAGCAATTTTACATTTTGTCGACGATCAGCGCGAAATGCACGGGCAAAGCAATGGTTCACGCATAACAATGACGGGGTGACGAAATCACTGAGGCAAATCCCTGTCCAGATTCCGGTTTCCCAAAGTACCATTTCGGGAAGTTTTCCCGATCATTTCGGGAATTTGTCCCGTTGCCCGCTTGTTACTGGGACCATAGATTGAGCACTGGGAGCCGTTCAATTCTATAATAATGGGCAAAAACTATGACAAAAGCAGTTGGTCGTCGTGCGCGCAATATTCGCTTCATGTTGCCGTGGTGCGCCCTGGTGCCAATTTGGGTGACGGTTCCGGCACGCGCGCAGGTCGTTCCGGCCAATTCCTCTGAGATCAGCGTACCTCCGGCACCGAAATCGAGTATCCATATCAAAAAAATCATTGTCGAGGCCTCACCGCTGACGGGTAGCGGGATCGACATCGCGAAATGGCCCCAATCGGTCCAGGTCCTGACCAGCCGGGATATCAGCGCGGGCGGCACCGCAAATGCGATGCAGGCGCTGAACCGGCAAGCCAACGGGGTCAATCTCGTGAGTCAGGAGGGTAACCCCTATCAGCCCTCGTTGCTCTATCACGGCTTCGAATTATCGCCGATCCAGGGTACGCCGGCGGATCTGAGTGTCTATGTCAATGGCGCGCGGTTCAATCTGCCGTTCGGCGATCTGGCGATCTGGAGCCTGCTGCCCGACGCGGCGATCCATTCGCTGAGCGTCGAGGATGGTAACCCGCTGTTCGGCCTTAACGCTCTCGGCGGTTCCGTCAACGTCGAGATGAAGAACGGCTTCAATTATCACGGTGGCGAGTTGGAGGTATCGGGCGGATCGTTCGATAAAATCGAGGGTAACCTGCAATATGGCCAGCAGATCGGCAACGTGGCGGCCTATGTCGATCTGGAGGAACGCCACGAGGCCGGGTGGCGCGATCTGCAATCGTCCGACATCCAGAATTTCTACGGCGATCTCGGCTGGCGCGGGCCGCACGCGACCTTTCACATCAACGCGACCCTGGCGGATTCGGTTCTGAACGGCCCGGGAACCATGCCGATCCAGGTTCTCAGCGTCGATCCGGCCTCCCAGTTTACCGGCCCGAACCTCATTGCCGACAAATATGCGAAAATCAGCGCCACACTGAATGATCAGTTAGACAAGACCACGTCGCTACAGGCGGTAGTCTATTACGATAATCTGCTCGAGCACCTGGTGAACGGCAATGGGCCGAACGATCAGCCCTGCGGGGCCGGTCCCTATTCGGCCTATCTCTGTCAAGGCGGACCCTATGATCAGGGCAATCCGCCGAGTACCGTGCGTGGCGGCGGGTTCATCCCGAATTTTCCGACCCCGACGAATGCCTACGGCGTGTACCAGGGTGCCCAACTGGATCTTAACTCGACCAACACCAACGGCTATGGCGGATCGGTGCAGATTTCTAACAAATCGCCGATCTTCGGATTAGAAAACCACGTCATCGCCGGCCTGAGCTACGACGGCGGTTTCACGAACTATGACGCTGCTGCCTACGACGGTGCTCTGACGACCCTGTCACGGGTGTATTATACCCCGCCCGGTATTCCGAACCCAGGCTACATGGTGGATGAACCAGGGTCGGTGCCAGTGGGCGTGGTGAGTCGCAACGCGTATTATGGTGCCTATCTGTCAGATACCCTGAATGTGACGAAAAAACTGTCACTGACCGTCGGCGGCCGGTTCAATATCGCCAATATCGCCTTGCACGATCAGGACCCGCCCGACCCCAACGCGCCAGGGGCGGGGCTGACCGGGCGGCACTATTACAGCCATTTCAACCCGTCCCTCGGTGTCGCTTATAATTTCAATCCGCTGATGACCGTTTATGGCGGCTATTCCGAAGCCAACGCGGCCCCCACCCCCGCCGAGCTTTCCTGCGCTAGCCCGGAGGATTCATGCAGCCTCGCCAATTTCATGTCCGGCGATCCTAATCTGAAACAACTGATCGCCCGGACGATCGAGGTTGGATTGCGCGGAGCCGCCCTCGGCCCGGCCGGATCGACCCTGAGCTACAATGTAGATTACTATCATACGATCACCAACGACGATGTCGAGTTCCTGCAATCGCCGCTCAATCCGATCGGCAGCGGCTATTTCAGCAATGTCGGCAACGTCAAGCGGGCCGGTTTCGACGCGGGCCTGCATCTCGACGCGCCGAGATGGCAACTCTATCTCGGTTACTCCCGGATCGAGGCGACATATCAGAATGGCTATATTGAATCATCGGCATACAATCCGGATGCCGACGTCAACGGCAATATAACCATCATGCCCGGTGACCATTTGCCGGGGATTCCGCAAAACCTGATCAAATTCGGGGGCAATTACGATGTCACGCCGAAATGGTCGATCGGTATTTCCGCGACGGCGCAGACGTCCTCCTATCTGTACGGCGATGAAGCCAATCTGACGCAACCGTTGCCGGGATATTTCGTCGCCAATCTGATTACCCGCTATCAGATTACGCCCAAGATCCAGTTGTTCGGGGCCGTCGATAATTTCACCGGCACCCAATACTATAATTACGGCACGTTTTCGCCGACCGGCATCGCGGGTGGCGTCTACGTGGCGCAATACCCGAACTACAGCAATCCGCGCAGCTACAATGTGGCAGCGCCTGTCGCCGGCATCGCCGGCGTGAAGATAAAATTCTGAGCAGGCTCAACGTGTTAGAGAGCTTTTTGAATTTTACCCACCCTCCCCACCTCGGCGGCATGAAAGTGCCGCCATTTTTTTGCCTCTATGCCAGCGTCGGTCACGCAGGACACCTGCTGGCATCCGGTCGCACGGGTTGCAAAACCCTGTCCAACACGGCATGATCTCGCTGAAGATTGGTCGAAAGCCGGTCAGGGTCGGGTGGATTGCCGGGGTGGCACCGGTGATCGCGCCCGATTTTCGTTGAAATCGCTGTTTTTGTATTTTGTACAGCTTACCTTGGAGACTCGCATGTCCGGCAACCCGCTCGATCTGATCCGGAATATCGGCATTACCGCGCATATCGACGCCGGCAAGACCACCACGACCGAGCGCATTCTGCATTATACCGGGGTGTCGCATAAAATCGGCGAAGTGCATGATGGCAACACCACGACCGACTATATGGATCAGGAGCGCGAGCGCGGCATCACCATCACCTCCGCCGCGGTGACCTGCGAGTGGAAAGACCACCGGATCAACATCATCGACACCCCCGGCCATATCGATTTCAACATCGAAGTGAACCGCAGTCTACGCGTGCTCGATGGCGCGATTTTCATCATCGAGGGTGTGGCCGGGGTGCAGCCGCAATCGGAGACCAACTGGCGTCTGGCCGATCGCTACAACGTGCCGCGCATCATTTTCATCAACAAGCTCGACCGGACGGGGGCGGATTTCTATCGCGCCTTCGCGACGCTGAAGGAAAAGCTCGACATCATCGCGCTGCCGCTGCAATTGCCGATCGGCATCGAGGATACCTTCGTCGGCGTGGTCGATCTGGTCGAGATGAAGGCGATCATCTGGGAAGGCGGCGATCTCGGAGCCAAATTCCACGACGAGCCGATCCCGGCGGATCTGCTGGAACGGGCCAAGGAGCATCGCCAGGTGCTGCTCGACACCGCATTGTCGGTCGATGACGCGGGCATGGAGGAATATTTCGAAAAGGGCGATGTTTCGGTCGCAACTCTGAAACGCGCGATCAAGATCGGCACGATCACCGGCGCGTTCCGCCCCGTATTGTGTGGAACAGCCTTCAAGAACAAGGGTGTACAGCCGTTACTTGATGCAGTGCTCGATTATCTGCCCAGCCCGGTCGATGTGCCGGGCATCAAGGTTGCGGTCGAAGAGGGTGAGGAAGAGGGCGATCATCAGCGCCGGATCAAGGCCGATGTGAACGCGCCGTTCGCCGGCCTCGCGTTCAAGATCATCAACGACAAATACGGCACGCTGACCTTCGTGCGGGTGTATTCCGGCACGCTGAAATCCGGCGATTCGGTGATGAACACCACCAAGGATCACAAGGAACGCATCGGGCGGATGTTCCAGATGCATGCGGACAAGCGCGCGGAAATCAAGGAAGTCCACGCGGGCGACATCGCGGCGTTCGTGGGGCTGAAGGATACCGGCACCGGCGATACGCTGGCCGCCGCCGAAGATCCCGTGATTCTGGAGCGCATGGCCTTCCCGGTGCCGGTGATCGACATCTCGGTCGAGCCGAAGACCAAGGAAGCGGTCGAGAAAATGACCCTCGCACTTCAGAAACTGGCGGGCGAAGACCCCTCGCTGCGGCTGAAGACCGATCAGGAGACCGGACAGACGATTCTGTCCGGCATGGGCGAGTTGCATCTCGAAATCATCATTGACCGGTTGCGCCGGGAATATGGCGTCGATGCCAATATCGGTGCCCCACAGGTGGCGTATCGTGAGACGATTTCGCGCAGCCATACCGAAACCTACACCCACAAGAAACAGTCGGGCGGTTCGGGTCAGTACGCCGAGGTCAAGATCATCTTCGAACCGATGGAGCGCAACGGCGGTATCCTGTTCGAAAACAAGATCGTCGGTGGTTCGGTGCCGCGCGAATATATTCCGGCGGTGGAAAAAGGCATCAAGGTGCAGGCCGATACTGGCGTGCTGGCCGGGTTCCCGACCGTTGATTTCAAATACACGCTGGTCGATGGCAAGTACCACGACGTCGATTCGAGCGCGTTGGCGTTTGAAATTGCGGCAAAAGCCTGTTTCCGCGAAGGGATGAAAAAGGCCAGCCCGATCATTCTGGAACCGATCATGGATGTGGAAGTGACCACACCGCAGGATCACGTCGGCGACGTCGTCGGCGACTTGAACCGACGCCGCGGCATGATCCAGAATCAGGAAAGCTCGGGTTCGACCATCATCGTCCGCGCCCAGGTGCCGCTGAAGGAAATGTTCGGCTATATCTCCAACCTGCGCAGCCAGACCAAGGGGCGCGCCTCGTTCACCATGCAGTTCCATCACTACGATCCGGTGCCGCGCAACATCGCGGACGAGATCATGGCGAAGAGTGCATGATCGCAGTGCGCGAAAAGCGCATAATGGCATTTTGCCATCGGGCAGGGGGCTGACCGGATGCGGCTCCGCTGGGTGCGTGGCCGCGACAGCATCATGACAACAGCGGGCACGCGCGCCCGCGAATGGTTGGGACTGGATGACGCGGGCAACCCGATTGCCCGCGTCATCCATTTGGCAGGACCGATGGAAACCGAGCGCGGGATGTTGCGCGCGGTGGCGTTGGATCGGGAACAAAAGTTGATCCAGCTCCTGCCGCTGCCTCCCGCGGACGGCGACTGGCTGGCCGTAATCGGGGGGCGAGTGGTGGGTCGCGCGGCGGCACCTTTGGCCGCGGTGCGCCGCGCTGAAGCAGCACTCTGAGATCGCACATCAAGCGATGAAATGGCTCGCGAAAATAAGGATAGGGCGCTATTTGCGCTTGCGCCGGATAATCTGATCGCACTCCAGAGCCGCAATTTCGGCGGCAGAAAAACCGTATTCAGCCAAAATCGCAGTCTGATCCTGCGCAAATCGTGGTGGCGGCGTTTGCGGACCGCCGGGGGTGCGGGAAAATTTAATCGGCGTGCCCAAAGTTCTCACGCCATCGAGATCCACGACCATGGCCCGGTGGCGCGCGTGCGGCGATTCCAGTGCGGTATCGACGGGTTGCACGGCCCCGGCGGGAATGCCGGCTTGGATCAAGCGGAGCGCCAATGCCGCGCCATCATGGGTCGCGAGCGCTTCGGTCAGCGCTGCCTTCATCGCGACGCGGTTGGTCAGCCGATCCGCATTTGTCGCAAACCGCACTTCGTCGGCAATGTCCCCGCGGTCGAGCAGGGCGCAAAGCCGGTGGAACTGGCTGTCGTTGCCGGCGGCGATAAATATATCGCAGGTCGCGGTCGCGAACGTTTCGTACGGCGCGATGTTCGGATGCGCATTGCCGGTCGCGACCGGGCGTTTACCGGACAGCAGATAATTCGCACCCATGGGATGCAGCAGCGCGAGTGCTGTGTCATGCAGCGTCATGTCGATGAACTGGCCGAGGCCAGAACGCGTGCGTTCATGCAATGCCATCAAAATCCCCACGGCAGCGTACAGCCCGGTACCCAGATCGACGATCGGCGTGCCGATCCGGATCGGGCCGGTCTCGGGATCGCCATTGACGGTCATCAGGCCCGTCATCGCCTGCACCACGGCGTCGTACCCCGGCAGGCCGCCGAGCGGGCCATTGGCCCCGAAACCGGAGATGCGGCAGTGGATCAGGGTGGGAAACCGCGCGCTCAACATCGCGAATCCGATGCCCCATTTTTCCAGACTGCCGGGTTTGAAGTTTTCCACCAGAATATCGGCGTCGGCGAGCAGGCGGAGCAGAACCTCGCGACCCTCGGCCCGGCCAAGGTCCAGGCTCATCGCCCGCTTGTTGCGGTTGGCACCGAGGAAATAACTGGCATCGCGCGTGCCATCGTCACGGGTCAGAAACGGTGGCCCCCAGTCGCGCACCTCGTCGCCCTGCGGCGGCTCGATCTTGATGACCTCGGCACCGTGATCGGCCAGGATCATAGTACAATACGGGCCGCCGAGAACGCGGGTCAGGTCGACGATCTTGATGCCACTGAGCGCTCGTGCAGACATCCGGTTTCCTCATCGCGCATTGGCCGTGCATGGACGAGCCGTGCATGGACGACTGGCCTACGATCCGCTCTACTGGTGCCGGTTTGGATCGACAAGGAGCAGCACTGACATGGAATCGGGGACGCGCAAAGCCATGCGGCGGCGTGAGGCTGAACCTTGAGCTATCCTGCTTCCGATCATTGCGATGGCGCGCACTTCTTCAATCCCGAGGGCAGCCGGCGCAACTCCCGGCGTTTTGCCCTCCTCCGCTGGATGACACAGCGGGGCGGGCGGGCAAAATGGCCCATCCACGTCGAAAATACCGCCTACGCGCCGCCAGGCGAAGCGGTCGCTGCGGGCGATGTGGCCCTGACCTTCATCGGGCATTCGAGCTTTCTGCTGCGCATGGACGGGCTGACGCTGCTGACCGATCCGATGTTTTCAGCCCGCTGCTCGCCGGTGGGCTGGGCTGGCCCAAAACGGGTGCGCGCACCGGGGCAGCCGATCGCCGCTCTCCCGAAACCGGACGCGATCCTGCTGTCGCACAATCACTATGATCATTGCGACCTGCCCAGCCTGCAAGCGCTACAGTCGCGTTTTGGCCGCATCCCCATCATCGCCCCGTTGGGCAACCGGATCTGGCTGGCGCGGCACGGCGTGCATCCGGTGATCGAACTCGATTGGTGGCAGCGCACCCGGATCGATGATGCCACTATCGTGCTGACACCGGCACGGCATTTCGCCGCCCGCACGCTGCGGGATCGCAACACGACGCTTTGGGGCGGATTTTTCGTTCGCCACGGCGGTGCGTCGGTCTATTTTGCTGGAGACACCGGCTACACTGGCTATTTCCGGACGATCAGCGAGCGGCTGGGCGCGCCAGACATCGCGCTGCTCCCGATCGGGGCCTATGAACCGCGCTGGATCATGGGGAATGTCCATATGAACCCGGCGGACGCCGTTCGGGCGTTCGGCGAGCTGAGCACCGGGTGCGCGGTGGGTATGCATTTTGGCACGTTTCAACTGACCGATGAGGCGATCGACGCGCCATTGGTCGATCTGGCGGCGGCGTGCGACGCAACCGGCATCGACAGTACCCGTTTCGTGACACTGGATTTCGGTGAAACCCGCATGTTTCGGCGCGGGCGAACTGAGGCTTGAACCTCGCGCACATAGGCTTAAAACCATGCCGGGAACACCGGCATAATGGCTTAAAACCATGCGGGGAACACCGGCATAATGGCTTAAAACCATGCGGGGAACACCGGCATAATGGTCGAAGAACAAGGACAGGGTCTGTGATGAACGCTTCCACAATGGACGGAACAACGCTCGACGCAGGCGTGATTGCCGCCGCCGACCACGCGGCCCGGCATTGGACCAGCGCCGACCCGGGACCTTTGAAACCAGGGTCCGACGCCCATAAGCGCGCGGTCTGCGACATGTTTCGCGCGACCTTCAATCCTTACAAACCCTCGGTGATCACATGGCCGGCGCTGGACGCCGAGACCCGCGCCAAGATCATCTCACTGCCGATCTGGGACATTGCGGTGCAGACCGAAGGCAAGGCCCGGCTGCGGATGGCGGCCTACGCGCGGACCATCGCCGATCCGCAGATGCGTGAAACCATTGCGCTGAACGGCTGGGAAGAAAATCGCCATAAGGAAGTGCTGTCGAAACTGGTCGAGGCCTACGACATTCCGCTGGAACCCGAACCCGAGTACCTTGAGCCGCGAAACCCCGAATGGGCGTACATGGTGACCGGATATTCCGAGTGCATCGATAGTTTTTTTGCCTTCGGCCTGTTTGAACTGGCCAAGCGCTCGGGGTTTTTCCCGGCTGAACTGGTCGAAACCTTCGAGCCGGTGATGCAGGAGGAGTGCCGTCATATTCTGCTGTTCGCCAACTGGGTGGCGTGGCACCGGGCAACGATGCCACTGCACAAACGGATCTGGTTCGAACTGCAGGTCGCTGCGGTTTACGCGTTCCTCGGCTGGGAACGGATCGGGATGGCGCGCGGGATGGACGGCGATAAAACCCCGGCAAAACCACAGGACAACAACTTTACCGTCAACGGCAGCAAGGCGGTGAGTGCCGAGGACATCAAGGTGCCAGACCTGATGCGCATCTGCCTTGCTGAAAACGACCGGCGGTTTTCCGGTTACGATCGGCGCCTGTTGCGCCCCGTCACCATGCCGACGTTGGTGCGGCTTGCCCTGAAATTCATCCCGCGCGGTAAATCCGCACCCAAATCCGTGCCGCCCGCGTGAGCGACAACGCAAAGCAGATCGCCTACTGGAACGAAGTGGCCGGCCCCAAATGGGTCCGCATTCAAGGGGCGATGGAGGCGCGGTTGGCTGGCATCGAGGATTTGCTGCTGGAGCGGGCGGTCCCGCGCCCGGGCGAGCAGGTTCTGGAAATCGGCTGCGGTACCGGCACCACGACATCCCGGCTGGCCGATGCGGTGGGGCAGACCGGTCATGTCACCGCGATCGACGTCTCTCGTCCGATGCTTAATGCGGCCCGGATCAGGCTCGCTGCCCAACGCAACGTGACCCTGATCGAAGGCGACGCCGCCGTCTTCGGCTTCGATCGCCAATTCGATCTGCTGACCTCGCGGTTCGGCATCATGTTTTTTGAAGACCCGGTCGCCGCCTTCACCAATCTGCGCCGGGCGCTCAAGCCGGGTGGGCGGGCGATTTGCATCGCCTGGGCACCGATCGGGGATAATCCGCACTGGTCGGTGCCGCTCGCCCTTGCCACCGCGCGTCTCGGTGCCCCCAAGCCGCGGCAGCCGCACGCGCCCGGCCCGCTGGCGTTCGACGATATTCCCTATGTGGAAAATATCCTGACGCAGGCAGGATTCAGTGCAATTACGGTGCATGCCGAACCGGTGACGCTGTTCGGCCGCTCGCTCGACGATGAGGCTCAGGTTGCCGCCACGATGGGGCCGGCGGGCGCGCTGCTCGATGAAAAAGCCGCCGATGCGGCGACTCGCGCCGAACTTTACGACCAATTTCGCGCCACCCTGTCCGACTATGCCGACTCGAAGGCGCGGCTGCGAGGGACCGTGCATCTGATTACCGCCGGCTGCCGCTGATGCGTGCAGCGCAGGCGGGCGCGATTCCGGGTTTTGCGGGGGGATTGCCGACGTTCAGATTGACAGTTCAGTGTAGCTGGCTATAACCCCGTCATCGCCGCGACTCCGCAAGGTTTCGCGCGGTTTTATTTTGTTTGCCCGCGTGGCCTTGTAGCTAGAATTGGACCTTACCGATGTTCGCAGTGATCCGCACCGGCGGAAAACAATATCGTGTCGTGCCGGATGCCGTGTTGAAGGTGGAAAAGCTGGAGGCCGAGGCCGGCAGCACTATCACGTTCACCGATGTGCTTGCCCTGGGCGGCGAAGCCGGGGTGACGTTGGGCAAGCCGATCATCGAGGGCGCGAGCGTCACCGCGACGGTGATTGCGCAGGATCGGCTCGCCAAGGTGATTATTTTCAAAAAGCGCCGCCGGCAGAACAGCCGCCGCAAGAACGGACATCGCCAGCAGGTGACTGTGCTGCGGGTTTCCGGCATCAACGCGGCCTGATAAGAGGAGTTTTCGATGGCACATAAAAAAGCCGGTGGTTCGTCACGCAATGGCCGCGACTCGGCAGGCCGGCGTCTCGGCGTCAAGAAATTTGGCGATGAGCAGGTGATTGCGGGCAACATCATCATCCGCCAGCGTGGCACCAAGGTGAAGCCGGGCAGCAATGTCGGGCTGGGCCGCGATCACACGATTTTCGCGCTGATCGCAGGCCGGGTGAAATTTGCCCGCAGGGCCGAGGGGCGCGTACAGGTGTCGGTCGAGCCGATGCCGATCGCGGCGGAATAAGCCGATCTGATTTGGGGTAGCGGAAGGCCGGCTCGCGCCGGCCTTTTTCGTATGTGACATGTTATGAAGTTTCTTGATCAGGCCAAGATTTATCTGCGCTCCGGCGACGGTGGTAATGGCGTCGTCGCGTTCCGGCGTGAGAAATACATCGAGTTCGGTGGGCCGGATGGCGGCAACGGCGGCCGGGGCGGCGACATTGTGTTCGAGGCGGTGGAAAACCTCAATACGCTGATCGATTTTCGCTACGCTCAGCATTTTCGTGCCCGCAAGGGTGGCAATGGTGCCGGGCGGGACTGTACTGGTGCGGCGGCATCGACCGTGGTGATCAAAGTTCCCATCGGCACCCAGATTTTTGACGATGACCGCGAAACCCTGCTCGCCGACCTTGATACCCCCGGTATGCGCGTCACCCTGCTGCGCGGCGGTGATGGTGGCCACGGCAATGCAATGTTCAAAACCTCGACCAATCGTGCGCCGCGCCGTGCCGATCCCGGTTGGCCGGGTGAGGAGCGTTGGGTCTGGCTACGGCTGAAGCTCATCGCCGATGCCGGTTTGGTGGGCTTGCCGAATGCCGGCAAATCGACATTTTTGGCCGCAGCTTCTGCGGCACGACCGAAGATTGCGGATTATCCGTTCACCACGCTGCATCCGCAGTTGGGGGTGGTGCGGCTGTCGATGACCGAGGAGTTTGTGCTCGCCGATATTCCCGGATTAATCGAGGGCGCGCATGAAGGTGCGGGTCTGGGTGATCGGTTTCTCGGGCATGTCGAGCGTTGTGCCGCCCTGGTTCATCTGATCGATGGTGCCGCGGGCGGCGTAGTCGATGCATGGCGAACTGTTCGCGGCGAGTTGGAAGCCTATGACGGAAGGTTGGGCAGCAAACCCGAACTCATCGTGCTCAACAAAATGGATGCGATGAGTCCGCGCGAAATATCAGCGCGACGATCGGCTTTGGCGCGGGCCTCAGGCTGCACCGTCATGGTGATGTCGGCGGCGGCGCGGCAGGGGGTCGATGAGGTGTTGCGCGCGGTGTTCACCATGATCACCGAGCAGCGCAAATGACCGGCGGGCGGACCGCACCAAGCCTGGCGACCGCCAAATTATTAGTCGTAAAAATTGGCTCGGCATTGATTGTCGATCCTTATGCCGCATCGCCACAAGCAGGCTGGCTCGATGGAATGGCCGCCGATATTGCGGCGCTGCGGGCGCGCGGCGTCGGGGTAATCGTGGTGTCGTCCGGCGCGATTGCGCTGGCGCGCCGGCAACTGGGGCTGACGCAGACGCGGTTGCGGCTGGAGGAAAAGCAGGCGGCGGCGGCTGTGGGGCAAATCCGGTTGGCGCAGGCGTGGAGCGAGGCACTTTCGGCGCATGGCCTGGTCGCGGCGCAACTGCTGCTGACGATGGACGACACCGAAGACCGTAGGCGCTACCTCAACGCACGGGCGACGTTGCGCACTTTGCTGGACCTCGGTGCCATTCCGGTGATCAATGAAAACGATTCGGTGGCGACCGGCGAGATCCGGTTTGGCGATAACGATAGGCTGGCAGGCCGGGTTGCGGAGATGGTCGAGGCCGATCAGCTCGTGTTGTTATCGGATATCGACGGGCTTTATACCGCCGATCCAAAGCGCGATCCCGCCGCCGTGCATTTGCCGATCGTCGAGGCTCTGACCCCGGAGATTGAAGCGATGGGCGGTGCCCCGCCGCCGGGGTTTTCCTCCGGCGGCATGCGGACCAAGCTGGTCGCGGCACGGATCGCGACCCAGGCGGGTTGCGCCATGGCAGTGGCGTTAGGGCACGTCGAGCGTCCGCTATCGGCCTTGCAGGCCGGCGCGCGCTGCACCTGGTTCCTGCCGCAACCGGGCGGACGGCGGGCGCGCAAGCGCTGGATTGCGGGGTCGCTGGCCCCCTTGGGATGTTTGCATGTCGATGCCGGGGCGGCGCGCGCGATCGGGCGCGGGTCGTCGTTGCTACCCGCAGGGGTCGTGAGTGTGGAGGGTGTGTTCGAACGCGGCGATGCCGTCGATATCAAAGCTCCTGATAACGTTTTGTTAGCTCGCGGTCTGGCCGCCTATTCGAGTGCTGACGCCCGGTTGATCGCGCGGCACCAAACCGACGAAATCGAAACGCTGCTGGGGTGGCGGGGCCGCGACGAAATCGTGCATCGCGACGACCTCGTGCTGATGACCAAAGGCGACTGACTACGCTGCCCGATCCCATTCAGGAGCAAAACTGGGATTGATGAAGCGGTGGTTCTTTGGCAGTGCGGCAATGACTGCGCGGTCTTCATCGTCGAGCGGGATGGCGAGGGCGGCGAGATTGGCCCGTTGGCTTTCCTCGCGCGCTGCCTTCGGGATCGCGGCGACGCCCTCCTGATCGAGCAGATATTTCAGCGCGACCTGTGCGGTGGTCACCCCATGTTTGGCGGCGATACCGGCGAGGTCGGAATAATCGGCAAGACGTCCCTGGGCTAACGGGCAATAGGCGATGATAGCGATGCCTTGGCTCCGTGCATAGTCGAGCACCAGCGATTGGTCGAGCAGCAGATGGTATTCGATCTGGTTGCAGGCAATATCAGCGCCAATGGTCTCGACCGCCTGACGCAGCAGCGGCACGGTGAAATTGGCGACCCCGGCGTTGCGGATCAGCCCCTCGGCTTTCAGATTGGCCATCGTCTCCAGTGCGGCCTTCAAATTCATCGAGGGCGATGGCCAGTGGATCAGGAACAGATCGACATAGCCGGTCTTCAGCTTGCCGAGGCTGGTCTCGATCGAACGGCGCATGGCGTCCGGAGCGAGGTTTTCATGCCAGACCTTGGTGGTCAGAAAAATGTCGCCGCGCGGCAAACCGCTGGCCGCGATTCCGGCTCCGACCGCATCTTCGTTGTCGTACATGGCCGCGGTGTCGATATGGCGGTAACCGAGCGTTATCGCGCGGGCAACGCTCGCTTCGCACTCGGCCCCCAGCATTTTCCAGGTTCCGAGGCCAAGCTTCGGCATCGCCATACCGTGCGAGCCGATTGTTCCAATCGGGATCATCTCATGTGTTCCTTGAAAAATCGACGAGCGCCAGAAATCCAGTTTCGCTGCCGAACCCTAACAACGCCCCATCGGGACTCCAAGCCAGGGCCGAGATCGCGCCACGGCCGGCGGCGGCGATCGGCAGCACGCGCTCGCGGGCAATGTCGACGACGACGACGCTGCCATCGGCATAGCCGGCGGCCACCACTTCAGTCTGCGGGTGGCAGGCGATGCGCTTGACGATGGTTTCACCGGCCCCGAGTTCGAGCGGTTCCTTGCCCATCGGGCCACCGCCAAAAAACGGCCATAGAATGACCGCCTCGGCTCCGGCGCTCGCCAGCCATCGGCCCGAACGGGTAAAGCCGAGCGATTCGGGCTTGGCGGGATAGCCGCTCATGCGCATATGCGCGCCATCGGGGAGTTTCCAGCCGTGCAGAGCATTCTCCTGCATTGCGGTAACAATCGCGTCCAACCCGGGGTGTAGTGCGACGCCGATGTGACTTCCCTTCCACTCCAGCACCTGCGGCTTGGCATTTTCCGAACGGACGAACCACAGCGATGCGCCGTTGTAGTGCGAGGCCGCAATGCGCCGCCCCTTGGCATCGAAGGCAATGCCGGAGACCGTGGATGGATGCGTCAAGGTTCGGATCAGACCACCCTTGCCGTCGAGCAGCAGAACATTGCGCCCCACGGCGGCGGCGCGGATCGGGGCTTTCCGGTCGGCAAAGCTCGCGACGTGTTCGACCCATTTCATCCCATAAGTGGCGATGGACGACGTGGCCCCGGTCGCGGTGTCGATCCGGCGAAGATGGCCGTCATCGCCGCCGGTGAGCACGCCGGTCGCATCGCTATCGGGAGCCATCGAGAGGATCGCACCATCGTGCATGGAATGTTCGTTCCAGGCAGCGGCGGCAATGTCACGCACCACCACCCTGCCATCGCCCAGGCTGGCAGCGAAATGCGTCCCGGCGCGATCAAAGCAGGCCCCGGTGACAAAGGCGTCAAATGTGCCACTAACGCCGCGTTTTTCAAGCAATTCGTCGGCACTCACCACGGTGTTACTCATGCGGCGACGCAGCTTTCGAAGCCACGGCGCAGTTGCGGGCGATTGAGGTCGCGGCCGATGAAAACGATGCGGCTTTCGCGCGCCTCATCGGGTGTCCAGGGGCGTAGAAAATCGCCATCCGCCATCATATGAACCGCCTGGAAGGCAAAGCGGCGTTCTTCGCCGGCAAATTCGAGAATGCCCTTGGTGCGCAGGATATCCTGCCCCTGGGTGGCCAGAATACCACCAATCCAGGCGTTGAACTTGTCGGCATCAAGCGGGGTTTTGGAGGCAAGGCTGATGCTGGTCATGTGCTCGTCATGGGTGTGGGCATCGTCGTCCAGAAAATCCGGCACCGATTGCAACACGCGTTCGAGGCTGAAGGCGTTGATACCCAGCACTTTATCGACCGGAACATCGGCACGGGTGGCGTGGTGGATCTCGGCAAACCGGTTGATCTTGCGAATCTCCGCCTCCACCGCTGCGCGTTCCTCCGGCGTGACCAGATCGAGCTTGTTCAGCACGATGACATCGGCAAATGCAATCTGATCCTGCGCCTCGTGGCTGTCGCGCAACCGGGCGGGTAAATTCAGGGCATCGACCACGGTCACGATGGCATCGAGCCGGGTTTTCGCCTTCACGTCCTCATCGACGAAGAAAGTCTGGGCCACCGGGGCCGGGTTGGCGAGGCCGGTGGTCTCCACAATGATGCCGTCGAGAGTGCCGCGCCGCTTCATCAGTCCGCCGATGATGCGAATGAGGTCGCCGCGCACCGTGCAGCAGACGCAGCCGTTGTTCATTTCGAACACTTCCTCGTCGGTATCGACCACTAGGTCGTTATCGACGCCACGCTCGCCGAATTCGTTGATCACCACGGCATAGCGCTTGCCATGCTGTTCGGTCAGAATGCGGTTGAGCAGAGTGGTCTTGCCGGCACCGAGAAACCCGGTGAGCACGGTGACCGGAACGAGATTGGTCATTGCAATGGTCCTGTCGTGACGTTTTCGCGTTGGTGGTGATCATATAGGGGTGCCGGTTCCTGGGAACCAGATCGCGGTAGGGCCAGGCCGAGGCCCAGCATGACGAACAGCCACCCGGCCATCGGCAAAACCGCAAAATTATCGGTCGACGCCAGCGGCCATGCATAGGTGAGCACGCCGATGAACGCGCCAAGTTTCATCGGCTGGCGCAACATACCGTCCCCGAGGGCGATCAACCATGCAAGATTGAGTGCGGTGAACAACACGAAGCCGCCCACCCCAGCGTCGATCGCGGCCTGAAGGTAGAAATTATGCGGATGGATATTGCAGGCCCCCCGCGCGAGGTTGGTCGGGCCGATGCCAAGCGCGGGCAGGCCGGCGTCGAACCTCGGTTGCGGGCAGAAATACAAAAAGCCGTTGAAGCCGTAGCCATGCCACGGCGATTGCTCGATCATCACGGTGGCGCGGGTGTAAAGTTCACCATACGGGCTTTTGGCAAAGTTTTGCACCTGATGGCTGGTTTCCACCACCAGCTTGTCGAAACTGGGTGGTGAGACGATGCGCAGGGCAGGGATCGCAAGCAGCGCTACGACCCCAAGCGCCACCGCCGGAAGCCGCACTTGGCGGAATATCAGGGCGGTGACCACGAGGCCGAGACCCGCGAGCAGAAACGGCATCCGCTGGCCGATGATCAGGGCGGTCGCGAAGCCAATGACGCCGATAGCGGCGGCGGCCAGCTTCGGTGCCGTCCCCCGCCGCGCGATCAATCCGGCGACAATCGGCAACGCGACCAGAAACAGCAGATGGGTGAAGGGTGGTCCGGCCCGGGGTGCCCAGAACGGGCCGGTGAGCGAGCCATCAGGCCAGCGATGGTCGCCGAATATGTTCACGCCGAACAATTCCTGTTGCCACGATTGCAGCAATATCCAGGTTTCCGAAGCTGCGATGACCAGCCAGACTTTAGTGCGCGCGGCGGCGGTATCGAGCACCCACGTGCCCAGGGCGGCAGGTAGCAGCAGCAGCCTGATCAGCACGATCGCCTGGCCGAACGATTTCCAGCCCCCAGGCCCGAGACCGAGTGCCGGAACCGGCACCGAGCATAGCATTTCCGTCGCCCACCAGAGCAGTCCGATGATGAACCACCTACTGCGCACCCAACCCCAGCTTCCGGTGCGGGTGGCATGGATCAGGAACAGACTATCGACGGTCGCGATCGCGAATTCGGCGCCTGCCCGCGCGTAAAGCAGGCAGAGCGGCAGGATCAGGGCGGCAATCAGGGCGACACGCTTGGTGGTCATAGCGCGGTCATAACCCGGTTTTGCCGTCGCGCAACGCCTGTAACCTGGCGGCAATCACCGGCGTGTCGAACTGCGCCGCGCGGGCGAGGCCGGTGCGGGCGAGGGTTGCGCGCGTATCGTCATCGGAGGCGAGGGCAATGATCGCATCGGTCAGAGCCGGGATATCGCCGGGCGGCACCAGCCTCGCGGCGTCGCCGGTCATTTCCGGCAGACCACCGGAATCGGTCGCGATCAAAGCGGCACCGCTGGCCAGGGCTTCCAGGGCAGCGAGGCCAAACGGTTCCGGCCAGCGCGACGGTACGACAACAATGGCGGCTTCGGCCATCGCGGCCAGCACGGACTCGTGCGGCCGGTAGCCCGCGAACCCGATGCCCGCCGCACAGGCAGCCTGACGCATCACTGAAACAAAGGGGGTTTCGGGGCTATTCGGGCCGAAACGGTCGCCGCCGATAATCTGGGCGGACCAGCCCGGTAAGGCGGGCAGCGCGGCGGCAACGGCGGCAATGAAATCGGCGACTCCTTTATTCTCCACGATGCGGCCGGCGAACAGGATACGGCACGGCCGTAAAACGGAGCGGGGCGGTAGTTCGGCGAGGGTGAGGGGGTTGGGCAACACCACGAGTCCGTCGGTCGCGGCCAGGCCGGTTGCATAGCGCTGGCGCAAATATTCCGAAACGCACACCACGTTGTGCAGGGTCCGGAGCATGCGGGCGCGCTGAGCCTTGTAGCGCAGACCCCGCATGGTCAGCGGGTCGTTGTGGAGGAATAACGACACCCGGGCTTGCGGCAATACCCAAGCCACCACGCAGGCAAGACGCGGTTGCTGATGGATTTCAACAATCCCCGGGCTAAGCGCGCGGAGGCGGCGGAGCACGCCTATGCCATAGAAGACCGGGCTGCGGGCCGCGACCGCGGTGAAGGCGATGCCGGGATAGGGCGCTCCAGGTTGCGTGCCAGGATGTGCCCCGCCGATCACCGTTGCATTCGCCGCACCCGCCAAGCGTCGTACCACCATTGCGATCGCGCCGGCCCGATCGGGTGCAAATCCCTCGCGCGGCGGCAACACCATCGCGATGGTGCGGTCGCGCCGCCGCTCCGGCTTCAAGTAGCGCGAACCTTTACATAGTCGCCGGGGGCGTCGGCCAGCGCGAGCAGGTCGCCACTACCGGGAACCCGGGCCGCGACCTCGGTTTTCTCGCGCGCGGCGATCCAGCGCTGCCAGTCCGGCCACCAGGAGCCTGCAACCTCGGTCGCGCCGGTCATCCAGTCCGCGGCGCTGGGCGGCAGGCTGTCGTTGACGAAGTGGCTGTATTTGCCGCTGGCGGGCGGATTGACCACTCCGGCGATATGGCCCGACGCCGCAAGCACAAAGCGCTTCGGCCCGGCCATCAGCTGGGTTGCCTTATAGGTGCCGGTCCACGGGGCGATATGATCTTCCCGGCAGGACAGAAAATAAACCGGCACCTTGATCCGGCGAAGATCGACCTTGGTATTGTCGAGCGTCAGTGCATTGGGTTCGACCAGGCGGTTGTTCTGATACATGTTACGAAGGTAGAACGAGTGCATGGCCGCCGGCATGCGGGTCGAGTCCGAATTCCAGTAGAGCAGATCGAACGGGAAGGCGTCGTTACCCAGCAGATAGTTGTTGACCACAAAACTCCAGATCAGATCGTTGGACCGCAGCATGTTGAATGTTGTCGACATCTCCGAGCCATCAAGATAACCGCGCTTGTTCATTCTCTCTTCCAGCGCGCCCAGTTGCTCCTCGTCGATGAACACGCCAAGCTCGCCGACGTCGGCAAAATCGGTCAACGTCACCAGAAAGGTTGCCGACTTCACCCGCTTATCGTTGCGCCGGGCCATCACCGCCAGTGATGCCGCGAGTAGAGTACCGCCGAGGCAATAACCAATTGCGTTGACCTGTCGCTCGCCGGTGGCGGCTTCAATCGCGTCGATGGCGGCGAACACCCCCTCGGTCATGTAATCGGCGAAATCTTTTTCGGCGAGCCGTTCATCGGGGTTGACCCAACTCGCAACAAACACAGTGTGCCCCTGATCCACCGCCCAGCGGATGAAGCTGTTTTTCGGCCGTAGGTCGAGAATGTAGAATTTATTGATCCACGGTGGAAAAATCACCAACGGGGTCTTCAATACCTTGTCTGTACTCGGCGCGTACTGGATCAATTCCATCAGCGCGTTGCGGAAGACCACCTTGCCCGGCGAGACCGCGATGTTGCCGCCCACGATGAACGCCTTGGAGTCGGTCATGCGGATGTGCAGCTTGCCTTGTCCGGCTTCAAGGTCGCGCAGCAGATTATGCAGTCCGCGCAGCAGATTGTCGCCGCCGGTTTCCATGGTCTTGCGTAAAACCTGAGGGTTGGTCAGCGCGAAATTCGACGGACTCATCGCATCGATGAATTGGCGGGAATAGAAATCGACCTTCTGCGCCGTTTTCGGGTCCAGACCATCGACGCGCGTCACCACGTCCTGCACGAAGCGGGCGGAGAGCAGGTAGCTTTGGCGGATGAAGTCGAAAATTTCGTTCTGCTTCCAGCCTTCGTCCTGAAAGCGCTTGTCTTTCGGATCATCTGGCATGACCGGCGTTGTTTCCATGCCGAGCATGCGCCGGGTGGAATGCTGCCAAAGTGTAAAGTAATCCTGCCAAAACCCCATCTGGGCTTCGATCAGCCGTGCAGGATCGTGCATCAGCTTCGTGGTCATTTCCAGGAAGGCCCCGCCGACATTGAGGGGATCGATCGCGACTCCCTGATCGGTCTGGCGTTGCAGCCATTCCGCCACGATGCGCTGCGATCTCGCGCCGATGTCGGCCATCGTGCGGGTATATTCAGCCGCGTCCGGCATATTGAAGGTGCCGGGTTCGTGATTTTTAGGTTCGGCCATCGGGCGCTCCTTCCGGCTCCGTGTTCCAGGCGCTAAAGAGTAGGACTGCCGAGCGAGGAGCCGATGTGAACTATAGCGAAGTTTTTGCCAAGCCTGAAATGCCGCGCCGTTCCATAAAGCGAGCGGCGTTGCTGCTCGTGCTCAGTGCCGTTTCGGGGTGCGCGACGTATAACCCGATCACCGCCTTTCATCGCTTCGAGGGGGGCAAGCCCGGGCAGACACCGCCACCCGCACCGGGGCTGGACGCTCCGTCACCCAATCTGGCCTCGGTCCCGCCGAAGCCGCCACCGCTGTCTCCCTCATTGCAGCGCACGATTCGCCGCCAGTTGGAGGTGGTAAACACCAACCAAAACGCGATACACGCGCCGTGGGGCGGAACAGGTGCCGCGACGAAGCCGCACAAGACCCTCCCGCCCGCAACCCCGCCCTTGTTGATCGGCTTTCAGCCTGGCAGAGCGATCGTGCCGCGTCCCGACCGGACGGAACTGAAAGCCCTGGCCGCGCGGCGCGGCAACGCTGGTATTGCCGCAATCGGATTCGCGCCCGACCCCACCTCAGCGGGCCTGCATCTGGCGCTGCTGCGCGCCACCGCAATCGCCGATCAACTCACGCAGGCCGGGGTACCGGCATCTGCCATACGCATCGAGGCACTTGCGGCGGGTCGCGGTGGCGCGGCACAAATGCTATACGCCCCTGATACGCAATAATCGTTCACGCATTCATCCTTCACCCCTCCAGGACCGACCATGACCGAGGAATTCCACCGCATCCGCCGCCTGCCGCCCTATGTGTTCGCCGAGGTCAATCAGGCCAAGGCGGCGGCGCGCAACCGGCAGGAAGACATCATCGACCTCGGTATGGGCAATCCCGACAGCCCGACTCCGCCGCATATCGTAGCCAAGCTGATCGAAACCGTGGCCGATCCGCGCAGCCATCGCTATTCGACCAGCAAGGGCATCCCCGGTCTGCGCCGCGCGCTGGCCGCCTATTACGACCGGCGGTTCGGCGTGAAGCTGAACCCGGAGACCGAGGTGATCGCGACCCTCGGCTCGAAGGAGGGGCTGGCCAATCTGGCCAATGCGATCACCAGCCCGGGTGATACGATTCTGGTACCCAATCCGTCCTACCCGATCCACCAGTTCGGCTTCATCATCGCTGGCGCGTCGGTGCGTTCGGTGCCGGCGACGCCGGATGAGGAGATGCTGCACGCGCTGGAACGGGCGGTGCGCCACTCGGTGCCGAAACCGACCGCCCTTATTGTTAATTTTCCTTCAAATCCAACGGCCTATCTGGCGACTCTCGATTTCTACAAGGATATCGTCGCCTTCGCCCGCAAGCATGAGATTTTCATCCTATCGGATCTTGCCTATGCCGAGATCTATTTCGAGGGCGAGCCGCCGCCGTCGGTGTTGCAGGTCAACGGGGCGAAGGACATCACGGTGGAGTTCACCTCGATGTCGAAAACCTATTCGATGCCGGGTTGGCGGATGGGGTTTGCGGCGGGCAATCAGCGGCTGATTTCGGCGCTCGCAAGAATGAAATCCTATCTTGACTATGGTGCGTTCACCCCGATCCAGGTGGCGGCGACGGCGGCGCTCAACGGGCCCCAGGACTGCGTCGATCAGGTGCGCGCGCTCTATAAGGAACGGCGGGATGTGCTGATCAAGGGTTTGGCGCAGGCGGGGTGGGAGGTGCCGAGTCCGGCGGGGTCGATGTTCGCCTGGGCACCGATTCCGGAACGCTACGCGCATCTCGGATCGGTCGATTTTTCGAAACTGCTGCTCGAACGCGCCAAGGTGGCGGTGGCACCCGGTATCGGGTTCGGCGAATATGGCGAGGGCTATGTTCGGATCGCCCTGGTCGAAAACACCCATCGGCTGCGCCAGGCGGTGCGCAACATTCGCGGGTTCATGGCACCGGGTAATATGCCCGGGGCCACCCCGGTACCGTCCGAGCCTGTCGCCGTATGACCAGACCGCTGGCGGTTGGCATCGCCGGGCTTGGCACGGTGGGTGCCGGCGTGGTCCGCCTGTTGCGCGAAAATGCTAGCCTCATCGCGATGCGGGCAGGGCGACCGATCGACGTGGTCGCTGTTTCGGCACGCGACCGGGCGCGCGACCGGGGCGTTTCGGTCGCCGGGCTGCGCTGGGTCGACGATCCACTGAGCCTGGCCACCGACCCCTCGATCGATGTCGTGGTTGAACTGATCGGCGGGGCCAACGGCCCGGCCCGTGCCCTGGTCGAGGCCACGCTCGACGCTGGCAAGCCCGTGGTCACCGCCAACAAGGCGCTGATCGCCGAGGCCGGCGATGCGCTCGCCGCCCGCATGGACGGGGCAGGGGGCAACATCAGGTTCGAAGCGGCGGTGGGCGGCGGCATCCCGGTGATCAAAGCCCTGCGCGAAGGGCTTGCCGCCAACCGGATCGACAATCTCGCTGGGATTTTTAACGGCACCTGCAACTACATCCTCACCCGGATGCGCGCCGAAAAGCTCGATTTCGCCAGTGTTTTGGCCGATGCTCAGGCACAGGGTTACGCCGAGGCCGATCCGTCGTTCGATATCGATGGGATTGATACCGCGCACAAGCTGGCAATCCTTGCCGCCATCGCCTTCGGCCGGCAGATCGATTTCGGTGCGGTGCATGTCGAGGGAATTCGCTGCGTCAGCGCGCTCGATATCGCTTTCGCCGAAGAGCTTGGCTACCGGATCAAGCTGCTCGGCATCGCGCGCGCAACCGACGCGGGGATCGAAACCAGGGTGCATCCGGCGATGGTACCGTTGACCTCGCCACTGGCGGCGGTCGATGGGGTGAACAACGCCGTAGTGATCCAGGGTGATCCGGTAGGCCGCATCGTGCTGCAAGGGCGCGGTGCCGGTGCCGGCCCAACCGCCTCGGCGGTGGTGGCCGACCTGATCGACCTGGCGCGCGGGCGCACGACACCGATGCTGGGCGTCGCCACGAAATCACTGGAGAACCTGCCGTCGGTGCCGATCAGTTCGCATCGCGGTGCCTATTTCCTCCGGCTCATGGTGGTCGATCTTCCCGGCGTGATCGCCGACGTGACCGCCGTTCTGCGCGATCACGGCGTATCGCTCGAATCGATGCTGCAACATGGCCGCAGCCCCGGCGAAGCGGTGCCCGTGGTGCTGGTGACGCATGAAACCCACGAAGCCGCCATGGCGGCGGCGATCGGACGTCTGGCCGCGCTGGAATCGGTGCAGGAACCGCCAGCGATGATCCGGATCGAAACTGCCTGAAACGTGAAACATCCAGGAACCGAACCACAATGACATCCAACAAAAACCCGAGCCTCTCCGATCGCAACCTCGCCCTCGAACTGGTGCGCGTTACCGAAGCGGCGGCACTGGCCGCATCCGTCTGGATCGGGCGGGGCGACAAAAACAGCGCTGATGGCGCGGCGGTGGGGGCCATGCGCAAGGCGTTCAACGCGGTGGCGATCAACGGCTTGGTCGTGATCGGCGAGGGCGAGATGGACGAAGCGCCAATGCTGTTCATCGGCGAGCGCGTTGGTGCCGGCGGCCCGGAAATGGACATTGCGGTCGACCCGCTGGAAGGCACCGTGACCACGGCAAAGGGCGCACCCAACGCGATTGCGGTCATTGCCCTGGCCGAGCGCGGCAATTTCCTCCATGCCCCCGATATCTATATGGACAAAATCGCAGTTGGGCCGGGTCTGCCGGAGGGTGTGGTGATGCTCGATGCGCCGGTTGCGGAAAACCTCCGCAACCTCGCGCGCGCCAAAAAATGCGACATCGCCGACCTGATGGTCTGTACTCTGGAGCGTGAACGCCACGCCGAAATCATCGCGAAATGCCGCGAGGCCGGCGCGCGGATCAGCCTGATCGGCGATGGCGATGTGTCGGGCGTGATTGCGGTGTCGCAGCCCGAAGCTGGCATCGACCTCTATATCGGGTCCGGCGGCGCACCTGAAGGCGTGCTGGCGGCGGCGGCGCTGCGTTGCATCGGCGGCCAGATGCAGGGACGACTGCTCTATGAGGACGCCACCCAGATCGAGCGCACGCGCGGCATGGGCATCGCCGATCCCAACAAAATTTACACTGTCGAGGAAATGGCGCGCGGCAACGTGATGTTCGCTGCCACCGGCGTCACCTCCGGCCCGATGCTGCGCGGCGTCCGCCGCTTCGGCACCGGCGCGATCACTTATTCCACCGTGATGCGCTCGAAATCCGGCACGGTGCGTTACATCGAAGCGCATCACAATTTCGAAACCAAGACCTGGGTGACCTCCTGACCGGACCCGCTGCGCTGGGTGTCGAACGCAGCCTCACTGGCCGCCGCTGGGTTTGGCGTCCGGCAGAAGAGCGGCTGGCCCAGGCAATCGCTCAGCGGATCGCGGTACCCGATCTGATTGGCCGGTTGCTCGCCGCACGCGGAGTTGCGGTGGAGCAGGCGGCGGATTTTCTCGACCCGACACTGCGCGCCTATTTGCCCGATCCATCGTTGCTGATCGACATGGACGCCGCGGCCGCGCGCCTCGCCGACGCCGCACAGGGCTGCGAAACTGTGGCGATTTTTGGCGATTACGACGTCGATGGAGCCTGTAGCGGCGCGCTGATGGCGCTGGGCCTCGGTGCCCTGGGCATGCGGACCATTAACTACGTGCCGGACCGCATCCGCGAAGGTTACGGTCCCAATGCGATAGCCCTGCGCGCTCTTGCCGCCCAAGGGGCCAGCCTGATCATCTGCGTCGATTGCGGAACGGCGGCGCACGAGGCCCTGGCGGCGCTGCACGGCGTGGCCGACGCAATCGTGCTCGATCACCACAAGCCCGAAGGCCGGCCACCCGACATCGTGGCGACGGTCAATCCCAACCGGCTCGACGATCACTCCGGCCTGAATTTCAGCTGTGCCGCGACAATTGCCTTCCTCACCCTGATCGCGACCCAGCGCACCCTGCGCAAACGCGGTTTTTTCACCAACCGCGCCGAGATCGATCTGCTCTCCATGCTCGACCTCGTCGCTCTGGCCACGGTGTGCGATGTCATGCCGCTGACCGGGCTGAATCGCGCCCTCGTCGCCCAAGGGTTGAAAGTGATGGCACGTCGCGCCCGGCCTGGCATTGCGGCGCTGCTCGATGTCGCGGGGGTCAGCGAACCACCCGATGCGATGACTTGCGGTTTCGCCATCGGCCCCCGCATCAACGCCGCCGGCCGGATCGATCAGGCTGATCTCGGCCTGCGCGCCCTGCTTGCCGAAGATCCCGCGTACGCCATGGATATCGCTAAACGTCTCGATGACATCAATTGCCAGCGTCAGGCGGTCGAGGCCGGGTTGCTTGACGAAGCGATGCACTCTGCCGAAGCGCAATTCGCGGCGGGGGCGGCGGTGGCACTGGTGAGCGGTGCCGACTGGCATCCCGGTGTCGTCGGCATCGTTGCGGGCCGGATCAAGGAAGCATTCAACCGCCCCGCCCTGGTGGCCGGCATCAGCCAGGGGCGCGCGGTTGGCTCTGGCCGCTCGATCACCGGCATCGATCTCGGCAGTGCGATCATCGCGGCACGCGACGCCGGCCTGTTGATCAAGGGCGGCGGTCACGCTATGGCGGCGGGATTCACCCTTGACGCCGCGAAGCTCGACGCGCTGCGAGACTTTCTCAGCGAGCGCCTCGCTGCGGCCTCGCTGCTGCCCTGCGCCGTCGACCTTGTGCTCGACGGTTCCATAGCGGTCGTCGGGGCCACAGATTCCCTCGCCGGTCAGATTGCCCGCCTTGGCCCCTTCGGTGCCGCCAACCAGGAGCCGGCATTTCTAATTCCCCACGCCCGCGTGGTGAAAGCCGACCGCATCGGCCGCACCGAAACCACCATCCGCGCCTACGTCGACGGCGAGAGTGGCGGGCGGCTGAAAGCCATGCTGTTCCGCGCCAAGGACGATGCCCTGACCACTGCTCTGCTCGCCCAAGGTGGTGCCCCGCTGCACCTCGCCGGCCATATCCGCGCCGAACGCTGGAACGGCAGAACCACCACCAGCCTGATCCTGCAAGACGCCGCCCCCGCTTGACCCGACAATCCCGCTCCGCTACCGAGGGACTCGAAGTCCCGTTCGTCTAGAGGCCTAGGACGCTGCCCTCTCACGGCGGCAACACCGGTTCGAATCCGGTACGGGATACCAAGTAAATTCAAATGGTTACGTGAAGAATTTACCCTGATATCATAACAACTTGCCGAAATTGGGTTCAATTTGGACCCGGCGTGCGAAATCGTGGGTCAAAGGACTTCCCGCTTGGGACCGGAAGGTCGAGAATGGTGTGCAACTTGGCCGTCTCGGCACACCGGAGGAAGTCGCCGAAGTTGCTGGCTTTCTGGCCTCTGACGCTGCCCGATGGATCACCGGGCAGGTAATTACCGCATCAGGCTGATACCGGTGACACGGGGTCACGACGAGTGTCACGAATTTTGCGCACGGCCTTCTGATGTCGCGCAGCTACACGTAGGTAGGTCAACCCTATCTTGGCCCGCACGATGCCGTAGGGCCGCCCACACCAACAACGCCGCTTCCCACCCTTACATGAACTGGCCGTTAGAGCACGTTCCGTTTCTTGGCTTGGGTCACGTAAACCTTGGTGCCGACGTTGAAGCCAGGTGATGTCGTGGCGATGGACAATCTCAGTTCGCGCCGCCATCCGAGCCGTCGGTGCCAAACTGTTTCTGCTGCCGCTTGACAGTCCCGATCTCAACCCGATCGAGCAAGTGTTCTCCAAGCTGAAGACGCTGCTCCGTAAAGCCGCTGAGAGGACAGTAGAAGCAACCTGGACCCGGATCGGCAGCTTGCTCAATGAGTTTAAACCAACCGAGTGCGCAAGCAACCTGACCGCCGCAGGCTACGTCGTTTCAACCTGATCCGAACAAGCTCTAACAGCCCTAAGGAATGGCCGTTGGTATTCGTCGTTGTTTCGGTTGTTTCGCACGCAGCCCCTCCGTTGCCCTTTCATCGATCGCATGATCGCGAGAGCCGATCTCAGTCATTGGCCTGGAACGCTGCCAAAGGGGCGCGATGTTGTGCAGCGTAGCGGGCGAGATACACCATGACGCGCCGGTAACTGGCACCGCCTTTCGAAGCGATCCATTCCTGGCGCATCTGCTCGGCCCCCGGTACTTTCAGCAACGACGTCGGGGTGTATTGGTTGGCCGGTGTCCGTTCAGTGGCCTTATCATGAGCCGCCACGAATGCCGGGGTCAGCAGATGACCGGTTTGGCCGGCATCGCGGCGCAGCGTCCTGATCAAAGGGCAGGTGCCGGGGTTGATCGCCTCCGCAATTTTGATCGGTTTCGGCATGAACGCCGCATCATCGGGATGATCCGCCCAGATGCCGCCGATCACTCGGGCGTTCTGGTCCCATTGCGACAAGGGCGGTACCCCGAGCACTGCCTCGATCGTGCGCATCATGTCCACCTGGGAATAATGATGGGTCTCGATCACGCCCGGCTTCACCCAGGGACCGTAGGCAACCAGAACGGTCCGGTGGGCGTTGATATGATCCGCCCCCGATTGGGCGTCGTCTTCGGTCACGAACACGGCCATATGGCGCCAGGCGGGCGTGTGTGACAGGGCGGCGATGACCTCGCCGGTCGCACGGTCATTGTTCGCGACGTAATAATCGGGAGTATAGTAGCACGGGTTGCGCCCGGCGGTATGATCATCGGGTAGCCAGACGTAGATGAACCGGGGCAGATCGGTGCGGTGGGATGCAATCCAGCGTGTCACCACCTTGGCACGGGTGGTATCGAGCAGCATGCGGTCCCATCCGGGATAGCCTGCATCGGTATTCGCGATGATGTCGGGCCGCACGATTCCGGCGCGATCACGGGCGATGAATTCGCCGAAGTTTTCGAAATCGACATGGTGGCGCGCCAGATCGTCGAACAGAAAGCGACCGTTCGGGTAGGAAATCCACGGATTGGTCGCGGGACGTTTCAGTTTTGCAAGATCGATTGCGTCGGAAAACGGGTTGTCAGGGTCGGCATTTTTTGCCGGGCGCGCAAGCGGTTGGGTCCAGCCGGGGTTTCCTTGCAGGCCACGATTGGAATAATATTGACCCCAGGTGCGCTGCACGAAATCGGAATCGCTGGCTGCGGTCGTCCATTGATGGCCTTGCGCGGTCACCTCGCCATCGGCATCGAAATTGGTGAACAGCGCACCTTGATGGGCGAGATCGTACAGATTGGGCAATTCCTGGGCGTCATAGAGATCGAGACGTGGTTCGGCCCAATGACCGAGATCGGGATACCGGCCGAATTCCTCGTCGAACGTCTTGTTCTCGCGGAGGATGAGCACGACGGTCTTGATCTTGCGGCGCAGCATTTTCGTCAGCTTTGCATTCCGCGCGGCCAATGCATCACGCTGGGCAGGCAGGAACCGATCGTCGCCCAAGGCAGCCGCGGTCCATGCCGCGCGATCGTCCGGGGTCGGATGACGGGCGATTTCCTGGAGTAGCCCGTGCATCATGTCGCCGACCCATTGATGCGCAAGATTCGGTCCGGAGCCGAGGCCCTTCGCGGCAACGGCATAGATTGCATCATGGCTGACGGTGAGCGCGGTCGGGTACCAGCCGGTCGGGGTCAGGCCCAATTGGATTCCGGTTTTTGTGTCGATTGTCAGGATATCGTCGTTGCCGGCGTTGGCTACAAACAGGCGGCGCCCCCGGAGTGCCAGCCCGTCCGGGTAGGAACCCGATGCGGCATTGGGATAGGGAAGCACCAAAAACCGCCGCATCACCTGCCGGGTCGCGGTATTGACCTCGACGATCTGATCGCCGTTGGCGAGGGCGATATAGAGATGCGGTGTATTCCGCCGCGCGGCGAGCGCGATCGGGTGCAACCCGGCCTCGATCGATGTGGCGCTCAGGTGCGGACCGAGTTCGACGGTTCCGATCTGTTTCAGGGTCACTGGATCGACCAGCGCCACCGCGTTGTCGCCCCACAGCGACACCGCGAGCACTCGATCATGATCGACGAACGCGAGTGCGTTCGGGTAGGCACCGACGTTGAGGTAGCGGGTCCGTCCGGTCTTGATGTCGATCCGCGCCAAGCTGTTGGCGAGCAATCCGGTCGCGAAGAGATAGTGTGGCGAGACCGCGATCGCTGAGGGATAAAAATACCGCTGCCCGGCGGGATGCCCTGGTTTCGATCCGCTCGGCTTGCGGACATCGCGATGGTGGGTGCCCTGATAGACATAGGGGTATTGCGTCCTTGGGAAGGACTGCCACGCCAGAGGATAGCGATGGACCACTTGCGCGGTATGATCCTCCAGCGCGATCGCCAGAACATCATCCGATGCCCCACCCGCCGCGTAAAGCATGTTCTGTCCGCTGGCCGCCAGGCCCTGGAAAAAATCCTGGTGATCGACCAGGAGATCGCCCGATTTGGCGGATTGCGGCGCTTGTTTGGGAAATGCCCGGATGGTGTCGATCCGATCGAGCGTTTTGGCATCGTACAGGCTGATCGACTGCGCATGGGTGGCACCATTGGCCAACACCGCAATGCGATTCCCCACGATTACAACACCGGTCGGAAAATTCGGTGTCGCCACAATGGTGCCGACCGGGGAGACAATGCGGCCGGTCGGCAGCTCATGGGCATATGTGGGGGCACTGGCTACGGTGATCGCAACCGGCGCAGCTGGCGGCGCGCTCCAGGCACCGCACAAGCCGCCCAGTGCGGCCAGCATCGTCAAACGGACAATTCTGGCTGTGAAGCGTGTGATCATCTAATTGGCCCCCGAAACATTGATCGGGATTTCGAAAACGATGGGATGGCCGGGCATTCTGGCTAGGAACGCCGGAAAATGCGAGTCCCGCACGGCGGCGAGTGCGGCGCGATTGGCGGCGCGGTAATCGCTCGCGGCGATGACCCGGGCCCACACGATCTGCCCATCCGGCATCACCTTGAACGCCACGGTGGCCCTGCCGCTGGCGGCCAGATTGCGCAGGGCGTCAGGCACCACCAGATTGCCAAGAATCACCCCACGGATGATCCCGACATAGCGCGCTTCGGCCGATTGGATCTGCGCCGGACTCGGCGACGGCAGCGCGATTTGCGAGGACGGTGGTGCCGCGACCGGCGGGGCCGTCGGCTGCGGCGGCGCGGGATGGACCGCCGGCCGCATCGCCACGTGGCGCGCCGGCCTGGGTGGCGGATGGCGCGGCACCTGGATATGCGGATGGTCAGGCACCGGCGGCGGCGGTTTTGGCAGAACCGGCAACGGCGGCGGTGGTTTGGGTTGGGGCGCTTGCACCGGCTGGGGCCGCAACGGCGGCGACTTCGGGGGCTTGGCCGGTTGCACCAAATGGATAGCCATGGTCGCCGGCCTAATTTCATGCGGCTTGGGTAGAGGTGGCACCCAGACCAGCGCGATGATGGCGAGAACCTCAATGGCGAGCGCCGAGAGCAAAGCCCAGCCGAACCGGGTTTCACCCGGCCCGGTCATGGCATCGAGCGACGCCCCCGCCACCGATCAGAACAACGCGGTCAGGCTGAGGTAGAACGCGCGCGGCGTGCCGAGCAGCACCGACTGGTAATTATTGCCGTTGTTGTCCTGATAGACCTTGTCGGTTGTGTAGTATTGCCGTCCGAGCAGATTATCGACGTTGAACGCGACCCGCAGCGCGCGCACCCGGCCGAGATGCAGTGGAATTGTTTTTTGAATAGCGACATTGAGCAGGAAATAGGGCGGGCTTTTCAGGCTAGTCGGCGTTCCGGCCAAGCCCTGCTGGAGATATTCGATCCCGACATACTGCGCATTGCCATCGATCATCCAGCCGTCATGGGTCCAGGTCGCACCGCCGCTGAGCAGGTTTTGCGGCACATTGGCGAGCGGCTGGCCCGCTTGCACCGTGCCGGCATAAACCGAGGAGAACGAACTCAGGAAGTTTGCGTTGTTGTGGGCGTAATTGAAATAGGCGCTCCAGTCGCCAATCAGACCGGCGATCCGCCCGGCATGGTCGAGCACTTGCAATTCCTCGCCATCATACCGCGAACTTCCGCCGTTGGTCGTCGTGGACGCACCGGTCACCGCGCTCGTCGAGTTGATGAACGTGTTGGTGAAATTCTCGCGATAATAATCGACCGCCGCGGTCAGCCCGCCCCGCGTATAGCGCAAGCCCGCCTCATAGTCCTTCACGTATTCCGGTTTTATCGAAAGCGGCTGCACGATCGGCTGTCCCGCCGCATCGGTGATGCCGATATTGCCGTAATAGGCGCTGATGTCGGGGAATTTGATGTTCTCGCCAAAGGCGGCGTAGGCCGCAATGTGGGGGGTGAACGCAAAACTCGCCCCGATCGTCGGCGAGGTAAAATGCTCCTGATCCGACACGCTGCCTGAAATCGGATAATAGAAGCCGGTGGCATCATGATCCTTGGTGATTGCGTTGAGGTATTTCACGCCGGGTGTGATGGTCAGCCGGTCATCGAGCAGGCTGATTTTGTCCTGGATATAGACCGAGGCCAAAGTGCGTAGATCGTGCTCGTTCCAGGCGTTGTTGTAACCCGGAATGATCGGCACCGGCTGGGTACCATACCAGTATTCGCGCGAATGAAGGTGGCCCGATGTCAGGTTGCCGCCGAATACAATGGTATTATACGGCAGATCGGCGGTGAATTGCGGCTGAATCCCGACCTCATCGCCGTAATAGCCATAATAGTGATATTGCGAACCCGTCGCATAGGAACCAAACGTGGCGAGTGGATCATAGGACGTCTGGCCGGGATAGGGTGAGTATTTGTAGCTGGCTGGGGCGTTCGGCAACTGATAGGGAATGCCGGGGCCCTGCAACAGATAAGGGTTACTGAACGAGGTTCGCACGTAGTCATCGGCACCAAAAAAGAATTTGAGGTCGCCGCTCAAATTTGGCGTGAAATTCTGGGATGCGCCCAACACCGCCAGATAATTCGTGTCAATATTATGCGAATAGGTATCGTTCAGCGGGAATTGGTATTTTGTCCCGTACTGTTCGACCAACGCGAGCGGCACGGTGTGCGGAGTTTCGCCGAGATTGTGGTTGTAGATGAAATAGCCATAGACCTTGCCGGTGCCGCCAAAGGTTGGTGCGTTGAACGTATAATAGAAGTTATTGTTCTGATCCTTGCCGTTTTGCAGCCAGGAATCGCTTATGTCGCGATGAAACGAGAACAGCTGGCGCACACCGCCGACATCGCCGGTGTTCAGCCGCACATGGTAGCCGAACGAGTTGAAGCTGCCGTAGCTGATGCCGGCCTGTCCGTTCGCGGTTGCGCTTGCTTCGCGCGGCACGTAATTGATCGTGCCGCCGAGCGAGTTGTATGAGTTCACCGCCGGGTTGTTGACGCCGCGATAGATTTTCACCTGCTGGAAATCATCGAGGGTGATCAGGGTGTTGTTGCGCGCCGATGCCGCATTGACCACGCCCGCATTGAACAGATCGTTCAGGGCGACACCATCGAAGGTTTCGGAAAATTGCCCGTCATTGAACGCACGGAACTGGATATTGGTGCGCATGCCGTTCGGGCCGGAACTAGTGGCGACGATCGAAGGCAACTGGTTCAACAAGGTTTGGGCGTTGGCGGCGGGCGAGGCGGTTTCAATCCGGCGCTTGCCGATCGTGCTTTCGCTGTAGGTCGCTTTTTGTGGGATCGTCGAGTGCTCAATCTTCGACGCGGATTTCGAGACGCCTTTAATTTTAACCGGCGTGGTGTTGCCCGGAATCGTCACCACCTGCGCGGACGCTGTGGCCATGGCACCAAACAGCATCATGCCGCTCAATGCGGTGCCGGTCAGAAACCAAAATCGTATCACCCTATATCCCCCGATATCGTGTGTGGGAGTTCTGTCGATAGCCGTCACCATCGATGATCAGGCTCCGACCGAGTTCCCGGAACGTGCGGTGTTTTGTTACAGAGTTAGGGATGTCTTGTGCATGAACGTTCTGTTGCAGCAGGGCACGCACCGATGCGAACAGATCGGGGGGCCAGTGGGTCTAGTCCGATCTGGCGATCGAAACTGGCTTGGCGCTCCGCCTGGTTTTGTACCTTGCGTTATGCCAGACCGAGGGCGCGCTTGACTATTCTGCCGCAGACGATGAAGCGGGACAAACCGACCCATCCGCTGATCGACAGTACGGGCCTCAAGATCTACGGCGAGGGTGAATGGCTGGATCAGAAGCGCCGGGTTCGGGCGGGTCGGCGCTGGCCGAAACGGCACATCGCTCTCGCCTTGCGCCCAATGGCAAAGCTTCTGACCTGGAAATTGATGCCGATACCCACGAGGTCCACGCTTGCGAATTGACACCCGCCGACGTCGGCGATGTCACAGCCATAGTCGGTTTTCATTGGGATCAACGATGTGAAACGCTATTGGCTCATGAAGATCATGTAGCACATCCATACGTCAGAAATTGACGGGCCTGCCTGATGAGAAGCCGATTTCACATCTTGATGTGCATCGACTGTCTTTTCGATCGTCCGCAAAGACGGATGGCGACACCAACAGCGACCGCTTTCCAGTTTGATTTGAATCGAATGTAATTATTCTGTCATAATAACATCGTGGAAGTTTCACACACGCTCACGAGTCTACCGACTAGACAACCCTCGTTACCGCTTCGTTACACAACGTTGGGGTGGATGGACATTTTGTCCCATAAACAGGGAGAGTGAGAATGAATATTGGCTTTTTGGTACAAAAAAGCGCGCGCATTGGGTCTCGTGGGGTGTTGTTGGCGACGGTGAGCTTGTTTTCGCTGTCATCGGTCGCCTTTGCCCAAGCGGTCAACGCCGGAACCGTCTCGGCTCATGGCGTGGAAGCTTCTACCGCGATTAAGTTAAAAAAAACTGATCATCGTTTGACCAAAAAACGGATTTTTGCATCCGCGCAGACCAAGGCCGTGATCTCGCGCCAGCAAATCGAATTGGTTAGTCCGGCTGCCGGGGTGGCGCAGGCTTTGTCACTCGCGCCCGGCGTTGCGGTACGCGGTTATGGCGGATCGGCCGGCACCGCACGCTATGAATTTTCGTTGCGTGGGGCCAAGGTTGGCTGGTCGTCGGTCAATGGGGACGCGGAACGCAACGGCATTACCGTGCTGTTCGATGGGATTCCGATGAACAATCTGACGTCCCACAATGGCCAATGGGATTCCAATGAAATTCCGATCCTGCAACTGATCAGCGGGATCAATGTGATCAATGGTCCCGGGAATCCGGCGTCGCGCTGGTTCGACAGTATCGGGGGCACCGTCGATTTCATTCCGGTACAACCGACCGCCCGGCCGCAATATGAGGTCGGCGGCGTGTTCGGCAGTCATGCGACCTATGGAGGGCATTTCATCGCCAATACTGGTCTGATCGATGGCTGGAGCATTTTGTTCGCGGGTGGTTACTTGCGCAACAATACGTTCCGCGTCGGTGTGCCGGGGGTGAACTTCCATGCCCCCTCGGAATCCAACGCGTATTTCGGCAAAGTAACCCATGTGTTCGATGGAGGCACCATCAGCTTCGGTGGCTATGATGACAACAACCACGAAGAACGTCCAAGCCCGCTGTTCATTCCGATTGCGCCGATCGCGGGGATTACGACCGAGGGGCTGGGTGCCGACGCGCCGCTCTACAGTCAATCGACCAGCGGATACTATAGTCTGTTGTCGCCGTCGGTCTGGTTCAAGCATATCCAGGTGCGCGACTATATGCTGTATGGCAAGTTATCGCTCGATCTGACGCCGGACCTGACATTCCACGACAATGCCTGGTTCCGTCACGGCGCGCGGGTGCATTACCGCGTCAACAACTTCGTTCCTGGAACTTCACCAAATAGTGAGTATTATTACACCGTATCTGACACTTACGGTAATCAGGCTTATATGGATTGGAGGTTGCCGCTCAACGACGTGAAATTCGGTGGGTATGCCATTAATCAACGCTATCAGCCGATTTATCTTGGCTATAATACTCCATCTATCGGTTCAAGCCAGGTGAACCCCATACAGATCTCCAATTTTGTTTTGTATAACACCTTCCTTGATGGGTATATTCAGGACAGGATCACCCCGTTCAGCGGTTTGAGCGTCACCCCCGGCCTCGCAGCGGTGGAATATCAGACAGATTTCAACAATAACGAAATGGGCAATCCAGCCAATGTTTCAGTGACCGGCAATACCCATAAGACATTCACCAACTTCGAACCTTCCATCGGCGTACGCTATCAGGCAACGCCCTGGGGCGCACTCTATGCCAGCTACGCGGAATCCTATCAGAATCCGACTGACAACGGATTCGGAGCCAATAACAGCAATGCAGGTGCTGTGGATATCGCGGGCCTCAAACCCGTCAAAAGCCTCGATTTTGAAATCGGCGCGAAAATGCTGTTCCGCGACGTGGGGCTGTTCCATCGCGCTTCGCTCAACATCAATTATTTCCATGACGATCTGAACAACGAGTCGATTGCGACCTATGTGACCAATTTCGCGCTGACCAAGTTCGCGGCGGCCAATGCAACACTCAAGGGGATCAATATCGCAGCGACGGTCGATCCGAATTTCCATTGGCATGCGTTCAGCAATATCAGTTTTAGCAACAATAGATACCGATCTTACCTGCCCGGCGGTGCCACGGTTCCGCTGACCAATCTTCCGATTTCCTATAATCCGAAAGTCATTCTGAGCGCCGGCATCGATTATAAAACTTTCGTCCAGGGGATTTTGATGAATGCTGGGCTGCTCGATCAGTACACCGGCTCGCAATATTTGTTCAATAATCTGACCACTGCACCGTCTTACGTGAAGCAGAAGGGGTTCAATCTGGTCAATCTCAACCTGGGTGCCGATATTCCGGTGCCGCGTCGTGTATCAGGTGCCGTGAAGGTGCTGAAACTGGCGTTCAATATCAGCAACCTGCTCGGCACCCGCTACAATCCGGTGCAGTATATCTCCAGCGGCGGCTATTTTGGCGGCAACAGCGCAGGAACCATTTTGGTGGCACCTGGTGCGCCGCGTGAATATCTAGTTTCCGTGACCGCCAAGTTTTAACCGCGCAACCGAAGCCAGGGATCATAAATTTCTGGCTTCTCTTCTGTCATATCCGTCTTCCGCAATGTTAAAATGAATTGAAAGACAATAACGCCGTGAAACTGTTCATCATCGCCACCGTGGCGGCCGCAGCCCTCACCCTGACAACCGCCTCGGCCCAAACGATGGGTAATGCGGCAATGGGCAAACAGGTTTATCTGCACCAATGCTCAGGCTGCCACAGCAACAAGCCCGGGGTAGACCGGTTTGGCCCGACGCTTGCCGGTGTATATGGCAGAATGTCAGGTTCGGCACCGCTGCATCATTACTCGGCGGCGATGAAGGCTGCCCATATCATCTGGAACAATAAAACCCTCAACCTTTTTCTGCAAAATCCGCGGGACTATGTGCGCGGCACCGTCATGCCTTATCGGGGCCTTCGCAGCGCGAGGGCGCGCCTGAACGTCATCGCCTATTTGAAATCGATCTCACCGCTACAAAAATAACGGTGCCAAAAATGGATCAATTTAAACCGCAGGATTTTTGATCATGAGCTTTGCCTATATTGTCCACCTCGCGAACTATTCGGATGGTGTGCTCTATGTCCTCGCGATCCTGTTTCTGATCGCGACATCGGTCATCCTCGATCGGCTCTGGCATCTGCGCCGCGCAATTTTGCGCGGCAACGCCATCGTCACCCGAATGGGTGCAATGGGCAGCTTGATCCAGGATGACCTTGCCCGCCTGCGTGCCTTCGCCGGCCGCCAGCCTGAAGCGCCATTGCTGGACACCGCCCTGCGCCATTTCGCCGAAACCAATGCGACCGCCATGGGTAGCCGGCTCGACGAGGCCATCATGCTGGTCGCCCCACGGCTCGACCAGCGCTTATGGATCCTCGATACCATCGTCACGCTCGCACCATTGCTTGGTTTATTCGGTACCATCATTGGCATGTTCCATGCGTTCTCGGTGCTCGCCAAACCGGGCCACGCCCCAGCCCAGGTGACCGGTGGCGTGGCAGACGCTTTGGTGGCAACGGCATTTGGCATCCTGATCGCCATGCTTGGATTGGCCGCATTCAATCTGCTCGCCAACCAAATCCGGCTGATCCTGCACCAGTTGGAAACCATCAAAACCATGGTCATCAACCGCACCGACGGCATCAAACTCGTGCCCCTGATGCGCACGAGGACTGATGTTAGTGCATAATCGTGGCATATATCAGGGTCAAACCGTGGGCCGCGAGGGCGCGGATACGGCCAATATCCTCACGATCTCGCCGATCCTCAGAAACCGGCGATAACGCCAAAACCGGCACCGAAATTGGCACTGTTGCTGGTCAGACCGCGATCGATATAGGCAGCGAGGCCCCATTCGGGGTTCAGGTTGATGTTATAGGCGGCAACCACCGAGTCGGTCGGGCCGACGTGATACTGGAACCCACCATGGCCGATCAGAACGCCGGTAACATATTGGTTGTGCGGCAGAGCAAGCGTCAACCCGGCCTGATAGGTGACCGCGTTGCGCAACGACAGGCCTGGCACGCGACCATTGATGCGGTAGTCGAACTGAGCGTAGGGAAACAGCGTATTGGCAAAGCGCCAATCGAATCTGGCACCGAAAGCACCGTCGAACTGCCCGGTTCCGAGTCCTTGTCGCTGGGAGGCGAGCGGCAGTTCCAGGCGGATCAGCGGCTTGATCGCTGGCCGGAGTCCGGCGGATTTGATCAGGCGATACTGCGCGCTGAGCCAGACATCGCCAAGTCCGCTGCGGAAGCTGGATGAATGACCACCTTGGAGCACCGTGCCGCCGCTGATCAACCCTGCGCCGGCGATGGCGACGTAGGGGATGACTACGCGCAACCGTAACCGCTGTGTGCGATACAGGATCGCTAGCGGCACTTCATAAATCCGCAACGCATGCGCATAGCCGAAATTGCCGGTGAAATAGGAAGGTTCGACATTGATCTGAAACGGAGCGGCGTAAGCAGGGGAGGCGGCCAGGCTCACTCCAAGCGCCATCGTGACACAGTTTCGACGGCGCATTCAGCCTGTAACCCTTTTCGTCACGTGCGGCCTAGCAATCGGTCGATCGGAATCATAGTGATGTTTTCATGACAGACCCGATAAGACGCTTGAATTCGGCCCGAAATTATGTGTGGATCATGGTCCCGCGGCGGCGCATCACGCCGAAGTGTTCAGGCGGCTTACCTTTGACCAATCACGTCCCGACCGACTCGCGTGCGCCTGATGGAGACTGATCTTGAAATCATGTTGCGCCGCATTCTGCGCCCGATCATCGCCTATTTGATGCGGCGGGGACTAGGATATATTGCGGTGCGCGATCTGATCAAACGAATATTCATTGAGGAAGCGCTCGGCGCGCAGGCGGGCGCGCAGGCACCGACCGACAGCCAGCTCAGTCTGGTCACCGGCATCAATCGTCGCGAGGTTAAACGCCTGCGCGAGGAAGCGGCCCTCCCGGAACCGGCTGGGCGCGATCCGATGGCCGGGATCAACATGGCCGCCCGCGCGGTGGCCACCTGGATTTCAGCGCCCGAATTCCGCGATACCGCCGGAGAGCCGCGTCGTTTGGCACCGCATGGTGACGGGCCAGAAGCGAGCTTTGATGATGTCTTGCGCGCCGCCCGGATCGATGTGCGTGGCCGCACCGTGATCGAGGAACTGCTGCGCGCCGGAATTGTCGAACTGGATGCCGACGATCGGCTGCATTTGCTCCGGAGCAGCTTCACCCCGGTGGCACCGCGCGAAAAAATGTTGTTTCTGGCCGCCAATATCAGCGATCATCTGCACAGCGCGTTCCACAATCTGGCGGGATCGGAAACACCGTTTATCGAGCGCGCGCTGTTTCACAACGCGATCCGTTCGGAGCGGTTGGAGCAGGCGCGGCCGATCCTGGCGGACCTGGCAGACCGCCTGCTACGCCAGGCCAACGAGCGCCTGATGGACAGTAATCTGGCCGGAACCGATGGCGAGGGCGCGGCGGAATCCAGTTGCCTCCGCCGGCTTCGCCTCGGCGTTTACTATTATGAAACCGATGCCGAGGATCGTTCATGATTGAAGCCAGCCCCCGGCGCGCCGTGGCCAAGCTCTGCCGCTGGCTGGTGCTGTCGTTCGTTATGCTGGTGATGGTACCGGCGATCGGCTCGGCGCACGGCGAGGAGAGCGGCGGGATTGGCGGCACCGGCGTCAGCGGTGAAGGCGGGGGAATCGGCGGCACCGGCATCGGTCGGCGCGGCGTACCGGTGATCGGCTATGGCCCGATCCAACGCTTCGGCAGCGTGTTCGTCAATAACCGCGAGTACGCCATCAATGGTCGCACCCTGGTCTCGATCGACGGCACACCGGCGACCGTGGCTGCGCTGCGGGTGGGTGATATTGTCGAAGTGCGCGGTACCGCCATCGGGCGGCATCATGGGGTGGCGCGGTCGATTGCGGTGAGCGACGCGATTATTGGTCCGGTCGATCGGGTGACCGATGGCGGGCGCAGCTTCACCGTGCTCGGGCAGCATGTTGTTTCGGTCAGTGGTGTTCGGTTCGCCGGGTTGCGGCCTGGAGTCACCGTCGCGGTCTCTGCGCAACGCCTCGCGGATGGCACATGGGCGGCGCAGCGCGTCACCATGCTCCCCACGAGTCGTATCGTGCGCCTCGAAGCCAGCGTCACGGCGGTGAACGGCGATCAGGTGGTGGTGGCGGGGACCGGATTTCGAGTGTCGAAGCCGGGGCGGATCGGCCTGCGCCGGGGGCAGTTCGTCACGGTGACGGGGCGAATGATTGCGGGCGTGGCACATGCCACTCGCATCACCCCGCATCCAGCCCTGCGTGGTGCGTTGAGAACCCGCATCGAAGTGATGGCCTATTTCCGCAGCCTCGGTGCCGGACGCGTCGCGGCCGACGGCCTGATCGCCACCGGCACCGCGGCACCCCCGGATCTCGACGGGATGCGGCCGGTTGAAATCGAAGGGCGGCTGACTGCGGAGGATGCAATCACTATCGGCCATGTCGATGTCGACCCCCCGGCGATACCCGAACCACGGGTTATGCTGCACCGGTCAGCCAGCGTTGCAAGCCCCGCGGCAACACTCGAACCCGATACCGGCGAGGCAACAGAATTACCGGACACCCCCGATCCGGACATCACATCACCCGATATCGAGCGGCCAGACATTGACCTAGCGCCCGATCACGACCTCGACCCACCGGATGTCGACATCGATCCAGACAAGTGATCCTGCGATCCATGATCTGCCGGGAGGGCAGAACTGAACGCTGAACGCTGAACGCTCGACTGTGCAGCCGGGAACCAGCCTTGGCTTATTCTCACCTTAATCCCGTCCAGATGACCGGACCTCGCCGTCCATTTGCTCTTGTTCAGCATCGCGCTCGTCCCAGTTCATACAGGAACAAATTTGCGCGGAGAGGATGCCATGCGAAACTGGGTGATGCATTGCCGGTTTGCCCTGCTGCTGGCCTGTGCGTTTGGTACGGGTGTTGCCGCTCGGGCGGCAACACCCGCCGATGCAAATATCACGATGTATCACGGCGATCCTGCGCGTAGCGGCAATTTCGTCTCACCGGGCCTGAGTTTCCAGGTGGCAAAAACCCTGCACCGCGATCGTGGGTTTGCAGGCGCGGTCGATGGCGCGGTCTATGCCCAGCCTTTGTATTGGCACCCCAAAGGCGCGACCCACGGCATGTTGATCGTGGTGACCGAACAGAATGAGGTCGCTGCCCTCGATGCCATCACCGGCCGAACCATCTGGCACGTCACGCTCGGCAGTCCGGTGCCGCATTCGATACTGGATTGCGGTAATATCAACCCGCTCGGAATTACCGGCACGCCGGTGATCGAGTCGCAACACGGTGCGCTCTATCTCGATGCCATGGTCGATCGCAATGGCACGCCGCAGCAACTCGTGTTCGGCCTGAACCTTGCGAGCGGCGCGGTGTTACCCGGTTGGCCGGTTGATATCCAGCATTCGTTGCGGGCGCGTGGCTTCGGGTTCAAGCCGCAGATGCAGAATCAGCGCGCGGCCCTGGCCCTGCTGGATCATCGGGTGTTCGTCGCCTACGGCGGCAACGATGGCGATTGCGGCCCTTATCACGGGGTTATCGCCGGACTCGCGATCGACAAACCCGGCGTGGTTGCGGCTTGGCGGACGCGCGGCACCAAAGGCGGCATCTGGGCACCGGGCGGCATCAGTGTTGCCGGCGGATCGCTGTTTTTCACCACCGGCAATACCGAAACCGGACCCGACTGGGCGGATGGCGAGGGCGTGTTTCGCCTGAAACCAAACCTGGCCGCGACCGCCGATCCCGATGATTTTTACGCGCCCGCGAACTGGAAAACCCTCGACGAGGAGGATCTCGACATGAGCGGTGTCGGCCCGCTGCCGATCGACCTGCCGGGGGGCGTGCATCGCCTGCTGGCTCTTGGCAAGGATGGCGAGGCGTATCTGCTGAACCGTGACGATCTGGGGGGAATCGGCGGGCAGATCGCCGATCGACCGGCCGCGAAATCCGCCATTGTCGGCGCGATGGCCACTTTTCCGGCCCAAAGCCGGGCGATCGTGGCATTCCAGGCCCGCCGCGCCCTATGCCCGGATGGCGGGTTCAGCGGCGGACTCGCTGCCATCGCGATCACCGCCAACACGATAACCCCAATGTGGTGTGCCCCGCTCGATGGCCGAGGGGTGCCGATCGTGACAACGACCGACAGCCGATCCGACCCGATCGTGTGGGTCGATGGCGCGCAGGGTGACGATCGCCTGCACGCCTACAATGGCGATACCGGCGCACCGCTGTACACCAGCGCCCACCCGATACCGGGGGTGCAGCATTTCCAGACGATCCTGGTTGCCGATCACCGCCTCTACATCGCTGGCGATGGCCGCGTTACCGCCTTTACCTGGAACCCACCGTGATCCCGCGAGGGGTCATCCTGTATCCCAGATCTATGCTGTCCGATAAATTACCCGTGCAGCATTGTTCGTCCAACGGGTTCATGGCAGTGTTTCAGACATAATTCCGTGAGGGCCGATGGCGTTGTAATGGGTTCAACAGGATGGGTCTCGGCGGCCACCAAATTCCCGCCCATGCGCTGGATCGCATTGGTCGGGCTGACGCTGGTCGCTTCGATTGGGCTGGTTGCCATTGATGTGCCATCCGCCGCGCTGTTCAGCGGCTTGTTCGTGGCAACCGTGCTGGCGCTGGCCAATTTTGCCCCCACCGGCATTCCGGTGCGCGCCGTCACCATGGCGCAGGCGGTGCTGGGCGTGATGATCGGGATGTTGGTCAAAACCTCGACGATGCGGGCGCTGGGTGCGCATATTGTGCCGGTTCTGCTGATCACTGTGGCGACGCTGTTCGTCAGCATGGCAGCGGGCGTGTTGCTCAGCCTGCGGCGTGATGTCGACCCGATCACCGGCGCGCTGGCGCTGACCACCGGCGGTGCCTCCGCCATCGTATCGCTGGCTGCCCAACTCGGTGGCGATGAACGCATGGTCGCGATCGTGCAATATCTGCGGGTCGGCATCGTCACCGCGAGCATGCCGCTGGTGGTCGCTTTGCTGTTTCATCCGCGCCATCATGTTGCGATGCATCACGCCGCAACGGTGCCTCACGTCGGCTGGATCATCGGCGTCGGGGTTCTGTTGATCAGCGGCGCGGCCGGTACCGTGCTCGCCCAAGTCACCCGTCTGCCGGCGGGCACCTTGCTTGGCCCGATGATCATCGCGGCCGCATTCACCCTCAGCGGAATTGCCAAAGGCGCACTGGTGCCGTGGCCACTGGTGGATATCGCCTATGCCCTGATCGGCTGGCAGGCCGGGGTGCGCTTCACCATGGCGAGGCTGAAACAGGTCGGCCGCGCGCTGCCGCTGGCAACCGGATTGATCATCCTGGTCAACCTGGTCTGCGCCGCACTGGGTTTTCTGCTCGCCGATCTCGCTGGCGTCAGTAGGTATGACGGCTACCTCGCAACGGTGCCGGGCGGGATTTATGCCGCCCTCGCGCTCGCGATTTCCAGCCGGACCGATGTCACCTTCGTGCTCGCCGTCCATGTGCTGCGGGTGATCATGCTGATGTTCGCCATGCCGGCCTTCGCACGGCTACTGCACCGTCTCGCTCGCCATAAACACCCCGAATCCGCCGATCCACCGGCGGGGGCTGGAGAATGATATCGGCAGCTACGTCGTGATAGCTCGCTGTTGAACGAGATGTTTCACCCAAAAACGAGGTAACTACCGTTCAGGCCTCGACCTGCAACTCCCCAAGATAGGCCTCGCGAATCGCCGGATTGGCGGCGAGCGACGCAGCCGGTCCTGACAGCACAACCTGGCCGGTTTGCAGCACATAGCCCCGATCGGCGATTTGCAGCGCCATATTGGCGTTCTGCTCAACCATGAAAATCGCGACCCCCTGGCGGTTGATGCTCTGGATGATGCCGAACACAATCTCGACAAACCGGGGTGACAGCCCCATCGAGGGTTCATCCATGCAGATCAGGCGCGGCCTTGCCATCAGGGCGCGGCCGATCGCGACCATCTGTTGTTCGCCGCCCGAAAGCGTGCCGGCCAGCTGGGTGCGGCGCTCCTTGACTCGGGGGAACAGCTCGTAAACGCGTTCGATATCGGCGTCGAAAGTGGTACCGCGCTTCTGGGTGTAAGCGCCCATCTCGAGGTTTTCGAACACGGTCATGCGCGGAAACAACCGGCGCGCTTCCAGCACCGGGGCGATGCCGCGCCTGACCCGGTCCGCCGTGCTCAGCTGGTTGATGATTTCACCGCAAAACCGCACCTCGCCGGCGGTCGGCGTCACGGTGCCCATGATGGTTTTCATCGTGGTCGATTTGCCACTGGCGTTGCCGCCGAGCAGAACGATGATGTCGGTGCTGCCCATGGTGTAATCGACACCTTTGAGCACGTGGAGGTCGCCGTAGTGGGTGTGGACGGCGTCGAACTCCAGCAGCGGGACCACGTCATGCATTGACCACACCCCTGCCGATATAGGCCTCGATCACCGCGTCGTTGCGCCGCACGACATCGGCGGGTCCCTCGGCGAGTTTTTCGCCATAGTCGAGCACGATCACGTTGTCGGCCAGGCGGGTGACGACATCAAGCTTGTGTTCCACTAACAAAACTGTAAGACCGAGGTCACGGAAGCCGGCAATCTGTTCGGCAAGTTCCAGACTCTCAGCGGGATTCATCCCGGCGGTCGGTTCGTCGAGCATTAACAGGCGTGGCCTGGTCGCGAGCGCGCGGGCAATTTCGACGCGGCGGCGATTGGCGTAGGAGAGTTGGGCGACGCCCTGATCGACGCGCGGGATCAGGCGATTGCCGAACATTGCCAGCAGTTCCAGCACGAATTCGCGGGCTTCGTGTTCTTCGGCGCGAACATGCTTGAGGCCGAGCACGATGCTGGCGGGGCCGGCGGTCAGATGGGCATGCTGGCCGATCAAAATGTTTTCCATCACCGTCAAAGTCGGAAACAGGCGGATATTCTGAAACGTGCGGGCGATACCATAGCGCGACACCTGATCGGGGCGTTTGCCGATCAGTTCATGACCGGCAAAGTCGATCGACCCACCAGCCGGTGTCACCAGCCCGGTAATACTGTTGAACAGGGTCGATTTACCACTGCCGTTCGGGCCGATCACCGCGACGATCCCACCCGCCGGCACATCGAGCGAAACCGATTTCAGTGCAGTCAGGCCGCCGAATTTGACGGTCAGGTAGCGCACCGCGAGCGCTGCCGGCACGCCGGAACGTGCCGCGACCGCTGAGGCTTCGCTCAACCGCGCGACCGCGGGGGCCGACCCGCGCGATACCGCCGCATCCTGCTGGGCGAAACTCAACCGCACCTCATTGCGGCTGACCGGCACCAGTCCATCGCGCCGGTAGAGCATCATGGTGACCAGAATGATGCCGAAAATCAGCTCCGAGGCCGAGGTCAGTTGCAAATTGGCCAGAAAGGGCGAGTGCCACGAATTGCCCAGCGCCTGCACCAGCGCGCTGAGTTCGGGCAGAAACCACGCTTGCAGAAGTTGCAGCGACACTGCGCCGACAATGGCACCCCACACACTGCCGAGGCCGCCCAGTACGATCATCACCAGCACCATGATAGAGACCGGCAGATCGAACATGTCGGGCGTCGCGGTCTGCAATTTGGCGATGTAGAACGTCCCCGTCAGCCCGGCGAACCCGGCCCCCATCGCGAAGGCGAGCAGTTTCAGGCGCGTGGTGTGGATACCCATGGCCGATGCGGCGATTTCATCTTCGCGAATCGCCATCCACGCCCGGCCGATCCGGGATGGCTTCAGGCGCAGACTGATGAACAGTAACAGCAGAACAATACCGAGTCCGACATAGTAATAAGGGGTGGAGTTGATCCCGAAACTATCACCGAATACCGATGGCGGGCCGACGCCGTTCAAGCCCTCGGCCCCGTTGGTCAACGAACTCCAGTTGCGCACCACGATCGGTACGATCTCGCCAAACCCGAGCGTGACGATCGCGAGGTAGTCCCCCTTCAGGCGCAGGGTGGGCGCGCCGAAGGCGATGCCGAAGGCCGCGGCGATGATCGCGGAGACCGGGAGCATTACCCAGAACGGGAAGGTGAAATGCACCGTCGCCGCGGTGCCGATCCCGAGTTTGGCGACGAAGCCGATCGCGGCCAGCGGTACCCAGGCCGCACTCCAGCGGTGGGCTCAGTTGGTAGGAGTTCAGTATTCCATAGGAATATGCACCAATCGCGAAAAATGCAGCATAACCCAGATCGAGCAGGCCGGTGAAGCCGACGACGATGTTCAGCCCCAACGCGAGGGCGGCATAGGCGCAGCAATTGGCGGCGATATCGATATTGGCCTGGCCCGGCCCAAGATACGGAAACACGGCCAGCACCGCCAGCACACCGAGCAGCATCACCTGTTTCTGGCGCGGTGATAGAAGACCGAGACGCGTCATGCGCGGTGGGGTCATGAGCGGTTAGGGGCCAGCATGCCAAGCAAACCGGCAGGCCGGAACACCAGAGTGCCAATCAAAATCGAGAAAATGATCACATCGGCCCAACGCGCGGCGATATACTGGCTACCCAGGGTTTCGATCAACCCGATCACAAGACCGCCCAGCATCGCACCGGGAACATTGCCGATCCCGCCCAGCACGGCGGCGGTGAACGCACGCAACCCGGCAGTATAACCGATGCTGTATTGCGCGAAATTGTAGTATAGACCGAAAATCATGCCCGCTGCGCCGGCCAGGGCGGAGCCGGCAAAAAACGCGATCATCACCACGGTATCGACATCGACTCCCATCATCCGCGCCGCTTCGGGATCCTGTGCGACCGCGCGCATCGCCTTGCCGAGTTTTGTGCGTTTGACGAACAGGTTGAGCCCGACCATCAACACGATCGAAACAATCCAGATCAGTATCTCTTTCAGCCGGATCACCACACCGCCGATCTGGTAGTTGGCCTGGGGCATCGGGTCGGGAAAGTTGATTGCCTGCGCGTTTGTCGCCAGCAGCACCAGGTTAAACAGGATGTAGGAAACCCCGATGGTGGTGATCATCGCCATCGGGCCTTTGACGTTGCGCATCGGCCGCAACGTGTAGCGTTCGATCAGGACGCCGAGCGCACCCGATACGACCATGGTGACGATCAATGCGACGAACAGTGTGAACACCAGCGGAGCACCATGCAGAATGACCGACTGGCCTTGTAGCCCGAACGCCTGAAGGACGACGAGGGCGACAAAGGCACCCACCATGAACACGCTGAAATGGGCGAAGTTGATCAGTTCCAGAATGCCATAAACCAGGGTAAAACCCAAGGCGAGCAATGCATACACCGCCCCCAGGCTCACTCCATTGACGATCTGCTGTAGGAAAATCGCCGAGCCGGTCATCGGCTCGGCTAACTCTGTGGTGCCACGCCGATATAGTGGGTTTGTTTGTTCATATCTGCCAGAGGAGCGCTCTTGTCCTGCTTGAACTGGAATACGGCGACAACGCGGGTCGTAAGATCGCCATATTTGTCGAACGAAATCGGCCCTTGCAGGCCATTGACATGCACGGTCTGGATCGCGTCGCGCACATTGGCGGCGATCAGCGGTTTGCCGCTTTTCAACACCGCCTTGATTCCGGCAATCGCGACCAGTGCGGCGTCATAGGCGGTGATGGCGTAATCATCCGGCTGCATATTGTAGGTTTTGGCATACAGCGCCACCCAGCTTGCAAGCTTGGGATCGTCGACGACATGCGGCGACGCATTGGTGGCATACCATCCTTCGGCGGCCGGAAATCCTGCCGCGGTCATCATTTCCGGACTCAGAATGCCATCGCCACCGCCTTTGACGATGCTCGGCACGATTTGGTAGGATTGCTTGACTAGTTTGACGGCCGCCTGCATTGTTCCGCCATAATATAGTGACGACGTCGAGGTTGCCTTGATTTTTGTCAGCACCGCCGAATAGTCGGCTGCTTTCGGATCGAGCCGGTCGCGGCCGAGCACCTTGATGCCCTTGATCTTTGCCTGTGCCGCGAACGCATCGGCGAGGCCGACGCCGTAAGCGCCGCTGTCGTCAAGCATGTAGACACTCGGAACCTTCAAGATTTCGGCGTAAAAATTCGCCATGTTCGGGCCTTGATAGGCATCGGTGGTGACGGTACGAAAATAAATCGGCTTGCCGCCTGGAACAAACTCACCGGCGAATTGCGGATCGGTCAGGGCTGGTGCGGTCGAACTCGGCGTGATGGTGGCAAGATCGGCCATCGACAAAATCGGTGCCATCGCTTTGCCCGAACCACTCATTTCCGGCCCAACATTGGCCAGCACCATCGTGTCACCCGCCAGTTTGCGCGCATTGGTCGCGGCCTGGGCGGGATCGTATTGCCCCGCAGTGGCAGTGGCGTTGTTCAGCACCATCGGCTCAAGCATGATGCCCTTCAGTTCACCGCTGGCATTGGCAAGCTTGATCGCCAGCAGGGCACCGTTCAGAATGAGGTGCGCCGCTTCGGCATCCGCCCCGGTCAGCGGCAAGGTAATGCCGATCCGGTAGGTTTTATCGGCGGCAAAGGCAACATTGGTGCCGGAAGCGGCAAGAGCGGCGGTTACGGCGGTACCGCGGAGCGCCAAGCGTCGAGAGATCATGATGAGCCCAATCCATGTTGTTTTTGTATTTCAGCCACGCATAGAGTAGCGGGCTGATTTGAGAACGCAAGTGGAATTTCTCCGCTTTTCGTGATCAGCGTGGAGCCGCACCAACGGGCATCCCGGCGCTGTCACAGGAGTCCAGGGACTTGCGGCACCCCCCAATGCAGTTCATCGGGTTGTTGCTCGCTATCGGCGGCTTCTGAGGGACATTCGCCACGCATGGGGCGCGCAGCCGGTCCAGCGGCGATAGGCGCGGGTGAAATGGGCCGGGTCGGAATAGCCGAGTTCCAAGGCGATGTCGGTGATGCGATTGTCGGTGTCCCTGAGCCGGGCCTTCGCCTCCGACAAAATAATGGTCTGCGCTAGTCGCTCAAACGTAAGCCCGTTCGCGGCAAGCCGGCGCTGCATGGTACGCCGCGTCAGGCCAAGCCGGGTGGCGACCTTGTCGATTCCGGTTTGGCCGGACAGCAATTCGAGCCTGATCATCTGCCCGACCACGCCGGTAAATCCAGGGGCTTCGGAAACAATGTCGGACGGCCCCTCGGGGTGCGTCAGAAACGAGTTTGGCAGTTCCAGAAGTTTGGCCCGAAATACGATCGCCGCTGTTTCGCCATCGATCAGCGCCAGCGGCAGCTGCACCGTGCGGAACGCCCGTGCCACCGAACCGCCCGACGCCTCAAGACTATTGGCGATCGGGCCGATCGTGCTGGTCCGGGTACGAGGAGGTGTCTCCACGGTTGTCCTCCATGTATGAACCGTTAAGTTTGGCACCAAATGGCAAGTCCGCGTCACAAATTCGCTATATACAATAATCTAACTACTCCGTACCATCGACAAAGTGAGAACAAACAAAGCGGCGAAAGGAAGGAAATCATGCAAGGTTCTGGCTCAGAGTCCATAACGTATGAGGCAAACACCTGGAACAACTCCCGGAACAACAACAAAAATGGTGCGGTATCGATCCGGGTTCGACCTATCTGGTACCAAATGCTCGGCTATGTCCTGCCTTTATTAGCAGTCACCGCCCTCTCCGGCATTTGCACGCAGGCATCGGCGGCAACGAACGCTGCGGCTGCACTGCCGTCCATCGTCATCCTGCCGTTCGGTTTCTTCGATTTTGCGCTCGACGAGCGGCCGGGGGTCGTCGACTCGCTGCAACGCTGGACGGCTGATTTGTCGGACCAGATTGGGCAGGGGCTGAGCAAAAGCGGCAAGTTCCGGGTGATCGGCAACGCCGCGATCGGCCCCGGTCTGCGGAAACTGGCCGGCGAATACTCCCATCCGACCAATTGCCGCTCCTGCATGATCGCGCTGGGCAAAACGGCCGGCGCAAAATACGTCCTGATCGGATCGGTCCATAAATTGAGCAACCTGCTCACCTGGGTCCGGGTTGACGTCGATGATGTCCGGACCGGTAAACTGGTCGATTATCTCGATCTCAAGATTGATGGCGGCGATAATGCCATCATGTATCGCCGGATCGCGCGTAGCATGACCCACTCGGTTGAACAGAATGCGGCGCTTACCCATTGAGCGACGAAACAATAATAATTAGGAAGGAATGAAACACCCATGTTGAACAAGACGATTGAGGTTGCCGATTCTGTCTTGGATTCGTGCCGCTGTTGTCCCGGCCGAGGGGCGGCAAACCATCGCGCTGCCACGACATCAGCTTGCCACTCCCCTTGTCAGGAAGCCAGTCAGGAAAACCGCAAAAATTGCTTCGTGAACAATTGCGGTTAGCTGTCACGATATATTGATATCGTTAAATACACAAAGTCGTTATTATTTCATATTGTAGAAAGATATTTGCGATCCCCACATGACTCCCATGTATATACAGTAACATTATGTATCGCGCCGTGACAGTTTGACCGTTATTGGAACAAAATGCCACATTAACATCGAACTAGCCATTGCGATGTCATTTGCTTCGTTAGTAACGCTGAGGTCCTGTAGGCGTTATATGCCAGAGATCCCTTAAATCACAACAATGTTAATGCAGGCTACCGTTAGTTGGTGCAAAGTTTGCTTAACTGGTTGCTGGCCAACGCAAGTGGTTCCGAGTGGGTTTTACGGGGCTAAAACGTCGTGGGATCAATCGTTGGCAGAATGAATATCACAGGAGGAATATATAATGAGATCAAAGCACAAGGTCTGGAAATCGAGGGCAGCAATTGCCGCCTTTGGCCTAGCCGCCGGGGTGGCGTTTGCACCGTACACGCCGGCGCATGCAAACACCGCCCCCGCTACGTCACTGCAGGCGATGTCGAAGAACCCGGACCAATGGGTAATGCCGACCGGCACCTATAACAACTGGCGTTACAGCCCGCTCAAGCAGATCAACACGTCAAATGCGAAAAACCTTGAAGCGGCCTGGACGATGTCGGCCGGGACCGATCGGGGGTTGGAAGGCCAGCCGATCGTGGTCGGCAATATGATGTATTTCGAGACATCGTATCCAAATAACATTTTTGCGATCAATTTGAACCACACCGGCAGGATCGCCTGGAAGTTTGATCCGCCGCACGATTCCAATGCACCACCGGTCGCCTGCTGCGACGTGATCAATCGTGGTCCCGCCTTCGGTGATGGCATGGTCATCGCCGATGCACTGGACGGCATGGTTTATGCGCTCAATGCAAAAACCGGCGCTGTGGTATGGAAAACGAAGAATGCTTATCCAACGAAGGGGCAGACTATTACCAGTGCGCCGATGGTGATCAAGAATCTGGTGATGGTTGGGGTTGCGGGCGGCGAATTCGGTGTGCGCGGTTATATGACCGCCTACAATATCAAAACCGGCAAGCAGGTCTGGCGGGCTTATAGCGAGGGTCCGAACAAGGACATGTTGCTCAGCCCGACCCACACGATCAACGCTGCCACCGGCAAGCCGGTCGGCCCGCATTCCAGCACCAAGACCTGGCAAGGCGATGAGTGGAAAGTCGGCGGCGGCACGACCTGGGGCTGGTATTCCTATAGCCCGAAGCTGGACCTCATGTACTACGGCAGCGGCAACCCCGGAACCTGGAACCCGAGCCAGAGGCCCGGTAAGAACCGCTGGTCGATGACCGTATTTGCGCGCAACCCGGAAACCGGGGTCGCCAAATGGGTTTATCAGATGACCCCGCATGATGGCTGGGACTATGACGGCGTCAACGAGATGGTGCTGGCCGACGTGAAATATCACGGCAAGGAAGTGCCGGCGGTTGTGCATTTCGACCGCAACGGCTTCTGCTACGTATGGAATCAGGCCACCGGCAAGTTGCTGGCGTGGCACAAGTACGACCCGTCCGTAAACTGGGCTTACCGGATCAGCAAGAAGACCAACGAACCGGTGGTGGACCCGGCTAAAATGACGGCGCAAGGCAAGGACGTGAAGGATGTCTGCCCGTCCTCGCAGGGCGACAAGGACGAACAGCCGGTCTCTTATGACCCGCAAACCGGCCTGTTCTATGCGCCGCTGAACCATCTGTGCATGAGCTATCAGGCGTTCAACGTGAAGTATAAAGCCGGCTTCCCGTTCGTAGGGGCGATTGTCAACATGATCCCCGGACCGGGCGGCTATCGTGGCCGGTTCATCGCCTACAACCCGATGACCGGCAAGACGAAGTGGTCAATCCACAGCGAATTCCAGGATTGGGGCGGTGCGATGACTACGGGCGGCGGGCTGGCGTTCTATGGCACGCTGAAGGGCATGTTCCGGGTGGTCGATGTGAAGACCGGCAAAATCCTGTATCAGTTCAAATGCCCGTCAGGCATCGTCGGCAACCCGATTACCTATATGCACGATGGCCGCCAGTATGTCGCCATTCTGAGCGGCGTGGGTGGCTGGGCCGCGATCGGCATGGCTGACAACCTGCACAAAGGCTCGGCGGGCCTCGGTGCCGTGGGTCTGAACGCGACTCTGACCAATTATACGAACCTTGGTGGCACGCTGATGGTGTTCGCTCTCCCGGCAACGGTGAGCTAACTTCCGCGGCCAACCAGCCCGGGCGTTCCCTCCGTCCGGGCTGGTATCTTTTACGAAATTCAAAACCGAAGTCTCCGCACAACAGAGTCGCTTGTGCGGAGAAAAACCACTGAGCAGTCTCCTCAGATTCCCGGAACCTGCTTGCCATCCGAATAATCGAACCCGTTGCGGCCCGGGTAGGGTTTGCCCGGCATCATGCCCTCCCAGAGGATACGGTCGTAGGCGGCGGCGGGGATATGATCCTCGACGTGCCAGTCGTAGCCACTGGTTTTCGCGGCCCACCAAGCGGCCAGATGGATGTCGTGCCACTTCGGCCGCAGCAGCAGCGCTTGTGAAGTCAGCGGCAGGGTGGTTGCGGTCAGCAGCGCGGGTTCGACCGCGTCATAGGTCCAGTTTTTGTCGTCACGGCTGAACGCATGGGCCATCGGGCGCTCATAGGCATCGTTCAGCGTCATTGGCCCCATGCCGAGAATATCCTCCATGGTCCGCAGCATATTCACAGTGGAGTAGCGCGCATCGACCACCGCGTGGTGCTTCACATAAGGTCCAACGATAAACGCCTCGCTGCGATGGGCATCGACATGGTCCGGCCCATCCTGCGCGTCGTCCTCGACAATAAAGATCAGCGTGTTTTTGGCATAAGGCGAATGCGCCACCGCCTGGATCAATTTGCCGACAGCGTAGTCGTTGTCGGCGATCTGCAAGGCCGGTGTGTTGACGCCGTCGATCGCTGTGGAGAAATTGCCGGTGTGGTCATGCATGAAACGCACGAATTCCATTGAAGGCAGCTTGCCATTCTTCACATAGCCGTGGAACTCGCGCGCCCATTCCGCCTCGCGATAGTAGTCAGGCATGGCGTTGTCGAAGCCGCGGAAATAAATGTCGGTAAAGCGCGCGAGCACCGGATTGGTTGCGAAGGAGACCTGGGTTTTGGTGGCGTAGGGGTTGGTGATTTCCGGAATCCCGCCTTCCGAAGCCGGAAGGCCATAACGGTCGAGATCGATAAAAAACCCATAGTTGCGAATGGTCAGACCGGCGCGCAGGGCCGCATCCCAGATATAGCCTTTCTGATACTGGCCCCTCGGCCCATCCGGGGCGGCGACGTTGTTCTGGCCAGGCAGCAGATTGGGATCGTTCGGGTAGAGCGGATTTTCAGCCCGACGTGCGGCAAGCGTGGCACCGGCGACATAGACGTTGCGGTTATTGCCTTCCCAATCATACGACAGACCGCGCCCGGCGTAATTGACCGGCAATGCCTTGGTCCCGAAATCGGATTCGCGGGCCGAGGTGCTCCACGGCCAGCCATTGCCGCTGACTTCGCCGGTGTCGAAAAAATTATCGAGATCGATGAAGTTGCGCGCCAGATGATGCGCATTCGGCGTGATGGTCTTGCCGAATTCCGCCAGCGCCGGATCGGAATTACCCTCACCGATATCGCCGAGGATCTGATCATAGGTGCGGTTTTCACGCACGATATAGATGATGTGCTTGATGTGATGATGCAGGAACTCCATCATCGACTTGTCGCGGTCGCTTTCGTGGAATTCGAAATTGTTGTTCCGCGCCACGATATGGGTCAGCCGGTCCATTTCCTGCGTGTTCGGCACCGGCTCGGTCAGGAAACCCGCCTTGGATAATTGCAGAATATAGTCGTTGGTCAGTTGCGTGGGTGAGCAGGAGCCTTTGGCATCGGCGGCGATCTTGAAATTGCAAGGGTTTGGCCCCGGCATGCTTTTGCCGTTCACGACATATAATTGCTTGCCATCCGCGCTCACGCTGACACTGTTCGAATAATACCCGGTCGGCAGCAGGCCGATGACTTCCGGCTTGGGTGTGTTCAGCGCGATCACCGCGACCGAATTGGTGCCGCCGTTGGTCACATACAGACGCTTACCACCGGGCGACAGGGCCAACGAATTAGGTGCGGTGCCGTGAAAAAATTTCGGCATGCCGATCATCGAACTCGGTGCCGTGGTGTGGATGGTATCGACCACCTTGCCGCTCGCGGTTGCAATCACCGCGACCAGTTCCTCATTGTCGCAGGCGACATAGAGATAGACCCCATTTTTGCTCAGCACCATACGGTTCGGATTGCCCGGTAGTTTGATGCGATCGGTCACGGTCGGGTTCGAGCCGAGTTGCACGACATCGATCTCGCGATCCCGTTCGCTCGACACATAGGCCGTGTTACTGCCCTTGATCGTCACCCAATACGGATATTCACCGCCCGGTACGCCGTTCTGCGCCGCATTAATGATACCAGGGCGCAGCGGCACCTCGGTCACCGCACCGGTTGCGAGATTGATGGTGGAGACGCTGTCGTTGTAGAAATTAGCGGCCACCAGGGTCTTGCCGTCGGCGGTGACGGCCAGCCCGGCGGCCATTGGTGGGACTTCAAGCCCGTTACCGCCTTGGTTGATCGGCGGCTTGGCCAGGGCGAGATGGCCCAATTTGATCGGGCTACCCTGTTCGGCCCAGGTGCCGTTCGACAGGGCAAACGTGTGAACATCGTCCTGCATGCCGCCCGAGACATAGAAATGCCGGCCATCCGGCGCGAAGGCGATGCCCATGAACGTGTCGGGGACTTGCAGAACCTGTTTCTGCACCGGGGTGTGGTTCGAAATATCGTAGACGAACACATATTCGTTCGAGGCTGACGGGACATTCGCACCCGTGGCGTCTTCGACCAGATTATAGCCGCTGGTCAGAATGAGCAGCGTCTTGCCGTTCGGGCTGACCGTCGTGGTCACCGCCTGACCGGCAGTATAGGTCGGGAACGGCGTGAGGCCGGGGTTGAGCGGGCCGAATTGCGCGCCGGGTGCCACAGTGGGGGTGATGGTCTGGCCACTGGAGGTGAGCGTGCCACCAAGCAACACGTTGCGTGGTTCCTTCGCGCTGCCGAGTTGCGCAGTCATCAACAATGTTGCTGATGCAAGCAGTGCCGTCTTCAAAGCCGTAGCTGCCCTCTTGGCGCGCATCGGTTATCTCCCTGAATACAGTGAATAATGAACAGCGAAGCAGTAAAAAGCCCGTGAACAACTCACTAGCTGCGTGGACTATTTATCGAAATTTCACTCACATGTGTGTGATGGATTGGGGGCAGTTTCATGACAACTGGGCGGCGTGCCGCAGCCAGAGCAGGAAAACCGCCAGGGCCAAAGCAGGTCCGAACGGAATCCGGCTCCGCAATGCCAGGGTACCGCCACGGGCTATCAGAATGCCGAACCCGATGATGCCGAACAACCCCGCCAGAACCAGCACATCGGGCAGCGCCGCCGGCCCCAGCCAGGCACCACCGGCGGCAAACAGCTTGGCATCGCCCGCGCCAAGCCCTTCAACGCCACGGCTGCGGCGATACGCCCATCCCAATGCCCGCAACCCAAGATAGGCCAGCGCCGCCGCCGCTGCATGCGCGGCCAGACTCGGGCGATCGAACCAGGCGCAATCGAGCAGTCCGGCCAGCAGCAACGGCAGCGTGATCGCATCGGGCAGGCGCATGGTTTCGGCATCGATCCAGGCCAGAGTGAATAATGTGGCACCAAATGCCGCGGTAACCGCCACATCTGGCCCCGCAGGTGCAACCAAGGCTGCAATGATCGCAATCAGGAGACTTGCCAGCTCGATAACGAGAAGCCGGCGCGGGATTGGGGCGTGGCATCGGCGGCACTGGCCGCGAAGCACGACATAACTAATAATTGGGATCAAATCGATAACGCCGAGAGTTGCGCCGCACGCTACGCAGCACGACCGATTCCACGCGAACGCCTGCCCGCGTGGCCAGCGTTCTATCATCACGCCTAACCAGGAGCCGATAAAGGGCGCGGCCAGTATCGTCGCGACCAGCCAAAGATTTCCCTGATTTGTCACAATCGACCGGCTCCGCTTGAGGCAAAGGCAGCGCATAATCGCAATCTGTTTGCACGGCGAGAGGCACATTGCTCGACCACGTCACAAAACCCGATGTGCCCGATCTGGCGGCCTACCTGCTGGCGACTGGGCAGATCGACACGACAGGTCTTGCCCGCGCCGATGCGATCACCGCTGAATCCGGCACCGCTGAATCCGGTCAGGGCCGCGCCGCTGCTCTGGTGCAGCTTGGCCTGATCGGCGAGCGCAGCCTGGCGCAGGCTTATGCCGCGATGCTCTCGCTTCGCCTGCTCGGAGCCGCGGACTATCCGCAAGCCCCGATCCTGCCGGCGCGGTTGCGTCCGCGGTTTTTACGCGATGCGCGCACGCTGCCCATCGCGATCGAGGATGGCGTGCTGCATCTCGCGATGGTCGATCCAGAACGTGCGTTCATCCGTGAAGCGATCGAGGCGGCCACGGGCCTCGCAACAAGCATCGCCATCGCGGTACCGATCGATCTCGATGCCGCTCTGGCCCGGCTCTATCCCGATGCGGAGGCGTCAACCCCCGAAGCCGAGGCCGAAGAGCCGAGCGAAGCGGACGCCGAGCGGCTGAAGGACATGGCGAGCGAGGCACCGGTGATCCGCCTGGTCAATCAGGTGATCGCCCGCGCGGTCGAGACCCAGGCGTCCGACATTCATATCGAGCCGGAGGAAGACCGTCTGCGCATCCGCTACCGCTATGACGGCGCGCTGGTCGAAGCCGAGACCCAGCCGGTCTCGATGGCACCGGCGATCATTTCGCGCATCAAGATCATGGCGCGGCTCGACATCGCCGAGCGCCGCCTGCCGCAGGATGGGCGGATCAAGCTTGCGGTGCGCGGCCACGAAGTCGATTTCCGGGTCTCGTCGATCCCTTCGTTACATGGCGAGACAATCTCGATCCGCGTGCTCGACCGGGGTGCGGTGCGGTTTGATTTTGCAGCCCTCGGGCTTGATCCCGCGATCGTCACGCAATTTCGTGAGGCCCTGGCGTCGCGCAACGGCATCGTGCTGGTGACCGGCCCGACCGGCAGTGGCAAGACGACGACGCTTTATACCGCTCTCGCCTCGCTCGATGGGGTGGCGCGCAACATCACCACGATCGAGGACCCGATCGAGTATCAGTTGCGCGGGGTCAATCAAAGTCAGGTCAAGCCGCAGATCGGGCTGGATTTTGCGCAATTGCTGCGGGCGTTGCTGCGCCAGGACCCGGATGTGATCATGGTGGGGGAAATCCGCGATCTGGAAACCGCGCAGATTGCGGCGCGGGCGGCGCTGACCGGGCACCTGGTGCTCTCAACACTGCACACCAATTCAGCGGCGGCGACGGTGACGCGGCTGCGCGACATGGGGTTGGAGCCGTATCTGATCGCCTCGGTGTTGCGCGGGGTGCTGGCGCAACGATTGATCCGCCGGCTGTGCGAGGATTGCAAGCGGCCTGCGCGGATCGATCCGACGTTCGCGCGGCGGTTCGAGATCGATGACGGGGCGATGATTTTTCACCCGGTGGGGTGTGCGTCGTGCCGGCACACCGGATATCGCGGCCGGCGGGCGATCGCGGAGTTTCTGGTGCCGGATGCCTCGATTGCGGTGTTGCTGGCGGAGGGGGCGAGCGAGGCAGAGATTGCGATGGCGGCGGGGATGCGGAGCCTGGAACGGGCGGCGGTCGATGCCGTTGTTGCCGGGGAAACGTCGATGGACGAAAGCGCTTCTTTTTGAAAAAAGAAGTAAAAACTTTTGCTCCACTGGGTCATGGGCTGTGGCGCGACCAACCCCCAAGGCCCCAATGCAAAAAAATTTTTTGGTTCTTTTTTTCAAAAAAGAACTACTTTTTATGCTGACCTTTTCCTTCAGGACTTTAGATCGCATTGGCGTTGAGGCTCGCACCACAATCGAAGCTGCATCTGAAGCCGACGCCATCGCGACACTGAAGCGGCACGGCCTGATCCTGCTTGGTCCGGACCGTGGGGGTCGCTTCGATCTGCGGGCGTTGCTGGCAACCGAAATTGGCGGCGCGCGGTTATCGGCGAGTGAGCGGGCCGATTTCACGCGTGAGATGGCGTCGATGTTGGAGGCCGGGCTTGATCTGGAGCGGTCGTTACGGTTTGCCGGCGAGATTGCGTCGAGTGCCCGGATGCGGCGGATTATCGAGCGTTTGCGGGATCAGGTGCGGGATGGTGCCTCGCTGGCGAAGGCATTGACGGCGGAGGCGGCGAGTTTTCCGCAGTTGTATGTTGGGCTGGTGCGGGCCGGCGAGGAGTCTGGCACGCTGGCGAGCACACTGGAAAATCTGGCCGATCTGCTGGAAAAATCGCGATCGTTGCGATCCTCGATCATGGCGTCTCTGACCTATCCGGCGTTGTTGCTGATTGCAGCGGTGGGGGCGATTTTTTTCCTGCTGACCAACGTGCTGCCGGAATTCGTGCCGATTTTTGCGGAAAACGGGGTGAAGCTGCCGGCATCGACCAGGATATTACTGGCGATCGGGCATGGGTGCGCGGTTGGTTGGCCTTATGCGTTGGCGGTGGCGCTCATGAGTGGGGTTGCCGTGCGGTTGCTGCTGCGGCGACCGGGTTCGCGTTTGTGGTTCGACGGCGTGTTGCTGCGTATCCCGATCGCCGGCGGGCTGATGCGCGAGGCGCTGGCGGCGCGGTTTACCCGCACGCTGGGCGCGTTGCTGACCAATGGTGTCGCGTTGGTGCCGGCTTTGGCAATTGTGCAGGTGGTGATCGGCAATTGCGCCGCGGCCGCGGCCATTGCCGGGGCGACCGAGGCGGCGCGGCGCGGTCGGGGGTTGGCGCGCGGGCTGGAGGCGGCGCGGCTGCTGCCGATCCGCACCATTCATTTGTTACGGTTGGGCGAGGAAACCGGGCAGTTGGGCGCAATGGCGTTGCGGGCGGCGGCGATCCATGAGGAGCGCACCCGGTTGGGGGTCGAAAAACTGGTGGCGTTGCTGGTGCCGGTGATCACCGTGGCGATGGGGGCTGCGATCGGGTTCATTGTCGCGTCGCTGCTGCTGGCGATGCTGGGGTTGAACGCGATTGCCCACTGAAACCGATGCCGGATTCACCCTGCTCGAACTGATCGTGGTGATGGTGATCATGGGGCTTGTGCTTGGCCTGGTGCTTACGCACGGCCCGATGCGCAGCCCGCGCTTGGCCGAGGCGGCGGCGGTGCAGGACATCGCACAGGGTTTGCAGGATGCGGCATCGCGCGCGATCGCCCAGGATAGAACGACAAAGTTCCAGCTTGATCCGCAAACCGGCGTCTGGCGCGAAGGCGCGCGGCACGGCACGATCCCCGCCGGCACCGCTATCGGGTTTCATGGCGTTGCGGCCGGGCGAATGGGTACCGTGATGTTCGCACCCGATGGCAGTGCGAGCGGCGGGCGCATCACCCTCGCTAGCGCGGGCGGCGTGCGGGTGATCGCGATCGACTGGCTGACCGGGCAAATCCGTATCGATGCGCCGCAACCTGGACGATAGCGGCTTTCTGCTGCTGGAAACCCTGATCGCCTTCGTCATCGCGGCGTTGGCGCTGGTGGTGCTGTATCGCGCCGCGTTCGATGGCGCGGCGTCGATTGCGGTGTCGCGCCATGAAACCGAGGCGCTGGAGCGGGCGCAGTCGCGCCTCGCTGTCTTGCGGGTGATGGCACCGGCGCATCGCTACGTGCATACGGGGGCGGATGGCAATGGATTTTTCTTCCGCGAAACCACCACGCGCCTAGCCGCCCCGCACGATGCGGCACTGGTGCCAGTGCGGGTTTCGGTGACGGAAACCTGGGGAGCACAGCGGCGCGGTGTGACGCTAACCAGCATTGTCGCGGTGCCGGGTGGATGAAGCACGATGCCGGATTCAGCCTGATGGAAATGATAGTCGCTCTGGTGGTGCTGGGGCTGCTGCTGGCCGGCCTAGCCCAGGCGATCCGCTTCGGCTTGGGCACCTATGCGCGGGAATCTGCCATTCTGGTGCAGTCGGGGCGGCAGGCGGCGGTGGATCGGGCGTTGCGCCGGCTGATCGAACAGGCACGACCCGGTCAGGCGGCCGGCGGTCCGGGACTTCTGCGTTTGATCACCACACTGCCACAAGCCACCGCATGGGCCGGCCGCGCGATCGATGCGGCGGTTTATGTCGATCCCCGGCATGATCTGGTGTTGGCCTGGTCGCCGCATCTGCCGGGTATCGCGTTGCACTCGGCAGCGCCGCCGCAGGTCGAGGTGCTGGCGCGCGGTGTGGCGGGGCTGAGCATTGGCTATTGGTGGCCGAAAACGGTGTTCGGCGCGCCGGCGTGGCAGTCGCGTGGGCCGGCTGGTGGCTTGCCGCTTCTGATCCGGCTGCGAATTACCCTGCGTCACCATGAACCGTGGCCGGACCTGATCGCCGCTCCGGCGCTGGCTGCGGCGCACTGATTTTGGCGCACTGACTTCAAAGCTTCATTTTTCAAAACCCTGTCAGCACGTCACTAGCAAGTGCATGGATGTCTTCCGCTGGTATGGCGCGATGCTGGGATCGCTACTGCCCGCGTCGCTGCGCACGATGATCGGCGATGCTGCGTCGGGTTTGGTGGTCATGGCCGATCCCGCGGCGCCGCCGGATCGCGGCGTCGTCGCGCTGCGATCACGTGGCAGCTTACGCAATATCGGCACGCTGGGCGCGCTGGCGCAAAATATATCGCCAGCGTTGCGGCAGGGAGTCACGCTGGTTTTGGCCACACCCCGCCGGCTTATCCTCACAACCGGAATAAACCTGCCGCTGGCGGCGGAGCGCCATCTTGCAACCGCCGTCGCGTTCGAAATGGACCGGTTGACCCCGTTCGACGCGGAAGAAGTCTGGTTTCGTACCGAAACCGTTCGGCGTGATCGGGAGACCGGCCTGCTCGCGCTGCGCCTCGCAGTGCTGCCGCGCCATGAGGTGACCCCACTGCTCGATGCGATGGCGGCAGCCGGGCTGCATGCCAGCCGGATCGAAGCCCAATCGTCAGATGGCATGCTGACGGTGCCGGTCGATCAGACCGCGCAGCCGGCGCGGCGGACCGAGGCGGCGCTGGCCGGATTATGCGCGATTTTGGCGCTGGCCTGCCTGATCGTCCCGCTGGCGCGGCAACAAATTTCCCTGGTATCACTCGCCAACCGGCAAACCGCGCTCGCGCCGCGTCTGCACGAAGTTGAACTTCTGCGCCAGCGCCTGGCCGCCTCGCGCAACGGGGCGGCGACGTTGGCGGCGGAGCAGGCGCGCGAGGGCGATCCGCTCGCTGCCCTGGCCGCGATCACCACGGCGCTGCCGGATGGCAGTTTCCTTACCGATCTGTCGGTGCGCCACCGGGTTGCGACCCTGGATGGCGAATCGCCCAATGCCGCCGGACTGGTCGCGGCACTGTCGGCCGATCCAGATTTCGCGGACCCTGCCTTCGCGGCCCCAGTGACCCGTGCGCTCAATGAAAAGGCCGACATTTTCTCGATCAAGGTAAGGTTGCGTAATCATGTCGCACGCTAGACCATTGAAATTTCTGATAAAAATAGAGATAGAGCATGATTGTCCTTAAGCGGTCACGCTCTCGGCCGATGCCGGATCGGTTCGACCTGCCGGAGGGCCGCGCCGGCCAGGCAGCAGCGTTGGGGCTGACGCTGGCAGGGTTGCTGGTGGTCTGGTTCGGCCTCATTGCGCCAGCGCTGTCGTGGTATGGCGCGCGGGCGCAGCGCATCGCGGCGACGCGGGAGGTGATCGCGCATGAACGCGCGCTGATCGCCGCCCTGCCGGCATTGCAGCGCCGGTTCGCGGCACTGCGCCACGGCGGCATCGCCGGTGCGGCGCTGCTCACCGGCGGGTCGGACGCGGTGGCGGGGGCGGTGTTGCAGGGCGATGTGCAGGCCCTTGCCAATCAGAACAGCATCAATCTGGATTCCGCCGAGATTCTGACGGCGGTGCCGATCGGTGATTTCCGGCGGATTCCGCTGCGGATCAGCCTGACCACCGAGTACCCCAAGCTGATCGCCCTGCTCGGTGCGATCACCGTTGGATCGCCGCGCATGCTGGTCGATGATCTGTCGCTGCACGCAACCGGCCTGCCCGACCCGGGGCAGGATCTGCCGATCCGCGCGAGTTTCACCATCTCGGCGTTCCGCGTGGGGGACTTGGCGTTCCGCGCAGCGGGGCCATCGTGATGCAGCGACTGCGCCCAGGTTTGGCGGTTCTCGCTGCGGGGTTGGCGCTGGTGGCGACGGCGGAAGTTCTCGCCCCGGCAGCGCCGCGCCCGCCTATTGCCCCATTGACTTTGCCGCAGGAAGGTGTGGCGGCGCGTCCCGTGGATGATACCGGATTGATTAGCACAACGACCGCCCGTCCACTGTTTCGACCGGATCGGCGGTCGGTGGCTGTGGCGGTGCAGAGCGATGCGGCGTTGCCCCGCCTGTCGGGGATTTTGATCGGAACGGCATTGCGGATCGCGATTTTCACGCCTGACTCCGGACCGGCCCGACTGGTCCGGCAGGGAAGCAGCATCGGGGTGTATCGGGTGGCGGCAATCTCGGCCAACGCCGTTACGCTCACGGCACCAGGCGTGAGATTGGTGTTGACGCCACGCTTCGCCGGGAGCGCGGATGCGGCATCCACCGCCGATACACCGTTACGGCCCCGGTTCGCGCCGACGATTCAAACGCCAGGAAGACATTGAATGCTTTTGGAAATGCTCCTGGTTTTTTTATATCGCGCCCGCTTGCTTTCGAGCCTGCTGTTGCCCGCCTGGGTGCTGGCTGGTTGCGCGCCGAAACCCCTGCCACCGAATGCAGCACAGGTCGCGCGCGGCCCGTTGCCCTTGGTCGCGGCGCCCTTGTCACCGCCGGCCATGCAGCCGCAAAGCGGTGCAATCATTCCGCCACGGCTTGCCGGTGCTTCGGCGAGTTACGGTGCCCAGACGCCGCTGCCCGGTGCCGGCACACCACCGCCTGAGATTCAGGGCGGTTCGGTCTCGCTCAATTTCGCCGATACCGATATCCGCGCCGTGGTCGCGCAAGTCCTCGGCACGATTCTGCACGTGACCTACACGATCGACCCCGCCGTACACGGCAAAGCGACGCTGCACACCACCAACCCAATGCCGGTGGCCGATCTGATCCCGACACTGCAAACCCTGCTTGAGCAGAACCAGGCCGAACTGGTCGCCGATAACGGCATGTATCGGGTCATTCCGGAATCCGCTGCGGGCGCTGCGATGGCGGGAGCGAATGCGCTGGGGGGGGCGACCGTGGTTCCCTTGCAATACGTCGATGCGGCACATCTGGCTGCCGTGCTGCAACCCTATGTCGGCAAAGGCGGCCGGGTGATCGCGGCACCGGGGCGCAATGCCCTTATCGTCGATGGTGATCCGCAGACCCGCAACACGCTGATCCAGTTGATTTCAGCGTTCGACGTCGATGCGCTTGCCGGGCAATCCTATATTTTGTTCCCCGCGACCGGCGATGGGGCGAAGGATTTCGCGACCGCGTTCACCGCTGCCCTGCATGCCGGCAAGGATACCGGATCGATCCGGGTGGTGCCGCTCGAGCGAATCGGGGCGGTGATGGTGATCGCGCCGAGCGTCGCGCAGATTGCTCAGGCCAACCGGATCTACGCGGTGCTGGTGCGCCAGGATGTCGCGACCCGCCGGGTGTGGCATGTGTATTATCTGCGCAACAGCGCGGCGGAAGATGTAGCGCATGTGTTGCAGGAGGCGTTCACCCCGAACGACGTGACGGCGCAACCGACATCTTCGAGTACCGGGCAGACCGCGCCGGGTTTGACCGCACAAAACCTGGGGGGTACCGCAGGTAACACCCCTGGGGGATCATCAGGCGTCACTTCGCCGCTCGGCACCACCGCCGGCGGTGTCGCCATGGGTGCAACCGGCAGTCCCGGCGGCGGCCTAGGCGGTGCAACCCCGGCGGTACCTGCGGTGCAACCCGCTTCGCAGCCGTCGGATAACCCATTGCTCGGGCCGCTGGGCGGATCGGCTGGCGGTGGCGATGACGGAAACGGCACGCGCATCATCGCCGCGCCGCAGCAGAACGCGATTTTGGTCTATGCCACGGAATCAACTGACGCCACCGTCCACGCCATGCTGCGCAAAATCGACATCGAACCGCTGGAGGTCGAGATCGACGCGACGATTGCCGAGGTCGATCTGAACACGGCGCTGCAATACGGCACCCAGTTCTTCTTCAAATCTGGCGGCATCAACGGCGTGCTGAGCCAGGGTACGACATCGAGCCTGGTGCAGAATTTTCCGGGATTTGTGCTGTCAGGCTACGGCGCGGATGTCGCACCGCTGGCGATTTCGGCGCTGCAATCGGTCACCAAGGTCCGGGTGCTGTCCTCGCCGCAACTGATGGTGCAGAACGACCGCACCGCCAATCTGCTGGTCGGCAATCTGGTGCCCTATCTGTCGCAAACCTCGCAGAGCACCATCACCACCGGTGCCCCGGTGATCAATTCGATCAATTATCAGGAAACCGGGGTGATCCTGCAAATCACGCCGCGGATTTCCAACGACGGCATGGTGGCGCTCGATGTTTCCCAGCAGGTCAGCGGAGTGGCACCCAGCGTGACGACCCAGGGGTTGAATTCGCCGACGTTTTCTGAACGTGCGGTGTCGTCGAGCGTGGTGGTGCATGACGGGCAGACGATCGGGTTGGCCGGGCTGATCACCGACAACGACCAGCGGGGCAATTCCGGCCTGCCGTTCCTGAAGGATATTCCGGTGCTCGGGGCCTTGTTCAGCAGCCAGAACAATACCCGCGCGCGCACCGAACTGCTGGTGCTGATCACCCCGCATGTGGTTCACGACCAGATCGATGCGGCATCATTGACGCAGGATTTGCAGCAGGCATTGCCGGAGGCCACCCTGGTGCCAGCCCAACTCAATGGACTGCCGGCGGATGGCTCGTCGGACCCCAACGCGCGGTTGCGGACCAGGTTGGGATTGCATTGACCAGGACGCGGCAGGAGCATGGGTTTGCCTTGCTGATCGTGCTGTTCGTACTGGTACTGCTTGGGTTTCTGATCACCCAGTTTCTTGGTGCGGCACGCACCCAGCTTGCGATCGCGGGTAATTTGCGCGGTGCCGCGATTGCCGGGGCGGCGGCGGATGGCGGAGTATCGCTCGCGATTGCGCGGCTGGCGGACGGGGTGCCGATCGGAACGCTGCGTCTCAACGGCACCGACGTGAGCATCACCGCGCGGGGAATTGCCGGACGGATCAATCCGAATTCGGCACCGCCCATTTTGCTGGCCGCGCTGCTGCGGGTGGTGGGGACGTCCCCGTCGCAGGCGCAGAACATCGCCGATGCGATCGTGGCATGGCGCAGCCCAGCGGACTCCCCGGCGGCGCAGGCTGCCCTCGATGCGGACTACCGCGCCGCGGGTTATGCCTCGGGGCCGGATGGCGAGGGGTTCAGGTCGTGTGACGAACTTTCGGGAGTGATTGGCATGACGCCTGAACGGCTCGCGAAGATCATCCCGCATCTGTCGCTGTTTGCGCCACCTTTGCCCGTCGTGTCCGAAGCCGATCCGGTGGTGCTGGCGGCGTTGCGCCTGGCGGGCAAGATCGATCTGCCGGGCGGTGCGGTGGAAGGGCCGCTCGTGGTCGAGATTGAGGCGCGTGCTTCAGGGCCGGGACGGGCACGGGCGGCGCGCTGTGCGGTGGTGCGGCTCAGCCCCTCGAATATCGAAACACCCTATCGAATTGTGCGCTGGCAGGCTCGCGCATGTGCTCAATGATTACAAATAGTACCGGGTGCCCCCACGACGTCTGGCTGGCCGGCGGGCTGGCCGGCGGAGCCTTCGGAGCACAGATCGTAAGCCAGTCCGGGCCGGCCAGACGGCATCTGATACAAATAAGGATGACCCCAAGGGTCCAGCGGGATTTTGGTTTGTTTAAGGTACGGTCCGTGCCAGTCGGCCACGCCGCTGGGATCGGTGATCAGCGCTTCGAGACCCTGATCGGTGCTCGGGTAACGGCCGATGTCGAGTTTATACAGATCAAGCACCGAACCGATCTGCTCGATCGATTGCGCGGCGATGCTGGTCTTGGCGCGACCCAACTGGCTGAGCAGGGCAGGGGCGACCAGCCCGATCAGCAGGCCAAGAATGACGATGACGACAAGCAGTTCGAGCAACGTGTAGCCATCGTCCTGGGGCAAGGTTTCGGTGCGCTGGTTCATAGACGACTGACTATCCGAGGCGACCGAGGCTGCGCCAGAGCCAGCGGCCGGCGTCATCGAAATGTCATGGTCATTTCAGCATGATCGCGCATCTCCGCTGCATGCTGCTAGCCGCCTCGGTCTATCATCTGCCGCCGCGCGCCCTGCCGGTGATTGCGGTGATCGAGGGTGGTGCGGTAGGGATGGTGCGGCCCGATTCCAACGGCACCGACGATCTTGGCATCATGCAGGTGAACACGCTGTGGCTGGACGCCCTGGCCCGCCGCGCCCGGCTGAGCATTGCCGCAACACGGGCACGGCTGACCGATGATCCTTGCTTCAACATCGCTGCCGCCGCGCTGATTCTGCGCACGGATATCGACCGTGCCGATGGCGATTTCATGCGCGGCCTTGGCGATTATCATTCGGCGACGGCTTCGCTCAACCTCGCCTATCGGGCACGAGCCTGGGCGATTGCGCGGCGTCTGTTCAGGCGCGGAAACTAGAGCAATATTGCTTGAGGTTAACGCACCTGCGGCAGCCGAATGCACTGAAATTGCTTGTAAAAATAGCGATAGAGTCTGCTCGTCCTTAAACCATCAGGCTCTAGAAGTGAAGCCGAGCTCTAGTGAAGTCGTGTTTTCTTGAAAAAAGAATCAAAGAATTTTTTAATACTTAAACTCGATACTTAAACTCGACTGCATCACAAAAGTGACATCGAAACATCACGCAAAAGAGATTAAAAATTGATTATCACAATGTCATCAACAACCCGGGAGTTCACCATGAAACGCGCCACACTGATGGCGTGCTCGGCGCTTTGCGCCTTGAGCATCACCAGCCAGCCCATCCTTGCCGGCACCGCACCACTGTCAGCCAAAGTGGTAACCCAACCCGACGCGCATGGCATCATCAAGCAGATGATCGTGCATCAGCCGCACCTGAACCTGAGCGACCGGCAGATGATCGCGCTGGTCCGCAAGAAAATCAAGTATGTCTTTGTACTCTATCAGGAAAACCGCTCGTTCGATTCCTATTTCGGCACCTTTCCCGGCGCGGATGGGCTGTATTCGAAGTCGCCCGCGAAAACCCCCGGCTTCTATCAGACCCTGATCACGCCGACCGGCCGGACCACCACCATCTCGCCGTTCCGCATCGGGCCGAAGCAGTACGCCTGGGATACCGACGATATCGACCATTCGCATGGCCGCACGGTCGCGAAAATGGACGTCGTCAACGGCGTGCCGCGGATGGATAAATTTGCAACCACCGAAGAGCTAAAATATTCGCCGACCGGCAATCCCTCGCTCAAGGCCGAGCAATATGGCGAACTCGCCATGGCGCACGAAGATTGCGATACCGTGCCGTTTCTCTGGCGTTACGCATCGCGCTTCGTGTTGTTCGACCATGTGTTCGAAGACGTCACCGGCCCCTCGACTCCGGGGAATTTGTCGATTTTCGCGGCGCAGACCGGTCTCACTCAATGGGCGTTGCATCCGAAGGAGGGGTTTGTCGCGCCGAACGGCACCCCGTATGCCGGCAACGCGCCGCCAGTAAAGAATGCAGCAGGTGCCGCGATTTCCGAGAGCGGTTCCGGCGAACCGGTGATGGACGACGACGACCCGTTCTGGGGTTCACTGCTTGACCCTGCCGTCAATACCAGTGGTGCGATGCCGGTCAATCCCGGTGATTTCACCGGCACCGGCCCCTATGGGGTGCAGATCAACCAGACTTATGCTTCACTCGCCCTGTCCACTGCCGGACGTGACATCAAGACGTTCACCAATCAGGACACCGCGCCCGCGATCGATCTGGCCGACGTGAAACAGGATATTGGTTATCTTGCCGCGCACGGCCAGAAGCCAGTACACTGGGGCTGGTTCGAGGAGGGCTACGACCACGAGCCGACCGACCCCGCCAACCCGGTGGACGCCAACGGCACCCACGCTTCCTACATCACCCACCACAACGGCCCGCAATATTTTGGCTATGTCGCGAATAATCAGGCCGAACGGAACAACCTGCACGGTGCTGAAGATTTTTTCACCGCGGTGCAGACCGGAGGCCTGCCGAGCAAGGGTGGCGTGTTCTATCTGAAAGGCGGCTACGCCAACATCATGGGCATGAAGGTGGATAATCCGGTTGCCAAGGTGCGGGCCAATTTCATCGGTGACGATGACCATCCCGGCTATTCCGATGCCCAGATCAGCGAGGCGTTCATCGCCAAAGCGGTGAATGCGATCGCCAAAAGCCCGTATTGGAAACACAGCGCCATCATCATAACCTGGGACGATTCCGAAGGCGATTACGATCATGTCCGCCCGCCGATCGTGGCGGATGGTCCTGATCATCTCGCGTTCGATTTCGGCCCCCGCGTGCCGCTGCTGGTGATCTCGCCCTATGCCCGCGTGCATGCGATTTCGCATGAAATGGGCAGCCAGGCATCGGTGGTGAAATTTGTCGATGCCGTGTTCGGCCTCACGCCGCTGGCTTTGCTGCCGGATGAAATGAAAGGCCGTAGACTAGGCGAGCAGGAGTTCGGCCAGCCGAATATCGGCCCGGCTGATGCGCTGACCCCGGATGTCGGCGATCTGATGTCCGCGTTCGACCCACACCGGTTGAACGGTCAGATCCCGTTGCTGCCGCCAAGCTATGCAATCATCCCACACAAGGAAATCATGCATCTGCCGCAGGATAACGGGCTGGGTTGCGACGCCGATGGCATCGTGCCGACCGATATCGCCAAAGGGATCAAGAACCACATCCCGGCGAATTTCAACCCGCTGCCTTCGACCAACCCTTCAACCTGAACGACCACACTTGATGATCTTGTCTTGATTGATATCGCCAGCATGCCACCGCGTGCTGGCGATTCTGGTTGAACCAGCACTTCGAGGATTATCATGCGATTTTGCCATGGAATTGCCGCCGTATTGCTAGTTTCGACAGCATTGCGCGCGATGGCACAGAGCGTGCCGCAAAACGCGATCAATGCAGGCACCATCAGTGCCGCCGCTTCGGATCTCGGCCTGAATGCCGCACTGCCCGGTACCGCCAGCGGTGAAGCACCGAGTTTTGCGCCGAGCGGATCGGGGCAACCAACGTCGGTGGTCGGCCAGCATTTCATTACCCAGGCGACCCCGCCGACCGAAACCTACGACCAGTTGATTGCCCAGATGCCTAGCGTTCAGGATATTCAACCAAATGGGCCGGTTGCACAGCAAAATTACGGCGAAAGCATCCGCGGCTTGCAGTATAATCAATTCAATACAACATTTGACGGCATCGTGGTGCCTGGCACCACCAGCACATTCGCGCCGCAGGATGCGGTTTACTTTACCAACCATGATATCGGCTCAGTTTCGATCGATCGCGGGCCGGGGACTGCCTCGACAATCGGCTACGCGACATTCGGCGGCACGGTCTCGATTTTGTCGAAAAACCCGGCAATCACGCCCGACGTGACCGCTTACGGGTCGACCGGCAGCTACCGCTCGCTGCTGTATGGGCTTGATCTGAACACTGGCATCCAGCCCGGCCTCGATGGTGGGCGCGGGTTCGTCGATGTTTCAGGAGCCTCCAGCAATGCCTGGCTGACCGGCACCACCACCGTGCGGCGCAACGTGTTCCTGAAATGGCAGCAGCCGATTGGTCAACATACGTTAGTTACAGCGGTCGCGATGCTCAACAGCAGCTACGGCCACACGCCCTATGGTGCTCAACGATCGCAGATCGAGTCATTCGGTCCCCAGTATGCGCTGAACTTCAATGTGCGATCGCAGGATTATCAGGGTTACAATACTGATACTTACAATACCGATCTGGAATACATCCGGATCGAGTCGACGCTCGGTGATGGATTTTCGGTCGCCGATACAAGCTACACCGCCTCCTATTACCACCATGGCAGCCAGGGTGCTGACCCCAACGGCACGACGCCCAATTTGAACGGTAAAATTTATATCGGCGGGACAGCGACCTTTGCGAACAATGAGGTGCCGGGGACTGAAGGCCATAACGATTTTCGCGACTGGGGCAATGTTCTGCGTCTGGCCAAATCGGCCGGATTTGGTAACATCGAAGCCGGATTTTGGTTCGATTACGTCAGTAACTCGGCCTATAAATACAATGTCGATTTTTCCCGCGGGGCGGTGGCCTATACGACGAAAAAGACCGCGACACCGTTCAGCTATAACTATGTCGATACGCTGACCACGGTGCAGCCCTACATCCAGTCGAAAATCGACGTGACACCTTGGATGAGCCTGATCCCCGGGGTGCGGTTTTCTGATATCACCCGCAATCTGGACGCTACCATCAATAAATCAACCAAAAAACCAGCAATGGACGCGGAGACGTTCAGCGCTCCGCAACCCTCGATCGAGGCGAAATTCAAGCTCGCTCCGCACTGGACCGCCTATGCCCAGGTTGCCAAGGGATTTCTGGCCCCGCCGCTCAGCGTGTTCGCGACCACGGCGGTCACGGCGGTCAATCCGGAGACCACGACGAATTACCAGATCGGCACCGCCTACCAGACCGGTGCCTTATCGGTGGGCACCGATTTGTATGACATTGTTTTCAACAACTACATTGCAAGTTCCAGTGTCGCAGGGGTGACGCTCTATACCAATCAGGGTGGCGCGGTGTTTCGCGGTGTCGAGTCCGAGGCGACTTATGCACTCGCGAAATATCTCTGGATTTACGGCAATGGTTCGCTGAACGATGCAACCTATAATAATGGCGCGACGGTCGCGCAGTCGCCGCGCCGGACCGGGGCGCTGGGGGTGATCTATGACCGCAAGTCGGTCGTGACCGCCGATGATGAACTCTTTGCGTCGGTCGTCGGCAAATATGTCGGCCCGCAATATGGCAGTGATTCCGGCAAGATCGACGCCTATCCGATCAAATCCTATCAGTATGTCAACCTGACCGGTGCCTATACGTTACCGTTCGGCACCCACCGGATGAGGTTTTCCGCGGATATCTTCAATCTGGCGAACCGCCGTGGCATCGAGGGTCTGGCCGGATTGGCGGGTGATGGCGTGACCCCGCTGTACTGGACCGAACCGGGGCGCAGCGTGGTGTTTTCATTGTCGGTTTCGCTCAACGGGTAGCGCAATAGCGCTTGAGGCTGAGGCCCCTGCGGCAAGCGAATGCGATCTTACCTGACCGTGCTCCAAAAACCGATCGTCAGCCGAACAAATGAGGGAATAACACCGTCACGGCGAACGCGAGACCGCTGGCGACCAGAAACATGGTCACCCCGATGCCGGCGATATTGCCGAGCAACCCGTTGCGGTATTGTCCCATCAGTTCGGCGTCGTTGGCAATCACGATCAGGAACAGCAGGGCCGGCGGCATCGCCAGGGTCGCGACGACGTTGACCAGGATGACGATTTCTTCCAGCGGCGCGCCGGGAATCAGGGTCAGCCCGCCGGCGGCGCAGGCCGAGCCGAGCAGCACGGCATAGAACCGCCAGCCATCGCGCAGCGGCGCGTTCAGGCTGTGGGCGGTGCCGAACACCTCGCCGAACGCATAGGCCGAGGAGGTCGAAATCGCGATCGCCGCGACCAGACCGGCCTCGAAAATGCCGATTGCGAACAAAGCGGCTCCGAGATGCCCGATCAGCGGTTGCAGCGCCTCGGCGAATTGAGCGGCCTGAAAATTTTCCGTGCTGATCCCGTGGGCGAACAACGGAGCGGTCGCCACGATGGCGGCGATCCCGAACATTGCCGCGAAGATCGTGCCGATCAGCGTATCGGTCCTGGTGCCGAACAATTCAGCCGGCGTCAGCCCTTTGTCGGCCACGGCACCTTGCTGGAAGAACAGCATCCAGGGTGTCACCGTCGCGCCGATATCGGCAATCATCAGGGTGATGGTATCGGGCTTCAGGCCGCCGGGTAGCGGACGCCAGGTCAGCATGGCGTGGCCGATTGCGGTAAAATTCGGATGGGCGAGGATCGCGACCGGGATAAAAATCGCATTTCCCAGGGCCAACCCCATCACGATGCGCTCCCAGGTGCGGTAGCGCGAGGTCGAGATCGCAAACCCGATCACCAGAATGCTGCCGCCCACCGCCACGATCGGCGGCACCCCAAAAAATCCCAGACCCGCGCGAATCCCGATGAATTCGGTCACCAGGGTCAGGAAATTACCGGCCGTCAGATCGAGCATCGCAAAACCGCCCCAGAACCGGCCGAACCGGGCGAAAATCATCTCCGCGTGGCCCCGCCCGGTCGCGGCACCGATGCGGGCGGCCATTTCCTGCACCACGAAAGCGATGGCGAAGGTGAACACGACAAAGGGCAGGAAAAACCCGATGCCGAATTGCGCCCCGGTCGCGGCATAGGACAGCATGCTCGGGGCGTCGTTTTCACCCAGAAACGTGACCACGCCGGGTCCGATCAGCAGGAGCAGCAGCCGGGTGCCGAACCATGCCGAAGGTTTGCGGCGCGCGCGGTTGATCGCCTGGTGGTCGCGGGCGCGATCGTAATCCTCGTGCGACGGATTGCTCTGAAAAGGCGGAACGATCACCCTCACGCCACGACGCGCATAAGTTCAACCAGCACGACGCCGAGCATCAGAATGACATAGAGCCGCAGCGACCAGAGCAACATCTGCAGCCCCGGCGAGATCGCCCGATGGTGCCAGGTCATCGTGCGGCGGGCGGCGAAAAAACGGGCATCCTGTTGCAAATGCCGATCCTGATCGTCGTTGGCCTGGGTAATTACGTCCATAGCTAATCAATGTAGCCAAGGCTTCATTTTTGTCAATCAGCTTTTTTTCTGACTGAAGGCTTCGTGCCCAGCCGGAGTCCCCTTACGTCAGATAGGCGTGAACCACACTGATCAGTTCCTCGGCGGCTTGCGCGCGGTCGGTTTCGCGTTGCCCGGGATCGACGATGTGCTGACGGATGTGATGTTCGATCACGGTGCCGATGAACCCGTCCAGCGCCCCGCGACAGGCGGTCGCCTGCTGCAACAGGGCGGTGCAACTTGCGTCGTCTGCTAACGCCGTCCGCATCGCATCGACCTGGCCGCGAATCCGGCTCAGCCGGTTGACCAGCTTGCGTTTTTCCTTGTCGGTGTACTGCATATTGGCACTTGACCTTATACTATACCGGAGTATATGGCACAAACAGGCGCACGTCAGCAACGCGCGCCTCCATTTCAACTTTTGCCAGGGATACCATGAAACCGCGATCGAGTAGCCAATCTTCGGAGGACCATAGTCGGCGCATCGCGCTGTCTGTGAAGTCTGCCGTCGTTTGGATGATTGCCCGGTCTGGATTGGCCGCAGGGATGGCGCTTACGCCGCGCTGACCTCGTCTGATCCCTCCCGGGTTGCAGCCAATGCTGACCAGGAGGAGGGATCACGATGATCTTCCGCAGAAAACCATTGGATCGGCGCGATGTGCCGCGCCGGACCGTTGAGACGGGTAATGCAGCGCTGGTGCGCCGCCGCCTGATTGCGTGCTGGCGTCGCGATGCGTCCGGCCGTTTGATCCCCTATTGGAAAGTGGTGATGCAGCCCCAAGGCGAACCACCCGGCTGAACTTTGACCAGGATTGGCCGCGTCCGCGTTAGTTCAATCACCTATCAATCGTATTGTTGCTCGGAGAGACATCATGTCTGTCGAATCCAAGTTGTTCATGCCCGAAACGACCCCGCCTGTGACCTATACCGAAGGTCTGGAGCAGCGGCTGCGCGACCGGCTACACATCCAACGTCTGCGTGCGGCCCCCAAATCGGTTGGCAACCGCCTCGCCCTCGGTTTCGCGCTGATCGGTCCTGGCCTTCTGGTCATGTTGGGCGACAACGATGCCGGCGGGGTGATCACCTATGCCCAGACCGGCGCGACCTACGGGATCAGCCTGTTCATCCCGATGATGATCCCGCTCGGCTTCATTGCCTATCTGGTCCAGGAAATGACCATCCGCCTCGGCGCGGTCACGCGGCGCGGCCATGCCGAAATGATCTGGAAGCGCTACGGCGCGTTCTGGGGCGCGTTCTCGCTGATCGACCTCGTGGTGGCGAATATTCTAACCTTGATGACCGAGTTCATCGGCATCCGCGTCGCCAGCGGGATTTTCCATGTTTCGTATCTAATCACGATCCCGCTTGCCTTCGCCTTCATTGTCGGCGTGCTGGTATTCCTGAACTATTCAAAATGGGAGCGGGTCTCGCTGCTGATCGCGGCGTTCAACGTGATCTTCATTCCGCTCGCGCTGGTTTCGCACCCCGATTGGTCGGCGATCGGCCAAACCTTTACCGGCGGTGCCGGGTGGGTATTGCCGGGCGGCCTGCTCTCGGCCTCGTTCCTGATCCTGATTTCGGCGAATTTTGGTACCACCATTGCGCCTTGGCAGTTGTTCTTCCAGCAGTCCTGCGTGGTCGATAAAGGGCTGCTGACCAAGGACATCGCGGCGAGCCGCCGCGATCTGATGCTGGGCGTGACCGGCATGGTTTGCGTCGCGATCTCGATCATCGTGATCGCGGGGCAGTATCTGCATGGCTTACCAAATGCCTCGTCGCTGGATGACCACGCGGTCGTCACCGGCATTGGGACCAAATTGGGCCAAGGTGCGATGATCGTGTTCGCCCTCGGTCTGCTCGAAGCCGGAATAATTGCCTCGATCGTGATCAGCGCCAGCACCGCCTGGGCGATCGGCGAGGCATTGGATGTGCCGCGTTCGGTCAATGTGTCGCCGCGCCGCTCGCTGTATTTTTATGCGCCTGCGGTGGTCGGTACCGCGATTGCCGCCATTGTGCTGATGCTGCCGCATGTGCCGGTCGGGTTCCTGAACCTGACCGTCCAGGTGATAGCAACCGTGTTCATGCCCGCCGCCATGCTGTTTTTGCTGATGCTGTTGAACGACAAGGAACTACTTGGTGAGCATGTCAACACGCCGGTGCGGAACGCGCTGTCGATCGGCGTTATGGTCATGCTGATCGGCTGCAATGCCTTGTACGGCATCTCCACCGTTTTCCCCCATGCGCTCTGAGCGAGGTCTGCCATGAACCGCAACGATGATGACGAAATAAATTCCATCGCCCACAGCGAGGGCTGGCTGACACCGCCCGCCACAGTAACCCGGATCACGCTGCGTCCCTGGCAGCAGGCGGTATTCTGGGGGCTGCGGGTCTATATTGTCATCATGCTGCTCATCATGGGTTACGGCTTCGCCCATGTGGCTGGAGGATAATACAATTATACAATCGCAACCGGACATACAATCGCAACTTGGCATACAATCGCAACCGGGTCGCGGGAATCCAGTACTGCGGTCATACGAGCGCAAGTCCCCGTAATCTTCGAACAATCACGAGGCTTGAAGTGACGCCCATCATTCCCTCCGTGCCCTTTATGACAACGCTGACCGGATTTGCCGCCGCGTTCATCCTCGGCACCCTCATCGGCGCGGAACGGCAGTGGCGGCAACGCTCTGCCGGGCTGCGCACGACCGTACTCGTCGCCCTGGGGGCCGCCGCCTTCGCCGATCTCGGCATTCGCCTGGCGGGTCCGGCCGGATCAACCCGGGTTGTGGCCTATATCGTGTCAGGCATCGGTTTTTTGGGCGCTGGCGTTATCTTGAAAGATGGAGCAAATATCCGCGGCATCAACACCGCCGGAACGCTGTGGTGCTCGGCGGCGGTCGGTGCCTTCTGCGGCTGCAACTTTCCGGTGGAAGCAGGGATGCTGACGGTTTTTATCCTGGCGGGCAACACTCTGCTGCGGCCGTTAGTGAACTACATCAATCGCCGCCCGATCGACACGCGGGCAACCGAGGCGCAATATGCGGTTCATGCCACGTGTGATCCGGTCGATGTTTCGGATGTGCGCGACCTGTTGTTTTCTGAACTGGACGCTGCCCATTACCCGATAAGCGAAATCGAAATCTTGTCCGACAGCGAGGATCTGATCGAACTGGCGGCAAACCTGGTACCCACCAACGCAAAGCCCGGTGAACTTGACGCGGTCGTTGCCGCTCTGGAGACAGCGCCCTCCGTCAAAACCGCGACCTGGACTGTCAGCACCACGGCATGATGTGCCTATCGAGCGATTAACTCACGGCATCCGGCTATCGGCGCGCGAGCCACAGTGGTATCGGAACCCTCCGAACCTAGTGAATGACGCGCATGATCCGTTATCGCCTGACCCACCGCACCACCTACACCTATCAAACCCCGGCGATCCGCGCCCGTCACTATTTGCATCTGCTGCCCCGTTCGCGGCCCGGGCAGTTCCTTGAGGCCACGGAACTCGGCATCGATCCATGGCCTTCGAGTCGATGCGACGAGATCGACTATTTCGGCAACCGGATCACCTCGATCGACATCGACGCGCCGCACCGGATGTTCCATGCGACGGTTCAGGCTGACATCGTGATCACGCCGCAACCAGCGATCACCTGGGCAGGGATCACCTGGGAGGAGGTCGCGCAGGACCAGACATTACCACCCGAGATCGCCGAATTTCGTCTGCCCACCCGGCTGACCGGTACAGACGACGCTGTGGTATCGTACGCCCGCAGCCACTTCGCCCCCGGCGCGGACGTCATGGGCGCGACCACGGCGTTGATGCGCGGTTTATATGCCATTTTCCGCTACCGCTCCGGGGTTACCTCGGTTACCACCACCGGCCCGGCGGCGCTGGCACGGCGTGAGGGCGTTTGCCAGGATTATACCCATGCGATGCTCGCCTGCCTGCGCGCCCTCGGCATGCCGGCGCGCTACGTTTCGGGGTATCTGCGCAGCCAGATCGCGGGAGACGTGAACGCCTATTCCGGCGCGGAACAGACCCACGCCTGGGTCTCGGTCTGGCTCGGCAGCGTTCACGGTTGGGTCGATTTCGATCCCACCAACGACCTCATCGTATCACACGAACACGTCACCCTCGCATGGGGACGTGATTTTACCGATGTCAGTCCGACCTGCGGGATCATCCTCGGCGGTGGCCGCCATACGCTCAAAGTGAACGTCATACTGGCCCCGATCGCCTGACCGACCATGCGCATCAACCGTCTGGTTGCATTTCCCGATTGTCAGGACGCGCGCGATGCGTCATGCCTGAAAATGAGGCTGCTGGAATGAACCCGCGTCAAAAAAGGGCTCTGTATGTCGATCCATGTCGCGCTTACCCATCGCACAAGCTATAAATATGATCGCCCGATCCGGCTGGGGCCGCAGACGATCCGGCTTCGCCCGGCCCCCTACACCCGCACGCCGATCCTGGCGTATGCGCTGGCGATCGAGCCAAAGCCACACTTTGTGAACTGGTTGCAGGACCCGCAGGGCAATTTCCAGGCCCGTGTGGTGTTTCCCGAGCCGGTCAGCAGCTTCACCGTCACGGTCGATCTTATCGCCGATATGGCGACGATCAACCCGTTCGATTTTTTTCTGGAACCGGAGGCCGAGACGTGGCCGTTTGCCTACGATCCGGTGTTGGATCAGGAACTAGCCCCGTTCCGCCGCCTCGATCCCGCCGGGCCCCGCCTCGCGGCCCTTATCGAACAGGGGCGCGCGATCGAGGCCGGTACGGTCGACAAGCTGGTGGCGCTCAACGCGCTGGTCCAGTCGCTTGTGGCCTACGTGGTGCGGATGGAACCGGGCGTGTGGACGCCCGAGCAGACGCTCACGGCAGGCAAGGGATCGTGCCGCGATTCTGCATGGCTGCTGGTGCATCTGCTGCGCCATCTCGGGTTCGCCGCGCGCTTCTGTTCGGGCTACCTGATCCAACTGGTTGCCGACGTGAAGCCGATCGAGGGGCCTGCCGGCCCCACCGAGGATTTCACCGATCTGCACGCCTGGGCTGAGGTCTACCTGCCCGGTGCCGGTTGGATCGGGTTGGACGCGACCTCCGGCCTGCTGACCGGCGAGGGTCATATTCCGCTCGCCGCGAGTCCGGACCCGGTCTCGGCGGCACCAATTTCCGGCGCGGTCGAAGCGAGCGGCGTGGAATTCGACTTTGCCATGACCGTCCAGCGGATCGAGGAGACCCCACGGGTCACGAAGCCCTATAGCGAGGCCGTGTGGCAGGAAATTCTGTCGGCCGGTGCCCGCGTCGATGCGGCACTGGCGGTGGGCGACGTGCGCCTGACGATGGGCGGCGAGCCCACCTTCGTCGCCGCCAGCGATTTCGATGCACCTGAGTGGAATATCGACGCGCTCGGCCCGACCAAGCGCGACTTTGCCGGGCGGTTGCTGCGCCGGCTCGCCCCCGCCTGGGCACCCGGTGCCGTGCTGCAATACACCCAGGGCAAGCTCTATCCCGGCGAACAATTGCCGCGCTGGGCCTTGCATGCGCATTGGCGCGAGGATGGCGATGCGGTCTGGCAGGACACGTCGCTGCTCGCGAGCGATGATGACGAGGATGACGCCGGGCCGGAGGACGCGGCTGAATTTTGCACCGCCCTGGCTAAAGCACTGGATATCGACCCCACGTTCGTGATGCCAGCCTATGAGGATGTGCATTATTATCTCTGGCGGGAATCGCGCCTGCCGGTGAATGTCCGGGTTGAGGCCAGCAAGATCAGCGACCCGATCGAACGCGCGCGACTCGCGCGGTTGTTCGCCGGCGACATGACGCAGCCGTGCGGCAGCGTTCTGCCGCTGCGCCGGATACTGGCCGGCGAGACCCGCGAATGGCAGTCGGCGCGCTGGACGTTTCGCGGCGACGATTTGGTGCTGGTCCCCGGAGATTCACCGATCGGCTTGCGCCTGCCGCTCGATCAGCTGCCGTGGGAAGACCCCGCCACCGTCGAGTCCGAGCAACCCCGCGACCCGTTCGCGCCGCGCGCCGCCCTGCCGAGCGCGGCCGCTTTGCGTGAATTCGTGTCCGGTCCTGCGGCGGGGGAGGCGGCGTTGCGCGGCAAAACCCTGCAACTGCGCGGCGAAGCCCCCGGCATCGTGCGGACCGCCCTTGCGGTCGAGGCACGGGAGGGGATGCTGCATGTGTTCCTGCCGCCGCTCTTCGCGATCGAGGATTGGCTGGCCCTGGTTGCCGCCATCGAATCTGTCGCCGCAGTGCAAAAGCGAAAGTTGTTTCTCGAAGGCTATCAACCGCCAGAAGACCCGCGCCTGCTGAGTTTTTCGGTCACCCCCGATCCGGGTGTGATCGAGGTCAACCTACCCCCCGCCGCCACCTGGGCCGAGCACGTCGGGCGCACCGTGCAGCTTTATGAAATCTCCCGCGAAACCGGTTTGGCCGCTGAAAAATTCATGCTCGATGGTCGTCATGTCGGTACTGGCGGGGGTAATCACGTGGTGATGGGGGCGGCGGAAGCCGCCGACAGCCCATTCCTCCGCCGTCCCGATCTGCTGAAGTCGCTGCTAGGATTCTGGCATAACCATCCGAGCCTGTCCTATTTGTTCTCCGGTCTGTTCATCGGCCCGTCCAGCCAGCATCCGCGCATCGACGAGGCGCGCGAGGATGCCCTGCTCGAACTGGAAACCGCGTTTCGTCAGATCAAACCCCAAGCGGAAACCCCACCTTGGATCGTCGATCGGCTGTTGCGCAACATCCTGACTGACATGACCGGCAATCTGCACCGCACCGAATTCTGCATCGACAAGCTCTACGCGCCCGGTGCGCCCTCCGGCCGGCGCGGACTGGTTGAATTCCGTGCCTTTGAAATGCCGCCCGACGCGCGGATGTCGGTGGCACAGGCCCTGCTGATGCGCGCTTGTGTTGCGGCGTTCTGGCAATCTCCCTACGAGCGCCGGTTGATCCGTTGGGGTACCCGGCTGAACGACGAGTTCATGCTGCCGCACTACGTCGCGCGGGATCTGGGCGACGCGCTGGAGGAACTAGCGGCGCGCGGCTTCGCCATCGACCCCGCCTGGTTCGCGCCGCATTTCGAATTCCGCTTCCCGAAATTCGGCGACGTCACGGTGGAGGGCGTTAACCTCGAACTCCGCCACGCCCTGGAACCCTGGCACGTTTTGGGCGAGGAACAGGCGATGGGCGGCACGGCGCGCTATGTCGATAGCGCGGTGGAGCGTGTGCAGGTCCGGGCAACCGGCTGGACCGATGAGCGCTACGCTTTGACCTGCAACGGCGTCACCGTGCCGCTCGCAGCAACTGGCCAGGCTGGCGAATGTGTCGCCGGCGTGCGATTCAAGGCGTGGTCGCCGCCATCATCGTTGCATCCGCTGATCAAGCCGCAGTCCCCCCTGGTGTTCGACGTGATCGACCGCTGGACCGGCCGCGCCCTGGGCGGCATGACGCACCACACCATTCATGCCGGCGGCCGCGGCTACGAGCGCTTCCCGGTCAATGCCAACGAGGCCGAGGCCCGGCGCCGCTCCCGCTTCGCCGATTTCGGCCACACGCCGGGGCAGATCGAACCCGTGCGCGGCACGGTCTCCGCCGAGCATCCACGCACGCTCGATCTGCGTCGCTTCGCCTGATCGTGCCTTGGGCCTGATCGTGCCTTGGGCCTGATCGTTTTGGAGCCTGATCGTTTAAGGACGAACAGGCTCCATCTCTATTTTTACGAGCAATTTCATTGCTTTAAGCCCCGGCGCGCGGATGGGCTTTTTGCCATACCGCGAGCAACTGCGCGGTATCGACGTCGGTATAGCGCTGGGTGGTCGAGAGACTGGCGTGGCCGAGCAGTTCCTGAATCGCGCGCAAATCGGTCCCGCCGGCGAGCAGATGCGTCGCAAAGGAGTGACGCAGTGCGTGCGGTGTCGCGTGCTCGGGCAAGCCGTTGGCCCGGCGGAAGGTGCGCAGATGCTTCTGCACCACACCCGCATTGAGCCGGCCACCGCGCGCGCCAATAAACAGCGGCGCGTCTGGGGCAGGTGCGGTGCGATAGCCTCGCCACGCGGCCAGCGCGGTCCGCACCGCTGCCAGCAGCGGCACGATCCGCTGTTTGCCACCCTTACCCCGCACTACCAGCGGAGACTCCCCGACTGGCAGGTCGCCGATATCGAGCGACAGCGCCTCGTTGATCCGCAGGCCCGCCCCATACAACAACGCCATCAGCGCGACGTCGCGTGCGGCCAGCGCCTGGGTGTCCGATGAATCGCCAATCGCCTCGACCATTGATCGCGCGTCCGGTTCAGTCAAGGCACGCGGTAATGGGCGGCGGGCGCGTGGCGTCTGGATCAGGGCAGGGGCCTCATTGGGGATACCGTGGCGTAGTCTGAGAAACCGGTAGAAACTTCGGATCGCCGACAGTTTTTTGGCCCGCGTGGCATTGCCCGCCCCATCCGTCGCGATTTTCGCCAGATAAGCCCGCAAATCGGCAAGCGACACCGAGGCAAGATCGTGACCGGTCGGTTCATTGCCGATGTGCTGGGTCAGAAACCCGAGAAACTCGCCAAGGTCGCCGCCATAGGTCGCGACGGTCTTGGCAGCGGCGCGGCGCTCGCTGGCGAGATAGGCCAGGAACGCCGCCAGCAGTCCCGTCGCCGCCATTTGCAGCGACTTGTTTTCAGTGCTTGGTTGCAAGCCCGACATCGGTGATGCCGGATTTTCGCACAGCGTTCATCACTTGCATGATCCGCTCGTATTTGACGTTTTTGTCGCCCGCGACAATCACGTCGATCTTTTTCTTGGTGTCATACAGGCCAGTCAGATAGGTTTGCAGACCGGCGCGGGTGATCGACTGGTTTTTCACGTGCAGCCCGCCATTCGGGTCGATCATGATGACGATCTGGGTGGGCTTGAGTTCATTCGCGGTGGAAGCCCCCGGCAACTGCAATTTCACCCCGGAATCCGGGATCATTTTCAGCACGATCATCACGAAAAATACCAGGAGGAACATCATGATGTCGATCATCGGCACGATTTCGAGCCTGGGCCGCCCGCGTTCCGGCGGTGTGTGCTTGCGTCGCATGATCAGACCCTCGCGCCAGCGAGTTCGGACGCACGCGCCTGGGCCATGGTAGTCGAACTTTCCGGCGCTCCGTCCGTCAGACCATGGGTATGGAAGCGGTTGATCAGCATGACCTTGATCAGTTCAAGCTGCTGGGTGATCCGCGCACTGATGGAGTTGAAATAATTCACGAAATACACGGCAATGATGGCGATCAACAAACCGGCACCGGTCGAGATCAGTGCATCGGCGATACCACCGGTCACCTTGGCCGGTCCACCGTGCTGCGACAGCACGTTGAACGCCTGGATCATGCCGATGATGGTGCCGAACAGGCCGAGCAGCGGTGCCAGCGTCACCGACGTGTCCAGAATCCAAAGGCCACGGGTGATGCGGGGCATCGAATCCATGATTTCTTCTTCAAGATGATAATCGAGTTCGTCGGCACTTTCGCCGCGTGAGGCGAGCGCCGTCACGATCAGATGACCTTGCAATGTCTTGCTGTTCGCCTCGGCCAGTTCGCGCAGGCCAGCGGCATTGCCATAGCCAATCCGGCGAAGCTGCGCGTGGATGCGGCTGCCCGCATTGATGGTGCGCTTGAGCAACCACATGCGCTCGCACGCCACGACCAGTGTGATCAGCAACAATATGGGCATAACGGCCAGGAGGCCGCCCGTGAGGAGGACAAGTCGGACGATTTCATTCATGGGTTAAACTCCTTGGTCTGAGCGGTCGCGGTCTGAACAGCGGACGGCTGGGCGGTTGATAGGTGATAGGTCAAAGTCTCACTAGGTTCGCCCAGATGGTGCGAGCGGAAATGAGGTGAGGCGGCGATTAATTCTCTTGTGTAGGCATTTCGTGGGCGTGCGAGCACATCCTGTGCGGTGCCGTACTCGACCATCTGGCCGCCGTTCAAAACGGCAATCCGATCGGCCATATAACTGACGGCGGCGATGTCATGACTGATCAGCATATAGCTCAAACCATCTTGACGCGCCAAATCTTTCAAAAGGTTCAATAAAAGAGCCTGGGTTGAAACATCGAGGCTCGAAGTCGGCTCATCGAGCACGATTATGCCAGGATTGGTCGCCAAAGCCCGCGCGATCGCGATTCTTTGCGCCTGGCCACCCGAAACCGAACCGGGAAACAAGTTCATCATCTGATCCGACAGCCCAACCCGGTCGAGCAACGCCGCTGCCGCCGCCCACCGCGCCCGCTGACCGCGCAATCCGGTAAACTTCAGCGGCTCCGCCACAATATCGCCAATCCGCATCCGCGGATTCATCGATTCCTTGGGGTCCTGAAATACCACCTGGATTTGCCGCCGCGCCCGTTTGCGCTGACCGCGCGACATTGCGTCGAACGCCTCGCCCTTCAAAATAACGTGACCATGATAGGGGATCATCTGCAACACGGCGCGGCCGAGGGTGGACTTGCCCGATCCGCTCTGCCCGACGATGCCGAGACATTCGCCTTGGTTCAAGGTGAACGAAATATCATCCAGCGCACGCATTTTATCTTTCCGGCCCAGCACGCCCTGCAAAAAGCTGGTCGCGGTGCGTTCATAGTCGACCCCTAGCAAGGTCACCTCCAGCACCGCCTCGTGCGATACCACCGGCGGTGCTGCTGGTTGCTCCAGCACGGCGTCGAGCATCGCGGCCGGGCTGATCTCGCGGGCGCGTCGGCATGCGAACACCGTGCCACCCACGGCATCGGGGGCCGGATAGTCGATCTCGCAGGCCGGCTCGCGGAACGCACAGCGGGGTGCGAACCGGCAACCCGGTGGCCTGGTTTCAGGATCGGGCAGATTGCCCGGAATACTCGCCAATCGCCGCTGCCCCAGGCGCGGCACCGCCGCCAGCAACGCCTGGCTGTAGGGGTGGCGCGGCTGGGCGAAAAACGACCGCGACGTGCCCCATTCGACCGATTTGCCGGCGTAAAGCACATGGACCTGATCGGCGTGTTCCTCGACGATCGAAAGATCATGGGTGATGAACAGCACGCCCATCCGGTGCTCGTGGCGCAGCCGCGACAGCAGGGCGAGAATCTGGCGTGCCACCAGCAGATCGAGTCCGGTGGTCGGTTCGTCGGCGATCAGCAGTTTCGGCGAGCAGGCGAGCGCCATCGCGATCATCACCCGCTGGCGCATGCCGCCAGAAAACTGGTGCGGGTAGTCGTCGAGCCGGTCGGCGGGGTCGGGGATGCCAACCTCGCCCAGCAAATCCAGCGCCCGCGCCCGCGCCGCACGATCGGTCTCACCGGTATGCAGCCGATACACTTCGGCAATCTGATTGCCGACCCGCGTGGTCGGGTTCAGCGCCGACAGCGGGTTCTGAAACACCATCCCGATATCGCGGCCGCGCACTCGGCGCATCTCGGACTCGGTCAGCCGGGTCAGGTCGGTTCCGGCCAGCAACACCTGCCCGGCAATTTCGGCGCTGCGTGGCAGCAAGCGGATCACCCCAAGCGATGCAATGGTTTTACCCGACCCGCTCTCACCCACCAGTGCGGTCATCTCGCCGGCATTCACGGTCAGATTGATATCGTCGAGCACCGCAATCGGCTTGCCCCGACCGCGCTTGAGCGCCACCGAGAGATGATCGAGTTCCAGCACGATACTCATCGGGCCTGCCCGAACCGCGCGAGCAGCCCCTGGCCGATCAGATTGGCCGCCATGATCGCCAGGAAAATCATCAACCCTGCCGGCAATATCATCCACCACGGATCGAGCGCGATCAGGTTCAGCCCGGTCTCGAGCAACCCGCCCCAACTGGTGTAGGGCGGCTGCACACCAAGGCCGAGGAAGCTCAGGCCCGACAGCGCCAGCACTGAATCACCGATCAGAAACGTCGCGTTCACTACCAGAATCGGGGCCAACACCCGCAGAATATGCACCCGCGCGATATACCAGGTGCCACCGCCAAACTGCCGCGTTGCCAGGATGAAATCGCGCCCGCGTTGTGAAATCGCCTCATTGCGCACAATCCGCGCAAGGCCGGGCCATGAGGTCAGGCCGAGCAGCAGGATCAATTCGAAGGTACCCGGCGTGAACAGGGCCGAGAAAAAAATCAACACGACGAGGCCGGGCAGGGCGAGGATCGCATCGAGCACGCGCATCAGCACTTTGTCGAGCCAGGACGGACTGAGTGCCGCCGCCAGCCCATAGACGATGCCCAGCATGAAGGTCAGCAGCGCCGCCGGGATGCTGACGATGAGGGTGGCATAGCCGCCCGCGATCAGCCGAGCCAATTCGTTACGGCCGATCTGGTCGGTGCCGAGCGGAAACGCCGCACTCGGCCCTTGCAGCGCATAACGACCGTGGATCGCATAGGGGTTGGCGGTGTAGATATACGGCCCGAGCAGGCTGAACCCGACCACGAACACCGCGAGCGCCACCCCGGCGACCAGGGTGCCGCGATCGCCCAGCCACAATGCCGCGCGTTCGGCGGCGGAGCGGCGCAGCGCGCCACCGGGGGCGGTGATCGATTGCGCGAGTGAATGGCTCATTCGTAGCGCTCCCTGGGGTCGAGCAGGCCGTTGACCAGATCCGCCAGCAGATTTCCGATCACGGTGAGCACGCCGATCAGCAGGACGATGGCGGAAATGACCGGGTAGTCCTGCGAGAGCGCGGAGCGCCAGAGCAGGTAGCCGAGGCCGGGGTAGTTGAACACGGTTTCGACCAGCACCGATCCGGCGAAAATGCCGGGGAACGACAGGCCGAGAATGGTCACCAGCGGCCGCAGCGCGTTGCGCAGCACGTGCCTGAACAGGACCGCGCGGAAGGTGAGGCCCTTGGCCAGCGCGGTGCGGACGTAATCCTTGCCGAGTTCCTCATGCACCGAGGTGCCGAAATAGCGCGACAGCGCCGCCACCCCGAGCAGCCCGACGGTCAGGATCGGCAGGACCAGATGGTGCGCGTAGTCGAGCAGGCCGGGGTGTTCGATCCGCAGATTGCTGATGCCGCCGGTGGGCAAAATCGGCCATTTCACCCCGAAATACAGGATGAACATGGTGCCGACGAAAAATGTCGGCAGCGCGTAGAGCGAGAGTTGCAGCGCCCCGATCAGCCGCGCCGGCCAGCGCCCGTAGGTGACGCCCTGGACCAGCCCCAGCCCGATCGAGAGCACCAGGGCAAGCAGGATCGCGCCAATATAGAGGGCCAGGGTGTTCATCATGTAGTCGCCGATCAACTGGGTGACCGGGCGGTTGAGGAGATAGGAATAACCCAACTTGCCCTGCAGCAGATGCCACCACCAGATGGCATATTGCAGCCATAACGGGGCCGTGAGGCCGAGGCGCTGGTTGAGGGCGTTCACCGCGGCGGGTGTCGCCTTCTGGCCCAGGATCGAAAACGCCGGGCCGCCGGGCGTCGCATGGGTCATGAAGAAGACGATGGTGACCAGAATGACCAGCGATAGTGTCGCGGTGGCGAGCCGCTGGGTGATCATCCGTAGCATGACGTGGCTCCGTCCGGTTCGCCGCTGCAAATCCCGTTGCGGCTCATGGCGCGGTGTTGTCCGCGACGGTCGGGCTGCACGGTGGCGTGGTAAAGTGCAGATATTGCGGCGACCACGATCCTGTGGGCGAGAAGGTTTTGCGAATGCCGCGCAGACCGTCGCGCGCGATGACGACCGAACCGGGGTTGGGCATGAAAATTTCTGGCTGTTGCTCGCTGGCATAGTCCTGATATTTGTAGAGCGCCTCGTTACCTGACTTGACCCTTATGTCTTCCATCAATCGATCGAGTTTCTTGTCGCTGTAGCCCGCCTGATTATACGAACCGCCGGTCTTCAGCTGGCCACTGTCCGACGGATAGGAACCGAGCGACCAGCCGAACGCCATCGCCTCCCAGGCGAGCGGTCGTTGCTGCAATGCCAGCAACTGATTGAAGGTCACCTGACGGATTTTCATGTCGATCCCGATCGCGCGCAGATTCTGTTGGATCATTTGGTTGCGCAGCGCCGCTGTCGTTCCGCCGGAATATTGCAGATAGGTGAATGCCAGGAGTTTGCCATTCTTGGTTCGAAACCCGTCCGGCCCCAGCTTCCACCCCGCTTCATCGAGCAGCTTGCGCGCCTTGGCCGGATCGTATCCAACCGGGTACTTCCCCGCCTTGGCCGAGGGCGACAAAAACAGCGGGGGATCGACCGGCACCGGGCCGTATTGTTCATGCGACTGCCCATGAAACAGCAGCGCAATCTCGGCTTTCTGATCAATCGCATCGGCGATGGCCTGCCGTACCCGGAGCTCGTGAAAAAACGCCACTTTCGGGTTGCGGTAGTTCAACTGGATGTAGTCGAAACCGAAATTCGGCGGCATTTTGATCAGTCTGACGCCTTTGAGTGAATGGCCGACGGTCCAGAGTGAGAACGGCACGTTGCTGACATCGATTGCGCCAGCGCGAATGGCCTCGATTTCGGCACCGGATGAATGCAGAAAGTCCATCACGAATCGACTGATCTGCGATTTGTGGCCCTGGTAGGCCGGGTTCGGCACGAAGCTGACATAGCGCCCCATTTTGAAGGTCTGGACCTGATAAGGGCCGTCGACGACCTTGAAAAAAGAGGGAGTCGATTGACGCCGGTACATTTGATTGATGGTGTATTTGCCCCAGGCATGCGCGGGATAGGGCGTGAGGCCGGGCAGACCTTCGATTTCGAACCAGTTCGGGTTGACCGGGTGTTTCATAACGACCTGGAATTGCTCGGGGCCAAGCACTTTGAAATGCTTGATCAGGGTAGGGATGCCGCCGGTGCCATAGTTCAGATAGGTCGGGCCGAGGCGCTTGATCAGATGATAGGTGAACGCGACATCCTTGCTGGTCACCGGCCGGCCGTCCGACCAGCTCCAGGGCTTCATGGTGACGGTGAAGGTCGTGTTGTTATTCGAGACATCGATCTTGGTCGCCAGACTGCGCGACCAGTCGATTTTGTGCGCGCGATTGACCCAAAGCAGCCCGTAATACAGCAGCCCGGCGGCTTCGGAATCGTATAACGACTGTGTGAGCAGCGGGCTGAGCGATTGGACCGAGGCCGGCGGCGTGCCAAGACCGACGCCGGGCGGGACGATGACGGTGCCACAGGTTTGCGGCGCGGCGGCGAGGGCGGGAAGGGGCAGGGTCACCATTGCGGCTAGCAGACAGCGACGCAAACGGGTCAGCCGATTGTTGATACCTGTCTGCACAAGTGCTGCCATCATGGTCATTCTTTGCTCTCGCCGATCCATGGAACGCTCGTCAAGCAGAAATGCTCTGGCTTGCAAAGCGTAAAAGATAAATAAAGTTCGCGTGGAAAATGTATTTCCAAGTTGCGTCCGCAATTGAAATATTCAACGCATATTCACCGAAAGTTCATCTAGAATCGCAAAACGGGGCGACGCACCGCGCCACCCCGTCGGCGATCAAATCAGCCGATCAGAACCGCGCGGTAACGTTGAAGAAGATCGAGCGCGGCAGGCCAACGTAGGACGAAGCATAGGTCGGCGTAAGCGTAAAACCGCCGTTCTGCGGCAGTTCAGCCGGTGCCAGGAAGTAATGCTGGTAATAATGCAGACCAAGCAGATTCTGCACGTTCAGCGAAAACTTCAGATACTGCAAGTGATCATAGCCATGCATCGGCAATTTGTAGCTCAGATAAACATTGGCCAGGAAATACGCTGGCAGTTTGAAGTTTTGTGGGATCGGCGCGAATCCGCTGAGTTTGTTACCCAATTCGGATTGCGGCACCGAATAAAACGGCGTGGTGGCAAGTGCCAGCGTGGAGTTCGGGTTCGGTGGCGCGATGAGAGGATTGGCCGGCAGTTGCGGTGCGAAATCATAAGTAATGAACTGCTGGCCAGTGTAGGATGCGCTCAGACGGGCTGTGATCGGACCGTGATCGTATTCGACGCCGAAATTTCCCAGCCAGTTCGGAATCCCGGCGAGTGGTTCTCCCTTGAAGGCATAGCCAAACTGCCCTTCAAACGGAGTGACGTTAGCATAGAAGCTGTTGAGATATTGTGCCTGAGTATAAGACGCATTGCCGAACAACTCGATGTCTTGGGTCAAACGGTACTTCGTTGACATCTCATAGCCGTGATAGGATGAGGCACCGGTATTGGCATAAGTCGATGTGCCGGTCTGATAGTTGGTGTAGAACGAAAACTGGCTCGTGACTTTCTGGTAAAACGTGTCGAGATTCAAATAGAACCGCGGTGTATCGTAACGCACACCAGCAGTGTAGGCGTGAACGACTTCAGGTTTAGGTGCGGTCGTGCTGCTAGCAATGCCCTGAGCGTTTGGAGTGCCCAGACCATAATCCAGGATTGGTGCATAGCGCGCACCTTTGCCGTACTCGGCATAACCCACGAAATCATGTGGGAAATCATAGGTGACACCGAGATAGGGATCGGCCTGCTTGCCGTAATTCTGTAGCTTATAATTGCCGGTCGGGTTGGTAGCACTTGCCTGCGAATAGGAGAACGCGTTGATTGCACTGCTATATACGCCCGTCAGCTGAACGCCAGGCTCGATATGCAGCTTGTTGCCCAACAGGTTGACCTTGTCCTGCGCAAACACTGTGTAAATCGTGCGTTGTGAACCGCCGCCAAAAGAGAACGAGTTGTAGCCAGTGACTTGCGGCATCGGAATTGAGCCATAGACAAAGTTTTCGGCGCTCAAAGCCATTTCCTTGGTGAAAAGGCCACCAATAGTGATGTCGTTGTGCGGCAGGAAGATGTTGGCGCGGGGGGTGAAGCCGATCGTCTGGGTGCCACCATAATTAATTTCCGCCGACTCGCCAGCGGTGTAACTGCCAAAGGTCTTGAGCGGGTCGTATGAAAAATAACCCGGCAGATTATAGAAATTGCCCGGTCCAAAATTCGGTCCGTAGGCAAAATAGGGTACCTGGAATGTCACCTGATAAGGAAACGCCGGATTATAGGCAATCTGATTGCCTTGTTGCTGGCTAGTGAACTTCGTGGGCTGACGCAGGTAGAAGAGGCTTGCCTCAATGATCAAATGTGGATTGATATAAGTCTCATCGTGCAGAATCGCCGTGAGATATTTGTTGTTTTCCCGCGTATAGGTCAATGAATGCGGGAAGTTGTAACTATAGCTGTTGGCCTGCTGCAAAGGCACTGGCAGCGGCGCTGTAACCATGTAACCGTCGGCACGGTTATAGATAACCGTGGCCGAAACATGCGACAGGCCTTCATCGTAGGGCTTTTCAAGCTGGAAATACATATCGCCCGAACGGATTGAGTTATTATCCGGGAAGCCAGCCGTGTAGCTTTGATTGTAACGCAAAATCGCGCGTGGAGCATCAATGCCTGTGCCAATGTCGCCGGTATTGATCTCAAAGCCTGCGTTGCTGGAATCGAACGAACCGATGCCGCCAAAAATTTCAGCATAGGGCTTCGCTGTCGGCTTTTTCGATTCGTAGGCGATGGTGCCGCCGATGGTCGCAAATCCTTGCTTGTCCGGCGGCGCGACGCCGGGATAGACCGTTGTGCTTTCCAATTGACCGAGAGTGATGGGCGAGCCAAGATTGTTGTTCAGAAACGCGCCCTGCCCGCCGGAGAGCAGATCTTGCAGCGGAATTAGACCGTTCAGGGTGGAAGCAAGCTGTGAATTGCGGACGCCGCGAACGGTGAGCACAGGCACACCCTGACCGATGTTCTGCTGGTATTCATTCACCGATGGGGTCTGTTTCAGGACCGATTGGATTGAGCCTTGTTGAAGCCCGGTCGCTTCGATCTGCTTCTTGTCAATATGAGAAACCGCAGTCGAAACATTCTTCTCCTTCAACAGCAGCTCATGATAAAATTTCTTGATCTTCGCGATATGCACCGCCTGAGCTTCCGGCGTGACCGGGCCACCGGGGATGATCGGGCCGGTGCCGGTGTCAGGTGTTGCCGGCACGATAACGGGAGCCGGTGCGCTTTGCGCCCAGACCCGTGCCGAAAATACCATGCCACTCGCCACCGAGCAGGCGGTAAGGAGTAAAATTCGCTTTCGCGTCGACCCGATTTGCATAGACAACTCCCAGGCTCCTTCGAGCAAATGAAACCGATCCCAAACGTCCCTATCAGGAACATATTTTTTGCGGCGTTGTGCCGCGATGCACAAAATTTAGTCCAAACCCCAATCCGTGCCGAATCCGTCACGTGACCGAAGTATTGCAGACCCGTGTATGTCGCATGACATGGATTTTTCTGCCTAGGGCGTTTTGGCCACACTTCTCTGGTTTCAGTATCATGACATCGCGGTCAGGATGCCATAAACCCTTACGAATGAGGATGTTTTGGGGTTTTCTGTCGTAATCATCCGTAAAAAAGTTAGATTAATACGAATGTATGGCAGCAACATAACGTTTCATTACTGTTTAATGAAACGGCAAAGTTGTATCACAAATACGTGATGTTAAAAATCAGCGACCCCAGCAACAGGACGGCTCTTTATTTTTGCAACGGCATGCTTTGCATATATCGTTATCTGCATAAAAATGCGTCATTGTGTATACAAGTTAGCCAATCACTGCTAGAGCAATATTGCTTGAGGTTGGTGCCCTTGCGGCAACCGAATGCAATGGAATTGCTCGCAAAAAGAAAGATAGAGCCTGTTCATCCTTAAATGATCAGGCTCTAGCCACAAAAAACCCGCCACGAGGGCGGGTTTTTCAATTCGGTGCTTTTACAAAATGCGCTTAATCGTCGCTGCCATACGGCAAAATCTCGATCGGCAATGCAAACACCTTGTCTGACCCTCCCGGAAAACCCGGGAAATGCATGCGCTGCACCGCCGCCAGCGCGGCCTTGTCGATCAGCGGATTGCCGCTGCTTTTGTATATACTGGCTGAAACCAGCGAACCCGCCGGCGTCAGGGTGAACTCGATATAGGCCGTCCCCTCCAGCTTGAGCATCCGCATCGCGCGGCTGACATGGACCAAGCTTTGGATCGGCGCGCGCAGCCCCGCCGCGTAGCTCTGGAAGTTGAACGACGGTGCCGGCGGCGGGGCCGGAGGCGGTGGCGGCTTTTTCAGCGGCGGTGGTGGTTTTACATGATGGATCACCACATGCTTCACCGGCACCGGAATTTTGGTGGGCCGCGGCGAAACGTGCTGAATAATCGGGTGAACGATCGGTTTGGGCACTGGCACCGGCACTGGCGGCGGCGGTTTCGGCAGCGGCGGCGGTGGCTTGTGTTTCGGCAATTGAACCATATGCACAATCGTGGTCGGCACCAACGGCTTTTGGACATGCGGCATATGGGTCGCGGCATAATAGATGCCACCGAACACCACGGCGATCACCGCAAGACTAACAAGACCCGCACGCGGCAGGCCGAGTTCATCAGGTTCCCAGGGCGGCAGGCCGCCATTCATGGTCGCGCCATCAAGCATCAGCAGGCTCTCCAGCCGGTTTGTCGGTTGCGATCGGGCCGCAACATGCGCACCCCATCATGATATATGAGCGTCTGTAATCCGGTTGTCATGGGCACTGTCAAGCAACGCGCGTGCCGGAATTTCCGCCGATCCCCGCGTAGGGCGCAACCAAGGTGCCTTCGCAGCGGGGTGATTGCGCGCCAATGCAGCCGTACTTGCCATCACTTGCGCAGGCAACCGCTGTACCGCAAGATTCGGAATAGATAAATTTTTTCAGAGACTGACCTCGGCACCCTCAACACCTTGCCCGAGACGCCCCGCCAGATCATTGATGAATTGCCACGCGACCCGCCCGGATCGTGCGCCGCGCGTGACCGACCACTCCACCGCCTCGGCATGCAGCGCTTCGGGGGCGATCGGCAGTCCGAATGCAGCGGCATAGCCATCCACCATCGCAAAAAAAGTCGACTGGTCGCAATTGTGAAATCCGATCCAGATGCCGAAACGGTCGGACAGTGACACTTTTTCCTCGGTCGCCTCCGACGGGTTGATCGCGGTGCTGCGCTCATTTTCGATCATGTCGCGCGGCATCAGATGTCGCCGGTTCGATGTCGCATAGAACAGCACATTGTCCGGCCGCCCCTTGATCCCGCCGTCCAGCACCGATTTCAATGCCTTGTAGTCGGCGTCCTCGCGTTCGAAGGAAAGATCATCGCATAGCACCAAGCTTCTGCGCGATTGTGGCCGCACGATATCCAATAGAGCGGGCAGGGTGGCGATATCTTCACGCTGGATTTCAATCAACGCCAGGCTACCCGCGTGGGCCGCATTCGCCGCCGCGTGCGCCGCCTTCACCAGCGACGATTTTCCCATTCCCCGGGCACCCCACAGCATCGCATTGTTGGCGGTGAACCCACGGGCAAAGCGCAGCGTGTTCTCTAGCAAAATACCCTTCTGCCGCTCGACACCCTTGAGCAGCCCGATATCGACCCGCGACACATGATCGACCGGTTCAAGCGTCCACCGCGCCGGATGCCACAAAAAAGCATCGTGCCCCGCAAGCGATGCGGGGGTAGGCGGCGGCGGTGCCAACCGTTCCAGGGCATCCGCGATGCGGGTGAGTAATTCGGTCATCGGTTGGTCCATTACGACTCCTGGCTTGACGGGGCGGACCCGCAAACTATGGTCCCGCGCGACCAAGGACAACCATCACAGTTTCACATCAGGATACCCCCATGTTCATTGCCACCGCCTACGCCGCCGACGCCTCATCTGCTTCGGGCGGAATGTCGGCCATCATCAGCTTCGCGCCGATCGTGCTCATCGTCATTGTTTTCTACTTTCTCCTGATCCGGCCACAGCAGCAGCAGGCCAAGGCCCTGAAGACCCGGCTCGCCGCCATCCGGCGGGGGGACAAGGTGGTGACCGGCGGCGGCTTCATCGGCCAGGTGGCGAAAGCGACCGACGGGGCCGAGGAAATCGAAGTCGATATCGCCCCGAATGTGCGCGTCACCGTGCTGCGCAGCACCATCACCACGGTTCTGAGCGATACTAAGCCGGACACCAAAATCGCCGACATCAAAAAAGCCACAAAATAAAGGAGTTGTACGGTGACGCTTTCCTGCAATGGCGTTGCCGGGCAAACTCTCGACCGATTGGTGGCGTTGAGCGACAGGGCACAAAGCAATATTGCTTAAGGTTGACGCACCCGCGGCAATCGAAGGCAATGAAATTTCTCGCAAAAATGGTGATAGAGCCCGTTCGTCCTCAAGCGGTCATGCTCGAGTCCCCATATGACAATGGCTCCGGAGATGAACCGAAGCCATTGTATCATATTATACTCAAAGTGAGTATAAGTCAGCCCAGGAGGTGCTCGGCGTGAGCATAATGGGCAATTTTGTCGAGCCAGTTGGTTACATAGTCCGGCCGGCGGTTGCGGAAATCGAGGTAGTAGGAGTGTTCCCACACGTCGATGCCGAGCAGCACCTTGCCTTCGCCGGTGGCGAGCGGGTTGGAGCCGTTCGGCGACTTGGTCACCGCCAGCTTGCCGTCGGGCTGGAGCACCAGCCACGCCCAGCCGGAGCCGAATTGAGTGGTCGCCGCGGTCTTGAAGGCTTCCTTGAACTTATCCACCGAACCGAAATCCTCGGTCAGCTTTTTCTCCAGCCGTGCCGGGATCTTGCCGCCATCGGTCGGCGACATCATCGGCCAGAAATGTGAATGATTCCAATGCTGTCCGGCATTGTTGAACACCGGTGCCATATCGGCCTTGCCATGGGTGTGCTTGATGATGTCTTCGAGGCTCTTGCCCTGCAATTCGGCATTTTTCTCGACGAAACCGTTCAGCGCCGTCACATAGGCTTGGTGATGCTTGTCATGATGCAGTTCAAGGGTTTCCTGACACATGCCGTGACCGGCCAGTGCGCTATGAGCGTAGGGTAGTGTGGGGAGTTCGAATGCCATGATGGCACCTCCGATATTGTTTGGGATTCTGCCTGCGGGCCGGCGCGCGAACCGCACCGGTTGCGTCCCTCGTAGCTATGGTCCAGAGGGTGCTGCGTCAAGCTTTGATCGCATCCCGCAATGACGGAGAGGGAACTGGCGGCTCTGGTCCGTCGTGCCGATCCGGACCGGTTCCTGGGCGCAATTTTCGCGCCGCCCGCCCAACGGCATGCGCTGCTGACCCTCTACGCCTTCAACCACGAACTGGCGCGGGCCGGCGAGGTGGCCAGCACGCCGCCGTTGGTCCTGATCCGGCTACATTGGTGGCGGGAGGTGGTACAAGGGGCGGCGCGTGAGCATCCGGTGGCCAATTTGCTGCGCGACGCGTTGCACCTCGGCGTATTCGACCCCGAAGACCTGATCGCATTGATCGACGTGCGGGAGGCGGAAGCCGAGCCTATTGCCGATCTGCCCGCGTTTCTGGCCTATACGCGCGGCACGGCGGGTAGGTTGATGCGGGTGGCTGGGCGGGCGCTGGGGCTGTCCCATCCGGATGAATTGACGACGCTGGAGGATATCGGGGCGGGCTATGCGATCGCATCGATCCTTCGCGCGGCCCCGGCCTTACAGGCGGTGGGGCGTAACCTGTTGCCCGCCGACGGCACGGAGCCGACGGTTTTGATCGGCCACGCTCATAATCTACTGACCCGCAATCCGCCCCGTGCGGCCTTGGCGGTGACGCTGCCCGCAGTGCTGGCGCGACGCGATCTGGCGCGGCTGCGGCGCGGCGATGTCCTCCGCCCGCGCGGCCTCGGTGACCGGATGGCGGTCATTGCCACCGCCCTGAAAGATCATTTTCAATCAACCCTTTAAGGCCAGGTTCAGTCGCGACCATGCGGTCGCGGTGCCGGGGATGCCGAAGCGCAGCCATTCTGGTGCCGTCTCGAAACGGCGGATGATAATCCCGGCGTGGCCAAGCCGGGCGTACCACTCCGGGGCCGTGGGCGCTGCTGCGAGCCGAAACAATGATGTGCCGCCGATCACCGGCAATCCTGCCCGGCCCAGGTGCGCATCAAGCATCCGAACCTCATGGTCGAGGCGCTGACGGGTTTGGGTCAGCCAGTTACGGTCGGCGAGGGCGGTGCTGCCGATGGTGATCGCCGGGCCGGAAACCGCCCAGGGGCCGAGCGCGGCGCGGATTATTGTCGTGAGCGGACACGATGCGATTGCGAACCCGAGCCGGACTCCGGCCAAGCCGTAGGTTTTGCCGAAGGAGCGCAGCACGACGATCGCCGGGTGCGGCAGGGCAGAGGCGAGGCTGATGTCCGGCGTGATGAGGTCGGCGAAGGCCTCATCGACCACCAGATAGCCGCCACGCGATGCCAGGCGATCGGCGAGAGCGTGGAGGACCGCGGGGGCGATGATGCGTCCGTCCGGATTGTTCGGGTTGCATACAACCAGGGCACGTTCATCGCCCAAGTCCGCAAGGGATGTGATATCGGACACCGCACTGCCGGTCCGCGCCCAGGCGGCGGCATGTTCGGCATAGGTCGGGCCGAGCACCGCAACGCTTGGCAGCGCCAGTAGCCGGGGCAGCAGATCGATCAGAATTTGGGTGCCCGGGGCGGCGGCGACCGTGGCCGGATCGGCCGCGCCGTACGCCTCCGCTGCAATGCGTTCGAGGTATAGAACGGCTTCGGATTCCGGCAACCGGGTAAAGCACGCGGCGGGCAGAGCCGGAAGCGGATACGCGATCGGATTGATGCCGGTGGAAAGGTCGATCAACGGCAGCGGGGCCTCCGGAAATTGCCGCCGCGCTGCTTCCAGTTGGCCGCCGTGGACCATCGCCGCGCCTGTCACCGGCGGCCGGATCATGGTAGCCGGGGCCATGCTTGGTATTTTACGCCGTCTACCATGAACTTTGCGATCACCCTTCCGGTTGCGGCGCTTGCCCTCACCATCGAAGCCATTGCCGGGTACCCCACTACGATATTTCGTGCGATCCGACATCCCGTGATGTGGGTGGGGGCGCTGATTGCGGGGCTGGATACCTGGCTGAACGATCCCGCATTGTCATTCGGCAAAAGGCAGAGACGTGGCATCGTCGCGGTGATCGCGATCGTGCTTGCCGCCGGGGTGCCGGCAATGCTGGCACAGATCGCCCTGATTGTGTTGCTGCCGCGACTGGTCGCACTGGCCGCTCTGGCGTTCGTGGCGAGCAGTTTGCTTGCCGGACGTTCCCTGGCCGAGCACGTTCGCGCGGTAGCGGAGGGGTTGCGCGCCGGTGGGGTTGAGGGCGGCCGCGCTGCGGTGGCGCATATCGTCGGGCGCGACCCGGCCAGCCTTGATGAAGCCGGTGTGGCCCGGGCCGCAATCGAGAGTCTTGCCGAAAATTTTTCCGATGCCGTGGTGGCCCCCGCCTTGTGGTGTGCGTTGCTCGGTCTGCCGGGGATCGCGATCTACAAGGCGATGAACACAGCAGACAGCATGGTCGGGCATCGCACCAAGCGCCATGAAGCCTTCGGTTGGGCCGCGGCACGGCTTGACGACGGATTAAACCTACCGGCCTCGCGGTTGGCGGCGGTCTGGATCGTGATTGCCGCCGTGCTGCACCCCCATGCCAGCGGGAGCGCCGCACTGCGGGTGCTGCGGCACGACGCCCGCCGTCACCGTTCGCCCAACGCAGGCTGGCCTGAGGCGGCGATAGCGGGCGCGCTTGGGCTGCGCCTTGCCGGGCCGCGGGTTTACGGTGCCATCCGGGTTGACGACGCCTGGATGGGCGATGGGCGCGCACAAGCCGACGCCGCCGACATCGTCAAGGCACTGGCGCTATTCCGTCTGGCGTCGCTGCTGCAGATCGGGGTCGTCTGGCTGTTCGCCATTTTTATCCTGCCAGGCTGAGCAGGGAGTCGATGTCGGCATGGGTCTCCAGATGTGCCGCCAGCGCATCGAGCACGGCATCGGTCTCCACCCGGTAATCGCGCGCGGCGGGGGTCGCGCCGAACCGGCGCAATAGCGCGCCACGGGCGGCGTCAGCGGCAAACAGTCCATGAACATAGGTGCCGCTCACCCGGCCATCGGGCGATTGGGCACCATCGGGGCGGCCATCGGCGAAGCGCAGCACGGGCCGGGTGGTGGCGGGGCCTGTGGTGCAACCAATATGCATTTCGTAGCCCGAAAATGCCGCCGTATCAGCGATCAGCGTGCCGTTTGTCGCGGAGAGCCGCTTGCCGCCTGTGAGCACGGTTTCAATTTCGAGCAGACCAAGCCCGGCAACGCTTCCAACCGGACCTTCGAGGCCGTCCGGATCGGCAATCGTCCGCCCCAGCATCTGATAACCGCCGCACAGGCCGAGCACATGGAGACCGCGCCGGTGATGCGCCAGAATATCGACGTCCCAGCCCTCGTCACGCAGCGCCGCCAGATCGGCGATGGTCGATTTCGAGCCGGGCAGGATGATCAGGTCGATGCTGGCCGGAATCGGCGTGCCACGTTGCAGGAACATGACATCGACGTCGGGTTCGGCAGCGAGCGGATCAAGATCGTCGAAATTGGCGATAAAGGGCAGTATCGGCACTGCGATTCGCAGTTTCGCCTCGGGATGGCGCGGCGGCGCTTTGGCCGCGAGATCGGCGGCGTCTTCGGCGGGGAGGTCGCGCATCCGTGCGAAATACGGCACCAATCCTAGCGGTTGCCAGCCGGTGCGCCCGGCGATCATCGCCATGCCATCGGCGAACAGGGTTTTGTCGCCGCGCATATTATTGACGATGAACCCCTTGATCAGCGAGGCATCGGTGGGATCCAGCACGGTTTTGGTACCGACCAGGGCGGCGATCACCCCGCCGCGATCGATATCGCCGATCAGTACCACCGGGGTGTTGGTGGCGCGGGCGAATCCCATATTGGCGATGTCGTTGGCGCGCAGATTGATCTCGGAAGCGCTGCCGGCCCCCTCGACCAGCACCACATCGGCCTCGGCGCGCAGTTGGGCGAAACTCTCCAGCACGTAGGGCATCAGTTGTGGCTTGAATACCTGATAGTCGCGCGCCCGGGCCGTCCCGAACACGTGGCCTTGCACAATAATCTGCGACCCGGTTTCGCTTTGCGGCTTGAGCAAAACCGGGTTCATGTGAACGCTCGGCACCGCGCCGCAGGCCAGCGCCTGGAGCGCCTGAGCGCGCCCGATCTCCCCGCCATCGGGTGTGACGGCGGCGTTGTTCGACATGTTCTGCGGCTTGAACGGCAGCACGCGCAGGCCGCGCCGGGTCAGCGCCCGGGCGAACCCCGCGACGAGAGTGGATTTGCCGACGCTGGAGCCGGTGCCTTGGAACATCAGGGCGCGCGCCCTCAAAACTCGATGCCCTGCTGCGCTTTTACCCCGGCGGCGAAATGATGTTTGACCGCCGCCATTTCGGTGACCAGATCAGCCGCCGCGATCAGACCCGGTTTGGCGTTGCGGCCGGTGATGACGACGTGCATGGTCGCAGGCCGCGCCGCCACGGCGTCCAGAACCTCGTCGAGCGGCATATAATCATAGCGCAGCGCGATGTTGAGTTCATCGAGGATCAGCAGCGCGATATCGGGCCGTGCAAGCAATCCAAGCGCCGTTTCCCACGCGCGGCTGCAGGACGCGACATCGCGCGACCGGTCCTGGGTTTCCCAGGTGAAACCCTCGCCCATTGTGTGAAATTCGATCAGGTCATCGAACCGCGCTAGCGCCGCACGCTCGCCGGTCGCCCAGACCCCCTTGATGAACTGCACCACGGCCACGTGCCGCCCGTAACCCAACATGCGCAGCGCCAAGCCGAACGCCGCGGTCGATTTACCCTTGCCGGGGCCGGTGTGGACGATCAGCAGACCCTTTTCGATGGTCTTGCCGGCCACTTCCGCATCCTGCACGGCTTTCCGCTTGGCCATCTTATCGCGGTGCCGCGCCTCGTTTTCGCTCATTGCAGCCTCATTTCACCACCAGCGGCAACCCGGCGACCATCAGAACCACCCGATCCGCCCGTGCCGCGATCCGTTGATGCAGCAACCCGGCCGCGTCACGAAATCGCCGTGCGAGCGGATTATCCGGAACGATGCCCAAACCGACCTCGCTCGCCGCTAGAATGGTCGGTGCGGCGCGGGCGAGCAGGGCGTGCTCCAGCGCCGCCGACTCCGCCGCCAGATCGGCCCCGACCAGCAGCAGATTGGTCAGCCACAAGGTCAGGCAATCGACCAACACCGGTGCGGTGCCCGTATTCGCCAAAGCCCCGACCAGATCCACCGGCGCTTCCACCGTCCGCCACCCCGCATCCCGCCGCGCCCGATGAGCCGCGATCCGCTCGCGCATCTCATCGTCAAAACTCTGTGCCGTGGCAATGTAAATCCAAGGCGCGGGATGAATGGTCAGCAGAGTCTCGGCATGCAGGCTTTTGCCGGAACGCGCGCCGCCGAGAATAAGGGTGAGGTTGGGGTGGATGGGCATGGCTCCTATGTTCGTTTTGCAAAATTTTGACAGACCCTCGGCCCCGCTTGTATGATTATGTTCAGATGGTCCTTCCGTGAGGAAGGTTAATAGGGAACGTGGTGTAACGCCACGGCTGCCCCCGCAACTGTAAGCGGCGCGGTTTTTGTCATTGTGCCACTGGCCGATCCCGCGGGATCGCCGGGAAGGCGATGAAAACCACGGGGATCGAACTCCCCGACGCCGTGAGCCAGGAGACCTGCCATCCCCGATCCGGCGCAAGCCGGACCGAACTGAACGTGTCACGGGCGGGGTGCCCCGGCGACAACGACGCGTCAAAACGTCGTCTTTCGGCCATGGGCGCGTCAGCCTTGGTCGGGACGGTCAGTAATCGTTGCCTGATGAACGACGGGATCATCCGTCCGGAGGTAAGATGACTGAACCGGTTCCGTGCCTGCACGTTTGCATCACCTGCCGCGCCGGCCTGAAGATCGAACCAGGCGTGACGCCGATGGGTGCCGATCTGCACGACGCGCTGGCCCGCTCGCTCGAAGCAGCACCTGCGCCGCTCGAACTCCGCACTGTCGATTGCCTCGCCGCCTGCGAGCGCGGCTGCACGGCGACGATCTCGATGCCGGGGAAATGGAGCTATCTGCTCGGCGGATTGTCACCCGATCTGGCACCCGACTTGCTGATCTATGCGCGATCCTACGGCACGTCGAAAACCGGTACCATCATGCCGTCCCGCCGGCCGGAATCGTTGAAAGACATGATCCTGGCGCGCTTTCCCGCCCAAGACACTTCAATTCAACAGGCCGCAGAATGAGCAAACCCGCAAAAATCCCGACCACCATCATCACCGGGTTCCTCGGTGCCGGCAAAACCACGCTGGTGCGCCATTTGCTCGAACACGCGGGTGGGCGGCGGATTGCGATTATTGTCAACGAGTTCGGCGCGCTCGGCATCGATGGCGACACGCTGCGCAGTTGCGGTATCGCAAGTTGCACCGAGGAGGATATCGTCGAACTAGCGAATGGCTGCCTGTGCTGCACGGTCGCCGAGGATTTTATTCCCACGATGGAAGCGCTGATCAACCGCGCCAACCCGCCCGAACATATCATCATCGAAACGTCGGGTTTGGCACTGCCGAAACCGCTGCTCAAGGCGTTCAACTGGCCCGGCATCGGCACGCGGGTGACCGTTGATGGGGTCATCGCGGTGGTCGATGGTCCGGCGGTTGTCGCCGGGCGGTTTGCCGACGACCCCGCTGGCGTGGCACGGCAGCGGGGGGCAGACCCGTCGCTCGATCACGACAATCCGTTGGCCGAAGTTTATGAGGATCAGTTGCAGGCGGCGGATCTGATCGTGCTGAACAAGGAAGATCTGCTGACCGGCGCGCAACTCGCCCGGCTGCGGGCCGAGATTACCGCCGTCATTCCGCGTGCGGTGAAACTGATCGCGGCGCGCGATGGCAAACTCGACCCCGCCGTCGTCTTCGGCATCGGTGCCGCCGCCGAGACCGATCTGGCGGCGCGCCCTTCGCATCACGACGCCCAGGATGGTGCGCATGAACATGATGATTTCGAGAGTTTTTCGGTCTGCCTCCCCGAATGCGACCGGCCCGAAACCCTGATCGCGCGACTGCGTGCGGCGGCCGAGGCGCATGATATTCTGCGGATCAAGGGATTTGCGGCGGTTGCCGGCAAGCCGATGCGTCTGGCGGTGCAGGGCGTCGGCACGCGGTTTTCGCATCATTTCGACCGGGCTTGGCCGAGCGGCGAGAGCCGCGCCGGCGATATCGTGATCATCGGGCTGACCGGGCTGGATCGCGCCGCGATCGTGGCCATCATCCTCGCCGAGACGGTTGCGGTCTGACCCATGCATCTCCTGGTCCGCGACACCGCGACGCTGGATGATCAGGAACCGGCGGTCGATTTGGGCCAAAGTCCGGCCGATCTGGTGTTCCTGTCGTTTTCCGGCAGCGACCTCGGGGCGATTGCCACTGCGTGGCAAGCAATGGCAACACCCCGGCCCAGTCTCAGGCTGGCCAATCTGATCCGGCTGCGCCATCCGCTGTCGGTCGATCTCTATGTCGAGCAGGTGATCGCCAAAGCAAAAACCGTGGTGGTGCGCCTGCTCGGCGGGGTCGACTACTGGCGCTACGGGGTCGAGGAGGTTGCCGCGATGTGTCGGGCGCGGCGTATCGCGCTGATCATGGTCGAAGGCGACGGGCGGCCCGACGCGCGGCTGGCCGGGTTGTCCACCGTCACCGGTGCGCAGCGCGCCCGGATGGCGACGTGTCTGCGCGAAAGCGGGCCGGAAAATATCGCGCGGGCATTGGCGCTGGCGGCGCATCTGGGCGGATTGGGGCCGGATGGGATCGCGCCGCCCGCGAAGTTGCCGGTTGCCGGTTGTCACATCGTGGCGAGAGTTTCGGCGCAGCCGCTCGCGATGATCATTTTCTACCGCTCCCATCTGCTGTCCGGCGATATCGCGCCGATCGATGCCCTGGCGGCGGCGCTGCGCGAACGTGGTTTGGCCGTGGAAGCGTGGTTTGTCTCCAGCCTGAAGGAGCCGGATGCCGCTGACCGCATCGCCGCGCGTCTGCGCGAGGCCAAGCCTACCATCATCCTGAACGCCACCGGGTTTTCCGCGCGCGGCAACGCGGGTTCGCCGCTCGATGCCGCCGGGGTGCCGGTGCTGCAGGTCGTGCTTTCGGCCCAATCGATCGAGACATGGCGGGAAGGGTTTCGCGGGGTGTCACAGACCGATCTCGCGATGCAGGTCGTGCTGCCGGAGCTTGACGGCAGGCTGTTGACCACCGCGATTTCTTTCAAGGCGGAGGCCGAAACCGTGCCCGGCCTGGAATTTGCCCGTATCGTCAACCGCCCCGATCCTGCTGGCATCGCGCTGGCCGCCGATCGTGCGGCGGGATGGGCACGCCTTGCCGCAACCCATTGCAGCGAACGCCGGATTGCTTTGGTGGTCTCGGACTATCCGGGAGCGCTCGGCACCGTCTCCGGGCAGACCGCTCACGCCGTCGGCCTCGATAGTTTCGCCAGTATTTCCGAAATTCTGCGCTGTCTCGATGCAGAGGGCTACGCGTGCGGTGAGGATCGGCCCGAGGCGGCAAGTCTCGCGCACGATCTTTGCCACGCTGCCCCCGCCGCCGGTCTCGGTCTTGCCGAATATCGCAGCCTGTTCGCCGAACTCCCCGCCGAGACCCAGGCGCGGGTGATCGCCGCGTGGGATGAACCGGACGCCGACCCTTCCGTGCAAGACAGCACATTCATGGTCCGCCACATCCGGCGGGGAAACCTCATTCTGGCAGTGCAACCCGATCGCGGCAGCCGAAGCGACCGCAAAACCGGTTACCACGACGCTGATTTGCCGCCACGCCATGCCTATGTCGCCTTCTATCTCTGGCTGCGCCGATCGATGACCATCCATGCGCTGATCCATCTCGGCACTCACGGCACGCTGGAATGGCTGCCGGGCAAGGCGGCGGCATTGTCGGCGCAGTGCCTGCCGGTGGCGCTGCTGCGCGGGCTGCCGGTGATTTACCCGTTCATCGTCAACAACCCCGGTGAGGCGGCGGCGGCGAAGCGCCGGTTGGGTGCGGTCGCCATCGGTCATCTGACGCCACCGCTGATCGACGCTGGCGCGCATGGTGCTGCCACCGAACTCGAACGCCTGATCGACGAATACGCGACCGCCGACGGGTTGGACCGGCGGCGGAGCAAACTCCTTCGCCGCCAAATCCTGGATCGCGCTGCCGAGATCGGATTGCTAAGCGAATGCGGCGTCGCCGCCAGTGCCGCCGACGATGTCGCCCTGGCCCGGCTCGATGCGTATCTGTGCGACCTCAAGGACTTGCAGATCCGGGATGGTTTGCACGTGTTCGGTCGGCCGCCGAAGGGCCGCGACGCTTTGCTGGCGACATTGCAAAAATCATGTCCCGGTATCGCTTCCGACATCCTCGCGGACCGGCTGGATGGTTCGGCAGGTGCCGAAATGGCAAGCCTGCTCGCCGCCCTCAATGGTCAATTCATCGTCCCCGGCCCGGCGGGAGCGCCGACGCGCGGCCGCGCCGACGTGCTGCCCACCGGGCGCAATCTCACCACGCTCGATCCCCGGTTGTTGCCCACCGATTCCGCCGTCATGTTCGCCCGCAAGGCGGCGGAATCCCTGCTGGATCGGCACATGCAGGATCAGGGTGACTATCTTCGCCGAACCGTGATCGACCTTTGGGGCAGCGCCAGCCTGCGCACCGGGGGGGAGGACTTTGCCCTCGCCCTGGTCCTGCTCGGTGTAGCTCCTTTGTGGGATGAGGGTTCGGGCCGGGTCAGCGGGTTCGAGGTCATTCCGCTAGCTCTGCTCGACCGCCCGCGGGTGGATGTGACCTTGCGGATTTCCGGCCTGTTCCGCGATGCGTTCGAAACCCAGATTGCTTTGTTCGATGCGGCGGTGCGCGCCATTGCCTCGCGCGACGAAGCGCCCGACTGGAACCCGCTGGCCGGTACCGCACGGGGTTTGGAGGGAGAAGCGTTGCGCGCCGCCACCACCCGCATTTACGGTGCCGCGCCGGGCGACTATGGCGCTGCGATCGCCGATCGTCTGGCGCGCGGCCATTGGCACGATCGCGCCGAACTGGGAACCGCCTACCTTGCCGCTTCCGCCAACGCTTATGGCAAAGGACTGGACGGCAGTGCCGATCCCGCCGGTTTTGCCGCCCGGGTCGCGACCGCCGACGCCTTCGTCCACCAGCAGGACCACGCCGAGACCGATATTCTGGACAGCCCGGAATACGCCGCTCATGAAGGTGGGTTTGCCGCCGCGGCCGCCGCCCTGGGTGCCGACCCCGCGTTGTATCATATGGACACCTCGCGCCCGGATGCGCCGCGCAATCGCCTGGTCGCCGAGGAAATCGCCCGCGTGGTGCGCGGCCGCCTCGCCAATCCGCGCTGGATCGCCGGGATGATGCGGCATGGCTATCGAGGTGCATCGGAGATCGCGCGCGGTGTTGCATCGTTGCACGGTTTTGCCGCCACCATGCCCGCCCGGTTCGATGCGCAGTTCGATCTGGTGTTCGCCGCGACCTTGGCCGATTCGACGGTGGATGCGTTTCTGTGCCGGGAAAACCCGGCCGCCCGTGCGGCGATGGCGGCGCATTTTTCCGATGCCCAAAGCCGCGACCTGTGGCATCCGCACCGCAACGATGTCGGCACCGTGCTGGACGCGGCACCATGACGACGCGCGGTTGGTGCCCAAGCCTTGCCGCGCCGATGCCGGCGGCGGATGGGCTGCTGGTGCGGCTGCGGCCCCGGTTCGGGGTTGTCGCGGCGGACGACGCCCGCCTGATCGCCGAGGCGGCGGGCCGCCATGGCAACGGGCTGATCGAACTGACCAATCGGGGCAATCTGCAATTGCGCGGGTTTTCCAGAGCCTCGGCGGCCTTGTGCGCCGCGATGATCGGACGGCTGGACCAACCGGCCCAGCGGCCGACTCTGTTAACGGGGCCGTTGCTGGGGATCGATCCGGCAATGCATCCGGATACCATGATGCTGGCAAACCGGATCGCCGACGATCTGGCGGCGCTGCCCGCACTGGCCGGCCCTGCGGAGAAGTTTTTCGTGACGCTCGATGGCGGCGGCGTGATGGGGATTGGCGATATGCGGGCCGACATCATGATCCGCGCCGATCGGGGGGCCTGGTTGTTGCGGCGAGACGGGGCGGATGCGGTCGAGCGATGCGACAGCGCCGCAGTGCCGGACCGCGTGCGCGAGGAGCTTGAATTGTATCGCGCGCATGGCGTCGCGCGCATGCGCGACTTAGTCCCGGGGTCTGGGATCGCCGGCCCCGTCACGCGAATACGTGCTACGCCCTGGCCTGTCGTTGGCTTTTTCCCCAGCGCCGCCGCATTCGGCGTCGGCCTGCCATTCGGAGCCATGGATGCCGCAACATTGATCCGGCTGGCCGACCTTTCGGTGCAATTCGGCGATGGTGTGCTGCGGTTGACGCCGTGGCGGGCGATCGTGCTGGCTGGCGTTGCCCCGGCGTTGGCACCGGAGTTGGTTAATGTTCTGAGCGCGGCGGTGACACCGCTGATCACCGACCAGAACGACCCGCGCCGCAACATCAGTGCCTGTGTTGGCCGGAATTTCTGTGCGGCGGCGACGACCGACACCCGCGCCGATGCGCTCACTCTCGCGTCGTGCTTGACGGGACTGCATGTGTCCGGATGTGCCAAAGGCTGCGCCCATCCATCGCCGGTGCCGATCACCTTGGTCGGCAATGACGGGGGTTACGACATTGTGCGCAATGGCAAGGCGGGCGATACCCCGGTCCGAACCCGCCTCTCGCTGGCGGCGATTACCGATTATCTGGGCGTGAGGCCCGAGGCACCCGAGGCGATTGCATGACATTTCACGACTACCTCCGCGACGGTGGTGCGATTTATGCGCGCTCCTTCGCCACCATTCGCGCCGAGGCCGATCTTGCCGGTCTGGCACCGGGCGAGGCACAGGTTGCGGTGCGGATAATCCACGCCTGCGGCATGATCGATATCGCGCGCGATCTGCGATTTTCGTCGGGTTTCGCCGAAACGGCATCGGCGGCCTTGCGGGCCGGGGCGTCGATTTTATGCGATTCGGAAATGGTCGCGCAGGGCATCACCCGCGCGCGCCTGCCGGCGGATAATCAGGTGATCTGCACGCTGCGCGACCCTGGCGTTGCCGCACATGCCGCCGCCATCGGCAACACCCGCTCGGCGGCGGCGCTGGAGTTGTGGGGCGATCGCCTGACGGGTGCGGTGGTCGCGATCGGTAATGCACCGACCGCGCTGTTTCATCTGCTCGAACTGATCGATGCCGGGGCACCGGTGCCCGCCGCGATCATCGGCATGCCGGTGGGCTTTGTCGGGGCCGCCGAATCCAAGCAGGCGTTGGCCGATCATGGCGCAGTGCCGTTCGCCATTGTCATGGGTCGGCGCGGCGGCAGTGCGATGGCAGCGGCGGCGGTCAATGCTCTGGCCAGCGAGGCGGAATGAGTCATCCCGGCACGCTCTACACCGTCGGCATGGGGCCGGGCGATCCCGATCTGCTCACGCTGAAAGCCGCCCGCATCCTGCGCTCCAGCCCGGTCATCGCGTTTTTTGCCAAGCGCGGTTGTACCGGCCATGCCCGCTGCATTGCCGACGCCCATATCAACAAGGCGGTGGCCGAGTTGCGGTTCGAATACCCGTTCACTACCGAAATCCCGCATGACGATCCGCAGTATCGCGCTGCAATGGATTGTTTTTACGACAAATCAGCTGAATCGGTCGCCACAGCGCTCGACGCCGGGCAGGACGTCGCCTTGCTGTGCGAGGGCGACCCGTTTTTCTATGGCTCGGCGATGTATCTGTTCGACCGGTTGGGTCCGTCATACCGCCATAAAACCATCCCCGGCATCACCGGCATGAGTGCCTGTTGGACCAGCGCCGGACTGCCGATCGCCCATGGCGACGACGTGCTGAGCATTTTGCCCGGCACGTTGAGCGCCGACGATCTCACCGAACGGTTGCGCCGGACCGACGCGGCGGTGATCATGAAAGTCGGGCGCAACCTGGCAAAAATCCGTACATCATTGGCGGCGGCGGGGCTGGGCGAGCGGGCGGTTTATGTCGAGCGTGGGGCGATGGCGGGCGAGCGCATCGTCGCCTTGCGCGATCTGACCGAACCGACCGCGCCGTATTTTTCAATGATCCTGGTCCCCGGCCGGCAGGGGGTGCGGTGAGCGGGAAGGGACATCTGACGATCATCGGGCTTGGCCCCGGCGATCCGGCGATGCAGACGCCGCAGGCGACCGCTGCCCTCGAAGCCGCGACCGATCTGATCGGCTACGGGCCGTATCTTGCGCGGGTGCCGGTACGAGCCGGCGTGATGCATCACGCCACCGGCAACCGGGTGGAACTTGACCGCGCCCGTCATGCGCTGGACCTAGCTGCCGCCGGAAAGCGCGTTGCAGTCGTGTCCTCGGGCGATGCCGGGGTGTTCGCGATGGCGAGTGCGGTGTTTGAGGCGATCGATCATGGCGATCCGGCGTTGCGTTCCCTCGATGTCATCGTGATCCCCGGTATTTCGGCGCTACTGGCGGTGGCGGCACGGGTCGGTGCGCCACTGGGGCATGATTTCTGCGTGATCTCGCTATCGGATCATCTGAAGCCCTGGGGGGTGGTGGAACAGCGCCTGACCGCGGCCGCCGGGGCAGGGTTTGTGCTGGCACTTTACAATCCGTCCTCGCGCGCCCGACCGTGGCAGATGGGGCGGTGTTTCGAACTCCTGCGTGCTGTTTTGCCGGGGACGACTCCAGTGATTTTCGCCACCGCCATCAGCCGCGCCAATGAATCCATCGCGCTGGCAACTCTGGCCGATGCAGATCCGGCGCGGGCCGACATGCGAACCCTGGTGCTGATCGGCAGTGCGGCGACGCGGGTGATCGAGCGGCCCGGAGCGATGTCCTGGGTCTATACACCCCGCCGGATCGATGCGGCATGACGCGCTTCGAGCCATTCCAGCGCGCCCGCGACGTCCGGCACGGTGGCCATCGGCGGCGATGCGGGGCGGTCGATCATCACGACCGGCAGGCCCAGATCGCGTGCCGCGGCGAGCTTGGCTGCGGTCGCGATGGCACCAGAATTTTTGGTGACGATGGTCGCGATCCGATGCGCGATCAGCAAAGCCCGCTCGTCCTCCACGGCGAATGGCCCGCGCGCCGCAATGATGGTCGCATCCGGCGGCAGCAGTTCGGGAGGCGGCGGATCGACGCTGCGGATCAGGTAATGATGCCAGGGCGCGGCGCGGAACGGGGCCAGTTCCTGCTGGCCGATGGTCAGGAACACGCGGCGCGGCACATCGCCCAAAACGCGCACCGCCGCGCTCATGTCGGCCACGTTGATCCAGCGATCACCGGCCTCCGGTCGCCACGCCGGCCGGTCGATCCGCAGACAGGCGATGCCGCACTGCGCCGTCGCCCGATACGCGTGATCGGTCATTTGCGCGGCAAACGGATGAGTCGCATCGATCAACGCGTCGATCGCCTGGGAGCGGCAATGATCGACCAACCCGGCCACCCCGCCGAACCCACCGATCCGATATGGAATTGGCGGCAGCACCGGGGCGATGGTCCGCCCGGCCAGCGACAGTGTCGGCATGACCCGCGGGTCGCCCACCAGCGCGCGGGCGAGGGCCGAGGCTTCGCTGGTGCCGCCCAGGATCAAGAGTCGCAATCGTTGCACGCAGCCTCCGGTCGGTTGCCGTCATGACTCAGTCGCACTGGTTGAGCATACTGGGAATAGGTGAAGACGGTGTCGAGGGGTTGTCGGCCATCGCACGCGGCCTGATCGCGGGTGCCTCGCTGGTGGTCGGCGGGGCGCGGCATCTCCGGCTCGCGGCTCCGTTGATCGCTGGCGAGACAATGGCGTGGCCGAACCCGATCGACGATGCGTTTCCAACCATTCTGGCGCACCGTGGCGAGTCGGTGGTGGTTCTGGCCTCGGGTGACCCGTTCTTTCACGGTATCGGATCGTCGCTGGCGCGACTGGTAGGGCGTGATGAGTTCATCTGCCTGCCGGTGCCGTCCTGCGTCTCGCTCGCCGTGGCACGGCTCGGCTGGGCGTTGCAGGACACGCCGGTGATCTCCTGCTGCGGTCCGCCGGTCGCGCGGCTGATCCCGCATCTGCACGAGGACGCGCGGCTGCTGGTGTTGTCGGCCGATGCCACCACGCCGCCCGCGGTGGCGGCATTGTTGCGCGGCCGCGGGTTCGGCCACTCGCGGCTGCATCTGCTGGAAGCGCTTGGCGGACCCGATGAACGGTATCGGCAGTTGACCGTCGCCGATGTGCTGCCTGACGACATCGCGGCGCTCAACCTGATTGCGATCGAGGCGAGGGCCGAGCCGGGCGCGGTCATCATTCCCTGTATCCCAGGTTTGCCGGATTCGATGTTCGCGCATGACGGCCAGATCACCAAACACGAAATCCGTGCCGCAACCCTCGCTGCCCTCGCGCCAACACCGAGGGCGTTGCTGTGGGACATCGGCTGCGGTTCGGGTTCTGTGTCGATCGAGTGGCTGCTCGCGCATCCGGCCAATCGCGCCATCGCGCTCGACCGTGATGAAACCCGCGCGGTGCGGGCGCGCGGCAACGCGCTGTTGCTCGGCGTACCGTCGCTTGATGTGCGGATTGGTACCGCGCCGGGTGCAATCGACGACGCGTGGCCGAGGCCCGATGCGGTGTTCATCGGCGGTGGCGCGCAAATACCGGACGTGATCGACGCTGGTTGGAACGCCCTGCGACCGGGCGGACGCATCGTGGTCAATGCGGTCACGATCGAGACCGAAGCCGCGTTATTTGCCGCGCACAAAGCCTATGGTGGTACGCTGACCCGCCTCGCAATCGACCGGCTGGACAGTCTCGGCCACCTGCACGGATTTCGCCCGGCCATGACAGTGACGCAGTGGCGGGGGGTCAAGCCATGATCGTTGCCGGCATAGGGTACCGGCGCGGTGCCGGGAGTGGGGAGATCGTGGCGCTGGTCCGGCGTGCCGCAAGGCTTGCCGGTAGCATGCCGGCCGCACTCGCGGCACCCGGTTTCAAGTCGGACGACATCGGATTGGTTGCAGCGGCGGCACTCGATCTGCCTCTGATCATCGTGACCGAAGCGGAGATGGCGGCGGCGCAACCGCGCTGCCTGACCCTCTCCGCCCGTACGCAAGCGGCGGTTGGCGTCGCCTCGGTCGCCGAGGGCTGCGCCTTGGCGGTGGCCGGACCGCATTCCCGGTTGATTTTAGCGCGCATCACCGGCACCAACGCCACCTGCGCCATAGCGCAAAGGCGGGGCGGATGACGGTGCATTTCATCGGTGCCGGGCCGGGTGCGCCCGATCTGCTGACCCTGCGCGGGCGCGACATTCTGGCGCGCTGCCGCGTGTGCCTGTTCGCGGGTTCGCTGATCCCACGCGCGATTCTGGCCCATTGCCCGGCCGATGCCCGCATCGTCGATACCGCACCGCTTAGCCTCGATGACATCGAAGCGGAATTCCTCGCCGCCGATGCCTCCGGGGCCGATGTCGCACGGCTGCACTCGGGAGATCTGTCGCTCTACAGCGCGGTCGCCGAACAAATCCGCCGCCTTGAACGGCATAACATCGCCTACACGCTCACTCCCGGCGTACCCGCCTTTGCCGCCGCCGCCGCCGCCCTGGGCCAGGAACTCACCGTGCCGGAAATCTCCCAGAGCCTGGTGCTCACCCGGCTGACCGGCCGTGCCTCCGTAATGCCACCCCGCGAAACCCTGGCCTTGTTTGGCGCGACCAGGGCGATGCTCGCGATCCATCTGGCGATCCACGCGATCGGGACGGTCGTCGTCGAACTGACGCCGTTGTATGGCGCGGCGTGCCCGGTTGCCGTGGTGGTGCGGGCAAGCTGGCCGGATCAGCGGATCCTGCGCGGCACCCTTGGCAATATCGAGCAACAACTCGCCGATGATCCGGTGGAGCGCACCGCCCTGATCCTGGTCGGTCCCAGCCTGCGACGCTCCGACTTTCGCGACAGCGCCCTCTACGATCCCGATTACGACCGACGGTTCCGGTCCGGAGCGGGATCATGAACCGGCCGAAACCCGGCGCGGCCGGCCAACGCCCCGGCGCGGTCGAACAACACGATCTCCAGCGCGATGTCGACCCCCGCCAGAACAGCGGCGGCGTGTCGCCAGGCTTGGCGCGCCACCGCATCGCCCAGGGCCACGTCCGCACCGGCAGCGATCTCGAACACCTCGGCGGTAGTATTCGCCGCCATGATCCGTGCTGCCAGCGCGGGCGTGCCGCCGCAGCCCAGCGTCAGATCGGCCAGCGCCACCCGATCGATTTCATGGCGTTTGGAATGCAGATCAAGCCGCCCCTGCGCCAGCTTGGCCATTTTTGCGACCCCACCAGCGATAGTGACCCGGGCGATCGGATGCCGGCGCAGATATTTCAGCATGCCGCCGACGAAATCACCCATTTCGATCAAGGCGACCTCATCCAGCCCGTGCAGCGCCTGCACCGCCAGTTCCGACGTGCGCCCGGTCGCGCCTGCAACGTGGGTCAACCCGGAGGCGCGGGCGACATCGATCCCGCGATGGATACTGTCGATCCAGGCGGCGCAGGAAAACGGGACGACAATGCCGGTGGTGCCCAGAATCGACAATCCGCCGACGATACCCAGCCTGCCGTTGAGGGTGCGTTCAGCGAGCATCTCACCCCCAGGGACGGCGATTTCGATGATGAAATCGGTATCCGGCCCGGCGATTTCAGTGAGTGCCGCGCGGATCATCGCACGGGGGACCGGGTTGATCGCGGGTTCGCCCGGCGGGATCGGCAGACCCGGCCGCGTGACGGTGCCGACCCCGCCGCCGGCACGGAAAATCACGCCCGCGCCTTGGGGGGCGCGGCTGATCGTGACTCGGACCAGAGCGCCATGGGTGACATCCGGGTCATCGCCCGCGTCCTTGATGATCGCGGCAGAGGCGGTGCAGTTGGTGCGTGTGGTTTCGGCGAGGGCAAAATCGGTCGTCGTGCCGTTTGGCAAAGTGATAGTCACTGGATCGAGGAAGTCGCCGGTCAGCAGCGCCGCACAGGCGGATTTGGCCGCGGCAGTCGCACAAGCACCCGTGGTCCAGCCACGGCGCAACGTCGTCCGGTTCGTCACGATGTGGGCTAGAGCAATATTGCACTCAATTGACGCCCTTGCGGCAACCGAATGCAATGAAATTGCTTGCAAAAATAGCGATAGGGCATGTTCGTCCTCAAACGACCATGCTCTATACCGCGCGGACGGCCGCAAGTCACACAGGACACGTACATGACCGTCGCATCCGCGGTTGCCCACATCATGGAAACTTTGCCGCGATTGCAAGCGGGCCAGGTCTGGCTGGCCGGTGCCGGGCCAGGTGACCCGGCGCACTTGACGTTGCTAACCCTGTCCGGCCTCGATCAGGCCGACGTGGTGGTGCATGACGCGCTGGTCGACCCCGCCGTGCTGGCCCTCGCCCATCCCGCTGCCGCGCGCATCCCGGCGGGCAAACGTGGCGGCAAACCCTCCGCGATCCAGGCAGATATCACCGCGCAACTGATCTCCCTCGCGCGGGATGGCAAGCGGGTGTTGCGGCTGAAGGGCGGCGATCCGTTTATGTTCGGGCGCGGCGGCGAGGAGGCTTTGACGCTGGCGGCGCACGGCATTCCGTTCCGTATCATTCCCGGGTTGACGTCCGGCCTCGCCAGCATGGCCAGTGCGTTGATTCCGCTCACCCTGCGCGGGGTCAATCAGGCGGTGGTGCTGGCGACCGGCCACGGTGCCGACCGGACCGATGGCATGGACTGGGCGGCGCTGGCACGGCTCGGCCAACCGATCGTGCTTTATATGGCAATCACCAATCTCGCCGTGATCGCCAGCGCGCTAATCGCCGGCGGTCTGCCGGGCGAGACAGCGGCGGCGGCGATCGCTTCGGCGACGCTCGCGGACCAGCGTATTGTCGTCGCCACCCTGGCGACCTTGGCCGACGCGATCCGTCGCGAGGCGATTGCCGCGCCCGCGATCATCGTGATCGGTGCCGTGGTCGAAACCCGCGCCAGGTTGCTGGCGTTATTGCCGGCACTGGAATTTCCACCGTCATGAGCCGGGGCCTGATCATCGCCGCCCCGCGTTCGGGCAGCGGCAAGACCACCATCACGATCGCGCTGGTCGCAGCCCTGCGGCGGCGCGGTATTGCGGTGCGGACCGCGAAATCGGGACCGGATTACATCGATCCGGCGTTCCATCAGGCCGCGTCCGGTCATCCCAGCATGAACCTCGATAGCTGGGCGATGCCGCCCGATCTGCTCGGCGCGATTGTCGCGGATCAGGCGCAAGACGCCTCGTTGCTGATCATCGAATCGGCCATGGGCCTGTTCGACGGTGTCGGGGATGAACGCTATCGCCGGGGTGCCGCGGCCGATCTGGCGGCGCGGTTCAACCTGCCGGTGCTTTTGGTGCTCGATGTATCCGGCCAGTCGCAATCGGCGGCGGCGGTGGCGCGCGGATTTGCCCTGCATGATCCGGATGTCCGGCTCGCCGGGGTGGTGCTCAACCGGGCAGGTAGCGTGCGGCACCGCGACAGCATTGCGGAGGCGATGGCGCGGGCCGGCATCGCGGTATTGGGCAGCGTGATGCGTGACGCCGCCCTTGCCCTTCCCGAGCGTCACCTCGGTCTGGTACAGGCCGGCGAGCACGCTGGGTTGGACGCCTACATTGACACCTTGGCCGATCTCGCCGAACGCGATTTTACCATCGATGCCATTCTCGAAGCCTCGGCGGCGCTCAATGTAATGCTCCTGGGTTCACCCACGGCACTGAGACCGCCCGGCCAGCGGATTGCCCTGGCACGGGATGACGCATTCAGCTTCATCTACCCGCATATCCTGGCGGGCTGGCGCGCGGCGGGGGCGACGATCACGCCGTTTTCGCCGCTTGCCGATGAGCCGCCCCCCGCCGCGTGCGACGCCTGCTGGCTACCCGGTGGTTACCCCGAACTCCACGCCGGAAACCTGGCGGCGGCCACGCGGTTTCAGTTTGGCTTACGCGATTTCGCCGCCACAAGGCCGGTCCACGGCGAGTGTGGCGGCTTCATGGTGCTCGGCGCGGCATTGGAAGATGCGGGCGGCGCGACGCACGCGATGAGCGGATTGCTGAGCCACGAAACCAGCTTTGCCCGGCGCAAACTGCATCTTGGCTACCGCGAGGCCGAACTATGCGCCGACTCTGGCCTCGGGACGGCGGGATCGAAATATCGCGGTCACGAATTCCACTACGCCCAGGTCACGGCACCGGGTACCGACGCGCCGCTGGCTTTGATGCGGGATGCCGCCGGCCAGTCGCTTGGCCCCGCCGGGGCGCGGCGCGGTCAGGTTTCCGGTTCGTTTTTCCATGTGATCGCGCCTGTTTCCGCCCTATGAGGATGACCCGATGATCGAATTTGCCGCAATTCGTGAGCAATGCCGCACCCTGCCCACTGGCGATGCTGGAGCCGAAGCGGCGGTGCGGGCGCGGCAGACGACCCTCACCAAGCCGCCGGGCAGCCTTGGCCGGTTGGAAGATCTGGTTGCCTGGCTGGCTTGCTGGCAGCACCGCGCGATGCCACGGCTCGATCGGGTCGCGATCCTGGTGTTCGCCGGCAATCACGGCGTGACCGGGCAGGGGGTGTCACCCTATCCGCCGGAGGTGACCGCACAGATGGTCGGGAATTTTGCGGCTGGCGGGGCAGCGATCAATCAGATCGCCAAGGCGGCGGGGGCGACGCTTCGCGTGGTGCCGCTGTCGCTCGAAATGCCCACCGCCGACTTCACCGATAAACCGGCGATGTCGCCACAGGAATTTTGCGCCGCCGTTGCGACCGGATATGACGCGGTCGCGCCCGATACCGATCTGCTGTGTCTGGGCGAAATGGGCATCGGCAATACCACGGCGGCGGCGGCGCTGGCGGCGGCGCTATTTGGCGGCACCGGGTCCGACTGGGCGGGTCGCGGCACCGGCCTCGATGACGCCGGCATGGCACGCAAGCAATCGGTCATCGATCGCGGTCTCGCCCGACACGCCTGCATGATCTCCGACCCGCTGGCGGCGGCGGCATGCCTCGGCGGGCGCGAACTCGCGGCGATTTTCGGGGCAACCCTGGCAGCGCGGCAGCATAATATTCCGGTGCTGCTCGATGGTTTTGTCTGCACCGCCGCCGCCGCACCGCTGGCATGCCTCATACCCGGTGGACTTGATCATGCGGTGATCGCCCATGTCTCCGCCGAAGCCGGGCATCGCCGGCTGGTTGCGGCATTGCACAAGCAAGCGCTCCTCGATCTTGGCATGCGGCTGGGCGAGGCTTCGGGTGCCGCTGTGGCCGTGCCGGTGTTGCGCGCCGGGTTGGCGTGTCATCAAGGCATGGCGAGTTTTGCCGAAGCTGGAGTGTCCGATCAGGCATGAACCTCTACGGATGCCAACTTGCCGCAGGCTTTGGACGGCTGACCCGGTTGCCGCTCGGCCGGTGGTTGCCGTCGCCCGACATGGTGGATGAGGCCGCGAGTGTCTGGACCTACCCGGTCGTGGGGGCTTGCATCGGGGCGCTTGCTGGGCTGGTCTATGCCCTCGCGAGCGATATCGGCATGACCCCGGCGCTTGCCGCCTGCTGGACCCTGATCGCCGGCGTTCTGTTGACCGGCGGCCTGCACGAGGATGGCCTCGCCGACACCGCTGATGGTCTGGGAGGTGGTGCGACACCGTCGCGTAAGCTCGCGATCATGCGCGACAGCCGGATCGGCACCTATGGTGCCCTGGCCCTGGTGTTTTCCCTGGCGGTGCGGGGCTGTGCGATCATGGCAATCGCGCACCCTGGGTCCGTCGTCGTTTCCCTGATCGTCTCGGGAATGCTGGGCCGTACTGCCATGGTGGTCGTTTTGCGCCGCACCATGCCGGCGCGCGCCGAGGGTCAGGCGGCATCGCTCGGCACCATCGGGCGTATTCCGGCCCGCGTCGGCGGGGCGATCGCCGCTTTCGGCACATGGGTCCTTATGCCGTTTTCCACGGCCTTTCTGCTTACCGTCATCGCGGGGCTGATCGGGGCGTTGTGGGCGCGCTTCATCCGTCGCGCGATCGGCGGTTATACCGGCGATACCCTGGGAGCGGTGGAGGTGATTACGGAGTGTGTCGTGCTGACAATGATCGCCATCAGGCTCTTCAGGGCGTGATGATGGTGATCGATCCCAACGCCGGTGCCGGTGCCAGCAAATCGACCGGCGCACCGCGCAACAAAGCCGCCAGAAGTTTCAACGGGCCGCCGTGCGACACGATGATGACCGGCCCGGTCCGGGCGAGCAGGTCCGTGTGAACCGCCGTGACCCGCGCCAGCAGGGCGGCACCGGTTTCGCCCCCAGGTGGCGCGAAGCCGAGAGGCGACGCCGCCCATTGATCGAGCGCGGTTCGGGGTATTCCGTTCCACGCCCGTCTTTCCCAGTCACCGAAGTCAAGTTCCTGCAACCGGGCGTCGATCCGTGGCGTCAAGACGTGCAGGGTCGCCAAGGTGTCCGCGACCGCACGGCATCGCAGGGCTGGGCTGCACCAAATTGCGACGGCAGCAAAATCGGCCAGCGCCGCGGCAATCGTCGCGACTGCTTGCAAGCCATCGGTTGTCAGTTCCATATCGAGCCGCCCATAGCAGACGCCAGGTGCGATATCAGGTTGTGGATGCCGTACCAGGGCGACCGGAAACTTTGCCTTTGGTGATCCCATGCATGAAACCCTATCAGAGCGTCCCTTGTCTGCCTTCAGCCCGGCCTTCGTCGCGCAGCTGAACGAGTTGTTTCGGCTTCGTCGCGATGTCCGGCATTTTCGGCGCGATTTGTTGCCGCCGGGCCTGATCGAGCGTCTGCTCGGCATCGCCTGCCACGCACCCTCAGTCGGGTTCAGCCAGCCCTGGCGCTTCGTGATCGTGGAAACCCCCGCGATCTGCCAGAGCATCCGCGCGATTTTCAAATCGTGCAACGAGGCGGCGCGCGTTGCCTACCCCGATGACCGTGCCGCCGCCTACGCGGCTCTGAAACTTGCCGGCCTCGACGACGCGCCCTGCCAGATTGCGGTTTTTGCCGAACCAGACCCCGACACCGGTCACGGCCTAGGTCGCCAGACCATGCCTGAGACGATCGCCTATTCCGTGGTGATGGCAATCCACACTTTGTGGCTTGCGGCCCGCGCCGAGGGGGTCGGCCTCGGCTGGGTCTCGATCCTCGATCCGGCACAGGTGCAAGCGTGCCTCAATGTACCGGAGGCCTGGCAGTTTATCGGGTATCTGTGCGTCGGCTACCCGCTCGAAGTGCATGCCACACCTGAACTCGAGCGACGCGGATGGGAACAGCCCCGCCCCGCCCGGTCGGCGATTTTCCGGCGGTGAGTTTTTTATTTCCATGCCGTGACCCCGTTTTACGACAGCACGCCGCGTTTTTCGGCGGTGCGGCCATACAGAAAGGTCCAGATCATGAGCACGCCGATCGTGGAATATCCGACGACCGGGCCGACGATCAGAAACCGCCCAACCGGAAGCGAGAACACCAGCACGCTGCGAACGGCAGTTTCGACTACGAATCCGATGCCCCAGACAATGGTCATAATGCCCATCATGCGGCGGAAGGCGGGATCGTCCTTATAGGCTTCGAACGCGGCGCTGTCTTCGGCGGATTGGCGTTTCAGGCTGGCGCTGGCGAGCGCGTACATCAGCGGTTTCCCGATGATCGCGGAACCCACGAACACGATGCCGATCAGCCCGGTGATCAGGGATTCCCGCATCAGCAACAGTTTGGGCGAGCCACCGAGGGCAAAACCGAGCAGCGACAGGCCGATGCCGCCGAGCACCATGACCGAGATCGCATCGACGCGGCGTTTGCGGGCGAATTCCACGAGGCTCCAGACCATCGGGGGTGCTGCCGAGGCCATGATCGCGTGGATCTCGCCGACATGCGGCTTGACTAGGCGGTAGACCACCCAGGGGAGCAGGAAGTTGAACAGGATTTCGAGCGCGAGCAGCACGCGCTTGCGGGTGATCAAACCGTTCATGACAGGATGTCGGCACCTTCCAGGATTTGTGCGGTCGAGCGGTTGATCGCATCGGGGCCGAAAGGTTCGGCATGGGAAATGAGGGGGATGGCGTGAATTTCGGCTTGGATGTCCATAAAACTCTCCTATTGACTAACTATGATAAATGAAAGCGGTCGCTTCAGGTCAAATTTGCGTGAGATTGGCGTGGGCCGTGACTTATTCACCGAAAGTCGCGTTCGATCAAAAACAATCAGGGTGAAACGTTACCCCAGACGGTCGATCCGCAAACGCTCACGGTCGTCAGTCAGCCGCGCGATGGCGAAATAGGCGGCGCTAACGGCGGCGATGCCGACGGCCCCCGCCAATAGAAACATCAGCAGTATCTGGTATTTCACGGCTTCGATCGGCGACAGCCCGGCGAGGATCTGGCCGGTCATGATGCCGGGTAGCGTCACGATGCCGGCGGCGGACATCACGTTGATGATCGGCAATATCCCGCGCCGGACCGAAGCGCGGATCAGCGGTTTGGTTGCGTCGCGAAACCGCACCCCAAGGGCGAGTTGCGCCTCGATCGCGGCGCGTTCGCGCATGACGCCCGACAGCAGTGCATCGAGCGAGAGCGAAGCGGCGTTCAGCGCGTTGCCGAGCATGATGCCGGCGAGCGGAATCGCATAGCGCGCGGCATACCACGGGTGCGGGCGCAATGCGGTGGCGAGGGCGAAAATCGCGGTGACGAAGGTGGCGAGGGCGACCGCCGACAGGCCCGCGACCTGGTTGCCATAGCGGGCGAGTTTTTTCTCTGGGCGGGCCGCGACCTCGCGCCCGGCGATGGCAACCATCACCAGGACAAGGCCGAGCGTGAGGGCTGGGGTGTCGATCGCGAAGACGAAACGGAGCAAATATCCGACCAGCAGCAACTGGATGGTGCAGCGGACGGCGGCAACCAATAGCTGCTGGTGCAAGCGCAGACCGAGCCAGACCGAAACCACGGCGTCGAGCACCACCAGGGATGAGGCGATGATCAGGTCGGTGGGGGTGAGCAGGATCGGGTTCATTGCGGGGTGAGCGTGCCGGCTTCGAGGTGGAAACGTCTGGCACCGAGGCGGGCGGCCTGATCCATGTCGTGTGTCACAATGATCAGCGCAGTTCCGGTCCGTTGGCGCTCCAGAAGGATCGTCTCGACCAGGCTTGTGGCATGGGGGTCGAGTGCGCCGGTTGGTTCGTCGAGCAGTAAAACGGCGGGGTCGTTCAGCAAAACGCGGATCAGGGCGAGGCGCATCCGCTCGCCGGTGGACAGCCGATGCACCGGCTGGACGAGCAGTTTCGGGTCGAGCGCCAAGCCGGGCATCAGCGCCTCGGCGCGGGCGCGGTCGGGAAAATGCGGGGCGGTGTCGTCGTGCCACCAGCCCGGCTCGGCGGCGAGATAGGCGACGCGTTTGCGCCACGCGGGTGCGGTGAAGATGGCACGATCGGCCCCGTCGAGCGTGACCGTGCCGCCATGCGGGTCGAGATCCGCGATCATCCGCAGCAGCACCGATTTACCCGCACCGGACGGTCCGGTGATCGCCATGGCGGCACCGGGTTGGAGCGAAAAATCGAACGGGCCACCAGCGGCACCGGTCAGACCGGAGGCAACCAGCCTCACGCGGCGAAGGCTGCCAGCATTCTGGCTTCAGCGCGCATGCCTCGGTGAAAGCAGTGCATCTCGAATTTCTCGTTGGGGGAGTGGATGCGATCGTCATCGAGGCCGAAGCCGACCAGCAGGGTTTTCAGGCCCAACTGCCGCTCGAACGCTTCGACCACCGGGATAGAGGCACCGCATCCGGCCAGGACCGGCGGTTTGCCGAATTCGGCTTCGAGTGCGGTTCGCGCGGCGCGGACATAGGGCGCATCGACCGGCACCATCAGGCCGGGCGAGGCACCGAACACCTCGAAATGGGCGCGCGCATCGGGCAACAAGCGTTCGGTGACGAAGCGCTTGAACCCATCGATAACCTTGGCCGGGTCCTGACCCGGTACGAGGCGGAACGTGAGTTTGGCCCCTGCTTCGGCCGGGATGACGGTCTTGCTGCCCGCCCCTTGATACCCGCCGAAAATGCCGTTGAGTTCGGCGGTCGGGCGCGACCAGTTCTGTTCCAGCACGGTTCGGCCCCGCTCGCCGCTGGCGTGATGCAGTCCGATCGCCGCCAGCCAGCCCGCTTCATCGAAGCCGGTTTCCCGCCAGGATTGCAGAACATCGGCCGGAATATCCGTGATTCCGTCGTGGAAACCGGGGATGCGGATGCTGCCGTTGTCATCGAACAGATCGCCCAGTATCCGGGTCAGCGCGCGGATCGGGTTGAGCGCCGGGCCGCCGAACAGGCCGGAGTGCAGGTCGCGGTTGGGGCCGGTGATTTTAAGCTCGATCGCCGCGAGGCCGCGCAGGCTGGTGGTGATGGCGGGGGTGTCGCGGTTCCACATGTTGGTGTCGGCCACCAGGACGAAATCGGCGGCCAGTGCCGCGCGTTCGGCTTCCAGCATGGCGTCGAGCGAGGGGCTGCCGCATTCCTCCTCGCCTTCGATCAGCACGGTGAGGTTGACCGGCAGGGACTGATTGACCGCCAGATGCGCGCGGATCGCCTCGAACACCATCATCACCTGGCCCTTGTCGTCCACCGCACCGCGCGCGACAATGCGCGGCCCGTCCGCTTGGTCAACCAGTTGCGGCTCGAACGGGTCGGCATCCCACAACGCAATCGGATCGACCGGCTGCACATCATAATGGCCATAGAACAGCACGCGCGGCGCGTTGCCGCCGGCGTGGTGATGGGTCGCGATCACGCCGGGCAGGCCCTTGGTTTCCGACAGGCGCGCTTCGAACCCCATGCCAATGAGCAGATCGCGTATGTGCGCGGCGGCGCGGATGCAATCGGATTTGCGGGCCGGTTGCGCGCTGATCGAGGGGATGCGCAGCAGATCGAACCAGCGGGCGCGCGAGGCATCGAGATTGGCGTCGATATGGGCGAGAACCGCGTCGATCGATGGGTTATTCATTGCTCATTCCCCTGGTTATGCTGGGTCAGAGATAGACGCGGTGGCGTGATCAGGGAAGGGCAGGGGGTGGCAGGATTTTCGCTCCGGGCGCGTGTGGCATTACGCTGATCGGCTGATGCCGGCGCTATGCCATGATTGTAGCATCGGCAACGTTACCATGCCGCCCTCGATCGTGGGATTGCGCGTCTCGAAATCGCCCATATGCGCCACGATTTTCAGCGCCGCCGTAAAATCCTGATCCTCGGTGTAGGGGCTGACGGTGATGACGCAGCCCAGCCCGGCCGCGCGCGCCGATTCCAGCCCGTTGCGGGAATCCTCGATCGCCAGGCACTCATCGGCCGCCAAGCCCAGCCGTTCCAGCGCCAGCACATAGACGTCGGGAGCGGGTTTCTTGCGCGCCACCTCGTCTCCCGCCGCGATCGCGGCAAACCATGACACCGCGTCCGGCGCGAAGGCGGATTGCAGCAGCGCATCGATATTCGGGCGGCTGGTCGTGGTGGCGATGGCGCATAAGACGCCGGCCTGCCGCGCTTCGTGGATCAGCCGCAAAATCCCCGGGCGCGGCCCCAGCGCGCCCTCGGCCATGCGGGCGGCATAGATCGCGGTTTTGCGCTCATGCAGGACGCGGATGCCTTCGGGCGGAATATCGACGCTGCCGTCGAATTCATCGATGTAATACCGGATGCGCTCCTTGCCGCCGGTCACCGCCAGCAATTCGCGGTACAGCGCGCGGTCCCAGTCCCAATCCAGCCCAACCTCGGCGAAGGTAGCGTTGAAACTGATCCGGTGCAGTTCCTCGGTTTCGGCCAGGGTGCCGTCAACGTCGAAAATCAGGGCGCGCAGCTTGGGCATGGGCGGCTTTCAGAAAGAAAGGACGTTCCTTTGTGCCGACAAAAGCCAAAAAACTCTCTACGATCAGAACAGTCCGGCACCTGATAGACCACCATAGACGCCGAGGCCAGCCGTCAATGTGGACAGAAACAACGTCAGCCATAAATACCAACCCCGCAGCCTGATATGCGCCGGCAGCGCGTGCATGGCGAGTGCGATCAAGAAGCCCAGCACCAGTGGCAGCAACAGCGCGTTCATCACCTCGACCGCGATGTTGAGAAACACCAGGTTGGGCACGAACGCCACCAGTACCGCGCCGGCAATCAAGCAGAATGCATAGACACCATAGAACCATTTAGCCTGCAGCGGATGATCCTCGAGCGACCGGCGATATCCGGTTACTTCGCCCAAGCCCCAGGCGAGCGCCAGCGAGGCGACGATGGCGGCGATCAGCCCCGCCCCGAGCACGCCAACGCCGAACACCAGCTTGCCGACGGTTTCACCGAGAAACGGCGTCAATGCATGGGCAATGTCGCCCACCGAATTCAGGCTGGCCTGATGGTTGCGTAACCCGATGGTCGCGGCGGCCGCAACCAGCACAGCGGCCATGACGAGTTGAGTGAGGACCGCACCGATCGCGGTATCCCACCGCGCGTATTTGAAATCGGCCGGCGTCAGCTTTTTATCCGCGACCGCCGACTGCTGATAAAAAATCATCCACGGCATGATCACCGCGCCAATATTAGCGGCAACCAGGTAAAGATAGGCTGAATTGCCGAGTGCGGGCTTAAACGTCTGAATCGCGATGCTGTGCAGATCAGGGTGCGCCAGGTAGGCCACCACGAAAAACACCAATTCGAACAGGCCGAGCGCAATCGCAACCCGCTCAACCCGCCGGTACGACCCGGTGAACGCCACGATCAGCAGAAATGCTGCTGCCAGACTGACCGAGACCAGCCGCGGCACGCCGTACAACTCACCAACGCCAGCGACACCCGAAAACTCGGTCAGCAAGGCACCGATCGTCGCCACCGTAAGCCCCGCCGCCGACAGCCAGGCCCAGGCCGGGCCGAATGTATCGCGGATCAGTTCGCCATGACCCTTGCCGGTGAAAATGCCGAGCCGAACCGTCAGCTCCTGTACCACGTAAAGGATCGGCATCAGCAGAAATTGCAACAGCAACAGCCGGTAGCCCCAGGCAACCCCGGACTGCGCCGCCGTGATGACGCTGCCGACATCGGTATCCGCCAGCATGACCACTAGACCAGGCCCGAATACGGCGAGAAACCGTAAGCGGGATGAGCGGCGCACCGGGCTTGTTGTGGTCTGGGACAAGACATCCTCCAAATTTTATGCGAATGAGAACTATTCGCAATTTATGTTTTTAGCCTTACAGGACTGATCCGACCGCGTCAATCTCATCCGGTTGACATCGTAGAGCGCGCGGCGGAAATGCGGACCATGATCCAGATCAGGCTACACAACACTAAATCAAGGCGGCGTGAACTGTTCATGCCGATCGATCCTGATCACGTGAAGCTCTATGTGTGTGGGCCGACGGTGTATGACCACGCCCATATCGGCAACGCCCGGCCGGTGGTAGTGTTCGATGTGCTGGTGCGGCTGCTACGGCATGTGTATCCGCGCGTGACCTATGTACGCAACATCACCGATGTGGACGACAAGATCAACGCAAAGTCAGCCGAGACCGGCGAGCCGATCGCGACGATCACCGCGCGCACGACGGCGTGGTATCACCGCGATATGGCCGCCTTATTTGCCGTCCTGCCCGATATCGAGCCGAGGGCGACCGCACATATGGGCGAGATCATCTCGATGATCGAGCGGTTGATCGCCGGTGGCCATGCCTATGAGGCCGACGGGCATGTGCTGTTCGCGGTGCGATCGGACGCCGATTACGGAGCATTTTCCGGACGAAGCCCCGACGAACTGCTTGCCGGTGCCAGGGTGGATGTCGCAACCTATAAGCGCGATCCGGGTGACTTCGTGCTGTGGAAACCGTCACCTGACGCACTGCCGGGCTGGGAAAGCCCTTGGGGGCGTGGCAGGCCAGGCTGGCACATCGAATGCTCGGCGATGATTCACCGACATTTAGGCACGGATTTCGATATTCACGGTGGGGGCGACGATCTGATTTTTCCGCACCATGAAAACGAGATCGCACAATCGACCTGCGCGTTTCCGGAGTCCGGTTTTGCGCGCATCTGGATGCATGTTCACATGTTGCAGGTGAACGGCGAGAAGATGTCGAAATCGCTCGGCAATTATGTCACCGTCGAGCAGGTGCTGGCCAGGACACCGGGCGAGGCGCTGCGATTTTTACTATTGAAGACGCATTATCGCAGCACGCTGGACTTTACCGAAGCGGCACTGGCGGAGGCAAAACGGGAGCTGGATCGGTTTTATCGGGCGCTGGGCAAACACCCCAATGTGTCGCCGGCAAACGGGGTTCCCGACTGTGTATTAGATACATTAACCGACGACCTGAATACACCAGCCGCGATCACGGGGTTGCATGCTCTGGCAGATGCGGCGCTGGGGGGAGATGAAAGTGCGGCTGCGTCCATGATGACAGCAGGAAATCTGTTGGGGATTTTCAACTCTTCCGCATCAGACTGGTTCCGTGGCGATGAGGACGACGCCGGGCGGATCAAGGCCTCGATTGCCGCTCGTCTTGCCGCACGGAAATCACGTGATTTTACCCGCGCCGATGCCATTCGCGCCGAACTCGCGGAATCCGGCATCATCCTGGAAGACAGCGCCACTGGCACCACCTGGCGGCGTGCATGACCGCGCGTGACGAAGGTGCCGATCTCCGCCCAATCGACCCATCACCGGTCGTCATCCTGGTGCGACCGCAGCTTGCCGAAAACATCGGCTCGGTCGCCCGTGCGATGGGCAATGGCGGCCTGTTCTACCTTCGCCTTGTCAGCCCGCGTGACGGCTGGCCGCAAGACCGGGCGATTCGTACCGCTTCGGGGGCATACCGGATTCTCGAGGCCGCCACCGTGCATGAAACCGTGGCCGATGCCGTTGCCGACCTGCACCGGGTATTTGCGACTTGTCCGCGCCCGCGTCATATCATCAAGCCGTTGCTAACAGCGCGGGGGGCGGCTGCCGAACTGCACGAGATCGGCAATCGCGGCCTGCGTATGGGGTTGTTATTCGGCCCGGAACGCGCCGGCCTCGATAATGACGACATTGCCCATGCCGACAGCCTGATCCGCTATCCGCTCAATCCCGGCTTCATGTCGCTCAATCTCGCGCAGGCGGTGATGGTCATGGCACATGAATGGTGGATGGCGCGCGATGCAACACCGGCGCGCGACATGGTGACCCATAAAACCCATGTTGCAACCAAGGGCGAGCTTGAAAATTTTCTCACCCATCTGATCACCGAATGCGATGCTTCGGGCTTTCTGCGCAACGCGCCGAAGCGCCCCGGCATGGTGCGCACCATCCGCCATTTCTTCCAGCGCGGCGAAGTGACCGAGCAGGAATTGCGTACGTTGCACGGCATCGTCACCGAACTGGCGCATGGCCGGTACGATGCTCGACTACAAGGCCCCGCCCATGACTGACGACCACGCCAGATCGCCGGTATCCAGCCAGCTTCAGACCCATTGGAATGCCGCCTATCAGCGCAACGCCACCGACAAAGTCAGCTGGTATGAGGCGCGGCCGACGATTTCGCTTGCAATGATCGAGGCCTGCGCGCTGCCGCGTGACGCCCGCATCATTGACATCGGGGGCGGCGCATCCAAACTGGCGGCAAATTTGTTAGCGGCTGGCTATCAAACGGTGACCGTGCTCGACATCGCTCAAACCGCGCTCGATGCTGCGCGCGAGGCAGCGGGACCCGGCGCATCCCGCATCAACTGGATCTGTGCCGACGTGACGCAGTGGCAGCCGCACCTGACATTCGATCTTTGGCACGACCGTGCGGTCTTTCATTTCCTGGTCGATCCCGCCGATCGCTTGCGTTACATTGAAACGATCCGCAGAACCCTGGCACCCGGTGGCTATCTTGTTCTGGCGACCTTTGCGCCGGACGGCCCCGAACGCTGTAGTGGTCTGCCGGTCATGCGCTATGCGGCCGACGACATCGCGGCCTTGTTGAGACCTGACTTTGTTCTGCGTGAGCAGCGCGTGCATACCCACCAGACGCCGAGTGGGGTGGCTCAGCGGTTTAGCTATGCCAGACTACAGCGCACGGATCTGCAAAACACGAAATTGAACTAAAATAAACAACCGCACAGAATACTGGGGAAGAGAATGTCTCGCACCGATCACGATAGTCTTGGAACAATCACCGTTCCCGATGACGTTTACTGGGGTGCATCGACGGCGCGGGCGCTGCGCAATTTTCCCATCTCGGATGTGGCGATCGGGCAGCATCAGCACCTGCTGACCGCACTCGCCATGGTCAAAATAGCGGCGGCGCGGGCTAACGCGCGGCTGGGTAAAATAGACCCGCTGATTGCGGAGGCGATCGACAAGGCCGCGCAGGAAGTCATTGATGGGCACTGGCATGATCAGTTTCCCGTCGACGTGATCCAGGGCGGGGCCGGTACTTCGACTAATATGAACATGAACGAGGTATTGGCGAACCGCGCTTCGGAATTGCTGGGTGGCGCGCGTGGCGATTTCCAAGTTCATCCGAACGACCACGTCAACATGTCGCAATCCACCAACGACACTTACCCCACGGCGGTGCGCCTTTCGGTGTTGCTCGGCAAGGATGCGCTCGCCGGACGCCTTGATCGCCTGGCCACGTCATTCGAGCGCAAGGCGAGCGAATTCGCCGATGTCGTGAAACTCGGACGCACCGAGATGCAGGACGCGGTTCCGATGACGCTGGGGCAGGAGTTCGGGGCGTTCGCCAGCACCATTCGCGAAGATATTCTCAGGCTCGGCGAAGCGGCAAAACTTCTGACCGAAATCAATCTTGGCGGCACCGCGATCGGCACCGGGATCAATGCCGATCCTGCGTACGGTCCGTTCGCAATCCAGTCGTTGTCGCGGATCAGTGGAATTGACTTCGTGCAGTCATCCAACCTGCTCGAAGCGAGCTGGGACATGGGGGGCTTCATCATGTTCTCCGCGGTTCTGAAACGGATCGCGACCAAACTTTCAAAGATTGCCAACGACTTACGCTTGTTATCCTCCGGGCCGCGTGGCGGCTTCGGTGAGATCAGCCTGCCGGCACTCCAACCCGGATCATCGATCATGCCGGGCAAGGTCAATCCGGTCATTCCTGAAATGATCAGCATCGTTTGCTACCAAGTGGTCGGGTATGACTTGGCGATTACTATGGCAGCGGAGGGCGGCCAATTGCAGTTGAACGCGTTTGAACCGCTGATTGCCCATAATATCCTGACCAGCATGAAGCTGATCCGCAATTCTGCCGCGGTATTTGCAACTTTGTGCGTGGATGGAATTGTTGCAAACCCCGAAAACTGCCTGAAGCATCTCGAAGCCAGCACCGCGACACTCACTGCCCTGGTTCCCTATTTGGGTTATGAACGTGCAACCGCGTTAGCAAAAACGGCTCTCGCAACGGGCCGCACGGTTCGGGAACTGGCCACCGAGGCGCTGCCCGGTGCCGATCTGGACAGCATTTTGGACCCAAAAACGCTGGTAGGGGAAGTTATTCGAAGCCAAGCATTGGTGCCATGAAACCTCTCGCTGTACTCTGCAAGTTTTACAATGAACCTGCGTATTTGCCGCTATGGGGGCACCACTACGGGCGTCAGGCTGGCATCGAGAATTGTTACCTTCTCGACCACGGAAGCGACGATGGCTCACAGGGCGCGGTGGGTGGTGCGAACGTTGTCCGTCTGTTACGTTCGCCGCAGAACGACTATCGGCATCGTGACTTGATCGTCCTGTTTACGAGCGAATTACTGAAGCGTTACCATTATGTTCTGCATGTCGATATGGATGAATTTGTGGTTGCCGATCCGGCGCGTTACCCGTCGCTTGCGGCTTATGCGGCACAAAATCGGCACCCGGTGGTGTCGATGTTCGGTTTTGAGTTGCAGCACGTAGTCGGTCGGGAACCGAACCTTTCGCCCGACGAAGCCGTGCTGAGCCAGCGGCGTCATGTCTGGTTCAATAGCGCCATGTGCAAACCAGCATTAACGAATGGCCCGCTCGACTGGTCGCCGGGATTTCACTGCATGTCGTCCGACACTGTATTTGATGACCTTTACTTGTTTCACCTGTGCCATGTCGATCGCGACATCGGGCTGCGCCGGTTGCAACGTTCCCGCAGCCAGCCGTGGTCGCATCCGGATCAGGCATCACACCAACGCGTCAGCGATGAAACATGGCTCGCCACTCTGGCAGGGTATGGCGCGGTCGCCCGATTGAGTACGCATGAAGCAGATCCGGCATCGGCGGTGATGCGAGACTGCCTCGATGCGGTTGTGGCGAGCCGTAAGGGCCGCGAACATGAGTGCTATCGCATTGATTTAAATATTCACAGTCAAAATTTGTGGCTTGTGCCGGATCGGTTTGCAAGTATATTTTAATGATTTATAATTTTGAGATAACATTAAATATAGGAACAACGGCCGATGCCCAACGATAATGGCCGCCGGGCATCAGGCAAGCCGCGTCCGCTTTACCAGCGGGTGAAAGATGATATTGCAGCCCGTGTTGCGGCGGGTGACTGGGGTAAGGCTGGGCGCATGCCTTCCGAACACGAATTGACTGCCGCGTTCGGCGTCTCACGCATGACGGTGCATCGCGCCCTCCGCGAATTGTCGGCCGAGGGGATTGTGTCCCGCATTCAGGGCGTGGGTACGTTTGTCGCGGAACGGAGGCCACGACAGGAGTTTTTGCGAATTCACGATATCGCCGATGATATCACGGCGCGCGGCCATTGCCACCGGATGCGCCTGATCGTGTTGGAGGCGGTCCGCGCGTTGCCAAACCAGGCTCTGGGCTTCAATCTGCGCCCTGGTTCCAAAATATTTCATTCGACGGTGCTGCATTTCGAGGATGATGTGCCGGTGCAATTAGAGGATCGCTTCATCTCGCCTCGATTTGCGCCGGACTATTTGCAAGCGGATTTCACCAGCGAGACCACGGCGCGTTATCTGATGCGGCTGGGTCCGGCGACCGCCATTGAGCACACCGCATACGCGATGACGCCAGGTCAAAATATTTGCGAGTTGCTGGAATTCGGCAACACTGACGACCGTGCCTGCCTTGTGCTCCTGCGCCGGACCTGGAGCAACGGCATCGCTGCAACCCAGAGTGAATTCATCTATCCAGGCTCACGCTACAGCCTTGGCAGCCAGTCACTGCTTGACGTCAATCCTTGAGGGACGGCAGATCGAGCCGATGGGCACGCGCGCAGTCAATCGCGAGTTTGTAACCCGCATCCGCGTAGCGCATGACGCCGGTGGCCGGGTCGTTCCAGAGTACCCGTGCCAGGCGTTGTGCCGCAGCATCGGTGCCGTCGGCCACAATCACCATGCCGGCGTGCTGCGAATAGCCCATGCCGACGCCGCCACCGTGATGCAACGACACCCAGGTGGCACCCGATGCACAGTTCAGAAGGGCATTGAGTAGAGGCCAGTCTGACACAGCATCCGATCCGTCGCGCATCGCTTCGGTCTCGCGATTAGGGCTGGCGACCGAACCGGCGTCGAGGTGATCGCGCCCGATCACGATCGGTGCCGTTAGTTCCCCGGATGCGACCATTTCATTGAATGCCAGCCCAAGCCGATGCCGATCACCAAGGCCAACCCAGCAGATACGCGCCGGCAACCCTTGAAACGCAATGCGGGCGCGTGCCAGATCGAGCCAGTGGTGCAGTTGTGCGTTATCGGGAATGAGTTCCTTCACTTTCGCGTCGGTGCGAAATATGTCTTCGGGATCACCCGACAGAGCGGCCCACCGAAACGGACCGATACCGCGGCAGAACAACGGCCGGATATACGCCGGGACGAACCCCGGAAATTCAAATGCATCGGTTACACCGACATCTTTTGCCATGGCACGTATATTGTTGCCGTAATCGAACACGGGTACCCCGCGTTGCCAGAACCCCAGCATGGCGCGGACTTGAGCGGCCATCGAGATCTTGGCGGCCGCTGCGACCTCCTGCGGATGGGTGGCTCGGCGTCTTTCCCATTCATCGAGGGTCCAACCGGCAGGCAGATAGCCGTTGACCGGGTCGTGCGCCGACGTCTGGTCGGTGACCATATCCGGTCGAATACCCCGCGCCAGAATCTCGGGAAAAATAATCGCAGCGTTGCCGAGCAGTCCAATCGAAATCGGCTTTTTACTCTCGCGCGCATGATCCATCATGGTGAGCGCTTCATCGAGGCTCGTCGCCTGCGCGTCGAGGTAGCGAGTTCGCAACCGCATTTCGATGCGTGAGGGCGAGCATTCCACCGCAAGCATGGAAGCGCCAGCCATCGTCGCGGCTAATGGTTGCGCGCCACCCATTCCGCCCAGACCGCCTGTCAGGATCCAGCGACCGGACAGATCACCCTTGTAGTGCTGGCGACCCGCTTCAATAAAGGTCTCGTAGGTGCCCTGAACGATGCCCTGCGAACCAATGTAAATCCAAGATCCCGCCGTCATCTGACCATACATCATCAGGCCTTTGCGATCGAGTTCGTTGAAATGCTCCCAAGTCGCCCAGTGGGGGACCAGATTCGAATTGGCAATCAAAACCCGTGGCGCGTCCGGGTGGGTGGTGAACACGCCCACCGGTTTGCCCGATTGCACCAGCAGCGTCTGGTCGGCTTCCAACTTGCGCAACGTCGTAACAATGCGGTCGAAACTTTCCCAGTCGCGCGCGGCGCGGCCTATTCCGCCATACACGATGAGTTCTTCAGGGCGCTCGGCGACATCGGGGTCCAGATTGTTCATCAGCATCCGCAACGGCGCTTCGGTGAGCCAGGATTTTGCGCTCAATGCTGTACCACGTGGCGCGTGGATGGTTCGGGCATTGTCGATGCGCGTGCGCATGGGAAAACTCCGTTAGTGAAGGAGGGAATGGGTCATACAGATTTCGATACACTCGATCAGCAACGAGCGAATTTGCGCCGCGCGTTCGGTGCTATAGGCTGGCGGCCAGTTTTCGGGACTGATGCAGCTTTCGGGTTCATCAATATAAGCGCGACACGCAAGTTCAAGCTGAATCGCGTGAATACCGTTAGCAGGTGTACCGTAGTGCCTCGTGATGTAGCCGCCTTTGAATCGTCCGTTCAGGACGTGGTCGAAGCGGCGGGCCGCACAAAGACCCTTAAGCCTGTCCATGAGTTGCGACGACGCCGACGCGCCATCGTAGGTACCAAAATTGCAGATCGGCAGTGTGCCATCGAACAGGCGCGGAATGCGCGACCGGATCGAGTGGGCGTCGAATAACACGATGTTGTCATGTATTGTGCGCAGACGCCTGATTTCGGCGGCAACGGTCGCGTGGTAAGGTAGAAAGTAATCGGTCAGACGGCGCTCGATTTCAGCATTGTCTGGCTCGCACTCGGCTTTATACAGTCGATTGCCATCGAAATCGAGAATCGGGCAGAGCGAGGTGGTCGCGATGCCCGGATACAACGAGGCACCCGACGGATCGCGGTTGACGTCGATAACACTGCGCGACATGGCAGTACGAATGATCGTGATATCGTAAGCATAAGCAAAATCGTATAGTTTTTCCACCCACCAATCGGTATCGGCCAGAGCTTGCCAGCGCGACACGTAACGTGAAGCTATGGCATCGGGAATTTCGGTTCCGGTATGCGGAAGGCTCAACAAAAGCCGGGACGAACCGCGCCGAATATGCAGAAAATCGTTGCCGGTTATCACAATGGGCGTCCCAGTGCCGGAAGATCGGGGCAGTCAACGGCACTGACAACGGCATTATCGGCGATCAACGATCGCGCGACCGCAATGTCGGGGGACAGTAAACGGTCATCGCCCAGCATTGGCACTTGCGCGCGCAACAGAGCGTGAGCGCGGCCCAGGGCTGCGCTGGTGTGAAGGGGTGCGAGGCAATCGAGTGCCTGACAGCCTACCAGATATTCTATTCCCAGAATCGAGGCCAGATTCCCGGCCATTCGCAGGCTGCGGAGCGCGCCGTGGGTCGCCATCGAAACGTGATCCTCCTGATTGGCCGATGTCGGGATGGAATCAACGCTTGCCGGATGGGTCATCATCCGGTTTTCCGAGGTCAGCGCCGCCGCGGTGACGTGTGCGATCATGTACCCCGAGTTCAGTCCCGGCCTCTGGGTCAGAAATGCCGGAAGACCAGAATGCGCGGGATCGACCAGCATCGCAATCCGGCGTTCCGCGATCGACCCGGCTTCGGCGATGGCCAGCGCCAGCATATCAGCGGCAAACGCCACCGGTTCGGCGTGGAAATTGCCGCCGGAGATAACCTCACCTTCGGCTGCAAAAACCAGCGGATTATCTGAAACGCCGTTGGCTTCGATTGTCAGTGTGTGCTCGATTTGTACCAGAAGGTCGAATATCGCGCCCATCACCTGAGGTTGGCAGCGCAGGCAATAGGGGTCCTGCACGCGTGGATCGCCGATCCGGTGCGACTCGCGGATGGGGCTTGACGCCATCAGGCTGCGCAACGCGCGGGCGATCGCAATCTGCCCAGCGTGACCCCGCAAGGCATGAATTCGCGGATCGAACGGCGCGTCAGATCCGCGTGCCGCATCCGTACTGATTGCCCCGGTGACGAGCGCCGCACGGCATAAATCCTCGGCTTCGAACAAGGCGGCAAGCGCAATTCCGGTGGAGACCTGGGTGCCGTTGAGGAGTGCCAGCCCCTCTTTGGGGCCGAGAGTGACAACACTAAGACCCGCTTCGGCGAGGGCTTGCGCAGCCGGCATGCGAATACCGTGGACGAATGCGTCCCCAATCCCTAACAAACAACACGTTAGATGCGCGAGCGGTGCGAGGTCACCCGATGCCCCGACCGAACCCTGCGCCGGAATAACGGGCATGATATCGTGCGCGACCAGGGCCATCAACGCGTCAAGTGTTTCAGGCCTGATACCCGAGGCCCCCTGTGCCAGACTGGCAATTTTCAACAGCATAATCAGCCGGACGATTCGGGGGGGCAAGGGATCGCCCACGCCGGCGGCGTGCGACAACACTAAATTACGCTGCAATTTTGCGAGATCGGCGCGGTCGATCCGGGTGGACGCCAGCAAGCCGAACCCGGTGTTGATGCCGTAAACCGCGTCATCGCGCTCCACGATCATGGCGACGGTAGCCGCACTGGCGGCAACCGCCGCACGGCAATCGGACGTCAGTTCGACGTCAGCGCCGCCGTACAGGGCGCGCCAGTCGGCGTAGTGCATGGTGCCGGGCGTTAGGGTGATCATACATCACGGCCTTTCAAAACACGTTGGTGCAAGGGGGCCGGACCGATCCAGGCCAGAATTTCTGCCAGATTTTCAGCATCCCAGATCGCCAGATCACAGGATTTGCCGATCTCGATCGACCCGGTTTCAGCGGCAATGCCCAGGGCCGCCGCCGCGTTCAGCGTAATGCCGCGCCAGGCCTCATCAAAGGTAAGGCCAAAAAAAACGCAGGCCATGTGTGCCGCAAGCCGGAGTGACATGATAGGCGAAGTACCAGGATTGCAATCGGTAGCGATCGCGATCGTGCAACCCGCGCGGCGCATCGAGGCGATCGGCGGTGCCTTGGACTCGCGCAACACGTAATAGGCACCCGGCAGCACGACAGCGACGGTTCCAACCGCGGCCATCGCTTCGAGTCCCGCGTCCGCCGCGTATTCCAGATGGTCGGCGGAAAGTGCGGTGAACCGCGCCGCGAGGGCAGCGCCGCCGCTATCGCTCAACTGATCGGCATGGAGTTTGACCGGCAGATGCTGGGCGCGCGCCGCGGTCAACACCCGATCGATCTCGGTAGCGGTGAAGGCGATGGTCTCGCAAAATCCATCGACCGCGTCGGCAAGGTTTTCTTGCGCGATCCGGGGGATCATGTGATCGCATACCAGATCGAGATAACTGGCCCGACCCTGATCCGGCGGTACCGCGTGGGCCCCGAGGTACGTGCTCATCACCCGCATCGCGCCGTGCGCCCCTAATGCGCGCGCGGTCGCTAGAATTGAACATTCGGTCACAGCATCGAGTCCATAGCCGGATTTGATTTCAACTGTCGTCACCCCTTCCGCCCGCCACGCCCTCAAGCGCCGCTCTGCCATATCATGGAGATCGGCGGGACGGGCCGCGCGCGTCGCCCGCATGCTCGCAACAATCCCGCCGCCACCGCGCGCGATATCGGCATAGGTCTCCCCGGTTAACCTGCGAGCAAACTCATCGGAGCGGTCGCCGGCGAAGATCAAATGGGTGTGGCAGTCGATCAACCCAGGCGTGATCCAGCGGCCACCGCAGTCGATGGTTTCATCGGCGGTTACGGCGTGATCGAACGCCATGCGCGGACCGCACCAGACGATCCTGCCGGCCGAAGTGGCCACCACACCATCTTCGACGACACCGAGTCCAGCCAGCGAGGGCGAACAGGTCGCGATGCGGGCGTTGGTCCAGAGGCGATCGCACTTCACGCGTTGGCTCCTGACAAGATCGAAGGCACGTTGTATATACAACTTGGTTGAGTAGTTGTTCAAGCCTGCGTACGGAAGGACGATAATGATGGCGCAATGCCTTCGGTTTGCTTGGGCCTGGGTGGGCGAGGCGTGGCTGCCAGACGTGGCGGTGACCATCGATGACGCCGGCATGATCACGCATGTTGCCCGGGCAGCAGGGCAGGGCGGGTACGACAATGTCGGCGGAATTGCCATGCCAGGCATCGCCAATCTGCATTGCCACGGGTTCCAGCGTGCCATGGCGGGGTTGGCGGAACGGGGGAGCCGCCCCGGCGAGGATTTTTGGTCGTGGCGGCATGTCATGTATCAGGTCGCCAACTCACTCGGCCCCGATGAAATTGAAGCCGTGACCGCCATGGCCTATATCGAAATGCTTGAAGCAGGGTTCACCACGGTCGCCGAGTTTCATTACTTGCATCACGATCCGGCGGGTGCTGCCTATGCCCAGCCGGAAGAACTCGCGGGGCGGGTCATCGCCGCGGCGCAAACCTCGGGGATTGGCCTGAGTTTATTGCCGTGTTTATACAGCGCCGGCGGCCTCGGGCGCGCGGCGGAAGCTGGGCAGCGGCGTTTCATCAACGATATTGCCGCATTCTGTCGCCTTCACGAGGCGACCGATGCGCTACTGCGGCGTGAAATGCCGCAGGCCGTACTGGGCGTCGCCCCTCATTCGTTGCGTGCGGCCCGGCCCGCCGATGTGGCTGCAATCGCCCGGTTGTTTCCTGCCGGTCCCATCCATATCCACGCCGCTGAACAAATCGCGGAGGTGAATGAATGCAGCGCCGCCCTCGGTGCCCGGCCGGTGACCTGGCTGCTGGACAACGCCGGCGTCGATTCCCGTTGGTGCCTGATCCACGCCACCCACATGACCACCGAGGAAACCACGGCACTGGCAACACGCGGTGCGGTGGCGGGCTTGTGCCCGCTGACCGAGGCCGATCTGGGGGACGGTATGTTTCCGGGTCCGCCGTTTTTGGTAGCGGGTGGCCACTTCGGGATCGGCAGCGATTCGCTCATCCGAATCGACGCTGCAGAGGAGCTGCGGCAGTTCGATACCTCGCAGCGCCTGCGGGACCAGCAACGCGTAGTCCTCAGCCCGCATGACTCGGCGGGTGAAATCCTCGTCCGTGGCGCGTTGCGAGGCGGGGCGCAGGCAACCGGCCAGAAGGTCGGGGTGATCGGGCCAGGATACCGCGCCGACATCATAGTTCTCGATCAGGCGAATTCGGACCTTGCAGCGCTGCCGCCGCCGCGCTGGTTCGATCATCTGGTGTTCGTCGGTGGTAGCCGCCTGATCGACCGCGTGTACGCCGGCGGTCATCTGGTGGTGAGTGGCGGCCAGCACTTCGCCCGTGCGACGGTGGCGGCGCGGTTTCGCACGGTGCTGCGGCGGCTGGCCGATACTCTGTAATCGTGTACTCTGTAATCGTGAAAACCTGCGCGGGCCGGCGTCAGCCGATGAGGGCGTGAACCGCCTCGGCCCCAGGAGCCGCGAGGGCTGCGGCAGCCAGATCGCCACAGTCTCGCGTATCCGTCGCCCGCACGGCGCGTTTGATCCGGAGTACCGCGCCCCCGTGCATCGAAAACTGCCGCAATCCCAACCCGATCAACAGCGGAACGGTTTCGGCGCGGCTGGCGAGTTCGCCGCACAGCGAAACCGGCACTCCGGCCTCGCGCCCCGCCGCGATCGTCATGGCGATCAGGCGCAACACCGCCGGGTCGAGCGGGTCGTAAAGAGCGGTCTCCGAGGATTTCGCGCGGTCGATCGCCAGTGTATACATGGTCAGATCGTTGGTGCCGATCGCAAAAAATGCGGCCTCGCGCGCCAGAATACCGGCATTGATCGCGGCAGCCGGCGTTTCGATCATCACGCCCAGCGGTGGGGGCAGGGCGGGCAGGCGGATCTGCCGTGCCGCCAGTTGCCGCCAGATCCGGTCCATCGCCTGGCGGACCTGCGTTACCTCGCTCAGCCGGCTGACCATCGGGATCATGATCCGCACCGAACCGAACGCCGCCGCGCGCAACATCGCGGCCAACTGGGTGTCGAGCAGTGCGGGGTGCTGTAACAATAACCGCACCCCGCGTAGGCCCAGCGCCGGGTTGGTCTCGTGACCGCCGGGGATCAGTTCGCTGACGCTGGAAGTGTCGGATTGCTTGTCGCCGCCCCAGTCGAGCAGACGGATCGTGACCGGATCGCCGTCCATCGCCAGCACCGCCTCGCGATAGGTCTCGAATTGGACGTCTTCGTCGGGCAGAACCTCGCGGTTCATGAACAGAAACTCGGTGCGCATCAGCCCGATGCCGCTGGCCCCCGACTGCGCGACCATCGGCAGTTCGAACGGCAGTTCCAGATTGGTTTGAAGCTCGATGCCGACATGATCGGTGGTTTCGGACGTCAGCCGCTTGAGCCGTGCCAAGCTGCGTTGGGCGCGCGTAAATCCGGTGCGCAGCCGTGCCGCCTCGTTCAGGCTGTCGGCACTGGGGTTGAGGAGAACCATGCCGGTCTCGCCATCGAGAACGATCGTTGCAGTCTGGCGAGCGGCGGCGACTAAGCCGGTGACACCCAATACCGCCGGCACGCCGATTGCGCGCAGCATCACCGCGGTATGATCGTCGGCGGCACCGTCCTCGGTCGCGATGCCGGCGAATTGTGCGGGATTGATCAGCGCCGCGTCCGACGGCCGCAGCCGCTCCACCACCAGTATGCCGCCCTGCGGCAGATCGGCGAAGCTGCGAAACGGCAATTGGGTCAGGTTGCGCAGCAGACGCCGCCCGATCTCGCGGATTTCCTCGGCTTGGCGTTTCATCGCCCCATCGTCGGTGCCGCGTCGTGCCACGAGCATGGCCGTCGCCTGATCCTCGGCGACGTCGCTCACCGCGGTTGCCGCCGACACCAGACGTTCGGCAATAGCGGCGCGAATCGCGCGCATCAGGCGTGACTGCCCGAGCATATGAATATGCGCCTCGATCAGAGGCGCGATTTCGACCTGGGCGGCTTCGGGCAAAATCGCGAGACGGGCGTTCAGCTTGTCAAGTTGGCGGCGCGACATCGCGGCCGCGGCTTCGAACTGATGAAGTTCGGCGGCGATGTCGGTCGCGGCGATTTTATGGCGCGACACCGCCAACGCCGGTTCCTCGGCGAAAGTGACCGGGCCGATACCAATACCAGGGACAATGGCAATCCCGCTAAGACGGGTCTGCCGGCGCGTCCGGGGGCGGGTTGGGGTGGAGTTCATCGCATTTGTAAACTAATTTTTTTTGCAAAATCAATATTATATATCAAATATATCACATCTTGCATGATTAGCCGGTTTCGTAAAAACCTGCTTCGACCAAACCGGCTACCGCTGCCAGTGCTTCCTTCGCATCCCACCCGTCGGCAGCGATCTCGATCGTCGAGCCTTGGCCGGCACCGAGCATCATCAGCCCCATGATCGACTGCGCCGAAACCGACTGGCCATCACGCGAAATCTCGACCGAGGCACTGAATTTCTCGGCCAGCGTCACCAGTTTCGCGGCGGCGCGCGCGTGCAGCCCGCGGGTGTTGCGGATCACCGCCTGCTGCACCAGCCGGGTAGACGATGCGCCGCTGTCGTCGCTCATCCGCACGCGCGGCGGGGTGTGATGCTGTGAACCACTTCGGAACCGCAAGCGATATACTTGCGCCCGGCTTCTTCAGCACAATGCACGGCGTCGGCCAGCGTGTGGCTACCTCGGATTTTGGCGAGCTTGACCAGCATCGGCAAATTTACCCCCGCGATCACCTCGACATCCTTGCGGTCCAACATCGACATCGACAGATTGCATGGCGTGCCGCCGAACATATCGGTCAGCACGACCACGCCGTCGCCGGTATCGACCTCGGCCACGCGCGCCGCAATTTCCTGTCGCTGGGTTTCGATATCGGCGTCTGCCTCGATCGAAACGGTCGCAACATTGCGCTGCGGGCCGACAACATGTTCCATCGCGTCGCGCAACGCGACACCGAGGTTACCATGGCTAACCAGGACGAGCCCGATCATTTAGACGCTCCACTCATAAAAAAACTCCGAACATCGCCCGATTTTTCGGGTCCAGACGTAACTGATAAGGTCGACCGCTGAACCGATTCAGCTTCCGGCCCTCTATCTGCCGGGTCCGGCGCAGGCATTTGCGGTTCCGAACCGACGCCACGGGTTTCCATACCGATGGCGCGGTGATCAATTTGGATCACCCAGTTCTGTGACCGCAATACGGCGGCGAGCGCCTCGATCAGGGTTACTGATCGATGCCGTCCGCCGGTACATCCGATTGCGATCATTGCGTATTTTTTGCCTTCCCGGATGAACCGGGGGAGCAAAAATCCTACCAGACCGACGAGTCGTTCACGGAACTCGGGATAGTCCGGATCAGCCTCAATATAGGCACGAACCGGCGCATCGAGTCCGGTCAGCGGACGCAGATCGGGTATGTAATGCGGGTTACGCAGAAACCGCGCGTCAAATACCAGATCGGCCTCGCGCGGGATGCCGGCGGGAAAGGCGAACGAGGCCAGGGTGATCGCGAGTCCGGGGCCGTGGCCGCCGAACCGGCGCTCGATGACCTGGCGTAAAGCGGCCAGTGGCAGGTCCGAAGTATCGATCACCCAATCCGCCGCGTCCCGCAGCGGGCGGGTCAGTTCCTTTTCAGTGGCGATGCCCTCGCTGACCGTACCCTGCAAGGCCAGCGGATGCCGCCGTCTGGTTTCGGTGAAGCGACGTTGCAGCACGTCGTCCGAGGCGATTGCGAATATCAGCTCCGGCTGCGCTATGCCGGTATGGCGTAGTCTCGTGAGAGTTTCGATGATTTCGGCGGCGGAAAAATCCCTGGTGCGCGCGTCGATCCCGACGGCGAGTGGTTTGTCGGCCCCAATCAGGATTTCGACCATACGCAAAGGTGGGTTATCGACCGCTTCATAGCCCAAATCCTCAAGGGCACGCAGCGTCGAATTTTTGCCGGCTCCCGAGAGGCCGCTGACGACGACCAGCCGGGATGGGAGTATATTCATGCCGCGAAGGCACCGCAATGCTGCATTTTTCGCCCGCAGGCAGCGTCGAGTGCCCAATGGACCCTGATCGCGGCGGAGGCCGTCTCCGGCGCGATCACAATCGCCGGCACCCCCAGCGCCGCATCGACACCCGGCATTGGCAATCGTTCAGCCGGATCGCTCAGCGCCACTGCCAGTCGCAGCATCGCAGAGGTGCGGTAGGGAATCTGAAAAATGCCCAGTCCGTGGAGTTCGATCAGCCCTGACAGCGCCGCTGCCGACCGGATTCGCCCGTTTTCGACGACGAGCTGGTCGTCTCCAACCAGTTCAAATCCACGATCGAGGAGCCGCAACAACAGATCCGACTTGCCAGAACTCGGGGGACCGAGCAGCAAAACCGCATCATCGCCAAACGCAGCACAAGAACCGTGAAAAGCCATCGTACCGGGATTGTGGCAAGTTTCAGGCTGAAACAAAAGGGGAGGTGACAAAGATAAGTCCGAATCTTTATGATTTTGTAAGATGTTCCCCCTGTGTGCTGCAATGCGATCAGCCACTACCGCCGATATCAACGCTGGATTGTCGGCCCCATCGCGACGAAACCGGGCACCACAGTCCGCTTGCGCCGGAGGCGTTTCCCAAGTCATATCGGTGCTTCACATGAGATTGAGGAGGTTATGGTGGTGCCATCGAAGCCGGTTCTGATCGTCGGTGCCGGGTTTTCCGGCACGGTTCACGCCCGCATCCTGGCCGAGGCCGGATTTCATGTCGACGTCATCGATGTCCGCCCGCATATTGGCGGTAATGCCTATGACTACGTCGATGCCAACGGCATAAGGGTGCATGCCTACGGGCCGCATTTGTTTCACACCAAAAATCGCGCGGTCGCGGACTGGCTGCGCGGTTTTGGCGACTTTGTCGCGTACACCCATAAAGTGCGGGCGCGTCTGCCTTCGGGCGCGATGGCACCACTGCCGATCAATCTGGACACCGTTAATCTGGTGTTCGGCACTCATTATGAAACCGCCGAACAGGTCGCAGCACATCTTGCCCGCGTCGCCCTGCCGATCGCCAACCCGGCGAATGCGGCGGAATACCTGTACGCCAACATCGGCCGTGACCTGACCGACCTGTTTTTTCGGCCCTACACCAAAAAAATGTGGCAATTCGATCTTGAAGACATGGCGACGTCGGTGGTGAAGCGCATCCCGCTCCGCAGCGACCGGACCGACACGTATTTTGCCGATGATGAGATTCAGATGATGCCGCGCGATGGCTACACGGCGGTGTTTCAGCGGCTGTTCGACCACCCTGGTATTACCGTCACCCTGAACACGGCGTTCGATACCGCGATGCTGGCGGATTATCGTTTCTGTTTCAATGCGATGCCGATCGACGCCTTTTTCGACTATGCCGAGGGTGAGCTGCCCTATCGCTCGATCCGGTTTCATACCCGAACCGCCACCGATGCGCAGGCCCAGGGCTGGAGCGTCACCAATTTCACCGACTCCGGACCGCAAACCCGCGAAACCCGCTGGGATTGCCTGCCACACCATATCGTGAACGAAACGGGCCGCCGAACCGTCACCGCCGAGGAACCATGCGACTACCGCGACAACAATCGGGAGCGCTATTACCCGGTGAAGACCGCCGACAACCGATTTCAAGAAATTTATGTTAAATATCAGTCTTTAGCTGAAAAACTCTCAACTGAAATATCATTTATCGGCCGCTGTGGCACCTATCAGTATTTGGATATGGACCAGGTCATCAATCAGTCCCTTGCCTCGGCACGCCGCTGGCTGGCCACGCAAAGCTAGCGATCCGCAACATGCCAAGCTCGTAACGTCGCCGTAACGCTCAAGCAAAGCCGATTGGTGAAATCTTGCACCCAATGGGGCAGACTGTCATGTCTGCTGCCGGCTTAACAATAGGAATCGTGAATGCCGGCCCAACGCCGCGCGGTCATCGCTGCTCTTGCCGTCGCACCCTGGGTGCTGCGGCCCCGTGCTGCTTGGGCGGTGCCGTCGAGTTTCGCGCCACTGGTCCGCAGCGTTGCCCCAGCGATCGTGGGCGTATCGGTAACCCAGTTCAACGGGACCAACCGACCGGCACCTCCCACGCTTCCGGTGCCAGGAGAACCGGCACCCCGCCAACAGGACTACGCCGGGGCCGCCGAAGTCAGCAAAGCGGCTGGCTCAGGGTTCATCGTTACCCGATCGGGCATCATCGTGACCAACAACCACGTGGTGGGCGATGCCGAGCGCATCATCGTCACGCTGGATGACGGCCAAAGGCTGTCCGCTCGAGTCGTTGGTGCCGATCAGTTGACCGATCTTGCAATCATCAAGGTCGATGCCGGCCACGAACTGCCGTTCGCAATCTGGGGCAATTCCGCTCATATGGCAGTGGGCGACTGGATTCTGGCCGCCGGCAACCCGTTCGATCTCGGCACCTCGTTCACCGCCGGGATCATCTCGGCGCGGGGCCGGGAAATCGGCGACGGCCCGTTCGATCATTTTTTGCAGCTCGACGCGCCGATCAATCCCGGTAATTCCGGCGGCCCATCATTCGACATGGCCGGTCACGTCATCGGGGTCAACACCGCCATCGTCTCGCCTTCCGGTGGTTCGGTGGGAATTGGTTTTGCCATTCCCTCGAACATGGCACGCCGCATCGTCACTGCCCTGATCGCCCACGGCAGCATTCCGCGCGGCTGGCTCGGCGTATCGGTGACCGACCTGCCAAGCGGTGAGGCGGGAGTGCGACTTACCGGCGTCGATACCTCCGGTCCGGCGGGACGGGCGGGTCTGGAGCCGGGCGACGTTGTGCTCGCCATCAACCACCTGCCGGTGAACGATGCCAGCGCCTTGATCCGTGCCATTGCATCGGTACCGCCAGGGACGAACGAACTTTTGCGAATGGATCGGGATGGTCGGATTTTCGACCTTTCCGTAACGGTCGGCCGCAGGCCGGCGGAATTGGGGAGTGACTGATGCGTATACTTATCGTGGAAGACGACAGGGATGTCGCCGGTTTTGTGGTCAAGGGCCTGCGTGAGGCGGGCCATACCGTCGAACACGCCGACAATGGCCGCGACGGGCTGTTCATGGCCGCGTCGGAAAATTTCGATGCGATCATTCTCGACCGAATGCTGCCCGGCGGGATCGACGGGTTGCGCCTGCTGGAAACCCTACGCGCGCAGGACAATACCACGCCGGTGATGTTCCTCTCGGCGCTGGGTCAAGTCGATGACCGGGTGAAAGGGCTGAAGGCGGGCGGCGATGACTACCTGACCAAACCTTTCGCCTTCGCCGAACTTCTGGCGCGGGTCGAAGCGATGTCGCGCCGCGGCAAAGGCGAGGGGCCGACCACGCGGCTTCTGGTCGGCGATCTGGAGATGGATCTGCTGTCCCGCGGGGTGAGGCGAGCCGGCCAGAAGGTCGATCTGCAACCGCGCGAGTTCCGCCTGCTGGAATATCTGATGCGCCACGCCGGTCAGGTGGTGACCCGCACCATGCTGCTGGAAGGCGTGTGGGACTACCATTTTGACCCGCAAACCAATGTGATCGACGTGCATATTTCGCGGTTGCGCCAAAAGATCGACAAACCGTTCGATGTGCCCTTGCTGCACACGGTACGGAACGCCGGCTACATGCTCAGGGTCGAAGAACCCTGAGCGCGGCTGCGCCATCGTCGTCCAATGCAAAGCCCGCCGGTGCCAGGCCCGCCAAGCGGCGTCGTCTGCTGCGCTCGGCGGGCGTGCGTTTCGCTGTGCTGTATGCCCTGGTTTTTGGCATTTCGACCGCCATTCTCGCGGCGTCGTTGCGCTATTCGACAATCGGATTGCTCGACCGTCAGACCCATGAAGCGATCAGGGCCGACGCGCGGGGTCTGGCGGCGCATTTCACCGCCGGCGGCCTGCCCGCTCTGGTGCTCACGCTGGATAGCAGGATCAACGAAGACCTCAACGAGAACGCGATCTACCTCCTGGTCGATCCGCTGGGCAACCGCATCGCCGGCAACATGAGCCGCTGGCCGCAGGGGATCGACGCACCGCACGTTTGGTATCAGGTGCCGGTGGAGCGCGCCGGAAAGCGCTCGCACGCGCTGATGCGCTACTATGAACTGCCGGGCGGATTTCAGCTTCTCGTGGGCCGCGATGTCAGCACCCGCTCGCAACTGCGCCGCGTGCTGCGCGATGGGTTAATCTGGGCGTTGACGGCGATGCTATTGCTCGGAGCGCTCGGTGCCCTGGTCGTTCGTGGTTTGTTCAAACGTTCGCTCTCCGATATTTCGGCGACCACCCGTGCGATCGCCCGCGGCGACCTGACGCAACGCGTGCGCCGATCCGGCAGCGGCGACGAATTCGACGAACTGGCTGAAACCATCAATGACATGCTCGATCGCATCACCCGGCTAATGGACGGTGTGCGCGAGGTGTCCAACGCGATCGCCCACGATTTGCGCACACCGATCACCCGGGCGCGGGCGCGCCTGGAAGATGCCGCTTCCCATGCCCGCACCGAGGATGAATTGCGCGGCGCGATCGAGCGGGCCACCAGCGAACTCGACGGTGTGGTCAAAGTGTTCCAGGCACTGCTGCGGATTGCCGAGATCGAGGCGGGAGCGCGGCGTTCGGCGTTCGCCAGCATCAATCTGACGCCAGTGCTGGACGATCTATCCGAGTTTTTCGAGGCGGTTGCTGAAGAACGCCACATCACGCTGGATACTGCCTGGCCGCGTGAACTGCCAATGGTCGGCGACCGCGACATGATCCAGCAAGCCATCGCCAATCTGCTGGAAAACGCCATCAAGTTTTCACCGCCCGATCATCATGTGTCGATGTCGGCCCGGATGGATGCCATCCACATTGAAATCCACATCGCCGATCAGGGGCCGGGCATTCCCGAAGGCGATCGGTCCCGTGCCACCGAGCGGTTTTATCGCGGCGAACAGGCGCGGTCCACGCCGGGAACCGGGTTGGGTCTGGCGCTGGTATCGGCCATTGCGCAATTGCACGGGGGGACACTGCGGCTCGATGACAACCGGCCAGGTCTGCGTGCGGTATTGGTGTTGCCGCGCCGCGCACTCAACCCGGAAGCGACCATGCGGATCAAACTATGGGCTCAGGCAATCCGGAAAACCGAGATCAAGCCAAACCCTCACGAGGAAACATCGTCATCAGACCAGCGGTCGTGATTTCAGCAAATCGCGGATTTCGGTCAACAGAACCTCGGACGGTGAGGGGGGTGGTTCGACCGCGGGTGCCGGTGCCGGTGAGCGGTACAGCTTTTGAATCAGCCGGACCATCCAGAAAATCGCGAAGGCGACGATCACAAAATTGATCACCGCGTTGATGAATAACCCGTAATTCAGCGTCACCGCGCCGGTTTTTTTCGCTTCCGCCAGCGTGGGGGCCACAGCGCCCTTCAACGTGATAAAATGATTGGAAAAATCGACCCCGCCGGTGATCAGTCCGATGACCGGATTGATGATATCCGCCACCAAGCTGGACACGATACCGGTGAAGGCGGCACCGATGACCACCGCGACGGCCAGATCGACGACGTTGCCCCGCAACAGAAAGGTCTTGAACTCGTCAACCCAGCCGGGTGTTTTCGGTCGGAATGATTGGGACATCGATCCCTCCGGGATGTTATGTTACATGGCTGTAGATCATTCTTTCGCAGCTTTCCAGCATCAAATTAAAGACTAACCAGGCGGCTTGCCGCCCAATCTCCAGCCTCGGCAACGACGGGATCGGCGTCAAAGGCCAGCCCCACGGCGCTTTGGCGCAACCGGGCATCGCCGGAATTGCCGATCGCGATGGCAACATTACGTATGAAGCGGTTGCGCCCGATCCGCTTGATCGGACCGCCCGCGAACATGGTACGAAATCCGGCGTCGTCGAGTGCCGCCAATGCAGCAAGGCTGGGAGCGGTCAGATCATCCCGCGCCGCCAGTTTGTGTTCGCGCCCCACCGCTGCGAATTTGTTCCACGGGCAAACCGCGAGGCAATCATCGCAACCATAAATCCGGTTGCCGATCGCGGTGCGGAACTCATGCGGGATCGGTCCCTCGTGCTCGATCGTCAGGTAGGAGATGCAGCGCCGCGCATCAAGTTGATAGGGAGCAGGAAACGCATCCGTGGGGCAGGCGGTCTGGCATTTCGTGCAAGACCCGCAACGATCGGCGTGCGGCGCGTCGGGCGGCAGATCGAGCGTGGTCATGATCTCGCCAAGCAGCAACCACGAGCCATGGCTTCGCGAGACCAGATTGGTATGCTTGCCCTGCCAACCCACCCCTGCCGCGTGGGCCAGCGGCTTTTCCATCACCGGCGCGGTATCGACGAACACCTTCACGCTACCGCCGCGCGATGCGATGAATTGCGCCAGATGTTTGAGCTTGCCCTTGATGATGTCGTGGTAATCCCGGTTACGGGCATAGACCGAAATATTACCGCGATCCGGTCGCGCGATCGTCGCCAAGGCATCGCCCGGTGGTGCGTAGGACAGGCCGAGCGAGATCACGCTCACTGCCTCCGGCCAGAGCATGCCGGGGTCGCCGCGCTGATCGGCGCGCGACGCCATCCACCCCATCGTGCCGTGATTTCCGGCGGCGAGATACGCCTGCAAACCTGCCCGTTCCCGTGCGCTCAGCGCGGCACGGGTGAACCCGATCGCATCGAAACCCAGCGCCGCCGCCCGTGCGCCGATTGCTACCTTGGTCGCAGCTGCTTCAGCCACGGCCACGAAAAGGGGCGACACCCTGATCGGGCAAAAACACGCCCTCGGGCGGTGCGCCGGTCTGCCAGAACACATCGATCGGAATGCCGCCGCGCGGATACCAATACGCCCCAATCCGCAGCCAGCGCGGTGCCAGCAGATCGACCAGCCGTTCCGCGATCATCATGGTGCAGGCTTCATGAAATGCGCCGTGGTTGCGAAACGACGCCATGAACAGTTTGAGCGATTTGCTTTCGACAATCCATGCCTTCGGGATGTAGTCGATCACGATATGCGCGAAATCTGGTTGCCCGGTCATCGGGCAGAGCGAGGTGAATTCCGGGCAGGTGAAGCGAATGACATACTCACGCCCGGGTGCCGGCGCGGCGACCCGTTCCAACTCTGCCTGCTCCGGTGTTTCCGGTGCTTTGGTGTATTTTCCAAGCTGGTGTAGCCCGGCATAACGCTCGTCAGTCATCGGCCTGTCTCCATCCGGCTCGCGCCGCGTCGGCATAGGTCGCGAACCGGCGCTGCTCGATCGCCGCGCGCGCGTCCTGCATCAGCGTTTGATAATAGGTCAGATTATGCCCGGTCAGCAGCATCGGTCCCAGCATTTCCTCGCAGCGGAACAGATGATGCAGATAGGCGCTGGTGTGGCGAGTGCAGAGCACGCAGGGGCAACCTGGATCGAGCGGGGCGGCATCGTCGGCGAAGCGGGCGTTGCGCAGATTGAACACCCCGCGCGAAGTATAGGCGCGCCCAGTGCGGCCGGCACGGGTCGGCATCACGCAGTCGAACATATCGACCCCACGCGCGATCGACCCCAGCAGATCGTCCGGCGTGCCGACACCCATGAGATAGCGCGGGGCATCGGGGCAGAGTAGGGGGATTAACGCTTCCAGCGTCTCGAACATCGCTGGCTGGCCTTCTCCCACCGCCAGACCGCCGATCGCGTAACCCTCGAAGCCGATGCTTTGCAGCGCCGCCGCCGATTCCGCGCGCAGATCGGGGTAAATGCCGCCTTGCACAATACCGAACTGGCCATAGCCCTGCCGCGGCATGAACGCCGCGCGCGAGCGTTTTGCCCAACGCATCGACCGCCGCATCGAGGCTGCGGCTTCGTCATAGGTGGCCGGAAACGGCGTGCATTCATCGAATGCCATGGTAATCGTGGCATCGAGCTTGTGCTGAATCGCGGTCGAGGTTTCCGGAGTCAGATGATGCGCCGAACCGTCGATATGGGAGCGGAACGTCACCCCCACCTCGTCGAGTTTGCGCAGTTTGGCGAGCGACATCACCTGAAACCCACCGGAATCGGTCAGAATGATCCCCGGCCAGTCCATCATCCGGTGCAGCCCACCCAAGGCCGCGACCCGATCGGCACCGGGCCGCAGCATCAGATGATAGGTGTTGCCCAGCACGATCTCGGTGCCGGTGGCGCGTACCTGATCGGCGGTCATCGCCTTCACCGTGCCGGCGGTGCCGACGGCCATGAACGCCGGGGTCTGCGCCGCGCCGTGCGCCGACGTGATCTGGCCGCGTCGCGCGGCACCGTCTTGTGCCAAGAGCGAAAATCCGAAGGCTGTCATGCCGGTTCCAGCAAGCAGGCATCGCCATAGGAATAGAACCGGTACCCCGAAGCGATCGCGTGGTCGTAGGCCGATTTGATCCGCGCTTGACCGGCAAACGCCGCCACCAGCATCAACAAAGTCGAGCGCGGCAGATGGAAATTGGTCATCAACCGATCGACCGCGCGAAACCGGTAGCCGGGCAGGATGAACAGGTCGGTCTCGCCCGCGAAGGGCTGGATCGACCCGGTGTCACCCGCGGCGGTTTCCAGCACCCGCAGGCTGGTGGTGCCGACCGCGACCACATGGCCGCCGGCCGCGCGCGCGGCGTTGATGGCGCGCGCGGTTTCGGCGGTGACGATCCCGCGCTCGGCGTGCATTTTATGCGCGGCGAGGCTTTCGGTGCGCACCGGCAGAAATGTTCCGGCCCCGACATGCAACGTTACGCGCGCGGTCGTGATACCGCGCGCGGTGAGCGCGGCGAGCAGGGCAGGGGTGAAGTGCAGCCCGGCGGTCGGCGCGGCGACCGCGCCGTCATGGAGGGCGAACATGGTCTGATAATCGGCCTGATCGCTCGCGGTCAGCCCCTGCTCGCGCGGAATATAGGGCGGCAGGGCGAGCGCCCCGACGCGATCGAGGGCGGCCCGAAATGCCGCACCCTCGGCATTGAACCGTAGCAGCGCCGAGCCATCATCGGTGCGCGAAACCACCCGTGCGGCGAACCCGTCACCGCCCTCGATCATAATGATCTCGCCCACCCGCGCTCGTCGCGCGTTGCGCAGCAGCACCCGCCAGGTGCCTTCCGGCATCGGCCGATCGAGCGTGATGCCGATGACGGCATCGCCGCGCCGCCCGGTCAGTTGCGCCGGGATGACCCTGGTATCGTTGACCACCAGGCAGTCGCCCGGATGCAGGAGCGACGGCAGATCGCCGACGACCCGGTCATGCAACCCCTCGGTCGCAACGTGCAGCAACCGCGCGGCATCGCGCGGCCGTGCCGGTGCCGCCGCGATCAGATCGGGTGGGAGAAAATAGTCAAAATCGGCGAGATTCATTCTTCGAGGTAGCTGGAAATCTCGATCAGGTTGCCATCCGGGTCGCGGCAATACACCGAACGCATCGCCCCCAGCGCGCCGGTTTTCGCCGCCGGCCCCTCGACCACCGGCACCTCCTGCTCGCCGAGATGCGCCACGATATCCTCGGTGCCGAGTGCGGCGATGAAACAGATATCGAGCGCGCTGGGCTGCGGTTTCGCCGCATGCGGGCTGGACTCGGTGCCAGCCTGGTGCAGATTGATCTTTTGCGCGCCGAACCGCATGGCGATCCGCTTGTCCGGCCCGAACTCCTCGCGCTCCATCCCGAGCACCCGCTCATACCAGTCCGCCGTGACATCGAGGTCACTACAGGTCAGCACCACGTGGTCGATCCGATCGATGGTGAATTTCATGCGAGTTCCGAAAAAAAATCGTTGCCCTTGTCGTCGATCACGATGAAGGCCGGGAAATCCTCCACCTCGATTTTCCACACCGCCTCCATGCCCAGTTCGGGGTATTCCAGCACTTCGACATGGCGGATGTTGTCGCGCGCCAGCACCGCCGCCGGGCCGCCGATCGAGCCGAGGTAGAACCCGCCATGCGCCTTGCAGGCATCGCGCACCGTGCGTGAGCGATTGCCCTTGGCGAGCATGATCAGCGAACCACCCGCGGCCTGGAATGCTTCGACGTAACTGTCCATCCGCCCGGCCGTGGTCGGGCCGAAGCTTCCCGTCGCCATACCTTCCGGCGTCTTGGCCGGGCCGGCGTAATAGACCGGGTGGTTCTTGAGATAATCCGGCAGACCTTCGCCGGAATCGAGTCGTTCCTTCAGCTTGGCGTGCGCGATATCGCGCGCGACCACGATGGTTCCGGTCAGCGCCACCCGAGTCTTGATCGGATGTTTCGACAATTCCGCCAAAATTTCCAGCATCGGCCGCGCCAGATCGATCCGCACGACGTCACCGCCAAGATGATCGTCGGTCACTTCCGGCAGATATTTCGCGGGTTCGGTCTCCAACTTCTCCAGAAACACCCCGTCCTTGGTGATTCTGGCCTTGATCTGGCGATCCGCCGAACACGACACGCCGATGCCGACCGGCAGCGACGCGCCATGCCGGGGCAGGCGCACCACCCGCACATCGTGACAGAAATACTTGCCGCCAAACTGCGCGCCGATGCCGATCCGGCGCGTCATCTCCAGAATTTCCTGTTCCAGAACCAGATCGCGGAACGCATGGCCGGTCGCATCGCCGGTGGCCGGTAGGGCATCAAGCCATTTGGTCGAAGCCAGTTTCACCGTCTTCATTGTCGTTTCCGCCGATGTGCCGCCGATCACGATCGCCAGATGATAGGGGGGGCAAGCCGATGTACCAAGAGTTTTTACTTTAGTTTCAATAAATTCCATAAGATTCTTCGGATTTAGGATCGCCCGTGTTTCCTGATACAGAAAACTTTTGTTCGCCGAGCCGCCACCCTTGGCGACGAACATCAGATCGAATTCCTCGGCGTGCGATTCACCCGGTGCGGCCAGAATATCACACTGCACCGGCAAGTTGGTGCTGGTGTTGACCTCGTCATACATGCTCAGCGGTGCCATCTGCGAATAACGCAGGCTAGTCTCGGTGAAAATGCGATAGACGCCGCGCGAAAACGCCTCCTCCTCGTCGCCATCGACCCAGATGCGCTGGCCCTTTTTGCCGAACACGATCGCGGTGCCGGTATCCTGGCACATCGGCAGCACGCCGCCCGCCGCGATATTGGCGTTCTTCAAAAACTCCATCGCGACGTAGCGATCGTTCGGCGAGGCTTCGGGATCATCCAGAATCGCGCGCAACTGCCGCAGATGCGCGGGGCGCAGCAGATGCGAGACATCGTGAAACGCGGTGAAGGCGAGGGTCGAGAGCGTTTCCGGCGCGATCCGCACGATCGTTTTGCCGTCCGCCTCGATCGTCGAAACCCCGCCGATCTCCAGCTTGCGCCAATGGGTATCGTCGTGCCCGAGCGGAAACATCGTGGTGAAGCTGAATTTGGGCGTCTGCCTGGCAATCGCATTCATCGCAAATCTCCGAACTCAATCCTTGGTGGGGGGGCGGCGGCGGAACGCATCAAGGCTGACGACGTCCGCCGGCCCGGTGTCCGCCGGTGGCTCGGTTTCGGTCGCGGCTGCTGGTTCGATTACCGCTTCGGACGTCGGTTCATCCTGCATCACGAACTGCAAACCAAACCGCACCTCGGGGTCGGCGAACGCGGTCAACGCAGCCAGCGGAATATCCAGCGTCGACGGCACCCCGCCGAACGAGAGCTTGACCGAAAACCGTCGCGCCGCTTCATCGACATGCAGATCCCGGAACTGGTGTTGCAGCACGATGGTCATTTCCTCGGGAAACTGAGCGCGCAGCCGATCCGGCATCACCACGCCGGGATGCCGGGTGTCGAATGTCACATAAAAATGATGCAGCCCTGGCAGCCCCTCGCGTTCAGCGAACTGCAACGCCCGCAGCGCCACGAATCGCAGCGCCTCCTCGGTCCACAAATCATAGGGCAACAGGCTTTCGGGAATCGGGATATCGTCTTCTGCCATGGAACAATCTGCTTTGAAGTTGAGCGGGGACGTTGAACTGGGACATTGAACTGGACGGTAATCGGGTCGCGCACGCATAGCGCGCAACCGGCGCAAGGCCAACCGTCAGGCCCGCGGGTCAGCGGGCATAATGACGGTAATATTTTTCTGTCACCAGATCGGTCTGCACCACCACCGCGATATCGGTGGTGTTGAACTGCCAGTCGATCACCGCGCCGTCACCCACGAAGCCGCCGAGCCGGAGATAGCCCTTGATCAGCGGTGGTAACCCGCCAAGCACTCGCCTTTGGTCGATCGCACTATCGTCCAGCCGGCGCATATCGACGTAACGGTCCGCCACCGCGCGTGGCCTGATCGGCTCCGGGGCAAGATGATGCGCATATAAATAGGTCAGGTCAGGGGCGAGCGCATCAAGATCGGTACCACGCAAACTGGCACAGCCAAACATAAGTTCGATATCGTACTGAAACACGTAGGCCGCGATGCCGCGCCATAGCAATTGCATCACCGCCCGCGACCGGTACGCCTGATCGACACAGGAGCGCCCCAATTCGAGTAACCTCCCGGGAAATCGCTCCAAGGGTGCCAGATCGAACTCATCGGCGGAGTAGAACCGGCCGATCTTTGCCGCAGCCTCCTGGCGGATCAGCCGGTAGGTGCCGACCACACCGCGCGCGTCCGCCGCGATATCATGATCGACCACCAGCAAGTGATCGGCGATAGAATCGAATTCATCACGATCGCGTGCGCTCGCCAGCGTCGATGCGTCCGGCTTGGCACCGAGTTCATCGTAAAATACCCGAAATCGCAGAGCCTGAATCGCATCGATCTCCTCGGCGCTCGTTGCCAGCCGCACCCCCAGATTGCCCGCTCGCAGCTCTTCGAATCCCGCCTTTCGTCCCAGCGCTTCCTCGCGGATCATTGCGCGGCGCTCTTGGCGGGTTCGTCGGCTGTCGGCGGCTCGCCGGGTGAGGTTTCGGCATGAAGCCTGCGGCCAAACAACTCGATCTTGAGCGATACCAGATCAAACCCATGGCGGGCGGCAATCCGGCGCATCAGGACCTCGGTTTCCGGCTCGTCGAACTCGATGATCTTGCCGCTCTCCTGATCGACCAGATGAAAATGATCCCGTTCGCCGGACATTTCGTACCGCGCCCGCCGGCTTCCCAGATTGCGCCGCTCCAATATGCCATGCTGCTCGAATAACCGCACCGTCCGATAGACAGTGGCAAGCGAAATGCGCGGGTCGCGCGTGTGGGCCATTTGGTGCAGTTCATCAACATCGGGATGATCATTGGCCTCGGACAGGATTTGCGCAATGATCCGGCGCGGGCCGGTCATTTTGAGCCCGTTGGCCGTACACAGACGCTCGATGCGGGTCTCCATCAAGCGCGTTGTGAACCATCTGGGCCGTCCGGTCCACCCCAATCGAACCCCGAAGGCCCCGGCGTAAAACTCAGTGTGATGATCCCCCCGAATCGGAGGCCTTTTCTATCCCCTGGGCGTATAAAAGTTACAAAACCCGTTCGGGGAAACGATACCCGCCACCTGTTCGCACTTTGAACCGGCGGAAATATAGTTCGCACACGTCGAACATTTCGACCCGTCAGACGCCGGATGTCCGATATAACCAGCCGAGACTCTGGTCGCCTTGCTTGATGCCTGCGCCCTACGCAGTGCGGTCAGCACGAACACCGAACCCGCCGTCCCGATGATTGCGGCCTTGAGATATGCCCGGCGATTGATGCCGTTGTCAGCCATGCCGATCTCCATTGGTTCAGTCGCCATTGGTTCACTCGCAATGTTCGCTACACTACCTCGTGACGATTTGCGGTTCCATCGCGGCTAGTTTGGCGAGCAGATTATTCTGTGCCGCCGTTGAAATCTGCTCGTGATCCATCGCGCGGATCATGTCCTCGGCGAGCGCGTTGAACGCGTTTTGTGTGACACCCATGTGCTTGTGGATTTTGGGCATGCTCATGGCGAACGGGCACGGCCCTCCTTCCAGGTTGCATACTTGTTCCACCAGCGCTGCCTTCAGTGCCGGAATATTGGTGTGGGCAAAATAGAAATTGATCCGCTTGTCGGCGGCAACATTGCCGACAAACTGGTCAATCAGGACGGTAATGCCCGGTTTGCCCCCGAAATCCTGATAGTAACTTGTGGCGGCCCGAGCGGGCACCACGGTTGCAGCACCAATCGCCACCGCTATGGCACTCGCGACGAGTGCAACGTGTAACTTGTTCATGAAGTTCATTCCTCGATATTTTTGATCAGAAGTAACCGGTAAGCGACAAGTAGAGGCCGTTCGAATTTTTTGTGTTCAAAACGGTACCTAGGTTGACATAAGCAGCGGTGATCGAAATGTTTTTCGTGGGAAAGTAAGCGATAAACGCATCTTGCCATGCACTGGTCGAGCTAAAATTCGCGGGTCCGCCAACATTGAAATGCGGATTTCCCCGATACTCGTAGCCAACCGCAATTTGACGGTTCAAGAAATAGGCGGTGGTAACAAATGGTTCGACATGATAGCCCGATTTATACACACCCGCATCATTGGTGCCACCGAAGCCCAGCAAACCGTTGTAGTTGGAGTTGGTCAAGCGCAGGCCGCCGCTCAACACGGTGTAGTGTCCTAACAAACCGTCGAGCCACAATTTGGTTGCGACGATGTAGTAGGTCGTCCCATCCGGATGGGAGCCGAGAATATCGACGATGTTGCGCCCGGTGCCAGGATAGGCTGGGCTGATATTCTCGTGATATTGAACGCCCACCGACACGACAGGTTCAAGCGAATTTTGGTCATACACCGCATTGCCGAAAAGACGCAGCTTCGCACTGAAAATATTCTGGCGAAGGTTGAAATCGGACCCTAGACCCAAGCTCGCTCCCGGCGATCCAAGATTGAAATTTTGTCTCGCAACCGAAATCTCAAAACGATTATCGATGCCGATCAAGGCACCACCTGCATTCATCGTGAAACTGCCGGCAATTAAATGTGTGTAAAACGCCGTGCCACCAATTTGAGTGTCGGTTTCATAGCCACCGATGAAAGCGAGGGGGTTCAAGCCACCACCGGCCGTGCCGCTGATTGAGGTTACGCCACCGGTGGCGGTAAGCCCGCCCTCGTCGAACATACCACTCCTGGCTTGCGCATATGGTGCCGATATTGTCAGTGCAGCCACCATCAGGGCGATGCTACCGATGGCAGACGAAAATTTTAGACGTTGTTTGATCGGAATTAGTCCCATTATGTCCCTCCTATTGTAGATTTTTTGAGTCGGCTCCGTTTAATTTATGGTTTAATTTATGGTTTAATTATTGAGTAGAATTTTTAATTTTTTATGATACGATATTTTGCAGTTTACGATTTTTTAATATTACAATTTTATTTAATATTCGCGATAACAATGATACCATCGCAACCAAACCTACGAGCCTGGGTCGCTACATATTCAGTCTGCGGTCATTTGAGTTACCGTGCCGCTGCCACTTTGGATGCATACAAGGCAACTTTTTTGTCGTGGCCCAGGAACAAAGGCAGGCCTTCCGAATAAATGTTCAGTCCACAGCCATCCAAGATGTACAAACTCTATAAACAGACACAGGAACGGCGATCCCGCATCCGGATTGCCTCGGTGCGCGTAGTCACCTACAAGATGTTCGATGGCACGGAACTCAACTGGGTGACGGAAAATGTAGCCGGAATGGCTGCCGAGGATGACCTTACCCAACTCCTGCGGCGATGCGCTGAACGTGACCCGCTGGCGTTGCGCGCTTTGTATGACGCCATGGCACCGACGATGCTCGGGGTGGCCTTGAGGCTGCTGCGCAATCGCCCCCATGCGGAGGAAACCCTACAGGACGCGTTTCTGCAAATCTGGCGCAATGCGGATCGGTTCGACACGTCACGCGGCTCGCCGAAAGCCTGGATGATCGGCATTCTGCGCTACCGCGCGCTTGATCGGCTGGAAACCGAGCGCCGCCACACCGGCACCGACGAACTGCCCGACGTTGCGGCCGATATGCCGGTCGATATTGAAGACAGCCGCGCCCTTTCCTCTTGCATCGGTGAATTGCCGGAAAACTGGCGTCGTTCGGTAGTCCTCTCCTATGTCGAGGGGTATTCGCACAGCGAGATCGCCGATCTCACCAAAACACCGCTCGGCACGATCAAAAGCTGGATCGTCCGAGCGCTTGATGCCCTAAAGAAGTGCCTTGAACGATGAGTGATCACATCACCCCGACCCCGGATCGCGCCGGGCTTTACGTGCTTGGCCTGCTGCGCGGGCAGGAACGGTGCGATTTCGAGGCCGACCTCGCGACTGACCCGGCATTGAGCCTTGAGGTTGCCGCCTGGGAAGTTCGTTTGTTGCCGTTGTCGCTCGCTATCCCACCAGTCGAACCGTCGCACACCGTCTGGCAAGAAATTGAGCGCATCCTTTCACCGCGTGACGCCGCGGCCACCCCGTTGCCGCGCATTGCATGGCACCGCCGTTCGTCCTGGCGCGAAATCTGGTGGGACAATATCGCGGTTTGGCGAGGCTTCGGTGCCTTGGCAGCAGCCGCTGCCATCGCTTTGGTGGTGTTGCGCCCGCAACCGTCGGCGGCACCGCACATGGTGGCCGTGCTTGCAAACGCATCCGGCCCGATGTTTACCGTCGCATTGCGCAGTGACGGGGCAATGAGCATCGCCCCCGTCGCCCCTATTGCGCCGCCCGCCGGCAAAGTCTGGCAGCTTTGGGCGGTAGCCGGTGGGGAGAAGCCGATTCCGGTGGGCTTCGTCGAACCCCGCCGCACCGCGCTGCCGCGCAACGACATGCCTGCGGACATGCGCAAACCCGAAATCCTGATGGCCGTCACGGTGGAACCGCCAGGCGGTTCACCCACAGGTCAGCCCGACACCCCCATCGTGTTCTCTGGTCCGCTGCTTCCCATGGGCGGCTCTTGAGCCGACTAGAGTTTAGAGTCTGTCAGACGCTGATAGAACCGCCTGACAGACCAATTGAAACCCCCTGACGCCGTTTGCCGAAATCCATGCTCTCCCATTTATGGAGGCTGGGCGGCCTATAAAGTCGCTATAATGCTAATCGACCGCCCCGGAGTCTCAAACTCGTGGTCACGTCCTGTCATGTGTCCGTCCCCACTTTTACCTTCTTTTGGGGCAAATTATCCCGCGGATCCTCGCGCGTTGCTGCAGCCCACTCGTCAGTGAAGCCGAACGAAGGATCGTCTGGAGGCAAAGTCGCCACCACGCACTCTGTCGTCATCAGCATACCGGCCGTGCTGGCGGCCTGCTGCAAAGTAGAGCTGATGCAACGCAGGGAATCGATGATGCCCATCTCATATAAGTCGCCGTAGAGGCCAGTGCGAGCATCGAGGCCCCAGGAACGATTTTCCGATCGGCGCGCCGTGAACAGCACCTCGGGTGCTTCAAGACCTAAAGTCTCCGCGATCTTCCGAAGCGGCTCCTCAAGCGCACGGCGAATAGTATCAATGCCATAGCGCTCTCCCAAGCTATCGCTATCCAAAGCATCAAGCCCTTCGGCACTGTGCAGCAGGCCAACCCCTCCGCCCGGGATCACACCATCGGCGAGCGCATTCAAAACCGCGGCATGCGCATTGGAGACCAACTGGAGCCGCTCCTTCGCGATAATCTCGTTTCGGCCACCAATCTTGATGACCGCAAACCGCGCGGACAGAGACCTGATGCGATCTTCCAATTCATCGGCGTCGTGGACACGGCCCAATGCTGAACCTTTGGAAAGATCGCCATTCCGCAGACCATCAAGTTGAAATTGCAGGCTCGTCAGACGCTCCTTGATCACCAAAGGATCACCTTTGGCACCTGTAATTGTGGTGGAATCATCGGTTATTACGACTTTTCGGGCCTGTCCTAAATCGGCGAGCGTGATTCCCGCAAGACTGTCCCCCTGGCATTCCAGCAGGCTCCGGCCTCCCGTCAGAGCGGCGAGGTCGTCCAGACGGGCGAATTTGGCGTCGCCATGACCCGGTGACCGCACAGCGACGGCTTGCAGGGTACGCCGTATATGATTGAGAAGAACGCCGGGAAGTGCCGCTTCACTAACATTCTCGGCCACAATGAGCAGTGGCCGGTTCTGCTGGCGAACAAGTTCCAGCACGGGCAGGAACTCGTCGAACTCGTGGATCACACGATCGTAGATGAGAATATACGGATCATCCAATTCGGCAACGCGCCGATCCTTGTCGGTTATGAAATAGGGCGAGAGGTAGCCCTGTTCCCATTTAATTCCTTCGACAAGTTCTATTTCGTCCGTGAATCCAGTGCCCAGTTCGATCGCTACCGGACCGGTGGGGCCGGAGTGCGCGACTGCGTCGGCGACAAGTCTGCCGATTTCTTCGTCACCATGCCCCGCCATAGCGGCAATGGCCGCGATCATCGCCGGTTCGCAGTCGCGTTTGGCCAGCTGCTCCAGATTGGCGACGGCCATATCAACGGCCCGATTCATGCCTATGCGAATTTCACGCGGGTTCAAGCCAGCCGCCATCCCCTTGATGACCGCCGAGGCAATGTAGCGTGTGAGGACAACGCAGGTGGAAGTACCATCGCCCACCTCCTTTACCACGGAATTCACCACCTGGCGTACGAGGGCGAGACCGATATTTGCAGCTAAGCCATCCTGCTCGAAATATTGGGTGACCAAAGCGCCGTCGCGCGTTGCGATGGGTGGAAGGCCAGCCGTACGATGCTGGATGAGAACACTACGACCTCGCGGCCCATAGGTAACGCCAACGACATCGGCCAATCGGTCGATACCGCTCATCAACTGCCGTCGGGCTGAGTTCCCGAAGATGATAGCACGGGCCATAATTCCTCCATTTGCATTCCCGGTGGCGTTATCCCGGGTTAATGCTTGTTTTTGTCGTTCTGCTCGCTCAGGTCGGACGGTCGCTGGACGCAGCCTTAATTCCCGACACTGTTTCTATTATGATATTCCGCATCAGGAGCCGTCCAACCAGCAAGCGTTGTTCCTTCACACGCAACAGCCTGTTCCACACTGAAATCATCTGGCGATCATCATAATCCAACATTTCACGGAACTGCTCAGCTTCCTCGGGGTCAAGCCTGCGGTCATAATAGCTCTGCAAATCTTCGGCCCGCTCGTCACCAAGGACATCAAGCAGTTCCTCTTCTCGTGCGTTCAGTTCATACAAGGTGGCATCCAAGCTTTTGGCCATTTCTCTCAAGAAGTCTTGGTCATCCTCATTCATTGCCAGTACCCCCGAATTTATCGTGTGAAGCCTACTGTTGGCCGTCCATTTCAGCAACCAAAGCCTCACACGATCTGTTATTCATCCTGTTTCACCCGGACGCAAGGAATTTTTCGAAGTAGATGCTTCCATCGGGAACCTCGGCGGCAACGGCCGCCGCCACTGTCGCTTCGATCATCGCCGGCGGCCCGCACATATATATATCCGGCTTCTCGTTGCTTTGACTCAGTTCAGTCCGAAGGAGGTCAACGACCGTTCCTTTGAACCCGTGCCAGGTGTCAGATGGATTCATCACTGCGATATTGACAAGCATATTCGGCATCGGCATCGAACGCCGTAGTTCCTCAAGTTCCTCTTCGTAAAACAATTCATGCTGATGCGTCACACCAAAGAATAGTTTCACCGGGTGAGGATCTCTCACATCCCTCATCCGTCGGATCATGGACAGCACCGGTGAAAGGCCCGTACCTCCCGCAATAAAATACCGTGGGCGAAGGCCATTCTCGCGCAATGCGAAAATCCCGGTCGGTCCGCGGAATTTAATGGCCTGCCCGACAGCGACCCCGTTTGCCAGGAATTCCGAAAAGCGTCCCGTAGGCAGCATACGAATAAGGAATTCGAGATCCGTGCTCCCGGGCGGATTGGCCATGGAGAACGAACGAGAGATCCCCGTGCCAGGTATTTCAATATTGACGTACTGGCCGGCGGTGAACGGCATCGGCAACGGCGCGTTGGTGTCCGGATCTTTGCATTGGATCACGAGCCGAAACACATTTGAGGACAAACGATCACAGGCAACAACGTCCCCCGTCCAGTCCACATTTTGTTTACCGAATGAGATTCGCTCATAAACATAGGGAAGCCGCACCACGATGTCGCTGCGGGGATACATTCCACACATTAGAACGAAGCCGTCTTCCTCCTCATTTGAAGGAAGCGCTTGCACACTGCAGTTAGAAAGTTCGAACTCGCCTTCAATACATTCCGCCTTGCAGGTAGCACAGCTACCCTCCCGGCAGGACGAAAGCAAAATGACGTTATTACGCAAGGCGGCCGTAATCAGATCTTCATTCGGTCCGCACTCAAACTCCACCTTCTTATCGTCTTCAGTAATCGCTTCTACAGTGTACATTAGTTCCCTTCCCAAATTTTCATTTTGTTTTGGCACCACGCCCCGGTAACCGCGCAACCTCTACCCCAGAAGCCAATTCCGAACGGATTTTTAGGAAAATGTGGCCAATTTATGGATTTTAACGTCCAAAACTGGCAGCAAACCCCGCATACGTTCCACATCCTTCAAAAAGGGAGGGAGAGTTGTTACCTACTTAGTGCTTCAAGTTACCCGTGAACTGCACCGCATTGCTAAGTTGTTAATCGTCACGTGGGTCATCGCTCTCGGCCTCAGCTTGCGCGGTAGCCAGGTTTTGAAAAAAGGCCAACACATGGTCGACCGCCTCACGCGCCGATCTTTCGGACAGTGAGCAGCCCGATTGTACTGGCTTACCACTACGGTGAATTTCCCAGCGCCACATGAAACCAAGATCTTCAGCGAAGGCCTGATATATCACCCCATTGTGCAACTCGATACGCTCACCAACAACTTCCCCAGCAGCAATTTCAATAACGCTGGTATTGTCGGCAAGCACGTCTACTTCTTCGCCGTCCATTCCCTTTAAAAATACTTCCATCTCTGCGACTGGATCTGGTTGTTTCATCGGTCTCCCCTCCAAGCAAAGGCCCGGGCGCGGCCAAACTGAGCACCGCACCCGGTTCGATGTCGTTATGCCGTAGCCAATCCATCCTGTAGGTGGACAACCCGAACGCCACGCTGCTTGCGCAGTTCCCCGAGCGTCGTTCCGTAATAATCGGTATTACGGACTTCCATCAGGAGTGAGCCGAGAGTCGCATCCGCACGAAGGAACGCATTGACGGGCATCACCGGCGGCTTATAGGTCTGCCGGAATTCGATCAAGACTTTTTCTGCGACGAATTTATCTTTCGCGCTTTTCATCTTGGCGATCCAGGCATTCGAGATCTCCTCCGGGCATTCGCCGTCGGCCGTTTTGGTGAGCAGATCGTCGTCCTTCATGTGTTGCCCCTTCATGTCGGCCAGCTTCTCTTCAAGCTTGCACTCGATAAAGAGGTAATCAATGTCCAGATCATAGTTCTTGCGGAAAGGTGACGTGTTGTCTTTGCGAAAGTCTTTGATCGCCTTTGACGCGTCTTTCAGTGTGGTCAGCCGGTCAATTTTCGCAGCCCACTCATCGCGCGTTGGGTTTTCGTGAATTGGATAGTTTGCCATGGAAGTCAGCTCCCTTGAAATCAGATATCTTTGAGTTTAACGTCAAGTCCCATTAACTCGGAAGTAATCACGAACTTATCACCGATCGTGTAGGCACGACCTATGGTTGACGAGACGTTAACCAAGAAGTCGTAAACACTATAGGTCTTTCCAAGCATTTCGCTGGCTTCAGCGCAATCGACCTCAATTTTATTGTCGGCCTTGATCCACCAGAACCCACTGCGATCTTCCACAGTGATCGATGGATTGTGCTTTTTGCCCTCTTTGAGGATCATTTCCTCAACGATCGTATCGATCTCGTCGCTTTGCATGAGAACCAACACGATCGCGTTGGATTCATGGACGACCTGGTTCTCTTCGGCAAAAAATTCGTCGGCGAAGGCTTTGCCGGTTTTCTCCATGATGCCGTAGTTATATGCATTTTTTGTCACGAAACGATCTCCTATTTGTAACCGGTCATGATGAGGTCGATTATTTTCTTGGTGTCGACTTTGCCATCGATTTTATCGACATAGTCATGCACCCAGTCAGAGAACACGCGGGTCAGCGCTTCCTTCACCGAAGCCTCATCCGTCACGCCGGCGATTACCGGGACTTTATCATACAGCCCCATGAAATCCTTCAATGCCGTCACGGTCTGGCTAAGCCACTTGTCAGTCCAGAGCCGCAAGAAACGGCGGTTAAGAGACGAAAACTGCATATCGTCACACAGGGTCGTCAAATAGAGATCCGACATCGCGTCGCGAGTGGTCTGGAAATAGGTCTGCGTCTGATTGATGAAGAACGGGGTCAGCGAGTCGCCAAAGAACGGGGCAAGGCGCAAAAAGAACTCCCGGCGGACGAACTGGCCGAACAGCGGATCGTAAACGCAGTGGGTGGACCAGAGAATCTCATTGAAGTCCTGAATACCCTGCCACAGTTCCTCAATCAGCACCCGAGCACCGCGATAGACGGGATCGGTTGTCCATACGAGTTTCGGCTCGTCGGTTGATTCCGGGAATCCTGAAAGAACCTTCGAGATAAAAACGCGCTCCATCTGGATCATCTGGGCGTTATCGTTTTTATCAAAGGCGGCGAAGGTCGCGGAACTACGGATTGTGTCACCAAGGCAATCGCGGACCACCGATGAATGCGCGTTGAACATCCCGTATTCATTGAAGATCATCGCGCCCCAGTACTTGCTTATCATCTCATCGCGCCAGAACGGATCCATGGTGCGGATTTGTCCTTCGGCGGAATACCCCTGAAGAAAGCGTTGCGTGTAACCAGCTTCCTCAGATTTATTCTTGACGTACGGGTGATGCCAGCGGCGCGCCGGATCGCGGTGTTTATGCCAATCCGAACTCCGGAGTTCGGTAAGTTCGTTGCCCCAGGAGGGACGCCCGCCATGGAATTTCTGGGTCCAATCACCCCAATCGAGGCCACCAGGAATCCAGTCCGGTGTCGGCTGGCTGTAGCAGGTCAGCGCCTCGTATTCGCTGAGCCGCTTCCAGCGCGGTTCGACGAAGTAACCCATCCGCCGCTGCGTATCGAGTGCGTTCGGCGGGATCACCTTAAGAATGGCGGCTGCTCTTTCCGGATCGAGCAGGCCGCGCCTCGTTGTACGCGTGGTTTCTTGTGCCATCGTTTCCTCCTGCGGCCCCTCCCCAGTCACCTCGACCAGTTATATGGGCCGTATGTTAATGGTATGAGCGAAAAGTAGCGGGGTGAAGGCAAGCTCCACCCCGCCTATTTAGATCAATTCCGCAAAGGATCGCTGAATACGCAACCGGCTGCCCGGAGATCCTCGACCGTCCAGAGCTTGTCGCCCCGCACGTGAGGTTGTCCGATCAGCGTCTTGCCGTCGGCACGCACGCCGTGCCCTTCGACAACGACTTCGGAAATTTCGCGGCCCGCGTACTGCTCGAACACACTCTGGCATTCATAGCGTTCCGGCTCCGTAAGCCACATGCGTTCGCCCCAGTCATCGCTGAACGAATGCAACTGGTTGTTGTATTCGTGGATGCGCAAGGTGTTCGTGCTCTTTGCAAGGCTCGGGCAGAAAGGCACCTGCGAGACACGATCGACGTAGACCTTGTGACCATTCTTCTCGAGCCACTGGATCGGGATGAACTTGCTGCTCGGATCTTCGCAGCCAAGGGCACGCCACTCGTTCAGGATCTTGCCGTAGTGGTCATACCAACCCGGATAGTTGGCTTCGAACCACTGCATCTCTTCCTCGTCCGGCAGAGCCAGACGGAAGAAGCCGGTTGGCCACAGCGCATAAGCAAGCAGGAACAGATCGTGATGCGCCCAATAGGCATCCTGCTTGGCGTCTTTCAGCGAGGGAGGTGACTGCACGCCGAATTTGCCGAGGCGGCCGATCCAGATTCCACCCCAATCCTCGTACACCCAACGGTTCCAGGTCTTAACCCAAGGCTCGACCTTATACTTCGAACCATATTCGAAAAGCATACCAAGAACCGGCGTGAAGTACTTCTGCTGGGTCCAGAACGCGTTGTTCAAGTCGGTGTTCAGGTATTTGGACGAAGCCGGATCATGGGCAATCGACACTACCGTCTGGTAGCCGTTCGCCATGTGACGCAGTTCGTCGGTTTCGATGGAGAGGAAGACGCTCGGCGTGATTTCGTCGCCATTGGCCGAGGCCCATTCGGTAACGGCAACGATAAGCGGGTTGGTAAAGCAAGCCTCGCCGACCAGCTGCAGATTGACCGAGCACTCAACGGCGTCACCTGAAATGAAGCCATCAGCGAACACGCGCTTCATGCCCTTCCAGAGCGGCCCGATTGCGCGAGTCCGACGCGCATCGTTGTGGCCCGCCGGATCGTGATAGTGCTTGGAGTAGAAGTGGTTGATGAACGCGCACTGGTGGGTATGGCGAATTTCGTCCATCACCTGTGCGAGATATCCGTTCTTCTGCTCCGAAGCCGTCGCCGAGTCCCAAAGCATGGCAGCGGCTGCAATCGCGTTGTATTCGCCGACCTCCAGAAAATTCGAGGCGACCTTCATAGTCTCGCCCCACTTCGGATGCATCCGATTTCCGGCACCAAGGCGCGAAAGGCCATCGAGAAGCGTCCCGAATTGCCGTTCATCCTTAATGGCTTCCATCCGGGCATATTCTTTGGCGATGATCTTGAACTGTTCCTTGGTATCATTCGCCATGTGGTATTTCGTCGGATACTTGGTCCGATTTTTGGCGAAGTCCCAGTTGAAGCTTTGCATCCAACGATGCACTTCCTGCGGATTCACACCCGTAGGAGCACGATTGACCTTTAAAGCTTCAGTTGCTGCGGTAGTAGCGGCGCTTAACGCCATGACATTTACTCCTTTCCCAAAGGTTTCTTGGCTAACTCGAAGCTGCGACCGAACTTGCACATTGTGAGTGATTCGATCCGGCGTAGATATCAATTCCTCCATGTCTGATGCTCACGCCACATACATGGAGGTTAGCGGAGATAACACTATCATGAGTACTCTTGTTGTCCTGATTCTGCAATCCAAAAAATACATAAAATGATATTAAGCAACATAATATATTGTATATTTCGAATGAATTTCACGTTTATCTTATGCAATTCTTATATAGGCGGTCATGCACATCGCGCGTAATCATGCGATTCCACTCCACCGCGTTCAAATCGGGTAGATCATTAATCATATATTGTTTTCGGCACCTCCCTCGGGCCACCTTTTGTTTTGCAAGACCCACATTTGGCGCAGGTCAGTTCGCACTGATCTGGATAGCAAAAACCGTGCCACACCGTAGCGCCTGAATTTTGGGAGATTTTCCCGGTTCATTGGGTCAATTTGTCCCAGATGAAGCGTGACACTCATGAGATCGGGACAATCTGCACCACGCGGAATGCTGCATCCCGGGGTCTCTCGCAGCGACGCAGCACTAATGGTATGATATCTTCATGACCGATCAGACCGACCAGACCGAAGGCCCGCGCGGGCTTTCACCCGTGACCATCGAGCAGGAGATGCGCCGCTCCTACCTCGATTATGCGATGTCCGTCATCGTTTCGCGCGCCCTGCCAGACGCCCGGGACGGGCTGAAACCCGTGCATCGACGCATTTTGTATGCGATGGCCGAATCGGGCAACACGCCAGACAAACCCTACCGGAAATCCGCCCGCATGGTCGGCGAGGTCATGGGTAAATACCATCCGCACGGCGATTCCGCGATTTATGACGCCGCGGTGCGCATGGCCCAGAGTTTTTCGATGCGGGTGCCGCTGATCGACGGCCAGGGCAATTTCGGCTCCGTCGATGGCGATCCGCCGGCGGCGATGCGTTATACCGAAGCGCGCCTCGCCGACGCCGCGATGGCGCTCCTCACCGATATCGACCGCGATACCGTCGATTTCCAGCCCACCTACGATGAATCCGATACCGAACCCCGCGTGCTGCCGGCGTCCTATCCCAACCTGCTGGTCAATGGTGCCAACGGCATCGCGGTCGGCATGGCCACCAATATTCCACCGCACAACCCGACCGAGATCATCGACGCCACGCTGCATCTGCTGGGACATCCCGAGGCGACGCTCGATGATCTGATGAAGATCGTTCCCGGCCCGGATTTCCCCACGGGGGCGATGATTCTTGGCCGTGCCGGCATCCGCAGTGCATTTGAAACCGGGCGTGGGTCGATCGTGGTGCGGGCACGCGCCACGATCGAGGAGATCCGCAAGGACCGTCTTGCCATCGTGGTCAGCGAACTGCCGTATCAGGTGAACAAGGCCACCCTGCTCGAACGCATTGCCGATCTGGTGCGCAACAAGGAAGTCGAAGGCATTTCCGATCTGCGTGACGAGAGCGACCGCGATGGCATGCGCATGGTGGTCGAACTCAAGCGCGACGCCACACCCGAGGTCGTTCTGAACCAGCTCTATCGCTTCACCCAGTTGCAGGCCGGGTTTGCCATCAACATGCTGGCACTCGATGGCGGACGGCCGCGCCAGTTGGGTCTGCGCGACGCGCTCGACTGCTTCATCACCTTCCGCGAGGATGTCATCCTCCGCCGCGCCCGGTTCGACCTGAACAAGGCGCGTGACCGGGCGCATCTTTTGGTCGGTCTCGGCATCGCAGTCGCCAATATCGATGCGGTGATCGCCCTGATCCGCGCCGCCCCTGATGCCGCGGCTGCGCGCGTGGGCCTGATGGCGCGGGACTGGCCGGCCGGCGATGTGCTGCCGCTGCTTGCCCTGATCGATGATCATGGCAATCAGGTCACCGAGTCCGGCACCGTCCGTCTCACCGAAGCGCAGGCGCGCGGCATATTGGAACTGCGCCTGCAACGCCTGACCGGACTGGAGCGCGACAAGATCCAGGCGGAATTGCGCGAGGTCGGCGAAAAGATCGGTGAACTGCTCGCGATTATCGGTTCACGACCGCGCCGGCTGGAAGTGATGCGCGAGGAACTGATCGCAGTGTGTGCGCGAATCGGCTCGCCGCGGCGGACCAGCATCGAGGACAACGTCGCCGATCAGGATGACGAGAGTCTGATCGAGCCAGGGCAGATGGTCGTCACCATGACGCGCGATGGTTTCATCAAGCGCACACCACTGGAAGCCTTTCGGGCGCAGAATCGCGGCGGGCGGGGCAGGGCGGCGGCTTCGATGCGTGGCGATGATGTGATCACCCGCAGTTTCAACGCCCACACCCATCAGTTCGTGCTGTTTTTCAGCCAGGGCGGCAAGGTGTTTCGCGAGAAAGTCTGGCGCCTGCCGGAATCCGCTCCCGCCGCTAAGGGCCGTGCGATCGTGAACATCCTGCCCGAACTCAACGGCGATGCTGTCACCACCGTGCTGCCGTTGCCGCAGGATGAAAGCCTGTGGAACGATCTGCACCTGGTGTTCGCCACCGCCTCGGGCAATGTCCGGCGCAACCGGCTGGCCGATTTCCGCAACGTGCGGTCCTCTGGCCTGATCGCGATGAAGCTGGACGAGGGCGACCATCTGGTCGGCGTCGCCACCTGCCGCGAGGGCGACGATGTTTTCCTTGCTACCCGTCTCGCCCGCTGCATCCGGTTCCAGATTACCGATGACACGCTGCGGGTGTTTGCCGGGCGGGATTCCAACGGCGTGCGCGGCATCCGGCTGGGCAAGGACGACGAAGTGATCTCGCTCTCGGTGCTCCGCCATGTCGAGGCAACCGTCGAGGAGCGCGCCGCCTATCTCAAACTTGCAGCCGCCCAACGGCGAAACGGCGAGGAGGCCGAATTGGAGGCGGTCGAGTCTGACGAAGTCGCCGCCGATATCACTTTGGCACCGGAACGAACCGCTCAACTCACCGAATCCGAGGACATGCTGCTTACGGTCACGACGGGCGGCTTCGGCAAGCGCTCCTCGGCCTATGAATATCGCGTCACCGGCAGAGGCGGGCAGGGGATCACCAACATCGCGCTTGCCGCCCGCAACGGAAAAGCGGTCGTCGCGAGCTTCCCGGTGCGCGCGGGAGATGACATCATGCTGGTCACCGATCAGGGCAAGCTGATCCGCGCGCCGATCGATCAGGTGCGGATCACTGGCCGGCAGGCGATGGGGGTAACACTGGTGCGGGTCGACAAGGACGAGCAGGTGACCAGCGTGTTCCCGGTAATCGACGACGGCACCGACGAGGGGACCAATGATAACGGTGGCGACCAAGCCCCCCCCGAGGGCGCAACCAGTGCGTGAGCGGGCGCTGACCGGGTTATACCCCGGCACGTTCGACCCGATCACCAACGGACATCTCGACATCATCAACCGCGCCGCAACGCTTTGCGCCAGGCTGGTGATCGGGGTGGCGGGCAACGTCGGCAAGGGGCCGCTGTTCCCAAGCGACGAGCGGGTTGAACTCGTGTGCGCCGAGGTCAAACCGATCGCCGCCCGCACCGGCACCATCATTGAGGTCCGCCCTTTCGAGACGCTGTTGATCGGCTTCGCGCAGGAAATTGGTGCGCATGTGATCGTGCGTGGCTTGCGTGCGGTCTCGGACTTCGACTACGAGTTCCAGATGGCCGGTATGAATGCCCGTCTCGATCATTCGATCGAGACTATTTTTTTGATGGCGAGCGAACGGCATCAGTTCATCTCATCGCGCTTCGTCAAGGAAATCGCCAAGCTAGGCGGGGACATATCGAGTTTCGTTCCGCAACTGACTATGGAGAGAACCCTTCGCAGGGTTGGCAGAACAACATGATAACACGTCGTACTATCCTTGCCGCCGCCGCGGCTTCACCACTTGCTGGAGTCCTCATGTCCGATACCGCCGCCGCCGCCGACTTGACCAACACCATCTATCTGACCCTGCCGTTCGGTCGCGTCACCATCGTGCTGCGCCCCGATCTGGCCCCAAAAACCGTCGCGCAGATCAAAACGCTGACCGGGCAGGGATTTTACAATGGCTGCGAATTCTTCCGGGTGATCGCGGGGTTCATGGCGCAGACCGGTGATCCCTCCAACACCGGCTCCGGCGGCAGCAACCTGCCCAATGTACCCGCCGAATTCACCACCGAGGCCAGCTTCTTGACCGGCACACTCGGCATGGCCCGCACCAACGATCCCAACAGCGGCAACAGCCAGTTTTTCATCTGCTTCGCGCCGGCAACCTTCCTTGACGATAAATATACTTTGTTCGGCCAGGTTACCGAGGGCATGGAATTTGTCGATCAGATCAAAAAAGGCCAGGGCCAGAGCGGGCGCGTGACCGATCCGACCAAAATCATCAAGATGGAACTTGCCGCGTAATCGCAGCCATCCATTAACGGCACTTGACGAAACCCGCCGGAATTGGTCTTTCCGGCGGGCGACGGTTTTGGTGAGAGCCTGTAGCTCAGCTGGTAGAGCACGAGACTTTTAATCTTGGGGTCGAGGGTTCGATTCCCTCCGGGCTCACCAAAACAATTTTCTCTTGCTCTACGGTCTTCCGAAGTAAAACCGCTTGGCAAGGTGGAACGGCGCTCCCGGTTCCGGTTCGATGAAAAGGGCAATGCCGCCGATCACCCTGGCGGACGCACAGGCCGGGGCAAAGTGGCGGCGCGCGGCATCCTCAAGCTCATGCGGCACTTTCAGGCGCTCGCTGAGCGTCATGTGAAAGCGCCAGCGATCCATCACATAGGGGTAGCCGAACCGCTCCAGATAGACCTTGCCAGTCGGGTCAAGCCCTTCGGCACGGCGCGCCTGCACCGCTGCCGGCTCGGCGACTCGGTGATGATCGAGCACTGATACACACGTATCGGCCAGCGCGTGCAATGCGGCGGACGGTGTGGCCTCGACAATGGCCAGAAACCCGTCGATTCGGCCAACCGTAAAGGCCGGTGCCGCGAAGGGCGACAACCCAGCCGCCAGTTCACGCACATCATCGAGCAACGGCCCCAGCCCCTGCGCAGGTTCCATGGGTGGTTTCAGCGTGGCATGAAATCCATAACGCCGGGGTGACGCGGTCGCGTCCGCAATACCCGGATGATCGGGCTGCGCCACGGAAGCATCGCGCGCCGGATCGCGCCCGAGCCAAGCGATACCGGCACCCCAGAGAGGATCATCGTCCTCCGGGGCATAATAGATCGCAACGCGCATCGAAACCTCATCGTCCCGCAGTATCGCTACACTATCGACGATCGACAGGGCGGCAAGCGCGCCGATTTTTGCCCGGCTACTGCGGCGTTATCATGCCAATGATGCGTAAGCCACTCGCGGCTCCAAACGCATCGCCGCCGCCAAAGCCGAAACATCGTCGAGCACCTGCCCGATCAGAGCCGGTGATGCATGCCCGTTGCCATCCAACCCCGCCGCCATCCGATCGATCAGCGCCGAAGCCACCACCGCCGCATCGGCATATTGCGCCACGATTGCCGCTTGTTCAGGCGTGCGCACGCCAAACCCCACTGCAATCGGCAAATCCGTCGCGCGCCGTAGCCGGGGAATGTCGCGCGCCAAATCATCGGCCGAGGCGGTGCGCGTACCGGTGATGCCGGTGATCGACACGTAATACACAAACCCCGATGACTCCTTCAGCACCACAGGCAACCGCTCATCGGACGTGGTGGGTGCCACCAGCCGGATCAGGTCGATCCGGTTCGCCCGCAGGCTGGGCAGCATCATGTCACTCTCTTCGGTCGGCAGATCGACCACGATCACGCCATCGACGCCGAACCGCGCGGCGTCCGCCGCAAACCGCTCGATACCGTAGGATAAAATTGGGTTGAGATACCCCATGAGAACCAGCGGCAGGGTGTCGTTGCCGGCGCGGAATTCCCGAACCAGGTCGAGCGTGCCCGCAACGGTCGCGCCGGCGTGCAGCGCCCGCCGCCCGGCAAGCTGGATGGTCGGGCCATCGGCCATCGGATCAGAGAACGGCATCCCGATCTCGATGATATCGGCACCGCGCGCCGCCATGCCGGCGAGCAAGGCCGCCGAGGTCGCCCGGTCCGGATCGAACGCCTCGACAAAAGTGATCAGCCCGGCCCGCCCTTCGGCCTTCAACCGTGCGAAAGTCGCGGCAATCCGGTTCAAAGCCGTTCTCCCAGATGCTTGGCGACGGTGAAAATATCCTTGTCGCCCCGACCGCACAAATTCATCAAAATAATCTGATCCGCCGCCATCTCGGGGGCGATTTTCGCGACGTAGGCCAGAGCATGCGCCGGCTCCAGCGCGGGAATGATCCCCTCGGTCGCGCAGCAGAGCTGAAACGCCGCCAATGCTTCGTCATCGGTCACCGCGACGTATTCGACCCGGCCGATATCGTGCAGGTACGAATGTTCCGGTCCGACGCCGGGATAATCCAGCCCCGCCGAAATCGAATGGGCTTCGAGAATCTGGCCATCGGCATCCTGCAACAGATAGGTCTTGTTGCCGTGCAGTACGCCAGGCCGGCCGCGCGACAGCGATGCCGCGTGCTCGCCCGAATCCAGTCCGCGCCCGGCCGCTTCGACCCCGATCATCCGCACATCGTCATCGAGCATCGGATGAAACAACCCGATCGCGTTCGACCCGCCGCCGATCGCGGCAACCGCGACATCCGGCAGCCGCCCCTCGGCTTCGAGCATCTGCGCCCGCGCCTCGACGCCGATCACCGACTGGAAATCGCGCACCATGGCCGGGTAAGGGTGCGGCCCCGCCGCCGTGCCGATGATATAGAACGTGTCGCGCACGTTCGCGACCCAGTCGCGCAGCGCATCGTTCATCGCATCCTTCAAGGTCGCGGCCCCCGATGTCACCGGCCTCACCTCGGCTCCCAGCAATTTCATCCGGAACACATTGGGTTGCTGGCGCTCGACATCGACCGCGCCCATGTAAATCACGCAGGGCAGGCCGAACAAGGCGGCCACCGTCGCGGTCGCAACTCCGTGCTGCCCGGCACCGGTTTCCGCGATGATCCGCGTCTTGCCCATGCGCTTGGCGAGCAATATCTGGCCGATGCAATTGTTGATCTTGTGCGCGCCGGTGTGGTTCAGTTCGTCGCGCTTGAAATAGATTTTCGCGCCGCCGAGCTTTTTGGTCAGCCGTTCGGCAAACCACATCGGACTCGGCCTTCCGACATAATGCTTCATGTAATAGTCGAATTCGGCCTGAAACGCCGGATCGCCCTTGGCGGTCTCATAGGCGGCTTCAAGTTCCAGAATCAGCGGCATTAGGGTTTCGGCGACGAACCGCCCCCCGAACTCGCCGAAGCGGCCCCGTTCGTCGGGCAGGTTGCGCAGGGAATTCGGGATCGGTTTGTTCATGGTGGCTCTCCGTTCCGGTTCGGATAGCCGAAATAAGACAGCGATGAAACCTATCCGCGCTTGGCTTTTTCCGCTTCGGCGATCAGCGCATCGTCGATCTGCCGCGCCCGCACCGCTGCGGGGCGCGCAGCCAGCCGCGCCCAATACGCCTCAAACGCCGGTTTTTTTTCGATCGTGCCAAACTGCATCCCGAAACCGAGATGCGATCCCAGGTAGACATCCGCCGCACTGAACCGGTCACCCGCCAGAAAATCACCCTGCGAAACCGCGCGTTCCACTGCATTCATGACATCGGCGTAGCACCCATAACCCATCATCCGTTCGCGCCCCGCCGGGACGGTGAATCCCAGCGCCTGATTCGACACGGCCGCCTCCAGCGGTCCTGCGGCGAAGAACAACCACCGATAATAGGCCCCGCGCGCGCGATCACCGGGTGGTGGGGCCAGCCCGGCGTCGGGAAACACATCGGCCAGATAGGCGCAGATCGCGGCCACCTCGGTCACCACGGTATCGCCATGGCGGAGGGTGGGAACCTTGCCCATCGGATTGATCGCCAGATAGGCGGCCGCTTTCATTGTTGTCCCATAGTCGAGGATTTCGGCGCGATACGGCTGGCCAACCTCCTCCAACATCCAGCGGACGATCCGCCCGCGCGACATCGGATTGGTGTAAAATACCAGATCATCAGCCATCGACGCCTCCCGTCGTTGTTTGAGCCATCATCATCGGTTCACCCGCAGCAGGTCGAACCGATGATAATCTAGGTCTCCAGCTCGCTATCCCAATACAGATAATCCCGCCAGCTTTCATGCAGATAGTTTGGGGGAAACGCCCGCCCGCGGTCCTGCAACTCCCAGGAATTGGGCCGCCGTGGCGTTTCGTACGGAAACATCTTGCACTCGCGCGGCAGTTTCGAACCCTTGCGCAAATTGCATCGCCCGCAGGCGGTCACCACGTTTTCCCACGTCGTCCGCCCCCCGCGCGCGCGCGGGATCACATGGTCGAACGTCAGATCCGGTGCCGGCAGCCGGCCATGGCAATACTGGCAGGTGAACCCGTCGCGCAGGAACACGTTGAACCGGGTGAACGCGGGTTGCCGCATCGAGGGGACGAAATCCTTCAGCGCGATCACCGAGGGCAGTTTCATCGCGAACGATACCGAGTGTACCTCGTGCTCATATTCGGACAGCACCGAGACCCGGTCGAGAAACACCGCTTTCACGGCATCCTGCCAAGCCCAGAGCGATAACGGAAAATAGGAGAGCGGACGAAAATCCGCATTCAGTACGAGAGCGGGGAAATTTTGCCCGCCGTCAGGCATAACTGAACCGGTCCCAGAACGGGGACACAATATACTGCGCGCTTCGGAAGTCAGTACGCCATATCTGGTGGCAGGCCGAATTCATGCGTGAGTTATGACAAAGACCAGCAACATCCGCAAGCCGGACGGTTCACCATCAAAACCTTGTCATGAAAGTTCAACACCGGTCGCGAAGCCCTTCTGAAGCCATAAGGCTCCCGCCGAAAGCCCGGCATCTTCAATGCCATGCTCCAACTTCGGCACGTACAGCCCTTGTACCGGCACCCCGTTCGCCCGCAACACGGTCTCGGCCTCCCGCGAGCGCGACACTGTCACCACGGGATCTTCTTCGCCGTGGACCAGTAGCACCGGCGGTCGCGCGGTGATTTCTTTTGGCAGCGACTCGGGTTCGATCAGCGCGCCGGAAAATGCCAGAATCGCGCGGGGTGCCACCTGCCGCCGCAATCCGGTGAACAGCGCCGTCATTGCTCCCTGGCTGAACCCCATCAGCGCATAGGCATCCGCCGGCAGATCCAGGCGCGCAAGTTCGGCATCGAGAAACCGATCCAGCGCCACCCGTGCTAGGCGCACCCCAGCGCCCATGGTCGCCGGGTCAAGATTATCGATCGGGAACCATTGCCGTCCATGGGGGGTCATCGCAAATGGCTCCGGCGCGTGCGGGGCGACGAACACCGCATCCGGCACCGCGCGCGACCAATAGGGCGCAAGGTCGATCAGGTCGTTGCCGTCCGCACCAAGACCATGGCACAATACTACCAATTGCTTCGCCGCGCTGCCGCTGGCCGGACCCCAGCGCGGTCCATCGAGTTCAGTATTGCCCCATTCAGCCATTGCATCCTCGCTTTGCTTCTATGTCCAAGCGTATCATCGTGTCCGCCGATGTCCATCGTCACCCGCTTCGCCCCCAGCCCCACCGGCTATCTGCATCTCGGCCACGCCGCATCGGCATTGATCGGGTTCGCTCGAGCCAGCAACGCCAAGGGCCGGTTCCTGCTCCGCATCGAGGATATCGATGCGTCGCGCTGCCGCCCCGAATATACCAAAGCGATCATCGAAGACCTGACCTGGCTCGGCATCACCTGGCGTGATCAGCCCCACATCCAGTCCTGCCACATGGCCGACTATCGTACCGCCATCGACCGGCTCGATGCGATGGATCTGCTCTACCCCTGTTTTTGCAGCCGGGCCGAAATCGCTGCCGCGATGGGCGCGCCACACGGCACCGAAACCATCTATCCCGGCACCTGTCGTCGGCTCGACCCTGCTATCGCCGCAGACCGGATCGCCCATGGCGATGCCTATGCGCTTCGCCTGCGCACCGCCGCCGCCGCCGCCCGCGCCGGCACTCTGCGCTACCATGAGGACGGCGACGGCTGGCTCACCGCCAACCCGAACCCGCTCGGCGACATCGTGCTCGCTCGCAAGGACGTTCCCGCCAGCTATCACCTCTGCGTGACCCATGACGATGCCTTGCAAGGCGTCACCCTGGTCACCCGTGGTGCCGATCTGCGCGAAGCCACCCCGATTCACGTGCTGCTGCAACGCCTGCTTGGCTGGCCAACCCCAGCCTATGCCCATCACCCCTTGCTGACCGACGCCACCGGACGCCGCCTTGCCAAGCGTGATCACGCTGCCACAATCCGCGATCTGCGCACCGCAGGCACCACCCCCGCAGACATCCGCAAAATCATCTCTTGCCGGATCGGCCCAATCCCCTCACTCTGATCATTATGACATCGCGCAAAATCCTGATCCCGCCCTTCTTCTCCGCCGTGCTCCTCGCTGGGGGCACTGCTTTTGCATCGCCCCCCGCACCGCCGGCGATCGCGAAAATCGCCGGCACCGCACTTCCCGCCGTGGTCGATATCGAGAGCATCGACCCGATGAAGCCGAAGAGCCCCAGCGGTGCCGCGACCAAACCGGGCGATGGCAGGTTTCAGAAAACCGCCACCGAAAAAGCCGATACCGGCACGCTCATCGTGCCACCCCGTGCCGAACAGGCGCTGGGAACCGGATTTTTTGTCAGTCCCAAAGGTTATATTGTCACCAATCACCACGTCATCGCCGGGGCAAGCGAGATCAAGGTTACCCTGCATGATGGCCAGATTTTCACCGCCAAACTGATTGGTGCCGACAAAAAAGCCGATCTGGCGGTGCTGAAAATCAATACGGGCCGTCCACTGCCCTATCTTCACTTCGGCGACAGTAGCAAACTCGATCTCGGTGACTGGGTGGTGGCGATCGGCAACCCGTTCGGCCTCGGGTTCAGCGTTTCGGCTGGCGTGGTCAGCGCCTTGCACCGCGATATCGACTCCGGCCCTTACGATAATTTCATCCAGACCGACGCGGCGATCAATCGCGGCAACTCCGGCGGTCCGATGCTCGATGCCAATGGCCATGTCGTAGGCGTCGATTCCGCCATCTACTCCCCCTCCGGGGGATCGGTTGGCATCGGCTTCGCCATCCCCTCCAGCATGGTCAAGCCGGTCACCGAGTCGCTGATCGCGCATGGCGCGATGACGCGCGGCTGGGCTGGTCTCAGAATTGAAGATGTTTCACAAGATATGGAACAGGCTTGGCACCTCAAATCCAGCGATGGCGTTGTGGTGGGCGGCGTGGTCGAGGACGGCCCCTCGGCAGGCAAACTTGCCCCCGCCGACGTGATCACCGCGATCAATGACCACCCGATCGATGACGTTCACGCGTTCAAGGTTGCCCTTGCCGAAATCCCGGCTGGGCAGACGGCGCGGATGCACTACCAGATCGGCGGTACCCTGCATGACGCTGCGATCACCGTCGCGGTGCCGCCGAAGTCGCCAAAGCCGGAAGCGCAATCGACAGCGACGCCCGAACCGCCCAAACCCGAGGTGATCGCGGCCCTCGGCGTTGGTGTCATGACCCATCCTGGCGCTCAGGGGGTCATTATCGTCTCGGTCGACAAGGACAGCGCTGCCGCTCGCGCCGGTTTACACCCGGACAGCCTGATCGAAGCCGTCGGCCCCGATTTCGTCACTACGCCGAAAGCACTGCGCGATCATCTGGCACACAAGCACGCGGCGGCCTTGCTGGTCGATGGCCCACAAGGAACATCATGGATTTCCGTCTCCCTCGGCAAGCCGGTAAAAGCCGCCAAATCCGGATAGAACTACCCCGCGCGCGGGGTAAAATCCGCTGCTTCGACCCCGGCAATAGCGCAGGCTTCGTCATTGTCGGAAATATCCCCGGAAATTCCGACCGCACCGATAATCTCGCCGTCGCCGCTGATGATCAGTACGCCGCCCGGCACCGGCACCATCCGTCCCTGCGTTACTGCTGCAAGCGCGGTGACAAATCCGGCACCGCTGTTCCAGCGATCAAACAATGCGCGCGACCCGGCTCCGATCGCGAGGCCACCCCATGCCTTGCCGGTTGCAATCTCGACCCGTGCGATCCCTGATCGATCTTCCCGCGCCAGCGCCACCATGTGGCCGCCGGCATCGAGCACCACAATCGTCAATGGTGCCAGTTTGAGCTCACGCCCTTTCGCACGGGCGGCCGCGATGATTGTTTCGGCGGCGGCAAGGGTAAGTTTGCTCATACGTGGTCTCCTTTTGACTTCGTCTCAACTCAACGCATGAATCACCGGTCAGTTCAACGCCGGCACGTCGATCCACGACAAATGCCCACCCTTGCCGGCACCGGTATCCAAGAACACTGCACTGCCACCCATCGCACCGGCCAAGGTCAGCGGTCGTCCATCGGTGCTGCGCCGATCGTGGCCACAGTATACAATCGTCTTTGCAGGAATTCGATCGACCCACGACAACAGTCGTTCAGGCTTGCCCGCTCCGGTGACGCGGCCGGTGGTCTGGCCATACAGCGCGCGGGCGAGCAGCCGATCCGGACGACCCGGCGGAAAACCCGGCGGCGCATTAGTGAGCATGGCGGGATGAAATCCGCCATGCACGAACAACGTTTGCGGTGCTGCAATCCACGCCGGGGCGCGCATGATTTCGATCAGGGCACGGGAGGCGGTTGCCGGATCGAGCGTAGCCAGCGTCGCGGCAAGTCCCGGCCCGTACTGCACCCCGTCGCCGCGCAACGCCCGTGCCAGCTTGAAATCGTGGTTGCCGAGCAGGAACATCCCGCGTCCCGCATCGATCAGGTCGAACATCAGCCGTAGCGCCCCCGGCGTGTCTGGTCCGTCATCGACCAGATCACCAAGCTGGACGATGAACCGATCGGTCGCGGCCGCCGCGGCCAAGCCTTTGGCATCGCCATGAACATCGCCGACAATCCGTAGCGGAACCCCAGGCGGGATCATGCTCGGGCGGCAATCGCCACGACTTGAATCAGCAGCAGCAGGAGGCATTGGGCGCATGAAGGATAGGGTCGCACATGATGGAAACAAGACCAATGGGACTCCATTGGCAAGGTCTTTGATTTACCCGCACCAAAATCAGCTATGCCAGATAATATTGCCAAAGCCGCAATCGTTCGCCCACCGCCTCGAACATCTCGATCGAGGCAATACGGTCGAAGGTTTCCGACACATCCCGGTAGTCCCGCAACTTCAAGCCTACACGGTGCTCGGAGTCCGTCCCGAAACTTCATAAAGGAATACAGAGCTTTCTGAGCCTGCCGCAAATCGTTGCGCAGCCAGAGGATTGTGAAGGCCATCGGGCTACCCGTGCGACATCAGGTTGCGCGTCCGATACGAATCATTATGCCGCGTGGGCGGCATGTGTAAGCGGAAATGCGTACAGCCGGTCGCGGCCCAGCAAAAACACCTGTCCGCCACGCGGGAACAGCGCCCGGAGCGGTGGTGATGCGACATCGAGTCCGCCTGTATAGGCCCCGAACGACGGTAACAGCACCCGGTGTTGATCCACCACGAAACAGGGACGGGCGATGGCGGCGGCTCGCGTCGCGATGCGGGCCTTAGGATGGAAATGTCCGGAAAACTCGATGCCCCCGGCCGCAACCTCCCCCGCCTGATGGCGAAAGATCACCTCGCCTTCCCGCAGCTCACTCAGGGCTGCGTCGCTCGGATCATGGTTGCCCATGATCCAGATGAATGTCTGGCCCATCTCCATTCGGGCAACGCGGGCGGCATCCTCGGGGGCCAGGCGCGCAGCACCATGCCGGTCGTGGAAGGAATCGCCCAGGGCAATAACCCGTTCCGCCGCGTAATGGCGAACCAGCAGGGCCAGCCGGTCAAGCGTCGTGCGGCTGTCGTAGGGTGGCAATAACTGCCCGCGCCCGGCCTGCGACGACGCTTTTTCAAGGTGCAGATCGGCGACGATCAGGGTGCGCCGGCGTGGCCAGAAAACGACGCCGGCGGGGTCGAGCATGAAGCGTTCGGCGGCGCGGTGGATCGGGGCGGCATGCATGGGCCAATCCATTCCATAACGGCCGGGTTCACGCCAGAGTCTCGGTCCCCATCGCCTCGGCGACGAGTGCCGCGGTCTCGGCAAGCAATGCCTCCTCGGCATTGCCGCCCTGGACGCGCTCACGCCCGATGTCGAGCAGCACCGGGATCGCCAACGGCGAAACCCGGTCGAGCCGCCGGTGGCGCACTCGCCCGCGGACCCGCGCAAGCATTCCGGCGATATGGGCGAGATCGACCAAGCCATGCGCGGCATCGGCCCTTGTGGCGCGGAGCAGGACATGGTTGGGATCGTGTTTGCGGAGCACATCGTAAATCAGGTCGGTATTAACTGTGACATGTCTACGGCTGTGTTCGCCGCCCGGATGCATCCGCTCGATCAGCCCGGCAATCACCGCGACATTCCGGAAGCTGCGCTTGAGCATGGAACTCTCGGCCATCCACGCTTCCAAATCGTCGCCGAGCATATCTTCCTCGAACAGCCGGGGAATATTCGCAGGTTCGCGGGCGCACCAAACCCCCAGCACGTAATCGGTGGCGACATACCCGATAGGCTGGTCGCCGAACCGCTCCAGCCGGCGGGTGAGCAGCATACCCAACGCCTGATGCGCCTGCCGCCCCTCGAAACAATAGGCGACCAGATACCACCGCCCGCCGCGCGGAAAGGTTTCCACCAGCAAATCGTCGGGGCCGGGCAGATCGGAACGCAGCGCCTGCAAGGCAAGCCATTCGCGCACCGGCTCTGGAAAATGCTCCCATTGATCGCGCGCATGCAACATCGCGCGCACCCGATTTGCCAGATGGGTCGACATCCGCATCTGCCCCCCGGCATAGGCGGGGATTTTCGGCTCGCCAATACCCCCCTCGGCCACCAGCACGCTGGTCTCGCGAATGCCGAGAAACCGCAATCGTCGCCCAGCGAATAAAAACGTATCCCCCGGCGTCAGCATCGCGGCAAAATATTCCTCGATCTCGCCCAGCGTCGCCCCACCAAACCCCCGCTGTCCGCCCAGACGCACTTTCAGCAACGGTGCCTCCACAATGGTGCCGACATTCATCCGCAACTGCCGCACAACCCGTGCGTTGCGCACATGCACCATCCCCTCGGAATCGCGGAATAATTTGCGATACCGCTCGTAAACCGCGAGCACGTAGCTACCATTTTCGACGAAGTGCTGCACGTCGTCGAAATCCTGCCGCGTCAGATCGGCGTAGGGCGAAGCTGCGCGGATTTCGGCGAATAAATCGTCCGGATGGAACGGTGCCGCACACGCGCAACCTAACACGTGCTGCGCCAGCACATCGAGCCCACCCCCGCGTGGCGGATCGCCATCCAGATCGCCCTCGGCCACTCCTGCGATCGCGGCGGCGCATTCCAGTACCTCGAACCGGTTGGCCGGCACGAGCAGGGCGCGCGAGGGCTCGTCCATCCGGTGATTTGCCCGGCCCAGTCGCTGCATCAGCCGCGACACGCCCTTAGGGGCCGCAACCTGGATCACCTGATCCACCGCAGCCCAGTCGATGCCCAGATCGAGCGACGAGGTTGCGACCACCGCGCGCAATTTCCCCGCCGCCATCGCGGCCTCGACCTTGCGGCGCTGGTTCACATCGAGGCTGCCATGGTGCAGCGCGATCGGCAGCGTCTCTTCATTGTGCCGCCACAGCGCCTCAAATATCAGTTCCGCCTGGGCACGGGTGTTGACGAACACGATCGTCATCCGCGTGGCGCGGATGCGGTGTAAAATCGCCTCCGCCGCCATCAGGCCCATGTGACCCGACCACGGCATCCGCCCCGGAGCGATCAGCAGCCCGATCTCGGGCGGTGCTCCCGCTTCGCCCAGCACCAGACGTGTCGCCACACCCTGGCCATCGGGCGAGAGCCAGGCGCGGATCGCCTCAGGATACGCGATAGTCGCCGATAACCCGATCCGCAGCGCCTGCGGGGCCAAACGGTGGAGCCGCGCCAGGCAGAGGGCGAGTTGATCGCCCCGCTTGGTCCCGGCCAGTGCATGGATTTCATCGATTACGATCAGCCGCAGATCGGCGAAATACGCCGCGGCATCCGGGCTATACAGCAACAGGGCGAGGCTCTCCGGCGTGGTCAGCAATATATGCGGTGGCGCAATCCGTTGCCGCGCCCGCCGGTTTGCCGGCGTATCGCCGGTGCGGGTTTCGACCCGGATCGGCAATCCTATCTCGGCAATCGGTACCTCCAGATTGCGTGCAATATCGGTCGCCAGCGCCTTCAATGGGCTGATATACAGCGTATGCAGGCGCGGGTGCGGATCATCTGCGAGAGCGATCAAACTTGGCAGAAACCCCGCTAGCGTCTTGCCGCCACCGGTCGGCGCGATCAGCAAAGCATTGTCGCCCGACTCGATCGCCGCAAGCACCGCCAATTGATGCGGCCGCACTATCCACTTCCGTGCGGCGAACCAGTCGCCGAACCGGGACGGCAGCGATGTTTTGCTTTTGTTCACGATTTGAAGTCTAACGCCCCTATTTTTTTGCACAATCACTTTCCATCTGAACCAAGTGGCACCGCACCCCGAAACCTGGCTCCAACCCCGCCCTGAGGGCCTCTATTGCATCCCCGGCGGCTTTTTCATCGATGCGACCCGTGCGGTCGATCGCGCGATCATCACCCATGGCCACGCAGACCACGCTCGCTCCGGCCATCAACACGTACTCGCCAGCGCCGAAACCCTGGCGATCATGCGCGCACGCCTGGGCGAGGGCAGGGCAGGCGTCACCCAGCAAGCCCTTGCCCCCGGCGAGATGCTGCGGATCGGCGCTGTCGATGTCTCGCTGGTCCCCGCCGGCCACGTGCTCGGCTCCTGCCAGGTGGTGATGAGCTACCAGGGCAGCCGTGCTGTCGTCTCGGGCGACTACAAGCGCCACACCGACCCAACCTGTGCGGCCTTCGTGCCGGTGGCGTGCGACGTGTTCGTTACCGAAGCGACCTTCGGCCTGCCGGTCTTCCGTCACCCGGCGACTGGCAAGGAGATCGCCAAGCTCCTGCATTCAATGGCGATCTTCCCAGATCGCCCGCATCTGATCGGCGCTTACGGCCTCGGCAAATCGCAACGCATGATCGCCCTGCTGCGCGCCGTCGGATACGACGCCCCAATCTACCTGCACGGCGCGCTCGCCAAACTCTGCGACCTCTATGTCGAACTGGGCGTCCCCCTGGGCGACATCCGCTCAGCCACCGTCGCCGACAAATCCTCGCTCCGCGGTGCCGTCGTCATCGCTCCGCCCTCGGCAGTGGCCGACCGCTGGGCACGCCGGCTGGAAGACCCGGTCGTCGCGGTCGCCTCGGGCTGGATGCGCGTGCGCCAGCGTGCCAAAGCCAGCGGCGTCGAACTGCCGCTGATCATCTCCGACCATGCCGACTGGGACGAACTCCTGAAAACCGCCGAAGACGTGCAAGCCCCGGAAATCTGGGTCACCCACGGTAACGAAGCCGCCCTGATCTACCAGCTCGGCAAACTCGGCCGCAGAGGTCGCGCCCTCAGCCTGATCGGCTATGGTGAAGATGCGGACGACACATGAAACCCTTTGCCGACCTGCTCGAACGCCTGCTCTACACCCAGGGCCGCAACGCCAAAATCGTGGTCCTGGCCGATTATTTCGCCACCCGCCCCAACCCCGAACGCGGTTTTGCGCTTGCCGCCATCGCCGGGAAACTTGATTTCCCCGGTGCGAAACCAGCCATCCTACGCGCCCTCGTCGCGACTCGCACCGACCCCGAACTCTTCGCCCTCTCCTACGACTACGTCGGCGACCTCGCCGAAGCCATCGCCCTGATCTGGCCGAAAGCCGCCACCGAAGCCCCGCCTGAACTCCCCGACGTTGTCGCGACCCTGCGTACCACGCCACGCGACGCGATCCCCGCCCTGATCGCCACCTGGCTCGACACCAGCGATGTTTCCACCCGCATCGCCTTGATCAAGCTGATCACCGGCGGCCTGCGCGTCGGTGCCTCGCTGCGCCTCGCCAAGTTGGCACTCGCCCAGCGATTCGAGGTCGATGTTGATCATATCGAGGAAATCTGGTACGGACTCGAACCACCCTACCAACCGCTGTTTGACTGGCTGGAAGGTCACATCGCGCGCCCCGCCCCCGGCACCGCCCCGGTCTTCCGGCCGCCGATGCTGGCTCACCCAATCGGGGATTCCGACCGTGCCGGTCTCGACTGGTCCAACTACCGCGCCGAATGGAAATGGGATGGCATTCGCGTTCAACTGGTCGCGACCCCGAGCGGCAAACGCCTTTACTCCCGCAGTGCCGATGACATCTCGGCAACCTTTCCCGAAATCATCGCCGCAATGGATTTTGCCGCCGTGCTCGACGGTGAGTTGCTGGTCATCCGCGACGGCATCATCGCCCCCTTCGCCGATCTGCAACAACGCCTCAACCGCAAAACCGTCACCGCCAAACGCCGCGCGGACTATCCGGTAGGCGTGCGGCTGTACGACATGCTGTTCGACGGCGCGGAGGACCTGCGCGCGCTCCCATTCGACACCCGCCGCGCCCGCCTGGACTCCTGGTTCGCGACCACGCAACCCGCCCGCATGGATCTTTCGCCCCAAATCCCCTTCCATACCGAAGCCGACCTCGCCGCCCTGCGCGATGCCGCCCGCGACGAGGGCATCGAAGGCCTCATGCTCAAATCGAGGACAAGCCTCTATCTCGCCGGCCGCCCCAAAGGCCATTGGTGGAAATGGAAACGCGATCCGCTCAGCCTCGACTGCGTTCTGATGTACGCCCAACGTGGCCACGGCAAACGGTCGTCATTCTATTCCGACTACACGTTCGGCGTCTGGACTGGCGAGGGCAAACTCGTCCCGATTGGCAAAGCCTATTCAGGCTACACTGACGCCGAACTGCTCATCCTTGACAAATGGATCCGCACCCACACGGTTGCCACCTACGGTCCGGTGCGCGAGGTAGAACAAGGAATCGTCCTCGAAATCGGCTTCGACGCCGCCCAACGCTCGACCCGGCACAAATCCGGGATCGCGCTCCGATTTCCCCGCATTTTGCGGCTGCGGTCGGACAAACCGGCCGCTGAAGCGGACACGCTGGCGACGGCGGCGCGGCTGATCGGTGCAGAGCGAAGCAGTCCGATGGACCAGATGAGTCCGACGGACCAGATGAAAATGTCTCAATAAAATGAATTGCTTTGCATCGATCTGCTAAGGCAAATCATTTTTGGACCGAAGTCATAGTCGGCGATGATTGGCGTAACGCGTGACGACCGGCCGAACAGATGATACGGCGGGCGGACAGAAGGCTCAGATCCGGCATTGAATGACGTATTTGTGTGTGGTGGAACATTCCAGCCCAAGCCTATTCTTGAACGTAATGGATTGCGGGCGCGCCAGTGTAGGACTACGTTATATACATCGCTGCACCCAATCCCGCCGCATGCGACTGAGAGAGACCAGCACTCCCGTCCAGGTAAGCGAGGCGTGCTATATGGCGATTTCACAATCTGCGACTTCTTTCAATCACTTGCTGTCAGCTTTACCGCTTGATGCTTTGACTCGGTTGCTGCCGAAGCTCTGCCCGGTGGAGCTTCCAGTGCGGCTTCCCCTCTACAAACAGGAGTTGGCTATCGAAGCGGTCTATTTTCCGACATCCGGCATGATCTCGCTCGTCGCCAACCTGGACGATGGGATGCAAGCCGAGGTAGGAATCATCGGTCGGGAAGGCATGCTCGGGACGGCGCTTCTCTCAGGCATCGACACGCCGTTCGTTGAAGCCATGGTACAGATGCCCGGCGTCGGATTGCGGATGAAAGCCCACGACTTTCGCCATGAGGTTGACATGAACACTCCCTTCCGGATGCTCCTGCTTCGCTACAACGAGGCCCGCTATGCCCAGGCTATGCAAACTGCGGCTTGCAACGGGCGTCACGGGTTGGAGCAGCGTCTCGCAAGGTGGCTCCTGATGGCACTTGATTGTATCGATGGCGATGTTCTGCCGTTAACCCAGGAATTCATGGCCATGATGCTCGGTGTACATCGTCCCAGCATCTCAGTGACCGCAGGCATTTTGCAACGGGCGGGGCTGATCCGATACGCTGGAGGCCAGATTACCGTGCTTGACCGTCTCGGCCTCGAAGCTGCGTGCTGCGAGTGCTACGGTGTAGTCAAAAAGCGGTTCTCCGTGCTGCTCGGCAAAAGCAATATTGCTTGAGGTTGACGCCCTTGCGGCAACCGAATGCGATGAAATTGCTCGCAAAAACAGCGATAGAGCCTGTTCGTCCTTAAACGATCAGGCTGCTAGTACTGCCCAGAGTGTGATCGGCGAAAGCTTGAATCACACGTTCAAACAAGAGCCAGTGTCTGTCAAAAGCCAGTGTCTGTCAGGCGCTTCTATCAGCGTTTGACAGACACTGGCCGATCTATCGAACCCCACCGCCAGATTGGACTGCGGTTTCTACGTATGACATATGGAATATGATAGCTAATCGGATTGTGGTTTCTACGTATGATGTATGGAACCTGACAGCCAGATCGGATTGTGGTTTCTACATATATCCGTATGACGTCTCAATTCCATTCTAAATTCAAACTTGAGGCTGCGTTCAATCTGGTTCACCCGCTACCAGTTGCTGCTGGTTCGGCGAATCGTGTGATCGGACTGACCGATATCCGTGATTGCCTTGCCCGCATTGCAGAGCTTGAAGCGGAGAACGCAGCACTACGAATTGAGATCGATCGACGTGACCGGGCTTATCTACTCTGGGAGCAAGCGGGCAGCCCCGATGGAATGTCAACCGAATTCTGGCACCAGGCTTGATCCACAGCTGGGCAACGGACGTCAAATCCAGCAATGCAAATCCACGCATGGAATTGTAGCTACAACGCACACAGGGGCGGCCGCACACATCGACTAAACAGCAAACAATGAAATGGAACGATCACGATGAGCGGAAAAATTAAATCGACCACGGTACCTCAGGAAGAAGTCATGAGCAGTGAGATTGATGAGGGTCAAAGCCGGGTGATGGTGCCTGGATTCGAAAAGGCTAGCACCATGATGAAGGACTCCATGGAAAGCACCACAAAAGTTTTCGGAGCCACACAGGCTAAAACAAAAGAGACCATGGCAAAATCGATGAAAACGATGGAAGACATGGTCGCCTTCAGCAAGGGAAATCTAGATGCCTTCATAAGTGCAGGGCAGATTTTTTCGACCGGGATGCAAGATTTGTCCAAGCAAATCGCCGCGAGCACGCAGGATTCGGTCGAAAATGCGATGACGATGACTAAGAAACTTGCCGGCATGAAATCGGTAAAGGAGTTCATTGAGTTCCAGTCAGGTTATGCCCACACGATGAGTGAAAAAGTTATCGCCGACACGAGCAAGATCCTTGACCTGTCGCTAAAAGTCACTGAGCGCGCTGTTGCCCCGATTACAGAACGCGTAACTTTCGCGGTGGAAAAATTCAGGGGCGTATCTGAACTCTGATTTCATGAAAAAAAGCTGAGTGTCTTCGTCGTCAGATGGTAATGGCGTGCTCCGACTTATCGACCAACTGACCGACGTCACGATCACCCTGCCCGCATTGCCGAGCATGAGGCAGAGACTGCGGTGCTGCGGGCAGATAGAACGGCTATGGTGGCTGACAGCCTGAAACTACATAATATCCGTCTGCATAAAAATGAATCTGCGCGCGGGAGCCGATAAACATGAGTGTAAAGCCGGCAACAAGACCTGATCTATCCGAGACTTCTCTACGCCTCTGGCAGTTATTAGCACCTTGTCGGCCAGATTGGCCAATGAAACGTCTCGTGAGTTCTCAGTCCATGGTTGAAACGGTCATTCCAGAAAAAAAGCCATTGCTTCGGCGCGGATGCATTGGATTAGAATGGCTAGATTATGGAAAAATCACGATGGAGTCCTGAGTCGCCAATGGCCCCAGCGCCGCCGCGATCCCAAACGCGCCCGGCAGCGCGCTGTGCGGAAACAGCGTAGTGACATGCCCGAGTTTCCGCCCGTCCCGCGCAGCGGTCTTGCCGTAATGATGCGGGATCAGCCCCGGCGTCGCAATAACCTGTGACCATTGCGCAATATCCGCCGGACCGACCAGGTTTTTCATCACCGCATCGGAATGGCGGATTGCGGGCGGCAGGGTCAGGCCCGCGACGGCGCGGATGTGCAGTTCGAACTGGCTGGCCGGGCAGGCGTCGATCGTCCAATGGCCCGAATTATGCGGGCGGGGTGCGATTTCGTTGGCAAGTATCCTGCCTTTCGCGTCGATAAAAAACTCCACCGCCATCAGGCCGACGAGTTCTAGATGTTCGGCAACCCGCATTGCCATGTCCTGAGCTTCACGGCGCAAATCCGGATCGAACGGGGCAGGGGCCAAGGTGAGGTCGAGGATGTGGTCACGGTGGCGGTTTTCCACCGTGTCGAACGCGGTGATGCTGCCATCGGTGCCGCGCGCGGCAATCACCGAGCACTCGCAGGCGAAATCGACGAACCCTTCCAGGATCAACGGTTTTGGGTTGAGAAGCGCAAACGCGATTTCGGCCTCGCCAGGAGACTGGATCAACGCCTGCCCTTTACCATCATAGCCGAAGCGGGTGGTTTTCAGCACCGCAGGCAGGCCGATACTTTCAATCGCGCCGCGCAGCTGGGCGAGGGTTTCCACCGCTGCCCAAGGCGTGGTTCGCACGCCGGCGGCGTTGAGGAAGGTTTTTTCCGCGATCCGGTCCTGGCTGATTCGCAGAATATCCGGCCCTGGCCGCACCGGCTTGCGCTCGGCCAGCAGATCAAGCCCTTCAGCGGAAATGTTCTCAAACTCGAAGGTGATCACGTCCACCGCATCGGCAAAGCGGATCAGGGCGGCGTTATCGTCGTAATCGGCCAACGTGGTCGCGCTTGCCACCTGCGAGGCCGGAGCGTCGGGTTCGGGCGTGAAAATATGGCACCGATAACCTAGCCGCGCGGCCGCCATCGCGGACATGCGGCCCAACTGGCCGCCGCCAACGATGCCGATGGTGGCATTGGGCGGGAGCGGAAACGTCATTTTTTAGTCTTCCGGGGTGTGCGGAACGCTGGCCGTCTGGGCCGCGCGCCAGGCATCGATTCGGGCAGCGAGGGCAGCGTCGGAGAGTGCTAAAATCGAAGCAGCAAATAACCCGGCATTGATCGCTCCCGCCTTGCCGATCGCAAAGGTGGCAACCGGCACGCCACCCGGCATCTGGACAATCGAATACAGACTATCGACCCCCCGCAATGCAGCGGATTCCACCGGTACCCCGAGCACCGGCAGCGTGGTCAATGATGCGACCATGCCGGGCAGATGCGCCGCCCCGCCGGCACCGGCAATGATCGCCTGCAAACCCCGCGCCCGGGCGGTTTTGGCATATTCGACCATGCGTTCCGGCGTGCGATGGGCGGAAATCACGCGCACCTCGAACGCGACGCCAAGGGCCTCGATGATTTCGGTGGCGTGCCGCATGGTCGGCCAGTCCGACTGGCTGCCCATGATAACCCCGATGACCTTGGCGGTCATGCGATGTTGTCGGGGATCAGCCGGCTCTCCAGCCGCAAAATCTGGTCGCGCAGCAGCAGCTTGCGTTTCTTCAGCCGCTGGACCTGCAATTGATCGATTGCGGCCTGATCACCCAACCGGGCGATCACGGTATCAAGGTCGCGGTGCTCACTGCGCATCCCGTGCAACTGGCGGAGCAGATTATCCTTGTCGGTCAGCATAGTCGGCTCCTTAGCACAGGGTCGCGATCCCGTCCTACTCTGGTTTCGATGGTCAATCCATGCATAGGGTGGCCATCGCGTTGCATAAAAGATTGATGACAACCGGCGCAGGATGGGATTAGTCTTGACTTTAGCACCCCCAATCCGGTGCCAATGCGTTGACACAGCGTTTTTCTTCTCTTGGAAATGGAGACGATGATGAGCATGGAAGCGAGACTTGAGTCATTGAAAATGCGCCACGCCGGCCTGGAGACCCGCATTACCGATGAAGACCGCCGGCCCCGACCTGATGACGACAACCTCGCGCGGCTCAAACTGGAAAAACTCCGTCTGAAAGAGGAAATGGAGCGGCTACGGACGCGCCAATGACCAAAACGGACATCTGAGCCGGCCACGCCGGCTCAGACGGTTTTCAGGCCGCTTCGTCTTCGGAATGCAACGGCGGGGGGGGCGGAATCGGTTGGCCTTCGCGCACTGCGCGGGTATTTGCTGCACTTACCGCATCGTTCAGGTCCGACTGCTTGCAAAGACCCAAAATAACCGGGTCGCGCGGTTTGATATTGGCGCTGTTCCAATGGCTGCGCTCGCGCACTTTCTGGATGGTTTCCTTTGTGGTGCCGAGCAACTTCACAATCTGCGCATCCTGCACCAGCGGGAAGTTGCGTAGCACGAACGCAATGGCATCCGGCCGGTCGATCCGCTTCGCAACCGGAGTGTAGCGTGCCCCCTTGTTGCGTTTTGTTCCCGGCAAGGAAGACTCGATCACCTTCAGCCGCGCCGTCGGGTCGGCTTCGCAGCGCTTGATCTGCTCGGCGGTGGTCTGCTTGTTGGCAACCGGATCGTAGCCGACAATGCCTTGTGCGACCTCGCCATCCGCGATGGCCTGGATCTCAAGCGGATGCATACCGCAAAAATCTGCGATCTGCTGAAAGGTCAAGGCGGTCTTTTCGATCAACCACACGGCGGTGGCTTTCGGCATCAGGGGCAGCGTCATTTTATACCTCAGAGAGTGCGGCAGGCGGCCAAGTTCGTTCCTCGGCATAGCCGACATAATTTAGCCCTGGTGATATGGTGCAGAGTTATCGCCTCGGTCAAGTCATTCAACACTGCGATCATTGCAGATCGCCCCCGCGCTCTCTTGCGCTGAACGGCGGGAAGGTAAACATAATCGCCATGATCGACCCATTTGGCCGCTCCATCACCTATTTGCGCATCTCGGTCACCGACCGATGCGATTTTCGCTGCGTCTATTGTATGGCCGAGGATATGAATTTTCTGCCCAAAAGCGATCTGTTATCGCTCGAGGAACTGGAACGCCTGGCTAGCACCTTCGTCCGCCTGGGCGTGCGCAAATTGCGCCTGACCGGCGGCGAGCCTCTGGTACGGCGCGGGGTGATAGGGTTGTTCAACCGCCTCGGCTTGCAACTTGGCCAAGGGCTGGATGAACTGACGCTGACGACCAATGGCAGCCAGTTGACCCGATTCGCCGAAGAACTGGCGGCCGCCGGGGTGCGGCGGGTGAATGTGAGTATCGATACGCTGGATGTTGAGAAATTTGTTGCGATCACCCGCTGGGGTCGTTTGCCACAGGTGCTCGAAGGGGTGATGGCGGCGAAGTCGGCGGGATTGCATGTTAAAATCAATACCGTTGCACTGAAAGACGTCAACGAGCACGAATTCGATGGCATGCTGGCATGGTGCGGCGAGCACGGCTTCGATCTGTGCCTGATCGAGACCATGCCGCTCGGCGAGATCGACGGTGACCGGATGGAGCAGTATTTGCCGCTCTCGGTTGTGCGCGCTCGACTCGCGCAAAACTGGACCCTTACCCCCACCGCATATGCAACCGGCGGCCCGGCGCGATACTACGACGTCGCGGAAACCGGTACCAGACTTGGTTTCATCACGCCGCTGACTCACAATTTCTGCGAAGGCTGCAACCGGGTGCGGCTCACCTGCACGGGTACGCTCTACATGTGCCTAGGCCAGAATGATGCGGCGGATTTGCGCGGCGTGCTGCGGGCGAGCGACGATGATACGGCACTTGAAGACGCGATCCGGGCGGCAATTGCGCGCAAGCCGAGGGGTCATGATTTTGTGATCGACCGCGATCACAAACAGCCCGCGTTAGCGCGCCACATGAGTGTCACCGGCGGCTGATCGGCGTTCTGCTCGGCCGGACCGGTTGCTGGCCATACTTTCGCGCAATCAATCTCCCTGGCAGATCAGAACAATATTATATTCTGATACAATAATGTATTGTCCCGGCATTCAAACACCGCTACCACTCGCACTAACGTGAGCGACAATCGGACAACCGGTAGCGCTAAGTTCTGACATGAAATTACCAATAATTTTCAAGAAAAAAGTTAGGGGAAAGTGCGTTTGAATCGGTCATTCAAGTATATTTTTGGTTTGAGTTTATGTTTAAACGTCACTGTTTATATTAAAAGTGCGGAGGCAACAAATTGGATCAAGCTTCAAGCAGTGTCGCCGGCTTCAGCACCAACAGTTCGTATCTCAGGATTTTTTGAGCCTCTGTATTCAGTTACTAATGGCACACGAACAATAAACGGTGTAGTTCCAAACGAGAACATGATCGGTCCTGGACTTAACTCAAGTGATGTTTTGAATGCTCTACGCGCGCGACTAATTATACGTGGGTATATCAATCAATATCTGTCGTATTTCATTGCGGGTGAATTCGGCAATAATGGATACACCAATCCTGGAACCGGCTATGCGCCGGAGTTGCAGGACGGACATGTCACCGTTAGTTACATTCCAGATGTGCGCGTGTCGGCCGGTATCATTCGTGCGCCAGGGCCGGAAGACGCCATGCAAGGCTATATGGCCTATAATTTTACGGCGTTTCCAGCCGTGATTCAGCAGTTGATGTTCCAGAATTTTTATAATCCACGCCCGACCACTCACTATACCGCCAGCGCCGGCGGCTATTTGGTGCCGGAATCCGGAATCCAGGGATCGAATGCGTTTCGCTATACCGGGATAGCGGCGGAGGACTGGTTCAGGTCTGGCCCATGGGAGTTCGCTTACGACACGATGGTGGGCAGCTTTTCGCCTCCAACAGCGATCGGCCAGCCAGGTGATGGCCCGATTTTCGCGGCTCGTATGCAGCAATCTTATATATTCAGTGGCCACGGCACCTACCGCAGCGACATCACCGCCTTCGCCTGGTATCAATATGCCCACCCGCAATTCAACGATCGGTTCTATGCCCTTAGCCGGGAAGGCTTAGGCGTGACTTACATGCAGAATTATATGGAGCAAGGCGGACACTGGTTCAAAGCCGAATACATGCAAGGTGCCGGCATGATCGATACTCCCCCGGCATTCGGAATCAACCTAGCCACGATCAAGACCCCCTCACTCTACAATACCCAGGTCTATCCTGGTATCGATAACCACGCCTATGGTTATTATGCCGGATTTGGCGTGTTCGTCGTTCCTCGGATCGATATCGATTTCCGTTACGATTATTATAATCGACTGCCAAATAACAAAGCACAGAACCGAGTATTCAAAACCTTCACCACCGGAGTTCAGTACCACTTCACCCCGCTGAACAAAATCATGATCAACTATGCCATCCGCAGCCTGGCGGTTCCCTATCCGGATGCAGCACCATCGGCTAGCCGCGCCATCGTTAAAAGTATTTCGCAATCGATCGACAATGAATTCACCGCCGAACTGGTTTTGAGTTTCTGACGTTTCGGTTCGGATCATATCCCCTCGACTCACACTTCAATGAAAGACCAATATGACCAATTCTGTGCCAACGTCAGCCGCAACACCACGCCGCGTAATGCTTCGTAACATGGGGATATCGGCCGGAACTGCCGGACTGATGGCAGTGACCGCAGCGCCGATAGCCGCCAGGGCGGCGACTGTCGACCAATCCAGCCTGGTATCTTCAGGGGCCGCAACATTGAAGGATTTGCTGGAACGCCTCGCCAAAGCACCGCACCGTCGCGACTTCAAGACGGTACCGATGATCTTGACCGACAAGAACGATTGGGACAGCGAGGCGATTCAGGAACTGATTGACTACAAAGGTGAACCCAAGCAAGTCTGGGACAACACCGGTCTGGCGGGGCCGTGGCTCAATCTGATGCGCAACGCAGTCAATGTGCAGATCTATTCATTCAAGAAGCCCGACTTCCTGGCGGTGTCGGTCACCCATGCTCTCGCCCATCTGGCTCTGTTCAATCAGGAGCTTTGGGATAAATATCAACTGGCAAAATTGACCGAGGGCAAGTTCACCCGCAACAGTCTGATCGACACGCCGCCGGCAGCCTCGACCGATCCAAAGAACTTTAATGATATCAACGGTATATTTTCGCCAAACGATAATTCGCTGACTGTTCTGCAACGTCGGGGCGTGGTGTTCATGGGGTGCCACAACGCAATCTGGGAATTGACCGGAAAATTACTAAAAAAAGGCATCAATCCCGATAAATTGTCGCATAACGAGATTGCGGCAGAGTTCACCAATCACCTGATTCCCGGCGTTATCCTGACTCCGGGTGTGGTGGCAACAATGCTGTACCTGCAACGCGCCGGCTATGAATACGCGAAGTGACAGCCCTTTTCACCAAATATTAGGTAAGGTACCTTCGGAGCGCCACGGCCATCTCGTCGTGCTCCGAAGGCGGTCAGCAGGTGAGCGATCAGGCTTTGGCGCGACGGCGGATGATCATGCCCAGCGCCATCAGGCCGGTGCCGAGCAGGGCGAGGGAGCCAGGTTCGGGAACCTGAACCAGGTTGAGTGTTGCATCGACATCGGCGGTATTATGATAGCCGTTAAACAAATTGAGATTAAACAAGGTATTACTCAATGAAATATCAAGAATGGCACCGTTCGCGAACGTGACGACGCCTGGATTATTCCAGGTGATCTTACCATTGTCGATCAGGCCCCAAGCACGAATTACCGTGCTCCCGGAGCCACCAACGCTCCCCAGCGCGGCGCTGGGCAGGGTAAAAGTGAAATCCGTCTCGACATTATCGGTCGCGTTGCCCAGAAATGGGTTGGAAGAGGCCCTCAGTGTCAGGAAATCGCTGAGCGTCACCGGCGTGTTCTGTGACAGGCTGAGATTGGCGAGTTGGCTGTTGTCGGCCGTTCCGTGAAACGTCACGCCGTTCGTGGGTCCGTTATCAACGAAAATCGCCGTCCCGCTGATTACAGTCGCCTCGGCGGCACCAATGGTCAGCAGCACCGCAATTCCAGAAGCCGCTAATATTCTAATTATCCGCATCGTGATCTTCCTATTTTATAGTTTGGTATTGGACTCTCTCAGTGTGGTGATAAGGCAAGTTTGGTGCCAGGAGCATTTGTGACGATAAATCAGAGGGTTAATCGCCTGGGAACGATTGTAGTGTAAAATATCCTGACAAAATTTCTAAAAACTGGGATCAGTTAACGTTTGCGCGGGAGTAGAGCAATTATCAATTATGATGTCGCGGTCCGGCATCGGATTCCGTTGAAATGCAGGGTTTTTGAACTCAAACGGCGCTCATCTGGCGCGCCCGCAACCGTCGGATCCGGCGTGCATCGGCGTCCACCACGAGAAACTCGATACCCGAGGGATGCAGCAGAATCTCGCCACGGGTCGGCACCCTGCCGGCGAGGGTGAAAACCAGCCCACCGACGGTATCTAAGTCGGCCTCGCGCTCTTCCTCGGTCAGAATATCGCCATATCGGGCAACGAAATCTTCAATCGGCAGCCGCGCGTTGAGATCGACGCTGCCATCGTCGCGTTCGATCATCAACGGGCCTTCAATCTCGTCGTGCTCATCGTCGATATCACCGACGATGGTTTCCACCAGGTCTTCGATGGTGACCAACCCATCGACGCCGCCATACTCGTCGATCACCAGGGCGAGATGGGTGCGGCGCTGGCGCATTTGCAGCAGCAGATCGAGCACCGGAATTTGCGGCGCGACCATCAGGGGTTTGCGCAAAATGGTGCGAAGCGAGAACGCTTCCGGCGGGCCGGTATAGCCTACCACGTCCTTGATATGGACCATCCCTAGCACGTCATCGAGATGCTCGCCGAACACCGGCATGCGAGAATGACCCTCGCTACGGATCTGATTGATCGCCTGCTCCAGCGTGACGTCGGCACGCATCGCGACAATATCGGCGCGGGGGATCATTACATCATCGGCGGTAAAGCCGCGCAAGTGCAGCACATTGGCAATCAATGCGCGTTCCTGCCGATCAAGGCCGGTGCCGCCGTCCTCGGCATCGATTTCCGCATTGGCTTCCTCCATGAGATCGCCAATCTGCTGGCGCAAATCGGGTTGCTCGCGGATTTTGTGGAGCAGTTTGGTGAACCACGACCCGCTCATCGAAATAAACTCTTTTGAGGTCTATTACGATTACGATGCGTCCATTGTCGGCATGCAGCCGCCCCATCGGCCCAGCGCGCTATCATGTCGAGTATTTCCAGGGATTGGGCACGCCGATGCGGGAGAGCAGACGGCTTTCAAGCCGCTCCATCCGCCGTGCTTCACCCGCATTGTGATGGTCTTCCCCGGCAAGGTGCAGGGCACCATGGATGACCAGATGCGCCAAATGATGCGCCGGGCGCTTGCCGGCTGCGCGCGCTTCACGCAGCACAGTGCCAAGGGCAAGGATGATTTCCGGCGGCACCTCGTAGGTCAGCACATTCGTCGGTTTATTGCGGCCACGATCACGCGCGTTCAGGCGTTTCACCGTAGCGTCATCGGCCAGAATCACCGAGGGCGCATAGCCCGCCACCGCAAGGGCGCGACCGATCAGGCGTTCAGGGGCAGGAACGAAGCAGCGCCAACGCGGATCGGCAATCGTGATCACCCCCCGCACCGAAGGACCGGCACGGGGGGATTTACTGTACGGCTCTTGTGGTGACTCCATCAGTTGCCGCGCTCGCGCTCCTGTTGCGCCGTCATCCGCTGATCGTAGGCATCAATGATGCGCGCAACCAGCGGGTGGCGCACCACGTCGTTCACGGTAAAGCGCGAAACCCCGATGCCGGCGACGCCTTCCAGCGTATCGAGCGCGTCTGCGAGGCCGGAGCGCGCGCCGGTCGGTAAATCGATCTGCGAGAGATCGCCGGTAACCACCATGCGCGTCCCTTCGCCCATCCGGGTCAGGAACATTTTCATCTGGACCGGCGTGGTGTTCTGCGCCTCGTCGAGAATGACGAACGCATGGGCCAGGGTGCGGCCGCGCATGAAGGCGAGGGGGGCGATTTCGATTTCACCCGCCGCCATTCGCCGCGTCATCAGATCGCCGGGCAGCAAATCTTGCAGCGCGTCGTACAGCGGGCGCAGATAAGGATCGACCTTTTCCTTCATGTCGCCGGGCAGAAACCCGAGTCGCTCACCCGCTTCCACCGCCGGGCGTGACAGCACGATGCGATCGACCCGGCCCGAAATCAGCATCGCGACCGCCTGGGCCACCGCGAGATAGGTCTTGCCGGTACCGGCGGGGCCGATGGCAAACACCATTTCATGGCGCGACAGCATTTCGATATAGCTTGTCTGGCCAGGGCTGCGCGGGCCAACCGCACCCTTTCGGGTCCGGATTGCTGGCAGATCGGACAGCGGCAACCGGGGATCGGCGGCGGGATCGGCCAGACGGGCGGCGGCATCGACCTCGGCGACCGAAATCGCTTCGCCGCGCGCCAGCCGTTCATAAAGCGAGGACAGTGCAATCTCGGCCGCTTCGACCCGGCTTGCTTCCCCCGAAATGGCCACCCGGTTACCCCGGCAGGCGACCCGCACCCCGAGGCGCAATTCGATGCGGGCAAGGTTACGATCATGGTCGCCGACAAGAACAGACAACAACCCATTGTTATTGAAAGTCAATGTGCGGGAGAACGAAGCCTGTGGTTCAATGATCTGGCTCAAGCGGCAATCTGCTCCTGGTTAAGTGTAGCCATGAGGGAATTGGGGTTGGCGGCAACGATTGTCACGGTGTGGACGGTACCCGGCGCAAGATCGGCATTATCGACAACGACCGGTTGCAGATACGGCGAACGCCCAGCGATCTGGCCAGGATGACGACCGGTGCCGGTGAACAACACGTCGAACCGCCGCCCCACTTGGGCACGGTTGAACGCATGCTGCTGGTCGCGCAGCACCGCCTGTAACTCTAGCAAGCGGCTATGTTTTAACGATTCCGGGACTTGATCCGGCGCATCGGCGGCCGGCGTGCCGGGACGCCGCGAATAGACAAAACTATAGGCAAGGGCGAACTCGGTCTCACGCACCAGACGCATCGTGGCGTCGAAATCGGCGTCGGTCTCGCCGGGAAACCCGACAATGAAGTCGCTCGAAAACGCAATATCATGCCGTGCCGCCCGCAGATCGGCGACAATGCGCCGGAACCGGTCAATTCCGTGCCGCCGGTTCATCGCCCGCAAGACAGAATCCGATCCCGATTGCACCGGCAGATGCAGGAACGGCATGAGTTTTTCGTTGGTGCGATGCGCCGCGATCAAATCATCGCCCATGTCGCGCGGGTGCGACGTTGTGTAGCGCAGACGGGCAATGTCGTGGATGCCCGCAAGTTCAGCCAGCAATCGCGCCAGCGACCAGTCCCGCCCATCCAGTCCCTCGCCATGCCAAGCGTTGACGTTCTGCCCGAGCAACGCAATCTCGCGCGCCCCGCCTGCCACCAGCCGCCGTGCTTCGGCGATAATGGCGGCGGCTGGCCGGCTCTGCTCGACGCCACGGGTGTAGGGCACCACGCAAAAAGTGCAGAATTTGTCGCAGCCTTCCTGCACCGCCAAATTCGCGATCGGCCCCTGGCTGGCTTGCGCTTCCGGCAGAAAGTCAAATTTCGGTGCGGCGGAAAAATCGGTATCGATCACCGCAGCGCGCTTAGCCTCGACCGCCGCGATCAGTTCCGGCAATTTGTGATAGGCCTGCGATCCCACCACCAGATCGACATAAGGTGCGCGGACGAAAATCTCCGCTCCCTCGGCCTGGGCGACACACCCCGCGACCGCGATCATCATCGCTCCGCCTCGCGCATCTTTCACCGCGCGCAAGCGTCCGAGTTCGGAAAACAGCTTTTCCGCCGCGCGCTCCCGAATGTGACACGTGTTCAGAATGACCATGTCGGCATCCGGGGTAGCGACCTGCCGATACCCCAGGGGACGCAGCACATCCGCCATCCGCCCGCTATCGTAAGCGTTCATCTGGCAGCCCCAGGTCATGATATGCAGCGTGCGAAGTGGTTGGGCGATGGGCGTTTCGGAGGTTTTGGTCATTCCTGATCATCCGGGCAAGCGTTTTGCCCGTGGATGTGCCCAGAAGCCTGGGCGGTCAAGCGCGCGCGAATAATACCACTCCCGATTCCATGGCTGCCAGTATCGCAGACAGGCCATAGGTTCTGTCAAGGGTTTTTCGGTGACGCTTCCATGGCGCAGTCATGCACGCCCTTGACGCATCCGCGCCGCTTGCGCCGCAATCCTGGTCTCCAACTCGGCGCTCAAAGCCTTGCGCCCGCCTGCGATCTCGATCGGATCGTCGAGCACAATGCTCACCCGCCAGTTATGCCGCCCCAGGCGCGCGTAGTGCGAAGCGATGTCCATGTCGCCGTACCACGAAACGAAAGGCCGGTTTCGCCGGCAAATCGGCAGTGCATCCATTTGATCGTAAACGATTGTTACAGGCTGAATGATCGGTGCCGACGCATCGTTCGCGAGCGCCAGAAACGCCGGATGGAACGGCATCACGCGTACGCCGTCCGACGTTGTTCCCTCGGGAAACAGAATCAGGTTATCGCCCTGCGCCAATCGCGTCTGCATGGCGTTGCGCTCGTGTTTGGTGCGGTGATGCCGGCGCGAGACGAACACGGTGCGGCCCGCCGCAGCAATATATTTGATTCCCGGCCACCCCGCGATCTCGCCCTTGGCGACAAAACACCCCGGTAGCACCGCGCCGAGTGCCACGACATCGAGCCAAGAACAATGATTGGCGACAAAAATCACCGGCCGGCCGGCCCCATCGGCCACAACGCCGCTCACCCTCAGCCGCAACCCCAGTATCCGCGCCACCCCGCTCCAGTATACCATCGGCAACCGCTGTTTCGCGTTACCCTTCAGGTGGATCAGCGCCAGTTGAACCGGCAGCAACGTCAGCGTCCAGGCCAGAAACGCGATCAGCCGGACCAGCATCCGCGTGGTCCCGATGAATTCAGGGCGCTTCGCCACAAATATCCATCAGGGCGCGTCACCACGCATACTTATCATGGTGCGTCGCCACGCAACATCGTCCGCAAATCGGCAATAATCGGTGCCGGATCGACCCCGAGGGTGTCGCGCAGCACATCCGCCCAGTCGCCGACGTCCTCAACCCGCGTCGGGTTATCGCGGAGCAATTCGCGCTTGATGAACGGATAACCGGACAGCAGCAAATGCCGCCACAAATCCGAAGTTGGGTTGAGCGGTTTGCGCCTGGCGATTGCATCGCGCAGACGTAGAATGTGTAACCAACGGGTCAGATCGAGCGGGTCGTTGCGCGCACCGGCGGTTGCATCGCCGCCCAGGTAGCCATCCAACTGATCGCGGGTGATCTGCTTGGTCAGCATCTCGTAGGGCCACAACACGGCCACCCGCAGTCCGGCTTTTATCATCGCCTGGGTCATCCCGATCTCGTATTTGCCGATCACGTAAGCTTTCGAAGGAGCTGGGATCACCTGACTCCAGAACGTGCGGAACGAGGTCGAGCGGATCGCACGCGGTCCGAAGGCGACGAAGTAGGACTGCAAATGGTAACGTCGCTGCCAGCTTTCGGTAAGTCCCCAGACATCGGCATCGGCATAATCGAGCCGCAGCAGCGTCGCTTCCAGCGGCCGGACAGGGCCGAACACGCTGTCGTTGACGATGATGATTTCCTCGGTCTCGGCCTGCGGCAAATTCAGGGTCTCAATCGCATCGCGCCAGCCGCCAAAATCGTAGCCGACATTACGCCTGATCAACACGCCGGCACACAGCGTCAGCAACCGCGCCTCGGCATTCGGTTCGATCTTGCCTGCGTTGGTGATGAACACCACCGACCGGCCGGATTCCGCGAGTTGCGCAATATACGTGAACAATGCCTCACGCACCCGCCCGCCGTGATCCCAGTGCAAAAACAGCACGACTTTCGGCTGCAACACGATCCCGGTCGAGGGTTTGCTGGTGATCACCTGATGCGGACTGCGCAACCGCCCCAGTACACCCGCGACCGCGAGCGTGACCGCGGCCCGCACCGCGCTCATTCCCAGCCAAAGGTTCCGCAGCGCACTCGCCATCAGTGAAGTCCGCCAGTAAGCTCTTGGATCAAATCATCCGGCGCGCCTTGAAACCGCACGAGCATTGCACGCCCCAGGGCAGTCGCTTCGGCGGCGCGACCAGTCTGATGCAGCGCGATAATCTCGCCGCGTAGGGATTCCCAGAAGAGTGCCGGCGCGGACTCGCCTTCGCTCAGTTCAGCCGCAAATCCCCGGCGCACTGCCGCAAACGCCGCCTCGGCGCGATACGGTTGCGGCGGCTCCTGCAAATCGAGCACGCCGAGCGCAAACCCGGCACTGCGCAGAGAGGCGGTCGTCGCCTTGGCATAATTGACGAAATCAGGCTCGATCCTATGGCGCAGCCGTGCCGCCCCCGCGAAATCCCCCCGGTTGACCGCAGTGACAAAACCACGCACCGCCAGTGCCTTTACCCGTGCGGGTTCGGCTCCATCAACATCTAGGGCTTCAAGTATCGCGGTCAGAGCTGAAATATCGTCGTCCTCGATCGCGAAATGCGCTTCGGTCGCCACAAGATCGACTCGGCTAGCCGGGTCGAGCAGCGATAAATCGGTGGCGGCAATCAGGGGTCGTGCTTCGTCCAGCCGTCCAAGATGGATCAGGCGCAAAGTTGCTTGTGCCCGTGCGTCGGCTCGTGCGTCATCCGAAATATTGGGCAGCCGGTCAAGCAGCAACGGAACCTCCGTCGGGTCGCCCGTCGCCAGTGCCAGCGCGATCAAGGCAATCGAGGCGTCGGCACCATCTTCATCGCGCGGTGCTGCCGTCCATAATTCGATCGGCGCATCCGAGCGAAGGGTAATCGCCTCATCGTAGCGCGCGCGGTTGACCAATGTGACGAAAGACCCCAGCGTAATCTGCCGCCGGCGCTCATCATCGATATCCACACCCGCAATCCGTCGCGGTGCCTCTACCGGATCACCGATCACCAGATCGAGGATTGCCAGCCCGATAGCCGCATCACGCCCGGCTTCATCATTACAAACAAACATCTCGATCATCTGTTCTTCGGCAAAACTCTTGGCATCGCCATAGCGCATTGTATTCACCAGCCGTGAGAACGCACCCACCAGAATATCCCGCCGCCGCTGTTCATCGATTTCCAGCCCGGTCAGGCGCGCCGGCACGTCCATCGGGTCGCCGGTTGCAAGATCAAGCAGCGCAAGAGCAAGGCGCGCGTCACGCCCGGCCGCATCGTCGCGCGCAACCGCCCGGCTCACGATGTTCTCGCTATCAGCCACGGCCGCCGCTTCATCATAGCGGGAATCGTTCACCAGGCGGCAGAACGCTTCCAGAACAATTCCGTCGCGTCGTACCTGATCAATCGCGAGGGGGCGCAGCAGGGCAGGGATGGCAGCCGGATCGGCGCAATGCTCGATCACGATCGCCAAAGCGTCCCGCCCATCCTGGCCTGCTGCATCATCACGCCCCTCACAAACGACGCTTACCGCCGCAATCCGTGGAGCCAGTTCGGCGTAGCGCGACTGATTGACGAGCCGGATGAAACCGCCAAGCAGCAAATCAGCGGCATCTGGATCGTCCGGGCCAAGCGCATCGGCCATCGCGATGGCCTGCATCGGATCGCCGCCTTCCGCCAGCGCACTCTGCCCAAGCACAATGCGCGCATCGCGCTGTAAATCAGCCGGCATGTCATCGAGCGATGCCGTCAAGTCTTCGCGCGCGATCAATTGCCGCGCGGCATCGATGGCACCCTGATTGGTCAACTCGATCGCGCCGCGCCAGAAAATACTCTGGCGCTCTGTATCGGTCATACCAAGACGATGCAGGGATGCCAGACGCTCCAGCGTTTCCGGTGCCGCCACCCGCGCAGCCTCGATCGCCGCTTCCGCGGCGCCCCGCCAGACGAGTTCCTCGGCCAAACCATCGTTCAGCGTCGCCTTGGCGAGTGCCGCGTGCAGCGCCGCCGCCGCATCGCCCGCCAGCGCGAACATCGCCCCCGCCCGGGGGCGCAATGCTGGGTCGGCCCGCAGCCGGCTGGCCTCGGCATACAGGATCATGCCGAGATTGAGCGGCATCGCGTCCTTCAGGGCAGCAAGACCCAGAGCGGTAAAATCCGGCGGAATTTCAATCATCGTATCCGGATCGAGACCAAATCGCGCACGAATCGCCGGCCACAGCAAGCCGCGCGCATTGCGGCAGGATGGCCAGTCCAAATCGATCGCCGCCTCAAACATGGCCCGTCCGGCAAACCCCAGGCCCAAATCGCTGGTGGCGGGCACCTGGATCGCGCGTGACGCAAGATAGGCGCGAAACCGCTGCCGATGGGCCAATCCATTCTCGATCAACGCGCCGTCGATTGCGCCAATATATGCAATCAGCGTCAGCCCGTCGCGGGTGATCACCGCCCCATCGAATCCGGCCTGATCGAACAGGCGGCGCAAACTTCTTTCAGTCTGGAATACCATATGAATGCCGGGTGCCAGCAGCTGCACCAGCGCCGCATCAGGCGTTGCGCGATCGATTGCGGCACCGTCCGGCGTGGTCAACAACAAAATACCGTCCGGCGCGAGGCGGGCGCGCAATGCTGCTAGCAAATCCGCCGGGCGTTCGACATGCTCGATCATCTCGGTCGCGGCGATCACGTCCCACAACGCGGCATCCGAATCGGCCTGCGGAAAATACCCGTCGCGGATGGTTAAACCCAAATCATCCGCCCCCAGCCGCGCCATTGGCGAGGGGTCGATGCCCATGCCTTGCCAAGCCAGGGCATGGGTCGCGTAATCCAGCCCGAACCCGTACCCACAGCCAATTTCCAGAAACCGCGTGCCAGCTGGCCGGGCAATTCGCCCCAGCGTTTCAGTAATCGGCACCAGCCCCGCACCCTGCTGGATGTGGAACTGGTGCCAGCCCCAATCCATCACGTCCGGATCATGGTAATTTGGTACCGACAGTGGCGGGTAAAACCGCGCGTCGCAAACCGGGCAGAGAAACACCGGTTTGCGGTCTCCCTTGGGCAGCTTCGGTGCAGTCCAGGCGACATCAAGCAAATGGGGCTTTGCGCCACCCACGCCACAATTAGGGCATTGCCCCTCGTAATCTGGCTGCCGCGTCGCTGGCCAAAAAACCCGGATCGTGGGGCAGGACGTCTCCGGCACGTGCAGTGCAATCAAGCGAACAGGGCCGGCACGCGCGCGCGCAACGCCTCGGTCAGTTCGTCCCGCCGCGCCCACAGCGCATGGTACCAGTCGGTTCGGGCGCGCAACTGATACGCCAGCATCCGCTCGGCGGCGATTTCCGCCCGTGCCGCTTCCGCCAGCCGCTTTGCCGCCTCGGGATAGGCAAGCAGGCGCAACAACTGCATCCGCAAATGATCCGGCGAGCGGAACAGCAGCCCGGTCTCGCCATCCCTGATACTCGCTTCATACACCACCGGGCTGGCCAGCGAGACCGCTCGCGCGGCACTGGCCTCGACGAACTTCAAATCAGACTTCGCCCGGTTGAACACGGTGTCCGCCAGCGGCATAAAGCAAATTTCGGACCCCGCCAGGGTTTTGCGATAGGTCCCGTAATCGCTGGTGGGGATGAAAACCTTGTTCGCGGTATCGAGCGCGTCGAAAAACCCGCGATCGTGCATCACCGACACCGCCAGTCGCGAGCCGACGGCGCGCAACACCTCGTTCAGAACCGGCATGCAGGGTGCCCAGTCCTCTTCGCGGTTCAGCGCCCCAAAAAACAGCGTCATCCGGTCCGGGTCGGTGAAGTTGCGCGGCTCGAATAGTTCGCTCACCGCATTGGGAAATACCGCGATCTCCGGGTTGAAGGCGGTCAACACCGCGGCCAGCGCCTCGGTGCTGACCTGCACCGCGTGAACGGCGGTGAAGGTCAGCAAATCCGCCACCGCCACGCCCCGATCTTCCAGAAAGCCCGGATGATCGTCGAACTCGGTCACCACCATGTAGCCGCGTTCGATCAGCGCGCGCACCCGCGCCAGCCCCGGCTCGCCCAATAGCAGGGGTCGGTGCAGCACCGCGATATGCGGCGCGTTCTGGAGGACCGGGCCGATCTCGCTCTCAGGGCGAACGCCGGCAAGTACCGAAGCATCGGTCGCCAACGCGCGCACCGGTTCGATCACCCGCACATCCGAAACCCCGCCCACCGGCGGCAGCATGGTGGCACCCAGGACCAAACGTGGCCGGGGTTGTTTTTTCGCGCGCCAGATGAACTGGATCGGAATGGCGCGGTTGAGATATTCCGCCGGTTCGACCCCGATGGCCACGAGCGCCGGGGCAACCGCCTCGACGAAGCGAACCGCCGCGGTCCGATCGGTGGGGCGGGGCCGTACGTCGCATAACGAAAGCCCGGCGCGTTCGAGGGCCGCTCCCATCGTGCGCGGGGTGAACCAGCGCAGATGCGTCCGGTCCAGCAACCCCTCCTCCTCATAGTCAAAGCTGCCCTTGAGCAGCCGGTAGGCGATGCTCCAATGTTCGACGTTGGGAAAACACACCACCACGGTGCCATCCGGATTGAGCTGTTCGACGTGACGCGTCAGCACTTCCCACGGGTCGGACAAATGTTCCATCACGTCGCCATAAATCAGACAGTCGATCCCGTCCGGCAGGTCGAACGGGAACGCCTCGGTCTGGACGTCGCAGAGCGCCGCTTCGGAAAGGCGGGTCTGCGCGACGGCGATCGAACCGGGATCGAGATCGACGCCGAGCACCCGCGCGCGGGGGTTGCGGCACCGGAACGCGGCCCCCAGTGCGCCGCCGCCGCACCCAACATCGATCACGGTGCGCGCCACGAGCGGAATTGCGTCCAGCAGGTCCGGGTTGGCAAAATCGGGATACGCGCCGATCATCGGAATTCCGTGGTGATCGCGCTGCTGGTAAGCGGTGGTCTCGTGTACCGTGATGATATCATCCATGCTCGCTGTCCTTGTCCGCGCCGCTGTCGGTGACCGGCCGGTCGCCGCGCCCCACGCCATGATACACGAATCCCGCCGCACGCATCGCGCCCGGATCAAAAATATTGCGTAAATCGACGATCACCCGCCCATGCATCGCCTGAGCCAGCCGAACCGGGGCGAGGGAGCGGAACTCGTTCCACTCGGTCATCACCACCAGCACATCCGCCCCTTCGATCGCCTGCAATGCGGTTTCGCCAAACCGGATCGTCGCCGGTAGCAGTGGCTTTGCGGCGGTCATCGCCGCAGGGTCATACGCCACGACGATCGCGCCGGTTTCCGCCAGCGCTTCGATCGCGGGGATCGCCGGGGAATCGCGCATGTCATCGGTTTCAGGCTTGAATGCGAGTCCGAGCACCGCGATCCGCCGCCCGCGCAGGTCATCGCCGGCGGCATCGATAATCCGGCGGCCCAGCCCCGCCTTGCGCGCCTCGTTCACCGCGACCACCGCCTCGGTCAGGCGGCTTGGCGCGCGGGCATCCTGGGCAATGCGTGCCAGGGCCAGCGTATCCTTGGGGAAACACGAGCCGCCGAACCCCGGACCGGGATGCAGAAACTTACGCCCGATCCGCCCATCCAGCCCCATGCCGCGCGCCACATCATGCACGTCGGCCCCCACCGATTCGCAAAGATCGGCCATCTCATTGATAAACGTCACCTTCATCGCAAGAAACGTGTTGGCTGCGTATTTGATCAGCTCGGCGGTTTCCAGGCCGGTCATCAGAATCGGCGTTTCGATCAGGTTAAGCGGACGATACAGCGCGCGCAGCACCGATCGTGCTTGCTCGGTTTCAGCCCCAACCACGACACGGTCCGGCCGCATGAAATCGCCGATAGCACTGCCCTCACGCAGAAACTCAGGGTTCGACGCCACCTCGATTTCAAGGTCCGGACGCAACCGCGCCGCCAGTGCGGCGAGTTTGCGCCCGGTACCCACCGGGACGGTCGATTTGGTGACCAGCACCGCCGAATGATCGAGTGCCATCACCACCTGCTCGGCGGCGGCGAACACGTAGGTCAGATCGGCGTGACCACCGCCCCGGCGCGAGGGAGTGCCAACCGCGATGAACACAGCCTCCGCGCCCACAATCGCCTCGGGCAGGGTACCCGTGAAGTCAAGCCGCCCGGCGGCGCGGTTGGCCGCGACCAGTGCGTCCAGCCCCGGTTCGTAAATTGGCATCTCACCAGCCAGTAATCGGTCCAGCCGCGCCGGATCAGTTTCGGCGACAACGACCTCAACCCCGAATTCCGCAAAACACGCCGCCGAAACCAGGCCGACATAGCCACCGCCGATGATCGCGATTTTCAACCCGGTTCACTCCTTGTGGCAGTTTCGGCGTCAGTTGCTGTTTCACGTTCGTGTTCTGGCAACCTCCTTCACGGGTTGCAAGACTCGCCAGTCTGTAACAATTGGACATCTTACAACGCTTGATCCCTGGGGCTGGGGTATTTAGTCGTATCCCATGACACAGCAACGCAGAGTAGCACATGGGCTCCTGCCCGCGTGGGGCCGTGCCGCCATCGCCGACGTGATTGCCCTCACGCTCGGCCCCCTGATCCTCAGGCTCGCTCTCAGCCGCTGGCCCTGGCGCGAGGAGCGTGTACAGTTTCGTCGGGCATTTCGCCTCCCATACATATGTTTTCCGCCATTGATACGTGGTTTGATGGTGCAGCCGGACATTCAGGCCATGCTCCCGCCCATTCTGCGGATGATCTGGTTTGTCGGCCCTGTAGGCGTACGCGCCGACCAATTGCCGTCGAAGGTACGCCATGCCAACGGGTTTCCTGAAATACCCGACCTGATCGGCAATATTTTCACCGCCTGGACCGGTCCGAAAATCGGGTTTCTGCATCTCGAAAAATGTGGCGGCGTGGCGGTGATGCGCTGGCTTGCCGACCAGTTCCACCCCAACCAGATCGACCCCGATCCGCTACGCGCGGCTCCTCCCCACCAATTCTACCGTGCCCCTCCCGGCATTGGCCGCGAGGTCGCGCGCTATCCGCTGCTATGGGGCCATTTCGGTCTGCCCGCGCTTGAACGGATCGATCCGGAGCGCTTCATTTTCACGGTCCTTCGCGACCCTCGCGCCCGGATTGTCTCGCTTTATAGTTACTGGCGTGCCGTCAATCCGGCGATGATCGATGACCTTGAGCACGACCCGATCGTCGGCTCGGCACATCGCAACGACCTGCTCGAATTCCTGCGTGATCCCGAACCTTCATTGCGCGACTATATCGATAATTTCTACGTCCGCCGCCTGACCGGACGTTATCAGACAGGTGCAATGCACGACTCGCTCGCCGCCAATCCCACCCGCGCTCTGACGGAAGCCCGTGCCGGTTTGAACCGGCTCAATTTTGTCGGAATCACCGAGCATATGGATGAAACCGTGAAATGCCTTGCCACGTTGATCGGAGCAAAACCGCCCGAAAGCTTGGTGCGCGGTAATGTCGCGGTGGAAAATCATGCCGATCCCAGCGGCTGGTTCCGCCGGGTGGATCGGGTCAATATCACGCCTGAAATCGAGGCGGAGCTTGATCGCTGCACCGTGCTTGACCGGGTGATTTACGCCGAAGCTTTGGCAAAATTTAAGGACAGGGCGTACCAGAACACGGAACTTGCCTTTACCTGACGGCAAGATCGCTAGAACTGCCCGCCACGATACGCGCACGCATCCCCCGAGTGACCCATTCTACATGTCTGCGCATATCGCCAGACGTGGACGGCCCTGTATGGGTCAGTCTGGTTCACTGAAGGAGGTTTCATGATTGAAGCGTATAAGTCACGGATTTTAGGCACGTTCGCCTTGGTCATCACGGCTGCGTCGCTGTCCGGCTGCGGCTGTGGGCCGTTCGGCGCGTACGCTTGCGGCGGCTACCGATACGGCCATGGTCCCGGCTATGGTCATCCTGGCGGCTATGGCGGTCCCGGCGAATATCATGGCGGTCCCGGCCCGGAGCATGGTCCTGGTGGTCCGCAGGGGGGCTACGGCGGTGGCCCGGGCGGCCCGCATTATTGAACAGCACGCTTGATGGAGCCGCACGCTTGCCGCAGGCCGTGATCCGCGCGATTGTCCGGCATGGCAGTGCGCGAACTGGTTCTGAATGCCGATATGTTGTTGCGTGCCTACCGGCTCGGCATGTTCCCGATGGCGGAAACGCGCCGGTCGAAAACGCTACATTTTCTCGATCCCGACCGGCGCGGTGTTTTGCCGCTCAATGGGTTCCATCTGCCGCGCCGGCTCTATCGCACCCTGCGAACCACGCCCCTAGTGGTCGCCGCCAATCGCGATTTCCCCGGCCTGATCGCCACCTGTGCGGCAAGTCGGGCGCTGCGTCCCGAAACCTGGATCAACCGCGAAATCGAACAATTGTTCGTCGAACTCCATAATCTGGGCCACGCCCACAGTGTCGAGGTGTGGGATGGCGCACAGTTGGTTGGCGGGCTGTATGGTCTCGCGATCGGTGGGGCATTTTTCGGTGAAAGCATGGTTTCGTTGGTGCGCGATGCTTCGAAACTCGCCCTTGCGCATCTGGTCGCGCGGCTTCGCCTCGGCGGGTTTGCGCTGCTGGACACCCAATTCCTGACCGACCACCTGGCACGATTCGGCGCGCGGGAGGTGTCGCGCGCCACCTATCACGAGTTGCTGGCAGAAGCGGTGGCCCTGCCGGCGCGCTGGTCCAACGATCTCGACCAAGCCACCATCATGAACGATATCGCGACCATGCTCGCCACCAACCCCAAGGACCCCACATGACGTTTCGCACTGCCGCGATCGGTTTTGCCACCCTTGCCGCAATCGGTTCTGCGGCCTTTGCCGCAATGGGGGTCGCCCACGCGGCCACGCCGCGCATGATCCCCGATCACGACGCGATGGGCGTGTATCAAATTGCCCAACCCGGCCACCCAACCCAGACTTGGCGAGTCCGTTATTCGGCGGCAAACCAGATGCTGCGCGCTGTCAGCCTGTCGGGGCAGGCGACGGGGATCGCGGTCCTGTTGGATCTGGCGGCCGGCTCGGCAAACGTGGTGGTGCCGCAGATGCATGCGGTTGTTGCGGTACCCGGTTTGTCCGGCCTGATCCATAAGGTGCTCGACCGGAACGACAGCCATTTCACGCGGTTGGGTCAGGCTACCATCGCCGGACACCAGTGTACCCGTTACCTTGTTCTCAAACGCAGGGGCGACGGCTCGGCCTGCATCACCCCCGGCGGTGTGGTGCTTGCCGCAACCGGCAAGGACGATCGGGGTTCCCTGACCGTCACAGCACTTCAAATGGTCGACGCCCCACAACCGCCGGACGATTTCGCTGTGCCATCAGGATATTCGAGTGTCTCCCTACCACCGCAAATGCTCGCCCAATTGCTCGGCGGCTGAAACCGCGCTCTTGCCCAAAGGGCGATTTATGGCCGCGCTCTTGCCCAAAGGGCGATTTATGGCCGCGCTCTTGCCCAAAGGGCGATTTATGGCCGCGCTCTTGCGCAAAGGGCGATTTATGGCCGCGCTCTTGCGCAAAGGGCGATTTATGGCCGCGCTCTTGCGCAAAGGGCGATTTATGGCCGCGCTCTTGCGCAAAGGGCGATTTATGGCCGCGCTCTTGCGCAAAGGG
>JAQTXH010000001.1:358155-973669 GCA_028688905.1 Acidiphilium sp. | reverse complement strand
CTTGCGCAAAGGGCGATTTATGGCCGCGCTCTTGCGCAAAGGGCGATTTATGGCCGCGCTCTTGCGCAAAGGGCGATTTATGGCCGCGCTCTTGCGCAAAGGGCGATTTATGGCCGCGCTCTTGCGCGGCGCGATCAATTAGGCCATGAGATAGATCAATCAATGGGTTCGGCGCTGGGCTTCTGTTCGAACAACGCTTCTCCTTGATCGACCCATGCTGTCCGCGCCGTATTTCTGGCTGGACAGAATTCAACCAACCAGGGGTGCGTCGTTCCCGTGTGAAGACGCCGCCCCACGAGATAAGGACCGATGCTCGCGCTTTTTGTCGCATTCATTTCAAACAATGCCCCAGCAACGGGCATTTGTCGCGACCAGCGCACCGGCCCTTGACCATGACCAATTCATCAATATTCCACTTCACAACCAATCACCCGCGCCTGCACGCTGGCGACCTTTCGGTCCCGCCGCCGGCGCGCAGGAGCTTTTTCGTCAATGACCAAGACCATGCTGATCGATGCCAGCCACGCGGAAGAAACCCGCGTGGTGGTGCTGGACAATAACCGCCTCGACGATTTCGATATCGAGACTGCCGGCAAAAAACAGATCAAGGGCAATATCTATCTTGCCAAAGTGATCCGGGTCGAACCCAGCCTCCAGGCCGCGTTCGTCGAATATGGCGGCAACCGCCATGGGTTTCTGGCATTCGCCGAAATCCACCCCGATTATTACCAGATCCCGGTCGCCGACCGGCAGAAACTGCTGGCGATGGAGGCCGAGGAAGCCCGTCGCAGGGTCGAAGCCGAAGACGCTGAAGACGCGCGACCGCTCGCCATCGTCCCCCCCCGATCGATTGCCGAAATCGCCATTGAGGACGCGCCGCCGCCCGCGTTGGATGATGACGTTGCGGACGACGACACAGCCGACCGAATCGCCGATCATGCCGAACCGGAACGGGTCTCCGGTGCCGCCGCCGAAATTGAGGCGGAATTGAACAGCAATGGCAGCAATGAGGGGGGCACCGATGATCGGGGCGACACAGGGCCGGGCGAAGCTCCCGAACAGGTTGGCGGTGGTGACGACGGGGCCGATGAAGCCCGCGAACGCCGACGGATGCGCGCACTGCGTTCCTATAAAATCCAGGAAGTCATCCATCGCCGCCAAATTATCCTGATCCAGGTAGTCAAGGAAGAACGCGGCGGCAAAGGGGCGGCGCTGACCACCTATATCTCGCTCGCTGGGCGATTTTCCGTGCTGATGCCCAATTCACCCAACGGCGGGGGCGTCTCGCGCAAGATCACCTCGGTCGCCGATCGCCGCCGCCTCAAGGAGGTGATGACCGAACTGGAAATCCCCGACGGCATGGGCATGATCGTGCGCACCGCCGGTGCCAATCGCCCCAAGCCGGAAATCAAGCGCGACTGCGAATATCTGCTGCGCCTGTGGGACGACATCCGCGAAAAAACCCTGGCCTCGATCGCCCCCGCGCTGGTCTATGAGGAAGCGACGCTGATCAAGCGCACTATCCGCGATGTCTACACCCGCGATGTCGACACGCTGCTGATCGAGGGCGAGGAGGGCTACCGCACCGCGCGCGAGTTCATGCGGATGCTGATGCCGACTGCGGTTAAAAAAGTCGTGCAATGGCAGGATCGCCAGCCGCTGTTCGCGAAATATCAGGTCGAGCAGATGCTCGAACAGATGTTCCAGCCGACCGTGCAACTGCGATCGGGGGGATATCTGGTGATCAACCAGACCGAGGCGTTGGTCGCGATCGACGTCAATTCCGGCCGTTCGACCCGCGAGCGCAACATCGAAGACACCGCTCTGCGCACCAATATGGAAGCCGCCGAGGAAGTGGCGCGACAGTTGCGCCTGCGTGATCTGGCTGGGCTGATCGTGATCGACTTCATCGACATGGAGGTCCGCAAGCACAACGGCATGGTCGAGCGCAAGCTCAAGGATTCGCTGAAAAACGACCGCGCCCGCATCCAGGTGGGTTCCATCAGCCATTTCGGCCTGATGGAAATGAGCCGCCAGCGGCTGCGCCCGTCAATCTCCGAAACCATGCTGATCCCATGCCCGAACTGTGCCGGCGTCGGCCATATCCGCAGCACGGCGAGCACGGCACTTGCGGTTCTGCGCGCGATCGAGGACGAAGCCGTGCGCCAGGCTGCGGAAATCATCGTGCATGTGGCCCCGGACGTGGCGCTTTATATTTTCAACCATAAACGTGCCCAGCTGGCCGCGACCGAGACACGGTTCGACCTCACTGTGCGTTTCGTGACGGACGGGGTGGTGCCGGCGGAATTCAAGGTTGAAAAACTGCGGACCCAGACGGCGCAGCGCCCTGACGAAGCGCCGGTTCCCGTAGCATCGCGCATGCCCGAGCCGGAGATTGTCGAGCCGGACATTGACGAGACCGGCGATGAGGAAACCGAAACGCCGGAAAATGTCGCGGGTAACGCCGAATTGGAACCCAAGAGCGGCGATGACGCCGAACGCGGACGGCGGCGGCGGCGGCGGCGGCGCGGTGGCCGGCGCGAGGATGTCGCTCCCGTGCCCGGTGCCGAGCAGCCCGATATGCCAGAGCTACCCGCCGAATTCGCCGCGCATCTGGGTCAACAGGTCGAACCGCAGCCCGAGCTTTCTGAACCGACGATCCCGACCTCAGATGAGGCACCCGCAGACGCTAACGGGCAGTTGGATGTGGTTGCCGTCGAAGTGGGGCTGACCGAACCAGCGGTAACCCCGAGCCTTGAGGTCGAGCCGCAGCTTGAGGTCGGTGCGCCAGACGACGCTGCCGTTCCCGTGGTGGAAAAGCCGAAGCGCCGCGCACCGCGCAGCCCGGTGCGCCGCCGTCGCCCCGCCGGCGAGGCGGACGTTCAAGCCGCCCCCGAACCGGTATTGCCGGTGTTCAAGGACATCGCCGATATTTTCGAGGCGGCGGAGCAGGCCGAAGCCCGGGTGGTAAAGCCGCGCCGCGCCCCTCGTGCTACGGCACATGCGAAGGCAGCGGCGCAAGCTTTGCCGGCCACACCTGAGCCGCCGCAACCCCAGCCGCAACCCCAGCCGGTGCCCAACCCGGAGTCCGACCCGGAGCCAGCACCACCGCCGGTGCGGGACCCCGAGCCGTTGCCGTCCCCCGAACCCCTGCACGACCCGCAACCGGAACCGATCAAGGCCGCTGCCACCGCCCAACCGATGCTGATTGGCGCGGCGGAAGCTCCCCAGGTCGAGCGCAAGCGTGGCTGGTGGAAGCGCGTCTGATCGAACCAAGGTTGGATTGAACCCAGGGTTGACGCCGCCGGCCACTTTCGCGTGAAAACGTGATGACTTGAACAACTTTCGGTTGAACGATACGCTGCTCCGACAGACTGGGGGCGGCCATGAGTTCGGCGTTGCAAATTTTCGGGCCGGCGGTGATCAACCTGCTCAACGGCGTTGCCCTGACCTCGCTCGACGCGTTGCCGCCCGGCGGTATCACGCTGACCGACAGCAACGCCGCTACCACCTTAACTGTGACCCTCGTTAGCGGCGACAACCTGTCGGCCAGCAGCGCGGGGGGTGCCACGGTGGTCAACGGGATCGGCGCGCTGACCCTGACCGGCGATCTTGCGGCGATCAACGCGGCGCTCGCCAGCCTGATGCTCGCCAGCACCATCGCCGGCACCACCACGCTGTCAATAATCGCGAGCGACGGTTCGTCCACCGCAACGACAGCCCTGGCGGTCGATACCCTGCCAGATCAACCGCCTGCTTTTGTCACGCCGCCCGCGAGCCTGATGCTCGCCGCCGGGGTTGCCAGCCCGATCGGGTTGCACCTCGCCGATGATCCGGCCAAGGCGTTGGGGCGACTCGGCACCGCACCTGAAACCATTGCGATCACCCTTCAGGCGTCGTCCGGCGTGCTCCTGCTCGATCCCGCCGCCGCACCCGGCATCGGCATCGCAGGCGATGCCACAGGGGCGATCACCCTGTCCGCCACCAGCACCGAATTCGCCGTTCTCAACGCGGCGCTGGGAGCCATCACCCTTGATGCCGCCACGGCTGGCTCATTGCTTTACGTCGCCAGCCAGACCAGTGGCCCATTGCCGATCGCCGACACTTCAGGCAGCCTGACCTACACGACTTCCGGCAGCATCTCGGCGAATGCCGAATTCTCTGCCGGAGCGCCAGTCGTCTGGCAAAGCGCCGCCGCCTGGAGCGGAGGGTTTGCTCCAGGTCTCGGCACCGATGTGACGATCGGCAACGGGGCCACGGGTCTCGGCTATGGCGTGGCAGCCGCCCTGACCATTGCGGCCGGAGCATCGGTCGATCTCGAAGCATCCATCAGCGTTGGTGCGGCACTGCTCAACCCGGCCAGCACGCTGGTGCTCGGCAATGCGGCCCTCTCGATCGGGGGCGGCCTCACCATTTCGGATGCCACGCTGTTAGTCGGTGCCGACGCCACCCTTGCTGCCGGCGGCGTCACGATCGGCACCGCCAGTGCCCTGATCGATTTCGGTAGCATGACCCTGAACGGCCTCGATGCCCTCGGGTCCGCGATGCTGCCCGGCGGCGCGGTACTCGAAGGACCGGTCGGCGTCGCCTCCGGTGGGATGATCGACTTCGCCGGGCTGTTGCAGGCCGATCAGCTCGCGACTGCCACCGGCATCATTGGCGTTTCCCTGTTCGCCAACGCTACCATTGAAGGTGCGGGCACACTGGTGGCAGGCAATTTCAGCGAATCCGATAACATCGCCGGCCCAGGCACAGTGCTGGCCCTCGGCCCGGCACCACTGGAAATTCTGGCCGGTCGCGTCGGCGGCGGCGCGCATTTTGCGATCGATCCCGGTGCCGTGCTCGAATTCGGTGCCATTTCACCGCTTTACGGTGTGTTCGCCGCCACCCCGATCACAATCGGCAGCGACGCCACCATCAGCTTCACCTCCGGCGCGTCCGGCGGACAGGACGGCGCAACCTATGCCAGCACGCTCGGCGAACAAGGTGGGGTGCTGGTGCTCGACAACCCGGAAAGTTTTGCCGGCACGATCCTTGGTTTCCTGCCCGGCGACCGGATTGTGCTGTCCACTCTCGTCAGCCTCGCGTCGCCCTTTAACATCTCGACCTCCTCTTTTGAGGTGGAGGGGGATAACAGCACCAACACCACCCAGAGCGAAATCATCACCATCCACGCCAGCCTCGCCACCGGCATGACGCCGGTGATTGAGACCGACGCCGCCGGCAACCAGGTGATCGGCCTGCGTCCCGCCACGGCGTCTCTCACCCTGAACGACACCATCGCAAGCCATGCGGCGATCAACGCTGTCACCGGCATCGCCACCCCGATCGAGGGATTGGGCCTGCTGGTGCCGAGTAATGGCAAGACTGGGCTGGTCCTCACCATCGCCGCCAGTCACGGCGGCCTCAGCGACGGCGGGGCAGTGACCACCGCGCTCACTCTGTCGGCGGCGAATGCGCTGACGATGAATGCCGATCTCGCAGCACTCAGCTATACGGCACCATCCAGCGGCAGCGGCGACGTTCTGAATTTTACCGGTGGCACCGGGCTGGCGGGGGTCACCGCTGCCATCGGCGTTGCTATCACCGCCCCCGCCACCCTCGATTACACCGGCGGCACGAGCGGAATTTTCAACGCCAATTTGTCCTGGCAGGGTGGCCTCGCACCGTCAGGCGGCGATATCGCAGCCTTCCCCAGCCACAACGGCGCGCCGCTGATGGTGACCGGCCCGGGTGCCGCCGGCGAAATCTCGCTCGGCGGCGCATACGATTTTGCCGGCTCTTTCGATCTTGGCGGCGCAGCGGGCTTGGCACTCGACGTGGGCGGCGGCGGATTTGCCCTGTTCGACGCCAACGCCGTCGTCACTCTCGGTGCCGCCACACAGGTCGGCGATACCCATGGGGCCGGCACGCTGGGGATCGCCGGCACGGTGTTCGCACCCGGCAACGTCGCGATCGGTGGGGTGGCCAGCGCCGGCGGCAGCCTGCTCGACATCACCGGCAGCCTGTTACTGGGTCAGACCCTGGCGGTAGGCGCTGCCAGTACGGCGACGTTCGACATCACCGGAGACGCCGGCTTTTCCACCGCGACGCTGGGGAATTCGGTCAATGGCGATACCGGCCTGATCCGGGCGAGTGGCAACGCGACCCTCAGCTTCGGCACGCTGGATATTATTTCCGGCACCCTCTCGCTCGCCGGCAACGCCCTCGCCAATGCCGCCGCCGCCACGCTCATCGGCGGTTTGATCGACCTTGCCGGCGAGACTCGTTTTGACACCCCCTACGGTCTCGATCTTGCCGGCGGTACCCTTAGTATCGGGTCGGAGGCGGTGCAGGTCCTGGCACCCGGCACGCTCACCCTTGGTGCCGCCGCCACGCTCGATCTCGCGGGCAGCCTGACCGCGGCAGCACTCAATGCCGCCGGCAACGCGACCATCGCGGGCGAAGCGTTGATCGGTACCGCAGTGAGCCTCACCAACGGTGCGACACTCGATCTTGCCGCCGGCACGCTCGCCGCCGGCAGCCTCACCATCGCCAGCGGGGCCACTCTCATCGGTTCCGGCGCGATCGGTGCCGCCACGTCCGGTGTTACCTTGATCCCGATCGACGCGTCAGGACTCATCGAGGCGACGGGTGGCACCCTGACGATCGGTGGCAACCTCGCCGGCAACGCGACCATTGCAGCCAACGCCACACTCGACCTTGTGGGCAGCGCCGCTGGCGGCACCATCAGCTTCGCCGGGGCGGATGCGATGCTGATCGTCAACGATAGCAGCGCGATGCAAAACGCGGTGGCGAATTTCGCGGCGAGTGATGCGATCGACCTGATTGGCGTCGCGCCCTCGCTGGTCAGCGTTGCGGGCAATGTTGTCAGCATCGCCGATCCCTCGGAATTTGCGCTGAACGAAGCCACTGGTGCCGCCGCCGCCACGGTCGCCAGCGACGGCGTTGGGGGTACCTACATCACCGCGGGTGGCGCGATGCCGTGCTTCACCCGTGGCACCAATCTACTTACGCCCAATGGCTACCGCTCGGTTGAAACTTTGATCCCCGGTGATGCGTTGGTCTCCTTTGATGGCGTAGCCCGCCCGATCCGCTGGATCGGCTGGCGTATTATCGACCTCGCGCGCGACCCGGCCGTCGCGCTGCTGCGCCCGGTGGTAATCGCCCCCGGCGCGTTCGGTCCCGGCCGGCCGCGCCGGGCTTTGGCGGTCTCGCCGCTGCATGCGATCTTTGGGGCGGGCAAGCTCGTTCCCGCCGTATTGCTGGTCAATGGTGCGACGATCACGCGCGACGTCACCGGGTTCGCTGTCACCTATTACCATGTCGAACTCGACCGCCACGCCATCGTCTTCGCCGATGGGCTGCCGACCGAGACTTATCGTGACAACGGCAACCGTGCCCGGTTTCTGGACTCGCTGGGCAATCCCGGCACGCCGACCGAAACCTGTGCGCCGCTGGTGCTGGGCGGGGCCGATCTGCGTGCCGCCCGCGAGGCCCTGCATGAGCGCGCCACCGCATTGGGCTATCAAATTGCCCATGGCCCGCTCGCCGAAGCACTGATCGATCCCGTGTGCGGCCGGATCAAGCCGCGTTTGTACGGCAAGCGCCTGATGTTCGACCTGCCGGTGCCCGCCGGCCGCGTCATCCTGCACTGCCACACCGGAATGGCGACCGACACCGATCCCACCTCGGAAGACCGGCGCATTCTTGGTATCTGTGCTGGAGCGTTACGGGCGGATGGCAGGTCGATCACGGCGTGGCAGGGCGCGGGCTGGCATGCTCGGGCTGCCGGTGACGTCGGCCATTGGAGTTCTGAATGCGCCGAATTGCACTTGCCGCGCCCGGCACGGCAGATCAGCATCGAAGTCATCGGCAGTGTGCCGCGCTGGGTGCGCAATGCGGCACATTTGTCGTTTTGAGCTTGCATCAGCGTCATTGAGGCGCATCCCGCTCCGGTGCGAACCAAACTCGCCGCACCACGCCCGATTTGACAATCAGAGCCTGCCTGTCTAACCAGCTGACTATTGCTGGGAACGTGGACGCGCCTTCGGGGCGTGCGCCCGTTTTGTTGCGCCTGCGGGCGGAGCAAAACCTACCGGTGCAACATGATGCGGATTTCCGCGCTAAAACAAAGGAGTACGGCACGCATGACCAAGCGTACCGAAAGCAAATACAAGATCAACCGCCGCCTCGGTGTGAACCTCTGGGGCCGCGCCAAATCGCCGATCAACAAGCGCGACTACGGACCCGGCCAGCATGGCCAGCGCCGCAAGAAGCCGTCGGATTTCGGCGTGCAGTTGATGGCCAAGCAGAAACTGCGCGGCTATTACGGCAATATCGGCGAAAAGCAGTTCTATAAATACTACGAGGAAGCCGTGCGCCGCCGGGGCGACACCTCGGAGAACCTGATCGAATTGCTGGAGCGCCGGCTCGATGCGGTGATCTACCGGATGAAATTCGCGATCACCCCGTTCGCCGCCCGCCAGTTCGTCAGCCACGGCCACGTGCTGGTCAATGGCAAGCGGGTGAACATCGCTTCCTATCAGGTCCGCGACGACGACAGCATCGAAGTGCGCGAGAAATCCAAGCAACTCGCCGTGGTGCTTGATGCGACGCAGAGTGCGGAACGCGACGTGCCGGAATACATGGAGGTCGATCACCGCGCGATGAAGGGCCGCTTCACCCGCGCCCCGAAACTCGCCGATGTGCCTTATCCGGTGCAGATGGAACCGAATTTGGTGGTCGAGTTCTACTCGCGCTAAACTTATCGTACTCATAGTGAGAATAAGGGGGTTGTACTTAATTTGAGTACAACCCTTTTTCGTAGGTTAATTTTCGGCCATCCTGATGCTTTCCCGTTGTGTGCCATGCCTACCCACGCAAAATGCTGTCAAATCTGAACGAGACAACGGGGAGCGATATATGCAATTTTTTTCGACTGATCCGATCATCGCAAAGCGGGTACGTGGCGCGATTATGCTTGCTTCGGGCCTGCTGATCGCGGCAGCCTTGTCAGGCTGCATCTCTCTCGGCGGCGGGTCACCACCATCGAAAACCTATATCGTGGTGCCGCCGGGATCGAGTGCAACGCAAACCCCGCCGCCGCCCAGCTAGAGTAATATGACTTGCGAAAATAGGGGTAGAACCTGATCGTCCTTAAACGAACAGGTTCTACCGTTGCACAATACCCCGCAGTGCCGCCGCCTGCATGGGCCATTCCGGCAAGGTTCGGGCATGCGTCCAGGCACAGCCGCCCATCTCGGCGCGTAATGCTGGACTGAAAATCAGGCGACGCATCGCTTTCGCCAGTTGAGCCACATCGTCTACTGGTGCCACCACGCCGACACCGAGCGCAATCAGGTTTCCGGCGGCTCCGCCGTCGGTGATCGCGACAGGGAGTCCGCGCGCCATCGCTTCGGCGATGGCCATGCCGAAGCCTTCAAACCTGGTTGCCAAAGCAAATATGTCGGCGCGCGCCCAGATCGCTTCGAGTGCGCCACCTTCGACGGCCCCGTGGCATTCGACGCGTGAGCGTAGTCCCAATTGCTCGATCAGAACCGCGAGATCGGCAGCATAGGCGGCATCGCGTGGCTCGCCGGCCAGGATAAGGTGCCAATCGAGATCGGTGAGGGTCGCCAGCGCCTTGAGCAGAACGTCATGGCCTTTACGGAAGGTCAGGGTGCCAAGGCTGAGCAAAGTACACGGCCCGCCGCATCGGGCTGTGGGATCAAAGATCCGTCGCGGCTGTTGATCGGTCCCAGGGGCCAGTACATACAGATGGTCGTTGATGACGCCGAATTCGGCCGAAAGCCGTCGGGCGATCGGTTCACTTGCGGCAATGACCCGGGTGAAGCCTGGCAAAACCGCGATTTCAAGCGCTTTGAGCTGGCGGCGGCGAGGCTCTGGTGTGCCGGGTTCGAGCGCTGTCGGATGGTGGATCAGGGCGACGGCACCGCGCGCCTGCAAAGCGGGGATTGCCGCCTCGGCAGCCTCGAACGCGGCACCTTCAACGACGATCGCGGTGTCATTGTCGAATCGGTCAGCGAAATCCGGCGGAACCTTGTCGGCAAGAGCCACCACCTCGGCCTCGTCACCCCTATCCCGCCACGCGGCAAGCAGGTGCCGGTGGTAAAATGAGGCCCCCGAAACAGTTTCAAACGGTGCGACCGTGATCAAAGCGAGGCGCATGCCATTGGGAATGCCATAGCGAGCGCACGATGACCAGACGTGCAATGGATCAGGCACGTATGGTCAAGGCGACCGGCGATGCCATGCGATGGGCGGCATCAACACCGTATTGCGCGGGGTAGTGATGATCGTCTTCGCCCGGCTCCAGGGTGCGGACGATCATTTCAATGATCCGTTGCTGGGTATCGATGGAGCGTTGCAGCAGCACGCGGTTCTGGCAGATCGCGGCATCCAGCCGGCGCTGAAGTGTTGTGAATGTGCGGCGGTGCCGGGCAGCCGGATCATGGGCGGCACTCATCATCGATTCTACCCCGCTAACGGCATCGCGCTTGGCGTTGGCGAGTAGTCCGCTCATACTGAAGTCCGACTCGATCAGCGCCCGATTTTCCTTTTCAAGCACACTGGCGAGGGTGGTGACGGCTTCGATCAATGCAGATACGCCGGGTGTTGAGATTGTCATTTTGATCCTCCGGTTGTGCGTCCGGGGAGAGATACCGGGCCGGTACCGGCTTTGGCCGATTGGGTGGCGAGCGCGTTTTCAATCATCGGTGCCAGACCGAGGCCGCCGCGGGATTCCATTGATTTGGCGATCGCATCGATCAAAAAGGGCTGAAATTGACGGGCAGCCGACCCACCGCCGAATGGCGCGTCGGCTTTGCCCATCGTCGCAAAAATCGGTTTAAGGAACTGGGCGATCGCCATTGATTCGAATTTATGGGCCGCCGCGACACTGGCGTCGGACGACGCCAGAATTGTCTGGGGCGGCTGTGCGATGGCAGGAACGATGGGCGACGAGCCGATGATGCTGATCATTGCACGATCAATTGCGCTTGCAGCGCGCCAGCGGCTTTGATTGCCTGCAAAATGCTAATCATGTCGTGCGGGGCGACACCGAGTGTGTTCAGTCCCGACACCAACTGGCGCAAGCTGACGCTGCCATTGAGGATATCCATTTTTTTGCCTTTGCCTTTATTGACTGAAATTGTGGTCTGCGCGGTTGCGACGGTTTGTCCGTTCGATAGCGGCCCCGGCTGGCTCACTACGGGCGTGTTGGTGACCTCCACCGTGAGATTGCCTTGGGCAATGGCAACGGTGCTGATCCGCACGTCCGCCCCCATCACGATCGTACCGGTGGCTTCGTCGACCACCACGGTTGCCGGGGACGAGGGCTGAACCCGCAGATCTTCGATACTGGCCAGATCTTGCACGACGTTGCGTCCCTTGAGATCGAGCGTGATGGTGCGCGGATCGTCCATTGTGGCAATACCTGAGCCAAGATCCGCGTCGATCGCTTCGACGATCCGCTCCGCAGTGGTGAAATCGGGGTTGCGGAGTTCAAGCTTGGGTGTGGTTTGCGACGCCAGAGTGAAATTGACCGACCGTTCGACGATTGCCCCATTGGTGATCCGGCCTACCGTGGGCACGCCTTGCGTGAACGAGGAATTGACCCCGCTCGCCTTGATGGCACCGGTAACCAGCGAACCTTGTGCCACAGCGTAAACTTGCCCGTCCGCCCCGAGCAGAGGCGTGACCAGCAGGGTACCGCCGGTAAGATCCTTGGCGTCGCCTAAGGCGGATACCGTTACGTCGATCTGTTCGCCGCTATGGGAAAATGCCGGCAAATTCGCGGTGACCATAACCGCCGCTATATCCTTGGTCTGCAGGCTGGCGGCTTGGTCCTCGGTGTTGACGCCCAGGCGCTCAAGCATGCCGATCAGCGATTGCCGCGTGAAAATGGCATTGTTGAGCGAATCGCCGGTCCCGTTCAACCCCACGACCAGGCCGTAGCCGATCAATTGGTTGTCGCGGATGCCCTGAATATCGGTGATGTCCTTGATCCGGACCTGAGCCTGCGCCGATTGGGGCAGGGCGGCAAAGACTGCCGACAAGGCCAGGGTCCACAAAACAATCCGGATCTGGGACGCGGATCGCAGGTGCAGGGCTGAAAATATTGTGCTCACGAATCCGGTTATCGCAGCAAAAAGTTAACAATTTACAGATATCAATGATTTTATTGCCGGTGTGGCCTGGGTAAAAATTGAACCGACCATCCGGTGCGGGGGTCGCGCAAAGCGAGGAGTTGGCATGACGCGCATTTCAGGGCTGGGGCTGATACCGTTGGCGCGATCCGGCGGGGCGGCGGTGAGCGGACGGTCGAGCGGGTTTGTGGTACCGCGGGCCGCACCCTCAACCACCGGGACTATCATGCCGGTGGCGTTATCCGGATTGCTGGCTTTGCAGGAGGACGATTGTTCCCACCTCAAGGATCGCGCGGCACGGCGGGGTGGTGAGCGGGTGTTGGACGCGCTCGGCAAAATTCAGGTGGCAAGGCTCGATGGCTGCGACCACGAGGCTCTGGCGGCGCTGAACGAGGCCATAGGGTCGATGACCGAACCGTCCGACCCGGTTCTGGTAGGCATTCTTGGCGCGATCCGGCTGCGTGCGCGGGTGGAACTGGCACGACGTGACCGGATGTGACGAGACCATGAAATGCCACAATGTGGCCCTTGGCTCCTGACAGGACCGAAGCTATAAGCCGCCCTACGCGCGGCCCCGGTGACCCCCGGACGGGTCGCCCGCTGGAGGAACTCATAATCATGTTAATCACTCTTGCCCCGGATTATGTACCGAGTGAAGATGAAGAGTTCATGAACCCGATGCAGGTCGAATATTTTCGCCAGAGGTTGTTGCGATGGCGGCACGATTTGCTGATGGAAGCGAACGGCACCCTGGCCAGCTTGTCCGAAGGCGGCATTCTTGAGCCGGACATCACCGATCGTGCCAGCGTCGAGACCGATCGCGCCCTCGAACTACGCACCCGCGACCGCGCGCGTAAACTGATTGGCAAAATCGATCAGGCTTCGGCGCGAATCGAGAATGGAACCTATGGGTTCTGCGAGGAAACCGGCGAACCGATCGGGTTGAAGCGCCTGATGGCACGGCCGATCGCCACGCTTTCGATCGAGGCACAGGAACGCCATGAGCGCCAGGAGCGCGTGCAGCGCGACGATTGATTTTGTTGCGCGTGCAGCGCGATGATTGGGCAGGGTGATTTACAGCCCGGCCAGTTCGCGAAAGGCGGCTTCGGTTAGGGTTGTCACGCCCAAGGATGCCGCCTTCGCCGCTTTCGACCCGGCGTCTTCACCGATGACGACGTAATCCGTCTTCTTTGAGACCGTCTCCGTCACCTTCGCACCGAGGGCCTCGGCGCGGGCCTTGGCTTCGGGTCTGGTCATTTGCGCGAGAGTGCCGGTGAACACGATGGTTTTGCCGGAGAGCGCCCCCCCGGCGGCGATCGCGGTTTCATCGGTGATGGTCAGCATCGCGACCAGCACATCCAGCAGGGTGCGGTTGTGCGATTCAGCGAAGAATCCCGCCAGTTCCTCGGCAATCGATGGTCCGATTCCAGTGATCGAACCCAGTTCAAGCCGCGCGTCCGAACCGATCATTCCGGCGGCTTGCATTTGCGAGCGCCAGTTCTGGTAGCTGCCATAATGACGGGCGAGCAGGCGAGCATTCGCCTCGCCGATCCGCCGGATGCCGAGCGCGAAAATGAAGCGTGCGAGAGGAACTTTCCGTCGAGCCTCGATCGCGGCGGCAAGCTTGTGCGCCGAGGTTTCGCCCCAGCCATCGAGCGCCGCGATTTCGCCTGCCCGCGCGGGCAGGCGAAAAATATCAGGCGCACTGACCAGCCAGCCGAGCGCATGGAAATCGCGGACGGTCTTCTCGCCCATACCCTCGATATCGAACGCACCGCGCGAACAGAAATGGATCAGCCGCTCGACCACTTGCGCCGGGCAGGCGAGGCCGCCGGTGCAACGGCGCACCACCTCGTCGGCAGGGCGGATCGCGAGCGAGCCGCAGACCGGGCAATGATCGGGAAACTGAAAGGCAACCGAATCGGCCGGTCGATGATCGAGGAGGACCCGGATGATCTGCGGGATCACGTCGCCGGCGCGCTGCAATTCGACCGTATCGTCGATTCGGATGTCCTTGCGGGCGATTTCATCCTCGTTGTGCAGGGTCGCGTGCTGCACCAGCACACCGCCAACGTTCACCGGGTCGAGCGTTGCGCGCGGCGTGAGGGCACCGGTGCGGCCGACCTGGATGGTGATGTCGCGCAGCACGCTGATCGCCCGTTCGGCGGGAAACTTCCACGCCACCGCCCAGCGTGGTGCGCGCCCGACGAAGCCGAGACGCTCCTGGAGTGCAAGATCGTCGATTTTGTAGACGACGCCGTCGATATCGTAATCGAGCCCGGCCCGGCGCTCGGCGATCAATTGCTGAAACTTTTCGGCGTCGGCTTCGGTCAGGCGCTGGGCCAGAGGATTGACCGCGAAGCCCCAACGCGTCAGCGTTCGCAAATATTGTTCATGGGTCTTACCCACCGGCGCGCTTGCGGCACCACGCGCGTAGGCAAACAAGGATAGTTTTCGCGCGGCGGTGACCTGCGGGTCCAATTGGCGCAGACTGCCGGCGGCAGCGTTGCGCGGGTTGGCGAACTGGCGCGCCTCACTCTGGTTCAGCGCCAGAAAATCGCGCTTGGTCATATAGACTTCGCCACGAATTTCGACAAAATCCGGGGCGTCGTCGGGCAGTGTGACCGGCAGGTCGGCCAATGTGCGCAGGTTTTCGGTGACGTCTTCACCCTCGCTGCCATCGCCACGGGTGGCACCGCGCATGAACCGCCGGTTTTCATAGGTGAGGGAGATCGACAAGCCGTCGATTTTCGGTTCCGCCATGAATTGAAGCGGATCGGTTCCCAGATTGAGAAACCGGCGTATCTTTGAGCAAAATGCAGCAAATTCAGCTTGCTCGAATACGTTGTCCAGCGAGAGCATCGGCTGGCGATGACGGATTTTGGCGAACGCGCCGGATGGTGCCGCACCAACCTGATCGAGTGTTGCCGCCAGCGCCGGATCGGAGTCGCGCAGGGCCTCGGCCTCACGTTTCAGGGCGTCGTAGGCAGCGTCGTCCATGATCGGCTGATCGTCGCGATGATAGGCGAGATCGGCCTCTGCCAAGCGGGCAATGAGGGCTTCGAGCCGGCCACGTGTTGCGCTCATGATCCCGCCAGCAGGCTGGTGGCGGCCTCGCGCGCCGCATCGGTGATGGTTTCACCCGCCAGCATGCGGGCGATTTCTTCGCGCCGGGCACCGGGATCAAGGCGGCTGACCAAGGTCTGGGCGCGGTTTTTGCCGCTTGATTTCGCCACCTGGAAATGGGCGTCGGCGCGGGCCGCCACCTGGGGGGAATGGGTCACCACCAGCACCTGGGTGGCTTTGGCGATGCGCGCAAGGCGTTCGCCCACCGCCGCCGCCGTGGCACCGCCGATGCCGCTGTCGACCTCATCAAAAATCAGGGTTCCGACGGGGGATTCTCCGGCGAGCACCACGTTCAACGCCAGAAGCAGGCGGGATAGTTCGCCACCCGAGGCCACCCGATCGAGCGCTGCGGGTTGATCGCCTGGATTCGTCGCGATCAGGAATCGTACGACATCGACCCCACGCGCACTCCACTGCGGCTCCGGAAGACTGTCGCGTTCGACCACGAACCGAGCCCGGTCAAGTTTCAATGGCGGTAATTCCCGCCCGACTGCGCGGGACAGCCGGGTCGCCGCCTGCTCGCGCGCGGCAGTGAGGGCGGCGGCAGCGGTCAGATACTCGGCGCGGGCGGCTTTCGCGGCAGCCTCGCAATGGTGAAGGGCCGTCGTGCCGGCATCGAGGGTCGCGAGGCGGGCGGCGAAGGTGTCAAGCAGGGCGGGTAGATCCGTCACCGTTATTCCGTGTTTGCGCGCCATCGCGCGCAGGGCGAACAGGCGTTCTTCGATCGCTTCCAGTCTGCGCGGGTCGGCCTCGGCCTCGGAGGCAGCACGTGACAGCAGTGTTTCCGCCTCGGCCAGAGCTTCCTCGGCCCGCTCGATCGCGGCGAGCGCCTGACCGATCACCGGCCCCTGATCGGTCTCGGCGATGCGGGCGAGGGCGCGCGCCGCGCTGCGCAAGGTGGATGCCGGACCCGATGAGCGGCGCTCGCGCGGGGTGAGTTCGCTGAGCGCATTGCCGATCGCTTCGGCGCGGCGTTCAGCACCCTGAAGCTGGTGGCGGGCGGCGGACAACGCGTCTTCCTCGCCGTTGCGCGGGGCCAGGGTGGCCAGTTCATCGACCGCGTGGCGGAGAAAATCCTCGTCGCGCTGGGCTTCCGCCAGCGCCGACGCGGCATCGGCGCGCGCGGCTTCAGCGACGTGCCACGAGGAATGGAGCGACGCCACGGTGTCGCGCAGGTGCCGGTCGACGCCATAGTCATCAAGCATGGTGCGTTGGATTGCTGCGTCAGATAGGCCGATCTGCGCGTGTTGGCCCTGAATTTCGATCAGCAGATCGGCCATCCGGCGTAACAGCGCGGCACCCACCGGCTGGTCGTTGATCAAGGCACGGGATTTGCCATCGCGCGTCACGATCCGGCGGAGCAGAATATCCTCGCCGGCTTCGATCCCATGGTGCTCCAGCAGTGCCTGCGCGGGGTGGTCGGCGGCGACCGCGAATGAGGCGGTGACCACCGCCTGCGCGGCTTCGGCCCGAATGAGACCAGTGTCGGCGCGGGCACCTAGGGCGAGGCCAAGGGCGTCGAGCAATATGGATTTTCCCGCGCCGGTTTCACCGGTGAAGACCGCCAATCCGTGGTCGAACGCGAGATCAAGCCGGTCGATCAGCACCACGTCGCGGATCGACAGCGCGGTGAGCATGATCCCGGTGCGCTCCGGTTCAGAGCAATCCGAACAGGAACCCGCCGGACTTGCGCGGCTTGGCCACCCCGTTCAGCAAATGATGATCGCTCAATTTATTGTACGCGTCCTGATACCAGTGCGAACCTGGATAATTATAGCCCAATACGGCGGCGGTACGAACCGCTTCATGGGTCAGGCCGAGGTCGAGGTAGCATTCGACCAGACGTTCCAGCGCTTCGGGAACGAAGGTGGTAGTCTGGTATTGCTGCACCACGACCTGGTAGCGGGTGATTGCGGCAGCATACAGATTCTGCCGTTCGTAAAATCGGCCGATCCCCATTTCATGCCCAGCCAGACGGTTTTGGGCGAGCCGCAGCTTGACCCGCGAATCACGCGCATAGGCACTGTTCGGAAAGCGGGTCACCACATCCTGCAAGGCTTGCACCGCTTCGAGGGTGAAGGTCTGATCGTGATGGACGCCTTCAATTTGTTCATAATAGCATAGCGCCCGCAAATAATACGCATAGGCGGCATCGGGGCTGGCTGGATGCAACTCGATGAAGCGGTTGAGCGCGCCCACGGCGGAGTCGAAGTTTTGCTGACGGAATTCAGCATAGCCATGCAGCAGTTCGGCGTGGGTCGCCCAGGTCGAATACGGGTAGTTGACTTCGACCTGATTGAACGCATCTGAAGCTTTTTTGTCCTCGCCCTTGTGAAGATACGCGATGCCATTGGCATAAAGCGTTCCTGCAGGGGGCAGGATGGTTTCCTTATCGGCCTTTGAATGGGCACCGGTATTGGCGTGGCCGCCGAACAGGCCGCACCCGCCCAGGGCCAGGGGAACCAGCAAAAACAACATGCTCAGGCGGGGCCGGTTTTTCACGGGCGCGGCATGATGCGGGAAGGGCGAAATGGTCTGGGGGTGCGCGTGCGTCATCGGGGCGGGCTTATAGCATGTGATTCGGCCGCGCGAAGCCTCCGCTGCCAGCGGCTCAAACGAGCAAAAGTATTTTGCTTCATTATTTTCAAAAAAATGCCTTTCGTTTCTGAAAGTGCCGCAAAACTTTTTTAGGTCGTCGCGGGGGAATACCGGTAACCAGGCTTGCAACCACACGTAAAAATGCGTATTTCCCTGATCGGCTGCAGACATGGTGTTCGCGGCTCATTCCTGTGGAAGAATGTTTTTCAATTCGCTCGGACCGGATTGGCCGAGCAGTCGTGGCCAGCTATCTTTGGCCCGCATACCAAACCAGCCGAACATTCGGCTTCGTTTCAAGGATTTAAACCGCTTCATGGGTTCAATTGCAACTGCCATGCGCCCGCAAGGTGCAGGCCAATATACCGGCACCGACGACTTTGCCGCGTTGCTCGAAAGCACGCTGGGCAGCAATACCGGGTTTGAAGGCTCGGTCGTCTCGGGCCGGGTTTCGCGCATCGATGATGAATTTGTCGTCGTCGATGTCGGGCTGAAGAGCGAAGGTCGGGTGCCGGTCAAGGAATTTGGCGGCCAGGAAGTCAAGCCGGGCGACGTGTTCGATTTGTTCATCGAACGCTATGAAGACAAAGACGGTTCAATTGTTCTCTCCCGTGAAAAAGCCCGCCGCGAGGAAGCCTGGACCGCGCTGGAACGCGCGCACGAAGCGCAGACCCGGGTCAATGGCATCATCCATGGTCGAGTCAAAGGCGGTTTCACGGTCGATCTCGGCGGGGCGACAGCATTTTTGCCAGGCAGCCAGGTCGATATCCGGCCGGTGCGCGATGTCACGCCGCTGATGGGCATGTCCCAGCCGTTCCAGATTCTGAAAATGGATCGTGCGCGCGGCAACATCGTCGTCTCCCGGCGTGCGGTGCTCGAAGAGACCCGCGCTGAGCAGCGGTCGGAACTGATCCAGGGCCTCAAGGAAGGCCAGATCCTCGATGGCGTGGTGAAAAACATCACCGATTACGGCGCGTTCGTCGATCTCGGCGGCGTCGATGGCCTGCTGCACGTCACCGACATCGCATGGCGCCGGATCAACCATCCCGCAGAGGCGCTGACCATCGGTCAGCCCGTGCAGGTGCAGGTCATCCGTTTCAATTCGGACACCCAGCGCATCAGCCTGGGTATGAAGCAGCTTGAGACCGATCCGTGGGAGGGTGTGGACGTCAAATATCCGCCCGGCATCAAGGTCACCGGCCGCGTCACCAACATCACCGACTACGGCGCGTTCGTCGAGCTGGAACCCGGCGTCGAAGGCTTGGTGCATGTGTCGGAAATGTCCTGGACCAAAAAGAACGCGCACCCCGGCAAAATCGTGGCGACGAGCCAGGAAGTCGAGGTCATGGTGCTCGACGTCGATGCCGGCAAGCGGCGGATTTCGCTCGGCCTCAAGCAGGTCTCGCGCAACCCGTGGGAACAGTTCATGGACGATCACCCCGTGGGCTCGCTGGTCGAAGGCGAGATCCGCAACATGACCGAGTTCGGCCTGTTCATCGGCCTCGCCCCGGAAATCGACGGCATGGTCCATATGTCCGACCTGTCGTGGGACGAGCCGGGCGAACTGGCGATGGCCAAGTTCAACAAGGGCGATATCGTCAAGGCGAAGGTGCTCGATGTCGATGTCGAGAAAGAGCGCATCAGCCTCGGCGTGAAGCAGCTCGAGGAAGACCCTGCCGCCGGCGTGCTCGATCGCGTCCACAAAGGCATGATCGTCACCTGCGTCATCACCGCGGTTCAGACCAACGGGCTTGAAGTGAAGGTCGACGACGTGCTGACCGGCTTCATCCGTCGTGCCGAGCTGGCCCGCGACAAAGGCGATCAGCGGCCCGATAAATTCGCCGTCGGCGAAAAGATCGATGCCAAGATCACTGCCGTGGACCGTGCCGCCCGCAAGCTTCAGCTTACGGTCAAGGGACGCGAGATCGACGAGGACAAGCAGGCGATGGCCGATTTCGGCTCGTCGGACTCGGGCGCTTCGCTCGGCGATATCCTGGGTGCCGCGATCCGTCGCCGCAACCAGCAGGCGCAAGGCGAAAACTGAGGCTTTTGCCTCTCTGGACGCTCGGCAACGCCGCCCCTCACGGGCGGCGTTTTCGTGTCTGCCTGTTGCCGCGATTGGCACCGCAATCTCACACACTATAATATCGAGACTATTGAGGCGACCGGACGTGAGAGGGGAGCTGATGACGATGGTGCGAAGCCTGGCTAAAGCCATTTCGCTTGAGGTTGGTGCCTTTGCGGCAACGGAACGCGATGAAATTGCTTACAAAAGTGGAGCCAGAGCATGATCGACATTAAACGATCAGGCTCCAGGGTGGAAAAGCAGTTGGATCAGGCGGCTTTGGCCTGCGCACAGCAGGGCAAGCAATTCACCGCGCTGCGCCGGGCGGTGTTTGCCCTGATCCTCCAGGCCAAGACTCCGGCGACCGCCTACGAACTGCTCGACCGCTTGCGGGCGACGCATAAGGCGGCGACGCCGGCCACGGTGTACCGGGCGTTGGAATTTTTGTCGGAGAACGTCCTGATCCACAAGGTCGAGAGTCTGAGCGCCTTCATTCCTTGCGCCGAGGCCGCCCGTCACAACCACGCGGCACAGCTTTACATCTGCCGCCAGTGCGGCACCGTCGCCGAGCATGAGGATCGCGCCGTTGCACAGGCACTCGGGGCCGCAGCGGCCAAGCTGGGATTTCAGCCGGCAAACATTATTGTCGAGATTGAAGGAGTGTGCGCGCGCTGTGCGGCAGCGTGATGAGCACCCTGGCGCGGTGACCCACGCCGTAGGACACCACGCCGAAACCGCCGACAAAAAATCCGACCGGCCAGTTTGTGACGTACGATAGTGCAATCGCGACCCAGACGGTAATGAGCGAAATCGCCATTGAAAGCACCATCGCCACCCCGGGCCGGTCAGTCAGGTTGCGCGCGGCGGCGGCCGGGCCGACCAGGAGGCTGAACACCAACAATGCGCCTACCACCGGCACCGCGACTGCCGAGGCCATCGCCAGAATGACCAGAAACTCCAGATCGACCTGCCGTGGCACCGCGCCGTGCGCCTGCGCGAGGTCCTGCGATACCGAGCCAAGCAGAAGGGGGCGAAACAGCAACAAAACGCCGCCCGCCGCAAGGGCACTGACCACCGTGATCGGGCCAACATCGGCGGCGCTAATACCCAGGACCTGGCCGAACAGCAGTGAATAGACCTCCTGGGAGTATTCTCGGGTCTGGCTGAGAAACAGGGTTCCCAATCCCAGCAACATCACCAGCGTCAGGGCAGTGGCAACCTCGGGCCTGCCCCGCCGGCTCAACACATCGATCCCGATGACGCCTAATCCTGCGAACACCACAAGCCCAAAAATCTCGTTCGTCCCGATCAACGCCGCCGCCGCCGCCCCCGGAAACGTGCTGAGCGGCAGGGCGTGCGCCGCGAAGGACGCCCCCCGCACCACCACGAAAAACCCGACCAACCCGGCCGTTGCCGCGACGATCGAGGCGACGATCCAGGTATTGACCATGAAGCTGGAAAACATGTTCAGTCGACCAATGCGGGGGCGGGCAGGGCGGCGGCGCGGCGTCGTGCCAGCGCGGTGCCAGTTGGGCCAGCGACCATATAAGACGCAAAAACAATGACTACGACGAAAAAGCTGACAGGCCAGCCGTGCCCTGGCGTCCAGTAGAAACTGTCGTAGGCCAGCAGAATACCACCCCAGGTCGCGGTAAGGCCGATGGTGGCAGCAATAGCAATCGCCCAGCTCGGCCGGCTCGCCAGGCGCAACGCGGCGGCAGCGGGCCCGATCAGCAGTGCCGTCGAAAGGATCGCCCCGATCGTCATGGCGGAAAGGGCGACCGCCATCGCCAACACCAACAGATGTGCCAGCCCGATCCAGCGTACCTTGACGCCCCGGATCGCGGCAAGGTCGGGGTCGATCGCGACCAGCAGCAACGGGCGATACAAAATGCCGCTCATGATCAACGCCACAACGCCGACAATGACGGCAAGCGGGACCGTGGATGGCGCGATGGCAAACATCGAACCAAACATCACGGTGTTGGCCGCACCGCTCGCGCTGGTCATGGTCGCGTCGAGATAGAGGAATAAAGCGGTCAGCCCCAGGCCGGCACCGAGGACGACGCCGGTGACCAGATCGCGCTCGCGCACCTGGCGTGCCCCGATGATTTCCATGCCGCCGGCAGCGATTGCCGCCATCACCAGAAATCCGACCAATGGCCTGATCCCGAACAGTAACGACGCCGATCCCCCCGCGCTGCTGACGTCGGCCAGGGCGTGGCCGGCGAACGACTGGCCGCGCATAACGGTGAAAACGCCGACAACGGCGGAAATCAGGGCAGCGCCGCCGCCAATCGCCAGGGCGACGTGGACCGGGCCGTTGACAAAAAAACCTGGTTCCACAATGGCTACGAGCGGGTTGTTCATCGCTGGTCAGCGGATCTGGGCAACGTGAACCGGGTCGTAGGCTATGTTCGTTTCGAGCGCCTCGGGTCCACCGGCGGCGACCACAAGTATCCTTCCATGCACACGGATGACGTCGATATGGTAACCATACAACTGGCTCAGTACCGCGCCGCGCACCACCTCGCCCACGGTGCCGCTGACCGAGCGGCCGTTGGCAAGGTAGACGACCCGATCCATGACCGGCAACAACGGGTTCATATCATGTGCCGATAGCAGCACGGTAATTTTTTGTTCGACCGATAGACGGCGCAGCAGAGCAACGACTTCAGCCACGCTGCGAATATCCAGATTGGCGAGCGGCTCATCGAGCAGCAGCAGACGTGGCCGACGGATCAGCGCATGGGCGATCAAGATCCGTTGTTGCTGGCCGCCCGACAAATCGCCAACCCGGCGGTCGGCGAATTCGCTCGCGTCCACTGCATCAAGCATGGCATCGACCGTTTGGCGGCGCGCGCGCGAGGGCAGAGGCAGGCCGAAGCGGTGACCGTCCAGCCCCAGCGCCACCATGTCACGCGCGCGCAGCGGCATGAACGGGTCGAGCTGGATTTTTTGCGGCACATAGCCAACCTGTTGGTCTCCCGGTCCGAACCCGACCCGCACCGATCCGCGCTCCGGCGTGATCAGACCCAGGATGGCCCGCAGCAAGGTGGTCTTGCCTGAGCCATTCGAGCCGATCAGACCGCAGAACGAACCCAGCGCCAGTCGGAAATCGACATCCTGAAGCACCGTGCGGCCCGAAAAGGCGACGCTCAGATGTTCGACTGCCAAAATGTCGGTTTCCTGGCTCATGTTCACCGGCATGCCATCAAGGGAAGGGTTTCCGATTTGTGAATAGGAAGTGTCGGCGACAGTCACGCTCTAGAGCACTTTCGTTTCAGGACGAACAGACTCTATCTTTCTCTTTGCAGGCAATTTCATCGCTTTAGTTGCCGCAAAGGGTCAACCTCAAGTAATATTATTCTAATGTCTGCCATTCAGCAAGGAGAGGGTCGATGTCTTCGTCGTGACGGCATTGCGCAGAGCCTGAACTTCCGCCAGCATCCATGATTGGTAGGTATAGCCCGGTGCCGGCATCGTCTCATAGACCCCAACGACCGGAATACCATTTTTACGGGCGAGGTTGAGGAACGACTGGGTCAAAGGGTCGGTAACTTGCTGATTATAGACGAATATTTTTATCTTATGATCGCGAAACAACGCATTCTGGGTCGCGACATCCTGCGGGGAGGGATCGGTACCGTTCATGATGGCCGCCTGGAGGCTGAACGGGGTTTCGATGTCCGCTCCCATCGCCTGCAACAGGTAGTTGCCGACCGGTTCGGTCACTGCGACCGGCGTACCCGCGTAGCGCGCCTTGAACGCGGCAATGGCGGTAGTCCAGGGCTGCAAGGACGCATCGAAAGCGAGGACATTGGCCCTGAAATAGGCGGCATGGGCCGGTGCCATGGCGGCCAGATCGTCGGCCACCGCGCGGGCGACAGCCGGCATGGTTTTCGGGTCGTACCAAAGATGCGGGTTCCGCGTGGTGTCCGGCAAATGCAGCAGATGCTGGACGTTTATGACCTTGCGCTGCGGATTGGGGACGGCGGCGATGATTTTGTCGGCCCAGCCGTCGTACCCGATGCCGTTCACCACGACCAGCGCCGCCGCCGCGATCTGGTGGACAATTTTCGGGCTTGCCTCGAACGTGTGGGGGTCGACATTGGGGTTGGTCTCGATCGCGCTGACGCTGACGTACCGGCCACCGATTTGTTGCGCAACGTTGGCGTATTCGTTCTCAATTCCCACAACCTTGATGATGGTGGGCTCGGTCGCGGCTGTGGCAGCCTGGCCGCAAACCGCTACAACCGCCAGCGCGACGCAGAGCCAGGCCGCACCGTGCAGAACCTTGGCCCGATGCAGTGTCAGGGTGTTATGCCAGACCATTTCAAACCTCCGTCGCCGCCAGAATGATGGCGTAAAAAGAAATGATATAACATATCAATTTAGATGTCCAGCCAGGCGGGAAACTGGCTGGATCAATCCCTTGGAACAACACTGGCGGCGATCGCATCAGCCGCGGTAATTCGGGTTCACCTCACGCAGCGGAAGCGCGTTGATCCAATCCCATGAATTGCCAAGATAGACAGTGCCCCCGACGATCGCCGGGCTGACGATGCCGAACCGGCCACCGACATGGACTCTGTGGATTTCATGCCCGGTTTTGGGGTCGAGCGCGAAAACGCTGGGACCGGTCGAGATATAGAGCGTGCCTTTATAATACGTCGGTGCCCCCCGTCCTGCGCCCGCCGGGCCAGCATTGGGTACGTTCCAGCGCCAAAGTTGCTTGCCGGTTTTGAGATCGAGCGCGACATAGTCCGACGTCACCGGCGTGCCGACATAAACCACGCCGTCGTGGATCATCGGCACACCGCCCTTGAAGGCAGGGACTTTGGCACCTCGGCCCATTTTGAATGTCCACAGCACCTTGCCGGTTGCCGCATTCCAGGCGCGAACCGTCGTGTCCAGCGTGCCCTTGCCGTTGATGGTGCGCGGCGCGGATACGGCGTCCTGTACCACGATCCCGTCGGACACGGCTGGCGACACATCACCCATGCCGGTGTTGGCAGCCAGGGGGATTGTGCCTTTCCAGGCGATTTTGCCGCTCGCCTCGTCGAGGCAATACAGGAACGGCTTGACCGACATCGCGACATAGATGTGACCGTGGTAGGCTGCCGGACTCGACATGTTGGCGATTCCACCAAGGTGCGATTTCCAGACCTGCTTGCCGGTTGTGGAATCGATGGCATAGGCGTTGCCAGTACCGGTGGTGATGAACAGCTTGCCGCCATCGAAGGCGGGTGTCGGCATCGCTTCACCCCGGGTTGCGAAATACCATTTCAGTTTGCCGGTGGTGCGGCTGACCGCATAGACGCCGTTATATGAAATATCGAGTCCGCGCGCGGCTTTCGACGCGTCGTCGCGGAAGGCAACCACATTGGCGAAATTGAAGCTGACGCTGCCAGCCGAGAGATAGACCAGATCTTTGACGACGACTGGATTGCCCATGAGGTTGTTGCCGACCGGGCTGGTCCGCCAGATCAGCTTGCCGGTCCGCGCGTTGATCGCGTAGGCAAACATGTCATCGCTTTCAGCAAAGACGACGCCCTTCACGACCGCGACTCCGAGGGCGTTGCCGTAAAACTGGGTCTGCACCGGCAGTGCTTCGCGGATACCATAGATTTTTGCGCCGTAGGGTTCGTTATTCGTCAACGGCCACGCGCGCGCCTCGGGCGTGTTCCATTTCACCCCGTTGCTTATCCAGGCAGGCGCGGTTGTGGCGACCGCAAAGGCGGCGTTGTGCGATGGATTGCCGTAGGCGTGGGTCCAACCCTCCGGACCCACCGTGGCGTCCGTGCCGGAGGGGGCGTTCTGCGGCATATAGACGCGCGCATAGGGATTGTTGGGGTCGAGCGCCTTGGCTTGGTTATCGGCGGCAGCGGTGGGCGTGGTGGCCGCCGCGTTTCCGAGCGTCGGCCTGGGCGTGGTATCGGTTGCCGCATTCGCCACCCCGGAACCGGACAGCAGCGCTGCAACCGTTGAAATCGCAAATAGGCGCGTTGATGTTTGATTTCTGGGCATCGGTGTTTCCTCCAGCTTTCGACGATCGGGCAGCGATATCACGCCCCGGATTATCTGGTGAGGGACGGTTGAGTTTGATCGTGAGTTGATGACGGCTGCTGCGAAATAGATCAAGGCTGGGAGGTTTTGAGCCGTCAAGGGCAGAGGGCGGGGCCTCTTTATAGCTACGCAGCCTTCACCTGTTTGCTTTTCAGCGCCGAAATCACTGCTTGAGCCAAAGGCTCTGATGATTTCGGGTTCTGTCCAGTCAACAGATTGCCGTCCTGTATGATATGGGGTGCAAAATCGGGACCGGTGGAAACCTGGGCACCAACGGCACGAAGGCTGGTTTCCAGCAGGAACGGTACTTTGTGGTCGAGGTGGACCGCGCGTTCCTCGGAGTCGGTGAAACAGGTGATCGAGCGGCCTTTAATCAGAGGTGAGCCGTCGATGCGGGTGACGCCGAGAAACGCGGCGGGGCCATGACAGACCGAGGCGACGATTTTGTCGGCGTCGAGCATGGTGGTGATGGCGTGGGCGACGTCGGCGTTGTGCGGGTAATCCCACATCGTGCCGTGACCGCCGGGCAGGAAAATCGCGTCATAATCGGTGGCGGTGACGTCGGTGACGGCTTTGCTGTGATGCGCGGCTTCGAGAGACGGTTCGTCGTCATGGAACCGCTGGACCGAGGCGGGCAGGGGTGTTTCGGCCAGGCTGCGGCCATCGATCGGGATTTCGCCGCCACGGATTGAGGCGAGGGTGACCTCGTAGCCCGCGTCGATGAAAGCGTAATAGGGTGTCGCAAGTTCTTCGAACCATACACCGGTGCGATCGTCACTGTCAGGAATGACGGTGTTGGAGGTGGTGACGATGAGAATTTTGCCCATGATGGTCTCCTGATGGAATAATCGGTCCTGAGGTGGGGAGTACGGTAGGTGATTGCGACGGGGAATGCCGCGCCAGGGGTTGCGGCGAGGTGCCATACCCCCGATTGTGATGGCGATGATAATACGTCGCCCGCATCTGGTCATTCTGATCGCCCTGATGGTGCCGGGCTACGCCTATGGAGCGATGCCCCCCGCTCAACCGAGCGCGCCGCCGGTGCCGCACCCCATTGCGCCGGCAACCCTGGCGGCGATTGCGCAGGAAGCCCAGCAGATGCTGGCGCAGCCTGGAGTTCGGTATGTCGGATTTTATGGGTTCACCGTCGATCATGCGGGGCATGTGCTGAGTGAATGGGTCGTGAGGTCGGCGGGGCCGGCTTCGCTGGACCGCATGGCCCTGGCCGCGATCGCCAAGTCGGTGCTCAAACGGTTGCCAAAGGGTGCGCCGCCGCACATGCAATTCGTGGTGCCATTCGCGTTTCATCGCAACGGAGTGGTCACCAACCCGCCGGCCGCGAAACCGGGCGGGTAGGGCAGGGTGATCGGCGCGCCATGATTTTACCGTGCGCGTGCCATAATCGATACCTATGTGAACAGTCGTGCAATGGAGAATATCATCATGTCACGAATGACAACGAATATAGATACGATTGCGTGCCGGCGACGTCGCGCTGCCGGTCTGGCCGGGGCGGCGTTGATCGCGGCACTTGGTCTGGCTGGATGTACCAATCCCTACAGCCCAGGGCAGCGTGCGCTGGGTGGCGGAGCGATCGGGGCGGGGGCAGGTGCCGCGATCGGAGCGATGACCGGTGGCAGCCCGGCGGCGGGAGCCTTGATCGGCGGCGCAGTGGGCGCGGTGGGCGGGGCGTTGACCACGCCACAGGCACCGCAGCCGGGGAGTTACAATCGCGGATATGGCAATCAGGGATATGTTGGTCCGCATCCGCCGTATGGTTACGGTGGTCCCCCTTCGGCACCGCCGCCGCCGGGCTATTACAACGGCGGGCCGCCACCACCGCCGCCGCCGGGGTATTGATGGGGTAACGGTTTGCCCGTGTGGTGGACTTCACCGCGCGGGCAGGCTCTAAATGCTGGCATACCTTGACACCATGGAACTTGGATGAACGAGTTTGCCCGATCCGACGATCCGTATCTTTGGCTGGAGGAAATAGAGGGCGAACGCGCCTTGGAGTGGGTCGAGGCGCAGAACCGGGCGAGTTGCGCGCGGCTGTGTGATGATCGGTTCGCGGCCGATAGGGCGGTTCTGACCGCGCAGTTCAACTCCGATGCGCGGATACCGGCGATCGTTCAGCGCGGTGAATTTGTTTATAATTTCTGGACCGATGCGGCGCATCAGCGCGGGGTGTGGCGGCGGACGACGCTCGCGGCGTATCGGGGTGTGGCACCGGATTGGGACATGCTGCTTGATCTCGATGCGCTGTGTGTCAGCCAAGGCGAAAGCTGGGTTTGGCATGGCGCGCAGACCTTGGCACCGGATCATGCGCGGGCGTTAATCAGCCTGTCGCCCGGCGGGTCGGATGCCGGGGTGGTGCGCGAGTTCGATATAGCGACGCGGCGGTTTGTGGGTGATGGGTTTGTGGTACCGATCGCCAAGACATCGGTGTCATGGGTCGATGCGGATACGGTGTTGCTGGCCTCGGCCTACGGCGGCGATGTGACGGCGTCGGGTTACGCACGCACCGTGCGGCAATGGCGGCGGGGCACTGCAATTGAGGCGGCACCGGTGGTGTTCGAGGTTGAGGCCAGTGATATGGCGGCCTCGGCGTCATGCAGCCATGATCCGGCGTATCGGTTCATCTGGTTCAGCCGGACGATCGCTTTCTATCGCAATCAGTATTTTTATCAGGCTCTGGGTGGATCGCGGGTGCGGCTCGATCTGCCCGAGGATGCCGATGTCGATATCGGGCATGGGCGATTGCTGGTGCGACCGCGTTCGGCGTTCGCGGTGTCAGGGGTGGTGTATGCGCCGGGCAGCCTGGTGGCGATCGGGGTAGATGACTTTATCGCGGGATCGCAGGCGTTTGCCCCAGTATTCACGCCGACGCCGAAACGCGCGCTGGAAAGTTGGATCAATCTGAAGTCGGGCCTCGTGCTGACGGTCCTGGATAACGTGGCGAGCGTTATCGAATTCGCCGATGCGGCGGCGGGTTGGGCTGTGCGGCCGGTGCCGGGGTTGTCGGCGAACAGTGCAATCTCGGTGCGGCAATTGGCACCGGATGATTACGAGTCGGACGCGCTGTTGTTCACTGTCAGCGGGTTTCTGACGCCGGATTCGCTTATGCTGGGAACACCGAATGTAGCGCCTGAAGTGATCAAACAATTACCGGCGCAGTTCGACGCGGCAGGGTTGATGGTGCGGCAATATGAGGCGATCGCGGCGGACGGTACCGCGATTCCGTATTTCATGGTCGCTCCCGAGGCTCCGCCGCGCGACGGTGGCTTTCCAACCTATCTGTATGGGTATGGCGGGTTCGAGATTTCGCTGACGCCGTATTATCTGGCGACGCAAGGCGCGCTGTGGTGCGCCAAGGGTGGCGCGTTCGTACTGGCGAACATTCGTGGTGGCGGCGAGTTCGGGCCAGAGTGGCACAAAGCGGGCGTGCGTGAGGGCAAGAAAATCGCGCAGGATGATTTTGCGGCGGTGGCGGCGGATCTGGTGACGCGCGGATTATCGACCCCGGCACGGATTCTGGGATCGGGTGGAAGTAATGGCGGGTTGCTGGTGGGCAACATGCTGACGCGGCATCCTGATTTGTTCGGCGCAATCATTTGCGCGGTGCCGCTGCTGGATATGCGGCGCTATACCAAATTACTCGCCGGGCATTCCTGGATTGCTGAGTATGGCGACCCGGATGTGGCAGAGGACTGGGCGTTTTTACAGGAGATTTCGGCGTATCAACTGGTGCGGCAGGAGCAGCATTATCCGCCGGTGTTCATCAACACGACGCGACGGGATGACCGGGTGCATCCGGGGCATGCGCGGAAAATGGCGGCGAAATTGCAGAATTTTGGGTACGACGCGCTGTATTACGAGCAGGCAGAAGGCGGGCATGGTGCGGGGGCCGATGCGGCGCAGCGGGCGTTTTTCTATGCTCTTGGCTTTGCCTTCGCGCGGCAGACGGTAGGGATTTAGGTGGGGATTCAATGGTCGGAGCGGCGGGATTCGAACCCACGACCCCCAGTCCCCCAGACTGATGCGCTACCAGGCTGCGCTACGCTCCGACGCGTGGTGCATAGCAAGTTGAGCCGCACAGGGCAATGTGTGGGAGCAATGCGCGTGCTTGGGGTAGGTTCGGGATACGTGTAAAAAGTGGTCACAAGCCTTCCTCGAATGGAAGGGGCTGGGGGTTCAGGGGATTTGGGAGGTCGTCCATGTCGAGGGCGAAGCGGCGGAAGCGGCGGATGTGTTCGCGGGTATAGGGGCTTGTGCAGGCGACCAGTGCGGGCGTGATCGTGTGCCCGTCCTTGGCCATGGCGGCCAACACCACGGTTAGATCGGCGACATTTGAGAGCATGACTGCGTTGGCGACGAGACTGGCGTATTTCAATTGCTTCTCCTGTTCAACTGGATCGCCGCTTTTGACCGCCGGGCCGCCGAAGCATATCCAGTCCAGGAAGTCGTTGTATGCCTCAATTTTTGTGGTCTCGGAGCGGATCACCCGGCGGATTTCGGCATTGGAGATGAAGCGGAGAAGGAACAGTGTACGCTCGACTCTGCCGAGTTCGCGGAACGCGCGGTAGAGCAGGCTTTTCCGATTGTACGTGCCGAGCTTTCGTAGCAGCATTGAAGGCATGACCCGCCCGGCCTGGATGGACAGCACTACCTGGAACATGTCGCGCGCGTGCGTAGCGATCAAATTCCAGTCAATTTCGTTGTCGAACAGCGCGTCGATATGCTGGTAGCGGATCGATTTGCTCGGGCGATAGAAGGCGGCATCGCTCAGGCCACGCATCCGCGGCATCAATTTGATGCCCACAAGCCGGCAAAATCCGAAGACCGGCTCACTCTGACCCTGGGTATCGGCATGAAGCGTGTCAGGCTGAATATTCGAACGGTTCTTCATCAGCGCATCAAGAATATGAACGGCCTCCCAGACGCCGCAGGAGATGAAACTGGTGAACAAGGCGATATAGGTGTCGGCAATATGGTGGTAGGCAATGCCGCCATATCCACCGTAGCGGATGTGCCGAGAACCAATGAGATTATTCTCGCGGAGTTTGACATGCGTGCCATCGGCGATCGCTGTCCGGCCAGTGCCCCAATGCCGCGGCAACGGAAAGCGGACATATTGGTTGATGACATCGACCATTGCCGCCTCCAGCTTCTCGGCATTGACGTGCTGCGCGTTGATCCGACGCAGCACCTGAGCCGTTGCGACTTCAGGGGCATGGCGTGCCGTCTGGCTTGGTCCGAGATTGCAGCCATAGCCGAATACCGTGAAGAGATAACGTTGGATGGCATTCGGGAGTTTTGGATCAGCCCCAGAAGGCGGCCCAAAATGGCGTGTGTAGCCAGCCCAGTGTTCCGTATGTTTGAGAATATCAAGGAGATGCCGTTCTTGCATCCTGGAGCGGATTTCCTGCTCAAACTCGGAGAGCCCTTTGGGTTGGGGGGTTGTCGCCAGTTGTTTGAGGTGAGGGACACCATCTTCGTCGATGTTCAATTCGCTATTGCTTGGGAACCCCGCATCAACCTGGTCAGCAAGGGCCGTCAGTTCGGCCTTCAGCAACGCTGCAAAATCCAGGCCGTTCTCTGGTATTCCGAGCGCAGCGCAATATGCGGCCAGCCGGGGTTCACATTCCGACCAGGGCAGGAGCTGGGCGCGATAATCGGCGAACTCTTCCGCGCCCACGACGTAGAGATCGCCGGACTGTAAGGCGTCACACAGATGAACGAAGACACAAACCTCAAGGGCCCGCCTATCAAAAACGACAGTGTCAGATCGACGTTTGGTGACGAAGCTTTGCCATCGCTTCGAGGCGAAACCCAGATCGACTTTATCCAGAATTTCATCGCGGCGTGTATTACGATGGCTGTTGACGACGGCGATTGCATCAAAAAGACTGCGATCTTGCGTCGCCGGCTGGATATCCAGAAGATCGATCAGCCGAAACAACAAGCTGCGGTGCCTGGCATGAATCGGCCAGAGCAAAGGCAGGTCATTATCACTGTGCCAGGCAGACACGGTTTGGCATTGCTCGGCCAAAGCATCGACTCCACCCTGCTCCGAGAGGAGCTGTCTCACCTGGCGGCCGAAGTTGTCGTCGGTTTCCTGAGTTTGCGCGGTTTGCAGAACCTGGCCCAGGATTCCGATCAGCGTTTCCTCAATGCCACGGTGCTGGTCGTGCAATGCGATCAGTTTTTCCTTGGCCGCGGCTTGGGTTTTTCGCACGCGCCGCAGCATCATCTGGACCCGTTCATCGCGGCAACGCATACGGGCCTGGCGCAAAAGAGCCAGCAAGAGCGTATAACGCTTGCCGCGCTGGACGATATCCCGCAGGTCGCCGACATCGAGCGCAGCGGCTTCAGCAGCAAACTGGCGGAGTTTCGTGTGGGCGATGGCCTGCAGCAGCGCGTCTGGTTCGAGCAGATTAACCATCCAATCGAGCCGCTCGATCCACAGACGGATTGTTGTGGGAGAGACTGGCCCTGGCGCCTGCTTCAAACGGTTGAAGCCCGTCGTTATGCTATTGGCCGGTTTGGCCAGCAGGGCATCCAACGCCGCGGCCTGTTCCGTCGTAATGAGCGCGGCAATTCGTCTATATATACGTGCGTGAACTTTCGTACGCAGCCGGCTTACGAGGCGATCAAGCGTGCTGAACGCCGGCAAATCAATCGCTCCGGCCTGCAAGGTTTCAACCGCACGGTTTATCAAATCGGCGGGGTCACTCATGGTCTCAGCGGCTTCAAGGATGACCCTGGAGATCAACTCTTCGGCCTCTTCGTCATAGGCCTTGGCAGAAAGATGAGTCCGAATCGCTGCTTGATAGCGATAAAGAGATTTGTTCCGATGCGCCCCGTCCGGCCATACCGTTGCGGTCAGATCGAGCTGCGCCGCCACATGGGCGGCGGTCTCGGAGCGAACCTCGTCGAGTGCCGGAAAATAACCGGCGTCTTGTCGGATTTTCAGCAGAACCGCCAGCAGGAGGCGCCCCGACTCACCGCGGGCGTTCGCGCGAACGAAAACCATATCAGCTTCGGTGAGGGTATATCTGGCAACCAGTTCTTCTCGGGTCAGTTGCGTGCCCAGGCGGGGGTAGGCGGTACGGTCAATCGCTGTCATAAGTTGTCCAGAAAAGGGTCTGCCGCGGCAGGTCGTTTGAGCGTTTGTTTTGAAGGGGATAGGAGGTAGCTGCTCAGTGTCCGCAAAGGAATACCTTTCTGGACGGAAACGCCGGCTGGTCGGCCATCGGGGCACCCGCACAGCGATATATCTTCGGGTCTCAACCGCCGAGCAGAAGCCAGACCTCCAATATGATGGACTCCGCGGCTACGCGGCACATGCCGGCCTCAACGTGGTTCAGGATTACTGCGACGTAGGTGTGTCAGGCCGGCGGGAGGGGCGACCCAAACTTAACGCCTTGATGACAGCGGCCAGAAACCGGGAAATTGACTGCGTTCTGGTTTGGAAGTTCGATCGCTTTGCCCGCAGCACCCGCCATCTGCTGGTGGCTTTGGAAGAATTCAATCATCTTGGCGTCCGCTTCATCAGCGTCCAGGATCAGATCGACACGGACAGCCCAATGGGGCGGGCGATGTTCACCATCATCGGTGCCATGGCAGAATTAGAGTCGGCGCTGATCAGCGAGCGCGTGACCGCCGGCATGAGGGCAGCAGAGTCGCGAGGAAAACATCTGGGGCGTCCGGCCATTCCACAACGCGTCATCAGAGAAATTCAGGACCTGGCGATAACCACCGACCTCACCATCCGTCAGATCCAGAATAAAATTTCAGGACGCGCAAGCCGCGGATTTGTCGGCGAGGTCACCAAACGAACCCGCGACGCGCAGTCGGCGCCCGTGTAATCAAATGATCGAATTTGAAATGGGGAATTCAATGAGAGGTCTTTCCGTGGATCAACCTTTGAGCGATGAAGAAATCGATCAGTTATCAGATTTCCTTAAAGAGATTGGTCCATCCGCTTTAAACATGGAGGCCGTCGACGGTCTTTTTTGCGCGCTAATTTGCGGTCCAGAAGTGGTCCCGCCGAGCGAGTATCTGCCAGAAATCTGGGGAGAAGAATTCGTCTTTGATCATCAGGAAGACGTGGCTCTGATTATGGGCCTACTTATGCGCCATTGGAATACGATCGCTCGTACCCTCCAAGGAACGCTGAAGGAACCTGACGTATATATGCCGGTTTTATTTGTCAGCGATGACGGAGTGACGCGCGGCAATGACTGGGCGCAAGGTTTTATGCGCGGCGCCCTTATCCGGCCGATGTTTTGGCATGAACTCATCGAAAGCGAAGAGTATGGCGGATCAATTTTGCCGATGATGCTGCTTTCGCATGAGAACGATCCCGACCCTGCGATGCGGCCGCCCCCGGTGCCACCTGAAAAACGCGAAGATATTTTATTGGAGATGATCGCCGGCCTGACAAAAATCTATCGTCACTTTGAACCCCTTCGGAGCTCCAGGCCAAGCGGGCTCCCAACACCTCCGCATACGCAGCGTCGAACAGGGCCAAAAGTTGGCCGGAATGACCCTTGTCCATGCGGCAGCGGGAAAAAATTCAAACGGTGCTGTGCCATGGCGGCGCCAACCGTGCACTGACGCACCGGAAATCAACCTATGATTGTTGACCCCACAGCCTGCCAGCTAAAAATTCTTTGTGACCACTTTTTACACGTATCCCGAACCTACCCGTGCTTGTGCGGCAGACTTGCAGGCGCTCGGCGGAGGTGGAATCGCCGGAGTTGTGAATCGCACGATACACAAAGACCAGAGCAATATTGCCTGAGGTTGACGCCTTGCTGCGACCGAATGCAATGAAATTGCTCGCAAAAATAGAGATAGAGCCTGTTCGTCCTTAAACGATCAGGCTCTAGTCGAGCAGGCTGGCGCGCAATGTTTCGAGTTCGGACAGCACGGTTTGCAGGGCGGTGCGCAGCACGGCGTTCACCTGATGGGCGCGATCAAGGGGGGCACTGTCGCTCGGTATGGCGGGTGAGGCGGCAGGTTGCGGCACGGGGATGTGCGATTGCGGGGGCGGTGTCGCGTGGGTGATCGGCAACTCCGGCAGATCGGGGCGGGATGGGATGGCCGACGCGGCGAGGCTGGAGGTTTGCGCGCGCTCGGCGGCAGCGGCGGCGCGTTCTTCGGCGGAGGCCGGTGGAATTTCGTCGTGCAGGGCACCGCCACCTTCCTTCAGGAGACGTTGGACGCCCTTGATTGTATAGCCTTGAATGTAAAGTAAATCTGCGATGCGGCGCAGCAGCACAACATCGTCGGGCCGGTAGTACCGGCGGCCACCGCCGCGTTTGAGCGGTTTGATGCGCGGGAATTTAGTTTCCCAGAACCGCAGCACATGTTGCGGCACATGCAGTTCATCGGCCACTTCGCTGATCGTGCGATAGGCTTCCGCCGATTTGCGGGGGCGGGCGCGGGCAGCATCGTCGGGATCGGGGGGCAGGCGCGCGGTATCGTTGGTCAAGAGCGTGGTGCCGTCTGGTCATCGGGGGTGCCATCGACCGCTTCGCGCAGGATCTGGCTTGCTCGAAAAATCAGCACCCGGCGTGGCAGAATCGGCACCTCAAGTCCGGTTTTTGGGTTGCGGCCAATGCGGCGACCCTTCTGACGGACGGAAAATGTGCCAAAACCACTGATTTTAATGGAATCGCCGGCAGCCAGAGCCTGTTTCATCCGATCGAGTACCGATTCCAGGAGTGCCGCCGACTCATTTCGCGACAAGCCGACCGCCGCGTAAATCGATTCTGCTAAACCAGCGCGGGTCAAGGTGCTCATGTTTCAATGATTAGCAAGAAAGCCACAGGGGTCAACCGGAATCTTGGCGATCCAGACAAAGAGACTGGAATTCAACGAAAAAACCGGTCGTTCCGGCAATAATTCTGGCTAAAACCGGATCAGCGCCGAACCCCAGGTGAGGCCACCACCGAGGGCTTCGATCAGGATGAGGTGGCCGGGTTGGATGCGACCATCGCGCACCGCTTCGTCGAGCGCGAGCGGGATCGAAGCGGCCGAGGTGTTGGCGTGACGATCGACGGTGATGACCACTTGCTCGGGGCGAAGATTGAGGCGTTTGCCCATCGCGTCGATGATGCGGAGGTTGGCTTGGTGCGGCACCAGCCAGTCGATGTCGTTATGGGTCAGGTGGTTCGCCGCCAGGGCTTCATCCACCGCGCCGGCGAGTTTGCCGACCGCGTGGCGGAACACTTCGCGGCCGTTCATCACCAGATGCTGGGGCTTGGCGGTCTGGCCGGTGGCTCCGTCGATATAGAGAATGTCGCCATATCTTCCGTCGGCGTGGATATGGGTCGAGATTATGCCGCGGTCAGCGTGCTCAGTATTGGCGCGCAGGAAGACCGCGCCCGCGCCGTCGCCGAACAGCACGCAGGTGCCGCGGTCCTGCCAGTTGAGGATGCGGGAATAAACCTCGGTGCCGATCACCAGAACGCCGTGGCACTGGCCGGCGCGGATCATCGCATCGGCGATCGACACGCCATAGACGAATCCGGAGCAGGCGGCGGAAAGATCGAACGCGAAGCCGCGCGTAACTCCGAGCGCCCCCTGGATCGCAACGGCGGTGGCGGGAAACCCCTGGTCCGGGGTCGATGTGCCGACGATGATCGCATCGACCGCGTCCGGCCCGACGCCGGCGGCATCAAGCGCGCGGCGGGCCGCCTGTTCACCCATGAAGGTCGCGGTTTCGTGGGGGGAGGCGATATGGCGCTGGGTGATGCCGGTGCGTTCCCTGATCCAGGCATCCGAGGTGTCGATCCGGCTGGCCAGTTCATCGTTGGTGACGATCCGTTCGGGCAGATAGCCGCCGACGCCGTTCACTGTCGTACAAGGCGCGCGGTCGGGTGTCGTGCATGGCGCGCGGTCGGATGTCGTGCTCGGCAGGGTCATCGGGCCGAGGCGATCGGCGCGGACGGCATCGCTGACGGGGCGGCAGGTTCGGCGACCAGGGCTTCGCGGTCGGCGTGCTGGCGCAGACCGTCCTTGATGCGTTCGTTAAAGCGGTTGTCGATCATGTCCATCGCGACATCGACCGCATGGGCGAAGCCTTCGGCGTCGGTGCCGCCGTGGGATTTGACGACAACGCCGTTGAGGCCGAGCAGCACCGCCCCGTTGTAGCGGCGCGGGTCGAGCCATTCGCGCAGCCGGTTCAGGCCGGGTTTTGCGAGAATGTATGCCAAGCGGGCCGCGATACTGGCGGTGAACACCCGTTTCAGCAATTCGCCCACCAGACGCAGCGCACCCTCGCCGGTCTTCAGAGCAACATTGCCGGTGAACCCGTCGGTGATCACCACGTCCACGGTACCGGCCGCGATGTCGTGTCCTTCTACAAAACCATGGAACTGTGGGCCGATTGGGCTGGCACGCAGCGCCTCAGCGGTGCGTTTAAGAGTTTCATCGCCCTTCATTTCCTCCGACCCGACATTGAGCAGGCCAAGGGTGGGGCGGGGCAGGCCGAGCACGGTGCGTGCGAACATTTCGCCCATCACGGCGAATTCGAGCAGGTTGCGCGCGTCGCACACCATGTTGGCTCCAAGGTCAAGCATCACAACATCGCCTTTGGCGGAGGGCGCGATCGCCGCCATCGCCGGGCGATCAATGCCGGCCATGGTCTTGATCACGATTTTGGCCAGCGCCAGCATGGCACCGGTGTTGCCGGCAGAAATGATACCGGCGGCATCGCCCGCGGCCACAGCGTCGATCGCGCGGCGCATCGAGGCATCGCGCAGGCGCAAAGCGGCGGTGGGCTTAAAATCGTCCGCGATCACCTCGGTTGTCGGGCAGATCACGACACGTCCGACGAGCCGCCTGGATTTACGGACAAGCGGTTCGATCAGCGCGGCGTCACCAAAGACGTGAAAGATCGCCTTGGGGTGGCGGGCAGCTGCAATGTCCAGCCCCGCAATGATCACGCCGGGCGCGTGATCGCCGCCCATGGCATCGACCGCCAGAACCGGTGCCGACAGTTCGGATACCAATGGAGTCGTGGGATAGAGAGCAGCAGGCGTCATGATCGCGTCATGTACACAAGCGGGAGCGGCGCGACCACGAGGGGATCAGACCCGTACCGCGCCTTTGATGTCCTTGCCGGCAGCAACAACCTCGCGCCCGTCGTAATGGCCACAATGACCACAAACGTGATGCGGGCGCTTCAGTTCGCCGCAGTTGCTGCATTCCGCGTGGGGCTGCGCAACCAAAGCCTGGTGGCTGCGGCGCATGCCTTTCCGGGACGGGGTGGTTTTTCGCTTAGGTACGGCCATATCAAATCTCGTATCTTATGTATCGGCAGCGCAGCAACGCGCGACCGCCCCGTGGTGGGGGTGGTTCAGGAACTCGGCGTCTAGCAGAGGCCGCGAGAGGCGGCAAGCGGATTGGTGAGGGTCAAGTATCATCCTCAGTGTCCGGATCGGGGTCTGGTTGGTGCAACCGCGCCAGCGCCGCAAAAGGATGATGGTGTCCGAGAGCCAGATCGCCGGGAATGACGGCTCCCGGTTTGCGCGGATACGGGTCGATCGCCAGGGCTAGTTGTTCGACCAGAATGGCACCGAAATCGACGATCGTGCCATCGGCGACAATTTCGTCGGGGGCATCAGGGTCAATCAAATCGTCGCCACTGGTGTCCGCAGCATCTTTTTCAGTCAGCAGCACCAGTGTGGCACGCTCGGCGACACGCTGTTCGAACGATTCGAGCGTCACCACACAGATCTGGGTGATCCGGGCGGACATGTCGGTTTGTGTCATCATGCGCCCATCGCGGCCGCGCCGCAGTCTGAAGATGCCAGACAGTGCGCCGATCGCCGGCAACCCGAAGGCAGCGGCGATCGCGATACACGATTCGGTTGACGCAATCACCGAAACGTCGGGCGGCGCATCGCCCAGCCGGGCGAGATCGAGTTTGTGGGACAGGAGTGCCGCGGGTTTATCGGTCATCGTATGAGTGTGTCGCATCTTGCGCGAAGCGTGAAGCTCGCTCATAGAACCGGCAATATCGACATCAAAGCCCATATTATTCTACGATAAGGTTCGTGCGATCTCCAACGAGGTCCGTACTACCTACAACGAGGATTGAGCCGCGTGCGCAGACAAGCCATCAAGCTCCAACGCCTGTTTCCCCTGCTGCTGCTGCCCGCGCTAGCCGGATGCGCGGTGTTTTCGGCGCGGCCGCATTACCGGGGCAACGCGGTGTCGGCGCATGAACTGAAGCAGCTGACACCCGGGGTTTCGACCGAAACCGACGCGAGCGCGCTGCTCGGCAGCCCGACGCTGCACGAGACGTTCGACAGTCACGATTGGCTCTACGTCAGCCAGGTGACCAAACGGCGAATCGCCCAGACCCAGGGGGTCGTGACCCAAAAAGTGGTCATGCTGCATTTCAACGACGCCGGGGTGCTGCAATCGATCCGCAACGTCAGCAAAAACCAGGCGGTGAAGGTCGCGATGGCGGGCGGCCACACGCCCGCGCCAGGGGGCACAGCGAGTTTCTTTCAGCAACTGGTGGGGGGCGTCGGCCACTATAATCCGGGCCTGGGTGCCGGGAGTGCCGGTTCTGGGTTCGGTGGTGGCAACAGTAGCGATATTGGCGGTGCCAGCGGCAGCAGCGGATTGTCGGGATTCTGAGCCATGGTGGCGCGACGCCGCGTGATAGTGGGTGGGTTGGCGCTAAGCGGGCTTGCCGCCGGCATGCGGGGCGCTTGGGGGCAGGCGGCCTCGCCGTTCACGCCGGAGGCGAATCCGGAGGCACCCCAGCTTAACGATGTGGTGGCCGATGGCTATCAGCGCGAGGTGATCATCCGGTGGGGTGATCCGGTGCTGACCAACGCGCCCGCGTTCACGCCGGATCACCTGACCGAAACCGAGGCCGCGCGGCAGTTCGGCTGGGATGCGATCATTGCCGGCATCGTCACGCCGCCCCAGGCCCAGGATGGGATTGCCCGGCTGGTGATGGTGGCGAGCCATCCGGACGTATCGGCGCGCATGGTGTTTCCGAATGGCCGGGATCGGCCGCGGATTGCCGGAAAATTGCAGGGCGCTTCGGTGCTGAATATGTCGCAGCGCGGCGGGCGCTGGGTAGTGGTCGATGGCGGTTATCAGTCGCGCCGGATCACCGATGGCACATTGTGTACGATCACCGGACCGGCGGCGAACGCGATCGGGCAGAGCGTGCAGGGTGTGCTGGCACCAGGGATTGGGTGCATGACACCGTGGAATACCGTGCTGTTGCCGGAAGGGCGCACCAATCCGTGGATCGTGCGATTGGCCGGCAAGGCCGCCGGGTTTTCCAGCCCGACCGCGGGTGCTGGGTTCGGCTGGGTGGTGGAGTTGGATGCGCTGAACCCGACCTCGTTTCCGGCCAAGCACACCGCCCTCGGCCGGATGCCGCGGGCAGGCGTGGTCTGCGGACTGGCGGCGGACGGTTCGGCGGTGGTGTTCATGTCCGAGGATGCACCGATGGGGCGTTTGTTCCGGTTCAAGGGCGCGCAGCCGGTTGGCGACGGATCGGGCGCTTTGGATGCGGGAACCCTTGCGGTTGCGACGATCGAGGGATCGGCCATGGTGTGGCGGGATTTACCACCAGGGTTGACCAGCCTGACAGCGACACTGTCGGCGGCGTCGGACGGCGCGCGGTTCGATGCACCGGCAGGGATGGCGATTGGGGCGGATGGGACGCTGTATCTGGCGTGCTCGGGCAATCCGGGGCGCGGGGTCGATCAGGTCGATGCGTTCAATCCACGATCAGGCAATGGTGCCGGGCATATTCTGGCATTGCAGCCGACGGGGGGCGATCTGGCGGCTTCGCGGTTTGCCGGGAGGGTGATTTTGCTCGGCGGCAATCCGAATACCGATCCTTCGGCCCGGTATACGCCGGGGTCGCAAGCGTGGCTGCGCTCGCCCTATTCGCTGAATTTCGATGCTTCGCACCGGCTATATATCGGCACCGATCAGGGCGGGGCAGTGACCGAGACCGCGGATGGCTTGTTTGTGATGAACGTGTCCGGCTACGGACGCTATGCACTGGATATGGTCTATCTGGCTCCGATTGGTGGAGCGATCGGGGCGGCTGGGTTCGGCCCGCAGGGGCGGACATTGTTTACCGTGGCGCGGCATCCCGGGGCGACGCCGAATGCCGATTTTGCCGACCCTGCCACCCGCTGGCCGACCGTGCAGCCGGATATGCCACCGCAGACCACGCTTGTATCTCTGACAAAGTGACCGTCACCGAGTGGTTTTGATTTCGGATGGGAGTTCCTATCTGTCGGACAGATCGATCAGGAGGATGCCATGCTGAACCAACCGAGTGCGCTGAAACTCAACGACCCGACGCTACTGCGTGAAGCCAATCTGATCGGCGGCAAATGGGTCGGGGCCGATAACGGTAAGACGATCGAGATTCTCAACCCCGCAACCGGCGATCTGGTCGGCCGGGTACCCGCAATGGGCGAGGCGGAAACCCGCCGCGCGATCGAGGCGGCGGAGGCCGCATTCGGGCCGTGGCGGTCGATGCTGGCGAAGGAGCGCGCCGCGATCCTGCGGATACTATTCGAGTTGATGATGGCGAACCAGGATGATCTGGCCGTTATCATGACCGCCGAGCAGGGTAAGCCGCTCGCGGAATCGAAGGGTGAGATCGCCTATGCCGCCGGGTTCATTGAATGGTTCGGCGAGGAAGCCAAGCGGATTTACGGCGACACAATTCCGCAGAATGCCAAAGGCCGGCGGATTATCGTGCAGAAACAGCCGATCGGGGTGTTTGCCGCGATCACGCCGTGGAATTTTCCATCGGCGATGATCACCCGCAAGGCCGGCCCCGGTTGGGCAGCGGGCTGCGCCGGGGTGATCAAGCCGGCGAGCCAGACGCCGTTTTCGGCCCTGGCCCTGGCGGTGCTGGCCGAACGCGCCGGGATGCCGCCGGGTGTTTGCAACGTCATCACCGGGCCGTCCGGCCCGATCAGTGCCGAACTCACCAGCAACCCGATCGTGCGCAAGCTGAGCTTTACCGGCAGCACCGAGGTGGGGTCGAAACTTCTGGCGCAGTGTGCGCCGACCGTAAAGAAAACTTCGATGGAACTGGGCGGCAATGCTCCCTTCATCGTGTTCGACGACGCCGATCTGGATGCGGCGGTGCAGGGCGCGATCGATTCCAAATTCCGCAATGCCGGGCAGACCTGCGTGTGTGCCAATCGGCTCCTGGTGCAGGATGGGGTGTTCGATGCGTTTGCCAAAAAGCTGAAAGTCGCGGTCGAGGCGTTGAAGGTCGGCAATGGCATGGATGCCGGCGTGACCCAGGGGCCGATGATCAACCAGGCAGCGGTCGAGAAGGTCGAACAGCACATCGCGGACGCGGTGAAGCGCGGCGCGCATGTGGTGACCGGCGGCAAGCCGCATGTGAAGGGTGGTAATTTCTTCGAGCCGACAGTCCTGGCCGATGTGCCGCGAACAGCGCTGATTTTTCGCGAGGAGACCTTCGGGCCGGTGGCACCCTTGTTCCGCTTCAAGACCGAGAACGAGGCGATCGCCATGGCGAACGACACCGAATTCGGCCTCGCCAGCTATTTCTACGCCCGCGATGTCGGGCGGATTTTCCGAGTCGCCGAGGCGCTGGAATACGGCATTGTCGGGATCAATGAGGGGCTGATTTCAACCGAGGTGGCACCGTTCGGCGGGGTGAAGTCGTCGGGCCTGGGCCGGGAAGGTTCGAAATACGGGATCGAGGATTATCTCGAGATCAAATATCTGGCTTTGGGTGGCCTTGGCACATAAAGTTTAGGCACATAAAGTTTGGGCACATGAATCTTGGCTTCGGTGCATCGGCTGAAACCATGTAACTTCAACCCCAGAGAGTAATCGTTGTTGCGGACCGGGTGCGGGTTCGTTACGGTCGCTGCACCATGACATTTGATAGGTTCTGGCGACTGCTTCAGTGCCTGCCCCATGCCCGACATAGCAGCGACACTTGCCTCCCGCCTCATGGCGGGAGCACCCGATGATCCGCGACGGACGGCGGCTTCTGGCGCGGATACCGTTGTTCGCCCCGTTCGAACCGGCGGATCTCGATGCGCTGTTCAGCTGCGCTTACGATCGTTCGATGCATGCTGGCGAAACCCTGTTCCAGCAAGGCGACCCCGGTATTTCGATGATGGCGATATTAGCGGGTGAGGTGCGGATTGTTCTGCCCAGTGAATCGGGCCAGGATCAGGTGCTGAATGTGTTGACCCAGGGGTCCGTGTTCGGCGAGATCGCGTTGTTCGACGGCAAACCCCGCAGCGCCGATGCGGTGGCGGCCACCAATGGCCGGCTGCTGGTGATCGAGCGGGCGGCAACCATGCGGCTGATGGAGCGCGACCCCGGGTTTGCCCATCGGGTGGTCGAGATCATTTGCGCCCGATTGCGCGCGACCATTGCACAACTTGACTCCATGGTGTTTCAAGATGTGACGCAGCGGTTGGCTGCGTATTTGTTGCAACGCCACGACGAACGCGGCTTGGCGCGGGTCGACATCACCCAGAATGCGTTGGGCCGGGTAGTGGGATCGGCGCGCGAAACGGTAAACCGGCGGTTGCGCGACCTGGAAGGGCAGGGGATGATTGCGTTGTCGCCAGGTCGCATCACCATTATCGACCGCAAAAGCCTAGCCGCATTGGTATCCGGCGTATCGCGGATTGCGTGAAGTGGCGATGCCGATCGAGTGATTTCAGGGTCCGAGCAAATCCTGCATATCGGTCGCGTGGTTTTCCTCATCCAGCAAAATACGTTCAAACATCGCGGTGGTCTGCGGATCGGTGTCCTGAAAATGGCGGATCAGGTCGTTATAGTAAGCGATAACTGCCTGCTCGGCAGCGAGGTTCTGGGCGATCATGCTATCAAGGTCGGCATCGGTGCCATATTCCATGGTGAGGCGTGACGTCAGCCCCTCGGGCTGAAAATTCGGTGTTCCGCCCAGTTGCTCAATGCGTTCGGCAACCATACGGGCGTGTCTGCGTTCGTCATTCGACTGTTCCTGAAATTCGAAGCCCACTTGCTCATCGCTCAAACCGCGCGCGGAAACCGACATCATAGTGTAGCGCCAGACGCAGACGATTTCGACGCTCAGGGCGGCTTGCAGCAGTTTGATCGTAGCGCAGGTGTCTTGCCCCGCAGCGTCGCGACTCACGCCTTGGGCCAGAAAGTCGCGCGCACTCAACCGCATGGCCGTCACGTCCTGGAGGAAGAGATTTTCGGTGGACATCATAGTCTCAGCCATGGCCAAATCTTTCAGAGCGAAACCAGCACGGGTTGGATCTATTTAAAATCACAAAATCAATATAGTCATTTCATCGCAATGAGCAACGCCGTCTTGAGTACCGATGACGGGCAGGCTACATCGGCGCGCCGGTGCCTAGGATGGGTGACCGAGTGGTTTAAGGTAGCGGTCTTGAAAACCGCCGAACGTGAAAGCGTTCCGTGGGTTCGAATCCCACCCCATCCGCCAACCTATGCTACCGTAACCGGCGATAGGTGTACGCCCTGCCATCTGTCGCTGGTCGCACGTTTTGGTACGATACCGCGAGATTGTCGCGTCAGAGCGGATCGTCTGCGGGGCGACTCACTTGGAGCGATGAAGATAACCACCGGACCAGAGAACTGGATTGACTGAGCTAGAGACAGTCCGGAGGAGCAGAGGCCGTGGGTGGGCGGAATTTGGAACGCCCACCGGCGATAACGAATGCGGCCATTCTTGCATTCCCGACCTATCCCGGCAGTTTCGTGGCGAGAAGGTCGACATTCTCGATCGTGGGCGGAGCCGCCAGCAACTCGTCGGCCTTGGACATAAGTGCCGCGGCGATGGCACCACCGAGATGGGCCTGCCGGCCCGCCTCGTCGGCGAAGGCGTCAAAGATGCCGAACGTGCTTGGGCCGAACTGAAGTGCAAACCACACGGGTGTCAACACCTCACCCTGCGCCAGCGGCAAGGCGCTTTCGAGAAACGCCTTGAGCGTGGTTTCCTTTCCCGGTTTGGCTTCAAGGCGTACGTACAGTGCAAGTTTTACCATCGGTCTCTCCGTTGCTGGTATAATGATAAGCTGGAAAATTAGGGCAAACAGGCCATCGACGCGCTTGGCAAGATCGACATTTTTGATACTATTCTCGCCATGCTTATCGATATTCTCGCGCTCGACGGGGTTTTCGACACCGGCCTTGCCGCGGTGCAGGATACGCTCGCGATAGCGGCTGAACTCGGGAGGGAGCAGCGCGGACTCTCGGCTCCAGTCCTCCTCACGCGCGTCATCGGCGTCAGGCGCGGTGTGACGACGGCCAACGGCCTGAAGGTTCCGACGCAGATGGCATCGGCCTTGTCGCGTCCTGACGTCATCGTTGTGCCGGCGCTCGGGGTCAAGACACCACAGACCCTGGCCGGCGCGCTCGGCCATCGAGACGTCGCCAGGGCGGGGACGCTGCTGCGCGCCCGGCAAACCGAGGGCGTAATGGTAGCCGCCGCCTGCACAGGCACCTTCGTTCTCGCCGAAAGCGGATTGCTTGATGGCCGAACGGCGACGACCAGTTGGTGGTTGGGACCATTTTTCAGGGCGCGCTATCCGAAAGTCGTTCTCGATGATGGGCGCATGGTCGTTCGATCCAACGACGTCGTGACGGCAGGCGCGGCACTTGCGCATTTTGACCTCGCCCTCTGGCTCGTACGCCAGATCAGTCCGGCGCTGGCCGCCGTCACGGCGCGTTATCTGATGATCGACCCGCGCTCCTCCCAGGTGGCCTATGCCATACCGGATCACCTGACCCACGCAGATGCAGTGGTCGAGCGCTTCGAGCGCTGGGCCCGCGAGAACTTGTTCAACGGATTTTCCCTGGACGATGCGTCGCGCGCGATCGGTGCCAGCCCGCGCACCTTGGCACGACGACTACGCGTCGTGCTGGGCAAGACGCCGCTGTCCTATTTTCAAGATTTGCGAGTCGAACGCGCAGTCCATCTGCTGCAAACGAGCGGCGAAAGCGTCGAGCGAATCGCGATCGAGGTCGGCTATTCCGATGCCGTCACCTTGCGTAATCTGTTGCGCCGCCGGCTCGGGCGCAGCGCATCCCAGTTGCGCAGGCTGGAAGGCTGACCCGCACCCCTCAGTAGGGTTGCAGCCGGAGCCTGTGAGCTGTTTTAAAAGTCGCAGAAGAAATATTATGGAAACTAATGAAGCCGCGATGATAAAGGTGACAACCGGATTCTGCCCGTATCGATCACATTCTGCGCTGTCCTAATCTTGGCCACAGATATGCCCAAATTCGCTCACAATGCTGCGATGACTATGGATCAGCCAGATCAGGAAACCGGACCATGCAAAATCCAACCAGCCGCAGCGTTGCCGTCGTTGTGCCGGTGCATAACGAGGCTGCGAACATCGAACCCTTGCTGCGCGAAATCCGCACAGCCATGGCGGGCCTCGACTACGAGATCGTCTATGTCGACGATGGCAGCACCGACGCGACCGGGGCCATTCTGACCCGGGCCGCGTGCGCCAGCCACGATCTGCGCGTCGTCCACCACCGGGCGAGCTGTGGTCAGAGTGCGGCCATCATCACTGGCGTGCGCCACGCCGACGCCACCTGGATTGCCACACTCGATGGCGATGGCCAGAACGACCCCGCCGACATCCCTGCCATGATCGATGTCGCACTGCGCCGCGACCGAACCGCTGCCCCCATCCTGATCGCCGGTCACCGCCAACACCGGCAGGACGACGCGGTCAAGCGGTTCAGTTCGCGCATCGCCAACAAAATACGCGCGCGCCTGCTGGGCGACGCAACGCCCGACACCGGCTGTGGCTTGAAACTGTTTCGACGCGACGCGTTTCTGGCCTTGCCACATTTCGACCACATGCATCGATTTCTGCCGGCGCTGTTCATCCGCGCCGGTGGTGCCGTGATCTCCCACCCGGTCGGTCACCGGCCTCGTCAGTCAGGCGCTTCGCACTACGGCACCTGGGGCCGTCTGAAAGTGGGCGTGGTCGATCTGGCCGGGGTATTCTGGCTACAGCACCGCTGGAACCGCCCCGAGATCACCCCCGGCGATACGACACAGACCGCCCCATTAGTACCCACGACTACGGCAAGCCTGGCGCATCAACCGCTCGAACACAGCAAGTAGGCGGTCCCGAATGCCCCGACCTCCGCTCGTGCTGAAACTGATCGTCAAGCCGGCACTATTGCTGCTCGGCCTCACCGGAGGGGCGCTGGCGTTGCACATGTTGCCGTTCGGAGCGATCCTGAAATCGCATGCGCACGCCCACGCCAGCCTCGCGGATGCGGCCATGGTCGTCGGCCTCGGCGCGTTGGCTTGCGCAGTCGGTATGCCGCGCCAAATCGTTGCGTTCGCGGCGGGCTATGCCTGGGGTGTCGCAGAAGGTGGTGCGCTGGCGCTGCTGGCGCAGGTCGTTGGGTGCGCCGCCGATTTTTTCTGGGCACGGTTGATCGCGCGGGATTTCGTGCAGTCGCGTCTGCGGGGTCGCGCGCTGCGCCTCGACCGGCTGCTCACCACAAAGCCGTTTATCACCGCCCTCACTCTGCGCCTGATGCCGGTAGGAAACAATTTGTTGCTTAATCTTCTGGCTGGGGTTTCGGCGGTGCCGTTGCGCGGGTTCATCATGGGGTCCGCCGTGGGTTTCGTGCCGCAGACCGTGATTTTCGCTTTGCTCGGCTCCGGTAGCCGCATTGCGCGCGGCACCCAAATCGAGATCGGCGTCGGCCTGTTCGCGGCCTCGACCACGATTGGCATCATGCTGCTCCGGCGTGGCCGGCATCGCGCATCAACCGGTCCAGCCCTGGCCGAGTAACGTTGGTTTCGTCAGCTTAGCTGTCTGATTCTGTTAAAGGGCCTGTGCGGCTGAGAGGAACAGAAAAGCGGCGTAAGGCCACCTATCCCTCAATGACGCGGTAAATCGTCGCCGGGTGAACGTCGAAGGTCCTGGCAACGGCGCTGATCGACTTCCCATCTCGCACGAGTTCCCGTGCCAGTTGCTGCTGATCCGGGCGCATTTTCTTTGGCCGTCCAAAGACGACGCCGCGTGCTTTGGCGGTCACCCTGCCGTCGTTTGTCCGGCTGATGATGAGAGTGCGCTCGAACTCGGCTATGCCTGCGAAGATCGTCATGACCATCCGGCCGGAAGGGCTTGTCGTGTCGGCCCACGGTTCGTCAAGGGACTGTAATCCTGCGCTTTTTTCGGTGAGGCGTTCGGCTATCCGCAGGAGATCGGAGGTTGAGCGGGCCAAGCGGTCGAGGCGGGTCACGACCAGGATGTCATCTTTGCGAAGGTGCTCGATCAACTTCTCGAGCTTGGGGCGATTGCGTGTTGCGCCGGAGATTTTCTCCTCGAACAGCTTTTCGCATCCGGCCGCCGAGAGGCGCTGGCACTGACCTTCGAGGTTCTGGTCCCCGGTCGAGACCCGTGCGTACCCAAGCTTCATGCGAGTGCCTTCCCGGCGTTGCAAAACATATTGCAAATATATTGATTTCCGCATAGGTATTTTGCAAGGAAAATATCACGTGTTTTCCGTGCCTCGTTAACCCTTCGCAAAACTCCTAAGTTCCGCACGATATGCCCACCCGCCACCTGTCCGACGAGCAGCGGCAACGCTATGCCAATTTTACAGCCGCTCCTTCGCCGGATCAGCTGGCGCAGTATTTTTATTTGGACCGAAGCGACCGTGAGGTCACCGATGGGCTGCGTGGAGACCACAACCGCCTGGGCTTCGCGCTCATGCTGGGGTCGGCCAGGTTCCTCGGCGTCTTCCCTGGTGCTGATCTCGAAATCCCTGGCTCTGTCACGGCTTTCCTGATCAGCCAGCTTGGCCTGAAGGAAGGAACCTCTATCAAGGGCTATTTTGACCATAATAGCCGGCGCATCCGGCATCTTGCCCTAATCCGTGACCGTTATGGCTTTACCGAATTTGCGGACAATGGACCTGCCCGGTTTCGTCTGACCCGATGGCTTTATGCATTGTGCTGGAGCGGCGACGACCACCCCGGCCCGCTGATCGAGCGCGCCGCGTCGTGGCTTGTCGTCAACAAGGTGCTGCTGCCGGGCGTCAGCGTCCTCGAACGTTTTGTGGGCCGCATCCGGGATCGGGCGCAAAAGCGTCTTTGGAAGCGTCTTGTTGCCGCTCTCGACGACAAGCAGCGCGAGCGCATTGCCAAGCTGTTCGATGAAGGCAGCGAAAGCGGCTTCGCTGCGCTGGACGCCCTGCGAACCGTGCCGACCCAGCGGTCCTCCGGCGAGTTCCTGCATCACCTGAACAGGCTCGAAGCCATTCGCGCGTTCGATCTGCGGCCATCGCCGCCAAGGGGCGTTCCCGCCGCGAGCCTGGAGCGGCTAGCGCGGGTCGCGCGTGCGGGTAAGCCGTCCGCGATCGCTGCCCTCCAGGAACCGCGCCGGACGGCTACCGTGGCGGCGCTGTTCCATACGCTTGAGTCGGCAGCGCAGGATGATGCCGCCGAACTGGCCGAGGCGTTGGTCACCGACCTGGTCAAGGATGCCGAAGCCGCGGACAAGCAGGCCCGGCTGAGAAGCCTGCGCGATCTCGACGATGCAGCGCTTCTGCTGCGCGACATGGCCAAGCTGGTCTTTGAAGAAAATGCCCTGCCGCTCGACCTGTGGCGCGAAGTCCTGTTCGAGCGGCTTCCCCGCGACGATCTCGTGGCCGCGATGGCCGAGGTCGATGCGATCGCCAGGCCCCGCGACGCCAAGCCTTATGCGGAGCTTCTCGCTCGATGGCGCAGGGCGCGCCGGTTGTTCTTCAATATTGCCACCAGGCTGGAGATGGACGCCGCACCTGGCGGCAAAGCCGTGCAGGAAGCGATCCGCTATCTCGCGAAAATTGCCGACTGGTCCCATGCCAAAATGCGCGATGCGCCGGCAGCAGCGATCCCGAAAGCCTGGCAGCCGCACGTGCTAGACGAGGAAGGTCGTGTGGCCGATCCGAAGGCCTATGTGTTCGCCATCATCGATGCATGGCGAGCTGCCGTGAAGCGCCGCGATATTTTCACAAGCCCCGGCACCCGGTACGGCGATCCCAGGCGCGGGATGCTGGACGGCGCGACATGGCAGGCGTCCAAGCTGGTCGTCTGCCGGGCGCTCAACCGCTCGCTGGATGCCGAGACCGAGATCGCCGCCTTGTCGAAGCTGCTCGATGGTGCCTACCGCACCGTCGCCGATCGGGCGGCGAGCAACCCCGATCTGCGCTTCGAGACCGTGGACGGCAAAACCCGCATTGTCGTCACGCCGCTCGACCGGCTGGAGGATACGGAGGGCATGCGCGCCCTGCGGCCGGCCGTTCAGGGGCGCATGCCGAAAGCCGGCATGCCAGACCTTGTCCTAGAAATCATGCAACGCACCGGCTTTGCCAAGGCCTTCACCCATCTCAGCGAGCGGCAGGCCAGGGTAGAGCATTTCGAGACCAGCCTGTGCGCCGCCCTGGTCGCGGAAGCCTGCAATATCGGCATCGAGGCGGTTAGCCGGCAGGATGTTCCGGCGCTCCGGCGGGAGCGTTTGGCCTGGGTCAGCCAGAACTTCATCCGGCCGGAAACCATCGCGGCCGCCAGTGCGCGGATCGTGTCCGCCCATGCCGCGCTGCCGCTCATCAAAATCTGGGGTGCCGGCGATGTCGCCTCGGCGGACGGCATGCGCTTCACCGCCCCGTCGAGTGCCATCCATGCCGGGCCGAACCCGAAGTATTTCGGCCAATCCCGCGGCGTGACCTGGTACAACCTGCTGTCCAACCAGTTCAGCGGCCTGAACGGCATCGTCGTTCCCGGTACCCTGCGCGACAGCCTGGTGCTGCTCGCCCTTCTCCTCGAACAGGAAACCGAGCTGGAGCCGGTCGAATTCATGACCGACACCGCCGCGTACTCCGATGCGGTGTTCGGCCTGTTCTGGCTGCTCGGCTACCAGTTCAGCCCGCGCCTGGCCGACCTCGGCGACGCCAGGCTCTGGCGGATCGACCGGAAAGCCGATTACGGCCCGTTTAACGGTGTCAGCAAAGGCACCATTAACCTGCCGCTGATCCGGGAGAACTGGGCGGATGCCATCCGCCTCGCTGGCTCGCTGAAACTCGGGCATCTCAAGGCGGCGGGCATCATGCGGACCCTCCAGGTCAGGGACAAGCCGACCACCCTGGCCCGCGCGCTCTCCGAAATCGGCAGGGCCGCCAAGACGATCCACATCCTTCACTACGTCGACGACGCGGCGTTCCGCCGGCGCATCCTGACCCAGCTCAACCACACGGAACTGCGCCACCGCCTCGGCCGGCGCATTCATCACGGCGAACGCGGCGAAATCAGAAGTCCGCTTCAACAGGGGCAGGAAGAGCAGCTTGGTGCCCTTGGCCTCGCTCTCAATGCCGTCGTGCATTGGAACGCCATCTACATGCAGGAGGCTATCCGCCAAGTCAGGTCGGACTTCATGGACGTCAGTAACGACGACATCGCCCACCTCTCCCCGCTGATTTGGCGCCATCTCAACTTCCTCGGGCGGTACGACTTCTCGCTGCCCGACACCGTTATGAACGGCGGTCTCAGGCCGCTCAGGAACCCTACTTCCGCATGGGACTTTTGAGCAGTCTTACGCCGCTTTTCTGTTCCGCTCAGCCGCACAGGCCTAAAGCTGATAGCGTACTGACACGACGTTCACGGACACGCCGCCGGATCGGTGTTGCCATCCGAGCATGCGACCACCCCGGGCGACCCTGGGTCGATCTGTTCAATGGTGATTTCCGAACCCGCTCTGATCGGCGCGGCGGTACCACCGAGAGCCGCGATCTTGGCAAGAAACGCCGGTTCGCCAGGCTCCTTACCCTGCCCCGCCGGCCCATAGACCGCAAACACCCGATGCCCATGCGCCAGCGCTATTGCCGCCCGTTTTACGTGACTGGTCGATTTCCATCGCGCGTGATTAGGATTGATCGTCTTCAGATCGAAATCGAGCATAAACGGCGCAGACCCGTCACTTACCAGCAGCATATCGCCTGCCGCCATCCTGCCGTCGAGAATCACCGCCGCTTCATTCCAGCGCGGCTTGGTTTCTGCCCGATAGTAAGGGAACAAATTGACCGCGAGCATCACCGCCGCCGCCCCAAGAATCAGGGTACGTCCCCGCCGGGGCAACGCCTCGATCCCAAATCCGGCGAGGATGAAGAATGGCGCGGCGCTCCACAGCAAATAGCGCGGCAGCAGCACCGGATGGATCAGCGAAATCAGTGCCAGTGAGATTGGCAACCCGACGAAGGCAATCACCAGCACGATCAGCGGCGCACGCTGGCGGCGCAGGTGCCACACCCCCGCACAGGCCGAGACGAAAACGATTGCCGCAAGGGCGGGAATCGGCGTTGGCAGCAGATGCATCGTCACCATGGTCGCGTCACGCAAACCGTACAGGCTCGCCGCGTCAGACCAACCTGCCCGCAGCGATAACGGTGGAATCCAACTGAAGCTGCGCATCACATGATCGCGCACCGCCTGCATCATCGCGATATAACCAGGTGCCGCCGCGAAAACGATTGCCGCCTGGATGACACCCCAATTCACCAAAAACCGGCGCTTTGCCGTCACGCGCGGCAGGATGGCCACCACCATCGCGATATTGGCCGCAATCAGCCACGGGATCGAATCGCCCAGGGTCCACAGCGCCCCCAACGTGCCCACACCATAGGCCGCCCAGGCCCTACGCGGCGCGGCGCGCTCGCGTAGGCGGCATGCGGCGGCATCCGGCTCCAGGGCGAGGCCGATCAGTCCCCATAGGGCAAGCAAAATGAATGCCATCATCATCGTGTAGGATCGCGCTTCCTGGCCGAACCCCACTTGCAACGGTGCCAGCGCCATCAACAGTCCGGCAAGCCAGGCTGCCGCGCGACCGCCGATTTTCCACGCAATCGCGAATACCAGCACAGCCGTAAGCGCGCCCGCTACTGCCGGTATCGCCCGTAGCGCCCATGTCCCGGGGCCGGCACCCAGGCCGATCAGCGCGTGTTCCAGCAGGAAAAAACTCGGCAGATGATGATTGCGCAGCGAATTGGCGATCAGCGCCGGAACCGGCAGCGATGCGCGATTGACGGTGAAGACCTCATCGAGCCAGAATGGTTTGGCACCCAGCCCGAACAGCCTCGCCGCCAGCGCCACCGCAAAAATCGCGAACGCGCCGGCCCACCCTGTGACAACCGCACCCTGAGGGATTTTAGTGGTTCCTGACCGGATCATTGCGACGACTTCACCATGGGCATGTAACGGAATAACGACAAAGCGGGAGGCGGAACCATTATCTGGCATTCTTATTCCGCCTCGGCGCCGTCGCCAAATTGGGGTTCGGATGCGGCGATCCAGTTCCCGTCGAGCCAGTCGTCATCAGGATTGCGTCGGATCTGGCGGTCAGACTGATAATTTCCCGGTGGTGAAAGCGCCGCAGGGGTCATCCCAATCGCAGCGAAGGCAATGTCGAAGAGTGAGCGATGATGCATGGCATGGGTTCCGCTGAAGCGCCGGACTTCCTTCAACACCGCAATCATGGCGGAATCCTGTCATAGTCTGGGAGCGGATGTGGCAGTTGCCGCGATTACGGCGGCGCGCAGGGCAGTCGCAGTAACACCCCACCGTCCGGACGGGCAATGACAACACAGTTTCCGGATAACCGCGCCCATCGCGGGATCATCTGCGGGTCGATCACCAGGGCCGCGTCATAATCCGCGATCAAACCGGCACGGAACGGCCCCTTGCGCCGCGCATAGGCCGGGTTTCGTAGCCGTGCCAGCGTTGCCGGCCAGATCACCACGCCCGGCGTGCGGCGGCGCAGGGCCTCGAATGGCGGGGTGAATGCGATGCTCGATCCGGCATCCTCCGGGGCGGCGAACAGGCTGGGCAAAAATGCATCGCGCAGGATCACCGCATAGGCATCGACATGATAAAGCGGTGGAAATCCGGGTACCGTTCCTGGCACCGCCGCCAGCAGTTGCGCGCCCTCCGGCAGATGATTTAACGCCGCGATGTAGGAGCGATATACCGCTTGGCTTTGTGCCCATGCGCGCGTGATCGCGCCAACCTGCAAGAACAGCAATAGCCCCGCACCTAGCATCACGCCACGGCGCAAACCGGCCGAGGCGTCACCCCAGCCGGTCACGGCAATCGCGACAAGGGCGAATGCAATGGGTATCCGCCGGTCAGCGCCGAAACTGGAAAACAACTCATTCGGCATCGTCAGCAGCAACACCGCGAGGCCGATCAAGCCTGGCACCGCGGCACGCACGATCCGGACGCGTCCCCGTGCCAGCAAAACCAGCGCCACCACAACCACCAGGACCAGGGCGGCAACATTCGCGCGCGGCTGGTACGCGACCACCAGTTTGAACGGCTCGGTCAGTTTGCGGGTTACGCTGCCCCAGACGAATTGTCCCGCCGCCGCCGAAGTCGGGCTGACGAACAGGAATAGCCAGACCGAAGGCGCAAACGCCAGCGCCGTGACTAGGACCCGCCCTGCCCGTTCGTTCGCGCTCCGGCGTCGGCTGATCCCGTCGGCAAGCTCAAACCCGCCGATCAGCACCGTATAAATGCCCAGCGCGTACAGGTGCAGCAGATAAATCACCGTCGTCGTAACTAGGCCGAACCCGAGCCGCACGCCCCAGGGCCGGCGCTGAAGTGCGACCCAGCCGGCGGCTGCGGCCAACGCGACCCCCAGGCCGAACAGATATCCGAGAAACCCCCACAGCAACAAGCGATTGTAAACAAACAAAAAAGCCAACGCCGGCCACGCAGAAAACCGCCCATGCAGCGCGCGATGCAGCAGCGCACAGCCACTAACCAAGCTCAACATCGTCAGGCCGATAAAAATACGCCCCGCCGTCCAGATCGAGAAAAACCGGTTGAGAAACGGAATAACCAGATCGAGCGCAAGATTGGGCTGCGCCGCCATCACGTTGCGATAATAGCGCTGCAAAACCGCATCATGCGCCAGATTATGCAGAATATAGCATCGCGCCAGATGGTTCGGATAATCGACCAGCGGCGGAATGCGCACGGCGATAACCGGGAGGAGAACCAACAGACCAAGCCCGAGATAGAGCAAAAAGAGCGGCATTATTCGGCGCGCCGCCCTCATCATCCTACCCGCAGGGATCGGTCGTCCATAACCTGGTGGATAGCCGGGCTACTGTTAATTTTCAATCTATGGTTGTCGATATTCCATATCGAGGGTTGTCGATATTCCATATCGAGCCAAAATCAGATCACGAACGCCCCTGCCCGCATCACCGGCTCGACCGCCCCGGACGCAGTGACGCCATCGACATCGATCGCGTCCGACCCGATCATCCAGTCCACATGGATCAGGCTTTCGTTGGCACCCCGCGCGGCATCGCAACCACCCTCCATGTTGAGCGCCAGCGCCTGGCCCAGTGCAATGTGGCAGGCGGCGTTTTCGTCGAACAAGGTGTTGCGGAAAATTAGCCCCGAGCGCGACACTGGTGACGCATCCGGCACCAGCGCCACCTCGCCCAGTCGCGATGCTCCTTCATCGGTGCCGATCAGGGCGCGAAACACCTCCTCACCCTTGCTGGCATGAGCCTCGACGATTTTTCCCGCCTCGAAGCGCACCGAAATCCCCTCGATCAACGCACCACCATGGACCAATGGTTTGGTCGCAGAAACAGTCCCTTCCACCATCATCTTGTGAGGCATGGTGAACACTTCCTCGGTCGGCATGTTGGGTAAACAGACAGTGCCGTTGCGCGCCTCGACCGCGCCGCCAGCCCATAAATGCCCCTCGGCCAGCCCGACCCGCAAATCCGTACCCGGTCCGCGAAACCGCAGGGACGCGAACCGTTTGGCGTTCAGCACGTCGCACCGGTCGAGCAGGCTGGCGGCATGATCACGCCATGCCGCGATCGGGTCAGGTTGATCGACCCGGCTGACCGCGAAAATCGCCTCCCACAATTTTGCCACCGCCACGTCCGGCATCTCATCGGGAAACACTGAACGTGCCCATCCTGGTGTCGCGAACGACAGGATCGACCAGTTGGTGGCAAAACTGCTGATCAAGTTGCGCACCGGCTTCATCGCTGCCGCCGTCGCGCGCTGGGCGCGGCCGATCCGTCCGGCATCGCACCCGGCCAGCAGCATCGGATCCGATCCCACGATGGTCAGCACCGCCGCCCCCTCGCCGACCGATTTCGCCATCGCCTCGAACAGCCAGACCGGCGCGAAATCGAAGCTTTCATCATCGGCATGGATGAATCGGGTCCGCTGGATCACGTCATCGGCGAAAAACGGCACCACCAGCGTTGCCCCGGCATCATAGGCGTGCGCCGCAATCCGCTGCACCAGCGCACGCGCCTCGATCGGGGCATTGATGATCAGTTCCTGATCCTTCTGGACATTGACCCCGATTTTCACCGCGATTTTGGCCAGACGATCGAGTTTTTCATCCTGTGTCACATCATCTCTCCTTCGATCACCATGCCATCATACCCCGGCTCGATCCCTGGCGGCAGCGTCGCCGCCAGGGCTGCGTAATCCATGTCCGGTCCCATATGGGTCAAAATCGTCCGACGCGGCCGTAGCGCCGCCACCCATTCCAATACCTGATCAAGATTGGCGTGCGTCGGGTGGCGCGGACCTTTGGTGAAGCAATCGATCACCCAGATGTCGATGCCCGCGAGCAGTGCCAGCTGATCGGCATCGAACCGCACCACGTCGGTACAATAGGCGAAGTTGCCCACCCGCACGCCGAGCGAAGGAATGAACCCGTGATCTTGCCCGATGATCCGCGCTGGCAGCCCGGCGATGGCGTGAACCTCGCCGGGTGCGATCACCTGCGTCTCGATCACCGGCCGGAAAAACCCCGGCGGCTGCCAGGGTTTGAACGCGTAGTCGAACCTCTGGCGCAACTCCGCCCAGGTCAGCTCGTCACTGTAGCCCGGGATTGGGGCGTTTAAAATCCGGTTGAGAATCCGCACCTCGTCAAGTCCGGCGATGTGGTCGGCATGGGCGTGGGTAAACAGCACCGCATCGATCCGGCCGATCCGTTTGGCGGTGAGTTGCAGCCGCAATTCCGGCGCGGTGTCGACCAACAGCCGGCCCTTGGCACCCTCGATCACAATGCTCGCGCGAGTGCGGGCATTGCGCGGCTCATGCGGATCGCACAGCCCCCAGTCGCCGCTCCCATCGGCACCGCCGATTTGCGGCAGCCCCGCCGAGCCGCCGGTGCCGAGCAGGGTGACTTTGAATGTCATGAAGCGTTCGCGAAAAGACGCCGGAAGTTCTGGCTGGTCAGATCGGCGAGTGCGGCCTCGCTGATCCGATGCAATCCCGCCAGCACCTTGGCGGTATGGACCGTATTCGCCGGCTCGTTGCGTTTGCCGCGCAACGGCACCGGGGCCAGATAGGGCGAATCGGTTTCGACCAGCAGCCGTTCGGGCGGAATATCCCGCGCAATCGCCCTGATATTCTCCGATTTCGGGAAGGTCAGAATCCCGGAAAACGACACATAGCCGCCGATCGCCAGGGCGCGTTCGGCCAGACGTCGGCCAGATGAAAAACAATGCAGCAGAAACGCGAACCGCTCGGTGGCATAGGCCGCCTCCAGCATCGCGGCGATATCGTCATCGGCATCGCGCGCATGGATCGCGAGCGGCAGGCCGGTGAGTTGCGCCGCCCGGATATGGGCGGCAAAATTCGCCGCCTGCACGTCGCGCGGGGCCTTATCGTAAAAATAATCCAGCCCCGATTCGCCGATTCCGATCACTTTGGGGTGCCGGGTCAGTGCCGCGATCGTCTCGGGCGATGGCACCGGCCCTTCCTCGCCAGCGTGCTGCGGATGCACGCCGACGCAGGCCCACACGTTAGGTGCGGCCTCGGCCATCGCGATCGCCTGACGCGACTGGCTCAGAGTGGTGCCGATCGTAACCAGCTCGGTCACCCCGGCGGCGGCGGCACGCGCGATTACCTCGGGCCGTTCCGCGTCGGTGAAATAATCCAGGTGGCAGTGAGAATCGATCAGCATCCCCGCTATATAGAACGGCGCGCCCCGCACCGGAACAGGCTACACTTGACCGGGGCCGACCGCTCTGCCCATTTCCGCGGCGCGGCTCGATTGAGACCAGGAGGACATTGTGAAAAAACCGGTCATGCTGACCATTCTCGACGGATTTGGCTGGCGCGAAGAGCACGCCGACAACGCGGTCGCTCTGGCCCAAACCCCCAATTTCGACCGGCTGTGGCAATCTTCACCCCATGCCTTGCTGCGTACCTGTGGCCCCGACGTCGGCCTGCCGGACGGGCAGATGGGCAATTCCGAGGTCGGCCACATGAATATCGGTGCCGGTCGCGTCGTCATGCAGGATCTGCCACGAATCGACGCCGCAATCGCCGATGGCTCGCTCAAAACCAGCCCCGATCTGCAACGCTTCATTGCAGCGCTGAAAACCTCTGGTGGGGCGTGCCATCTGATCGGCCTGGTTTCGCCTGGCGGGGTGCATGCTCATCAGCGCCATATCGCTGCCCTTGCCACCATCATCGCCGATGCCGGAGTGCCGGTGTTCGTCCACGCCATCACGGACGGCCGCGATACCGCCCCCGAAAGCGGGGCTGATTGTTTGGAATGGTTGAGTAATGCTTTGCCTGAAAAGGCGGAAATCGCGACCATCATCGGTCGCTATTACGCGATGGACCGCGACAACCGGTGGGAACGGGTGGAGCAAGCCTATCATCTTTTCATCGACGGCACCGGCGCGCCGACGAACAACCCGGTCACCGCACTGCACGCCAGTTATAGCCAGAAAATCACCGACGAATTCGTCAAACCCACGGTGATTTCGGGCTACCCCGGCATGAGCGACGGCGATGGTCTGTTATGCGCCAATTTCCGCGCCGACCGCGTGCGCGAAATCCTGACAGCGCTGCTCGACCCCGGTTTCGACAGGTTTGCCCGCACACGGGTGGTGAAATTCGCCGCGGCCCTGGGCATGGTGCCCTATTCGGACGCGCTCGATCCGCTCATGCACTGCCTGTTCCCGGCTGATCGGATGGAAGACCTTCTTGGCGAGGTGGTCGCGCGCGCCGGCCTGCGCCAGTTGCGCGCCGCCGAAACCGAGAAATATCCCCACGTGACATATTTCCTGAACGGCGGTCGGGAAACCCCGTTCGAGGGCGAAGACCGCATCATGGTACCCTCGCCCAAGGTCGCGACCTATGATCTGCAACCCGAAATGTCGGCCCCGGAACTGACCGATCGGGTAGTTGCCGCGATCGAGGCCGGCGACCTCGATCTGATCGTGCTTAACTTCGCCAACCCCGATATGGTGGGTCACACCGGCGTGCTCGAATCCGCGATTCGCGCGGTGGAAACCGTCGATACCAGTCTGGGACGCATCGCCGCCGCGATTGCCGCCCAGCACGGCGCGATGATCGTCACCGCCGATCACGGCAATTGCGAAATGATGCGCGACCCTGAAACCGGTGGTCCGCACACCTCCCATACGCTCAATCAGGTGCCGGTCGTCCTGATGGGCGCACCTGCCGGGACGCATCTGCATAATGGCCGCCTCGCCGATCTCGCCCCTACCCTGCTCGCTCTGCTGGGCATCGACCAGCCAGAAGCAATGACCGGCCATAGCCTGATTGGCCAAAGCCTGATCGGATCGGATGCGCCGTCACACTGAAGCCGGTTTGGTCGCGCTGTTGCCCGTGGTCATGGGGATCGCATTTATCGGTATCGCCGTGGCTGGCCAACTCGATCAAGCCGAGCACAAGCTTGATGCCGCAAATCTGGCCGCACAGCGCCATCAAGCCGCGGCTGCGGCGGCGTTGCGGGCGGTGAGGGTCGCAAAACGCCAGCAAGCGGCGCTGGTCAGCCAGGAAATCGCGGCCACCGCTGCCCTTCGCGCCACCGAAGACCACACCGCCAGCATCGTCGCCAAACTCGCCGCAACCGCCAGACAAACTGCCGCCGCCCGCGCCGAGCTTGTAGCCGACGCCGCCGCGATCGCACCGCTGTTACCGCTGATCGCCCGCCTTGCGCTGCATCCGGCCGCGACGCTGCTGGCCGCCGATGCTGCCCCCGGCCGCGCCGCCGAGGGCGCGTTAGTAATGCAGGGACTAACCCGCGAGATCAGTGCGCGCGCCGTATCGCTGCGGGACGCGCGCAAACGCTATGCCGCCCTCACCGCTGATCTTACCGTGCAGCAGACCGCTCTGAATCAGGCGATGACGCAGCAACAGGCGAGCGATGCAGCGTTGCAGACCGATATCGCGGCGGTCGCGCGTGAGGCTGCAGCCTCGGTTGCCCGCCACACCGCCGAGACGCATGCCGCAGCCCGCGCTGCCGCTACCGCGCACAATCTGGCCGGCATCATCACCCAGTTGCAACAACAACGCCGCGCCGAAGCCGAGGCCGCCCGCGCCCGTGAACAAGCGGCGGCGGCACGGATTCCAGCACCATCCGCTGGCCTGCCCCATGCGCTGCGCCATGCTCCGGTCGCCGGCACCCTGGTGCGCGCGTTCGGCAACCAGACTTCGGCGGGTCCCGCTACCGGCGACACGTTCGCCGCCGCCCCCGGTGCCGTGGTCAGCGCCGCGTGCAGTGGCCAGGTGGTGTTCGCTCGCCCGTTCGAGAGCTACGGGAAACTGATGATCCTCGACTGCGGCGGGGGATACGATTTCGTGATGGCCGGGTTCGACCGGTTCGATGTTACGGTGGGCCAGTCGGTCCGGGCTGGCCAACCGGTGGGGGCCATGGCACGGTACGACCCGCATGATCCGGGCAATCAGCCGCGGTTATATGTTGAGTTGCGTGACCATGGCACCGCGATCGACCCGGCGGGACATTTTGCCGGCGGGGCTATGCAGCGCTGAGCCGGCGGCGGGGCACTGGACTTCCCGTTCAGGCGCATTATTGGATCATGGGAGAGCGATTGGCGTGGCAAAAGGATGGCGCGGATGAAGTTTCGGACCAATTTGTTGATCGCCGGCACGTTTGTGGTGGGGATCGGTGTGGGTGTGGTTGCCCCGGTCGTTCGTGGTGCCCTTGCTGACGCACCGGCGGGCGGCAACACTTATCAGCAGCTTGGCCTGTTCGAAAATATTTTCCAGCGGGTGAAGGCCGATTATGTAACGCCCGAACCATCGAGCAAGCTGATCTATGATTCGATGAACGGGATGCTGGCCGGGCTTGATCCGCATAGTGGCTACATGAACAAGCGCCAGTATAAAGACATGCAGGCTGAAACCAGCGGTCAGTTCGGCGGCCTGGGGTTGGAGGTTTCCCAGGCGGCGGGCTTCATCAAGGTGATCAGCCCGATCGATGGCACACCCGCCGCCAAGGCGGGGATCAAGCCCGGCGACCTGATCGTCGCCATCAATGGCAAGCCGATCGTCGGGATTACGCTTGACAAGGCGGTCGATGACATGCGCGGGCCGCCAGGGAGCCAGATTACCCTGATGATCAAGCGGGCCGGGGTACACAAACCGATCGTCGATACCCTCACCCGCGCGACCATTCATGTTCAGGCGGTCAAGGACAAGCTGTATGGCAAAATTGGTTATATGCGCCTCGCGAGCTTTTCGGAAAACGCCAATCGCGACATTCGCCGCGCGGTGCATAAACTCCAATCCGACAGCCACGATCATGTCGACGCCTATGTGCTCGATCTGCGCAACAACCCTGGCGGTTTGCTCAACCAGGGCATCGCGGTGGCGGACGATTTCCTCAATTCCGGCGAAATCGTCTCGACCCACGGCCGTCATTCCGCTGATGACGAAGTTTGGTATGCACATCCGGGCGACATCGCCCACGGCAAACCCATTGTCATCCTGATCAATTCCGGTACCGCCTCTGCCGCTGAAATCGTCGCTGCCGCCCTGCAACAAAACCGCCGGGCGGTGGTAATGGGCACCCGCAGCTTCGGCAAGGGTTCGGTACAGACCATCTTTACCATTCCCGGCCACGGTGCGCTGCGCCTGACCACCGCGCTGTATTACACGCCATCGGGCAAGTCGCTGCAGGATTACGGCGTGCAACCGGATGTCACGGTACATGAGAGCAGCAATCCCAAGGATCAGTTCCCCAAGATCCGCGAAGCAGACATGCCGAACGCGTTCCACAACCCGTCGGGCATGAAAGCGCCGATCCTGCCGCCGAAACTGGTGCTGCCAGCAATGGTCAAAACCATCGCGCCGCGCCCACCGGCCACCTGGCCAAAGTTGGTACCCGATAAGGCAAGCACCGATTATCAATTGCAGATGGCACTGAAACTCGCCGCCGCGATGGCGCGGCAGGGCGGCACCAACCAGGCCGACGCATCGCACTGACCTCGGTGCCTGCCGTGCAGATTCCCGCGTCGCTGAAGCTGTTCTGGAGCGGGATCGCGGCGTTGTTGGTGATCGGCGTGACGTGGCTGCAAATCCTCGGACCAATCCAGCCGGTGCCAGCCCTGGTGCCACGCGGTGCGACGTCAGGGATTCCTGTGCCCAGCCCTGTGCTGTTAGTCGCCTCAAGCGTTAATCCGCACTGGAAAATTCCGCATCCAAGCCCTTATGGCGTGACGCCGATGGATTACTATGCCGCACGCGCGGCGGCACCGTCTGACATGCCGCGCGTTGCGATCATGGTCGGCGGCATCGGGTACGCGCTGGCACCCAGCCTCGATGCGGTGCGTGATCTGCCGCCACAGATCTCACTCGCCCTGTCGCCCTATGGCGCGCACGATGACGCCATCGCCGAGGCCGCCCGCGCCGCCGGGCATGAAACCCTCATGGGTCTGCCGATGCAGGTGAACGGCGAACCCGACATTACCGCCGGCGATCAGGCGCTGCACGCCGGGTCGGGGACTGCCCATAACCTCAAGCGGCTCGACTGGGCTTTATCGCGGGTGACCGGTTATGCGGGTGTCACGGATGCGATCGGGCTTACGGCACCCGAGACGTTCTTATGGCACAAGCACGCCGCCGCCTGGCTGGCCGGGCAATTGGTGCAGGCGGGCGTGTTCATGGTGATCGCCGTGCCCAACACGCCGACACCTGGTGGCATGAACAACCGCGTCGCCGATACCACGATCGATCCGGCACAAGGCGTTGCCACAGAAACCGCCGCACTCAACCAGCTTGCCACCATCGCCATCACCAAAGGGCGCGCGTTGGGGGTGCTGATGATTCCGACCCCTCCGGCGATCGCAACCCTGGCTTCATGGTGCAAGGGACTGGCGGCCCAGCACATCGCCCTGGTGCCGGTGAGCGCGCTGGCAGCCCCGGCTTCAACCCCATGATTGATCCCAACACCCTGCCCTATCGCGCCAATGTCGGAGCCGCGCTGTTCAACCACGCCGGCAAAATCCTGATCGCCCGCCGTACCGACCTCAACCGCTTCGACTCCCATCCCTGGCAATTGCCGCAAGGCGGGATCGACGCCGATGAAGACCCCAGACTGGCGGTGCTGCGCGAATTGCGCGAGGAGATCGGCACCGACCACGCCACCATCCTTGCCGCCATTCCCGGCTGGCTCACCTATGAATTCCCGCCCGAGGTGATCGCGCGGTTCGGCAATCGCCATCGCGGTCAGCGACAGCGCTGGTTCGCCCTGCGGTTCACCGGAACCGACATGATGATCCGGCTCGATGCCGATCCCCACCCCGAGTTTTCCGAGTGGCGCTGGGCCGAGCTGGCCGACATCGCCGCTCTCGCAGTACCGTTCAAACGCCATATCTATCAGCGTGTCGCCACTGAATTCGCGCGGTTCGCAACCAAGCAAGGAGATTGAACATGGGTGAGACGATCGAACTGACCGCATCGGACGGCCATAAATTCCAGGCCTATGCCACCGGCGACGAAAAATCCGAACGCGCCCTCGTAGTGGTTCAGGAAATATTCGGGGTCAACCATCACATGCGGGTGCTGTCCGACCATCTCGCCTCGTTCGGCTATCGCGTGCTGGCACCGGCAATTTTCGACCGGGTCGAACGCAATGTCGAACTGGGCTACGATGAAGTGGGCGTCAAACGGGGCATCGCTCTGCGCGCACAGATCGACGAAACTGACCTGATGCGCGACATCGAAGCCACCGCCGCCTATCTCAGCCCGCGCGCGACCGGCATCATCGGCTATTGCTGGGGCGGCACCATCGCCTGGTGGGGGGCCACGCGCAGCAGGAATTTCAAGGCCGCCATCAGTTGGTATGGCGCGGGCATCGTCAAAACCAAGGAAGCGGTGGCGAACTGCCCGGTGCAACTGCATTTCGGCGGTGCCGACAAGAGCATTCCGCCCGGCGATATCGAATCGATCGAGCAATCGCAACCCGATGTGCAGATTTTCGTTTACGACGGTGCGGAACATGGCTTCGGCTGCGACGAACGGCCAAGTTTCAACCCCGTGGCCAACAAACTGGCCGAACAGCGCAGCCTCGCATTTTTCGACGAGCATCTGGTCTGACGCCGATGCGGCCGCCCAGGGATTGAACCGCGCCGCCGGTCATGCTCTTGACCGGTGATGCAAGATGATCTGACCGCCGAACGCATCCTGATCCTCGATTTCGGCAGCCAGGTGACGCAATTGATCGCCCGCCGCCTGCGCGAGGCCGGGGTCTATTGCGAGATCTGGCCATTCGATGCCGATCCCGCGCGGATCTCGGCCTTCGGCGCGCGCGGCTACATCCTGTCCGGCGGCCCGGCCAGCGTCACCGAAGCCACCACCCCGCGCGCGCCGCAAGCCGCCCTCGATTCCGGCCTGCCGATCCTCGGCATCTGCTACGGCGAACAGGCGCTGTGCGCACAACTCGGCGGCGCGGTCGAAGCCTCCGAACACCGCGAATTCGGCCGCGCCTTCATCGACGTCACCGATGAGTGCGCGCTGTTCGATGGCGTCTGGCCACAAGGCACCCGCGCCCAGGTGTGGATGAGCCATGGCGACCGCGTCACCGCCCTGCCTGCAGGATTCCGCGTGGTCGCGACCAGTGACGGCGCGCCCTTCGCCGCCATCGCCAATGACGACGCCAAACTCTACGGCGTGCAATTCCACCCCGAGGTGATGCACACGCCGGACGGCGGCAAACTCCTCTCCAATTTCGTCCACAATGTCTGTGGTCTCACCAACACCTGGACCATGGCCAATTTCCGCGACACCGCGCGGGCAAAAATCCGCGCCCAGGTCGGCACCGGCCGGGTCATCTGCGGGCTGTCCGGCGGGGTCGACAGTTCGGTCGCCGCCGCGCTGATCCACGAAGCGATTGGCGATCAACTGGTCTGCATATTCGTCGATCACGGCCTGCTCCGCGCCAACGAGGCCGACGAGGTGATCCGCGTCTTCCGCGACCGGTTCAACATCCGCCTGATCCACCGCGACGCCTCGGATCTGTTCTTTGCTGGTCTCGAAGGCGTGTCGGACCCCGAGCAAAAACGAAAAATCATCGGCGGCCTGTTCATCGACGTGTTCGAGGAAGAAGCCATCAAACTCGGCGGTGCCGATTTCCTGGCCCAAGGCACGTTGTATCCCGACGTGATCGAAAGCGTCTCGGTCGGCGGCGGCCCGAGTGCGGTGATCAAATCCCACCACAATGTCGGCGGCCTGCCCGCGCGGATGCGAATGCAACTGGTTGAACCGCTGCGCGAATTGTTCAAGGACGAGGTCCGCGCACTGGGCCGCGAACTCGGTCTGCCGGAAACCATCGTCGGCCGCCACCCCTTCCCAGGTCCCGGCCTCGCCATCCGCATCCCCGGCCCGGTCGATCGCGACAAGGTCCGCATCCTGCAAAAAGCCGACACCATCTATCTCGAGGAAATCCGCGCCGCCGGCCTCTACGACGCGATCTGGCAAGCCTTCGTCGCCCTCCTGCCGGTCCGCAGCGTCGGCGTGATGGGCGATGGCCGCACCTACGACTACGCCTGCGCGCTGCGCGCTGTCACCAGCACCGACGGCATGACCGCCGATGTGTATCCGTTCGATATGACCTTCCTCACCCGCGTTGCCGGCCGGATCGTCGGCGAAGTGCGTGGGATCAACCGTGTGACCTACGACATCACCAGCAAGCCGCCCGGCACAATCGAGTGGGAATGATCCCGCGTCCGGCATAGGCTGGTACTAACCGGCACAAAACTAAGGATAAGCCCCTGTAAAATGGGGCTTTTTCGTGTCTAACCCTGGCATCGTCTAGCAACCTCGGGCAGCGCCAAGCACTGTTTTTTTATGGCATAATCGGTGGTATCAACGGCTTTGGATACCATGAATGCCTTCAATACCATGAGAGCTGCCGCAGGTATTCATGGTATCTGAAGCAGTTAATATTATGATTTAATTGAGTTTTATCGACGAAAAAGCGGGTGATCAGATCATGGTATTTAGGCCAAAAGAGGGGGATAAGCCGTGCTGACCGATACCAAGCTGCGTAATCTCAAACCGCAGGGTAAGCTGTATAAGGAGAACGACCGGGACGGGCTCTACGTAGCCGTCACGCCGACGGGGGCCATCTCGTTCCGCTACAACTATGCGATCCATGGCAGGCAGGAGACGATCACGTTCGGCCGCTACGGCGTTGGCGGCATCACCCTCGCAGAAGCCCGTGAGCGGTTGGGGGAGGCCAAGAAGATGATTACCGCCGGAAAATCTCCGGCCAAAGAGAAGGCACGGGACAAGACGCGCCTAAAGGACGCGGAGACATTCGGTGCCTGGGCGGAAAAATGGCTGCGGGGTTACCAGATGGCCGACTCGACCCGCGACATGCGCCGCTTAGTGTTCGAGCGCGAATTGAAGCCGAAATTCGGGAATCAGAAGCTGGCGGAGATTACCCACGAGGATTTGCGTGCCGTGACCGATGCCATCGTGGCGCGTGGTGCCCCTGCAACCGCAGTACATGCCCGCGAGGTGATGTTTCAGGTTTACCGCTGGGCCATTGAGCGCGGCCAGAGGGTCGAAAACCCGGCGGAACTGGTACGTCCGACAAGCATCGCCAAATTCGAGCCACGCGACCGGGCACTGACCCCGGATGAAATCGGCCTGATGTACCAATATATCGAGCGTATCGGCACGACACCCTCCATTCGGGCAGCGGCTAAGCTGCTGTTGCTGACCTTGGTGCGTAAGAGTGAACTGACCAACGCGACGTGGAGCGAGATCAATTTCAGCGCGGCGCTTTGGACGATTCCAAAGGAGCGGATGAAGCGGCGCAATCCTCATTTGGTGTTCTTGCCTCGGCAGGCGTTGGATATTTTTATTGCCCTCAAAACCTTCGCGGGTGGTTCTGCCTATGTGCTGCCGTCGCGCTACGATTCAGACCTACCCATGAGCAACGCCACGCTCAACCAAGTGCTGACGTTGACATACCGGCTGGCTCAGAAAGAGGGAAAGCCCCTTGCCAAATTCGGGCCGCATGATCTGCGGCGCACAGCCAGCACGCTGCTACATGAAGCGGGCTATAACACCGACTGGATCGAGAAATGCCTTGCGCACGAACAGCAGGGCGTGAGGGCTGTCTATAACAAGGCCGAGTACCGCGAGCAGCGCACGGCGATGCTGCAAGACTGGGCAGACATGATTGATGAATGGACGCGCAAACGGTAAGTCGCTAGCATTTAATGAGCTTCTGCGCTCGCCGCTTGAAGGCAGCGGAAACTGCTTGGCGTGATACGCCAAGTTGGCGCGCTATTTCAGCTTGATTCATGGCTCCGTTGGCGAGCATGTCATCTATCATTTTAGTTGGAGTTTTGAGCTTTTGGAGCTGGTCATAGGCTTCTTTCCTAACATAAGCGTGGGCTTTAATGTCCCATGCAGGAAGAGTGGCGGTGTTAATACCTCGCCTCCAGATTTGTTTAATTAGCGCCTCATACTCTGCTGCAAATCTTCTATCCCGCTGATATGCTCGGCGAGCTTCTTCGCTGCGTCTAGGATTATGTTTTTCGCAATACAGCTTACTTGGCTTTGCGGCCCCGTCGGGTTGGCGCGGCAGTCTAGTAGGCCTGACCAATTCACCACGCCTAGCCCATTCCGTAACAAGCATCTTCTCCTGGACATGATCTCGGAAGCTATCCACTGAAAAATCACCGCGCATTTCAACGATTTCGCAGTGTCTATTCAACATGCGGCCGGCCTCATGCGGACCAAACTCGCCTTTACATGCTTTTTCATAGCGCGCCACTAACGCATCGACCTGTTTCTGAGCGGCGGCGCTCAAGGCATCTGGGGGAGGCACGGATTTCGCGTTTCCTCTTTCTAGACGCTTTACGACCATTAGCATATCCAGAGTTCTCGAATACTCGGTGGGGTGCCAGCAGAGTTCGCAAAAATGACAAGTATAAGCGTTATCGAGCTTGGCTCGGATGCGATCCGAGTTCGGATCGAAGTCCACAACCAACCGTTCGAGATATGGATCAAATGCGGTTTGCGCTATCCGAGGCTTTTTCATGGCCCGATTATAACTGGGGCGACAACTAAATTCTAACTATTCCCAAAGTTTCTATTGGCACTCGACGGTATCATCTGGCACTTAATTGATATCAAAGGAAACCCAATATGGAGACTAGGTCAACGAATAAGGCCCTCATCAACCGTAAGAAGCTCAAGGCGATGATTCCGCTGGCCGAGCGCACGATTTTTAACATGGAACAACGAGGCCAATTTCCTCGCCGTATCGTACTCACTTGCCGAAACGTTGCCTGGGATCTGGCCGAGGTAGAAGAATGGATTGAGGCCCGTAGGGACTCGGGTGTTCAAGCCTTCCGCCCCGGCACGAAAGGCTAAACTGCCGTGTCCGATACCCCCCTAGCATCGGGGGCGTCGGACCTCCCCCAACAAATCGATCTCCACGCATTCGCGCGCTTTCGCGCGGAAAGGATATACTTGTGTCCATCTTACACAATATCGCCGTCAGCTTGCACCCCCGACTCTTCGCCAGGGAGGTTACAATCCTCACCTTGCGGACGACGCCCCGCATTGCCGAGAGCGTCATGCCGATCATCGAGAAACTGACCCGCGATGACACGGTCGGCGAGACGTACCGGTTTGCCGTCGCGCTTTGGCATCGTTGGGACGTGCCGCCCCTTAATGTTTATCTGGGAACAGCCTCCCTCTTCCGCATTGATGGCCCCCCCTCGATAACCGATGAAAGAGGCTACCGCCCGGCGGGTGGCTTGGTTGAGACGCCAGGCCTGACCGCAAACCTCTCGCCTGAGGAAGCCCACGACCTCGATAACCGCATCATGGTAGCCATCGAAACGACCATCCGAAACTGGGCAGACGAGACCATGGATGGCCGTTGGAAGATTACGCCCCAACATCAGCATCGGGGGCCGGAAGATGCGTAAACCCAAGCAATTTTGCCGCGCCGAGAGCGGCGATGCTCACGCATCGCCGCAAAGGGAGGGATCACACCCCACGCTCCGCAGAGCAGCTATTAGCCTGAGCCGGTCGAGGATGCGATCCGGGTGCGCTCGTGGCTCATGTTCTGTACCTAGCGCAATTTCTGGGTTGGCCGAGGATGCGCGCCGGATGCGGGGGGAGGACGAGCCATGAAGTTCGTTCAGCACTCCGTAAGACTTCCCTTGGTGCTGGACAAAGCATTGCGTCACGCTGCCCAAAGCCGTCAGACGACCCCATATGCCCTATTGCAACAATGTGTGCGGGCCGGGCTGGCTTCCATCTCCGGCGAGCAGACAGCGCCGCAATTCGCTGCCGAAGTTGTTGCCCAGGAGATCGGGGCATTGGCCGCGAGGCAAGCTCATGTAGAGCGCCTGACTGAGCGGACGCTATTTACCTCTTGCGCCGCCTACACCTACGCCCGCATTGCCGTCGGTCCCCGTACCGATGAAGCCAACCTTATTGCCGAGATCAACGCCGCCTTCGCCCGACAGTTGAAACTCGCCGGAGATTCATGATGTCAAAAGACAGCAGCAACCGGGCGCATATCGCGGCCATGCGGGCGCGTGACCGCGCCGATGGTCAAGTTCAATTCCGCTTCAAAGCCCGCGTGCTGGCGGGTAGCGCGTTAATCGGCGCGTTGGCCTTGGGGGCGGTGGTAACCAGCCCACCGCAGCTACGGGCCGACACCGAATATGGCATCGCCGCCTTCACCAGTTTTCTGCTGTCGGATTTGCCTTCCGACCCCGAGATGTCGATGACTTGGCATGGCCAGACAGCCCGCGCAGGGGTCAAGGAATGGGCAAGGTTCCACCCATTGCGCCAGGAAGCGGTAAGCTTTGCCCGCACTCTCGCGTTTGGGAGTGCGCTGGGCTTTGTCGGGGGGATGGCGGGGCTTTGGCTGACAGCAGACCGGCGGCGCCGCAAGCAAGAAGAGCGCCTGGAGGATCGCGTCATGCGGGGCACACGGGTGATTGGTCAGGAAACCTTGGCCGACATGACAGACGAGGAAAACAACGAACCGCGCCTGCAATTTGGCGATGTCACCCTGCCAAGTGGATTGGAAACCCGGCACGTCGCTTTGATTGGTGCAACCGGAGGTGGCAAAACAACGGCGCTTCGGCTGCAACTGGACGTGATTGAAGCTAGGGGCGAGGCAGCGTTGGTGTACGACACCAGCGGGGAATTCGTGGCCAACTATTACGACCCCGCACGGGGTGACATCATTTTGAACCCCTTCGATCAGCGTGGGGCATTTTGGAGTCCCTTCGCCGAGATCATCCACCCTGCCGATGCTGACCGCATTGCCGCCTGTCTTATTAATAAGACAGGCGACGAGGAACGAGATATCTGGCTGGAGACTTCCCGCAATTTGGTGGCCAATGTCATGCGCAATCTTTGGCGTGAAGGACGCGGCACATTGGAGACCTTGCTAAATGTGTTGCAATCCATGCCGCAAACGGAGTTGAAGCATTGGCTCGCTAATACGTCATCTGCCCGTTCCTTTGAGAAAGATGCCGACCGAGCGACCGCCAGCGTGCTGTTCATGTTGGTCAAGGCGGTCAACATGCTCATGTTCCTGCGCAAGGCACCCCGTGACGGGGAGGCATCCTTTTCAATCTCCCAATTTTTCAAGGGGGTCGACCAGCATAGGGGCCGCAAGCCTTGGATATTCGTGCCCAGAAAGGAGGACTATTTCGAAGCCATGAAGCCCCTCATGGCTTTGTGGCTTGAGGCTGCCGCCAGCGCCATGCTGGGCTTGTCCGCCAGCCCAACCCGCAGAGTGTGGTTCTTACTCGACGAGCTGGCCGACCTGCCCCGGGTCGAGAACCTGGAACGACTCTTGCCCCAAGGTCGCAAATTCGGTGCTTGTGCTATCCTGTCCTTCCAAACCATCGGTCAGATGCGCGGGCATTACGGCCCAGATGGTAGCGAGGCTCTCTTGGGCTGCTGTAACAGCAAATTATTTCTCCAAATGAGCGACCATGCCAGCCGGGAATGGGCCTCTGCAACCATCGGCAGCGTGGAAATTGAGGTCCAAAAACTGGCAGAGACGTTTGACCCCAAGACGGGTAAGCCGCAGCGGACCTTGAGCACGATGCGCGAATTGCGCGCCGCCGTGTTGGAGAGTGATCTGCGCTTGCCCAAACATACCGGCTATCTGCTGCTGCCTGACGGCTTGCCGGTGGCGCGGATCAAGCTGACGAATAACCATATCATCGCGCGTGGCCCGGCGAGGCAGCCTGACTTCATCCCCGCCGATGTTTCGGAAACGCTCTGGGGTGGATTGCAGGAGGCCCAAGAGGCTCAGAACGCCAAAACGCCCGACGCCCCTATCCAGGGTACAATTCTTGGGCCGGGGCCGGTGTAATGGTGGCGACAATCTCCGCCCTGACCAGTGCCGGGCAGGCCGCCAGCTATTACGAGGCCGATGATTATTATGCCGAAGGGGGCCTTGCCCCCTCGGAATGGCTGGGCCAAGGCGCGCAGGCCCTGAACTTGAACGAGGCCGTTGACCGTGACCAGTTCGCCCGGCTGCTGGAAGGGCATGTCTCCGGTCAGAGCTTGGGCACGATGCGCGACGGCGAATGGGAGCACCGGCCCGGTTGGGATGTGACCTTCAGCGCGCCCAAATCCGTATCCCTGATGGCTGAGGTGGCGGGCGACCGCCGCCTCATTGCCGCGCATGAGCGTGCCGTGAAAACCGCGCTGGGATTGGCGGAGCAGCATTTTACTGCCACCCGCATCCGGGAGGATGGCTCTGTCCGGCGGGAAGCAACTGGCAATCTAGTCATCGCCTCTTTCCGGCACGGCACCAGCCGCGCACTCGATCCGCAGCTTCATACCCATAATGTTATTCTCAACATGACCCAGGACGAGGCCGGGCAATGGCGCAGCTTGGAGCCGCGCGCCTTCTACCAGATGCAAAAGCAGATGGGGGCCATCTTCCGGCAGGAGCTGGCCGCCGAGGTGCAGCGCCTTGGTTACACCATTGAGCGCGGCAAGGATTCGACCTTCGAGATTGCTGGCATTGGCAGCACCACGCTGGAGGCATTCAGCCAGCGCAGCGCGGCGATTGAGGCACGGCTAGCGGAGCGAGGCAAAAGTCGGGCGGACGCCAGCGCCGCCGAGAAGCAGATCGCAGCGCTGGACACGCGGCTGGCCAAGGAGGCGGTGCCCCGTGCCGAACTGATCGGCGATTGGCGAGAAACCGCTGATACAGCCGGGTGGGATGAGCAAGCCCGGCGCGGGTTAATTGCTCAAGCCGAGGTACGGGCGGAAGCCGCTACTCTGGTCGCCGACCATGAATTTGCCCGTGAACTAGCGGCTGACCGCGCCGTGGCGCAAGGCGCGGCGATGTTGGGTGAGCGGCAATCTGTGTTCTCCACCACCGCCTTGCATGAGGTGGCCGGACGGTTTGGCATGGGCCGCGTTGGGCATAACGACATTGCCACCGCAATTGCCCGCGCGGAAAAGGCCGGAGAGCTGGAAACGCGCGAGTGCCTTGACCGGCGCGGCGTAGGGTTCGAGGGTTTCACCACCGCCGCGACTATCGCCAACGAGTCCACGATGCTGCGGCTGGAGGAACAAGCCCGCCAGCAGGTGACGCCGATCTTGTCCCCTATCGCTGCCGCCCGCGCAGTTGCCGAGGCTGAACGGCGCAACGCCGAACAAGGCCATGGCTGGACCGACGAGCAGCGCGCGGCCACCGCGCAAATTCTCTGCAGCCGTAATCGCGTCATCGGTTTGCAGGGCGCGGCGGGCACCGCCAAGACTTCCACGGTCTTGGCCACCATCGCGCGCGAGGCCGAGGCAAGTGGCATTCAGGTGACAGCGCTCGCCCCCACGGCATCGGCGGCGCAGGTTTTGGGCGAGGCGCTTGAGGCCCGCGCCGACACGCTGGCCCGGCATTTATTGGCACCGGGCCGCCCGTCCCCGAAGGAACGGCTTTGGATTGTCGACGAAGCCTCGCTGATCTCGACCGCCGATGCCGCCAAGTTGTTGAGTTTGGCCGAATCCCAACGGGCGCGGGTGCTGCTGGTGGGTGATACGGCGCAGCTCGGGTCCGTGGCGGCGGGCGCGGCCTTCACGCAGCTACAGGGCGCGGGCATGGAAACTGCCCGCCTGACCAAGATTCTGCGCCAGACCAACGAGCACGCCAAAGCGGCGGTGGAAGCCAGCCTGGCGGGTGATGCTAAGAAGGCTCTGGCTGCGCTGGATGCGGGCGGTGGGCACGTCATCGAGTGCGACACGCGCGAGGCCCGCTTCGCCCAGATCGCCCAGGATTACGCCAAGTTGGACACCAAAGAGAGGCATAAAGCGCTGGTGGTTGAGCCATCCCGTGCGGGGCGTGACGCACTGACCAAGGAAATCCGCCACCGCCTGGCGGAAACCGGCGCCCTGCACGGCCCCGCCGTTGCGGCCACAAGGCTGGTGCCTCGCGACCTGACCCGCGCCGAGGCTAAGGATGCGCACAGCTACGCCATCGGCGACATGATCCGCTTTGCCAAGGACTATGCCGACAAAGGTGTGTCAAAGGCACAAGCCTATCGCGTGGTTGGCATCGATACCAAAAAAACTGCTGTCACTCTGGCCGATAAGACCGGCCGGGCCATTGATTGGCGGCTGCGGCAATGGGGCGCGTCGCACGCTCAGGCTTTCACCACCGAGGTGATCGAGCTGCGGGCGGGGGACCAAGTGCAGTTTACCCGTAATGACCGCGCCATGGGCCGGATCAACGGGCAACAGGGTGAGATAATCGCCGTTGACCCAACCACGCGGGAAGCCAAAATCCGGATGGCCAATGGTAAGATCGAAACGTTGGCGCTGGATAACCCCCGAGACCAGCACATCGCCCATTCTTATGTCGCCACAGCCTTCGCCGCCCAGGGGCGCACCGCCGAGCGAACCTTCATCCACGCCGACAGTGCAGCCACGCATCTGATTGATCAGAAAAGCTTCTACGTTGCGCTCTCCCGCGCCAGGGAATGCACCGCCATTTACACCAATGACCGGGGCAAGCTAACGGGCGCGCTGCTGGAGCGCGCGGGGTTGAAGCAAACTGCGCTCACCCCGGCAGCTGGTGCTGCTGTGAAAAGCTACATGGCGCAGCCACCTCAGGTCGGCATAACCCTTTGAGGTCGAACCAGATAGCGGTACGCTATTATTTGAAGGGGAGCTTTTGTTCATGTTGGCCGACACGAATCGCCAGATTTCGATTGGCTTAGTTCAGGATACGGTGGTTTTCTGGACACTTCTAGAATGGTCTCTTCGGGATGGCCGAATCGGCCTACAGATGTTAACATACCCGTTAAGTTTTCAATGTTCTGGTTGTGTCAATGAATCAACGTATCGGATACGCTCGCGTATCGACAGATGACCAGCACCTAGACCTGCAGAGGGATGCGCTCACGCAAGCTGGGTGCGGCGTGATTTATGAGGAAGCGGCCAGCGGTAAGAACGCAGCCCGCCCGGAGCTTGAGCAGTGCCGGAAGGCGCTACGGGCTGGGGATACCCTTGTTGTCTGGCGTCTGGATCGGCTGGGCCGCAGTTTGCCCGATCTTGTTCAGATCGTGGCCGACCTTGAGCGACAAGCCGTGGGCTTTGAGAGCTTGACGGAGAAGATCGAGACAGACAGCGCAGCGGGCAAATTGGTTTTCCACGTGTTTGCTGCGCTGGCCGAGTTCGAGCGAGGCTTGATCCGAGAGCGCACTCAGGCCGGTCTTGCTTCCGCACGTGCTAGAGGCAGGGTCGGCGGTCGGAAGCCGAAACTGGACGATCAACAGGTGCGCGAGATTAAGGCGTTACTGCGCGATCCTGATATTCAGGTGGCTGACGTCGCCCGTCGCTATGGCGTGTCACGCACTACTCTATACAAACACGTCGGCGTCATATCGCCGAGAACGCCGAGGAGCGGGAATGCTGCAACAGCTTGACACTGCCGACACCGTGCGTCGCACGGTTGCACCGGGGATCGCACAGAAGCACAAGGCTGAGTTTGGGCAGTTTCTGACGCCTTCGAGTGTAGCCCGTTTCATGGCATCCCTCTTCCCAGAAAGCACCATAAGGACTTGCCGGTTACTGGATGCTGGTGCGGGTGTCGGTGCGTTGTCTTGCGCCTTTCTCGACCGCTGGATGGCTGGCGGTTTTGGTTTCGATGCTGTGGAAGCGACGGCCTACGAGATTGATGGCAACTTGCGTTGCCACCTTGCGCAGCATTTGGCAGGATACCGAGGCGTAACACCCCGGATCATCGCGGGTGATTACATCGAACTGGCGACTGCCGATTACCTGTTCACGGCGAAGCAGCCTTCAGGCTACACGCACGCTATCCTCAATCCGCCTTACAAGAAGATCAACAGCAATTCCTCTCACCGACTGGCCCTGCGTCGCGTCGGCATCGAGACGGTGAACTTATATAGCGCCTTCGTGGCGCTGGCCGTGGCTCAGGCTGCACCAGGGGGCCAAATAGTGGCCATCATCCCGCGCAGCTTCTGCAACGGGCCGTATTACCGGCCCTTCCGCGATTTCATCCTTGAGCGCGCTGCGATCCGCCACATGCATCTGTTCGATTCGCGTAGCAAAGCATTTAAGGATGACGAGGTTCTGCAAGAGAACATTATCGTCCGCTTGGAGCGGGGCGGCCAGCAGGGAGGGGTGACGGTTTCGACTTCGACGGACGACACCTTCGCCGACCTTGTAACTCATGTACATCCGTTCGACCGGATCATGTTCCCAGATGATCCTGAGCGCTTCATTCATGTTCCCACGTCCCCGGAAAAAAACGCCATTGAGCTATCCCCGGCGATCCGCTGCACGCTGAGCGACCTGGGCATTAAAGTATCGACCGGGCCAGTGGTTGATTTCCGGCTGAAAGAACACCTGCGGGATATGCCGAAGAAGGGCACTGTGCCCTTGCTGTATCCCGGCCATTTCAGTAGCACTGGCACCACATGGCCTATCGAGGGCATGAAGAAGCCCAACGCCATCGAGCGCAACGCAGATACCGAGAAATGGCTGTACCCGAACGGATTTTATTGTGTGGTTCGGCGCTTCTCGTCCAAGGAAGAAAAGCGCAGGATCGTAGCGAGTGTGGTCGAGCCGAGTGTCTTCGGTGACATGCCCATGTTGGGCTTCGAGAACCACTTGAACCTGTTCCATGAGAACCGGCGCGGATTGCCCGAGGCGCTGGCCCGTGGGCTGGCTGTATTCTTAAATACGACCGCAGTTGATGAGAATTTTCGGCGTTTTAACGGCCACACACAGGTCAATGCGACCGACCTCAAACTGATGAAATACCCTAGCCGTGAAAACCTGATCGAACTTGGCGAGTGGGTCATGCAGCTTGCAACACCTACGCAAGACCAGATCGACGCCAAGCTAGGAACTCTGACTGCATGAGCGATAAGACCGACAACATCGAAGCAGCACACCAGATCATCATTGCTCTTGGCCTGCCGAGGGCACAACAGAACGAGCGCTCGGCACTTTCTCTTCTGGCTTTGCTGAATCTAACGCCGGGCAAGGCATGGGCCGAGGCTGAAGACCCGCTTGTGGGCATCACGCCAATCATGGATTGGGCGCGTGAAAACTACGGGAAGGAGTACGCACCGAATACCCGTGAGACCTTCCGCCGACAGACCATGCACCAATTCTGTGACGCAGGAATCGCCCTTTACAACCCGGACAAGCCCGAACGTCCGGTAAACAGCCCCAAGGCCGTCTATCAGATCGAGCCAGCCGCGCTTACTTTGCTGCGCACCTTTGGCACGCCTGCATGGCACGACAGCCTGACAGCCTATTTGGCCGAACGGGAAACACTGGTTGCCCGCTACGCCAAGGAGCGCGAGCAGAACCGTATCCCGGTCGAGATTGCACCGGGCAAGGAAGTCACCCTCAGCCCCGGCGAGCATAGCGAGTTGATCCGGGCCATCATCGAGGACTTTGCCCCACGTTTTGCGCCGGGGAGCGTGCTTGTCTATGCGGGCGACACGGGAGACAAATGGGGCTACTTCGATGCACCTTTGCTAGCTGGCCTAGGCGTCAATGTAGATTCACATGGCAAGATGCCCGACGTAGTGCTGCACTTCACGCAAAGAAATTGGCTGCTGCTGGTGGAATCTGTTACCAGCCATGGGCCGGTCGATGGCAAGCGACATGCTGAGTTGGCGAAACTGTTCGCAGGGTCGACCGCCGGGTTGGTCTATGTGACTGCTTTCCCCAACCGGGGCATCATGGGGCGTTATCTTGGTGAGATCGCCTGGGAAACCGAAGTGTGGGTGGCCGATGCACCATCGCACCTGATCCACTTCAACGGCGTACGCTTCCTCGGGCCGTACCCGTCCGAGGACTGAGGCTTTGAGTGGATACTGGATGACGCAGCCGGTCAACCTGACTTCGTGACGGCCCTGAACATCCGCATAACTACAAACGTGGGGGCAAATGATGGCATACAGAAACAAAACCTACATCTGCTTTGATGGTGACACCGATATGGCGTCCTACCGTCTGATGACGGCGTGGCACGCGAACGAGAGGTTCTCGTTCGAATTCCAGAACGCGCACGATCTCAACACGGCTCGCGACAGCAGTCAGGAAGAAAGCATCAAGCGTCAGCTTCGGGAACGCTTCGCGAATTCTAAGGATTTCGTCGTCCTCATCGGAGAGAAGACCAAGAATCTAACGAAGTTCGTCCGATGGGAGATGGAGGTCGCCCTTAAGCTCGGTCTCCCCATCATCGGCGTGAACCTCAATGGCAGTCGCAACCAAGATGACCGCTGTCCGCCGGTCATCCGCAATGAACTCGTCGTCTATGTGAATTTCAAGCCCAAAATCATAGAGCACGCCATGACGAATTGGCCGGCAGAATTCGTGCGACTAAAAAAAGAAGGTACGACCGGAGCACGCCACTACAACAACGATGTTTACACGTCTCTGGGTATATAGAAGTGAAATATTTCCTTAATTCCATATCAACTTGGTCATTCTGGCGATACGCGCTCTTCTCTGTGGAGGCGCTCGTAAAGATGCTTGCCATCGTTGGTGCGATATGGATGTTCATGGAGATCATGGACTTCTTGTCCATCTATAAGCAGGCTCAATACAGCGGCTTCGCGATCATCCCGATCTTGCTGGTAGCCATCGTGATCGTGGTCGTGACACGCCGACCCGTCTCTCGGATTACATACCGCGTGCCAGGGCGCGACTACACGTTTGAAGTCAAGATCGGAGACCTTCTCAAGGAGTCCGGTGACGTGGTGATCAGTTCGAACACCACGTTCGATACGAATATTGCATCCGGTCTCATTGCTCCCGACAGCCTGCAGGGTCAATTGGCAGTCACGGTGTTTCAAAGCAACACCGACGCGATCGACCGGCAGCTCGACGCAGGACTCCAAAACGTGCCGTGCACGGACCGCACGGACGCCCCGGGGAAGACGCGGGAATATGCCATCGGGACAGTCGCAAAGGTTGGTGTGCCCGGCAAAACCTACTACTTCGTCGCGATGTCTCAGCTCAACGAGCACGGCACCGCAAAGTCTACCGTGCGCGGCGTCGAGGATGCCCTTGATGGAGTCTGGAAGTTCATTGCAAACCAGGGAGAACTACGGACCCTTGTCTTGCCTTTGATGGGCACCGGGCGGGGGTGCCTCGCGATTCCGAGAAAGAAGATGATCGAGCGTATAGCGCAGTCTTTTGCCGATGCATCGAAGGAGAAGGTCTTCTCGAACAGGTTGGTGATTGTGGTGCGCCCGGAAGATGCCGAACGGTTTGATATCAATCTGTTCGAGGTGCGCGACTATCTTGTCCGCAGCCTTCATGTGTGACAGATGTAGCGCCCTTCATTCTCGGCATGGTATTTTTAGTGGTATCCATGAAATAGATTTCAGTAACATACTGAACTATAAAGATATAATCTTGCAATTTATGATCGAGTGGGAATGAAATCAATGTCGCACCGCAAACCGGGCCGCCTGTTCTTCGCCAACCCTGGTCCGACCAATATTCCCGACAGCATTCTCCGCGCGATGGATCATGCCACGGTCGATTTCATGGGCGGCGATTTCCTCGAAGTCTATGACGATGCGGTCGCTGGACTGAAACGCATCCTGTTCACCGAAGGCGAGGTGTTCCTCTACACCGCCAGCGGCCACGGTGCTTGGGAAGCCACCATCCAGAACCTGTTTTCGCCCGGCGATCACATATTGATGCCCGATGCCGGCTATTTCTCCCGCACCTGGGGTACGATGGCGCGGCAATACGGCCTTGAAGTCGAAATGCCCGGAACCGACTGGCGGCGGGGGCCGGATGTCGCCCGAATCGCCGAGCGACTTGCCTCAGATAAATTCCATAATATCAAAGCAGTCTGCATCGTTCATAACGAAACATCGACCGGCGTGGCGCTATCGATGCCCGAGGTCCGTGCCGCGATCGATGCCACCAACCATCCCGCATTGCTGCTGGCCGACACCATCTCCTCTTTCGGTTCGTTCGAGGTCCGCATGGCGGATTGGGGGATCGATGCGGTGGTTGGCGGCAGCCAGAAGGGTCTGATGCTTCCGGCGGGCCTCGCCTTCACCGCCGTCAGTACCAAGGCGCTCGAAGCCCATCAGCACGCCAAGCTCAGCCGCTATTATTTTGACTGGACCAAAATGCTCGCCCGCCGCCATCGCAGCTTCGTCGGCACCGTGCCGGTCGGGCCGTTCTATGGCTTGCGCGAATCAATCCGCCTGATCGAGGCGGAAGGCATCGAGCAGGTTTGGCACCGGCATCACCGCCTCGCCGAAGCGACGCGGCGGGCAGTGTCGATCTGGAGCGGCAACCAGGGCGTGAGCTTCTTTTGCACCGACCCGAAGCGGCGATCGGACTCGGTCACCGCCGTGAAAATGCCCGACGGCCATGATGCCGAAGCGGTCCGCAAGATCGCCTACGATCGGTTCAACGTCTCGCTCGGTGCCGGACTCGAACCACTAGGCGGTCAGTTATTTCGCATCGGCCACATGGGCGACCTCAACGAACCGATGCTCCTCGGCACCCTGGGCGTGGTCGAAATGTCTCTCCGCCTTGCGCGGGTGCCACTCGCGCGAGGTGGGGTGGACGCCGCGATCGACTACCTCGCGACCGCCTGAACCGCCACGCGCCGATTGGCCAGAATATAGAGCACGGATGGCACGATCAGCCCGACGATCCAGGAAATATCGGCCCCACCCAATGCCTTGGCGATCGGGCCTTCATATAAATCGGCATTCATGAAGGGCACCTCGACCAGAATGCCGATCGCGTAGATCGCCATGGTCCGCCAATTGATCGCCCCGTAGATCCCCGCCGGATCGTAAATGGCACCAATGTCGTAGCGCCCTCGCCGAACCAGGTAGAAATCGGTCAGATTGATCGCGGTCCAGGGAATGAAAACATACAACAGCACCAGCAGGAAATTCGTCATGCTGCCCACAAAATTACCTCCTGCCGCGATCGCCAGCGCACTGCCAGTCACCGCGGCAATCGCCCCCACCACCACCCGCAGCGTCATGCCACGCGCCAGCACGGCACGGGTGAACCCGCTCTCACCGCCAGAGGTCAGAATGGTCGCCGCTGACATCGCGGTGCCGTACAAATTCAGCACATTCGCTGCAACAATGCCGAGCAGGATTACCAGCAGCATCAGCCAGCGCCATGTTGGCCCCAGTAACCCCGCGAAATAGGCCGTGGTGTCGGCATTGGCCGTCTTGCTGGCGATCAACCCGGCCAGCAGCCCCAGCGCCATCATCCAGATCGAGGCGATCACCGAGCCGAAATAGGTGTAGGCGGAACTCGACAGGAACGAGGTATTTTCAGGTAAATATCTAGAATAATCAGCCACATATGGCGCATAGGTAATCTGCCACGTCGCAAAAATCGAAATCCCCAGCACGATCATTGCCAGCGGTGCTGGTTTGGCTGGTACCGCCGCCATGGAACCGAAGTCGCGCAGCAGCACCATTGTTGCGATCGCGAACACTACCAAGAACACCAGCGCGACGATGCGTTCATAGCGATGGATCAGGTCGTAGCCGAAAATCAGCAGCAAAAACGCACCGGCATTGGCGACCACCACCCCAATTTTCGACGATACCCCGAGCAGATCACCCGCAGCCTCGCCGCCTAGGATCGCGCTCAAGGTGAAGAAACCGAGATACAGAACAATCACCAGCAGCACCGGCAGATTGGCCCCAATCACGCCGAACTGCGCGCGGGACTGGATCATTTGCGGAATGCCGAGCTTCGGACCCTGAGCAGCGTGGTAAGCCATAAAAATCCCGCCCAGCACATTGCCAAGCACAATTGCGGTCAAACCGGAAACCAGCCCCAGCCCAAGTGATCCCGCGACCAGACCGGTCGCCACCGTGGTCATTTGCATGTTGGCGGAAAACCAGAGGGTGAACAACGAACCCGGCTTACCATGCCGCTCCGCTGCCGGAATCACCTCAATCGCGCGACGCTCAAGCATGGTTGTATTCCTTATGACAAACCCCGGCGATCAGTCATCAAAAACGGGCCGTTAGTCAATTGAAATTACATGTCTATACAACCTTGCCGCACCAGATGCACTCGAGGCCACCGAGTGTGGCCCTTTTCAGCCGCGCCCGAAACATAGAAAATGCGGGTTTTCGAACCCCGGTTTGCCATAGTGCATCTGTTGTTCATTCATTGTCACCACCCGCCCGCCGGCGGCTTCCAGCAAGGCCTGCGGGGCCGCAGTATCCCACTCCATGGTTCGGCCGAGGCGTGGATAAAAATCTGCAACCCCTTCGGCGAGGCGGCAGAATTTCAGCGCCGAACCGATGTTGGTCAGATGCGCCACCTTGTAACGTGCCAGATATTCAGCAAGCAGCGGATCGTCGGCGTAGTGGCGCGAGGCATAAACGGTAATGCCCTCGTGCGGTGGCGTCCGTGCTGAAATCGGTTGCCGCCCGGCCGCATCCTGCCGCCATGCGCCGTGACCGACGATCCCGCCATAAACCGCACCCTGCGCCGGCGCGCCAACCGCACCCAACACCGCCCGGCCATTCACCACCAGCCCAACGCAGACCGCGAATTCATCGCGCCCCGCGGCGAATTCGCGCGTGCCGTCCAGCGGATCGACCAGCCAGAATTTTTCGCCCGGATCGGTCATCCGGCCGGCGGCAACCTCTTCTTCCGCGATCACCGGAATATCGGGCGTCGCCGCGCGCAGCCCCGCCACGATCACCCGTTCTGCCCGCATATCCGCCAGCGTTACCGGGGATTGGTCAGATTTGCGATCGACGGTGAACCCGCCCGCCCGCACCGCCAGGATTTCGCGCCCCGCCGCTTCCGCCAGAGAGGCCGCAAGCTCAAGCAATTCGGTGTTATCCATGAGCAGTGCTTATCGCCGGGCTTGGAAAATCGCAAATAGGTAGGCATGATGACACGGTATTCGAAATGACAGATCAGGGATGAGACGCACCAGCATGATCGATATCGCTTTTGGCCGCATGGAATTGCCGAAATCCGGCGCGCTTGCGCTGCTGCTCGGCGAGGACGAGGCCCTCACCGGCCTTGCCGCCACCCTCGACACCGCACTCGATGGCGGCCTGACTCGCGCGCTGGCCGCTGCTGCGTTCAAAGGCAAGCGCGGCGAGAGCGCGGTGTTGCTCGCCCCCGGTGCCGGGTTCGATCGGGTGGTCGCGATCGGAATCGGCAAATCCGACGAACTCACCCCCCATCATGCCGAAGCCGCCGGGGCTAAGGCCGTCGCCGCATTGATGAAAGACGTCACCGCCACCATCGCAGGTGATGGCCTGCCGGCCACCACACTCGCCCACGCCGCCCTCGGTGCGCGGCTGCGAACCTATCGGTTCGACAAATACCGCACCACGCTGAAAGACGAGCAGAAGCCGAAACTCACCGGCCTCACCATCCTGTCCGATGATGCCGCCGCCGCCCGAACCTCGTTTGCACCGCTTGCCGCCTTGGCCGCAGGCGTCGAACTTACCCGCGACCTGGTGTCCGAACCGGCCAATATCCTGAACCCGGAGGAAATGGCTGATCGCGCCAAGGCATTGAAATCGCTTGGCGTGAAGGTCGAGATTTTTGACCAGCGCGATTTGGAAAAACTCGGCTTTGGTGCGCTGCTCGGGGTCGCGATGGGCAGCGCCTGCGAGCCGCGCATGGTGGTGATGCAGTGGCTCGGCGCATCGGAACCGGAGGTGGCCGGCAAAGCGGGCAAAAAGAGCAAGGTCACGCCGAAAGACCCGGTGGTGTTCGTCGGCAAAGGCGTCACCTTCGATACCGGCGGTATCTCGATCAAACCCGCCGCCGGCATGGAGGATATGAAATGGGATATGGCCGGTGCCGGCACCGTGATCGGCCTGATGGCGGCTCTTGCTGGCCGCAAAGCGAGGGTCGATGTCGTCGGCTTGGTCGGACTGGTCGAAAACATGCCGTCGGGCACCGCCCAGCGCCCCGGTGACATCGTCACATCGGCCTCCGGCCAGACCATCGAGGTACTCAATACTGACGCCGAAGGCCGCCTCGTGCTGGCCGACCTACTCTGGTACGCGCAGGATCGGTTCGAGCCACGCTTCATGGTCAATCTCGCGACGCTCACGGGTGCCATCATCGTCGCCCTCGGCCATGAAAACGCGGGGCTGTTCGCCAATAATGACGAACTGGCGGATCGCCTAATCGAAGCCGGTAAGACCACCGGCGAAGGCCTGTGGCGGATGCCGCTCGGCGAAGCCTATGACAAGCAGATCGATTGCGATATCGCGGACATGAAGAACATCAGCGGCAGCCGCGCCGGCGGGTCGATTGTGGCGGCGCAATTCCTGCAACGCTTCGTCAACAAAACCCCCTGGGCGCATCTCGATATCGCCGGCATGGCGTGGGCCACCAAGGAAGGCACGATCGCCCCCAAAGGTGCCACCGGCTATGGCGTGCGGTTGCTCGACCGGCTGGTTGCCGACCATTACGAACAATAGCTTGCGGTCCGGTTCCGGCATCGCCCGCAACGGCGATGTCCGGATCAGGCTGGCCACCGCCCGCGCGCCGGCCCCGTTGCCGCGCCTTGTCATCGAGGATGCCGAATTCGTCTCCGATCACTGGCGGCGCTACCATGCCGATGCGGCACCCCCCGCGCCGTTCGACCTCGCCGCACGCGGCCCGATGGCGGTGCGCCTCAACGGCCCCGGCCTGATCTGGTCGAATGGCGCACTGCTCGACGACAATTCGATCATGCCGGTCTATGTCCGCCCCGAACTCGACCGGCCGGGATCATCCCTGCTGACGACCGCAACCTCCCTGCCCGCTCGGCACGACGGCAGGCTGGCTCTGGTGTTTCACGGCTGGGGCGTGCAGGTGTATGGCCATTTTTTGATCGAAATGTTGCCCAAACTGCTCCTTGCCCGGCGCTTCGGTTCGGTATTCGGCACCGCGCTGCCGGTGCTCGACCGCGAAATGCCGGAGTGGTTTCTGCACATCCTGCAACGCCATCTGGCGATCGACCCGGACCGTGCGATCTGGTTTGATTCCCGCACCGAACAGCTCGAACTCGGCCAGGCGATCATCCTGCCCTTGTTGACCCGCACTGACGGCTACCACCCGCTCGTGTCGCCCCTGATCGATGATTTCGCTGCCCGTACCGGCATAGCACCCGCTGAACCAGCGCCCCGCCTGTTCATCGCGCGTGGCGATTTTTCCAACCCGGCCGCACCGCAACGTCGCCTCGCTAACGAGGCGGAACTCGCCGACATCGCGGCATCGCAGTTCGGCTTTCACGTCATCAGGCCAGAAACCATGGGGTTTGCCGAACAGGTGGGCCTGTTCGCTCAGGCCAAAACCATTCTCGGTCAAGCCGGATCGGGCATGCATAACGCCCTGTTTGCACCGAGCGGGGCGATCACCGGCATGATGCGCTTCCCTGCCCCCGACCAATCCGCCATCGCCGCCCTGCGCGGCCAGGGCATCGCCTATCTGACCGAGGGGATCAGCGAACCGGAACCGCAAGTGTTCCACGCCGATCCCGCGCTGTTCACGCGCTTCGTCGAACGCCTGATCGCTCATACTAACGGTCATAAAGAATGACAGTTGGTATACATCTTTGTTTCGCGCGCCGCCGCCCGCCAACCCGGCGCGTATACCAACGGCCATGAAGGATGACCGTTGGTATACGTCTTTGTTTCGCGCGCCGCCGCCCGCCAACCCGGCGCGTATACCAACCGGCGAAAGTCTCGGAAAAGACGAGGCTTTTACCGGTTGGTATCAACCATGACCGGCAATCCGATCGGTCAGCGCCAATAATAATCCGGTGATCACAAAGCCGAGCATCAAGCCGCCCTGAGCCATCACCACCCGGTCCGGCTCGGCCCGCACTTCGAGAAACACCCGCAGTACATGCACCGCAGCGATCGCGGTGATCGAGCCCATCAGCTTGAGTTTCAACCCACCAAAGTCGATGTTGCCCATCCACTCCGGCCGCCGGTCGCCCTCGGCCAAGGTGATGCGCGCGACGAAGTTCTCATACCCAGTCAGAATCACCAGCACCACCAGATTTGCGGTGAGCGACAGATCGATTAACGACAGCGTCGCCATGATCACATGGGTTTCGTCCATGGTCGGCAGTTGCAGTGCCGCGTGCGCCAGTTCGAGAATGAACCGCACCACCAGCAGAGCAAGCAACACCACCATCGCCAGATAGAGCGGTGCCAGCAACCAGCGGGCACCGAACAACAGCGTCTCGACAATCCGTACCGCGCCGAATGATTTTGGTTCAGGAACGCTCATCAGACACCTCTGGACGAATTTGGTTCAGCATCCTCCGGATGCGTAACTTCAGCATCCCCCGGATGCGTAACTTCAGCATCCTCCGGATGCGTAACTTCAGCATCCTCCGGATGCGTAACTTCAGCATCCTCCGGATGCAGGGCATCGAATACCAGTTCCGCCTGGCGCGCCAGGCGGATCAGGCTCTCGCTCGAGGCTTCGCGGCTCACTGCAACGGGCGTCGGCCGCACCGGCCCGCGCGCCGGATCGAACGCGGCCATCAGCCAGTCGCGCCACGCCCGCCAGTGCGGCACGTCGGCGGCGGGTGGCAGCGGATCAAGATTGAGGATTGCCAACCGCCCGGCGGTGCGGCGCAACGCGGCATCGACCACCAGGGCCGAGCGCAGCAGCGGATCGTGGCCGCGATGCGGTTCCATCAGCGCCCGCCCGACCGAAGCCTCCAGATTATTGCTCGCCAATCCCGCTTGCCGCCGTGCCGCTTCCGGGATTGGCGCTCCATCCAGCAGATGGGCAAAACTAGCCGCAAGAAAATCCCGATGTGCCGCAATCGCCTTATCGCGCGCCACCCCCAACCGGTTGCCCTCGAAACTCGGCCACAGCACCAAATTCGCCGCCACCGCCAGCACGCCGCCCGCCAGCGTGAACCCGACCCGCGACAAAGCAACCGTCCATTGGCTCATCCCCGGCAAGATCTGTTCGATCAGCAGCACGATCATCGGCGTCAGCACCGCGACATAAGCGCTGTAATTCACCCCCCTGATGGTGAACGCGATCAGGGCAAGCGGGATCATCGCCAGGGCGAGTTCCATCCTTGTATGGCATACTAGCCCGATCAGTGCCGCGAACACGCCGCCCGCCGCAGTGCCGCCGACCCGCTCGATCGCCCGTACCCAGGTTGCCGAAAAATGCGGTTGCAGCACGAAAATCACGGTAATCGCGAGCCAGTGCCCGAATGGATCGCCCAGCCACAGCATAAACCCTAATACCAGCGTAGTCACGATCGCGGTGCGCAACGCATGGCGCAACGGCACCGAACCCAAGGTCCAGTTCGCCCGGATCGGCCCGAAAACCCGATCCCGCCAATCCGCGGCCGTACCATCGGTCAGCGAAGCCGACCCGGGCGCGTTCGAAACCGTCACCACCACCGAAAGCCGGTCCGCTACCACATCGAGCAACCGGCGGATCGGCGCATCGCAGCTGATTGCCCCAATATCATGGCGCAACCCGCGTAGCGCATCGCGGATCGGCGCGGTGTCGAGCGAGCGATCCGCCTCCATCGCGGGTGCGAGTGCCGCCAGCAACGGTGCCAGATCACGCAGTGCTTGACGCGCGGTCGGTGCCATCGCGGGATCGGCCGCCATCGCATCGCCCACGGCGATCATTGCGCCGAACATCTGATCGAACGTAGCCAACCGGAGCGCAATCGCGTTGGCCCGCTGGCTCGCGGCACCCCGCCGGCGGATTGTCGCGAGGGTCACGGTCCGCGCCCGTTCGATCGCCTCGCGCACCGCCCGCCGATGACCGCGCGCATGGAGATCGAATTCATTTTCGCCCGGTTTCGTGTCAGCAGCCAGATCGACCAGATCGCGCGCCAGCGCCGCCAGCGCCAAGGCAAGGTCCGCCAGTGCCGCCCGCGCCGGCTGAAACGGGCGAATGCGCCAGAGCGCGAGCGTCAGCAGCGCCGCCTCCGCCGCACCGGCCCAGAAGGCTAATCCCGGCACCACCGCCGCCCCCACCGATGTGATCGGGGAATCGAGCGACAGCACGATCGCGACCGCAAGCAGATTTCCAGTCTGAAGGCCGGCCTGACCGTAAATCCGGGCGAAGCTGCACGCAAAAATCGCGCCCCCCGCTGCTACGATCGCCAGTGCCGGACTGCGCGCCAGAATCAGCCCGAACACAGAAAAGCACAGTGCGCCGAGCACGCCAAAAATCAGCATCGGCGGCAGGCGCGCCCGCACCGCGCCACCCGGATCGGCAAAACACGCGAGCAAGGCACCCAAGGCGGCCAATCCGAGTTGCGGCAATCCGAGCAGCGACCCCAACGCCATGGTGCCCGCAACCGCAATCGCGGCGCGCACCCCTTCGAGCAGCGAAATCGCTCGGAAATTCAGCCCAAGCCCGCCCAAAGCAGGCAATCCGGCACGGTCGACGGCGGCGAGCGCGCCGATCGCCGCGTTAGCCTGCGCCATCGCTCGGCAAGCCGGGGCCGAACACACCGGCGCGCGGAAATCCGCTCGGCGGCAACCGGCCCGACTGGCCGCGCGCCCCCAGCCATTCGGTGAGTTTCGGTTCCGTGCGGGTCTTGTCACCCAGGTGCCAAGTCAGCCCCTCGGCCAGCACAAAGGTTTTCGCGTCCGCCAAGCCGCCATCCTTGTATTTCTGCAAAATCACCCCTGCCCCGCGCGTCATTTCCGGCACCTGATCGAGTGGAAACACCAGGAGCTTGCGATTCTGGCCGATCACCGCCAGATGATCGCCGCTGACCGGCAGGCATAATTTGGCTTCCTCGCCGGGTTTGACGGTCAAAATCTGCTTGCCGGTGCGCTTTTCAGCCACCAGCTCCGATCCGGCAACGATGAAGCCTCTGCCTTGCGTGTTGGCGACCAGATAGCGCGCGGCCGGGTCGGCGACAAACATGCCGACCACGTCGTCCTCGTTGCCAAGCTCGATCAGCAACCTGATCGCCTGGCCATCGCCCCGCCCGCGCGGCAGATCGGCGGCGCGCAAAGTATAGACCCGCCCGTTGGTGGCAAACACCGCAATCCGATCCACGCTGGAGCAGCGCAACAGCGAGTTCAGCCGATCACCCTCCTTGAATTTCAGATCGGCATCGGTGATCGTGTGGCCCTTCTGCGCCCGCACCCAGCCCTTGTCGGACAAAATCACCGTCAGTGGTTCGCGTTCGATGAACGCCTCGGTCGCAACGTCGACGGTGCTTGGTGCCGCGCCGATGCTCGTGCGCCGTGCGCCCAACGGACCCGATCCGAATTTTTTCCGCGTCTCCTCGATCTCCCCCTCGATCCGCGCCCAACGCTTCGCCGGATCATCCAGCATGGCGTTCAACGCCTTCTGCTCCGCACTCAGGCTTTTGTGCTCGCGCCGCAGCTCCATTTCCTCAAGCCTGCGCAACGACCGCAGCCGCATGTTCAAAATCGCCTCGGCCTGAACATCGGTCAGGATAAACGCCGCGATCAGCACCGGTTTGGGCTCATCCTCGGTGCGAATAATCCGGATCACCTCGTCGAGATTGAGAAACGCCTTGATATAGCCTTCCAGAACCTCCAACCGTCGCGCGATCGCCGCCAACCGATGGCGCGACCGCCGTTCCAGCACGATATGCCGATGATCGAGCCAGGCCTGCAGCATCTCCGCAAGGTTCATCACCCGCGGCGTCCGATCGGCGTCCAGCACGTTCATGTTCATCGAAAACCGCGTCTCCAGCGCGGTCGCGCGAAACACGCTTGCCATCAGCATCTCGGGATCGACAGTGCGCGATTTCGGCTCCAGCACGATTCGCACGTGTTCGGTGCTCTCGTCGCGAATATCGCCCAGCAAGGGCAGTTTCTTTTCCACCAGCAAAACCGCCACCTGCTCGATCAGCCGTGACTTTTGAATCTGGTATGGGATTTCGGTGACCACGATCTGCCACATCCCGCCCTTCAGATCGGATTTGCTCCACCGCGCGCGCACCCGCAAACTACCCCGCCCGGTCTCGTAAGCCAGCCGCAGCGTCTCGCGATCCTCTACTAGTTCACCCCCGGTCGGAAAATCCGGCCCCTGCACAAAATCGAGCAATCCGGCGGTATCGGCCCCAGGATTGCGGATCAGATGGATCGCGGCAGCGCAGAGTTCCCCGGCATTATGCGGCGGAATCGAGGTCGCCATACCCACCGCGATCCCGGCCGCGCCATTCGCCAGCAAATTCGGGAACGCCCCCGGCAGCACGACCGGTTCGGAATCCTCGTTGTCATAGGTCGGCCGGAAATCGACCGTGTCCTCATCGATGCCGTCGAGCAATGCTGCGGCAATCTCGGTCATCCGGCTTTCGGTGTAACGCATCGCGGCGGCGTTATCGCCGTCGATATTGCCGAAATTCCCCTGGCCCTCGATCAGCGGATAGCGCGAGGAAAAATCCTGCGCCAACCGCACCAAAGCCTCATAGATCGACATGTCGCCATGCGGATGGAACTTGCCCATCACGTCGCCGACCACGCGGGCGCATTTCTTGAAGCCGGACCCAGGGTCGAGCTTCAATTGGCGCATTGCAAAAATCAGCCGCCGATGCACCGGCTTCAACCCGTCGCGCACATCCGGCAACGAGCGCGACATGATGGTCGAAAGCGCATAGGCCAGATACCGCTCCGACAGGGCGGTCGCCAGCGGCGTGTCCTGTATGGTTCCGGTCAGATCATCCGGCATTCGTCTCTCCGTTCACTCGTCTCTGCACGAGGTCATAGAGGGCGCGCCGCGCCGAGGGAAGCGCCACATGGCGCGCGCCGAACGCATCGCGCGCCAGGAAATGCCCGGTCAAAGCCAACCCATCGCGGCACCCGGCCAGATCGGCAGGATCATCCGTCACGAGAAACCCAGGCAGCGGCAGCAACCGCGATTCCCACACCCCCGCCGCCATGCGCGACACTGCTCTACCGGTGCGCGGCGATACGAACGCCAGATCATCGGTGCCACCCGTCACCGCACAGGCTGAAAAATCAAGCCCATAGCCAAGCTCACGCAGCAAATCGACCTCGAACCGCACCAAGGCCGGCAACGCCGCCCCGGCAACCCCGATCCCCGCTAGCAACCGCGCCAGACCCAGAAACGCAGCGGGATGCGCCTCCCGCTCCGGCAACGCCCCCGCCGCGACCGCACAGGCGGATCGCAACACCGCCAAAGCCAGCGGGTCGTTCATCGCCAGTGCCGCCGCCGGATGCACCAGCTCGCCGGTCAGACTGCCCAGTTGCTCGGCCAACCGCGCAACCCAGCGCGCCGCGATCAGATTGCCCTCCTGCCAAACCGGTGCCCCCCTTCGCGATGCCCCGCCCCGCGCCAGACCATGCCACGCGCCATGCGCCTCGGTCAGCACGATGGCGCGCTGGTCGCCCTCGCCATAGGTCATTAGACTCAGGATGATGGCGGGGTCTGACCATTCCATTCGGATAAGCCTGATAAGTTAAGGAAGAGTTCTTTTTTGAAAAAAAACCAAAAAACTTTTGTTAGTTAAACGATGGATCGATAAAATCGGCCCAGGCGTGGCCGTTGCTGTCGCCGTTTGCCATTTCGGTGGCGAATTCGATCGTGGCATCGCCGAAAAATAGCGGCATGTCGAAACCCCAGCGAGCCGTTTCGCCGGCACGCAACACCGTATCGCCCTGGTGGATCACCCGCCCGGTATCGGCCGCCCGGATCGTCACCCGGAACCGCACCGAATTCGCATCGCGATGGTTAAGCCGCAGCATCGACTCGAACCGATGCGGACCCGCCAGAAAATGCTGCAAAATCAAACTTGCGGGGGTGGTTCCCGGCGGGTTTGGATGCAGACGGAACCCGGTATCGCCGATCGGGAAAAATGCCCAAGCCGCATCGGTTCCATCGGGGCGCTTGCACATTATCGCCGGTCCACCGACATCGAATGCATAAGTCCGGCGCGGCGGTGCGGCCGGATGAGCGTACACGCGGTTGAAGAATAGTTCGTAATCGCGGCTCGATCGCCGGGCGTGGGTCGCGTCGCCCAGGTTGCCCCCCAAATCCGGAACCGGCCGCCTGATCGCGATTAGTCGCGCCAGCGCCAGCGCAGGAGCCACCCCAGCGTCATCGAGATCAGAACAGGCCAGCGGGTCGATCAGCAAAACATCTGCCCCGTCCCAGCCAAGACTCTGATACAGCGCCGCCAGCGAGATCGCCCCGACCCCACCGCTCGCAGGACAAACCGAACCCGGTTCACCGCTCTCGACCACGTTACCAACCCCGAACCCCGAAGCCGATTGCGCAATCGCCGCCCGCACCCCGATAATCCGCCGGCATGCCAGCGTGTTCAGCGCATGCAGCCGCGCCCGGGCCGGAATCGGTTCGACGCTGGCGATCGTGGCATCGGGATGCGCAATCGCCAGTGCGATGCTCCGATAACCCGCCCCGGCACCAATCTCGATAATCCGACGCGGTGCGAAGGGAATGCACAATTGCGACGCGGTATCGCGCATCGCTCCGATCAGATCGGCGGCATCGCCCGAACCGGCGCGCAACCACAGCGGCTGCGCAACTCCCGGCCAATTCACCGCGACCAGCCCGATTTTTCCCTGAATGGCCGCCTCGACCAAAATGGCCGGGTCGGGACAATCCTCCGGTTCAGGGGAAACCGCAGACTCTGCACCAGCCGCATCGCCAACCAACTGCCGCGCCAGATGCCGCCGCGCCGTCGCTGAAATCGGCACGACCCAGCGGGCCAGCGCCTCCGGTTCGGCCCCGGCGCTCATCCGCCGAGGGCCGCCTTGGCGGTCGCGGCCAGATAATTCGCCGCGACCGGCAGGATATCGTCGTTGAAATTATAGAGCTGGTTATGCAAAAATGCCCCTGCCGCCGCCGGACCGTTGCCGATCCAGGCATAGGCACCGGGAATTTCGCGCAAATACCAGCCGAAATCCTCGCTCGCCATGGTCGGCGGTAAATCCGTGCGCACCGGCAACCCGATGCTCGCCGCCGCCCGCCGCGCCAATTCGGCCTCCTCCTTGTGGTTGATCGTGGCCGCAACGGTGCGCTCGAACCCAATCTCGGCCTGGCACCCCATTGCCGCGGCAGTGTTAGTCACCACCGTGCGAATACGTTCGGCGACCAGATCGAACACAGCGGGGATCAACGCGCGAAAGGTACCCCGCATGGTGACCACGTCCGGAATCTGATTTTCCGCCTCCGCCGCCTGCAACGTGCAAATCGACACCACCGCCGCCTCCAGCGGATTGACGTTGCGCGCCACCACCGATTGCAGCGCGACCAGAATATGCCCGGCGCACAACACCGGATCGGCGGTCAAATGCGGCATCGCGGCGTGGCCGGCATGACCGTGGATGGTGATGGCGATGCGTTCGCCCTGCGCCATCATCGGCCCGTCGTGGATCATCACGGTGCCGGCCTCGATCCCCGGCCAGTTGTGGTAGCCGAATATCCGTTCCATCGGAAATCGTTGCAACAATCCATCGGCCATCATTGCGCGCGCCCCGCCGAAGCCTTCCTCGGCCGGCTGGAACACGAAATGCACCGTGCCGGTCCAGGCCGGATCATCGCGCAGCAGAATCGCCGCACCGAGCAGCGAGGCGGTGTGACCATCATGGCCACAGGCATGCATCACACCGGGATTTTGCGAGGCATAGGCCAGCCCGGTCGCCTCGATGATCGGCAGAGCGTCCATATCCGCCCGCAACCCGACACTGCGATTGCCGCCCCGCCGGATGGTGGCGACCACACCATGGCCGCCGATGCCGGACTTAAACGGGATCCCAAGCTCGGCCAGTTTTTCGCAAACGAACGCGGCCGTCCCGGCTTCATTGAGTGAAAGCTCAGGATGCCGGTGCAAATGGCGGCGCCAGCCGGTCAGCGTGACAGCAATCAAATCGGGCATAAAACACCTATGATGAGAGTCGAGATATGCGCCCGCAACGGGATCAAGCAAGACCATCGCACAAGCCACCGATCCAGGGGAGAAAAAGTTTTTTGCTGCTTTTTTTCAAAAAAGCGGTGCTTGCTTTCCTGCCTGTCGCAGTGCAGCAGCGTCTTTGTTGATAGGAAGCACGATGGACGAACTGATCGAAGGTTACAGGCGGTTTCGCGTCGAGCGCTGGCCCCGCCAGCGCTCGGTGCTGGAGGCGTTGGCCCGCGATGGCCAGCAGCCACACACTATGGCGATCGGGTGCTGCGATTCCCGCGTCGCCCCCGAGATGATCTTCGATTGCGCGCCGGGCGAGGTGTTCACCGTCCGCAACATCGCCAATCTGGTACCACCCTATGCGCCGGACATGGCGAATCACGGCACCTCGGCTGCGCTGGAATTCGCCGTCAAGGTATTGAAAGTGCAGCGGATTGCCGTGATTGGCCATAGTTCCTGCGGCGGAATTCATGCGCTGTTACACAACCCGCCGGCCCAGGCCGGCGATTTTGTCGCGAACTGGGTGCGGATCGCCGAACCGGCACGGCGGCGGGCCGCGCTGATCGCCGATGACCCGGTTGCGGCGCAGCGCTACGCCGAAATCGAGAGCGTGCGGGTCTCGCTGGCGAATCTTGCCAGCTTTCCGTGGATCGCGTCGGCCTGCGCCGCAGGTACGCTACAGATCCTCGGGTTCTATTTCGACGTCGGCAACGGCACGCTGCGGCACGTTACCGCCGATGCTGAAATCAGCATCGCGGAACCGGCCCCGTTGGGCTAAACTGCGCGCAAGCCGCTACGAGGAACGCATAAACATGGATGCCATCGCCCCCCGCGCCGAACCGGCGCGTCCGCCGGATCGCAAATCGCTCACCTCATGGGAGAATGCCAAGCGCAACGGCACTAGGCGCGTGCTGATCACGGCCTACGACTACCCGTTCGCGAAACTCGCCGATGAGGCTGGGATCGATGGGATATTGATCGGCGATTCGCTCGGCATGGCGGTGCAGGGCGGGCGCGATACCTTGCGGGTCAGCCTTGACCATATGATCTACCACACCGAAATGGTTGCGCGCGCCGCACCTACATGCCTGATCATGGCCGACCTGCCGTTCGGCAGTTTCGAAGCAAACCCTGCCCAAGCGTTTGCCAGCGCGGCGTCGCTGCTCAAGGCGGGTGCTGATATCGTCAAGCTTGAAGGCGGCGCTGCTATGGTCGAAACGGTCGGCTTCCTGTCGGCGAGGGCGATCCCCGTCTGCGCCCATATCGGCCTGACGCCGCAGCACGTCCGCCAGTTCGGCGGCTTCAAAAAACAGGGTAAAACCGATGACGCGGCGGCACGATTGATCACGGATGCGATCGCCTTGGCCGAGGCAGGCGCACGCATGGTGCTGATGGAGGCGATTCCAGCCCCGCTCGCTGCCGAGATCACGAAGCGCGTTGCTGTGCCGACCATCGGCATCGGCGCAGGCGGCGGTACCGATGCGCAAATCCTGGTCCTGCACGATGTTCTGGGTCTGGGCGGCGGCACTGTGCCGGGGTTTGCGCGCACTTATCTGGATGGTGCCGCCCTGGTGCGTGCCGCCATCGGTCACTATGCCGAGGATGTCAGAATCCGCGCGTTTCCACCAGATTAAGTGACGCTTTATTTGACTTGTTAGGATTGACTCATTGAGGGTCTTGCGACCGATTTGATCTCCATTCCAGCGCGGATTGGCAGACGCAGCCCGTTCTTACCGGTATCGGGGGGCTGGGTTGGCCACCTCTACCTGCGCCCAATGGGCATGTAGAAGTACAATCTTGTCGAACACAGACGCGAGATCGTCCATTTCCCGGTCAAGCCGCCGCTCGACGGCCAAACCACGGTGCGAGGGTTCACCCGAAATCAGCCGCGCCCCAGCCGAAACCCGTAGCCACCCGGTCTGCCCGCCATTCCCGTCGGGCAGAGCGACCGGCTGCCCAATATGGCAAATGCGGGCGGCGACCCGGCGATCTTCCGCGGAGTCGAATAATGCTGAGCAATCGGCGTTAAGCCATCGATAAAGCTGCCGCATTGCTACGGGGTCCAGCAGGCGGCCCGATTGTTCCGGAGATTTAACCGCAAAGGCAAACACCGTGCGCCGAAGGTCCCACAGGTCGCCATCGCGTCGCAGCGGCGGCACCGTTTGAAGCACAAAAATTCCATGCTGTTCGATTACGCAATTGACCGTTGCCTGGAATCGTTCGATCACCGCCGTCTTACGCTCGTTATCGACGACCGCGAACACCCGATATTCCGCCAAGGCCGCCCGCCAGCGCAGAAGTAACCCATAGTTTGCACCGGACGGTAAATTTTGAGCGGCAGCGGCCCCTCGCGGCCATTCTCCCTGACCGAAATAGGCATCCAGACCCGCCGGCAGCATACCTGAGGCAAGCCGTGCCGCAATGGCCGGCGGAACCAGCGCAGCCCCCGCAAATGGCGGTCCGGTGAGAAACTTCGAGCCCGTAATCTGGACCACAGCATCGAGGGCTAGATAATCGCGTATCCGTTCGGGTGCGATCCGCATCTGGCATGCATCAACGACAATATCGAGTTCACCTTTAAAATTCGTACGCAGGTCCCGGAGCAAATCCATGGAAGGGGCAAGCAATCCGGTTTTCGACAAGTCCAGAGCGTGCAGGATCACGCGCCGCCCAGCCGCTACCGCCGTGGTTACGGCGTCTCGGATGTCCATTTCTACCGCGTCCGGAAGCCTCACCTGTCCGTCGTCGTCGCGCAATGGAATCGCCACCAAAATCGTATCAGCACGAAAACCCTCGATCGGTGCCGCCCGCGAAACGTCGTGCCCGTTGGCGGTGTCGACCGCAAAATGCCGGCCAATGGCTGCCATCGGCACACCAGTGCCGGTTTCTTCCGGTGCCAACAATATGGTCGTGATCGGATAATTTGCCGCAGCGAGATGACTCAACGCCAACGTCAGCAATTCGCTATCGGTGCCAGACGCTGCAAGAACGACCGCCCCGCCGCGCGGCACCCCGAATCCCCGTCCGATCGCGCGGCGCACTGCGGTCGCTTCCGCCTGGAGAGTGCCACGGTCGCCCGTTTGCAACAGCTTGGCCGTCAGCCGCAGTCTCGCCCGGTCGGCCGCCTCATAGCCACGCTCGGAAACCGAAGACGCGGTCGACGATGCAAATGTTATCGCCCATGGCCGCGGACGGTGACTACACCCGTAACCGTTCAAATCGCTCTGTGGATCGCGTAGAAGGCGAATATCGCCCCCGGTTTCCATGATTGACTCGGTTGATCCGATTAACGGCCAAAGCGCGACGCAGTTCAGCGCTTCCTGGTCGGACAGATCGGGTACGGCTTCTTGCCAGTATGGTGCCAAGGCTTCCCAAATGCCCCGAAGCTGACCGAGCGACGGCGGCGCGTCACCCCCCATTGCCGCAACCCAAGCAAATCGGGCTTCGATTGAAAAATGCTCAGCAATCGCGAACTGTGCCGTCGCCCGTGCTGCCGCCAAACCGCCCAGCGCAACAGAAAGTCCTGCCTTGACGAGGTATTGCCACTCTCCCGCCAATCGCGCCAAAATCAGACTGTCGGTTTCTTCCAAGCATGCCCCGATCGTCGCGCAACCCTTTCGATCAATTCGAACATCGCATACGTCGTCAGAAACACACCATCTCGTGATTCGTAGCGACCAGAATGCGACATCGTGCCGAATTCGGCGTTCGATCCGCGCAGCGAACCTGCGGTCTGTCATCGTTTGCCTTTGCCGAGGTTCTGTCGAGCTGTCTTTCATAGGTGTCCATATAATCTAGTGTCGGATTGACGCCACCTTGGTGGCTGCGGTGGCTGCACAAATCGGGTGGCCCGACACAATCATTGTAAATCGCCGGGCCGAAAGGCATCTGGGATCGAAATGATCGCACCGGACACGACCAAAATCACGTCGAACCGGGTTGCGTCGCGCTGCCAATCCGCATTTTCGGCAAGGGCGATTTCGGCCGCTCCGATCAATCGAGCCTGTTGCCGTGACGTGATCGATTCGGCCGCAACGCGCGCTGTCCGGCGAGCTTTTACCTCGACAAAAATCACCATGCTTGCATCGGCAACAATCAGATCGAGTTCACCACGACTGGTGCGCAGTCGGCGCGCCAGCGTGGTATATCCCTGGGTCTCAAACCACGCAGCCGTGATCGCTTCCGCATTTCGCCCCTTAGACTCGGCCCTCCGGCGATTAGATCGAATTTTGAGAGCGTCCAAGGTTTTTTCGGATTTCATCTGTGAAACAACTTCATAGCGTATTAAACTCAACCCTGAATAGGTTGATGATGGCGATTGCGGTCATCTGAAGGTGTGCTACCGCTTTTCATCCTATTTTTTGGATTTCTTGGAAAAATCTATTGCCTTTGTCGCGGTTTATGAGTATATCTTTAGCGTGCTTGTTATTTTGAGAGAGTTAGATGATTTGAATCCGCGCTTCTTTTTTTTCAGTGTCTTTCTTCGGTTAATGTCACGGCAAACTGCAACACCGGGATACGGCCCGGCCATGAGTGGGGATGGAACATGATGCACTTCAATGAAATAGGCCAGCAATTGCGGGCTTATAGGATGGAATCCGGCCTTAAGGCCGAGGAAATTGCTGCGCGCCTCGGCGTGTCGCGCGCCGCTCTCTACCGCTATGAAAAAGGCGAGGTTATCAAGCTCGACACTGTGAAGCGACTCGCCGAGCTTCTGAAGATTTCTCCCTTGACGCTGCTCGGCATCGGCGTTGAGTATTACAGTCGTCCGATTGGCTATTTGGAGCGGGTTCGCCAACTCGAAGAAACCGCGGACCAGATTCTGCAACTCTACGGTCCGGTCTGCTATTTGACGACCTCCGACGAGTACGATGCCGTGCTGGCGCAAATCTTTGACGAACATGCCGAACACATCGGCACCGACCGTGGTATGGCACGGACTGCCGCCGAACAGGTTTTGGGCGCGCTGGCGGCCCGGAAGCGAATGTTCATCGCGCGCCGCCCCTCAGTGATCGCGATTTTTACGACCAACGCGGTCCAAAAATTCCTCGAAGATGGGATTGCCGGCATTTTGCCGCTTTCTGATCGTTTGCGCGCCCTTTGCCGCGAAGTGGCGCGCCACGAGGTCGAACGAGTGATCGATCTGATGGAAAGTGAGCCGATTGGTCTGCAATTCGGGATCATTTCCGGTGCTGAACTGAATGGCCCCTTCATGTTGTTACGTACGCGTGAGCGGGCTGCATTGGCGATAAATCCCTTTCCTACCGATGCCACACCGAACGCGCAGTCAGGTGTCGCAATGATCACGAGTGCGGAAGATGCCGTAATGACCCATCAGCGTATCGCCGAATCGACTTGGCGCGATGCCATCAAAGGTCAGGCAGCGGCAAAACAGATGCGTGCGCTTCTGGCCGCCAAGACATAGCAATACAAGACATAGCAATACGACAATGTCGGTGCGGCGCACGGGGAGACAAACGTCTCCTCGTGCGCTACATCGCGATCATGGATGCGCTCATTTCTACGTCGGCCCTCGATGAACAACGCAACGACCCGTTCCTGATTATTTTTGACGCTTCGTTCTATCTTCCAACCGAAACCCAGAGCGCCGCCGATCTTTTCCTCGCGACCCACATTCCCGGCGCGGTATTCTTGGATATCGATATGATATCAGATCGAATTTCGACGCTGCCTCACATGGTGCCTCCAGCCGCCGAATTCGCCACCATGGTTGAAGCTTTGGGGGTCTCCGATCAGTCTCGCATTGTGATTTATGATCAACGCGGTCTGTTCTCGGCTGCGCGCGCATGGTGGCTATTTACCCTATTCGGCCATGATGCTGTGCAGGTCCTCAACGGAGGTTTACCGAAATGGTGCGCTGAAGGTCGCGCGACGGCATCGGGAGCGGCAAACCCACGCCCAGCGGGTCAATTTACGCCGCATCTCCGGGCCGAGCTTATTCGCGACCGGACCGCGATTGAATTAAATTTGCGAACACAAACCGAGATCGTTCTTGATGCCCGCGCCGCCGGCAGGTTCTCAGGTGCCGTCGCGGAGCCTCGCCCCGGTATGCGAGGCGGTCACATTCCCGGCGCTGTCTCGCTGCCGTTCACCGAACTGCTCTGCACGGATGGTACGATGTTGTCCGAGGATGCCTTGCGCCATCTTTTCGCGGCCCGGGGCATCAGCTCCGAAAGCCGCCCGATCACCATGTGCGGGTCAGGCGTCACCGGGGCGGTGCTTTCACTCGGCCTGGTTTGCGCCGGGCTACCAATCGGTTCACTCTATGATGGCTCCTGGGCTGAATGGGGCGGTGCCCCCGATACCCTTATCGAAAGAACAGCATGAGCAATGATCATTTTGAAACAAAATTAGTCCTCGCCGGACGTCGCCCGGTGAAGTCGCATGGCTATGTCAATCCCAAACTCGTCCGGGGTTCCACCGTGCTTTACCCCAGCTGTGCGGATCGACGCGAAATCGGCAAACGCCGCCTTGAACAAGAGGAAATCTACGGCCTCTACGGCAGCGAAACCCACTTTGCATTGGAAGCCGTCGTCAGCGAAATCGAAGGCGGCACGCATTGCCAGATCGTTTCATCAGGACTTGCCGCGATCACGGTGCCGCTGCTGGCATTCCTCAAATCGGGCGATCACGTGTTGATACCGGACTCAGTCTATGGTCCTACGCGACGTTTTTGCGACACCGTCCTTGTACGCTACGGCGTTACGACGACGTATTACGACCCCATGGTCATCGAGCCCGCTTTGCGCGCCCTGATCGCCCCGGAAACCAAAGTTATTTTTGCAGAAAGCCCTGGTAGCCACAGTTTTGAAGTGCAGGACGTTCCGATGTTGTCCCGTGTTGCGCACGCGCACGGGGCAAAGTTGTTCATGGATAATACTTGGGGCATTTGCACCTTTCAGCCGTTCCGCCACGGTGTAGATGTGTCGATCCAGGCGCTGACGAAGTATATCGGAGGGCACTCCGATATCGTGCTCGGTGCCATTACGGTTGCAACAGAGCAGGATTGGGCGTGGCTGCGCACCGGAGCGCTCGATCTCGGTCAATATGCCTCGCCCGATGACTGCTGGCTTGCCTTGCGCGGGGCTCGCACCCTCAACGTCCGGCTCGATCAGCAGGCGGCGAATGCATTGACCATCGCGCGGTGGTTGGCGGATCGCCCCGAGGTGCAACGCGTGCTGCACCCTGCCCTGCCCTCGTGCCCGGGTCACGAATTCTGGAAGCGCGATTTCACCGGTGCCTGTGGCCTATTCGGCATCGTATTGAATCCCACGTTCGATTACGGGGCTGTCACCGCAATGGTGGACTCGCTCCGCTTGTTTGGGATCGGCGCGTCCTGGGGTGGTTACGAAAGTCTGGCATTGCCGACCAGTTTCACGATCAGCCGCAGCGAGGGCACCGGCTCGTTCGGAGGCGAAATGCTGCGCCTGCAAATCGGACTTGAGCATGTAAACGACCTGATCGCTGATCTGGAGGCAGGACTCTCCGTTCTGCGTGGCCAGGCGCATATCACTTGCAGTTCGCCGCCCTGCATGGCCGGCGAACTGGAAGACCGCAGGGGTGTCGAGCAGGCACAATGAGCGAAACAATTTTTAGTGCCGCTCACTTTAATGCATCGGGCCTCATCCCCGCCATCGCGCAACAGCACGATACCGGCGAGGTTCTGATGCTGGCCTGGATGAATGCGGACGCGATCGCCGAAACATTGCGGACCGGCCAAGTTTGCTACTTCAGCCGAAGCCGCGCCGCGCTATGGCGCAAAGGCGAAACCTCGGGCCACACACAGCGCCTCGTGGAAATGCGGCTCGATTGCGATGCCGATACAATTTTGGTGCTGGTCGATCAAGTTGGACCCGCCTGCCACACTGGCGCGCCTAATTGTTTTTTTCGCGCGGTCGGCCCGAACGGTACCATCGGTCAGACGTGAAAACTCTCGCCACAGCCGCAGCGACCTTTCTCGTTCGGATTCTCGAACGTGAATCCAGACGTGAATTTGTCAGTCTTGTAGTCCATCACGGTACCGATCAAAAACAATGTCGCTCTGCGGTCAATTAGTACAGTAACGCCTTTGTCGGTGATTTCCTCGTCGGAAGGTTCCTTGTGATCGACCCAGTCCATCTGGTACGACATGCCGGAACAACCCTTGGTGTTCACACCAATACGCAACAACCTGCCGACCTCACCTTTGCCATAAAGACCGCGCAACCGACCTGCCGCATCCTCGGTCAACTGCATCAAGGGGGGCAGCGCGCGGCGTGGGGTCTTTTCAGGGGTTCGTGTTGTGCTCATGTTGATCACTACTCAATACATGTTAAGGGCGAGCCGTGCCTCGTCGCTCATGCGGGAGGGGTCCCACGGCGGATCCCACACGGTTTCCACGTCGATCTCCGTGACACCCGGTACCGTCGCCACTGCTAAACGTACCGATTCCGGCAATTCCTGCGCACTGGGACAGGCCGGTGCCGTCAGGGTCATTTCCACTTTTACTCGGCCACCCTCAATTTCGATGGCATAGATAAGCCCCAGCTCAAAAATATTGACCGGAATTTCAGGATCATACACGGTCGCGATCGCGGCAACCACAGCGTCTTCCGTAACCAAGGGGACGGTCTCGCCGTCTGGCGTCCAGGTCGTAACCGGCTCTGATTGCGCAATATTGTCACCCATGACGAAGCTCCATCGTCTTGCCAATTGCCGCCCGCAGCGCTTGCCACGGCAACGTTGCACAGCGGTGCCGTGAACGGTAGGCATGCACACCGGCCAACGCACGCAGATCCAAAAAATCGAGCCGATCCGGAATCACACCCGTCACAATCATTGCTTCAAACGCATCGGCCAGGTCGTGGATTTCGGTGTCAGCTTTGCCAATCGCCGCATCACCCATCAAATCCGCTGCGGAGATGCAGATCGCACAACCGCGGGTCTCGTGACATAAAATGCCGATCTTTCCACCCTCACGCCGGAGCCGTACATGTACCCGATCGCCGCACATCGGATTATCGCCCTCCGCTTCGGCATCGAATTCATCCAATCTCCCGGCGTGGCGTGGCGAGCGGGCACGATCCATGATCAGGCTCTGATAAAGGTCTTCAGTCGTCGCAATGTTCATCGCCCGAACACCTGCTGCACGCGCCGCAACCCCACGGCAAGCGCATCGATTTCATCAAGTGTCGTGTACACGCCAAATGATGCCCGAGCCGTGCTTTCCACCCCTAGCCGACGCGTTAAAGGCTCCGCACAATGATGACCGGCCCGCACCGCAATTCCCTGCTTGTCGAGTAGTGTCGCGACGTCATGCGCATGGATGCCTTCAAGCGTGAACGCAACAACACCCCCGCGATCCTGCGCACGGCCGAGCGTTGTCACGCCGTCGATGGTTGCGAGTGTCGCCAGCGCATGATCGGTCAGACGACGTTCATGCGCGGAAATCGCATCAAATCCAATGGAGTCGACATAATCAATTGCTGCCCCAAGCCCGATCGCTTCAACAATCGCCGGCGTGCCCGCCTCAAAGCGAAACGGCGGGTCTGCCCAGGTCGAGGTTGCAAAACTGACGCTACGGATCATTTCACCACCACCCATGAACGGTGGCATCGCTTCGAGCAGGGCATATTTGCCGAATAAAACCCCAATACCGCTTGGACCGTAGAGTTTATGGCCCGAAAACACGTAAAAATCAGCATCAATCGCCTTCACATCGACCGCACGATGCACAACCGCCTGCGCGCCATCGAGCAATATTTTGGCCCCGCGCTCATGCGCAAAGGCCGCAAGCCGCGCCACTGGCGTATAGGTGCCCAGAACATTCGACATGTGGGTTATCGCTAACAACCTGACACGGCCATCGGTAAAAACACGCTCCAGATCATCGAAATCGACGTCGCCCGCATCCGTGATTTTAACGATACGAAGGTCTATGCCGTGCTGATCGCGCAGCATCTGCCATGGCACCAGATTGGCGTGATGCTCCATTTCACTAACAACGACGGCATCGCTGGGCTTCAGCGCTGATCGGCCGTAGGTCTGCGCAACCAGATTGATACCCTCGGTCGTGTTGCGAACAAAAATAATCTCCTCGCGGGCCGCATTCAGAAACGCAGCAACCTTGTCGCGCGCCGCTTCATAATCATCTGAACAACGCTCGCTCAACCAGTGCAGACCACGATGCACATTGGCGTAGCGTGTCTCCATTGTCCGCACCATCGTGTCGATCACCGAGCGTGGCTTCTGCGCCGAAGCCGCACTGTCCAGAAAAACAAGTTTCTTGCCATGGACTCGTTCGGTCAAAATCGGAAAATCAGCCCGTATCCGCTCGATATCGAAACCAACCTGATGCACTGCCGCACTCATGACATGCCCTTCAACCGCCATGCTTCAATCGCATTTTCAAACACAGCCCGCGCTTGCTGATCCGCCACGGATTCCAAGGCCCCATCGAGAAAGGCCCGGATCAATATTACTCGTGCCTGTTCCTCGGGAATACCGCGGCTGCGCAAATAAAACATTTGTTCAGGATCAAGCGCACCAATCGTGGCACCGTGACTACACTTCACATCGTCGGCGAAGATTTCAAGTTCTGGTTTGCAGTCGATCTCGGCATCAGGCGACAGCAGCAGCGCCTGGTTCATTTGATATCCATCCGTCTTCTGGGCCGCGCGGGCTACTTTAATCCGCCCCTGAAACACCCCACGCGCCGCACCGCCCAGTACCGACTTCACCGTCTGGCGCGAGGCACAATGCGGAGCGTCATGGGTGATGATGGTGGTGATATCGCCATGCTGCATCCCACTCAAAAGCTGGGCCGCACCCAAACTAACCTCTCCACCGGCCCCTGCCAGAGAGACGTGTACTTCATTGCGACTAAGGCGCGCGCCATAATTAAGTATAAAGGATTCATATTTTGCATCTGCGGCGATATCGACAAATATCGTCGTGACATGCACGGCGTCGGCAGCTTCGTCCTGCATCCGATAGTGCCGTAACATTGCACCTTTGGCCAAAACAATCTCGATGACCGAATTATGCAAATATTCGCCCATTCCCCGGGAAATTTCGATCAATGTCAGCGACGCGCCAACGCCGACCGAAATCCGATGGCGAGAGGCAATCGCGAGCTGATTGGCCGCGTCCGCTAACGAAACCAGAAACACCGTGCCAGCATCGACATCGTTCGGCACATTAAACAAAGCGCCACCGGTGGCGATCGCCGCATTAACCGCGACCATCGGCAGATCGGACCCAGCTTCGCATGCCACGTCGCCGCCATGGGGCGTTACGAACGAAAGTGTCGTTGAGTGCGTCTCGGCATAACGCCCGTTGGCGAAGGTGACACAGGGTGACGATGTCACAGGCATCATGCCGAACGCGTTACCGGTACCGATCGGCAATGCGAATTCAAAATTCTTCAGTCGTCCGCGGAGATCGGTATAGTGCCATGCTTCGTCAGCCCGGGTGGGCCAGCCTTGCGCACGAAACCGTTCGACCGCATTCACGCGACGCTGTGCCGGCCCGGCCAGTGCCGAAAAATCGATGCGATCCAGGAAATCGCTGACGTTCATGCCGCCTCCAATCCCGCATACCCATGAGCCTCAAGCTCCCGCGCTAACTCGGGGCCACCCGAACGGACAATCTGCCCCGCCGCGAGAACATGCACCCGGTCGGGGACGATATGATCGAGCAGACGCTGATAGTGGGTGATGACCAGTGCCGAAAATGCGGGTCCTCGCAGCGCATTCACCCCATCCGCGACAATTTTCAGCGCGTCGATATCGAGCCCGGAATCGGTTTCATCGAGCAGTGCCAGAGATGGTTTCAAAAGAGCCATCTGAAGGATTTCATTGCGCTTTTTCTCCCCACCGGAAAACCCGACATTGACATTGCGCTTCAGCATGTCGTCCGGCATTTTCAAACTCTTGATGGCCGCGCGGGCTTCTTTCAAAAACGCGACAGCGTCCAACTCCGGCACGCCACGCGCTCGACGAATTGCGTTCACCGCCGTGCGGATGAAGTTGGCGTTCCCTACGCCCGGCAACTCAACCGGATACTGAAATGCCAGGAAAATCCCGGCTGCCGCGCGCGCCTCAGGTTCAATGGCCAGGATATCCTGACCATTGAACGTCGCACTGCCACCGGTGACTGTATACCCCTCGCGGCCTGACAGCACATACGACAGCGTCGATTTGCCGGCACCATTGGGACCCATGATGGCGTGAATTTCGCCGTCCGGCATAATCAGATTGATGCCCCGCAAAATCTTCTTGTCACCAATTGTCGCAGTCAGTCCCTTGATTTCAAGCATATGTCAGTCCTTCAACCCACCGAACCTTCAAGCGACACGGCGAGCAATTTTTGTGCTTCCACAGCAAACTCCATCGGCAATTCCTTCAAAACGTCGCGACAGAAGCCATTAACCAGTAATCCGACAGCATCTTCGGTAGAAAGCCCGCGCGATCGGCAATAAAATAGCTGGTCATCCGCAATTTTCGAGGTGGTAGCTTCGTGTTCCACCTTTGCACTCTGATTGCGACTCTCAATATAGGGCACCGTGTGGGCACCGCATTGATTTCCGATCAACAGGCTGTCGCACTGGGTGAAGTTGCGGGCACCGTGCGCGCGCGGCATGATCCGTACCAGCCCTCGGTAGGTATTGTTGGAGTGTCCGGCAGATATCCCTTTCGAGATAATCGTACTCGTCGTGTTGGGCGCGAGATGGATCATTTTGGTTCCAGTGTCGGCTTGCTGGTAATTATTCGTCAGCGCTACCGAATAGAACTCACCCGAAGACCCCTCACCCTGTAATATGCAAGACGGATATTTCCAGGTAATCGCCGAGCCGGTTTCCACCTGGGTCCAGGATATTTTCGACTTCCGGCCGCGGCACGCCCCGCGTTTGGTGACAAAATTGTAAATCCCGCCGCGTCCCTGCGCGTCGCCTGGATACCAATTCTGCACTGTCGAATACTTGATCGACGCTTCATCAAGCGCGACTAATTCAACGACAGCCGCATGCAGTTGATTCTCATCGCGCATTGGCGCGGTGCAACCCTCAAGATACGAAACGCTCGCTCCCTCTTCGGCAATAATCAGCGTCCGTTCAAACTGTCCCGTATTACGTGCGTTGATCCGAAAATAGGTGGAAAGTTCCATCGGACACCGCACACCACGCGGAATGAACACAAAGCTGCCATCGGAAAACACCGCACTGTTCAAAGCCGAAAAATAGTTATCGCCCGCAGGAACCACACTGCCCAGATATTTGCGGATCAATTCGGGGTGCTCGCGCACGGCTTCACTGATCGAGCAGAATATCACCCCGACTTTCGACAGGCTTTCACGAAACGTCGTCGCGACCGACACACTGTCAAAAACCGCATCGACCGCCACGCCCGCGAGCGCTGCTCGTTCATTCAGCGGAATCCCTAACTTATCATACATACTGATCAGTTCAGGATCGACATCCGCCAGCGATTTCGGGGCCGCGCGCTTCGGTGCTGCGTAATAATACAGGTCTTGATAATCGATCCGGGGATGCCGAATCCGCGCCCAGTTCGGTTCTACCATCGTAAGCCATGCCCGGTATGATTTCAGCCGCCATTCAAGCAGCCATTCAGGCTCACCCTTCTTCGCCGATATCAGACGGACGATATCTTCGTTCAAACCTTTCGGTGCGAAATCCATCTCGATGTTCGTTTCAAAACCAAACTTATAGCCGCCGTCAGTAAGCCGGTCTATGGTTTCGATTGTTTCAGTAACCGCTGCCATTTGATCCTCTATTCGACGGTCGAAGACGCGTGAGCGCCGGACTCAATTCGTGGTGCGAAGCGCAATGATTTTGGGACAGCTTCTCTTTGCATGTCGGCCAAAGTAATCGCGGTCAATGCCTCGCTGATGGCATCGTTGACTACACCCCACCGCCCGGCCATCGGGCACAACGACTGGCTTTCGCAGGTCCCCCCGGTACCTTCGACGCAGGCGGTCAAAGCGATTGGGCCATCGATCGCTACAATCACATCCGCAACCGGTATCGCGGAAAGCACTCGCGCCAACCGGTAACCGCCATGGGCACCTCTTTGCGACGATACCAAACCTGCCTGCGCCAATCCTTTCAGAACTTTGGCAACAGTCGGTTCAGGAATGCCGGTCGCCATGGCGATGCTCGACGCGGTTTCCACCAGGTCGGCGCGCGAAAGCCGAACCAGCACCACTACCGCATAGTCTGTCAGACGCGATAATCTCAACATGACCCACTCTATTAAGGACAACCCCAGTCCTGTTTCTGAAATGGGCTATTATCGACCGATCGTCAAGGTCCAGGCGGTCAAATGTCCTGTTCAAAAACCCGAGCGACCGCAAATGGTAGCGCCTGAGGGTCATCAACCCGGTTCACGGCATTGGCTTGGCGGCCATACCCCCACGTCACAAAAATAGCCTTGACGCCAAGCCCGGCGGCCGTCGCCATATCATTGGCATGGTCGCCAACCATCACGGCGCTCAGTTTTCCGACGTCCATCGCCTCGAGTACCGCGGCGAGGTGGCGGGGGTCCGGCTTGCGATAGGGCGTTGCGTCCCCGCCGATCACCACGGAGAAAAACTGGTCCAGATCAAGTGCTGCCAAAACCTTGCGCGCGGACACCTCAGGCTTGTTGGTGCATAGTCCAAGCCGATACCCCGCCTCGGTCAGCGCGACCAATGCCTGTGGAATCCCGGCGTAAGATTCCGTCAAATCTGTAACATGCGCTTCATAGTCGGCAAGAAATGTTGCTTCGTCATCGGCCGAAGGCACCATGCCGCAGGCGGCGTAGCCCTTCTGAAGCAGAATTTTTGCACCATCACCGACCATTGGTGCCACGTCCGAACGCTCGATTGGACCGGCCAGATGACGCGCCAACGAGCGGTTCAGAGCCGCCGTCAGATCCGGAAGACTATCGATCAATGTGCCATCAAGATCGAACACGACTACTTTATAACCTAGCTTATCCATGAGAATGACATACTCCGAAACCCGATGTGACACCTAGCCCTTTGACATAAACCGTCCGGCAGGGCTACCGCTGCGCTCCATGGATCATGTCGCTGTCATCCTCGCTGCCGGCCTCGGAACCCGCATGAAGTCCAGCCTGCCGAAGGTGTTGCACCGGATCGCCGGTGTCCCAATGCTCAACCATCTCATAAAAGCCTGCGAGTCCGTATTCACGCGAATTGTGGTGGTGATCGGGCCAAACATGGCGGCGGTTGCCGCTGCGGCAACGCCGCATGGTGTTGTGGTGCAAACCAGGCGCAACGGCACTGCCGCCGCAGCACTGGCCGCCATGGCGGAATTCGGCAACGGGTTCGTCACTATCATCTACGGCGACAACCCTCTGATCAGTAGCGCCTCGCTTCGGCGGCTGCGCGATCGATTGACGGCGGGAGATGCCGCTTTGTCGCTTCTCGGCACGCGGCCACCCGATCCGGGTGTCTTGGGCCGGATCATTGGCGAACCCGGATTTGCCACTCGCATCGTCGAATTTGCCGATGCAACGGAAAGTGAGCGTGCTGAGTCCTTGTGCAATGTTGGCGGCTTCACTGCCCGCGCCCAGGATTTTCGGCGCTGGCTCGCGGCCATCGGCAACAACAACGCCAAAGGTGAATTCTACCTCACCGATCTCGTCGCCATAGCGAGTGCCGAAACTGCACACATCGCCGTCATCGAAGCACCCTGGGACGAGTGCCGGGGCGTGAATTCCCGGGCCGAACTCGCACTGGCCGAAGCCGCCTTGCAGACGCGCCTGCGCCAATCGGCGTTGGAAGCCGGCGTCACGATGACGTCACCCGAGACTGTGTTCCTCGCAGCGGATACCGCCATTGCGGCCGATGTGACGATCGAGCCGCATGTGGTGTTCGGGCCAGGAGTTCAAATCGCGCGCGACGCCGTAATCCGCGCCTTTTCCCATCTCGAAGGCTGCAAAATCGGCCCCGCCGCCATCATCGGCCCCTTCGCCCGGATACGCCCCGGCACCGTGGTCGACGAAGCCGGGCATGTCGGCAATTTTGTCGAACTTAAAGCCACGCATCTCGGTGCCGGTGCCAAAGCCAATCACCTGACCTACCTCGGCGATTCAAACATCGGTGCCCGGAGCAATATCGGTGCCGGCACCATCACGTGCAATTACGACGGCCGAGCCAAGCATCGGACAACAATTGGCGAAGACGTATTCGTCGGCTCCGATGTCGCGCTGGTCGCTCCGGTCACGGTCGGCGACCGCGCCGTCATCGGTGCCGGCAGCGTCATTACCGAGGATGTCGAGGCCGACGCCCTCGCCATCGCGCGTACCAGGCAAGTGGTTATGCCCGGCAGGGCGGCATCGAAAAGACTTCCAAAGGACAAATCCTGATGTGCGGAATCGTTGGCGTGATCGGCAACGGGTCAGCCGCCCCCTTGTTGCTGGATGGTTTGTCGCGCCTCGCCTATCGGGGCTACGATAGCGCCGGAATCGCCACACTAATTGAAGGTGTCATCGATCGGCGCCGGTCCGAAGGCAAGCTGCAAAATCTTGCGGCGGCACTGGCCATTCGCCCGCTCGAGGGAACGACCGGCATCGGCCATACCCGCTGGGCAACCCACGGTGCCCCGACCGAAATCAACGCCCATCCCCATGGAACGACGCGGGTGGCGGTCGTACACAACGGGATCATCGAAAATCATGCTGTGTTACGTGCCGAACTGGAGGCGCAAGGCCAGGTCTTTTCGACCGAAACCGATACCGAGACCGTCGCCCAGTTGGTCGACCTTCACCTCGCCCGCGGCATGGACCCGATCAGCGCCGCCGCTGCCGCGTTTCGGCGTTTGGAAGGCGCTTATGCGCTGGCACTGATTTTCGCCGGTCATCCCGATCTGATCATCGGAGCGCAGCGCGGCGCGCCTCTCGCCGTTGGTTATGGCACGGACGAGATGTATCTTGGTTCGGATGCCTTGGCATTGGCCCCACTGACCCGTCGGATTGCATATCTCACCGATGGCGACTGGGTTATCGTTTCACGCACCGGTGCTGAATTCCGCGACGCGAAGGATCGTCCGGTCGAGCGCGAGATCAAGCTTACCCGCCTCACCGGCGCTGCTATCGGCAAAGGCAACTTCCGCCATTTCATGGAAAAGGAACTGCATGAGCACCCGGTGGTGATCGGCGATACCCTGCACCGCATGATCAACCCTGCGACCCGGATGCCGACGTTGCCGGACCTTGCGATCGATCTGACCACGATTTCAGGCATCACGTTGTCGGCCTGCGGTTCGGCCTATTATGCCGGATTGACCGCGCGATACTGGATCGAACAATACGCGCGCCTTCCGGTCGACGCTGACGTTGCCAGCGAGTTTCGCTACCGTGAACCGCCGCTGACCACCGGCCAGCTCGGTGTGGTCGTCAGCCAATCAGGCGAAACCGCTGACACTATGGCCGCCCTTCGCTATATGAAGCAGCAGGGCTGCAAGGTCATGTCGGTCGTAAATGTCCCCGAAAGCACCATGGCGCGCGAAAGTGACCTGATGTTGGAAACCATCGCAGGTCCAGAAATCAGCGTTGCCAGCACCAAGGCATTCACCGCGCAACTGACCGTGCTCGCCGGGTTCGCCCTGGCTCTCGCTCGCGCCCGGGGCACCATGAGCGATGCTGCCATCGAGAATTTGGTTGCAGCTCTGATGGAACTTCCCGCGAAGGCTGCCCAGGTCCTGAATGACGAAGACACCATCCGGACGCTTGCCGTTCAAATTCAAGACGCCCGCGACGTTCTGTTCTTCGGTCGCGGTTCCATGATGCCGATCGCCCTGGAAGGTGCCTTGAAGCTGAAGGAATTGAGCTACATCCACGCCGAAGGTTATCCGGCCGGCGAAATGAAACATGGCCCGATTGCGTTGATCGATCCCAGCGTGCCGGTCATTGCGGTCATTCCGTCCGGACCGCTGTTTGAAAAAACCGCGTCAAACCTTCAGGAAGCCGCTGCTCGCGGTGGCCGAATTATCCTGTTCAGCGATGCCACCGGAGCTGCCAAACTTGCCGGCATCACAACTCACAGCGTCATTCTACCAGATTGCGATCCGTTTGTCGCGCCGATTCTCTATGCGATTCCGGTGCAATTGCTCGCCTATCATGTCGCAATCCTGAAAGGCACCGACGTCGATCAGCCCCGCAATCTCGCCAAGTCAGTCACTGTCGAGTAACGCGTTGGCATCGAAAACCCCAGGAACATCGTTCCTGGGGTTCAATTCTACACACTCGCAGATCACCGTTAATTACGGCGGTTACCCATGAACTGCAACAGGAACATGAAAAGGTTGATGAAGGTCAGGTAAAGCTGCAAAGCATCGTAAACACTGCGCTTGGCCGCCACATCGGCACCAAACCGATAGCCATACTGAACATAATCTGCTTTGATCCGCTGCGTGTCGTAAGCTGCAAGGCCGGTGAAGATCAACACACCGATCGCACTGATCACAAACTGCATCATGGATGACTGCAGGAAAATATTGACCACCATCGCAATCAACAGCCCGATCACTCCCATGATCAAAAAACTACCGAATTTTGCTAAATTCGCCTTGGTCGTGTAACCGTACACGCTCATAGCGGCAAAGGTTCCGGCGGTCACGAAGAACGTGGAAAGGATCGACGTACCAGTGTATACCAGAAAAATGTTAGTCAAGCTGGCACCCATCACCGCACAAAACGCCCAGAACAGCGCTTGTGCCTGGGTGGTCGATAATTTGTTGACACCGAAACTCATGACCAGCACGAAACCGATCGGGGCAAACATCGTCACGTAGGCCAGAATACCAGGCTGGCGAACCACAGCACCACTTGCGGTCGTCACCAATGGATAGAAAATATTGATCAGACTGGTTTGCGAAATCGCCAGGGACACGATGGCGGTCAAAAACAGGCCTGAGGCCATCCAATTATAGACCCGCAACATGTAGGCGCGCAAACCTTCGTCCAGAACGCCAACGCCTGCCGCGACGCTCGCGCCGCGATAAGATCGCATGTCAGGACCAATAGCCATGATTGCTCGTTACTCCTTAAGGGCGGCGGGACTGCCGCTTTTCGTCACTATTTTGGCCATTCCGCGGTGCCGATCAAGCTTAATCGGCACCGCGGAGATGATATCGACGTAACGATCAGGCGAACAGACGGTAAGACCGCATCAACGCCGCAGGTGCAAGCGGCCAATCAGCGCCTCATAGCGCTTTTGGCTGTGCTTTTTGACATAATCCAACAAACGGCGACGGCGACCAACCAGCATCAGCAACCCTCGGCGCGAATGAAAATCCTTCGCATGAATTTTTAAGTGATCGGTCAGATTGTTGATCCGCTCGGACAGCAAGGCAACCTGAACTTCCGGGCTACCGGTGTCGTTCTCGGTGTTGGCATACTCGACAATGAGCGATTGACGACGCTCCGCAGTAATCGACATCGCATATACTCCTGAATAAATGGTTAAATCACACGTTCCGGTCTAAGCATGCCCTCACCGAGCCTACCCAGAACCACGAAACGACGATCCGCCAGCACCCGGACCAATCCACCATCTGGATTGGCTGTCACTGGAATCCGCCCCATCAAATCGACCAAGCTTAACGCCATGCCATTTCGAAGGGCGGCGGCTTCGGCTTCGGTCAGGGCCAGCGCCGGGATGTCGGCCAGCGCGGTCTCGACCGGAAGCACGATGTCCGGATCACCTGCGGCGCTATGGCCGCAATCCGCCAATTTGTCCAGCGTGATCGCCGCATGTTCCGCAAACGGCCCCACCGCGAGCCGGCGCAACGCTGAAATATGACCCACGCTGCCCAACGCCCGCGCCAAGTCCCGCGCCAGCGACCGCATATAAACCCCCTTGCCGGACGCGACCTCGAATATCGCATGATCGGCATCGGGCCGGCCGATTAACTCAAACCGATCGATCTGCGCCGGGCGCGGCGGCAAATCAGGTGGTGTGCCGGCACGCGCCAGATCATAAGCCCGTTCGCCATCGACCTTGATCGCTGAAAACGCCGGGGGAACCTGCATGATCAGGCCACGAAAGGCCGGCAACGCCGCATTGAGCGCGACGTCATCCGGTCGCGCCTCGCTGGTCGCGATCACCGCGCCTTCGGCATCGTCGGTATCCCGCGCTTCACCGAACCGGAGGGTAAAATGGTAAAGCTTGGTGCCGTCCATCACATAGGGCACCATCTTGGTTGCCGCCCCCAGGGCGATCGGCAACACCCCGGTCGCCAGGGGGTCAAGCGTGCCGCCGTGGCCGACTTTTGCTGCGTCGAGCAGACGCTTGATTTTGGCGACCGCGTGAGCGCTGGTAATACCCTGCGGCTTGTCAAGAACGATCCAGCCGTCAATCCTGCGTCCGCGCTTCTGCCGTGCCTGAGGCCCTGCCATGAAAAATCCTGACGATGTTGGGATGGTGACGCTGATAGCGTAAGGACCGGCCCGCTATCAATCTGCCGGTATGGCGTGACTACGCCTGATGGAGGTCGAGCAGTGCCTGCCTGATCTTGCGGCCCCGGTTCACTTTGTCCTCGATGTAGGATGAATCGCCCCAACGGACCGCGCGCGCCATCGCCTGAGCATCCTCGGTAAACCGCGCCAGCATTTCCAGCAGAGCTTCGCGATTATTGAGAAACACATCGCGCCACATCACCGGATCAGAGGCGGCAATGCGTGTGAAATCGCGAAAACCCGAGGCTGCGAACTGCAACACTTCCTTGCGTGTTTCGTCTGCCAGATCATCGGCGGTACCACAGATCGTAAAGGCAATCAGATGTGGCAAATGACTGACGATCGCTACCACCCGGTCGTGATGCGCCGGATCCATCACGCTGATCGAAGCGCCGCAGCGTTCCCAAAGCATTTTGATCCGCTCAACCGCTTGGGGGTCGGTACCCGGCGGCGGCGTCAGCAGGCACCAGCGGCCCCGAAACAATTCGACGAATCCGGCATCCGGCCCGGAAAACTCGGTTCCCGCCATCGGATGAGCCGGAACAAAATGCACGCCCTGCGGCAAATGCGGGCCAATATCGCGGATCACCGATTGCTTGGTCGATCCGACATCGGTGACAATCGATCCAGGTGCCAGATGCGGCCCAATCGCAGCGGCCAGCGCGGCATAGGCACCCACCGGCGCGCACAGCATTACGCAATCGGCTCCTTCGACGGCCCGCACCAGGTCAATCTCACACACATCCGCGATCCCTAGCTCATTAACACGGGCCAAGGTGGCCTCGGTGCGCGCATTGGCCACCACGACCCGCGCAATATCGCCCCGCGCACGCGCAATGCGGGCGACCGAAGAGCCGATCAGCCCCACGCCGATCAAAACCAGTCGTTCGAAAATGGGTTCAGTCATCGATATGGGCGAATTCAGTAAGGGCTTCCACCACAGTGCCGCACTCGTCATCCGTGCCGATCGTAACCCGCAGGCAATGCGGCAACCCATATGCGGCGACATTGCGGACAATAATTCCTCTCGCGCGCAAATACTCGTCTGCCGCGACCGCCCGCGCCGCAGCACCAAAATCGACCAGAACGAAATTCGTCTCGCTCGGATGCACGATCAAACCGGCATCCTGCAACCGTGCGGTCAGGGTTGCTCGTGCCCGGCTGTTATGGATTCGGCACCGTTCCACCCAGCCGGGTACCGCCAGCGCGGCAATCCCAGCAGCGGCCGTAGGTCCGCTCACATTGAACGGCATCCGGGTGCGGTTGAGAACATCGATCACGCTCTCGGGTGCGTAGGCCCAGCCGAGCCGAGCGCCGCCCAAACCAAATATTTTAGAGAATGTCCGCGTCATGACCGTATTGTCACCAGCATCAACCAGCGCCATGCCTGGATCATAGTCACTTCGCTCGACGTACTCGGCGTAAGCGGCATCAAGCACAAGAAGGACATCCTGAGGCAGGCCGGCGCGAAGCCGAAAGACCTCGGCGGTCGGCACCAGGCTGCCGGTCGGATTGTTCGGATTGGCAAGAAAAACCAACCTGGTCGCCGGCGTGACCTGAGCGAGCATAGCATCGACATCGGCGGTCAAATTGATTTCCGCTGCCTTGCGCACCACCATGCCGGCGAGCTTCGCTGCGATTTCGTAAATCAGAAAGCCATGAGCGCTCATCACCAGTTCAGTCCCCGGGCCGCCGTAGGACTGAATCAGCAACCCGATCAGGTCATCCGACCCGTTGCCGCATACGATTTTGGTCGAATCCAGATCGAAGGTCGCGCCAATTGCCCGGCGCAAGGCCGACGATCCCCCGTCGGGGTAGCGAAAAGCCAAATCGGCCGCTGCACGCATCGCCGCAACCGCCTCGGGGGGCGTCCCAAACGCACCCTCATTGGAAGAAAGCTTGATGACCCGGTTGATGCCAGTAAGATTCGAGTCGCCCCCGACATAAGGCGGCACCGAAAACACTGCGTCCCGCGCGCGAGGCTGTCCACTCATCGCGGCATGTCGCCCGCGCCATACGGTACGGCGTAGGCACCGAGGATGACCGGCGTTGCGAGAAAGCCGGTGATCGCCGCAAGCCGTGGATCGTCGCGCGCCACCAGACCTTCAACGTCGGCCAGCGCATATCCCACCTCACGCTTGGCGGCCCGCCGTGGCAGGATTGAGCCAACATCAAATCCGGAATCTTTCAGCAAACCCGCGATTCGCGCCGTGCTGGTGTCGGGTGCGATTTCGATGCCGATCAAACTACGATCAGCCCCGCTTGCATCAGGTGTCAGCGATGCCACGACGTACGCGCCGGCTTGGGGCACGCCTTCGCTGCGTCGCGCCCAGAACGGCAGTTTCGCCACAATCGCCAGCCGAGGCACGCCGCCATGCATAAGCCCAACCCACCAGGCCGACTGATCGTCATCCTCGTCCGATGGTAGCGGCAACACCGCGGCGTGCGCCGCACCGTTGGTCAGATCGGCCAGCGCCTGCGAAGGTGTCCGATGCCGACGCAGCCCGGTCAGTGGTCCGAAATGCTCTCGTGCCACCGCCGGCAATTCCACTTGCGCCCCGTCGGCTACCGCAATCGTCAGGCCGCCCTCGATCATCAGGGCACCGGAGAACAATTCCCGCCAGATACGCAAAATCGTTTGCGGCGGCAGCGCGCTATTGTGCCGTTCAAGCAGCCGCCGCAGCATCACGGCCTCGCGACCGGGACGGATCGGTACACCGCGTTTGCCGCCATCGCGCGCCACTCGTTCGATGATTGCCGCCCGCTCCATCAGCAAATCATGCAAACGATCATCGAGCGCATCGATTTCTGCGCGCAGCCGCGCCAGCGCTTCCGGAGCGGCGTCGTTCGGCGGCAAGAGTGATGACGTGTCAGGCATACTTAACCAATACGATGAATGCGGCACCCTTTGATACAGGAGGCACGCCACACGGCAAGACCCCGTTCTTGCCGCACCGGCTGGTTGCGGGCATAGCGGGCACGTCATGGATCAGACCGCATTTCCGGAAATCCCGCACCGGCACGAAACCTTCACGGACGGCATCGCCCTCGATTGCGGCGTGATGCTGGCACCGCTCGATATTGCCTATCGCACCTACGGCACGCTGAATGCAGCACGCAGCAACGCCGTGCTGATCTGTCATGCGCTCACCGGCGATCAATACGTTGCCGAACCCCACCCGCTCACTGGCAAACCAGCCTGGTGGGGAACCCTGGTCGGACCGGATAGACCCGTCGATACCAATCGCTATTTCGTCATCTGCGCCAATGCGCTCGGTGGCTGCATGGGTTCCACCGGCCCGCGCAGCCGCCGTAATCCGTCGTCACCCGAACCCTGGGGCATCGAATTTCCCCCGATCACGGTGCAGGATATGGTGCGGGCCCAGAAAATGCTGATCGACTGGCTCGGCATCACCCGCCTGTTCGCGGTGGTCGGTGGATCGATGGGCGGTATGCAGGCGCTGGCCTGGGCGTCGTTGTTCCCCGAGGCGGTGTTCGCAGCGGTCCCGGTCGCCACCGCGCCGTATCACTCCGCGCAAAACATCGCGTTTCACGAGGTCGGACGCCAGGCGATTTTCGCCGATCCCGATTTTCATGAAGGTTTCTACTGGGCGCACGGCGTCATCCCGGCGCGCGGCCTCGCCGTTGCCCGGATGACCGCGCATATCACCTATCTCTCCGAAGCGGCTCTGACCCGCAAATTCGGCCGCCGTCTTCAAGGTGGCAGCGCGATGGCGCCGGTGCTTTTCGGCGAGCGTTTCGCCGTCGAGAGCTACCTCGAACACCAAGGATCGAGTTTCGTCCGCCGGTTCGACGCTAATTCCTACCTCTGCATCACCCGTGCGATGGATTTTTTCGACCTCGCGGCCGATCACGGCGGGTCACTCGCCGCCGCATTCCGTGGATCGAAAACCCGCTTCCTGCTGGTCTCGTTCAGTTCGGACTGGCTGTTTCCCACCGCCGAAAGCCGCGCGGTCGCCCGTGCCCTCAACCAGGCAGCCGCCAACGTCAGTTTCGTCGAAATCGTCAGCGATAAGGGCCATGACGCGTTCCTGCTCGATGAACCGGATTTTCACCGTACCGTCGCCGGTTTTCTCCGTGGTGCCGCCGAAGCCGCAGGTCTGCCATGACGGAAGCGGTACCAGTGCGGTTTGTTGCCAAGAACATGCGGGTCGATCTTGAACTGATCGCCGGCATGATCGAACCGGGTTCGCGCGTGCTCGATATCGGCTGCGGCGATGGTGCCTTGCTCGACCATCTGTTCCGCACCCGTAAATGCGATGCCCGCGGCATCGAGATCGACATGGCCGAAGTCACCCGCGCGGTCACCCACGGCCTGCCGGTGATGCAGGGAGACGCCGACAGCGATTTATCGCACTATCCAGACGATGCCTTTGATTATGTGGTATTATCTCGCACGCTCCAAGCGGTCGAACGGCCCCGCGAGGTACTGCGCCAGATGCTGCGCATCGGCACCCGAGCCATCGTCAGCTTTCCCAATTTCGGCCATTGGAGCCTGCGCTGGCAATTGCTCGCGACCGGCAGGATGCCAATGACCACGACGTGGGGTCGGATGTGGTACGAAACCCCGAACATCCACCCCTGCACGATAAGGGATTTTTTCGATCTCTGCGCGCAGGAAGGCTATCTCGTCGAGAACTGGCTCGCCGCCGACGAAGCCGGCCGCCGCGCGCCCTGGCGACGGGCACCGTTGCTCGCCAATCTGTTCGGCGAGCAGGGGTTATTCCTACTCCGGCGAGATCAGCGACCCAAACAACCGTGACTCTCCTCACTCGGCCGCAATTGTCGTGCGCACCTCAAGCCGGTGCAACGCACGATCGATCCACTGCGCGGTCAGTTTTTCGGCCAGCCGGTTCTGCCCCAACCGATCCGCCAGCACGCCGAAATCGACCTCATCCAGCGCCTGATCCTGATTGAAGCAGGAAAACACCACCCGCCGCGCCCCGGTCACAGGATCGACGTGCAGTTGCAGGCATTGGGCGCAAACCTCCTTCATCATGCATTGCATCGGTGAGTTGATCGACCCGATCGCGGAGTGATGGGGTGCGAGATAAGGGCGCAACACACCATGCCGCGCCGCACCCACCGCCTGCATCATCCGATCCGAGCCGATCGCAATGATGTGGTGGCAGTCGCCGAGCGGCACCGCGGCATCACCCAGCGCGCCATTGGCATAGGCAAGCATTGCCTGGACGATGTTGCCGACGAAACTGTGGTCCTGCGGCCGGTTCGGCACGAAACCCGGCGCCTCGTCGCTGCACCAGACGATCACATCCGCCGCCCGCTCGATGTCTTCCACCCGATACCGATCGGCCAGCTTCTTGTAGCCGGCAAAATACAGCACGCGCGATCCGGCCGCACGCAGCGCCGCGCCGATCGAGAACAGCACGGCATTGCCAAGGCCGCCGCCCACCAGAGCCACGGTCGCATTCGGCAAAATCGTGGTTGGCGTGCCGGTCGGCCCCATCAGCACCACCGGTTCGCCCGGCCGCAGATGCGCGCAAAGATCCGATGATCCGCCCATTTCGAGCGCGATCACCGAAATCAATCCCGTCGCCGGATCGGCCGCCGCGCCGGTCATCGCCAACCCCTCCATTGCCAGCACGGTGCGGCCGGTCGGCTCATCGAGGCACCGTGCGGTGGTTTCGAAGTTCTGCAACCGGAAGAATTGTCCGGGCCGGAACGCCCGCGCCGCCGCCGGCGCATGCACCACGACCTCGACAATCGTCGCCGTCAGCCGGTTCACCGCATGAACGGTCGCTTGCAGATCATGCCGCGCCCGCGCCAGCAAATCGGCCTCGGTCGAGGGCGCGCGTGCGTTCATCAGCGCCGAAACGATCGGATAGCCGCGCTTGGCGCTGCCCATCGCCTTGACCACATTACCAAAAAACGAAGGGTGCAGATCGCCAAAAAAGCTGATCATCCGGCCATCGGGTGTGCGGTGCATCAACACATGGGTCTCAGGCGGCTTGGCGGTAGCACGCTCCGGGATCACCGGATCACCGTTCGCATCGATCGCCTGAAAGTAACGCCCATCCAGCTTGATCCGGCCATCCTCCCGCGCCAGCACGGTGTTCGGCTGGGTGCCCGCCGCGACCAGAATCGCCCCCGCCGGCAGCACGACCTCACCCTCCGCCCCGCGCAGACGCAGTCCGGCGACATGCCCGACCTCGTCGATCTCGACCGCGACCGGCGTCAGCCCCTCGGCGAACCGCACGCCTTCCTCCATCGCTTTCGCGACTTCCTCATGATTGAGCGTGTAGCTCGGCGCATCGATCAGGCGGCGGCGATACGCGATCGTCGCGCCGCCCCACGCCTCCAGCATCGGCGCAAAATGCGGCAACCGCCTTTCGCGTTCGGCCAGCGCGCGCTCTGCGGCCAAAGCCTCGGCATGGGCCAGAAATTCGCTGGCGATCGTGGTGTCCTCGGCGCTCCACCCCGCCCGCACCCGCGCCTCGCCGCGTTCGGCCACCAGAATGCGGTAGCGCGAGGCGAATTTCTCGACCTGGCGCACGTAATACGCCAGGCTCTCGGTCGCGGTATCGATGGCGGTCAGACCGCCGCCCACCACCACCACCGGCAGACGCAGTTGCAAATTGGCGATCGAGGATGGCTTCGCCGCCCCGGTCAACTGCAACGCCATCAGAAAATCCGACGCCTGGCGCACCCCGCGCGCCAAACCATTGGGAATATCGAGCACGGTCGGACGGCCCGCCCCCATGCTGAGCGCGATATGGTCGAAGCCCATCGCCCAGGCATCATCGATCGAAACCGTGGCATCGCCGCCGAACCGGACCCCGCCGATCGCGGCGAAGCGCCCCCGCCGTTCCAGCAGAATCCGGATCAGTTTCAGGTAGTTCTTGTTCCATCGCACCGTGATGCCGTATTCGGCCACGCCACCGAAACCAGCCATCACCCGGTCATCCAGGCTCTCGAACACGGTCTCGACGTTCCGGATCGGCGTCATGACCTCGAACGGCAATGGTTCGAGCTTAAGCCCATCGACCGCAACCACCCGATGCCCCTCGTTGAGCAGATGATGCGCCAGGGTGAACCCCGCCGGTCCCAACCCCACCACCAGAACCGACCGGCCGGTATCGGATTTTTCGATCGGCCGGCGGATATCAAGCGGGTTCCAGCGGGTCAGCAGCGCATAAATCTCGAACCCCCACGGCAACGCCAGCACATCGCGCAAAATGCTGCTCTCGGCCTGGGGAATATCGACCGGCTCCTGCTTCTGGTAGATGCAGGCCTTCATGCAATCGTTGCAAATCCGGTGTCCGGTCGCCGCGACCATCGGATTATCGATCACGATCGTCGCGAACGCCCCTAGCAGCGAACCTTCGGCGCGCAACTGGTGCATCTCGCTGATCCGCTCCTCGAGTGGGCACCCCGCCAGCGACACTCCGAACGACGAGGTCTGAAACACCCCGGTCTTGCGGTCCTTCAGCCCTTGCGAACAGCTGTCCTTGCCCTGGGCATGGCACCAGATGCAGTAATTCATCTGATCCAGCGCCTGATCCGTGGTCATGCCGGTATCGGTCAGCGCGAATCCGTCGCGCGCGCGCCAGTGCGATTCGGGCAATCGCTGCATCGTCACGCCATCACGCTCGATCGTCTCGACCGGTACCAGATGCGCCGGATCAATCCGGTGCGGCACGCGGAACAGCACGTCCGAGGCGTGAAACGCGCGCCCGTCGACGGTCAGTGTCGCCCAGGAAGCGTAGCGCCTGGCAATCTCCAACGCCTCGGCATCCCCCGCCGCCTCCCAGTCCAGCACCGCCTGTGCGAACCGATCCTCGGTGAACGGAGAGACGCCCCGATCCTGCAATCGACCACGCAATCCGGTGCCATCGAACGCCGATGGATCGGCGTAGGTCTTGACGGCCTGACGCTGCACGAAATTGCGTTTCACGCTGTGAACCGGGGTGCGCGCCGCAGTCGCCGCGCGCAATGCCGAGAGTTCGGTTTCGATCCCGAACAACTTACCGAGCATCGCTTCCAGATACGGAGCCAGTGCCATCACCAGTTCGGCTTCGTCCTTGCGACCGATATGATCCGGCATGGCACGCGCCGTCATCAACATAGCGTGAAGTTCCGGATCGCCGGTCTGGAGTCCGCCCACAAAATCGCGATCGAACCGAACCAGCGTCTCCCGGTCCGCTAACGCCCCCGCCGGGCATTCTGTCTGCAACGTCATCGATCGATCATCATCCATATTGGTCATCAACGTGAATTGCCACAGCGCGAGGCCTATGGACAAGCGCCGGTCAGTTGGCAGGTGGTGCGGGGATCGCTACGCGCTGTTCTTAGCGCGATAAGCGTATAGCGCCTGATTTCCTTCGACGATGAGGAACTTTGAGACTGATGTCTGACCACACGGCACCCACAAGGTTTTGTTTAATCCGCCACGCCACGGTTTCGCCCGAATCGCTTGCCGTCCTATACGGGCAGATGGACGTGGCAATCTGTCCCCTCCGCCGTACCCAGGATCAGCGGCGCTATTCCGCTCTCGGCGCGATGCTGCCGAAGCCTGCCAAATGGCTGGTCACGCCGCTGTCGCGGACCCGTGCCACGGCTGAAGCCATCATGAGCGCGGGCTACGGCACGGTTCCTCTGGATATTGAACCCGCACTGATCGAGCAGAATTTCGGACTATGGCAAGGTTCCCCCATGAGCGACTTCGCCAATCGGCCGGCGCAGCATCCGTTCTGGCCAGTTGGCGGCGATGAGGTGCCACCGTCGGGCGAGAGTTTTAACCATATGCGCCACCGAGTCGGTGCCGCCCTGGCGCGTCTCGCCACCGAGCACGCGGGCGAAGCCATCGTCGTCGTGTCGCACGGCGGCACCATCCGAGCCGCAGTCGCGGAGGCGCTCGCTCTTTCGTCGCACCAAGCGCTCAGCCTCGCCGTCGATAATCTTTCAATCACGCGGATCGAGCGCTACACTCATGCGTGGCGGATCGTGTCGCTGAATGAACAAATATCCATTTGAGTCCGAACATCGGCGAAACCACCCTATCATGGACGAGCAACCAAACTGGAGCCAGTAAATGACCCAATTGTCTGGGACGGCGACGCACACGACCGGAAAACCGAGTAACCGAAGGATCAGCCGGTTAAGCTTGGCCGCACTGCTGATTGCAGCCCCCCTCTCCGCGTGCGCCGGCGACTCGAACGCACCCAACGGTGCCCAGGAGTTGGTTGACCGGTCCACCCTTTCAGTTGAAACCATGCTTGGAGATGGCTCCTCGCAAGCCAATCAGGCGACGCAGTTCCTCCGTCGCGCCAAAGCCGTCGTGGTCTGCCCGCGAATTTTCAAGGCAGGGTTCTTTTTTGGCGGCGAAGGCGGCGACTGCGTCCTGGTATCGCGCGCAGCGACGGGATCGTGGTCCGACCCCGCCTTTTATTCCATGGGCAGTGGCAGTTTCGGCCTTCAAATCGGCGTCCAGGACGCTGAAGTGCTGATGATGCTGATGAACACCACAGCACTCAACGCATTTTTGAACAGCCAGTTCAAAATCGGTGCCGACGCCGGGATATCAGTCGCAACCATCGGTGCCGGCATCGGCGGATCGACCGGGACCGCGCTAGGAGCCGACATCATCACCTTTGCCAAGGCTCGCGGCCTCTACGGTGGTATTTCGTTGTCCGGATCGGTATTTTCCAATGATTCTGCACTCGACCAACAATACTATGGCCAACTGATCGACCCGCGCCAGATTGTGATAACAATGTCGGCTAACAATGCCGGTGCAAACCCACTCCGCGCCATGCTCGCCAAATTCGGCGGATAATCATTTCCTAATGGCACGAGAGACGCTAGATTGCAGCGATGTCGCAGTCTGGCTCCGTACCATTTTGGCGTGTCAAACGCCTCGATCAAATGAGCGAGGCAGAGTGGGAATCGCTATGCGATGGATGTGGGCGGTGCTGCCTCCACAAACTGCGCGACGACGATACCGGCGATCTCGAATTCACCAATGTCGCGTGCCGGATGCTCAATCTGGAGAGCTGCACCTGCCGTGATTATGCCAACCGGTCGCGCGAAGTGCCTGATTGCATTGCATTGACACCATCCGCTTTGTCCGAAATCGACTGGTTACCCCCATCCTGCGCCTATCGACTGGTGGCCGAACGGCGCGATTTGCCTGACTGGCACCCGCTGATCACCGGCAATGCCAGCAGCACGTGCAACGCCGGTGCTTCGGTTGCAGGCCGCGCCATCAGCGAAACCGATGCCGGGCCATTGGAGCATCATATCGTTGCGTGGCCGGCGCGCTGGCCAAAAAATCGACCATCATGAGGTCGAACTCCGAGCCTTCCGAGGAACCGATCGTCATTGCCGGGCGGCCCACGTCTATTTGCTGGCGTCGCAGTGCTCGCGCCCGGCGTGTCGCCTTGAAAATCGATCCGCAGGCCGGCGCCATCATCATCACTCTGCCCCCGCGAGGTTCGCGCCGTGCCGGTCTTGCCCTGCTGCGAGGGCACGAAGCCTGGGTCGCGGCAAGGCTCGCTGCATTACCGGCAGTGATGTCGATCACCGCTGGCGGCACCATTCCGATCTTTGGTGAACCACATACGATCGTCCATGACCCAACCCATCGCGGCGGCGCGGTCGTTGCGGACGCAAAAATCCTTGTTGCGGGGCAACTTGAATTTCTGGCACGGAGGGTGAGTGACGCCTTACAATCTATTGCATTAAAACAATTTTCGTCTTTAGCGCAGGACAAAGCAATCAAGATTAACACTCACCCGCACCGGATTCGGATAAAAGACACAAAAACTCGTTGGGGCAGTTGCACCGCTGACGGCACGCTGATGTTTTCCTGGCGCCTGATCATGGCCCCCCCATTTGTTCAGGATTACGTGATCGCCCACGAGGTCGCGCATCTGCGCTATATGAATCACTCACCAGATTTCTGGACTTTATTGAATCGCCTGACGCCACACCGCACGGCGGCGACGTCCTGGCTCAATCTCCAAGGGCCGGGGCTGTTGCGTATTGCCTGTTCGCAGCGCACAAAAGCCCCATCGTAAATCGCCAGGATCGAATAATGAAAGCAGTCGCCTTCACCCATTCGCTGCCAATTACCGCCGATGATGCGTTGATCGACATTGATATTCTGGAGCCGACACCGCGCCGCTTCGACATTCTCGTCGAAGTTCGAGCCGTCTCGGTCAACCCGGTCGATACCAAGATCAGACGCCGAAACGAGCCGTTGGGTGAACCCAAAATTCTCGGCTTCGATGCCGCCGGCGTCGTGCGATCGGTGGGCGCAAACGTCACCAATTTCGGAATTGGCGACGAAGTTTATTACGCGGGTTCGATCGAGCGACCCGGCAGCAATGCCGAATTTCAACTGGTCGACGAACGCATCGCTGCCCGCAAGCCAAAAACCCTAAGTTTCGCGGAAACGGCCGCCCTGCCGCTCACCACTCTAACCGCCTGGGAAATGCTGTTCGACCGCTTCGCAATACCGCGTGATCGCACTCGGAACGACACTCTGCTCATTATTGGCGGTGCCGGCGGCGTCGGCTCCATGGCGATCCAGTTGGCACGGCGACTAACCGGGCTAACCGTGGTCGCGACCGCATCCCGGCCTGAGAGCAGCGCGTGGTGTACCGCCCTTGGTGCCCATCACGTCATCAATCACCATCGCGATCTCGCCGCTCAACTCGCAACCTGCGGCGTTGCGGCACCCGCTTATATTTTTTGTACCAACCATCTCGAACAGCACTGGCGCGCGCTATGCCACGTTCTGGCACCCGAAGGCCGGATTGGTGTAATCGAATCGACAGCGCAAATCGATCTGAGCGAGGTTTTCAACAAATCAGCTTCGATTCACACCGAGTACATGTTCTCCCGCTCGCTGCACCAAACCCAAAACATGGTCGAGCAACATAATATCCTGCAAATGGTAAGCCGTCTTATCGATCAGGGCGTGCTGCGTACCACCATGACCTCGACGCTCCGTCCGATCAACGCAGCCAATCTACGTCGGGCCCATGCCGCGATCGAGACCGGCACGACATTAGGAAAAATCGTGCTCGAAGGCTTCTGAATTGCAGGTTATTCTGGCGAGCGGGTCAGCCACCCGCCGCAATATGCTGCGCTGCGCCGGAGTCGCCGTCGAAGTGATTGTGGCCGAAGTCGACGAAGCCAGGATAAAAGCCGACGCGCGTCATAACGGCGCATGCGCGAGCGATCTGTCTGTCACACTCGCCGTTCTGAAAGCCGCCCATATCTCGGCGCAAAGGCCGGAAGCGCTGGTGATCGGGGCGGACCAGGTTCTTCACTGCAACGACGTCTGGTTTGACAAGCCGACGAACCGCGACGAAATACGCACCCACATCCGCCGGCTTCGCGGCCAAACTCATTATCTTGCGACGGCGGTCGCCTGCGCCCGCGCGGGCACCACGATCTGGCACCACACCGAAACCGCTGAACTGACGATGCGTATGGTCAGCGATGCCTTCATTGAGGACTACATTGCCCACGAAGGCAACATCCCGCTCGCCTCGGTTGGGGCCTATCTCCTGGAGTCACGCGGGATCCAATTGTTCAACCGGATCGAGGGCAGCTATTTCACCATTCTCGGGCTGCCATTGCTGCCCCTGCTGGGTTTTCTTCGTCAGGAAGGCGTGTTGCTGTCCTGATCAAGGCTGGATGCCGAGGGTTTCGGCGGTTCTGTGATTTCAGGCATAGCTGGCGTGTCGACATCACGCATCGGTGCCGTCGCGATCATGTCTTCGAGCGCCGCCACCCGCGCCGCCAAGGCCCCGGCCTCGGCCCGCGCCTTGGCGGCAAGTTCAGCGACCACGTCGAATTCTTCCCGCCGCACCAGATCGAGCTTTCGGATGGCTTCATCTACCCGCGCTCGGATCAACGCCGTCAATTCGTCGCGCAAGCCGCTGAAAGCGGAAAGCGCGCCGCCGGCCACACCCGCCAGATCATCGAAAAACTTTGGTCGCTCGCTCATAGATCAATCTCCTGCTGCCTCGATGATGACTGATCATCGGTCACTGCGTATAAGCCCTCGCATGATATTGGTCACGGGCGGCGCAGGTTTCATCGGGTCAAACCTACATGCCGCATTAAATGAGCGGGCGAGCGAGGTCAGCATCGTGGACAGCCTGGGCATCGGCGGCAAATGGCGCAATCTGCGGCACCATCCACCGACGCAGATCATTCAACCGGACGCTCTGTCCGACTATCTGGAATCGCACCCGTGCCTGGAAGCTGTCGTTCACATGGGGGCCGTCAGCGAAACCACCGCAATCGATGGGGACTTGGTCTGGCGCAGCAATGTCACCTTAAGCCAGGACCTCTGGCACTGGTGCGCGCGCCATGGCGTTCGTTTCATCTATGCCTCGTCGGCTTCGACCTATGGCAACGGCGCGGCCGGGTTCGACGATACCCCAGGTATCGCTGCCCTGCGCCGCCTGCAACCGCTCAATCTTTATGGCTGGTCAAAACACGCTTTCGACCTTTGGGTGGCTGGCGAATGCGCCGCCGGCCACCCCCGACCGCCCCAATGGGCCGGCTTGAAATTCTTCAATGTATATGGGCCGAATGAGTATCACAAAGCCTCGATGATTTCGGTCGTGAAGGTCAAGCATGACGAAATCGCGGATGGCCGTCCGGCAACCCTGTTCCGTTCGGACCAGCCGGATATCGCCGACGGTGCCCAGTCGCGCGACTTCATCTGGATCGACGACGTGATTGCTGCTCTGCTGTTTCTCCTCGACAACCCTGAGGTTTCCGGGTTGTTCAATCTCGGCACCGGTGTTGCCCGCTCCTACGCCGATCTGGCGCTCGCGGTCTGCGCTGCACATGGCGTAGCCCCCCGCATCGAATTTGTCCCGATGCCGGAGCGCCTCATCGGACAATACCAATCCTTTACCCAGGCAACCATGGGGCGGCTGCGCGCGGCGGGATTCACCCACACTTTCACTTCCCTGGAAGATGGCATTCGCCGCTACATCACCGATTTCCTGAACCAACCGGACCCTTACCGATGAACAACGTCTATGTCTGGCCGCATTTCGATCCCATCCTGGTCAAATTCGGCCCCTTCGCCATCCATTATTACGCCCTTGCCTATATCACTGCCCTGGTGCTCGGCTGGCGGCTAATGCGCCGCCTCGTGCGGGAGCGTCCGGCGGTCGCGACCCATGAGCAGGTCGATGATTTCCTGTCCTGGGCAACGCTCGGCGTGGTTCTAGGGGGCAGGATCGGCTATATCCTGTTCTATCAGCCCGTCTATTTTCTCAATCACCTGAACCGTACCTATGCGGTGTGGGACGGCGGCATGAGCTTCCACGGCGGCATGATCGGGGTAGCCGTTGCGATCCTGATCTATTGCCATCGCCGGGGCCTCGACCCTTGGAGCTTCGCCGATCGAGTCGCGGTTCCGGTTCCGATTGGTCTGTTTCTCGGCAGGCTCGCCAATTTCATCAATGGCGAGTTATGGGGCCGCCCGGCACCCGCGTGGTTTCCGTTTCGGATGATCTACCCTCAATCCGGCTCCGACGTGCCGCGCTTCCCTTCCGAATTGATCGAGGCGACCTTTGAGGGCATCATCCTGTTCATCGTGCTGTTTGCCGCCTCGCGCAGCGAGCGGATACGCAGTCAGCCCGGCTATCTCGCTGGACTATTTGTTCTGGGATATGGTATTGCCCGCACTGCGGCCGAATATTTCCGCCAACCGGATTGGTTCCTGGGCTACCTGATGTTCGGATTAACCATGGGCCAATTGCTGTCATTGCCCATGATCGCGATTGGTGCCGTCATGATCTGGCGTGCTCGACGGATGCCTCGAATCCCCGCAGCACTTACCGCGTGATCGAGCGCCTCGACCATTTCATGGCCCGCGCCAACGCCGCCTACTACGCGACGCATGATCCCTTTGCCGACTTCGTCACAGCACCGGAGATTTCCCAGGTTTTCGGTGAGTTGCTTGGCTTGTGGGCAGGATTGGTCTGGCAGATGATGGATACACCGAAGCAAATCAGTCTGGTGGAAGCCGGGCCAGGGCGCGGCACGCTGATGCACGATGCACTACGGGCGATCCGCCGCGCGGTTCCAGGATTGGCCGCAGCACTATCGGTCCATTTGATCGAAACCTCTCCTCGCCTGATCCCTGTGCTGCAATCGGCTATCCCCGAGGCCACCATTCACGCCGATTTGAACGCTATCCCCGGTGGTCCTATCATTTTTCTGGCTAACGAATTTCTTGACGCCCTGCCAATTCGTCAATTTATCCGCCGTTCATCCGGCTGGGCGGAACGCTATGTCGAAAACATGCAGTTTACCGACCGCCCCACCGATGTCTCCCTGCCCGATGACACGGCCGGTACCATTCGCGAAAGCGGTGAAGCTGCGGAGACATTCATGATCGCCCTTGCCGCACGGTTGACCCGCCAGGGCGGGACTGCGCTGATAATCGATTATGGCCCCCTCCACAGCGGACCTGGCGACACTTTGCAGGCAATTCGGGGCACACAGCCGGCCAACCCGCTCGCCGAACCCGGCACCGCAGACCTGACCGCGCACGTCGATTTCGCGCGGTTAGTCAGCACGGCCGTTGAAGCTGGCTGCCGGGTTTCAGGGCCAGTTCCCCAGGGCACATTTCTCGCCTCCCTCGGCATTCACGAGCGCACCGCTCAACTCGGTCGCGGTGCCAACCCTGATGCGGCGATCAAACTTATGGCTGCAACCAGGCGACTCACCGCACCCGAAGCCATGGGCAGTCTGTTCAAGGCATTGGCGCTCGGCCATCCCTCCCTGCCCGCACTTCCAGGATTTGCCGCATGACGGACTTTCTAACTGGCGACCTCACGGTACCACATGGTTTTTTCACCCGTGCAGGGGGCGTCTCGCGCGGCACCTACGCCAGTCTCAATTGCGGTCTGTCAGGGATGGATAACCTTGACCATGTGGCGGAAAATCGGGCACGTGCCGCCCGTGCCATCGGTGCCGCACCTTCGCAACTGCTTGGCATCAAACAGGTTCACGGCTCCCGCGTCATCACCGCGACCGCACCGTGGGCCGCCGGCAGCGGCCCCGAGGCCGATGCGATGGTGACCGACCAGCCAAATCTCGCCCTCGGCATCATCACCGCCGATTGCGCGCCCATCCTGCTCGCGGATGCGACGAAGCGTGTGATTGGGGCGGTTCATGCCGGATGGCGTGGAGCGCTCGTCGGTGTACTAGAAGCGACCATCGTCGCCATGCGCAACCTTGGTGGCGAAGACATCACGGCGGTCGTAGGTCCCTGCATCCGTCAACCAAGCTACGAGGTAGGGCCCGACCTGCACGACGCGATCGTGGCACACGACAATGCCAACGACCGTTTTTTTTCCGCGACCGGACGTGACCACTGGCAATTCGATCTTCCGGGTTACGTTGCGGCCCGTCTGAAATTTTGCGGTGTCAGGGTCGCGTGCCTCCCGCACGATACTTATGCCAACGAGACGCAATTCTTTTCACATCGCCGGCGAACCAGACGCGGCGAAGGAGCGGGCGGCCACCAGATTTCAATTATCATGAGTGCCTGATGAAACGCTATGTTTTCCTGCTCGTTCCCGCTTTCCTGGCCGGATGCGGCACGCTGCCCCAACCCTTTCTCGGCAGACCGGGACCCGAGGGTGCTCTGCTGTCGGTACCGCCACCGCCCGTACTGATCGTGCCGCCGCCTCAGGGTGCCCTGCTTGGCAATGTGGCGGCGCATCGATTTGCGTCGGACCTCGCCCAGGCACTCGTCGCCCAGGATGTGCCCAGCTTGGTTCAGCCCGCAGCCAAGTTCGATTGGTTGCTGGTCGCCCAGGCCCATACTGCTGCTGATCGTGTTATCCCATCATTTTCCATTATAGGTCCCACCGGCAAAATCTACGGCCACGCGACGGGTACGCCGGTCGCAGCCCAGTTGTGGGCCGATGGTGATCCCGCGACGCTCAACGCCGCGGCACTCTCCGCAGCGCCCGACCTCGCGCGCCAACTCGGCACCATCAATGCGAGCGTTCAGCAAAGCAACCCGCTCTCGCTGGAAAATCGCCCGTCCCGCGTCATGCTGAGCGGCGTGACCGGTGCCCCTGGCGATGGGAATCACGCCCTCGCCCTCGACCTGCGCCGCGACCTTGGGCAACTCGGCATCGTGCTCGTCCAGCATAAAGACGACGCCGATTTCATTCTCACGGGCCTCATCAAGGTATCACCTGCTAAAAATCAGGGAACCACGCCACCATCGGACGTCGTAGAGCTGGACTGGATCATACGCAGTCAAAGCGGCGCGTTTATTGGCAAGGTCAGCCAGCTGCATGATCTCGAACCCGCCCAGATGGTCCCTTATTGGGGCGATGTCGCGGTAGCCGCCGCCCAGCAGGCCGCGCTGGGCATCAAACAGGTAATCGTCAACGCAATTCCAAAACCTGCCGCGGCTCCATTGAACGCGGCTTCCCATCCGCCGGTAATTGCCAAATCGCCGAAACCGCCTGCACCGTAAACGCGATCTCGCGCACGCCGACAACGTCAATCGCGGCGGTGCCATCGGTCCAGCGAAACCACCGTCGGCCACGACGTTCGGGCGGATGAAACCCGGCACCGAAACGCTGATCCGCTGCATCGAGCAACAATCCATCCGCCGTGACATCGGTAATCGCAATGCCGAGACGCCGCCGATCGGACGAGGCAGGATCGATTTCGGTGGGACAGGAGGCCGACGACTCCAACAACACGCATCGCGCACCAAGGGGCAGACGGAAAATTTTCTGCCCGCTTTCCGCGTCCGCCGCTTCCAGCAAGCGTCCGTCGGCATAAACCTCAAAACTTCCGCAGACGCGCCTGGCACCTTGGTTTCTCAATCGGTCATGAAGTCGCTGGCGTACCGCAGTCAGAATCACGCCTTCATGGATCAGCGGTGCGAAGGCACGTGACGCATCCCATTGCGCCGGAGCAAAATTGGCATGAAGCGCAACAGGCCCTTTCTGGCGTGAAAAATTGTGACGGTTCCCGCACTCCAGATAGGTTTCGGTCGGCAAGGTTTCGGCCCAAACTACGTTGTGGCTTTCGAGTTCGATGTGATGATACGTTACGTCCGGAACGTCCACTTGCCGGATCGAAACGCCGTTGATCAGCCATTTTGCCGGTATCAGAACGTGATCGCAGTAAACCGCATGATCGGGCGACACGTACAAATCGCGCGAAGGCACTCCTGGCCCGAAGGCACCTTCTTCGATGAGAACGGGTAACACCATTTTCGGGTTGGGATGACGATCGCAGTCAATCCGACGGTGGCCGTGCCAGATGATCGATCTGGTCGCACCGTCATGCGTAACGACCAGATCGCCCTTGCGCAGGCTCTCGACCGGACGGGGTCCCTCAGGCGTCAGCAATCGCGTTCCCGCCCGAAAGCAGGGCGCGACAATTTCAAAAACCCCGCCATCAACGGAGTGGCTGGACTCACCGATCAGCGACGCGGCGCTTGAGCCGAACGTAAGCGTGATCGTCTTATTATTAGCCGATACGATGAAATCGTCGCCGCTGGGCGCACCCGACACGGACTCGCTGGCACCAAAGCCGGTGATGTCGATCGTGTCACCGTTCTGGAAACCATCGATCGTGGCGGAAAAGCTGTGTGATTCATTGAAGCTGAGCGTTGACATCGCCGAAGCAAAATCGATTGTCTGTCCCGAACCAACGGCATTGCCGAACGTCACCGACCCACCGGCCAATTCGATGGTACCGATTCCGGCAACGGTTGAACCAATCGACAGCGCGTCCCCAAAAGTTTGCAGCAACATGCCATTGTTGTCGAGCACGTTCTGACCCGCCATGGTCGAGGTGCCCGTGAAATCCCACGCTGCGCCGCTCGTTATGGAAATTGTGGGAAACGACATTATTTCTTGGCCAATATTTGCCATGATCCCAAGCGAAGAACCGGCGAACACCACATCGGCAGCATTCCCGCCATTGGCCAACCCACCGAGCACAGCACCTGGCAACAAGGTAAGACTGTCCCCCGTAACACCCGACGCGAACGAAATTGCGTCCGCGCCCTTGCTCGTGACCGTGATCGTGCCGGCATCGACGATCGTCACTGAATTCTGGTTGGCCCCAACCGAAATGCCGGTATCGCCGGTCACTGTCCCCAGATTGACGAACTGCGAATAATCATTGATTCGAATGCCAATGCTGCCGCCGGAAATGACGCCGCCTGTGGCGTTTGTGGCAACAGCCCCGTTGATGAGGTATAATCCCATTCCGCCGGTTACCGCCGTATCGCCGCTGCTGATCAATCCGGCATTGATCATCGTGCCTGATGCGGGACCGCTGGCGGAAAATTTGACGCCTTCACTCGCGGTTGTTCCACCGGTGATGATACCCCCGGCCAGATTATCGAGAGTGATCCCGGTACCAGCCATTAAAACCCCGGCCTTGCCGCCACTGATATAACCACTGTTTTCAATGCTCGCGCTGAGGGTGGCGTACCTGGACAATATTCCGTAGGCACCGGCCCCACCCTCGACCGTGCCCAAATTATCAATAAAACCACCGGCCTTCAGGGAAACTCCATCGCCCACCGCGGCGACGACGGTTCCCTTATTCACCACAGTCCAGTTTTGGGTTGCCAAAATCCCATTTCCGGTTCCCGCGTCTATCGAACCGGCGGCGGTGATGGTTATCGGATCAGCATAACTCGATACCGTCAGCGTCACGCCATGATTGAGCGGCGTACTGATTGTGCTGGACATAGTGACTCCTCAGACATGGTTCGGACTGGAACATGCAACTTGAGGATGTATTTACGTTAAACTATAAGTTGTGTCATGAAAAATCTTAATGTTTTGGTAATCTTTTTTAATAGATCACCAAACTCAATCAAATTGGGCTCCTGGGTTGAAATGTGCATAGATCAGGCGCGCCATCGCCCGGTTGATCCCCGACACTGCCTCCAGATCGCGCAGCCCGGCCTGTTTCACACTTCGGGCTGAACCAAAATGATTGAGCAAAGCGCGTTTCCGCGCGGTACCAACACCGTCGATATCGTCCAACTCGCTCGAAGTGATTTTTCGGCTCCGGCTTGCCCGGTGTGTGGTGATTGCAAACCGATGCGCCTCATCGCGCAGACGTTGCAGAAAATACAAAACCGGATCGCGGGGCGGTAACTGAAAAGCCGACCTCCCTTTCAAATAAAACCACTCCCGCCCAGCGTCGCGATCTGGCCCCTTGGCAATCGCCACCAATGCAAGATCACCTATTCCTAGATCGTCGAACACTCCCTGTGCTGCGGACAACTGGCCCGCACCGCCATCGATCAATACCAGATCGGGCCACGTCCCTTCGGTTCGATCCGGGTTCTCAGCGATGGCGCGCGAGAAACGCCGCGTCAGAACTTCGCGCATCATGGCAAAATCGTCGCCCGGCGTAATGGCACCCTTGATCGCAAATTTCCGGTAGGCCGATTTCATCAAACCGTCGGGTCCGGCCACGATCATCACGCCATAGGCACTGGTCCCCATAATATGTGAGTTGTCATAGACTTCGATCCTGGCGGGTACCTGGTCGAGATCGAAGAGCGTCGCGGTCGCCGCCAGAAGTTTTTCCTGCCCTGCCGATTCAGCTAATTTGCGTTCCATCGCTTCGCGCGCATTGGTTTCGGCGTGACGAACGACGTCATGTTTTTCGCCCCGTTGCGGCACTGCAATTTCCACTTTCCGCCCGGCCTTCAACCCCAAGGCCTCGGCCAGCAGAACTACCTCCGGCACGATTTTGCTGATCAACACCAAAGGTGGCGGCGTTTTGTCGTCGTAGAACTGCGCGATAAACGCACCCAGAACATCCCCTGCCGCCTCACCGCGCGCCTGGGCCGGAAAGAAACTGCGGTTCCCATTGTTTCGCCCGCCGCGAATAAAAAACACCTGAATACAAGACTGACCGGCTGCCTGATAAATCGCGATCACATCGGCATCGCCAATGCTTTCGGGGTTGATCACATCCGACCCCTGAATATGGGTCAGCCCCCTGATCCGATCACGGATCGCCGCGGCGCGTTCGAACTCCAGGGCAGCCGCCGCCGCCTCCATCTCACCCGCCAGATCCCGCTGCACGGTACCCGCCCGGCCCGACAAAAATGCCCGTGCCTGATTGACCAGGGCAGCATAATCTTCAGAGGATATTCGCCCAACGCATGGCGCGGAGCATCGTTTGATCTGATGCAACAAACAGGGCCGTAAGCGATTGGCAAACACGGTATCGGCACAGGTTCGGAGCAGAAACACTCGCTGCAACGCTTGAATTGTCTGGTTGACCGACCACGCTGAAGCAAACGGCCCCCAGTAACTTCCTTTGCGCGTCTGCGCCCCCCGGTGCTTTGTCAGTAGTGGAAATGGTCCATCTTCGGTAATCATCAACCATGGGTACGATTTGTCATCACGCAGCAGAATATTGAAACGCGGCTTCAACCGCTTGATCAAATTAGCCTCGAGCAACAAAGCTTCAGCCTCGGTATGAGTCGTCACCACTTCGAGGCTGGCGGTCTCGGCCACCATGCGGCGCAATCGTTCCGGTAGCCGCGCCGGCTGCGTGTAGGCCACAACGCGTTTTTTCAGGCTGCGCGCCTTGCCGACGTATAGCGCGTTTCCATTCACATCGAGCATCCGATACACGCCCGAACTCGTTGGCAGGGTAGCCAATGCCGACAGGATGACCTCAGCACCGACCAAAGCCGTTTCTGGAATCATTGCGGAGATTGTTCCTGAAACTTCTGCGACCATCTGTGGATAACTCTGTGCGTAATCATTGAAAAACGATGAAGACCCTTGTGTTTGGCAGGCATTTCGCAAACCATTAAATTTTCAATGTTGAAATGGTAAGTTATTGAAATATTTAGATTGCCAATCGACACATATGTCATTGCCATTACAAGACTTTAAGCTAGCCACCTGTTTTAAGCCAACATTTCGCTTGGTGGACAACTCTGCCGCCCAACAACCAATACAGGCTTGCCATCAGGCTGTCAGCCCCGGCAATCGAAACCGGCATCCCGTCCGACCTCGGAAATGCCCTCATTCCGACGTCAGGAACGGGAAGCCGGCAAGACCAGCGACCCTGCCGCAATGATTTTGCCGCCTTTGCCACATTGGAGAAATGCAGCGACGCCACGATGCTTGCCGACCATCTCGGTTGGAACCGTGATATCGACCGGAACACCCGTGACCCGGCGTATCGGCGTGATACTTCGAACAATGTCGGTCTCCGTGACCACCCGATGCGCATTTTCGCCCCGCTCGACCCTAACGATGCGGCGACGATCGAATGCAGCAACCCAGACCGTTGCGCCTTTGGCACCATCCATGTGCGGTAGAATAATCCGCAAATTGGCTTTCCCTTGGACAATCTCAAGCCGACGAATTTTCGGTGCCATCGCCATCAATTGCCTGAGTTCTGGCGCAGATGCGCCGGTGCCACTCTGTTCGCCGTCAACAATAACCTGAGGGGTAAAAATATCTGCGGTATTCCAGCGTTTCGCATAGGCCTTCTGGAGCGCTGCGGCAGCGGCCAATCCGAACTTGTCCTTCCACCCAAGGTAGTCCCAGTATGAGACGTGAAAACTCAACACAATGACGCCAGCATCGTCCGAAAGCGCGCTCACGACCTTGTCCGCTGCCAAACAATTTGCGCAGGCGTCGCTGGTATAGAACTCGATGATCTGAGTTGTCCGGGTTGACGAATCGGCCGCCGCAAACGTCTCGAACGCCGTCCAAGGCCCTATTGTCGCCATTGCCACCAAACCGGTCGCGATTGCCAGGGGCGCTTTTCGTCTCATTATCCAACCAAAGGGCGGCACCATTGCAAACACAATAGGCAAACCAGACCGGCGCGATCACGCTTGCGCCATACGTCCTACGCGGTCATTCACCAGTGTCGATTCAGGAGGCTATCAATATGAACGAACCCCGCGATGTCGCCGGCCTCAGCCACCCCGATCCGGCGGCCCTACCGATCCATCCGCTGCGACCAGCGGGACTCGACGCCTTCCTGACCCAATGCGATGCGGCCACAGCCGGATTTTTGACGGACCAGGGGTTCAAAGCCCAAGCTGGACGACTCATGTGTCTGCCCGGACCTACTGGCGTTGCCGGTGCAGTGCTCGGCATCGGCGACGGCCAGCAAGCCGCCGCGTTTGGCGATCTCACCAGCAGATTACCCCCCAACACGGTCTGGCACCTGATACCCGGCGACTACGACCCCGAACAGGCGGTGCTGACCATAGCCCTCGGAGCCTATCGGTACGACCGTTTCAAGCAGCGATCGGAACTGCCAGCACGCATCGCGACACCTGACAGTCGCTCGCGCACGCTCGCCCGCGCCATTTGTTTCGCCCGCGATCTCATAAATACCCCCGCCAACCTACTCGGCCCTGCCGAACTGGCCGACGCCGGACAGGATCTCTCCGCGCGCTTTGGTGCCAAGACCGAACGCGTGACAGGCAGCGCCCTGCACGCGGGCTATCCCGCGCTTGCCGCCGTGGGCGCAGGATCGTCCCGCCCGTCGCAGATGCTCCATTTCACCTGGGGCGACGACCCTACCCTACCACTGGTTTCATTGTGTGGCAAAGGCGTTTGCTTCGATACTGGTGGCTACGATCTCAAACCAAGTTCCGCCATGCTCCGCATGAAGAAGGACATGGGCGGTGCCGCGATCACCTTGGGGGTCGCCCAGGCGATCATGACCCTTGGCAGTCCGGTTCGCCTCGACGTACGAATCGGGTGCGTTGAAAACAGCATCTCGGGCCACGCAATGCGCCCGCTCGATATTCTGAAAACCCGAGCCGGCCTGTCGGTCGAAGTCGGCAATACCGATGCCGAAGGCCGATTGGTCCTTGCCGATCTGCTGACCGACGCCGCCAGCTTCAAACCCGATTGGCTGATCGATTTTGCGACCCTGACCGGAGCGGCACGCATCGCTCTGGGTCCCGATCTTCCCGCCCTGTTTACCAACAACAATCGTCTGGCCGAGGCTCTTCTGGACGGCGGCCGTGCCGCCCACGACCCCCTGTGGCGCCTGCCGCTCTGGGACGGCTACAACTCGTGGCTCGACAGCAACATCGCCGATTGCAACACCGTCGGGGCCAAACCGATGGCCGGCGCGATCGTCGCCGCCCTGTTCCTCCGACGCTTCGTGCCCGACACCGTGCCATGGGCCCATATCGACACCTACGCATGGAACGATCAATCCCGCCCCGGTCGCCCCGAAGGAGGTGAGGCGCAGTCCCTGCGCGCTGCCGTCGCGGCAATCGAAACGTTACAAAATGCGACGGTCGCGTGAATTGCGCCGGAATCGCGGCTATTGGTCTTGCAACGAAGTTGCAATGTTTTCATGTTTCAATGTCTTGTTCTGCCTAATGAAGTCTCATACCTCATGCAGGGCCGATCGTTTTTGATGCGGGATGACACGATCATATTCGTCAATCATACAATGACCGGCACGCAATCGAGCGGTATGAGGCTCTTACACTGGTTTTGACAACCTCCGCCGTACGCTAATCTATGAGGAGTGCGACCTATGGCAACACAAATGACATCCGACGATCTGGTCGGTATTCTGCGCGACACGGTTGTCGCGCTCGTCCGTCGAGACGGTGTCGATCTGTCGGCCCGGCAACTGGGAGTATTCCTGACCTGCTACTTGAATGAAGGTGCCCACACGGTCCGTGGCCTGGCAGGACAATTGAATGTCTCAAAGCCGGCGATCACCCGCGCGCTTGATCGTTTGTCCGACCTCGATCTGGCCCGACGCAAGGTCGATCCCGCTGATCGCCGAAGTGTTCTCGTACAGCGAACCACCAAAGGTTCCGCGTTTCTCCGCGAAATTCGTTCCGTAATGGGCGAATTGATCGCATCCGGCCGGACGTCCACCGAGATGCCGGCGCGTCGCCCCGCCGTAGCGGGCTGACTTTGGATTTTTCGCAATTGCCTCAAAGACGCAGTATGCTGAAGTTCGCTGTGGCAGTCTGGATGATTTCCGCGCTGTACGTCACTGCGTCACATGCGGCAACCTTGCCCCCGGTGTCGGACCAGGCGGTTCTGACGCAAGTGGCCGCCTATCTGAACGGGCTGAAAACAATTACCGCGCGCTTCATGCAGGTCGGTCCGGATGGATCGGTGCGCACCGGCCAAGCCATCGTCCAGCGTCCGGGGAAGATGCGTTTTCAATATGACAAGCCTAATCCTCAACTCCTGGTCGCCGGATTCGGGCTACTGGTCTATCACGACCCCCAATTGGATCAGACTACCAATATACCGCTGTCGTCGACCCCCTTGGGCATTCTGCTCGACAAAAATATCCGCCTTTCCGGAGCTGTGACCGTTACCAAAGTCTCGCAACCACCGGGTGAGGTGCAAGTCAGTCTGATCCGGACCGGCAAAGCAGAGCAAGGACATATTACGTTGGTATTCTCGACCAATCCTCTGGAGCTTCGCCAGTGGCGGGTCACTGACACGCAGGGACAATTAACGCAGGTCAGCCTGTATGACCTCCACGCGACAAAACCCTTCCCTGACAAAGATTTCGAATACATCCAGGGCTTTTCTCATAATTGAGTGGCAGGCACTCGACTGGCGCATCACCGCCCGGCCCACCGTTGGTGGCAAAACGGGTTCACATGGTGATAAGTCCAGCTTCGGCCCGCTCGGGTGGAGCGCTGGCATCGCGCGAACGGATTAGGACTGAAGCACCATGGTCGTCAGATCATCAAAGCTGATCGGCATTTCCTGCTGCCGGAAATTGTTTGGCACTTTCAGTATGATCAACCACGCCGCCTCCGATACCTACGTGCGCGCGGTGGACCAGATCGTCGGTGGCGTGCCTGTTCTGATCCCGGCTAACGGCGACCACGCGGATGTCACGACATTGCTTGAACGGTTGGATGGCATCATCCTCACCGGCAGTCGAAGCAATGTTGCGGCAGTGTTTTACGGCGGCCCGCCTCAACCTCCGGAGGATGCTCCCGAAGACCCTGAACGCGACCACGTCACTCTCCCGCTGGTTCGAGGGGCCATCGCGCGCGGCATGCCGGTCCTGGCGATCTGCCGAGGCTTGCAGGAACTGAATGTCGCGCTGGGCGGCACACTGCACCAAAGACTTCAGGATATCGCTGGCAAAATCGATCACTCGACCCCCATTCAACCATACGGTCCCGTTCGAACCGGCAAGGCCCATCACGTCACGATCCGGCGCGGCGGCGCGCTTTTTGAAATCGTCCAGGGCGATCATCTCGCGGTTAATTCGTTGCACAATCAGGGGATTGACCTGCTCGCACGCGGTTTACTAGTCGAAGCCCGCGCCATCGACGGCACGATCGAGGCGGTCAGCGGCACCAGCACTGGCTACCTCATTGGCGTACAGTGGCATCCCGAGTATGATTTCGACAGTGACGACGCCTCAAGACGCATTTTCGAAAGCTTCGGCAGAGCCGTGCGTGCCTGGCCATGAAGGCCGTATGGACCAGCAGGACGGTCCAGGGCATCATGAAATTGATCGCCAAACAACGCGGCGCACACCACGATATCCAGAACCGTCATGTTCTGAAGTCCAATTGAGGGTCGAGATGCCTGATTTCGTTATCGACGCCGCCGAGACGCCGATTGTTCCGGTCGCCGGTGGCGGGAAATTTCCGGTCCGCCGCATTTTTTGCGTCGGGCGTAATTATGCGGCCCATGCGCGCGAGATGGGGGCGGCCCCCGATCGCGAGCCGCCCTTTTTTTTCAGCAAGCCGCCCGACACGGTAATTTCAACCGCCCAAGTTCCGTATCCTCCCGCCACACGATTGCTGCACTTTGAGATGGAACTTGTGGTGGCGATCGGTCGTGGGGGCACCGCAATCGCCTCCGAAACCGCCCTCGATCATGTTTATGGCTACGCCGCCGGCGTCGATCTGACCCGGCGCGATCTCCAGGACGAGGCCAAATCCCTGCGCCGCCCGTGGGACATGAGCAAAGGCTTCGATGCGGCGGCACCGATCGGTACCATCGTCCCGGCCGCGCGCGTGGGCCATCCTGCCGCCGGGAGCATCACGCTGGCGGTCAACGGCGTCCTGCGCCAGAACGGCGATCTCGCAGACATGATCTGGCCGGTGCCGAACATCATAGCCTTCCTGTCAAATTTGATAACACTGAAGCCGGGCGACCTTATTTTCACCGGAACCCCGGAGGGGGTCGGCACGATCGAGCGCGGTGACAAAATCGAGGGTTCGATCGAAGGCGTCGGCACCATCGCGTTTCAGATCGCATGACCGCCTCACTGACAATCGCGACTTGGAACATCAACTCGGTCCGCCTTCGGCAGGATTTGTTGTCCCTATTGATGGCCGACGCCGCCCCCGACATCATTTGCCTGCAGGAGACCAAAGCACCCGATCTGGTATTTCCGCCCGATTTGGGCGAACGCCTGGGTCTGCCCTACGTCCTCAAACGGGGCATGAAAGGCTACAATGGCGTCGCCATACTCTCTCGCCTCCGCCTGACACTCATCGAAACCGCGCCGGACTGGTGCAGCAAATCAGACTGTCGCCACATCGCCGCAAGCATCGAGACTGGCAGCAATCCCCTCATTCTACATGATTTTTATGTTCCGGCCGGCGGTGACGTTCCCGATCGCGACGCAAACCCAAAATACGGTCACAAACTCGATTTTATCGCGGAGGCCACAAAATATTTCGAGGCGCATCCACCTCACCGCACAATATTAGTGGGCGATCTGAATATCGCGCCCCTGGAAAACGACGTGTGGAACCACCGACAATTGCTCGATGTCGTCAGCCACACTCCACCCGAAACCGACGGCCTGAACGCATGGCGCGCCCAGGGTTTTGTCGATGCCGTGCGTCACTTTGTGCCGATCGATCAAAAACTCTACACATGGTGGTCATACCGCAACCGCGATTGGCGTGTCTCGAACCGGGGACGCCGCTTGGATCACATCTGGGTCTCGCGCGATCTCGAACCATCATTGTCAACTTACCGCATCCTGGTCGAAGCGCGCGATTGGCAACGTGGATCGGACCATGTCCCCGTGGTGCTCACGCTAAAAATCTGAGCGCCACCTGCTGGCGCAACGTGCGTCGCGCGGCGGCTGCATCCGTTGCCAATTTGAGTAGACTGGAAATTTGACCCGGTTGGCGCACGATACTGCCGATCACTTGGCGCAGCGCAATCCGCCCGGAGGCATCAAGTGCGACCTGTGCCGCCGGCGGCAAATCGCGCCACGCCGGGTCCACCACGGCACGCATCACCGCAAATGGTACACCACACATCTGCGCCGCCCGCGCAACTCCTGCCGATTCCAGATCGATCGCCGCAGCACCGGTCGCTCGGTATAACCGCGCTTTCGCGAGCACCGTCACCGCCGCCTTGTCCGCACATGTCAGCCGCCCAACCGTGGCACCGCCCATAATGGCCACCAGCGAGGCATCGCACCGGAACGTCGTTCCCTGGTCAACGATCACCTCAGGAACAACCAACGCGCCCGGCATGAGGGCGGGATCAAGCCCCCCCGCCAGACCGAAGCTAATCAGCGCAGTCGCCCCCTGCTCAACCAAACGTCGCGCTGCGTCGAAAACCCCATCCGGGGTTCCACCTCCCGCAACCGCCAAGGCGTCGATGCCCACGAGCAAGCGCGCCTCCGCAGTCAATCCGGTGACAAATCCGAGCAATCGACCGCGTCCGCAGTCCCCTATCGCGGACTCAGCACCATCACCATCTGCCGATTTTCCATTTTCGGCATTTGCTCGACCTTGGTTTCGGTCTCCATATCGATCTTGATGCGTTCAAGAACCTTAACCCCAAGCTCCTGATGTGCCATTTCTCGCCCCCTGAAGCGCAGCGTGACCTTTACCTTGTCACCCTCGCCAATGAACATCTTCATAGCGCGCAACTTCACCTGATAGTCGTTTTCATCGATATTGGGGCGGACCTTGATCTCTTTGATCTCGATCACTTTCTGCTTCTTGCGCGCTTCGTTCTTCTTTTTTTGCTGCTCGTATTTGAATTTGCCGTAATCAAGCAATTTACAAACGGGTGGATCGGCATTCGGGCTGATCTCGACCAGATCAAGCCCCACCTCGGCGGCGCGGCGTTGCGCATCCCTGGTGGTCAGAACCCCCATCATTTCGCCGTCCTGGTCGATCAATCGAACCTGCGGCACACGGATATCTTCATTGACGCGCGGCCCTTCGCGGCTTGGCGGGGTCGGCGGAGCAGGTAGTCTGGCTATGTCGCTCTCCTGTCATGGTGACGAAATAAAGTCGGTCTTGCGTTGCGTCTAGACGATATCGGTCGCTTGAAGCAACAGAACAAGTCAGTCTCCGATTACTGCTGACCGGCGAACGGGTCCTGCGGATAACGCACGCTCAGTAGCGTCAGACCATCCGGCGGGGCCGTTGGCCCGGCGGCGGCACGGTCACGGGCGGCAAGGGCCTCGGCAACCCGGGTTTCCGTCCAATGGCCGTCCCCCACCAGTTTCAGTGACCCCACAATATTGCGCACCTGATGATGCAAAAAACTACGAGCCGATGCCTCGATGATAATCTGCGGGCCGCACTGTCGCACATCGAGCCGGTCGAGCGTTCGCACCGGTGACGCCGCCTGACAGGCGCTGGCCCGAAAACTGGTGAAATCGTGCCGTCCCACCAGTATGTTGGCCGCACGCTGCATGGCGTGGGCGTTGAGGGGCGATTTGACGTGCCAGACGAATCCGGCGGCAATCGCGGGCCGCGCCGCCCGGTTCAGAATGACGTACCGGTACTCCCGCCCGATCGCGGAAAACCGCGCGCTCCAGTCAAGATCGGACACGATCGCGACAGCCACCACTGCGACGGCGTGCGGCTGCAAATGGAAATTAAGCGCGTCGCGCACAGCACGCACGGTCAACCTAGCCGGCAGATCAATCTGTACCACCTGCCCTTCGGCGTGGACCCCAGCATCCGTGCGCCCGGCGGCAACGCTCGCCGGTATTACCCCGTCACACAGTTTTGCAGCCGCCTGCTCCAGAACCTGCTGCACCGATACGCCGTTGGATTGCCGCTGCCAGCCGACAAACCGCCGCCCGTCATATTCAATCTTCAGTGCAAACCGCGTCACCCCAGCCGCGTCCCTGGCGGCACTGGGTGGCCGCGCAAAAACGCAGCACTGTCCATTGCGGCCCCACCGGCACGCTTCACGCGCGTCAGCCTGAGCGCCGCCTGGCCGCAGGCTACCGTCAGTTGATCGTCAAGCACGACGCCAGGCTCCCCCTCGCCATCCACGACCGCAGCCTCGATCACTTTGAACGCCTGGCCGTTCAGCTGGGTCTCGGTGCCTGGCCAAGGTGTGAAAGCCCGAACGCGGCGCTCGATCACCGATGCCGGCATCGCCCAATCGATCAGGGCATCGGCCCTCGATAATTTTGGTGCATAGGTGCCACCATCTGCTTGCACCAGAAGCTGCCCCTCACCTGCCAGCGCACGCAAAATCAGCCGCGCGCCCATTGCCGATAACCTGTCATGCAAAACCGCTGCCGTGTCGGCCGCGCCGATCGTCACGGTGTCGCTAAGCAGCGTCGGCCCGGTATCAAGCCCGGCATCCATCCGCATGATTGTCACCCCCGTCCCGGCATCGCCCGCCAGGATCGCCGCCTGGATCGGTGCCGCACCGCGCCATCGGGGCAAAAGACTGGCATGGATGTTCAGGCATCCGAGTCGCGGCACGTCCAGAACCTCTGGCGGTAGAATAAGCCCATACGCGACCACCACACCGACGTCTGGTTTGAGTACCCTGAGATAATCCAGCTCCTGCGCGTTCCCACGCAACCGCCGGGGGGTGCGAACCGGAATTCCGAGCGCCTCCGCCGCATCATGCACCGCGCATTTGGTCAGGCGCTGACCTCGCCCTGCCGGCTTCGGAGACTGGCAATACACCGTGACAACCTCGTGCCGCGTCGCGCACAGCGCCCGCAACGCCGGCACGGCGAATTCTGGCGACCCCATGAACACCAGTCGCATCAGCGCGCTTGTTGCTTGCTGGTACCGAGTTTGTCGCGCTGTTCCTTGGCCAGTTTGCGGAGCAAAATGTTGCGCTTCAGCGCCGACAGGTGATCGACAAACAACACCCCATTCAGATGGTCGATCTCGTGTTGAATACACGCCGCAAGCAGCCCATCGGCTTCCACCATGAGGCGCTTGCCGTCCTGATCCTCGAAACCCACCGCAATTTCCGCCGGCCGCGTCACTTCGGCATATTGTCCCGGCAGCGACAAACATCCTTCCTCACGCGCTACCAACGTGGTGCTCGCCTTAGTAATTTCGGGATTGATCAGCACCATCGGTGCCGCTTCGCCGCCGGGCACCAGATCAAGAACCACCACTCTGAGCGACGCCCCAATTTGCGGCGCGGCCAGGCCTATGCCGGGTGCCTTATACATTGCGGCAAACATGCCCGATACTAGACGCGCCACATGTTCCCGATCGGTCGCAACGACCTTTCGCGCCTTCAGCCGCAACCGCTTGTCGGGCACGATCAAAATTTCGGGAATTTCGTCCCGCAGCAGGAAATGCGCCTCATTCATGTGTGCGATTTACCCCTGAGCCGTCGTGCGATCAATCGACGCTTGCAAAATCTGTCAAATATGCCCAATTCTGCATAATCGAAGTGCCAACCGGGCTTCGTATGTCTCGCTCGAAAGGAGGAGGCTATGTCGACCAGAGTATTTACCTCACCATTGTTTCTCGGGTTCGATCACCTGGAACAGATTATCGAACGCGCCGCCAAAACCTCTTCGGAGGGCTACCCCCCTTACAATATCGAACAACTCAGCACCACGAGTCTGCGAATAACCATTGCTGTCGCCGGTTTTATCATGGATGATTTGCAGATAACCCAGGAAGATAACCAGTTGGTCATACGTGGCCGTCAAAATGACGAAACCCAGGGCCGGATATTTCTGCATCGGGGCATCGCGGCGCGGCAGTTCCAGCGGGCTTTCGTTCTGGCCGAGGGTATCGAAGTGAAAGGAGCTTGGTTGGACAATGGCTTGCTGCATATCGACCTTGTTCGTCCTTTGCCCGAGGCAAAAATCAAGACGATCACCATCAAGAAAGGTGCCGCCAACCAGACCGGCTTCGGCCAGACCCGATCGCTTGATGCCGACGCCATGACGACGCGGATCTGCGAACCCGATCGGCAACAGGAGTAATGACAATGAACGTCAAGACCCACGATGGCTCGACCGACGCTTTTCCACTCCGTGCATTCTTCGATCCCCACCACATGACCGAGGCGCAGCTGGCCGAACTTGGCCTGGAGCAAATTGCTTATGTCCGACCGATCATGACGCCTAACGGCCCAGCATATGGCGTATTCTCCGCCAATGGCACCCCGATGGCGATCGCAAGCGATGGCAATCTTGCCCGCGCAGCGATTGTTCAGAATGAAATGGCCCCCGTCTCGGTACACTGAGGGTCCTCGGTACCTGACGACCTTGGCCCCACAGCCATTCGGCCACGACACCGCAATCGGCGTCGTGGCGGCTCCAAGGTCAGACCGCCGCTGCCAATCCTACGGGACAGGACACACCAAGACCACCGAGGCCGCAGTACCCATTCGGGTTTTTTGCCAAGTACTGCTGATGATAAGCCTCCGCAAAAAAATAGGGCGGTGCCGGCATAATTTCGGTTGTGATCGTGCCAAATCCCGCATCGCTCAAGCGCTTCTGGTAAGCTGCGCGAGAAGATTTTGCCGCCTGAAGCTGAATGTCACTCAATGTATAGATCGCGGAGCGGTACTGCGTTCCCACGTCACCGCCCTGGCGCATTCCCTGGGTGGGATCATGGTTTTCCCAAAACACTTTCAGCAGGGCATCGTAGCCGATCGCCACCGGGTCGAAAACGACCAAAACCACTTCCGCGTGTCCGGTACGACCTGAGCATACCTCCTCATAGGTGGGATTAGGGGTATATCCGCCAGCGTATCCGACAGACGTTACGAGAACGCCGCGGGTCTGCCAGAATTTACGCTCGGCACCCCAAAAGCAGCCCATGCCAAATAACGCAATCTCCGCGTTCGGAGGATAGGGCTCTTCCATCCGCGCGCCGCTTACGTAATGAAACTCGGGTACTGCAGTCATAGTCGCCCGACCGGGCAAAGCCTCGACCGCAGAAGGCATTTTCGATTTCGTCAGGTTGAACATTATTCGAATATAGCGCAGCGTGCGCAGTTTTGCAGGGGTAAACATGCAACCAATCGTGAACGGGGAACGGTCAGGCCAGTTCCGCCAGCAACGATAATTGCGCTTCGCGCGGCTCGGCATGGTCGGTCAACGCAATCGGGTAGTCGCCGCTGAAACAGGCGTCGCAAAACGCCGGCTCCGCGGGGTCGCGCCCAGGTTGACCAAGGGCGCGATACAAACCATCCATCGAAATGAAAGCCAGACTATCGACGCCGATCAGCGTCGCCATCTCGGCCACACTGTTGCGGGCTGCCAAAAGTTTGCCGCGTTCGGGCGTATCGATCCCGTAAAAACACGAATGCGTCGTCGGTGGCGACGAAATCCGCATATGGACCTCGCGTGCCCCCGCGCCTCGTACCATCTCCACGATCTTTTTCGACGTCGTACCCCGCACGATCGAATCATCGACCAGAATAACCCGGCGTCCTTCCAGAGCGGCCCGGTTTGCCGAATGCTTCAGCCGAACCCCTAAATGGCGGATCTGATCCGACGGTTCGATGAAGGTTCGGCCGACATAGTGATTGCGGATAATCCCCAGTTCGAAGGGAATCCCGCTCTGATTGGCGTAGCCCATCGCCGCCGGCACACCGGAATCTGGCACCGGCACAATCATATCCGCGTCCACCGGCGACTCGCGCGCCAGTTCTTCCCCAATCCGCTTGCGCGCCGCATACACGGAATGCCCTTCGAGCACCGAGTCGGGCCGCGAAAAATAAATATATTCAAACACGCAAAACCGGGGCTTATGCGGCCCAAACGGCTTGATGCTGCGAACACCGCTGCGGTCGATCGCCACAATCTCCCCCGGCTCTATGTCACGGACAAATTCCGCCCCCACCATTTCGAGTGCGCAACTCTCCGACGCGAGTACCCATCCCGGACCGGTTCCATCGGCACCGTTGGTCTGACCTAAAATCAGCGGGCGAACCCCCAGCGGATCGCGCACGCCAATCAACAGGTCATTGGTCAATGCAACCAGCGAATAGGCCCCGGTAACCTGCTTTAGCGCATCGATCAACCGGTCCAGCACGGTCGCATAGAGGCTGATCGCGATAAGATGCACGAACACTTCGGAATCAGTGGTCGATTGAAACAGGCAGCCCCGCCGCACCAGCGCCCGCTTCAGCGTATGGGCGTTGGTTAGGTTGCCGTTGTGGCCGACCGCAAATCCACCAAATTCGAATTCAGCAAACAACGGCTGGACATTGCGGATCAGCGTGGCACCTGTCGTCGCGTATCGGTTGTGCCCCACCGCTCTTGTACCCGGCAGCCCAGCCATCACCTTGGTATCGCTGTAATTATCGCCGACCAGCCCGATACCTTTATGCGCGTGGAACCGCACACCGTCATGGGTCACGATGCCGGTTGCCTCCTGCCCGCGATGTTGGAGGGCATGCAGACCCAGTGCGGTGATCGCAGCCGCGTCGGTCACGTTCCACGCCCCGATGACGCCACACTCTTCATGGAATTTGTCATCGTCAAAGGCGGTGGTCGAAATCATCGGTCGGGTCACACCGCTACATCCTTTGCGACTTAAGTCTGTCATCTAAACTGCCTGCTCCCCCGTGTCGAGAATGCGCGCACATGGCAGAGGTAAAAGACCGTTACGGGCTGTTGCCGCTGCCCGCCGCCGGCGGCTGGGATTTCGCGCCTGCAACCGGATCGATATGTGGTTGATACGCCACTGGTAGAAGCCCCACCAGAAATTTTGAACCGGTCTCCGCATACGGAAGAAACTTTGCGTCGGTCACGCTGGCCGGCCATTCCGGCGGCTGCAGGAAAATCGACATCGCAATATAGAGCAAACAAACAATCACTGCGCCGCGTACCAGCCCGAACGCGAAGCCCAATGTGCGGTCAAGTCCCGAAAGGACCGACTCACGAACCATCGATCCTAGCCACGAACTGATGATCGACAACACGACGAGGACCACCACAAAAATCAACCCGATCGAGAGCGGCAGAATCAATTTAGGCTGGTGGATAATCCCCGCAAGCTGCGTTTCCACAGCCGGATAGTATGCGAACGCGGCCAACCCGGCACCAATCCATGCCCCGACGCCCAATACCTCGCGGACCAAGCCCCGCGCCAGCGCCAACAGGCCAGAGAGCACGACAATACCCAGTGCGGCGGCATCAACCCATGTCATTTCGCGTCTCCCCGATCCGATGCGCGTCCCGCTGTCGCGGCAACCAGATCGCTCAAATGACCATATTCATCAAGTTTGATCCCTTCCGGTGCCACCGCCCGGCGATTGCCGCCAGCAACACGGCGCGGCAACGTCGCCCGACCAAAGCCCAGTTTGGCGGCTTCCTTCAGGCGCAGATCTGCCTGCGAAACCTGCCGCAACTCCCCCGAAAGTCCGATTTCGCCAAAAAATACCGTCTCCGGATCGGTTGGAACCCCCGTTGCCGCCGATATCAGTGCCGCCGCCACCGCCAGATCAGCCGCCGGCTCCGAAACCCGCAAGCCGCCGGCGATATTCAGGTAAACATCATGGCCGGCGAGTTTCACACCGCAGCGCGAATCGAGCACCGCCAGCAGCATCGACAACCGCCCGGAATCCCAACCGATCACCGACCGCCGCGCCGATCCGCCAGGATTGGACGCGAGTAGGGCCTGCACCTCCATCAGCACCGGGCGCGAACCCTCAAGCCCGGCAAACACCGCGCTGCCGGCCACGTTACCGTGCCGCTCCGCCAGAAACAAAGCCGATGGATTGGCAACCTCGGCAAGCCCCTGCCCGGTCATTTCGAACACGCCGATCTCATCGGTGGCACCGTAGCGATTTTTTGCCCCCCGCAAAATCCGGAACTGGTGGCCCCGATCCCCTTCGAAATGCAGCACGACGTCAACCATATGCTCCATCACCCGTGGTCCGGCGAGCGCACCCTCTTTGGTAACGTGCCCCACCAGCATCAAGGCAAACCCCTGCGTCTTGGCCGCCCTGATCAGGGCGAACGCGTTCGAGCGCACCTGGGTGACGGTTCCAGGTGCCGCCTCGATCGTCTCGTCCCAAATTGTCTGAATACTGTCGATTACAACGAGGTTGGCATCCTTTTCCGCCTCAAGCGCCGCGAGAATATCGGCCAGGACCGTGGCCGAAGCCAGACTCACCGCGGCACCGCGCAACCCAAGCCGCTCGGCGCGCAACCGGATTTGCGCGACGGATTCTTCGCCCGATATATACAGCACGCGTTTGCCAGCACCCGCCAGACGCGCGGCGGCCTGTAGCAGCAAGGTCGATTTGCCGATTCCCGGATCGCCGCCCACCAGAATGGCCGAAGCCGGTACCATACCCCCGCCCAACACCCGGTCGAATTCGGCGATCCCCACCGGAATTCGGTCCGGCAACGGGGTCTCACCCGCCAGACCCACAAACTCCACCCCACGACCCGCCGCGCGTCCGGCTCGGCGCGGCCCACTACCGGGGGACGGCGTCTCTGCTTCCAAAGTGTTCCACGCGCCGCACGCCTCGCAGCGACCGCCCCATTTGGGAGCGGCGGCACCGCAAGCCGTGCAAACGAATCGGGTGATCGTCCGGGCCATTCAGCAAACCGCTCTCGCGGCAGAGACGCCGCGTTGATGAGGAGTTAGGATGGCCGCCATCCGAAATGTTGGAACAAAAATTGCCGCAACGCGAGCAATCCGTCCGCCGGCACATCAAACGGCGCGGCCGCCAAGGCCGCGCCTGTCGCCGTCAGATCTATGGCGCTCGCCGCCGCCGCCGCTTGCAATGCCGGCGTCGCAACCGCGCCGACCGCCGCCTGCCGCCACATCGCCACGGTCCCTGGTGTTGTCAGATGCGGCAGCACGAGCATGAAATCAATTCGGCTTGCCGCCGCCACCGCCCGGTACGCCGCCTCCAACGGCCGCGACAATGGCGTTGCCCCCCGATCGGCTGCAATCGCATGCACAGTCGGCAACGCCGGGAACAGGGGGTCCGCTACCATTTGATTCTGCTCATCAACCACACCCAGAGTCCCGACCGCGACACCGCCCTCCGCCGTCAGCGGTGCCGCATCGGCTGGCACCTCCTCGCCGGTCAGCAAAACCGCATCGGCCTCGCCATCAGCGAAGGCACGTGCCACCGCCGCCGCACCGCGCAGACCAAAAACTGGTGCTGTCGCGACACCAAGACGTTGAAACGCCAGCAGCGCAGCCAGATCAGGACTTTCCGGCGATGCCGCCGCCAGCCGTATCGGGGCAGGATCAGCAAGTCGCTGCAATCCGCCGCGCACGATCAGCACCGCCGCATTCAGCCCTGCCATGACCGGAATCCACTCTCCGGGTTGAAAATGCACCCGGGGATCACCGGTCAGAAATGCGATCACCGCCTCGCTCGGCAACATCGCCGCCGTCTGGCCATCAGGGATAACCGTGGTCTGTAGCCGGTTGGCACCGGTCACGCCGTCCTGCCCACCCACGCTGTGCAGCAAAATCGGTTGCCGTGCCGACAATTTCGCTCCCATGCCCTGCGCCACCGCGCGCGCCCAGCGATCGGTTCGCCCTCCGTGGGGACCGCAAACCAAAATATCATAGACACTAGCGCTGACATCGGACGGATCGGCAATCACCATGGGTGTCGCCGCCAGCCCGGATCGCAGCAACGTGGCACCCACGCCGCATCCTTGAATGAACATGCGCCGCCGCATCAGGACGCGCCGGATCGGCATTTACTGATCGTACTGAATAAGCGATTCGAATGGCGCGTCGAGCCGATCCCGCCCCTTGAGGAACGTAAGTTCGATCAACGCGACCACCGCAGGAACCTCCGCCTTCACGCTTTTCAGCAAAGCGATACCCGCCGCCATGGTGCCGCCGGTCGCCAGCAAATCATCAACCACCACAACACGCTGGCCGGGCTGCACCGCGTCTGCCTGAATTTCGATCCGGTCGGTGCCATATTCCAGATCGTAGTCGAGTCCGACGGTCGCTCCCGGCAATTTGCCACGCTTGCGCAGCATGATGAATCCGCAGCCAAGCTTGAGCGCGAGCGGTGCCGCCAGTAAAAAGCCACGGCTTTCAATGCCTGCCAGCACGTCCGGGTGGTGTGCGCGCACCACTTTCGCGAGCCTGCCCATCGCCACCTGCCAAGCGTCGGCATTCCGCAACAGTGTGGAAATATCGTAGAAAAGAACGCCCGGCTTCGGAAAGTCCGGCACACCCCGGATGTGGTCTTTAAGGTTCATCGCGTTCGTATAGCCGAGGCTGCGCGCCTCGCAAACCATGACGGCATTGGTCAACTCAACCGCCACCCGCGTGGCACCGATCTCCGATCAACTATTGTCGAGGCAGGAAACCGATCTCGTCAGGGTCCAATCCTTAGGATATGACACATCCCATGTTGACCCGCTGACCGAGTCGCGCCAGGCAATTTGTCTCGACGCGACGCTCCGTTTTCAATACACCATAATTGGGATCAAATCGCGCATGGATCGTCGTACACTTCTACAACTTGTTGGCAGCGCCAGTTTGGCGGCAGGGTTAAGCACGTCACGGGCAGCCCGCGCCGCCAACTCAGCCCCGGCTCCTGCCAGCGATTCGCCCTACGGTGTCCGCGGTCTTGGCTCACCAAGTGCCCCAGTCACCGTCCACGAATATTTTTCGATGAACTGTCCGCATTGCGCGGAGTTCGGCATGAAGGTTCTGCCGGATATTATTCAAAAATTTGTCAAAACAGACAAAATTTACTATGTTTTCAAAGACTTTCCCCTCAACAAAGATGCTCTCATGGCAGCCCAGGTCGCGCGCAGCCTGCCAGCCCACGAGTATTTTCCGTTCATCTCGGAATTGTTCCGCACCCAGGATCAATGGGCCTACGCCCCCAACCTGAAAACCCAACAGGATTATGCCAACGCTCTGTTCCGCTATGCCGCCCTGGCGGGCATGGATCGCGCATCGTTCGACGCCGCGCTTGCGAACAAGAAGCTTGAAACATTCATCCTGAACGAATTGAACATTGGCGAAAAACAATTCCATATCGATGCCACGCCCAGCTTCATCATAAATGGGCGTAAACGCGAGGGGGCTGTCGATTTTAAACAGTTCTCGCGTTGGATCGACGAGGCTTAGGTCCATTTTGCCCGCGCGCTTCGCCCGCCTTCGAATCGCCGGCTTCAAAAGCTTTGCCGACACGACCTCGATCGAGATCCTGCCCGGCCTGACCGGAATTGTCGGTCCCAACGGCTGCGGCAAGTCCAATGTTGTCGATGCGCTGCGCTGGGCCATGGGCGAGGCCAGCGCCAAATCGATGCGTGGCGGCGAAATGGATGATGTCATCTTTGCCGGCACAATGTCTCGCCCGGCCCGTAGCGTCGCCGAAGTATCGATCACACTCACTGAAACAACGGGTCTCGCTCCCCCACCGTTTCAGACCGAAGCAGAGCTTCAGATCAGCCGCAAAATCGAACGCGATGCCGGCAGCATGTATCGGATCAACGGCCGGGAAGCCCGGGCGCGCGACGTTGCGACCCTGTTCGCCGACCTGGCGTCCGGCGCTCGTAATTCGGCGATGATCAGCCAGGGGCGCGTTTCCGCCCTGGTCAACGCGCGGCCCGACGAGCGCCGTGCCATCCTCGAAGAGGCCGCCGGGATCACCGGATTGCATTCGCGCCGCCACGAGGCCGAACTCAAGCTGCGTGGTGCCGAACAAAACCTTACGCGCGCCGAGGATTTGCGGTCGCAACAGGACGCGCGCCTTACGGAGCTTCGCAAACAGGCCCGTCAGGCCAATCGCTACCGCAATCTCTCGGGCGCGATACGCGATGCCGAAACCGAATTTTTGGCGATCGACCGCCAAATTACCGAACGGGCGCGACAAACGGCACAGACGGCACTGACCGAAGCGCAAGCCGCTGTCACGGCGGCACAGAGTGCGCGCGACACTACCCTCGCACAGGAACGTGATCAGACCGGCATCCTGCCCGCGCTGCGCGCCCGGGAGAGCGAAACACGCACCAGCCTCGAACGTGCCCGCGTTCAATTCGAGCAGATCGAGGCTGAAATTGCCCGTGCCCGAGCGGCGCGCGCCGAGGCCGAAGCCAGACTCGCCACTCTCATCCGTGATCACCAGCACGCCGAGCGGGTCTGCGCCGACGCAGAAGTGGCAAAAACCCGCCTGATCGACGAACAAGCTAAACTGGACGCCGAACGTCGCGCGGCACCTGCTCTGCTTGCCGCAGCCGTTACCGCGGCGGATCAGGCCACCGCCGATCTGGAGGGTGCCGAAGCCGCCGCGCAAACTGCAACCGAAAATTCAGCTCATTTCGCGGCAACGGCGCAAGCCGTCGAAGCACGCTTGAAACTGGCCCGGGATAAAGCCAATCAGGCGCGCGACCGCGCCACCCAGGCCACCACTGCCCACCAGCGCGCCCTCGCCGATCTGATCGCGCCCGAGCGCCTCGCGCGCGCCCAGACGGAACGCGACCAGGTCAAGGCTGCTTGCGAGAGCGCCGAGGCAATCCAAAATACCTGCCACAACGCGGTCCGCGACGCCGAAATAGCCCGCATTGAGGCGACGACCCGCGCGGGTGCGGCCCAAACCTCCGCCATCGCCGCCGAGGCCATGATGGGCCGTCTGCGGGTCGAAGCCGACGCACTGGCCGGCCTGCTTGCGCAAAAGTTCGGGCGTGAAGCAAACCCTGTACTCGATCACCTGAAAGTTCCCGCTGGCCTGGAAGCGGCACTCGGTGCCGCTCTGCGCGACGATCTCGCTGCCAGCACTGAGCCAGGTGCCCCGCGCCACTGGCGCTGCCTGATGCCGGTGGAGACGCCGCATGCCCTGAGCGCCCTCTCTGCCCATGTCGAAGCTCCTGCGGCCCTGAACCGCGCCCTCGCCAACATTTTGCTCCTTCCCGAAAACGTGGATGGCGACGCCCTGCAAACAACCCTCGCGCCCGGCCAGATCCTCGTATCCCGCGCCGGGGACCTCTGGCGTTGGGATGGATTTGTCAGTCGAGCCGGCGCGCCCAGCGAAGCCGGCGTTCGGTTGGCCCAGCGTAATCGCCTCATCGTGCTGCAAGGCGATCTGGCGGTGGCAAGCGCGGAAGCCGCCCAACGCAAATCCGAACGCGTCGACGCCGAAACCGCCGAACAGGCGGCCCGCCTGACCGAGGAATCCGCCCGCGCCCAGCGTAAGGCTGCCGAAGCCCAGGTCGATCGTGCTCGTGCTTCCGTCAGAACCCTCAGCGAAACCGCAAGCCGGCTCGATGCGGAGGCCGAACGCCAGGCCGCCCGCGAAGCCGCCGCTGCCGAACTGCGCACCAGACTCGAAGCCGAGGCCACCGAAGCCGTGTCTGCCCTGAATGCTGCGCAAGCGGAGTTCGCCGCTCTCGGCGATGCTGCGGCAATCCGGGCCGAATGTGAGGCGACCCGTGCCGCAGTGATCGAAGCCCGCCGCCTCGATGCCGCTGCCCGCCAGCGAATTCAGCGCTACGCCACCGAAGCCGAACAGCGCGAGCGCCGCATCGCGATCATTCAGCGTGAAATCGCCGACTGGGCCGAGCGCTCGCACGACGCCGGCATCCGCATCACCGATCTTGCCGCGAGGCTATGTGACGCGCGGTCTGCACTCGATTCCATCGCCACCGATGCTTCCGCCAATCCCACACGGGATGCGGCCTTGGCCAGCCTGAACGATGCCGAGACGGTTCACCATGACGCTGCGAACGCGCTTGCAGCCGGCGAACGGCAATTCCATGACGTCTCCGCCGCCGCGCGCCGCGCGGAGCAACACCTCGCCGCAACCCGCGAGGCTTTGATCGGAGCCGAAGCCGGGCTGCGTGAAGCCAACCACGCTTGGGGCGGCGTGGCCGAGCGCATCCTGGAGCGCCTCGGCGTTGAACCGGCCTTGCCCGCAATTTCCGACCCTACGCCCGAATCGGCCGAGCGCGCCCGCAAACGCTTCGAGCGCTTCACCCGCGAGCGCGACGAAATGGGTCCGGTCAATCTGCGCGCCGAAATCGAGGTTGCCGAAATCGAGGCGCGCCTCGCCGCTATCGATCGCGACCGCGACGAAATCACATCCGCCATCGCCAAGCTGCGCGGCTCGATCGGGCATCTCAATCGCGAAGGCCGCGAGCGGCTTTCAACCGTTTTCACCGAAATCGACCGTCATTTTAAGGCACTGTTCACCCGCATGTTCGGCGGTGGCCGCGCCCACCTCGCGTTAACCGGCTCTGACAATCCCCTTGAGGCCGGCCTCGAAATATTCGCCGAACCACCCGGCAAAAAACTCGCGACACTTTCCCTCCTGTCGGGCGGCGAACAGGCGTTGACCGCGCTGTCTCTGATTTTTGCGGTATTCCGCTGCAATCCGGCACCGCTTTCCGTGCTCGATGAAGTCGATGCCCCGCTCGATGACGCCAACGTCGACCGGTTCTGCGCCCTCCTCAGAGATATCGCCCATGAGACCGGCACAAGGTTCCTGGTGGTCACCCATCACCACCTGACCATGGCCCGAATGGACAGGCTGTACGGCGTAACCATGCAGGAGCGTGGCATATCCCGGGTTCTCTCGGTCGACCTTGGTGCGGCGACCGCCATGGTCGAACAACCGATCGCCACCGCAGCCGAGTAGGCATTTCACGATTGCGAGATGTTGACTTGGACGTCTGGCACCGGTAGCAACCGCTCGCCGTCTCACGGGGCGGGCGTATGGGGTATAACGATGGGTGACGACCAGGCTCGGGGACCAGACGATCGACCTAATTTCGATCAACGTCTCGCCGCAGCACGCCACCGGGCCGGGCTTGATCAGCCTGAACCAGTGTCCGAGCCAGCGGCAGATGGGCCCAATCCGTTCAGCCTCGCGATGCGCTTGGGTGCCGAAATGGTGGCTGCCCTGGTTGTTGCTGTCGCGATCGGCTACGGGCTTGACCGGTTGTTTCACACGGCACCCTGGTTCATGATCGGGTTTGTGCCCATTGGAGCGGCTGCGGGTCTTCGCAACGTCATCCGAGCGATGGGCACGACCCCAAAAGACTGACCGGAGGAGACTATGGCGCAAGAATCGGCGATCAATGCACTGGGGCAATTCCAGTTGACCACCGGTTTCGGCCCGGTTGGCCGGCTGGTCGAGTTTACCAATTCGAATGAAATGATGCTGCTCGCGGCAGCCATCATCACAATGATGTTTGCCACCGCTCTGCGCCACCGGGCCATGGTTCCGGGCCGCATGCAGGGTCTGGCTGAAATGAGCTACGAATTCGTGCATCAAATGGTCGATGACACGATCGGCCATGAAGGGCGGCAATTTTTCCCCTTTGTGTTCACCTTGTTTGCCTTCATTTTGGTGGGCAATGTCCTCGGACTGTTTCCCTATTTTTTCGCCTTCACCAGCCATATCGCAGTCACCGGCGCTCTCGCGATTTTCGTGTTTCTGCTCTCGACGGTCGTTGGGTTCTGGTATCACGGTATAGGATTTCTCAAGTTTTTTTCGCCGCCCGGTGTGCCTGGCTGGCTGCTGCCGTTGCTGATCCCGATCGAAATCGTTTCGTTCCTGTCGCGGCCCATTTCACTGTCGGTCCGTCTGTTCGCCAACATCACGGCAGGCCACGTGATGTGGGAGGTCTTTGCCGGTTTCATGATCATGCTGGTGACCAGCCTCGGAGCGGTCGGCGTCGTTGCCGCCATCATCCCGCTTGGCCTCAACATCGCGTTGAGCGCGCTTGAGTTCCTGGTCGCCTTCCTCCAGGCGTATGTTTTTGCCGTACTTACATGCTTGTATCTCCATGATGCCATTCATTTGCATTAATGAGATTCACCTGTCGTTCTATTGCGTTCTAACGGCCAAACTGGCCATAATCTGATCTGAAGCTGAAAGGAAATTGCCTCATGGCCATCAATTCCGTCCTTCTCGCCCGTGATATTGGTGCGGGTCTCGCCACGATCGGCGTCGCCGGTGCCGGTGTCGGTATCGGTAATCTGTTTGGTGCCTTTGTCGGTGCCGTCGGCCGCAATCCAGCCGCACGCGACAAAATGTTCCGCGATGTTCTGCTCGGTTTTGCTCTGACCGAAGCTGTTGCTCTTTACGCGCTGGTCATCGCGCTGATCATCCTGTTCACCTGAGCCGTTTGACCAAGGACACCGCCGCGATGCGCCGAACCACGATCGCCCTCGCCAGCCTCACCCTCGGCGTCATGCCCTCGGTAGCCATGGCCGACGGCAAAATGCCGCAGATGGATTTCTCCAATCCGCTGACCGGTGCCCAGGTCGTGTGGATGGCGATCATCATGCTCATCCTTTACTTTCTGATGGCGCGTTGGGCTTTGCCGCAGATTGGCGGCGTCATCGAAAGGCGGCAGAGCCACATCGCCGCCGATCTTGATACGGCGCGTCAGGCCAAGGCCAGGGCTGAGCACGCGGTCGCGGAACTGAACCTAGCGATCCGCAACGCCCGCGAAGCCAGTCAAAGCGCTATCGCCGAAGCGGTCCACGCCGCCAAGGAACGCGCCCGCGCCCAGTCGGTCGAACTCAACGACCGTCTCGACGCCCAGATCGCCAAAGCGGAAGCTGAAATCAACGTGGCCCGGCAACAGGCCGTTGCGGCCCTGCCGCCGGTCGCGCGTGACGTTACAGCGAGCCTTCTGCTGCGCCTGACCGGCGAACCCGCCGATCCTGCGCGGATCGATCGAACACTTGCATCTCTTTCTGCCTGAGGACCGGTACCCATGGAATATGAAGCGCTTCAGGGCGTCCTTTGGACCAAGGGCACCTTCTGGGTTACCGTCGCAGTTCTTATTTTCCTTGCATTTTTCGGCCGTAAACTGGTCGGCGCTGTTGTATCGATGCTCGATCGGCGCAGTGTAGCGATCCAGCACGAACTCGACGAAGCTTCACGCCTGCGTGCCGAAGCGGAAGCGATGCTCAGGGATGCCGAGGCGCGACGTGAAGCCGCGACGGTTCAGGCGCGCGACATGCTCGCCCTCGCCGGGCGGGAGGCGGAACGACTCGCTGCCGAACTGCTCGCCGACGCGCAGTTGGCGGCCCGCCGCCGCGAGCAAATGGCCAAGGAGCGCATCGCAGCCGCCGAGACATCGGCGATCGCCGAGGTTCGGAACGCTGCCGCCGCCTTGGCGGTCAAACTCACCGAGCGCATTCTCGCCGATACGATCGATGCCACGCGCGATCAATCGCTCATCGATCAAGCGATATCCGATCTTCCGGCATCGCTGCGTAAGCAAGCCGCCTGACCGCTCGATTTGCCGCAGGCATGGCGCAAACCTGTACCGGTTGATATATTCAGGTTCCGGCGGCCTTTTCCCCGTTTCCCTCTCCTCCGCCGATACATGAGGTTCACCGATGGCTCGTCGCCGACAACTCTATGAGGGCAAAGCAAAAATTCTGTTTGAAGGCCCTGAACCCGGGACCCTCGTACAGTATTTCAAAGACGATGCCACAGCGTTCAATGCGCAGAAAAAGGGCACAATTACCGGCAAAGGGGTACTGAATAACCGTATCAGCGAATATCTGATGCAACGTCTCGGCGAAATAGGCATCCCCACCCATTTCGTTCGCCGCCTCAACATGCGCGAACAACTGATCCGCGAGGTGGAGATTGTGCCGATCGAGGTTGTCGTCCGCAATGTCGCGGCTGGCAGCATGAGCACCCGTCTCGGCATCGCCGAGGGTACAAGGCTACCGCGCAGCATCATCGAATATTACTATAAAAACGACGCGTTGAACGACCCGATGGTAGCCGAGGAGCATATCACCGCGTTTGGATGGGCGAGCCCGCAAGATATGGACGACATCGTTCACCTCACTCTGCGGATCAACGATTTTCTCACGGGCCTATTTTTGGGCGTCGGAATCATGCTCGTCGATTTCAAGATCGAGTTCGGCCGTCTTTGGGAAAACGAGGATATGAAAATTGTCCTGGCCGATGAAATCAGCCCTGATAATTGCCGGCTGTGGGATACCAAGACCAACGAAAAAATGGACAAGGACCGTTTCCGCCGTGACCTTGGCCGGGTGGAGGAGGCTTATCAGGAGGTCGCCAAACGCCTCGGCATCCTGCCCGAGGCAGGAGTGCGGGACATGAAGGGCCCGGAGCTGATGCAGTGAAGGTCACAGTCACGGTCAGGCTGAAACCCGGTGTGCTTGATCCGCAGGGTAAAGCAATCGGCCACGCCCTCGAAGGTCTCGGCTTCGCCGGCGTTACCGATGTGCGGGTTGGCCGGATCATCGAACTCGATTTGGCTGAGCAAGATCCCTCAGCCGCCCGTGACGCCGCGACCGCGATGGCGCGTCGCCTGCTTGCCAATAGCGTGATCGAGAGCTTTGAGGTCGCCCTCGGCTGATCCACGGATTGCCCGCCAGGAAGTGCGATCCCATAATGACGGAATGAAATTTAGTCTCCGTTCCTGGCGTGCTTATGTGCGCTGTTGAAACCATGCATGCGGTGATCAGAATCCCCGTTATGGTCAAGCGTGTTTAGACTGCTCTACAATCGGTGGTATCGCCGATTGCGAATGGATTTATGGTTCCCGCAAGTACCCCTGGCCCTCGCGGTCGGAGGCGCTGGAGCCTTCGCGATCCTGCCGACAATTCGCCATTATGCGGCAGAGTATCTGCATCTCGATCTAGGGACTTTACTCACCGATCTGCACCCAATTTCGGGCCATATTCCGCGCCTGATTCTGTCGGGTGTACCGAGCGTGATCGTCGGCGCATTGCAGATATTTATTGCGATCGGCTTGCTCGGCCGCTCCCGCATCGCTTGGTTGTCCGCCCTTGGTATCACCATCGCCCAGTTCGCTCTTGCAATTCATGACAGCACAGGCTCGATATTTACCGACCAGACGATCTACATCATCGTACTGCTGCTGGTTCTGATCACCGCCCGCGACTCATTTTCACGATCGTCTCTTGCCGCCGGTACGTTGTTCGCCGTGGCATCAGTGCTGGTTCTAATGGTGTATGGCGTTATGGGTTCGTTTTTGCTGGGGGCCGGTTTTGCGCCAGCAATCACCAATCTGCCGAGCGCATTCTATTTCGTTGTCGTTACAATGTCCACGGTTGGCTATGGCGATATCGTGCCGAAGAGCAACGAGGCGCGATTGTTCGTCGTCTCGCTGATTGTTCTCGGACTCACGGTCTTTGCCACCGCCTTGACAGCAGTGATCGGCCCGATCCTGCAAAGCCGGATCAACCAGACGATTGGGCCAAGGAGAAAAAAATTGAAACGCGTCAATCACTTCATCATTACCGGCCAGGGCGCGCTGGCGCGCAACACGGCGCGCGAACTCCGAAAACGCGGTGAACCCGTACTCGTCATCATTCAGGACGGCGACACCAGCTTCGGTGACGCCGAAACTACAATTGGCGACCCCACCGAACTCGATACGTTACGCCAGGCAGGCGGCGAACACGCCCGCGCCATTCTCGCCTTATCCGACGATGATTCTGAAAATGCGTTTGTTATCCTGGCGGTCCGTGAACTGGGAACTGATGCCAAAAAAGTCGCCGCCGTCAGTACGCGCAAAAATCTTGAGCGCGTCCGCCGCGTCCACCCCGACATGATCCTCGCCGCCCCCGTTTTCGGCAGCGAAGTTTTGGCGATGGCACTGACGGAGGAAAAAATTGACGGTGACTGGCTTTTGAGCCGGTTTCTCGATGTCCGGCCCGCCCCCAACGAGACCTGAAATCAATCCTATTTCTATTTTTCGAGCACTTTCATTGCCTCAGTTGCGACAAAGGCTTCAAGCAATAATTCTATGGTCCAGTCGGCTGCCATATTCTCACCGCAGGACGCGCCTGTGTTGCCGCTTTCAGCCGTGCCTGTTCGAGTCCAGCCCGCGCCCGCGACAGCATCAGCGCCGGATCGTCTCCCGATCGTGGCCACCGTGACGCAATACCGATCGCTGCATGGCGTCCCGATCCGGCAAGTAGCGAGTCGAGCTTAGTAACAATTCGATCGCCTCGCTCCGCCGCGATCAGGTGATCAACGCCATCGCACCATGCGGCGAGTCGTGTCGGGCCGATCCGGCTGATCAGATCAATCGGACGCAACATCTCCTGCAAGCATGCCACCGATCCACGGACCACTACCGGCGAGGCCTCCGGTGCGGTCGCACCGTCACACCGCACCCAGCCAAACGCAAACATGGTGCCAATCCGCTCTTCAATGTCGAGCCGGTCGAACCGGCGATCTGCCTGTTCAATGAAACTGGGAAGAGTCCACAGGCCGGTTTCTGGGTCGAGCGCACTCAGCCGCACTTGACTGATGTTGGGGATCAACCGGTCCACCAGCGGCGCTAATGTTGGCGCTATATCGAGCAGCAATTGCTCTTCCTGGGCGTTAAATCGCCGATCGCCACTGCTGCGCCATGCAACAAGGTGAACCGTGACCGCCTTACCGACCATATCGTTTTTCTGAGGCAGGGCCACACTGAGGGTTTCCGCACCGCTAATATCCGCCAATCCGATGCCAGCCGGATAGTCGGCCAGCACCGCGTCGGTCACCCGCATTCCAACCGCTGAACGACAAGTCAGCACCACGCCTGCATCAGTCAATTCGGCAGCCACCAGCGCACAGGCCGCAGCACCAGCAGTCAACGCGTCCGGCAAGCCAATCAGACTATCCAGCAGCCGGGCCAAAGCCTCAGCGCGGCCACCGGCAACAACCGTGGCAGAAGAAACAAGTTTGCCCAAATCATTACGCGCGATTTCCTGGTCTAGCATCCTGAAGTTGTCGCACGTGAGAATGAACAATTAGTTAACGGCTCCATGTCAATATTGCAGTGGCCCATGCGCTGCCATTTTGTCGATTTGATCACCGCGGGCTTTGAAAATCGGGGGGCTACAATTAGAGCGTCGAATTAATTGAATTAGAGCGGGGGATGCCGAAGATTCCAAAGACGTTCATGAGCGGCTACAAGGCTTTCGATATTCTTGCGCTGATCAAAATCTCCGCAAACTGGAATCCTTTTGGTTATTCGTTCAAAAATGACCAAAAGATGTTCGGCAATCTCTAAATCGTCTTTATCACAGGCATGATGAAAAGAAATCAAAATCTTATCTGATAACCGTTTAGTATATCGTCGATTTGACTGAAATTTATCAGATACAGTTTCTGCAATTTCATCACTGCTACGGTTATCCAACATTTTGTATCCTTTCATGCAAGCCAGTCATTCCGATTTATTTCGAACCACCCATGAAAGCATTTGATCTCTCAAAGCCTTTTCCTAAGGCACTTACCTCAACCCTCATCAAGCGTCGTCACGACATTTCTGCGAAAGCAGTAATTTTTGTATTTGATCCTCAACCTCACGCTTTTTTGATCCTCAACCTCAGGCTTATCACTTGTCAGCGTATCAGCTATGATGACGAGTACGATAGACTCGGAAATTACGTATAATTTGGTTTTGATTAAATTCGAGGGGCGGCCTTTCCAGATGCTCACCAACGCGGTCGCGGAAAATCCCAGGCAAACGGGCATATTAAAGAGCGGCATCCGCCACCCCTAAAATCTCAGATCAGCTAGCCGGCTTCGATCGGACATCGCACGTTGACAGCCCAACCGCTCATCCGCATGGTCCCGCGACATCGCGCATGGAACATATACTGATGGATCAAGCCTCTCTGGAAATGGCAATTTCAGCGCTCTGGCAGCGGCGGGACACGCTCGTTGCCAGCGAGAGTGTTGCCGGGCACGAGGCCGTCGCTCAAACGCTCGACCTGCTCGATCGGGGCCTTCTGCGGGTTGCCGAACCCAAAAATGGAGGGTGGATCGTCCACCAATGGCTCAAGCAGGCGATACTCCTGTCGTTCCGCCTGATGCCCAACATCCTTATGCCCGGGGCCGGCGGCACCCCTGTTTATGATAAAGTCTCCATGAAATTCGCCGATTGGGACGACGGTCGGTTTGCCGCCTCCGGTATTCGCGTCGTGCCGGGTGCCGTGGTGCGCCACGCCGCCCATGTTGCGAGCGGCGCGGTCCTGATGCCGTGTTTTATCAACGTCGGTGCCCGCATCGGCGAGAATACCATGATCGACACTTGGTCAACCGTCGGCTCATGCGCCCAGGTCGGCCGCAACTGCCACATCAGCGGCGGTGTCGGCATTGGTGGCGTCCTCGAACCGCTTCAGGCTAACCCCGTCATCATTGAGGATGATTGCTTCATCGGCGCGCGCTCGGAAGTCGCTGAGGGCGTCATCGTGGAACAGGGTGCGGTGCTTTCGATGGGTGTTTTCCTCGGAGCATCGACTCGCATCGTCGATCGCGCCACTGGCGAGGTGATATATGGCCGGGTACCTGCCTACTCGGTCGTGGTTCCTGGCAGCCTGCCCGGCAAACCTCTGCCCGACGGTTCCGCTGGACCCTCGCTCGCCTGTGCCGTGATCGTCAAGCGGGTCGATGCCCAAACCCGCGCCAAAACCGCGGTCAACGAGTTGTTGCGGGCGTGACCCTGACCGACCCACTACCGCTCGCCCGTGCCCTGATCAACTGTCCCTCGATCACGCCGCAGGACGCCGGTGCCCAGGCCGTGATTGCCGATGCGCTGATCCGCCTTGGCTTCACCGTCGAACGGCAGCAACATGGTCCGGTGAACAACCTGATCGCGCGATCAGGTTCGGGTACTCCCCATTTCGCCTTCGCCGGCCATACCGACGTCGTTCCGCCCGGCGATGGATGGCGGCATGACCCATTCACTGCCACCGTCGAGGACGGCGTGTTATTCGGACGCGGTGCGGTCGACATGAAGGGGGCCATCGCCGCCTTCATCGCCGCCCTCGCCAGCCGCCTGAAATCCCATGCCGCCTTCGGTACAATATCGCTCCTGATCACTGGCGACGAGGAGGGCGACGCGCTCGATGGGACGCGGCGCATTCTCGATCATCTGGTGCGTACCGCCGCCATGCCGGACATGTGCCTCGTCGGCGAACCCACATGCCGCGCGGCACTCGGCGACACGATTAAAATCGGTCGCCGGGGTTCGGTCTCCGCGCGCATCGTGGTGCTTGGCACCCAGGGTCACGTCGCCTATCCGCATCTGGCCGACAACCCGCTGCATCGCCTGATCCCCGCGCTCGAAACCCTGCGGACAACCACGCTTGATCACGGCAACGACTGGTTCGAACCTTCCAGCCTTCAAATCACCAGCGTCGATGTCGGCAATCGTACCGGCAACGTCATTCCGCCCCAGGCCGCCGCTGCCCTCAACATTCGCTTCAACAGCAACCATACCGGTGCCGGCCTCGGCACATGGATCACCGAAGTGCTGCACCGATTTGCCCCCGATGCCCTTTGCGACATCACCATCGGCGGCGAGGCTTTCCTCACGCATCCGGGTGCCTTCACTCAGGCCCTTGCGACGGCCATCGAACGCACTACCGGCCTCGTCCCGAAACTCGATACCGGGGGTGGCACCTCCGATGCCCGGTTCATCACCTCCCACTGCCCGGTCGCGGAATTTGGTCTGGTCGGCCGCACCATGCACCGAACCGACGAAGCGGTTCCGGTCGCCGAGCTGCGCAACCTTGCGACCGCCTACGGTGCCATTCTCGACTCGGTCTTTGCATGAACGGCAACCGCAAGCGCGTCGGCATGCCCGAAGGCAACGTCGTGCGGGGTCTGTTTCGCCTTGCGCACGGCGATGCTGGTGGTATCCGCGAGTTTGGCAACACCACGCGGGCTTTTTACGCGTCGCTGGCACCATTGCTGGCCTTTCCCCTGGTGGGTGCCGCTCTGTTCGGTCTCGACGGTCATTGGAATCTCGCCATCGTCATGCTGCTGTCGCGTATCTCTGGCGCTCTGATCCAACCCGTGGCCACCGAGTTTGTCGCTCAGCGTGCCAAAAGCAGCGCCACTTGGCTCATGACGAGTACCGCGCTGAACTGGTCGATCTGGTTGATTTTTCCACTTATGCTGATCGGTGCGCTGGTCGCCAACGGTTTGACGGCATTGGGTCTGCCCCAGACCTTAGCGATCGTTCTCGCGGCCGGTTTCATTGCTCTTTATTTGTTGTGGTTTCAATGGTTCGTTCTACGCACCGGGCTACGCCTGAACGCGTGGTGGGCGCTGGCTGCATTGATCGCGATGAACGTCACCATCGCAGCGGTATACCTGATACCCTACATTTTCCATCCGGACCTGATGGAACTCACGCTTCATCCTCCCGCAACGTAAGTGCGCGCGCATACACCTGTTTGCGCGGCAGATCGAGGTCGCGCGCGACGGTGGCCGCCGCGTCCTTGATGCTCATGTCCACCAGCGCGGCGCGCAAAGCATCATCGAGTTCATCGTCCGTTGCGACGTGTTCGGGTGCCGGCCCGATGACCAAGGTGATTTCACCGCGCGGTGCCACCACCCGGAAATGGGCGGCAAGCCCGGCCAATCGATCGCGCCGGATCTCCTCAAACCGCTTGGTCAGTTCCCGCCCCACCGATGCCGGACGATCACCCAGCACCGCGACGCAGTCATCAAGCGACGCCACTAGCCGATGTGGGGCCTCATAGAATACCAAGGTCGCGTTCAACCCCGCGCGCTCGGCAGCAGCTAATCGCTCCAGCACCGCACGTCGCGCCGCGGATCGAGGCGGCAGGAATCCCATGAACAGAAACGGATGTGGCGGCAGGCCCGATAGTGCCAACGCCATCACGGCCGCATTCGGCCCCGGCACCGCACTGACCGTCAGCCCCGCAGCAATTGCCGCCCGCACCAGCCGAAAACCGGGATCTGCAATCAGCGGCGCACCCGCATCGCTGACCAGGGCGAATCGCCGCCCCCCGCGCATCGCGTCGATCAGGGGCGCTGTCCGCCCTGCCTCGTTATGGTCGTGCAGCGGCTGCAATCGGGTGCCGATGCCATTCAGCGACAGTAATGGTGCTGTAACGCGCGTATCCTCACACAATATGATATCGGCATCGCGCAGGGCTGCCACGGCTCGCGGTGCCAGGTCACCCAGGTTGCCGATCGGGGTGGAAACCAGCACAAGAGCAGGCCGGAGGTCCGCAGCGGGTCCGGTGGATTGAACAGGAGTTTCAGATGTCACAACGCTCATTAACGCCTCTGAGGCTCACCCTGGCAACTGTGGCCGCCACATCGCTGCTCCTGACCTCCTGTTCCGAGCCAGCGCCCGGCTTGCCAGGCGTCGGTGCCGTCACCGGCGCAGCCTCGCCGCCCTCGGTGCAGGCTGGCGGTCGCACCTCGGGTGCGGTCGCTCTCCTGGTGCCGCTTTCCGGCCCCTATGCCGCGATCGGCAAATCGATCGAGCAATCGGTAAAGCTTGCCTTCACCGCTCCCGGCGCTCCAGCACTCGATGTTCGCGACACCGGAAGCACCCCCCAAGGTGCCGCTGCGGCGGCTCAGGCCGCCATCGCCGCCGGTGATGGCTTAATCCTTGGCCCCCTGACAAAGACCGATACTCAGGCCGTGGCACCCATTGCTCACGCCGCCAACGTCAACGTGCTGGCCTTCACCAACGATGAAACCGTGGCGGCTCCCGGCATCTGGCCGCTCGGCATTTCGCCCGGCCAACAGGTTCGCCGCGTTGTTTCCTACGCAGCCGATCACGGTCGCACCCGCACCGCCGCCATCCTGCCGGAAAACGCCTATGGCCAGTTGATGGGCAATGCTCTGCAAGCCCAGGCGCAAGCGTTGGGCGAGCCTTCGCCGCAGATCGGCTATTTCGGCCAGTCGTTTTCCAGCCTGACCCACACTGTCCGAAGCATTTCCGATTTCGACAGCCGTGGTGCCGGCATTGAGGCCCAGATTCGTGCTGCTCGCGACCAGGACGATCAAGCCGGCCGAATCAAGGCCGCCAAACTGGCGCGTGAACCCATCCCGCCGCCGCCGTTCGATGCCTTGCTGGTGGGCGCAACCGGCGAACAACTCGCCGAGATCGGCACGCTGCTACCCTATTACGAAGCCGCCCCGCCGCAAATCCAGTTGCTCGGCCCGGCGTTATGGGCCCACGATGCCGCGGCGATGGCCAGCCACGACAGTCTGCGCGGTGCGGTTTATGCTGCGCCCGACCCCGCAGCGGGACTCGCGTTCGAACAAAAGTTCCAATCGACCTACGCCGGTGCCCCCCCACCCGGCATCGACAAAATCGGGTTCGACGCTGGTGCCATCGCCGTCCTCGCAGCGCGCGAGGGCGGTTATACCGACCAGATCCTGACCAATCCCACCGGATTTTCAGGTACCGATGGCGTGTTCCGGCTCGATCCGGATGGCCATGTCCAGCGCGGCCTCGCGGTGTTCAAGGTCGAACCGGGCGGCCCCCAAATCGTCTCACCCGCCCCCACCGACTTGCCGCCGTCACCCCAGCAAGTCACCCCCCCCACAAGCTGACGCCGGGCAGCCCGATGAACCGTCCAATCGCGACCATCACCGTATGGCTAGGATTTCCGCCATCGCTGGCGCTCCTCATCCTGATCGCCAGCGGAACCGTTCGCTTATGGGAGGGTATCGCCGGCCTGATTGGCTGCATGATCTGGTCGATCGCGGTCGGTGTCGTGCTGGCGCGTGATCTGCGCCGCTTCAGCACCAGCATCGCCAGCGAAAATCCCGGCGACATCAACCTGTTTACCCCAGGCCTCACCCGACTGGCGCAGGCAACGCTACAAACCCTCGCCGCCGAGCGCCGTTCGCGCCAAAATATCGCCACCGACGCTAGTGCCAGCCAAGCCCTGCTCGAACGCCTGCCCGACGCCTTGTTTCAGTTCGACGGTACGCGAGGTGCCCGGCGCGTCATGTGGCGAAACCCTGCCGCCGTTGGTGCTTACGGCACGGAAGAATCCGCGCTGCTCCGTCACCCGTCACTCCGCGCCGCCCTGGCGGAGGCGGAAACCAGCGACGAGCCTATCCGCACCACCTTCGCCCTCGCCGCTCCGGTTGCACGCGACCTCGACGCCACCGTCATCCGCACCGGCACTATCACCCAGGCGGCACCACTCTATCTTCTGCTGACCGATCGCACCCACGAGCGCAGCCTCGACCGGATGCGGGCCGATTTCGTCGCCAACGCCAGCCACGAATTGCGCACTCCGCTTACCAGCCTGATCGGCTTTATCGAAACCCTGCAAGGCCCGGCCCTGGGCGATGCCGAGGCGCTACCACGCTTTTTGAAAATCATGGCAGAACAGGCCGGCCGGATGCAACGCATCATCGCCGATCTACTCAGCCTGTCGCACATCGAAATGACCGAGCATCAGCCCCCAGCCGAACGGGTGGATCTTGGCGCGTTGCTCCGCCAGATCGCCGGCTTCATGGACCCGATTCTGCGCGAGGGTCGCACCACTCTGGCCCTCGACATTCCGAACAACCTGCCGCCGGTACGCGGCGATGCCGGGCAATTGACACAGGTGTTTGGCAATCTGATCGACAATGCGATCAAATACAGCGCGCTCAAGCACAGCAAGGGGGGCGGGACGATCAATCTGGATGTGAACGTGACGCCTTCAGCCAGTTTTCCCTTGCCGGGCCTGTTGATCAGCGTAACGGATGACGGCCCCGGTATCGCCCGCGAGCATCTTCCCCGCCTGACCGAACGTTTTTACCGTGCCGACAAGGGCCGCTCGCGCGCGGTCGGCGGCACCGGCCTCGGCCTCGCCATCGTCAAGCACGTGGTGTCGCGCCACCGTGGCCGGTTGATCATCGAAAGTATCGAGGGTGAGGGCACCACCTGCCGGGTCTGGCTGCCTCTTGCGGGGGAGGCCGCCCGCGCCGTGCCGGAGCGTCCGCAACGCGCCGCGCGCGAAGGCTGAAGTTTCGACAATTCGGCGTGTATTCCCAACCGCCCCAGTATATGCAAACCCACGCACCACAGGATGACCCGACCGGACATGAACAAACCGCTACGATTTGCTTTTGGAAGCCTCGGTGTCGCCATTCTCGTCCTTGGCGTCAAAGCCGCCGCCTGGCAGATCAGCGGTTCGGCGGCACTGTACTCCGACGCCCTGGAGTCGCTGGTCAACGTGTTCGCCGCGCTCATGGTGATTTTTGCTTTGCGGGCAGCCGCAAAACCAGCCGACTTCGAACATCCCTATGGTCATGCCAAAGCCGAGTTGCTCAGCGCGGTCGCCGAGGGGGGATTGATCGTTTTCGCCGCTGTTCTCATCCTTGAACGCGCCGCCCACACGATCGGTTCCCCCCATCTGCCGCAAAGCCCTGTCGTGGGTCTTGCCCTGAATGCGAGCGGTGGGGTCGCCAATGCCCTCTGGGCCATGGTTCTCACCCGATCGGGTGCTGCCCGGCGTTATCCGGCACTCGCCGCCGATCAGGCGCATCTGGTGGCCGATGCTTTGACAACCGTGGGTATCGTCGCCGGCCTCACGCTTGCGGTGCTCGCCCATCTGCCGATCCTCGATCCTTTGATCGCCATCGCGGTCGCGGTCCAGATTGCGGTGATCGGCGGCCGCACCGTCGCACGCTCGCTCAGCCTGTTGCTCGACCGCGCGCCACCGCCCGAAATCGTCGCCCGCATCCGCAACTTGGTCGGCACCCACGCGATCGGCGCGATCGAGGCTCACGATATGCGGATGCGCCAGGCGGGCCGTTCCAGTTTCCTCGAATTCCACCTCGTTGTTCCTGGCACGATGTCGGTTGCGGACTCCCACATCATCTGCGATCGGATCGAGGCCGCCCTGAAAGACGAAATGCCCGGCGTGATCATCACCATCCACGTCGAGCCAGACCACAAGGCGAAACACGAAGGCATTCTGGTCGTATAGGGGGTCCTCAATGGTCAAACTCGATCGCATCGTCACCCGCGGCGGCGACGGCGGCGAAACTTCACTCGCCGATGGCTCCCGCCTGCGCAAGGATCAGCCGCGCATCCAGTGTCTCGGCGGGCTGGACGAAACCAACACCGCCATTGGTTTGCTCCGCGTGGTCTGTGCTGACCTGCCCGAGATCGATCGTCTTCTGGCTCGTATTCAGAACGACCTGTTCGATCTCGGGGCCGATCTTGCCACCCCCGGCACCGAACGGCGTGGCTCTGCGCTAACCGAAGACTACCTGATCAAATTGGACGAAGCCGCCGTCAGCCTCAATGCAACCATCGCCCCGCTGCGCAGATTCATCCTTCCCGGCGGTACCGAAGCCGCCGCCCGCGCGCACCTGGCCCGTGCCACCGCTCGCCGCGCCGAGCGCGACCTCGTCGCCCTCAGTGCAGTGGAAACGATTTCGCCGGTTTTGATCCCTTACATGAACCGCGTGTCGGACGTCATGTTCATCCTGGCCCGCCGGCTCAACGACAACGGCAAGGCGGATACGGTGTGGGTACCGGGGGGCGGCTGACAACCGCTGTCACAGCAGGTGAAATCCGGCAACCTTACCGTCTTGCAAATTCAGGCTGGTCAACACCTGATCGCCATTATGCAAGGTGACTTCGAAAATATAATTGAGAAACGCTCCCACTTTTTGTGTCGTGATGAACTTCACGGTATAGGGTTGGTCGAGCGGGATTTTGGAATCGATCATTTTCGTCTGCTCGCCGAATTTGGTCGCATCCACGCTCGCCTTGAACTCCGGCGTCGCGGCCTCAACAAACGTGGCATAGTCGGGATGTCCGATCGCCCCCAGCATCTGGGTCATATCACTGGTCGCCACTGCGATATTTTGATCGGCCGCCCAAGCCGCCGGAGCGGGAGCCATCGCGGCCGCCACTATCATGAAGCCCGCGCGGATGAATATTTTCATAGCATTTCCTTTTCGGTAACCCTGCGACGTAAAATTGCACCATTCGCGGCACCCTGTCATCATGGCGGCTTCACGGAGATCGATCAATGACCGAACTATTTCGCGGCCGCCGCGCCCTGGTCACAGGGGCCTCCAGCGGCATCGGTGCCGATATCGCCCGCCAACTGGCCCAGCGCGGTACCAATCTGATCCTGGTCGCCCGCCGGGCCGATCGGCTTGACGCTCTGGCCACCGAATGCCGCTTGTTCGGCGTTACCGCCGAAACCGCACCCGCCGATCTGGCCGACCCGGTCGCCCGCGTCGATCTCGCCGCGCGCTTTTCGGATATCGACATCCTGATCAACAATGCCGGCCTCGGGGCCTTCGGACCCTTCGCCGAAACCGAATGGGTCAAAATTGATCGGATGATCGCCGTCAACATCACCGCCCTGACTCACCTGACCCACTTGTTCGCCCCCGCCATGGCGCGGCGCGGTTGGGGGCGGATCATGCTGGTTGCCTCCACTGCCGCGTTTCAGTCGATACCACTTTATGCAGTCTATGCGGCCACCAAGGCCTACGTGTTGTCATTGGGAACTGCGCTGAACGCCGAACTGAGCGCTCAAGGCGTCAAAACCACTGTGCTCTGCCCCGGCACCACCACCACCGAATTTTTTGAAATCGCGTCACAAAAAAAATCCGCCTTCATCGAACGCAGCGCCATGACCAGCGCAGAGGTCGCCCGAATTGGAATCGAGGGTATGGCAAAAGGTCGCGGCACTGTAGTCAGCGGCGTCGCCAACGCGGCGTTGGCCTTCAGTACCCGCCTCGCCCCCCGCAATCTTGCCGCCAGGATTGCCTATCATGTCGTGAAGCCGTGACACCCGGAGAACCCATCCACGCCGAGTTGATCGCGGTCGTGGTCGCGGTGACCGATGCGCAGCCGCGCGTGCTCACCCTGCTCGATGGCAGCGCTTTGCCCGCCGGCCCGCTCGAATCCGGTCATCGTTCGTTGCAAGCCGGGCTGCGGCACTGGGTCGAACGCCACACCGGGCACCGACTCGGCCATATCGAACAACTATACACCTTCGCTGACCCTGATCGCAGCCGTGCCGGACGCAGTATTTCAATCTGTTACCTCGCCCTCGCCAATGAAACCCGAACCCCGCTCGGCGGCCGGGTTTCATGGCAGGACTGGTATCGGTTTTTTCCGTGGGAAGACCGCCGCGTTGCCCACACCATAATCGAGACCATCGTCAAACCCGGCCTGAGCCACTGGTCCGCCGGCAACCCCGAGCGCCTGACCCGTGCCGCGCGCCTGTTCGGCCTCGACGGCGAAGACTGGCAGGAAGACCGCGCACTGGCACGCTATGAACTGCTTTACGAAGCCGGCTTGGTCCGTGAAGCTACGCGCGATGGTCGCCCGGCCCACGGCGAGTTCGTCCCCGGTGCCACCCTTGCCGCCGATCATCGCCGCATTCTCGCCACCGCGATCAGCCGGCTGCGCGCCAGAATTGGCTACCGCCCGGTGGTGTTTGAACTCATGGCGGAACAATTCACCCTGCTCGATCTGCAACGCTGCATCGAGGCTTTGACAGGTCAAACCCTTCACAAAGCCAATTTTCGTCGCCTGATCGAAAGCCAGACCTTGCTGGAAGACAGCGGAAACTTCAGCTCAGGCTCCGGTCGCCCCGCCAAACTCTACCGCTTCCGAGCCGAGGTCCTGGCCGAGCGTGCCGAAGCCGGAACTCGCCTGCCGCTCGCGCGCCCTTGACGGCATTATACTCAGTTCTAGTATAAAAATGTTCTGACGCGGCCAAAATCGCGTTATTCAGGCCTTTTATATACTCACTTTGAGTATAAGGATCCCGCCATGTCTGGCTTCGCGTCCGCCCTTGCCGACCCGGTCTTCGCCAAATTATCGCACCGCATCCCGCCCGGCGAGTGGGCCCTGATGCACGAAGACATTACCGCGATCCGCGCGCTCAAACGCGAACGCGACGCCATCATCCTCGCGCATAACTACCAGACGCCGGAAATCTACCACGGCGTCGCCGACATCGTGGGTGACAGCCTGGCCCTGGCGCGCGAGGCAATGAACACCCAAGCCTCGGTCATCGTCCTCGCCGGCGTCTATTTCATGGCCGAAACCGCCAAAATCCTGAACCCGACCAAAACCGTGCTCATCCCGGACAGCCGCGCCGGCTGCTCCCTCGCCGAAAGTATCAACCCGGGCGACGTCCGAACCCTGCGCGTCCAACATCCAGGCATCCCGATCATCGCCTACGTCAACACCTCCGCCGCCGTCAAAGCGGAAGTCGATTACTGCTGCACCTCCGCCAACGCCCGAAAGGTCGTTGAATTCGCGGCAAAACAAACCGGCACCGACACCGTCATCATGCTGCCCGACCGTTTCCTCGCCGCCAACACGTCCCACGAAACCACCATCAAAATCATCGCCTGGGACGGTGCCTGCGAGGTCCACGAACGTTTTTCCGCCGCCGACATCGCAGGGGTCCGCGCCCAATACCCCGATGTCACCGTCCTCGCCCACCCCGAATGCCCGGAGGACGTCATCGCCGCGTCCGATTTCGCCGGATCGACCGCCGCCCTCGCCGCCTACGTCGCCCAGCACCACCCCGCCCGCGTCGCCCTGATCACCGAATGCTCGATGGCCGACAACATCGCCGCATCCAACCCCACCACCGAATTCGTCAAACCCTGCAACCTCTGCCCCCACATGAAGCGCATTTCGCTCCGCAACATCCGCCACGCGCTCGAAACCATGACCGAAACCATCAACATCGACCCCACAATCGCCGCCCAAGCTCGCATATCAGTCGAACGGATGCTTGCAATCCCATGATACAAAAACATATTATTGGTGCCGGCCTCGCCGGCCTCACCGCTGCCCTCGCCATGGCCCCCGAACCCGTCATCCTGATCACCCAGGGAACCCTCGACGAAGGTGCCGCCAGCTTGTGGTCCCAAGGCGGCCTCGCCGCCGCCATCGGCCCCGACGACAGCACGCAACTGCATCAGGCCGACACACTCGCGGCCGGTGACGGCCTCTGCGACCCCGAAGCCGTCGCTCGTATCATCGATGCCGGCCCGCGCGTCATCGCCCGTCTCCGCGCCCTCGGCGTGAGATTCGACCCGGACCTCGGCCTCGAAGCCGCCCATTCCCGCCGCCGCGTCGCCCATGTCCGCGACCGCTCCGGCCTCGCCATCACGCAAGCCCTCGCCCGTGCTGTCAGCACCGCCCCCCACGTCACCATCCTGGAGCGCACAACCGCCGTCGCCCTTCACGCCCAGCAAGGCAAAATCGCCGGCCTCTGGATCACCAGAAACCACACCACATCCTATCTCCCGTCCGACGCCGTCCTGATCGCCACCGGCGGCATCGGCGCGCTCTACCACCACACCAGCAATCCGCCCGGCACCACCGGCACCGGCCTCGCCCTCGCCGCCCGCGCCGGTGCCGCCCTGCGCGACCTCGAATTCGTCCAGTTCCACCCGACCGGGCTCGACACCGGCCTGACCCCGATGCCCCTGATCTCCGAGGCCGTCCGTGGTGAGGGTGCGATGTTGATCGATGAAACCAATACCCGCTTCACCCCCGAACTCGCCCCGCGCGACGCCGTCTCCCGTGCGGTCTTCCACCACCTCACCGAAGGCCACCGCGTCTATCTCGACGCCACAAAAATCCCGAACTTCGACACAAGATTCCCCACCATCAACACAGCCTGCCAGGCCTCCGGCATCGACCCCGCTACGAAACCCATTCCCATCCGCCCGGTCGCCCACTACCACATGGGGGGCATCGCGGTGAACGAACGCGGCGAAACCACCATCACCAACCTGTTCGCGGCCGGCGAAGCCGCCTGCACCGGCCTGCACGGGGCCAACCGCCTCGCCAGCAATTCACTCCTCGAAGCTTTTGTGACCGGCGAAGCGTCCGGCACCGCCATGGCCACCATCCCCCGAACCACCCACACCACCACCCCACCCAAACCAACCAGCCGCCGCCCCAACCTCGCCCCCATTCGCGACCTGGTCAGCCGCCACCTCGGCGTCCTGCGCGATGAACCCGGCCTCACCACCATCATCGCCGCCCTCGCCCCTCATTTCGAAACCGACGACGCCGCCCTCATCGCCCTGATGATCGCCCTCGCCGCGCGCAATCGCACCGAAAGCCGCGGTGCCCATGCCCGCACCGACCACCCGAATCAGGCCCCAACAGCCCGACATTCCACCCTCACCATAGCGCAAGCCCGCGCCGCCATCCGCACCCCCGCCCAGCGTGCCGGCCGGATCGCAGCATGATCACCCCACTTCCCCGCATCCTGATCGAACCCACCATCCGCGCCGCCCTCCTCGAAGACCTCGGCCGCGCCGGTGACATCACCTCCGATTCGGTCATCCCCCAAACCACCCAAACCCGCGTCGCCTTCATCGCCCGCGACCCCGGCACCATCGCCGGCCTCGACTGCGCCGCTATCGCCTTTTCGCTCCTCGACCCCACCCTGACCCTCAAAATCCTTTTCCCCGATGGCTCCCGCATCGCCCCCGGCGACACCATTGCCACCATCGCAGGCAACGCCCGTGCCATCCTCAGCGCCGAACGCGTGGCACTCAACTTTCTCGGTCATCTCTCCGGCATCGCCACCGCCACCCACAGCATCGCCCGCACCATTGCTCATACCAACGCGCGCATCACCTGCACTCGCAAAACTGCCCCCAACCTCCGCGCCCTGCAGAAATACGCGGTGCGCTGCGGCGGCGGCGCCAATCACCGCTTCGGTCTCGATGATGCCATCCTCATCAAAGACAACCACATTGCCATCGCCGGCGGCATCACCACCGCGATCACCCGCGCCCGTGCATCCGCTGGCCATCTTGTCAAAATCGAATGTGAAGTCGACACGCTCGACCAGTTAACCCAAGCCCTCGCCGCCGGTGCCGACGCCATCCTGCTCGACAATTTCGACATCCCAACGCTTCGCCAGGCCGTCACCCTCATCAACGGTACCGCCATCGCCGAAGCCTCCGGCCGCATCACCCCCCATACCGCCGCTGGCATCGCGGAAACCGGCGTCAACCTCATCTCCGCCGGATGGCTCACCCACAGTACAAGCGTGCTGGATATCGGACTCGATTTCATGACATAATCCCATCATGACCCGATCTCCCTTCACCACCGCAACCCTCCTCACCGCCGCCGGGGCCATTCCTTTCCTGGCAACCCTCGCCATCGTCATCACCCAACCGATCAACGCCCCCGAAGCCACAGTGGCCATGGTTGACTACGGTGCCTGCACCCTCGCCTTCCTCGGTGCCGTCCACTGGGGCTTTGCCCTCGAACCTGGCGGCGTGGTCGACGATCCCCGGCTGAACCACCAACGCCTCACCTTCGGCATCCTCCCTGCCCTGATCGCCTTCGCCGCCCTCCTGATCATGACCCTAGCCGCCGCCCCCCGCGCCGCCCTCATCATCCTGATCGCTGGCTTCTTCGCCACCATCGTCGGCGAAACCATCGGTCGCGGCCGCAACCTCGTCGCCGCCAACTACCTCGCTCTCCGCTGGACCCTTTCCATCGTCGTCCTCGCAGTGCTGTTCATCACCTTCTTCATCGAAGTGATCGGCATGCGGCACGCGTAGAAGAATCGGCTATAATAAAGATTGGTAAGACGTTGTTTGCTCAGTTGATGGATTTTCTGCCATCTGGAGCAGCTTCAAAGTCGCTCCACATGGAGGGTCGGTCGCTACGGCAGCGACCACCGGATCAGGCATTTTATAATATAAACAAATGTTTTCAGGGGTTTATGGCGGAGAGGGTGGGATTCGAACCCACGGTACCCGTGAAGGTACAACGGTTTTCGAGACCGTCCCGATCGACCACTCCGGCACCTCTCCGTCTCGCGCCGGCTTATAGGGACTGCCGGCAGGCGAGGCAACTGGATCACCTGGCGGGCAGGTCTTGACGGGGCCGGGGCAAAGACGTTTTGTCCCGCGATGGACGGCACTTTATCCCAATCCCAACGAACCCGGCAGATCGAAGCGGCAGCCGAAGCACGGCGGCGGCGCGAAGCCACAGCGCTTCGGGATAATCTGGCACGACGCAAGGCGCAGAGCCGCGAGCGCAAGCCTGATGAGACCCCGGTGACGGCCCCCATGACACCGGCCCCCACATCATGCCGGTGATGCCGGATCGGTGGATTCGCGAGCAGGCACTCGGCGCCGCCATGATCGAACCCTTCGTGGAAACCCAGAAACGTGACGGGGTCATTTCCTATGGCCTCTCGTCTTATGGGTATGACGCGCGAGTCGCCGAGGATTTCAAGATTTTCACCAATGTCGATTCGGCCATCGTCGATCCCAAGGATTTCGCGCCGAGCAGCTTTGTCGATCGCGCCGGCCCGGTCTGCATCATTCCGCCCAACTCCTTCGCGCTCGCCCACACCGTGGAATATTTTCGAATTCCGCGCGATATTCTGGTGATCTGCCTTGGCAAATCGACTTATGCGCGCTGCGGCATCATTGTGAACGTCACGCCACTGGAACCCGAGTGGGAAGGCCAGGTGACGATCGAGATTTCCAACACCACCCCCCTGCCTGCCAAAATTTACGCCAACGAGGGCATCTGCCAGTTCCTGTTCCTGCAAGGTGCCGGGCCGTGCGAGGTGAGCTATGCGGACAAGGCTGGAAAATATATGCGCCAACGTGGCGTGTCGCTTCCGAAACTGTGAGGATAGATGGATAAGATACGGATCATCGGCGGCCGGCCGCTAGAAGGCACCATTGATATTTCAGGTGCCAAAAATGCAGCGCTCATTTTGATGGCGGCGGGGCTGCTGACCGACGAGCGGCTGGTCCTCGAAAACGTTCCCGATCTTGCCGATGTCGAAACGATGGGGCAGTTGCTCGCGCAGCACGGCATCGCGGTCGATCGCCCGGCACCCCGCACCCTGTCGCTCGGCGGCGCGATCACCAATGTTGAGGCACCCTACGACATTGTCCGCAAAATGCGCGCATCGATTCTGGTTCTTGGCCCGCTGCTGACGCGGGCGCATGAGGCCCGGGTTTCACTACCCGGCGGCTGCGCGATCGGTACCCGCCCGGTTGATCTGCACCTCAAGGGGCTGGAGGCGATGGGAGCCGAAATCCGACTGGACGGCGGCTATATAGATGCGACCGCGCCGCACGGGCTGCACGGTGCCAATATCACGTTTCCCTTCGTCTCTGTCGGGGCCACCGAAAATCTGATGCTGGCAGCGAGCTTGGCGGAGGGTGAAACCGTGTTGGTCAACGCCGCGCGCGAGCCTGAAATCAGCGATCTCGCCACTTGTTTGATCGCCATGGGTGCCGACATCACCGGCATCGGCACTGATCGGCTGGCGATCCTTGGCGTTAAATCGCTGCACGGTGCCCGTCACACGATTATTCCCGACCGAATCGAAACCGGCACCTATGCCTGCGCCGCGGCGATTACCGGCGGTGCCTTACTGCTACGCGGCGCGCGCCCGGCTGATCTGGGCGCAGTCCTCGCGACCCTTGCGCAAGCAGGCGTCGATATCACCGAGACGCCGGACGGTCTGCGGGTCAGCCGCCGCAACGGATTGCACGGTACCGACGCTATGACCGAACCGTTCCCCGGATTTGCGACCGACATGCAGGCCCAGTTCATGACCCTGATGGCGGTCGCCGAGGGTGCTTCGATGATTACCGAGTCGATCTTTGAAAACCGTTTCATGCACGTGCCGGAACTCAACCGTATGGGGGCGCGGGTGAACGTTCACGGCGCGTCCGCTATCGTGCGCGGGGTACCCACCTTGTCCGGCGCGCCGGTGATGGCCACCGATCTGCGCGCCTCATTTTCATTGGTGCTGGCCGGACTCGCCGCACGTGGTGAAACGATCGTCAACCGCGTCTATCACCTAGACCGCGGCTACGAGGCGGTTGAGCGCAAACTCGCGGCTTGCGGCGCGGATATCGAGCGATTGGCGGCATAAGCGGAGCGACTAACCCGCCTACGCCGTCTGCCGCGCCCCGGAGCGTTCGGTCTCGAACATATAGTCGCGGCTCAGCGGCACCGCATCCTGGCGGCGGGCCAACTGGAGTTGGAAAACCATGTGGTCCTGCACGGTGAAGGCGAGTTCGGAACCGGCAAGATAGAATTCAAACATCCGGCAGAAGCGTTCGTCATAAAGGGCAGCAATCGTGTCGCGGTTGGCGGCAAAGCGCTTGCGCCAATGCGCCAGGGTTTTGGCGTAGTGCAGACGCCAGATTTCCACATCGGTGGTGCGCAGGCCCGAGTGTTCCACCGGACCGAACACCTCGGACAGGGCGGGCGAATAGCCACCTGGGAAAATATATTTGGCGAGCCAGGGGCTGGTAGCGGCGGGGCCGTCGAACCGGCCGATGGCATGGACCAAGGCGACGCCACAGGGGTTCAGGCAGCGTTTGATCGTGTCGAAATAGGTCTGATAATTCGGCAACCCGACGTGTTCGAACATGCCGACCGAAACAACCCGGTCGAACTGCCGGTCCACCGCGCGATAGTCCACCAATTCGAACGAAACCCGGTCAGCCAGACCTTCAGCCTCCGCCCGCGCATGGGCTTCGGCAAGCTGTTCCGCCGAAAGCGTGATGCCGGTGACACGGGCACCATAATCGCGGGCCAACGTCAGCGCCATGCCCCCCCAGCCGCAACCGATGTCGAGCACCGTGAGACCGGGCCGGTCGAGCAGCAGTTTCGCGGCGATATGGCGTTTTTTGGCGGCTTGAGCTTCATCGATGGTCTCGTCACCGCGCGGAAAATAACCGCATGAATACTGGCGGTCACGATCAAGAAAAAGTGAGTAGAGGCGGCCGTTCAGATCGTAATGATGCGCCACGTTACGCCGTGCCTTGCGGGCATTGTTCATCTGCACCAAAGGCCGCGCAAGGCGATTAAATGCCGCCTGAACGCGAAGCAGGGAAATTCGGTCTCCGGCTTCCTCGACACTGGCGAGTACTACGGAGAGAACATCGAAAACCGAACAATCGACCGGCGTGAGCTTGCCATCCATATACGATTCGCCAAGCGCCATGCCCGGCGACAAGGCCAGACGGCGCACAGTCGCATCATCGTGAATAGCCATTGTCGCGGCAGGACCAAGTGTGCCGGCATAATGGCTGCTGGTACCGTCTGGCCAGATGACGTCCAGTTCGCCCAGCACGATCAAACGCTTGAGGAGCCTGTCTAATATCGGACGCATGTTCGGCCTCGTCACGAAAAATTAACTTCCTCTTATATTTAGGAACCCTTGAGGCCGCAAAAAAGGGGGACGAATGGTATGGGTGCTGTCCAAAATTCGCACAAAAAAAAGCGCCGGGTCAGATCCCGGCACTTTTTGTCGTCACCGCTGATCGGCGGATCAGGCGGTTTCGGCGGCGTCTGCTTCGGCGTCGTCGGAGGTTTCCATCTCGTATTCGTCTTCATCGCGGGTAATCGCCTCGCCGCGTGCCTGTTTTTCCGCCTCTTCGAGGCTGCGCGCCACGTTGACAATGACATTCATGATCACCTCGGGGTGGAGGGCGACACGAACGTTGGTCTGACCCAGAGTTTTGATCGGAATGTCGAGCAAGACCTGGCTGCGGTCGATCGTCAGACCGCCGGCAACACAACCATCGGCGATGTCGCGCGCGGTAACCGAACCGTAGAGCGAACCGGCGTCGCTCGCCTGACGGATCAGGGTGACCGACAGGCCATGCACCCGTTCGGCGACCCGTTCGGCTTCCTCGCGGCGCTTGAGATTCTGCGCTTCAAGCTGGACCCGCTCACGCTCGAAGCGCTCGCGGTTGTTCTTGGTGGCGCGCACCGCCTTGGCCTGCGGCAGCAGGAAGTTGCGGGCGTAACCGGGTTTGACTTTGACCACTTCGCCCATCTGGCCGAGTTTTTCGACGCGCTGGAGCAAGATCAGTTCTACTTGTTGTGCCATGATGCGTGCTCCTCAATCGACCACGTAGGGCAGGAGCGCGAGAAAACGGGCGCGCTTGATGGCGCGCGCGAGTTCGCGCTGCTTTTTAGCGGAAACGGCGGTAATCCGGCTTGGCACGATTTTGCCGCGCTCGGACAGGAAGCGCGACAATAGCCGCACGTCCTTGTAGTCAATTTTCGGTGCGCCGGGACCCGAAAACGGGCAGGCCTTGCGGCGGCGGTAGAACGGCCGGCGCGCGCCAACGGCGGCGCGGCGGGCACCGGGGTTGATTTCAGATTCGTCAATGGTGCTCGACATGGCTCAATCCTCCTCGACCAGATCGTCATCGCGATCGGTGCGGAACTCGTCACGGGCGCGGAACTCTTCGCGATCTTCGGGGCCGCGGCGGCGGCCGCTATCGAAGCGCCCGGCGGGTTTCGGACCACGAAAGCCGCGCTCGCGGTCGCGGTCGTCGCCACGGCGCGACAGCGGGGCCGACGGCGCTTCCTCGATTTCCTCAACCCTGAGGGTCATGAACCGAAGGACGTCTTCGTTCAGGCCAAGCAGGCGCTCCATTTCATTGATCGACGCCGACTGCGCACCAAGCCCAAGCAGGACGTAATGGCCCTTGCGGTTCTTTTTGATGCGATACGCCAAGTTGCGCAGGCCCCAGTATTCCCGCTTCCTGACCGCACCGCCCTCGCCTTCCAGCAGGGTGGCGATGTCGTCAGCGATGACATCGACCTGTTGTTGCGTGATTTCACTGCGTGCGATCAGCACACATTCATATAGCGGCATTGATACCCCCTATGGGTTGCTTCGGCCCCAGTGCGATGCTTGCGCGCGCACCAAATTTCCCCCATGGAAACGGGCATAGCCGCGCACGATGCCACGTGCCCGGCAGGGAGACGGCGATGTGGCATAGTCTGGGCCATCGCGCAAGCCAGTAGTTGGCGTTTCAGCCCGGCGCGGCTTCGAATATCGCGAGTTCCGCGCCGTCTTCCACCAGATCGCCCAACCCGCAGCGCAAGGTAGCGATAACACCCGCGCGCGGGGCAACGATTCGGAACTGCACCTTCATCGCCTCTATCGTCACCAGCAGGTCGCCTGCTGCAACCCGATCGCCGGGGCCAACCGCGACGGCGACAACGCGCCCAGGCATCGCGGTGGTGATCCGGCCCGAAGCGCCCGCCACGCCTCCGGTGGCTTCGAACTTATCAACGATGCGGAGCGCGTAACGTTGACCCGCATGGAACGCAATGACGTCCCGGCCATGATGCAGGGCCGTCACCGGGCAGATCGCATCATCGATCGTCACCTGTAGCCGATCCTGTCCCGCCTGGATGATGCCGGCGTCGAATTTCCGGTCGTTCCAGTCGAATTGGAAATGCCCGCCATCTTGAAAATACCCATCATCGATCGGGTAAACGCGGATCGCGTGAATTGTATCGGCATCATAAATACTGACATCCTGGTAGGATGACCCGTTCAATCGCCAGGCGATTCGCGTGTTCCACGGCGAATAGGGGTCGAAGGGGTCGACGTGCCGCGGCAGGTCGCGCAGCCAGCAATGAAGGGTCGCTGCAAAAACCGCAGCCGGCGGCGGCGCGACGTCCGCCAGCAAATCCTCAGCGCGTCGGGAGATAAAACCGGTATCGAGCACCGCTCCCACAAAATCCGGATGCGCCACGATCCGGCGCAGCAGATCAAGATTGGTCCGCACGCCATCGACCTCGAAACCGGCCAGGGCTTGCCGTAAGTGCCTGATCGCCCCGTCACGATCGTGGTCCCAGGCGATCAACTTGGCGATCATCGGGTCGTAATGGATCGAGACGTCGTCGCCCTGGCGCACGCCGGAATCGATGCGGATGTTGGCGGACACTTCAGGCAGCCGCCAATGATTGAGCGTGCCGGTCGAAGGCGCGAACTCACGCGCGGGGTCTTCGGCGTAAATCCGCACCTCGATTGCGTGACCGCTGCGCTCGATCTCGTTCTGGGTCAGCGGCAACGCCTCGCCGGCAGCGACGCGGAATTGCCATTCAACCAGATCAAGGCCGGTGATCATTTCCGTGACAGGATGCTCGACCTGCAGGCGGGTGTTCATTTCCATGAAATAAAATTCGCCATCCTCGGCGATGAATTCGACCGTGCCAGCGCCGACGTAAGCGATCGCGCGCGCCGCCGTGCAGGCGGCTTCGCCCATGGTCAGGCGCTGGACCTCACTGATCGACGGGGCCGGCGCTTCCTCGATGATTTTCTGATGTCGGCGCTGGATCGAACAGTCGCGCTCAAACAGCGACACCACGTTGCCATGGGTGTCGGCGAACACCTGGATCTCGATATGGCGTGGCTGGATCAGATATTTCTCGACCAGCACATGATCGTCGCCGAAAGCGGCGCGCGCCTCGCCCTTGGCCAGTTCCAGCGCGTTGAGGAAATCGCCAGGGCCCGTCACGATCCGCATCCCCTTGCCACCGCCACCGGCCGAGGCCTTGATCAGCACCGGGTAGCCGATACGACCCGCTGCGGTGGCCAGATGGCGCGGGTTCTGCTCATCGCCGTGATAGCCCGGCACTAGGGGAACCCCAGCCTGTTCCATCAGCGCCTTGGCCGCCGATTTAGATCCCATCGCACGGATCGCCGCCGGCGGCGGGCCGATGAAAATCAAACCGGCCTGGGCGCAGGCTTCGGCAAAGGCCGCATTTTCACTCAGAAATCCATAACCGGGATGTACGGTCTGCGCACCTGTTCGCCGAGCGGCGGCGATGATGCGTTCAATGTCCAGATAGCTCTCGCGTGCCGGCGCGGGTCCGATGCAAACGGCTTCATCGGCCAGAGCGACATGGCCAGCGTTGCGATCGGCCTCGGAAAAAACCGCGATGCTGCGAAGCCCCATGCGACGCGCGGTGCGGATGATCCGGCAGGCGATCTCGCCGCGATTGGCAATCAGGACGGCGGTGAACATCATGCCTCCGTTCAATCGATCCGCCAGGCCGGCGAGCGCTTTTCGAGAAATGCTGCCAGCCCTTCCCGCCCCTCGGCGGAGGCGCGGCGCTCGGAAATCAACCGCGACGTCTCTGCGATCATGCTGGCATCGACCGGGCGATTGGCAACCTCGATCGCCAGCGCTTTTGCCCCTGCCTGTGCCTCTGGGCCACCGCGCCGCAACGCCATGATCAACGTATCGCGGGCGGCAGCGAGTTCGGCGGGGGCGACTATCTCATGCACCAGGCCGATGCGTTGGGCCGTCTGAGCGGTGAAAACCTCGCCGGTCTGAAAATAACGCCGTGCCTGCCGCGCTCCGATCGCGGCGACGACGTAGGGGCTGATCACGGCAGGGATCAGCCCCAGCCGGACCTCGGAAAAACTGAACCGCGCGTCATCGGTGGCAACCACGATATCGCAGCATGCCGCCAGACCGGCCCCGCCACCGAACGCGGCACCTTGCACGAGGGCGATGGTCGGTTTTGCCAACCGGTCCAGCGCATGCAGCAACCGCGCCAGGGCCAGCGCATCGGCATAATTTTCTTCAGGCGTACCGGAGGCGCGGCGGCGCATCCAATTCAGGTCGGCCCCTGCTGAAAAATCCCTGCCGCGGCCCTCAAGAACCACGACGCGGACGGTTTCGTTCAAAGCGAGGCGCGCCACCACGTCGTTCAAGGCACCGATCATGGCATCGTCGAACGCATTGTGACTATCAGGCCGATCGAGCGCTATGCTGGCGGTACCATAACCGTCGATCGTGAGTTCCACGGCACCGTTCATGGCCATTACATCCTGAACAGGCCGAATTGCGTCGGCTTCGCTTCGGCATTCAGACTTGCGGAGAGGCCAAGTGCCAGCACCATCCTGGTATCCGCCGGGTCGATGATCCCATCGTCCCATAACCGGGCGCTGGCGTAATATGGATGTCCCTGAGCTTCGTACTGGGCCGCAATCGGGGCTTTGAAGGCAGCCTCGTCGGCTTCGCTCCAGGCACCGCCCCTGGCTTCGATATTGTCGCGCTTGATCTGCGCCAGCACCGACGCTGCCTGGCCGCCGCCCATCACCGAAATCCGCGCGTTCGGCCACATCCACAAAAATCGTGGATCATAGGCCCGGCCGCACATGCCATAATTGCCGGCCCCGAACGAGCCACCGATAACGACGGTGAATTTCGCGACATTCGCGGTCGCGACGGCGGTGACCAGTTTGGCACCGTCCTTGGCGATACCGCCCGACTCGTATTTTCTCCCGACCATGAAGCCGGTTATGTTCTGCAAGAACACCAGCGGGATGCCACGCTGGGCACATAATTCGATGAAATGAGCACCCTTCAGCGCCGATTCCGAAAATAACACGCCATTATTAGCGATGATGCCGACCGGATAGCCCCAGATATGGGCGAAGGCGGTGACCAGCGTGGTGCCATAGCGCTGCTTGAATTCATCGAACTCACCCGCATCGACGATCAGACGGATCACTTCGCGCACGTCATATTGCGTGCGCGGATCGGCAGGGATCACGCCATAAATCGCATCACGTTCCCCCGGTACCGGGCGCGGCGCGCGCAGCCCCGGTGCGGCGGGTTTGGCGACGTTGAGCGTGCTGACAATCCGCCGCGCGATACCGAGCGCATGGGCATCGGATTCGGCATAATAATCTGCCACGCCTGAAAGCCTGGTGTGGACATCCGCCCCGCCCAGGTCCTCGGCGGTGACGATCTCGCCGGTCGCGGCCTTGACCAACGGTGGCCCAGCCAGAAAAATCGTACCCTGGCCGCGCACGATGATGCTTTCATCCGCCATCGCCGGCACATAGGCACCACCCGCCGTGCAGGATCCCATCACTACCGCGATCTGTGGAATTCCTGCCGCCGACATTTGTGCCTGATTATAGAAAATCCGGCCAAAATGCTCACGATCAGGAAACACTTCATCCTGGTTGGGCAGATTGGCCCCGCCGGAATCGACCAGATAAATGCAGGGCAACCGGTTCTGTGCAGCAATCGCCTGGGCACGCAAATGTTTTTTGACTGTAATGGGGAAATAGGTTCCGCCCTTTACGGTCGCGTCGTTAACAACAATGACACACTCGTGTCCGCTCACCCGGCCAATGCCGGTAATGATACCGCCCGCCGGTACCGCTTCGGCATAGAGTTGGTGCCCGGCAAACTGGGAAAATTCAAGAAACGGCGAAGCGGGATCGATCAGAAGTCGGATGCGGTCGCGCGGCAGCAACTTGCCCCGCGCCACGTGCCGCGCGCGTGCCGAGGCTCCGCCGCCGTCCTTGATCGAATCGATGGCAGCGGTGAGCTGTTCGACCAATGCCCGCATTGCGCTGTAATTCCGCGCGAACGCCGCCGAACGGACATCGATCGCCGAGCGAAATGCGCTCATGTGTGACACCGCCGCAATGCCACGTCTCAATTCCCCCTTTTAGAGCGTGATCGTTTAAGGATGAACAGGCTCTATCTCTATTTTTTGCGAGCAATTTCATCGCATTCGGTTGCCGCAGGTGCGGCGACCTCAAGCAATATTGCTCTATTGCCCAGAAGTGCGACGTCAGCAAGGCGGCACCGATGGCGGCGGGCGTAAAGCCTCGAGCGTAAAGTCTCGTAGAGTCTCTCGTAGAGTCTATGGTGCCCAGACCACGCCCACCATCGCCCGCGCCTCGCGCGGCGCAGAACCGGGCAGGCCGTGCCGGCACGAGTAGGACAGCTTTGGCGCGACCGCGAACGCGCGCGAGACATGCCAGGAGGCACCCAGCACAAAATCGAACTCGCGCGCGGCGTGCTGCGCTACGGTGCCGCTGCGCGCGTCGATACTGGCTGTGAGCAACAGGTCGCGCGCGTAGGATTCGGCGACCGCGAGACTTGCGGTGTTGACCGCCGTGCCTGGGGTTCCGAGTGTGGTCTCTAGTCCGGCCTGCCGACTGAATTCCATATCGAGTGAAATCAGCCCATCGGGCGTCCACCCCAGCCCCGCCGATACGATCGGTGTGGTGCTCGCCGGCGGCATGGCGGATGCAAAACTCTGATGCACCAAGCCGCCCAGCAGCCGCAGCCGCGCAATGTCGGTGCCGTCGGTCTCGAAGCCGCCCAGCAGGGCGATAGCAGTGGCATTCGCGAAGCCATCGCCTGGCACGGTACGCCGGTAACGTGCCTCACTGACCTTTAGCAACCCCAACCAGCGCAGGACGCCATCGTCGGCGGTGGCAATCTCGCTCGACGCGCGGATGAGCGTCTGATTACGGAACGCGGGGAGCAGCGACCCTGTGGATGCACTCAGCGCCGCCCGACTGATCTCGAATCGTCCGGTGGCGTCGATCGCACCCAACGCAAGTCGGGCGGCGATCCGGCCATCATCCACCACCACGCCAAACGGGGCCGATCCACCCGGCAGGGCAACGCCGAGCGCGGTCTCCTGCGTGGCAATCCGGGCGGCACCGAGTGTGATCGTGTTCGCCCCCAGCGGTAGCGCCAGTCCGACGCCGGCGATGACGTCGTTGGAATTCGCGCTGGCATCGCCGGTATAGCGGCTCAAATCAGCCGTCGCATAACCAACCAGACCCAAAGCGGCATCATCGATCCGCACGCTCGGCTGCACCATCGCTTCAACCGAACCTCCCTGCCCCGCCCCCGGTGCGCTATCGACCCCAGCGCTCGCGCTGAGTGCGGGATAAACCACGAGATCGTCGGGGGTGAGGCCCAGGGTCACGCCAAGGGCGGCATCCTCCGGGTGCAACCGCGACTGCGCCGTGACTCCGGGGGCGACCGCAAACCCCGGCACCGCGATGGGCAACAGATCCCCGATCGACTGGCCACGCGCCCGCCCGGCAAGCGATGCCACCAGCGAAATGGTTAGCACAACCGCCCGGCATGAGCGTTGGCAGCGATTGGCGATCATAAATTCAATTGCAATCTGGACGCATTTAAGTCCACATATACACAACCTTTAATTGAATGTCGTCGGATAATCGAGGTTTCGTTATGCGAAGAGCGACACGTCGCCTCACAAAAGATCGCCCCACCGTTTTGAGCGTCGCAATCTGCACCCACAATCGCAGTGCCGCGGTCGCGCGTTGTCTGGCCGGACTCGGTACGCGGCACGTCGACATCGACGTCCTGGTGATCGATTCCGGGTCTCATGCGACGGAGGCCGAGGCGATCACCCATGTGGCGACGGCCTATGGCGCACAACACATCAGGCTGGCCGAAACGGGCCTGAGTGCCGCTCGCAACGCGGCCATCGCGGCATCGCAGGGCACCTGGATCGCCTTTCTCGATGACGATGCCACCCCCGCTCCCGACTGGGTCGAAGTGCTGCTCGCCACGATCGCGTGCGATCCCGATCTGGCTGCGACCGGGGGCAGCATCCTGCCCCAATGGCAGACCCATCTGCCCGCGTGGTGGCCATCCTCGTTGCGCGCGGTACTCACCATTATCGATACCGTCCGCCCCGGCGATCCGGGTGCCTCCGAGGTCGAACCCTATGCCGCCAATATCGCGTTCCGCCGCGATGTGCTGCTGCGATTCGGCGGCTTTCCCACCAGTCTGGGCCGGCGCGGTTCGCTGCTACTGTCGAACGAAGAAACCTATATTCTCCGCCGGTTGCGCAAAGCGCGGCTGAAGGTGCGGTTCAACCCCGATCTGGTGGTCCACCACGAAATCGCGCGCGAGCGGTTGCGTCCGGCGTGGCTGGTGCAGCGCCAATACTGGAGCGGCGTTTCCGAGGCGGTGATGCTGGGTGCGCTGGGCGAGCGCCGGCTGGCGCGATCGTGGTGGATGGCAGCGCACGCGGCGCTGCTGACCCCCCTGCTATTATGGCCGAAAACCAGCACCCGCTGCCTGCGCCTGCGCTGCAATGCTGCCTTCGCCGTCGGCTTTGTGCGAGGCATGCTGATCGAAACGCTAGGCGGGATTGCCTTGGCGTAATGCGCCGGCTGGATATCGATCGGGCGAAAGGACTCGCGATCACGCTGGTGGTATTTGGCCATATCGTGGCCAGGCAGGACCCGGTGCATGTGTACTGGTATCAGCCGCTGCGGCGCGCGGTTTATGGGTTTCACATGCCGTTCTTTTTCTACCTGAGCGGCATGGTCTGGCAGCTCGCCGGCCATGTGCGGATACCGCCAGCCGCCTGGCCGGCGTTGGCCCGATCGCGCGCGCGGCGGTTGCTGCTGCCGTTTGCGCTGATGGGCACGCTGATCATCTGCGGTAAATTACTGGCGGCGCGTGTTATGTTTGTCGACAACGTTCCGCACGGTGTGATCGGCGGACTCATCGACCTGGTATGGAACCCGGCGATCAGTCCGGCCTATTCGCTGTGGTACCTTGCCGTTCTGTATATCCTCAGCCTGTTCACCCCCATGTTGATCTGGGCGCTGCGCGGCCGGTTGAGCCTCATGCTGCTGGTGTTCGTGGCATTGGAATTCGCCAATCCGCCCTGGCATTTATATCTGCCCGAAGTCAGCCGCTACGGCCTGTTCTTCGCCCTTGGTCTGTGTGCCGGAGCGTTGGGGGCGCGCTGGACCGATTGGATCGACCGCTGGCGCTGGCCGCTGATCGGCCTGTTTGCCACCGGCTTCGGCCTGATCGCGCTCGATGGACATCGCTGGCCCGTCGATCTCAGACTGATCGTTTTTGGTATCGTCGCGATGCCCGCCGTTCACTCTTTGGTAAGAAGTTCATGGCTATCATCCGATCGTACATTGGTAACACTCGGGCGGTACTCTCTCATGATCTATCTCTTCAACACGATTTTCATCGGCCTCACCAAAGGGCTGCTACTCAAAGTGACGACCTGGGACGGCGATCATTTTCCAGTGTTTCTATGCGTTCTGATGGTGGCCGGCATGCTAGGCCCGATTATGCTCAAGCGCACCGTCCTGCGTGCCATTCCAACACTCGACTGGATGACCCATTGAGGCCGTCATGCGCCGTTCGCTCGCTGTCGCCCGGTTTCTCGACACCGTGCCGGTCGAACTCGCCCATAGTTTCAACGACGCGCAACTGGCCGCGATCGATCTGCATTTCGGAATGCGCTACCGCACGCGCCACACAATCGACTGGCGCCGCCGCTTCGGACTGGCGCGCTGGCGCCTTTACGCGGTTCTGTTGATCGGGCGCGACCGCCATGCCGAATAGACCCGCCCCAGCACGAGGCTGCCGCTCAGCACCGCGAGCCATACCACCCGGCTCTGATAACGGTCATGCGGACCGGACAGCGTACCCGTCACCGCCGCGTTGCCCAGCAGAGCCAGCAGCACGATGATTGAAAGAGCGAACAATCGGCTCTCTGGCCTCTGTTTTTCGTCGTCGCACAGCAGTGCCGGCGCGCGATGGAGCAGCATGATCGCCACGAAGCCGCCGGTAACGCCGATCCCAAGGGTCGCTAAGGTTTGAGCGATGGTCATGAGCAATCCCGGCACCCGCAACCGCCCCCGGGCCTGCAGGCTGTGGGTAAAGGCATCAACCGTCGGGGGAGCAAAGTCGCGTTTGATCGTCTGCCACGCCGTTGCATACCATGGGCGCAGACCGCTACCAGGAGCGAAAGTTACCAGTTGCCGCGCGAAATCCCGCACGGCGTCCCGCAGGACCGGACCGGGTTCGGTTTCAATTGTCTGTGCAACGATCGCCTGGGTTTGATCGATCAACGTTACCGGCCCGCCGGCGCGGTAGAGCGGGCTGTCCGCGCGCCACAGAAAACTGTCGGCGGTTCGCGGCATCCGGCCCTGATATTTGCACAGCGCCCAGTGCCGGACCGGGCAGTCGCGCGCCAGTGTCGTTCGGGCAGGGCCGTCGTTCAGCAGGCGCGCCAGCACGAAGGTCGCACCAAAGGGCGAAACCGCGAATCGCCCCGACGCCACGACATTCACCCCGATCAATGCCGAAACGCCGATGACGAGCGGCAGCAGGATCACGCGCCACGATACCTTGCGCCACGATACCTTGCGCCACGATACCTTGCGCCACGATACCTTGCGATGGAACAACGCGTGCGTTCCCAACACGGTCAGGCACAACCCGGCATAGATCGGCAGATTGCTCAGATGCACCATGATGGCGAGACCGGTAATCGCCATCAGAACACGCCGCTCGCGCCGCGTGCAATCGGCATCCAGCACCAGAATTGCGAACGCCAGAACCATCATCGGTGTGAAAATATCCGGCATGATCTGAGCGGCAGTCCAAGGCAAGGACGTCAGAACGGCAAGCGGGGCCAGCAAGGCGGCACCCGCCAGCAGACCGGCGCGCGGGGCGATCATGCGTTGCGTGCGCCTGATCAGCCACGCAGCGGCGATGCATTGCACGATCACCGGTGGCCAGAGGCTGCGCCCCCAGCCCAGCGCCAGAATGAAAAAACTGTAGTAGGGTGGCCGGTCCCAGCCGAGATGAAACTCCATCGCCTGCGAAATGTACGTGCCGGTGTCCGAGAAAATCAGGGGAAACCCGTTGTATAGTGCGGGCCACAGCATAAGCAGCCCCGCGCCGGTCACCAGCAACGCCTCGCCGGCCGAACAGGTGGTGCCCGCATCCCCTATGGGGAGCGTGTCAAGACCTGAAGTAGCCGCCATAGCGGGGATGATAGAGTTCGGAATCGGCAAAACCGGCGCGGGCATGGCGCGCACCGTCGACCCGGGTGAGCACGGTGCCGGCCAGCCGGATGTCCGCGTGGTCGAGCAGCGCGAGTGCCTCCGTCACCACCCGGCGCGGCGTTTCCGCCCAGCGGATGCACAGCAGCGTCGCTTCGGCGGCACGGGCAAGCACCTGCGCTTCAGCCAGGGCAAAGACCGGCGGCAGGTCGAGAATGACTAGGTCGTAGCGATCATGCAAAGTGTTCATCAGGTTCGGCATACGCTGCGACATGAACAGCGACAGCGCGTCAGTCGCTACCGCGCCTGCTGGCATCACGTCGAGCATCATGTCACGCTGGGAATGGATCGCTTGATCCAACCCCACCCGCGCCGCCAGATGATCGGTCAGACCCGGCGCACCGCCAAGATCGAATATCGCATCAAAACTTGGCTGGCGGATATCGCAATCGATGACCAGGACCCGCATACCGCTGGCAGCGAGCGACACCGCAAGGCCGACCGCGAGCGTCGTCTTGCCCTCGCCCGGTCGTGCCGCAGTGATCGCGAGGCTACGCGGCGCGCCCGGATCGAGCCAAAGGCTGGTGCGCAGCGCGCGCATCTGTTCGTTGAACGGCGAAAACGGGTGCATCCGGGCGTAGTCCGGGATGCTCAGACCGCGCCGTACCCGCCGTTTCACTTCCGGGATCAGCGCGACGCAGGGCAGGTCAAGTACTGTCCGCACCTCACCGCCCGAGCGAAAACTGACATTGAGCATGTCGGCGGTCAAAGCCGCGAGACTACCGAGGCAAACACCCAGAACCGTGGCACCCGCAAGGATCATGCCGGCATGGCGCGCGTCCGGCGATTCCGGCGCGGTGGCGGGTGAAACGATTTGCGCATCCGGCCGCGCCAGTGCGCTCTGGCTTTCCAGCGTGCCGATCTGCTCGGTCTGGGCGCGGAGCAGGCTGCGTTCGGCAGCACGCTGTTCTTCCAGGCTGGCGAGCGGTGCCGCCAGGATCGATTCCGAGGCGGTTTGCCGGCGCAGGGACGCGAGGGCAGATTTCAGAGTGACAACACGGGTTGCATCGGCAAGCATCCTGGCGTGCTCCGCGGCGACCTGCCGGTTGGTTTCCGCCGCGATCTGGCCCCGCAAGGCAGCAAGTTCCCGCTTCGCGGCCCTGACCGCCGGGTAGTTTGGCCCCTCGGTGCTGGCGAGCGCGCCGAGGTCGGCCACCAGTTCGGCGGCGCGCGCGCGCATCGGGGCGACATTCGGTGCGATCGCCGCGGCTACGGCGGCGGGTATGCCATGGGCGGAAGCGTGCATCTGCGCCTGTGCGCCGGCAAGGTCGGTCTCCGCGCGTGCCAGGCTGTCGGTCAGTTGCCCGGCCTCCTGATTGGTCAGGGGAGCCGCGCCGTCACCACGCTCGGTACCCGCCGCGGCGCGGGCCTGGGCGATCTTGACGTCCAGCACCTCAACCGAGCGCGCGGTCGCGGCGGCACGGAGGGTCAGCCACGACTGGGCATGATCGAGCACCCCCAGGTCGCTGTCCCGTTGACGATCGAGATAAATTTGCATCGCCAGGTTAGCGGCGTTTGCCGCCAAAGCCGGATCGCGACTATCGAACGAAACGTCCAGCAACTGCGTGCCGGAGGGGATTTTCACGTCAAGCGCAGCCCGGACCAAATCGACCAAAGCCCGATGCGACTCCGGATGCACGGACCTGGTCGGCGCGCCCAGCCAGCGCCGCCAGACCGGCGGCTTTGCCAGTCCGGGATTGAATGCCGGATTTGCAGCAAGATGCAGGCGAGCGATTATCTGGTCGATCGCCGGCAGACTGCGCACCACCGATACCTGGCTGGCCATGAGGGAGTCGGTGACCTGATTGGTCTCGATCACACCGCGCAGCAATTTTGGATTGAAATCGAGCGGCGCGTACAACATCGTTCCGGTCGCCGTATAAACCGGCGCTTCCCGCGACAGTGCCGCCCCCACCAGAATGGGGAGTCCAAGCGCAAGGGTTCCGACCAGACGCCAATGCCGGCGAATCGCACGCAACGGCTGCAACGGATCGTCGAATGACTCCGGGGACCGCAGCCTCCGCGGAATCGGGCCAGCGACAGGGGCAACTTTGGAGACCTGCATACCTTCGGACATGTTACGGCTTGTGAAATCGCGTCATGGAATTGGTTCACCGGGCCAAATTATACGATTCAGAAGGTAGCAAATGAGTGTTCAACCAAACCGTTGTTAAGTCAATCTTAAGTTGTGTAATTGCGAAATTATCTTGTATTGGTTGTATCTATGAACTCAGCCTGCCGCAGATCGCGCCGCCGTCTGATGACGTTGGCCCTCGGGTTGCTCGGCGCAGGCACGCTGGCCGGATGCGCCCCCGGAGATGGTCTGCCGCCGCTGCCGCTGAACCCTGCCCAGGGATACCGGCTTGGGACCGGCGATGTGGCGCGCATTGTGGTGTTCGATCAGAAGCAGCTTACTGCGGACTATGGTGTCGGCGATTCCGGCATGATCGACATGCCTTTGCTGGGTCCGGTTCGCGCCGCCGGGCGCACTGCGAGTGGTTTGGCGCGAGCGATCGGCACCGGCTTGCAGACCCGCGGCATTCTGCGCCATCCCGATGTCGCGGCCGAGGTTCGAAACTACCGGCCCTTCTCGATCCTCGGTGAAGTCAACAAGCCGGGACAATTTCCGTTTCAACCCGGAATGACCGTATTGACGGCGGTCTCGATTGCCAGCGGATTCACCTATCGCGCCGTGGAATCACGGGTGGGCATCGTCCGGGTCCGGCACGGCGTTTCGCGCGAATACCGTGCCCCGGCAGATGCGCTGGTGGCCCCCGGCGACGTGATCGAGGTGTTCGAACGGCATTTCTGATGTCTTGCGCGCAATTGACTTAGGGGCCGCCGCAATCTACCCCGCGCCAAATTACAGGAGACTAGTCCATGGCAGTCAACGCCTTCATCTTTCCAGGTCAGGGCAGTCAGTCGGTCGGCATGGGGCGCGACCTGGCGGCCGCTTTTGCGGCCGCGCGCGAGGTGTTCGAGGAAGTCGACGAGATTTTGAAGCAGAAGCTTTCGCGCCTGATGTTCGAAGGCCCTGCCGAAGAGCTGACCCTGACCGAAAACACCCAGCCGGCTTTGATGGCGATGTCAATGGCGGTGCTGCGCTGCCTGGAACGCGAGGGCAATATTACCGTGCGCCAGAAGGCCGTGGTGGTTGCCGGCCACTCCCTTGGTGAATATTCCGCCTTGGCAGCTGCCGGGTCGTTCGCAGTGGCAGAGACAGCCATTCTGCTCCGGGTTCGGGGCAATGCCATGCAGCGCGCGGTTCCCCCTGGCGAAGGGGCGATGGCCGCGCTGCTGGGGGTGGAGCTTGAAGCCGCGGTGGCAATCTGCACCGAGGCCGAGGCCGGCCCGGAGAACCAGGAGATCGTCGCGGTCGCCAACGACAACGGCGGTGGCCAGGTGGTGATTTCCGGGGTTGTCGCCGCAGTTGAGCGCGCGATCGAGATTGCCAAAGCGCGCGGTGTGAAACGCGCGATGAAGCTGCCGGTGTCGGCACCGTTCCATTGTGCGATGATGGCACCCGCCGCTATGGCGATGAAGGATGCTTTGGGCAAAACACCACCGCGCGCGCCGGTGGTACCCCTAATCGCCAATGTCACCGCCGCCAAAGTTACCGCCCCCGCAGACATCACGGCACGGTTGATCGAACAGGTCACCGCCACGGTGCGTTGGCGCGAATCGGTCGAAACCATGATGGGCCTCGGCGTGACCCGCTTTGTCGAACTTGGCGCGGGTAAGGTGCTGTCGGGACTGATCCGCCGCATTGCCCCCGAAGCTGAAACGATGTCCTGCGCCAGCCCCGCCGAACTGGAGGCCCTGATCAGACATGTCAGCTGACTTGTTCTCGCTGGAAGGCAAGACCGCTGTGATCACCGGTGCCTCCGGTGGCATCGGAGCCGCCATTGCCCGTACGCTGTATGCGCGGGGTGCCACCGTTACCTTGTCAGGCACCCGCGAAGCCGCCCTCACGGCGCTTGCCGCTGAACTGGGGGATCGCGCGCATGTCATCCCGGCCGATCTAGCCGACCCCAAGGCCGCCGAGTCCCTCATCGCCGGAGCCGAGACCGCGATGGGCCGTGTCGATATCCTGGTGAACAACGCCGGACTGACGCGGGACGGACTAGCCTTGCGGATGAGCGACGAGGCCTGGGCGCAGGTGCTCGATGTCGATCTTGCGGCCCCGTTTCGCCTGTCACGCGCCGCTCTGAAATTCATGATGCGCCGCCGCTCGGGCCGGATCATCAACATCGGCAGCATCGTAGGGTCCACCGGCAATTCCGGACAGGCGAACTATGCGTCGGCCAAGGCGGGATTGATCGGGCTGACCAAGGCATTGGCGCAGGAGGTGGCGTCGCGCAATGTCACGATCAATCTGATCGCCCCCGGCTTTATCGAAACTGCGATGACCGATGCGCTCACCGCGGACCAACGCGCCACCCTCGCGGCCAGGATCCCGCTCGGCAGGCTGGGCCGCCCTGAGGATGTCGCCGCCGCCGTCGCTTATTTGGCCTCCGATGCGGCGGGATGGGTGACCGGTTCGGTCTTGCATGTGAACGGCGGCATGGCGATGATTTGAAACGGTGGTGCCATGGTTGGCGCGCTTGCAGGAACCATGCTAAGCGCGCCGGACTTTCGCAACGAGGCCGGACATATTGTTTGCCGGCCTGATCGTGACTGCTTATCGCCCAATATTTTCGTACAGGAGCACACAGAGAATGAGTGAAGTCGCCGAAAAAGTAAAAAAAATCGTCGTCGAGCATCTCGGCGTCGATGAGGCGAAAGTGACCCCGGAAGCGTCCTTTATCGATGATCTGGGTGCCGACAGCCTTGATACCGTCGAACTGGTGATGGCCTTCGAGGAAGCATTCGCGGTCGAAATCCCTGAGGACGCCGCCGAAAAGATCACGACCGTGAAGGATGCGATCGACTATATCGAAAAGCAGAAGGCGGAATAATCGGCGCGGTCGAGGATATGAATATGCGTCGCGTCGTTGTGACCGGCATGGGAATCGCCTGCCCTCTGGGCGTAGGCGTTGAAGTTGTCTGGCAGCGGTTGATCAATGGCGCATCGGGGGTCGGTGCAATCACCGCATTCGATGCAGCTGATCTGCCGTGCAAGGTCGCGGGGCAAATGCCCCCCGGCACTCGCGCCGAAGGCAAATATGATCTCGGCGAGTGGGTACCGATCAAAGACCAGAAAAAAATGGATCGGTTCATTCAGCTTGGCATGGCCGCGGCCACCCAGGCGATGGAAGACTCCGGCTGGGCGCCGCAGACCGAGGAAGATCGCTACACCGCCGGCGTGATGATCGGGTCGGGCATTGGCGGGCTACAAACCATTTATGAAGCCTCGATCCTGGTCCACGAGGGAAAGGCGCGACGGTTGTCGCCGTTTTTCATCCCGTCCGCTCTGATCAATCTGGTTTCTGGCAATGTGTCGATCAAATTCGGACTGAAGGGTCCGAACCATTCGGCGGTAACCGCTTGCGCCACCGGCGTTCACGCGATCGGTGACGCCTCGCGGCTGATTGCACTGGGCGATGCCGATATCATGCTCGCAGGCGGTGCCGAAGCGGCGGTTTGTGCCTTGGGCATCGCTGGATTCTGCGCGTCGCGCGCGCTCTCGACCGCCTTCAACGACAATCCCACCGCGGCATCCCGCCCGTGGGATAAGGATCGCGACGGGTTCGTGATGGGCGAAGGCGCGGGCGTTCTGTTCCTTGAGGAATATGAGCACGCCAAGCGGCGCGGAGCAAAAATATACGCTGAGATCGCCGGTTACGGCATGTCGGGCGATGCACATCACATCACGGCCCCCTCCGACCATCATGACGGGGCGTACCGCGCGATGAAGGCTGCGCTGAAATCGGGCAGGTTAGCCCCCTCCGATATCCAGTACATCAACGCCCACGGCACATCGACGCCGATGGGGGACGATCTGGAACTGGAGGCGGTGGAAAACATGTTCGGCGACGCCGGTAAAAATGTTGCCATGTCGTCGACCAAGTCGGCGACCGGACATTTACTCGGTGCCGCCGGTGCGATCGAAGCCGTATTCTCGATCCTGGCGATTCGCGATGGTGTGGCACCACCCACGCTCAATCTCGACACGCCGAGCCGGACCAGCGTGATCGACCGCGTCGCCCACACCGCTCAGGAGAGAAAGATCGATATCGCTTTGTCCAACAGTTTCGGTTTTGGCGGCACCAATGCCTCGATCCTGTTTCGCAAGGCAGGCTGACCGGATCGGGACGACACTGTGTTGAACCGTGGCCGCCTGATCCTGGTGCTGCTGACCGTGATGGTCACGCTCAGCATCGGCAAAATGGCGGTCGAGCAGAGCTACGACGGTCCGGGTGCGCTGGCCGTCACGAAAAACGTCTATATCCCGCCGGGGGGCGTCGCAGCGGTCGCATCGACGCTGCGACGCGCCGGGGTGATCCGCTATGCTCTGGTGTTCGAACTCGCCGCCTGGTTCACCCGCGATCGCGGCCCCCTGCGCGCCGGCGAATATCGCTTCGTCGCGCACGGGAGTCTGCGGCGCATATTGCACACGCTACGCTTTGGACCGGCGGTGCAGCACAAGGCGACGATCCCGGACGGGCTTACCGCGACCCAGATTGCCGCGATCATCAACACTCTGCCACGCGCCACCGGCCACGTCGCGCCGCCGCCGGAAGGCAGCGTGCTGCCGCAGACCTACGATTATATTTACGGCACACCGCGCCCGGCCATTCTAGCCCGGATGCAGCGTGCCATGCGGATTGCACTCGCAGCCTCGTGGAACCACCGCGCACCAGATCTGCCGCTGCAAACCCCAGACCAGGCCCTGACTCTCGCTTCGATCGTGCAACTGGAAACACCGATCAAGGCAGAGCTTCCAAAGATTGCAGGCGTTTATGAAAACCGTCTCAGTCGCAACATGAAGCTCCAGGCCGATCCCACGGTGATTTTTGCGGTCACCGACGGTCAGGCGACCGCCCTCACCCATCGGGTCGACGACCATGATCTTGCGGTTGACAGCCCCTATAACACCTATCTGCACCACGGATTGCCGCCCGGCCCGATCGCGGCACCGGGTGTCTCCGCGATCGATGCGGTGCTGCATCCAGAGGCGACCCAGGATTTGTTTTTTGTTGCAAGTGGCAAGGGCGGTCATATGTTTGCCCGCACGTTCAGCGAGCAACTGGCCAACATCGCCCGCATGCATGCCCGTACCATTCGCCACCCCTGATCGAAGCCTGATCATTTCATCGCCGTGAACCGCACGTCGATTCCGCTTCCGCCGATCACACTCTGACGATCAGGCCATCAAAGTGTCGATTGGCTCCCACCTGTAGGCCGTCTGCGCCACCTGCGCGCCGCCCACGCCCACCGTGCCGTCGGCGACGTGGGTACCGCCCATTCTGACATAAAACCAGCGCGACGGATTATCGGCCAGAACCCACACAAACACCGAGTTGCAGCCCTTCGCCGCCAGATGCGCGGCACCGGCACGCAACAATTGCCGGCCCAGGCCACGGTCGCGGAAGTCATCCAGCACGTACAGGGTTTCGACCTCGCCCTCCGCAATGCCCTCGCGCCGGCGGCGCGCGGTGATGAAGCCGACGACTCGCGATCCACCCTCGCTGCCTGCATCCGATCCCGAAGCGACCGCGACATACACCACACCGCCGCCACGAATCACGCGGTCATAGTATCCAGCCTGACGCGGAGCCGAGAGTCCGGTCAGCACCGGCTCCGGCAACACCCCGGCGTAGGTGCTGCGCCAACTGGCGACATGCACCACGCCGATTCCCGGTGCATCGGCCAAGCGCGCGCGGCGGATGGTGATCACGGTACCAGAATCATCTGGAGCGTGATCGTTTAAGGACGATCATGCTCGATCTCTATGTTTGCGAGCAATTTCATTGCTCTGGCACGTTCCAGCCGGCACGCGAAGAAACCGTCGGTACCGTCGTGTGCGGGCGAAAGACAAAGGTAATCGCCGCGCAGATAGGTTGGGAACGTCTCGCCCACCGGTACGATGTGGAACGTTGGATGGCGGCTCAGGAACCCGGCGATCTGATCCTCGTTTTCCGCCCGCAACATCGAACATGTCGCGTAAATCAGCGCCCCACCCGGTTTGACCAGCCTCTGCGCCTCATCGAGAATCGCTGCCTGCTTTACTGTCAGTTCGGCCAGATCGATCTCGGTCAGGCGCAGCCGTGCGTCGGGGTTGCGCCGCCAGGTGCCGGTGCCGGTGCAAGGCGCATCGACCAGCACGACGTCGAATTTACCCGCCTGCCGCTTGGTCCATTTATCGCCCGGCTCCAGCAGATGGCGCTCGGCGTTATGCACCCCGGCCCGCCGCAACCGCTTGATCGCACCATCGAGCCGCGCGGGCGAGACGTCGCAGGCGACGATATGGCCCTTGTTCTGCATCGTCATCGCCAGGGCCAAAGTCTTGCCGCCGGCACCGGCACAGTAATCGGCGACGCGCATGCCGGGCTGGGCATCGGCCAACAGGGCGACCAACTGGCTGCCCTCGTCCTGGATTTCAACCAGACCATCGCGGAACGGGGCGGATGACGTCACGCTTTGGCGCGACGCGAGACGCAACCCCCAGGGGCTGATTTTGGTTGGCTCGGCCTTGAGCTTGGCCTTGGCGAGCAGGCCGGTGGCTTCCTCGCGGGTGGTTTTCAGCAGATTAACCCGCAGGTCGAGCGGTGCCTGTTGCATCAGCGCTTCGCTTTCCGCCTCCAGCCGCTCGCCGAAGCGGGCGCGCAGCAGCGGCACCACGAAATCGGGCATTTCAAGTCGCACGCCATCACTCATATTGGGGTGATCGAGCGTGTGTTTGTCGAGTTGTTCCAGCACCCGGCGTTCATCGTCGTCGAGCGGCGGCGGCGCGAAGCGCGAACCACCGAATTCAGATGCCGCCCGATGGACGGTGATGCCGCCGAGCACCATCAGCGCCATCACCATCAGGCGTGGTGTTGGTTCGGCACCGACGCGGGCAATCCACCAGCCGAGCCGGCGGCGCGCGCGCAGCACACCCCATACGGTCTCCCCGATGTCACGCCGATCCCCACCGCCGATGAAGCGGCGGGTGCGCAAAAATTCATTGGCGACCGCATCGGCGGGGCGGCGATCGGTTTCGATCGCGCCCAGCAGTTCTATCGCCGCTTGCAGTCGTCCAGCCGGGGTCATCAATCCTGCCGATAGTTCGGGGCTTCACGGGTGATCGCCACGTCGTGGACGTGACTTTCCCGCAGCCCGGCACCCGTGACACGGCGAAACTTCGCCTTGGTCTGCAAGTCCGCCACCGTCGCACAGCCGGTGTAGCCCATACCCGCGCGCAAGCCGCCAATCAATTGGTGTACCACCGCCGACATCGGGCCTTTGTAGCCCACCCGGCCCTCGATCCCCTCCGGCACCAGTTTCAGCGTATCCTTGATGTCCTGCTGGAAATACCGGTCCGCCGAACCACGCGCCATCGCGCCGAGGCTGCCCATGCCGCGATATGATTTGTAGGAGCGGCCCTGATACAAAAATACCTCGCCGGGCGCTTCATCGGTGCCGGCGAGCAAGGAACCGACCATCACGCAATCGGCACCGGCGGCGAGCGCCTTGACCATGTCGCCCGAGGTGCGCACCCCGCCATCGGCGATCGCCGGCACGCCACCCTCGCGGCAGGCGGCCGAGGTTTCCAGCACCGCTGAAAATTGCGGCATGCCGACACCGGCGACGACCCGGGTGGTGCAGATGCTGCCCGGACCGATGCCGATTTTCACCGCATCCGCGCCGGCCTTGATCAGCGCCGCCGCCGCTTCCGGCGTCGCGACGTTGCCGGCGATGATCTGCACCGCGTTGGAGCGCTCCTTAATTCGCGCCACCGCGCGCAGCACGCCTTCTGAATGGCCATGCGCGGTATCGACCACGACGACATCGACCCCCGCTGCGATCAGCGCCATTGCCCGCGCCGCGCCATCGTCCCCGACACCGGTTGCCGCCGCAACCCGCAGTCGGCCGAGTTCGTCCTTGTTGGCGAGCGGATGGGCCTGGGCCTTGTCCATGTCCTTGACCGTGATCAACCCGACGCAACGGTATGCGTCATCGACCACCAGAAGTTTCTCGATCCGGTGCTTATGCAGCAGATGCCGCGCCTCTTCCGGACCGACATCCGCCGGGGCCGTTACCAGATTGTCCCGCGTCATCAGCGCATCCACGCGCGAGGCTGGATCGGTCGCGAAACGGACGTCGCGATGGGTCAATATACCCACCAGACGGTTGGTTTCACGTTCCACGACGGGAACGCCCGAGATCCGGTACTGCGTCATCAGCGCCTGGGCGTCGGCCAGGGTCTGGTCGGGATGGATGGTCAGCGGATTGACCACCATGCCGCTCTCGAATTTTTTGACCTGACGAACCTGGGCCGCCTGTTCCTCGATCGTGAAGTTTTTATGCACCACGCCAATACCGCCCTGCTGGGCCATGGCGATGGCCATCGGCCCTTCGGTCACCGTGTCCATTGCGGCTGAAATCAGCGGAATGTTCAACCTTATGGTGCGGGTGAGGCGGGTTTCGGTGTTCACCGCCGCTGGCAGAACAATGGAATAGTCTGGAACCAGCAACACGTCGTCAAACGCGTATGCTTCGGTAATGCGGTAAGCGCCGCTGCGTGAAGTCTGAACATTCGTGGGAGCCATGGTGCATCCTTGCCGGTTTGCGAACCTTGGCGATCCCTACTATCGGCCCGCCGTGATTCCGGCAAGGCCAGCGGCGCAATTCAGATGGCGCGCCGCCGGAATGTCAGGCTACCGTCAACCCTGCTGTGCAGGCTGCGCAACTCTGGGCGGAAGTTTATAGGCGGCATAGATCAGCTTTGACGGCGGCGGCAGCGCGCCCGACGGCAGCGGGGAGCCGGCTTGCGACGGCAAGGAACCGGCACCCGGCATCGTCTTTTCACGACCCGCCACCCCGGGCATTGCCGCGGGCAGCGGCCCGCACGCGTCGCCGCTGCGATGGATCAACACGCCGGTCTGGCCGTTCGGCCCGTGGATGATCCGCATCTGTTCACTGCACCCCCGGCCGGCACCATCGACCGTTACCATTGTCACCTGAGTAACCCCGGCCCTGCCCGCCGGAAAGCCGGGGACCAGCAACGGCGGCATCACAAATTGCTGCATAGCGGCCATGGTGGCCTGCAACTGGGCTTGCATGGAGACGATTTGCCGCATCAGTGGCGCTTGCACCGGCATCGCCGGAACGGCGATCATCATCGGCATAGGCATTGCCAGGGTCGTGAACGCTATCGGGATCATTACGATCCGGCGACGAGCGTCACCAGGCCGCAAGACCGTCGCGCGCGCGGCGGCAATCGGCTGATAGACGGCTCCGACCGGACTGGGTCCAGCGGCCCACGCGGCAACCGGCAGGGCCACCGCACCGGCCGCCAGCAACCAATATTTCGCTTTGGACATGATGATAACTCCTGCTGCGAAGGTAATACCCTCTGTTGGTGATCTTGGCGTGATCGCCCGCTTTGTCCAGAACAAGCAGGGTTTTGCAGCGTTCACAACCGCGCGCGTTCGTTGACCGGCCGGAACCTTGCAGGATGAACCTTACCGGATAAGGATGAAGTGGATGGTCGCCATCACCTGTTCGCTTTTGGCGGTCGATCCTGGTGGGAATCGTGGAACCCGGACGTCGCGAAACAGCCCGTACCACGCCATGTCCAGCAGTGGCGCGCCGGAACTCCTCACCAGATGCAGATCGGTCACTTTTCCGTTCGGCAGGACGGTAAAACTCACCGTTACATTCCCCTCCTCGTTCTGCGCAGCGGCGGCCTGGGGATAGTATTTGTGCTGATTTACCCATTTGTTGAACGCACTCTCCCAGTCCGGTCCCGCGTTACCCCGGAACGTGATCGACGGTGCCTGCCGCGCGAGATCCGACTGCGGCGGTGCCAGATTGAGCGCGCCCGGCATGTGGTTCAGCACCGTCGTCGGACGATTGCCGAACGACATGCCGTTCAGCACCATGAAGTGCTGGCGCGGCGCGGGCGGTGCTCGATGCGCTACGGTCGCATGCCGGGGGGGCGGTGCCGGGATGATCTCCTTGGGGAGGTTGAACGGAATATTGGACGGCGACGACAGATTGACTTCGGTTTGCGACGCCTGGGGCTGGGGTGGTGGCGGTGGTGGCGGCGGCAATGTCGTCATCGCCGGCGGCGCATGCACTGCCGCTTTGGGGGCGGCATTATGCGGGGAACTATGCGGCAGGCCGGTGTTCTGAAACACCACGGCGATACTCGACTCCGGCAACGGCGGGGTCAGCTTTTGCCGATGCACCGCGTAGAGCAGCAGCAGAATGACACTGACATGGATCGCGAGCGAAACCGGCAACGGGATGAACCAGCCACCCCCATCCGTCCGCCGCCGTGCCAACGAGGGCGGCGCAACACCCAGCCCCGGCACAACGCCGGGTGCGGGGTCAGTAACCCGGTGCCGCGTAATAGCCTGGAGGTGCGTAGGCGGGTGCGCCATACCCGTATGAGGGTCCCGGGCCGCCCGCATAGCCTTCCATTTTGTTGCCATGCCCGACCATACACTGGGCGTAGGCTACGTTATACTGAGCCTGAAGCGAATCCGCCGCACCCTGGGCGTTGCCGCCGGCGGCTGCGCTGCCGAGCAGCAGGCCGGACCCCGCCCCGATTGCGGCTCCCATTCCGGCGTTGCCGCCAGCAGCGCCTAACAGCGCGCCTGCGGCGGTGCCGAGCAGTGTGCCGCCGATCGCGGTATTCGTCGCCGATTGGCTAGCCGCGTTGGCACCACCGCCGCTACCCGTGTGTTGCGATGCGTAATAGCGGCAGTAATCATCGTCCTTCTGGAATGTGTCGAACGCAACGCCCTGCCCCGGCATGGCCACCACGGTCGGGCCGGAAGGTGGTGCAACGGTGCAGCCGGCCAATCCAAGCAGGAGAACGCCGGCAGCGGCAACGGGTAATGCGAACTTCATCGGTTTGATCCTGAAGGTGGATGACGTGTGCTGAAAGGCTGGGGCTGAAACCTATCGCGAAATCGGCAAAACACAACGGGTTGTTACACTCGCTTAAAATATTCTCACAGCGGCGGGTTCACAACCCCTCGAAAAATTCCTTGACCTTGGCAAAAAACCCTTCATGCTCCGGACTGCCTGAAACACTACCACCGGCCTCAAGCTCAAACTCTTCCAACAACTCGCGTTGGCGTTTTGTCAGATTATGTGGTGTCTCGACCGCAACCTGAATGTACATGTCGCCTCGCTGGGTACTGCGCAACACCGAAAATCCCTTGCCGCGCAGGCGGAATTGCTCGCCCGTCTGGGTGCCGGCGGGAATTTTCACCCGCGCCCGCGAACCATCGATCGCCGGAACCTCGATCTCGCCGCCGAGCGACGCCTGGGCCATGCGTAACGGTACCCGGCAGAAAATATTCGCCCCATCCCGCTGAAAAATCGCGTGCGGCCGGATCGCGACATGAACATACAAATCCCCCGGCGGTGCCCCCTTGCTGCCGGCCTCGCCCTCGCCGGACAGACGGATGCGGGTGCCATCTTCAACGCCGGCGGGGATGGTCACCGCAAGGTTCCTCTCGCGCGGCATCGTGCCGGCACCACCGCAGACGCGGCATGGATTGCGAACCGTCCGCCCGGCACCGCCGCAGGTAGGACAAGTGCGCTCGACTACGAAAAACCCCTGCTGGGCGCGCACCCGACCGGCACCGCCGCAGGTTGGGCAATTATCGGCCGCCGCCTGCTTGTCGGACGACCCGGTACCGCTGCACGCGTCGCAACTGACGCGTGTCGCTACCCGCACGTCGACTTTGGTGCCTGCGAACGCTTGCTTCAGATCGATCTCGACGCCCGCGCGCACATCCGCGCCGGCACGCTCAGCTCTGCCGCCGCGCCGCCCGCCCATCGCCTCGCCGAACATCTGCTCGAAAATATCGCCGATGCCGCCTTCGAATCCGAAGCCGCCGCCGCCGAACCCGCCAGCACCGGGGGCACCGCCATTTTCGAAAGCCGCATGCCCGAACCGGTCGTAGGCGGCGCGCTTCTGTTCGTCCTTCAGAACGTCATACGCCTCGCTGACATCCTTGAATTTCTGTTCGGCTTTCTTGTCTCCCGGATTGCGGTCCGGATGATGCTGCATCGCCAGCTTGCGATAGGCTTTTTTCAGTTCATCGGCGGAAGCACCGCGCTGCACGCCGAGAAGCTCGTAATAATCTGTCTTGGCCATGGTCTCGGCTTAATCCCGACATTCGATATAACAAGGAAAATAACAGGAAAGGCCCGGGCCATCGCTGACCCGGGTCACGGAAACCATTATTGCGGTAATGCCGCGATCAACCTGATTTCTTTTTGTCGTCAACATCCTCGAACTCGGCATCAACCACTTTTTCGCCCGGTTTGGCCGACGCTGCACCGGCATCCGGCTCCTGCTGCGGTGCTGCGGCTTCCGCCTGGGCCTTATACATCGCTTCGCCGATCCGCATCGCAACCTGGGTCAATCGCTCGGTCGTTGCCTTGATCGCTTCTGCGTCGCTCCCCTCAAGGGCGGCGCGGGCCGCGGCAATCGCGGCTTCTGCCTCACCTTTGTCTTGCGCGGAAATCTTACCTTCGCTGTCCTTCAGGGTTTTTTCGGTCTGGTGAACCAAGCTATCGGCCTGATTGCGCGCATCGACCAGTTCGCGCTTGGCCTTGTCCGCGGCAGAGTTCGCCTCTGCGTCCTTAACCATTCGCTCGATATCGCCTTCCGACAAACCGCCCGACGCCTGGATGCGAATCTGCTGTTCCTTGCCGGTCGCCTTGTCCTTGGCGGAAACCGAAACAATGCCGTTTGCGTCGATATCGAACGTCACCTCGATCTGCGGCACACCACGCGGCGCGGCGGGCAGGCCCATCAGGTCGAACTGGCCAAGAATTTTATTATCCGCCGCCATCTCGCGCTCGCCCTGGAACACCTTGATCGTCACGGCGGTCTGGTTGTCGTCCGCCGTGGAGAAGGTCTGGCTCTTCTTGGTCGGGATCGTGGTGTTGCGGTCGATCAGCCGGGTGAACACGCCGCCGAGGGTTTCGATGCCCAACGACAAAGGCGTCACGTCGAGCAGCAGCACGTCCTTGACATCGCCGCGCAGCACGGCACCCTGGATCGCGGCACCGATCGCCACGACCTCGTCGGGATTGACGTTGCGCGCCGGTTCCTTGCCGAAAAACTGCTTCACCGCTTCGATCACTTTCGGCATGCGGGTCATGCCGCCGACCAGGATCACCTCGTTGATCTCACCAGCGGTCACACCGGCATCCTTCAACGCGGCGCGACACGGCCCCAGCGTCCGCTCGATCAGATCATCGACCAGCGATTCCAGCTTCGCTCGCGTCAGCTTCATCACCATGTGCTTCGGTCCGGAAGCGTCGGCGGTAATGAACGGCAGGTTTATTTCGGTTTCCTTTGACGAAGACAGCTCGATCTTCGCTTTTTCGGCGGCTTCCTTCAGCCGTTGCAAAGCCAGCTTATCCTTCCGCAGATCGATGCCCTGCTCGCGCTGGAATTCGGCCGAGAGATAATCGATTACCCGTTGATCGAAATCCTCGCCACCCAGGAAGGTGTCACCGTTGGTCGATTTGACCTCGAACACACCATCGCCCAGTTCCAGCACCGAGACGTCGAACGTGCCGCCGCCCAGATCGTACACCGCAACCGTGCCGGCCTGTTTTTTATCCATGCCATAAGCAAGAGCCGCCGCAGTCGGCTCGTTGATGATGCGCAGAACCTCCAGCCCGGCGATTTTGCCGGCATCCTTGGTCGCTTGGCGCTGGGCGTCGTTGAAGTAGGCCGGTACCGTGATCACCGCCTGGGTGACCGTCGCACCAAGATAGGCCTCGGCGGTTTCCTTCATCTTGGTCAGAATGTATGATGAAATCTGGCTCGGCGCATAGCGTTGACCGCGCGCCTCGACCCAGGCATCTCCATTGTCGCCCCGCACGATGCCAAACGGCACCAGGGTTTTGTCCTTCTCGACGGTCGGATCGTTATACCGGCGACCGATCAGACGCTTGACCGCATACAGCGTGTTGGTCGGGTTGGTAACCGCCTGCCGCTTGGCCGACTGCCCGATCAGCCGTTCGCCATTTTCGGCGAAAGCGACCATCGACGGTGTGGTACGCGCGCCCTCGCTGTTTTCGATCACGTGGACATCTTTGCCCTCCATGATCGCGACGCAGGAATTGGTGGTCCCGAGGTCGATACCGATGACCTTACTCATAGAAACTTCTCCTTTGCAGCGGATGCGCCGGACCCGAAGCATCGGGCGCACCCCTTTTGTTTCACACAGTTTATGTATTGAACCCAACCCCTGGGCACAAGGGCATTTGGGCTGCAGTGCAATAAATTAAGCGCAAACGGTTAACGTTGGATTACGCCTCGATATCCAGAGGCCGGGTCGACGGCGCTTTGGCAACCACCACCATAGCCGGTTTCAGCAGCCGGCCATTCAGTGTCCAGGTGCGGCTCCACGCCTGCATGATTGTGCCGGGTGGCGCATCCGCACTTTCTTGTTCGGCCATCGACTGATGCCGGTTGGCATCGAACATGGCCCCCACCGGATCTTCGGCCCGGATTCCGTTGCGCTCCAGCATGGCAACGAAACTGCGCTCGATGCCGCTGAAGCCTTCCCGCAATTTGGCGACCAGCACAGGCTCGTCGGCGGTCTGCGGCGGCAACGAATCGATGCCGCGCCGCAGATTCTCCGCCGTCTCAGCCACGTCGGAGGCGAATTTCTGCACTGCGTACAGCCGTGCCTCGTCGACCTCGCGCCGGGTGCGGGTGCGAAGATTTTCCATCTCGGCTTGGGCGCGTATCCATTTGTCGCGATACTCGGCGGCTTCGGCCTCGAGCAGGGCGATCCGCTCCTGCGTTGCGGCCAGGGGGTCGGACTCGGCAACCGCGACGTCGATATCGGCGGTGGCCGGTTCGGATGAGGGTTGTGGCGTGTTCTCGGTCATGGCGGAGGAATTAGGATGGCGGCGCGCCGGAGACAAGACGCCCTCTATTGCAAAACCGCATCGAGCAGGGTTGCAGCATAGCGCGCCATGCTCCGCCGATCGAGAAACGCATCGCGCTGCGAGGGAATCGCGTTGCTTCCGGCATCGAGCGCGGCGCTGATTGCCGCCGCGATCACCGCAGGATCGGCCTCGTCGGCCACCGGCGTCACGTAGGCGGGCGGATCGAACGCCGCCACCAGCGTCGCCGCCGCCACACAGGGCAGACCGGCGGCAATCGCATCGGCCAGCGCGCCGGAAATGCTACCGGGAGGTGCCCGGCGCAGTTGCACCGCGGCATCGGCGGCGGTCAGATAGTCGCGGTAGATCGCTTCCGGCACCGGGGAGGCATCGAGCACCAGCGCCGCCGGTGCGATGCCACCGGCTTGCGCCTGCGCGCGCAGCGCCCCCACCAGCGTCGGGTCGCCCGATCCGAGCAACGCGAACCGGCATGGTCTGGCCCGCGCGACCAGCGCGAACGCGTCGATCATCCGGCCAGGGTCCTTGCCGGGGTGGACATGCCCGAAACTCGCGATCAGCGCGGTGTCTGCCGGTATGCCGAGGCGCGCACGGGCCGCGATCCGGCCGGAACCGGTCAGGCTGGCGCGATCGAGCAGACGGTAGGGGGCAAACGGCAGGAACCGGGCGGCGCTGTCGTGCCGCACCGCCAGGAACCGCGCGGTCTCGGCGGCATGCACAATCAAGGGCGTCGCAGCGGCGGCGACTTCGTCGAGAAAGCGCAGCGGCATGCTGGGTTCGTCACGCATCCAAGCGTCGAGTTCGGACGTACTGACCTCCTGGCCCCGTTCCGCCGCCGCCACGCCGAGCGCCCGCGCGGCACCGAACGTGCCACGATAGAAGCCGGCCAGCCTCGCATCATGCAAAATCGCCGCCGCGCCATAATCGAGCAGCAACCGGGTTTCGGTCGCGTGGAAATGCGAATTGCCGAGCACGGCGACGATCGCATCGTAGCGGTTCGAGCGCATGACCATCGCGTCGGCCCGGCCACCGAACGCAACACCGGGGGGCACGACCGGGTTAACCGTGTCGCTGAAGACCGTGACGTCGGGGGTCGTTCCCAGCGAGGTCAGCAGCGCTTCACTGTGATCGGCGCAGCCCGACAGGGCGGGCGGCAACGGCGAGAGGAAGGCGATCCGGGGTACTGCCCGACGCAGAATGGCGGGCGCGCGGAGCGCCGCCATCGCACGGATCGGTGCCCAGAACCGCGCGGCGACGGCACTTTCGGTGAAATCGGTCCAGCGACCCGATTGTCGTGTCCGAGCCGCCTGCCAAGCCGCCGGTTCGGTGAGCAAGGCGGCGGCTTTGCAGTGCAGCGTATCGGCGTCATCGGGGAAAAACCGATCCTCGGTGCCGATCAGTTCGGCATGAGCCGGCTCGTCGGAAGCGAGCACCGGCGTGGCTTGCGCCATCGCTTCGATCACCGGCATCGAGAAGCCCTCGGCGCGCGACGGCGCAATCACCAGGCGCGCGCTAGCATAGGTTTCCGCCAGCGCCGCGTCGCTCAGTGGGGGCATAAAGACCAGCGCCCCGGGCGCGCCGCCGTGTTGCTGGTGCAGCGCCGCCAATCGTGCGCGCATCGCCGGATCGTGGAGACCGACAAAGGTGAGGGTCACGCCGAACCCCGCGCGCACCGCGACCTCAGGGTTTTTGCGCGGGTCATCGCCGGCCACCACCACGACGCCAGCACGATCGCCGAACCCCGGCGGTGCCGCGGCACGGATAAGGCCATCCCGCATCGCGACACCCGTCACGTCGCTACAACCGATGCTGCGCGGGATCAGCGCGTGCAGGCGTGACTCGGTCGCCCGCGAAATCGGCAGGAACCGGTCGTAGCGGCGCAACGCGGCCAGCCCGGCGGCATAGGCACGGCGCGATCGGGGTGTCGTCAGGTACAGCTCGGACCGATCGAGCGGGATGAAATCGTACACCACCGCAATGCTGCGCAGGTGAGGCGATCGCAGGGCACGGGCGATGCGGCCCGGCGGCAACGAAAACGGGGCGGGTTGCAAAAAGACGCCCCCAGCCCGGCTGGCCGCATAAGCGGTCAGGGTCGCGGCGTCGCCCAGGGCCGCAAGGTCCGGTGCCGGTGCTGGCAGGTCGGGGTCGAACAAGAGCGCCACCGAAAAATCCCGTGCCCGCGGCGAGGCCAGCATCGTGGCCAGATGGTATCCAATGCCGCGCCGGGCAAAATCAGGGTGCTGCAGGCAACGGGCGTCGACCAGGAGTCGCGGTTTCGTCATCCGTGCCAACCGTGTAGGCTCTGATCATGGAAACGCCGGATCGCACACCCCACGGCATGGTCGACGTGCTGCGCCGGATGGTTGCGGCCCGCCAGACCCGGATTGCCGAACTGGAACAAGACCTTGCCGCGCGCGATCGAATTCTCGCGCAACACGCTCCGATGCTGGCCGAACGCGACGCTCGCATCGCGGCACAGGATGAACGGATCGCCGAACAGGCGCGCCGGATCGGTGAGCAGACCGCCGCGATCGAGGCGCAGCGCAGCCGCCTCGCGCAGTTGGAAGCCGAGGCGGCAAAACTGGCGCATCTGGCCGCCGCGCTCGACTGGCCAGACGGGCCGCGCGCGTTGCGCGCCGTGCTGCCGGCGGCGCGGCTGCTCCGCCGTCTTACGCAGCGTTGAACGAGACATCGCGCTGCCGGCGCATCAGATGCTCGCCGGCATCGACCAGCAAAGTCGTGCCGGTGATCGAGGGAGTCGCCAGAATGAACATCACCGCCCGCGCGATATCGGCTGGCTCGGAACCGCGCCGCAAGGGGGTCGCCTGCCGGCCGCGCTCGAAGCTTTCCGCGGTTTGTTTCGCCCCGATCAGAGTTAGCCCGGGCGATACCCCACACACCCGGATGCGCGGTGCCAGCGCCATCGCCAGCATCTCGGTCGCCGCCGCGAGGGCTGCCTTCGACAGCGTATAAGCAAAAAAATCCGGGTTCAGATTGGCAAGTTTCTGGTCGAGGATATTGACGATCACGCCGTGCCGCTCGCCGATTCGCGCAGCCAGATCGCGCGCCAGAACCACCGGCGCGGTCACATTGGGCACCATATGCGCGGCGATCGACTCGGGCGTCACGCTCGCGGCCTGATCGTATTTGAAATGCGAGGCGTTGTTGATCAGCGTGGTAATCGGCCCCGCGAGCGCTTCGGCCCGGGCCATCAGACCGCCAAGCGCCACTGGATCGGCAAGATCGGCACCAATTGTAAAGGCCGAGCCGCCTTGGTCGCTAATTTCGCGCGCCAGACTCTCGGCTTCATCGGCGGCGCTGCGATAGTGGATCACCACGCTCTGACCCCCCGCCGCGATCGCTCGCGTGATCGCCCCGCCGATCCGTTGCGCTCCGCCGGTGATCAGTGCGGCCCCTGCGCTCATCGGAACATCGCCGCACGCAACGCGTCGGGATCGTCGAGCAGCGTGGTGGCACGCGGCGCGAGCAGCTCGAACAGCCGTCCTACGCCATAATCGGCGAGGTCGATATTCATCATCGCCTCCACCATTGCGCCATAGCGCTCGTTCAGGCTGCGGTTGGCCGGATCGAGGCCGGTGATCACGATCAGCCCGGTCGGCGGTGCATCGAAAGCGATCATGGTGAGGTCGGGGCGGAAGCGCTTGAGCAGCGCCGGTACTTTCCACACATCGCCGGCCCACCAGCCCGGAACGACCGCATCCAGCCGCAAATGCTCCGATGGATCGCGATGGGTAATGCGTGGGTCGATCGGCAAACAATCATGCAGCACGATCGCGCTGCCCGGATGGCAGACCCGCTCGACGTTGGCGAAATCACGGAGAAGAAACTCGAAATTATGCATGCCATCGAGAAACGCGAGGTCGACCGCGCCACCCAGAAGCGCGATCGGGTCATGGCCGGCGAAGAACTCATCGCTGCCGCATTGAAATAAATGACAGGCGGGCTTGCCCTCCATCACGTCGCGATCGAGCAGAAAATGCGGATCGATCGCAAGGCTCGCAGCCCGTGCCAAAGCAAGCGATTCGCCGCGCCACACGCCGATTTCCAGATAGCGCTGCGGTGCCAGCGCCGTGTGCAACCGGCTCAGGCAGTCGAAATATTCCATGCCCGCATGGAACGGCATCACCTCGACAATGGTTGCCGCTGCCTCGCTCATCGGGTAGGCGCGGCCCCGTTCGATCGGTCGATTTCGGCCGGGGTCATCTGGAATCCGACCAGAACCTGCTGCGTCTCGCTGCGCGCGGCGCGCGGGAAACTCAGACGGATCGGCGTGGTGCTGGCCACCGCCTGCTCGCTCCCGTTACGAAAATCGAACGTCACCGGATAGATTTTTTTGCCGATGATGCGGTCGCTTTGGGTGATCGCGATGAAGTAAGGCAGCGTCTGGCTGGTCAAATGCGACGCCGGGCCGTTGGTGGCCGTAAAGCCGATTCGAAAGGTCACGCGCTCCATATTTTTGGAGGCCAGGCTGCATTTACCGGCAACCCCCGTGATCCGCGCATCAATGGTTTGTGCCGCGATATCATTCGACCCCCCTTCACCCCGCACCACGCGACTCGCCTGCTGCAACACGGCGACCTGCGGGCAATGCAGCGCGGGGGTGTTGCCGCCAGCGCAGGCGGCCAGCCCGATAGGTGCCAGAAGTATGGCGAGGCGAGCGGTTCGGGTCACATGCGTCTCCTGTTGGATCATCGTTCTACCCTTGCCATCAAATCGCCGATCGGTCATCTCCGGCCCCCATGGCAGTCTATACCGAAGTGACCGATGATGCGCTGGCGTGTTTTCTGGAAGGCTACGAGATCGGCCGCGTGGTCGCTTTTCGCGGTATCGCCGAGGGCGTGGAGAACAGCAACTATTCGCTCCGCACCACCAAAGGCGACTTCATCCTGACGCTGTACGAAAAGCGGGTCGATCCCGCCGAGTTACCTTGGTTTCTTGGGTTGATGGAGCATCTGGCGGCAAAATCCCTGCCCTGCCCGCTGCCGGTGCGGGCGCGGGATGGTAATAATCTCAACCAGCTTGCAGGCCACACCGCCGCGATCACCACGTTTCTACCTGGCATCTGGCCGCGACGCCCCAACGCCGCCCATTGCGCGCCTTTGGGCGAGGCCCTGGCGCGGCTGCATGTCGCGGGAACCGATTACGCCCCGACCCGCGTCAACGCACTCGGCCCGCATGGCTGGCAACCCTTGTTCGCCCAGTGTGCGGGCAGTGCGGATGAGGTTCAGCCGGGTCTGACCGCCAAGCTTGCCGCGGCCCTCGATCGCATCGTTGCGCAATGGCCCCAACATCTGCCGCGCGGCCAGATCCATGCCGATCTGTTCCCCGACAATGTGTTTTTCCTCGATGGCGCGATTTCCGGCTTGATCGATTTCTACTTCGCCGCCACCGATCTGTTCGCCTACGACATCGCGGTCTGCCTCAACGCCTGGTGCTTCGAGGCGGATTACAGTTTCAACCTGACCAAATCGCGCGCCTTGCTGCGCGGTTATCAAAGTGTTCGCCCGCTCGATCCTGCCGAAGCCGCTGCTTTGCCCGTGTTATGCCAGGGTGCCGCAATCCGCTTTCTGCTGACACGGCTGTACGACTGGATCAACACGCCCGCCGGCGCGCTGGTGACCCGCAAGGACCCGATTGCCTATTATCGCCGGCTACGGTTTCACGCCCAAACCCAATCGGTGGCCGACTATGGACTCTGAGGACCGCAAACGCGTCGAAATCTGGACCGATGGGGGTTGCAAACCCAACCCTGGCGCGGGCGGCTGGGCGGCTGTGCTGCGCTTTGGCGACACCGAACGCGAATTATCCGGCGGCGAGCGCGAGACCACGAATAACCGCATGGAACTGACCGCCGCCGCCGAGGCGCTCGAAGTGCTGAAGCGCCCCTGCCGGGTGCGCCTGCACACCGACAGCGAATATCTCCGCAACGGCATCACCCGCTGGCACTCCGGCTGGGTCCGCCGCAACTGGCGCAATGCCAAGGGCGATCCGGTGGCGAATTTCGCGTTATGGCAACGGGTTTTGGCGGCGGCCCAGCCGCATGAGATCGAATGGCTCTGGGTACGCGGCCATGCCGGGGATGTGATGAACGAACGGGTCGATGTGCTGGCCACCCGGGCGCGCGAGTCGCTCAACGTGCCTGGCACACTTGCGCGGCGCGGGTGAACCACAACCTTACACTAAAGGGCGATCACTAAAGGACGATCTGGTTCGCCAAATTTTCTGCCACAACCCGGATCGCCCTGCCGAGGCTGGCCCGGAGCGTGGCGAAGCCTGCTGAACGGGTGATCGCGCGCTCGTCCATATAAAGCGGCTTGGCGATTTCGATCTGCAACACATGCATCCGCTCACGCGGGCGGCCGTAGTGGCGCGTGACGTAGCCACCGGCATAGGGATCGTTACGCCGCACCACCAAACCTTCGGCGCGCAACGATTGTTCGACCAGTTGCACAACCGGCCGGGCACATGCGGCACCATGAGCGTCGCCCAGCACCACATCCGGTCCATGTCCGTGGGTTGCACCGAAGGGCGTCGGCATCGAGTGGACGTCGAGCAGCAGACAGGCACCGAACGCCACCCTGGTTTCAGCCATCAGACCGCTCAGGGCGGCGTGGTACGGCTGCCAGCATCTGGCGATGCGTGACGTTGCCTCGGCGAAGCACAGTTTGCGCCGGTAGATCGGCTCACCGGATGCCACAACCCGCGCGATGGTGCCTAGCCCGGCCGCAACGCGCGGGCTTGCGATATTGACGTAGCCGGGCAGCGCATCCTCGAACATCGCGGGGTCGAGTTCCCAGGCCTCGCGGTTGACATCGCAATAGGCGCGCGGAAACCGGGCAGCGATCAGCGGGATTCCCATGGCGGGCGCGGTTGCGCAAAGTTCGTCGACAAAACTGTCCTCGCTCTTGCGAAGAGTTTGCGCGTCCAACCGCGACAGTGCCAGAAACGCCGGCGTATAGTCCGTTCCCGAATGCGGCGAGGCGACAACGATGGGTGCCATCTGGCGCAGCGGTCGCGTGATCGTGTAGGCCTCTTGCGGGAAACTGGCCCCCTCGCTGACATCGACCGGCAGATTTGAGGGGCTGACATCCATGATCATTGCAGACCGCCATAAAGCCGATGCAAACCGGCGCGGTCAATGATATGTGACCGTGATATGTGACCCTGGGTTCGATAAATTACCCGCGACCACACTTAATCCCGCCACCACTCTTCATGAGGACGCCTCCGCCATGGCCGATATTCTGGTCGTCACCGTCAACGACGTCGCCAACGCCCGGATCAGCCACGTATTCGGGCCGGTGTACGGTACCTCCATTCGCAGCCGCACCATTGTCGGTAATTTGCTGGGCGGCATTCGCGCCATATTCGGTGGCTCGCAGGGCGGCTACATCGCCATGGTCAACCAGACCCGCGACGAAGCGATCGAGGCGCTGAAAGCACACGCCGCGTCGCTGGGGGCCAACGCCGTCATCGGCATGCGGTTTGATTCCGGCGAGTTCGACGCGGGCCAGGGCCAGGCGATGAACGAAGTGACCGCCTATGGTACGGCGGTCACTCTGCATCCAGTGAACTGATCAGTTCTTCGCCGTGACCCCGGCTGAACTCAGCAGTTGTTGGCGCAGGGCCGGATTCTGCTCCGCCGCCGCCAGCACCTGATTGTACTGCCCGACGCTCAAACCCTGATTTTTGATCGCGATCATCGCTTTCTGCTTCGCGGTCGCCACGATCTGCTGCTTGGTTGCAGGGTCGGTCGTGGCGCTCAATTGCTTGCCGTAAGATTGATTGATCGCCAGCACATTATGCATTGCCTTGCCAGCCTTGGCGATCGTTGAGTGCGAAACATTCGTCGCTGCCATGGAACGGCCCATACCACCCGGTGCTTCGGGCGTCGTGCCGTTTGCCGATTCGCCAATGTTGCCTTGACCCATGTTTGTCTGGCCCAGATTGGTCTGACCTGTCGTGGATTGCGGCATGCCGCCTTGTGGCTGATCGGCGGATTGGCCCGCCATCTGGGCAAAACCTGTGCCGACAAGCAGCGGTGCCGCGACCAGAGTGGCGGCTACTGCGGTGAATGAAAGGGTTCTCGTGCGGTGTGCCATCATAAAACCTTTCTGCTGATGGGACGACCCGGTGCGGGACGCCTTCTTCACGGATAGATGATGCGCATCGAGGATCAATCAAATTGAAATGCCGTCATAATTTGGATGGATTCTAAAGCAGCGTCTATGCCGCATGGGCTTGACCACTGATCCTCTGAAGGTTCGATATGATATCCCGTGCCGCCACCAGCCGGGCGTTTACATCCATTTCGCGCGCCAGCACCAGCTTGTGATCCGGCCGCAACCGCAACACCCCGGCGCGCGTCGCGAGCCAGGCGATCAGCCCGCCGGGATTGGCGAAATGATTGGCCCGGAAGCCGATCACCATGCCCTTCGGCCCGGCTTCGAGTTTTTCGACGCCGACATCGCGGCAGGTGCGCTTGAGCGAAACCGTGGCGAGCAGGTTTTCCACTTCGGCCGGCATCGGGCCGAACCGGTCGACCAGTTCGGCGGCCAAAGCCTCGCTCTCGGCATCGGTGCCCAGCGAGCCGATCCGCCGGTACAAGCCAAGCCGCACCGGCAGGTCGGCGACATAGGCATCCGGGATCAGCACCGGCAGGCCGAGGCTGATGTTGGGGGTCCAGTCGCGGGTGTGCTCCTTGGTGGTACTGCCACCGGCGGCGCGCAGATCGGCCACCGCGTCTTCCAGCATCTGCTGATAGAGTTCGATACCAACCTCGCGGATATGGCCGGATTGTTCATCACCCAGCAGATTGCCAGCACCGCGCAAATCGAGATCGTGCGAGGCGAGGGTGAAACCAGCACCTAGCGTATCGAGCGTCTGCATCACTTCGAGGCGTTTTTGCGCCGATGCCGCCAGTTTATGGGCGGCGGGCCAGGTGAGATAGGCGTAGCCGCGCTGCTTGCCACGCCCGACCCGGCCGCGCAGCTGATAGAGTTGGCCGAGGCCGAACAGATCGGCGCGCCAAATGAGAATCGTGTTGACGGCCGGCATATCCAGTCCGGATTCGATGATGTTGGTGGCGAGCAGTATGTCGTATTTACCCTCGCTGAACTCGGTCATCACCCGTTCGATTTCGGTGGGTGCCAATCGCCCGTGCGCCACCGCGCAGCGCAGATCAGGCGCGATTTCGGCTAGGCGCTCGCGCATCCGGTCGAGATCGTCGATATGCGGCACCACGCAGAACAACTGCCCGCCCCGGAACCGTTCGCGGGCGATGGCTTCGCGGATGACGAGGGCATCCCACGGCATGATGAATGTGCGCACGGCGAGGCGATCGACCGGGGGCGTGGTGATCAGCGAGAGATCGCGCACGCCGGTCAGGGCGAGTTGCAGGGTGCGCGGGATGGGGGTCGCGGTCAGTGTGAGAACGTGGACATCGGCTTTGAGTTGTTTGAGGCGCTCCTTGTGGGCGACCCCGAAATGCTGTTCTTCATCGACAATCAGCAGGGTCAGATCGGCAAAGGCGATGGATTTGGAAAGCAGGGCGTGGGTGCCGACCACGATGCTCACCGTGCCATTTGCCAGTTCCGCGCGGGTTCGCGCCGCGTCCTTCGTGGTCACCAGGCGCGAGAGTTGGGCCACCTTGATCGGCAACCCGGCGAACCGCTCGGAGAACAGGCGGAAATGCTGGCGCGCGAGCAAGGTGGTTGGAACGACGACGGCGACCTGGGTGCCGGCCATGGCGGCGACGAAGGCGGCGCGCAAGGCAATTTCGGTTTTACCGAAGCCGACATCGCCACACACCAGCCGGTCCATCGGCTTGCCGGCGGCGAGATCCTCCAGCACATCGGCAATCGCGCGGGCCTGATCCTCGGTTTCGGTGTAGGGGAAGCGCGCACAGAATTCGCCGAACGCACCGTCCTCGGCGGCAAGCAAGGGCGCATCGTGTAGTTTGCGTTCGGCGGCGATGCGGATGAGGCCGGCCGCCATGTCGCGGATGCGGTTTTTCGCCTTGGCCTTGCGCGCCTGCCACGAGGCCCCGCCCAGCCGATCCAGCCCGACGCCGGCGGTTTCGGTGCCGAAGCGCGACAGCAGATCGATATTCTCGACTGGGAGAAACAATTTATGATCGCCGTCATACAGCAGCCGCAGGCAATCATGCGGCGCGCCATCGACGCTCAAGGTCACCAGCCCGTCATACCGGCCGATCCCGTGCTCCTGATGCACCACCAGATCGCCCTCGGCGATTTCGGTGGCATCGGCGATGAACTGGTCCGCCCGCTGGCGGCGGCGCGGTGGCCGGGCGATGCGTGCCCCCAGCAGGTCCTGTTCGGCGACAATCGCCAGATCGTCCGCGACATAGCCGCGCTCCAGGCCGAGTACCGCGAGCAGTACGGCATCGCCCTGCGCCATGCGGGCTTCGGCGGCGTTGTCGATCGGGATCGAGCGCATGCCGTGATCGCGCAGCAGAGCGGCCAAGCGGTCGCGCGAACCGGCACTCCAGGCCGCCAGCACCACCCGCCGCCCGGCCTCGCGCCAGCGCGATGCCAGCATCTTGAACTCATCATAGACCGAAGCGCCCGATTGCCCGGTCGCGAGAATCGCCCCTGGTCTTCCACCAGCCTCGACACCCTCCGCCCCGTCGGGCTTGCCGAACGGCAAAAACCCGGTTGCCTGACGTTTGGCCAGCACCGCCTCAAAGCCGCGCCGATCGAGATACAACAATTCCGGCTTGATCGGCCGATATGGCAAATCACCCGGTCGCGGCGGTGCCAGCCGCGCCTGGTAATGATCCGCGATCATCTCGAACCGCGCATCCGCCGCCGCCTCGACCTGATGATCAAGGCTGACGGCGGCACTCGGCACGTAGTCGAAAATAGTTTCCATCGCCCCCGCGAACAGGGGGGCGAAATGCTCCATCCCGGGCTGCCGGCGGCCTTCGGAGATCGCCTCGTAGGTGGCATCCTTGACCGCATCGGCACCAAACATCTCGCGAAAGGCAGTGCGGAAGCGGCTGATCGCGTCCGCATCGAGCGGCAGTTCCGAAGCCGGGCGGAACACCAGCGATGCGACGGATTCGCCGCTGCGCTGAGTACTCGGATCGAACCGGCGCAGGCTCTCGACCACGTCGCCGAACAGATCCATCCGGGTTGGTGCCGTCTCGCCCGAGGGCCAAACATCGAAAATCCCGCCCCGGATCGCGAAATCGCCCGGCTCCATCACGGTGCCGACCCGGTGATAGCCATGCTGTTCCAGAAACCGCGCCAGTTCGTCCGAAGCAACGCTGCCGCCCGGCGCGATGGCAAAACTGGCTCCCTTGAACTGGGCGCGCGGCGGAGTGCGCTGCACCGCGGCATTCATTGTGGTCAATACGATCCGCTGCCCCTTCGGCGGATCGAGCAACCGCGCCAGGGCGGAGACGCGTTCGGCCATGATCGCCGGATTGGGCGAAACCCGGTCGTACGGCAGGCAATCCCAGGCCGGGAACGTGATGATCTCGGCTTTCGGCGCGAAAAACGCCAAAGCATCGGCCAGCCGCGCCAACCGCGCATCATCCCGCGCGATATGCAGCACCGCCCCCGCCTCCTCGGCGCGGCGGGCGATCAGGGCAGCGTCAAACCCTTCGGGCGCGCCATAGACTGTCAGTAGACTCATCGGCCCTGCTTGGCTTGGGCGATTTCAGCCGCCTGATCGCGGATGCTGCGCAGCATCGTGCTATCGACCTCATCGGGAATCGGAAGCCGGCCGGTCAGCCAATCGGCCAGTTCGGCGTCGGGGTGTTCCATCACCGCCTCGAATTCATCGAGCGAAACCTCGTCCATCGTCGCGATATGCTTGTGGGCGTAGCCGCCGATCATCAGATCGTTCTCGTAGGTGCCGCGATGGGTGGCGCGATAAAGCAATCGGCGGCGACGTTGCAGCAACGCGTCGGTAGGGTCAGTGTCCATGATGGCTTGCGATATAGAGGACCGCCGCGCCACTGTCAGCCCGTGACGACCGATCCCGCCGATTCGCTTGCATTTTTTCGCGCCCCCCTGGCCAGCCTGCCGGGACTCGGGCCGCGCTTGGCGGCGTTGCTGGCGCGCGCCGTGGGTGGCGACACGATCCGCGACCTGCTGTTTCACCTGCCCGAGCATTTCATCGATCGACGGTCGCGCTATCTGCTCAAAAACGCAACCGCCGGCACCATCGGCACCTTCACGGTCGAGGTGATGCGCCACGACAAAGGCGACCGCGCGAAATCACCGCATCGGGTGGTGATCAGGGATGCCAGCGGCTTCGGCGAGGTGGTGCTGTTCCACGCGGCACGGTTGGCGCAATTCCCGATCGGCGCGAAACTCACCATTTCCGGCAAGGTCGAGCGGTTCAATGACCGGGTTTCGCTGCCGCACCCCGATTACGTCGTGCCTGCGGAAACCGAGGTTGGGTTGCCACTGATCGAACCGGTCTGGGGCCTCACCGCCGGGCTGGTGCCCAAGGTGGTGGCCCGCGCGATGGCCGGCGCACTGGCGCGCCTGCCGGACATGCCCGAATGGCATCAATCGTCCATTCTGCGCGCGCGGCACTGGCCCGGCTTCGCCGCCGCCCTGCGCGCATTGCACGCACCGGGCGAACTCCCCGACGACAAACCCGCCCGCCGCCTCGCCTATGACGAACTCCTCGCCCGCCAGATCGCCTTCGCCCTGATCCGCCGCCGCCGCCGCAAACGCCCCGGCCGCTCCTTTCACGGCGGCGACGATCTGCGCCGCACCGCCCTCGCCCGCTTCGGTCATCAACCGACGCGATCACAGGCGACCGCCCTGGCCGAGATCGATTCCGACCTCACCGCCCCGCACCGCATGCTCCGCCTGCTGCAAGGCGATGTCGGCTCCGGCAAAACCCTGGTGGCGACACTGGCGATGCTGAAAGTGGTCGGCACCGGCGCGCAGGCCGCCCTTCTGGCACCCACCGAACTCCTCGCCCGCCAGCATTTCACGACCCTTGCGAAACTCTGCCCGGTGCCGATCGCCCTGCTGACTGGATCGCTGAAGGCCGCCGAGCGCCGCCGCACGCTGGATGGCATCGCCGACGGCTCGATCCCGATCGTGATCGGCACCCATGCGATCTTCCAGAAATCGGTGACGTTCCATGACCTCGGCCTCGCGGTGATCGACGAGCAGCACCGATTCGGTGTCGACCAGCGCTTCGCGCTCGGCGCAAAGGGCTCCGCGACCGACATGCTGGTGATGACCGCAACCCCGATCCCGCGCACCCTGCTGCTCTCGCACTGGGGCGAAATGACGATCAGCCGCATCACCGAAAAACCCGCCGGCCGCACCCCAATCCGCACCACGCTTCACCCGATCGACAAAATGGCCGAGGTCACCGACGCCATCGACCGGATGATCGCGCGCGGCGGCCGGGTCTATTGGGTCTGCCCGCTGGTTTCGGAAAGCGAACTACTCGACAACGCCGCCGCCGAATTGCGCTACGCCGCCCTGGCCGAACGCTTCGGCGACCGCGTCGCCCTCGCCCACGGCCGGCAACCCATCGACATTCGCGCCGCCGCCCTCGATGGGTTTACCCGTGGTGCCGTCGACATATTGGTCTCCACCACCGTCATTGAAGTCGGCGTCGATGTGCCGGACGCCAACGTGATGGTGATCGAACACGCCGAACGCTTCGGCCTTGCCCAGTTGCATCAGTTGCGCGGCCGGGTCGGACGGGGCCGCGCCGCCAGTTATTGCCTGCTGCTGCACGACAGGCTGACCAAAGCCGCGCGCAAACGCCTTGCGATATTGCGTGAGACCGAGGATGGGTTTCGCATCGCGGATGAGGATTTTTCGCTGCGCGGCGGGGGCGATATTCTGGGAGCCAGACAATCCGGCCTGCCCGGTTACCACCTCGCCGACGCCGAACGCGATGCCGATTTGATCGCCATGGCGCATCAGGATGCCACCATGCTGATCGATGCCGACCCCACCCTGACCAGTCCGCGTGGTCAGGCCGTCCGCACCTTGCTGCATCTGTTCGATCAGGCCCGCGCGATCCGCGCTCTGGCGGCGGGATGAGCCGGCGCTATCCGGAGTTCCCGCAAGACACCATTCTCGACTTCGCCGCCCGCTATAGTGGCGGCCGAGGCCCGGCCCGGCGACGACGTTGCCACCATCGCCTGGGTTATCGAATCCGCATTCGACGCCTATGGGTTATCCCCCGAAGCCCGCCGCATTATCGCCGCTGCCAAAACCTTGGCTAAATCCCTGGGTTGAAGCGGGGCCGGTCGACCCGTTGCCCACATCGCGCTATGAAGGATCCAAATCTCGGGAGTTTTCGATTAATGGACCTACGCTATCGCACCAGCGCGCAGATCCTGCACTGGCTGATTGCCCTGGTGGTGATCGGGCTGCTGATCGTTGGGTTGATCCTGAAATACGATCTTGCCTCCAAAGCCGTCGAGCCAACCCTGGCGATGCTGCATATGAGCTTCGGTCTCTGCATACTGATTCTGATGATCCTGCGCCTCGGTCTGCGCCTGACCTGGACCGCGCCGCCGTTGCCGGACTCGATTTCACCGGCGATCCGGTTCGCTTCCGGTGCAACCCAGGCGCTGTTCTACATTTTGCTGATCGCCATGCCGGTATTCGGCGTTCTGTTCGTCGAGGCGCATGGGAAGAAGGTGCCATTTTTCGGCCTGTTCACCCTGCCGACCGTGGTAGGCAAAAGCGATGCGGTTCGTCATCTTTTCGCTTTCCTGCATTTCTGGGGCGGCATCACGGTGATCGCCCTGCTGTTTCTGCATGTGGCCGGCGCGATCCGCCATCAGATGCGGGGCGAGCGGATCATCCGCCGGATGATGCCGCGCCGGTCAAACTGACGGAAGCGCGGGTGCCAGACGTCCGCCAATGCGCACCGGCTCGACCCGCAGGGCGCGACCATCGGTGCCGGTTTCGATCAGGGCACCGCAAATGGTGGCTTCGCCTTCAGCCGGCTGCAGACGTTCGCCCGGCATTTTGCGGGTGAACCGCGCGATCGCGGCGGCTTTGCCCATGCCGATCACGCTGTCGTAATCGCCGCACATCCCGACATCCGACATGAAGGCGGTACCGCCGGGTAGCACCTGATGGTCGGCAGTGGGGCAATGGGTGTGGGTACCGAGCACCGCACTCACCGCGCCGTCAAACGCATGGGCGAAGGCCATTTTCTCGCTGGTCGCCTCGCCATGGAAATCGACCAGGATAGCAGCGTGCGTCACGCCGAGGCGCACGCGGGCGAGGAGGGTTTCAGTGCCGCGAAACGGGCAATCCATCGGGTCCATGAACAGCCTTCCCATCGCCTGGATGATCAAAACGCGGCGTCCATCGGCCAGGGTGATATCGACCGCGCCCTCGCCCGGCGTGCCCGGCGGAAAGTTGACCGGGCGGATCAGGCGTTTCTGCTGGGCAATGTAGGGGATGAGTTCCTTGCGGTCCCAGGAATGATTTCCCAGGGTGATCGCATCGGCCCCGGCGGCGAACAACGCCTCTGCCATGTCGGGTGCCAGACCGAAGCCGTGCGAGGCGTTCTCACCGTTCACCACCGCGACATCGATTTTAAGGTCGCGGCGCAGACCAGGCAACGCCGCCACCACGGCGTCGCGCCCGGTCCGGCCCATCACATCGCCCAAAAATAATATTCTCATTGCCGCTCCTTGCTGGCAGAGCGGGTAAGGGCAGCAGATGATTAGGGCAAGAGGCGGCCGTGTTGACGGTTGGCAGGCAACTCGCCCGCCGGGGCGTCAACGACCCGTCGGATCGGCGTCAACGACAACGATACGGGTGCCAATAACACCAACCGGGGCGACCCGGCACGACGACGCAACCGGACAACGATATTCCAAGGCCGATAACCAACAGTGCCGCCGCAACACGCTGGATTGCACGATGTCCGTATCGTTTTGGGCGCGCGGTTGTCATGATGTTACGATCTCCTTGTTCCTGGTGACGCGCAAGATCGTGGCGGGTGAACGTGACTTCCATGTGGCGCGAATGCAATTGAACGTAACGCCGATCAGTTGCCTGCGCGGCGGCGGCCCGCTTCATTCAACCAATTTGAGCGGTGCCAGGGCGTCCCAACAATCGATCGGATCGGGATTTGCCGCCATCCCGGCCCCTCCGAGATGCCGCACTACGCCGCTGACGGCGTTCAGCGCCGTGGTCACCGCCCCCTCAGCCCAGCCGGCGGTCCACGAGATGTCATCGCCGGCGAGGAAAATGCCGCGCTGATGCTCGGGCAGATCATGCTGCATGAACTGGCTGAACAAGCGGCGCTGGTAGCGGTAATGGCCAGGCAGATTAGCCTTGAACGCTCCCATAAAATTAGGATCAGATTCCCACGATACCGTGATCGGCGCGCCGATGATGTGTTTCGCGATGTCGAGTGTCGGGTAGATCTGGCGGAGGCTGTGCAGCATCAGGCGAACCCGGTCGTCGAGCGGCAGGGCAAGCCACTTCAGCGCATCGTCATTCCAAGTGTAGGACAGGCAGATCACGCCGGGTTTGTCTGGCCCGTTGTCGAGCAGATAGGTGCCTCGGGTCAGACGATCCGACAAGGTCATGCTCATGACGTTTTCGCCGGTGGCCGGGTCGGTGTCGCGCCAGAACGGGCGGTCGACCATCACGAAGGTTTTCGAGGACTGCATGTAGTGGGTGCGTTCCATCGCCATCCAGAGATCGTGGTGAAACAGGGATTCGGCACAGTCGATCCGCGCCGAGAGCAGCCAGACCTGGCAGGTGACGATAACGGCATCGTACTCGGTGGTGGTGCCGTAGCGATCGGTGATCGCGAATTTTTTGGCTGTGCCGGGCGCGATTTTCGCCACGCCGGGTTTCGGGACGTGGTTATGGAGCGTGGCGAGCGAGGTGCCTTCCTGCCAATGTGCCATGGTTTCGGGCGCGAGCGCCCAGAGGCGGCGAGGCAGTTGTTCGACACCGCCGACCACCAGACGATGCTCGTCATCGGCACCGGTGGCGACCACGCGCAGGATTTCCAGGATGGAATTGGGAAAATCGGTGTCCCAACCTCCAGTGCCGAAGCCGACCTGGCCGAATACTTCGCGGGCGCGAAACCCAAGTTCGCGAAACGCCTTGGAATTGGCGATGAAGCCGGAAAAACTTTCCTCGTCGAGGTTTTCAACCAGATGATGCCAGATGCGCTTGATAGTCGCAGTATCGCGGGTGCGGATGGCGGCGGTCAGTTCGGCGTAGTGCGCGCCCTCTTCCAGCGCCTCGGCCCAGGCGCGTTCGACCTCGGAAAACAATTCCGGCAGGCGATCTTTCGAAGTCGCATAGTGTTTGACGCCTGCCAGTTCGATCACGGTGGATGGGGTATCGGGGGCCAGTGGGTTAGGAAAACCAACGGTCTGGAGGCCGACTTTATCGAAATAATGAAATAACGCCCGCGACGATGGCGGAAACCGCATCGCGCCGAGTTCGGCATAGGCCCCTGCTCCGTCCTTGAACGGTTCGGAGCGCAGGCGGCCACCGATCCGGTCGCTTTCAAAGATCACCGGCTTGAGGCCGAGTTTCATCAGTTCATGGCCGGCGACGATGCCGGCGATACCGGCACCGATGATGGCAATTTCGGTGCCATGCGCGGCGGCGGGGATGGTGCCGAGGCCGGCGGGGTGGGTCAGGAAATCGTCATAGGCGAAGGGGAAGTCGGGGCCGAACATGGTGATGGGGGCGGTCATGCGGTCAGGCTCCAAGCGCGCGGTACAGATCCGGCCGACGATCCGCAAGGAACGGATCGCGCGCGCGAACCGCAGCCTGATGCGCCGGATCGATCACTGCCATGATTGTCCCGGCACCGGTACCCGCCTTGGCGAGCACAGTGCCGTCCGGCCCGCAGATCGAGGAGTGGCCGATGTAGGTGAGGCCGGGTTCGCTGCCGCAATGATTGGCGTAAGCGATGAAAATCTGATTTTCATAGGCGCGCGCAGGGATGACGTGATCGGCTACCACATGATAGGGCGGCATCAGCGCGGTCGGGACCAACACCAGATCGGCTCCGGCGATCGCAAGGGCGCGGGCGGATTCGGGAAATTCGATATCATAGCAGATTGCGATGCCGACGCGTAGGCCGTGCCATTCCACCACCGGAAAGCGATCGCCACAGACAGAAAACATCGCGCGGTCGAGATCGCCGAACAGATGCACCTTGCGATAAGTGAGCAAGACAGCACCCGCGGCATCGATCAGTGCCACGCTATTGGCGACGCCCTCGCCCACACGTTCGGGAAAACCCAGGCAAAGTGCAATCTGGTGGGTGCGCGCAACGGCACGGATGCGTTGAAAACCGGCGTCATCGCCGGTCATTGCCAGCGCGCGCGCGCGATCAGCACCGAGATTGTATCCAGTGCAGAACAATTCCGGCAGGACAAGCAGGTCAGCCCCATTTGCCCGCGCGGCGCGCGCCTCCGCTGCCAGCAAGGCAAGACCCGCATCGGGATCGGAAAAGCACCCTTCAGTCTGACAGATCGCAATGGTGGCATGCATGGACAAGGCATAGGCGGAGCCTCCGGCGGAGGCAACGCCCCGCCGGATGTCAACCAGACTATATGGTGCCGAGCACCAGATTATTCCCGCGCCGGGCAATGGCCCCCATCCGCGCCCCCTGGCTGCCCGATGCCATCACAATGTCGCCCGGCGCGATCAAGTCGCCGGCCTCGCTGAAAAATTCCTCACCATCGAGCGAGGTCAGTGCTTCGTCGCCGACGCGGTAGTGCCACAGGGTGAAGCCATTGGCATAGGCAAGGACGGACAGGTTGCGCAGGCTGAAACTCATAAGTCAGATCTCCTTGGTTGCGGTTGAATGGGCGCTTCTGATTGCAAATATGAAAGTAATCCTGGCAGTCAAAAAAATTTCACGCGGACAAAGTCCGATCGTCAGGCGCGCCGCATGGGTCTGTGGCACCACCACGATCGCCCCACAGGCGCTGGATACGGGCATGGACCAGGTCGATTTGCCCGGCGCGATACAATCGATCGAAGCAGGCAAGGGTGGTTTCCGAGGGGCAGGTTTTGGAATTGTCATGCGACGTCGGTTTGCCGGCGCGTCGTGCCACGAGACAGCCGACAGCCCGGAGCCAGGCGCGCTCGGTAGAAGCGAATGGTTTGATTTCGTGGGATAACATTGCGGAAGCTGGCGCTGTAGCGTCGAAGGACATCGTTGTCTCCGGTGTGAACATAACAAGAACATGCTAACCGGAGGTTGTATTTTTTGCAAGAGAGAAACGGAGTTTTTTCCTATTTATCTCTTCCCAGCCAACCATAATCCGTTAAGAACAATGCCATGCGACACGAAGATATCTGGCGCGCGATCGATACGCTGGCGGCTGAACGGGGGTTGTCGACCTCTGGACTGGCCAAAAGTGCCGGGCTTGACCCAACCAGCTTCAATCCGTCGAAACGACGTGGGGTGGATGGGAAATTACGCTGGCCCTCGACCGAGAGCATCGCAAAAATTCTAATGGCGACCGGTGCGGGGTTGGACGCGTTTGCCGGCCTGGTGCTGGGCGCACGAACCCTGCCGCCGGCACGGGCGATGCCGCGGCGGGTGCCGGTGATCGGCCTCGCCCAGGCCGGCCAGGATGGTTTTTTCGACGATGCCGGCTATCCGGCTGGCGGGGGCTGGGATCATGCGGCACTGCCGCGTACCGAGGCGACGCTGGCCGATGATCCGCATGCGTTCGGACTGACGATTCATGGCCAGTCGATGGAGCCGGTGTATCGCGAGGGCGATATTATCGTGGTGTCGCCCGCCGCTCCGGTGCGCACCCGCGATCGGGTCGTGGCGCGGACCCATGAGGGCGAGGTGATGGCGAAACTACTGGCGCGGCGCAGCGTGCAGCGGATCGAACTAGCGAGTTTCAATCCCGAACACCCGGTGCGGACCTTCGCACCCGAAGAGATCGCCGCCCTGCACCGGATTGTCTGGGCGACGCAATAGCACTTTGCGCGGACGTGCGGTTTCTGTATGGAAACGCGCATGCGATTGCCGACTCGCCATCTTCTGGGAATCGAGACCCTGCACCCGCGCGATATTTCGGCATTTCTCGACCTCGCGGAGAGCTATGCGTTGCTCAACCGATCCGGCAAAACCCGCCGCGACGTGCTGCGCGGACGGACGTTGATCAATCTGTTCTTCGAGGACAGCACGCGCACCCGCACCAGTTTCGAACTCGCCGGCAAGCGGTTGGGGGCGGATGTGATCAACATGTCGGTCTCGACCTCATCGGTGTCCAAGGGCGAGACGCTGCTCGATACCGCGGCGACGCTGAACGCGATGAATTGCGATCTGCTGGTGGTGCGCCACAAGGCATCCGGTGCGCCGGCGCTGCTAGCACAGAAGGTCGACGCCGCGGTGATCAACGCGGGCGATGGCATGCACGAGCACCCGACCCAGGCGTTGCTCGATGCGCTGACCATTCGGCGGCACAAGGGCACGCTGGAGGGGCTGACCATCGCGATCTGCGGCGACATCGCGCATTCGCGGGTGGCGCGCTCGAATATTTTGCTGCTGATCGCGATGGGCAGTCAGGTGCGGGTGGTCGGGCCGCCGACGCTGATCCCCTCCGGCATCGAGCAGTTCGGCGTCAGCGTGTTTCACGACATGCGGGAAGGCTTGCGCGACGCCGACATCGTGATGGCGCTGCGGTTGCAGACCGAACGCATGAGCGGTGGGCTGATCCCGAGCGCGCGGGAGTTTTTCACCTTCTACGGGCTGGATGCGGCGAAGCTCGCGCTCGCGAAGCCCGATGCGCTGGTGATGCATCCGGGGCCGATGAACCGCGGCGTCGAGATCGACAGCCAGGTGGCGGATGACGTGACGCGCTCGGTGATCCGCGAACAGGTGGAAATGGGCGTCGCGGTGCGGATGGCGGTGCTCGATGTGCTGGCGCGGACGGCGTTGCGCAATGCGTGATACGCTGATCGCCGGTGCCCGCGTGATCGACCCGGCATCGGGGCATGATGCGGTCGGAGATTGTCTGATCCGCGCGGGCGTGATCGCGGATTTCGGCGGCGATCTCGGCCGGGTTGACGGGGCGGATGTGATCGATGGTGCGGACTGCATTCTCTGCCCCGGTCTGGTGGATGTGCGGGCCTCGCTCGGGGAGCCGGGATTCGAGTATCGCGAAACCATCGCCTCGGCGGCGCTGGCGGCGAGTGCCGGCGGCATCACGACGATCGCGGTCCTGCCGGACAATGCGCCGGCGACCGATGATCCGGCGCTGGTGCGCGCCCTGGCCGGCGCGGGTGAGGCGGGCGGGCGCATCACTATCGTGCCTTACGGGGCGGCGACGCGGGGCTGCAAGGGCGAGAGCATCGCGGAATACGGGCTGCTGCGCGCGGCCGGCGCGATCGCGTTTTCCGATGGGGCGCGGGCGATCGGCCCGGCCGGGTTGATGCGGCGCGCGCTGTCCTACGCGCGCGGGTTCGGCGCGATGATCGTGCAGCACCCGGAGGAGCCGAGCCTTGCGGCCGGCGGTGCCGCAACCTCCGGCGCGCGCGCCACGCTGATGGGCCTGCCCGGCATTCCGGTCTGCGCCGAGGCAATGATGGTGGCGCGCGACATTACGCTGGTCGAACTGACCGGCGGGGCGGTGCATTTCGCGCATGTCTCGACCGGGGCGGCGCTCGATCTGATCCGGGCGGCGAAATCGCGCGGCCTTGCCGTCACCTGCGATACCGCGCCGCCCTATTTCGATCTCAACGAAACCGCGATCGGCGATTTCCGGACCTATGCCAAGCTCTCGCCACCGCTGCGCACCGAGGATGATCGGCGGGCCGTGGTTGCCGCCCTCGCGGATGGCACGATCGATGCCGTGGTCTCGGATCATCAGCCGCGCGATGCCGACGACAAGCGCCTGCCGTTCGCCGAAGCCGCCCCCGGTGGCGCCGGGCTGGCGACGCTGCTGGCGATCACCCTGGCACAGGTGCAGTCCGGCGCGTTGCCGTTGCATACCGCGCTGTCGCTGCTGACCGATCGCCCGGCCACGCTGTTCGGGCTGGATACCGGGCGGATCGCCAAGGGCAAACCCGCCGATCTCTGCCTGTTCGCGCCGGAGCGCTCCTGGCGGATCGAGGCCGGCAAGCTACCGGGCAAGGCACAGAACACGCCGTTCGATGGCCGCGCGGTCGAGGGCGTGGTGCTCGGCACCTGGAAAGCCGGCGTGCGGGTGTTCGGATGATCGGTCTCGCGGCCCTGATCGGCTATCTGCTCGGCTCGATCCCGTTCGGCCTGATCCTGACCCGCGCGGCCGGGCTGGGCGATGTGCGCAAGATCGGTTCGGGCAATATCGGGGCAACCAACGTGCTGCGCACCGGGCGGAAGGGGTTGGCGGCGCTGACCCTGCTGCTCGATGCGCTGAAAGGCGTGGTCGCGGTGCTGCTGATGCACAACGAGGGGCGCTGGCTCGTGGTGATCGCCGGGTTGTTCGCGGTGATCGGGCATCTCTATCCGGTGTGGCTGGGTTTCAGGGGCGGCAAAGGTGTCGCCGTGGGGTTGGGCGTGCTGCTGGCGCAGGCGTTTCCGGTGGGGTTGATCGCGTGCTTGGTCTGGCTGGGCATGGCGTTCTGGCGAAAATACTCCTCGCTCGCCGCGCTGACCGCGTTTGCCTCGGCACCGGTGGTGGCCCTGCTGTTCGGCGATGGGCGGGTGGCGCTCGGTGCCGTGCCGATCGCGGCTCTGGTGTTTCACAAACATCGCCCGAATATCGAGCGGCTGCGCGCCGGCACCGAACCGCGGATCAAACTCGGCGCGTGATCGACCGGGTCGCCCTGCTGCGCCTGATCCGCACCGAAGGCGTCGGCCCGCAAACCTATCGCCGGTTACGGGCGCGATTTTCGACGCCCGAAGAAGCTCTTGCCGCGATCCCAGCCCTCGCCCGCGCGGGCGGACGGGCAAAATCGCCGTTCACACCGAGTTCGGGCGAGATCCGGCGCGAAATTGACCGGTATGACAAACTGGGTGCGACGCTGCTGTTCATGGGCGAACCCGACTATCCGCCCTTGCTTGCCTTGCTGCCGGATGCACCGCCGATGATTGCCGTTCTGGGCGATGTCGCGATTTTGCACAAACCGATCATCGCCATGGTCGGCGCGCGCAATGCCTCGGTGAATGGCAGCCGGATCGCGGCGGATATCGCGGCCGAGCTGGCGGCCTCCGGTCGCCCGATTGTTTCCGGCCTCGCGCGCGGAATCGACGCCGCCGCACATCAGGCCGCCTTGCGCACCGGCACCACCATCGCCGCCATCCCCGGCGGATTGGACGTGGTCTATCCACCGGAACACAAAAACCTCCAGGCCGAAATCGCCGAGCGTGGTGTGCTGATCGCCGAGGCACCGCCCGGCACCGCGCCGATGGCACGGCATTTTCCCAAGCGCAACCGGATCATCGCCGGGCTGGCGCTGGGTGTCGTGGTGATCGAGGCGGCGTTGCGTTCGGGCAGTCTGATCACCGCGCGCTATGCGTTGGATTACGGTCGCGAGTTGTTCGCCGTCCCCGGCTCCCCGCTCGACGCCAGGGCGCGCGGCACCAATGATCTGATCCGTCAGGGGGCGCATCTGACGGAATCGGCTGGTGACGTGTTCCTGAACCTGCCCGATCAACCCGGTACGCTGTTCGCCGGCGCGCGGATCACCCCTGCCCTGCCGGGCTTTGCGGAACCATCGCCTACGCCTGAATCGGACGGATCGGAGCTCAATCTCGCCCGGCGCGACATCCCTCGCCTGCTCTCCGCCAGTCCCGTCACGGTTGACGAATTGGCGCTGCACTGCCAGTTCTCCCCGTCCGCCATGGTCTCGGTGCTCATGGAACTGGAACTCGCCGGGCGGATCGAGACCTTGCCGGGCAACAAAATCGGGCTTCTGCTCCGCCCCTGAACTGGAACGCGCGACCTGATGAACGCAATCGTTGTTGTCGAATCGCCGGCCAAAGCCAAGACGATCAACAAATACCTCGGTGACGGCTTCACCGTACTCGCCTCATTCGGCCACGTCCGCGATCTCCCCGCGCGCGATGGCTCGGTGCGCCCCGACGAAGATTTCGCGATGTCCTGGGAAGAAGACGCGCGGGGTGACAAGCAGGTCGCCGCCATCGCCAAGGCGCTCAACGGTGCCGATACCTTATATCTGGCGACCGATCCGGATCGCGAGGGCGAAGCCATCTCCTGGCACGTCCGCGCCATGCTCGAAGCCCGCAATGTGCTCAAGGGCAAAATCGTCCGGCGGATCACCTTCAACGAGATCACCAAATCCGCGATCCAGGCGGCGCTGAAAGCCCCCCGCGAACTCGACACCCCGCTGATCGAAGCCTACCTGGCCCGCCGCGCGCTGGACTATCTGGTCGGCTTCACCCTCTCGCCCGTACTGTGGCGCAAACTCCCCGGCAGCAAATCCGCCGGCCGCGTCCAATCGGTCGCACTGCGCCTGATCTGCGAGCGCGAAGCCGAAATCGAAGTGTTCCGCAACCGCGAGTACTGGACGATCGACGCCACCTTCACCACGCCCTCCGGCGCACCGTTCCACGCCAAACTGACCCATCTCGACGGCAAAAAACTCGACCAGTTCGACCTGCCCAATGCCGAAGCCGCCGAACGCGCCAAAGCCACCGTCGAGCGCGGCCAATTCTCGGTGGTCTCGGTCGAAAAAAAGCGCACGCGGCGCAATCCGCCGCCGCCCTTCACCACATCAACTCTCCAGCAGGACGCCTCGCGCAAGCTGAGCATGACCGCGCAACAGATCATGCGCACGGCGCAGCAACTCTATGAGGGCGTTGAAATCGGCGGCGAAACCGTCGGGTTGATCACCTACATGCGAACCGATGGCGTGCAGATGGCGCGCGAGGCGATCACTGCGGTGCGCGGCCAGATCGGTACGGCATTCGGGCCAGATTACCTGCCGGCCGCCCCGCGCGAGTATCAGACCAAAGCCAAAAACGCCCAGGAAGCCCACGAAGCCATCCGCCCTACCGATTTTGCCCTCACCCCGGAGCGCGCCGCGCGGCACCTGAACAACGAACAATCCCGCCTGTACGAACTGATCTACAAACGCGCCGTCGCCTCGCAGATGCAATCGGCAGAGCTTGACCAGACCAGCATCGACATCGCCGATGGTGCCGGCACCACCCTGCGCGCCACCGGTTCGATCCTCGCGTTCGACGGGTTTTTGAAATTATACCGCGAAGACCTCGACGACACCGCCGAGGACGAGGACTCCCGCCTGCTACCGCCGATGGCCAAATCCGACCCGCTCAACCGGGGCAAAGTCACCGCCGACCAGCATTTCACCCAGCCGCCGCCGCGCTACTCCGAAGCCACCCTGGTCAAAAAAATGGAGGAACTCGGCATCGGCCGGCCCTCCACCTACGCCTCGATCCTGACCGTGCTGCGCGAGCGCAATTACGTCCGGATGGACGCGCGGCGATTCATTCCCGAAGATCGCGGCCGGTTGGTGACTGCCTTCCTTGTCAGTTTTTTCGGCCGCTATGTCGAAACCGGCTTCACCGCCGCATTGGAAGAAAAACTCGACGAGGTTTCCGACGGTAAGCTCGACTGGCGGCGCGTGATGCGCGATTTCTGGGCCGATTTCTCCAACGCGATCGACCAGACCAAAGACCTCAAAATCTCCGACGTGATTGAGGCCCTCGATGTGGAACTCGGCCCGCATTTCTTCCCATCGCGCGAGGACGGCACCGATCCACGGGTCTGCCAAGCCTGCGGCACCGGCCGCCTGGGGCTGAAACTCGGCCGCTACGGCTCGTTCATCGGCTGCTCGAATTATCCCGCGTGCCAATACACCCGCAAACTCGCGATCGATGGCTCCGAAGACGAAGCCGATACCCTGCGCGACGGCATGAAAGTACTGGGCGAGAACGCCGACGGTATTCCTGTAACGCTGCGGCGCGGACCCTACGGGCTCTATATCCAGTTGGGTGAACCCGATCCCGAGGATAAGAAAGCCAAACCGCGCAGGTCGGCGTTGCCGAAGGGCATGACCGGCGACGATCTCAGCCTGGAACAGGCATTGGGGTTGCTGTCGCTGCCGCGCGTGGTCGGTGTTCATCCCGAAACCAAGGCCGAGATTCAGGCCGGGATCGGCCGGTTCGGGCCATACGTGAAAATGGGACCGATCTTCGCCTCGCTTGATCGCGATGACGATGTGCTCGCGGTTGGCTTGAACCGGGCCGTGATGGTGCTGGCGAAAAAGCAGGAGGGCATCCGAGAACTCGGTCCCCACCCCAAAGACAACCAACCCGTCATGGTCCGCAAAGGCCGCTTCGGCCTCTACGCCCAACACAACAAAACCATCGCCAACCTGCCCCGCGGCACCGAAATCGATAGCATAACCCTCGACGAAGCCGTTACCTTGCTCACCGAAAAAGGCAAAACTCTCGCCCCAAAAGGCAAAAAAGGTGGGAAATCGACGACCAAAAAACCCGTTTCCGAGGCGAAACCCACAACCGCGCGCAAGGCAGCGGCGAAACCTAAGGCAACAACGAAACCCAAGCCGACAGCAAAGCCGAAAGCAAAGCCCGCCGCAGCAAAGGCCACCAAACGCTAACCCACCCCGTTATGTTGCAAATAAGAAACAAAAAACTCTGGTAATATCAATGGTCATTCTTGTGGCCGTTAATATGATTTTTCAGCGCACCCGCATGACTAATTTATTGCTATATCAAAATTAATCCGGGAAGTTACCCCGGCCACAAAATCCGCCCCCCCACCATCGGGTGCCCAACCCCCGTCGTACCCGGCAGCGACAGCGGCAAACCGCGCAACACCCGCACCGCCAGAAACCCGAAACACTGCGCCTCCAGCGCATCGCCATCCCACCCTACCGCCTCGACCGGCTCGACCGGCACCGCAAACCGCGCACGGAGACAAGCCATAATGGCCTGATTATGCCGCCCGCCACCCGCCACCAGCACTCGCTTCGGCGCTTGCGGCAGTGGGGCAGCCGCAATGGCGGCGGCGGTGAAGGCGGCCAAGGTTGCAGCGCCGTCCGCCGCCGGCAATCCTGCCGTCGCCGTGGCAATCCGGGCCGAGAAATGCAGCCGGTCCAATGACTTCGGCGCGGGAAGCGCAAAATAATCATCTTCCAGCAACATCTCCAGCCGTCCCGCATCGGCCAGCCCTGACCGCGCCAAAGCCCCATCCGCATCGTAAGCCGCCCCGGTGTGCGCGGTCATCCAATCGTCAAGCGGTCCATTGCCTGGCCCGGTATCGCACGCGAGAATCGCGTCGTCCGCCCCCAGATACGTAATGTTCGCAACGCCGCCGATATTCACCACCAGCAGTGGCTTTTCCAATTCGGCCGCCATGGCCGCATGAAACAACGGTGCCAGCGGCGCGCCCTGCCCACCCGCCGCGACATCGGCAGACCGAAAATCATACGCCACCGGCAGCAATGTCTTATGCGCCAGCAATCCCGCATCACCGATCTGCCAGGTTCGTGCGCGCGCCGGGTCGTGCAGAATCGTCTGTCCATGAAACCCGACAATGTCCGCCGCACTCCCCAGCAACGCCACAGCTTCGGCGTGCCGATCCGCGATTACGCGCGACAGTCCCAGAACCTCCGGGTCATCCACCGCCAACCCCGGTGCCGCATCCAGCACCGCCCGCAACCGCCATCGCAGCGCATCCTCATAGAACAGCGTCGCGGTTTTACCGGTCATGAACACGCGTTCGCCATCGGTCTCGATCACCGCCGCATCGACCCCGTCAAGCGACGTCCCGCTCATTAACCCGATGGCAATCATGTTTTGATATGTTTCATGGGATGCAGCGTACGACACATCATCGAAGCGTTATCATTATCCGTCATGTTCTTGGCAAGCTGGGCGCATGACGACCCTGCGTAAACGCCTGCGTCAGCACGTGCCGGCCCGAGTCGCGCTGCCCTGGTTGGTGCTGTTTTTGCTCTCACCGTGTTGGCTCATCTACGCGCACGGCATGGTGCAAATTTTGAGTAGCGCTTTGGCATCCACCATCTTTCCCGGTTCCGTACCCATCAAGGCGCTCCGAAACGATTTGATCGTGTTTTGGCCCGTCAGCCATTTGATGCTGACCCATAATGCCGCAAAAATCTACGATCCGGTCTGGTTTTCGCATTGGCGAGCAATCCATCTGGAGCGTGGCGTCTTGTCATATCTGCAATATCCCTATCCGCCGCCAGCCCTGTTCCTGCCGCTCCTGATTGAACCCTTCAATTACGCCGTTGGATTTCTGGTGTGGACAGTTATTCTTATCGTTCCCGGCGTTATATTGCTGCACCGTGCCAAAGTACCCTGGGTCGTGATCGCTTTTGGTCTCGTCAGTGCCCCGGGGTTCTATAGCGTGCGGATCGGGCAATTCGGCATCCTGACCGGCGCAATGTTCATTGCCGGGCTGTTGTCGATCGATCGTGGCAGCAAAAAATCGGGCATTCTGTTCGGTGCCTTGGTGATCAAACCACAGGCCGGGCTACTGGGGCCGGTTGTTCTGCTGGCGCGCCGTGAGTATCAAGCAATCGCGATTGGTGTCATTACCATCGCAATATTTAGTATATGTATAACTTTATTGTGTGGTTTTTCAATATGGTCGTCGTATATCAACCACGGCCTAAAGCAAGCGCATCACATACTCATTGCGCCGTTTCCGACAACTTATGAAAATAGCGGCATTTCGGTGTTCTGGATGTTCCGCAGCTTTGGCACTTCAGTAGGCATAGCAGGATTTGCGCAAACCGTGTGCGCTGCCAGCGCGATCATCTGGTGCTGGGCGGCGTGGCACCGCCCGGAAACCGACAAAGTGGCACAGATTGCGCTGACCGCTTCGCTCACGTTACTGGTCACGCCCTATGGCTACACCGACGATATGTGCGGCTTTTCGATCATGGTCGCTTGGCTCGCCTGGGAACGGCGGCGGCTCGAAATTGCCGACGTGCTGATGTGGATGTGGCCTGCCTTGTGCCCGATCATTTCGGTCAGCCTGCACATGGAACTCACCCCCCTCATTCTCATCCTCGGTGCCATCCGGGCCTGGAAACGGCTGGCCGGAATTGGCACAACCACGCCCGCGTGCTACCCCCTCGCCACCTGAAACCGGCGGATTGCCATGATGAGCGACACCAGCGATTTCCTGCGCGAGGCCGAAGCGCGCGGCTTTATCTTCCAGTGTACCGATCCCGAGGGGCTGGCTGCGGCAATGCGTGCGGCACCGGTTGCCGGGTACATTGGGTTCGATTGCACGGCGGACGGATTGCATGTCGGCAGCCTTGTCCAGATCATGCTGCTGCGATTGTTACAACGCTATGGCCATAAGCCGATCGCCCTGATGGGTGGCGGCACCTCAAGAATTGGCGACCCTTCCGGCCGCGACGCCGCGCGTCAGATGCTGACCGACGACGATATCGCGCGCAACATGGCGGGCATTCGCGCCAATCTGGCCGCGTTCATCAGCTTCGGAACCGGCGCGGGCGACGCACTGCAACTGAACAACGCCGATTGGCTGGAAAAACTTGGCTATATCGACGTGCTGCGTGATGTCGGGCCGCATTTTTCGATCAACCGCATGATGACGATGGATAGTGTCAAATCCCGGCTCGATCGCGAGAGCGCGTTCAGCTTCCTTGAATTCAATTACGCGATCCTGCAAGGTTATGATTTCCGGGAGTTGAACCGGCGCTATGGCGTGACCCTGCAAATGGGCGGCTCGGACCAGTGGGGCAACATCGTCCAAGGCATGGAACTGGTGCGCCGGACCGATGGCACGCAGGTCTTCGGCCTGACCACGCCGCTGATCGCCACCGCTTCCGGCGTCAAAATGGGTAAAACCGCCGCCGGCGCAGTCTGGCTTTCGGCAGAAAAACGCTCGCCGTTCGATTACTGGCAATTCTGGCGCAATACCGAGGACGCCGATGTCGGGCGCTTCCTGCGCCTGTTCACCGATTTGCCGCTGGCCGAGATCACGCGACTTGAAGCCCTGGGCGGTGCGGAAATCAACGAGGCAAAAAAAATCCTCGCTACCGAAGCGACCACGCTGTGCCATGGGCATAACGCCGCGCAAGCCGCAGCCGAAACCGCGCGCCAGACGTTTGAAGCTGGCCAAACCGCCGATACTTTACCGGGGATCGACGTGCCATTGTCCGAACTGGGTGCCGGGGTTCCGGCGATCGCGTTGCTGGTCCGCGCCGGGCTGGCCGCGAGCAATGGCGAGGCGCGGCGATTGATCCGTGGCGGCGGCGCGCGCTTGAACGATGCGCTGATCACCGATGAAGCACAGACCGTGACGCTCGCCGACCTGATCGACGGTGTTGCGAAGCTGTCGGCCGGGCGCAAACAACATCGGCTGGTGCGGGCCGGATGAGTGACGCGCCGTTTGTCCTGCCCGATCAGCCCAGTGCCGCCGAGGCGATTGCGCAGTTGCACGATGAATTGTTCTTGTTCGATGACTGGATGGACCGGTATCAGTTCATCATCGAACTGGGCCAATCGCTGCCCGCTTATCCTGATGCCCTGAAAACCGATGAACGGCTGGTGCCGGGCTGCCAGAGCCGGGTGTGGCTGGAACCGAAACGCGAAGGCGAAAAGCTCTATTTCGCCGGGGCCTCGGATGCCGCGATCGTCGGCGGATTGGTGGCGTTGCTGCTGCACGTTTATTCAGGCCGCACCATGGCGGAAATCCGTGCAACGCCCGCCACTTTTTTGAAGGATTGGGGGTTGATCGGCGCGTTATCCGGCAACCGGGGCAATGGCGTAGCGGCGATGGCCGAGCGGATTCAGCGATTCGCCAGCGGGAAATAGGGCCGATCTGGTTTATTTGTTTCGCGTGAAACAAGCGATATTTATTATAAATAATTATTTGTTATTGTCTGATACCTCCCACACCGCGCGGACCAGATAGATCGGGCGTTGTTTGCTTTCCTCATAGAGCCGGCCAAGGTATTCACCGAGCACGCCGAGGGCGAGCAATTGCACCCCACCGAGAAACAGCACCGCGACCAGTAGCGAGGGGTAGCCTTTTACCGGGTTGCCATAGACAAGTTTGTTGAAAATTGTGATAATCGCATAACAAAACGCGAAAATTGAGACGCCGATGCCGAGGTAGGACGCAAGGCGCAGCGGCGCACTGGAAAACGAGGTGATGCCCTCGATCGCGAAATTCCAGAGTTTCCAATAGTTCCAGGTGGTGGTGCCGGCGTGGCGGGGGGCGCGGTCGTAGGTAATGGTCGCGGTGCGGAACCCGACCCAGGCGAACAGGCCCTTCATGAACCGCCGCCGCTCCGGCAAGCGTTTCAGGGCGTCGAGCACCGGGCGCGAGATCAGGCGGAAATCGCCGGTATCGGCGGGAATATCGACCTGGCTCATCCGGTTGATTACCCGGTAGAACGTATGGGCGGTGGCGCGCTTGATCGGGCCGTCACCTTCGCGCGAAGCGCGGACGGCGGTAACCACCTCGAAGCCTTCCCGCCATTTGGCGATCAGCGCCGGGATGACCTCGGGCGGGTCCTGCAAATCCGCATCGAGAGGAATAACGGCATCGCCCCGGGCATAGTCGAGTCCGGCGGTCAGGGCGGCTTCCTTGCCGAAGTTACGCGACAGATCGATCACCCGCACGCGGGGGTCGCGCGCGGACAGGGCAACCAGGCGAGCTAAAGTGTCATCGCGGCTGCCATCGTTGACGCAGACGAGTTCCCAGGGATCAGGTCCGGCGTCGAGCACGGCGCAGAGCCGGGCGTGCAGGAGCGGAATATTGTCGGCTTCGTTATGGAACGGCACAATGATTGAGATGAGTGCTGGGATTGAGATGAGCGCGGGCAAGGCGATCATATGTGCCGGCATGTGGGCTGACGTGCTTTCGCGGTGATCCATGGCCCGATGCCTTGCCACATCATGATCAGGACGCCCAGCCAAAACAACACCCACGCAAGCCCGGCATAGGGCGGTGCGAACCGGAATTGTATGTGGTTGCGGCCCGGATGCAGGGGGATGCTCTGGACAATGGCGTGGTGCAGACTGATCGCAACCGGCTCGCCATTATCGGTCGCGCGCCACCCGGCCATGAACAGTTCACGGCGGACCAGCCGGGCCGCCGTAGGGCAGATTACGGTGACTGTGTTCATTCGTGGTTTTTGTATCATGCAGGAACCGCCGATGGTCGAATAAAATGGATCGGCACCTTTCAAGCGCCAGATTGTCATCAGCTGATCAGAATACACCTGGGTGAAACGCCCGTGCTTTGGGGTTACACTGAAAACGATTTCAACGGTGCGTCCCGGAATGATATGGCCGGTGCCGTTAGTTAGTTGTGCAGTGGCGGCATCTGGATACAGCCAGATCGCATCGGGACTGGTGCCGGTTCGATGGGTGACAGTGACTGTAAAATGTTCGCCCGCGTGAAGAATGATGGGGGTTGCAAGCGTTACGGTAAATGGCGTGTTATCATGCGATTGTCGCAAGTTGCCTGCGCCAGTGGTGCATTGGCTGCTGGCGCATACCTTGATCGACATGATACCAGTGGCCTCATTGTCGTAATTACCTTGGTTGATGCCGATTTGATTGATCGGCGGCATTTCCGCGAAACTAGGCGGCACGATACTACGAAAAGTTATCGACTGGCCGGGGTAGAGTGCGAGGCCGTTGGCGCTTCCGACTGTAGCGGGATAGGTGATGGAAGGGGTAACCAGCACACCAGGACTGGTTACAATATAACGCACGCCTAAATACTGATATTCATTACGAAATCGCGATATATCGTTGGCGGCGGCAGTGATTGACATTGGCGGGAACGGCGCATAGAAAATATTGCCCCCGTGCGCTTCGACTTGGGTAAAAAGATGATGGTGGATAAAATTTGTCCAATTGAGTGCGGTAGGAAGGTAATTATGGTTAAGATTGGGGATGTTGAAATACGCACTGTAGTTGGGATCGATTGGCCCCAGCGTATAGAATCGGCGTAATTTGAGGTGAGATTGTAAATATTTAATGCCATCCCAGTCAACGTGACCGGGCCGATGCCCCGACAATTGCGGTACCATGAATAGAACCCCCGTGTTAAGCACTAGAATAACACCGGAAACCCATCGGCGCGTTTCACTGTGGGTGGTCAACCAGACCACCATAAGGAGCAGCAATGCACCACACTCAAAGCTAACCGCGCGGAAAAGCCATAGCACCATGACCGCTCGATTGGCGGCATTCCAGTGCCAGATTTTTGCCCAAGGCCAAGCGAGCCAGATGGAAAGGCCAACAATCGCGAGCGTCGCGATAATAGGGCCGACGCGCTTCACGGTGTCGGTTCGGGCATCTTCAAGGGCAAAGCAAGCTGGGATAATCAAAGCAAGTTCCCAGGATTGCGAGGAATAGCGCCAGAACATGACCTCCTTCATTAATGGCACGGCATTGACCAAAAAAAGGATGGGTGAGAACCCGAAGGATTTACCGATGCTGAGCACAAGCCAGACCGCGAGCAACATCGCGATGGGTCGATCACGCCGTGAGACTAAGCCGGCCGCGCCAAACAGAATCAAGAGCGCCCCAACATAGCCGCCGGTACCCCCGGATACGCTTAAAAGCAGCGAGCTGCCGAGACTTGTTCCCAGAGGGCCAAACACATAGGGCAGCACCGTTACCGCGAAGCCACGCGGCGGAATGTAGTTTGAGCCGAATTGATGGGTTTGGAATACATCATTGGTCAGGCTGAAATCGGCAAAGGCGACAATTTGTGGGGCTGCGATCAGCAAGCCAGCGATACCACCGAGCACGACGCTGGTGATCAATCGCTTGGGATCAGACGTCTGAAACAACCGGACGATCGTCCACATCAGAGCAAATAGGCCGTCGATATAGGCGGCTTCCGGAAAACCGGCGAGGATCGATCCTCCAATACCGATCGCGATCAGCACCACCGCGCGGCGCTGGCGCGCCGGATCGCGTGCGTCTTCAATGCCAAGTAATAACAGAGGCAAAAACGGCACGACATTCAGTATGGTCTCCCCTGGCACCCAGGCGAACGTACCGCTAAAGGCGAATAATAAGCCCCCGACCACCGCGGTCAGCCGCCCGAGATCAAGCCGGCGCAACAGGCTGAAAGTTGCCAGCCCGGCGAAAATCTGTAGCGAGATTTCCAGCCAGAACATGCCATTTTGCAAGGTGAGCAACAGAACAAATGGCAGGAACATTGCGGCTGGTTGCATTTCGCCGGCCAACGGCAATCCGATCCCGGAATAGGGGTTCCACCAGGGCAGGGTAAAATGCAGCCAGTCCTGTGCCGCGAGATGGCCAAGGGCCTGATTGGTCCAGCCAACGTTCGGGTCACCAAAGTCGCCGCCGACCACTAAGCTTGGACCAATGCCGATCACCGAACCCGATTCGGTCCAAATCGGGTTAGAACTAAGACCGGTGAGCCAGGAAGCGCTATGGCCGAGAAAGGGGGCGATTACAAGAATGAGGAATGGTAGCCAGGGATGGCGATCGAGCCACTCGATCGGCGCTACCGCGCTTGGCTGAGATACAACGTCTAACGTATTCGGCACTTCAAAATCCTCTGAAAGACCACCCTCTGGACGCTGACACATAACCGCGAAGGCAACTAAGGTCTATCATTCGGCCAGGCACTGCCTATGGTCGTCTCATTGGACAAAACCTGTCCTGTTGACACTTTGGCAGCGATGACGCAGTTCAGAGGCTGTACCCTAAAAAAAAGGTGGCTGCCGTAACCATGGATACAATAAAAAGCAGAATATTGCGCCAAAGTGCGTATTTTTTTATAATTATTTGCTTTTTTTCTTTGATTTTAGTACGAATTCCATCAATTGTACTTGATGGTGGCCGATTTTGGGCCGAAGAGGGTGTAGTTTATTTCAGTAATGCTTGGAATTATCCATGGTATATTTCATGGTTTGCTGTTGCATCCGATGCTGGATACGTCAATTTAGCGGCAGGATTGTCGACTTGGCTTGGACTTAATTTAGGTGGAATTTCAGATGCGCCAGCTATTACTGTAGCTATCGCACTAATAATTCAATCAATTCCAGTATACATTGTTATAACTCATGATTTTCCATGGAGACATTCACTTGGCGCTACTATTGTTGCTGTCATTTTATGTGCTATACCACCAGTAACTGGTGAAGTATGGTTAAATACAATTACCAGTCAGTTTCATCTTGCGCTTTGCGCCGCACTTATTTTTTCAGGTCCGCCTCGACATCGTTTGTTATTTTTTTCTGATTGTGCGATCCTCGTTCTTGCCGTTTTGTCTGGACCAGCGACCAGCTTCCTGATGCCATTATTTATTTTTGTGGCGGTAAAAAATCGGACATTTGAATCATCAGTTCAAGCAACAATAATTTTAATCGGTTTTTTTATTCAAATTATTGTTTTTTTGTTACACCCCTTACCAGAACGGGGCAGTCATTTTGGTCCGACCGAGCTGCTTTCAGTTATTAGTCTGCATACCATTGTTCTTCAGTCTTTTGGATTAAATTTAGCGCGCGAATTTGCCAGATACCTCGGAGCTTCCCACCGCGCTCATATGTTTTTGTGGGCAGGGCCGTCAATTTTCATATTTTTTTACGCAATTATTGCCGCCGGTATTTGGCGCAAACAAAATATGGTACTTGCAAAATTATATGTCGCTTGTTTAGTCATCGTCTTGGTGTCGTTTTATGAAGCTTGGGCTGGTTCGTTCGATGGGTTCATGCATGTCGTCGGCGGTCAACGTTACGCATTTGCCCCGGAGGTCATCAATGCGCTTCTAATCGTTGGCTTAGCGACGATAAACCGGGGAATCACGCGTGGTCTCTTCGTGCTGGCCGCTACTGCCTTGCTATTTACAGGATTCGTGAATTACCGCCGTGGTATTGCGCAATTTTCCAATGGCCCGCTTTGGCAGCCCCAAGTTGCGGCTTGGCAAAAAAATCCGTCGCGTACGCTGACCGTATGGCCTGGTGGCCCTTGGGCTTTAAGCTTAGCTCCAAGGCACTCCTTGAGCACAGACAAAAAATGAGTGGCTGATTACCCGAAGCATTATTTTTGTCAGCACAGAGGGTATTAGATATGCACTTACGCAGTAAATTATTTCGTGACACACAATGGCTTTCCCTGATCTTCCTCATCCTCACCCTCGCGACTGGCCTGCGCCTCGCGCTGCTCACTCCGATCGGGCAGGTGGCGGATGAGCCGGCGCATATTGCGCGGGCCGGGGCATTGCTGCATGGCGAGTGGCTGGGGCATCGGGTGGCGTTTCAGCCGCCGGGCAAGCCAGTGATGATCGTGCCGGCGACGCGGGTTAATTTTGGATTGCTCAACGCCTCGATTCACGAGATGGGAGCGACTTGTGCCGATCCGGCTTCGGCTGCCAAGACCGCACTGCAACCGTGGACCAAGGCGCAGATTATCGATATCGATTACAACACGATCCAGTATTTCCCCGCCCTATACCTGCCCGGAACGCTCGGCATCGCCCTCGGGCGGGCATTGGGGCAGCGGCCTTTGGCAGCGCTGTTTACCGGGCGGATGGCCATGCTGGCCGCCTATATATTGGTCGGCACCCTGGCTATCGTGATCGCACGGTTTGGCCGGGGATTGCTGTTCGCCACCTTGTCGCTGCCCGAGGCGTTGAGCCTGGGGGCATCGTTCAATCAGGATGGATTGCTGATTGCGATGACGGCGCTGGCCGGCGGGCTGCTTACCCTCGATCCGGCACGGCACCCGCGACTGCGCTGGCTATTTCTGCCGGTGTTCACCCTCATTATCTGCTCGAAACCGCCTTACGGCTTGCTGTTGTTCGCCGCACTCGCCCCGCTTGCCGCCCCGAAACCCTGGCGGCGCGGCCTGACGATCGCGCTTTGGGCCATCCTGCCGCTGATCTGGGTGGTGGTGATGGCGCGCGTCTCGCTGATGCCGTATCTGCTCGGCCCTTATCATCCGGGTCCACTCTGGCCCGGACTACCAAGTACGATATTCACCACGACCGATCCCCTGGCGCAGGTGCGCGTGCTCCTGGCCGACCCGTTGCGGCTGATTACCTTGCCGGTTGGGTTTTTGATCGCGAATTTTGAATTTCTGGTGACATCGGGCATCGGCAGACTTGGCTGGCTGTCGATCGGGCTTGCACCCTGGGATTATGCCGGGTGGGGTATCGCTCTCGGCGCGGCGGCGCTGGGGGTGTTGGCCGCGCGCGGCGATGTTGGGTTGCGTTGGACCGGACGCGATGCGGCGATGTTTGGGGCGTTGGTCGTGGCGAGCGTCCTCGCTGTGGAACTCGCGATCTATCTCAGTTGGGACAGGGTCGGGAGTGCGGCGATCTCGGGGCCGCAGGGGCGGTACTATTTGCTGTTTTTGCCGTTCCTGATGCTCGCGGTGCCGCGCCTGGGCGGCCGATCTGGACCCGCGTTGGAAGGGTTGAGCGCCATGCCCGCCGTGGTTATGGCGGCGATCGACATGGTTTATCTGCCGGGCCTGATGCTGCATCGGTTCTGCCTGGGCTGAAACCGCAAAATCCGGCGCGGTTGCGTTTTGCTGCCAGCTTGGCCAGAGATAGGGGGGTTCATATTGTGGAGTTCGCATGACGCCGTTGATCGCCGTTCTGTTCGCCGTGATGCAGGGAGCAACCGAGCTGTTCCCGGTCTCCAGCCTTGGCCATGCCGTCATCGTGCCGGCGCTGTTGCATTGGCCTATCGATCAGCATGCGCCGTCGTTTCTGCCGTTTGTCGTGATGCTGCATGTCGGCACCGCGACGGCGCTGCTGGCGTATTTCTGGCGCGATTGGTGGGAGATGGCGATGGGGCTATTCGGCCAGGGCGAAACGCGGGTGGTGAATGAGCAGCGGGGGTTGTTGTTGCGGTTGGTGGTGGCGACGATTCCCGCCGTGGCGATTGGGTTTGTGCTGAAAAAGCCGATCCAGCATTTGTTCGCCAGCCCAATGATCGCGGCGGTGTTTCTGATCGTGAATGGCGGGTTGCTGCTGGCCGGAGAACGGTTGCGGCGGCGGCGGGCGGCGGGCGGCGGCTTCGGCATCGCCCAGTTGACCCTGGTGGATGCCTTCGTGATCGGGTTGTTCCAGTGCCTCGCGTTTCTGCCCGGATTGTCGCGCTCGGGGGCAGCCATTGTCGGCGGCCTGACGCGCGGGATCGATCATGAGGCCGCGGCGCGGTTCGCGTTTCTGATGGCGACTCCGGTGATCGCCGGGGCCACGGTTGTCGAGGTGCCGAAGCTGTTGCACCACCACGCGGCGATGCACGGCATGTTCGGTCTCGCGGTGCTGGCGGCGGTGGTGGCCGGTGTGGTCGCATTTGGATCAACCGCATTCCTGATGCGCTATTTCCGCGATCACGATCGTTGGGCATTGGGGCCGTTCGCCGCCTATTGCGCGGCGTTCGGGGTTTTGAGCCTCGTTCTGCTCTCCGCCGGGGTTTGATGCCGCGCCTTCGCCCGGCGGCGCAACGCCTGATGGGCGCGCGGCTGGCGCGCAGTGTTGCCCAAGGGGCGCTGGTGGTCGATTTCGCGCTTTATGTCACCAAGCTTGGCTGGAGTGCCACGTTTCTCGGCGTCGTGTTCGCAGCGGCGATATTGGTCTCGGTGGTGTTGACGGCGACGATTGGGCCGGCAAGCGACCGGTTTGGCCGCAAGCGCTTCGTGCTGGCGTTCGAGGTGATTTCGGTGATTGCTTCACTCATCGCGCTGCTGAGCCGGAACCCGCTGATGCTGGCATTCGCCGCGATCATCGGCGGTTTCGGGCGAGGTGCCAACGGTGCGGCGGGGCCGTTTGCGCCGGCTGAGCAATCCTGGCTGTCGGGATTTATCGACAAGCGCGATTTCGGCGCGGTGCTGTCGCTCAACACGGCGATCGGGTTTTTTGGCATGGGCCTCGGCGCGGGGCTTGCCGGCATCGTCGGCACGCACCGGTCATTATTTTATCTGCCGCTGATCGCGTCGCTGATCGCCGCGTTATTGCTGATCCTCACGCCGGATCGTCTGCGCAGCGTCGAAGTGGTGCGCAACGATGAGGCCGTTGCCGCGCACGCCGAGAACGGGCTGCTCTGGCGTCTTGCGGGGCTGAACATGCTCAATGGCACCGGCATCGGGTTGACCGGCCCGTTCATTTCCTGGTGGTTTGCGGCGCGGTTTCATGCGCATGCGGCGGCGATCGGGCCTGCGCTGGCGCTCGCCTTTGTCGCCGCCGGAATCGCCGCCCTGACGTCTGGACATTTGACCAGACGGCTTGGCGTCGTGCGGACCGTGGTATTGATGCGCGGCATCGGCCTGATCAGCCTGTTTGCCCTGCCCTTCGCACCCAGTTTTGGTGCGGCGACCGCTATTTATGCCATGCGTTCGGCGTTCAATCGCGGCACCGCCGGTGCCCGTCAGGCGGTGGCGCTGGGGCTGGTGCGCGGCGATCGGCGTGGACTGGCGGCGAGCGTCAACACCATCTCGGTTCTGGTTCCGCGCGGCATCGCCCCGGCGCTCGCCGGCGTTTTATTCGAGTCGGGCGCGCTGGCCGCACCGTTTTTGATTGCTGGACTATTTCAGGGCGCGTATTTGTTGCTGTACCCGCGCGTGTTCGCCGCGCATGATCCTTCGAGGCCTTGATGCTCCATCGTCTGCTGCTTTGTCTGGCTCTGCTGCTCCCTGTCGCAGCCCAGGCCGGCGTCAATCTGGCGGCGGTCCCGATCGGGCGGATGGATCTGGCGTGGTGGCGGGCGCGGTTCGACCTCACGTTGGATCAGGCCCGCGCCAATCCGCAGGCACGTCTGGTATGGCTAGGTGATTCGATCACCCAGTACTGGCAGCGAACCGGGGCCGAGCCATTCGAGCAGGTCTTGCCGGTTTGGCAGCGCTATTACGGGAAATACGACCCACTCAATTTCGGGTTGATCGGGGATACGACGTCGAGTGTGATCTGGCGGATCGATCATGGCGAGTTCAATGGATTACACCCGAAACTGGTGATTGTGCTGATCGGGGCGAATAACCTGGGAGCGACGCACTGGGGTGCTCACCTTACCGTGCCGGGGATCGAGGCTGTCATTGACGATCTGCACCATCATGTGCCGGGCACCAAAATACTGTTGGTCGGTATCCTGCCATCGATCCGTTCGGCGTGGATTTCAGCCGAGACGACAAAAATCAACAACCAGCTTGCCCAAATCTATGCCCGGAGCGATGTGGTCACGTTTCGCAACGTCGGCGAGGTGCTTGAACGCGATGGAAATGTGCAGGCGTCGCTTTATGTCGACCCCAGGCTGCACCCGCCGCAACCTGCCCTGCACCCGGATGCCGAGGGGATGCAGCGCATTGCCGCGGCACTCGCCCCCACCGTATCACGCCTGGAGTCTGTCAGGCACCAATAGAAGCGCCGGACAGACCCTAGGCCTTTGTTTTACGTGTGATTGAAGGCTGCGGCCATCACGCGTTATTGTGCCGCGCTGAGGCGCAGCGCTGAATTGACCAACGCCACATGGGTGAAGGCTTGCGGAAAGTTGCCGACCTGACGCTGGTTGACGGTGTCGTATTCCTCGGAAAACAAACCCAGATCGTTACGAATGTTGATCAGTTGCTCGAACAGGGTTTCCGCGTCTTGTAGTCGTCCCATGAGCGTATAATTGTCGACCAGCCAAAAACTGCACGCCAGAAATACGCCCTCGGTTCCATGCAGGCCGTCGTTACCGGCGGTCGTATTGTAGCGCCGAACGAAGCCGCTCTGCATTAGATGCTGCTCGATTGCCGCGACCGTGCCGACAATGCGGTGATCCTCGGGCGGCAGAAAGCCGACGACCACGAGCAGCAGCAGGCTGGCGTCGAGCCGTTTCGAGCCATATGCCTGCACGAAACTATTCATCGACACGTCGAAACCTTCCGCGCAGACCTGGTCGTGGATTGCTTGGCGAATTGTGCGCCAGTGGGCGGTGGGACCTTCGTAGCCAAACTCTTCGACCGAGCGAATGGCACGATCGAAGGCCACCCACGCCATCACCTTGGAATGAACGAATTGCTGACGCCCGCCACGGACTTCCCAAATGCCATCATCAGGTTCGGACCAGATCGACTCCAGTTGTTCGAGCAGATTGCACCGAACCTGCCAACTGTTTTCATCATGTTTGAGGCCACCTCTATGTGCCTGATACAATGTATCCATCAGCTCACCGTAGACATCCAGCTGTCGCTGGGCCGCCGCGGCGTTGCCTACCCTGACCGGCTTGGAATTCTCGTAGCCCTCAAGCCAATCCACCTCCCACTCCGACAAGCGCCGCTCGCCGGCGATACCGTACATGATCTGAATGTCGGCGGCACTGCCGGCCACCGCGCGATCGAGCCAGTGCCGCCACGCCGAAGCTTCCTCATGGTAACCAGCCGTTAGAAACGCCTGGAGGGTGAAGCTCGCATCGCGCAGCCAGCAATAGCGATAATCCCAGTTGCGCTCACCGCCCAGTTGTTCTGGTAATGACGTTGTCGCGGCGGCAACAATACCACCCGTCTCCCAGTGGGTCAGCGCCTTCAGCGTGATGAGTGAGCGCTTGACGATGTGGACCCATTTACCCTTGACAGGAATTCGTTGCGCCCATTTCTGCCATGCCCTGGTGGCAATATCGATGCCATGCTCGACTTCGAAGCTTCGCGGAATGTGATGATATGACTGTATCCATTCAAGCGCGAAGGTGACGGTTTCGCCCGCCCTTACGGTAAATGCGGCTTCGGTATGTTGATTCCGGCCCTCCAGTACCACGTCGGACCACACCACCACCATATCGGGGCCGGCGATAGCCACTAACCCTTTGTCATCCGGGAGGCGGCGCACCCAGGGTACGTCCTTGCCGAATCCAAAGCGAAACACCAAGTCAAGCCGCATATCGACCGTTCCCGACAACCCGGTAACCTGGCGTACCAGCCTTGTCGTCTCATGCGGGTGCGGCACCATGCAGTCGGTCAATCGGATGCAACCGGATTCCGTTGTCATTTCCGTCTCAAGCACCAGGGTGTCGTCGCGGTAGTAACGATTGGTGCCGGCCACAGTGGCAACGGGGGCGATCAACCAGCGTCCATTTTCACGGTTGCCCAGCAACGCCGCAAAACAGGCGTCCGAATCGAAGCGAGGCAGGCAGAGGAAATCAATCGAACCATCCTTGCCCACCAGCGCAGTCGTTTGCCGGTCGCCGATCAGGCCGTAGTCTTCGATCCGTAACGCCATTCGGATCCTCCTTCAAAATTAAAATATACACGATACACTCAAGGTCATGCTAAAATGGAAAAGCTGCGCATGATTATCTTGAGGATCTCAATTGGTGATGCATCAACCCGCACGGAAATCACGGTCTCGTCAGGACCGGGTGGCTCCAATGTGGCAAACTGACTGTCGAGTAATGTCGGAGGCATGAAGTGCCCATGACGGGAGGCAATGCGCGTGGCCAATATAGCGTGTTCACCTTCCAGATTGACCAGAATAAGATCGGGGCAACCCGTACGCACCAGATCGCGATATCGCCGTGTCAGCAACGAACTGACCATGACGCCCCCTGAACCGGCCATCCGCCAGGATCGCAACGTGCCTGCAATGCTATGTAACCATGGCAATCTGTCGTGATCGTCAAGCGCGTACCCCGCATGCATTTTGTCACGATTTTGCTGCGGATGAAGATCGTCGCCGTCAACAAAAGGAACGTTGAGGCAGGCGGCGAGCATTGCACCGATCGTCGACTTCCCCGACGCTGAAACGCCCATGACGGCGATAATCGGTTTTTCGCGCGGCTGGGGTAAGGACAATTGGCGAAGGGTTGCGATGGATGCGGCCACACCGATCCGGGCAAAGTGATCGCCCTCGAAACGCCGGGTGGTGCCATCGGCGAAGCCGACGATTGCCGCAGCGCATCCGGTGGTAAACAAGCCGGTCTCAACGACACCGGCAATCGTCTTCAGGGCCAGATCAAGCGCCATTGCTTCAAGGTCGGGTCCGACCCGGCAATCCACGATCAAATTACCGTTATCGGTCCGATATGGATCGTTAGCGTCGGCCAAACGAATTGTCGGCGAAATGCCAAGTTCCGCAATCCGCGCCACAGTGCGGGCGCAGGCAAATTCGACAATTTCCACCGGAAGCTTCGAATGCTCACCGAGGTGGTCAACGAGTTTGCTTTCGTCGGCGATCACGACGAAGCTCCGCGATGAATCGGCGATCTGCTTTTCTCGCAGCAACGCACCGCCTAAACCTTTGATCAGATGAAGGGTTCCAAATTCGATTTCGTCGGCACCGTCCACCGCGAGATCGACCACAGTGTCGAGCGGCATAACCTTGATACCAAGTTCCGCCGCGCGTCGTTCGGTGGCAACCGACGTCGCCGCGCAGGTAATTTTAAGCGTTTCCAACCTCATTCGCTCTGAAAGAGCATCAATAAAATGGGCGGTCGTTGACCCCGTTCCGAGACCGACAAACATGCCATTTTCGACCAATTTTGCGGCCTCGCGCGCCGCTTCGTGCTTTTGTTCGTCGCGGGGAGTCATTTTTGCAAAGCCCGCTATTGTGCCCAGCGACCGGCAGCGGCGGCATCGGCCAGCCAGAGCAGGCGTCCCCGTGGACGCAGGCGCGCGGCCGGCGCTTCGGTTTCAACACCGCTTAAAATTCGGTCCAGCATCGCTCGCTTGCCGCCCCCCAAAACCACAAACACCACCAGCTTCGAACTCTCCAGCACCGGATAGGTGAGAGTCACGCGCGCTTCTGGGCGGCCTTCCGTCACCGGCATAACCCATCGCCGCCGCTCATCGAGCAGTTTTGATTGGCCTGGCAAAAGCGACGCAGTGTGGCCGTCATCGCCCATACCGAGAAAACAGATGTCAAAAAATGGGCGTTCCGGCACCAACACCTTTGAACCGTACAGCGTATGCAGTGTTCGCTCATAAGCGATCGCCGCCTGCACCACGGTGAGCCCTTCAAACGGCACTGCGTGCAACCGTGTTGTATTGCTTTCAAGTTTATCGAACAATGCTTCCCTAATCATGTGAACATTGCTGTCACTGTCATCCGGTGCGACGAAACGCTCATCGCCCAACACAAAATCCATTGTCGCCCAGCATAATTGCGTCAGATAGGGTGGCGCGCCGAGTCGCTGATAAAGCGTCCTGGGGGTCGATCCCCCGGCCAGCCCTGCCGTAAAACGTCCTGTGACACTCGCCGCCGCATCGGCAAACAGTTTCGCCCCTGCTTCCGCGAAAGCGGTAGCGTCCTCAACGATCATAAGTTCGCCGATCGCGGGCTTCATGTTTCTGCCCCGTCGAGAACATAACGATCCATTGCCTTGGCAAATCCTTCGTTTTCATTGCTGTCGGTCGTGAAGGTCGCGCGCGACTTCACGGCGTCATCAGCGTTGCCCATCGCGATCGAAATGCCGCTGCGCCGGAACATTGTGACGTCATTTGGCATATCGCCAATCGTCAGGATCCGATCGGGTGCGATCTTGAGGATCTGCGACAGCTTGTCGACCACAGCCCCCTTGTTGGCATGGGCATTGGTAATGTCGAGATAATACGGTTGCGAGCACGCCGCCGTCACGTTGGTGCCGAACTCGGATAATGCGGCGGCCAGGGCCTGTTTCATTTTTGTTTGATCATCGGAAATACCGACAATCTTGACGACCGACTTCAAATCGTCAGCCGAGAATGCGGCGACGCACTCTGGGTCAAATTGTACGGTCTGTGCCTCGCGATCGACGTGCGGTGCCGATTTGTCACGAACCAGCCAGCACGTTTTGGTATAGACCCAGGCATCGAGACCGTGATCGGACAGCAAATCAATCGCGCGCTGAATGACGGTCTCGGGCAGATCGTAAGAATCGATGACTGTCTGCATGTCCGGCGCTAACAGGACACCACCGTTAAAGCCGGCAATCGGCGTTTCGATCCCAAGGGGCTGACTTACCATCGACATTCCTCGTGGTGGCCTTCCGCTGGTAATGGCGAATTTGATGCCCGCCCGATGCAGATCGGCGACGGCACGCTTGGCGGCATCCGTGAGAACTTTCTCGTTTGTCACCAATGTGCCGTCGACATCGGCGAGCACGAGTTGAACGCGACGGGTCATGCCCGAGGGTCCTTTTTCGGAATAGCAACATCGCGCCAATGACGCGATTTGTCATCGTCCGACAACAACCGATCCGACGCCGCCGGCCCCGCGCCACCGCTTTCGTAATTTGGGAACTCGATCGGCTTGGTCGATGCCCAGGCGTCGATAACATCCTGAACCACGCGCCAGGTTTCCTCGACCATATCCGCCCGTTGAAACAGGGTCTGATCGCCGATCATGCAGTCGTAGAGTAAGGTTTCATAGCCCACGTTCGGTTCGGGCTTAAACCAGTCGCGGTACCAGAATTCTAAATTCGCCGGCGCAAGCCGCATGGTTTGGCCCGGATGCTTTACTTCAAACTGCAAGGCAATGCCCTCATCGGGCTGAATTCGAAGAACCAGCCAGTTTGGCGGCAAGGTCTCGAGTGAGGTGTCCTGAAATGCCGCCAACGGTGCCTTTTTGAACTGTATGGCAATCTCGGTCATCCGGCACGACATGTGTTTCCCGGTGCGGATGTAAAACGGTACCCCCGCCCAACGCCAGTTATTGATCTTCAGCCGCATGGCGACATAGGTTTCGGTTGCCGAGTCTTTGGCGACGTCCGGCTCATCGCGATAGGCGATCACCGGCTTGTCTGCCACTGTTCCGGTGCCATATTGCCCGCGCACCGCGTCGGCTTCGGTCAGGGTCTCGATCGCTGCAAACAGATCGAACTTCTTGCTGCGAATGGCTTCAGGATTGAAGCCCACAGGAGGTTCCATTGCCACCATGGCCAATAACTGGAAAACATGATTGGGCACCATGTCACGCAATGCGCCAGTCTGCTCGTAGAACTTGCCGCGCCCTTCAACCCCGACAGTCTCCGCGACCGTAATTTGAACATGGTCGATCCGGTCGCGGTTCCAGATCGGTTCGAACATGCCATTGCCAAAACGCAGCGCTATAATGTTCTGTACAGTTTCCTTGCCCAGAAAATGATCGATGCGGTAGATTTGCTGCTCTTTAAGGACTTTGAGGATTTGCGCATTCAACGCCCGTGCCGACTCAAAACTATGGCCGAACGGCTTTTCAATCACCACCCGGCGCCACGGTGCGTTGGCGTCATCCTTGTGCTCAACCAGCCCGGCCGCACCAAGATGTTCAATGATCGTACCAAAAAAACGATCGGCGACCGCGAGGTAGAACACACGATTGCCGCCGGTGCCATGCTTTGCCTCAAGCGACTCAATTTCGATTTTCAAGGACTGATAAAATGCCGCATCGGTGAAGTCACCCTGCACGTAAGACATGTGAGCGATAAGTTTAGACCAACTTGGTTCACTGATCGTGCTGATCTGATCTTCCGCATTCGGATCGCCGATAAAGCTTTCAAGGATTTTGTGCAGCGATCCTGTCCAGTCGTCCGTACTCCGCTTTGCGATATCGGCACCGATGACCACGAATTTTTCCGGGGTGAGGCCAGTTTGGGCAAGATTGAAAAGAGCTGGTATCAGCAGTCGCTTGGTCAGGTCGCCGCCGGCACCGAATATGATGATGCTGCACGGACCAGGGGGCTTGGCGGATGCTGGTTCGCTGGTGCCTGCGTGATCATCCCGTAACGGGTGGTTGGCCAGTTCCGTCATGATCAGTTGTCCTTCTTGACTGGTATGTGGCCCTGCTCCAGATGCCCACCAAATCCTTGCCGCATTGCGGAAAGCATTTTCTCACCGAAGGTATGGTCGCGGCGCGAGCGGAATCGGGCAAACAGCGACGCGGTCAATACTTCTACCGGCACCGCTTCTTCGATAGCCGCCTCAATTGTCCACCGGCCCTCTCCTGAATCCTCGACGAATCCAGTGAAGCCAGCGAGCTGCTCGTCTTTAGCCAAGGCCGCGGCCGTCAGATCGAGCAACCATGAGGATACGACGCTGCCACGACGCCAGACCTCGGAAATGTCGGCCAGGTTCAAATCGAACCGCTCGGCCTCGGGCAGTTCGCTGGATGCCTTGTTGCGAAGAACATCGAACCCTTCAGCGTAGGCCTGCATCAAACCATATTCGATGCCGTTATGGACCATTTTTACAAAATGCCCGGCACCACAGGGTCCAGCGTGAATATAGCCGAGTTCCGCACGTCGATCATGGCCGTCACGATCGGGGGTGCGGTCGATCGTGCCAATACCGGGTGCCAATGTCTTGAAAATCGGATCGAGATACGCGACGATTTCAGCACTGCCGCCAATCATCATGCAATAACCACGATCGATACCCCATACGCCGCCAGAAGTTCCAACATCGACGTAGTTGATCCCTTTGGCTTTCAATGCGCCCGCACGACGGATGTCGTCTTTGTAGAATGTATTACCGCCGTCGATGATGATGTCATCCTTTTCCAACGCACCGGCAATTTGCTCAATTGTATCCTCGGTAATTTTACCCGATGGCAGCATGACCCACAAAATGCGGGGGGGTTGCAGAGCCTTGACCATGGCCGGCAAATCGACCGCACCAATGGCCCCCTCCGTCTCAAGCAATTGTATCGCGTCGCTCGACTTGTCGAACACCACACACGTGTGCTTGTCGCGCATCAGGCGGCGGGCAATGTTCGCGCCCATTCGGCCAAGGCCGATGATTCCAATTTTCATGAGTGAGTTCCGCTCCGTTTCTGTTAGTGAAAGACGTGGTCGATCGCTTCCGAAAGTTCCTTGAGACCGCCCGCAACATCCTTCATGTGAAGACGAATGACCCGGCGTCCGCGCTCGACCAGAACGCTCAGATCACCTTCGGCCTGCGCCGCTTTGACCTGGCCAAAGCTGTATGAATGGTCCGGTACCGCCATGTCGTGCTCATCGTCTGCCGTCAGTTGAAGAAATACACCGCTGTTGGGGCCGCCCTTGTATGCCTGGCCGGTGGAATGCAGGAAGCGAGGGCCAAATCCCAAACAGGTCGCAACGTTCCGGGCATCGCGCAGTCGGGTCCGAATGGCTTCAAGCGCATCCATATGCGCCTGATTGCGTTCGATATAGGCGAGCAGAGCGATGTAGTCGCCAGCGTGTGCGCGATCGAAATGTCGCTTGAGATACGACAAAAGGGTGTTGTGATGCCCGAGGGCTTCGGCATTTTGCGGATCGGCATAGAGGGCGCTGCCATTCTGCTGAAAGAGCGGCGCATCATGGGGCACGCGGCCGCCCTTTTCATATGCATCGGTCAGGGCTTTGGTTTTGATCTTGCTGGCCTCGACATCCGGCTGGTCGAAGGGGTTGATCCCGAGGATTGCGCCCGCGACCGCCGTTGCCATCTCCCAGCGGAAGAATTCCTGCCCGATTTTGCCGATATCGGCGACCGCGATGCGAACGACCGGATGGCCATTCATGGCGAGCGCTTCGATGTGGCCGGTTTGGGATTTTTGTTCATCTCCATCGAGAACGAGATAGGCAAAAACGCGGTCGTTGCCGTAAACTCCGACATCGCCAAGCGCTTCACCGTCGATCGGGATCAGTCCATGGCCTTGCTTGCCGGTCGATTCGGCGATGAGTTGCTCCAACCAGGCCCCTAGGTCCGCAAGCTTGGGCGAAGCAACGATTGTCACCTTGTCGCGTTTGAATTGTTTTGCGGCAATTCCGAGCAATATTCCGAGTTCCGCGCCGGGGTTCTGGCCAACCGGCACGCTTGCCCTGCAACTGTTCACCATATGCGCCGTATCAGCGAGGAATGTCTCGACGCCAATCCCCATCGCCGCCGCAGGAACCATGCCGAATTTCGAGAGAACCGAGTAGCGGCCGCCGATAGACTTCAGGCCGTGAAACAGGTGGGCGAAGTTGTCATGCCGGGCGCGCGATTCCAGCGCTGAACCGGGGTCGGTGACGGCGGTGAAGTGCTTGGCCCAATCCGTAGCCCCCACCGTCGCGATCATGCGGGATTTGAAATACGCGAGAAAAATATTGGGTTCCAGCGTACTGCCGGATTTCGAGGAGACGATAAACATCGTTTTGGCAAGGTCGAGTTTGGACTCCAGGGTTTTGATCTGTGCCGGGTCGGTGGAGTCGAGCATGTGAAACTGCGGCCAACCTCTCTGGGGACCAAAACTCGTGGCCAGCACCTCGGGGCCGAGACTTGATCCACCCATGCCGAGCAGTGCGATATGGGTGAACCCACCGGATTTAATTGCATCGGCATAGCGGATGAGAGTGCCGACTGAATGATGCTCGTGGGCAACGATTTCGAGCCAGCCAAGCCATTTGTCTTCATCGGCATGGGTCCAAACCGATTTGTCGCCTGCCCAAAGTTTCCGGATCGTGCCGTTTTCGAGCCAGGCTTTGCGCTCGGCATCGCACGCTGCCGTAATGGCATTCTCGGTGTGGAAGGTTGCGGTGTTGACCGGCACCATCGTCAGGCGTTTTTTCGCGACGGTACCAAGTAGTTTATCGAAGGCGTCGGCAAACTGCCTCACCCCGTCGACAACCAGGTCGGCCGTCACTGTCTCCAAAGATATCCCGGCTTTCTCAAGTCCTTTCAGAACGGCGTGGCCGCCAGCCAGATCGTGTTCAACCGCATCCATCACCACCTTGCCGTGGTCGCGGAACGCATCCATCGTCGTGGGCGGCATGGTGTTGACTGTATCGCGCCCGATCAGTTGTTCCACATAGAGTGTGTCCGGATAGTTTGGGTTTTTGACGCTGGTCGAAGCCCAGAGCAGGCGCTGGGTGTGGGCACCTTTGGCCGCCAAAGCATCCCACGCGGCACCGGAGAACAATTTTTTGTAGCTTGCATAAGCTACTTTGGCGTTTGCAATGGCGGTTTTGCCGAGCAGCGGTTTAAGATCCGCCGCGCCGGCATCGATTTTCGCCTGAAGCTGCTTGTCGATAACATTGTCGATCCGGCTGACAAAAAAACTGGCGACGCTGCCTACCTTGGAAACATCGCCGCCGTTGGCTTCAAGCTTTTCCAGCCCCGCGATATAGGCACGGGCCACGTCCTCATAGACCGGGACGGCGAACAACAGCGTCACGTTGATCGACAACCCGTCGCCGATCAAGGTTTCGATGGCGGGAAGTCCCGCTGGCGTGGCGGGCACCTTGACCATCAGATTGGGCTTGTTCACCGCTTTCCACAGTCGCCGTGCTTCGGCAATCGTCACGTCGGTATCGTTGGCGGCGTAGGGCGATACTTCGAGGCTGATGTAACCGTCACGGCCATGGGTTTCGTTGAATACCGGCAGCAGAACATCGGCGGCGGCCTTGATGTCGTCGATCGCGAGGTGCTCGTAAATCGCCATTGGTTCGTGATCGGCGCTCTTCACGAACGCCTCGAACCCCTTGCCGTATTCCGGAGCGTGGGCAATCGCCTTCTCGAAAATTGACGGATTGGAGGTGACACCCTTCAGACCATCGCGCTCGATCAGGTGGCCGAGATCGCCGCCGGTAATGAGGCTGCGCTGGACGAAATCGAGCCAGGGGGCCTGGCCGGCCTGCGCGAGTTGTTTCAGGGTATTCATCGAAAGATCTCCTTGAGCTGGTCGTGGATGGTTCAGCGGCACAAAATCGACATGAGCGATCGCGCGGACCCGTTATCCATCACGCAAGATTAGCATCACGCAAGATGGGGAAGTGACGGCGCAATGTCACGTAATGGCGGGCCGGGTTCGCCACCAGTGCCCACAACGTGATCATCGCCGGGCACGTCCCGGCACACCATCCCACAATCGGACGCCACCGGTGACGCCGGTCTCGTTCGACACCAGATGGACATCGGCCGGGATATCGAAGTTGACTGCGATCGCGTTGCCGCCGCCGATATAAAGGATGTCGAAATTGACCAGAACGCGCAGCGCGTCGATCGTGTGCAACACTTGCTTGTTCCATTTGCGCAACCCGACACGTTCAAGCGCGGCATGGCCGACGAATTCGTCGTAGCTGCGTTTTTTATAGGCGTTGTGTTGCCCCATTTCGAGATGCGGTGTCGCTTCACCATCCACGAACAGCGCGAACCCCATGCCGGTCCCCAGGGTGATCGTACATTCGAGACCCCGCCCGGAAATCGCCCCTAAGCCCTGCACTGTCGCGTCATTGGCCAGGCGCGCCGGCCGACCCAGACGTGCGGAGAGGCGCTCGGCCAGCTTGAAACCGTGCCACGCGGCAGTGCCGAGATTGGGCGCGGTCAGCACGATACCATCACGAACGGCACCGGGAAACCCGGTCGAGATCCGGTCGAAATCGCCGAGCGGGGCGATCAGCGCGTCGATCGTGTCGACAACAACGGCAGGCGGGCTGCCGACCGGGGTTATAATACGTTCATAATTGGTCAGCAGCGCACCGTCGGGTGCGACCAGGGCGGCCTTGATATGGCTACCGCCAATATCGATACAGAGCGTTCGCGGATCTGAGGCCACCGGTTGAAGTTCCGGCATGGATTGTAGCGGAAGGTCCATTGTTTCATCTCCGGGTTGAATTCCCGCCTTGCCGATTTGGCGCGCGCCATCGGCAATTTCAATCGCGCCATGAAATTGTCGCACAACCCGGCGCGACAATGGAAGACCCTCCGCGCCTGCCGCACCGCTGACAGTGACGCAAAATGCGACTAAGGAGGTGCAATGACCACGACCCCCACCGAACTGATCCGCAATTTTTCGATCATCGCCCATATCGACCATGGCAAATCGACCCTGGCGGATCGGCTAATCCAGACCACCGGCGCCCTGACCGCGCGGGAGATGACCGAGCAGGTGCTCGACAGCATGGATATCGAAAAAGAGCGCGGCATCACCATCAAGGCGCAGACGGTGCGGCTGAGCTACCCGGCCAAGGACGGCAAGACCTATATTCTCAATTTGATGGACACGCCCGGCCATGTTGATTTCGCCTATGAGGTGAGCCGCTCGCTGGCCGCGTGCGAAGGCTCGCTGCTGGTGGTCGATGCGTCGCAGGGCGTGGAAGCGCAGACTCTCGCCAATGTGTACCAAGCGATCGACGCCAATCACGAAATCGTCCCGGTGCTCAACAAGATCGACCTGCCGGCGGCGGAGCCCGACCGGGTCAAGCAGCAGATCGAGGACGTGATCGGGCTCGATGCCTCCGATGCGCTGGAAATCTCGGCCAAGACCGGGCTGAACATCGATACCGTGCTGGAAGCGTTGGTCACCCGCCTGCCGCCGCCGGTGGGCGATGAAAACGCGCCGCTGACCGCCCTGCTGGTCGATAGCTGGTACGACCAGTATCTCGGCGTGATCATTCTGGTGCGGATCAAGAATGGCCGGCTGCGCAAGGGCATGCGGATCAGGATGATGTCGTCCGGCGCGGTCCATACGGTGGAGCAGGTCGGCGTGTTCGCGCCGAAGCTGCGGCCGGAGGACGATCTGGGACCGGGCGAGATCGGCTACATCACCGCCGCGATCAAGACCGTCGCCGATTGCAATGTGGGCGACACGATCACCGACGATCGGCATCCGGCGACGATCGCGTTGCCAGGTTTCAAGCCCTCGATTCCGGTGGTGTGGTGTGGATTGTTTCCGGTCGATGCCGATGATTTCGAGAAACTGCGCGAAAGCCTGGGGCGTCTGCGGCTGAACGATGCGAGCTTTCACTATGAAGCGGAAACTTCGGCGGCGCTGGGATTCGGGTTCCGCTGCGGATTTCTGGGGTTGCTGCATCTGGAAATCGTGCAGGAAAGACTATCACGCGAGTTCGACCTCGATTTGATCGCAACCGCGCCGTCAGTGGTCTACCGGCTGACCAAGACCAACGGCGAGACGATGGATTTACATAATCCGGCGGACATGCCCGATGGCTCGGTGATCGCGCATATCGAGGAGCCGTGGATCAAGGCGACCATCATGGTGCCGGATGAGTATCTCGGTGCAGTGCTCACCTTATGTAATGAACGGCGCGGCCAGCAGGCGGACCTGACCTATGTGGGTAACCGGGCGATGGCGGTGTACCGGTTGCCCCTCAACGAGGTGGTGTTCGATTTCTATGACCGGCTGAAGTCGATCTCGCGTGGCTATGCCAGTTTCGATTATCAGATCGATAATTACGTCGAGAGCGATCTGGTCAAAATCGCGATCCTGGTTAACCTGGAACCAGTTGACGCGTTGGCGTTCATTGCCCATCGCTCGGTCGCGGAGACCCGCGGGCGGGCGATTTGCGCCAAGCTGAAGGATCTGATTCCCAAGCAATTGTTCAAGATCGCGATCCAGGCCGCAATCGGCGGACGGGTGATCGCCCGCGAAACCATCAGCGCGCTGTCGAAGGACGTGACGGCGAAGTGCTACGGCGGCGATATTTCGCGTAAGCGCAAACTGCTCGATAAGCAGAAAGAGGGCAAAAAGCGGATGCGCCAGTTCGGCAAGGTCGAAATCCCGCAGACTGCCTTTCTCGCCGCGCTGAAAATGGACGCCTGATGCCGCCGGTCGAGACGGGGCTGGCGGTTGTTGGCCTGCTGCTGCTGATCGTGCTGGTGCTGTTGATCGTGCTGGTGCTGCTGCTCATGCAGGCGCGGCGGATCGCGGCGTTTGGCGATGTGATCGATGCGTTGCCCTCCGCCACGGCCGAACAGGCGCGCGCATCGCTCACCGGCGGGGTCGAGCGGTTGCAGGACAGCGCGCGCGCCCAGGCCGAGCAACTCGCCCGCAGCCATGGCGCGATCAACGGCACGATCGGGGATTTGTCCCTGATGATCACCCAGAAACTCGGCGAGGCGGAAAACGCGGCCCAGGCCGGGCGGGCGCAGGCACTGAACGAGACGCTCACCGTGATTGCGCGCCTGACCGAAAGCCAGACCCAGCTTGCCGATCGGGTCAACCGCGATCTTTCCTTGGTTTCGGTCGCATTGCGCGAGGAACAGGAGAAGTTGCGCGCCCAGGTCGAGGCCAAGCTGGAGACCATTCGCGTCGGCAACGAGGCGAAGCTCGAAGCCATGCGCGCGGCGGTCGATGAACAATTGCAATCCGCCCTCGAAAAGCGGATCGGCGAAAGTTTCCAGCGGGTATCCGAGCAATTCGCCCAGGTGCAGCAGGCGATCGGCCAGGTGCAGAACGTCGCGGTGCAGGTGGGGGATTTGAAACGCCTGTTCGCCAACGTGAAATCCCGCGGCGGTTGGGGCGAGGCGCAGATCCGCCAGACCATGGAGGATACGCTGCCGCCTGGCACGTTCGAGGCCAATTTCAAATCCGACCCGAATAGCAACGAGACAGTGGAATTCGCCTTGCGGATGCCGGTGCGCGAGGGGGATGAGCCGGTTTATCTGCCGATCGACGCGAAATTCCCGACCGAGGATTATGACCGGCTGCTGCTGGCGTCGGAAGCCGGTGACCGTGCGGCGGAGGAGACTGCAATTGCGGCACTGGCAACACGCATCCGGTTGGAGGCAAAGAAGATCGCGCAAAAATACATCCGCCCGCCCCGCACCACCGATATTGGCATCCTCTATCTACCCAGCGAAGGGTTGTTCGCCGAAGTGGCGCGGATTCCTGGACTGATCGAGACAATCCAGCGCGAAACCCGCGTACTCATTCAAAGCCCCAGCCTGCTGCCGGCGCTGTTGCATACCATCCGCGTCGGGCATTTCACCGTGCAACTGGAACGCAAGGCCGGCGAGATCGGCAAGATTCTGGGCGCGGTGAAGGCGGAGTGGGGCAAGCTCGGCGATGCCATGGAAAAACTGGCCAAACGAGCGACCGACATGACCGGCGAAATCGACAAAACCCAGGTCCGCATCCGCGCCGTCGGCCGCACCCTCCGCGATGTAGAAGCGGTGGATTATGCGCAAGCGAAACCATTGCTTGGGCTGAACGCGACCGCAGAAGAGTAATGCGCGCCAGCGGCTTGAGCCTGCAGCACTTGTTGGCTATGAACCGCCCACGCCGGAGGGATGGCCGAGCGGTTTAAGGCGCACGCTTGGAAAGCGTGTGTGCGTGAAAGCGTACCGTGGGTTCGAATCCCACTCCCTCCGCCACTTCAGTCCCTGAGTGGGCACTGAATCTACGCCATTTTTTCCGGTCAGCACCTGTAATAGCCGGGACTTCGATCCCATGATCCGGACCTCGCCGTCCGCGACCTCCACGCGCTGGGCGAGCGCGCGAAGATGGTCGCGGCGATAACCACCGCCTTCAAGGCGGATATGCCGGCGCGCGGTTTCGGCGAAGGTGCGCACCATCTGCGGAGTAACGGCCTTGCTGCCGGAGTTCTCAAGCATGGCCTGGGCGCGCTCGGCATCGGCCTTCGCCTGATCGCGGATGGCCTTGAGGCCGTTGATGCGGTCCTTGAGCGCCGGGTCGTTCAAGTCGGCGACACCCGCCTCGATGGCGTCGTAGAGGCGCTTGAGGCGCGCTTCGGATTCGGCCGCACGCCTGTTCAGTTCGCCAATGTGCTCATGCTGGCGCTCGGATCGCTCCTGTCTCCGGTCGAGCACTGTGGCGAGGATCGTTTCCAGCCTCTCGGGCTGGAGGAGACGGTCTTCAAGATGGCTGGCGACAAGATCGTCCAGCTTGTCCATCGGCACGGCCATACCTTCGCAGGCTGTCGGCCCCTGTCGGGCTTTCATCGAACAGGCGTAATAACGATAGCGCCCGCCCTTGCCGGTGCGGATGGTCATGGCGCCGCCACACTTGGCGCAGTGGATCAAGCCGGTGAGCATCGTCGGGCCGCTGATGACGGCGGATGGCGTCACCGTGGGATGGCGGGCCTTGAGTAGCGCCTGCACCGCGTCGAAGGTCTCTCGGTCTATGATCGGCGGCACCGGCACGACCACGATCTCGCCAACCGGCTTCAACTCCTTGGACTTGGACCGCTTGTTGAACTCATGCTCGCCCATATACGTGCGTCGGGTCAGGATGCGATGGACTTGGCCGATGCCCCAACGGCCTCCGTCCCGCGTGAAGATGCGGTTGCGGTTCAGGTGGCTGACGATGTTCTTCACGCCCATCTGGCCCTTGGTGCCGTCGCCGTGGAGCGCGAGCCGGTAGATCAGGCGCACCGTTTCGGCGTGGAGCGGGTCTATCTCCAGCTTCTTCTTGACCTTGGCGCCACGTTGCTCCGCCGCGACGACACGGTAGCCGATGGGCGGCAGCGAACCGTTCCAAAAACCCTGCCGGGCGTTTTCCTTCAAGGCGCGGATGACGTGCTTGGCGTTCTCTTTGGATTGATACTCGTCGAACAGCGCCATGATCTGCCGCATCATGACGTGCATCGGATCATCACCCATTTCCTGGGTGATGGAGACGAGTTTTACGCCATTCTTCGCCAGCTTCCTGACATAGAACTCCAGCTCGAAGTGATCGCGGAAGAACCGGCTGAACGAATGGACGATCACCACGTCGAACGGCGCGGGCCTCGACGTGCCCGCCTCGATCATCCGCTGGAACTCGGGGCGACGGTCATTAGTCGCCGACGCGCCTGGCTCCACATAGGTCTCGACGAGCTGGTAGCCGCGTGAAGCGCAATAGGCTTCACCCTGGCGCTTCTGATCCGGGATCGAGACATCATGCTCGGCCTGCCGCGCAGTCGAGACGCGCAGATAGAGGGCGGCCCGTAGCGGCACAGTCATGGCGTATGTCTCCCTGTCACATCATCGGCACGACCCGAACAACTCATCGAAGAGGTCGCCGAACCACGCCTCGAACACGTCCACCTCTGCTTCCGTGACCGGGATATGCTCGGGCCAGTCGTCGGTGACGGCCCAGGTGGAGAGGTCATGCTTTGGCGGCCGGCCGGCAAACGGCCAGGGTTGGCCGAGCAATGCTTCAAGTTGTTCCGATGCGGTCGGGGGGCGTTCTCTGCGAGGTCTGGCCATTGGTCCAGAATCAACGAACGAGGCCCTTCAAAAAATAGCCTTTTTCTACACTGGAAGCCTCCGCGCGCCGTGGCGTAAAAAGACTTGCGCGCGGCGGCGCGGGGCTGAAACAGCGTAGGGGCGACGGCGGTCGTCATGGCGCTGTGAGGTTCAACGCCGTCGCCACCGGCAGATAGAGGGTGCGTGGCTGCCGCACCAAGGGCGCAAAGCCGAAGGCCACATAGAAGGCTGCCGCCTGGTCGTCGATCGCGTCGGCGAAGATGGCGTGGGCACCGATCGGGGCTGTGGCGACGGTCTTGATGGCGTCAAACAGCAGGGCTTCGCCAAGCCCCTGTCCGGCATAGTCGCTATGGCGGCCAAGCCAGCCGATGAGCACTGCCGGAACGGTCGGGTAGCGCGGCAGTTTCTTCGCCATCGGCTCGGGAACCTCGGTCAACGGCACGTTGCTGGACGACAGGGTGTAGAAGCCCGCCACCCGGTCCGTCGCGATCTCCCGGGCGACGAAACAGGTGGCGTATTTCCGCTTCACGTCCTGGGAGACGGTCTCACGAAAATAGCTGTCGATCCGGTCGTTGCCGCAGGTGAAGTCATCCCGCTTGTGCGCCTTCGCCAGCGGCTCGATGGCGAAGCGGACGCTCACCGGCGTTCGATCAGCTCGGCATGGCGCTTCGCCGCGCGAGCCAGCCGCGCGTTCGGCCGGGGCGGATTGATCAGCGCCTCGGCGAAGCGGATTTGGTCCTCGCGCGCGAGGCGCATGATGTCGGCGTCCTCGACAACGCGGCGGGCGTCCTCGCCGGCCGTGGCGATGAGATAGCCGGTCAGGGTCATGCCGCGCAGACGGGCGGCGCGCTGCATCTGGTCGTAGACCTGAACCGGGACGCGCGCTTCCAGTCGGGCAGTCTCTGCTTCGATTTGGGGCTTGGGCATGGGGGCCTCCTTCGGCTCCATCATATACGGCATAATGCCGTATTGATCAAGGCGCTTCACAGCCCGAGTCCGATCTGCCGCTTGCGGCTGAAGCTCCACTCTATGCCGCCGTCATCACGGCGGACGCCGCTGATATGTTGGTCGAGACGCTTTTCCAGAACGGGCTGCCAGGGCACGAGCTGGAAGCCCAGTCCGTCCTCAATCATGGCGAAGCGCCCGCTGGCTAGATTGGCGACGCCCGCCAGCCGGCCAGAGACATATTCGCCGGGCCCAGACGGGCTGTAGGTCAGTCCCCGCTCGGCGGCCATCTCTTTGCCGACTCGATCGATCTCCTGGCGCTCCAGCGCGGCGACCGTGCGCCGGGGGATGGAAATGAACCCGTCCTTCACGCTGGCATGGCCCATTTCGACGATACGCGCGGCGCGCCGGTCGAGCGCGGCGTTCACCTCCTTGCCGAAGCCGGTTCCGGCAAGGGGCAGATGGTCTTTCGCAACCAACTCCCTGTCGAGCCAGGTCGCGCCGTCGCTGCCCACCTGCCGGTCGAGGTCGAGCGTGGACAGCGTGCGGATGCCGAAATCCTTGGGCCGGCCGGGGGCGTCATAGGTCATGCCCCGCTCGGCGAAGTCGCCGGGAATTTTCCAATGGTCGGCGTCGATACGCTGGACATGCCCGGCGCGGCGCAAGGCTTCCAGCCGGCGCACATGGGAGCGAATGAAGGCGTCCGGGTCGCCGTGGCGCTGCTCGATGATATCCCGCGTCGCTTCCAGATGCAGGCTTGGCTGGTAGATGCCGCCATTGGCCTCCGCCATGATCTGGATGTTGACATCCGCCGGCCGGGGCTCGGCCTTGGTCGCCACGGGGTCGAGCGCGACGATGTGGCCGCGCCTGATCTCGTCCAGGCGGGTGGCGTCCGCCACCTCCACGTAGTGGGTGCGCCCGTCCACACCATCGATGACGAGGTGTAGCCGGTCGCCCATCTCGTCGCCGGCCAAGCCCTTGGCGAGCACGCGGCCCACGATCGGTTCGGTGATCTGCTTGCCGTGCGCCACATATTGCGCAGGGGCGCGTTCGTCGGCGAGGCCGTAGTCGGCCAATGCTCGGTGCATGGTCTTGATGATGTCGCCGCGCTCGCCCAGTTCCCGCAACGTCGCCTCGGCCTGTGCGGAGATGGACCAGCGGCCAACCTCCACCTCGGTCGCCAGCCCCATGCTCTCCAGCCTGCGGGCGCGGGCGATGAGCAGCGCCCGATTCCGTCGCGCCGTCTCCAGCATGTCCTGGTCGGGGCGTAGATCGGCGAATGCCTGGCTCGCCTCCTGTTCGGCGAGCAGCATACGGTCCAGGCGGGTGAAGCGCTCGGCGTCCACCTCGCGCTCAAGCTGGCGGCTGACCTCCTGCTCGGTCTGCCGGCCCAGCTCCAGCGTGACGATCTCGCTGGCCCGTTCGCGGATGCCGTGGGCGATGTAGTCGCCGGCAATGTTGAGTATCTTCCCGTCGTCGGTGACACCGCGCAGCAGGATGTGGGTGTGCGGGTGGCCGGTGTTGTGGTGATCGACCGCGATCCAGTCGAGCCTGGTTCCGAGATCGGCCTCCATCGTCTTCATCAGGTCTCGGGTGGTCTCCCGCAAGTCGGCCAGCTCTACGCCTTCCTCGGCGGAGACGATGAAGCGAAACTGGTGGCGGTCGTCTCGGCCCCGGTCGAGGAAGGCGCGGCCGTCCTCGGCGTCATGCTCGGCGGAATAGACCTGTCCCTTCTCGCCGTCGCGGTTGACGCCATCGCGCTCCAAATAGCGCAGGTGGGCGTCCACGGCCTTCGCGCTGACAAACGACCGTCCGCGCGCCGCGCCGCGCTGCGGGTTGAGCTTCACGATCCGCGCCTTCACGGTCACGCGCCGGGCGCGCGTTCGCACGCCGCTGGCGTCCCGGCTCCAGGCGCTCCGCCCCTTCAGCCCGGCGGCGGCCGTAGCGCCCCGGCCTCGCGCGTTGAACCGGCCGCTTCCCTTCCCGGCCGAGCCCAGCCGATTGGGGTCGCCGCCGGCGCGGCGGATAGCCTGATGCACCTCGGCAAGGAACGTCTTCGGGCGCGGCCGGACGGCGCGCGTGGTGCGCCCGCCAGCACGGTCGCGGACCCGGCCGGGACGGATGCGGAAATGCTCTTCATCGTTCGCCATGATGCGACGATTGGAAGATCAAACCGCCGACACAAGGTCGAAAATGACGGCGTAGGGCTGTGGCGTAGAAATACTTGCCATAGCGTAGAAGTGGCGGAACCGCGCGCGCCGCACATTGCGGGCGCCACCCAAAATACCATTGAAAACATTATAGAAATCGACTTCTCCGGCACCGGCGCACCTCGCGCCCTCGGCGGAGAGCCGCCAAAATACAATGTGCAGACAAACACTTAGGAACGAAGTTCCGGCAGCGAGGAAACTCGCTTTATCTTGCCCTCACCAATTCAGCCTCAGTATCGGCAACATCGGTCGTTTCAATCGGATCGTCTGCGGCATAAACCGAGGCCTCGAATTCAGCCCACGCCTTTGCCCTGGTGGCGGCGGCTTCGGCCCTCAAAGTGGTTGATTCCGCGCGTCCGCTGTCGAGGGCTTTGATCATGCTCTGTTGGTCGTTCAACGGCGGCAGCGGCAACGGGAAAGCGGCGACCTCCTTGCTATTGATTGAAGCGAGGTTCGTCGTCTGCTTTGCCTTTGCTCGAAAATAGGTCTGCCCATAGCTCGAATTGATCACCGACAGCACGAACTCAGGGTTTACTTTGGTTTGATCCAAGCGGACGCGGAGTACGTGATTCTGGTGAATACAATCGGCTATTTCGCTCCGCCAAATTGCACCGCGGCCCACCAACTCGGCGCTGTTTCCCTCGCACAACAGGACGTCTCCATCTTCCAGACGGTATCGGTGCATCTCCTCGTCCGGCACGTTGATGGTCTTGATGACGGTCAGGTCGAGACGATTTCGCTGCACGTTGGCGACCCGCAGATAGGGGCGTGCGTGGAGGCTCGGCCGATTGCCCGGATATTTTTGGAGCCCATAGCTGACCTTGCCCACGCTGCCGAGTGGCGACACCGGAAACGTCGGGACGGGGTCGGCCAGTTTCAAAACAGCGCGCAACACACCGTCATGGCTCCAGCGGTCGAGATCCTTGAACGACGCGACGAAGACCGGGCGGTCAGGCAACGACACTGGCGGCGCAAAACCAAGCGCGGCCCCGAAGTCGGCCATCGCCTTTGCCTCCGCCGCCGCCGCCGCCTTCTCCTTCCCGGCGGCCTCGACCAAGGCGGCATCGTAGGCAGCTACGATGGCTTGCTGCTCGGCAAGGTCAGGTAGCGGGACCCGCAGATCAAGGAACGCTTCGGGCGAAATGCGTTTGCGTCCGCTTGTACCCGTAGCTTTTGACCGAAGGTCTTTCAGGAAGCCGCCGGTTCGAAGAACGCGCTGCACGAAGCCGCTGTCCAGCTTGCCAGGATCGGCGACAAAAACGGGAAATTCCGGCGTGACGACGGCCTTAGGAATGCTCGTCGGCAGCATCCCGATTGCGCCACTGCGCGCGTCGATCTTGGAAAAAACGATATCGCCAGGATACACCGCGAACATCGCGCCCTTGTACGGAACCGAGCGGTCGCGGACGGATATTTCGCCGTCCAGATGCACGGTGATCGGCGACCAATCGCCAAACGAGCCGTTCACCGACACGCTCTCACGGCGCGGCACAACCAGGTCGCGCAACGCGGTCAATGTGTGGTGCGAGTGCCAATGCTCGGCGTTCTCTGTCGCGATCCAGGGCTCAAGAGCCCTCCACTGACGGATCAGGCAGCGGAGGGCAGGCGAAAATCCGGTATGTCCTTGGGCTTGGCCCCGGCCGCCGCCCAGGACTGGAACCGCTTGAATGCGTCGAGCACGTCGGGCAGGTCGTTCGGCACGTTCTCGCCGGTCTCGCCGGTCGAGGTGATGCCAACCGACTTGGGTGCTGCAACGAACACCGGATAATCGAAGGCCTCGCGTACATGCGACCAAAGGGCCGCGTCATGGCGTTCGTCTAGCGCCCGTAGCGCCGCCGCCAGTTCGCGGGTCAGCGCATCGGCGGCGGTGGCGACAGCGGTCGTAAACGCTGCCGTGTAGGCCTTCTTGAGGGCCGCCGCCTTCGTGCGGTCCTTGGCGTCGTCGTGCCACGCCACGCGCCGCAACTTCGTAGCACCGATGCTCTTGGGATACGGCGGCGGGTCAGCGGAGAACCACGACGGCGGTATGCGCTTGACGCCAAGGGCGGCCAGCTTGGTCAGAATGTCCGCGGCTTTCTTGTCGTCGCCGGAGACGATCCTGGGACCATAGGTCGCGCAAAGCGCGTCGCGTTCGGCGTTAAACGTGGCGTCATGCGCGGCGTGGGCGGCTGTCCATGCCGCATCCCACGCCTTTTGATCCTTCTTGGTGAAGCGCTTCAGGAACACGAGCGACGCCTTCACTGTGGCGTCGGCGGATCGGAACGTCTCTTCCGGCAAGCCGACAACGGCGAGAATCTTGGCCTTGCCCTCGCACCAGCGGCGCAGCCAAGTCAGCGACGGGTTGTTCAGATTGCCATCCGGCAGAACGATCCCGATCCGCCCGCCCGGCTTCAGCAGTTCGAGGCATCGCTCAACGAAAACGATCTCGGTGGCGCGGTTCGCCTTGCCCTTCCCGATCTCGAACAGGTCGAGAATGTTCGTCTTCGCCGTGGCGGCGGCGAGCATGCGGTCGTGGCTTTCCTCCCACGCCGCGCCGTAGCGGCTCACGCAGCGGGCGCGATAGGCGGCGTCATTCAAGACGCGCGTCTCGTCGCTGCCGCCAACCTTCTGGTCGCTGCCGACATTGGAGCCGAAGGGCGGGTTGGTGATGACGATATCGAACCGACCGGGGAAGATGCCATTAATATCGACAAGCCCGTCGTGGTAATGGATGCCGCCGTGGCCATCGCCGTGCATGATCATGTTCATCTTGGCGGTGCGGGCAGCGCGAGGCTCGGCGTCACAGCCGAAGATGCAATTCCACGCGAGGCGGCCGACGCGGGTATCGACCGGCCGGTTCTCGTCGTCGGACGGCAGAAGCTCCTTGTTCAGCGTGGCAAAGGCGGCGTCGATCCGCGCCTCCTCCACATCGGGGTCGAGCCCCTCCGCCTCGATCGTCGCGCGGGCGTTGTCCTTGTCGGCCTGGATTTCGGCCCCGATCTGGGCGCGGACATGCTCGAAGGCACGGATCAGGAACCCCCCCGAGCCGGCGGCCGGATCGCAAATCAGCTCTCCCTCTTTCGGGTCGAGCAGGCTGACCATGAAGTCCACGACGGGCCGGGGGGTGAAGAACTGGCCGAGTTCGCCGCGGAAGGTGTTGCCGAGGAACCGCTCGAAGGCGAGGCCCTTGATGTCGTCGCCGGTCTTCGAGAGGTCGAACCGTTCCAATTCCTTCACGAGGCGTCGGAACGTCTCCTCCGAGATTTCGAGCCGGTCGTTGGCGGTGAAAAGGTCGTCGGCCTTGTAGTAGTTTTTCGTTTGCTCAAAGAGCCCGTCATGCACCAGCGGATCGGTGGGCATGCGGGTGGAGGCGCGCCGGTCGAGAAAATCCACGGTGAAAGTGCCGTGCAGCCCCGACCGCTCGACGTACATTTTGACGAACAGGATTTTCGAGATGGTGTCGAACGCGCGCCCCGGCTCCATCTTGTGAACGTCGCGCAGGATCGAGTGGCACTTGAACAGTAGGTCCTGGAATTCCTTGCGGTTGAACGCCCGGAGCTTGTTCTTGATTTCCTCAATGCGCTTGGCGTCTCCCCAGTCCGACGCTCTGGCGATCTCGTTGATCTGGACGAAATCGCCCGGCAACCCTGGCACCAGCTTGAACACGGCGGTGAAGCGGGTGTTGTGCGCGATGAAGAATTCGCACCCGACCGCGCGCGTGTAGCTCTCGCCCTGATAGTAGTCCTTGACGTTGATATCCACGCCCTCGGACTTGCACTCCACGACGAGGACCGGGGTGTTGTTGTTCGCCTTCTTCTCGGGCGTCTCCCAAATGACGATATCGGCGCGAGGGCTTTTGTGGCCGTGCTGCGTCCGCCGCTCTTGGTCCATCTGCGCCAGCGAATAGCCGTAGTGGTCGATCAGATGCCGGATGAAGGTCTGCCGGACGATCTCCTCCGGCTTTGCGGCCACGTCCCGCCACTCTCCACGCAAGGGAATCCAGAGCCAGTTGCCTTCGCGGTGAAGCGATTCGGCGGCTGTCGGGAAAGGTGTTGACGGCTTGGTTTTAGGCTTACGAATCAATGCCGTCGGCATACTTCTTCCTCGGCTCCACGGGGCGCATAGCACGACGGTACTGGACCGGCGCCGCGTTGGCTACCACGACGCGAGACCGGTGGTCCTGCCAGGGGGGCTCGGCCTGTGGGGACGGCTGTAATGCGCCAATGGGTGATGAGGCATCCTGTCCTCACGGGCACCTCAGGAAAGGTTACTTATGCCGTTCCTGCTCCCGCTTAATCTCCCCGAGCCGCTGGGCATGCGGTTTCATCTTCTCAACCACGCGCTGTGTTGCCTCTGAGCTTAACCACTTCGGGCCTGCTTCGGACCGGACATGCTCCGCACTGAGCAACAATGCCTCTCGCTGCTCCTGCGTCGCTGACGGGCCATAGGCTAGTTTCGCAGCCTCATCCACAAGGAGCTCGAACGGGCTTGAGTGCCCGCCTATCGAGTATATGTCCTGCTGCGTGACGGTTGGGATCTCAAGAACCACTTCACTCTGGCCATTGCCATACCGCCCCGCCCCATCCGGATAGCCGGTGATGGCGGATTTGGTGCCCTCCAAGGCCGCCATAAACGCGGGGTCCCGGTATAATCCACTCAGATTGATGATTACGCTGGTGGGCGGAGGGCGCAGGCAGAGGATGACGCCCTGATACCCTTGCCCCTCGGGCGGAACGCCGCCCTTAAAGCTCTTGGCGACTTCGATATCGAGGGTCCACGATGAGATTTTCTCGGGTAGTCGATCCTCCCCGATGAGGTCCCATACGCCGCCCTTGGGCAAAGCAATCTGCCGAAAGCAGCACAGTGAGCAGGCGCGATACTTATCCGGGAGAGATGCACAGGCCTCTTTGAGTTTCTTCCCTCTGGCCTTGTTTTGCTTGGCGTCGCCGCCGCGCTGCCAATCACTGATTGCTTGAAGTAGGGGAAGAGGAAACTGGTCGGACATTGGCAAGGCATTCGTTCGGTTGGACGGCGCTCAGTCTATTGCCGGTTATTTCACGTGGGCGAGAGCCGCAATGCACTCCCTTCCGCCAGTCGCCGTGCGCTTGCCATCATAGGGCTATGGCGTAGATGTAGTGATCATCGCTATCGGGCGCGGCCCGCCACGCTCATCGTATCCGCGATGAGGTGTCCGGCACTAACAACGCCTCCGGGAACGGCGTCATCCAAATTAAGGCATCGTTCGATGCCAAAGTCTTTCACAACCCATAGGTCATCATGTCAGAAACGTCCGCCTGCCCGCAATGCGCCCTGAAAAACATTTACCCGGACGGCGAAAATTTCGTCTGTGCCGACTGTGGCTACGAATGGCCGATGAAAGAGGTCGTCAAACCGGATGAGGATGCGACGGCCGTCGTCAAAGATGCCAACGGCAATGTGCTGACCGATGGCGACTCCGTCGTCCTGATCAAGGACCTCAAGGTAAAAGGTACATCCATGACGCTGAAAGTGGGTACCAAGGTCAAAAGCATCCGTCTGGTCGGCGGCGACCATGAGGTAGATTGCAAGATGGACGCGGGCAGCTTCATGCTGAAGGCTTGTTTCCTGAAAAAGGTTTGAAAAATCCTCAGCCAATGAATTTTGGCCCGATCATTCGTCCGATCATTCGGATGAACCGGTAAACATGGCCGCCTCCGCCTCACGGCGGCGCAACAGGCCGGGCAACACCATGCCCGCCGCATAATCCCAACGCATGAATTGGGCGGCGGCACCGGTGTAGTCGCCGGCGTTCAACAGGCGCAGCAACGTCGAGTCCCTGAAATTGCCGATCCCGACATTATAGACAAAATCGATCAATGCTGCCTGCTGGTTGACGCCCAACGGTACGACAACCGCTGCGGTCACCTGGCCCAATGCCGATGCAAGATCTCGCTCCACCAGCGAAAGCGCCTGATCCTGGGTGATCGCCAGGGTGTCGGCGCTGACCGGATCACCCCAGGCATCGGTGGTGGACCCATAGCCAATCGACCACACTCCACCAGGATCACGGTAGGGATCGGCCCTGAATCCCTCGAACGGCTCCACCAGCTGGACGGCGGCGATTTGAAGCGGGTCTTGCATGAAATGGTATCTCCTTGCGGTTGCGAGAAGACTTGCCATGGTCGTCGGGGGGTGAGAAACCTCAGATTGCAGTATTTGAGGCGAATCGCGTGGCCAGACGTGCCATGATGCTGCCGTGTGGGAATGGCGCGTTCTTGTCGATATCGGCTCGCCGCCACATTTCGTTATAACAATGAAGGAACCCGACACCAGCGGGTATCCGGCCCGGTTTCAGCAGCGCCGCCGGGCATTTCCAATAGCCCAGCGGATTCGCAAAATCGGTTGGCATGATGGTGAAACCGTGCGCGGGGTGGATGCCGATGATCGCGTTCAGCAGCGACGGCCCGATTTCCGACCAGTCGATGGCGGTTTTCGGGAAGTGCTCGGCATAGACGCTGGCCAGATCGATAACATCACCGTTCGCCGGGTCTGGATTGTAGATGACGTTGTTGTTGATTTTGATGTTCCAGCACCGAGGACGCAAGCGCCGCTTCGACCACTCCCATTGGGTGACGAGAAATTTCTTACGCGGCAAATCGCGGGCCGGCAGCAGGGCAACTACGTCGGTATCGGCGTACAAGCCACCGATTCGGCTGAGAACGGCATAGCGAAACCAGTCGCTGAAACTGGCGTAAGATCCATGGCGGTTGAGAAACAGCGCCGATTTCGGCAGAATTTGGTCTGCATCGGCCAGCTTGACCCCGGTGGGCACGTTGGGAATTGCACTATAGGTCCACAGCGTAAGATTATAGCCCTGCGCCACAAAACTGGCCATGCAGAGCGTTTCGAGCTGGCTCAACGGGCCACCGTGCCAGAACATATGGGTCTGGATCAAGACCTAACGCCACACGGCGAGCACGATCCCGCCCGCGCAGATCAAGGCACCCCCGGTCAGGATCGGCGCATCGGGACGGATGCCGTAGCCGAGCCAGTTGACCAGTTGCGCGACGATGAAGAACAGCACGACATAAATGCCGAGCACCCGGCCGAAATCCCACGGGCCGAGATTGACGAAAATACCGTAAGCCGCGAGCACGATGGTGCCGGCGATCAGCCAATGCAGACGGTGGATACCCGAGGCATGCAACCCGTTGCGCATCAGCGCGTCGCCGCCGACTTCCAGCGCGGCGGCGACGGCGAGCAGCAGCAGGATCGCGAAAAACTTCATTCAGCGCCGGTTATGGTGTCGAGGGCGGCTTGCAGCATGTAGGAGGCGGCGGCGGCATCGACGCGGGCAGCGCGTTTCGACCGTGACATATCGGCTTCTATCATCGCACGGTTGACTGCGGCGGAGGACAGGCGTTCGTCCATCATCGCGACCGGCAGGTTGGTGGCCGTCGCGATGGCGTGCGCCCAGTCGCGCGCGGCCTGGGCGGCCGGGCCAAGGGTGCCGTCCATCGACAACGGCAGGCCGATCACGATCCCGGCAGCGCCTTCCTTGGCGGCGATGTCGCGGACGGTTTGGGCCATCTCGGCCAGCTTGCCGCGCTTCATCGCGCCATAGGGCGAAGCGAGGCGGCGGCTGACATCCGACAGCGCGATGCCGACGATGCGGGAACCAGGGTCGAGTCCGATCAGGCGGGCGTTGCGGGGCATTGCAGCCACCAGATCGGTCAGGTTGAACAGTGTCATAGTCGCGTTTATGATCCAGACCGCACAGAAACCCAAGGGATGCCCATGTCGCTCGACCCCGCGACGGTTCGCCGTATCGCGAAACTCGCCCGTATCCGCCTCGATGACGATGAGGTGCCGCGCCTGGAAGGCGAACTCAATGCGATTCTCGGCTATGTCGAACAATTGTCCGAAGTCGATGTCGAGGGGGTGCAACCGTTGTCCGGCGGGGCGCAGATGGCGATGCGGTTGCGCGAGGATGCGGTGACCGATGGCGGGTATCCCGAGAAAATCCTGGCCAATGCGCCGGATCGGATCGGCAATTTCTTTGCGGTGCCGAAGGTGGTGGAGTGAGCATGCTGAATTTGAGCATTGCCGAGGCGCTCGATGCGCTGGCGGCGAGGAAATTCTCGGCGGTCGAACTGACCGATGCGCATATCGCGGCGGTCGAGGCACTCAATCCCAGGCTCAATGCCTTCATCACCGTCACGGCCGATCTGGCGCGGGAGCAGGCGAAGGCCGCCGATGCGGCGCGGCACGCGGGCGACGCCCCTGCCCTGTCCGGCATTCCGATCGCGATGAAGGATCTGTTCTGCACCGAGGGTGTGCGGACCACGGCGGGGTCGAAGATTCTGTCCCCGTTCGTGCCGCCCTATGAAAGCACGGTATCCGCGAAGCTGAAGGCCGCCGGCGCGGTGATGCTCGGCAAGGCCAATCTCGATGAGTTCGCGATGGGATCGTCCAACATCACCTCGGCCTATGGCGTGGTCGAGAATCCGTGGCAGCGCGAGGACGGGGCGAAGCTCGTGCCGGGTGGCTCCTCCGGCGGGTCGGCGGCGGCGGTGGCGGCGCGGATGGCGATGGGGGCGACCGGGACCGATACCGGCGGCTCGATCCGTCAGCCTGCTTCGTTCACCGGCATCGCCGGGATCAAGCCGACGTATGGGCGGTGTTCGCGGTTCGGCATCGTCGCCTTCGCCTCCTCGCTCGATCAGGCGGGGCCGATGGCCCGCACGGTCGAGGATTGCGCGATCCTGCTCGGCGCGATGAGCGGGTTCGACGCGCGCGACAGCACCTCCGCCGATCAGCCGGTGCCGGATTTCCGGGCCGCCTGCGCGCACGGGGTGAAGGGGTTGCGGATCGGGATTCCGAGCGAATACCGGGTCGATGGCATGGCACCAGAAATTGAAAAACTTTGGCAGGCAGGCATCGACTGGCTCAAGCGGGCGGGGGCGGAGATTGTCGATGTGTCCCTGCCGCATACGAAATACGGATTGCCGGTCTATTACATCGTGGCCCCGGCCGAAGCCTCGTCGAACCTCGCGCGGTACGATGGCGTGCGGTTCGGCGCGCGGGTGGAGGGTGAGGATCTGATCGATCTGTATGAGCGCACGCGGGCCGCGGGGTTCGGGGCCGAGGTGAAGCGGCGGATCATGATCGGGACCTATGTGCTTTCGGCCGGGTATTACGATGCGTATTATCTGCGGGCGCAGAAAGTACGGGCGCTGATGCTGCGGGACTTTAACGAGGCGTTCGCCAAGGTCGATGCGATTTTGACGCCGACGGCACCCTCGGCGGCGTTCGCGATCGGCGAGAAGATGGACGATCCGGTAACGATGTATTTGAACGACGTGTTCACCGTGCCGTCGAACCTGGCCGGCGTGCCGGCGATGTCGGTGCCGGCGGGGCTGGATGCGCGGGGATTGCCGTTGGGGTTGCAGGTGATCGGGCGGCATTTCGACGAGGAAACCGTGTTTGCGGTTGCGGGTGCGTTGGAGCGCGCGGCGGGATTCACCGCGTTGCCTTCGGTATGTGCGGGAGCAAAATCATGAGCTACACGATCGAGGGTGCGACCGGCCCGTGGGAGTTGGTGATCGGGCTGGAAGTGCATGCCCAGGTGATTTCCAAATCCAAATTGTTCAGCGGCGCCGCAACCGATTTCGGCAGTGAGCCGAATACCCAGGTCAGCTTCGTCGATGCTGGATTCCCCGGCATGCTGCCGGTGATCAACCGCGAATGCGTGGCACAGGCGGTGCGGACCGGACTCGGGTTGAACGCGCGGATCAATCTGGTGTCGCGGTTCGACCGGAAGAATTATTTCTATGCCGATCTGCCGCAGGGGTATCAGATCAGCCAGTACGAACATCCGATCGTGGGCATGGGCACGATCGATATCGAGTTGGAATCGGGCGAGACCCGTTCGATCGGCATCACCAGGCTCCATCTGGAGCAGGATGCCGGCAAGAGCATGCACGATCAGCACGCGACCAAATCATTGATCGATCTCAATCGATCGGGTGTGGCTTTGATGGAGATTGTCAGTGAGCCGGATCTGCGCACACCGGAAGAAGCCGGGGCCTATATTCGCAAGCTGCGCACGATTTTGCGCTATCTCGGCACCTGCGATGGCAATATGGACGAGGGCTCGATGCGCGCGGACGTGAATGTCTCGGTGCGCAAGGCGGGTGAGGATTTTCGCACGCGCTGCGAGATCAAGAACGTCAATTCGATCCGCTTCGTGATGCAGGCGATCGAGGCGGAGGCGCGTCGGCAGGTCGATATCTGGGAATCGGGCGGCGAGGTGCGGCAGGAGACGCGGTTGTTCGATCCGGCGCGCGGCGAAACCCGCTCGATGCGCAGCAAGGAAGATGCCCATGATTACCGGTATTTTCCGGAACCCGATCTGTTGCCGTTAGTATTGGATGAGGCCTGGATCGCCACGCTGAAAACCCAGTTGCCGGAACTACCGGACGAGAAACGGGCGCGGCTGATGCACGAATTCGGGCTTTCCGCCTATGAATCCGCGATTTTTGTGATGGAGCAGGTCACCGCGGATTTCTTCGAGACGGTGGCGAAAGGCCGCGACGCCAAACAGGTTGCGAACTGGATGCTGGGGGACTTTTTCGCCGCCTTGAATCGCACCGGCCGTAGCATCGAAAACAGCCCGGTGAGTGCGGCGGACCTGGGCGCATTGCTGGATTTGATCAGCGACTCCACGATCAACGGCAAAATCGCCAAGGAGGTGCTGGAGATCATGGTCGAGACCGGCGAAACCCCCGATGCGATTGTCGAAGCACGCGGCTTGCGGCAGGTGACCGATACCGGCGCGATCGATGCGGCGATCGATAGGGTGGTCGCCGCCAATCCTGACAAGCTGGCGGAGTATAAATCGGGCAAGGACAAATTGTTCGGCTTTTTTGTCGGTCAGGTAATGAAGGCGATGGCGGGCAAGGGCAATCCGGCGTTAGTCAACGAGGCACTCAAAGCAAAGATCGGCGCTCCCGCAGGATGAGGATTATGCTGCGTCGTTTGGTTCTGGCGCTGGCGGTTCTAACGATTCCCGCAGCGGCATTTGCGGCCGCGAACCATGTGGTGCCGGTGACCGGACTGGTGCCGCCGCTCGCGTTCACCATGAAGGACGCCAGCACCGGCAAGATTGTCACCGCCGCCGATTTTCGCGGCAAGGTGGTGATGCTGTATTTCGGCTACACCAACTGCCCCGATGTCTGTCCCGACACGCTGTATAAACTGCACCAATTGTATCTCAGACTTGGGGCAGCGGCGGACAAGACGGTGTTTTTGTTCGTCACGGTCGATCCGAAGCGCGACACGCTGCCGGTTTTGAAAAAATACCTTGCCCTGTTCGATCCGCATTTCGTCGGGTTGCGCGGCAATGCCAATCAGATCTATCAACTGACACGCCGTTATCGCGTGGTCGCCTCGGTGCATCCCTCGCCCGATCCGGAAAAATACGAGGTCGTGCATTCGGCGTTGATTTATGTGTTCGGCACCCACGGCAACGCGCGGTTCATCATCCCCGATCTCGGCCTCAACCACCACCCCGATTATGCCGCGCTGGCCAGTGATATTCAGAAATTGAGCATCAAGCCGCAACCGCGCGGATTACTGACCTGGCTGGCGCAACTGGGTTAAATCGAATCGGTCGCGATCAGATGCCGCAGATCCTTGGCGATTCCGGCAAGGTCGGGTGATGTGGCGGAGAGGCCGGCGCAAATGAATTCGGCCTTGCCCCGGCGGTTGAACACATAGGCCGCCGCCGTGTGGGTCACGGTGTAGTCGGCCGGATTGGCCGAAGGATGCACCGAATAGCCGGCGTGGAATCGTGAGGCCAGGGCTTGCAGTTCAGCATTCGACCCACGCAACCCGATGAACTCCGGAGTGTGATAGAGGCCGATGTATTTGGCCAGAACCGGCAGCGTATCGCGCAGCGGATCGACCGTGACGAACAGGAACCGCACATCCTTGGTTTTTGACCCCAATGAGGCCAGGATTTTGGTCATTTCATACAGCGTCAGCGGGCAGACATCCGGGCAGTTGGTGTAGCCGAAATACAGCAACACAATCTTGCCGCGATAATCGGCGGCGGTGACGATCTTGCCGGTCGCGGCATCGGTCATGGTGAACGCCAGATCGGGCAGATGCCCGCGCATGTCGAGATCCTGCGGGTCGAGTTTCCATACCTGATGGCAGGCCGCCAGCAACGCCACGCTACTCAACCCTAACGCCGATGTTATCGCGGCACGTCTGGCGATCATGGCGAGGCTTGCGGCAGACCGGCGAGATAATCGGCAACCGCGTCGCGCTCGGACGAAGTGAGAGCGTGGGCGATGTTTTTCATCACGTAGTTCTGACCCATCCTGCCGTCGGCGATCGCCTGGAACGCGCCGAGTGTGGTGGCTGTTTTCAGTCCGGCGATGCGCGGCGCGCCAATCGAGGCGTTGCCGGTAAGGTCGGGGCCGTGGCAAGCCATGCATGGCAACGCACCGCTCGCAGTGCCATGCGCAACAATCGCGGCACCCCGCGCGGCGTCACCCAACGGTGTCGCGGCACCGAGCAAAAGTGCCGCAGCAATCAGCGGGGGTACCCATTTCATTTTGCGCCCGGCTTGCCATCCGCCCCATAGACTTTGAACGGCACATCAAGGTCCGGCGCATTCTGGAACGACAAACTGACAGTCACCGTCTCACCTGGTTTCATGGTCGGTTGCATACACATGATATGATAGCCGCCCGGCGAAAAACGGAAACTGCCATGCGCCGGAATTGTCACGCTATTTACCATCACCATCCGATCGACGCCACTGCGGTTCACGCTCTTGTGCAGCATCGCCATGCCGCAGGCGGTGGTTTGCGCGCCGTCCAGCACAATCGCCCGCGCACTGCTGTTATGTAACGTGACGAACCCACCGGCGGGAATTTGCGGCAGCAGATAGCGAAACCAGCCGGTAGTTGCGGTGATCGGGCCGGGTTGCGCCGCCGCAAGCGGAGGAACCGCAATCACGCCAAGGCCAATCAGACAGAAAACCAATCCATAACCACGCATCGGCATTTTCCTCGGTTATTGCAGGCTGAATTATCGCAGCGCCAGCACATGGCCGTTGCTGGTCGCCATATAAACCCCGCCGATCGCTGCAACCGGATCGGTCACAACCGACGGGCTGGTATAGTGCCAAACCGGCGTGCCGGTCGATGCCGCATAGGCCGCGACCGCATGGTCACCGATTTTCAGGACGATGTCGCCATGCCACAAAATCGGGCGGGAAAACGGCGTGCCCCCGAGCGAGGACAGCCAGAGCGATTTGCCGGTTGCCGCACTAACGCTGATCAGATCGCCGGCACGGTTGGCGATAACGACGGCGTTATCAACAATGATCGGTGCCGCCGTGGCATAATCCGCCATGTCATACTGCCAGAGCGCGTGGCCGGTCTTGACATTGACAGCATACAGACTGCGATCCTCCGAAACGATATAGGCTGTGCCGCCATCGATCACCGCTGGCTCATCGACCGCGCCATTGGTCGAAAAGCTCCAGGCGGGCTTGCCGGTCGCCACATCATAGGCATGCACCGTGCCACCCCGATTGCCCGCGATGACGAGTCCGCCGCTCACCACCGGAGTGGCGACGAAGCCGTAGCCGGTTTTTGCGGTCCAGCGCACCGCGCCGGTCTTGGCGTCGAGCGCGTAAAGACTATGATTCGTCGAGCCGATCAGTACCAGCCCCGCCGCCGTCACAGGCACCGTCAGCCGCGCGCCATCGCCCTTGAACTGCCAGATCCGCCGCGACGGCATCGCGCCGACCGGTGTAAACGCATAGAGGCTATGGCCGTCGGTCTGCGCGAACAGCAAGCCGGCACCAAGGCTTGCATCATGGCTGCACATGCACTCCGGCGGCTTATTGCGCGTATATTGCCAGACCAGCGCGCCGGTTTTGGCATCGAGCGCCCGCATGAAGTGGGTGTCACCGATGTCGGAGGCGACAAAAACCTGGGTCTGGCCAATGGTTGGCGAGATTGTGATTGCACCACTCGTAGCATAGCGCCACTCGATTTTGCCGGATTTGGTATTGAGCGCAAAGACGTTCGGCCCGGTACTCTGTGTACTGGTCAGGTAAACATGCCCGTCGCTGACCCGCGGCGCGGCATAGATGGGCGCGTGAAGCTGGGCCAACCACGCGACATGCGGTGCCGGTGCCGCGGCGGCCGCGCAAGGGACCACGCCGAACAGGGCAACACACCATTTCCGCAGCGTACCGTGCATCATTCACTTCCTTTTTCATGGCGCCGCGTGAGCGGCCCGGCAAACGGAACGACCCGTCCATCCATTCAATTAGCCAAACCTTACCATGTGTCAAGGATGCCATCTTGACCCGCCTTGCCGCCTCGCCCATGCCGCTCAACCATGAAGCACACCTCCCCCACCGTTCGGGCCGCCCTGATCATCGCCGCCGCCACGCTGATCCGCGTGTTGTTCGCGGCTTGCATGGGACTTGGCATCGATGAGAGCTACATGGTCGCGGCGGCGCATACTTATCAGCTGTCCTATTTCGACCATCCGCCGATTTCGTGGTGGATGGAGTTATCGGCGCAGCGCCTGACCGGGTTGCATTCGCCCTTGATCGTGCGGCTGCCATTCATTGCGATGTTCGCGGGTACCGGGGCGCTGATGTACGGCCTGACCAACCGGCTGTTCGGCCCGCTCGCAGCCCTGTGGGCGGTCGTCGCGCTGAATATTTCGCCCGAATTTTCAGTTGCGTTCGGCACCTGGGTGCTGCCGGACGGGCCGCTCGATTTTTTCCTCCTGGCCGCCGCCTGGGCGCTCACCCGCGCCGTGGGAGTAGCGCGACTCGACCTGAATGCGGCACCCGAACCTGGATTCTGGCCGCTGGCCGGCATCTTCGCGGGACTTGCGATGACCTCGAAATACAACGCCGCCCTCAATCTGCTTGGGGCGCTGCTGTTCTTGCTGTTCGATGCGCGCGGCCGGCGGGCTCTTGCCAGCGCGGGGCCGTGGGTCGCCTGTCTGCTCGCGTTGATCGTGTTTTCGCCGGTGCTGATCTGGAACGCGCTCAACCAATGGGCGTCATTCGGCTATCAGGGCGCGCGGGCCACCGGCTTCGGTATCCATCCGCTGCGGCCGTTCATCGTCTGGGCCGGTGAGGCGTTGTTCGTGGCACCCTGGATTTTCGTGCCGATGATCGGGTTGATGATCGGCGGGTTGCGCCGCGGTGCCGACCGCCGCGCGCGGTTTCTGGCGCTGCTGGCGATCATTCCGGTCACGCTGTTTTCGGCCATCGCGTTCTGGTCATCACGCAAAATCCTGTACCACTGGGCAGCACCCGGCTACCTGATGCTGTTCCCGCTGCTGGGTGACTGGATGACACGGGTGAGCGAAACTTCGCGGCGCTGGATCAAATCGATTGCCTGGGGGACTGCGGCGCTGCTGACTCTGGCGGTGGCGTTCATTGGTGCCGAGCTGAATTTCGGCATCGTTCCGGGGTTCAATGCGCGGTTTGCCCTGGGTCATTCGCCGGAACTCCAGGCAATCGACTGGACCAGTTTTCGAACCTCCCTCGCCAAACGGGGCGATCTGGCACGGCCAAACCTCGCGATCGCGGCGTTGCGCTGGTTCGATGCCGGCAAGATCGCCTATGCGCTCGGGCCGGATGTGCCGGTCACCGTGTTCGAGGGCGACAAGCACGAATTCGGCATCACCACACCGCCGCAATCCTTGATCGGCGACAATATTCTGATCGCGGCGATGCCGGGCGACGAGGCGGACATCATGAAGCGCTATGCCAGACGGTTTCAGTCGATCTCGGTTGTGAAACCGATCGATATCACCCATCGCGGCCACGTGCTGCTGCAAATCCCGATGCTGCTGGGACATCACCTGCAATCCTGGCCGGCGGACGCGCGGTAGTTGGCAATTCGATCGCGGATTGCTTGATCCGGTCACCGCGCCTGCCCATCTATTGCACAATGTCACCGTTCATCACGCCTGCCCACGCGCTGTTCCTCGATCTGGACGGCACGCTTCTCGACTTTGCCCCCACTCCCGCCGAGGTTGTCGTGCCGCTTGGATTACCGGCGACATTGACCGGACTCGCGGCGCAGCGCGGGGACGCGCTTGCCATTCTGTCAGGCCGGACCCTCGCCGATATCGACGCCGTAACCGGCTTCAAGCTGCCGGCTGGTGCGGAACACGGATATTTGCTGCGTGACGCGAGTGGGACGATCCATCGCCCGATCGACGCCACCGCCAACCGGTCGGCCTGGCGTGGCGCGCTGCACGACGCTGCCCATACCATGCCGGGTGTCACCATTGAGGAAAAAACCTGCACCCTGGTCGCCCATTTCCGTCAGGCCCCCCAATATGGTCCTGATCTGCGTGGCGTGCTGGAGCGATTGATTGCCGACGCTCCGGAAATTGAACTCCTCGCTGCCAACATGGCGTGGGAAATCCGCCCGAAAGGTGCCGGCAAAGGGCGTGCCCTGGCGTGGTTCATGCAACATCCTCCCTTCGCCGGCAAAATCCCGATTTTCGTCGGCGACGACACCACCGACGAAGCGGCGATCGACGCCGCAACCGCGCTGGGTGGGGTTGGGCTGCACGTCCACCGCGATTTCGGCGGCACCACCGCGGCAGTCCGAGCCTGGCTCGCCGACGCCCTCGACCGGGTAGGCTAGATGGCGCGCCTGGTGATCGTTTCGAACCGGGTTTCGTTGCCGACTGAGCGTGGCGCGAAAGCGGGTGGCCTTGCGGTCGCGCTGGCCGAAGCGATGATTCCGGGCTCGCTGTGGTTCGGCTGGTCCGGCAAGCGAAGTGTTGCGACATCCGAACAGGCGACGGTGGTTACGCATGGCGGGCTGAGCTATGCCACGATTGATCTCAGCGAGTCGGACTATCGGCGCTATTACGTTGGATTCTCGAACGGATCGCTCTGGCCCCTGCTGCACTACCGGACCGGCCTGTTGGATTTCAAGCGCGACGATTACGAAGGCTATCTCGCGGTCAACGAGATTTTTGCCGACCGTCTGGCTCCGTTGCTGCGGCCGAACGACATCATATGGATTCATGACTACCAGTTGTTGACCCTGGCGGCGGCGCTGCGCCGACGCGGGGCGAACAACCGGATCGGGTTTTTCCTTCATATTCCCTTCGTGCCGCCCGCCGTGCTGCACGTGCTGCCCTCTGCCGCGGTTCTGGTCCGCGCCCTGGCTGCGGCCGATCTCATCGGGTTCCAGACCCATGGCGACCGGATGAACTTTTTGGAATCGGTCTCGTCCTGCATGGATGTGCAGCCCGACGAGGCGCACGGCTTTCTCCATAACGGCCACCGCACCGAGACCATCGTGACGCCGATCGGAATCGATGCCGATGGCTTCACCCGCACCGCCAAGCGGGCGGCCGGCATGGCGGAGACCAAGCGGCTGATCGAAAGCCTGGTCGGTCGCGCGCTGGCGATCGGGGTGGATCGGCTGGACTACACCAAGGGCCTGCCGCAACGGTTCGATGCGTTCGGGCAGTTGCTGCACCGCCATCCGGAACATTTGCGCAAGATCAGCTTCCTGCAGATTGCCGCCCGCTCGCGCGAGGATGTCGATCGGTATCAATCGCTGCGGCGCGAACTGGATCGCAAGGCCGGCGACATCAACGGGGCCTATTCCGATTTCGACTGGACGCCGCTGCGCTACATGACCCGCGCGGTCAACCGCACCACAATTGCCGGATTCTACCGCCTCGCCCGGATCGCCTTGGTCACGCCGCTGCGCGATGGGATGAATCTGGTCGCCAAGGAATTCATCGCAGCCCAGGACCCCAGTGATCCCGGCGTTCTGGTGCTGTCACGCTTCGCCGGGGCCGCCGAGGAAATGACCGAGGCATTGATCGTCAACCCCTACGACGCCGATGCGGTGGCTGATGCCATGCACGCAGCCCTGATCATGCCGCACGAAGAGCGTGTGGCACGCCATACCGCGTTGCTGGCGAAGGTGCGGGGCACCACCGCGGCGTCATTCTGCCGTGATTTTCTAAACCGCCTCAAGGCGATCGAAAATCCCGCCGCCCTGTAATGCCCGCCGTATATGCGCCGGCATCGATGCCTCCACTTCCACCCGTGGATCGAGCGGCAGAACCAATCGCCGCGCCAGCAGACACAACCCTTCAGCCGCCGTGCCATAGACCGGATCGCCAATGATCGGATGCCCCATGCCGGCGCAATGCACCCGCAACTGATGGGTCCGCCCGGTACCCGGCGTCAATTCCAGCAGGGCGCGGCCGCTACCGCGCGCCAGGACATGCCAGTCGGTAACGGCGGGCAGACCACGCGAATTGGCAACCATGCGCCAGCCGGACGGGTCGGTCTGTTTGGACAGCGGCGTGGTGATCGTACCCGCAGAATCATGCGGCACCCCCCGCACGACCGCCCAGTAGGTCTTCTGCACCGTATGCGCAGCAAAAGCCGCTTGCAGCGCGATCAGCGTGGTTTTCCGACGCGCGATCGCGAGGCATCCGGCAGTATCGGTGTCCAATCGGTGGGCAAGCCATGGCCCGTCATGGCCGCGCCGCCAGTACGGAAAGAAATCTTCTACACTCGCGCCGCTGTGCGGCCCGGCATGACAGGCGAGGCCGGCGGGTTTGTCGATGATCAGCAGACGGGTCGATTGATACAGGATCGGTGGCGTCATGCGCGGCCTACATCCGCTTGACGGTATAGACCTCTTCAAGCCCGGTCGTGATCGCCTTGCCGTGGGCGGCATCCCGCGCCTCGATCATGATTTCGAGGTTGGCGGCCTGCACGGTGGGCGAGGCGAACAGGCGCTGGTGGACGACCTCGATAATATTGCCGCCCTGGTTGCCGATGCGCGCGGCGATATCGGCCAGCACACCGGGACGATCGGGGATTTCCATCAGGATTTTCAGGATGCGGCCATCGCGCAATAGGTTGCGCAGGAGCGTGTTGGCGAGAGTACGGGTATCGATATTGCCGCCGCTGATCGGTAACGCTACGGTTTTGCCGGCAAACCGTTCGGGAAAGGTGAGTACCGCGGCAAGCCCGGCGGCACCGGCCCCTTCGGTGACCAGCTTGCCGCCTTCGATCAGCATTGCAATCGCTTGTTCAACAGCGACTTCCGGCACCACCAGCACCTCGGTGCCAAGATCGCGCAGGATGGACAACGGCAACGGCCCAATGTCGCGCACCGCAATGCCTTCGGCAATGGTGGCACCGCCGACGCTGATCGGCTTACCGGCCAAAGCCTGGGCGAAGCCGGAATAACTTTCCACCTCGACCCCCAGAACCTCAAGGGCCGGAAGTTTCGTCTGCGCGGCTAGAGCACAACCTGACAAAAACCCACCGCCGCCGGTCGGCACCACCAGCATTTCAGTATCGGGCGCGTCCGCGATAATTTCGAGCGCCATCGTCCCCTGCCCCGCGATCACCGACGGGTCGTTGTAGGGATGGACAAACGCCAGAGATTCGATGGCGGCCAACTCATGGGCGTGGGCCGCCGCTTCGGCGAGGGTTTCGCCATGCAGCACCACCCGCGCACCCCAGGCGCGGGTACGCATCACCTTGGTGGTCGGCGTGAAGCGCGGCATCACGATGGTGGCGGCGATGCCAGCCAGTTGCGCGTGGCGCGCGACCGCCTGGGCGTGGTTGCCGGCAGACATCGCGATCACACCGCGCGCGCGTTCCTCGGCCGTAAGCAGGGCAATCCGATTGGCCGCACCGCGCTCCTTGAACGCGCCGGTGGCCTGGAGGTTTTCCAGTTTGAGCAGAATCCGCGCCCCGGTCGCGCGCGACAACGCATCGGAATACACCAAGGGTGTCCGCAGCACGGCACCCGCGATGCGGGTTGCCGCCGCCTCGATATCCCCGATCGATACCAATCCCTTATCCAAACCGAACGGTCAGGATCTCGTAGCTGCGATCACCGCCGGGGGCGGGCACTGAAATTGTGTCACCCGGTTTTTTGCCGATCAGCGATTTGGCGAGCGGCGAAGTTACCGAGAGCCGACCGGCTTTGATATCCGCCTCGTGCAACCCGACAATCTGGTAGCGCACCTGCTTCTCGGTTTCCTCGTCGATCAGTTCGACCTGGGCACCAAACTTGATCGTGTCACCGGTCAGCATCGCGGGATCGATTATCTCGGCTGCGGAAATAATTTCTTCAAGCTCCGCGATTCGACCCTCGATAAACGATTGCCGCTCCCGCGCGGAATGATATTCCGCGTTTTCCGATAAATCACCGTGACTGCGCGCCTCGGCGATGGCGCGAATGATTGCCGGACGCTCCTCGGATTTAAGGTGGCGTAGTTCGGTTTCGAGATTGAGCAATCCGGGCCCGGTCATCGGGAATTTTTGCACGGCGATTCCTTAAAGTCAGAAGCAGTCATCAGGCGGCTGGCATGAGTGCAAGCGCCGTGTCCGGAGAGTTCCGGCCACGACACTGATCAGAACGATGGGGGAAAATACGACTGAAGCGGCGCAACTTCAAGACTCCCCGCCGCAAGGGCCGCAATCGCGTGGGATGCCGCCCGTGCCCCGGCGATCGTGGTGAAATGTGGCACGCCGTGGGTCAGCGCCGAACGGCGGATATCGAAACTATCCGCAACGGTCTGCGCCCCGGCCGCCGTGTTGATGACCAGTTGCACCTCGCCTGAGCGGATCGCATCCACACAATGCGGCCGCCCCTCCAGCACCTTGTTGACCGCACGGGTCACAATTCCGGCATCCGACAGATGCGCCGCCGTGCCACGGGTTGCCATAATCGCAAACCCGAGATCGACGAAACGCCGCGCGATCGAAACAATCGCGGCCTTGTCGCCATCCCGCACCGAGAGAAACACCGTGCCGGTGCGCGGCAATTTCACCCCGGCCCCCAACTGCGCCTTGGCAAAGGCGCGGGCGAAACTGGCATCGAGCCCCATGACCTCGCCGGTGGATTTCATTTCCGGTCCCAGCAGCACATCAACGCCGGAAAACCGGGCAAACGGAAACACCGCTTCCTTCACCGCGACATGGCTGCGCATCACGCTGTCATCGAGGCCGAACGACGCGAGCGCCGCGCCCGCCATCACCAGCGCGCCGATTTTGGCGACCGCGACGCCGGTTGCTTTGGCGACAAAGGGCACCGTGCGCGAGGCGCGCGGATTGACTTCGAGCACAAAGACAGACTCACCCTGGATCGCGAACTGCACGTTCATCAGCCCGACCACGTTGAGGGCCTTGGCCATCGCCTCGGCTTCCGACCGCAATTCGGCGACGATGGCGGGTGAAAGCGAATAGGGCGGCAGCGAACACGCACTGTCGCCTGAATGAATCCCGGCTTCCTCAATATGCTCCATCACCCCGGCGACATACACCGTCTTGCGATCGGCAATGCAATCGACATCCACCTCGATCGCATCGTTCAAATACCGATCGATCAGCACCGGATTGCTGCCCGAAACGATCACCGCCTCGCGCATATAGCGTCGCAGATTGGCGATGTCGTAAACAATCTCCATCGCCCGCCCGCCGAGCACATAGCTCGGCCTTATCACCACCGGAAACCCGATCCGCTCGACGATCGCCTCCGCCTGCGCCGCCGAGCGCGCGATGCCGTTTTCCGGCTGGCGCAAACCGAGCGATTTCAATAAAACCTGGAACCGCTCACGATCTTCCGCAACATCGATCGCATCCGCCGAGGTTCCCAAAATCGGTATCCCGGCATCTTCCAGCGCCTGGCTCAGCTTCAACGGCGTCTGCCCGCCATATTGCACGATGCAGCCGAGCACCGTGCCGTTCTGCTGCTCGCGCCGGATCAACGCGATCACATCCTCCGCGAACAGCGGCTCGAAATACAACCGGTCCGACGTATCGTAATCGGTGGAAACCGTTTCGGGATTGCAATTGACCATGATGGTCTCATACCCCGCCTCGCGCAGCGCATAGGCGGCGTGGACGCAGCAATAATCGAACTCGATCCCCTGCCCGATCCGGTTCGGCCCGCCGCCGAGAATGACGATCTTCCGCCGATCACTCGGTTCCGCCTCGCAATGCGGCACGCCGAACCCACCCTCATACGTCGCATACATATACGAGGTGGCGGAGGCGAATTCGCCCGCCGTGCTGTCGATCCGGCGATACACCGGCACCACGCCCAGCGCGATCCGATCCGCCGCAATCGACGATTCCTGACGGTGTGTTAGTTGCGCCAGCCGCTGGTCGGAAAACCCCATCGCCTTGACCGCGCGCAACCCGATCGCATCCGCCGGCAGACCAAATTCAGTGATCTTGCGCTCCGCCGCAACGATCTCCGCCATCTGCTCCAGAAACCACGGGTCGAATTTGCACGCGGCATGAATATCGGCAACCGACAACCCGGCCCGCAACGCCTGCGCCGCAATCAGCAACCGATCCGGTCGCGGTGTGGACAAGGCCGCACGGAACGCATCATGCGTGCCATCCCCCGGTGCCTCGACCTCATCGAGCCCGGACAATCCGGTTTCCAGACTTCGCAGCCCCTTCTGCAACGCCTCGGCGAAACTCCGCCCGATCGCCATCGCCTCACCCACCGACTTCATCGCCGTGGTCAGCAACGCCGGCGTGCCGGGGAATTTCTCGAAGGTGAACCGCGGAATCTTGATCACCACGTAATCGATCGTCGGCTCGAAACTCGCCGGCGTCACCTGTGTAATATCATTCCGCAACTCATCCAGCGTGTACCCCACCGCCAGCTTCGCCGCGATCTTCGCAATCGGAAATCCCGTCGCCTTCGAGGCCAGCGCCGAGGAGCGCGACACCCGCGGATTCATCTCGATCACCACCATCCGCCCATCCGCCGGATTGACCCCGAACTGCACGTTCGATCCGCCAGTATCCACGCCGATCTTGCGCAAACACGCGATCGAGGCATCCCGCATGATCTGGAATTCCCGGTCGGTCAGCGTCAGCGCCGGTGCCACCGTCACGGAATCCCCCGTATGCACCCCCATCGGATCGATATTCTCGATCGAACAAACAATGATGCAATTATCCGCCGTATCGCGCACCACCTCCATCTCGTACTCTTTCCAGCCGAGCACGCTCTCCTCGATCAACACCTCGGTGGTCGGCGACGCATCCAGCCCGCTGGTGACGATCTCGAAAAACTCCTCCCGGTTGAACGCAATCCCGCCGCCCGTCCCCCCCAGCGTGAACGACGGCCGGATCACCGCCGGCAACCCGACCATCTCCAGCGCCGCCCGCGCCTCCTCCACCGAATGCGCAATCGCGCTCTTCGGACTCTCGATCCCGATCTCCGCCATCGCATCCCGAAACTTCAGCCGATCCTCCGCCCGATCGATCACCTCCGCCTTCGCGCCGATCAGCTCGACACCGTATTTTTCCAGAACCCCCGATTTCGCCAGCGCCATCGCCGTATTCAGCGCCGTCTGCCCGCCCATCGTCGGCAACAACGCATCCGGCCGCTCCCTGATGATGATCTTCTCCACCATCTCCGGCGTAATCGGCTCGATATACGTCGCATCCGCCAGATCTGGATCAGTCATGATCGTCGCCGGATTGGAATTGACCAGCACAACCCGATACCCCTCCTCCCGCAACGCCTTGCACGCCTGCGCCCCGGAATAATCGAACTCACAGGCCTGCCCGATCACAATCGGACCGGCGCCGATGATCAGGATGGATTTCAGGTCGGTGCGCTTGGGCATGGATTGGTCTTTCAGGAAGGAAGGTTAAGGCAAGTACGTAGGGCTCTGCCCTGCACCCGCTGGGGCCTTAGGCCCCAGACCCCTGTTTATATTCGTTTAAGAAAAGTTAACTTGTGCGAGTCATGGCGATTTATTCTCATTCAGGTCTGCAAATTCAACAAACTTGAAGCTTAAATCATCTTCGTCAGCTCTTGCAGGATTTATATCACTACGCAAAGCTAAAAATAGTGGTTTCAAGTAATTATTATCCAAATGATTGTTTTGAAATAGGTTTAGCGCCTTCACAACGTCTTTTGAACCAACTAAAAGTAGTACGTTTGCTGCATTTAGATATCGGATTCTTGTTTCACGTGTTGCTAGAGTTGGTACGATACCTGCGGCGGCAGAAACGAACTCTTTATAAAGATCTAATTTAAGCTTGCGCCAATCAGCTTCGTGATCCCGTTGAATGGATCCACGCTGTGTAATTAAAGCGACAACAAGAGCTACAACACCCGACAGCAGGCCTGACAATACTACAGAAACTACCGCTATCACCTAGACGCTCCTCTACTCAAATTTGGCGTGTTCATTCAGGCGCATCAAAACAAACCCCGTAAACTCCTTATACTTCCTCCATCATCGCCGTGAACCGCCCGAACAAATGCCCCGCGTCCGACGGCCCCGGACTCGCTTCCGGATGATACTGCACTGAGAAACAACGCTTCGCCGCACAGGCGATCCCCTCGTTCGACCCATCGAACAGGCTCCGATGCGTCACCACCACTCCCTCCGGCAACGAAGCCTCATCCACCGCGAACCCGTGATTCTGGCTGGTGATCTCCACCTTGCCGGTCGCGATCTCCTGCACCGGCTGGTTCGCCCCGCGATGCCCGCGCGCAAGCTTATACGTCGTCCCGCCCAGCGCATGGGCGAGTAATTGATGCCCCAGACAAATACCAAACAGCGGCACACCCGCCTCCAGCACGCCGCGTATCACAGGAACCGCGTAAATCGCCGTCGCCGCCGGATCGCCCGGACCGTTCGACAGAAACACCCCATCCGGCTCGTGGCGCAGAATATCCTCGGCCGAAGCCGTCGCCGGCACCACGATCACCCGGCAGCCCGCACTCGCCAGATTGCGGAAAATATTGCGCTTCGCCCCGAAATCCACCGCCACCACTTTATGGCGCGGCACCTCCTGCCGGCCGAACCCCCGCACCCGGTCCCACACCGTCTCGGTCCACTCATAGCTCTGGCTGCATGAAACCTCACGCGCCAGATCCATCCCCGCCAGACCCGGCCATGCACGCGCGCGCGCCACCAGCACCTCCAGATCGAACTGACCATCGGCGGGATAGGCGATCAGCGCGTTCGGCGGCCCGTCATCCCGGATCGCGCGGGTCAGCGCCCTGGTGTCGACCCCGGCAATCCCGACCAGCCCCATCCGCCGGCACCAGCGCGCCAACCCCTCCGCCGCCCGCCAGCTCGACGGTGCGGTGATGTCGCGATTGATCACCAATCCGCGCGCAAAACTCGTCGTCGCCTCGACATCCTCGGCATTCGCCCCGACATTGCCAATATGCGGAAATGTGAACGTAATGATCTGCCCGGCAAACGACGGATCGGTGAGCGTCTCCTGATAGCCGGTCATGCCGGTCGAAAAACACAATTCAGCGGGAACACCCTCCGCGAACGCCCCAAAACCGCGCCCCCAGAACACCCGGCCATCGCCCAGAACCAGCGCCGCCGTGGCTGCTTCGGGCTTGGTGGTCGCCACCTCCGGTGCCACCCCGCCGGGCAGATCGCGGAGCGAATAGCCGGTGGCAGCAAGCACCGCTGGCCAATGACGGGCGGGAATCGCGCCGGCGCTGCGCCATTTGCGCACCGCCTCGGTCGAAACCATGGTAAGCTTCGCCGCCGCTTCGGGGCCACCCAGTCGGTCGATCAGTTCGGCAATGGTTTTTGGCATGATTTTGTGGTAATGCCAGAAATTAAATCCGGGATCAACCAAATAAGGCGTTCCGCAACGTATTTTGGAAATTATTTCCGGAACGTGCGGCAATGATGGAGCGATGAGATGACTGGGTTACAAGCCCACGTACAGGACGACTCGACCTCTGCGATGCTTCGCGACTCCACCTCGGCATCCGGGATTCCGAAGGCGAAGCGCGCCTAGCCATGAGTCTGCCGCCGAATTTTCTCGATGAATTGCGGGCGCGCACCCCAATCGCGCCCCTGATTGCGCGCAAGGTGCGGCTGGAACGCTCTGGGCGGGAGCAGAAAGGGTGCTGCCCGTTTCACAATGAAAAATCGCCGTCCTTCTATGTCTATGACGATCATTACCATTGTTTCGGCTGCGGCGCGCATGGCGATGCGATCAGCTTTGTCATGCAAAGCGACGGCGCTGCGTTCATGGAAGCGGTGGAACGCCTCGCCGCCGAAGCCGGGCTGGAAGTGCCGAAACCAACGCTAGAAGCCGCCGAAGCGGCGCAGCGCGAGGCCGATCTGTCGGATGTGCTGGAGGCCGCCGGCGCGATCTATCGCCAGAATTTGCACGCCCCGCAGGGGGTGGCGGCGTTATCCTATCTGCGCGGGCGCGGGCTGAGTGATGCCACGATCGCGCAATTCGGTCTCGGTTGGTCCGGCGAAGGGCGTGGCGCGATGCTCGAAACGCTGGGTCGCCGGGGCATCGGCGCAGCGCAGATCATCGAGGCTGGATTGATGAAGGCCGGCGAGCGAGGGCCGGTCGACTATTTTTTCACGCGCGTGATGTTCCCGATCCGCGATCGGCGGGGCCGCGTGATCAGTTTCGGTGGAAGGTTGCTCGGTGATGGCCAGCCGAAATACCTGAACGGTCCGGAAACCGCGTTGTTTTCCAAGCGTCAGACCCTGTATGCGCTCGATTCCGCTCGCACCGCCGTGCGGGGTGGTGCGGCATTGATTGTGGTCGAGGGGTATATGGACGCGATTACGTTGGCCGAAGCCGGGTTTGCCGGTGCCGTCGCCCCCCTGGGCACGGCGCTGACCGAAGCGCATCTCGCCGAATTATGGCGGCTGTCGCCCCGGCCGATCCTGTGTTTCGACGGTGATGCCCCTGGAAGACGGGCGGCGTTGCGGTCCACCGAACTGGCGTTGAAGACCCTCGCACCCGATCGCGGCCTGGCGGTGCTGCGTCTGCCGGACCGTGACGATCCGGACAGTTTCGTCCGCCGCGAGGGTGCCGCTGCCTTTGCCGGCCTGATCAAATCGGCCCCCAACCTGGTGGAAACCCTGTTCGACATGCTGGCCGAAGGGTCCGACCGGGTCAGCCCGGAAGGCCGGGCGGCATTTCGCAAACGACTCGATGCGGCGGCGCGGAGCATCGAGGATCGATCGCTGGCTGCGGAATACCGCACCGCCCTGATCGACCGGTTGTATGCCGAACGGCGGCGATCGTTCGGCGGGACGGCATTCGGCAAGGGTCGGACGGGACCGGCCAAGCCCTCGCCCCATGTCACGCTACCACGCCCCGCAATCGACACCGAAACGACCACTGCGCGGCGCGCAAGGCTGCTCACCGCAATTCTGCTTTGTCATCCAGCGCTTTTGCCCGATTTAGAGGAGGCGTTTGGCTTGTTGGCCCTTCCCGACGATTGCGCGCGGCTACGCGATGCGATGGCGGCGTGGTTGCATGCTGCGTCGGCTCTTGACTCTGGGGATCTGCTCAACCATTTGACCAAATCGGGTCTTCGGGAACTGGCGAAGCGTGTGCTAGCCGTTTTTCCGCAGCGCGTTCCCGACGACGACGCGGCCGCGATGGCCGAGTTGGAAGCTTCTTGGTACGGGATCTATGGGCTCATGAACCTTGGGTGGCTGCGCGACCAATGCGCCGAGCAGAGCCGCAAATGGCAACAGACGCCGGAACCCGAAGTGTGGAATCGATTGGTCTCGCTCACCCGAGCCCTCAAGCGCGCCGAACGGGGTGAAGCCGACAGCGATGCCGTATTTTGACCGAACTGACGCGCGATATGTCTCTTGCCTTGGAGAAGAATGACTGATGGCGACCAAACAAACTGCCCAAGCCGAAACTGCCGTACCGGAGACTGAAGCCGATACTGCGACGCTCGATATCCAGTCAGCTTCGGTCAAGCGAGTAATCGCAAAGGGCAAGGAGCGGGGCTATATCACGTTCGATGAGCTGAACGCGGCACTGCCGCCCGATCAGAACAGTTCTGAACAGATTGAAGACGTGATGTCGATGCTGAGCGAAATGGGCATCCAGGTCGTTGAAGGCGAGGAATCCGAAGAGGCCGAAGCCGCGCCCGCCGCCGAAAAGGAAGAGGAAGCGGCCGAGACCGACGAGGAAGCCCCGGCCGGCAACATCAGCGAATCGAGTGGGAGCCGTACCGACGATCCGGTGCGGATGTATTTGCGCGAAATGGGCACGGTCGAGTTGCTCTCGCGCGAGGGCGAAATCGCCATCGCCAAGCGGATCGAGGCTGGGCGGGATATGATGATCGGCGGGCTGTGCGAAAGCCCGCTGACCTTCCGCGCGATCATTTCCTGGCACGACTCGCTCAAAGAGGGCAAAATGCTGCTCCGTGACGTGATCGACCTTGAAGCAACCCAGGGCGGCGGCGATGCCGGATTCAACCCGGCGGCTCCGGTGGCAGAAGAGGTCGATGACGAGGAAGAGGCCGAGGGCAGCGGCATGTCGCTGTCGGCGGTCGAGGAAAAGCTCAAGCCGGAAGTGTTCGAGACCTTCACCGAGATCGAAAAACTCTACGAGAAGTTCATGAAGCTCCAGCACAAGCGGCTGGATGCGCTGAACGCCGGCGAGGAAGCGAGTTCCCGCTCGGAAAAAACCTATGAGAAACTACGCGATGAACTGGTCGCGAAGGTCGAGCAGGTGCGGCTGCATACCAACCGGATCGAGGAACTGGTCATTCAGTTGAAAGAATTGAACCAGCGGATGAACGGGCTGGAAGGTCAGATGCTGCGTCTGGCCGAAAGCTGCAAAGTGCCGCGCGACGAGTTCCTGAAGGCGTATCGTGGCCGCGAGATGGACCCCGCCTGGCTGGATGACGTGGCAAAGCTGCCGGGCAAGAGTTGGAAGCTGTTCGTACCCAAATTCGGTACCCAGATTACCGAGTTGCGCGCCCAGATCGGTCGGATCGCCGCTGAAGCGCAATTGCCGATCGAGGAGTTTCGCCGGGTGTATGCCACGGTTTCGCGCGGCGAGCGGGATTCGACCCGCGCGAAAAAGGAAATGATCGAGGCCAATCTGCGCCTCGTGATCTCGATTGCAAAAAAATATACCAACCGCGGTTTGCAGTTCCTGGATCTGATCCAGGAGGGCAATATCGGGCTGATGAAGGCGGTCGACAAGTTTGAATACCGCCGGGGCTACAAATTCAGCACTTATGCGACATGGTGGATCCGCCAGGCGATTACCCGCAGTATTGCTGATCAGGCGCGAACGATTCGCATCCCCGTGCATATGATCGAGACGATCAACAAGCTGGTCCGCACCTCGCGCCAGATGCTGCACGAGATCGGCCGCGAGCCGACCCCGGAGGAATTGGCGGAAAAACTCGGCATGCCGCTCGAAAAAGTCCGCAAGGTACTGAAAATCGCCAAGGAGCCGATCAGTCTGGAAACTCCGATCGGCGATGAGGAAGATAGTCATCTCGGCGATTTCATCGAGGACAAGAACGCGATCATACCTTTGGATGCGGCGGTTCATGCGAACCTCAGGGAGGCGGCGACCCGGGTTTTGTCGTCGCTGACGCCACGCGAGGAACGCGTGTTGCGGATGCGTTTTGGTATCGGCATGAACACCGATCACACGCTAGAAGAGGTCGGCCAGCAGTTCAACGTGACCCGCGAGCGCATCCGGCAGATCGAAGCCAAGGCGCTGCGCAAGCTGAAACACCCCTCGCGCAGCCGTAAATTGCGGAGCTTCCTCGAAGACTGAGGCTACAATGCTTGATTACGCACGCGCCCAACCCGGCGAGACAATCGACCGGATCTTGGTCACAGTCACCTTTATGCGACTCGATCGCAAACCACCGGCAATCTGGTCACCGCTGCCGGCGGGTGCGGGTATCGAACTGGCACGTCACATGGATGTGGCGGCATACCGCGCGTTGTATGATCGGGTCGGGCAGCCCTGGCTATGGTGGCTGCGCCGGATGATGCCGGACGATATGTTGGCGCAGTTACTCGCTGATCCGGCAACCGCGGTGCATGTTCTGACGCTGGATGGCGTCGAGGCCGGCTTTTTCGAACTTGACGCGACATCATGGCCGGACGTCAATTTAAGCTACTTCGGGCTGCTGCCCGATGCGATCGGCCAGGGTCTCGGATTCTCGCTGTTAGGTACAGCGATCGAGCGCGTGTTTTCCGGGCCGGTGCGGGGCATGACGGTCAATACCTGCACCGCCGATCATCCGCGCGCCTTGCCAAACTATCAACGCGCCGGGTTTCGAATTACCCGCCAGATCAACGAAATCTGGGATATCCCCCGTCGCCTCGGCTTTGACGTACCCGATCGCTTGCGGCCACCGCCGCGTTAGATTCTGGCTTAGCGACATTCAGGCGCGCTCGGTTTTCCGGCCAGGCTCGAACCCAACCTCGCGGGAAAGATCTTGGACCATGCGGGTCAGCGGCCCTTTGCCGCCACCGGCAAATCGGCCACTCGATGTCAGGGCCGCAAAGGGCTTGGGCAATTCAGGAATCGCGATATCCACCTTTCGTTTCAGGGAGTCTTCAATGTGCTTGCGCTTAAGGCCGCCCGGACGCCCCTCGTGATTGAGCAGAATGGTGGGACGTTGCGGCTGGCCCGGATTGTTGGGAATTGCCAGTAGCCGCAGAGTATCGCGCAGTGCCGCCACGCTCGGGTCGAGAACGATGACGCGATGATGGGTCAGTTCCAGCAACTCACGCTGGGACGGGATCGGCAGGAACGGCAGGTCGATAATAACAAAATTGAACCGGAAGCGCACCGCGTCGATGACCCGTCGTGCGTTGCCTACGATCGAATGGGCCTCCGATCCGGGGCTGGGTGGTGAGCCAAGCACATGCAGCCGGTTTTGCACCGGCGTCGTGGCTTCAACGATCGCCTCCTGCCCGTGATCGTCAGGGTCCGCCAGAAGGTCACGAAACGTGCGTTGCGGCGTGGTCCCTAACATATCGAGTGCAACCCCGATGAAGGGATCGGCATCGAGCAACAAAGTGTGGCGATTGGAGTCGACCCCCAGAAACCAGGCAAGCAAGCCGGCGATGGTGCTCGCCCCGACGCCGCCCCGCGCACCGGTGATCGCAATCACCCGGCCGCCCCGGGTAGAATCGCCGATATGCGAATCGTTGGTGATCAGTGATGCAAAATAGCGCGCCACCATTTCGCGGGTGATTGGCTTGAAAATATAATCGACGGCACCGATCCGCCGGTTGATCGAACGATAAAGCTCGACATCATCGATATCACCCAGCACCAGCACACTGACCGATGGCTCGATCACATCGCAAAGCTCACCCAGCGATTGCAGCGGTCGGTCATCCCCCGCGATATCGACGACCAGAATTTGCGGCACCGGCATCCGCATCATGGCGGCAATCGCCGTCTTGACGGTGCCGCGCCTGATATCGCAGGTATTGGCAATACCGTTCTGGCTCAAATCGCTCAAACCGTCCCGCAGGACGGTTTCACTTGAGGCATCGGTGGCGAAGCCGAGCACGGTGAGTTGGTCGGGGCGGCCAAGGCGGTTGGTGCCGGCAGCGCCGCGCGACGTCAGGGAGTCACTCATCAGCGGTTTCCGTTCGCGAGACCATCATCCGTGCCCCGGCGGCCAGAAGGTGAATAACGCCGATAGCGCAATCGCCACCCCATAAGGGATCGATCCGCCGCGGCGCGCCCGCCATTGCTCGGTGCGCCAGACCCGGCGGACCCATGAGCGATCCCGTTCCGTTGGGCGATCGATCCGGTGAGGTCGCCGACGAACCAGCAGGCGCAGTGCCAGGTACACAACCGCCACAACACCGCCGATTAGGATCACCCGCACCGAAAATGCACCTTGCGATGCAAATCTCGGCGGCATCAACAGCGAGCAAGCGGTCCAGAGTTTGACATCGCCGCCCCCGAGCAGGCGCAACGCCCAGACTCCGGTCAGGACCACAAAGATCAGAGCGGCAACGAGCAGTCCCCGCGGCAGATCGTGGTCGATCACGCGAAACGGCACCGCCAGTGCCGCAACCGCAACGCTCAGATAATTCGGAATGAGCCGCACCGATAGGTCGCACAACGCAGCATAGAGCAGGCACAGCCCGATAATTGCGGCCCATGCCTCGATCACGCCGGGGCATCCCAACAAATCCAGGGGATACGTTCCGAAGCTATGAATGTTGAACTGACCATCGCATCGGATTTAGGCGCAAATGGTTAAGACATTATGTTCAGGCGACGCTAAAGCTGCCATCACTGCCAGGGTCGGTCGGACACAGATAGAAGCGCCCGATAAATTCTAGCCCATTGTTTTCACGTGACCCTGCCTCATGCAGGCGGTATCGATAGCTTCATTGCCGCCGCGTGGCCCATCGGGCCGTGTCCGGCACCGAAACCAGGGGCGGCGCGCAGGGCTTTTTGCAGGAAATCCTGTGCGCATCCGATCGCATCGGACAAGCTCAGGCCACATCCCAACCCCACCGCGACCGCGCTGGCGAGCGTGCAGCCGGTGCCATGGGTATGACGTGTTTCGATGCGTGATTTGCGAAACGAGGTGACCAGATCACGGGTGACCAGATGATCGACGACGTCGTTGCCCTCAAAATGACCGCCCTTGACCAGCACCGCACGCGCCCCTCGTTCACAAAGGATACGGGCGGCGACAATCGCCTCGGCATGGGTTGCGACCGGCACGCCTGCCAGGGTCGCCGCTTCGTGACGATTGGGGGTGATCAGGGCCACTATCGGCATCAGATCACGCAGCATCGCGGTCGTGGCGGTTTCGTCCAGCAGGGCGGTACCGCTGGTCGAGGCGAGCACGGGGTCGAGCACAATCGGCAAGACATCGGGACCGCGCGCCAGCGCACCCACCACGGCGTCCACCATGGAAGTACTGCCCAACATGCCGATTTTGACCGCATCGACCCCGAGATCCGCAATCACCATCCGGATCGCAAGGTTGACCACGTGCGGCGGCACCGGGGCGAGCGCCTGAATCGACATGGTATCCTGGGCGGTGACGGCGGTGATCGCGGTCATCGCGTAGCCGCCGAGGACGGTGATCGTTTTGATATCCGCCTCGATCCCGGCACCGCCGCCGCTATCCGACCCGCCGATCGCCAGGATGCGCGGGAGGGTCAATCAACCCACGGCATGGGCCGACGCCGCCTCGATCACGCCGCATAATTCATCGACGATCGCGACGATCATGGCTTCATCCTCGCCCTCCGCCATCACCCGGATCAGCGGTTCGGTGCCGGATGCGCGGATCAACAGCCGCCCGGTGCCGGCGAGGCGCTGTTCGGCGTCGCGTTTGGCCGCCGTAACATTGGCACCCAGCAAGGGCGATGCGCCCTGATAGCGCACGTTGCGCAGGCGCTGCGGCAGCGGTTCGAATAAGCGGCAGACCTCGCTCGCCGGTCGCCCATCCCGCACCAGAACCGCCAGTACCTGCAACGCCGCGATCAAGCCATCGCCGGTGGTCGCGAAATCCGACAATATCACGTGACCCGACTGCTCGCCTCCAAGGTTAAGCCCGCGCGCCCGCATCGCCTCGGCGACATAACGATCGCCTACGGCGGTACGGTGCAGGGCAAGGCCGATGCTGCCCAGATAACGCTCCAGCCCGAGGTTGGACATCACGGTCGCCACCACGGTGGCCCCCGATAACCGTTGGTCAGCCTGAAACGCCCGTGCGATCAACGCTAGAACCTGATCCCCATCGATGACGGTGCCGCGTTCGTCGACCAGAATGACCCGGTCGGCATCGCCATCGAGCGCGATGCCGAGGTCCGCCCGATGCTCGATCACCGCGGCGGAGAGAAACCCCGGCACGGTCGAGCCGCATTCCTTGTTGATATTGAAGCCGTCGGGCGTGATGCCGAGCGGAATCACCTCCGCCCCCAACTCCCACAGGGCCGCTGGCGCTACCTTGTACGCGGCCCCATTGGCGCAATCGAGCACCACCCGCAGCCCGTCGAGCCGCAGGCCGCGCGGCAGACTGGATTTGGCCGATTCGATGTAGCGCCCGCCGGCATCGACCAGCCGCACCGCCCGCCCGAGCGCTGAGGCCGCGGCCAGGCGATCGCTGAGATCCTGCTCCATCAGCGCTTCGATCTCGGCCTCGGTCTCATCGGAAAGTTTGGCACCGTCGGGGCCGAACAGCTTGATCCCATTGTCCTCGAACGGATTGTGCGAGGCGGAAATCACCACCCCCAGATCGGCCCGCAGGCTGCGCGTCAGCATCGCGATCGCCGGCGTTGGCAGCGGTCCGGCCAGCGTAACATCCATCCCCGCGCCGATGAACCCGGCGGTGAGTGCCGGTTCCAGCATATAACCCGACAATCTGGTGTCCTTGCCGATAATCACCTGATGACGATAATTGCCCCTGGTGAACAACAATCCCGCCGCCTGACCAAGTCGAAGTGCCATTTCGGCGGTCATCGGGGCGACATTGGCGCGGCCCCTGATGCCATCGGTGCCGAACAGCCGGCGGGTGCGGTTTTGCAGAGCGACATGGTTCATGAAACGAGCGAAGTCCTTTTCGTTATACTAATCAACCCGGTTCCAAAGCGCGCCACACCCGCAGCGCCTGAACCATACTCGCGACGTCATGAACCCGGACGATGGCAGCACCATGGCGAACGGCGAACAACGTCGCCGCGATCGACCCGGCATCCCGCTGGCGCGGGTTTGCCTCGTTTGCCAGTTCGCCGATGAAACGTTTGCGCGATACCCCAATCAGTACCGGATGACCAAGGGCACAAAACCGCTCCAGCGACCGCAACAGCGCGACGTTCTGCTCTCCTGTTTTGGCAAAGCCGAAGCCTGGATCGAGAGCGATGCAGTCGGGGGCGATTCCGGCGGCGCACGCTGCCTCGCGCCTTGCCGCCAGTTCGTCCAATATCTCGCTCGTAAGATCGGCATAATGGGTCATGCTGCCCATTGTCGCCGGCGTGCCACGCATATGCATCAGCACGATTGGGCAGCCCCGGGCGGCAATCACCCCCGCCGCCTCGGGGTCGTGTCGCAGGGCGGACACGTCGTTGATGATCCGCGCCCCGGCATCGAGCGCCGCGGCCATCGTTGCGGCGTTGCGGGTGTCGACCGAAACCACCGCACCCGCTGCGGTCAAAGCCTGCACGACCGGCACGACACGCCGGATTTCCTCGGTCGGCGCGACGGGATGTGCCCCCGGTCGGGTCGATTCACCGCCGATATCAATTATATCGGCACCAGCGGCAAGCATCGCCCGTCCCTGAGCAATCGCCACGTTCACATCGGCTAATGTACCGTCACCCGAAAAACTGTCCGGCGTGACGTTCACGATGCCCATCACCAATGGTGTGGTGAGTTCAAGTCCAGCCCAGCGGCGGGGATGATTTATGATGCGAGCCAGCATGCCCCGCGCATAAACGGATTTTATGCGCCCGCCAATCAGAGCGCTGGCAGCGTCATACCCGAACCCGATGCCGAACCGCTGGCACTCCCGCCGCCAAACGGGTTCTGGCCCTGAAACGGAGCATTGCCATGGCCGTGATGCGCGTGCTGCACCGTGGCACCTGAGGTCAGGCCATGATTGGTCGCCTGCAGTTGCGCCAGCGTGGCCTGGAGCGACGCACCAAAACTCGGCTTCGAGGTCGATGCCTGGCCGCCGCTGTAGGCGACAGGCTGGGACGCGGAGGCGTTGATGGGAAGGATCATCGATTGATCTCCTGATATGAGAATGTTTTTAATAGGCGGATCGGAGCTTTGCAGATATCGTGCCATCGCCGGTTTGGCCTGATGCCCCACCATGCGATCCTCATAACCCGGTCAAATCAGCCCCACCGGCAATAGGTGCCGGGCAAAATATGCCGACCGCCCAACTTCAATGAAACATTTTCAATGAAACATTTTTAACGAAATATTGGAATGAAACTGCCGAGTCAGATCGACCTGTTGAACGCCCTCGCACCACGCTACGGCACTGCGGTAACACGCAACGTCGCCTACGGACCCAACCCTTATCACCGGCTCGACATCTATCGCCCGGCGCACCAACGCGCGCCTCTGCCCGTAGTGATTTTTTTCTATGGCGGATCGTGGCAAACGGGTACCCGCGCGGAATACCGGTTTGTCGGCGCGGCATTGGCTAGGCTTGGCCTGATCGTCGCCATTCCCGACTACCGGCTTTATCCCGATGTTCGCTACCCCGATTTCATTCACGACGCCGCCAAGGCAACGGCCTGGGCCCTCGACCAGATCGTCGACTACGGCGGCGACCCGCAGGCGGTGTTCGTCGCTGGGCACTCCGCCGGTGCCTATCTCGCCATGATGCTGGCGCTCGCCGGCGAATACATGGCGGCGGCGAATTCCGACCGCAGCCTGCTTGCCGGCGCGATTGGACTCGCCGGTCCCTATGATTTTCTGCCGATCACCAAGCCGGTGTACCGAAAAATCTTTGGCGACGCCGCCGATCTAGCGAACACCCAGCCGATCGCCCATGTCGACGCCGAGGCACCGCCCGCACTGCTGTTGACCGGCGCAAAGGACCGGGTGGTGGCACCCGCCAACACTTCGTCGCTCGCCGCGAAACTGCGGGCCGCGGGTGCCAGCGTCGATACCAGGATCTACCCCGCGATTGGTCATATCCGCATCCTGCTTGCCACCCTGCCACCGCTCAACCTGGCGACGTCGGTTCTCGATGATATAGCCGGGTTCATCGCGCGCACGATCCAGCAGCGCAGCCCGGCCGATCCGGTCGGATCGAGTCCCGATATGGCGGGACGCGGCAATCCAGGCTAATCTGCCGCCCATGAACGAGACGCCTGCTGTTCTGCACCTCGGTAACCGCCGCTATTCCTCCTGGTCGCTGCGCGGGTGGCTGGCGGTGCGCCGCGCTGGCATTGCCGCGACGGAACATGTAATACCGCTTTCGGGTGGCCACACTGAAGCCGTGCGCGCGATTTCGCCCTCCGGGTTCGTGCCCTTTTTTGAGCACGACGGTGCCCGTATCTGGGATAGTCTCGCGATCCTGGAATATTGCGCCGAAATCACCCCGGCATTATGGCCGCGCGACCGCATTGCCCGCGCCCATGCCCGCGCCATCAGTGCCGAAATGCACAGCGGATTTCGCGATCTGCGTATCGCCATGCCAATGAATTGTTGCCGGACTTACCCAGGTCGCGGCATCACCGTAGACAGCCTCGCCGACCTCGCCCGGATCGAGGCGATCTGGACCGAAACCCGCACGAAATTCGGCGCGGGCGGGACTTTCCTGTTCGGTGCGGATTTGACCGGGTCCGACATTATGTTCGCACCCGTCGTGGCGCGCTTTCTGACCTATCAGCCGCCCCTGAACGAAACGGCGCTCAGCTATATGAACGCCATGCGCGCGCACCCTTTGATGGATGCGTGGTATAATGTCGCCGCTGCTGAGCCTGACTCCTGGAAAATCGAAAAATATGAGGCCGTATCATGATCCATCGCGCCATCCGGACCACCGCCGCCCTACTGCTTGGCTTGACGATTCCGGTCATTACGCCCGCCTTTGCCCAGGATGTTAATCCTGTGCCACCGGGCATCACCGTTGGCCATGGCTGGACCTACCTGAGCACGGCTGACGGCAAGAGCACCCCTGCGTATTTCACGATCCATAATGCCGGCAGTACGCCCGACACCCTGGTTTCGACCAGTTGCCCGGTGGCGCACCATACCGTCCTACTCGACCCATCGGGCAAAACCCTCGGTGCGATCACGATCAATCCGGGCCAGACCATCATGTTCTCACCATCGGGCACGCATCTGATGCTGGAGCAAAATCGGTTCCGCTTCTACGCCCATGCAATGATCCCATGCAGCGTCGATTTTCTGAGCGCCGGCAAGCTGATCATTTATTTGCATGTTGAACCCGACAGCGCCAAAACCTACGAGCAGGCACGCCGGCCCATTGTCAACGATTGACATCATCGCCGAGCAGGCCCGCGCCTGCACGCTTTGCGCTTCACATCTACCGCTCGCACCCCGACCGATTTTTCGGGTTTCCCCGACCGCGCGGTTACTGATCGTCGGCCAGGCACCTGGCACGTTAGTTCATAACAGCGGCACACCTTGGACCGATGCTTCCGGCGACCGCTTGCGCGAATGGCTCAGCCTTGACTTTGAACGGTTTTACGATAGCAGCAAAATCGCGATTCTGCCGATGGGTCTGTGCTACCCTGGCCGATTGCCGCGCGGCGGCGATATGCCACCCCGGCCGGAATGCGCGCCCTTGTGGCAGGCGCGGTTTCGTGAAGCAATGCCGGCGATCACGCTGACATTGCTGATCGGCAGCTACGCCCAGAATTACCACCTTGGCAAAGGCCACCTGGAGGAACGGGTTCAAAACTTCGACCGGTTTCTTCCCGGCTATTTTCCACTCCCCCATCCGTCCTGGCGCACGCTGGGTTGGGCGGCGAAACGCCCCTGGTTTGCTATGAAAATCATACCGGCTCTACGCGCCATTGTTGCTGCAACACTTAAGGATTGAGGAACATCGCCATGACCGAAAAACTGACCGATGCCGATCGCGCCGCCCTGGTCGATCTCCTACCGAAATGGAGTTTCGCCCAACTCAAGGAGGGTGGCGCTGATGCGATTGAGCGCAAGTTCGTCTTCAAGGATTTCTCCGAGGCCTTTGCCTTTATGACGCGCGTGGCCCTGCTCGCCGAAAAGCATGACCACCACCCGGAGTGGTCGAACGTCTATAATCGGGTGTCGGTCAGACTCTCGACTCATGATGCCGGCGGGCTATCGGTGCGGGATATCCGGCTGGCTGAGGCGATTGACGGGATTGCGTAGATAAAACGAGGTCAAACAGTTCTTTTTTAGAAAAAACAAAAAACTATTGTTATTAAAGGATAAAGCGGCTCAGGTCGCCTTTCGCTGCTAGCGGTGCCACTTTTTCATGCACCAATGCTGCATTCACCGTGATCGTCTCGCCGGCCCGATCGGTCGCGCCGAAGCTGATTTCTTCCAGCATTCGTTCAAGAACCGTTGCCAGCCGGCGCGCCCCGATATTCTCCACCCGGTCGTTGATGTCCGCCGCCAGTGCCGCAATCGCATCCACTGCGTCGTCGGTGAAATCCAGGTGTACCTGCTCGGTTTCCAGCAGGGCTACATATTGCTTGAGCAATGAATGTTCCGGCTCGACCAAAATCCGCCGGAAGTCATCGCGGGTCAGCGAGGCCAGTTCCACCCGGATCGGCAACCGTCCCTGCAATTCCGGCAATAAATCCGATGGTTTCGCCACATGAAATGCGCCCGAAGCAATGAACAGAATGTGATCGGTCTTCACCGGCCCGTATTTGGTCGAAACAATGGTCCCCTCGATCAGCGGCAGCAAATCGCGCTGCACGCCCTCGCGCGACACGTCGCCGCCACGAAACCCGCTTTCGGTGCGGGCACAAATTTTGTCGATTTCATCGAGGAACACAATCCCGTGGTTTTCCGCGTGCTCACGCGCATCGGCGGCAAGCTGCTCGGTATCCAGCAGCCGATCCGCTTCCTCGCGGTTCAGCGCCGCCCGTGCCGCTGCCACGCTCATCCGCTTGCGACCCTGTTGGCGCCCGAACATCGATTTCATCATATCGCCAAGGTTGATGGCACCGCCGGGTGGCATCCCTGGCATATCCAGCTGGCCGATCGCGTTCGCCGGATTTTCGGACACCTCAATGTCGATTTCCTTGTCTTCCAACTCGCCGTCGCGCAACATCCGGCGAAACCGGTTACGCGTTTCGGCTGACGCCCCCTCGCCCACCAGCGCTGTCAGCAGCCGCTCCTCCGCCGCCAGCTCCGCCCGCGCCTGCACACCCTTGCGGTTCATGTCGCGCAGCATCCCGATCGACACCTCGACAAGATCGCGCACAATGCTCTCCACATCCCGGCCAACGTAACCCACCTCGGTAAACTTGGTCGCCTCCACCTTGATAAACGGTGCCTGCGCCAGCTTTGCCAGCCTACGGGCGATTTCGGTCTTGCCGCACCCGGTCGGCCCGATCATCAAAATGTTTTTCGGCACGACCTCTTCGCGCATCGCCTCCGGCAATTGCTGCCGCCGCCAGCGGTTGCGCAGCGCTATCGCCACCGCCCGTTTGGCGTCGTTCTGGCCGACAATGAACCGGTCAAGCTCGGAGACAATTTCACGCGGGGTATAGGTCGGGCTATCGATCACAGGGTTTCCACAATCACGTTATGGTTGGTGTAGATGCAGATGTCGCCAGCGATTTTCATCGCCCGCCGCGCGATCTCCTCGGCGGTGAGACCCTCGATCGTGAGCAACGCCCGAGCCGCCGCCAACGCGTAATTTCCGCCGGACCCGATCGCGATAATCCCGTCTTCAGGCTCCAGAACATCACCATTACCGGTCAGGGTGAAAGAATGCACGGTATCCGCCACCGCCATCATTGCCTCCAAGCGCCGCAGGTACCGATCGGTCCGCCAATCCTTAGCAAGCTCGACGCACGCACGCTCCAGCTGATTGGGAAACCGTTCGAGCTTCGCTTCCAGCCGCTCAAGCAACGTGAAAGCGTCGGCCGTCGCCCCAGCAAACCCGGCCACCACCGCGCCGTTACCGATGCGCCGCACCTTGCGCGCGTTGCCCTTCACCACAGTGTTGCCCAGGCTGACCTGGCCATCGCCTGCCATGGCGACAGCACCGCCGGTCCGCACACATAAAATGGTCGTGCCATGCCAGCCGACCGGATCGTTCGATTTCGTCATGCGCCAGGAAATGGCACTGCTCAGCGCCTTCGGCAAGCGCATCATGCCTGACCAGGAGTTCATACGAGGTTGGACGCAGAAGGACACCACGCTCTTTCGGGGCCGATGACGAATTTTATTGAGGGATGGCTCCCGGACCAATTTTCCTTGCCAAATGCCGCTCTTGCTGGCTTAAAGACTTAAACGATAAGCGTATTCAGGGGGAAACAATGTCCGGACAACAATCGGCCGATATCGCCGCCCGGCTGGACCGTCTGCCGCCATCGCGCACGGTCTGGACCATGGTGATCCTGATTTCGCTTGGCGGTGTATTCGAGTTCTATGATTTGTTCTTCACCGGATATGTCGCTCCCGGCATGATCGACTCGGGTCTGTTCAAACCCGCGTCTCTCGGCATTTTCGCGTCTCTGACCGCCTTGAAAGTTGCAGGTTTCGGCACGTTCGTGTTCGCCACCTTCGCCGGCCTCTGGCTCGGCGCGCTGGTATTCAGCCAGGTCGCCGACCGGTTCGGCCGGCGGATCGTGTTCACCGGATCGTTGATCTGGTACATGGTCTGCACCGCCATCATGGCATTCCAGACGACTGGTTTCGCGCTGGATATCTGGCGCTTCATCGCCGGCGTCGGCATCGGCGTTGAACTCGTCACCATCGATACCTTCATTACCGAAATGATCCCCCGTGGCGAACGCGGCCGCGCCTTTTCGGTCAACCAGTTCATCACTTTTTCGATCGTCCCGGTCATCGCCTTCCTTGCCTATTCCCTGAAGGGCTCCAAACCCTTCGGCCTCGACTACTGGCGCGTGGTGATCCTGATCGGTTCGGTGGGTGCCGCAGTGGTGTTCCTGCTTCAGCGCGGTATTCCGGAAAGCCCGCGCTGGCTGGCCCGCCATGGTCGCGCGGTCGAAGCTGAAGCCATCGTTGCCGAAATCGAGCGACGCGTCGCCGCCGAGAAAGGCATCGTGCTGCCGGCACCGCAACCCGCCGCCCCCGAGGAAGAAGGCGTCGGCTCGTTCTTCGAGATTTTCAGCCCGCCCTACCTGAAGCGCACCGTCATCCTGTCGATTTTCAACATGGCGCAGGTCATCGGCTTCTACGGCTTCGCCGCCTGGGTGCCGACGTTGCTGATCCATCGCGGCATCCATGTCACCGCGAGCCTCGAATACGCATTCATCATCGCCATCGCCAACCCGTTCGGCCCGCTGCTGGGCACGCTGTTCGCCGATAAACTGGAACGCAAAACCCAGATCATCGGCGGCCTGATCGTCATGGGGATCGTGATCGTGCTGTTCGCCATGAGCAACGCGCCCACCGTGCTGATCGCGCTGGGCGTGGTCTTCACCCTGGCCTCGAACATCATGTCCTTTGCCTATCACGGCTACCAGCCCGAGTTGTTTCCCACCCGCATTCGTGCCCGCGCGGTGGGGTTCGTCTATTCGTGGAGCCGCATCGCCGCCGCCTTCGCCGGTCTCGCGATCGGCATCCTGCTTGCCGACTATGGCGTGCCAGGAGTCGCCGTGTTCATCGCCATCGCGATGCTGATCGCCATCATCATGATCACGCTCGGCCCCTCGACCAAGGGGCGCGCCCTGGAGCAGATCAACCACTGACCGGCACACCTAAGTGGCCGCGTGCCGCGTTCTCCCCGCCGGGCAATTTTTATCCCGGTGGCGCGCGCGCCTTACCGGCTGCATCATTGGCAGCATCATTGGCGGGGCGGGCATTTTGGGCTAGGCAGCGCACATGAGCCGCACCGCCACCATCACCCGCAAGACCTCCGAAACCGCGATCGAGCTTTTGCTCGATCTTGACGGCTCCGGACGCACCGATATCGCCACCGGTATCGGCTTCTTCGACCATATGCTCACGGCACTCGGCCGCCACGGACTGTTCGATCTTGATATCAGCGCTGAAGGCGATCTGCATATCGACGCGCACCATACTGTGGAAGATGTCGGCATCGTGTTCGGCCAGGCGATCCGCGAGGCTTTGGGCGATAAACGTGACGTCACCCGCTTCGGCTTCGCCTCGGTCCCGATGGATGAAGCTTTGTGCGATGCCGCGATCGACCTTTCCGGCCGTGGCTTTCTGGTCTGCAACATCGCATTTGAACGCCCGATGCTCGGCGACATGGACACCCAACTGGTCCAGGAGTTTTTTCAGGCGCTCGCCATGAACGGTCAGTTCGCGTTGCACCTCAACCAACGCGCCGGCCACAACGCCCACCACGTCGCCGAAGCCGCATTCAAAGCCACCGCCCGCGCCTTGCGCATGGCCGTGGAGCCTGACCAGCGCGCCACTGGCGCAATTCCTTCGACCAAGGGGGTGCTGTGAACATCGGGAAAGGGCGCACCGAAAACATCGTCGTGATCGACTATGGCAGCGGGAACCTTGCTTCCGCCGCACGTGGTCTGGAACTCGCGGCATCCCGCCTCGCCCTCGACGTCACCATCATCATCACTGACAACCCCGAGACCATCGCCACGGCTGATCGAATCGTCCTGCCCGGCCAGGGTGCCTTCGCCGACTGCGCCCGGGGCCTCGCCGCCAAACCCGGCTTGGCCGCCGCGATGCACCGGCGCATCGACGCGGGTGCCCCGTTTCTCGGCATTTGCGTGGGCATGCAACTGATGGCGCAGCGCGGCCTGGAGCATGAAATAACCCAGGGCTTCGGCTGGATCGAAGGCGACATCGCGCCGATTGCCGCTCAGGGCCTGCGCCTGCCCCACATGGGCTGGAATGAACTGTCGTTCACGCCCGGTGCGCATCCTTTGCTGGACGGCCTCGTTCCCGGCGATCACGCCTACTTCGTCCACTCCTACGCCCTGGAAACCACCGACCGCACCCCGATCATCGCCACGACCGACTATGGGCAGCACATCGTTGCCATGGTCGCCTCCGGCAACCGCGCTGGCACGCAGTTTCACGTCGAAAAAAGCCAGGAGGTTGGCCTGACCATCCTCGCCAACTTCCTCCGCTGGACCCCGCAATGAGCACCATGCAAATCCGCGACATGCCGCCGCCCGAAACCCTCGCTGTCGATCGCCTGACCGTCATTTCCGATGATGACATGCAATCGCTCTGTGAAGCCGCCGACGCTGCGATCATCGACGGCGGCGGGTTCGGCTGGCTGAAACCCCCCGGCCGCGCCGCTCTCGAACAATATTTTCGCGGCGTCGTGATGGTGCCCGAGCGCGAATTATTTGTCGGCCGGATGGATGGCACAATCTATGGTGCCGCCCAACTCGTCCGCCCGCCGCGCAACAACGAAGCCCAGGCCCTCGGTGCCACGCTCGCGCTCAACTTTGTCGCCCCCTATGCGCGCGGCCATGGCCTCGCCCGCCTGATCGTCCTCCGCCTCGAAGACCGCGCCCGCGCGCTGGGCTACCAGGTGCTCAACCTTGATGTCCGCGAGACCCAGACCGCCGCTATCGCACTATACGAGGGGGCCGGTTTTACGCGCTGGGGCACCCATCCGGCCTACGCTCGCACCGACGGCCGCACGGTCGGTGGCCATTTCTATTATAAAATGCTCCAGGCGCGGTGACGGAATGGCACTCACCCTTTATCCGGCCATCGACCTGAAGGATGGCGCTTGCGTCCGCCTCAAACGCGGCGCGATGGATCAGGCCACCATCTACGCCGAAAACCCCGCCGCCCAGGCGCGCGCGTTCGAGGCCGCCGGCTTCAAAGCCCTGCACGTGGTCGATCTCGACGGTGCTTTCGCCGGAAGGCCGGTCAATATCGAGGCCGTCCGCGCTATTCTCGCCAGCGTTTCGATGCAAATTCAACTCGGCGGTGGCATCCGTGATATGGTGGGCATCGAGGCTTGGTTCGCCTTAGGGGTATCACGCGTCATCCTTGGAAGTGCCGCGGTCAAAAACCCCGCGCTGGTCAGGGACGCCGCCAAAGCCTTTCCGGGCCGGATCATCGTCGGCATCGACGCCATCAATGGCATGGTCGCCACCGAAGGCTGGGCCGAAGTCTCCGCCCTCACCGCGACCGATATGGCACTCCGCCTCGAAGATGCCGGCATCGCCGCGATCATCCACACCGATATCGCGCGTGACGGCATGTTGGCCGGCCTCAACCTCGAAGCAACCGAAGCCCTCGCCCGCGGCGTCACCCTCCCGGTCATCGCCTCGGGCGGGGTGGCGGGGATTGCCGACATCATCGCCCTGCGCGAAGCCGCCGCCCGCACACCGAACCTCGCCGGCACCATCATCGGCCGCGCGCTCTACGACGGCAGCCTCGACCCTGCCGCCGCTTTGGCCGGGGCGGCCCCATGCTGAAACTCCGCGTCATCCCCTGCCTCGACGTGAAGGATGGCCGTGTTGTCAAAGGAGTCAATTTCGTTTCGCTGCGCGACGCCGGCGACCCGGTCGAACAGGCCGCGGTTTACGACGCCGCCGGTGCCGACGAACTCACCTTCCTCGACATCACCGCCAGCCACGAAAACCGCGATACCATCATCGATGTCGTCTCGCGCACTGCCGCCCGCGTCTTCCTGCCCCTCACCGTCGGCGGCGGCATTCGTACCACCGAAGACATCCGCCGTCTGCTGCTGGCGGGGGCCGATAAATGCAGCATCAACTCCGCCGCTATCGCCCGCCCGAATTTCATCAACGAAGCCGCGCGCAAATTCGGCAGCCAATGCATCGTCGTCGCGGTGGACGCCCGCGCCACTTCCAACGGTACGTGGGAGATTTTCACCCACGGTGGCCGCAATCCCACGGGGATCGACGCGATCGCGTGGTGCGCCGAAATGCAGGCACGCGGGGCCGGCGAAATTCTGCTGACCTCGATGGACCGCGACGGCACCGGTACGGGGTTTGACCTTGCCTTGCTGCGGAAAGTGGCCAAAGCGATCACTATTCCCATCGTTGCCTCTGGCGGCGTCGGCACGCTTGACCATTTCACTGAAGGTGCGCAAGCGGGGGCGACCGGCCTGCTTGCAGCCAGCGTGTTTCATTTCGGCCAGTTCACCATCGCCGACGTTAAATCCAGCCTCACTGCGGCGGGCCTGCCGGTCCGCCCGATCCCTGCTCCGCGTTAGAGGATTGTATGCCCAAATACCCCGCCAAATTAACCGCCAAAGCGCCGGTGAAATCCAAATCCGCCAAGGCGCAAGCACCCAAAACCCCGCGCAATATCAAATCGGCCGACCGTTTTGCGCCGGTCCCCCCGCTTGATCCTGCGGCACCCGATGCCAGGGTACTCGACCGCCTGTGGTCCACCATCATTGCCCGTAAGGCCGCCGACCCGCTGATCAGCCATTCCGCCCGCCTGCTCTCGCGCGGTATCAACAAAGTCGCGCAGAAATTCGGCGAGGAGGCGGTCGAGTGCCTGATCGAAGCCGTGGCCGGCAACCGCAACGCTCTGATCGCTGAAAGTGCCGACGTACTCTATCATCTTCTGGTCATGTGGGTCTCCGCCGGTCTGCGCCCCGAAGACGTCTGGACCGAACTCAAACGCCGCGAAGGTATTTCGGGCATCGCCGAAAAATCATCCCGCCCCGTGATGCTGTCCATCGCTGAGACAAGGAAAATTCCATGAAAATCGGTGTTTCCGGCAAACCGCCCTATGACGATAACAATATCTTCGCCAAAATCCTGCGCGGTGAAATCCCGTCCCGCAAGGTGTTCGAGAACGAATTCGCCCTCGCCTTTCACGACATCAATCCTCAGGCTCCGCACCATATCCTGATCATTCCCAAAGGCCGCTATGTCGCCTTCGCGGATTTCGCCGCCACCGCCTCCGAAGCTGAAGTAGCCGGTTTCATCCGTGCCGTCGGCCATGTCGCCCACATGCTCGGCTTCGAGGAAGCCGGCTACCGCTTGCTCGCCAACATGGGACCGGACAGCCACCAGGAAGTACCGCACCTGCATGTCCATCTGTTCGCCGGCAAACCACTAGGCCCGATGCTCGTCAACTAACAACATGATCATCGCCGCCCCTCGCCTGTTCCACGAGGGCCAGATCGCTGGCCCGGGCGCTGTCGTTATCGAAGATGGCATTATCACGGCCATCCTTGACCATGCCCCGGCCAACCCGGACATTTCGCTCTCCCACGGCATCCTCGCCCCCGGCCTGATCGACCTGCACAACAATGGGGCCTTCGGGATCGACTGCGCCGCCGCCACAAGCAACGATTTCAAAAACCTCTGTTGTAATCTGGCTCAATGCGGCGTGACCAGTTTCGTTCCCACCATCATCACCGCCCCGGTCACCAGCCTGCATGATACCTCCGAGCGTCTCGGCATGGCCATCGCAACCCTGAAATCCGAACCAGTCGCGCAGATGCTCGGCCTGCATCTTGAGGGCCCGTTCCTCGCCCCCCGCCGCCGTGGGGCGCATCGGGAGGACTGGCTTCAAATCCCAGACAATCAGACGTTAGATGATCTTCTGGCTGCCCCTGCTCTCCGCGCTGTCTTGCGCCTGATAACGATCGCCCCCGAACTCCCCGGCGCGATCGCCGCCATCGTCCGTCTCAAATCCATCGGTGTCATTATTGCCATCGGCCATAGCGACGCCGATGCCACTGTCACCCTCGCCGCGATCGATGCCGGTGCGTCCATCGCCACCCATGTGTTCACCGCCATGCGCCCGTTCCACCATCGCGACCCCGGTATCGCCGGTGTCGCCCTCGCCGATCCGCGACTCGCCGCCTGCTTCATCACCGATGCCATTCACACCGACCCCATCACTCTGAAATTCGCTTTCGCCGCCGCCGGTTCGCGCGCCATCGCCGTCACCGACTCCATCAGCCTCGCCGGTCTGCCGGAAGGTACCGCGCAACCCTTCGGCGGTGGACCCGCGATACATAAAAATGGTGCTGCCCGCCGCCCCGATGGCACCCTTACCGGTGCCACCATCACCCTTGACGAGGGTATCCGCCGCCTGATTGCCGCCGGCATCGCGCCGGAGGCCGCCTTGCACGCCGCCACCGCCGCCCCGGCGACCGCTCTCAACCTCACCGATCGCGGCCGTCTCGCGCCGGGTACCCGCGCCGACATGATCTGGCTGGACGATGATTTTCACGTGCGGAACACCTGGATCGCCGGTACCCCGATCCACCCCGTCGTAACCCGCCCGGCACCGGCTCCAACCCTGCCGTTGACCGAAACCGTCCGCCAGGATCTCGCCGATCTTGACCGACAATCCAGCGAGACCATCATCCACGCCCTGCTCGCCCAGGAATCCCGCGCCCGGCTGGCACTCGGTTCCTGCACGAAAACCCTCGCCACCCTCGCCGATGCCATTTCCGCGAAACTTGGGGCTGGCGGACGACTTTTTTATGCCGGTGCCGGTACCTCCGGCCGCCTCGCGATGCTCGATGCCGTGGAATGTGGCCCCACTTTTTCGCTGCCTCCCGGCGTCATCATCCCGCTCATCGCCGGTGGTGAAGCCGCCATATCGGGTGCCGTCGAAGGGGCCGAAGACGACACCGATGCCATCGAACAAAATCTCGCGGGCCATGACATCGGCCCGAACGATGCCCTGATCGGCATAGCAGCCTCAGGGGCCACTAAATTTACCCTCGCCGCCATCAGAATCGCCAACCGCGCCGGCGCGCTGACCGCCTGCATCGCCAACAGCCCCGGCCCGATCGCCGACGCAGCCCAAATTCCCATCGTCATCACCAGTGGCCCGGAGGTCCTCGCCGGATCGACCCGTCTTTCCGCCGGTACCAGCCAGAAAATCGCGCTGAACTGCCTTTCCACCACCATCATGATCCGCCTTGGTAAAACCTACGGCCCCTATATGGTCGATCTCAAAGCCACCAACGCCAAACTCCGTGCCCGCGCCACCCGCATCGTCGTGGCAATTGCCGGATGCGACAGCAAAACCGCGCAGGCCGCCCTGAGAGCCAGCGATTTCGAGGTCAAAACGGCAATTGTCGCGCTCCATCACCACCTCAGCCCTGAAGCGGCGCGCAACCGCCTTGCCCGCAGCCACGACAGGCTGCGTGATGCCCTGAACCGTCTGGACACGCCATGATTGCAACCTTGCCATGATCACCGCCTTAATTGTCGCCGGTGGCCGGGGACATCGCCTCGGCGGACCGATCCCGAAACAATACCGGCTTCTTGGAGGCATCCCGATCATCCGCCGTACGATCATGGCGTTGCAAGACCACCAGGCCATCAACCACGTGCAGGTCGTCATCCACTCGGACGACCACGATCTCTACCATCGCGCGACCGCCGGAATGCTGCTGCCCGCACCGCTGCCGGGTGGCAACTCCCGTCAGGACTCGGTGCGCCTGGGCCTGGAAGGCATCGCGAGCATCGGTTCCCGGATCGTCATCATCCATGACGCCGTCCGCCCGTTCGTTGCAGCGCACACCATCACCGCCGTCATCGCGGCGCTTGAGGTCTCGTCAGGGGCCATTGCCGGCGTTCCCCTCGCCGACACGCTCAAGCGCTGCCAAGGCGACCGGATCGTCGGCACCGTCGAGCGGACCGATCTATGGCGCGCGCAGACCCCGCAAGGTTTTCGATTCGCCGACATTCTGGCCGCTCACCGGCGTGCGTACCAGGAAAATCCGCTCGCCCTGGACCTGACCGACGATGCCGCCGTCGCCGAGCGCGCCGGATTCGATGTCACCATGGTCCCAGGTAGCGACGACAATTTCAAGATCACCACCGAAGACGATCTGCGTCGCGCCGAATTCATGCTCCAGCGCCCGCCCGGATGACTCTGCCCACCCGTTCATCGCCTACCCCATCCCCGCTACCGCGATCAGCGCCACACCGCCTCCGACAAGAAGCAACCCGCCAATTTCGCCGCGTTTGGTGCGCTCCTTCAGATAAAAATGCCCGACCGCAAGAGTAAATAAAATTTCGATTTGCCCGAACCCGCGCACCAGCGCCACATCCGTCATCGCGAAGGCGGCGAACCAGCAGGCCGATCCTAGTGCCGACAACACCCCCACCGGCACAGCCCGCCGCCACAATACGATGCATTTGGCCAATTCGCGTGGGGTACGGAGCGCCATGTACGAGCCTTGCGCGACCGTCTGCAACGAATTCGCCAGAGCCAGTACCAGCAGTGCCTTCAGCATGATAGGCGTGGCCGGCGGCAGGGCCAGGGTTGCGTTGCGTTGCGCAGGAGAATCGCCGTCACCGCAAAGGAAAAGCCAGACCCCAGACCGCACAACGCCGCCGGCTGGATCGACGCCCGCAGCAAATCGCGCGGGGTCATCGATTCGCCGGCAAACGACAGCGCCAGAACGCCCGCCACCGCGAAACCTATACCAATGATCGCGACAAGCGGAATATGCGTCCCGAACACCACAACCGACACGATCACAAGCTGCGCCGCCTCGGTCTTCGCGTAGGCGGTGCCGACCACGAAATTGCGGTGCGCGAACGCCATGATCAACAAATTCGTCCCGAATATCTGGGCAATGCCGCCAAACAGGCAGTAGGCCACGAATCCCGCGCCCAACATTGGCACGCCGTCGCCAAAACCTACCAGCGCGACACCCAGAAGCAAAAAATCGACCGGCAGCGCATACAAATAACGCAGGAACCCGGCACCGCCCGGGGTAAGAACGCCGCGCAGCCGAGCCTGCAAAGCGGTTCGCCAAACTTGAAACAGGGCCGCAGCGATCGTCACCGGAATCCAGCCGGGCATCAGGCTCACGACCGCGCCGCCACATGCCCGCAGAACCGTGCGACGCGCGCCACCAGATCATCGACCACGGCCGCCCCCACCACCGCATCGGCCGCGGTCGCATCAGCCGCGGCAGAATTAGGCGCGATTTCAAGATACTCGACCGGCGCATCGATTTCGATGTCCTCGAACCCGATCGCACCGAAACCGGTCACGCCACAGCCCAGCACCAACCCCGCCGGTCCTGGCACCACCGCGAGATCGAGCCGCGCCGCGTCCGGGCGCAGACACAAAGCGATCGAGGCCAGCGGCTCACCGGCATGACCGAACCGCGAGGGTGCCTGCCCGATTCGCCGCTCCATCAGCCGCCGTGCGATTTTCCAGAGATACACCGAGGGAACAATCCGCCCGCCCGCCCGACGGATCGCCAGCGTCACCTCGTGGATGATCGGCACGTTGCCGCCATGCCCGTTCAAAATGATAATCTGGTCCAGCCCGGTCCGGAACAAATTGTCCAGCAGGTCGCTCAGCACCGCCCGGAAAGTGGCAGGTGCCAGCGCCAGCCCGCCGGCGACCGCGCCGAAATGATCGGCGGCACCGAACGGCAGCGCCGGAGCCACGAGTGTCAGAGTACCCGCATCGGTGGCCGCACGCGCAATTCGCCCGGCGATCAGCGCCGCGAGCCGGAAATCCCCCATCGGCGCGTGGCCTCCCTGATCTTCCTGACTGCCCAGCGGCAGCAGCACCACGGGGCGGCGCGGCAGCAACGCCCGCAGTTCCGCACTGGTCATATCATCCAGATGAAGCTTTTCCTGCCAATTGGTCATTGCTGTTCCTTTTGCACCATGCTGGACGCATAACGCATCCACTGGCAATGAAGCGCTGACGATTGATAGGGATCTGCATGGCTGATAAAACTGTAGCGCGGAACGAAACAATCGTTCCGGTCATACTGTCGGGCGGTACCGGCACGCGGCTCTGGCCGGTCTCACGCAAGGCCTATCCGAAACAATTCTGGCCGCTGATTTCGGCGCGCACCATGCTGCAGGAAACCGCCGGTCGTGCCACCGGCCGGACATTCGCGCCACTCGTGGTCGTCGCGAACCAAGATCACCGCTTTATCGTCGCCGAACAATTGCGGGAATCGGGGACAACCGCCGCTCGCATCCTGCTTGAACCCACCGGTCGCAATAGCGCCCCCGCAATCACCGCCGCCGCGTTGCTGGTTGCCGAAACCAACCCCGACCAGGTGATCTGGATTATGGCCGCCGACGCGGCAATCGCTGATCCTGCCGCCCTGCAAGCAGCCCTCGGCATCGCCGCGAAGGCCGCAACCGATGGCTTTATCGTTACCTTCGGCATGCACCCCACGGCACCGGAAACCGGGTATGGCTACATCGAACAGGGCGAGGCGCTCGCCGGCCACGGCAATGCATTCCGCATCGCCCGGTTCGTCGAAAAGCCGGATGCGACGACGGCCGCAGCACTCTGTGCCGATGGCCGGCATTTCTGGAATTCGGGGATGTTCGTCGCCACCGCCCGGACCCTGCTGGCGGAAATGGAACGCCACGCCCCCGAGGTGGTCCGCGCCGTTCGAATCGCGTTCGACGCCCGCGAGTTCGACCTCGACTTCATCCGGTTGGGAACGGAAGGATTCGCCGCCGCGCCCGATATCAGCTTCGATTACGCCATCGCCGAAAAAACCGATCGCGCCGCCGTAGTCCCAGCTGCCCTTGGGTGGTCGGATGTCGGGTCCTGGGCGGCCATATGGGACGTCGCGACCAAAGACAGCGCCGGCAACGCCACAATGGGCGACGCGATCGTCGAAGACTCCACCGGATGTTACGTGCGAAGCGAAGGAGCCGTTACCGCCGTGCTCGGCTTGCACGATGTCGTGGTGGTGACGACGCCGGACGCAGTTTTGGTGACGCATCGCAGCAAGACCCAAAGCGTCAAACGCGTGGTCGATCGCCTCAAGCGCGACAAACGCCCCGAGGCCGAGGCCCATAACCGCGTCTACCGGCCGTGGGGCTTCTACGAAAGCCTGATCCAGGGGGATCGGTTTCAGGTCAAGCGCATCGTGGTGCATCCGGGTGCCAAACTTTCCCTGCAAAAACACTTCCACCGCGCCGAGCACTGGGTCGTGGTCGCCGGATCAGCTTTGGTCACCCGCGATGCCGAAACCCATCTGATTCGCGAAAACGAGAGCCTCTATCTGCCGTTGGGTTGCATCCACCGGATGGAAAATCCAGGCAAAATCCCCCTGACTTTGATCGAGGTCCAATCCGGAGCCTATCTCGGCGAAGACGACATCGTGCGCTACGAGGACACCTACGGGCGTAGCTGATCGCGACATTCAGCCGGCGCGCTCAGCTACGCGTATCGTCCTCCTGACCGGCAACCCCCGGTTGAATCGGACGCCGATCTGAATTACACGTCAAATATGATTTCAAGTTATTATTTTAAACGTTTATTAATAATCCTGGGCGATTGTGGCGTCAGTTCACTTTGGTCGACCCAATGCCCGACAGGCTGATTATTCAATTTACGTGCCCAATTCTGGCCATTTTGCCCGGCCCGGCGGCCAGAGGTGGCCGATGAACCCCGCCGCACTCATGTTTTGCCTCGATGCCGCGTTGATCATCATCGTTTGGCCGTTCGCCGCCTGGTTCGCCCTCCCCAAACCGCTGCCGCGAGTTGGTCTGGAGATCGTTTTCATTCTGGCGCTCTATCCGATGGCCAATCTGATATCGATCTACGCACTCGGTCTTTACCGGCGCGACATTATTCTGACCGTCAGGCGGTCGATCCGCCGGTTGCCGCTCGTGGTCGGCATCGGCACGATCATGGCCTCGGGAGTGGTGCTAACCCTGCCGGTGTTGCTGGTAACGCACCGTCATGCCTGGCCGCATCGGCTTCCCGACCCGCTGTTTGTGGCGGCGTCAATCTGTTTTACCGGATGCGGCATCGCGGCGCGCCTGACTTTCCTGCGTCTGCGTAAATCCGGGCTGCTGAAGCGGCGTCTGCTGATCATCGGTGCCGGTTGCCGTGCCTGGGATTTGGCGTGGATGCTTGAAAGCGAGGGGCGCAACCTGCATTACGACGTCACTTTTGTGCATGACGAACGGTTCGGTGCCATCGACCCCAGGCTCGAAGGCGACAACGCCCGACAGGTCATTCAAGCGCCGAATGGCTTTCTGGACGTCGCAAAGCACTTGCGCGCCGACCAGATTGTGATCGCGCCGGACGAACGGCGTGGCATGGCGCTGGATCGGCTGATCGACTGCAAAATGGCCGGCTATCCGGTGTACCAGTACATGAGTTTTCTGGAGGCCGAAATCCGGCGGATCGACATCAAGCGGCTTGATCTGTCGTGGCTGCTCTATTCCGATGGTTTTTCCTACACCTTGTTCGATCGCTGCCTGAAGCGCGCGCTTGACGTGGGGGTGAGCCTGTTGCTGCTGGTCGGAGCATCGCCGTTTCTGTTGGGCGGGATTGCGGCCGTCTGGCTACAGGATCGGGGATCGCCCTTCTATTCGCACACTCGCGTAACCAGAGGCATGCGTTCGTTTAAAATCCTGAAATTACGGACGATGCGCCTGAATTCCGAGACATCTGGTGCGGTCTGGGCCGATGCCAACGATCCACGGATCACCAAGGTGGGGAATTTTCTGCGCCGGACCAGGATCGACGAAATCCCTCAATTGTTCAATATATTGCGGGGCGACATGTCCTTTGTCGGACCTCGCCCCGAACGCCCCGAGTTCACCAAAGATCTTGCCGCGCAACTGCCCCTCTATAACGAGCGCCACATCGTAAAATCCGGCCTCACCGGTTGGGCGCAAATCAATTACCCTTACGGCGCTTCGCTCGACGATGCCCGTTCCAAACTCAGTTATGATCTCTACTATGTCAAAAATGCATCGATCGCCTTTGACATGCTGATCATCCTGCAAACCCTGCGCGTCGTGCTCTGGCCGTCTGGCGTTCGATGATTCTAAATAAACTAATTTGTTCATATTTTGTTCTTGACTCTCAGGCGCAGAACCGCTTGATATCTAGCACATACCATGAACACGAAAACCCTCATCCCCCGAAATGCGCGTCTCGCTGGTCGTGGCACCAGTCTCGATCCCGCTAACCGGTTTGAAAAAGCCAGTCGCGACTCGTTCGATGACGGTTGGGAAACCCTGGCGGAAGACGCACCGCCCCCACCTACGATCCTGATTCGCGACGCGACCCGTTCAATCCTGAGCCGGAACATCAGCCCGGACATCGGTTTCGACCGGGGATTGAATCCGTACCGAGGTTGCGAACATGGTTGCATCTATTGCTACGCGCGTCCGACTCACGCCTATCTCGGCTTCTCGGCAGGCCTTGATTTTGAGACGAAGCTGATTTTCAAGCCGGAAGCGGCAGCCCTGCTGGAGCGCGAGTTGTCTCGAAAATCCTACGTTCCCTCACCGATCGTTGTGGGTTCGAACACCGATCCGTATCAACCCGTTGAGCGTCAGTTGAAACTCACCCGTGCCGTTCTTGAGGTTCTGGATCGGTTCAACCACCCCGTCTCCATCATCACCAAATCTGCCGGCGTTTTGCGTGACACCGATATTTTGCAGCGGATGGCGGCCCGCCACCTTGCCAGGGTTCACATTTCAATCACGACGCTCGATCCCCGCCTCGCCCGCGCAATGGAACCACGTGCCGCAAGCCCCACACGACGTCTCGATGCTGTCGCCGGACTGACTGCCGCCGGCATTCCGGTCGGCGTTCTTGCGGCCCCTATGATCCCAGGGTTGAACGACGCCGAACTCGAGCGCATTCTTGAAGCCGCCGCCCGAGCCGGCGCACGAAGCGCCCATGCGATATTGTTGCGTTTACCCCATGAACTCGGTGCGCTGTTCGAAGACTGGCTGAATCGCACCATGCCCGATCGCGCCGCCCATATCCTCAGCCTGATCCGCCAGACCCGGGATGGTGCGCTGAACGATGCGAAATTCGGGAGCCGGTTCAAAGGTACCGGCCCCTACGCCTCACTTCTCACCGCAAGGTTTCGGCGCGCAGCAGCGCAATTAGGCCTCAGCGATGCGCCGTCCCCGCTCGATTGCACCGCGTTTGCGCGTCCGCACCAGCGATCCGGTCCGGCCGCGCAATTGTCGCTGTTCTGACACCAACCGCCTCGGGTTACTCTTCTGCCAGGATGTCACTGATGCGCTTGCTGTAACCGGAGGGGCGATAGAAGACGATACCGATCAGCAATCCGCCCACGCCGACGATTTTGGTTGTCAGGTTGAAGGTAGAAATCGCGTAGAGACCCAGAATGATGAGCGCGATCCCGCTCAAGGCAGGGAAAGCGGCGTATTGCACGGCGTCCCAAGACATTGCCTTGAAGCTGTCACGGTACACCCATGCGCAGATCAGACCGGCCAGACCGTAATAATAGCAAACCTGTACGGCAATAGCGTTGACCGAGTCCGACAGAATGGTCGCGATTGACGGCATGAAGCTGGAGATGAAAATCATCAGCAGGCCGACGCCCAACAGCAGGTACATGGTGCGCACGGGTGTCAACGTCTTTTGATGCACCTGACCGAAATAGGCTGGCAATGCACGGTCACGACCCATGGCGAACAGGGTGCGCGAAAATTGCAGCATCGTCGTTTCCAGCGTGGCGATGCTGGAGAGGATCAGTGCCAGCGATGCCGCATAGCCACCCACCGGACCCAGCCCCGCCGCGATCGCGACGTGGTAAATCAGGTTGTCGGAGAATCCCTTGGCGGTGACCAGGGAGAACATCAACAACGTTGCGATGGTAAACGCGACGAAAGAGGCGATGGTGACAAACACGCTCAAAAAACCACCCTGCCCGGCGGCGTTCGGTGGCAGGTCCTTGGTTTCTTCGGAGAGATTGCAGGTGACGTCCCACCCCCAATAGAGAAACACCACGACCAATGAGGACGAGGCGAAGGTGCCGACCGGGTAGTTGAAGCCGAACCACGACCACGAGAACGGTGTAACCGCGCCAACCCGGCCGGTGTGGACAAAGGATGCAATCGAGATGATCAGCAGGATGGCGAGTTCGATCGAACTCATCACCACCTGGATTTTGCTGGTCAGCTCGATACCGGTGATCAACACCACGCCGATGATGACAAACCAGCCTGCGCCGATGCCGGTGGTGAGCAGAACATTGTTCGCCAAGGTCGGGTCGAACAGGTCGATCGTGGCCGTGCCGAGCGGCACGCTGCCGGTGATCATGAACACCATGGAGGCAATGAGCAGCGCCCAGCCGGAGAAGTAGCCGAAAAATCCCCCCAGGACGGATTTGGTCCACTCATAGGCCGCGCCGGCGTTGGCCATTTTTTTGTTGAGGCCCTTATAGGCCAGAGAGATGCCAAGCATCGGCAAGGCGAAGATCAGCAGCGCATTGGGAGATACCGTGCCCGCCACCGCCAACAGGCCCGCGATAGCGACCGCAATGGAAAATGCCGGCGCGGAGCCGGCCACCCCCATGATGATTGTTTCAAAAAACGATAGAGAATTAGCCTTGAGTTCCGTTTTCATTCTAATCTAGCCCCCTTCTTTCAATTTAATCATGAGATCATGGTTGCTGTTATTTGAATTAATGAATACTCAGGCTCTTCTCGAAATCATGGTCGATGCTAAAGCAGTCGACGCTAAAGTGGCTTTATTGATCGAATTGTCAGGTGCATTTCCAGCAATTTGCACCATGATCAAATCGGCAAAAGATAGTAAGTTTGCTTTCAACTCAGTTCGCATTGTCTGTCTCCGATACGGTTAAACTCTCCTGGCGTTATCGTTTTATGATCGCCAGCTTTCGCGCCGGCGATTGCCTTTTTAGGCATTTTTCAGGTAGGCGTCGTATTCGACGTCAGAAATCCGCCGCCTGAACTCGTCGATTTCCTGGCGCTTACAAGCGGCAAAAATCCCCTGAAACTGGGTACCGAAAATGCTAGCCACCCGCGCCGAACCCGCAAACCGTTCGGTCGCCGCACTCCAGGCGATCGGCAGTTTCGGGGCCGCGAGGCCGGTTTTGTCGCCAATCGTTTCCGGTCCCGGATCAGCCTCGGCCTCAATGCCATCGAGCATTGCTCCCAGCAGCGCGGCAAAGGCCAGATACGGGTTGCAATCGGCACCCGCGACGCGGTGCTCCAGCCGCGCCGCGCGTGGTTCGGCATTGATCACCCGGATCGCCGACATCCGATTGTCATGCCCCCAATCGCCAAACACCGGCGCGTGAGTGCCGGGCGCGAAACGGCGGAACGAGTTGGCGTGGGGCGCGAAGACCAGCATGGTATCCGGCATCGCCGCGACCAATCCACCCAGCGCGTGATATAGCACCGGGCTAGGCTTCATCGCATCGCCGCTGAACACATTGTTCCCAGTGCGATCAAGCACCGACATATGGACATGCATGCCACTGCCGGCCCAGTTGCCAAATGGTTTGGCCATGAATGTCGCGCACAGCCCATGCTGACGCGCGATCTGCTTGACCGCCCGCTTGAACAGCACGGCATCGTCGGCGATCCGCAGCGCATCCGGCGCATAACGGAGGGTAACTTCAAACTGCCCCGGCCCGTTTTCGCTGATCAACGTATCGAGCGCGATGCTCTGAGCCGCCGCCGCGCGCAGCAGATCGCGCAGGATCGGCTCATAGTCATGGATCTCCCAAAGTCCCATCGTATCGGTCTGCCATCCGCGCCAGAAGCTTTCATCTGCACCGCGTGGCGCAATGCGCTGGCCGCCGGCCCGGTTGGGATCGACCAGATAAAACTCGAGTTCGACACCCATGACCGGCGTCAGCGCCTTTGCGGCATAACGTTCCAGCACCCGCGCGAGCACGCCGCGCGGGTCAGCATAGAACAGCGAGCCGTCGGCCTCGCGCATGGTCAGCAGCGCCTGGACTGCACAACCTTCCGCCCATTGCATCTGCGTCACGCTGTGTGGCACCGCAACGCAATTGCCATCCGGGTCGCCCGTATCGAACGCAATCCCACCCTCGATAATATCGCGCCCCCAAACGTCGAGCAGATACGCCGAGCGCGGAATCGCAATTCCCGCGCCTAACAGCGCGTTTGCTTTATCCCGCTGTAGCCACTTGCCACGCGGCACCCCGTTCACGTCGATAATGAACGCTTCGATCAATTCGCTTTCGGCCAACAACGCCAATCGATTTTCGTGAGATGACACGATATCCATCGCTCTAGTCATAAAATTTCAGCGCGCACGTCGGCCTGGGTCGCCAGAATCGCGCGCGTCGCACGGGCGACAAGTTCATCCATCTCATCGTCATTGATCGTTAAAGGCGGCGAGAACACCATGGTATCGCGCACGGCCCGCATCACCAGATTGTTAGAAAAACAATAGTCGCGACAGATTGCGCCAACCCGGCCGCGCTTGTCGAAAAACCGCCGTGTGCGCTGATCAGCAGTCAGTTCGATGGCCCCGATCAGGCCTACCCCCCGGATTTCGCCAACAATCGGCACCCCTTCAAGGGCGGTCGCAAATTTCGCGCGCAGCGCGACGCCGCTGGCTTCGGCCCGCGCCACCAATCCCTCGTTTTCGATGATATCCAAATTAGCCAGCGCCACCGCACAGGCTACCGGATGGCCCGAATACGTAAAGCCGTGATAAAATTCGCCGGTATCATTGATCAGAACATCGGCAACCCGATCGCCGACCAGAACCGCCGAAAGTGGGATGTAACCGGAGGTTATACCTTTTGCCAATGTCATCAAATCTGGCTTTATTCCAAAAGTTTCACTGCCGAACATCCGTCCGGTTCGCCCAAAACCACAAATCACCTCGTCCACAATCAGCAGAATGTTGTTCTCGCGACAGATGCGATTGATTTCAGGCCAGTAACTGTCAGGCGGTATAATCACGCCGCCGGCTCCCTGGATTGGCTCGCCAATAAACGCCGCAATATTGGCCGCCCCGACCTCGTGGATCTTGTCCTCGACTTGCTTTGCCGCATAAAGGCCGAACTCCTCCGGACTCATCTGGCCGCCATAGCCATACCAGTACGGCGGCATGACATGGGCAAAATCGGGCAACATTGCCCCTTGGCGATGCATATCGACCATCCCGCCAGCCGCCGCTCCCAGTGTGGTCGAGCCATGATAGCCGAACTCCCGGCCAATGATGACGCGTTTGCCAGGCTGGCCCTTGGTAATCCAGAAAGTGCGCGCCATCCGCAGGGCGGTATCGACCGCCTCCGACCCTGAACAAGCAAAAAACGCGTGGTTCAAATCGTCTGGTGCCATCGCGGTCAACCGTTCGGCGAGAGCGATCACCGGCCGCGTCGATGTTTTAAAAAATGTGTTGTAGTAAGGCAAACTCTGCATTTGCCGGCTCGCCGCCTCGACCAGTTCATGCCGGCCGTATCCCGCTGCCACACACCACAGACCTGCCATGCCATCAAGGATGCGATCGCCGGCATCGTCGGTCAGGAACACGCCATCCGCACCGGTAATGATTCGTACTTTGCCTTGGTGCAACGATTTGTGGTCGGTAAACGGGTGCAAATGGTGCGCGGCATCAGCCGCCTGCCAGCCGAACGCTTGCGGTTCAAACGAGGTCACGATATCATCAAGCATGAAATAACTCCGAAGGTAGAGCAATATTGCCTGAGGTTGATGCCATAACGGCAAGCCTATGCAATGAAATTGCTTGCAAAACAAAGATTAGAGCGGATCACCGCCAATTGGTCACGCGCCAGAGCAAGATACCGCCGCAACGACCGCGCGGTGGTAACGATCAGGAGCGGTGCGGGCTAAAGCCGATACGTGCGCAAAGCCGCAAAAGATCGGCCTGAGCATTGCGGAGCACCATGCCGAGCGGCCTGAAACACCACGACACCGCCCTCGCGGTACGCCCATATCTGTTGGGAAAATCCAGCATCAATGGACACCGTAACCAGAATAACCGGGTAATTCAACAAAAAACTGGCCGCACCGTTCAGAAACTCGGCGGAGAATTTGCGCTGATCACTTCGCACAATTCGTCAAACGGGTTGCGAAACCGGTGCGGAATCCGGCTTTTGAAGTAATAGGCATCGCCCGCCCCCAGCGCCTGTTCCTGATCGCCCACGGTCACCAGCAGCCGGCCACGCACCACAATCCCGGCTTCTTCGCCATCGTGGCGTAGCATGGCCTCACCGGTATCGGCACCTGACCGGTAGGTTTCATGCAGCATTTGCAACGCCCGTTCCTTCAGCGGGTGGCCAACCATGCGAAATGAAATCCGCGCCTCGAACGCAATTTCCGTCAGATCGTCGGCGCGAAAAAACACGTCCTCCGATGCCGCCAGATCGATCGTGAAAAACTCCGCGAGCGACATCGGAATCCCGTCGAGGATTTTCTTCAGCGACGAAATCGAGGGGCTGACCCTGCCCTGCTCGATCAACGAGATTGCCCCATTCGTCACTCCGGCACGGCGCGCCAGCTCCCGCTGGGTCAACCCAAACACCTGACGCATCCGCTTCAGCCGTGCGCCAACCGCTGCTTCTTCGGGGACCCCCAGCGGTTCTGCGTCCATCCGGGCGTTACTCCGCCGTGAGAACGTGATCGGCCGTCAACACCACTTCACCCAACGCTTCAGCAACCGCTGGATGCACAATGCGGCCCTCGGCCACGTTCAACCCTGCGCGCAAATGCGCATCGTTCCGCAACGCTGCCTTCCACCCCTGATCGGCTAATTTGAGTGCATACGGCAAGGTTGCCTGGGCGAGTGCGAAGGTCGACGTGCGCGGCACCGCCCCCGGCATGTTCGCCACACAATAATGCACCACCCCGTCAACAATATATGTGGGATCATCGTGGGTCGTCGGCTTGCTGGTTTCGAAACATCCGCCCTGATCGATCGCGACATCGACCAGCACGGCCCCCCGGTGCATCTGCCCCAACATCGCGCGCGTCACCAGTTTTGGTGCCGAAGCCCCCGGCACCAGCACCGCCCCAATCACCAGGTCGGCGTGAAACACGGCCTCCTCGATCGCTTCGGCGGTGGCGAACATGGTTTTCAGATGTGGTCCGTATAAATCGTCGAGCTGCGCCAGTCTGGCGATCGATTTATCGAGAATTGTCACGTCCGCCCCGATTCCCATCGCGATCCGGGCCGCATTCGTCCCCACAACGCCACCGCCGAGCACCGCGACTCGTGCGGGCGGCACACCCGGCACCCCGGCCAGCAACACTCCAAAGCCGCCGTTGGCTTTTTGCAACGACACCGCGCCGACCTGCACCGCCATCCGCCCGGCCACCTCGCTCATCGGTGCCAGCAGCGGCAACCGGCCCCGCTCGTCGGTCACGGTTTCATAGGCGATGGCGACGACGCCCGATTGCATCAGCAATTTCGCCTGTTCAGGGTCAGGTGCGAGATGCAGGTAGGTGAACAGAATCTGCCCGGGCCGCAACTGCTTGCATTCGCTCGGCTGCGGTTCCTTCACCTTCACGATCATATCCGCCCGCACAAAAACCTGAGCCGCATCGGGCGCAATCTCGGCACCCGCACGGGCGTAGGCGGCGTCATCCATGCCGATGCCCTCACCAGCACCGGTCTCGACCAGCACCTGATGCCCGTGCAAGCGCAGTTCTCGCACCGAAGCCGGCGTCAGACCAACCCGGTACTCATGGTTCTTGATTTCTTTCGGAACGCCAATCAGCATGATGAATTCCCTTCGTGTGCCGGATACCGTTTAGAATAATCAACACCTTCTAAGGAGCCATCCTCGTGCGCGCAACATAATTTCTAGCAGCGCCGGGAACGCTCGATTGAGATGGCAGACACATGTGCGCGATCACGAAACGATCATCGATCCATCGTTGATTATTCTTGACGATCTGCAAAACTTTGGCGATGCTTGGGCAACGGGAGTAAAGCCAGCAGCAAACAGAGCGCCACCTGTCCGCACAAACGGACGGTCGCCGGGGAGATTAAATGCGCGCGATTTTGAACCCGATCCAAACATCGGCCACAAAGACGATCGGGGTCTGCCGCGCGTGACCCAACCGGCACTTCTTCCGCACACTCCCCACGCCGATCCGCGCGTCATGCCGGGAACGACAGATCGCGGCGGTATCACTCTTGAAGGCATCAGCCGGGTGTTCGGCGGCGGTATCGTCGCGGTCGACCAGATCGATCTCGCGATCCGGCCCGGCGAATTTTTCACCCTGCTTGGCCCGTCAGGATGCGGCAAAACGACATTGCTGCGGATGATCGCCGGGTTCGAAACCCCCGATTCCGGCCGCATCGTCATTTCCGGGCGCGAAATGCAAACCGTGCCGCCGCACCGGCGCGCGGTGAACACCGTGTTTCAGTCCTATGCTCTGTTTCCGCATCTGAACGTCGCCGAAAATATCGGTTTCGGGCTTCGTATGCGTGGCATCGCGCGCGCCGAACGCAAGTTCCGCACCGATCAGATCATGGCCTTGCTCCAGATCGACGATTTCGCCACCCGCAACCCGGCGCAGCTTTCCGGCGGCCAGCGCCAGCGCGTCGCCCTCGCCCGCGCACTGGTCAACGAACCCGAGGTGGTGCTGCTCGACGAACCGCTTTCAGCCCTCGATGCCAAGCTGCGCGCCGAACTTCAGGTCGAACTGATGCGGATGCAGAAGCGCCTCGGCATGACCTTCATTTTTGTCACCCACGACCAGCAGGAAGCGTTGGTGATGAGCGACCGCATCGCCGTGATGGAGCGTGGCCGCCTGCTTCAGGTCGGCCCCGTGCTGGACGTTTATGAACAGCCGCGCAGCGTCTTCGTCGCTGAATTCCTCGGCTTGTCCAACATCTGGCCCATCACGCCCGCCCCTGGCAACACCGCCGACACCCCGCTCGGCCGCCTGACCATCGTGACCCCGATCGGCAACGAACGCACCGCAATGATCCGGCCCGAAAAAATCTGGATCTACAACGACACCGCCGCCCCCCTGGACCGGCCCAATATTTTTCGCGGCACCGTGCGCGAGGCGATCTACATGGGTGCCTCGACGCAGTACCGCGTTGAACTCCATGACGGTTCCATCGTCCTGGCACTCGACACCAACAATCAGGCCGCCGAGCGCAGTTGGCAGCCGGGCGAAGCGGTTGCGCTGGAAATCAAGCCTGAAAACATCATTCTGATCGACGGATGACAGGGGATTCGGCATGTCCGCACTAACTGGGTCCCCCTTCCTTCAGGGCACCGCCGAACGGGCCGAGCGTGCGGCGCGGGCGTTGCGTCTGTGGATCACCGCCGGGCCGGGCCTAGTGTGGATCGTGATATTTTTGATCCTGCCAAGCGCAATTTTGTTGGCGATAGGTTTTTTTTCAATCGGCAACTACGGCAATCCTCATTTGCCACTAACGCTCGAACCGTTCCGCGAGGTTGCAGGGTATTCGATACTGGGATGGAGTCCCGACAACATCGAGACCATCCTGCGATCTCTCCTGCAAGCCATCTCCGCCGCCATCCTGACCATACTGCTCGCCTATCCCGTGGTTTTTTTCATCGTTGCACAACCCGTGGCGCTGCGCCCTCTGCTCCTGCTGTTCGTGATCCTGCCCTCATGGACCAATCAGGTGGTCCGCACCTACGCCTGGATGGAGTTGCTTGGCCCCGGTTCGGCGCTGTCGCATCTTGCACAGACGCTCGGTTTCATCCCGCCGCACCTCGGCCTGATGCCGGGCGTCTTCGCCATGCAGATCGGTCTGACCTATAATTATCTGCCCTATATGGTCGTGCCGTTGTACGCTGCCGCCGAAAAGCTGGACTGGACCTTGGTCGAAGCCGGGCGCGACCTTTATGCGTCCGGTACAAAATTATTCTGGAGCGCCGTTTTCCCGCAAACCATCCCCGGCCTACTGTCCGGCATCATTCTCGTCGCCATCCCTGCGTTTGGCGACTACGTGGTACCCACTCTGCTTGGCGGCGGTAAATCGATGATGATCGGCTCGCTCATCGCGTCACAATTTCTTGACACACCCAACTGGCCCTACGGTGCCGCGCTGACCATTTTCATGCTCGTCTTCACATGCGGTGGCCTCATCGTCTTTCGAGTCATGAGTAAACGCCTGGGAACTTCCGAGGGCAGCATGATATGAGCCAGCAGCTTGCCCGGCCGATCCGGCGCGCCCTGCTGATCACCAGCATGCCGGTCTACCTCCTGCTCTACGCGCCGCTGGCATTGATCGCGGTGTTTTCCTTCGCTCCCGCCCCCGGTGGTGCCAGCGCCAGCGCGCACTGGTACGCCGACCTGCTGCACGACCCCGACGTTCTCGCGGCACTCCGCCGGTCACTCATACTGGGGATCGGCTCGTCGATCCTCGGCACCATCCTCGGCACCTTGATGGGCTTCGGCCTCAGCCGCTTTCGAACCCGCGCGCGCACCGGCTTTGCCGCCGCTCTGCCCAGCCTGATCATCTACACCCCCATTATCATGCCAAGCCTGGTTTTTGGCATATCGGATCTCATCTTTTTCAATCTGATGCACAAGGCCACCGGCCTGTTCTCTGCCGGCCTGCTCACCATGGGAATCGCCCACGTCACGTTCCAGGCCCCCTATGTCGCCCTCGTCGTCTTCGCACGCATGGCCGGCCTTGACCCCAATTTGTTCGAGGCGTCGCAGGATCTCTATGCCGATGCCCGTCAATCTTTTCTGCATTTGACCATGCCGGTAATAAGACCGGCGATCATCGGTGGTTTCCTGCTCGCCTTCACCCTCTCGATCGACGATTTTACCATCAGCTATTTCACCGCCGGACCTGGTAGCACGACCTTGCCGATTTATATCTACAGTGCCGTCGCCCTCAAAGGCATCTCCCCCGACATCAACGCGCTGGCGACTCTGATGATTGCCACGGTCATCGGCATCGGCCTATTGCAGTATGTTTTCAGCCGTCAAAAAGAACGGCACCCCATGCCACGCACCGGCGACTGACCATCTGACCCCAACAGGAGGCTATCAGTGAAATTTCGAAATCGATTATTCAGGAAACTCGGATTGGCTGCCGTTTTGATCGGCGGCATGATCGGAATGCAGCCGGCCGCGCACGCAGCCGACAAAACTCTCTACCTGTTCAACTGGCAAGACTACATCGGCAAGGGCCTGATCAAGAAATATGAAGCCCATTGCGGCTGCACGGTCGTGCAAACCTACTATGATTCGAATTCCGCGTTGGCGGCCAAGCTCAAGGCCGGTGGCGATTCCCAGTACGACGTCGTGGTGCCGTCGAGTTACTATGTTCCCCAACTGATCCATGAAAATTTGATTCGTCCGCTGGACAAGAAAGACATTCCGAATTTTCGCTATCTCATCGCAAAGTTCAAAAACCCGACCTACGACCAGAACGACGCCCATTCCATGCCATATCAATGGGGTACCACAGGAATAGGGTACCAGAAAACCCAGATCGCAACGCTGCCAGAAAGCTGGGCCGTTCTGTTCGATCCGAAACTGAATCCCACCTATCCGTTCGCACTCATGGGCGGTTCCGGCCGTGATACAATGGGAGCCGCTTGCGCCTATCTCGGCTACCGCTTTACCTGCAACAGGAAAAGCGAGTGGATCAAGGCCGCCAAACTCATTGAAAAAACCGAAAAACGTAAGAATTTCACCGGCTTTGTCGATGGCGATCCCACAATGGGCCAGATCAAAAAAGGTACCATCACCATCGGCATGACGTTCAACGGCGCTGTCGCCGAATGCTACGATGACAAATCCTGCCTGAATTCGGCCTATCTGCTGCCAAAACAAGGCACCGAAATCTGGGTCGATACCATGGCGATCCCAACCCATGCGCCGAACCCGAAGCTCGCGTATGATTTTATCAACTTCATCCTTTCCGCCAAAGCGGGGGCGGAACTGTCCAACTTCAACCTCTATGGCAGTCCCAACGCCGCTTCCGAGCCGATGCTCAGCAGCGAGCTGAAAACACCGCTGATCAAACCGACCTCGGCGCAGTTGAAATATCTGCACTTCCTGCCGCCCCTATCGGGCACCAAGCTGCAAACATTCAACGCCATCTGGACCGCAGTGCGTCAGCACTGACAACACCTAAATTGCGCCAGCACTGACAAAACATACACGGCGGCGCGCTCATTCCGGGCGCGCCGATCACTTCCGGGGCTAACATGATCGACCTGACCGAATGGTTCAACGAACATCACATCACCGAGGTTGAATGCCTCGTACCGGATATTACCGGTATGCCACGCGGCAAGATCATGCCCGCCCAGAAATTCCTCCAGGGTGGCGCACCGCGTCTGCCCGAAGCCATATTCATTCAATCGGTCACCGGGGAATATCCGGATGATCCGGATGATGTCTTGACCGACCCCGCCATTATCGACATCAAATTGATTTCCGACCCCAGCACCGTGCGTCTGGTACCCTGGGCACACGAGCCGACCGCGCAGATCATCCACGATTGCCAGTACGCCAACAGCCGGCCGGTCCCGATCGCCCCGCGCCAAGTTCTGCGCCAGGTGCTCGCCCTCTACGAACAACGCGGCTGGAAGCCGGTGCTGGCCCCCGAACTGGAATTCTACCTGGTCGGCCGCAACACCGACCCCGATTATCCGTTAGTCCCGCCGATCGGCCGATCCGGTCGCCAGGAAACCGGACGGCAATCCTATTCGATCGACGCCGTCAACGAATTCGACCCGTTGTTCGAGGAAATGTACGATTTCTGCGAGCTTCAGGAACTGGATCTCGATACGTTGATCCACGAGGAAGGTGCCGCCCAGGTCGAGATCAATTTCCTGCACGGCGACCCGCTCAGCCGGGCCGATCAGGTATTTCTGTTCAAGCGCACCGTCCGGGAAGTTGCCTTGCGGCACGACATCTATGCGACCTTCATGGCCAAGCCGATGGGCCAGGAACCCGGCAGCGCCATGCACATCCACCAAAGCGTGGTCGATTCCGAAACCGGCGAAAACCTGTTCGCCGACCGTGAGGGCAAGCCCAGCCCGCTGTTCCTGTCTTTCATCGGCGGCTTGCAGAAATACATCCCGGCGATCATGCCGATCTTTGCGCCGAACGTGAATTCCTATCGCCGGCTCACGCGATTTTCCAATGCGCCGATCAACCTGCAATGGGGCCACGACAACCGCACCTGCGGCCTGCGGGTTCCGTTCGGCGAACCTTCGGCAATGCGGGTCGAAAACCGCGTGCCAGGTGCCGATGCCAATCCCTACCTTGCCTTTGCCGCATCGCTCGCCTGCGGCTACCTCGGCATGGTCGAAAATCTGCAAGCGACCCCGCCATTCAAGGGTTCCGCCTATTCGCAACCCTACAGCCTGCCGCGTGAACTTTCCCATGCGCTGGAAATGATGGAGCAATCCCGCCCGCTCAACGACATTCTCGGCGAAAAACTGATCGAAGTCTTAGTCGCGGTCAAGCGACTGGAATACGAGACCTATTTGCGCGTCATCAGTTCGTGGGAGCGGGAACATTTATTGTTGAACGTTTGAGCATCCGACTAGGAAATGGCTCTTTCCAACTATTACGAGGCGACTGTAAAGTTTCCAACAACGACAGCGCCCTTGGGCGGTGACATAAGTTGCGATGTCGCCATCATCGGTGCCGGCATGACCGGTTGTTCCGCAGCCCTCCACCTCGCCGAGCGCGGCTACCGTGTTGTCGTTCTGGAAGCCCAGCACATTGGGTTTGGCGCGTCGGGTCGCAACGGCGGCCAGGCGCTGCCCGGGTTTGCCGCCGATCAGACCAAAATCCGCCGCCTCATCGGCCAACAGGCGGCAAAGTCACTGTGGGATTTATCGGTCGAAGCGGTTGATCTGCTCCACGGCCAGATCGCTCGTTTTGCCATCCCCTGCGATCCGCAACGGGGCTATCTGCACGTTGCGATCAAAGACCGGCAGGTTCGCGAACTTCAGGCTTGGGAACAGGAACTGAACGAACTTGGCACCCCAGGATTTTCGCTGCTGCGCGGGGCCGATCTACAGTCCCATCTGCGAAGCCCGCGCTATAAAGCCGCACTGTACGACCCGATGGCCGGCCATATCCATCCGCTCAACTATACGCTTGGCCTCGGCCATGCGGCGATCGCCGCGGGGGCCAGAATTTTTACCGGCACCCGCGTCACCACGATTACTGAGGGGAAAGGCGTTCACCTCGCCACGCCGCAGGGTGGCATCACCGCCGAGTCCCTGTTGCTCTGCGGTAATGCCTATCTCGGGGCCTTGTCGCGCCCGATCGCGGGATACGTCATGCCGGTCGGCACCTATATCATCGCCACCGAACCGCGCGCCGACGTGCCGGATCTGATCCCGCACAACGAAGCCGTCGCCGACCTTAATTTCGTACTCGATTACTTCCGCCGTAGCGCCGATAACCGTATGTTATTCGGTGGCCGTGTCTCGTACTCGACGCTGCCGCCGCCCAACCTCGCTATCTCCATGCTGGCCCGCGCGCGCCGCGCCTTTCCCCAACTTGCCGATGCGCACGTCGATTATGTGTGGGGTGGCAATGTCGCTATCACCCGAAATCGCCTGCCGCATTTCGGCCGTCTCGGGCGCAACATCCTGTTTGCCCAGGGATTCTCCGGGCATGGCGTCGCCCTGACAGGGCTTGCGGGAAAACTGCTCGCCGAAGCGGTGGCCGGTCAGGCCGAGCGCTTCGACATTTTCGCTCACATCCCGCACGCCCGCTTCCCCGGCGGCCCGATGCTCCGCATGCCCAGCCTGGTCCTGGCAACAAGCTGGTACCGCTTGCGCGATCGCTTGTGATCAATCCGGCGTGATCGCGGATGCACAGTCGACTGTTAGTGCAATATCGATTGAGGTTGACGCCCTCGCGGCAAGAGTAGGCGATAAAATTGCTTGCAAAAAGAAAAATAGAGTATGTTCGTCCTGAAACGACCATGCTCTAAACAAAAATGCCGCACCGCCGCCGCACTGACCGTTGCCACCCTGATCCTGGTTATCGTCGCGTGGCTCCGGAGTGGCGAATATGATGAATATTACAGTACTTTCCTGATTGCGGGCGACCCCAGACCGCACTGGCCAACCATTCCCGTCATGGTCGCCGCCCTCCGTGGATTCTATCACGGACAGGCGTCCTTCATCCAGATCGCGCAAAACCTTCGCCACGGCGATGTTCATCCACCCCTGTATTTCTGGCTGCTTTCACTCTGGCGCGATGCGTTCGGCATGGATTTGGTTCGGCTTCGACTGTTGTCGATCCTGCTGACAAGTCTGGCCCTGGCCAGCTTGACGCGCATGGCCCAACGCTTTGGCGTTTCCGCCCCTCTGGCCATCATGATCACGATTTTATGCTATGGTTTTGCATACACTGGCATTGTCGCACGCAATTTCGCTCTGGCCGATGCGTTTTCTCTCACCGGCGTCATGCTGTTGCTCGAAGCCGATGAGTGCCACAAACCGGCCTGGGGCCTGTTGGCCGGATTACTGCTGGGAGCGGCGTGCTTTTCAAATTACCTTGCCAGTTTCACGACCATTGCCGCTCTTGGTTGGATCGCCCTCAACAACTGGCACCGCCCGGCACTCTGGCTGATGCCGGCCTTGGGTGCCGCACTGTTCATCCCAGCTGGCGCGTGGTTCTTTCTGGCCCAGGCAGGAACCCGCAGCGGGCAGTTTCACCGGTTCCGCCTGGGGCGGGCCTTGCTCGACCTGATCCGCGATCAGGCCGGTGCCATTCTGGGCGCGCTGCCGCGTTACGCCGCGCCGCCCTGGTCGGTGGCGATCGAAACCCTACTCGGCATTTTTGCGGTCGTACTCACAATCGTTGTCATCCGTACCGGGCTACCCTCACTAACACCACGCCATCGCCGTCTGGTGATCAGTATGATCCTGGCACCGCCGCTGGGTCTGCTGGCCCTGGGAGCCATTTTCAACAACACGCCGATCGAGGTTCGCTACGTCTGGCTCGGCCTGCCCTATATTGGCTTGGGTCTCGCCGCCGGATTGCGCCGCAAGCCGTGGCTCACCGGCACCTTGATCGCGATTCAGGCCGCTGCGATCATCGGTCTCGCGATAGCCCCTCAGACCATGCAACCCGCCGCCCGCACGGTCCGGCTCGCCACCGAAGCGGCTGGCCCGCGCACGCTGGTCCTGGTGCCGTTCGGCAATGACGGTGTCGGTATCCCCGGGCCGTTCATCGCCGCTTCACCCAACACGATGACCGTGCGGATCGTCCGCACCGTCCGCCCCGCGCTACTGAGCGAAACAGCGCCCTTTCACCGGGCAATCATTGCCAATATCACCGTCGATGACAAAAGCCGCGCGTTGATCCCCCAGCTTGATGCCTTGTTCAAAACCTCCAACTGCTGGCGACAGGACAAGTCACCGACCGAAATTATCGTCTTTGCCAACCACTGCCCGGATCATCGTGACTGATGTCTTCAACGGCTTTACGGAGCCGCGCGTCGATTGACCACTGTACCCTATCTATCAGGCCGATAGAGCCGCAGGCTCGGCTCGCACACGCTTGACCATCAATTTGTTCAGCGCGTGAATGTAGGCGCGCGCCGCCGCCACAATGGTATCGGTATCGGCACCCTGACCATCGACCAGTTTGCCGCCCTCTTCCAGGCGAACGCCACAACGAGCCTGCGCATCGGTCCCTTCGGTCACCGCCCCCACAGTAAACAGCCGCAACTCCGCGTCATGCGGTGAAATGGCACGGATCGCATTGAACGTCGCATCCACCGGCCCGTCACCAAACGCCTCGTGCTCGTGGCGCACACCATCGACCTCAAGCTCCAGCACGGCGCGAGGCTTTGCCTTCGAGCCTGACCAGACCTCAAGAGATACAAACTTGATCCGACTCTGATCGCGCACCACCGTCTCGTCAAACAAAGCGGTGATATCCTCATCATAGACCAGTTTCTTGCGATCCGCGATGTCTTTAAACCGCCTGAACGCATCGTTCAACGCATTGTCGCCAACCTCGCCATAACCGAGCGTGCGCAACTTGTCGCGAAACGCCGCCCGGCCCGAGTGTTTGCCCAGCACCAGGCTGGTCTTTTGCCAACCCACCGATTCCGGGGTCATGATTTCATAGGTCGCCGCGTTCTTCAGCACGCCGTCCTGATGGATGCCGCTCTCATGGGCAAAAGCGTTGCGCCCGACGATCGCCTTGTTGGGTTGCACGTCGAACCCCGTGATGGTCGCGAGGAGTTTCGATGTTTGCAAGATTTTGGTACTGTCGATGCCATTGTTGAATGGCACCGCATCATGGCGGGTGCGGATCGCCATCACCACTTCCTCGAGTGCCGTGTTACCGGCGCGTTCGCCAATCCCGTTGATGGTGCATTCAATCTGGCGCACCCCGACGCCAACCGCCGCCAGCGTGTTAGCGACCGCCAGCCCGAGATCGTTATGATTATGCGTCGAAAAAATCACCCCGTCGGCTCCCGGCACCCGCTCGCGCAGCATGGTGAAAATACGGGCAATATCCTCCGGCACCGCATAACCCACGGTATCGGGAATATTGATCGTGCTCGCCCCTGCCTTGATCGCGGCCTCGACGCAGCGGCACAGGAAGTCGAACTCGGTCCGGCTGCCATCCTCGGCCGACCATTCTACGTCATCGGTAAAATCGCGCGCCAGCGCCACCGAACGCCCGACCGCTTCGAGCACCGTCTCAGGCTCCATCCGCAATTTATACTTCATGTGCAATGGCGACGTCGAAATGAACGTGTGAATCCGCTTACGCTCGGCCGGCTTCACCGCCTCCGCCGCGCGGAGAATATCCTCCCGCCCTGAACGTGCCAGTCCGGCGATCACCGGCCCGCGAATGCTTTGGGCAATCCGCTGCACGCTCTCGAAATCGCCCTGGCTCGCGATCGGAAAACCAGCCTCGATCACATCGACCCCGAGTTCCGCCAGCGCCTCCGCCATCCGCAGTTTTTCGTCGAGGTTCATCGAAAAACCCGGCGACTGCTCGCCGTCACGCAAGGTCGTGTCAAATATAATCACGCGATCATTGGCGATCGCGCCGAAATTAGGGTGATTGATGCTCATGGTGCCGTCTCGCTTCGCTGCTGGACTGAGGGATATTGACCGATCGACTTCCCCTGTGCGCGCCGAGCGTCAGCCCGGAATTACGCCCAGGGGCGAATAAGTCGAAGCGCGAGCGTCGCACACAGCAGCAAGGCCGCGCGGCCCACAACAATCTCGGAACGGGAAACCGTTTCGCTCATCTCATCCGATTAGCACAGGGCGCGCCGGCCGTGCAAGGTAACGCAACCCTGCATTGCTCATGCGCATCAAAGCGCAAAAACCACTACACTTTCCAAATGACGCGACCCCGGAAACTGATCGATCGGCGTCGCCGCCAGCACCCGATACCCCACTTGGCGCAGCCACTTCGCCTCGCGTTCCAGCATTTCAGGGTTGCAACTGACATAAATCACCCGCGGCACTTTGGAGTCGATGATCGCGCGCATCTGCGGCCCGGCACCATCGAACGGTGGATCGAGCACCACCGCCGCCGCACCGGACAGTTCTTTGACGGTGACCGGCCGGCGCGCCAGATCGCGGTTTTCGACGGTAATTTTGCCCGATATCCCAGCCAGCCGCGCACCGGCATCAAGAGCGGCACAGGCCGGTTTGCTGCCCTCCACCGCCTGCACCCGCGCGTGGTCCGCGAGCGCTGCGGTCAAGGTGCCGATGCCCGCGTAGAGTTCGACAATCCGCGATTTGCGGGTCATTTTATCTGGCAAGCCCGCAACCACCGCCACACGGATCGCCGCCTCGCCCTCAATTGTGGGCTGCAAAAACGCGCCGGGCGGTGGGGCAATCTTCAAACCACCAAGGTTGAGCAACACCTCACGCAACACCAGCACCGGCTCGTCCCCCAGGCTGATCCGCATCAGACCATGGCTGCGCGCAAAAGCGACCAGCCATGAACGATCACCGTCGCTCGCCTCGCCATCCAGCACGATCGACACATCGAGTCCGGCATCGAGCGCATTGATCAGCACGCTACCCGATTTGCGAAATCCCGATAATTTACCAAGTAACTCCCGTAATGGGCCAATCAGTGCCGCGATCGCCGGCAACGCCAGCGGGCATTCGGCAATATCCACCACGTCGCGCGATCGCGCCGCATGAAACCCCAGCCTGACGGCACCGGCCACCCGCATCGCCGCAAAATCGACCCGCCTTCGCGTACCCATCGGCACCAGCATCATGTCGGCGATCGGCGCATCGGCAAACCCTGCATGCGTCAGCGCAGCGACCAGCAGCATTCGCTTGGCCTCGCGATAGACAGGTGCCGGCACATCCTGCTCGGTGCAGCCGCCACAAATGCCGAAATGCCGGCAAACCGCCGGCACCGTTTCAGGCTCGATCATGCAGTCAGTTACCTTCCCGTGCCTCGATCATCACATGCGCATAGGCGTAAGGATATTCATCGGTCAGCGATACGTGGATAAACGGCGTCTTCCCCGGTAAAATCAAGGTCGCAAGCTGCGCCGCTGCCCTACCGGTGAGCGCCATGGTTGGCTGGCCGGATGGCAGATTGACCACTCCGAGATCGGAAAAAAAAACGCCGTGGCGAAACCCGGTGCCCAAAGCCTTCGCACACGCCTCCTTGGCGGCGAACCGCTTGGCGTAACTCGCGGCGCGCTGGTTCGGCCGTCGTTCCGCGCGCCGCCGTTCGATTTCGGTAAAAATCCGTTCGGTGAACCGTTCGCCGAATTTGGCCAGGGTTTCTTCGATGCGGCGGATATCGCAGAGGTCGGAGCCGATGCCGATGATCATCGGGAAGGCAAAGCAAGTTGTTCTTTTTTAAAAAAAAGAACCAAAAAATTTCCTGGAGTTTGGACTGGAGCGTTTCCACCAACTGGGACACAGGGAGCAAAAGTTTTTTGTTTCTTTTTTTCAAAAAAGAAGTCTTCCCTCACGTCCGCGCCCGATCGACCTGTGCGACCCCGCCCGCTGCCCGCAACCCGGCGATCACCTGAGACAAATGCCGCAGATCCCGCACCTCGACATCCATCAGGCATTCAAAAAAATCCTGCTGGCGATGAACGATTTTCAAATTGGCAATCGCCCCGTCTTGCTTGGATACCGCATTGGCGAGATTGGCGAGCGCATTCTGCGAATTAGAAGAAATAACACTGATCCGTCCGGTGAATGGCCGGTCGCGTCCCGCACCATCCTTACCGGCATCCTTGCCTTGCGCCAGTTGAGTATAATCCCAGTCCACGTCGATGAACCGCTCTGGCGTGTTGGCAAAAGTTTCCAGTGTCATGCAGTCGCGAGTATGGATCGTTACGCCTTTTCCGGTAGCAATGATGCCGACAATTTTATCGCCCGGCAGCGGATGGCAGCAGCCGGCGTAATGCACTTCCATTCCTGAAATCAGCCCGGTCAGGGGCAGCACGTTCGAGCGCGCCGGTACACGTGCCGGGCGCGCCAGCATGCCGGGAATCATGCGCGGTGCGCGCGATTCCCGCAATTCGGGATAGGCCGCCTGCACTACATCCTTGGCACCTAAATTACCGGTGCCAACCGCGACATATAAGTCATCAAGACTCGCCTGCTTCAACGACTTCAAAGCCGCATCCAGCACTTTTTCAGATCCGTCCACCCCGTCCTGACGGAACGCCTTGGCGAGCGCGGCTTTGCCCTGATCGCGGTTCTGCTCACGCGCCTGGCCGGCCAGAAACCGCCTGATCCGCGCCCGTGCCTTGCCGGTGACAACAAACCGCTCCCACGAGGGTGACGGTGTGCCGCCCCGTGCCGTCAGGATTTCCACCTGATCGCCGTTCTGCAACTCATAGCGCAGCGGCATCAATCGCCCGTTGATCCGCGCTCCCACACAGGTATCGCCGATCTGCGAATGCACCGCATAGGCAAAATCAACCGCCGTCGCCCCGCGCGGCAACTGGATCAACTGGCCCTTGGGGGTGAAACAGAAGACCTGATCCTGATAAAGTTCGAGCTTGGTATTTTCCAGAAAATCGTCGGGGGCTGCCGAATTTTCCAGAATCTCAAGCAGGTCCTGCACCCAGCGGAATTGCTTGACATCGGCAGGCGACGCGTCGTTCTGCTTATACAGCCAGTGCGCGGCCACTCCGTTTTCCGCAACCGCATGCATCTCCGGCGTGCGGATCTGCAATTCGATTTTCTGGTTGCGCGGGTGGCGCAGAGTGACGCCGGTATGCAGCGATTGGTATAAATTCGCTTTCGGCGTCGAAATATAATCCTTGAACCGCCCGGCAATCACCGGAAACGCCGCATGAACCGCCCCCAGTGCTACGTAACATTGCTCGCGGGTCGGCACCAAAATCCGGAACGCCATGATGTCGGACAATTGCTCGAACGCCACGTTGCGGCGCTGCATTTTTTCCCAGATCGAGAAAATCGACTTTTCCCGGCCGGAAATATCGACCACCTCGACCCCCGCCGCCGCGAAAATCCGCAGCAACTCGGCGCGCACTTCGTCGATTACGTCGGCACCCTGGCCGCGCAGAAAATTCATCCGCGCCTGGATCGAATCATAGGCTTCAGGGTCCAGTACCGCAAAAGAACGGTTCTGCAACTCAGTCTTGACCCGGTCCATCCCGATCCGCTCGGCCAGCGGCGCGTAAATCTCCATGGTTTCGCGGGCAATCCGCGCCCGACGCTCGGGTTCGTGCATGAAGTGGATCGTGCGCATATTGTGCAGCCGATCCGCCAGCTTCACGAGCAACACCCGGATATCCTTGCTCATCGCCAGGACCAGCTTGCGGAAGTTCTCCGCCTGCTTGGTCCGGTCCGATTGCAATTCCAGCCGCGTCAGCTTGGTGACACCATCGACCAGCCCCGCCACCTCCGCGCCAAAACGCGATTGCAGGGCCGGCAACGTAATTTTGGTGTCTTCAATCACGTCGTGCAGCAGAGCCGTAATAATACTGCGCCCATCCAGCCGGTAGCCCGCCAGAATATCGGCCACCGCCAGCGGATGGGTAATATACGGATCACCATTTTCACGCGTCTGCGTTGCGTGCGCTTCGGCGGCAAGACCGTAAGCGTCATCGATCATCGCTGGATCGATCTTCGGATCGTAACTACTGATCCGGCTCAGCAACGGAAGCAGCGCCTCATGCGGAACGCCGCTGCCGGTACCACCTTCCGGCGCGGCGAGGGGATGGTTCATACCCACCCCTGCGCGCCGCGCAACCATGGCCGTCGGTCTCGGTTCAGCGGCGAGGACGCCCGCCGCCTAGTTCCGCTTCGATCGCCGCCGCGATATCCTCGGACGTCATTTCCTCGGACTCGGCAGCAAGTGCGGCGGCTTCCTCCTCGGCGGAGACATCCTGCAATCCGAAAATATTCTGATCGGTCGGGATCAGATCCTGCACTTCCTCATCGATCGGCTCGGGATCAGGGACGCGCGACAGCGACTTGATCAAATCCTGTTCCAACCCGCCGAAATCGACCGACACATCGGCGATTTCGCGCAGCGCAACCACCGGGTTCTTATCATTGTCGCGATCGATCGTGATCGACGCCCCCCGCGCCAGGTTGCGCGCCCGCTGGGCTGCCAGCAACACCAACTCGAATCGATTGGGAATCTGCTCAATGCAATCTTCGACGGTAACGCGCGCCATACCAACTCACTCCAAAACACCGCGCGCAGCACCGCGCGCTACCAAACTTCAACGTACGAAAATAGCAGACGACAAGCGACGGCGCAACCAATCAAGCCTACGCGCGCTCCCCTACCATGATACCATGGGCATCGAGGTACTCTGCGGTAGCGACGCCATCAGCGTGGCACCCCGTACTTGCATTGCAGGATGTACCCAATCGGGCGCAATATCAAGGATCGGGCGCAGCACGAAGGCCCGCAAATGTGCTCGCGGATGCGGCAGAACGGGTGATGGCTCAAAACGGACCATGCCGTTCATGTCGATCAGGTCGAGATCAAGCGTCCGTGCCGCGTTGGCAACCGTTCTGGTCCGGCCAAACTCCGTCTCGATTCGATGCAGTGTCGCCAGCAGCCCGGCGGGATCTGGGGTTCCCTCGAACCTCGCCACACCGTTACAATAATCAGGCTGGCGATCGTCGCGCGGAAACGGCTTACTGCGATACCACCGCGAAACCGCAATAAACGCCATATCCGGTAGATCCTGTAGTTTGCCGAGCGCTCGTAAGCAGGTATCGAGCGGACTACAGCCCCCTTTTCCTGGTAAATTTGCACCAAAAGCGATCAATAGCATGCTCGCGGCCCTATACGTCCGTGACGGTTTCGCGTAAATATGAAAATATTACGTCTATATTCAACTTGAATATTTTGAGACGATCGCGATTCGAAAGGTCATGGCAATGCGTTTGCTCCCCAATGAAAAGACCGCGCTGTTTATCGATGGTGCTAATCTTTACGCTGCTTCTCGTGCTGTGGGATTTGATGTCGACTACCGACGTCTCCTTGAATTTTTCGGCGGCGTCAACCTGATCCGCGCGTATTATTATTCCGCTTTGCTCGATACTGAAGAATATTCCCCGCTCAAACCTCTCACCGACTGGCTCGCTTATAACGGCTACACACTGGTAACCAAGCCGGCCAAGGAGTTTACCGATGGTGCTGGCCGTCGCCGAGTGAAGGGCAATATGGACATCGAATTGGCGATCGATATGCTGGAAATGGCCCCCTACATCGATCATGCGGTTCTGTTTTCGGGCGATTCCGATTTCCGCCGCCTGGTCGAAGCGACCCAGCGGCGTGGTGTGCGGGTTACTGTTGTCTCCACCATTAAAACCGCCCCACCGATGATCGCGGACGAGCTGCGTCGCCAAGCCGACCAGTTCGTCGATCTGTCCGACATCGCTGGCGACTTTACCCGCCGCGCGACCGAATCGCGCCAACGTGCCCCACGTTCCGAAGCCGAGGTCGAATAACCAACCCGTGGCTTCACCCGCGCCCGATTGCGCGCTTTGCCCCCGCCTTGCCGCGTTCCGCGCCGAAAACCGGCACAAGTTCCCGGAGTGGCATAACGGACCGGTTCCGTGTTTCGGGGATCGCAGCGCACGCCTGCTCATTGTCGGACTCGCCCCCGGCGTACGTGGTGCTAATCGTACCGGCCGTCCCTTCACCGGCGATTTCGCAGGCAAACTCCTCTATGAAACTTTGCTGAAATTTGGTTTCGCGGCCGGCCAGTATCACGAACGCCCCAACGACGGCCTGACCTTGCACGACTGCCGCATTATCAATGCGGTCCGCTGCGTGCCGCCGGAAAACAAGCCGCTCCCTGCCGAAATCGCCACTTGCAACCAGTTTCTTCGGTCGGAGATCGACCAAATGCCCGCTCTGCGCGCGATCCTCGCCCTCGGCGGCATCGCCCATCAGGCAACCCTCCGCGCGTTTGGCCTGAAAACCAGCTTCGCAAAATTTTCTCACGGCACTACCACCAAACTTCCCGGTGACGTTACCCTGACCGACAGTTTCCACGTCTCCCGGCTCAACACCAACACCGGCCGGCTGACCACCCCCATGTTCGAAGCGGTCGTCACCCAGTTGCGCCATGATATTGCCGCCGCCTGAGCGTCGGCGGTGGCGCTTTGTCTTCTCCTGTCACCCCGCTAGACTTGGCCGATGAACGCCCCACCGCGATTGCGGCTCCCCGATGCGCCATCGCTGGTCACTGCCCACGGCCGCGCCGCCATTCTCACCACCGACGGCGAACTCCGCATCCTCAGCACCGACGCCGCCCTCATCGCCCTGCGCGACATGCCGCCGCCCTTCGTCGTCCATGCCCCCGCCACGCTCAAGCGCCTCGGTGGCGCGCTACGCACGCTCGACCTGCTCGAATTGTTCGCCTTCGTCATGCCGGCCCAGAACGTCGCCCCAACCCCAGCCGCCCTCGCCCGTGCGCTCGACATCGAACCGCCCGACACGATCGAAGCGGCTGCCGCAATGTTACCCGACCTCGCCGCCGCCCTGCTTGCCCGCCTTGCTGCGGGCAAAACTTTGAAAATGAACCGCCACGCCGCCGGTCTTGCCGCCTTGATGGGCGGCTCAGGCTGGCCATGGGGGAAAGCTGTCGCCACCGCCCTCGATGACCCCGCCGCACGGCCCGACCGCGCCCCGCTCCGCCTGTGGTCGATCCTGCCGGAATGGGAGGATGAAGCCCCCCGCCCGCCGCCATCGGCCTTCCCGGTGCCACCCGACGCCGCGCGCACCCGCCTCGCCGAACTGTTGGGCGACCGCGCCGAACAACGCCCCGCCCAATCTGATTATGCCTCCGCCGCCACCGCCGCCTTCGCCCCCGCCATCGCCGCGGGCGCGCCGCATTGCGTCCTCGCCGAAGCCGGCACCGGCACCGGCAAAACCCTCGGCTACCTCGCCCCCGCCTCGCTCTGGGCTGAGCGCAACCAGGGGGCTGTGTGGATTTCCACCTACACCCGCCACCTCCAACGCCAGATCGAACAGGAACTCGTCCGCCTCGAACCCGACCCGGCGAAACGGCGCAACCGCGTCGTGCTGCGCAAGGGTCGCGAGAACTACCTATGCCTGCTCAACTATGAAGATGCGGTGAACAGCGGCAGCGCAAACCTCATCGCGTTAGGCTTGATCGCCCGCTGGGCATTGGTTTCCAGCGATCACGACGTCGCCGGCGGCGATCTGCCCGGCTGGTTCCCCGAACTGTTCGGCAATACCTTGCTCCCGCAAATCGCCGACCGGCGCGGCGAATGCATCCACGGTGCCTGCCCACACTGGAAACGCTGCACGATCGAGCACGTCATCCGCCGCGCCCGGGGTGCTGACCTTGTCATCGCCAACCACGCCCTGGTCATGGCCCAGGCGGTCTGGGGCGGTCTCGACGATAGCAGCGTGCCGACCCGCTACGTGTTCGACGAGGGGCATCATCTGTTCGACGCCGCCGATTCAGCCTTTTCCGCCGAACTCTCCGGCATCGAAATGGCTGAACTGCGCCGCTGGCTGCTCGGGGCCGAAGGCGGAAGGTCGCGCGCGCGCGGCATCGCCCTGCGGATCGCCGATCTGGTCGAAGCCGACGAAACCCTGGCCGCCCCGCTTGATGCCGCCCTGATCGCCGCCCGCGTCTTGCCCGGTTCGGCTTTCTTCGCCCGACTCGGCGCACCGGGTGTCACCGAGCTTGACAGCATCGGCACCGGCCCCGCCGAAGCCTTCCTCGCCGCCCTGGTCACCCAGGCTCGCGCCCGCGCCAAGTCCAGCGAGCGCGAATCGGCGTTGGATTTCGAAGTCGATCTCCACCCGGTCGAACCCGCCCTGGCCGAAACCGCCGCCACGCTCGAACGTGCCCTCGCCCGGCTGGAAACCCCGCTCAAGGCAATCCGCGAGCGCTTGCTGGCCAGACTCGACGCCGAGGCCGCGACCATCGAGGAGCGCGATCGCCAGCGCATCGAAGCCATGGCCCGCAGCCTGCGACGCCGCGCGCTCGACAAATTATCCGCCTGGCGCCGGATGCTCACGGCGACCGCCCCCACCCCACCCGCCCCTGGCGAACGGCCGCGCACCATCCTGTTCATCCGCCTCGGCCGCGACGCCGCCCTACTTTCGCATCTGCTCGACCCGACCGAGGCCTTCGCCGAAATCGTCGCCGCCCCATCGCATGGTTTGCTGATCACCTCGGCGACCTTGCGCGATGACACCACCAGCGACGATATCGAAGCCGGCTGGCGCGGGGCCGAAGCCCGCAGCGGTGCCAGCCATCTGCCCACCCCGCCGATCCGCGCCGGCTTCGCCTCGCCGTTCAACTATGCCGCCCAAACCCGGATTTTCGTGGTCCGCGATTCGCCGCGCGACAATATGGACGGTTTGGCGGCTGCATTCCGCGCCCTGTTCCTGGCGTCGGGCGGCGGCGCGCTCGGGCTGTTCACCGCGATCTCGCGCCTCCGCGCGGTGCAATCGCGCATCGCCCCCGCCCTGGAGGCCGAAAACATCCCGCTCTACGCCCAGCACGTCGATGCCATGAACAACGCCACCCTGGTCGATATTTTCCGGGCGGAACAAAACGCCTGCCTTTTAGGCACAGATGCCATGCGGGATGGCGTCGATGTGCCGGGCAATGCCCTGCGGCTGGTGGTGTTCGAGCGCACCCCCTGGCCGCGACCCGATATTCTACACCGAATTCGCCGCACTTATCTGGCTGATGGCGACCCGAAATCCTACGACGACGCCATCGTCCGCCTGCGCCTGCGCCAGGGGTTCGGCCGGCTGATCCGGCGGGCCAACGATCGCGGCGTGTTCGTCCTGCTCGACCGGGCTTTCCCTTCGCGGCTGGAATCGGCGTTTCCATCCGACGTCATCGTTCAGCGTGTGGGTCTCGCGGAAACAATCGCTTCCATCGGGACGTTCTTCGCAGAACCGAAGTGAACGCTCTAAACCTGTAATATATTCGCAACAGTCTTGCTGAATTCGCAGCCTGACCTCGTCTAGATGATGCACAAATGCGCGTTGGCATGTAGCTTGCTGACCGCGCTTGTTGTGCAATGCGGAATCGAGATTTTCGTCATAAGACGATTAAAGATTATGCAATCTGCGCAACAAAAGAACATTAAGGAGGCATTATGGCTTTGGTAAAGTCTGTGGAGAACAAAAAGGTGAATCGCGTGAAGCTCTTATCGGTAGCCCTCGGGGCTGCGGTGTCGTTGGTCGCGTTGCAATCGGCCCAAGCCTTCAATGGCCCGACAAATGTCCAGATCGACGGTGGCCCGCTCGGTCCGCTGCAACTCTCCGGCGGTGCCGACGGTTATTTTTATGGTCTGTCCGGTACCGGTAACGCGGCGAACCAGGGACTGCTTGGCACCAGCAAGGCCACCGGTTTCGCCTTCCTCAACGGCATGGTCGAAATGCAGAAAACGACCGGACTGGTGCAGTTCACTATCGAGGTGGGGTCGAGCAATCCCATAATTCTTGGCTATGCGCCGCCGCGCCCGTCGGTCCAGAATTTCTCGACTGGTCCGCTCTATGCCGGCTTTCTGACCCTGGCACCGACCTCGAACCTGACGATTTCTGCCGGCATGCTCAATTCGATTGAAGGCTACGAAGGCGGGATCGACTGGGCAAACTCCAACCCCCTGTCGTCCGAACTATATTACGTCGAAAACTCGCAAAGCCGCGGTGTCAGCGCCACGTATACTTATGGTCCCGTTTCCGGAACCATCGAATTCGGTGACGGGTTCGATACCGGCGTGTGGAACTTCTTCCAGGGGCTGGCGACCTACACGATCAACACCAACAACGTGCTGAGCGTGTTCGGCGCGACCAACGTCAGCCGCACCGGGTTGAACGCAAATATTTATGGCTCGGCAGGTCCTATCGGGGGCTTATCCTCTGGCAGCCCATACAGCCACATGACGGTCGCCAGCTACGGCGCGAACTACGTCAACTCAACAATGGTGGGGGCCTACTATAGCTACACGATGGGCAATTTGAACCTTGTCCCCGAGGTCCAGTATGTCTACGCCAAGGTCGACCATGAGGTCGGGCTTAACAAGTTCTCAAGCAACTTCGGCGCGGCCTTGTTCGCCGACTATAGCATCGGCAAATCGCCCTACTCGATTGGTGCCTGGGGTGAATACTTCTCCAGCAACGGCCCGGACTACTGGTTCGTCCAGCCTGGCGCTCAGGGTATCGGCGTCTCGGTGTCCCCGACCTGGCAGAGCAAAAACCTGTTTGTGCGCGCCGACGTCGGCTTGTTGCATTTGACCAAATTCAGCAACGACTATGGCACACACACGGGCTACGGCAACGACGGTGGCAGCCGCAACCAAGCCGACTTCCTGCTCGAAGGCGGCGTGTTGTTCTGATCGATCGGTTAATAATTAACCGGGTGGGTTTCAACCTACCCGGTTAATCACTGCGCCATCTCCAGCGCAGCCTCGGCCTCCAGCCAAACCGCCTCGGCCGCGCCAACCTCGCCGCCGATCACGCCAAGCCGCTGATTGATTGCCGTGATCTCGTCGGATTTTGCCGCCGCGTAGAATGCCGCATCGGCCAGCTTCGCTTCGAGCTTGCGGCGCTCGGCTTCCAGTGCCTTGATTTTCTTTTCGGCATCCCGCGCCGCGCGGCGCAGCGGGGCGGATGCCTCGCGCGCGTCGGCCCGGGCTTTACGATCTTCCTTGGTCGCCGGTGCCGATTTCCGATCCTGCGCCGAACCCGCCGATTTTTGGGTGATCAGCCGCCGATACGCTTCCAGATCGTCATCGTAAGCCACAACCTGCCCGTCCGCGACCAGCAACAGCCGATCCGCCACCAGATCGAGCAGATGCGTATCATGCGTCACCAGAATAACCGCACCGGGAAAATCGGTCAGCGCCCGCACCAGGGCTTCGCGGGCGTCGATGTCCAAATGGTTGGTCGGCTCATCGAGGATCAGAACCTGCGGCGCATCGCGCGTCGCCAGCGCCAGCAGCAGCCGGGCTTTTTCGCCACCCGACAACTGCCCCACCTTGGTTTCCACCCGTGCTGCATCCAGCCCGAACCGCGCCGCTTGGGCGCGCAACTGAGTAACAGTCGCGTTCGGCAACACCCGCGCGAGATGCAGCAGCGGCGTGTCATCGAGGTGCAAATCATCTTCCTGGTGCTGCGCGAAATATCCCACGGTAATGCCACGGGTGCGAAAACTGGTCCCCGCCATCGGGTCCAATCGCCCTGCCAGCGCCTTCGCCAGGGTGGATTTGCCGTTACCGTTCGCTCCCAGGAGTGCCACCCGGTCTTCCATGTCGATCCGTAATGACACCCCGCTCAGCACCGCGCGGCCATCATACCCCAGGGTTACCCGATCGAGCGATAACAGCGGGGGTGCCAGCTCTTTTGGCTCAGGAAACGAAAACTTGGTCGGATGATCTTCGACAATCGTATCGATCATCGGCATCCGCGCCAGCGCCTTCAACCGCGACTGCGCCTGCCGCGCCTTGCTCGCGGTCGCGCGGAACCGGTCCACATAGCTCTGCATATGCGCCCGCTGCACCGCAATCCGCGCCGCCGCCCGGTTCTGCTGCTCGGCGCGCTCGGTGCGGATGCGGACGAATTCGGCAAAACCGCCCGGTGTGAGGGTAATTTTCCCGCGATCGAGATGCGCGATGGAATCCACTGCCCGATCGAGCAAATCGCGGTCATGCGAGACCATCAGCACCGCTCCGGTGAACCGCGCCAGCCAGGTTTCCAACCACAGTGTCGCTTCCAGGTCCAAGTGGTTAGTGGGTTCATCGAGCAGCAACAGGTCTGGTGCCGCAAACAGCGCCGCCGCCAGTGCCACGCGCATCCGCCAACCGCCGGAAAAACTCGACATCGGCCGGTTCTGCGCGGCGTCGTCGAACCCCAGCCCGGCCAGGATCGCTCCCGCCCGCGCCGTCGCCGAATCGGCATCGATCGTGATCAACCGGTCATGAATTTCGCCCAACCGTTCCGGTGCCGCGTGCTCCGCCTCGGCCAGCAACGACGCCCGCTCGACATCGGCCGCCAGCACCACCTCGATCGGCGTCACCGAACCTGCCGGCGCTTCCTGCGCCACCGACCCCAACCGCGCCCGGTTGGCCAGACGTATCGTGCCGCCATCGAGCGTATGAGTACCGATGATCAGTTTCAGCAGGGTCGATTTACCCGCACCATTGCGCCCGATCAACCCGATCTTGCGACCAGGATCGACCACCAGGGCGGCGTTTTCCAGCAACGCGCGTCCGGCAATGCTGAACGAGAGGTTTTCGATGCGAAGGAGGCTCATGGGTGCTTGCTATCGCACAGCGCGGGGCTTGCCCACCCTGGATCGGGCCTGTATGGCCCCGCGCAACCCAGTTAATCACAAGAGAGACCCAGTTATGGCCATTGAACGTACCCTGTCGATCATCAAGCCCGACGCGACCCGCCGCAATCTGACCGGCAAAATCAACGCCAAGTTCGAGGCGGCGGGGCTGCGCATCGTCGCCCAGAAGCGCATTCACCTCACCATCGCCCAGGCCGAAGCCTTCTACGGCGTCCATAAAGCGCGCCCGTTCTTCGCCGGTCTGGTTGCCTTCATGACGTCCGGCCCGGTGGTCGCCCAGGTGCTCGAAGGTGAGGCCGCCGTCACCAAAAATCGCGACATCATGGGTGCCACCGACCCGAAAAAGGCTGCACCCGGCACCATCCGCGCCGAATTCGCTGAAGATATCGAGGCCAATTCAGTGCATGGCTCGGATGCCACCGACACCGCCGCCCAGGAGATTTCGTTCTTTTTCTCCGGGATCGAAATCGTCGGCTGAACCATAAAAAAGGGAGGCCGAAGCCTCCCTTTCAAAATCCCGTGATTTGAGCGAAAATTACGGGGCGTGGCCGAGATTGACCGTGTTCGGGTTGGTCACCGCGCCGCCGATTGCGCCGATACCGCCGCCGATCAGTGCGCCCGTTGCCGCCGAACCGCCCGTTGCCGCACCAATGATGGCACCGGTGCCGGCACCGATCGCGCCGCCCGAAAGGGCGCGCGAACCCGGCGTGTAACCGCAGGCCGCGAGGCTGAGAGCAAGGCCGGCGATCAGAACCGGGGTGAGCAGTTTGCGTGTGGACATTCGTGTCATGGCTTGTTCCCTTTTTGCATCGGTTTAGGAGTGTTTCATCCGTTGCATGGATATATCCGGTTCATGTCGGCATTGTCACGGCACCGCCGTGGCAACATCATGGCAGGGTTGGCCTTGTGAGCGCCGGGGCCAGCGGCTAATCGACAACGGTGCATCGTCGCTGTTGTCGCATTCCGTCGTTCGCCGCCTTGACTTTTCGTCCACGCCCCCGCCAGACCGTGATGCACGTTTCTGGCTCATGATGATGCTCCGCAGAAAGGATTCCATGTTCTCTCGGCTTCTTGGGCTCATGTCCGCCGACATGGCCATCGATTTGGGTACTGCCAACACACTTGTCTATGTCAAGGGACGCGGCATCGTGCTTGATGAGCCCTCGGTCGTCGCCATTGCCGACATCAAGGGCCGCAAGCACGTTCTCGCCGTGGGCGAGGAAGCCAAGCACATGCTCGGTCGTACACCGGGCAACATTTCCGCCATTCGCCCGTTGCGCGACGGGGTGATCGCCGATTTCGAGGTGGCGGAGGAAATGATCAAGCATTTTATCCGCAAGGTCCACAACCGGCGCGGTTTTGCCTCGCCGCTGATCATCGTGTGCGTGCCCTCCGGTTCCACCGCGGTCGAACGCCGCGCGATCCAGGAATCCGCCGAAAGTGCCGGTGCCCGCAAAGTCCTGCTCATCGAGGAACCCATGGCCGCCGCGATCGGGGCGGGTCTACCGGTTACCGAGCCCTCCGGCTCGATGGTGGTCGATATCGGCGGCGGCACCACCGAAGTCGCCGTGATCTCACTCGGCGGCATCGTCTATGCCCGCTCGGTGCGGGTCGGCGGCGACAAGATGGACGAGGCGATCATCTCCTATATCCGCCGCAACCATAACCTGCTGATCGGCGAATCTTCAGCGGAAAAAATCAAACTCGAAATCGGTGCCGCCTGGGCCGATCCCTCCGCCCCGGGCATCTGGCACGAGGTAAAAGGGCGCGACCTCATCAACGGCGTTCCGCGTGAGGTACGGGTCAGCCAGGCGCAGATCGCCGAAAGTCTGGCGGAACCGGTCAGCCAGATCGTCGAAGCCGTGAAAGTCGCCCTGGAAAACACCCCGCCCGAACTTGCAGGCGACATTGTGGACAAGGGCATTGTCCTCACCGGCGGCGGCGCGTTGCTGCACCGGCTTGACGACGTGCTGCGCGAAGCCACCGGCCTGCCGGTCGTCGTCGCCGAAGATCCTTTGCAATGCGTCGCCCTCGGCACCGGACGCGCGTTGGAAGAACTGAAACGGCTGCGTACCGTGCTGTCTTCGATGTACTGATGCTCCGCATCGGGGTACTGATGCCCCGTATTGGGCATAGATAGTGACGGTGGAGCATTACATCGGGGGCGTTGAGCATGGCCATTTGTAAAATCCTGCTGCCGCTGGCGGGCGTTGCCTCGGCGCGCGCCGCCCTGACGACCGCCCTGCTGCTCTCTGAGCGCTGGCGGGCGCATCTGCACGCCCTCCACGTCCGCACCGACACCCGCGATGTCGCACCTTTGGCCGGCGAAGGCCTGTCCGGCGCGATGATCGAGGAAATGATGGTCAGCACTGAAAAAGAGGGTAATTCTGAAGCCGCCGCCCTCGCTGCCCTGTTCACTCAGGAAACCGCCGCGCGGGGCATCGCCGTCGGTGCCCCGCTCCGCGCGGCGGACGGCGTGGTGCGCACTGCGACGGCCCGGTTTTCATCGGTGGTGGGACGCGAGGAGGAACTGGTCGCCGGCGAGGCCCGCCTCTCCGATCTGATCGTGGTGCCACATCCAAAATCCGCCGAAGAGGTTGCATCGGCCGATGCCCTTCACGCCGTGCTGTTCGATTCCGGCCGTCCCGCCCTGATCGCCCCGGTGGATGTGCCCGTGGCCATTGGTACCCGCATCGCCATCGCGTGGAACGGCACTGCCGAGAGCGCCTCCGCCGTGGCCTCAGTGCTGCCCTGGCTCGCTAAAGCCGCCGCCGTGCGGATTTTTCACTCGCCCGATTATCAGCGCCAAGGCCCTGGTGCCGATCGCCTGGCGGGCTTCCTCGAACTCCACGGCATCTCAGCCGACACCACCGCGTTTCGCGCCATCGACCGCAATGCCGGTGCCGGCCTCCTCGCCGCCGTCGAAGAGTACGGTGCCGATCTGCTCGCGATGGGGGCCTATTCGCATTCGCGCTTGCGCCAGCTCATTCTGGGCGGCGTAACGCGCCATGTGCTGGAACACGCTAAACTCGCCGTGTTGATGAACCGCTAAACCATGTTCGGCGTTGACGATGAACGGACCGAAGCCGCGATCCGCGCCTATGTAAAACTGATGCGGGCCTGCCATGCGGTCAGCGCACGTACCGCACCGCGCCTCACCGAGGCCGGATTAACCCACACCCAGCTTGGCGTACTCGAAGCATTGCTGCACCTCGGCCCGCTCACCCAGCGCGATCTTTCCCGCAAAATCCTCACCAGCCCCGGCAATCTGACCGACGTGATCGACAAACTCGCACGACGCGATCTGGTGGAACGGGTCGCCTGCCCGGAAGACCGGCGTAGCGTGCGGGTCGTGCTGACTGCGACGGGCCGAAGCCTGATCGAAGCCCTGTTCCCGCAGCATGCAAGCGATATTGCGGCGGCAATGGGCGCTGTCTCCGACGACGATCTCGCAGTGCTCGATCGTCTGCTCCGCCGCCTTGGTACGGGAGCCGAAGCCGGTTGATCTGCAACTCCAGAATCCTATATCATTCGATATCGAACTATAACCGCGCTTCTGGAGATTTAATCATGATCGAACTTCGCCCGTTTGCCGAGATCGGCCACTTCCGCAACACTTGGCTCGACGCCCACCATCATTTCAGCTTCGGCGGCTATCACGACCGCGCGAGGATGGGCTGGGGAGCACTGCGCGTGTGGAACGACGACGAGGTCGCCCCCCACACGGGGTTCGACCCGCACCCGCATCGCGACATGGAAATCATCACCTTCATCCGCCAGGGTGCCATCACCCACAAGGACAGCCTCGGCAACGAGGGGGTCACCCGCGCCGGCGACGTGCAGGTGATGCACGCGGGTACCGGCATCACCCATGCCGAATACAATCAGGAAGATGAACCCACCCGGCTGTTCCAGATTTGGATCATCCCCGATCGCACCGGCATCAAGCCCGGTTGGGCCAGCCGGCAATTTCCCCGCTCTCTAGGTTCCGGCCTACAGATTTTGGCCGGCGGCCGGCCAGGCGACGCCGAAAATGGTGGTTTGCCGCTCTACGCCGATGCCGGCGTGCTGGCCGCGCGCCTCGCGCCCGGCGAGCGCACGGTCTATTCCATCGCCCCGGGACGCGCCGCCTATCTGGTGGCACCGACCGGCTCGTTTTCGGTTAATGGTGTCCCCGCGCAGGCGCGCGATAGCATCCACGCGCAGGCGCGCGATGGCATCGCGATCAACGACGAGCGCGCGATCGTGATCGAAGCGGGTGCCGCGGAAACTGAACTGGTGCTTGTGGATGTCCGCACATGAAACGAGTTTCATCGGTACAGTCTGTCCGCGTTTAGAATTGCCCCTCTATCGCGTGCTAGGTAATCGATCCGTTACGCGAATAGTGTAGCGACTCGGAATCAATAACGTGACCGATCCCGGTTTTGCCTCACTGCGGCCCTCAACGGCCGGCCAACTATAAAGGAAGCTTGAATGACATCGTTCCTCGCACGTCGCCGGTCGCAACGGATTGCGACCTTCTCGGCCGTGCTGCTCGCCGGAACCTCGCTCGCCATCGCCACCCTCCGCCCCGCCTTCGCCGATGACCAGTCGCTGAACGCAACCGCGAAGGTGCAGCAGGATTTCAAACCGATCCCGAGCTTCGCACCACTTGTCACCATCGTGAAACCCGCCGTGGTTTCGGTCACCGTGCATCTGAAAGTTCAGACGGCCGCCGAGCAAGGGCCGCCGGGCATGCCGACGCCGTTTCCATTTCCGTTTCCGTTCGCCCAGCCGCAGCAACCCCAGGCGGTCGAAGCCAAGGGGTCGGGTTTCTTTATCAGCCCGAAAGGCTATCTGGTCACCAACAACCACGTGGTGAAAAACGCCAAATCGGTGTTCGTCACCCTGTCCGACGGTGAACGCCTGGTCGCGAAAGTGATCGGCACCGATCCCAGCACCGATCTCGCGGTGCTCAAGGTCTCTCGCTCAAAGCCGTTTCCCTACCTCGAATTTGGCGACTCGGCGAAGGTCACCCCGGGCCAGTGGGTAATCGCGATCGGCAACCCGTTCGGACTGGCTGAAACTGTAACCACCGGCGTGGTTTCCGCCCTGGGCCGCGACATCGGCGATGGCGAGTACGACAGCTTCATCCAGGTCGACGCGCCGATCAACGAGGGCAATTCCGGTGGCCCGCTGCTGAACCAAAAGGGACAGGTGATCGGCGTCAACACTGCCATCCTGACCCCCACCGGCGGTTCGGTCGGCATCGGCTTCTCGATCCCGTCGGATATGGTCAAGCGGATCACGACCGAACTGATCAAGCAGGGCCATATTACCCGTGGTTTCATCGGCGTGCAGGTTCAGATGATCAGCCCGGAAATGGCCACCGCCATGGGTCTCAAGAGCCATGACGGTGCCACCGACGGTGCCCTCGTCGCCGAAACCGTGCCTAACGGCCCTGCGGCGAAGGCCGGCCTGAAACCCGGCGACGTCATCACGCAAGTGGACGGTAAAGCCGTCACCAACCCGCGTGACCTTGCGCTGGCGATTTCCGAGATCAAACCGGGTGACGCCGCGAAGGTAAATTACGAGCGCGACGGCCAGGAAAAAAGCACGGCGATCACGGTGGAAAAAATGCCGTCGGACGCCGAGGCTGCTTTCAGCCAGGGGCCAAGCAGCAATAATCCGAATGCCTCCACCAACAAACCCGAACTGGGTCTTACCCTCGCGCCGCTGACCGAGTCCGATCGTCAGCAGCTCAACATGCCGATGTCGAGCCAGGGGGCTGTCGTCGCGAGCGTCGTACCAAATTCTCCGGCCGATGAAGCGGGGTTACGTTCAGGCGACGTGGTCGTTGGTGTCGGCAGCACCCCCGTGACCAACCCGGACGATGCGGTTGCCGCGATCCACAAGGCGGAGGCGCAAAAGGCGAAGGCGATCGCGCTCCGCGTCATGCGCGGCAATCAGGCGATCTTCGTTGCCGTCCCGTTACCCGCGTCCGACGCCAAAAAGTAGCGACCGGGTGGTTTCTCCCGGCAGGGCGATGCGTGAAACGCGCCTCTACCTGATCGCATCCTGAAGACCGGATTGTTTCAATTTCGCCCTCGACCCTTGCAGGTCGGGGGCGTTTCTGGTCTCATCTCTGTAACATTGCTCATTTACGGGATTTTACCATGATGCTCGCCGCCCAAAACGAAGCGCGCGCCACTAACGGAGAGGCTGCTAATTTAGCTGCCCTCGAAGCCGAGAGCATTGAAATCATCCGTGAAGCGGTCGCGGGCTTGCGCAATCCTGTGATGCTTTATTCGATTGGCAAAGACAGTTCAGTCATGCTGCATCTGGCGATGAAGGCATTCTACCCCGCCAAGCCGCCGTTCGCCCTGTTGCATGTCGATACCGGCTGGAAATTCCGTGAAATGATCGAATTTCGCGATCACACAATCCACCGCCTCGGCCTCGAGTTGATTATCCGCACCAATGTCGAAGCCGCCGCAGCGGGTATCAACCCATTCGACCATGGAGCCTCGACCTACACCCAGATCATGAAAACCGAACCGCTGAAAGCCGCTCTCGATGAATTCGGCTTCGACGGCGCGTTCGGCGGTGCCCGGCGCGACGAGGAAAAATCCCGCGCCAAGGAACGCATCTTCTCGGTCCGCAACGCCCAGCATGGCTGGGATCCCAAGGCGCAACGCCCGGAGCTTTGGACGTTGTTCAACACCCGTCTCGCCCCTGGCCAGACCATGCGGATATTTCCATTGTCGAACTGGACCGAGGCGGATATCTGGGATTATGTCGCCCGTGAGGCGATCCCCGTGGTACCGCTCTACTTCGCCAAGGAACGCCCGGTCGTCGAACGCAATGGCCAGTTGATCATGGTGGATGACGATCGCCTGACGCTCACCCCCGGCGAGACCCGGCAACTGCGGAAAATCCGCTTCCGCACCCTCGGCTGCTACCCGCTCACCGCTGCCGTCGATTCCGATGCCACGACCCTGCCCGCCATCATCGCCGAAATGCGTGCCTCCCGCGTATCGGAACGCCAGGGCCGCCTGATTGATCACGATGATCAGGCGGCGATGGAAAAAAAGAAGCGGGAAGGTTATTTCTGATGAACGACATAACCCTCACCGCGACCCGGTCCTTGCTCCGCCTGCTCACCTGCGGCTCGGTCGATGACGGCAAATCCACCCTGATCGGCCGCCTGATGTTCGACACCGACAATATCCCCGACGATCAGCGCGCCGCCCTCGAACAGGATTCCAAAAAATTCGGCACCGATGGGGCGAATATCGACTATGCTTTGCTGGTCGACGGGTTGGAGGCCGAACGCGAACAGGGCATCACCATTGACGTCGCCTACCGTTTCATGGCGACCCCACGCCGCAAATTCATCATCGCCGACACGCCCGGCCACGAACAATACACCCGCAACATGGCGACCGGTGCCTCGACCGCGCAACTCGCGATCCTGCTGGTCGATGCCAGCCAGGGATTGCTCACCCAAACCCGCCGCCACGCCTTCATCGCCGATCTGCTCGGCATCCGCCACGTGGTTCTGGCGGTCAACAAGATCGATCTGATCCGCTACGATCAAGCAAAATTCGATGCGATCGCCACTGAATTCGCCACCCTCGCCACGCGGTTCCACTTCGAAACCATCGCCACGATTCCGCTTTCCGCCCGCCATGGCGACAATGTCGTGCATCGCAGCGAAAACCTCGGCTGGTACAGCGGCCCCACCCTGCTTGAGCATCTTGAAACCGTCGAACCCGCCGCGGCCACATCCGGGCCGTTCCGGTTCCCTGTGCAATGGGTCAACCGCCCGGATGCCAATTTTCGCGGCTATGCCGGCACCATCGCCGGTGGCACGATCCATCCGGGCGATACCATCGTCGTCGCCGGTTCCGGCCGCTCCAGCCAGATCGCCCGGATCGTCACCGCCGATGGCGACCGTGCCGCCGCGAGCGTCGGCGATGCCGTCACCCTCACCCTCGCCGACGAACTCGACATCTCACGCGGCGATAGCCTCGCCAGCCCCGACGCCCGGCCCGAGGTCGCCGATCAATTCGCCGCCGATCTGGTCTGGATGAGCGACACGCCGCTGCTGCCCGGCCGCCCCTATATCGCGCGCATCGGCACCGCGACGATCTCCGGCGTCGTCTCGAAAATCCGCCATAAAATCAACGTTAACAATTTCGACGAACTCGCCGCCGACAACCTCGCCTTGAACGAAGTCGCCCTGGTCAATATCGCCCTCGCCGCCCCGGTGGCGTTCGATGCCTACCACGCCAACCGCCGCACCGGCGCGTTCATCCTGATCGACCGGGTGAGCAACGCGACCGTCGCCGCCGGCATGGTACGCCACGCGCTGCGCCGGGCGAGCAACATCCACACCCAAGCGCTGACCATCGACCGCGCCGCCCGCGAGGCCCGCAATGGCCATCGCCCCGCGATATTGTGGTTCACCGGCCTGTCCGGCTCCGGCAAATCGACCATCGCCAACCTGCTGGAAACCAAACTCCATCTGCTCGGCGCGCACACCTATCTGCTGGATGGCGACAACATCCGCCACGGCCTCAACCGCGACCTCGGTTTCACCGATGTCGACCGGGTGGAAAACATCCGCCGCGTCGGCGAGGTCGCCAAATTGTTTGCCGACGCCGGGATGATCGTGTTGGTCAGCTTCATCTCCCCGTTCCGTGCCGAACGCCGCATGGCACGCGAACAAGTCGAGTCCGGCCTGTTCCACGAGGTCTTCGTCGATACTCCGATCGATATCTGCCGCCAACGCGACCCCAAAGGCCTGTACCGCAAAGCCGACGCCGGCCAGATCCGCAATTTCACCGGCATCGATAGCCCCTACGAACCCCCAGAGGCCCCCGAGTTTCACCTGCGGACGACAACGAACGATCCGAACGCCTTGGCCGACGATTTGCTGGCGGCATTGCGCCCGCAGCTGGGCCTGACCGGACATTAGAAATCTGTCAGACGCCGATAGATAGCCCTGACAGACTCTAGCTCTTTGGTTTCACGTGTGAGTCATGCCTCCGGCGATCAGGCTCTAAAAGCCGTCTCCCGCGTGTCAGAAAACTTTACACTTTGATCGGCACACCCTGAAATAACTGTGCTAAGTCTATGATTTTAAACAATAAAAAATTATGGCACAGATTGTGCGTAGCTTTTAACAGTTGCGTCATTTTGGGAACATATCATGTCTTTCAAATCAATTATTCTTGCTGGATCGGTAGTCGCTACAGCGATGTTCGGCGCGACCGCCGCCCATGCCACCGCGATTAGTTCGCTTGGGGTGACCTATTATACGGTGACACCAAATGCCGATTTTGGGGGGCAATCGGTTGATGGGGTTTTCACGAATATGGTGACCTCGAACCTCGGTCCTGATGGCCTGCCGGTGTACAACGCGTCCTATGGCGGTCCGGCAGCTAGCGACGTCAATGCCAATGGCGAATTGACGTGGTGGAGTCCGTCGATGAATACACACGTAACCGAGACCAGCTCCGGTACAGCCATATTGCCCGTTAGCAACGGTAATTTTTTCCCACCAAATGGCACCGGCACAAACGATACTAATTCGTTCCAAACTGCCGTTTACAGCGGCACATTCACCCTGGCCGCACCCGAAACGTTTACGTTCAATCTCAGCGCCGACGATGACGCCTTTCTGTATGTGGACAGCAAAAATGTCGACGATCTGGGCGGCATTCACGCCGATAGTGCTCTGCCGAACACGTCCATCCAACTGGCTGCGGGACAGCATACGCTCGAACTATTTTACGCCGATCGTGAGCAAACTCAGGCCGCTCTGAATTTCAGCATCCAGACTGCTAACATTACCGTGACGCCCGTACCAGAACCTGGCTCTTTGCTTGTGCTCGGCACCGGGCTGCTTGGCCTCGGCTTGGTATTGCGCCGCCGCAAGCGGGCCTGACGTCTCAAATTCTCGTCTAATCTTACGATGACTTTAGGGTGGGGACCCAGCGCCTCCGGCTTGCCGGAGGCGCTTTTTTCAGACACCGCATCGACGATTGCTCTTCACGAGCGATTCCAGCCAGACTGATATGACTCTCATCAAGTAACCCCGCGCAACGCTATTTCTTCCAGATCCCTTTCGATGACGCGGCTCCACGCGTAAGTAACCACCATGTCCCATAACAGCTTCGGCCATCTGTTCCGCGTCACCACCTGGGGTGAAAGCCATGGCCCCGCCATCGGCTGCGTCGTCGATGGCGCACCACCGCGCATTGCCCTGTCGGAAGCCGACATCCAGCCCTTCCTCGACCGCCGCCGCCCCGGCCAGTCGCGCTTCACGACTCAGCGCCGCGAACCCGATACCGTCAAAATCATGTCGGGCGTTTACCAGGGTCACACCACCGGCACGCCGATCGCCCTGCTGATCGAAAACACCGACCAGCGCAGCAAGGACTACGCCAACATCGCCGACAGCTTCCGCCCTGGCCACGCCGACATCACCTATCACTGGAAATACGGCTTGCGCGATCCGCGCGGCGGTGGTCGCTCCTCCGCCCGCGAAACCGCCATGCGGGTTGCCGCCGGTGCCATCGCCCGCAAAATCCTAGGCGATACCGTCATCATTCGCGGTGCCCTGGTCCAAATGGGGCCGCACGGCATCGACCGCGCCCACTATGACGATGCCGAGATCGACCGCAACGATTTCTTCTGCCCCGACCCGATCGCCGCCGCCCAGTGGGAAACCGAACTCGACATCATCCGCAAATCCGGCTCCTCCCTGGGTGCCGTCGTCGAAATCACCGCAACCGGCGTCCCGCCCGGCCTCGGCGCACCGATCTATGCCAAGCTCGACGCCGATCTGGCGAGTGCGATGATGGGCATCAACGCGGTCAAGGCGGTCGAAATCGGCGACGGCTTCGCGGCCGCAGCCCTGCGCGGCGAGCAGAATGCCGATGAGATGCGGATGAACCCGGACGGCACGGTCCGCTTCCTCGCCAACCACGCCGGTGGCGTTCTCGGCGGTATCGCCACTGGTCAGCCCATCGTGGTGCGCTTTGCCGTGAAACCCACCAGCTCGATCCTGACCGAAGTCGCCAGCGTCGATGCCACAGGCACCGAAATCGACATCCAGACCAAAGGTCGCCACGACCCCTGCGTCGGCATCCGCGCCGTGCCGGTCGGCGAAGCGATGATGGCCTGCGTCCTCGCCGACCATTGGCTGCGCCATAGAGCACAATGTGGCGAGATCACGCTTGGTCAGCTACCTATCACAAAAACGTGATATCAAAACGACATCCCGCCCGGTAGACTGCTTGTATTATGAATATGCCTCACTCCCGGGCGCAGTGCCGCAGCGACATCAAGGCGTTCGTCGATCTGGCCGGCCTAAGGGCCTGGAAGAGCCGGATCGCGGTGTTGCGGGCCAATGTCGCCGCAGCGGCGCGCTACGGCAAGCTGGCGGCGCAGCGCCACGCCGCCGAATTCGCGGTCGAGAATTCGCATCTCGGCCACGACTTATCGGCTGCCGAAACCATCCTGGCTGAGCGCGTTGCCGCCCTTGTCAGGCTCGACGCCGGTCTCACAGCCGTTGGAAAAACCCGTTTCCGCGCCGCCATTGCCGCCGCGCTTTCCGGCGATGCGACCCTGATGCCGCTGCTGCATCTTCACCGCACCGCGATGCTTCACGAGGCGCTGGGTTTCGCAGTGCGCTACGCCGGGTTTGAGGACGGGACGGCGTATGATTTGCTGATCGGGCGTGACGGTGCCACCGCTGAAATCGCCTGCGACACGCTCTCCGCCGAGGAGGGCCGCTTGGTTCACCGCGCCGCCTGGATGCGCCTGATGGACCGGATCGACCCCGATCTGCAAACCTGGCTTTCCGCCCACCCTGGGCGTTACCTTCTGAAAATGACCCTGCCGCAAGGGTTGCGTGACATTGCCGCTACCGATGGTACCAATGCTCTCGCGATGCTGCACCAACGCATCAACACCATGTTGTCCAACGCCCAACGCTCCGATCACGATGAAGCCGCCGTCCTCCGGCTCGACCCGTTGATGCTCGCCGCCGCCCAGGCCAGCGAAAACGGCCTGATGACACAGCTGCGCGACGAATTCGGCCCCGAGGCCAATCTCGCGGTGACCAGCGGTGGCAACGGTATTTTCGTGTTCGCCGCCCGCGCCGGCTGCGAGAACGAGGTTGCGGTCGCTATGCGCAAGCGCCTCGCCGCCCTCGCACCCACCCGCCTCACCGGCGACCGCCCCGGCATTCTCGCCATGTTCATCGAGGACACCGACCGTCTGGAATGGCAATTGCTGCGCGATCACCTCAGCCTGGAGGGCGAGGCCCGACAATTTCTCACCCTTCCCGAAGCCCGCACTGTGGTTGCGGTTACCTGCGCGTCGCGATTTGAACTCTACGGCGAAGTTAGTGCCGCCAGCGCGATGCGGTTTCGCAACCCGTCCCACCCGGCGGCGAAACTGCCGGCCCTGGCACCCGCCGTGCTTTCGACAGTGTAGGTGGCATTGAATCGCTACGTGCCCGGCCAGACCAAAATCTCGCCATGCCGGGCTTCGCTGGGCTGACACATCGCCACGATCATTTGTGCCATTGCCTCGGTTTGTGCCACGGTTTGCGCCACAGTGTGCGATTGAACCGTCGCGCTCGCCTCAATGGCAGCCGACAGCATGGTGGGATCGAACAAATTCACCCGCAGGTTGGTTTCATTCAGTTCGGCGGCCCAGGACAACACCAGTATCTGCCGCGCCGCCATGCTCGCACCACGTAGCGCCCCGTCAGCCTCCGGCACCGATGCCGCGCTGTGCGTCAAAACCACCACCCGCCCGTGGGGTGCGGCCCGTAGCAAAGGCTCGGTCGTGCGGATCAGCCGCCAGGTCGCGGTGGCATTGATGCCGAACGCCGCCTCCCATTCCGCCTCGTCAATCTTGCCCGCCGGTCCCGGCGTGCCGAGGACGGCGGCGGCATGCACCAGAATATCCAGCCTTCCAAATCGCTCGAACAAGCTGGCACCGATCGAATCGGTCACTTCGGCGCGGGTCAGATCAGCCGGCAGCAGCGTCGCCTCACCGCCCAGCGCGCGGATGGCATCGTCAGTGACGGTCAGGCCCCCATCATCGCGCGCCGCGATCACAACATGCGCCCCCCGTCGCGCCAGTGCGATCGCGATCGCCGCACCCAGTCCACGACTCGCTCCGGTCACCAGTGCGATATTGCCGTCCAAATCGTGATCGGTTCCACCATCCATGATCCAATTATGGGTCAGGGCATCTCAATGAACAAGCCGATTGTCAGCGCCAGCCCGATCACGACTATGCCGCCCTTCAGCACTTTCTCATTGATCCGGCGAAGCAGGAAAACCCCCAGCTGCCCCCCGGCAATCGCCGCGACCGCCACATACAGTACCAGGCTCCACGCGATCCGTGCATCGAACATAAACACCACGACGGCGGAAGCGTTCATCACCCCGGCGAGCACGTTCTTGGTCGCCCCGGCGTGGCGCACCGCAATGCCGGCGGCCGTTAGTGCCGCCAGCATCAAAATACCGATGCCGCCGCCGAAGTAACCGCCGTAAATCGAAATCATGAACTGCGCCACCATTGCGCCACTGACTCCGAGTCGCGCCGTGATCCCCTCGCCGGCCGGTCGCCGCCCGAAACTGCCCCAGGCGAATACGGCGGTGGCAAATAGCACAAGATACGGCACCATCCGCGCGAACACACCCGGCGGCGTCACCAGCAACAGCACCGCTCCCAGCGCGCCGCCGACCAAGCTTAGCCAGAACAGCACGGCAAACCCTAGCCCCGCCGCGCCGGTAACCAAATTGCGGCCCGCCAGCCCGGTCGTGACCTGTCCGGGAAACAGCGCGATGGTCGAGGTGATATTCGCCGCGCGGGGGTCAAGCCCTGCGAACAGCAACGCCGGAAAGGTTAAAAACGATCCACCGCCGGCCAGCGCGTTCTGCGCCCCAGCGGCGAACGCCACTACCACGAGCAACAGATCGCGCCAAATCATACTGTCACCACTATCTATATCGGCTATTCTGCGAGAAAATTAAAGAAAGCAACGCCAAATGCTGTGATCAGATCAACAATCTACGCCACAATTCCAAAATACATCTGTATCTAACAAACTCTATGCTCACGAAAAATCTACCTGGACTTAGAAAAATCCAGATGGAACAACAACGATGATCACGGGCTTGCCAGTTACCCGGCAAGCCCGCGTCGTTTCGATCACTTTTTACTGCGTGTGCTTGTAGTCGCCGCCGCACCGGTGGAGGTCGCCGGCTTGGTGCCCAGGCCGATTTTCTTGGCCAGATTCGAGCGCTGCTTGGCATAGCTCGGTGCCACCATGGGATACTCCGCAGGCAACTGCCAACGCTCGCGATACTGTTCCGGTGTCAGATTATACGCCGACTTCAAGTGGCGACGCAGCATTTTCAGCTTTTTGCCGTCTTCAAGACAGATAATATAGTCGTTGAACACAGATTTCTTCGGGTTGACTGCGGGTTCCGGCGGCACGCTAACTTCGGCAACCGGGGTTTCAGTGCCACTCAGGCTCTGATAGACGTCACGAATCAATGCGGGCAGCATTTCCGTCGTGACCGAGTTGTGCGATACATGCGCCGCGATAATCTGCGCGGTTAATTGCAAAAGTTGGTTGTTGTTTTGCGAGTCAGACATCACTAGTCCTTCAGGAATCGTTGTTACACATTGACTAGGGATTCATTTGACCGATTTTGAGTCTGAATGCAACAAACGGCATGAAAAAATCGTGGCGACGGCAAACGATAACGGATTACAATTGGTAAAACAACTGAAGGTGATCGGAAAACTTCAATGCAGGACGTGAACATTGCAGAATTACCCGCCCATGATCGCGCGATCGACATTACTGGCGAAACCTGCCCGATGACTTTCGTTCGCACCCGCCTCGCCCTCGATTCGCTGGCACCAGGGGCGATCCTACTGGTCCGCCTGAAAGGTGCCGACCCGCGCGCCAATGTGCCGCGCGCCGCCGCCGATCAGGGCCACGACCTGCTGGACATGTTCGATCTCGCCGATGGCAGCGCTGTCCTGGTCATTCGCAAAGCGCTCGCCTGAGCAACAGCGCGTCCCGGTCGTCGCCGTAATAGTTCCGCCGCACGCCGGCTTCGTGAAAATGTGCGGCACGGTACAGAGCGAGCGCCGCCTGATTTTCTGCCGCAACTTCAAGAAATAGGGTTCGCGCCCCGCGTCCCGCCGATTCGGCGGCCACCGCCTCGATCAACCCCCGCGCGATTCCCTGCCGCCGCAACGCCGGCACCACCCCGATCGTCAGAACTTCGGCCTCGTCGGCTACCGCGCGCGCAATCACCATCCCACCCTGATCGGCAATAAATCCGAAGACAAAGCGGCTGCTGAACAGTGTTGCGATGCTCGCCGCCGGCCACGCGGCTGCCCCAAAACATTCGCGATGGATCAGCGCCATTGCCGCGTCGTGGCTTGAGCACGATCGTGTAAAAACACTCAATGCTTTATCTCTATTTTGTGCTAACAATTTCATTTCTTGCGGACTCCGCGACGATGACTCCGCTCATTGCGGCGCGGGGCGCAATCCGGCAGCGGGCAGCTTGGCTTCGGGCGGATCGACGTAGAGCGGCAGGGCCGAACGAACCGGCGCTCCCGCCGCGATCCGCCACCGCAACGCAACGGCGATGGCGCTGCCCGAACAGGTCCGCGCGTCGGTCAACATCACGTCGAACCCGCGCGCCGCAAGTCGCGCCGCAACATCGCCGGCCCGATCGCCCGCGAGGGCAATGGGGCCGGATGGGTGCGGGAGATCATCCTCGGCAAACGCTGCGGCCACGCCGTCACATTCAAGAAAAATCCGGCCACGCCGCGCGCTCAGGGCGATCCACAATGGCCGGTGCAATGTCGGAAATGCCGCCCCGAACGCCTCGGTCATCGAAATCCCGTGAACCGGCACGCCGGCAGCAAGCCCGATCCCCTGGGCCAGCGCAATCGACGCGCGCAATCCGGTGAAGCTGCCCGGCCCGATCGTCACCGCAATCGCATCGAGCGCTGCCGCGGCGAAACCGGCCTCTTTCAAGCACTCCGCCGCCCACACCGCCAGGGAGTCGGCAAGTCCGGTTTCCGCCGCGCCGGTACGCGCGGCGACCACCTGCTCGCCGTCAAGCAGCGTCACACTGGCGCGGCGCTGTGCGGCGTCGATCGTCAAAACACGCCGGGCGGTCACGGTCACGCCAGAACGCACGCCTCATCGAAACCAAGCCGGGGCGAGCGCTCGAATAAAGTCTCCGTGGTTCCATGCCCCAGATTGACCAGAAAATTCGATTTCCATCCTTGATCTGACAGGAACAGCTGATCCACCTTCGCGCGGTCGAAGCCCGACATCGGCCCGCAATCCAGCCCCAACGCGCGCGCCGCGATGATCAGATACGCTCCTTGCAACGTCCCGTTACGAAACGCCGTCTCATCGGCCAGGTCAGGGTTACCGGAAAACCACGATCGCGCATCGGCATGCGGAAACAACTTGGGCAGATGCTCGTAAAATTGCGGATCATACGCCACGATCGCCGTCACCGGGGCCGTTATGGTCTTGTCGATATTACCGGGATTGAGCGCCGGTTTCAATTTTTCGCGCGATTCGACGGTGCGCAGAAACACGAACCGCGCCGGCGAACAATTCGCCGAGGTCGGGCCGAATTTCAAAACCTCGTACAATGCATGCAAAGTTTCATCCGGCACCGGCGCATCGGACCAGACGTTCTGGGTCCGCGCGGTGCGGAACAGCACGTCGAGGGCGGCATCATCAAGCGTCACGCGAACTCTCCATTATTAACCAAACCTCAGGCATTGACCCAAACCTCAGGCCGGGACCTGCTCGACCGATTTTACTTCCGGCACATAATGACGCAGCAAATTCTCGATCCCCATTTTCAGCGTCGCGGTCGACGATGGGCAACCCGAACACGCCCCCTGCATATGCAGCCGCACCACCCCGTCGCGAAACCCGCGGAACACGATATCCCCGCCATCACCGGCCACCGCCGGACGCACCCGCGCATCGAGCAACTCCTTGATCTGATCGGCAATTTCTCGATCCGCCGGGTCGACATCCTCGGCTGCCAGCACCGCCTCGCTTGCCATCACCGGCCGATTTGCCAGAAAATGCTCCATGATCGCGCCCAGCACCTGCGGCTTCAACGCCGGCCAGTCGATCGTATCGCTCTTGGTGACCGACACAAAATCCGCACCCAGAAACACCCGCACTACCGCGGGTAGCCCGAACAACGCGCTCGCCAGCGGGCTGATCCGCGCCGCATCGGCGCTGTCAAAATCGGCCGAACCCTGCTCCAGCACCGTGCAGCCGGGCAAAAACTTCAGGGTCGCTGGATTGGGCGTGACGTCGGTTTCGATGAACATAGTGGAACTCCCGTGATAAACCGGACTTGTCGGGTCCTTCATACAGGATCGGCACCGCCATCGCAAAAATCAAGCATCGCAAAAATCAAGCCGCTCCTAGGGAATACCTATACCATACATTAAATAATCGTAGGTCATGTTTCGGACACGCGCGCGCCAGCATCCGGTCATGGGCGAACGCGTACACCCACCGGACCACTGCAACGGAGATCGCCTATGTTCAAGCTCGCCAACCACAAACCCGCCCTTGCCGCGGCGTTGCTCACCGCCGGCCTCGGCCTCGCCACCCTCGGCCACCAGGCCCGCGCCGCCACCGCAACCACCCCCGCAACCGGCACGACCACAGCTATGACTCCGGCACAAAAAACCATGATCGCCCATATCGATGCCCATCTCGCGACCTTGAAAAAGTCGATCGGCATCACCCCTGACGAGGAAGCCAGTTGGCATGGTTTCACCCAGGTCTCGCGCACCAACGCGCTCAATCTCGCCAGCATGTATGAGGCCCGCGCCAAAGCCCTCGGCACCATGAATGCAATGCAGAACATGGAATCCTACGCCGCCATTTCCGCTAAAAACGCCGACGACATGAATGCCCTGTCGGCCGCGTTCCAGACCCTGTACACGAAGCTGACACCCGCCCAACAGAAAAAGATCGACGCCAGTTTCCGCGCCCGCGCCGAGGCCATGAATGCCAAACATCTGAAAAAAATGAAGCATAACTGATATGCGATCAACCTGACCGCACCAGCACCATGCGCCGGCGTCCCTGTCGCAGCGGGATGACGCCGGCGATGTCCTTCACCGCCTCGGCCAGCACCAACCCGCCAAGCTGCGGTACCGCGCGCCGCCCCACCCGCTCGATCAGGTCGGCGGTGCGTCGATTAGCCCCCAACCCCACCGGTGGCATGAAAAGGGCCATGTCCCGCCGCTCGACCCGAAACAACGACTCGGCCAACAACCGGCCCAGTTGCGACGCGCTATAGGGCTGACCGTGGCCGAACGGCGTCCGCTCCAGATACGCCCATAACGAAGCCCGATTCGGCACCACGACGATCATCCGCCCTTCCGGCCGAAGCACCCGCCACGCCTCGCGCAGCATCCGCCGCGCGGTTTCGGCGTGTTCCAGCCCGTGGATCATCAACAGGCGGTCAATACTCACATCCGCCAGCGGCAGGCTGTCCTCCTCGGCGGTCGCGGTCAGATTGAGGCGGGACGCCGGCCACCGCGCCGCGCCCATCTGTGCCGGGCTGATCACAATGCATCGCGCCGCCTGTTCACGCCACACCCGCACATACGGTGCCGGATACCCAACCCCCAGCACCTCCAGCCCCGCCAGATCCGGCCATAAATCCCTTAGCCGGGCACGGACCTGCCGCGCCGCCATCACCCCGCGCCGCGTGGCATAGAAATCCGCAATCGCCGTCGCATCTATACTCATGGTGCATCATCGTTCATGCCTGCATTATAGCACTTCACGAGGATCGATCATGTCCATTGCGTACGCCGGCTTCACCATCACCCGCGTTCCCATGCTGACCGACAACTACGCCTGGCTCGTAGGCTATGAGGGGGCCACCGCCTTCATCGACCCCGCTGACGCCAATGCCGCGATCCTGGCGGTTGAACAGGCGATCCTGGCGGTTGAACAGGATGGTGCCAAACTCGACTACGTCCTCCTCACCCATCACCACGACGACCACATCGCCGGTGCCAAAACCCTGGCGGCAAGGTTCGGTGCCAAAATCGTGGGCAACGAAGCCGACGCTGCCCGCCTGCCCAGCCTCGACATTGCCCTGAAAGACGGCGGCACCCTCGATTTCGGCGGTAGCAAACTGAAAATGATCGCCACCCCCGGCCATACCAACGGCCACGTCGCCTATCTGTTCGGCGACGCCATCGCCGCTTGCGGCGACACGCTGTTCAGTCTGGGCTGCGGGCGGATGTTCGAGGGTACACCCGAAATATTCCACGCCAGCCTGCACCGCCTCGCGGCCCTGTCCCCCGACACCATGTTGCTATGCGGCCATGAATACACCCTCGCCAACGCCCGCTTCGCCCGCAGCGTCGACCCCGACAACGAAGCCTTGATGGCCCGCGCGCGTGAGGTCGAACTAATGCGCCAGCGCGGCGAACCCACGCTGCCCGTGCGGCTCGCGGTCGAACTCCTGACCAACCCGTTCCTGCGCGCCCAGACCCCGGAGGAGTTCGCCCGCCTACGTGCCGCCAAAGACAAATTCTAGAGATTTTCCATGAAAAGTGAAAACGCTCTCGGAACTTTGTGCGCGCAAGAACAGCGATAGAGCATGTTCGTCCTCAAACGATCATGCTCTAAAATCGATCGCCGAACGATGTCATCAACCAGTCATTCGCATGCAGCGAAGCCATGCTAACAAAGCGACCATCCACGACGAGGGCACCATGACAAAAAAATCGCACCATCCACACCTGCCCCACCAGTTCGCCACCCCGGCGGCGGCACATCACGGTATCCACTCGCAAATTGGCCCTCTCAGCAAAGGCTCGGGCTTCCAACCCCTGCCCGCCCCCACCGGCAAATTCCCCTACCGGCTCGACCTCGCCAGCGTGATCCCCGATGCAGTTGCCGCGATGCAATCATCCGGAGGCATGTGCCTGCACCTGATCGCCGACACCGGCGGCGTGCTCAATCCCACCCCGCAGGAACTTGTCGCCGCCGGCATGACCGCCGATGCGGCCATCGCCGGTCCCTGCGGCAAGCCCGCCTTCGCCTATCACTGCGGCGACGTCATCTATTTCGACGGCGAGGCCAGCCGCTACTATGCTCAGTTCTATCTACCCTATGAATACTACCCGCTTCCCATCCTCGGCATTCCCGGCAATCACGACGGCGACATCTACGACAACGGCAAACTCGTCGATCATGTTCCCTCGCTCACCGCTTTCGTCCAAAACTTCTGCGCCGCTGCCCCAGGCACCCACACCCCCGAAGCGATGGACATTCCGCGCACCGCGATGATCCAGCCCAACGTCTATTTCACCTTGCAAACCCCGTTCGCCACCATCATCGGCCTTTATGACAACGTCCCCGAAGGAGGCGAGGTTCAGCAGGACCAGCGCGACTGGTTCGCCGGCGAACTCAGGGCAGCCCCCACCGACAAACCGATCATTTTCGCTACCCACCACCCGCTTCGCTCGCTCGATGCCTACCACTCCGGCAGCACGGTGATGCAGCAGGTGCTCGATGAAGCCGAAGCCGCCTCGGGCCGCCAGGTCCACATCGTCTTCACCGGTCACGTCCACAACTATCAACGCTTCTCGGTCAGTGACACCCACGGCAACATCAAACCGGTCATCGTCGCCGGTTTCGGCGGCTATCATAACCTGACCCGGATGCAGCAAAACGACGGCCAGGACCTCGTAACCCCCTTCACCGCCCCCGACGATGCGAACGTGGTGCTGGAAAGCTATATCGACGACCGGTTCGGCTTCCTTCGCCTTGAAATCGACGCCGATACCATCGGCGTCAAAACCTACACCGTCCCTCGCCCGCAAGACTCCTACCGCACCCCGCCCCGGCTGCGGGACACGATGAAACTGGATTGGAAGACCAGAAAAATAATCTCGTAGGGGAAGGCCAAGGCTCGCGGCCAGACTCTCTCGTTAAGGGATCTGCCCTCTTTATCGAGATCTGGCGGTATCTGGTTTTCGTCAGCCAACGCTGGAGGTCCGGGCCGGAATCGAACCGGCATACGCGGATTTGCAGTCCGCTACATCACCACTCTGCCACCGGACCGATCGCAGTTCACCTCGGCTTATCGGGGGCTTATCGGGCCATCGCCCCGTCACGGTCAAGGGTCTGTCTCACCGAATGCGCGAAGGACGTTTTGCGAGATCGCAAACTCGCTTTATAGCGGTACTTGCTTCCGCGTAGAGGCTTCCGGTTGAAGGACCCCAATGAAGGAAAAAGATCATAACTACAGTGCCGCCCGCGCCCTGATGGTCGATGGTCAGGTGCGGCCCAACAACATTGTCGATGAGCGGATCATCGCCGCGATGCGCGGTCTGCGGCGCGAACGCTTCGTCCCGCCCACCCAGGCCGGCCGCGCCTATACCGACGCCGAATTGCCGCTCGGCCGCGGTCGCGTGATGCCCTCGCCGCTGACCATCGGCAAGCTTGCCGCTTTCGCCGCCGTGCGCCCCGGCGAGCGCGTCCTGGTGATCGGTGCCAATACGGGTTATGGGGCCGCCGTGCTCGCGTCCTGCGGCGGTGAGGTGTTCGCCTTGGAATCCGACGCCGATTTACGCGCCATCGCTACCGGCGCGCTCGCCGCCGAAGCACCCGAGGTCCGTCTGCTCGCGGGTCGACTGACCGACGGTGTCCCCCAACTCGCACCGTTCGACCTCATCGTGATCGAAGGCGCGATCGACACGCTGCCCGCAGCACTCGCGTCTCAACTCACCCAAACCGGCCGGTTGATCGCTATCGTGCGCCAGCGCGGCGTGGGCCGCATCATCCGCGCCGAACCCAGCGGCAACGGCTTTGCCCAGCGCATCCTCGCCGATTGCCACGCCAGCCTACTCCCCGACTTCAGCCCCGAGCCGGAATTTACATTCTGATGAAAAATTGTCCCGCGCCCCCGGATACCCGTACCCCGAATACCCGTACCCCGAATACCCGTACAAGGATGCCGATGCGCCGCCAGTTGACTGCCTTTTGTATGGTCGTGCCGATGACCATGGTGGGAGCCCCGCCCTTGGCATACGCCGCCCCCAGTGCGCGGCCGGCAACCCTCACCCAGGCATTGGCCGAAGCCTATGCCGACAACCCGACCCTGCAAGAGCAGCGCGCCAACCTGCGTGCGACCGATGAAGCGGTTCCCGCCGCCCTCGCCGGGTGGCGTCCGACCATCGAAGTGCAAGGTACCGCCGGGCGCATCACCGGCACTACCGAGGAAGCCTTCCCCGGCACCAACCCATTTACCGGGCAGACGACGCTGAACCGTTCCACGCTGGCACAATCGCGTAACGAAGCGATCGGCCAAATCACCGTCACGCAGCCAATTTACAAGGGCGGTGCCACCGTTGCCAAAACCCATGAAGCCAAAAACAGCGTCTATGCGGCCCGCGCCCAATTACTCTCCACCGAGCAAAGCGTGTTCGCCAAGGTAGTGAACGCCTACGTCACCGTCATCACCGACCGCCAGTTGCTCGCCCTCGACATCAACAACCGCCGCGTATTGAACCAGCAGCTTCGCGCGGTCGAAGACCAGTTCAACGTCGGCGAAATTACGGAAACGTCGGTCGCCCAGGCCCAGGCGTCGCTGGCTGGCGCGCAGGAACAGGTCGAGGTCGCCGACGGCAATCTCCACATCGCCAATGAAACGTTTCGCCAACTGGTCGGAGCTTCCCCCGCCGCCCATCTGGTGCCGCCGCAGCCGTTGGCTCTACCCATCAAAAACAGAGCAGACCTGATCCATCAGGCCATGATCAACAACCCCGATGTCATTGCGGCCTTGTTCACCCAAGGATCCGATCGCGATGCCGTAGATGTGGCGATCGCCGCCCTCGCGCCGCAGATTTCGATCGCGGCATCGGCATACGACGAATCCAATCCCAGCGGGCCGCATTCCCGCGCCACCGGCGGCCAGGTGCTCGCCAACCTCACGGTGCCGCTCTACCAGGGCGGCTCGGAATACGCCGCCATCCGCCAGGCGCGCGACAAAGTGCAGTTTGCCGATGCCGGCGTGATCGACGCGCGCCGCACCGCCGTGCAATCGGCAACGCAAGCCTGGGAGGGTCTGATCGCCTCGAAGGCCGCCGTCCGTAGCACGCAGGAGGAAATCAGGTCGGATGCCATCGCGCTCGACGGCACCGAACGCCAGGAGATCGTCGGTACGCGCGACACGCTGGATGTGCTTAACGCCCAGCAACTGCTGTTCAACGCCCAGACCACCCAGATTCAGAACATCGCCAATGTCGTCAACGAATCCTATTCCATCGCCGCCGCGATCGGCCGGCTCACCGCGACCGATCTCGCATTGCCAGTCACTCATTACGATGATCTGAAATATTATAATTCAGTGAAAGACGCCCTGTTTGGCAATGGCAACGAGGCCTATCAAGAGGCAGGCATCAGCCCGGACGGCACTCTGCTCAACGAACCGGTGCCGGTGCCGATTGCGGCAGGCGTACCATCCACGCCCTGACAGGAGACCGATCGATGACCGCCCCCAATTATCCTCTCGACAGCAAAAATTCACCCTACGGTACCGCGACGGGTACCGGGCGAACGGGCGAAGACCAGGGAGCGCCCGCGTTCAGCTCCGAGCCATCGATGGATGAAATCCTGTCCTCGATCCGCCGCATCCTCAACGATGACGACACTGTCACCGTTCCGGCCGATGCGCCGGCAGGGCAAACCCATTCGGATTCGGTCATGATTCTGGATGCCGCGATGATGATCCCCGAGCCTTCAACCGCCTCGCCGACGCGCCATGCCGATAGCCAAGGTCCGGGGCAGGATGCCATTGTCTCCGCGCCTACCCTGTCGAGTGCCACGCCGCCCGGCACCGCGGCGACCGACCTGCCCTATGAACCCGAACCCGCCGCCGCTCCAGGTTCCCCGCACACATCGTCGGTCGAAGCGCCCCGGCCGCTTCTCGGTGCCTCCGCCGCCGAAGCCGCAGCCTCCCACATTGGCGCACTCGTCCGCACCATTTCGGCCGATCGCACTCTTGCCGTTACCCGTGGCGGCACCACCATTGAAGACATCGTGCGCGAGGAAATTCGCCCGATGCTGAAATCGTGGCTCGACTCCCATTTGCCGGGCCTGGTCGAACGCGTCGTGCGCGCCGAAATCGAGCGCCTTGTGGGCCACCCGGACGGTTTTTGATCCTCCAATAACCGTCCGCCGCCCCGCCAACCTTTCGCCGCGCGTCAGTTTCGCGCATACTCGGGCCATGCTGGATAAAAATTTCGACCCCACCGCCTTCGAATCGCGTCTTTACGAAACCTGGGAACAAGCGGGCGCGTTCGCCGCCACGCCCACGCGAAACGCCCGCCCCTTCACGATCATGATCCCGCCGCCCAACGTCACCGGCAGCCTGCACGTCGGTCACGCACTGACCATGACGTTGCAGGATGTGCTGATCCGCTACCAGCGGATGCAGGGGCGCGACGCGTTGTGGCAGCCCGGCACCGATCATGCCGGCATCGCGACGCAACTGATGGTCGAACGCGAACTTCAGCGCGAGGGCACCAGCCGCCAGGAGATCGGCCGCGAGGCATTTCTCGACCGGGTCTGGCAATGGAAAGCCGCGCAGGGCGGCACCATTACCAAGCAACTCCGCCGCCTCGGCGCTTCACCCGACTGGTCGCGCGAGCGCTTCACCATGGATGAAGGTCTGTCGCGCGCCGTCCGCACCATTTTTGTCCGCCTGTTCAACGACGGGCTGATCTACCGCGCCAAACGCCTGGTCAACTGGGACCCGGAATTCGCTTCGGCTATTTCCGACCTCGAGGTCGAAATGCGTGAGGTCAAAGGCCATTTGTGGCACCTGCGCTACCCGATCGAGGGCAGCGATCTTTCCATCGTCGTCGCCACCACCCGTCCGGAAACCATGCTGGGCGACACCGCCGTGGCGGTCCACCCCACCGATGAACGTTTCCGTGACCTGATCGGCAAAACCATTATTCAACCGATTACCGGCCGCAGAATTCCGATCATCGCCGATGAATATTCCGACCCCGAAAAAGGCTCGGGCGCGGTGAAAATCACCCCTGCGCATGACTTCAACGATTTCGCGGTGGGCCAACGCCACCAACTTGCCAGCCCCTCGATTTTCGACCGGGCCGCCCGCGTTGTCCTGGCCGAAATCCGCGCCGACGCCCAACCGCCAGACCCGGATTTTTTCGACAGTCTCGAAGGATTGGACCGTTTCGCCGCCCGCGCCGAAATCGTCGCTCATCTGGAAGCCGCAGGCGCGCTGGTTCTGGTCGAATCCCACACCCACACGGTTCCCCATGCCGACCGTTCGAACGCGGTGATCGAACCGCTGCTCACCGAGCAGTGGTTTTGCAACGCCGAAGCCCTCGCCAAGCCCGCGATCGCGGCGGTCGAGGACGGTCGCGTCGCGTTCGTGCCGAAGTCCTGGGAAAATACCTATTTCGCATGGATGCGCAACATCGAACCGTGGTGCATTTCGCGTCAGTTATGGTGGGGACATCGGATTCCCGCCTGGTACGGTCCGGACTGCACAATTTTTGTCGCCGAAACCGAAGCCGATGCCGCACTCCAAGCCGAAGAACACTACGGCCACCCCGCCCGTCTACGCCAGGACGACGATGTGCTGGATACTTGGTTCAGCTCGGCCCTCTGGCCATTTTCCACCCTTGGCTGGCCCGACAACACGCGCGATCTCACGCGCTATTACCCAGGCGATGTACTGGTCACTGGCTTTGACATCATTTTCTTCTGGGTCGCCCGGATGATCATGATGGGCCTGTATGTCATGGGTGATGTGCCGTTCCGCACCGTGCTGATGAACGGTCTGGTGCGCGACGAGCGCGGCCAGAAAATGAGCAAAACCAAGGGCAACGTGGTCGATCCTCTGGCACTGATCGAAGCCTATGGTGCCGATGCATTGCGTTACACCGTCACCGCGCAGAGCGGCGCGGGGCGCAATATCAAACTCGGTGCCGGGCTGGTCGAGGCCAATCGCAGCTTTATCACCAAAATCTGGAATGCCGCGCGGTTCTGTGAAATGAACCAGTGCCGCCCCGACCCCGCGTTCAACCCCGCAGCCGCAACCCTGCCCCTGTCGCGCTGGATTCTCGACGCGGCAAACCGCACCATCACCGAGGCCAGCGAAGCGCTCGACGCCTATCGCCTGTCGGACTACGCGCTGATCTGCTACCGCTTCACCTGGGGCGATTTCTGTGACTGGTTCCTCGAACTCGCCAAACCCAGCTTGATCAGCGCGCCAGGCTTGGTCAGCGTTGATAGGGCCGGCAACACCGATGATGCCCGCGAGTTACGTGCCGTGACCGCCCATGTGCTCGGCATTCTGCTCCGCCTGCTGCATCCGGTCATTCCGTTCGTGACTGAAACACTGTGGGATGAGTTCGGCTATGGAGCCGCTGGCTCGCTGATCAGGACGCCCTGGCCGGAGCGCAGCATTGTCACCGACGCCGATGCCGCGCGCGCCGAAGTGTCCTGGGTGATCCGGGCGATTTCCGAAATCCGGGCGGTGCGCAATGAAATGAATGTCCCCGCCGCCACCCGCATCCCCCTGTTGATCCGCGACGCCTCGGCGGAAACCCTCGCCCGCGCGCAGCGGTGGCGCGAGGAAGTTGCCCGCCTCGCCCGTGTCTCCAGCCTGGAACCGCTGCACGGCGAAATGCCGCATGGTGCCGCCCAGGCGATCCTCGACGAAGCCACCCTGATCCTGCCGCTGGCCGACATCATCGACCTCGCCGCCGAGCGCCAGCGTCTCGCCAACACCCGCGCCAAAACCGCGAGCGAAGCCGAAAAGATCGCCCGCAAACTGGAAAATCAGGACTTCGTCAGCCGCGCTCCCGAAGACATCATCGCCGAAAACCGCGACCGTCTCGATGCCGCCCAGGCCGAACTCGCGCGGCTCGACGCCGCATTGTCACGAATAGCCTGACCGAAAGGAAAAACAGGCCTGCGTCACCCTGGCCAGCTCCGAAGTCGCCATCGCCGAACAAATCGTCCGCGCCGGCGACATCTACGCTGCCAACCCCGCCGCGTTGAATATCCGCCAGACGAACCTGATCTATGGGATGAACAAAAACAAAGGTGCCCACAATCCTGATTCCAACCGATCTCGCCAGCGCTATGACCGGTGTACTCCATCCGGGTGTACTCAAAATCCGGGCGTACTCAAACCGGCCGGACGTACTCAAACCGGCCGGACGTACTCAAACCGGCCGGACGTACTCAAACCGGCCGGACGTACTCAAACCGGCCGGACGTACTCAAACCGGCCGATCCACCGGCACCATGAGCTTGTATTCGACCTCGGCGGTGTAATCCGGATGATCGGGGCCAAGATGCGAACTGAACAGCGTGATCTGCTCGATCTCGATCGGCGAGGAACGATATAAATTGCGGCTCTGGACAAACTCGACAAAGCGCGGCCCTACCGGCAGATCCATCCGCGCCAGCGTCACATGCGGGGTATAACGCCGCCGCTCCGCCGCCAGCCCCACCCTGCGCAATGCCGTCTCGATTTTCGCCTGCACATGCAGCAGCGCTTCATTGCGCTCAACCCCGACCCACAGCGATGTCGCCCTGCCGCCCTTCTCGAACCAGCCCGCCCCGGCGAGCACCAGCCGAAACCCGCGCGCGCGGATCGCCGCGAGCGCGTGATCGATCTCCTCGGCCTCCAACCGCCTGGTTTCGCCAATAAATCGCAGGGTGACGTGCATGTTGCGGGGCGGCACCCACCGCGCGCCCGGCAGATTGATCGCAAACCCCGCCAGAGTGGTCTTGATGTCCCACGGCAGGTCGAGGGCGACAAATAGACGCATATGATGCCCTCCTATCCAGCATATCGTGCCGAGCACGCGCGCGCTGGTCAAGGCGGATAAGGCCCATCATGATCGCGCCCAGTACCGCCCGCTTCTTCAGTACCGTTCGCTTCATGCAGACATGTCAGCCAGTTCCCGCCCCATTATACTCAGCCCGAGCATAAGTCCGATGTTCTGCACCGCTGCTCCTGCCGCACCCTTGCCGAGATTATCCAGCCGCGCCACCAGAACCGCCTGGCTCTCGGCCTCGTTCTCGAACACGAACAACTCCAGCACGTCCGATCCCGCGGCACTGGCCGCATTGATCCGCTGAGATGTCGGGGTTTTGCGCACCAACACCTGCGACACCCCGACCTGCGACACCCCGGCATAATGCTCGACCAGCGCACAGCCGATTTCCCGCGCGGTCGGCCTACCCGGCAAAGCATCGAGGTGCAGGGGCACCGAAACCAGCATCCCCTGGCGGAAATGCCCCACGGAAGGAACGAAAATCGGCCGCCGCGTCAGCCCCGCATATCGCTCAATCTCAGGCAAGTGCTTATGATTCAAAGACAAACCATATAATTCAAACGCCGGCCCGCCGTCGCGCTCATGATCCGCGATCATCGACTTGCCCCCACCCGAATAACCGGAGATTGCATTGATCGTGACAGGGTAATCCGCCGGCATAATTCCGGCATCGACCAGCGGCCGCAACAACGCGATCGCGCCGGTGGCATAACACCCCGGATTGGCAACCCGCGCCGCCTGCGCAATCTCCGCTGGTTGGCCACCACCCAATTCGGCAAACCCGTAAACCCAGCCATTGGTCACCCGATGCGCCGAACTTGCATCCAGCAACTTCGGTGCCGCGCTGCCCAGCCCCTCAATCAACGAAGCCGCCTCGCGCGCCGCCTCGTCCGGCAAGCACAGCACGACCAGATCCACCTCGGCCATCATCGCCCGTCGCGCGCCCTGGTCCTTACGGCGCTCCGCGTCCAGGCTTCGAACCATCACCCCTGGCAACTGTCGCAGCCGCTCGCTGATCTGCAACCCCGTCGTCCCGGCCTCACCGTCGATGAAAACACTCTTGGTCATGTCGCAATCTCCGATCCCCATGCTGGCACCAAAATCAACGCCGTGCTAGGCGGGCGCGCAGTCAGATGGAGCCATCAATGTCCGAAACGCAAACCGCCCCGCTTACCCTCAACATCCAATACACCAAAGACCTCTCCTTCGAGGTGCCGAACGCCCCCGCCATCTATACCATTCTGCGCCAACCCCCAGCGGTGAACATCAACCTCGACGTCCAGGTCCGCCGCTTGCAGGAAGACCAGAACGTCTACGAAGTCACCCTCGCCACCCGCGCCGAAGCCACCATCCCCACCCCGCCCGAAGCCGGCAACGGTTCCGAACCCGGCAAGGAGATGACCGTGTTCATCGCCGACCTGTCCTACTCCGGTATCTTCACCCTCACCGGCATTCCCGAAAACCAGGTCGAACCCGTCCTGCTGGTTGAATGCCCGCGCCTGCTGTTCCCCTTCGCGCGCAATATCCTCGCCGACGTCACCCGCGACGGCGGCTTCCCCCCCGTCATGCTCGGCCCCGTCGACTTCGTCGGCCTCTGGCAATCCCGTCGCGAGCAGATGGACGCGACGCCCGTTGCCAATGCTTGAACGGCCAAGAAGATCAGGGGGCTTTGCTCCCTGAAACCCCCATTTAAGGACGCGGCCCTTAGAACCCCTTAGTTTTAGGATGGGGGAGGGCGATCCAAGCCATTGCCAAATCAAATCCCATGCATCGCCCTCCCCCATCCTAAAACTAGTGGATTCCAAAGACTCCGCCTTTGGCGGGGTTCCAAGGGGCAGCGCCCCTTGGCCTTCTTCGACCGACCACGCATAAGGAACCGATGATGCGTTACATTTCGACGCGGGGCATGGCACCAACGCGGCCGTTTGATGGGGTGTTGCTGGCTGGGCTTGCCGAGGATGGCGGGTTGTTCGTGCCCGCGGCGTGGCCGGTGTTTTCGCCGGCCGAGTGGCGGGCGATGCGGAGCTTGCCCTATGCCGAGTTGGCGGCACGGGTGATGGCCCCGTTCGTGTGTGGTGGCGCGGTATCGGTCGGTAATTTACAGGGGATGTGCCGGGCGGCGTACCGCGGGTTCGATTGTGCGGCGGTGGTGCCGCTGGTGCAATTGGAGTCGAACGTGTTCGCACTCGAACTGTTCCATGGCCCAACCCTGGCGTTCAAGGATCTGGCCTTGCAGGTCGCCGGGCGGTTGTTCGATCACGTGCTGGAAGCGCAGGACGAGCGGGTGACCATCGTGGGCGCGACCTCGGGCGACACCGGATCGGCCGCGATCGAGGCGTGCCGGGACCGGGCGCGGGTCGATATTGCGATTTTGCATCCTGAGGGACGCACGTCGGAGGTGCAGCGCCGCCAGATGACTACGGTGCGATCGCACAATGTGCTGAATATCGCGGTTACCGGCACTTTCGACGATTGCCAGGATCTGGTCAAAGCGATGTTCGCCGATGCGACGTTTCGCGACGACATGCATTTGTCGGCGGTCAATTCGATCAACTGGGCGCGGATTGCTGGGCAGATTCCCTATTTCGTCGCGGCCGCCCTCGCTTTGGGCGCGCCGGACCGTGACGTTGCCGTATCGGTGCCGACCGGCAATTTCGGCAATGTCCTGGCGGCCTGGGCGGCGAAGCGGATGGGCTTGCCGATCGCCCGGTTCATCGTGGCCAGCAATGCCAACGATATTCTGGCGCGGTTTCTAGCATATAATGATATGAGTGCCACCGGCGTGGTTGAAACCGTCTCGCCGTCGATGGACATCCAGGTCAGTTCCAATTTCGAGCGCCTGCTGTTCGAATTTCTGGGTCGTGATGCGACGGCGACATCGCGGATCATGGCAGATTTCCGGGCAACCGGGCGGATGGCGGTACCCGATGACGTGTGGCGCGCAGTCCGCCGTGAGTTCACCGGATTTTCGCTCGATGACGACGCGACTTTGGCGGAAATCGGCCGGATCGAGCGCGACTACGGCTACATCGCCGACCCGCATACCGCCATCGGCATCGCCGCCGCGCGTGCTTGTGCGCCGGTGGGTATGCCGGTGATTGCCGCCGCCACCGCGCACCCGGCAAAGTTTCCCGATGCGATGGAGCGCGCAATTGGCATCAGACCTGCACTCCCCGAACGGTTAAAAGACCTATATGAACGTCCTGAGGTATTTCAGCGGTCCAGCAAACGCCTCGCCGAGGTGGAAGCGCTGGTCCGCAATTTCGCGCATAGGAACAATGCATGACCGACGGTGTTCAGATCACCCATCTCGATTCCGGCCTGACGATCCTGACCGAACGGATGGAGCGTGTTGAGACGGTATCGTTCGGTGCCTATGCCGGGGTCGGCACCAGGCACGAAACCGCACCGGAAAACGGCGTGTCGCATTTTCTGGAACACATGGCGTTCAAAGGCACCAAGAAACGCAGCGCCGCCGAAATTGCCGAAGCAGTCGAGGATGTCGGCGGTCATATCAACGCCTACACCTCGCGCGAGCAGACTGCCTATTATATCAAGATGTTGAAGGATGATCTTCCCCTCGGTATCGATATCATTGGCGATATTCTGTGTCACTCCACCTTCGACGCCGCCGAGTTCGAGCGCGAGCGCGGGGTTATCTTGCAAGAGATCGGCCAGGCGAATGACACCCCGGACGACATCGTATTCGACCATTTCCAGATGGCGGCGTATCCCGATCAGCCGATGGGATGGCCGGTGCTGGGGACCGAGACGATCATCAAGGCACTGTCGCCCGACATGCTGCGCCGGTACATGAGCACGCATTACACGCCGAAAAACATTGTGGTGTCGGCTTCGGGCAAGCTTGATCACCAACAGGTGGTCGATCTGGTCGCGCAGCATTTCGCCGATCTGCCGAAGGCGACCCAGGATGCGCCGCTGCCCGCCGTTTACGGCGGTGGCGAGCATCGGGAACTGCGCGATCTCGATCAGGCGCATCTGGTGCTCGGATTTCCCTCGGTGGGCTACGGCGACCCCGATTTTCATGCGGCGATGCTGCTATCCACCTTGCTTGGCGGCGGAATGTCATCGCGCTTGTTCCAGGAAATCCGCGAAAAGCGTGGCTTGGTCTATTCGATCTACTCTTTCGCGATGCCGGCCAACGACGCCGGGCTATTCGGTATTTATGCCGGTACCGGCGAGGCGGAGGCGGCGGAACTGGTGCCGGTCACGCTGGGTGAACTGGCCAAGGTACAACAGAATGTCACTGCAGCCGAACTGCGGCGGGCGCGGGCGCAGATGAAGTCCAGCTTGTTGATGTCGTTGGAATCGACCGGCAGCCGCTGCGAGCAGCTGGCGCGGCAATGGCAGGTGTTCGGGCGGATCGTGCCCATTGCCGAAACGGTAGCGAAGATCGATGCGGTGAGTGAGGCGGACATCATGCGGGTGGCGGCGCGAATTTTCCGGGCAAAACCGACGTTGGCGGCACTGGGACCGATCGGGCGGGTTCCGCAGATGCCGAAAATCATCGAAAGGCTGGCGGCATGAGCGATCTGGACCGGTTGGCGCAATTGCTCGCGGCGGCCAAGCGCGCCGGGGCGGATCAGGCGGATGCGCTGCTGGCGTCGGGGGCGTCGCTCTCGGTGGGGCGGCGGCTCGGTAAAATCGAGGAGATCGAGCGGGCCGAGAGTAATAACATAGGGTTACGGGTATTTGTCGGCAAACGTAGCGCGATCGTATCGTCCGGCGCGGTCGATCCCGCCGGGTTCGATCGGCTGGCCGAGCAGGCGGTGGCAATGGCGCGCGTGGTGCCGGAGGACCAGTTCGCCGATATCCCCGAGGCCCCGGTTCCCGAGGATGCTACTGTCCTCGATATGGATGACGCCGTGGAACCCGCGCTTGAGGCGCTGATGGCGCGCGCGGCGGCGGCGGAAGAGGCGGCACTCGCGTTTCCCGGTGTCACCAATTCCAACGGCGCTGGGGCGTCGTGGTCGCGCAGCCATGTTGCTCTCGTCACCTCGCGGGGGTTTGCCGGCACCTATAGCCGTTCTGGCCACGGTGTGTCGGTCTCGCCGATCGCCGGCGCAGGCGTGGCGATGCAGCGCGACTATGAATATTCCTCCGCCGTGCATGGGGCGGATTTATCCGATCCGGCCACGATTGGGCGGGAGGTGGCGGAACGGGTGGTCAGCCGGCTGAACCCGGTGCGCCCGGCAACCGCCAAACTGCCGGTGGTGTTTCATCCGCGCGTCGCGGGCAGTCTGCTCGGGCATTTCACCGGTGCCATCAATGGGGCCGGGATCGCGCGCGGCACCAGTTTTCTCAAGGATTCCATGGGCAAAGCGATATTCGCGCCGGGGATTTCGATCATCGATGACCCCAAACGGGTACGCGGATTGCGCTCGCGCATTTTCGATGGCGAGGGACAGCGCGTGTCGCGTCGCGCGCTGATCGAGAATGGCGTGCTGACGACCTGGCTGCTCGATAGCCGGAGCGCGGCGCAATTAGGGTTGAAAACCACAGGGCACGCCGCGCGTGGTACCTCCAGCCCGCCTAGTCCTTCGGCAAGCAATTTGTATATCGAACCCGGCACAATGTCGGCCGAAGAGTTGATTTCAGATATTAAAATTGGCCTATATATCATTGAATTGATGGGAATGGGCGTGAATGGTATCACGGGCGATTATTCGCGGGGCGCGGCCGGGTTCATGATCCGTGATGGGCAGATCGCCGAGCCAGTGGCGGAGATCACCGTTGCTGGCAATCTGCGCGAGATGTTCATGCATCTCACGCCGGCGAACGATCTGGAGTTCCGGCGCGGCACCGATTCGCCGACGCTGCGGGTCGAGGGGATGACGATGGCGGGCGGCTGACCAGCCGGCGCGACGGTCTGACGGCGCGGCGATGGGCATACTTGGCTCGGACTTTATTCCAGCACCGTCGCCCGCCAGCGTTGCCCCACAGGTTCGCATTGGATCGGCACCGCATTCGGAGTTCGAATGTCGAGTTCCAATCCCATCAGCCCTCGCAGGGCGCGGAAAAATGCGCCATGCGAGACGATCAAAATCGGGCCGGGTAAAATCGGGCCGGGCGGCGAGAGAAGCCGGCCCATGACCTGGGCGGCGCGGGTTTTGAGGTCGGAAAAGCTTTCGGCACCGTCCGGGGTCGCGACGCCCTTGAGCCAGTCATCGAACCAGGATGCCAGCGGTTTGCCTTCCATGCCGCCGAACCCGCCCTCGCGCAGGTCGGGATCGAAACACACAGGTAAGCGCAAAGCTTCACCCACGATTTCGGCGGTGACCCGGGCGCGCTGCATCGGCGAGGCGACGATGCCGGTGATGCCACGCCGTTCGAGCTGGGGTGCCGCATGATGCGCCTGAGCAACGCCGGTCGCGTTCAAGGGAATATCGCGCCCCCCTTGCGAAACGCCGCGCGCGTTTTCATCGGTCTGGCCATGGCGGAGGAACCAGAACGCCACACGCGGCAGGGACACTAGTGCAATATTTCATTCGGTTGACGCCCGTGCGGCAACCGAAGGCAATGAAATTGCTCGCAAAAAGAAATATAGAGCATGTTCGTCCTCAAACGATCATGCTCTATGCGACGCCTTCGGCCACCATGGCGCGCTGCACGGCAGGGCGGGATTTCATCCGGGCGTAGTGCGCGGCGATGCGCGGTGGCAGCACCAGTTTTTGCCGTGCTTCGCCCCAGAAACTAACATAGAACAACGCCGCGTCGGCGATCGAAACGTGACCGAGCAGATAATCCTGTTCGCCCAGCGCTTCAGACATGACGGCGAAGCCTTCGGCGAAGATGCGCCGACCCTCGGTACGGACCGCTTCATGATCGTCGGGGTTGGGCGTAAAGCGCTCGGGGCGGAACATCCGCGCAAAACCCTGGCCGTGCATCACGCCGGTGACGTAGGCCATCATCTCGGTCGCCCGCGCCCATGCGAATTTGTCTTCGGGAACGAGCTTCGCCGCTGGATTGATCGCCGCGAGATAACTCGCGATCGCCAGCCATTCGGTAAGGATTTTGCCATCGTCCAGCACCAGAACCGGCACCTTCGATTTCGGGTTGATGGCGGTGAACGCGGGCTTGAAATGTTCACCCTCGCGCAGATTGACCGCCTGGGCCTCGTAGGGTTTGCCGATCTCTTCGAGAATGACATGGATGCCGAGTGAGCAGGCACCGGGGGCGAAATAGAGCTTCATGGCGGTTCCTTCGTGATGTCCCTGTTTTGCGGACAATTTCATCGCATTCGGTTGCCGCAGGGGTGTCAGCTTCACGTAATATTGCTCAGGGTCAATCGAACAGCGAGCTGACCGAGGTTTCCTCGGAGATGCTGTGCATCGCCTTGGCGAGCAACGGGGCAATGGTCAGGGTTCGCAGATTTGCCGGCCGGGCGCGGGCGGAACTGGCCATGATACTGTCGGTGGTCGTCAACGTCTCGATCGGGCTGGCCTCGATCCGGTCGAGCGCGATGCCCGACAGCACCGCATGGGTCACGTAAGCCGACGCCGTCGCCGCCCCGCGCCGCAGCAGCGCTTCCGCCGCATTGCACAGCGAACCTCCGGAGTCGACAAGATCGTCGATAAGAATGCAGTCCCGGCCCTCGACATCGCCGATCACGTTCATGACCTCCGACACGCCGGCCCGTTCACGCCGTTTGTCGATAATAGCGAGGTCGCAGTTGAGCCTGGTCGCAATCGCACGGGCACGGGCCACCCCGCCGACATCGGGCGAGACCACCATGATGTCGCGTCCGGCATAGCGTTCCTTGATGTCACGCGCGAACAGCGGCGCGCTGAACAGATTATCGACCGGGATATCGAAAAAACCCTGGATCTGCCCGGCGTGCAGGTCGATGGTGAGGACCCGGTTGGCCCCCGCCTCGGTAATGATATTGGCGACCAGCTTGGCGGAAATCGGGGTTCGCGGCCCCGTTTTACGGTCCTGCCGCGCATAGCCGAAATAGGGGATGACGGCGGTGATCCGCCGTGCCGAACCGCGCCTGAGCGCATCCAGCGTGATCAGCAACTCCATCAGATTGTCGTTGGCCGGAAAGGCGGTCGACTGAATGACGAACACATCCTCGCCGCGCACGTTTTCCTGAATTTCCACGTGGATTTCCATATCTGAAAACCGGCGGATCAACGCCTTGGTCAGCGGCAGGTCGAGTGCCGCGCAAACCGCCTCGGCGAGTGGCGGGTTGGAGTTGCAGGCGACAATCTTCATCAGGGGCATTCCAATTACTATGCGGGCATGCGCGATCACAGGCGCACGCGGGCGCGAAGCTCGGGGGAGGCGGACGGCTTGATCCGCCGCGCGTTTAGCAATCGCACGCGCCCCTGTCCATTGCGCGACAGATATTGCGGATCACGCCATTGCGTTACGGCGTCGTGGATCATAATCTCATACTCATGAGTCAAGGCCTGTCGCTCCGATCGGATGTCGTGTTGGATGCGTGGCTGACCCGCGATGTCTGGCCGCGCCGGATTGTGGCGTTCGTTGTCGATATCGTCGTGATCGCGCTGGTCGCGCTGGCGGTGGCGTGGGTGGTATTGATATTGGGGTTTTTGACGTTCGGCCTGGGTTTTTTGCTGATGCACCTGATCCCGCTGGTCCCGCCGGTCTATTACGTCGCCTGGCTCTGCACCCGCAGCGCGGCGACACCCGGCCAGCGGCTACTGGGCCTGACATTACGCCAGGACGACACGCTCGGCCAGCCGGACCCGGTGCGGCCCAGCCTCGCGCAGGCGATTGCATGGACCGTGCTGCTGTATTTGTCATTTGCCCTGAGCCTGCTGCCGTTTCTGCTGGTTCTGGTGACCCGGCGGCATCGTGCGCTGCATGATCTGCTGTCGGGCCTCACCGTGGTCCATGTCACCGCGCTGAACCGGGGGCCGGCACCCTGAGATGAAGCACAGCCCCGCCATGAGCAAGCCGCCGCAGTTTTTCTATGCGACCGCCCCGTTGCCCTGCCCCTACGTGGCGGGCCGGACCGAGCGCAAGGTCGTTACCGAACTGGCCGGCATCGGAGCCGAAGCGCTGCACGACCGGCTTTCGCGCGGCGGGTTTCGCCGCAGCCACAACATTGCCTACGCGCCGGTGTGCCAGGGCTGCCGGTCCTGTATTCCGATCCGCATTGTCGTGGCCGATTTCGTGCCCAGCCGCAGCCAGCGCCGGATTGCAGCGATGAACGCGGCGTTGCGCGCTTTCGAAATGCCGCCCCGCGCGACATCCGAACAATATTTGCTGTTCCAGCGCTATCAGCAGGCGCGCCATGGCGACGGCGATATGGCGGCGATGAGTTTTTACGACTACCGCGCGATGGTCGAGGATACCCCGATCGAGACCTGGCTGGTTGAATATCGCGACGCGGCGGACCGGCTGGTGGGGGCCTGTCTGACCGATCGGATGCGGGATGGGCTTTCGGCGGTGTATTCGTTCTTTACCCCCGATCTGGCACGGAATTCGCTCGGCACCCAGTCGATCCTGTGGCTGGTCGAACGGGCGCGCGAGCTTGATTTGCCCTACGTGTATCTGGGTTACTGGGTGCCGGAAAGTCCAAAAATGGCCTATAAATCGAAATTTCAGCACACCCAGGTGTTGGCTGGCGGCGTGTGGATCGATCGGGATACTGCGTTCGGTGTCCATCATGCCGCCCCGGTTTCCGTCCCCATCACGACGGGTTGATCGGCGGCATAGTGGCGCGGGCGGTTGGTTCGGTTACACTACCGGCCCATGATACTGAAAAACGCGATTTCATGAAACATACGGTGCGCGCTCTCGTATTCGTTGCAACACTGACGAGTGTTGCTCTGGCTCATGCGGCCAGCTCCAAGGTGGTCTATGTTCACATGAACGGTGCCAATATGTTCCTGGAAAACCCGGTCGCGGTGCGGCCGGGGCAGAAGGTGGTGTTCGTCAATGAAGACACCGGCGGCCACACCATTATCGGCTACAATGCCAAAACCGGGGCGGTGAGCACGCGGTTCGACGGCGCGGTGGCGGGTACCAAAGGGCCGGGGCACAAGGTTCACACCTACGCGATCAGCTTTCCACACCAGGGGATCATCCACTATTACTGCTCGGTCCACGCCGTGCTTGCCCAGGAGCCAGGGGGACGCACAGTGGCGAAAGTGCGGCCAGGCGTGCATGGGTTCGGGGACCCGATGGCGGGGACGATCATCGTCACCACCGACGCGAAACTTCTGGCGGACAACCCGAAAACCGCTTCGGAAATGATTTTGCCGGGTTATTTCGGCGGTTGAACGACGCCGCCGGCGGTTGTATCGGCGGCATCGGGTTCTAACTGCCCTCCTGCGACCAATACGCCGCGCCGCACAATCGGCCCCGGCAGATGGCAGAGGAGGCTTCATGGCCAATACCACCACCCCAGCGCACGCCGCGCCAGCCAACCCGATTTCCCACGCCGCCGTGAACGTGGCAACGGCGCTCCATGGCTGGCCGCCGGTAATCACCACGGCAATCCTGCTGTTGGCCACCATTTTGTTCGCGGCGGCGCTGAAATTTGTCCTGATGCGAATCGTGCCGAAAAAAATTCTCGCCCGCAGGCCGGTGATGGCCACGCTGGTCAAACGAACCGAGACAAATTTGTTTCTTGGAATCGCGGTGATCCTGCTCGCCGGGGTGGTGCCGGAAACGCCGCTGCCGCATGCGATAAAATTCGCGATGCTTCACATTTTGAGCGCTGCGTTCATCATCCTGATCGGTTGGAGCGTGATGGTGACGATCGACGTGTTCACCACGTTCAAACTGTCGCTGCGGCCAGACAACATCCAGGCCGACGTGATGGCGCGCAAACACGTAACCCAATGGCAGGTGCTGCGGCGGGCCAGCCACGTGCTGACCCTGATGATCACCGTGGCGGCGGCACTGATGGTGTTTCCGGCGGTGCAACAATATGGCGTGTCATTGCTGGCATCGGCGGGTGCTGCCGGGCTGGTGGTCGGCTTGGCAGCGCGGCCGGTGTTGTCGAACATGATCGCCGGCATCCAGATTGCCATCACCCAACCCCTACGGGTCGAGGACGCGGTGGTGATCAACGGGCAATGGGGCTGGATCGAAGAGATCACCAGCACCTATGTCGTCGTGCGGATCTGGAACTGGCAGCGGATGATCGTGCCACTGACGTGGCTGCTGGAAAACCCCTTCCAGAACTGGACGCGCGACAGCTCCGAACTGATCGGTACCGTGCATTGGAACGTGGATTACACCGTGCCGGTCGATAAATTACGGGAAAAACTCGACGAGATCGTGCATTCATCCAAATTGTGGAGCGGCAAGGTGGTGGTGTTGCAAGTCACCCACGCCCTGGCGACCACGATCGAACTGCGCGCCCTGGTTTCGGCACGCAATTCAGGCGAAGCGTGGGATTTGCGCTGTTATGTGCGTGAAAAGATGATCGAATATCTGCAATCCGAATTTCCGGGCGCTTTGCCGAAGCAGCGGCTGGAGATTGAGGGGCAGAGGATGCCGGAGGAGGCAACGGAGACTGGTCGAAAACTGGAAGATGTGCCTGTTCGTCCTTAAACGAACAGGCCCTATCTCTATTTTCGCGAGCAATCTTATCGCGTTCGGTTGCAAGCAGGTGCGTCAACCTCAAGCAGTACCCGCTCTAGGCGGCGTCAGACGACCGGTCAGCCCGTTTGCGCGATTGCGGATCGAGGTGGCGCTTGCGCAACCGTATCGCGGCGGGCGTCACTTCGACCAGTTCGTCGTCCTCGATATAGGCGATCGCCTGTTCGAGGTTGAGTCGGCGCGGCGGCACCAGAAGCAGCGCTTCATCCTTGCCGGCGGCACGGATATTGGTGAGTTTCTTCTCGCGCACCGGGTTGATGTCCAGGTCGTTTTCACGGGAATGTTCGCCCAGGATCATGCCCTGATAAACTTTTTCACCGGCCCCGATGAACATCGCCCCACGATCCTGCAAGGCGAACAGTGAATACTGCACGCTCTCGCCATCGGCGCTGGAAACCAGGGCACCGTTGCGACGGCCTTCCAGCGTGCCTTTCCACGGGCCGTAGCCGAGAAAGTTGCGGTTCATCACGCCCGATCCGCGGGTATCGGTCAGGAATTCACCGTGATAGCCAATCAATCCACGGCTGGGGCTATGGAAGGTCAGGCGCTGCTTGCCGCCACCGGAGGGGCGGATGTCTTGCAATTCGCCCTTGCGACGGCTCATTTTTTCCACAACGACGCCGGCGTAGGGCTCATCGACGTCGATCAGCACCTCTTCCATCGGCTCTTCGCGCTCGCCGGTTTCCGCATTTTCGCGGGTCAGCACGCGGGGACGACCGATAGTGAGTTCGAAGCCCTCGCGGCGCATCTGTTCGATCAGCACGCCAAGCTGCAATTCGCCGCGCCCGGCGACCTCGAAGGCTTCGGTTTCGTTGGAATCGGTCACCTTGATCGCGACATTGCCTTCGGCCTCGCGGAACAGGCGCTCGCGGATCTGGCGCGAGGTGACTTTTTTGCCCTCGCGGCCGGCCAGCGGCCCGTCGTTGATGCGGAACGTCATTGCCAGCGTCGGCGGATCGATCGGGGTTGCGGGCAAGGCGGCGGTGATTTCCATGCCGCCGATCGTGTCAGGCACGGTCGCTTCCTTGAGGCCCGCGACGGCGATGATGTCACCGGCGAACACTTCATCGACCGCAATCCGCTCCAGGCCGCGGAAGGCGAGCAGCTTGGTCAGGCGGCCGGTTTCGACCGCGCGGCCATCGAAGCTGATCACCCGCACCGGCATGTTGACCGTGGCGCGGCCCTGCTCGACCCGGCCGGTGAGAACGCGGCCGAGAAAATTATCGGTCTCCAGAATGGTCACGACCATCGCGAACGGCGCATCTTCCGGCAGATTGGGGGCCGGCACGTGGTTGACGATCAGGTCAAACAGCGGCTTGAGGGTTTCACGCGGCCCATCGAGCGTGGTGGTCGCCCAGCCCTGCCGGCCGGAGGCGTACAGCATCGGGAAATCAAGCTGTTCGTCGGTCGCACCCAGGGCCGCGAACAGGTCGAACACTTCGTTATGCACTTCATCGGCGCGGGCATCGGGACGGTCGATCTTGTTGACCACCACGATCGGCTTGAGGCCGCGCGCCAGCGCCTTGCCGACCACGAATTTGGTCTGCGGCAGCACGCCCTCGGCGGCATCGACCAGCACAACCACGCCATCGACCATATTCAGGATGCGTTCGACCTCGCCGCCGAAATCGGCATGGCCAGGAGTATCGACAATGTTCAGCCGCACATCGCCCCACTGCACGGCGGTGCATTTGGCGAGGATGGTAATGCCGCGCTCGCGCTCGAGATCGTTGCGATCCATCGCGCGCTCGGCCACATGCTGATGCGCGCCGATCGAGCCGGCCTGCTTCAATAACTGGTCCACCAGCGTGGTCTTGCCATGATCGACATGGGCGATGATCGCCACGTTGCGGAGCATATTCTGTTTCATAAAAACGTTCTTTCGGGGTTCAACGGCCTCCTCCTACACGTTTTGCGCCGCAAAAGCGAGGATGATCGGTCGTCGATCGTCACAGATGCGAAAAGGGGCGGCGCATGGCCGCCCCTCATGCAGAGGGTAGCATCGAAAATGCGGTAATTACATAGTCGACATATCGACGGTCGGCGATTTCTACGGCTTGTTCATGCCGGTGTTGCCCATGCTCGAATGCGACATAGCGCCTGGCACACCTTGACCCGGTGAGCCGGACATGCCGGATTGATCCATCATGGTCCCCGATTTGCCGCCGTGCATATCCGCCATCGCCTTGTGGATGAGCATCGACGCCTGGCTATAGTCGCCGCCGTCGACCGCCTTGCGAGCATCACGGATATCGGAAATCGCCGGGGTGCTGATCGGGCCGTTCACCGAACCCTGGACATAGGAATTGGTCAGCAGATCGGTTTCAGCGCGGCCAAGCGCATCATGCGCGCGCATTTTATTGTGCGACATTACCGCCTGTTGCGCGAGACGCAGATAGGTTCCCGCCGAGGCATCCGTCGGCATCATCCCGCCCATGTGATGCGAAATGTATCCGGGGTGATGGCGCATCATTGATGAATGGTACCTGGTTTTACCGGCGGTGGTCTGGCGCTGCATCGGCATGGTCTGGTCGCCGGAGGGCGTCGCCGACTTCATCATCCCCGACGAATTGCCGCCCGGAGACATGTTGCCCGAGGTGGACCCCGGCATTTGCCCGGTGACGCCGGTATTGTTCATGCCGGCCGTCGGTGCCTGATTGCCCGCCGGCGTCTGGGCGAAGGCGATGCCGCCCATAAGCATGAGGGCCGAACCGGCCATAAGAAGTTTTCGCATGATAGTCTCCTTCCTGCGATCACGGCAGAATGCGTGATGCCAAAATTAAGTCGAGTTCGAGCACCCGACGGTTAAGCGTACCGTAACGATTTGGGGATAATGACGGCTTCAGGCAACCACGTTTGTTTGACCGTGCGATTAAACTGGAGTCAGATTTCACTGTTCGGTCGATTTTCCCTTGCGGGGTTTACGCCACCGCTCCCGCATCTGCCGCGCGGCGGTGCCGTTGCGGTCGTTATTCAGGCGGTCACGATGTCCTGGGGTTTTGCCGCGGGGCGCGTTGTGTCGCCGGCCGCCTATTCTTTGGCCCCCTATGCGGTCTGCGCCCAGGCTGCGCGGACGGCATCGGCACAATCCGGCGTGCCGGCGGGATTGTTGAGAGCGATCGGGTCTGTCGAGTCCGGGCTGACGAATGCCCCCACCGGTGCCCGAACCGCGTGGCCCTATGCGGTGGATGCTGATGGCGCAGGGCATTGGTTCGCAACCGCGCGCGAGGCGACTGATTTTGTCCGCTGGGCGCTAAAATCAGGCATGCATGCGGTTGATGTTGGCTGTTTCCAGATCGATCTCCAAGATCACCCTGATGCATTCGAAAGCCTCGAACAGGCATTCGATCCGGCGGCGAATGCGGCCTTTGCGGCAGGGTTTCTCATTCGTTTGCATACGCGGTTAGGGTCGTGGGCGGCGGCGGCGGCGGCGTATCACTCGGCAACACCGGCACGCGGCGCGCCCTATGCGCAGCGGGTCATGGCTGTGTGGCATCATGATCACAGGGACAACATTACGATGACCGGCGGCACCGCCGATCCCTACGTGATCCACTTGCAACCGCCCTCCGGACCGATGCCGGCCATCGTGACGCCGTAGGACGCGCTTGACGCGGCATGGCGGAAGGCTGGCAAATAGGGGGGTGAACCGGAGTCGCACCATCATCCTCATTACTGCCCTCGGGTTTTCGTCGGGGTTGCCGCTGGCTTTGTCGGGGTTCACGCTGCGGCTATGGCTGGCGCGGGCGAATCTGCCGCTCGCCGCGATCGGGTTCACCGCCAATCTCGGCATCGCCTATTCGCTGAAATTCCTGTGGGCACCGGCACTCGATCAGGTGCAGGCACCGTTGCCGTTTCGGGTGCTGGGACGGCGGCGAAGTTGGTTGTTATTGATTCAGATTTTGCTGGCGGCGGCGATTGCCGGGCTGGCGCTGACCCATCCGGCGCATGATCTGGCGGCGACTCTGGCGCTGGGCGGGTTGGTCGCGTTTTTGTCGGCGAGCCAGGACATCATGATCGACACCTGGCGGATCGAGTTTTTCCCGCTGCATCTGCAAGGAGCGGCGACCGCGGGTTATGTGTGGGGCTATCGGGCGGCGATGCTGATTTCGGGGTCCGGGGTGATTGCGCTTTCGGTGGTGATCGGCTGGCAGGCAGCGATTTTGCTGATGGTGCCGCTGCAACTGGTGGGGGCGGCAACCACGCTGCTCTGCCCGGAGCCGGTACCGCCGCCGGATCATCGGGCCGGATCGATCGCCGCACGGTTCCGCGACGCGGTGGTGGCACCGTTGGCGGAATTCCTCAAACGCCGGGGCGCTTTCGTCATCTTGACATTCGTGGTGCTGTTCTACCTCGGTGAGGCGCTCGCCGGGGTGATGCTGGCCCCCTACTACACCCATCTCGGCTTCAATCGGGCGATGATCGCGATTGCAACCGGCCCGGCGTCGCTGGTCGCGGTGCTGGCCGGCACGGCATTGGGTGGGGTGCTAGTGGCGCGCGCCGGGGTGGGGCGGGCGCTGCTGGCGGCGCTGGTGTTTCAGACTTTGGCGCTGATTTTGTATCCGATTCTGGGACTGTATCCGCATCTGCCGCATATTCTACTGGCGGTCAGCGTGGTGGAAGCCTTCGCGCAGGGGATTTCGGACGCGGCGTTCATCACGTATCTCTCTGGCCTGTGCAACAAGGAATACACCGCGACGCAGTACGCGCTGCTCTCATCGGTGGCGGCGCTGGCGCTGCGGACGGTGGGCGGGTTTTCCGGCGTGATCGCGCAGGCGCTGGGGTGGATCCGGTTTTATGAATTCACCATTGTTTCGGCGCTGCCGGCGGTTTTTGTGTTGTTGGTGATTCTAACAAAATATCCAGTGGCAGACGTTAAGTAAAATATATTTTTTTGTAAAAAAAACAGAAAACTTTTATTTTGTTTTGTAGGGATTGTAAAGCGCCATCATTGATGGGTGGGGGATTTCAGATCGATGGATACCAAAGTTGTATCCATCCTTGCTGGCGTTAACCTTTACCGTCAAAATTTAGGTTGGCTTGGTGTAATCGTTTTTCAACATGTTATAGAGCGTATCGGCGATGGCTTCCTCGCCTTTCTCGGCGCAGTCGGTGAGGTCGAAGCGGGAGATGATATCGATTTGTTGTTCGGGGGCGAAGCGACAGTTGATGTCGAGGTAGCGGGCAGCGAGTTCACGGGGGCGTTGTTCTGTCATGCGATCGAGCACGGTCGTGCGATCGCGACATAATCTCGGCAGGTCGGCGGTGAAGGCGCTGCCGTCGGTCGGCATTTTGACGGAGCGAAAGCGAAAGCCGCCGCGAAGGTCGATCCATTGCAGGGCCGCTTGTTCAAAGCTGACATCGGTGAAGCCGGCGAATTCGGGGTCGCCCTTACGGGTGCGGTCTTCGGGGTCGTAGGCACCGCGGAATGTGAGATCCTGGAAGGCACCGATGAAGCGGCAGGCGATGAAACCGCTGCAGCGGAAATCGATGCCGCTGAGTTTTTTGAAGACGAAACTGCAGTTGATGAACTGGGGGTCGCCGATGCTGGTTTTGGTGAGTTTGATGTTTTCGAAATGGCAGTTGGTGTAGCGGGATTGGTATTCGCCCCGGGTGCTGGTGTTCCAGTCGGTGCCGATGCCGCCGGTTTGCCATTCACCGCGGTAAAAGCGGCAGTTCTGGAAGATGTTGCCTTTGTCGCTGAAATTGTTGAGGTCGGTGTAGTCGAAGACGCAGGTATCGAACGATCCGTGTTCGCTGATAGTTTCAGCCAGTGAGCCGGCGGTGAAATCGCATGATTTGAACAGCGCCCGGTGCAGGGATCGCTTGCGGCGCGCGTTCGGATCGGTGATCGTCAGGCCACGGAAATCGAACAATCCATCTTCCGTCGTGCCGAAGGGTCGCGATCGTAACGCCTCATCCGGATCGATGCCGGTCCAGCGGGCGCGCCAATCGGTGAATTGTTTGGCGGTGTAGCGTTTCGGGGGACGATTGGGCAGAAAATCGGTCATGGTTTCATGGTAACATAATGTCGTCGATGATCGGCAGGCCTGGTTCCTCTGGCATGATGGGTTCGGCTGCCGGTGGCCCTTGGGGCGATGTCGGCGCGATCTTTGGCGGAGGCATCGGCGGTTGCGGATCGATGGTTTTGCCGCTGGTATCGAGATGCATCAGGTCGTCGCCGTATTTCAGCCGGTGTGCCTGCAACTGACCTTGGGTCGTCATGTCGTACTGGTCACTGGTGTCCTTATCGATGAAGTCCGGCCCCTTGTTCGGTTTACCTGAGATCCTTCCATCGAGCGCCTTGTCGTCTTCGACGGTCTTCCTTGCATCCTTATCGATCTGATAGCCCCGGAAGCGTGGCCGGGCATTCTCGTCCTTCCGGATCGCGTTCAACTGTCGTTTTGAATACGCTTGATCGCCCATCCGGTCGATCTTGCGGGCCGAGTTGGTCGTGTGGTCCTGCAAGCGGCGGAAGACCTGTTCGCGGGTCAGAGGGGCTGCAGGCGTGGCGGAGTCGGCCGCGAGGATGACTGCCGGCCCGGCACCGCCCATGCCGATCAGGACGGTCGGGAAGCCGCCGACGATGACGCCGCCATGGGCGGTTTGATCGCCCATTCGCGCGGCCATCAAGCCGTTGATGAGGACCGTTGGCGAGCCCGTCAAAATCGTATCGGGTGGCCCGACGCAGGTGAGCGGATCGGTCACACGCGCCATGGGTAAACCGCCGGCAAACACATTCGGCGAACCCGAGATGATCGGACCGCCAACATGCGGCACTGGCCCATCGGTTGCGGGACAGGTATGCATGTCGGTTGCACGGGCTGCGGGTTTTTCTCCGGCCATAATAACGAACTATCTCGCTGCTGTTCACAGCACAAGCTTTGCGCCTTCACTCGGTTATGTGTGGGTTTGATTAGGTATTCAGGGCGGGCGATCGATGGTTGTGCTGTTATTCAATCGAGGGCGGTTATTTTTCCGTTCCGGCCTGTTGCCTTATCGGGAGCCGCGCGCAGGGGTTGTCGGGGATGGGTACACGATCGACGATCTACCACACTAACGCCTGCACTTAACTAACGCCTGCACCTATGACAATTTTCCTATAGCAGCATGTCACTGGGCAGCAAAAATTTCATTTGCGGCCGGAGAATTTTGTATCTTCCGTATATACTTTTGATACAAGGAACACGCCATGCCGAACGCTCTGACCCGTCCGAGTAAAGTGGCCCAATGGGGCAACAGTGCGGCTATTCGGATTGGAGCGGTTGTGCTTGAGCATGCGCATCTGCGGATCGATGACCTTGTGGATGTTATTGCTCATGAGGATGAGATTATCATCCGGCGGCAGCGGCCTCGGGTTACGATGGCGGAGCTTTTGGCGCAGTTCGATCCTGAGAAGCATCGGCGCGATCCTGAGTTTGACGTTGATCCAACGGGCTGTGAGACGCGCTGATGGCTTATGCGCCTGAGCGGGGCGACATTATTCTGATCGAGTTGTCGCCGCAGGCTGGTTGGGAGATGGCGGGGGAGCATCGGGCCATTGTGCTGTCCGAGCGGGTGTTCAGTGTGGCGACGGGGTGGGTGGTGGTTTGCCCGATTACGACGACGATCAAAGGCTCGCCGTTCGAGGTGCGGATTCCCGAGGGTTTGAAGGCGCATGGGTGTATCGTCGCGTCCGAGTTACGGACGATGGATTATCGGGTGCGTCGTGCCAGGTTCATGGAGACGGCCCCACTTGGGCTGATCCAACAGGTTCAGGCGATCGCCTGTGCGACAATAGGCTGCACCTGACTGTGGTGCGGCATGGCTGGAGTGCCGCGCGTTTGGTGCGCAATGACATTTCATGCCAGATTTACATGCCGGATTTAAAAGAGTTTTTTTGCAAAAAAGAACCGCTTGCCTACTATTCTGCGCTTTGCGTGAACTCGACATCCCGATGAACATGGATCGACATCAGCACGCCGAAGCCGAGCATGACGGCGGTGAGGGCTGAGCCGCCGTAGGAGACCAGGGGCAAGGGGACGCCGCCGACCGGGATGAGGCCCATGACCATGGCGAGGTTGACGAAACAGTAGAGGAACAGGTTGGTGGCGATGCCTAACGCGGCCAATCGGCCGAATTGGTGGCGGCAGCGGAGTGCGGTGTAGATCGCCATCATCACCATCGAGAACAGAACGCCGAGCAGGACGATGCTGCCGGCGAAGCCGAATTCCTCGGCGATGATGGTGAATACGAAGTCGGTTTGTTTTTCGGGCAGGAAGTTGAGTTGGTTTTGGGTGCCGTGGAGGAAGCCCTGGCCCCACATGCCGCCGGAGCCCAGCGCGATTTTGGATTGGATGATGTTGTAGCCGGCCCCCAGCGGATCGCGGCCGGGGTGGAGGAAGGTGAGGATGCGTTGTTTCTGGTAGCCGTGGAGGTGGGCGTAGGCGAAGGGGGCGATGATGGCGACCAGAGCGATGACGATGGCGAATTTCCACCAGCGCACCCCGGCCCCGAGCAGGATGGCACCGCCGATGCCCATGGTGATGACAGCGGTACCGAGGTTGGGTTCCTTGAGGATCAGGGCGGCGGGAAGCAGGATGGCGAGGACAGGCGGAATCAGGAACAACGGGTTGCCGACGCGCTCATGGCTGGCGCGCTGGAACCAGGACGCGAGGGCGAGGATGAGGAAGAGCTTCATCAGTTCGGAGGGCTGGACGTGCATGCCGCCAAGATCGAGCCAGCGTTTGGCCCCGAGGCCGACGTGGCCGAATTTCCAGACCGCGAGCAGGAGGGCGATGCCGAGGGCATAGAGGGGCCAGGCGAGTTTGGCGATGATGCGGATATCGATCATGGCGATCGCGATCATCAGGATCAGCGAGGCGAAGAAGCGTTCGATCTGCGGCGTGGCGTAGGGCTGGCCGTGACCGCCGGCGGCGGAATAGAGGGCGGCGTAGCCGATGCCGGCAAGGGCGCAGCAGGCCAGCACGAACAGCCAGTTGACCCGGAGCAGCTTGGTCGCGATGCCGAAGGAGCGATCGTAGTGCGGGCGGACGAATTTGGCGGCGAGCGGGGCGTTCATACCGGTCCGGCCTCGGAGATTGTCGCTTGCGGTGGGCTTTGAATGGTGCCGGGTGCCGCAGGCGTGAGGTTGCGGGTGAGGGCCACGGTCATCAGCGCCTGGGCAATCGGGGCGGAGACCGAAGCGCCTTCGTTGCCGTGCTCGACCGCGACGGCGACGGCGAAGCGGGGTGCGTCGGTGGGGGCAAAGGCGATGAAAAAGGCGTTGGGGCGGAATTTCCAGGGCAGGTTGGCGTCGTCATAATTGGCCTTTTCCTCGGCTTGCGACAAATCATGCACCTGGGCGGTGCCGGTCTTGCCGGCCATTTGCACACCAGGCAGGGTGAGGCGCGAGGCATAGCCGGTGCCGAGCTGGGTGTTCACCACCTCGAACATGCCCTGGCGCACCGCGGCGAGGTTACGGATATCGAGGCCGAGATCGGGCCAGTCGTCCGGCCCGTTGCCGGGTTGCACCACATCGCCGATCGCGCCCGCGATATGCGGCCCGATCGCCCGGCCGGTGGCGATCCGCGCGGCCATGGTGGCGAGGCCGAGCGGGGTGACCTGGGTGTAGCCCTGGCCGATCCCCTGGATCACGGTGTTGCCTTTGGTCCAGGTCAGTTTGCGGCGGCGCGCCCAAGCGCGGGTGGGCAGGAAGCCTTGTGACACGCCGGGAAGATCGAGCGGCAGCGCGCCGATCAGGCCGAGTTTCCGCCCCATTGCGGCGATCCGGTCGATCCCGGTGGCCAGCGCGGTGTGGTAGAAGAACACGTCGCAGCTTTGTTGCAGGGCGTTGACGACGTCGATGGTGCCGTGGCCGCGATGCTGCCAGCAATAAAAGGTGTGGTTGCCGAGCTTGAGATAGCCGGGACAGAAGAAGGTGGTGGTGGGCGTGATGGCACCGCATTCCAGCGCCGCCATCGCGACATTGGGCTTGAAGGTGGAACCGGGCGCGTACAATCCGCCGGTGGCGCGGTCGTTCAGCGGGCGTTTGGGGTCGGCCATCCAGCGTTTCCAGACGGTTTCGGGCACCCCGGCGTCGAACAGGGCGGGGTCGAAGCCGGGCTGGCTGGACAGGACCAGAATCGCGCCGGTGGTCGCATCGAGCATCACCGCGGCACCCGCCTGGCCCGCGAGTTTCTGCGCGGCGAGCGACTGCAATTCCGCGTCGATGGTGAGTTGCACCGTGGCACCCTGGGTACCGTTGTCACGGTCGAGCACGCGGACCACGGTGCCGTGGGCGTTCACCTCGGTTTGGATGATGCCAGGATCGCCGCGCAGGGCGTCGTCACGCGCGCGTTCGACGCCGGAGCGGCCGACCCGCATGCCGGGGAGCGCGAACACCGGGTTGGCTTGCGCCTGGGCCTGAGTGGGGCGGGCGACGTAGCCGATGGTGTGGGATAGGGTATCGCCCAGCGGATAGACCCGCGAGGCCCCGACATCGACGAACACGCCGGGCAGATCGGTGGCGTGGACCTCGATTTTGGCCATGTCGGACCAGTCGAGATAGTCTTTCAGGAGGACGGGGATGTAACGGGGCTTGCCGGCGATGTCGTGCGCGATGCGGGTGCGCTCGGCGTCGGACAGGGTGATCAAGGCGGCGAATTGCGCGATCACCGCATCGGGGTCGGGGGCCTGGATCATCATGAACAGCGCGCGCCAGTGCTGCTTGTTGCCGGCGAGGATGGTGCCGTGGCGATCGGTGATCAGGCCGCGCAGGGGCGCGAGCAGGCGCTCGTTGACCGAGTTCTGTTTGGCAAGGGTGGCGTATTTGCCGTGCTGGAGTACCTGCATCCGATACAGCCGCATGCCTAGCGCACCGAACGCGGCGAGTTGCGCGCCGCCGAGGATGAGGGCGCGGCGGGTGAAGATGGGCCGGAGTTCGCGCTCGCGCTTCATGCTCGCCCACCCTTCATGCCTGCTCCGGGGCGGCGGCACCGCGATGCGCCCGAATGAGCGCAACCGCGATGACCGGATAAATCAGGATCGCGATCACCGCCTGCATGATGATCGGTTCCGGTGGCAACAGCGACAGTTCGAGCACGCCACGCACCAGATATTCGGCGAAAGTGAGAGTGACGACAAAGGCGGCAAATACCAGCCAGACGATCAGAAAGCTCTGGCGTACCAGCGATCGGCGTACCACACCAATCGTGGCCTGTTCCAGCAACAACAACACGGCCCACATGCCGAGCGGCGATGCGCCGAGCAGATCGAGCAGCACGCCGAGCAGCGCCACCACCGGGGCTGGCAACGAAGCCGGGCGGTACAGGCTCCAGAAATAGACCGATGCCACGACAAACCCGACACGGACCTCGGGTTGCGCCGGAATGAGGCCAGGCATCGCCAGCGCAATTATCGCAAACGCGATGCTGGCGGCAGGCAATACGTGGCGAGCGGCCCGATCAAGCCCGCGCCAGAGTTCCACGCCTTCCATGACGGATGCTGCCCGGTTCAGGGCAAGGCCGACGACGTATCCGCCGCCGGTTGCTGATCGTATTCGAACAATCGCAGCACGCGCAGCCGGCTCAGACCGGCAAAAGGCTGCACCACCGGGTCGTTGCGCCCCTTGTAGCGCACGACACCGACCGGCAAGCCGTACGGGAACACCCCGCCCACCGCGCTGGTCAGCACGATCTGTCCCTCGCGCGGCGGATTGCCGGGTGCCCAATAAATCAGGCGCGGCATGGCGCTGTTCTGACCTTCCATAATCGCGCGCTCGCCGTGCAGACCGATCGCGACCGGAACCCGGCTGTTCAGATCGGTGATCAGCAGCACGCGCGCGCTGCGCGAGCCGGATTGCACCACCCGCCCGACGACGCCGCTGCCATCCATCGCGATGGCGTTGACGATGTCATGGGCATCGCGCGGAATGGTGACCAGAACCGAGCGGGCATAGAGTCCGCCAAGATCGGCGATCACCCTTGCCGCGAAAAAATTGGGTGTCGGGGTCGGCACGAAGTGCAGTTGCGATTTCAGCGCCGCATTTTGTGCCGCCAGCGCCAGAGCGACCGCCCGCCAGCGTTCGAGTTGCTCGTTCTGCGCGGTCAGGCGCAGATTGTCGGCGTGCAGGCGAAACCAGTCGCCGACCGCGCCACGATCCTGCTCGATTTCGTTTACCGGTGCCGCCGCCGCGCGGTAGAGTGGGGCCAATGCATCGTCGAGGCCGGTGCGCATGATGGTCCCGATATGGCGGTCGATGCGGCCGGCCAGAATGAGCGTGAGCGACATCAGCAGCATGACCGGCAGGGTCAGCCGCGCGAGTGCTTGTCGGACCGGGATCGATAGCCGCAGCATGCGGCAAACTCCGTTTAAAAATAGAGACTATTGGCGTGCGGTTGGGCGCGGTCCTTCAACCGCATCCCGCGCCGTTCCTGCTCTTACGCCACCCGCGCACCGCCGCCAATGCCGATCATGCAACCAGGGCGATCAATTTCGCCGTCCCGGGTAGGCAATTGTGCCGTCCCTGGAGGGCAATTTCGCCGTCCCCGGCGGGGTCATTTTTAATCCGGACGCTTGGGCGACCGCTTCTGTGAATATTCGGCGATTGCACCCAACACAAGCGCTGCAATCACCGCCTTGGCCGGGTCCTTGCGGATCAGGATTTGAGCGAGGCGCAGAAGTTCGGTGGCCACGCCGTATCGCGCGCGCGCCAGCAAGGGGCGCGGACGGCGGTTCCACCGGAAACTGGCAAAACCGAACAGCATCAGCGCGAGGACGACGAACACCGTGCCACAGATCAACGATGCATCGAGGCCCCCCACAGCGGCGGCGATCGTCTGAAATACCGCCGCCAGCAGAAAGCCCGATCCGACTAACGCAGCACCCAACCCGGCAAGGCTCAAGACGATGCGCTGCGTCAAATGACGGAGGGTAAACCCGTCGAACAGGTTGAAAAGAGTCATCAGCACGCCGCAACTCCACCTGTTACGACGCGCCGGTCGCTCATGACGACTTGCGGCGGCGCAGCAGATGTGCCGCGACGAAACCGACGCCGGCCGCGATGGCAAGCGCCGCGAAGGGCTGCTCGTGGACTTTTTTCTCGACCCGATCGGCCGCCTTGCCGCCCTTGACCCGTAATTGCTTGCCGAGGTCGGTCATTTCATCCTCGATGGTCGAAAGCCGCAGATCGATCGCGTGTTTCAGTTCGGCCAATTTTTCCGGGCTGTCATTGAATTCCTTCATGGTATCGCCCGCGAGCCGGACCAGTTTGGTGCGAAGAGTCTCGAAATCGCCCTGGAACCGATCGAATTCATCGGTCAATGTCCCCATCGCATCGCGACGCTTGCCGCCCCAGTTCGCCATTGCCCGTTTCCTTTCGATGGTGTGTCCCGCCAGCCTTCAGCCAGCCTTCAGTAAGTATCGGCAGACCACTATGGTCATAGATCAGGAATGGGGTTTCGCGCGACCGGCTTCAAGCGTGGAGGGTGGCTCTTTCGCACTCGGCACTCCCTCGGGCCATTGTACGCGTTCAGCTCGCTGCACGCATCCATAGGGCAACTCGATTTTATGTATTTCTATGATCGGAAACATCGATTATAATTCGCACGATGGAAAACCTCACGGCTAGTGCCGCCCGCACCCTCGCCGGCTTGTCGCTGCGCGATCTGGAATATGCCCAGGCGGTTTCCGAACTGCGCCACTTCGGCCACGCCGCGGAGCGGTGTGGGGTGTCGCAGCCGGCGCTGTCCGAGCAGATCCGCAAGCTCGAAGCCCTTTTGGGTGTCGCGCTGTTCGAGCGCACCAAGCGGCGGGTGGCACCGACCGCAGCGGGGGCGACACTGCTGGCGCAGATCGAGCGGGTGATGGCGGAGGCGCGCCACCTGCTCGCCCTGTCGCACGGACAGCCCAGCCTGATGACCGGTGTGCTGGCGCTTGGCGCGATCGAGACGCTGGGGCCGTATTATTTGCCCGGCGTGCTGCGGTTGCTGCGGACCGAGCGGCCCGACCTGTCGCTGCGGCTAACCGAGGCGCGGACGGCACGACTGATCGAGCGGCTGGCCGATGGCGCGCTCGACCTTGTTTTGCTGGCAATGCCAGTGCTGCGCACCGGGCTGGTTGCGGAACCGTTATTTTTCGAGCCCTTTCTGCTGGCCACCCCGCCGCATCATGCGCTGGCAGGGTCACGCCGGCTGATGCTCGACGATCTGCCAGCGGAAGACCTGCTATTGCTCGAAGATGGGCATTGCCTGCGCGAGCAGGCCCTTGCTTTGTGCAACGCCAAACCGGCGACCCGCCACGCGACCGGCCTGGAAACTCTGTGGCAGATGATCGCCGCCGGAGAAGGCTATTCGCTGCTGCCCGCGCTGGCCGTCGCGGCCCGGCCCGAATTGCAGGATCTGGTGCTGTGCCAGGCCCTTGGCGATGCCTCGGCGGGACGCACCATCGCCCTGGTCTGGCGTGGTTCAGACCCGCGCGACCCGGCGTTCCGCGCTTTGGCCGCCATTCTGGCGGCGATGCGCCCGGCACCGACGCGACCGGCGGTCGTGGCGGCGTAGCCGGCAGATGACGCGCGGCATCACAAATGCTACCGCCGCGCCAATGCTTGATGCCTACCTGAAATCACCGCTGAAATCGCCGCTGAAATCGCCAATCGTCCGGGGCTGGCTGGGCGACGCGGCCGGACTGTATCTGACCGGTGCCATGGCGGGCACGCGCTGGACGATCGAAGCCGATGCCTTGCTCGCCACGTTGCGGGCCGGCACCCCGTGCATCATCGCGTTCTGGCATGAATGCCTGCCGGCAATGCCGATTTTATGGCGCACTGCCGGACGAATCACATCGGGTCCGACCGGCTATGTGCTGGCCAGCCGCCACCGCGACGGCCAGTTGATCGCCCGCACCATGCGCCGGTTTGGCGTCGAGGCGATTGCAGGTTCGACCTCGCACGGCGGCCCGGCGGGCTTGCGCGAACTCGCGCGCCTGATCACCGCCGGCAATCCGGTCGGGCTGACGCCCGATGGACCGCGCGGGCCGCGCCGCCGCGCCGCCCCTGGTGTCGCCCAACTCGCCGCTCTCACCGGCGCACCGGTATTTTGCGCCGCCGCCGCGACCGCGCGGGCGATTACCCTGAAAAGCTGGGACGCCATGCGGGTTCCCCTGCCTTTTGGCCATGGCGCGCTGATCGCCGGCGCGCCGGTACTCGTGCCGCGCCACGGCTGGGAGGCCGCGCACAGCGATATCGAGGCGCAACTCACCGCCACTCTGGAGCGGGCCTTGATTTTATGCCGCTGAGCCTGAAACTCTATCGCACCGCGACCACAGTCGTTTCGCCGTTACTGCCCTGGTGGCTGGCACGGCGGGCGCGGCGCGGCAAGGAAATCCGGTCGCGGCTGGCGGAGCGGTATGGCTTCGCAAGCCTCGCGCGCCCGGCCAGCCCTGTGGTATGGGTTCACGCCGCCAGTATGGGCGAAACCATGTCGGCCCTGCCGCTGATCAGCGCGCTGGCGGCGCATGCGACCGTGCTGCTCACCACCGGCACCGTCACCTCGGCGGAACTGGCGGCACAGCGGGCAGCGGCGATCCATCAGTTCGTGCCGTTTGACGTCGCCGCATACGTCGGGCGATTCCTTGACCATTGGCGGCCGGATGCGGCGGTGTTTCTGGAGTCTGAGATTTGGCCGAACATGCTGAACGCCCTCGATGCGCGCGGTGTTCCGCGATTTCTGTTCAACGCGCGGCTATCCAGCCGGAGCGCCAAACGGTGGCGGCGGTTTCCCCAAGCGGCGGCAAGGCTGTTCGGCGGCTTTACCCTGATCGCCGCGCAATCGCGTCACGATGCCGCCGCCTTGCGCGGCCTGGGGCTGCGCGACATCGAAAGCTGGGGCAATCTCAAATTCGCCACCCCCGATCTGCCGGACGACGCGGCCGCGCAGGCCGCGCTCACCGAAGCCTGCCCCGGCCCTTGGCTGCTCGCGGCCAGTACCCATCCGGGCGAGGACATTCCGGTGATCGAGGCGCATCGCGCGCTCTGCCGGTTGCACCCCAGCCTAACGACCGTGATCGTGCCACGCCACCCGAACCGGGCGGACGCGATTGCCAGTCTGGCGCACAGCGTGCCGGTCGCACGGCGCTCGCGAGGGGAAATGCCCAGGCCGGGCGGGATCTATCTGGCGGACACCATGGGCGAACTGGGGGTTTTCTACCGGCTGTGTCCCCTCGCCTTCATCGGCGGCACGCTGGTGCCGGTGGGCGGGCATAACATGATCGAGGCGGCGCAGTTGGGCTGCGCCGTGGTGGTTGGGCCGCATTACGAGAATCATTTCGAGGCGATGACCACGCTGCACAGCGTCGGCGCGCTGGTCGATGTCGCGAATTTCATGGAACTCGAAGCCACCATTGCGCGGCTGATGGCCGATACCGCGCGGCTGCAAGCAATGGCCATTGCCGGACGAACCGTATGCGAAGGCTTTGCCGATCTGCCGCAGCGCCTGGCGCGGCGGGTGCTGGAGGCGATGCCCTGATGCGCGCGCCGCAATTCTGGCAGCACGATGGGATGCTGGCGCGCAGCCTCGCCCCGCTCAGCGCGGTCACGGCGGCGATCACCGCGCGGCGGATGACGCGTGCGGCGTATGATTGCGGCGTCGCGGTGGTTTGCGTCGGCAACGCCAGCGTCGGCGGGTCGGGGAAAACCGTTCTGGCGCGGCATATCCTGGCGCGGTACCGCGCGCGCGGAGCGGCACCCTACGCCCTCACCCGGGGCCATGGCGGGCGGTTGCGTGGCCCGGTGCTGGTCGATCCGGCGATCCACGGCGCGCGAGAGGTCGGCGATGAGGCCCTGCTTCTCGCGGCATCGGCCCCCACCATCGTCGCGTCCGACCGCGCCGCCGGGGCAAGGCTTGCCGTGGCATCGGGGGCTTCGGTGATCGTGATGGACGACGGTTTGCAGAATTCCGGGCTGCGCAAGACAGTTTCGCTGCTCACGATCGACGGCGGGGCCGGGTTCGGCAATTTTCGAACCCTGCCCGCCGGACCGCTGCGCGAACCGGTCGCCGCTGCCGCCGCGCGCTGTGCCGCCGGTGTGCTGATCGGGGCAGACCGGCACGGCGCGCTTGCGTCGCTGCCGGGGGCGCTGCCGGTGCTGACCGCCCGGCTGATCGCGTCCAGCCCGGTCGAACTTGCCGGCAAGCGCGTGGTTGGTTTCGCCGGCATCGGGCGGCCGGAAAAGTTTTTCGCCAGTCTGCGCGGCCTTGGGGCCGAACTAGCCGGGACAAGATCGTTCCCCGATCATTATCGGTACACGCCGCGCGACGAGGCGCGATTATCCGCGATGGCCGATCAGGCGCGGGCGATTCTGGCGACCACCGAGAAAGATGCGGTCAAACTGTCCGCGACGTTTACGCTGCGCTGCGCGATTATCGGCGTCGATCTCGGGTTCGAAGACGCGGTGGCACTCGATCGGTTGTTGCCATGACCTTCCTGCAAAAACTCGAATACGCCGCCGCGCGCGGGTTCCTGGTAGTGTTTCGCGCGCTCGGCCCGGCGCGCGCGAGCGACCTTGGCGGGGCGATCGGGCGCATGCTCGGCCCGCTGATCCCGACCTCGCGCGTGGCTGAGGCCAATCTGCGCGCGGCGCTGCCGGAACGCGATGCCGCCGCGCGGCGGGCGATCATCGCCCAGGTGTGGGACACGCTCGCGCGCAACACCGGGGAATTTCCGCATCTCGGCGGCCTGCGCGAAACCGCCAGCGGCCCCGGCTATGAGTTCAGCGGGGCCGAGCACGCGCGCGCGCTTGCCGCCGCCGGAGGGCCTGCGATTCTGCTCACCGCCCATTGCGGCAACTGGGAAATTCTGCCGGCGGCGTTGCGCACACTCGGGTTGCGCTTCGCGTTTTTCTATCGCGCCGCCGCCAATCCGGCGGTCGATCGCTTGATCATCGGTTTGCGCGAGGCAGCGATGGGCGAACCCGTGATCATGTTCGCCAAGGGTGCCAAAGGCGCGCGCGGGGCCTATGCTCATCTGGCGCGGGGCGGAATGCTGTGCATGCTGGTCGATCAGAAACTCAACGACGGCATCGCGGTGCCGCTGTTCGGGATCGAGGCGATGACCGCACCGGCGCTCGCGGTGTTCGCGCGCAAATTCCGCTGCCCGATTTTGCCGGTGCATGTCGAACGGGTCGGGCCGGCGCGGTTGCGAGTGATCATCGAGCCGGTCGCCTACGCGCAGGCCAGCGACGACAAGACCGCCGATATTGCCGCGACCACATTGTGGATGAACCAGACGATCGAGCGCTGGGTGCGGGCAAAGCCGGGGCAATGGCTTTGGTTGCACCGGCGCTGGCCGAAGGCGGGTGGGACGGGTGGAAGTAAGGAAAGTCTTTCTTTTTTGAAAAAAAGAAACAAAAAACTTTTTTAAATTGGGGCACGGGCGGTGTCAGAGGCACAGACCCAAAAGGAATCAAAGTTTTTTTGCTTCTTTTTTGTTCACAAAAAATGAGACCTTGCTTTTCGACTTGCCTCCGCCTTTCTTCTCCCATGGCATCGGGCGATGGCCGAAGCGATTGGCGCAATCGCCAAGCATGGATTAGAGTTTCCGAACAATAACAACGGGGGACCGTCATGAGCATCATAAAATCGCATCACCGTTTGAAGCGCGACGCGCTGGGACTGCCGCAGATCGTCGCTTCGACGCTTGCCAACATTGCCCCCGCGATGAGTTTCTTTTTCGGGTTCGGGCTGATCGTCAGCGGTGCTGGGGTTGCCGCGCCTTTGACCATTCTGGTCGCGATGGTGGTCATTCTGTTTTTGACCAACACTTTGGCGGAGTTTTCCAAATATCGGCCTTCGACCGGGTCGTTTGTTACCTTCATCGGCATGGCATTCGGACCGATCGCAGGGGCGGCGGCTTCGGTGTTCGTGGTGTTTGGCTATCTGGTCGCGGCCTCGTCGGTGGTGGTGATTTCGGGGGGATGGGCGCATGACACGCTGAAATTATTCCTCGGGATCGATATTCCCTGGCAGTTGTTGAGTCTGATCGCGACCGGCATTGTTGGCTTGCTGGTCTCGCGCGGCGTGGCGCTTTCGACCACCTGGGCGGCAGTGTTCTTCTACTTCGAACTGGTGCTCCTGCTGGTCGGCGCTCTGGTGATGTTGTTCGTCAACCGCTCCAGCCTGACGCTGGCACCGTTCGAATGGAGCCATTTGTCGGGCGGGTTGAAAGGCATCGGGTTAGGCTTTCCGATCGCGATCTATCTGTTCATCGGTTGGGAAAACTCCGCGACGCTGGCCGAGGAAACCCGCGACGCGCGGCGCAACATCCCGCGCGCCCTGATCATCGGCACGCTGTCGATCGGCATTTTGTACATGTTCCTGGCTTATGCGACGGAAATCGCGTTCCACAACAATGCCGTGGCGATCGGCAAATCCGATATTCCGTTCGTCGATGCGTTCAAGGCCTCGGCGGCGGCGTTTCTGATCATCGCGTACCTTGCCGGCATGACCAGCATTTTTTCCTCGCTGCTCGGCCTGACCAACAGCCAGGCGCGGATTTTGTTCAGTTCGGGTCGTGAAGGGCTGCTGCCGCGGTTTTTCGGCAAAATCCATCCGCGGCATCGTACCCCGTTCGTCGCGATGTGGAGTTTTGTGTTGGTGGCGTTTGCCATCGTGATCGTGTTCGGCTGGAATTCCAAACCGGTCGATCTGTTCGGCGAGACTGGATCACTGGGGACGATTCCGGTGATCATCACCTATCTGACCACCAATCTGGCGCTGCCGGTCTATATGCTTCGGTATCATCGCGATGAGTTCAATCCGCTGAAACACGCGATCATCCCGATTGTGGGCACGGTGCTGATGCTGTTTCCGCTGTGGGGTCTGGTGGAACCGGGGCAGCCGGCACCGTATAACCTGTTCCCGTGGGTGGCGCTGGCGGTGCTGATCATTTCGGTCATCTATGGCGTAATTCTGGAGCGGCGTGATCCCGACCTGGTAAATAAAATCGGCAGCTACGTCGCGGACGAGGAGTTCTGATGAGCCGCCGCCACAAAATCGCAGTGATCGCGAATCAGCCGCGGGCGATCGATTTGCTGAAACCGAACGCGGCAATCGACATCCCCTCGCGGAAATAGAAACGGTGCGCGCGGTCGCGTTGGACGCCAGATTCCAGGGTGAAGCCGGTACAGCCCTTGGACCGCGCCAGATCCTCGCACCAGTGCAGCAAGTAGGCACCGTGGCCGGCGCTGCGGTGGGATTCGTCGGTCACCAGATCGTCGATGTAGAAGCGGTAACCGTTCCAGGTGTTGTGGAAGGCGCGGAACAGGGCGAGTGCGCGCACCGAACCGGCTTGATGCACCAAGGCCAGTTCGGCCCCTTCGGCGAGGATGCGGCGGATGATGGCGTCATACCCCGCCGCCATTTGCGGGCGGAGCATGCGGTGCAGGGGTTCGGCGGCGGCGAGCCAGGGAGCCAGATCGGGGGTTTCGATGGTCAGGTGGATGATGGCGCGGGTCATGGGTGCGTTATACCGATAGGGTCGGGCGGAGAGCGGCGGCTCAAGGCGCTCACCGCAGCGTCGCGGTGCCGGGGATCGCCCAGCGCCAACACCGTACCATCACTCTCAAGTGTGAGTTTAGCGCCGTGCCAGTCGGTGACCGATCCCCCGGCGGCTTCGATCACCGGGACTAGGGCGGCCCAGTCCCAGGGCTTCAGGTCGGCTTCGGCGATGATGTCGATCTGGCCGAGGGCGAGGAGACCGTAGGCGTAGGCGTCGCCGCCGTAGGTGACGCGGCGGCAGGCGGCGGCGAGGGTCTGGAAGTTCGCGTGCTGGGCGGGGCTGAACATTTCGGGCGAGGTGCAGGAGAGTTCCGCGTCGGCGATGGTACCGATCCGCCTTGTGCCGGGGGTGCCGTGGGGGCCGGTGAAGTGGAGTGCGTTGTTGTGGGCGAGCCAGCGTTCGCCGGTGATCGGCTGATCGATCAGGCCGAGGATCGGTACGCCGTCGTCGAGCAGGGCGATCAGGGTGGCGAAGATCGGGCGGCCGGTGATGAAGGCGCGGGTCCCGTCGATCGGGTCGATCATCCAGGTGTAGCGACCGGTCGCGGTGCCGCCCATTTCTTCGCCGATGATCGCGTGGTCCGGGCAATGGGCGTGCAGTATGGCGCGGATCGCGGCTTCGGCACCTTGGTCGGCCAGGGTTACCGGGCTGTCGTCGCCCTTGGTTTCCACGCCGAGGGTGGCGCGGAAATACCGATGGATCACTCCACCCGCCGCATCCGCCGCCGCAGTGGCCACGGCGACGGCATCGAAGGTCACGGCAGTTTGACGGGGCTGGCCGATTGGCTGTTCAGATAATCGATGACGTCGGCGCGCACCTGGTTGTTCTTGATGCCGGGATACGCCATCCTGGTGCCGGGAACCGCCTTCATCGGATCATCCAGCCACTCGTTCAGCTCATGCGGCGTCCATTTGCCTTCGGCGGCTTTTTTGACCGCGTCGGTGAAGGAATAGCCGGGTGCGCTGAACATCGGGCCGCCCACTACACCGTACAGGTTCGGCCCAACGCCGTTGGCCCCCCCTTTGGTGACGGTGTGGCACGCGGAGCACTGCTGTTCGAAGAAGCTTTGGCCCTTGGTCACCACCGCGCTGGCGTACAGCGCCTTGATCGAGGGCGCGTCGCTATTCAGGCCTGCGGTAGCCGCCGCAGGGGTGGCCGCGGCACCCTCACCGGGTGTGGGCAGCGGGATCGGGGTGGATGACAATGTCCGCAGATAGGCGATGGTATCGGCGCGCACCGCGTCGTTCTTGATGCCGGCGTAGGGCATATGCGTGCCGGGAGCGAAGGTCTGCGGGTCGTCGAGCCATTCGTTCATTTTCTGGTAGGTCCAGACCCCGGATGCCTTTGCCTTCACCGCTGAGGAGAAATCAAAGCCGGGCTTAGCGAACATTTTGGCGTTCATCACACCGTAAAGATTGGGCCCGACCCCATTGGCCCCGCCTTTGGTCAAGGTGTGACAGGCGGCGCATTGTTGGGCGACGAAGTGTTCGCCCTTTTCGACGTCGCCCTTGATGATCAGCGGGTCGATCGAGGGAATGCCGCCGGTGGCCGGTGCGGACGCCGCTGCCATTTTGGCCATCTCGGCCTTGTGTTCCGCCGCGTCCTTGCCCGACAGGATGCCCGGTGCCTGGATCACGATCCAGGCGACCAGCCCAGCCGACAAAATCCCGCCAGCGATTTTGTTCAACAACAACGGGTCACGGTGCTTCTTGCCGGGTTCCGTGGCATGTGGGGTGGGCGTGTTCATGCGAGCGCATCCTCCAGAGCTTTACCGGGGGATGTATAACCATTTAGGAAAGCGCGACAAGCGGTAACATTACTGCGTGCTAGGAGGTTGCCATTTCATCGCCGATTGTGATCATTCCGGCACGGCTGGGTTCGACCCGGCTACCCGGCAAACCGCTGGCCGAGATCGGCGGGGTACCGATGATCGTGCATGTGCTGCGCCGGGCCGAAACGGCGGCGATCGGGCCGGTAGTGGTGGCCTGCGGCGAGGTGGCGATTGCCGAAGCGGTGCAGGCGGCGGGTGGGTTTGCGGTGCTGACCGACCCCGCTCTGCCCAGTGGTTCGGACCGGATTTTCGCCGCCCTGACCGCGATCGACCCGGAGGGCCGACACGATATCGTGATCAATCTGCAAGGCGACCTGCCCTGGTTCGATCCGGCGACGCTGGGCGGCTTGCTCGGCGTGCTGGACGACCCATGGTTCGACATCGCGACTCTGGTGGCCCCGATTACCAGTGCGGCGGAGGCTACGGCCGAGTCGGTGGTGAAGGTGGCGTGCGGTTTCGATGGCGAGGTGGCACCGGCGCTGTATTTTTCGCGCCGCTGCATCCCCTGGGGCGACGGCCCGTTGTGGCATCACGTCGGGGTCTATGCCTATCGGCGCGCGGCGTTGGCGCGATTTGTCGCCGCCCCGCCCTCGCCGCTCGAATTGCGCGAGAAACTCGAACAATTGCGCGCGTTGGAACTGGGAATGCGAATCGGCGCGGCGCGGATTGCGCTGGCACCCTTCGGGGTCGATACCCCGGAGGATCTCGAACGTGCGCGCAAGGAATTTGCTCAGTCATGACCGAAAAAATTGCTTTCCAGGGCGTGCCCGGTGCCTATTCCGACCTCGCGTGCCGCACCGCGTTTCCCGGCATGGCGACTCTGCCGTGCCAGACGTTCGAAGCCGCGATCGATGCGGTGCGCGAGGGCGACGCTGCCTTGGCGATGCTGCCGACCGAAAATTCACTGTCCGGGCGGGTGCCGGATATGCATACGTTGCTGCCGGAGTCAGGATTATCGATCATTGCCGAGCATTTCCAGCGGGTCGAACATTGTCTGCTCGGGGTGCCCGGCGCGCCGGTGGCCGGGGTCCGCAAAATCCATTCGCATGCGGTCGCCCTGGGTCAGGTGCGCGTGCTGATCCGCGAACTGGGCGCGCAAACCGTGGTCGAGGCCGACACCGCCGGGTCGGCGGAGTTGGTCGCGCGGTGGAACGATCCCGAAAGTGCCGCGATCGCATCCTCGCTCGCCGCCGCGATTTATGGGCTGGATATCCTGCGCGCGAATGTCGAGGATGCCGCGCATAATACCACCCGGTTCTATGTGATGGCGAAAACCCCCCACCTGCCGCCGGTGGGTACCGCTGATCTGATCACCAGTTTCGTGTTCCGGGTCCGCAACGTGCCGGCCGCGCTGTTCAAGGCGCTCGGCGGCTTTGCCACCAATGGCGTCAACATGACGCGGCTGGAGAGCTACATGGTCGGCGGCCAGTTCGCCGCGACCCAGTTTCTCTGCGAGATCGACGGGCATCCCGAGCAGCGCGACGTCCGGCTGGCGCTGGAGGAGCTGGATTTCTTCTCGCGCGAAATCCGGATTCTAGGGGTTTATCCCGCCGCGCCGTTCCGGCTGGCGCAACGGGCTGCCCAAAGTACTGAAATCGGGGCGGACTGAAACCTCTGATTGAGATTTACTGAATTCACTCATGGGTTATTTATGACCGAAATTGAAAATTTGGCGTAATTTACCGATGAGTTAACTAACGCGATGTTTGAGCGGCGTCGGGCAAACGATGACAATCGGATGAAATCCGGAGGCTCCCGATTGCGTCCCGCTGTGTGGCATCGCAAAGACACGGGCATCGTCAGCATGAAAGATCATCAATGACCCGGGTTCGCCGCATTCTGCTCGCCGCTCGGGCATCTCTGCTCCTGGCACCTCTGCTCCTGGCATCTCTGGTCTTTGGCCGCGCCACCGCCGCCACGCCGCAGTTCGCGCTCGATCGCAGCATTCCGATCGCCGGTCCGGTAAAATGGGATTATCTTACGCTTGAGCAGGGCACCCACCGGCTGTTTGCAACCGAGGGCGACCGGGTTGCCGTGATCGACACCGCGACCTCGAAACAAATCGGCACCATCGCCCCGGTCGAGGGAGCCCATGGGATCGCGCTGGCACCCAGGCTTGATCGCGGCTTCGCGACGGCGGGAATTGCTGGTACCGTGACGATGTTTAATTTGCGGACCCTCGAAAAATTGGCGGTCATCGACGTCGGCGAAGGACCGGATGCGATCGCCTATGATCCGGCAAGTCAGCGGGTGTTGGTACCCAACGAAAAAAGTCAGACCTTGTTCGTGATCGCCGCACGGACCGGCAAAATTGTCGGGCAAATTCCATTTCACGCCGACCCTGAGTTCATCGTGGTCGATGGCAAGGGCCTCGCCTATCTGAACCTCAATTCGGCGGATCAGATTGCCGTCGTGAATACGCATACGCTGAGGATTACCCGCAGGATCGCGGTGGGGCCGACCTGCCATGGACCGACTGGTCTGGCGATCGACCAGACGCAGGGCCGGTTATTTGTGTCGTGCCGCAATCACGTGGTCGACGTGGTCGATGCACCAACCGGAAAATTGTTGGCAACACTGCCGATCCCGGCGTTCTGCGATGCCATGCGGTTCGATCCGTCGCAAAATCTGGCATTTGCCCCCAGCGTCGATGGCACGCTGACGGTGATCGGGGCGGAGGGGCCGCAGGGGTACAAAATCGTGCAGCGCGTTACGACCGCACCAAGCGCGCGGACCATGGTATTCGATCAGGCCACCCAAACGGCCTATTTATCGGTGGCGAATATCATGAAAATGCTGCCGCCGTCGGGCGATCGCCATTATCCGAAACCTGTGTTCGCGCCAGGTAGTTTCCATATTCTTGTCGTCAGTGAAGTGAAAGACTAAAATTAACGAACTATTTCATTGCAGTCGGGTGCCGCAGGTGCGTTAAGCGGATACAATATTAACAAAATGTAATATTTTAGTTATCCTGTTCTGCGGGGCACGATCAGCTTCGACGTCATCACCTGCACCACGTCGCCACGCTGGTTGTTCGTCTTGGATCGCACCACGACGTGGCCACGATCGGGGCGGGAGGTTGAAGGGGTAACTTCGATCACTTCGCTGACCACGGTGAGGATGTCGCCCGGCCGGGTGGGCCGGGGCCATGCGATTTCGTTACCCGCACCAATAATACCGCCGGCGAGCGGCATGCTGTCGACCAGCAGGCGCATCGTCAGCGCCGCCGTGTGCCAGCCGGACGCAGCGAGACCGCCGAACAGGGTGGATTTCGCGGCTTCGTCATCGAGGTGAAAAGGCTGCGGGTCAAATTCGCCGGCAAAGCGCTTGATCGCAGATTCATCGAGCGTGGCACTGGCACTTTTGAAACGCTGACCCACGGCGAGATCATCGAAAAACCACTTCTCGTTCATCCAAGCAACCTTCCGATCACCCGTGCGGTGTAGTCGACCACCGGGATGATCTTACCGTAATTGATCCGCGACGGGCCGATCACGCCGATTGCGCCCACAATACGATCGTTACGGTTTCGGGCCGGCGCGACCACCATCGACATGCCGGAGGCACCGAACAATCCACTCTCGGCACCGATGAAAATGCGCACGCCATCCGAGCGTTCGGCAAGCTCGAGCAATTGCAGCATGGTTTCCTGCGCTTCCAGCCGCTCGAACAATTGTTGCAGGGACACCAGTTTCTCGACCTGATCGATATCGGCGAGCAACCGGCCCTGTCCGCGCACAATCAGCGATCCCCCCCGCCCCTCGCCGGACCAAGTGGCAAGCCCGGCTTCGACAATCCCTGCCGCGATCGAATCCAGCGCTGAGCGATCCGCCTTCATATCGGCGGCGACGCGGACCCGCAGATCGGCCAGCGACAGGCCGGATAGCTGGGCGTTAAGGTAATTGCTCGCCTCCTGCAACGCCGATGGTGGCAGCCCAAGCGGGGTTTCGATCATCCGGTTCTCGACCTGGCCATCCGCCGAAACCAGCACCACCAACGCGCGGCCGGAACTCAGCGGGACGAATTCGATGTGCTTGACGGCCCCTTCCGATTTGGGTGCCAGCACAATCCCGGCGGCGGCGGACAGACCGGACAGCAAGGTGGAGGCTTCGGTCAGCGTGTCCTGCACCGAGCGACCGGACTGGCCAAGGGCAGCTTCGATACGGGCCCGCTCGTCATCGGACAGTTCGCCAAAATGCAGCAATCCGTCGACGAACAGGCGCAGCCCGCGATCGGTCGGCAACCGCCCCGCCGAGGTGTGGGGCGAGAACAGCAGACCCGCATCGGTCAGGTCCGCCATCACGTTGCGGATGGTCGCGGGCGACAAGCCGAGCGGCAAGAGCCGCGAGAGGGTGCGGCTGCCCACGGGTTCGCCGGTTTCGACGTATTGTTCCACGATTTCGCGCAATACCGCAGCGGAGCGGGCATCGAGTCCCGGGGGCATTTTGGTGGGCGCACCCAACAGGTTCGGCCAAGGCGAGCGTGGGGGCGAACGCGGGGGTGGCTGGTCCATGGCCGCAGAGTCGGCTATCGCGTCGGTAAAATCAAGCGATCATCGGATTTCCATCAGGAGTTATGCCATGAGTTCACCTGCACGACCGAGCGGCCGCGCTGCCGACATGCTGCGCCAAGTCGAAATTGTCACCGGCTTCGCGCATCACGCCGAAGGATCGGCGCTGATCCGCATGGGCGGCACCGAAGTGCTGTGTACCGCGAGTGTGGAGGGCAAGGTGCCGGGGTTTCTGCGCAATACGGGGTTGGGATGGGTGACCGCCGAGTATGGCATGTTGCCGCGCGCAACCCATACCCGTGGCGACCGCGAAGCGGCGCGGGGCAAGCAATCGGGGCGGACGCAGGAAATCCAGCGGCTGATCGGGCGCAGCTTGCGCGCGGTGGTGGATCGGGCGCGCCTGGGCGAAATGAGCATCACCCTTGATTGCGACGTGCTGAACGCCGACGGCGGCACCCGCTGCGCCGCGATCACCGGCTCGTATGTGGCGCTGGCGCTGGCGCTGCGGAAATTGCGCGCCGCCAATGTGCTCAAAGGCGACCCCCTGACCGGGCAGGTCGCAGCCGTGTCGTGCGGGGTGTTCGGCGGTGCCGCGGTACTTGATCTCGACTATGCCGAGGATTCCAACGCCGAGGCGGATGCCAATTTCGTGCTGACCGCCTCAGGTGGAATTGTGGAAATTCAAGCAACGGCAGAGCGGGCCACGTTCGATGAGGCAACGTTTGGCACATTGCTCGGATTGGCCCGAACCGGGACGGCGGCGTTGTTCGCAGCCCAGCGCGCGGCCATCGATGCGGCTTGATCGCGGACAACGATTGGTGATCGCCACGCATAACGCCGGCAAACTTGCCGAGTTCGCGCGGCTGTTGGCACCATTCGGGCTGGATTGTGTCGCCTCGGGTACGCTTGGGTTGGTGGCCCCGATCGAGGATGCGCCCGATTTTGCCGGCAACGCGCGGATCAAGGCCATGGCGGCGGCACAGGCAAGCGGCAGTTGGGCGCTGGCCGACGATTCCGGCTTGTTGGTGGCCGCCCTCGCCGGCGCACCGGGCGTTCGATCTGCCCGGTTTGCCGACGAAGCCGGCGGCTACACGCAGGCGATGGCTAAAATTATCGCCACCACCCGTTCCGACAACCACGCCGCCTTCGCCTGCGCGATCTGCCTCGCGGGGCCGGCGGGTCAGAGCGCCACGTACATTGGGTACTGCCACGGCACGATCGCCGACGCACCGCGCGGGATCGGCGGTTTCGGCTACGATCCTATTTTTATTCCCCTTGGCCAGAGCGAAACGTTTGCCGAAATCGGCAAGGCGCGGAAGGCTGCGATCAGTCATCGGGGCCGCGCGTTGCGCCAGTTCGTCGCGGCCCACTTCGTTTGAGTTATTCTGCCAGAATGCGCGACTGAATTTCGTCTTCCATGGCGACTGGCAGAAACTTTGCGTAGTCGCGCGGTACGATCATCCAGAAAGACTGGATCGTACGGTCCCAGTCGCTGAGCAACATCTCGGCATAGCGGCTTTGGGTTTCGCGCACATGCTCGCTAACCAGATCGTACAAATGGTCCGCCCAGTAGGGTACCGCCACGCGGTTCCACAGCAGGGTTTCGGGGTTGATGCGCAATTCGAAATCATCGTTGGCGTCGTAGATGAAGGCAACGCCGCCCGTAAACCCGGCCCCGAAATTGTCGCCCACCGCACCCAGAACCACAATGGTTCCGCCGGTCATGTATTCACAGGCGTTGGAGCCTGCACCTTCGATCACCGCGACCGCACCCGAGTTGCGCACCGCGAACCGCTCACCCGCCTGGCCCGCCGCAAACAAGCGGCCAGCAGTCGCACCATAGAGGCAGGTGTTGCCGATAATGGTGTTTTCGTTGCTGACCAGATTGGACGACGGTGCTGGGCGCACCACGATCGTCGCCCCGGACAAGCCCTTGCCAACGTAGTCGTTGGCGTCCCCAAAGACTTCAAGTTTCAGGCCACGCACCGCGAAGGCACCGAGTGACTGGCCGGCGGCACCGCGCAGCCGCACGGTGACATGGTCCGGCTGCAATTCCATGCCACGCAGCTGGGTAACAATGCGCGATGAAAACTTCGTACCGATCGCCCGATGGGTATTGCGGATGCCATATTGCAGCTGCATTTTTTCGCCGCGTTCAAAAAACGGCCCGGCATCGGCGATCATTTGCGCATCGAGGGTTTCCGGAACCTCGTTGCGGCCTTCCAGGGTGCAGTAGCGCGCATAGGGACCGGGGTCCGCCTGCGCAAGGATGGCGTTGAGGTCGAGATCGTCAAGGATCTCCGATCCACGCGACACCTGATGCAGGTAGTCGGTGCGGCCGATAACGTCAGCGAGGCGACGCACACCGAGCGAGGCCAGGATATGGCGCACATCCTCCGCGACAAAGGAAAACAGGTTGATGACCTTTTCGGGGGTACCTTCAAATTTGGCGCGCAGTGCCTCATCCTGGGTACAAACGCCGACCGGGCAGGTATTGGAATGACATTGGCGGACCATGATGCAGCCCATCGCCACTAACGAAGCGGTACCGATGCCGAATTCTTCGGCACCCAACATGGCAGCGATCACCACGTCGCGCCCGGTTTTGATGCCGCCATCGGTGCGGAGCTTCACCTTGTGGCGAAGGCGGTTGAGCATCAACACCTGATGCGCCTCCGACAACCCCATTTCCCATGGCAAACCGGCATACTTGATCGAGCTTTGCGGCGATGCACCGGTACCGCCCGAGTGGCCGGAAATCAGGATGGCGTCGGCCTTGGCCTTGGCAACGCCTGCCGCAATCGTGCCAATGCCGGAACGGGACACCAGTTTGACGCAGACACTGGCCCGAGGATTGATCTGCTTGAGATCATAGATCAGCTGAGCCAGATCCTCGATCGAATAGATATCGTGATGCGGCGGCGGGCTGATCAGCATCACACCCGGCGTGGCATGGCGCAGCTTGGCGATCAGTTCACTGACCTTGAAGCCGGGCAACTGCCCGCCCTCGCCCGGCTTGGCACCCTGGGCTACTTTGATTTCGATCTCGCGGCAATTGTTGAGATATTCGGCGTTGACCCCGAACCGCCCGGAGGCGATCTGCTTGATCGCTGACGACGCGTTATCGCCGTTCGGCCGTGGCTTGGATCGCGCCGCGTCTTCGCCGCCCTCGCCGGAATCCGAGCGCGCGCCAATCCTGTTCATCGCGATCGAAAGGGTTTCATGCGCTTCGGGTGAAAGGGCACCGAGCGAAATCCCAGGTGAGAGCAAGCGCTTTCTGATCTCGGTGATGCTTTCGACTTCATCGACCGGGATCGGCAGGTGGCGATCATGGCGGAAATCGAGCAGATCGCGGAGGGCTACCGGGGCGTGGTCGTTCACCGCATCGGCATACTTGCGGTACAGGGTGTAGCTGTCGGTGGCGACCGCGGTTTGAAGCAGATGCACCATCTCGCCATCGAACGCATGGGTTTCCCCCTTGCGGCGCAGGCGATAGACACCGCCCACCGGCAAGGTGATCGAATCCGCTTCCCAGGCGGTACGATGCAGTTCGAGCAGCTTATGCGCGATGCCTGGAAGGCCGATACCGGAAATTCGCGAAAGCATGCCTGGAAAAAACTCGGCAACCAAGGCGCGCGAAAGCCCGATCGCTTCGAAATTATACCCTCCCCGATAGGAGGAAATCACCGAGATGCCGAGCTTCGACATCACCTTAAGCAAACCTTTGCTGACCGCTTTTTTATAGCGCCCGACACACTCTTTCAACGCCAAGCCGGCGAACAAGCCGCGCCGATGGCGATCGGCGATGCTCTCCTGCGCAAGATACGCATTGACCGTGGTGGCACCAACGCCGATCAGCACCGCGAAATAATGCACGTCCATGCATTCCGCCGCGCGGACGTTCACGCTGGTGAAGGTCCGCAACGACTGGCGCACCAGATGGGTATGCACCGCACCGGTCGCCAAAATCATCGGGATCGGGGCATGCAGTGCGTCGAAGGTTTCGTCGGTCAGAATAATATGGGTGCGGCCGGCACGCACGCCCTCCTCGGCTTCGCGGCGGATGCGTTCTATCGCGGCGCGCAGGCCGCTTTCGCCGGCGGCGACCGGGAACGTGCAATCGACGACGCAGGCACTGACGCCCATGGTGCGGCGCATGGCATCAAACTCGATGGTCGAGAGAACCGGGCTGTCCAGCTGCAACAAATCGCACTGGTCGGCATCTTCGTCGAGCACATTGCCGAGGTTTCCAAGCCGGGTTTTCAGCGACATCACGCGGGACTCACGCAGGCTGTCGATCGCCGGGTTGGTGACCTGCGAAAAATTCTGGCGGAAATAGTTGTGCAAGCCGCGATAGCGTTCCGATAGAACCGCGATCGGCGTGTCATCGCCCATCGAGCCGATCGCTTCGCTGGCGTCTTCCACCATGGGGTGCAGGATGAGTTCAAGCTCTTCGAGCGTGTAGCCGACACCCAGCTGACGACGCCGAAGCTCCTCGCCCATGAATAAAACCGGCTCAGGCGCGTCGGTTTTGACGATATGATCGATCACCGTGATGCGCTTGGTCCAGGCACCAAAATCCTGCCGCGCCGCCAGCGCATCCATCAATTCGGTGTGATGATAAAACTTGCCACTCACCAGATCGACCGCGATGGTCTCACCCGGACCGACGCGGCCACGTTCGATAACACGACTTTCATCGAGTTTGACCATGCCGGTTTCCGATCCGACGATCAGCAGATCATCGCGCGTCTTGGTGAAACGCAGCGGGCGCAACCCATTGCGATCCAGGCCGGCAATGACAAAGCGACCATCGGTCGCGGTGATCGCGGCAGGACCGTCCCAAGGTTCCATGACGGAATTGCAGTAGGAAATCAGGTCGCGATGCGATTGTTTCATTGTGGCATCGCTGCCCAAGGATGGCGGTATCATGAGGGTTTTTGCCATCAGTGCGTCGCGGCCGCCGTGGGTGAGAAGCTCGAACACCGCATCCAGCGTGGCGGTATCGGAACTGCCCGCTTGAATGACGGGTTTGATGTCATCGAGATAATTGTTGAGAACACTGGCAGAAAGCCGGGTTTCGTGGCTTTTCATCCAGTTGACGTTGCCGGCGAGCGTGTTGATCTCGCCGTTATGCGCAAGTTTGCGGAACGGCTGCGCAAGCCGCCAGGTGGGGAACGTGTTGGTCGAATAGCGTTGATGATAAATCGCAAACCGCGAGATGAAACGCTCGTCGAGCAGGTCGGGATAAAAAATGGTCAGGCTTTCGGCGAGAAACATGCCCTTGTAGATGATCGAGCGGCACGACAGCGAGCAGATGTAAAGTTCAGGGATTTGAGCCGCGATCGCGGCTTTTTCGATCCGGCGACGGATGATGTAGAGATCGCGCTCGTAATCGGCTTCGTCTTTGGCAAGCGTGTTCCAGATCATGATCTGCTCGATCTCCGGCCGCGTGGCATTGGCTTTTTCGCCGATGCAGGCAACGTCGATCGGTACCTGGCGCCAGCCATAGATGCGGTAACCGAAGTTCAGAATCTCGGTTTCGATGATCTGGCGGCAGCGTTCCTGCGCCGATAGGTCGGTCTTCGGCAGGAACACCATGCCGACCGCAATCGGTCCCTGGCGCATCCGGTCGCCGCCGCGCTCCACTGCATCGGCAAAGAAATCCTGTGGAATTTCCACGTGAATCCCCGCGCCGTCGCCGGTTTTGCCGTCGGCATCGACCGCGCCACGATGCCACACCGCCTTGAGCGCGTCGATCCCGGCGACCACCACGTCCCGGCGTTTTTTGCCATCAAGGGCGGCGACGAGACCAACCCCGCAAGCGTCATGCTCCTGCGACGGGTCATAACTGCCCGTTAGCCTCGCCGCGTTGCTTTGCCAGGCCGCCAGGAAATCAGCCGGTGTTTCGTGGTTCATCGATTTTACTCCGCCGCTGTCGCGAGCGCCGCGGCACTCTGTACAAGAAGTTCATGCATGGCGGCCGCGGCATCGCGGCCGTCCTTGATCGCCCAGACCACAAGACTGGCCCCGCGCACAATATCGCCGGCGGCGAACACGCCGGGCAGCGATGTCATGAAACTGCGCCGATCGACCTTCAAGGTTCCCCAACGCGTCAGGGCAAGGCTGGGTTCGCCAAACGCGCCGGGCAGGTCTTCGGGATCGAAGCCAAGCGCCTTGATCACCAGATCGGCCTCGATGGTGAAGGACGATCCGGCGATCGGCTCCACGCTCTGCCGGCCGGACGCATCGGCGAGGCCAAGATGCATGCGTGCCGCGCGTACCGCCGTCACGTGTCCGTCGCCGAAGAACGCCTCGGGTGCAGAGAGCCAGGCGAACGCGACCCCTTCGTCGATTGCGTTCGAAACCTCACGCATCGATCCCGGCATGTTGGCGCGATCGCGGCGGTAGAGGCAGGTGACCGAGGCGGCGTCCTGGCGGATGGCGGTGCGGACGCAGTCCATCGCAGTATCGCCGCCGCCGATCACGACCACGCGTTTGCCCGCTGCATTCAGCAACCCTTCATCGAACGCAGGCACATCGTCGCCCAGTCCCTTGCGGTTCGAGGCGGTCAGGTAATCCAGCGCGGGCACGATGCCAACGAGACTCTTATCAAGGGCCGCGATTTCGCGTGGCTTGTAAACTCCGGTGGCGATCAATATCGCGTCGTGCCGGGCGCGCACTTCGGCGAAGCTGACCGCGCCACCGATATCCTGATTGAGGTGAAACCGGATGCCGCCATCCTCCAGCCACAGCCGGCGGCGTTCGACGATGGATTTTTCGAGCTTGAAACCGGGAATCCCATATATCAGCAACCCGCCTACCCGATCGTGCCGGTCGTAAACATGCACCTCGTACCCCTGCCGGCGCAGCGCCTCGGCGGCGGCAAGCCCCCCGGGGCCGGCACCGATGATGCCGATCGATTGCGCGCGTTCGCGGCGGGGGCGGATCGGGCGGACCCAGTTATTCTCGAAGGCGGTGTCGGTAATGAAGCGTTCGACCGCCCCGATGGTCACGCTTTCGAAGCCCTTTTCGATGACGCAATTGCCCTCGCACAACCGGTCCTGCGGGCAGATGCGGCCACAGATTTCCGGAAAGGTGTTGGTGGCGGCCGAAATTTCATACGCCTCCTCCAACCGTCCTTCGGCCGATAGTTTCAGCCAGTCGGGGATGTTGTTGCCAAGCGGGCAATGGATTTGGCAGAACGGAATACCGCACTGGCTGCATCGGCTGGCCTGGGCGCTGGCACCGGGCTGGTCGAACTCCCGATAAATCTCGCTGAAATCCTCGCGACGCTCCGCAGCGCCCCGTTTGACCGGCGCTCGCTGGGCGATGCGCACGAATTGCTGCATGTGCTCGGTCATCGGCACAACTCCGTTCCCATGGATGTGGTATTCGCATATCGTTTAACCTATCGTCCGGGTGGAAGCCAGCAATAAATTGCCTATATGACAGCTATTATGCCATTATTAGCTGGAGAATCGTGTTGTGCGTAACGGTACGTGCTGGTTTTTCACTTTATTAGGTCTGTTTTCAGACCAATTAAACAGAGTCACTCGGGATGTTTAGCCCCACTTTGGCGGTAGCGCCGCAAATAACCCGGCACGATGAGCCTTATTGGCGTGGGATTGATGCCGAGAGACTGCAACGTCAGCGCTCCGGGGCTGACCACATTGTCGCGCCGCAACAACAAAAGCTGGTCAGGCGTCAGCGGCTTGCCCGGCAGATATTGCAGAAAAGCGGCCTGGATGCGGGCGAGCCAGCGCGGCAGCGGAATCAGGGCGCGGTGGCGTCCGGTTTCGTTGAGACAATACTGCATCAGCGCACGGAAAGTTTCGATGTCGGGACCACCAAGCTCATAGGTCTGGCCAGCGGACGCGGGCGTTTCAAGAACGGCCATCACCGCCGCAGCGACGTCGCCGACATAGACCGGCTGGAACCTGGTGTTGCCCTCGATCAACGGCAGCGCCGGTGCTATCGCGGCCATTGCGCCGAAACGGTTGAAGAACTGGTCTTCCGTGCCGAACACCACCGAGGGGCGCAGGATGGTGGCCGCAGGAAATGCCGCGCGCACCGCCGCCTCGCCCATCGCCTTGCTGCGCGCGTAGCAGCTGGGACTGGCGAGATCAGCCCCGATCGCGGAAATCTGAACCAAAGCGCGCACGCCGCAACCGCTGGCAATACGGGCAACCATGCCCGCACCGATATGGTGAACCCGATCGAAATCGCCGCGTCGCCGCTCGGTCAGGATGCCCACCAGATTGACCACGACCGCCGCCCCCTCGATCGCCCGGCGCACTGCCGCTTCGTTGTCGAGCGGGGCGAACAGCGGCACGATCTGACCGACATCGCCGAGCGGGCGCAGGAAAGCCCCGGCTTCGGTATCGCGCATCGCAGCGCGCACGATGTAGCCCTGATCGGCGAGGCGTTCGACGACATAGCGCCCGATGAAGCCGGAAGCGCCGAAAACGGTTGCGATCTTGCGCGGTGCCATGGTGTCTCCTGGGTCTGTCCTTGCACGTGGTCGCATGAGCGGGCGGCACAAGACAACCTCCGCTGCCTGGGTGCGGATTGACGGCGCGGTGCAGCTTCGCTACAGCGCGGTTCACCGAAATCCGCCGTGTGGTGCGGAGGTCGGAAGCCCCCATGCCCAGGTGGCGAAATGGTAGACGCGCAGGCTTCAGGTGCCTGTGGCCGCAAGGCTGTGGAAGTTCGAGTCTTCTCCTGGGCACCAGGGTATTCGTTGAAAAATCCGATGGAAATGTAAAGCATGAGCCAGACGCAGTTCGCCGCCGGTGCGACCATCCACATCCATAGCCATGATCTGCCCGAAGGGGTGGATTTCGGGCCGATGGTCGCGGTCGATACCGAAACCATGGGGCTGGACCCCAGGCGTGACCGCCTGTGCCTGGTGCAGCTATCGGCAGGCGATGGCACCGCGCATCTGGTGCAGATCATTCCGGCGTCGCTGGGCGGACACGGCGCGGATTGCCCGAACCTCAAGCAATTGCTCAAAAACCCGGACGTGACAAAACTGTTCCACTTCGCCCGATTCGATGTCGCCGCTTTATATAATGGCCTGGGCGTGATGACCGCGCCGGTGATCTGCACCAAAATCGCCTCGAAACTGGTCCGCACCTATACCGACCGGCATGGGCTGAAGGATTTGTGCCGCGATCTGATCGGCGTCGATATTTCCAAGCAGCAACAGACCAGCGACTGGGGCGCGCCCGATCTCAGTGCCGAGCAATGCGCCTACGCCGCATCGGATGTACTGCATCTGCATGCAATCTGGGCGAAGCTCGATGCGTTGCTGGCGCGCGAAAACCGGCGTGACATTGCCGAGGCGTGCTACAAATTCCTGCCTATGCGTGGCCGCCTCGATCTGCTGGGTTACGAGGATCCTGACCTGTTCAGTCATCGGTGAGATACGTTGCGATTACATTTGGTTGCGGCGTGTTGAGTTGACCCGGCGCGATGCATCGTCTCATACAGGGCTATGAGCCTTAGCCAGACAGCGGGTCGCCCGCCCGCGTCCTCATTCGGACATCTCGAGGATCAGCCCGCAGCGGCCCGGCGCGACCTCGCGGTGGCACGTGACGTTCTGACGACCGAGGCAACCGCGTTGACCGCATTGGCCGATACATTGGGGGCCAGTTTCGCCGCGGCGATCACGTTGCTGCGTCAGGCGAGCGGACGGGTGGTGGTGACCGGTATGGGAAAATCCGGCCACGTCGCACGCAAAATTGCCGCAACCCTGGCATCGACGGGCACCCCTGCCCTGTTCGTCCACCCCGCCGAGGCGAGCCACGGCGACCTGGGCATGATCGTCGCGGGCGATGTCGTGCTGGCTTTATCCAATTCCGGCGAAGCGGCGGAACTCGCCGATATCGTGACCCACGCGCGACGATTCGCCCTGCCGCTGGTGGCAATCACCGCACGGCCCGACAGCACCCTGGCACGGGCAGCAACCCTGGTGCTGTTGCTGCCGCAAGCCCCCGAGGCCGGCCCGATCGGACTGGCACCGACCACCAGCACGACGATGCAGATGGCATTGGGGGACGCTCTGGCGGTCACATTGCTGGCAGGCCGCGGATTCACCGCGGCCGATTTTTCCAAGTTTCATCCAGGCGGCAAGCTCGGTGCCCGGCTGAAGCGGGTGCGCGACCTGATGCACATCGGCGATGCGGTGCCGTTAGCGCCACCCGATACCACGATGGATCGGGCGATTTTGCTGATCACCGAAAAGCATTTCGGTTGCCTGGGCATCGTCGATGACCATCGGACCCTGCTGGGGATCATCACCGATGGCGACATGCGCCGTGCGATGGCCCCGGATTTGCTGACGCTGCGGGCCGACCTGATCATGACTCGGACGCCACGGGTTATCGGACCGGACGCCCTCGCCGAGGACGCGCTGCACGACATGACGGCGCTCGAACCCAAGGTGATGTCGCTGTTCGTGATCGATGCGGAGCGGCACGTGGTGGGCATTATTCATATGCATGATGTTTTGCGCACCGGGGTGGTCTGAGCATGACGCAGCGCCTCACCGTTCCCGGTCAGCCTGAAAAACCCACGAAACCGGCGTCACCACGCTCGTTGGACAGTATTTTTGCATCCCTGACGCAGACCCGCGACGCGCAACGCGCGCTGCTTGGGCGGCATCGGCGCGCGGTGTCGATTTTCAAATTCGTGCTGCCCGCGCTCGCGGCGCTGCTGATCACCGCCCTTGCGGTGTTTCCGAACCTGCGGGGCGGTGGCGGCATCGGACGAATTTCATATAAAAAACAAAGTACCGCCACCGGCACCCCGCTATCGCGAATGAGCGTGGCACAGTATCGCGGGGTGGACACGCAGGGCGAGAAATTCACCATTACCGCGAATCGCGTGATCCAGGTCAGTCAGGACCGGCTCAATCTCCTGGCCCCGAAGGGCGATCTCACCACCAATTCCGGCAACTGGATGATGCTGAACGCGCGGCATGGGCTATATCACCAGAACAGCCAGTTGCTCGATCTCGCCGGCAAAGTAACATTGTATCGCCAGGACGGCACCATTCTGCATACCAGCCGGGCTGCGATCGATATCAAGGGCGGCACGGCGACGGGCAGCGATCCGGTGAAGGCGTTCGGGCCATTCGGAACCCTGCATGCGCAGGACGGATTCCTTGCCACCCATCGCGGTACCGACATTCTGTTCAAGGGAAAATCGCGGGTCGTGCTCGACCAATTGGCCATTCCCGCCGCGACGCCGAACGGCGGCCCTTGATGCAAACGCCGATTTCGGCCAATCGCCGCCGCCGCTGGCCGGTGGCGCTGCTGTGTGGCGCGCTGCTGGGGGCCGCCAGCGTCGCTCATGCGCAGTCGCTCGGGTTCGGCGGCGGCGATGGCGCAACGCCAGTGCCGATCAACATCACTGCCAGCAATGGCATCGCCTGGAACCAGACCGCACGCACCGTGACCGCGATGGGCGACGCGAAAGCCGTGCGGGGCAACGTGACGGTGACGGCGAACCGGTTGATCGCGCATTACCACCCGAAACCGAACATTGCGACGCCCAACACCGCGACACCAGATACCGCGGCACCTGTCACGGCAAAACCGGGAGCACCGGCACCAGCGCCCGCAGCCAAGGCGGCACCGGGCAGCGGGGCGTTGGGCGGGCTGGATTCCGGCTCATCGCAGATCACCCAGCTCGACGCGGTCGGCAATGTGCATATTTTCACCGCGACCGATCAGGCCTGGGGCGATCTCGCGGTGTTTCACATGGCACGGCACGAACTGGTGCTGACCGGGCAACATCTGAAGCTGACCACGCCGACCGATGTCGTCACCGCGCGCGACGCGATCCAGTATTGGTCGCAGGAGCGCAAGGCGGTGGCGATCGGGAATGCACTGATCGTCACCAACGACCAGCATTCGATCGCGGCCGATACCCTCACCGGCTATTTTGTCGCATCAGACACGCCGACGCGGGGGACCGCACCCGATAATCCCGATGATCAAGCGAGCAAGCTGCGCAAAGTGGTGGCTGAAGGTCATGTGGTGGTCCGCACCGCGACTGATATCGCGACCGGCGATCATGGCGTTTATCGTCCGGCCACCGGCATCGCGGTCTTGACCGGCGATGTCCATATCACGCGCGGCCCGAACGAACTGGCCGGGCAGATCGGGCGGGTCAACATGAAAACCGGGATCGCCACGCTGATGGCAACGCCGGGGCATCGGGTCGAAGGGCTGGTGCTGCCAAACTCGGAACCCCAAACTCCCGTGCGTCATACTCCCGTGTGTCATACTCCCGTCCGTCATACTCCCGTGCGTCATACTCCCGTGCGTCATACTTCTTTACCGCACGCCCGAGCCGCGAAACCGCCGCAATCGCCGGATAGGCCGGCACCATGAAAGAGCCATTACGGGTCATCGACGGCGGCTGGGGTGAACCCAGGAGTGTGGTTTCAGTGCTACCAGATGGCGGGTTGATCGCGACCGGCCTGGGCAAAAGCTTTCGCAAGCGTCCGGTAGTGCGCAACGTTTCGGTCACGCTGCGGCGGGGCGAGGTTGTCGGCCTGCTCGGGCCGAACGGTGCCGGCAAAACCACCACATTTTACATGATCGTGGGATTGATTCAGCCGGATACCGGCTCGATTGTGCTGGATGGCGCGGATATTTCGACCCTGCCGATGTATCGGCGCGCCCGCCTGGGTATTGGCTATCTGCCGCAGGAGGCCAGCGTGTTTCGCGGCTTGACGGTCGAGCAGAACATCATGGCCGCCCTGGAAGTGGTCGAAAACGACCGCGAACGGCGCGAGGAAATGCTGACGGCACTGCTCGCGGAATTCGGCATCCTGCATCTGCGCCGTGCCCCGGCGCTGGCCCTGTCCGGCGGTGAACGCCGCCGGGTGGAAATCGCCCGCGCGCTGGCGACCGGGCCGAGCTACATTCTGCTCGACGAACCCCTGGCCGGCATCGACCCGATCGCGGTCGGCGAAATCCGCGACATGGTGACCCAGTTGAAGGATCGCGGCTTGGGTGTGGTAATTACCGATCATAACGTGCGCGAGACGCTGGAAGTGATCGACCGCGCCTATATTCTGCATGAAGGCCATGTTCTGATGGAAGGCCGCCCCGAGGAAGTCGTCGCCCATCCGGACGTGCGCAGGGTCTATCTGGGCGATAAATTCATCCTGTAAAAAGTTTTTTCGAGCTTTTTTACAAAAAAGCGCCTTCTTGCCTTGTTCTGCCTGATCGGCTACCCCGTCCTCGCCGGCACCCCTGGAGGCCGGCCTATTTTCATTGGTTAAAGGAGCGAACAATGGCCAATTTCGAGACCATCACGGCCGAGGATCGCGCGCGGGCCGGCAAGGGGGTGGCGCGGGCGACACGGCGGGCCGGCATGGTGCCGGGTGTGATTTATGGCGCGAAGCAGGAACCTTCCCTGATCGCGCTCGACCCCCGCGTGATCATGCGCGAACTCAAGCGCGGCGGCTGGCGCTCGCGTTTGTATGAAATCGAGACCGGTAACGGCAAAACCCGCGCCCTGATGCGCGACGTGCAGTTGCACCCAGTGACCGATCAGCCCGAGCATATCGATTTCCAGCGGCTGGCCGCCGGCGAACCGGTGCGCGTCGCCGTGGCGGTGAACTTCATCAACGAATTGATTTCGGTGGGCATGAAGCGCGGCGGCGTGTTGAACGTGGTGCGTCACGCAGTCGAGGTGCTGTGCGACCCGGACCACATCCCCGATCATTTCGAGGCCGATCTCGGTCCGCTCGACATCAACGACAACATTCGTTGGCACGATCTCAAGGGCACTGAAAACGCCAAGCCCACGATCAGTGATCGTGACTTCGTGATCGCGACAGTGGCCGCCCCGACCGTGATTGCCGAAGCGGCACCGGAACAAGGTGCGACACCGGCAACGGCCGCGACAACACCGGCCAAGGGTGGCAAGGGTGGTCCGGCGAAAGCCGCTGCTCCGGCCGCGAAGGCTGCCCCTGCCAAGCCGGCCGCCAAACCTGCCGCCAAGAAGTAACCTGCCGTGAAGCTGTGGGTCGGCCTCGGCAATCCCGAACCCGGGATGGCGCGGCACCGGCACAATATCGGCTTCATGGCGATCGATGTGATCGCCGACCGCCACGGTTTTTCGCCGTGGCGGCGGCGATTTTCCGGGCTGGTGGCGGAAGGTACGGTGGGAAGCGAAAAAATCATCGCGCTCAAGCCACTGACCTACATGAACGACTCCGGGCATTCGGTGCAGCCGGCGGCGGCGTTTTTCAAGCTCGATCCCGCCGCGATCACGGTGTTTCACGACGAACTCGACCTGATCCCCGGCAAAATCCGGATCAAGCGCGGCGGCGGTGCGGCGGGTCATAACGGGCTGCGCAGCATCGATCAGCACCTCGGCACCTCGGACTACTGGCGGGTGCGCCTTGGCATTGGCCACCCCGGCGACAAGGCGCGCGTGCTCGGCTGGGTGCTCGGCAACTTTGCCAAGGCCGACGAGGCCTCGCTGATCGAAACGCTCGAAGCCGTGTCCGATGCGGCCCCTTTGCTGGCACAGGGCAAGATGGAGGAGTTCATGACCAAGGTGGCGCTGCTGACGAAAGATATAAGCTAAGGGTTCTTTTTTGAAAAAAAGGACCAAAACACTTTTGCTCCTCTGGGACTACGGCGCTGAAACCGGATGAGACCTAACTCAAAGAAGTTTTTTGCTTCTTTTTTTTAAAAAAGAAGCCCTTTCTTAACCACTATAAGGCACAGTCATGGGCTTCAACTGCGGTATCGTCGGCCTTCCCAATGTCGGCAAATCGACCCTGTTCAACGCGCTCACCGCAACTGTCGCGGCGCAGGCGGCGAATTATCCGTTCTGCACCATCGAGCCGAATATCGGGCGGGTCGCGGTGCCGGACACCCGGCTGGAACCCCTCGCCAAGGCGGGCAAGTCGGTGAAACTGGTGCCGACCAGCCTGGAATTCGTCGATATCGCCGGGCTGGTGCGCGGGGCCGCCAAGGGTGAAGGGCTGGGCAACCAGTTTCTCGCCAATATCCGCGAGGTCGATGCGATCATTCACGTGCTGCGCTGCTTCGAGGACGATGATGTCACCCATGTCGAGGGCAGTATCGACCCGTTGCGCGACGCCGAAACGGTCGAGACCGAACTGATGCTGACCGATCTCGATTCGCTCATCAAGCGCGTACCCAACCTGCAAAAAAAGGCGCGCGGCAGCGACCGCGCCGCCGCCGCCGAACTGGCCCTCGTTGAACCGATTCTCGCCGCTCTCGAAGCCGGCAGACCCGCTCGTACCGCCATCCCCAAAGGCGAGGAGGAATCGGCAAAACGCCTCAACCTGCTCACCGCCAAACCCGTTCTGTTCGTCTGCAATGTCGAGGAAGCCTCGGCGGCGACCGGCAACGCCCAATCCGAACGGGTCGCGGCAATGGCGGCGGCGCAGGGGGCTAAATCGGTGGTGGTTTCCGCCGCGATCGAAGCCGAGGTCGCGCAACTGTCGCTCGGCGAACGCGCCGAATTTCTCGAAGGCCTCGGCCTCGCCGATTCCGGCCTCGATCGGGTGATCCGCGCCGGGTATGATCTGCTCGGATTGATCACCTATTTCACCGTAGGCCCGAAGGAAACCCGCGCCTGGACCATCACGCGCGGCACCAGCGCCCCGGCGGCGGCCGGGGTGATCCATGGCGACTTCGAGCGCGGCTTCATTGCTTGCGAAACCATCGCCTACGAGGATTACATCGCCAACAATGGCGAGGCGGGGGCGCGCGATGTCGGCAAGCTGCGAATCGAGGGGCGCAATTATATCGTACAAGATGGCGACGTTCTGCTGTTCCGTTTCAACGTCTGATCCCACACGATGACCGCAACAGCGCGCGTTGCGGTGCTGCTGCCCTACCCGTTCGACCGGGCGTTCGATTATGCCTTGCCCCAAGGCATGACAGCCGATCCGGGCACGGTTGTTGCCGTGCCGCTGGGCAAACGCGTGGTGCATGGGGTGGTGTGGGACGCACCGGCCGACCCGACCGTGCCGGACCAGCGGCTCAAGCCGGTGGCATCACTCTGCGACACCCCTGCCCTGCCCGAAACTTTGCGCCGCTTCATCGACTGGGTCGCGCATTACACCATGGCCCCCCGCGGCGAGGTTCTGGCCCTCGCCCTGAAATCGAACCTGCTCGACCGTCCCGCCGCCCGGTTCGGCTGGGCGGCGTCACCGCCCGGCAGCCATCGGATAACCGCCCAACGGCAACGCGCTCTCGATGCGCTGACGAGGCTCGACCGCCCTGAAACCGCTGCCCTCGCCGAAGCGGCCGGAGTTTCGCCGGCCATCGTGCGCGCCATGGTGGATGCGGGGCTGCTGGTTCCGGTGCGGTGCGACCCGGGCGGCACCCGTCTCGATCCCGATACCGCGCCGCCGGTATTGTCGCCGGACCAGCAACGGGCCGCCGATGCATTGCGTGCAGGCGTCGCGTCACGCGCGTTCAGTGTCACCCTGCTGGAAGGCGTCACCGGATCGGGCAAGACCGAGGTCTATTGCGAGGCCATTGCCGAAGTCTTGCGGCAGAACCGGCAGGCGCTGGTGCTGCTGCCCGAAATTGCCCTGTCCTCCCAGTTCACCGCCCGGCTTGCGGCTCGGTTCGGCGCGGCCCCGACCCTGTGGCATTCGGGATTATCGCCAGCGGTACGGCGCGCCAACTGGCATGCTGTGACGGGTGGTGCGGCCCAATTGGTGCTGGGCGCGCGCTCGGCGCTGTTTCTGCCGTTCGCCGATCTCGGCGTCGTGGTCGTCGATGAGGAGCATGAGGCTGCCTACAAGCAGGAAGATGGCGTGATCTATCACGCCCGTGACATGGCGGTGGTGCGCGCCCGATTGTCCGGTGCCGCCTGCATCCTCGCCTCGGCCACTCCAAGCCTGGAGTCGGCGGTGAATGCCGAGGCCGGACGCTACCACCATATCACGCTGGACGCCCGCCACGGCGGTGCGGCGATGCCGGTGATCGAGACGGTCGATCTGCGCGCGTTTCCGCCGTCGCGCGGGCATTTTTTATCGCCGGTGCTGATCGAGGCACTGGCCGCGACCCTGGCTTCCGGTGGCCAGACGATGCTGTTTCTCAACCGCCGGGGTTATGCGCCCCTCACCCTGTGCCGCGCCTGCGGCCATCGGCTGAACTGCCCGAACTGCACCGCCTGGCTGGTCGAGCATCGCGCCCACACCAGCCTGCTCTGCCACCATTGCGGCCACACCGAGCGCGAACCCGAGGTCTGCCCGGCCTGTTCTGCCGAGCATAGTTTCGTCCCGATCGGCCCCGGCGTCGAGCGGATCGCCGAGGAAGTCGCGACGCTGTTTCCCGAGGCAAGGCGGATTGTGATGGCGAGCGATGCGATCGCCACCCCTGAACAGGCGGCAGCGGCGACACGGGCGATCGTGGCGCATGAGGTCGATATCATCATTGGCACCCAAATGATCGCCAAGGGCTGGCACTTCCCGGATCTGACCCTGGTCGGCGTGGTCGATGCCGATCTGGGCCTCGGAGGCGGCGATTTACGGGCCGGCGAACGCAGCGCGCAATTGCTGCATCAGGTGGCGGGGCGCGCCGGGCGGGCGGCGCTGCCGGGGCGGGTATTGCTCCAGAGTTTCTGCCCGGATCATCCGGTGATGCAGGCGCTATGTTCGGGTGATCTGGCCGGGTTCCGGGCGGCGGAGGCAGCGTTGCGCGAACCGGGACACTGGCCGCCTTTCGGGCGTCTGGCGGCGCTGATCATCAGTGCGGAGACCGCCGCCATCGCCGATCAGGCCGCGAGCGCCCTCGCCCGCACCGCCCCACACCAGGACGTGATCGTGCTGGGGCCGGCACCAGCCCCCTTCGCCATGCTGCGGGGCCGCCATCGAAGGCGCTTGCTGGTGCGCGCCCCCCGGCGGGTTGCCTTGCAACCGATCCTCAGCACCTGGCTCGATCGCGCCAAACTCCCCCGGGCCGCGCGCGTCGATATCGACATCGATCCGGTCTCATTCTTGTGATCCGCACGTTGCGTGCATGACACGCGTGTGCTAGTTCGCCCTCGTCATTCAAGAGAGTGAACGGACAGACGCGCTCACGACAATTTTGTGTAATGTCGCGGCTTGGTCGATCCGGGGTTGAAACGTCATAATGAACCGAGAGCAGGGTCACACGGGTGTCGTCCGCCATTTCAGCATCGCCAATGCCCGATCGGGCTTCCGGATTATCCGCGCGATATGCGCGTGCGCTTTACGATCTCGCCGATGAGCGCAGCCAGCTTGATCAGACCGTTTCTGAAATGGCCGCTCTCGGGACCTTGATTGCCGACAACGCGCCGTTGCAGCGATTGGTCACCAGCCGGGCGATCGATGCCGCCGAAGGGTTTCGCGCGATGGATGCGGTGCTGGCCGGTCAGGGGTTTTCCGATCTGGTACGGCACTTTATCGGCACCGCGATCAATAACCGTCGGCTTCGTGATCTGCCCGACCTGATTTCGGGGTTTGCCGCCTATGTGGCGCAGAAACGCGGCTTGATCACCGCCGAGGTTGCCTCGGCCCACACCTTGACCGATACCCAGCGCACCCAGCTTGCCGCCCGCCTCGCCGAGGCCGGCTACGGTCGGGTGTCGATCCGCGAAATCGTCGATCCCGCCCTGCTGGGCGGCTTGACCGTGCGGATTGGTTCGAAACTTTACGACACCAGCTTGAAATCGCGCCTGCAACGCCTGCGCCATGTGATGAAGGGAGCCGCCTGATATGGAGATCCGCCCCGCCGAAATCTCCGAGATTCTGAAAAAGCAGATCGCGAGTTTCGATACCGAAACCGACGTCGCCGAAACCGGACAGGTTCTGTCCGTAGGTGACGGCATCGCGCGCGTCTTTGGTCTCGCGAACGTCATGGCCGGCGAACTGGTTGATTTCCCGAATGCCGGCGTCAAAGGCATGGCGCTCAACCTCGAAAACGATAATGTTGGCATCGTCATCTTCGGGGAAGATCGCGCCATCCGCGAGGGTGACACCGTCACCCGCACCGGCGAGATCGTCGACGTACCCGTGGGCAAGGGCCTGCTGGGACGCGTGGTCGATGCGCTGGGCAACCCGATCGACGGCAAAGGCCCGATCGAGACCACCGAGCGCCGCCGCGCCGAGGTCAAGGCCCCCGGCATTATTCCGCGTAAATCGGTGTTCGAACCCATGCAGACCGGCATCAAATCGATCGACGCCCTGGTGCCGATCGGGCGCGGTCAGCGCGAACTGATCATTGGCGATCGCCAGACCGGCAAGACCGCCGTGATTATCGACACCATCCTGAATCAGAAAACCCTGAACGCACAGGATGACGAGAACAAAAAACTCTATTGCATCTATGTCGCGATCGGCCAGAAGCGCTCCACCGTCGCGCAACTGGTTCGCACCCTCGAAGAAAACGGCGCGATGCAATACTCCATCGTGGTCGCCGCCACCGCCTCCGAGCCGGCACCGATGCAGTTTCTGGCCCCCTATAGCGGCTGCGCGATGGGTGAGTATTTCCGCGACAACGGGATGCACGCTCTGATCGTTTACGACGATCTTTCCAAGCAAGCGGTGGCCTATCGCCAGATGTCGCTGCTGCTGCGCCGCCCGCCGGGCCGCGAGGCCTATCCGGGCGATGTATTCTACCTGCATTCGCGCCTGCTCGAACGGGCGGCAAAAATGTCCGATGAATTCGGCGGTGGCAGCCTGACCGCGCTGCCCGTGATCGAGACCCAGGCCGGCGATATCGGTGGCTACATTCCGACCAACGTGATCTCGATCACCGATGGCCAGATCTTCCTGGAAACCGAATTGTTCTTCAAGGGCATCCGCCCGGCGGTGAATGTCGGTGCCTCGGTCTCGCGCGTCGGTTCCGCCGCGCAGATCAAGGCGATGAAGCAGGTGGCGGGCAAGATCAAGCTCGATCTCGCGCAGTACCGCGAAATGGCATCGTTCGCGCAGTTTGCCTCCGATCTGGATGCATCAACCCAGAAGCTCCTGGCGCGGGGGGCCCGGCTGACCGAACTGCTCAAACAACCCCAGTACAAGCCGCTGCCCGTCGAAGAACAGGTGGTGTCGATCTTTGTCGGTACCCGCGGCTATCTCGATGGCATCGCGATCGAGCGGATCGGCGATTTCGAGGCGCAGTTGATCTCTGAAATGAAGGCACAGGCGCCCGAAATCATGAATTCGATCCGTGACGATCGCGAAATCAAAAAGGACGTCGAGGCGAAACTGATCGAGTTCATCAAGTCGTTCACCACCAGCTTCGCGTAACGGCGGAACCAGCGCATGCCCAGCCTGAAATCGCTCCGCAACCGGATTTCCTCCGTCAAATCGACGCAGAAAATCACCAAGGCGATGAAAATGGTCGCCGCCGCCAAACTGCGCCGCGCGCAGAGCCAGGCCGAGGCCGCGCGGCCTTACGCGACACGGATGGCCGCGATGATGTCGGCCCTGGCGCAAGGCGCTTCGAGCAACCCGAACGCGCCGAAGCTGCTGGTCGGCACCGGATCGGACAAACGGCATCTGATCGTCGCGGTCACCGCCGATCGGGGGTTGGCCGGTCCGTTCAATGCGTCACTCGTCCGCGCCGCGCGGACGAAGGTTCGAGCGCTCGAAACCGAAGGGAAAACCGCGCAGGTTTTCGCGGTGGGCCGCAAGGGCCGCGACTCGTTCCGGCGCGACATGTCCGATCGGATGTTCGGCGACATCAATTTTGTCGGCAAAAAATCGGTGGCCTTCGCCGAAGCCGAGGCGATCGCCCAGCGGATCATCGCCGCGTTCGACGATGGCGGGTTCGACGTTTGCACTTTGGTGTTCAACCGTTTCGTGTCGATCATGGTACAACAAGTGGCCGAGACGCCGCTTATTCCAGCGGCAGCGGGACCGGCAAACGATAACGGCGCTGAGAGTGGTGCGAACGAGTACGAGATCGAGCCGGACGACGGTTCACTGCTCGACCGCCTGTTGCCACGCAATCTGGCGGTGCAAATTTACGCGGCCTTACTGGAAAGCAACGCCGGTTTCTATGCCAGCCAGATGACGGCGATGGACAACGCCACGCGCAACGCGGGCGACATGATCAACCGGCTGACGATGAACTACAATCGCACCCGTCAGGCGAATATCACACGCGAATTGATCGAGATCATCTCCGGCGCGGAAGCGCTGTGAGCACGGATTAGGAAAGCAGCATATGGCAAGCAACAATACCGGACGCATCACCCAGATCATGGGTCCGGTCGTCGATGTGCAGTTCGAAGGCGAATTGCCATTCATTCTGAACGCACTCGAAACCAAGGTTGGCGATCGCCGCCTTGTGCTCGAAGTCGCGCAGGAAATTGGCGAACGCACGGTGCGCTGCATCGCGATGGATAGCACCGATGGCTTGGCGCGCGGTGCCGATGTAAGCGACACTGGCCGTGCAATCTCGGTGCCGGTCGGGCCGGAAGTGCTGGGGCGGATTCTCAACGTGATCGGCGAGCCGATCGACGAGCGCGGGCCGATCGGGGCGAAATCATCCGCACCGATCCACCGCGACGCCCCCAGCTTCGAGGATCAGGCGACCTCGTCGGAAATTTTGGTCACCGGCATCAAGGTGATCGATCTGCTGGCCCCCTACTTGAAGGGCGGCAAGATCGGCCTGTTCGGTGGTGCCGGCGTCGGCAAGACCGTGCTGATCCAGGAACTGATCAACAACATCGCCAAGGGGCACGGTGGCGTCTCGGTATTCGCCGGCGTCGGCGAGCGCACCCGCGAAGGCAATGATTTGTATCATGAAATGATCGATGCCGGGGTCATCAAAATCGGCGACAACACCACCGAAGGCTCCAAGGTGGCGCTCGTTTACGGCCAGATGAACGAGCCGCCGGGTGCCCGCATGCGCGTCGGCCTGTCCGGTCTGACCATGGCGGAATATTTCCGCGACGAGGAAGGCCAGGACGTGCTGTTCTTTGTCGATAACATCTTTCGCTTCACCCAGGCCGGCGCGGAAGTCTCCGCTTTGCTCGGCCGCATCCCTTCGGCGGTGGGCTACCAACCGACCTTAGCCACCGACATGGGCGCGTTGCAGGAGCGCATCACCTCGACCAAAAAAGGTTCGATCACCTCGGTTCAGGCGATTTATGTTCCTGCCGACGACTTGACCGATCCGGCCCCCGCCGCCTCCTTCGCCCATCTCGACGCGACCACCACACTGAACCGCGCGATCTCGGAAAAGGGCATCTACCCGGCGGTCGATCCGCTCGATTCGACCTCGCGCGCGCTCGATCCGCGCATCGTCGGCGAAGAGCATTACAACACCGCCCGCGAAGTGCAGCGAATTCTGCAAAGCTATAAATCCTTGCAGGACATCATTGCGATTCTCGGCATGGACGAACTCTCGGAGGACGACAAACTCACCGTCGCCCGGGCGCGCAAGCTGGAGCGGTTTCTGTCGCAGCCCTTCCATGTCGCGGAAGTGTTCACCGGCTCGCCCGGCCTGTTTGTGGCGGTCGCAGACACTGTGCGCAGTTTCAAGGCGATCTGTGCCGGCGAGTATGATCATCTGCCGGAATCGGCTTTCTATATGGTCGGCACCATCGAAGACGCCGTGAAAAAAGCCGAACAACTGAACGCGACGGCCTGACCCGATGACCACGGCACTCGAAATCATCAGCCCGGAGCAGTTGTTGCTCGCCCGACCGGTTTCCATGGTGGTGATCCCCGGCACCGAGGGCGATCTCGGGATTCTGCCGGAACATTCGAAACTGATCACCTCGCTGCGCGGTGGCATGATTGATATTTATGAGGACGACGTCATTGTGGACCGGTTTTTTGTCACCGGCGGCTTCGCCGAGGTGACCGAGGACCGCTGCACCGTTCTGGCCGATCAGATCGTGAAATTGTCGGAGATCAACCCCGACGATGCCGCCAGCGAACTTGCGAACGCCACGGAAGCCTATCGCACGGTTAACGAAACCGACACGGCAGCGTGGCGGCAAGCGTCAGACCGGCTGATCACCGCGCAAGCCCGGGTAGATGCGTTGGGAGCCGAGACGCACGAGAAACGTTGATCGGTCCACCGGAGGATGCCGCCCCGCCAGCCGCGCCCCGGTTGGCTGTGTCGTTCAGGTCACTATAGTCAAACTGTAACAAACTCAACTATACGTCGCGCATGCTGAGTAGTTTACCACGCGCTCTTCACGAACTCGACGAGGCAATCTGCCGCGCACACGCAAGCCTTGCGGCCGAACAGCGTGCCGATGGCCATTACGTCTATGAACTGGAGGCGGACGCGACGATTCCCGCCGAATATGTATTGCTCGAACATTTCCTCGACCGGATCGATCCGGACCTTCAATCCCGAATCGGGGTTTTTCTCCGGGCGATCCAGGGCGATTCGCCGCAGAATCCCGGCGGCTGGCCGTTGTTCCATGATGGGGCGATGGATCTGTCGGCGAGCGTCAAGGCCTATTTCGCGCTCAAAGCAATCGGCGACGATCCCGAAGCGCCGCATATGCGCCGCGCCCGCGCGGCGATCCTCGCGCGCGGCGGGGCGGCACGTACCAATGTGTTCACCCGCATCCAACTTGCATTGTTCGGTGCCTTGCCCTGGCGGGCCTGCCCGGTGATGCCGGTTGAAATCATGCTGTTGCCGGACTGGTTTCCGATCACGCTTTGGAAAATAAGCTACTGGTCGCGCACGGTAATCGCGCCGCTGCTGGTGCTGATGACCGAGCGGCCGGTCGCACGCAATCCACACGATGTGCGGATCGACGAATTGTTCGTCACCCCGCCCGATCAGGTGCAGGACTATATTCGCGGCCCCTATCGCTCGCGCTGGGGTCACGCCTTCAAGGCGCTCGATTCTGCCCTGCGCCCGCTGGAGCGCCACTTGCCCCAGCGCTTGCGCCGCCGCGCCATCCAGGCGGCGATCGATTTCATCACCCCGCGCCTTAACGGCGAAGATGGGCTGGGGGGAATTTACCCCGCCATGGCCAACACCGTGATGATGTATCACACACTCGGCTACGCCCCCGATCATCCCGACTATGCCATCGCCTGGGCCGCCCTACGCAAACTGATCACCGATGCATCTTCGCGATTCGAAGGTGCCACCTACGTGCAGCCCTGCCTGTCACCGATCTGGGATACCTCGCTCGCGGCGCACGCTCTGGCCGAAGCCGCCGGCACCGGCGATGCCCGGGTCGCCGCCGCCTGCGACTGGCTGATCCCGCGCCAGATTCTGGATGTGAAGGGCGACTGGGCGCATCGCCAGCCGGACGCCCCGCCCGGCGGCTGGGCGTTTCAGTACAACAATGCGCACTACCCCGATGTCGATGACACCGCCGTGGTCGGGATGATTCTCGACCGCAACGGCGATCCCGCGCATCGCGACGCGGTCGAACGCGCGCGACTCTGGGTGTTGGGCATGCAGAGCCAATCCGGCGGGTGGGGGGCGTTCGATTCGGACAATGAATTCACCTACCTCAACCATATCCCCTTCGCCGATCACGGTGCCCTGCTTGACCCTCCCACTGCCGATGTCACGGCGCGCTGCGTGTCGTTTCTGGGTCAGTTGGCCCATGCCGAGGATTGCACGGCAATAGCACGCGGAGTCGATTACCTCCGGCGCGATCAGGAAGCCGATGGATCCTGGTTCGGCCGCTGGGGTACCAATTATATTTACGGTACCTGGTCGGTGCTGTGCGCATTGAACGCCGCCGGATTGGCACATGACGATCCCGCCATCAGCCGGGCTGCCGACTGGCTGATCAGCAAACAACGGGCGGATGGCGGCTGGGGCGAGGATTGCGAGAGCTATGCCAACGCCCCGCACGGCACGTACCGTGAAAGTCTGCCCTCGCAAACGTCGTGGGCGTTGCTCGGCTTGATGGCGGCAGGGCAGGCAGATCATCCCGCCGTCGCGCGTGGTATCGCGTGGCTGCAATCGGCGCAGGAAACCGACGGGTCATGGACCGAGCAGCCGTATAACGCCGTGGGATTTCCACGCGTGTTCTATCTGCGGTATCATGGCTACCCTAGGTTCTTCCCGCTGATGGCGATGGCGCGCTACCGGAATTTGGCACTGGGCAACAGCCGGCGCGTCAGCTACGGATTCTGAACCTTGCCCTGCCCGGCATCGCCGTGGCAGGAACGGCTCAAGGTGGATGTGGCGGAATGGTAGACGCTGCAGACTTAAAATCTGTTGCCCGACAGGGCGTGCGGGTTCGAGTCCCGCCATCCGCACCACTCATTTCATCGATCACGTTTTTGCGTGCGACGAGCCGGGCGGGTTCACCCCAAGTGAACCCGCCCGGCTCGCTTTTACAGAGCAATTTCATTGACTTAGTGGGTATTTTCCCGTGCCGGTCAAGCCGATATGGCTCCGGTGAATCCGGGTGCCCCCAGCAGGTTGCCATTCCCATAATTCGTGATTGACATATGCCATAAATGCAATACAAGTAATTTTATAAGTGATAATCACGATCGCCTGATAGGCCATACGCTGGTAACAGAATGAGCAAGAAAAGCCGAGGGGAAATGACGAAACCAAATCGCCGTGACATGTTCAAGCTAGGTGCCGCCGCGGGTGCCACCCTGATCGCGGCGTCAGCGCGTGCGGCGGACACCGCCCCGGCAGCGCCGCCGGCCGACAATTCCTGGTCCGATTCGTTAGGGCGCCCGGTCGATGATCGCCCTTATGGCCGGCCATCGAAGTACGAAAGTAGTGTGGTCAGGCGTTATATTCCATGGCTGTCGCCCACCCGCCTCGCGGATGCGAGTTTTACGCCGCTGCAAGACCAACCGGGGATCATCACCTCGAACGGTCTGTTCTTCGAGCGCTACCATGCCGGCGTGCCATCCATCAATCCTGCCGAATTCCGCTTGATGATCAGTGGCCGGGTGAAGAAGCCGCTGCTTCTGACCCTCGATCAGATCATGCGATATCCATCGGTGTCGCGGATTCATTTTATTGAATGCCCGGCCAATGGCGCGACCGAATGGCCCGCCGCTCAGCTCAATTCGTTGCAATTGACGCATGGCATGATCGGCTGCGCCGAATGGACCGGCGTTTTGCTGAAAACCATTCTGGACGAAGTGGGGATTTACCCTGACAGCCGTTGGGTTCTGCCCACGGGTTCGGATGGCGCGCATATGGATCGCAGCCTGCCGATGGTGAAATGCCTCGACGACTGCATTCTGGCATGGGGCCAGAATGGTGAGGCACTGCGCCCTGAACAGGGCTACCCATTGCGCCTTGTCGTGCCGGGCTGGCAGGGCAATGTGAATGTGAAATGGCTGCGCCAGATCCAGGTTGGCCGCGAACCCTGGATCACCCGCGAGGAAACCAGCGAATACAGCGAATTGCTCGGTGATGGTAAGTCGCTTGGCTTCACCTGGGTGATGGATGCGAAATCGGTCATTACGTTTCCGTGCCCGGAGAAGCCGCTGACGCAAGGGCCTGGATTCTATGAAATCCGTGGCCTCGCCTGGAGTGGACGCGGCAAAGTGAAATATGTCGATGTCTCGCTTGATGGCGGGGTGAATTTCCAGCGCGCCAAACTGGACAACCCCATCCTCGACAAATGCATGACCCGCTTCACCCTGCCCTGGTGGTGGGATGGCAAACCGGCCCTGATCCAGTCACGGGTGACCGACGATACCGGCTATGTCCAGCCGACCATCGTGCAGAAACACAAGTTCTGGGGCAAAGACCCGGTCTATGAAAATAATTCGATCCAGACGTGGCAGGTTCTGGCCGATGGGAAGGTGAACAATGTCCAGCTCTCGTAAACTGGTTGCTATTCTGCTGGGTGGCGCGCTGATCGCTACCGCAACGGCGTGGGCCGGCGATACGACGACACTCACACCTCCCGGCCAAGCGGGCGACCACAATTCGCCCAAATATTATAAGGGCATCGTCTCGCAGAAAGACCTTCAGGTCTGGCGCGCCGAAGGTGACGGCAACGGCAAGCTTGCACAATACAAACCCGCCACCAAGATCGGCTACTACAAGATCGGCACGACACCGACGGCGGCGCAGATTGCCGGCTGGACCATCGCGGTACCACCGAGCGGGCAGAATCTGCCGGCCGGTTCGGGTACCTCCGACAAGGGTGCCACAATCTACGCGAATAACTGCGCCATGTGTCATGGCGGTTTCGGCGAAGGTGCCAATAATTACCCGGCGCTGGTCGGCGGCGTCGGCTCGCTCGGCACACCCGGTCCGGAAAAGACCGTCGGCAGTTATTGGCCTTACGCAACGACCGTATGGGACTATATTAATCGGGCAATGCCATTTTACGCGCCTCATACGCTGAAACCCGACGAGGTCTATTCACTGACCGCGTATATTCTGAACATGAACGGTATCACCAAAAGTGCCTGGGTCGCAGACGCGAAATCGGTTCCGCTAGTCAAAATGCCGAACCGGAACGCGTTCAACTGGAAAGATCCGCGCCCGGTCACTCATAACATTGCTTGCATGAAGAACTGCGTCAGTGCTTCCTCGATCAAAATTACGTCGAACGCCCTGACAATGAATCTGACCCCACGGCTGACGGGTCCGGTCGATCACATGAAGGGCGGCAAGTGAGGGAGGTGTCATGAAGACAATTATCACGGTTGTTGCGCTTGGTTTGTTATCGAGCGTCGCGGCGGCCGGTGTCGCCGCTGCGGCGACTCCCGCCGAGATTGCCGCCGGTGAAAAATTAGCGACCACGACCGATCAAGGTAACTGCGACGCCTGCCACATGTTCAAAGGGGCAGACGAAGCCGGGAATATCGGGCCGGAACTCAAGGACGTTAAGTCAATGGTGCCGAACCGCAAGGAATTCTACGCGATCATCTATGATGAGGAAGCGCGGAATCCGCAGACCATCATGCCTGCGTTTGGCAAAAACCAGGTTCTGACGCCCAAGCAGATCAACGAAGTCATTGACTTCATGTACACCAAGTAAGCGAGGAAATATGGAACAGATCAATGGATTGACACGTGGCTCGCCCAAGCGCCGGGATTTCCTGGTTGCTGCGGCGGCCGGTACCGCTGCGGCTTTGGTTCTGCCACGGTTTGCTTCGGCGGCGGCGGCGGCCCCCAACGCATCGACCTATCCGGCCAAGGCCTTCATCCAGAAGACCGAAGCCGCAACGCTACAGGCGATGTTTGGTACGTCTACCGTGACCGCATCGCCCGACGTCAAAATGGACGCGCCCGATATTGCCGAAAACGGCGCTGTCGTGCCGATCTCATTCGACGCAAACGCGAAGAACGTGACGGGTGCCGCGATTCTCGCCATCGACAATCCGTTCGTCATGGCATGCGCGTACAAAATTCCGGCAGGGACCAATCCTGCGATTTCCAGCCGGGTCAAGCTCGCCAAAACCACCCAGGTGATTTCGGTGGTCGAGGTGGGCGGAAAGCTGATGAGCACGTCCAAACAGGTCAAGGTCACTCTTGGCGGTTGCGGTTAAGGGAGAACGATTATGGCAAATCAAATTCTGGTTCACGCAATGACCTCAGGCGACACCACCACGGTCGAAGCTCTGGTCAAACACCCGATGGACAGCGGTTTCGTCAAGGATGCCGCCGGCAAGATCATCCCGGCGCATTACATTGAGGTCATTGAGTTCACCCATATGGGCAAAATCGTGCTCACCGGGTATTGGGGACCGGCGGTGTCGAAAAACCCATTTATCAAGTTCTCGTTCCAGGGCGGCAAATCGGGTGACCCGATCGGCGTGTCCTGGGTCGATAACAAGGGCGAAACCGCAACGACGTCTGCGAACATCATGTAGTTGTCTGCGCGATTGGGGTTGCGGCCTTAGGATAGACGGTATCCCGATCGTTGACTTCTAGAGTCCGTCAGACGCCGATAGAAACGTCTAATGGACTCTAGTTCTTTGCTTTCATGTGTGATTCACGGCTCCGGCGATTCCGCCTCCGCCGATCACACTCTAGAATGTGCCGACAAGCGGCGCGGCAGACTTTAAACGAGCCGTGCGGGCGTGGATCGCACGGCACTCATTCGGGGGAATGGATCGATGAGATTGGCATTTATCGCGCTCGCATTGACGGTCTCCGCACCGTTGGCGCAGGCGGCAAGCCAGCCGGATCCGGCGGCGGATATGAAGGCGTTTCAGGGATATTTCCTGAAGCAGTTTCCGAAGCTGCCGCTCGCCGCCTACGTGAACGGACCATATAATTTCAGCAAATCCGAGAGCGATCAGTGGAAACAGATCATGGAGTTTCCACCCTATCAGTTTGCGGTGGATGACGGCAAAAAACTGTTCGAAACCAAATTTCCCGACGGCAAAACATATGCATCCTGCTTTCCCAACGGCGGCATCGGAATTGCGCAGAACTATCCGATGTTTGATGCAAAAACCGGCAAAGTCGTGACCCTGGGGATCGCGATAAACCGTTGCCGGGTTGCGAATGGACAAAAAAAACTCAAGCTCACGGTAGGGCCACTCGCCGATATTTCGGCCTACATGACATCGACGTCCGACGGTAAACCGATCAATGTCGTCATCCCGCATAACCCGAAGGCACTCGCGGCTTACGAGGCGGGCAAGGAATATTTCTACACGCGGCGCGGCCAGTTGAACTTTTCCTGTGCAAGCTGCCACGTCCAGGCGGCCGGGATGCATTTGCGCGGCGATGTGTTGTCCCCTGCTTTGGGGCTGACCGCCGCGTTTCCGCTTTATCGCTCGTCCTGGGGTGATATGGGAACGCTGGTACGGCGCTTCATAGGCTGCAATCAAAAGGTCAAAAGCGAGCCTTCCAAACCCGACAGCACGGCCTATCGCGATCTGGCTTATTTCATGACATATATGGACAATGGGTTGCCGGAATCCGGCCCGGGAGCACGGCCATGAAGCGTCTGGGGGCAGCGGTTTTGTTGAGCGTGATGATTTGTCCCGTGGTCGCTTTGGCCGGAAGCGCCACGAAGGCTAGCGCGGATCATGCCATCGCGTCGGCGCAAACCAAAATGAAAATCGCGGCATCGAACCAGGATCAGTGGATTGCGACGGTTGACGCGTTCAAGGCCGCGAAAGCAGCTGAACAGAAGGGCGATTTCGCCATTGCCGAAGCCGAGGCCAAGCACGCCGCGACATTGGCGGATCTGTCGATCGCACAGGCCAAGGCCCAGAAGAAATTATGGCAGAACGAAATCGTTCATTGATCATTCGCCGCTGAGGCTCATGCAGCGGCCTGTCCCGAGGGGGAAATACCGATGAAGACCACCAGACGCGCGGTAATGGCAGCCGCCGCGAGCACGGCATTAATGCCGCGCTTCGCTTTTTCAGCGACCGATCCCTATGACGTACCGATGCAGGGCGATGCCCGCATCATCCACCAGACCGACACCCACGCCAACGCCTTGCCAGTGCAGTTCCGCGAGCCGAACCAGAACATTGGCGTTGGCTCAATGGACGGGCAGCCGCCGCATTTCGTCGGCCATGAATTCCTCAAAAAATACGGCATGAAGCCGGGCACCCGTGATGCCCATGCCTTCACTTTCCTCGAATTCGAGAAGCTGGCGCATCAATACGGGCCGCTCGGCGGATTTGCCTATCTGAAACCGGTGATCGACAAACTGCGCGCCGGTGCCGGGACGGGCAAATCCATCCTAGTGGATGGTGGGGATTTGTGCCAGGGTTCTGGGGTCGCCAATCTCACCGGCGGCCTCAACATGGTGGCCCTGGGCAATATGCTCGGCATCGACGCCATGACCGGCCATTGGGAATTCACCTACGGCCAGGACGGCATCGAAAAAATCATCAAGGCATTGCACGGTAAGTTCATCGCGCAGAACGTGTTTCTCTCCGCCGAAGCCGGCATGATGGGTTCGCCCGCCTTCGATCAGACAACCGGTTCGGTATTCCAGCCTTACATCATCCGCGAGATCGGCGGCTATCAGGTCGCGATCATCGGCCAGGCCTTCCCCTATGTGCCGATCGCGCATCCGCGCCGCTTCGTGCCGGATTGGCGGTTCGGCATCAAACCGGACAACATGCAGAAGGTCGTTGACGAACTGCGCAACGTCAAAAAAGTCGATACCGTGCTGGTGCTGTCGCACAACGGCATGGAAGTCGATCTGAAAATGGCCGCCGATGTCACCGGGATCGACATTATTCTGGGGGGCCACACCCATGATGCGGTGCCGGTGCCGCTGATCATCAAGAACGCGAGTGGCAAAACCATTGTGACCAACGCCGGCACGGCAGGAAAATTCGTCGCGGTGCTCGACCTTGAACTCGCCAAAGGCAAGCTCAAGGACATGCATTACAAGCTGATGCCGATCTATACCGACCTGATCAAGCCGGATGCGGCAGTAAATGCCGAAATCAAAAAATGGTATGCGCCGCACCAGAAAATGCTCGACGAAAAAATCGCCGACGTCGACACCCTGCTGTACCGGCGCAATAATTTCTACGGTTCGGTCGATCAGGTGATCATGGATTCCTGCCGCGAGGAGATGGATGCTGAAATTGCGTTCTCACCGGGGTTCCGGTGGGGCAATTCCTTCCTGCCCGGCAGCGAATTCACCATGAGCGACCTGCTGAGCGAAACCGCCATCACCTACCCGATGGCCTATACCCAAATGATGACCGGCACCCAAATCAAGGCGATGATGGAGGATGTCTGCGACAATTTGTTCAATCGCAACCCATATTACGAGCAGGGCGGCGACATGATCCGGGTGGGTGGGATGAACTATGCCTGCGCACCGCGCAAACTGATCGGCCACCGGATCACCGAGATGACTCTCGACAATGGCAAGCCGATTGAGGCGAATAAAAACTACAAAACCGTCAGCTGGGCCTCGGTTTCCTTGCCGCAAACCGGCAAGCCGGTATGGGAAGTGGTCGCGACCAACCTCAAGCGCAAAAAGACCATCAAGGTCACCAAGCCGAACCAGGTAAAATTGATTGGCGTTGCAGGGAATCCGGGTCTAGAAGCAGCCTGATGCAGCGGCGCACGGTACTGACGGGTCTGTTACTGGCGGGGCTACCAATCGGGGGCCTCATCAGTCTTACTGTTGCCCAGGCCGACAGCAATCCATTCGCAACCCATAAACTGGTTTTGCAACTCTCCGACGCCTCGATGGAGAAACAAAAAGCCATCATCAGCGGTGCCAACACGGTACTGAAGGACTACCCCGACACGGTTTCGATCGTGGTGGTGGTGTTCGGGCCAGGTGTCGTTTTCCTGTATGCCGATAGCCCAGAGCGTACGGCGGTGGACAGCCTAATATCCGAGGGTGTCGAATTTGACGTATGCATGAACACGATCAACACGATCAAACGCGAGACCGGCCACGCCCCTAAGCTCAATCCGCGCGCGATACAAGTGCCCTACGGCATTCCCCGGATCATGGACCTTGTCACCAAAGGCTATGTCCTGGTCCGCCCCTGACGGGAGCGAAAGGTTTTGCTTCTTTTTTCAAAAACGAAGCTTTCCCCTTTGCTCCCTTTAAAGGTCACTTCTTATACGGCTTGAACCCGTAATGCTCGAAAATCTTGAGCGCCGCCGGCGTCTGAACAAATGCCAGCCACGCCTTTGCCGCCGCCGGATGCGCGGCCCCCTTCACCATCGCCCCGCCATAAATCGCCGTGGTATTGTATTTCGCAGGCAGATCGATGTTGCTGATCGGATGACCGATCTGCTCCTGAAAAATCGCTTCGGATTTCCAGGTGATCCCGGCATCCGCGAGGCCCTGCATCAGGAACAGCGGGGTCTGGCGGTGATGGATATGGGTGAGAATGGTCGAGCCGTCCTTCACGCCGGTATCATAGACCTTGGTTTCCAGCGCGGTCCCGCCGGCCTTTTTCAGACTGGCCTCGATCTGGCGGGCGATCCCCTCGAACGCCGGATTCGGCATCACCAAAGTGACGCCGGGCTTAGCGAAATCCATAAGGCCGGTGATGTGGCCAGGATTACCCTTGGGGATCATGATGGTCAGGTTATTGGTCGCATAAGCGACCGGCGGGCCGGACAGCATACCGTCGGCGATCAGTGATTTCACCTTTTTCAGCCCAGCCAGATATGCATCGGGCTTGACCGTGAACGTCATGTTGCCAACGGTGAAAACGCCACCCATTTTCATCGCCTTGACCTCAAGCCCTGGCGGAATCGTGACGACAAACACTCGGCCCTTGTATTCCGGGTGCTCCTGCTCGAAGGTTTTAACCAGCGGGGCAACCGCGAAATAGTAGTTGCCGCCGATGTAAAGGATCAGTTTCGGGTTGTTCACATCGCCATGGAAATCGGCCATGTCGTCGACTTCAGGCACGGTGAACAGAAAGCCTTTGTTGACCGCATCGTTGTTGGTGCCGTGCTGCCACGGCGGAAAGATCGATTCCCTGTATTGCGGCGGATGCGCCTTGCCCTGCCAACCGGTGTCGGTGGCCGAAGCCGCCGCGATGCTACACCAGGTCAGCGCGATCGCACCGCACAAAGCAGTGCCGTATCGGAACGCGGTTGGTTTTTTCGGCTTTCGCGTCATGGTGATTTGTCTCTCTGATTGACCCTGTCGTTCCCGCATCCGATCATTTGGCGTACTGATAGCCCGCAAGCTGCAACTCCGGCAGAGTACCGACCGCGCCCGGCGTGAGCACCACACCGGGAACCAGATGGTTGGTGAACTCGGCGGCGAGAGCCGGATGCGACAGCTTGTCCGGGTTGATGCCCTTTTTCAGAATGCCCATGGTGACTTCCCACACCTCGTTATGGCAGGCGCAGAACACCGCACCACGTCGTTGCAGCACCGGGATACTGTTATCGAACGGAGAGAACACGCCCGTCGGGTTGTTATAGTCAGCGGCGCTGGCTTTCGCTGCCGGGCCGATGTCCATCCAGGTGTTTGACTGGATCTTGCCGCCGGTAAATTTTGTCAGGTATTTATCCCAAATATACGAGTCATACAGTGCCAGATGCGCGGTGCCATGGGTCGCCGAAACCGCAATAAAATCCGGATGTTTCCATGACCATATCTGCGCGTTAATCGCGTTGCGCATCAGGTTGAGCCAGGGACTCGCGAGATCGGTATTGTCCCACACCTGCTTGGGTCCGCCCGAATAGGTAAACAACAGATGCAGCGCTTCGCTGTCCCATTGTTCCGAACTGGTCAGAATCATCGGCACAGTTTTGAAATTGCGATGACGTGGTGCATTGGCCAGCGCAGTGGTCAGGGCTTTTAATTTGGTCGCATTGGCCGGAATAAAGGAACCGTCCATCGACATCGCGGCCTCGGCAACGCCGATCGGCGACCAGGCCGTCGCGAGTGCCGCCATACCGATGCCGGCGGCCGGCATGGCGAGGGTAGAACGACGGCTGAAATTGCGGTGATCTTCGTTCGGTTGGTCGATAGAATCGGTCATTGTGTGACTCCCCTTGTGATGCGTCGCCGACAACATGCCGGTTGTGCCATGAGTTAATTAACGCTTTGTTACTTCGAAGCTCCCAGCAGATGTCCGTTGACGGTTTCGCCGTACATCGAAAATTTGTTGTTATGGAACTTGGCGCGCGTTCCAGCGACCGACCCGACAAAGCGCGGGTCCTGCGGCCGGTCCTGGCTGTCGATAAACTGTGCGACATCCCAGGCCTGCTGCACACTGAGCGTCCCCACCGCGCCGTACGGCATATTGGCATGAACAAATTCAGCAGCATTCTTGATGCTGCCCATCCCCGCCCCCCAATTGAAGGATTTTGCCCCCCATAGTGCGGGAAACACCGTCTGGCCGTGGGCATACTGTCCCTGCCCGTCGGCACCGTGGCAGATCGAGCAATTCGCTTTGTATACCGCCTCCCCCGCCGCATAAGTCGCGGGTTTCGGCGGCGTGGCGAGCTTGGGATAGCCGCGGCCTGCAAGCGTGGCACCGGTCGGCGCGCCGGTCGAAAGCCAGAATGAATAAGCTTCGAGCGCGATGATGGTCTCGCTGTCGAGCGCCGGCACTTTGCCGTTCTCGCTATATGCGAAACAACCTTGCAACCGCATGCCGAAATTATTGACCTTCTTGTTTTTGGCACGGTACGCGGGATACGCGGGATAGGCTCCCCACATCGGGGCCGACCCTGCAAGACGCCCCGCGTCAAGATGACAGTTGCTACAGTTCAAATCGTTGCCGATGATCCCCTTGGCATAGACCGTGGTGTGGCGGAAAATATTCTCGCCCAGCTTCACCTCGGCACCGAACGCCTGCCCCGGCATCGCGCTGAACGGCGGCGGGGCGAAGGCGACCGATTTTGCCGGTGGCGGTGCTGCGTGGGCGAGGCCGATCATGCCGGCCAATCCCAGGGCCGATATAAAATAGCGCATCATTGGCCTCCCTTCGCGTCGCCCGGCTTCGGCAGATCGGCCGGATTGGCTGAAAGCGCCGCATAATAGGCGGCAACCGCGTCGATCTGACGGGCGCTGAGTCTGGCCGCGACATTGCGCATCAGATGCAACGGATCGTCATTGCGGCTACCCTTCTGCCAATCAACCAACTGCGCCGCCAGATAGGCTTTCGGCTGCCCGGCAAGGCGCGGAAACACCGCCCCGACACCAACCCCCTCCGGGCCGTGGCAGGAATCGCAGGAGGGAACGCCAGTAAGCCGATGGCCCCAGTCGCCGTTTATCGCCAGCGCCGCCCCCGCCCCAGTGGGCAGCGGCGCGGGTTCAGGTGTCACCGGCACCGGCAGTGCCGCGTAATAGGCGGCGATGGCGTTGCGCTGGGCGGCATTCAACGGGGCCGCCATTTGCGTCATGATCGCGTTGACGCGGGTGCCGTGTTTGAATGCATAGAGTTGTTGCGCGGTATAGGACGCGGGCAACCCGGCGAGTGCGGGAAAACCGGCGCTCGCGTTGCCTAGTCCACCGGCACCGTGGCAAGACGCGCATGACGCAATCTGCGGTGGCGGCGCGGCGGCGGCGGTTACGATCGCGGCGAACGTCAGCACCGCGATCGCACCGCAGTTTTGCACGATTGGTCGTCTCATATGTAGAAAACCCCCACCAAGCGCCACCACCGCGCGATTGTACCGATTCAAAACAAATTGAACACGCAGCCATCATAGATCAATTCGATCAGGTCATCCGATCAATTTGATTGTCTCAGCCCGGCCGTTCCATGTGTATCGATTGCCTGTGGTGGTAGCGCTTTGGATCGTTGTGTCAGGCGGCATCCGCAAACACGCGCTCCCTATGACCAATATCGAGATCGATTCCCCTGAGCATGACTTGCCAATACAGGAACGGCAGGAAATCTTTTTTGAGCCACCACGACGAATAGCGCGGCACCCGCGGGTCGAGCGGGAAACTCGGTGTCACCTTGCCGCCATAGATGAACTCAGCCAGCACGATCCGCCCATAATCGGTGGTCAGCGGACACGAGCCATAGCCATCATAGCTGGCGGTCCCGACCTCGGACTTCATCGCGGCGACCAGATTGCGCACCACCACCGGAGCCTGAAGCCGCAATGCCGCGAGGGTCTTGCTGTTGGGCGTGCTCGCGGCATCGCCGAGCGAGAAGACATTCTTGTATTTGAGGTGTTGCATGCTGTGCTGATCGACATCGACAAACCCGGCCGCGTTGGCAATCGGGCTGCCCTTCAGGAAATCCGGGGCGCTTTGCGGCGGTGTGACATGGATCATGTCGAAATCGCGCACGACTTCCGAAGTCGTATCGTCGGCGGCGGTCACGGTGAAAATCGCCTTTTTGGCTTTGCCGTCGATCGCCTTCAAATTGGTTTTGTAATTTTCCTCGATGCCGTGGCGCTTCATCGCCGCCTTCAACGGCGGCACAAACGGCACCACACCGAACAGGGTGGGCAACGCGGTGCAAAACGCAATTTCGGCGGCGGCGCGCTTACCGGTCAGGCGCAGATGATCGGCGGCAAGATAGGCAATTTTCTGCGGCGCGCCCGGGCATTTGATCGGCATCGGCGGCTGGGTGAAAATCATTTTGCCGCTCTTGAACGACTTGATGCACTCCCAGGTATAGGCCGCCAGATCACCGCGATAATTACTGCACACACCATTTTTACCAATCGTTTCGGTCAGCCCTTCGATTTTGCCCCAGTCAAGCTGCAAGCCGGGGCAAACGATCAGGAATCGATAGCCAAGCTGCGTGCCATCGGCGAGGGCAACCCGATTATGATCCGGATCGAACGAGGCGGCAGGTTTTTTGATCCACTCGACTCCCTTGGGAATCAGCGCCGCCTCCGGTTTGATCGTCTGGGCAAGGTTGAACACGCCAGCGCCCACCATGGTCCAGCCAGGCTGATACGCATTGGTGTCGGTCGGATCGACAATTGCGATACTGCCCTTGACCTTGCCGCGCAGCATCGCCGCCACCGTCAAGCCGGCGGAACCACCCCCGATAATCAGAATATCGAACGAACGACCTAACGCTTGGCCGGTCAGTCCATTGGTCACTTGCGGTTGATCGAGCACGGCAAAATCCTCCTGAGAACGCATGTACGGGCTTTGTTCGGCATGCCCTGACCATGACATTTGCAAACTATTTAATCTATGTCTAGCTTAACAACGTATATTACGTAACCATGCCACCCAGCGTGGTCAACCGGCACCGGAAGATCGCCGGCCCACCCGCACCTGAAAATCCCTGCTTGCCAACCCGTTCCAGCCTCACTTAAACCCCGGTCATTCATATATGCGTATTGCATTATATATGAGTCTGGTCTAGCTGCTACCTGAAATTCCGTGACCGGCTCTGGGCGGCACCGATCCACCGCTGTTAACCAAAATGTGATCATAACCAGCTTTCAAGATGCCGGCAAAAACATTAATCCCATTCATGCAATGCATAACAATGTGAATGCTGCAATTTCATGTCAGTTTCATTGTTGTTTCTATGTACTAAGGTCGTCGAAACCTATGTTGATTTAGCCTGATTGAAAGTCGCTCAATGTTAGAAATATTTCTTGCAGTCATTTCCGGCGGTGCCGTCGGTTTTACCCTGGGGCTGATTGGCGGCGGCGGGTCAATCCTTGCTACCCCGTTGATGCTTTATGTCGTTGGTTTGAAACCGCACGAAGCGATCGGAACCGGGGCGCTCGCGGTTTCCGCCAATGCCTTCGCCAATTTTTTCGGCCACGCACGCAAAGGCAACGTGCGCTGGCGCAGTGCGATCATTTTCGCCATTCTCGGCATCGCCGGTGCGACGGCCGGCTCGACGCTTGGCAAAGTGGTCAACGGCAACAAGCTGATATTCCTGTTTGCTATCCTGATGATCGTGGTGGGCGTGCTGATGCTGCGTCGCCGCCCCCCCACCGCTGAACAACTGGCCCAATCGCACGAGACGGAGCATCTGACACCCAAATTGCTCGCATTGGTCAGCATTGCCGCACTGGTCGTCGGCGCACTCTCCGGTTTTTTTGGAATCGGCGGCGGGTTCCTGATCGTACCGGGTCTGCTGTTTTCGACCGGCATGCCAATGATCTTTGCGATCGGTTCCTCGCTACTCTCGGTCGGTACCTTCGGCCTGACCACGGCGGTGAATTATTCGGTCTCAGGCTTCGTCGACTGGCGTGTCGCGATCGAATTCATCGGCGGCGGCGTCGCTGGCGGCCTGCTCGGCACCAAGCTTGCCGTCTTCCTCGCGCCGCGCCGCGCCGCGCTCAACCGGGTGTTCGCCGGTCTGGTCTTTATTGTGGCGATCTACATGCTCTATCGCAACGCGGCATCATTCGGCATGCATTTCTGAAATCAGATACCACCCCGTATTATTGAGGTCGCACGTCGCTTACCGGGGAAGAGCGCAATGATGTTTCGGATCATCACGCTCCCCCGGACGTCTCGTCAGGCCGCCGCCTTCGCCGCGCGGCGGCGGTCGTGCAGAATGAATTCGGTGTAGCCGTTCGGCTGGGTGCGGCCCTTGAACACCAGATCGCACGCCGCCTTGAAGGCGATACCGTCGTAACCCGGTGCCATCGGCTTGTAGAGAGTATCCCCCGCGTTCTGCCGATCGACCACCGCCGCCATGCGCTTCATGGTGGCCAGCACCTGCGCTTCATCGACAATGCCGTGGTGCAGCCAGTTGGCGATGTGCTGAGAGGAGATGCGCAGCGTTGCGCGATCTTCCATCAATGCGACATCATGGATATCCGGTACTTTCGAGCAGCCGATGCCCTGATCGATCCAGCGCACCACATAACCGAGAATGCCCTGCGCGTTGTTGTCGAGTTCCTGCTGGATATCGTCGGGTTCCCAGTTCGTCCGGTCGGCGAGCGGGAGGGTCAACAAATCGTCGAGCGAACCCTTCGCCCGCGATTTCAGTTCCTCCTGGCGCGAAGCCACATCGACCATGTGATAGTGCAGCGCGTGCAGCGTGGCGGCGGTAGGCGATGGTACCCACGCGGTATTCGCCCCAGCGCGGGGATGGCCGATCTTCTGTTCCAGCATCGCCGCCATCGCGTCGGGCGCGGCCCACATGCCCTTTCCGATCTGCGCGTGTCCTGGCAGGCCGCATTCGATGCCGATATCGACATTGCGGTCCTCGTAGCTCTTAATCCAGGGCGCGTCCTTGATCTCGTTTTTGCGGATCATCGGGCCGGCTTCGGTCGAGGTATGGATTTCATCGCCCGTGCGATCGAGAAAGCCGGTGTTGATGAAGAAAATCCGGTTCTTTGCCGCTTCGATACAGGCAGCGAGATTGGCCGAGGTGCGGCGTTCCTCATCCATAATGCCCATCTTGATCGTGTTGTCGGGCAACCGGAGCAAATCCTCCACCGCCGCGAACAGCCCGTCGGCATAGGCCACTTCATCGGCACCGTGCAGTTTGGGCTTGACGATATAAATCGAACCGGTAAGCGAGTTGCGTACCCCATCGGTGCGCTTGATGTCATGTGCGCCACAGAGCGCCGTGACCACAAGGTCGAGTATGGTCTCGGGAATCGGCTTGTCCGACGCGTCGAGCACAGTATCAGTATAAATGTGATGTCCGACGTTGCGTACCAGCATCAAAACCCGCCCGGGAAGGGAAAATTCATGACCGTCGGGGGCGGTGTAGGTCCGGTCGGGATTGAGCCGGCGGATGAAATTCTTGCCGCCCTTTTCGACCTGTTCCTCCAGCGTACCCTCCATCAACCCGAGCCAGTTGCGATAGACCAGCACTTTGTCCTCGGCATCGACCGCGGCGACGCTGTCTTCCGCGTCCATGATCGAACTGATTGCGGACTCGATCACCAGATCGGCGATGCCGGCGGGATCGGTCTTGCCGATGCTGTTGGCGGGATCGATCACGATTTCAATGTGCAGATTATGGTTGCGCAGCAGCACCGCGCTTGGTGATGCCGCGTTACCCCGGTAGCCGGCGAACTGGCTGGCGTGCTTCAGGCCGGTTTCGCCGCGTTCCAGAATGATCGCGAGATGGCCATTATGCACGCGAAAGCCGCGCACTTCCTTGTAGATACCCATCGCGAGCGGCACACTGGCATCAAGGAACGCCCGCCCCCGCGCGACCACGGCGGCACCGCGCTTGGGGTTGAAGTGTTTGCCGCGCTCCAATCCCTCGGTTTCGGCGACTGCGTCGGTGCCGTAGAGCGCGTCATACAGGCTGCCCCACCGGGCGTTGGCGGCATTCAACGCGTAGCGGGCATTCATCACCGGCACCACCAGTTGCGGCCCGGCGATGCTGGCGATTTCGGGATCGACGCGATCGGTAGCAACCGCAAATCGCGCCGGCTCCGGCTTGAGATAGCCGATGTCGCGCAGGAACGCCTGATATGCCGCCTGGTCGATCGGCTTGGCTAGGTGGCTGCGGTGCCAGTCATCGATCGCCGCCTGCAACCGATCACGCTCGGCCATCAATTCAGCGTTGCGCGGCGTATGCTTGGCGATCAGCGCTCCAAAACCCTGCCAGAACAGAGTTGGGTCGAGTCCGGTTCCGGGCAACGCCTCGGCAACGATGAACTGGTGCAGCACAGTGGCAATTTTGATGCCGCCAGCTTCGATATAGGTCTCGCTCATAGCATATCTCCGTTCGTTGCCGTGGTTTTGGCCAAAGGGGGGCGCGTTGTCGAGACCCACGGGATCACGCCAGCTCCCCTTGCCGATTGGCCCGAGGCGATTACCAATAGAAAAATACCAATAGAAAAATTACGGCAATCGTCGCGTACCGTACAGGAGATAAGATTTGGCGGCGCTATATCACATCTACGACCCCCGCATGCGGCCGATGCTACTGATGAACGCCGCGATCGAACGCATCGCCACCGGGTTCCGCTGGGCGGAGGGTCCGGTGTGGTTCGGCGACGCCAATTGCCTGCTGTGGAGCGATATTCCGAACGATCGGATTATGCGCTGGTGGCCGACCGGGGAAATGGATGTGTACCGCTCACCGGCAAACTACACCAACGGCCTCACCCGCGACCGGCAGGGGCGGCTGGTCAGTTGCGAACACGGGCGGCGCGGCATCAGCCGCACCGAGTACGATGGCAGCATAACTTTACTCGTTGACCAGTTCGAGGGTAAGCGCCTCAATTCACCCAATGACCTGGTGGTGAAGTCCGACGGCAGCGTCTGGTTCACCGACCCCGATTACGGCATCATGTCGGACTACGAAGGTCATCGCGGCGACAGCGAGCAAGCCGCCCGCCGGGTTTACCGGTTCGATCCGGCGAGCGGCGCGCTCAGTGCGGTGGCCGAGGATTATGAACGCCCGAACGGCATCGCCTTCAGCCCGGACGAGCGGTTGCTTTATATCGCCGATACCGGGGTCACCCATCGCGAAAATGGTCCGCACCATATCAGGGTGCATGATGTGATCGACGGCGTACGGCTCGGGCCGGCCCGAGTGTTCACGGTCATCGAACCCGGCTTTGCCGATGGGTTCCGGCTTGACGAACACGGCAACGTCTGGACCAGTTGCGGTTCGGGCAACGCGGTCGCCGTCTTCGCGCCCGATGGCGCGCTGTTGGGCAAAATCGACATCCCCGAAATGGTCAGCAATGTCGCCTTCGGCGGGCCGAAGCGGAACCGGCTGTTCATCACCGCGACAAGTTCAGTCTATGCACTCTATCTCGGCGTGCGCGGACACCCTACTCTATAGTCATGAACCGCAAAACCGCCCTCCTGGTGATCGACGTGCAGCGCGATTTCTGTGCCGGTGGCGCGCTCGCGGTGCCGGATGGCGATGCTGTGGTGCCGATCATCAATGCGCTGGCGCGACACTATGCGACCGTCGTCATCACCCAGGACTGGCATCCGGCCAACCATACTTCGTTCGCCAGCCAGCACGTAGAACGATCGCCCTTCGAAACAATCGACCTCGACTATGGCCCCCAGAAGCTCTGGCCGGATCATTGTGTGATGGACAGCACCGGGGCGGCCTTGCATCCCGATCTCCATATTCCGCACGCTGCCCTGATCCTGCGCAAGGGCTTGAACCCGGCGATCGATTCCTATTCGGCGTTTCTCGAAGCCGATCGCGCCACCCGAACCGGGCTTGACGGCTATTTTGCGTCGCGCGGCATCACGGCGATCGATCTCTGCGGCCTCGCCACCGATTATTGCGTCGCCTGGACGGCGCTTGATGCGCGGCGGTTCGGCGTTGCCGCGCGGGTGATCGAGCCCGCCTGCCGGGCGATCGATCGCGACGCCTCGCTCGCCGCCGCCTGGCGCACAATGGCGGATGCCGGGGTCGCGCGGGTTGGCTCTGTCTGATACCAGCGCCGCATGAGCGCCACGCGGGAGAGTCGGGCAAAAATTCGGCGGCGCGCGATCGTGGCGCTTGCGGTGCTCGGCCTGATCGCCGTCGGTGTGATCTATGGGCCGCGCCTCGCCTCCGGCAACTATCATCGCGCCGCGATCGAGCGTCTGGCGAGTGTGGCGGTCGGGCACCGGGTCGTCATTGCCGGACCCATCGAGTTGTCGCTGCTCCCCGATCCACAGTTGCGGGCCGAAACCGTAACGATCGGTGGACCGAAGGGTGTCTCGATCACCGCCGACACGCTGAAGCTCGATCTCGCCCCTGGCCCTTTGCTGCTGGGGCGGCTGCGGGCGCGCAAACTGACGCTCCGCAAACCCCATGTCGTGCTGCCCTGGCCGCTGCCCGGCGGCGTTGACGCCGTGGCCCCCCCGCTGTGGCTGGCATCGCTGCACGCCACCATCGTCGATGGTACATTCCGCCTCGGGTCGCTGGAATTCACCCACGCCGATCTGTCGATCTTCACCGGCGGCCCGAGCGCGGTGCTTGCGGCCTCCGGCAGCGTGGTGTTCGCCGGAATTCCTGCATCGGTGACCCTGGACATCGATGACACCGGCGGCACGGCACCCGCACCGGTCACGGCCGCGCTCAGTGTGGCCGGAACCGGGGCGCGGCTCGGCTTCAAGGGTACGTTGAACCGCGCCAGTGTGCTCGCGGGCACGCTGAAGGGATCGATCTCGCCGGCTGCGATCGCCGATATTGCGCCGGATCATACCCTGCCGCTGGTGCCGGCATCGTTTCAGGCTGACCTCCAGGCCGACGGCACGATGATTGCGCTGCGCGATATCGTTGCCGAGTTCGCGGCCAGCCACGCGGCTGGCACCGCCACGATCGCACTGCGCCCGGCCCCGTTGATGCGGCTCGACCTGACCGGCGATCACCTCACCCTGAGTACCGCAGAGACGCTTTTCGCGCGGATCGCGGCGGTGGTGCCGCTCGCCGCCTCGGTCGGTCTGACCGATCTTGCCATCGGCCGCGCCGTCGTTCCCACGATGCAGGCCGAAGTGCTGGGTCAGGCGGGCGGCGCGGCGATTCAGTCGCTCGCCGCCACCCTACCGGGACAAGCGCAACTGACGTTCACCGGCAAGATCGGGGGCAAGATCGGGGGCAAGATCGGGCAACACGACGGCATCGAGGGCGATTTCGACCTGACGGCGGTGGACCCGGCCGGGACGATCGCGGCGCTGCGCAACCCCCTGCCCTTCCTACAAGGCTGGCCCGCCGGGGTCGGCCAGATGTCTCTTGCGGGACACATGGCCACGCGCGGGTCGGGTACCGTTTGGCTCGATGAATTGCAGGGGGGCCTCGGCGGTACCCCAACCCGGCCGGCGTCGCGTTTCACCGGTGCGATCAGGCTGGATATGATCAGGCAGACGGCAGGTTCGCCCGAAGACCGGTTTGCGGTGCGTCTGGCGTTCGATCATCTGGTGTTGAACGATGAATCGCTGGCGTCGTTACGGATGGCGCTCGCGAATCCTGCTCCCAAGCTCGCCGGGCCGGTCAACCTGACCGCCAAGTCTGTGCTGGTGCGCACAGGCAGCGGTGCTGGGGCAAAAACCCGGTTTGCCGCCACCGATGTGTTGATCGACGCCGCCTTGCGCAGCGCCCGCCAAGGCGGTGGTGTCGCGGTGCGCCTCGCCAGCCTGCGGATCGGCAAGACATTTGTCGTCGGCCACGGCACACGGCGCGGCGACGGTGCCATGGTCGCTACCCGGGTGATGACGACCGGACCGGATGGTACCGCGCTGGCCACGAGCATCCAGGCGATGGCCTATGGGCCTGGTTCCGGCGCGGCACCGGGCTGGCTACACCTGCCGCTGCTGCATCATCGCTTCGCGGCTGCGCTGGTCGCCGCCGGCCCTGCGTCGGCAGTCCATACCGGGATCACCTTGCATATCGGTACCCTGCGCGCGAACGCGATGCCGGTGGTCGATCTGGTGAATACAACCGCCGCCGGTGCCATCAGCCTGCATGCGCCGAATGCCGTCGCCCTGCTGCGCGCGCTCAACGGCGCGCACTGGCTTGGCGCGCGGAACGGACTGGACTGGCCGGGGGCGGGGTCGGTCAGTCTGCGCGCGTCCGGCTTTGCCACCGGCTCCATGCTGGGACTATCGGATTTCGTCGTCTCGCTGGGAGCGCTGACCGCGGCGGGCAGGCTGAGCCTGAAGACCACCGCCAATCCTTTGGTCATCGACGGCAATATCGCCGCCGACACCCTGCCGTTGCCAACACCGGGCGCGCTGCTCGGCGTCGCCAATGCAACGCTGGATAGCGATGTCACCTTGTCGCTGCCCTCGATCACCGCGGCGCGGATCGACCGGGCGGACACCACGATCGCCCGCGACGGTAAGTTCAGCCTGACGCTCGACCACGGCAAACTCGCGCCGACCCTGGCACTCGGGGTCACTCATGCCAGGGTCGCCGGCGGTGCGCTTGACGGATCGTTGGTCCTGACCGGTGCAGTCCCGAAATCACCGCCGACCTTGAGCGTTGAGGCACATCTGAAGCGGGCCGACACCGCGCGGCTCGGCGCGGCGTCGGCGGCGGCGGGTATTGCCCTGCCTTTCACCACCGGCCATCTCGATATCACCACCAACTTGACCGCGAGCGGTGCCACGCCGCAGGATTGGCTGCATGATCTGGCGGGCGCTTTGATGGCCACCGGCAGCAGCCTGACCTTATCGGGGATCGATCTGGTAAAGGCGGGCGACGCGCTGGCGGGGGCAACCGCCAGCGAACACCGGATTGGCCACATCGCGGCCGCGCAACAACTGCGCGATGCCCTGACCAGCGGCGAGACCGGCTTCGACACGGCGGCTTTCGCCGGCTCGATCGCGACGGGCGTGCTCAGCTTCGACCACGCCGCCCTGGCGGGCAAATCCGGCACGATCAGCGCGACCGGCACGCTCGATCTGGTTCATCTCCAGGCGAAACTGACCGCCACGGCACGGCCGGTCGTCGCGCAACATAAATCGGCCCCGGCCTTCCCGGTTTCGGTCACCGGGCCGCTTGCCCATCCTGAGATTGAGCGGCAGGTCAACCCGGCAATCGGCTGGATCGGCAAGCACCGCGCCGCCGTCACCGCACCGTGACGCAGACGTTTCTGCGCGGATCAGGCATGAACGTGCTGCAACCGCGTGCCGTTCCCCCCATATCGTCCTGAATCGAGGAGCAGATCATGATTGAGCTTTACTATTGGACGACACCGAACGGCCATAAGATCACAATGTTTTTGGAAGAGGCCGGAACGCCCTACACGATCCACCCGGTCAACATCGGGGTGGGCGACCAGTTCAAGCCGGAATTTCTCCGGATTTCGCCCAACAACCGCATCCCCGGTATTATCGACACTGCACCGGCCGATGGCGGTGCCGCAATCAGCGTGTTCGAATCCGGTGCGATTTTGCAGTATCTGGCGGAAAAGACTGGCCAGTTCCTCCCCACCGATATTCGGGGCCGGACCGAGGTGATGCAGTGGCTGTTCTGGCAGATGGGCGGGTTAGGGCCGATGCTGGGTCAGAACCATCATTTCAGCCAATACGCACCGGAGAAATTAGATTATGCAATCAACCGCTACGTCAACGAGACCAACCGCCTGTATGGCGTGCTGAACAAGCGTCTGGCGGACCGGGAATTCGTGGCGGGAGAATACTCGATCGCCGATATCGCGTGCTATCCGTGGATTGTACCGTATGAGCGACAAGGGCAGAATCTGGACGATTTTCCGCATCTGAAGCGGTGGTTTTTGGCGATCCAGGAACGACCGGCGACGGTGCGGGCTTATGAGAAGGCGAAGACGATTTCGCAGGCTGCGACCGTCAATGAAAATTCGAAGAAGATTTTGTTTGGGCAGACGGCGAAGCAGGTGGGATAAAATTTTTACTTTTTTTATAAAAGAAGTACTTGCCTTTTACTTGACTAACGCGACCAGCAACGAGTCGAGCCGCTTACGCCCCTCGGCGGTAGCGATCAGGTGGGTCGGCGTGGCTTCGAGATAGCCGGCCTCGATCGCCTGGTCCATGACGTCCAGGTTGATTATACTCGCGAGGTTGCGCTGGGCGAGGTTGCGCTGGGTTCGGGCAGAAAAAGCCGCCATGTCGATGCCTTCGGCGAGGCGTAACCCCATCAGCAGGGCCTCGCGGGCGCGTTCGTCGGGGGGGACTGTGGTTTCTTCGACGCTGCCGTGGCCGTGGGTTTCAACCCTTGTGGCCCATTCCTCCGGGGCGCGGTGGCGGCGGGTGGCGAGCAGGCTATCGCCAATCGTGATCCGGCCATGTGCGCCGGGGCCGACACCAGCGTAATCCTGATAGCGCCAATAGGCGAGGTTGTGGCGGGATTCCTGGCCGGGTTTGGCGTAGTTCGAGATTTCATAGGGCGCGAGGCCGAAGGTCATGGCGGTTTCGGCGGTGGCATCGTAGAGGGCGGCGGCATCGTCATCGCCGGGCAGCGTAAATTCGGCGCGGCCGTAGAGTGTGGCGAATTTTGTGCCGGGTTCGATGGTGAGTTGGTAGAGCGAAAGGTGATCGAGGCCGACCGACAAGGCAATGGCGAGTTCGGCGCACCAGGCGGCGAGGGTCTGGCCGGGGCGGGCGTAGATCAGGTCGAAACTGGCACGCGGGAAGATCGAGCGGGCGAGTTCGACGGCAACCATGGCCTGGGCGGCGGAGTGGTTGCGGCCGAGGAAGCGCAGGGCGGCATCGTCGAGGCTCTGGACGCCGATGGAAATGCGGTCGACCCCAGCATCGCGATAGCCCCGGAATCGCCCGGCTTCGATGCTCGTGGGGTTGGCTTCCAGGGTGATCTCGACGTTGTCGTCGGGCGTGAATAAGGATTTGGCGTCGGTGATCAGAACGGCGACGCTTTCGGGGGACATCAGGCTGGGGGTGCCACCGCCGAAAAAAATCGAGGCGAGGTGGCGCGGACCGAGACGGGCGGCCTCGAAGGCGAGTTCGGCGCGCAGGGCGGCGACGATGCGGGCCTCCGGGATGCGCTCGCGGACGTGTGAGTTGAAATCGCAATAGGGGCATTTCGACAAGCAGAACGGCCAATGGATATAAAGGGCAAGCGGTTGCATGGGCGGGTCTGTAGCATATCTTGCGCAGCGGGGGCATCTGCGGCATACCGCGCGCGTCGGCCCGCCTGTGCTGGTGGCCGATAATTCGCACACGGAGCACCTTCCCAGGCTTTTGGGTCCGGTGCCGCGAGGCATGGCTCCGTGGAGGTACAACCGGACGATCGCACTGCGATCACAGAAAGGATTTTGCTATGGCTATGCCAGAGGTTTCACTGCGTCAGTTGCTCGAATCGGGCGTGCATTTCGGTCATAATACGCGGCGTTGGAATCCGCGGATGGCACCGTATTTGTTCGGCATTCGCAACCAGGTTCATATTATCGATTTGCAGCAGACCGTGCCGATGATGGAACGGGCGTTACGGGAAATCCGCAACGTGACCGCCGGTGGCGGGCGGGTGTTGTTTGTCGGCACCAAGCGCGCGGCGGCCGATCATGTGGCCGAAGCGGCACAGCGTTGCGGGCAGTATTACGTCAATCATCGGTGGTTGGGCGGCATGCTGACCAACTGGAAGACCATCACCAACTCGATCCGCAAATTGCGCCAGATGGAAGACACCGTGAGCGGCGAGGCCCAGGGGCTGACCAAGAAAGAGGTGTTGAACCTGTCGCGCGAGCGGGACAAGTTGGACCGGGCGCTGGGCGGCATCAAGGAAATGGGCGGGCTGCCGGATATTCTGTTCATCATCGACACCAACAAGGAGAAGTTGGCGGTCGAGGAAGCGAATAAGCTGGGGATTCCGGTGGTTGCGATTTTGGATTCCAATTCCGATCCGGCTGGCGTGACCTATCCAATTCCGGGCAATGACGATGCAATCCGCGCGATCACGCTGTATTGCGACCTGGTTGCCGGCGCGGTGCTCGATGGGATCAGTGCCGAAATGGCGGCTTCGGGTGCCGATATCGGAGCCGCGGAAGATCTGCCGGTCGATGCGTCGATCGGTGAGGAAACCGAAGTTCACGCCTGAGTATTTTTGATTTTGTAAGGAGAAGAACCATGGCCGAGCTTATCGGTGCGCCCATTTCTGGGGCGATGGTGAAGGATCTGCGCGAAAAGACCGGCGCGGGGATGATGGATTGCAAGAAGGCGCTGACCGAAGCGGGCGGCGACATGGAAGCAGCGGTTGATTGGCTGCGCAAGAAGGGCCTGGCGGCGGCGGCGAAAAAATCCGGGCGGGTTGCCGCCGAGGGTCTGGTTGGTGTCGCGCATGAAGGCAACAAGGCGGCGATGGTCGAGGTGAATGCCGAGACCGATTTCGTCGCGCGCAATGATGCATTCCAGGAATTTGTCGAGACCGTCGCCAAACTCGCGCTGACCGTGGGCGAGGATGTCGAGGCACTGAAGGCGGCGCCCTATCCCGGCAAACCCCATAATGTGGCCGAGGAGCTGACGCTTTTGATCGCGACCGTGGGCGAGAACATGACGATCCGCCGTGCGGCGGTGATCGAAGTCAAGCAGGGGGCGGCGGCGTCTTATGTGCATGGCGCGTTGAAGCCGGGTCTGGGCAAGATCGGCGTGCTGGTCGCGCTGGAAGGCAAAGCCGAAGAGGCGTTGCATGCGCTTGGCCGGCAGATTGGCATGCATATCGCGGCGACGCGCCCGGATGCAATTAGTTCAACCGACGTCGATCCGGCGGCGGTGGCACGCGAGCGGGCGATTTTTACCGATCAGGCACGCGCCGAGGGCAAGCCCGATGCGATCATCGAAAAGATGGTCGAGGGCCGGGTGCGGAAATATTTCGCCGATGTGGTGCTGCTTGAACAGGTTTGGGTACATGATGGCGAGAGCAAGGTGCAGAAAATAGTGCATAATGCCGGGGCTGACGTGACGCGGTTTGTGCGGTTCACGCTTGGTGAGGGGATTGAGAAAGAGACGACCGACTTTGCGGCTGAGGTTGCTGCGGCGGCGGGGGTTTGAAGTTAGAGCAATATTGCTTGAGGTCGACGCACCTGCGGCAACCGAAGGCAATGAAATTGCTCGCAAAAATAAAGATGGAACCTGTTCGTCCTTAAACGATCAGGCTCTGGAAAGAAGTTTTTTTGATAAAAAAGAACTAAAAAACTTTTTATAGTGGGCTGGTGGTGCGACGATGTCGTGCTACCAACCCTTTATAGCTTTCATTCCAACAAAAGTTTTTGCTTCTTTTTACAAAAAGAAGCGTTTGCTTCCGTTATACTGAAAAATACTTCGCCTTCGGGTTCAACACGACGATTGCGCTGGTCGATTGTTCGGGGTGGAGTTGGAACTCGTCGGAAAGGGACACGCCGATGCGGTCGGCGTCCAACAGCCGCAATAGCTGGGTTTGGTCTTCGAGTTTAGGACAGGCCGGGTAGCCGAAGCTGTAGCGGGAGCCGCGGTAGGATTGGGCGAGCATTTTTTCGATGTCGCGGTCGTCTTCGCCGGCGAATCCGCATTCGGCGCGGATGCGTTTGTGGGTGTATTCGGCCATCGCTTCGGCCATTTCGACTGAGAGGCCGTGCAAATAGAGATAATCCTGATAGCGATTATCGGCGAACCACTCATGTGCGACTTCGGATGATTTTTCGCCCATGGTGACGATTTGCAGTCCGATGATGTCGCGTTCCGCATCGTCGATGTCGCGGAAGAAGTCGGCAATGCAGTCGCCGTCTTCGCGCGGTTGGCGCGGGAGGGTGAAGCGGGCGGCTTCGGTGGTGCCGTTTGGCTCGAACAAAATCAGGTCGTTGCCCTGGCCGGCGGCTTTCCAGTAGCCGTAGATCGCCTGGGGTTTGAGGATGTCATCGGCTTCGCAGAGGGTGAGCATACGCTTCATGATCGGGCGGAGTTCCTGGCGCGCCCAGCCGAGGAATTCGTCGAGCGATTTGCCCTGTTTGCGAAAGCCCCATTGGAACTGGAACAGCGAGCGCTCGTTGATGAAGGGCACTAATGCTTTGGCGGGTGCCGCGATCATGCGGGCACCCCAGAACGGCGGGGTGGGGGTGGATACACCGGCGGTGATCCGGCGGCGGCGAGCCTGGGCGGCGTTGACGTCGACCGGGGCGAAGCCGCGGGCATCGGCCTGGCCAAGGGTGCGTTTGGTGTTACGGGTTTTGCCCTTGCGCTTGGCTTGCAGGGCGGCGAGATAGTCATCGAAGCCGTTGCCGGTGACTTTGTCCATCAGGTGCAGACCGTCGAACGCATCCCGCGCGTAGGCGACGCGGCCGCCTGCGTAGGCTTCGACGCAGGTGTCTTCGACGTAGTTGCGGGTGAGGGCGGCACCGCCGAGCAGGACGGGAATGTTCAGCCCCTGGCGGGTCATTTCCTCGAGGTTTTCGCGCATCACGACGGTGGATTTCACTAACAGGCCGGACATGCCGATGGCGTGGGCGCGGTGCTCCTGCGCCGCCGCCACCATGACGGCCAACGGCACCTTGATTCCAAGATTGACCACGCGATAGCCGTTGTTGGTGAGGATGATATCGACCAGGTTTTTGCCGATATCATGCACATCGCCCTTCACCGTGGCGAGGACGATGGTGCCTTTTTCCTGGCCTTCGACGCGTTCCATCAGCGGTTCGAGATAGGCGACCGAGGCTTTCATGGTTTCAGCCGATTGCAGCACAAAGGGGAGCTGCATTTTGCCGGCACCGAAGAGTTCGCCGACGACTTTCATGCCATCGAGCAGGATGTTGTTGATGATATCGAGCGGCTTGTGGGTTTGCAGAGCATCGTCGAGTTCGTCGGTCAGGCCCTTGCGATCGCCAGCGATGATGCGGTCCTTCAGCCGTTCCTCGACATTGTCGGCGCGCTGCTTTTTGGTCGACTGGGCGGATTTGCGGTCGGCGAACATTTCAAGGAGGCGCTGCAACGGATCGTAGTCTTCGCGGCGGCGGTCGAAGATCAGATCTTCCATGACCTGGATTTCTTCGGGCGCGATCAGATGCAGCGGACGGATTTTGCTGACATGGACGATCGCGCCGGTCATGCCGGCTTTGACCGCGAGATCGAGAAAAACCGAGTTCAAGACGGCGCGCGCAGCGGGGTTGAGGCCGAACGAAATGTTGGAGAGGCCGAGAATGATCTGGATGTCGGGGAATTCATCGCGGATCAGCTTGATGCCTTCGAGCGTCCATTGGCCCAGCTTGCGATCATCCTCGTTGCCGGTGGCGATGGTGAGGGTGAGCGGGTCGATCAGCAGGTCGCTTTGCGGCAAGCCGTATTGGTTGCACGCGACATCGACCAGGCGGCGGGCGATTTCGAGTTTTTTCTGCGGTTCCTTGGCCATGCCGACTTCGTCGATGGTCAGAGCGATGATGGCGGCACCGAATTTTTTGGCGAGTTTCAGGCGTTCGCGGGCGATGTGCTCGCCGTCCTCGAAATTGATCGAGTTGATGATCGGCTTACCACCGTGCAGTTTCAGGGCGGCTTCGATAACCGGGGTTTCGGTGGAGTCGATCACGAGCGGCGCGTTGACCGACGAGGTAAAGCGGGTGATCACCTCGTTCATTTCGTACAATTCATCGCGGCCGACAAAGGCGGTGCAAATGTCAAGCGCGTTGGACGCCTCGGCGACCTGGTCGCGGCCCATGGCGACGCAGCCGTCCCAATCGCCGCGTTCCTGGAGTTCGCGCCATTTTTTCGAGCCGTTGGCGTTGCAGCGCTCGCCGATCGAGAAGTAGCTGTTCTCCTGGCGCAACGGTGTTGCGCCGTAGAGGCTGGCGACCGAGGGAATCCAGACTGGCTTGCGCGGCACCGGGGTGGGGCGATAACCGCTGAGGCGGCGCAGCATGGCGTCGAGCGCTTCGATATGCGGCACCGAGGTGCCGCAGCAACCGCCGATCAGATTGATGCCGTCCTCCAGCACGAACCGCTCCATCCAGCTTGCGAGTTCGGCGGCGCTGAGCGGGTAGTGCGTGGCACCATCGACCAGTTCGGGCAGGCCGGCGTTCGGCTGGATCGAGATCATCCCCGGCCAGTTCTGCGACAGGTAACGCACGTGCTCGGCCATTTCCTGCGGCCCGGTGGCACAGTTCAGGCCCATCAGCGGGATGTCGAGCGCGTGGATCACCGTGGCGGCGGCGGCGATGTCGGGTCCGACGAGGAGGGTGCCTGTGGTTTCGACCGTGACCTGCACGAAAATCGGGGTGTCGCGCTTGAGTTCGGCGCGGGCGATTTTGGCACCGTTGACCGCGGCTTTGATTTGCAGCGTGTCCTGGCAGGTTTCGATCAATATGGCATCGACCCTGCCTTCGATCAGGCCGCGGCATTGCTCGGCCAGGGCGGCTTCGAGCGGATCGTAGGCGATGTTGCCGAGGGTGGGGAGTTTGGTGCCGGGGCCGACGCTGCCGATGATGAAGCGCTGACGGTCGTCGGCGAAGGTTTCGGCGGCTTCGCGGGCAAGTTCGGCGGCGATGCGGTTGATTTCGCGGGCGCGGTCGCCAAGCTCGAATTCGGCGAGGGTGATGGGCGAGCCGCCGAAACTGTTGGTCTCGACCATGTCCGCCCCGGCGGCGAAATAGCCACGATGGATTTCACGCACCAGGTCAGGACGGGAAAGATTGAGCACTTCGGTGCAATTTTCCTTATCCCAATAGTCGCGTTCGACATCGAGGGTCAGGGCCTGCACACGCGACCCCATGCCGCCGTCGCAGAGGAGGACGCGGTGCTTCAGGGCTTCGAGAAGGTGTGGTTTGGACATGATGGCGCACGATATAGCATGGGGTGGCCATTTCCAATGCGCGATGAAGGGTTCGGGATCATGCTCATCAAACTGGTGTTCGGCGCGGCGGTTGAACCGGGCGATGCGGTGCTGATCGGGGGCGACGCACCCGCGCCCAAGGCTGCGGCGGTGGAGCGGTTTCGACTGGGGTTCAATCCGCTACACGGCGTGGGTTGCGCCTGTTGCGCGCCGCGCGGGCCGGCGGCGGAGGCGTTGGGGCGGTTGTTTCTGGCGCGGGCGCGGGGGGTGGTGCCGTGGTTTTCGCGCGTCGTGGTGATTGCGGATGATCGTGGCGTGGCGGCGGTGCGGGCGGCATTGGCGGGGGATGCGGTGACGATGGCGCGATTTGCCGCGTGAAGTCTCGACTGATGTAATGTTAGTTATATTGACATTATAATAGTGTTCCTGTATCGTTCTCCCTGCAACAAGGGAGGCCCGCTATGCCGATGCGCCGCGATTGGACTGAGTCCGCCGATAACACGATCCGTCGGATGCGCGCCGATGGCGCGACCTGGGCCGCGATTGGCGATATGCTTGGATTGTCGCGCAACACGATCATCGAACGCGGACGCCGCATCCACGCCGCTGGCGGTCCGAGCCAGGCACCGCGCCCGCCGCGCCCGCCGGAGGAAGACCCGAATCGGGGGCCGCTGCGGGCCGGACATCCGATTTCCTGGGGGATTCTGACCGCTGGCACTGTTCTGGAAGGAACGGCTTTCGTGCCGCTTTCAGCAGATCGGTGGGAGTATGGGCGATGAAAATCATGCGCGCGCAATCGGTTGGTGCGGTGCTGGGGTCCGGCGTTGCAACCCGGGGGACGCTCCGCCCCTGCCCTGCCGTAACCACGGCAGCCGATCCGCTGGCGGCCTTGACCGAACGATTGGAGGACGCCGGATCAACGCTCCTGGCGCTGCCGAATACCGGCTATTCGCCGCATTTGCGGATCATGCGCTACGAGGTGGTGCATAGCGCACTCGATGCCTATGGCTGGGCCTATGGCTGGCAACCATCCAGCATCCGCCCGCCGCATCCCTCGGGGGCGGCGATCGATCGGATGGACGAGGCTTTGGGGTGGCTTTCAATTATTCCGGAGGATCGGTTCGTGCTGCGGCGGATTCTGGGGGCGCGGGCGTTGACGCATCCGTTGACCGGGCGGCATCTGTACCCATGGCGGCGGTTGGGGTCAGTGCTGGGGGCAGATCATAAATCGGTGCAGCGGTGGCATAAGGATGGGTTGGGGTTGATTTTGACGGCGCTTCCATAAATGGTTACAAACGAATGTGATGATCGGGTTCGAATAATGGGGTATGAACCATGGTTGTCGGGTTTGGTTTTTTCGTTTCGAGGAATGCAATGAGTCTGTCGACCACGCTGAGATTGCGTTCGGGTAAAGCGCCGCAATCACGATCGTCCCGATCGGCCTTTGATCAGGCTTTAGCTGGTCTTGGGTCGGCGGCGATTTTTTTCGCCGGTCCGATGAAGTTTCCGGCGATCAAACAACGCGGCGGGATTGCAGCGGACTGGCGTGCGGTCGGCGGCGATATCGCCGCCGCGATGAAGCATCGTGAGCGTTGAGCCAGAGTCGAATCCTGCCGCAACGAATGACATAGGGATTGATCCTGAAGCGGCCGTCGCCCTGTTGCATCAACTCAAAGACGAAGGTCAACTGCCTGAAATTGCAGAGCGAACGATCATCGCGGCGCTCTCGGAGTCCTATGCCGGCCCGCTGCCGCATCCTCGGCACCTGAAAGCCTATGAAGATGTCGTTCCCGGTGCTGCGCGCGATATTCTGAACATGGCGATGGGCGAGCAGAAGCATCGTCATCGGCTGCAAATGATGGAAACCGCATACCCCTATCTCGGCTGGCTCGCAGGCTTTGTCGGGTTTTTGGTGTGCGTCTCAGGGGCAATCTATCTGGGGATCAACCATCAAACGGCGGTCGCACTGGGTTTGGTGGGCGTGCCATCGGTGGGGGCGATCGGTTGGTTCATTCGTGCCCGGATCGTACAGAGCGACCCCGAATAGCCGGTCGGCTTGCCCAAACCCACGCATCGGGCTAAGCCGCCGCATCCTAATCGCAGATCGAGTGTCAATTTATGAAGCAGCAGGCGAATCTTATCCGCGCTGGCCAGGTCATCGAACATGACGGCAACCGCTGGACCGTGCTCAAACAACAAATCATCACGCCAGGCAAAGGCGGCGCGTTCATCCAGGTGGAAATGCGCAACCTGAAGACCGGGAACAAGACCAACGAGCGCTGGCGCACCGCCGATACCGTCGAACGGTTGATGACGGATAATCGCGACTATACCTACTCCTACACCGACGGCGATAACCTCGTGCTGATGGACGGCGAAACCTTCGAGCAGTTCCTGGTGCCGGTCGATCTGCTCGGCGATATGGTGCCGTTTTTGCAGGATAACATGCCCGTCGTGATCGATCTGGTCGAAGGCGATCCGGTCGGTATCCACCTGCCCGCCACCGTCACCCTCGAAATCGTCGAGGCGGACCCGGTGGTCAAAGGCCAGACCGCATCATCATCGTATAAACCCGCCAAACTTGCCAACGGCGTGAAAACCATGGTGCCCCCCTTCGTCGAAGCCGGCGAACGCGTCGTCGTGCGCACGGAAGACGCGAGCTATGTGGAACGCGCCAAAGGGTAGGAAGGCCAAGGGACTCCGCCCCCTGGACCCCCGCTGGGGCCTCAGGCCCCAGACCCCGATCGTTTCAGATGAGAGGGGGCATCAAATCTGTGGTCTTTCAAACTGTCGTGCTGCCCCCTCTCATCTGAAACTAATGAGGTCCAGGAACTAAGTTCCTGGCGGGGGTTAAGGGGGCAGAGTCCCCTGATCTTTCTTAACCTCTTGGAGTGTCTCACATGGTACCGCGTCGTTCCGCGCATATGACGATCATGGTGGCTGCGGCGCAGAAGGCGGCGAAGCGGTTGATTCGGGATTTCAACGAGGTCGAGCATTTGCAGGTTTCCGTGAAGGGGCCTTCGGATTTCGTCAGTCAGGCGGATATTCGGTCCGAGCAGACGCTCATCGAGGAGTTGGAGCGGGCGCGGCCGGGATATGCGTTTCTGGGTGAAGAGGGTGGTCCGCGCGGGTCGGAGAATTGGGCATGGCGGTGGGTGATCGATCCGCTGGATGGGACGACCAATTTTCTGCATGCGATTCCGAACTGGGCGATTTCGATCGCGCTGGAGAAACGGTTGCCCGATGGCGGGGCCGAGGTTGTGGCCGGGCTGGTGTTTGCGCCGGCTTTGGATGAGATTTACTGGGCCGAGAAGGGTGCCGGCGCTTATTTGAACGATAAGCGGCTGCGGGTTTCGGCGCGGCGGGACTGGTCGGCGTGTTTGTTCGCGACCGGGATTCCGTTCGCGCGGACGGCACCGCGCAATCGGCTGGCGTTTGCGCGGGTGTTGGGCGCGTTGATGCCGGAGACCGCGGGGGTGCGCCGGGTCGGGGCGGCCTCGCTCGATCTGGCGTGGACCGCGGCGGGGCGGTATGATGCCTATTGGGAGTTGGGCACGCAGGCCTGGGATGTGCTGGCGGGTGTGCTGCTGGTGCGCGAGGCGGGGGGCTACGCCACCGATCCGGCCGGACACGATCATGTGACCGGGGATGTCGTGGCCGGTAATCCGCATGTTCAGCCGCGGTTGCGCGCGATGGTGGTCGAGGCGATGGAGAGTGCCAAGGGTTGATTTCGGCTGGGCATTGAGCGGGGGGCCGCTTTTACGCTAGAACCGCGGGCGATGCGACAGGTTGGCGCGATGATCGGGCTGGGTTTGGCCGTTGCGTGCCTGGTGCGGGTGGCATCGGCGCAGGTTGTGGTGAACCCGCAGGCGTTGCAGCAGCTATCCGGCAAGCCGGCGGTGAGTAAACCGACACGGCCGGTTGTTCGCCGCCCCTATCATCCGATTGTGCGGCGACGGGTGGTGATGCGCCCCCTGCCCTTGCCGCCGGCACCGCCGCCGGTGGCGATTGTTGCCGCCGCACCGCCGCCGAAACCGGTTCCGCCGCGCGCGCTGACATTGGTGTTTCCGAGTGTGGATGCGGCGTTGCAGGATGGGCAATCGAAGGCACTGGCGGCGTTCATTGGCACCAAGCTGAACACCGGCGCGCATTTCATCGTGCAGGCGACGGCACCGGGGGTTGCGAGCGATCCTTCGGTCGCGCGACGGCTGTCGCTCAATCGCGGTCTCGCGGTGCGGGAAGTGTTGCGGCGGGCGGGGGTTGCATCTGATCACATCATTGTCCAGGCGCTTGGCGATCCTCCCGGCGTTGCGCCCGACCATGTGACGCTGACCGAATTACCTTGAGGGTTTTACCGTCATGACACGACCGAACCACTACCTGATTCGCATGCTGGTGTTTCTGGTCCTGGTTTATGGACTGGCGGCGATCATCGCGCCGACCCTGGCGAAATTCTATATGGCCAATCCGGTGGTGAATTCGGTGATCGTGCTGGTCGAGATTTTCGGGATCGGCTGGAATTTGCGGCAGGTTTTGCGGCTCAGCCCGGAGGTGGACTGGGTCGAGCGGTTTCAGCGCTCGCGCGCCTCGATCGAGCAGGGGCCGAAACCGCGCCTGCTGCTGCCGATGGCGCGGATGTTCGGTGCGAGGTCCGACGATGGCAAGCGGACGAACCTGTCGGTTACCAGCATGCGCACGATGCTCGATGGCATTGCCAGCCGGCTTGATGAAAGCCGGGAAACCTCGCGCTATGTGACCGGGGTAATGATTTTTCTCGGCCTGCTCGGCACATTCTGGGGGCTGCTGAAAACCGTGCATGCGGTGGCTGGCGTGATCGGGGGGATGAATCTGGCGGGTGGCGATGTCAACGCGATGTTCGATCAGCTCAAATCGGGGCTGGCGGGGCCGTTGGCCGGCATGGGAACGGCGTTTTCATCCTCGCTGTTTGGCTTGTCGGGCGCGCTGATCCTGGGGTTTCTCGATTTGACCGCCGGACAGGCGATGAACCGGTTTTTCAACGAGTTGGAAGAATGGCTGGCCGGTTTGACCCGGGTGTCATCGGGCGCGCTGGGGATGGATGGCGAGGCGTCGATGCCCGGCTATGTCCAGGCATTGTTAGAGCAGAGTGCCGAGAATATCGAGTCGCTGCAACGGATTTTAATCCGCAACGAGGAAAGCCGGGCGCAGACCGCGCAGGCAACGCAGACGCTGACCGAGCGGATGAATACGCTGACCGAAGCGATTCATAATTCGCACCGGATCATGCTGAAAATCGGCGAGGGTCAGGCGACCCTGGCGCGGATGGCGGAGCGTGCCGATCAGGGCAATGATGAAATATCGCGTGCGCATCTGCGGAATATCGAATTGTTGCTGGCGCGGTTGATTGCCGAGGCCGAACAGGGGCGAGTGCAGGGCATGGCGGATTTGCGGCATGATTTGAAGATTTTAACCCGAACCGTCGCGGCGCGGCTTGACGATGTGAGGAATTGAACGTGGCCCGCCTTCATCGCAGCCGGGGCAACGGGCTGGAAATCTGGCCAGGATATGTTGATGCGTTATCGACGCTACTGATGGTGACTATTTTTGTTCTGTTAGTGTTCGTGCTGGCGGAGGCGTTTCTGTCGGTGGCATTGACCGGCAGCAACAAGACGATTGCGACCTTGCGAGGCGAGATCGCACAGCTTTCGAACGTGCTGGCGTTGGAAAAATCGAAAACCGCCTCGTTGCAGGACGAACTGGCGAGCATGGCGTCGCTGATGAAGGCGAAACAGGCGGCGAGTGCGGCGGCGCTGGCGGGTCAGGTGAAGCTCAACGCGCGGGAAATCAACACGGTTACCCTGCTCGATCAGCAGATTGCGGCGTTGCGGTTGCAACTGGCGAGTCTGGCGGCGGCATTGGATACCGCGGCGGCCAAGGACAAGGCGGATCATGTGCAGATTGCCGATCTGGGCAAGCAGTTGAACGAGGCACTGGCACACAAGGTTGAGCATTTGCAGCAATATCGCAGTGAGTTTTTCGGCGAATTGCGCAAGGCACTGGCGGGCGAGAAAAATATCAAGATTGTCGGCGATCGGTTCGTGTTCGAGAGCGACGTGTTGTTTCCCTCCGATTCGGCGCGGTTATCCTCGGCGGGCAAGGCGGAAATTGCCGACGTCGCGGCTGCAATCGAGAAGATTGCGCCTAAGATACCGCCGCATCTGAACTGGGTGCTGAGCGTTGGCGGTTATGCCGACAAGGTCGCGATCAATGGTGGAAAATACAAGGATAATTTCGATTTGTCGGCGGCGCGGGCGCTTTCGGTGTTGCATCTTCTGGTGGCGGATGGGGTGGCGAAGAACCGGGTGATTTCGACGGGGTACGGGGCGGAGCATCCGATTGCGACGGGGGATACGCCGGCGGATCTGGCGAAGAACCGGCGGATCGAGTTTCGGTTGACGTCGGCGGATTGATTTTGGTTGAATGTAAGTGGTAACCGCCTTACTTTCAGATAAATTAAATGTGATGAGGGTATGATGACGACGCTAACGGTGACGGCCAAGGGGCAGGTGACGTTTCGTAAGGATGTGTTGCAGCATCTCGGCGTCAAGCCTGGTGATAAGATTACGGTCGATATGTTGCCTGATGGCCGGATTGCGGTGCGCGCAGCCAAGCCGGCCGGGCAGATTTCGGACGTCTTCGATCTTCTGAAGCGCGAGGGCGGACCTTCATTGTCGATCGATGAAATGAGCGGGTTGATCGGCGACGCGTGGGCGGGCAAGCGGTGAAGGTGACAGCGGATACCAATGTGCTGGTTAGGGCTATTACCGGGGATCATCCACGGCAAAGCGCGATTGCGCAGGCTGCGTTGGAACAAGCCGACAAAGTTGCGGTTCCCCTGCCCGCTTTATGTGAGTTGGTTTGGGTTCTTGGTCAGGGCTACAAGATTGGCGCGGGGGATATTTGTGATGCCATTCGCCGGTTGATCAATGTGGGCAATGTTTCAGTGAATCGCCTTGCTGTTGAGGCTGGGTTGGCAATATTGGATGCGGGTGGGGATTTTGCAGACGGGGTTATCGCTTTTGAGGGCAACTGGCTTGGCGGCGAGGCGTTCATATCATTTGACCGGAAAGCCGTGGAACTGCTCGAAGGGCACGGGAGTTCGGCACGATTGTTAGCTTAGCGTGTAGATATCATAAAGCGCTAATATTTGCTTTCCTCCTTCGGAATTCGAACTGACATCAACCGACGAAAGGCTCGATTCTTCCGAGATTTTCCATACGTCACCAAAAACGAAACGCCACCAAAAACGAATGAAAGTTTTTTGCTGCTTTTTTTCAAAAAAGCAGCGCTTCCTTACGCCACTAACGGCGCCCGCAACGCTGCCGCCCGTGCCCAGCTTTCCGCGACATCCTCATCGAACAATTCAGCCAGTTTTTTCATCATGGTGCCGCCGAGTTCTTCGGCATCCACTAACGTGACGGCGCGGCGGTAGTAGCGGGTGACGTCATGGCCGATACCGATGGCGGTGAGTTCGACGAGGTCGCGGCTTTCGATTTCCCGGATGACGTCGCGGAGGTGGCGTTCGAGGTAGTTGCCCTGGTTGACCGAGAGGGTGCTGTCATCGACCGGGGCACCGTCCGAGATGACCATCAGAATGCGGCGGTGTTCGGGGCGGGCGAGCAGGCGGCGGTAGGCCCAGGCGAGGGCTTCGCCGTCGATGTTTTCCTTGAGCAGTCCTTCGCGGAGCATCAGGCCGAGGTTGCGGCGGGCTCGGCGCCAGGGCTGGTCGGCGGCTTTATAGATAATGTGGCGGAGGTCGTTGAGGCGGCCGGGGTTGCGGGGTTTGCCCTCGGAGACCCATTTTTCCCGGCTTTGGCCACCTTTCCAGGCGCGGGTGGTGAAGCCGAGAATCTCGACTTTGACGGCGCAGCGTTCGAGGGTGCGGGCAAGGATATCGCCGCACATGGCGGCGACCGAAATCGGGCGGCCGCGCATCGAGCCGGAATTGTCGATCAGCAGAGTAACCACGGTGTCGCGGAACTCGGTGTCGCGTTCGCGCTTGAAAGATAGGGGCAAGAGCGGATCGACCACGACGCGGGCGAGACGGCCGACATCGAGCAGGCCATCTTCGAGGTCGAACTCCCAAGCGCGTTGTTGTTGCGCTAACAAACGGCGTTGCAGGCGGTTAGCGAGCTTGGAGACAACACCGTGCAGATGCTGGAGTTGCTGGTCAAGTTGCTGGCGCAGACGGGCAAGTTCTTCGGTGTCGCAGAGTTCGTCCGCGGCGATTTCCTCGTCGAACGCGCGGGTGAAGGCGCGGTAAGTGGTGTGGGGATCGTCGGCGGGGGGTTTGCGGCGTTGTTGCGGGCCGGCGGGCGCTTCGTCGGCTGCGGCGGCGCTGTCGTCGTCGGTTTCCTCGTCAGCCTCGGCTCCCGCGGATTCGGCTTCCATTGCGTCGGGGGCTTCGGACAGAAGTTGATCCTGATCCGCCTGGGATTCGGTTTCGCCCTCGCCGGCATTGTCCTGGGCCAGCGATTGTTCGCCCTGATCGCCAGTGTCCTGGCTGTCATCGCCTTCCTCGGATGAGGTTTCGGCTTCGGCCAGGTCCATCGCGGTGAGCAGGCGGCGGGCGGCGCGGGCGAAACCATCCTGGTCGGCACGGTTGGCGGCGAGATCGTCGATAGCGGCTTCGGCCCCTTCAGGCAAAGTGTCGCGCCAGAGGTCCATGATGGGACGGGCGACGTCGGGGATCGAGGCAGGGTCCATCCGCTCGCGGACTAACAAGGCGAGCGCCTGGGCGGTGGGGAGCTGTTCGCGCCGGTGCATCCGACCCAACCCTTCGGCTTCGGACTCTTCCTGCAATTTGCGGTGCAGATTGGCGGCAACACCATTCATATATGTGGCACCGACAATCTCGACTCGTGCCTGCTCTAACGCATCGTAGGCATCCCGCGCCTCGCGGGACACTGGCGCGCGGTTGGCGTGGACCGCGTCGTCATGATAGCGCAGTCGCAGTGCCATCGAATCGGCGATGCCGCGCAACCGCGCCATTTCGGCAGGCGGCAGGGCGCGGGTGGGCGATGGCAGGCGGGCGCGCTTGCCGGCGAGTCCGGCGGCACCGGGCTGATAGGCAACCTGAACCTCATCGCTGCCCGCGATCGCGCGGACCGCGCCGGCGGTGGCACGCTTGAAATCCTCGCTGCGGGATTGCTCGCCGGCCATCGGTGGTTATGCGCTGCGGCGCGGCATCACGCCGGTTTCGACCTCGCCGTTGAAGCAGCGCTGGTAGTATTCGGCGACCGTGCTGCGTTCGGCCTCGTCGCATTTATTGAGGAAGGTGAGGCGGAATGCGAAGGCGAGGTCGCCGAATATGCGCTCGTTTTCCGCCCAGGTAATCACAGTGCGCGGCGACATCACGGTGGAGATATCACCGTTGATGAAACCGGCGCGGGTGAGATCGGCCAGGGCGACCATGCTCTCGATTTTCCGTTTCTCGGCGGTGTTGGAGGCTTCGACGCCGAGTTTCGCCATCACGATCGAGACTTCCTGGGTGTGGGGCAGATAGTTCAACGTGGCGACGATGTTCCAGCGATCCATCTGGCCCTGGTTGATCTGCTGGGTGCCGTGGTACAGCCCGGTGGTGTCACCCAGGCCCACGGTGTTGGCGGTGGCGAACAGACGGAATGCCGGGTGCGGGCGGATCACCCGGTTCTGATCGAGAAGCGTCAGTTTGCCCTCGACCTCGAGCACCCGCTGGATCACGAACATCACGTCCGGCCTTCCAGCGTCGTATTCGTCGAACACCAGCGCGCAGGGGTGTTGCAACGCCCAGGGCAGCAGGCCTTCGCGGAATTCGGTGATCTGCTTACCCTCTTTCAGGACAATCGCATCCTTGCCAATCAGGTCGATCCGGCTGATGTGACTGTCGAGATTGACGCGAATGCACGGCCAGTTCAACCGTGCCGCGACCTGTTCGATATGGGTCGATTTGCCGGTGCCGTGATAGCCCTGGATCATCACCCTTCGGTTGAGCGCGAACCCGGCCAGGATCGCCAGCGTGGTTTCGCGATCGAATTTATAGGTGTCGTCGATGTCGGGCACATGCTCGGTGCGCTCGGAAAACGCCGGAATCTCAAAGCCGCACTCGATTCCGAAGACGTCGCGCGCCGAAACCCGCAGGTCGGGCAGGTTGATCGCCGAAGTGGGCGTGCCACGAGGTTCCGACAGAGCCGCGATATTGGTCATCGAACAGTTATCCTTATCCTTCATGACGCAAACTACTCACCATAGCACAGTCTGCAAGAGCACAGTCCGCAAGAACACAGTCTGTAAGCCTTGGGCGCGGCTTTCACCCACTGGCGGCGGCGCGCGGGGCTGGTTCGGCAGCGGGCAGTCGCATCCGCACTGCCGCATAGGCGAGATTGATGGTTTTGAGGCGTTCCTCGGCCCCTTTGTCGCCGCCATTGGCGTCCGGATGGTGGCGCTTGGCAAGTTCCTTATAGCGCGATCGGGCGGCTTCGCGCGAGACCGGCCAATCGAGGCCCAGAACGACCAGGGCTTCACGAATTTCCGGCGGTGCGCGTTCGGCCTCGGGGGTGGCGCGGGCACGGCCCATGCCGGCGAAAGCGGCAAGTTCGGCTTCGAGCGAGTCGCTGATGCCACCGTTGCAGCCGAGCGGCCAAGTGGGGCGCTGCCAGCCAGTGTCGGAGCGCAGATTGGCCTCGATTTCGCCGGGACTCATGCCTTTGTAATAGTCCCAGCCAGCGTTGTAGGCACGGACGTGATCGAGACAGAACCAGTGGTACTCGCGCAGATGGTCGCGCGATTTCGGGGCGCGGTAGTCGCCTGGCAGGGCGCAATCGGGAATGTCGCATTCGCGGCCCGGCGCGTCGGGGTCGGGCGCGAAGGCGCGGATGCGGCGGGTCGATCGGGAAAAGGGCGGCACAGGCATGGAGGGTAATTTGCCCTTTGTGCGCGTCTTGGCAACCATGGAAAGACGATGCACAATCCACCTATGATTTCACGCACCGAACGCATCCGCTCGACACTGACCGAAACCTTCGCGCCGCTCGCCCTTGAGCTGAAGGACGACAGCGCGAAACACGCCAAACACGCGACCCGTATGGAACAGCCGGGGCATGCGCCGGATGGTGGCGAAACGCATTATCGGCTGACGATGGTCTCGCCGCGATTTACCGGAATGAGCCGGGTGACGCGGTCGCGCGCGGTGCATGAGGCGCTGGATTCGGAGTTCAAATCCGGGCTGCATGCACTGGCGCTCGACCTCAAAGCGCCTGGCGAGGTCTAGATTTCCGGCCCGCACACGCTACTGCGGGACCGGCGTTTCGCCCCCCTGTTCTGGTGTCAGGCGTTTGCGGCGTTCAACGATAATTTTTTGAAGACGGCGCTGGCGGTGCTGATTTTATATCGGGCCAATGGTCAATCGGCGCTGGTGGCTCTGGCGGGGGCGGCGTTCGTCGGGCCGTCGTTGTTCGTGTCGGGGATTGCCGGGCAGCTTGCGGACCGGTTCGACAAGGCCTCGGTTGCCACGAACGTGAAGGCGATCGAGATTGCGGCGGCGGCACTGGCGGTGGCCGGATTTCTGCTGCAATCGATCCCGCTGTTGTTTGCCGCCCTGCTGGCGTTCGGCGTGCTCGCCTCGCTGTTCGGGCCGGTGAAGTACGGGTTGCTGCCCGATCTGCTGCACACCGCGCAACTGCCGTTTGCCAATGCGTTGGTCGATTTCGCCACGTTTCTGGCGATTCTGCTCGGCACCGCGTTGGGTGGCCTGCTCGGCGCGCGGAATCCGGTTGTGTTATGCGTCATCGTGATGGGGTTCGCTCTGCTGGCGTTCGGGGCGGCGCGAATGATTCCAAGGCCAGGGGCGGCACGTCCGGATCTGGCGCTGCGAGCAAATCCGGTGGCGGCGTCGCGCGATTTGATCGTGGTGTTGTGGCGATCGCGTGATTTATTTCACGCCGCCCTGGTCAACACCTGGTTCTGGTTTGCCGGGATCATCTGCCTGACGCTGTTGCCGGTGATGACCAAGACCGATCTCCATCGCGGACCGGCGGCGGTGACTCTCGGATTGACGGTATTTTCGATCGGTATCGGGGCCGGCAGTTTTCTCGCGGCGCGGTTGATGCACGGACAGATTTCGCTGCGTCCGGCGCGGATTGGCACGGTCATGGTCGGGGTCGGCGGACTGCTGGTGGCGATTTTGGCGACCGCGCAGCATTTCATTGTGGTTCTCGGCCTGTTGTTCGTGGTGTCGGCCAGCGGCGGGCTGATCGCGGTGCCGAGTTTCGCGGCGGTTCAGGCATGGTCCGACCCTACCGCGCGGGCGCGGGCGGTTGCCGGCACCAATATCATCTCCGCCGCCGCCATGCTGGCCGCGAGCCTGACGCTGACCGCGCTGCTGCATGAAGGCATCGGGCCGCGTGCCATTTTTGCGGGTCTGGGGGTGGTGGCGCTCAGCCTTGGGGTGCTGGCGCGCCGGTAAAGCGGGCCGGGCGTTTTTCGGCGAAGGCGCGCATCCCTTCGGCGAAATCGGGGGTGCGGCCCAATTTTCGTTGCAGGTCGCGTTCGAGGTCGAGTTGGGCGTCGAGGCTGTTGGTGGCGGCGGCGTTGAAGGCGGCCTTCATCGCGGCGATCGCCTGGGTCGGTTTGGTGGCGAGGCTGGTGACCAGTGCCAGGGCGGCTTGACCAAAACCCTCGTCGGGCAGGCAACGCCAGATCATGCCCATGGTGGCGGCTTCGGCGGCGGTGATGGTTTCGCCGAGCATTGCAAGGCCGCGAGCGCGGGCATCGCCCACCAGTTGCGGCAGAAAGAATGTGCCGCCGGCATCTGGCATCAGGCCGATGCGGACGAAGGCCTGGGTGAAATTCGCCGATGCGCAGGCGATCACGATATCGGCGGCCAGCGCCAAATTGGCCCCTGCCCCGGCAGCGACGCCGTTGACCGCGGCGACCACTGGTTTCGGCAGGGCGCGCATCCGGCGGACCAGCGGGTTGTAGTATTTGTCAATCGCGGTGCCGAGGTCGCGCAGATCGCCACTGAGATTTTGCGTCAAATCCGCCCCAGCGCAGAAACCGCGCCCGGCACCGGTGAGCAGCACGGCGTGGATGGCATCGTCGGATTCGATCGCGGCCAAGGCTTCGGCCAGGGCTTCGTGCAGGGCGGGGCTGAGGGCGTTGAGTTTTTCCGGGCGGTTGAGGGTAAGAATCCGCACCGCACCCACGGTCGTTACGAGCAAATCTTCAGCCATATTGCCTCCCCCCATTGATTTTCGAGCGCCATTGTGGCGCAGATTGACGTTAGCGGCAATGAGGGGGTTTCATGAGCATTTCCATCGCGATTCACGGCGGCGCGGGTACCGTGCGGGCTGCGGATTTAACCGAGGCGATGACCGAGGCACGGCATGAAGGGCTGCGCCGTGCGTTGCGGGCGGGATTCGCCGTGCTTGCTGGCGGCGGCGCAGCGCTCGATGCGGTGAGTGCGGCAGTGTGCGCGTTGGAGGATGATCCGCTGTTTAACGCCGGTCACGGCGCGGTAATGACCGATGCCGGCACGATCGAGATGGATGCCGCGATCATGAACGGGGCGGATCGTCGGGCCGGGGCGGTTGCGGGAATTTGCGGGCCGCGCAACCCGGTGCTGGCGGCGCGCGCGGTGATGGAGACCACACCCCACGTATTGATGATCGGCGCGGGTGCGCTTGGGGTGGCGCGCGATGCCGGGCTGGTCTTTGCACCGCCCTCTTATTTCGAGACACCGAACCGGCGCGCTGCGTTGGAACGCGAATTGGTCCGGCGGGCTTCAGGCGCGCCAGATACCCGCTCGGACGCCGATCGGCATGGCACGGTCGGCGCTGTGGCACGCGATGCCGCCGGACATCTCGCCGCCGCGACCTCGACCGGCGGGATGACCGGCAAACGCGCGGGCCGGGTCGGCGACACCCCGATCATCGGGGCGGGTACCTATGCCGATGATGTCTGCGCGGTGAGTTGCACCGGCACGGGCGAGGTTTTTATGCGCTATACCGTGGCGGCGGAAATTGCGGCGCGGGTGCGCTACAAGGGCGAGACTGTGGCCCAAGCGGCGGGCGAGGTGGTCGCGGAATTGGCAACGCAGGGCGGCGATGGCGGATTGATCGCACTGGGTGCCTCAGGCGTACCGGCGCTACCGTTCAATTCATCGGGGATGTATCGCGGGTATGTCGATGCCGAGGGGATGCTGCGCACGGCGATCCATCGGGAGGTGTTTCATATCGTGAATCGCTGAAAGGGATCGGGTATTCAGGACTGCCCCGGAGGCTTCCGCGCAATTTTGGCGTGCCAGGATAGGACGATCCGGTGCCGCTCTTGCCAACAAGCTGCGTAATGCGATTATCCAATCGTTATGTTGGATAATAGCATTACCGGATCACCGCTCTCGATGATCAAATGGCACGGCCCCCAGTCCATCGCGGATCTGGCATCGAGGATCGGGGTGAGCCATGAAGCGATCAGGGTCCAGTTGCGCCGCCTCGCAAAGCACGGGTTGGTCGTGGCGACCCGGCAATTACGCGGGGTCGGACGACCGATCCAGCTTTGGACCCTGACTGAAGCCGGGCACCGGCAATTCCCCGACACCCATGCGGACGTCACCGTGCAATTGATCGATGCCATCCGATCCACCTGCGGCGATGCGGCGCTGGAAGCGGTCATCGCCACGCGCGACCAGACGATCCGTCACGACTACGTCGAGGCGATGCAGGAGGTACAGTCGCCACGCGCAAAGGTCGAGCGACTCGCCCACTTGCGCACGCGCGAGGGCTACATGGCCGAGTGGGCCGTCAGCGACATGGGGTTTGTGCTGATCGAAAACCATTGTCCGATTTGCGCCGCAGCGCGCTCGTGTCAGGGGTTCTGCCGCTCGGAACTCGATCTGTTCCGCGCCGTGCTGGGTCCGCACTGCGTCGTCGAACGTATCGAGCACATTGTTTCCGGCGCACGGCGCTGCGCCTATGCCGTCACTGTCAATACTGATTCTATTCATCCCAAGGAGCATGACCATGGCCTGGATTGACGCGGTCGCGAGCGCGGATCTGTATGAGACGGGGCGTGTGGTCGCGAAAATTGACGGCCAACAGATCCTGCTGGTCGTCCTTTCGGATTGTATCGTCGCGGTCGACAACCGCTGTCCGCATCAGGGCTATCCGCTGGCCGAGGGCACGGTGCAGGGCTGCCGCCTGACATGCCATTGGCACCACTGGGTGTTCGATTTGGAATCCGGCGAAACCTTGGTCGGCGAGGACCGGTTGCGACGTTATCCCGTGCGGGTGAACGGCGCGCGCGTCGAGATCGACTGCACACCCCCGGACCCCGCGACCCGGCTGCGATCGATCCTTGCCGACCTGGAAGTGGCTTTGGTCACCCGCCGGCAAGGCCGGATCTTACGTGAAGCCGCGCGCTATCTGAGCGCCGGCGGCGATGCCGCCGACCTGATCCGGCACGCGGTCGCCTGGGCTGGGGAGCGACTGGAGTTCGGCACGTCGCACGCCATCGCCGCGATACCCGACTGGCTCGCGGTGAGTGCTTGCCCGGAAACCACCGAGGACGAAAAACTGGTCGCCCTTGGCGAAGTCCTTGGGCATATCGCCGATGACGCCTTCGGCCGCCCACCGCTGCCTTTCGCCGCGCTTTCATTCGCCACGGCCCCGACAGCCTGGGACCCCACGGCGTTTCGCAACGCCGTCGAAGCGACCGACGAAGCCACCGCGTTAGCGCTGATCCGAGCCGGTTTGGAAGCACATGTTCCGCTCGCGCAGCTTCGCACGGACCTCGCCCGCGCCGCGCTCGATCATTACGCCGATTTCGGACACGCACTGATCTATACGGTGAAAACCGTTGATCTGATCGAACGCCTGGACGATGCTTGTGCCGAACCCTTGCTGGCGATGCTGATCCGTAGCCTGGTCTATGCGACACGAGAGGATCTGCTCCCCGAATTCGCGATCTATCGGCCGACTCTCGCGGCGTGGGCGGATGCGGCTAGGACGCCGGTACCGCTCGGCACGGCGGCGCTTCGCGGCAAACGAGTGCGTCATGTGCTGCCGGTCATCGGCACCTGGGCAGCACATTTTGCGCCCGAGCCTATCTTTGCCGTTCTGGTCGAGCAGGCGGCCTGGATGCTGCTTCATGCCGATACCGCGATGTTCGATCGCGTCGACGTCCCGCCGGCCCAATCGGTCAACTGGCTCGATTTGACCCACGCGATCACCTTTGCCGAAGCCGGATGGCGGGTGGCGAGATGCACGCCCGATCTATGGCCGGCCGTGTTGTTGCAGATCGGCTGCTTCCTCGGGCGCAATGCAGGCTTCGTCACGGCGGAAGCCGACATATCAGAGCATTTCCAGCCCGATCCAGAAGCCTTCCTGCGGCAATGCCGACATCAGATGTTTGATCACGGGCGCGATCGTTTCATTATATCGGCCCATCTGCTCAAAACCCTGGGTGCGACCGAGGCGCTCGCCGCTACGCTGCACGCGCAGGCTCCGTTGCTGATCGCGGCACTGCATCGGTTCGTCACCACCCCGATCAGGCCCCGCCATACATTGCGGGCAGCGCGTCAAACCCTCGAATTGGTCGGTCGATCACGCGCGGGAACATGAGCAACGGCTCTGGAAGCCGTCAGTGCCTGACAGACTCTAAGCTATGGAATCTGGTTACGGAGTCTGTTCATGGATACGGCTCATGGATACGGCAGAGCTTGCGAGTGCCTCGGCACGACACCACTTCCACGATGTTCCTGTTCGATGGGAGGTTGATCAGGGGCGAACGGCGCGCGGTGCCGCAGGACTCTCGTGCCAAGGTTCTCGAATACCAATTAATTGTAACATGAAATCACCTGAATAATGGAGATAAAGTTGGGACTATCGAAAAATTTTTTGATGATCTTTGGTGCGTTGCTGATAATTCTCGGCGTAACCGCCTTGGCTATCCCGCACTTCACGACCCAGAACACCAGAGATGTCGCTAAAGTCGGTGATCTTAAACTTCAAACCCAAGAAAACACCTTCCATACGATCCCGACCCCGGTCAGCGGCGTCGCGGTGTTACTTGGTGTCGTTTTGATTGGCGCGGGACTCTATCGCAGACCATAAAAAGCAGACCATAAAAACGAGTGAGGCAGGATCCACGTTCCTCCTACGGACGTTCAAGCGGGTTCACCGGAAAGTTTGATCAAACCCATAACGCCCGCCATAACGTCGGCGTCGGCATGAAAGTCTTCGTATTGCCCGAATGACGCCGCACGTGTAGGTCCGCCGCATGATGGCCAAATCCCACGTCGTTGTCGGCATTGCGACGTGGGTTGCCGTGGCACGGTTGCTGCATCTCCCGCCGGGCGATCCGGTGTATCTGGCCCTCGCGATTGCCGGTTCGTTGCTGCCGGATATCGATCATCCGAAATCCTGGATCGGGCGGCGGGCGCGGCCAGTTTCGACATTCATCGCCGCCACGCTCGGGCATCGCGGCATCACCCATTCGGCGATCGCGGTAATCGGGCTGGTGCTGTTGCTGCAATGGGCGGGGCAGCAACGCGGTGCAATCTCCGCCCTGGCCGTGGGCTATTTGTCCCATCTGGCGGCCGACATGCTGACGCCGCGCGGGTTGCGTCTGGCATGGCCGCTGCAAAAAACCTGGGGACTGCCGCTGTGCCGTACCGGTTCGGCAATGGAACCGGTCATTGTCGTTACCCTGATATGTCTGGCCGGATGGTCGGTTCTGTCGCACGGTATCGGTCGGATCGGGGGGCTGCCATTCCGGCTGGGGTGACCGGATCATCCGCCGCGATCCGCCCATGCATGCAATCTGCTTGCGCAGGACGACCGAGAAAGCTACCTGAGACGCAGGTTTTGGTTGAGGATGTTGCCATGGCGTTCAGGGTTGCGGTTGTCGGTGCCACCGGTGCGGTGGGGCGCGAAATTTTGAAGACATTGGCGGAGCGCAAGTTCCCGATTTCCGAAGTGATCGCCCTCGCCTCACCGCGCTCGGCCGGGCAGCAGGTGAGCTTTGGCGAGGATCAGGTGCTCACCGTGCGCAACCTCGAAACCTTCGATTTCCGGGGGGTCGATTTCGGGTTGTTTTCGCCGGGTGCCGCGGTTTCGGCAATCCACGCGCCGCGCGCGGCGGCGGCGGGCTGTATCGTGATCGACAATACCAGCCAGTTCCGGATGGACCCTGACGTACCGCTGGTGGTGCCGGAAGTGAACCCGCAGGCACTGGATAAATTCGCCACCCGCAAGGACTGGCGGCGGATCATCGCCAACCCAAACTGCTCGACCATTCAGATGGTGGTCGCATTGAAGCCACTGCATGACCGCTTCACGGTCAAACGCGTGGTGGTTTCAACCTATCAGGCGGTGTCCGGTGCCGGCAAGGAAGGCATGGACGAGTTGGAGCGCGCGACCAAGGCCACCTATGTCAACGACTACGGCAAACCCGAGGTTTTCACCAAGCCGATTGCCTTCAACGTGATCCCGCATATCGACATCTTCATGGCCGACGGTGCGACCAAGGAAGAATGGAAAATGGCGGTCGAGACCCGTAAAATTCTCGACCCCGATATCGCGGTGATCGCCACCTGCGTGCGGGTGCCGGTGTTCATTGGCCACGCCGAAGCCGTTCACGTCGAATTTGCCAACCCCGCCCCGCTCGACAAGGCACGGTCGGCCTTGCGGTCGGCACCGGGCGTCATTTTGTTCGATGAACGCGAAGACGGCGGCTATATCACGCCGTTCGAATCCCAGGGCGAGGATGCTGTGTATGTCTCACGCCTGCGGGCCGATCCCACCGTACCGCACGGCCTCGCGTTCTGGTGCGTTGCCGATAATCTGCGCAAAGGTGCCGCGCTGAACGCGGTGCAGATCGCCGAAACCGTGATCGCCCGCGGCCTGATGGAACAGAAAGCCGCATGACCGAATTGACGAACCCGCGGTTGTCGGCCTAAACCGCGCGCGGTGGCGGACGTAGCTCAGTTGGTAGAGCGCCAGGTTGTGGTCCTGGATGTCGTGGGTTCGAAACCCATCGTTCGCCCCATTCCCCTCCCCGTGTCGGTTGGATTTGGGCTTGAGCCTCAGGGAGGGAATGGGCCAAAGGGCACTGCCCCTCGCCTTCCCGTCCTTGATCCTCCCCTCACGTCCCAAACTCAACCCGCATGACGGGGATTTATGGTCTGATCCTGGCCGGGGGCCAGGGGCGTCGGCTGGGCGGCGTGGACAAGGCATTTTTGCGCCTGCATGACCGGCCGATGATTACACATGTGATTGATCGGTTGGGCGGGCAGACGGACGGTTTTGCGATCAGTGCGGCGGGCGATGGGGCGCGGTTTGCGGCGTTCGGGGTGCCGGTGGTTGGTGATGGCATGCATTGGGGCAAGGGGCCGTTGGCGGGGGTGCTGGCTGGGCTAATCTGGGCGCAAACGCGCGGTGGGGTGGCGCTGTTGACCGTACCGGTCGATACTCCGTTTGTGCCGCGCGATCTGGTTGCGTGTCTGGCCCCTGCCCCGTCGGTGGCCGCACATCAGGGCCGGGTGCATCATCTGGTGGCGCTCTGGCCGGTGACCGCGATTGGAGCGCTGGATGAATTTCTGGCCGGTGCCGGGCCGTATCGGGTGTCGGATTTCGCCCGGGCCATCGGCCTGCGCGTGGTCGGATTCGACGCCGAATTGGACCCGTTTCTGAATATCAACACGCCGACCGATCGAACCGTGGCGGAGGCCCGGGAATGCTGACCCAGTTTACCGGGGATTTCCTGTATGCGGTGGTCGCGCTGTTCGTGATCATCGACCCGATCGGCACCGCCATCATTTTTGCCGCCCTGACCACACATGACGACGCGGTAAAGCGGCGCGTCATTGCGCAGCGGGCGTCGATCATCAGTTTTCTGGTGTTGCTGGTATTCGGTCTCGCCGGCGAAGGGTTGCTGCGCTTGCTCGGGATCGGCATACCCGCCCTTCAAATCGCAGGAGGGGCGCTACTGTTTCTCTCCGCCAAAGACATGGTGACGGCGAAGGGTGAATTGCGCGCCAGTGATGAGGAAAAGGCCGCCGCCAGAAATACGACCGAGGATATCAGTGTGTTTCCGCTGGCGATTCCGCTGATCGCCGGGCCGGGCGGCATGACGACAATGGTCCTGCTGCACGCGAAGGCGGCTGGGCATCCGGACGCATTGATCGCAATCACCCTGGCGTTGGCCGCGTTGATCGCGGCGACCTTGATCGCCATGCTCGCCGCCCGCACCCTGGCGCGGCTGATGGGCACCACCGGGGCCAGCGTGGTAGGACGGGTGCTGGGGATTCTGGTGGCCGCCCTTGCCACGCAATTCATCCTTGAAGGCTTGCAAACCGCGCTGCATTTGACCTGACCTGGTAAAATACGCCTGATTTCAACAATCTAATCGAAATCCGGTTGACCGGGGCGTTGCTCTCTGGCACCGTCACAGAAACGGGAGGCGGAACTATGACGAGATCCGAGCTGATCGCCGCCTTGGCGGAAGCCCATCCACATCTGACACTGGCGGACGTCGAACGCATTGTCACCGCCCTGTTCGATGAAATGACGGCGACTTTGGCGCGAGGCGACCGGGTGGAATTGCGCGGCTTCGGCGCATTTTCGGTGAAGCGGCGGCAGGCCCGCGCCGGGCGCAACCCGCGCACCGGAGAGACCGTCGATGTCACCGAAAAGACAGTGCCCTTTTTCCGCGCGGGGCGTGAATTGCGCGAGATGATCAACGCGGGCACAGCATTGAACGGTGTCATGGCAGGTGCGGAGGATACGCCGAAGCAAAAGGGATCAAAGCGCTGAAATTCGTCCGCTTTTTGTCGGGTGCCCTCCTGCTGCTGGTGCTCGTGGTGTTCCTGCTGTCGAACCGCGAAGCCACGCTGGTCGCGTTCTGGCCGTTCGGGCCGCTGGGGTCGGCGGCACTCGGCGCGATCGTGCTCATTACCTTTGCGCTTGGGTTGCTGGCCGGCTTGCTACTCCATGTGCCGTTCCGGATAAGGGCGCATCGGCGGGCGCGGCTGGCTGAAAAACAGATGGCGGCAATGCGGGCGGCGCAACCACCGCCGTCCACGCTGCCGCCCACGCTGCCGCCGGTAACGATTGGGCCGCCGAACGTGCCGCCTGCACGGTGAACGCCCTCGCTCTTCCGGCCCAGCGCTTGATCGCCGCGATCGATACCGCAGATCCCCGCCGTGCCCGGGAACTTGCCGCCGCTGTCGGGCCGCATTGCGGTTTGGTGAAACTGGGGCTTGAGGCGTTTTGCGCGCTCGGGCCGGCGGCGCTCGACACGGCGATACCCTATCCGGTGTTTCTCGACCTCAAGCTACACGATATTCCGAACACCGTGGCTGGTGCCGTTCGCGCGCTGCTGCCGTTTCGTCCGGCGATGCTCACCATTCACGCCAGCGGGGGCGCTGCGATGATCGCGGCGGCACGCGGGGCGACGGAGCACGCCGGTGACGCCCGGCCGCGTCTGCTCGCCGTTACGGTATTGACCAGTCTTGCCGCCGCGGCCCTTTCGCAAACCGGGGTCGCCGGTGGGCCGCGCCAGCAGGTGCTGCGCCTCGGCCGTCTGGCCCTTGATGCCGGTGCCGATGGATTGGTGTGCAGCGCCGACGAAATTTCGGTCCTGCGCGACGCGTTTGGCGGGGGACCGATCCTGGTGGTTCCCGGCATCCGGCCACACGGGGCGGATCGGGGCGACCAGTCGCGGGTGGCAACGCCGCAAGCGGCGGTGGCGGCGGGGGCAACCTATATCGTCGTGGGTCGGCCGATCACCACGGCGACCGATCCAGCAGCGGCGGCTGCCGCGATTGCAGCCTCGATCGCCTGATGGCGCGCATTTGATGGCATTGGTGAAGATTTGCGGGATCAACACAGTCGATGCCTATCGCGCCGCGGTCGGTGCCGGGGCGGATTGGGTGGGTTTCGTGTTTTTTCCACCCTCGCCGCGGTACGTGACCGCAGCACAGGCGCATGCGATCGGTGCGGAGGGGGTGGTTACGCGGGTGGGTCTGTTCGTCGACCCCGATGAGGCGACGATCGCCGCCGTGACCGACGAGGTGAAGCTCGATATTCTGCAACTTTACGCCCCCGCCAACACCTGCCGGGCGCTACGCGCGCGGTTCGGGCTGCCGGTCTGGCGCGCGGTGGGTGTTGCCATTGCGGCGGATTTGCCAACGGGCGACGAAGGGTTGGATGGGTTCATCATCGAGTCCAGACCACCACCCGATGCCGCCCGGCCCGGTGGCAACGCGACGGCGCTGGACTGGTCGATCACCAAATCCTGGCGCGCACCCGCGCCCTGGCTGCTGGCGGGCGGGCTGACGCCGGATAATGTCGCTCGTGCGATTGCCGCGAGCGGGGCCGGGGCTGTCGATGTTTCGTCCGGCGTCGAGGATACACCGGGCCAAAAATCGGCGGCGCTGATCCGTGAATTTATCGCGGCAGCCAAGTTTTGACCCTATTTTTGCGTCCGCTGACACCAGAACGTCGCCCGTCCGGCCTGAACGGCGCGCACGATGCCGGCGCAGGCCGGCGGTCCGGGGCAGCGCTCGCAAGGTTGCCCGGCGCGGCCATAGGCTTTCCATTCGTGCTGAAAATAGCCCAGTTCACCTGAAGGCTGTACGTAATCGCGTAACGACGAGCCGCCGGCGGCAATGGCTTCGGTCAAGGTTGTTTTGATCGCGGGCAGCAGACATTTGAGTTCCGCCCTGCCCAGGCTGCCCGCGAGGCGGTGCGGGTCGATTGCGGCCCGGAACAGCGCTTCGCTCACATAGATGTTGCCGAGGCCGGCGACGACCGACTGATCGAGCAAGGCTGCCTTGATCGGCGTTGCTTTTCCGGCAAGCGACCGCGTCAGCGTCGCGACATTGAACGATAGCTCCAGCGGTTCGGGACCGAGATCCGCGATCAATCGATGGCTGTCCTCGGCTTCCGTCGCCACCAGATCGAGCGCGCCGAACCGGCGGGGATCGACAAATCCGATGGTGCAGCCCTCATCGGTTGTGATTGTCAGGTGCTGGTGGGGTAGCGGTTCACGGTCGATCGTCATCCGGCCCGACATGCCGAGGTGGATCAGCACCGAGACGCGGCGATCGAGTTGCATGAACATGTACTTGCCGCGCCGGCGAAATCCTTCAACCCGCGCGCCGACGATGGCTTGGACGAAGCCGTCCGGCACCGCCCAGCGCAGATCGGTACGCGCCAGGCTGGCGCGCGCGATGCGGCGGCCCACCAGCGTGGTCACCAGTCCACGCATGATTGTTTCAACCTCGGGGAGTTCCGGCATGATGCTTTTGCCGCTATAGCCTGATGCCATGGCCGATACCAGCAGCACCGATACCGTCGATTTTGGGTTTTCCAAGGTTGCCCGCGCGCAAAAATCCCAGCGCGTCCGCGCCGTTTTCGACAGTGTTGCACGTCGCTACGATGTGATGAACGATTTGATGTCGCTCGGTGTACACCGGTTATGGAAGCGCGAATTCGTCGGCATGATGGACCCGCGACCGCACCTCACCCTGCTCGATCTGGCCGGGGGCACCGGCGATATTTCGTTCCACTGGCACCAGCGGGGCGGTGGCCCGGTGCTGCTGACCGACATCAACGAGCAGATGCTGGGCGTTGGGCGTTCGCGGGCGGAGACGCGCGGGCTGATCGGCGGGATTTCGTTTGCGGTGACCGATGCCGAGGCTTTGCCGCTGGCGGATGGCACAGTGGATCGGGTGTCGATCGCATTCGGGCTGCGTAATTGCACCGATAAGGACAAGGTTTTATCCGAGGCGTTGCGGGTGCTGAAACCGGGCGGGCGGTTCTTTTGCCTGGAGTTTTCAAAATTGCAGGTTGCGGTGGCAGCCCCCCTGTATGAGCGCTGGTCATTTGCCGCGCTGCCGGCGATCGGTGCGTGGGTGGCGGACGATCGGGAGAGCTATCAATATCTTGCGGAGAGCATCCGCATGTTTCCCGATCAGGAGACGCTTGCGGGAATGATGCGCCGGGCGGGGTTCGGGCATGTGGCGTTTCGCAACCTGACCGGCGGGATCGCCGCGATCCATTCCGGATGGCGGCTTTGAGTCTTGACGGCAGGCGGGTTCTGCTGATTGTTAGCGGTGGGATCGCTGCCTACAAGGCGCTCGAACTGGTCAGGCTGCTGCGTAAAGACAATGCCGGCGTGCGCGCCGTGTTGACGCGAAGGGGCGCTGAATTCATCACCCCCCTATCGTTGCAGGCACTCTGCGAGGACCGGGTTTACACAGATTTGTTTTCGCTGACCGACGAGAGCGAGATGGGACATATTCAGCTGTCACGCAGCGCCGATTTGTTGGTTGTAGCGCCCGCTTCGGCGGATCTTCTGGCAAAAATGGCGGCCGGAATTGCCGACGATCTGGCCACGACCATTCTGCTCGCGACCGACAAGCCCGTGATCGTCGCCCCCGCGATGAATGTGCGGATGTGGCAGCATGCGGCCACCGTTGCTAACATCGCCGTTTTGCGCGCGCGCGGCATAGTGGTGATCGGTCCCGACGAGGGGCCGATGGCGTGCGGTGAATTCGGCCCGGGGCGGCTGGCGGAACCGGCGGCGATTTTTGCTGCGGTGCGTGATTTTTTTGGCAAATCCGGTGCGCTGGCCGGCCGCCATGTGATTGTGACCAGCGGCCCGACGTATGAGCCGATCGACCCGGTGCGCTATATCGCCAATCGCAGTTCCGGGCGGCAGGGCCACGCGATTGCACAGGCCTTGGCGGCGAACGGGGCGCGGGTGACCCTGGTATCGGGACCCGTCACGCTTGCCGATCCACCCGGTGTGGTCAGCATTCATGTTGAAACCGCGCGCGAAATGCACGCCGCCGCCGCCGCCGCCCTACCCGCCAATGTGGCGATATTTTGCGCCGCGGTTGCCGATTGGCGCGTTGATGCATCGGATCGCAAGATCAAGAAATCAGGTACCGTACCGACGATTTCGTTAGTGGAAAATCCCGATATTCTGAGTGATATTTCCCATCGTGCAAATGGCAGGCCCGGTCTGGTGATCGGCTTTGCGGCTGAAACCGAAAATCTTGTGGCCAACGCAACCGCAAAGCGCCTGCGCAAAGGCTGCGACTGGATCGTTGCCAATCACGTCGGCGCGGGATCGGACGTGATGGGCGGCACCGATAACGAGGTGGTATTGATCACCCAGGATGGTGCCGAACCGTGGCAGCGCGCATCGAAATCGGCCATTGCCGACAAACTCGTCTCACGTATCATTAAGGCCCTGTCATGAATATTGCCGTTGCTGTCAAACGCCTGCCGCATGGGGCCAATCTGCCCTTGCCCGGCTATGCCACCGCTGCCGCGGCCGGACTTGATCTGTTGGCTGCCAATGCCGATCCGGTCGTGATCGCCCCCCTCGCCCGCGCTTTGATCCCGACCGGACTTGCCATTGCGTTGCCAAATAATTTTGAGTTACAAATCCGGCCACGGTCGGGGCTGGCGCTGAAGCATGGCATCATGATTGCTAACAGTCCCGGCACGATCGATGCCGACTATCGCGGTGAAATTCAGGTGATCATCCTGAATGCCGGAAGTGCCGATTTCACTGTCACGCGCGGCATGCGGATCGCGCAGGCGGTGCTGGCACCGGTCAGCCGGCTGGTCTGGCAGGAAACGACCGAGCTTGACCACACTACACGCAATGCCGGCGGATTCGGCAGCACGGGTACGCATCGTCTGAGGGAAGACTGAACATGGCACGCGACAAATCCGACGCTTTCAAGCGTCTCGCGGAAAACCGCACGAATGAAGCACTCGGTGCGATCCGCAAGATCGGCAATTTATCGAATCGTAACAACTATAGTTTCACGCTGCCGCAAATCGAGAAAATCTTTAGCGCCCTGCGTGCCGCGCTCGATACCGCTGAACAGCGTTTTAGCGATGTCGCGGAGCCGGACGATGAGCGGTTCAGCCTCTGAGGCAAGTATGATTTCTCGGGTTGGCAAAGCTTTCCGCGACGACGGGAGAGATTGTCCTCACCCGATCACGGGCTTGTCGGAAATGTGGTTCTTGTGATCGAACGCGAGGCCGGACCAGATATTTTCCTGCCAGACATTTTCCTGCCAGACATTTTCCTGCCAGACATTTTCCCGATCGTAATGGACCGAAAGCCGAATGGGGCCGGTCTGCATGTTGATAATTTGTCCCTTCAGCATGGCCTTGCTCCAGTCGGTCAGCGGCAGGGCATTGGCCGGCGCGGTGTAGCGCTGCACGCGGTTGCCTCCGATCATCACGATCGGATCATTCATGCATACCTCCACTGCGTTAAATAGGGCGGGCGCTCTGGATCGCGAGGTCGCGCGGCCTCATAAACATGTCCAGCAGACATCCCGCGAAAGAGATTCATGCACCAGCTTATTTTGATGCGCCACGCCAAAGCCGCGCGCGCCCGCGACGATGAGACCGATCACGCCCGGCCGCTCACCTTGGCCGGACGCGATGCGGCGCTGCGGCTGCGTGCCAGCCTGCGCGTGCTCGGGATCGAGCCGGATGTCGTGCTGGTATCCTCGGCGCGGCGCGCCATGGAAACGCTGGAGTGCGTCGCTTTCTGGGACGAGCAGCCCAATATCGAAGTGCTCGACACGCTCTACATGGCACCGGCCAGCCGATTGCTCGAACTGATCGGCGGCCTGCGCGAGACCATGCGTAGCGTTATGGTGATCGGCCATAACCCGGGCTTGCTGGAGCTGGCGCTCAATCTGGCCGCCGGGGCAACCTCGCCGACGGCCGCACACAAGACGTTGAACGAGGGGTTTCCGACCGCGCGGCTGGTCGATTTCGTGGTGCTAACGCCGTGGCGAGACTTGCGCGCGTCCGGCTCGCGCCTGCAACGGGTGATCGACCCGCCGGCACCGCGATAGCGTGTCCATGGTTCATGTTGCAGGCGCGAAGGTTGCGCTATGCAGTCGGTTCGATTTACAATCGCAAGAGTTTTAACCGGCAACGTTTGACCACATGCGCGAAACGGCGATCGATCGTCGCTTCGAGAGCACCAGAGGAACATGGCCATGAGCAGCAAGGCAACCAGCGCACCGAGCCACGCGACCATCACGATTGAGGGCAGCAACACCTCGGCCACCCTACCTCTATTGTCCGGCACACTAGGACCGCAGGTGGCTGATATCCGCAAATTGCAGGCCCAGGCCGGCATTTTCACCTTCGACCCCGGCTACGGCGAAACTGCCTCTTGCGAAAGCAAGATCACCTATATCGATGGCGATGAGGGCGTGCTGTTGTACCGGGGGTATCCGATCGCGCAACTGGCTGAAAAATCGACCTTTCTCGAAGTCGCCTATCTGCTGATGTATGGCGAACTGCCGGACCAAGCCCAGTTTGCCCAGTTCAACCAGGGCGTGACCCTGCATACCATGCTGCATGAGCAAATCCGCCGGTTCTGGGAAGGCTTTCGGCGTGACGCCCATCCGATGGCGGTGTTGTGCGGTGCCGTCGGCGCGATGTCGGCCTTCTATCCTGACAGCGTCAATATCAACGACCCGAGGGAACGTGAGATCAGCGCGTTCCGGTTGATCGCCAAACTGCCGACGATCACCGCATGGGCGTATAAATATTCGATCGGTCAGCCCTTCATGTATCCGCGCAACGATCTGTCGTATGCGGAAAATTTTCTCTACATGATGAACGCCGTTCCCTCAGAACCCTATCGCAAAAACCCGATCCTGGAACGTGCGATGGACTTGATTCTGATCCTTCACGCCGATCATGAGCAGAACGCCTCGACCTCAACCGTGCGCCTGGCGGGTTCGACCGGTGCCAATCCGTTCGCATGCATCGCCGCCGGCATTGCCGCCCTGTGGGGGCCTGCGCACGGCGGGGCGAACGAAGCGGTGCTGAAAATGCTCGGCGAAATTGGTGATAAAAAGAACATTCCCGCCTTCATCGCCGAGGTGAAAGACAAGAATAGCCATACCAAGTTGATGGGCTTCGGCCACCGGGTTTACAAAAACTTCGATCCGCGTGCGAAGATTATGCAAAAGACCTGCTACGAAGTGCTGGGCGAACTCGGCATCGAGAACGATCCGTTGCTCGATCTGGCGATGGAACTCGAAAAAATCGCACTCGACGATGACTATTTCGTTTCGCGCAAACTCTACCCGAATGTCGATTTCTATTCCGGCATCATCCTCAAGGCGATGGGCTTTCCCACGACCATGTTCACCCCGCTGTTCGCCCTGGCGCGCACAACGGGTTGGGTCAGCCAATGGATGGAAATGATCGAAGACCCATTGCAGCGCATCGGACGGCCGCGTCAGCTTTACACCGGATCGCCGCAACGCGATTACGTGGCGATGGACGCGCGCGGCTGAACCGCCGCACATCACTGCATTGCACAAATCGGGGTTAACCGATCTTTATATCGATTAACCCCGATCTACATATCGTAGCATGGCGATTGTCAATGCATCCACACCGGGTACCGAACTGGACGAGGGGATCAAAACCCTTGTCCATCCGGTTCGCCGGGCCATTCTGGCGAAGCTGAAACATCCCGAACGCTACTTTGCCGATCAGGCGCAGCCGTTGAGTCTTGGCGTTTGTGCCGGACAGATTGAACAATCCTGCCCACTCTCGCAATCGAGCATCTCCGCTCATCTGGCCGCGTTGCAGGCCGCAGGGTTGATCGTCGGGCGGCGGATCGGACCGTATGTGTTTTACAAACGTGACGATCAGGCGGTGGAGTCGCTGCTCCTGTTGCTGCGCGACGCACTCGATCAGCCGGAATGCTTCCCTCATCAACTGAAACTATCCTGAAAGGCTGATTCATGTCGAAATTATTGGAACCTCTGCGAGTCGGAGCATTCACCCTCTCCAACCGAGTGATCATGGCACCGCTGACCCGCGCCCGTGCCGGCGATGTGCGAATTCCCAACGCTCTGATGGCGGAATATTACGCCCAGCGCGCCGGTGCCGGCATGATCTTGTCCGAGGCGACTTCGGTCACCCCGATGGGCGTTGGCTACGCGGCAACCCCCGGCCTGTGGTCTGACGCTCAGGTTGCCGGCTGGCGGGTCGTCACTGCGGCGGTACACGGCAAGGGCGGCTTGATCCTTGCGCAATTATGGCACGTCGGGCGAATTTCCGACCCGCAATTCCTGAATGGTCAAACCCCGGTCGCCCCCAGCGCAATCGCCGCCGGTGGCCATATCAGCCTGGTGCGGCCGGAAAAGCCCTATGTCACGCCCCGCGCACTCGATTCGTCGGAAATTGCCGGGGTAGTCGAAGCCTACCGGATCGCCGCCGCAAACGCGAAGCTGGCAGGGTTCGACGGCGTCGAAATCCATGGTGCCAACGGCTATCTGCTCGACCAGTTTTTGCAGGACAGCACCAATCAGCGCACCGATCTCTATGGCGGTTCGCTGGAAAATCGCGCCCGTCTGATGCTCGAAGTCACCGATGCGGTGATCGGCGTCTGGGGTGCCGATCGGGTCGGGATGCATCTGGCACCGCGCGGCGATGCCCATTCGATGGGCGATTCCGACAAGCTCGCGACCTTCACCTATGTCGCGGCCGAACTTGGCAAGCGCAAAATTGCCTTCATCGCGGCGCGCGAGTACGAGGCGGCGGACTGGATTGGACCGAAGTTGAAGGCGGCGTTCGGCGGTGTCTATATCGGCAACGAGGGATTCACCCGCGAGACCGCCGAAGCGGCGATTGCGGCGGGCGAGGTCGATGCGGTGGCGTTCGGCAAGCTCTATATCGCCAACCCGGATCTTGCCGAGCGATTTGCGCGGAACCTGCCACTCAACCCGCCCGATCCGTCGAGCTTTTATCAGGGCGGTGCGGAGGGCTATACCGACTACCCGGTCGCCCGTCAGGCGGCCTGATCAGGCAACGGAGCAAGCCAAATGCGGTTCAAGGAACGTCGCGTCGTGGTGATGGGCGGCAGCCGGGGTATCGGCCTCGCGATCGCCAAGGGTTTCGCCACCGAGGGTGCCGATGTCGCGATTTGCGCGCGCGGGACGGAGGGGTTGGAGGCAGCCCGGCTAGAACTCGCCACCCACGGCCATGCGGTGTTCGCCGCCCCCTGCGACCTCGCCGATGCCGCGCAGGTCGCCGCGTTCGTCCCCGAAGCCGCCGGTGCGCTGGGCGGGATCGATATCCTGGTCAACAACGGCTCGGGCTTCGGTATGGGCGATGACGAGACTGCATGGGCCGCTTCACTCAGCGTCGATATCATGGCAATCGTGCGGGCGAGTCAGGCGGCGCGGCCATTTCTGGAGACAGATGAAGGCGGCTCGATCATCAACATCGCCTCGATTTCCGGCATGCGCGCCACGATGCGCAGCAACGCCTACGCGGCGGCAAAGGCGGCGGTGATCAACTACACGATGTCGCAGGCAGCACAACTGGCGCGGCAAAAGATCCGGGTGAATGCGATCTCGCCAGGGGCAATCGAGTTTCCCGGCGGCATCTGGGAGCGGCGCAAGCGCGACAACCCGAAACTCTACGAAGCCACGCTGGCCTCGATCCCGTTCGGCCGGTTCGGGACTGCGGAAGAGATCGCAGATGTCGCGCTGTTTCTAGCATCGTCAGCGGCGCGCTGGATTACCGGGCAGAATATCGTGGTCGATGGCGGTCAGCTGTTGAGCTGATACCGTTGGCATGGGTATCGTTAGTAAATTTGCTGCCCTTTTTCGAAAAAGCAGCACTTTCCTGAACTCAGACGGCAAGAATGCGCTTCAGCAGATCGACGTCCTCGGCGAAATCGGGGTCGCCGGCCATTAGTTCGGTTACTTTGGCGACGGCGTGCATCACCGTGGTGTGGTCGCGATTGCCGAATTTCCGGCCGATCTCCGGCAGGCTGCGGCTGGTGAGTTGCTTGGCGAGAAACATTGCAATCTGGCGCGGGCGGGCAACATTACGCGCCCGCCGCACCGAGGACATTTCGCTGATTTTAATATTGTAGTGCTCGCAGACCTGCTTCTGGATTTCCTCAATGGTGATTTTGCGGTCGTAGGCGCGTAGAAGATCGTGCAGCACCTCATGCGCCGCCTCCAGCGTTACCGGCCGCGCGAACAGATGGGCGTGGGCGATCAGACGGTTCAACGCGCCTTCCAATTCGCGGACATTGGCGGTGATTTTCTGGGCGAGAAATTCCATCACCCGCCCCGGTACCGCAACCCCTGCCCGCGACGCCTTGGCTTCGAGAATGGCGAGCCGCAATTCATACGTCGTCGCGTGAACGTCGGCCACCATGCCGCAGCCCAGGCGGGTCCGCAGGCGGTCTTCGATGCCTGACAGATCGGAGGGCGATTTGTCGGCCGAGACAATGATTTGTTTGCCGGAATCGACCAGCGCATTGAACGTGTGGAAAAACTCTTCCTGGGTACCGTCCTTGCCGATCAGGAATTGCAGATCATCGACCATCAGCACATCGACGCTGCGAAGTTCGTTTTTGAATTCGATGGTGGATTGCCGGCGCAGCGCGGTGACGAACCGGTGCATGAATTTCTCGGCCGACATGTAAGCGACCGCGACATCGCCGCCATCGCGATGCGACAATTCCCAGGCGATCGCATGCATCAGATGGGTTTTGCCGAGACCGACACCGCCGTACAGAAACAACGGATTGAACCCCGGTGCGGCATGGCCATCCGCCACGCGGCGGGCGCAGGCGTAGGCGAATTCATTGGGCTTGCCCACGACAAACGTGTCGAAGGTGAAACGGGCGTCAAGCAGGGCGGCTGCTTCGGAGCGGTCTTCTACCTCACGGCGCGGCGCGGTGGCGGCCTTGCCCCCCTGCACCGGCGTGGGTTCGCCGAGATTCGGCACCGCGTTGTTGGCCCCGGCCGGGCGGGTGCGAATATCCACCCGACGCACGATCGGATTTTCCGCCTGCCAGAATGCGGTAAGCAGGGCACCATATTCTTTGTTCACCCAGTCGCGCAAAAAGCGCGTGGGCATCATTACGGTGATTTCGTCGCCATCCAGGCCGTAGAGCGTCGCCTGGCGGAGCCAGTTGCGATACTCGACCTCGCCGATCTCTTCCTGAAGCCGGGCGCGCACCCGGCTCCACTGGTGAGCCAAAGCCGCATCGCCACCCTGATCGACGGTGGTACTGCGGGTGTTGGTCGAGTCCCGGGCGATGTCTGCATCATGAACCTGCACAATCTGCGCTTCCAACAGCATCGCCTCCCTTAAGTCCGTCTAGTCCTGAGCCTTGTCGCCACTTTCAACAGCAGCGGCCTCATCAATCACATTATGCCACGACACACGTTACGGTTGCGTAAACCATACGTAAATCGGGCATCTAGCCGCTGGATCATCGCCTGAGAGATACAGGTTAGGCCAAATAGCAGGGTCTGCGCAAGACAAGTTATGTCGGAAAAGATCCAGATATATCATTGATGTTTTTAAATCTCCCCATGAAATCAGGCGATTGATCCAGCTTTCTTATATTCAAGAAAAAAATCGATGGCACGCCATTCATGTCAGGTTGTAGACCCGGACCGGTGTTTGCAACACAACAAAGCGGCCCGTGATCGAGCCGCCTCAAAAATTTTTTAGAATCTGATATATCGCCACGATTCCATACATACTCCTAGTGAGTACAATGGTGAGCGTGCCGCAGAGGGTTTGACCAAGCCGCTCGGTCAAACCCCGTCAGTTCAAGCGGCGAGAGCCTTGACCCGTGCCGATAGGCGCGAGATTTTGCGCGACACGGTGTTGAATTTCAGCACGCCTTTGGTGACGGCGCGCTGCATTTCCGGCTGGACCGCCACGAACGCCTCGCGGGCCTTGGTGTGATCGCCGCTGGCGATGGCCTCTTCCAGTTTCCGCACAAAATTATGGACGCGCGAGCGGCGCGCCTTGTTGCGGGCCGTGCGAACCACGGTTTGACGGATGCGTTTCTGCGCGGATGCGATATTTGCCATAAACTCAAGTGTCTCTTTTGGATTGCGTCATACAAAATAATCGGATCACGGTTTTACAACCTGCGGACCCGATTGGCGTGGTCAGCGACATATCGCCCCTGACCGGCAACGTCAAGCGCCGCGTCGCAAATGGATCCGCCAACCACCCTCGCCGCCGGGTTTTGACCCTGTTCCCTCATAGGGGATACCGACCGGCGGCTACCGCCAAATTTTACGTTGTTTTTACGTCGGGCCGCGAAATCGCCATCGCGGTTTTATCTCGGTCCTTCGATAAACCGGGGATAGCGGAGCGCAGCATTGTCGGAACCTTCCGCACGGCCGCTCCGCGCCCCGTCTGACCCTCCGGAGGCTACACCATGCCCGACATCGTCTCGTTGCTGATCGCGCTCGCGGTCTTCGCGCTGTTTTTTGCCTACGTCCCTTTATGCGCAAAGGTCTGATTCCATGTTCGATCTGGTGCTGGCCGGCGCGGTGGCGCTCGGGCTGTTGATTTACCTGGTCTGGGCGCTGGTCCGGCCGGAGGATTTCTGATCATGACGATCCAAGGTTTTGGCTACATCGCCCTGGCGCTGATCCTGGTGCTGGGTTCGGCGTTTCCGCTCGGTGCCTATATGGCGCGGATTTTCGAGGGGAAGATGCGGTTTCTCGCGCCGGTCGAAGGTGGTATCTATCGGATGTGCGGTATCGATCCCGCCCGCCAGATGGGCTGGATGAGCTATGCCATCGCCCTGCTGATGCTCAGCGTGGTGCATTTCGGGCTGCTGTACGCGATTCTGCGGCTGCAATATTATCTGCCGTTCAATCCGCAGCACATCGCCGGCATGGCCCCGATGCTGGCGTTCAACACGGCGGCGAGTTTCACCACCAACACCAACTGGCAAGCCTATTCGCCGGAATCCCAAATCTCGAACGGCGCGCAGATGTTCGGCCTCGCCGTGCATATGTTCATCTCGGCCGCGGCCGGCATTGCGGTGGCCGCGGCGCTGATGCGGGCGTTCGTCAGCGGCGGGTTGAAGACGCTGGGCAATGTTTATGTCGATATCACGCGCGTCACCCTGTATGTTCTGGTGCCGATCGCCGTGGTCGCGACCATTCTGCTGCTCGCCTCCGGCGTGCCGATGACGTTCGACGCCTTCGCCAACATCCACACCCTCACCGGCGGTGCGCAAACGATCGCCCGTGGGCCGGTGGCGTTGCAAGAAGCGATCAAGGAACTCGGCACCAACGGCGGCGGCTTCTTCAACGCCAATTCGGCACACCCGTTCGAAAACCCGACGGCACTGACCAATCTGCTGGAAATCTGGCTGCTGCTGGTGATCGGCTTCGCCTTGCCCATCGCCTTCGGCCGCATGATCGGCCGCAAACGCGAAGGCATCGCCCTGTTTGCCGCCATGGCGCTGATCCTTGGCTTTGCGATGGTGGGAGACTACGCGGCGGAAGCGGCGAACAACCCGATTTTGGTCCACGCCGGCATCATGGCCCAGCCCGGCAACATGGTCGGCAAGGAGATGCGCTTCGGCATCGTGCAATCGACCACCTTCAACACCGCCGCCACCGGCACATCGACCGGCGCGGTCAATTCCGTCACCGACAGCTACACCCCGCTCGGCGGCCTGATCCCGATGTTCCTGATGCAGCTCGACGAAGTCGCGCCCGGCGGCGTCGGTTCGGGTCTGTATGGCATCGTCCTGTTCGCCCTGCTCGCGGTGTTCGTCGCTGGCCTCATGGTCGGGCGAACACCGGAATACCTTGGCAAGAAAATCCAGTCCAAGGAGATCAAACTCGCCATGCTGGCGGTGCTGATCCAAACCATGTGCATCCTCGCCGGTGCCGGCTTCTCGCTCCTGACCAAATCCGGCCTCGGCTCCCTCGATAACGCCGGCCCGCACGGATTGAGCGAGATGCTCTACGCCTGGACCTCAGCCACCGAAAACAACGGCTCCGCCTTCGCCGGCCTCTCCGCCAATACCCCCCTGCTCGATTACGGATTGGGCCTCGCCATGCTGTTCGGCCGCTTCGCCGTGCTCATCCCCGTCCTCGCCATCGCCGGCTCACTCGCCCTCAAACCGAAACTGCCCCAATCCTCCGGCACCTTCCCGACCGATGGCCCGCTGTTCGTCGGCCTGCTGATCGGCGTCATCATCATCCTCGGCGGCCTGCAATTCATGCCGGCCGATACACTCGGACCACTGGCCGAACATTACCTGATGCTCAAAGGGAGCGTGTTTTGAGCCGCGGGAAAGAAGGCCAGAGGCTCTGCCCCTGGACCCCACCAAAGGCGGAGCCTTTGGAATCCACTAGTTTCAGGCGAGAGGAGGGCGCTACCTCGGTGGTTCCGTCGATCTGGCCTGGACAGCCCTCATCTCGCCTGAAACTCAAGGGTTCTAAGGGCCGCGCTTTTAGCGGGGATCCAGGGGGCAGAGCCCTCTGGCCTTCCTGTCCCGCAGCCCAGACCACTTTCCAATTGGACATCAGACAATGACCAGCCAAGTCGATACGATCGGCCTGTTCGATCGCGCTATTCTGATCCGTGCCTCGGGTGATGCCATCCTGAAACTCAACCCGCGCCAGCTCATCCGCAACCCGGTGATTTTTACCACGGAGATCATCGCGCTGTTAGTGACGGTCGTTGGCGTGCATGAGGCGATCATCGGCCAGGCCGCCGCCTTTTCGCTGGTAATCGCGATCTGGCTATGGATCACCGTGTTGTTCGCGACCTTTGCCGAAGCGGTCGCCGAGGGTCGTGGCCGGGTGCGGGCGGATGCGTTGCGGCGGGCGCGGTCCGATACGATGGCGAAGCTGATCCTCGATCCGCGCGACCGCACCATCTTCAAGCCGACCGCGGCACCCGAGCTGCACAAGGACGATCTGGTGCTGGTGGAAACCGGCGACATCATCCCGTCAGATGGCGAGATCATCGAGGGGATCGCCAGTGTCAATGAAAGTGCGATCACGGGTGAATCCGCCCCGGTGATTCGCGAGGCCGGCGGCGATCGTTCCGCCGTTACCGGTGGCACCCAGGTGGTGTCGGACTTCCTGGTCATTCGGATCACCGCCGAGCCCGGCTCGACCTTTCTCGATCGGATGATCGCCCTGGTCGAAGGGGCGGAACGCCGCAAGACACCGAACGAGATCGCGCTCGATATTCTGCTGGCCGGCCTCACCGTCATTTTCGTCATCGCCGTCGCGACCCTGCCGGGTTTTGCCGCCTATTCGAAGACGCATCTCTCGATCGCGGTGCTCGCCGCCCTGTTCGTCTGCCTGATCCCGACCACGATCGGCGGATTGCTCTCGGCGATCGGCATTGCGGGGATGGATCGGTTGATCCGCTTCAACGTGGTCGCAACCTCGGGCCGCGCGGTCGAAGCGGCGGGCGACGTCGATGCGCTGCTGCTCGACAAGACCGGCACGATCACGTTTGGCAACCGCATGGCCGCGGCGATCTACCCGGTGCCGGGCGTCGAGGAGCGGGTGCTGGCGGAAGCCGCCGCCTTCGCCTCGCTGGGGGATGAAACACCGGAAGGCCGTTCGATCGTGACTCTGATGCGCCACCGTTACCAGATCACCACCACCCTGCCGACCAATGCGACTTTGGTGCCGTTCAGCGCCAACACCCGCGTTTCCGGCGTCGATTCCGGCGGCAAATCCTGGCGCAAGGGCGCGGTCGATTCGGTGCTGAAACTCACCGCCAGCACCCCGCCCGCCGCCTTCACCGAAGCGGTCTCGCGCATCGCCCGGGCCGGCTCGACACCTTTGGCCCTGGCCGTGGACGGCAAGCTGCTCGGCGTGATCGAGCTGAAGGACATCGTCAAACCCGGCATCAAGGAGCGTTTCGCCGATCTGCGCCGCATGGGCATCCGCACCGTCATGGTGACCGGCGACAATCGAATCACCGCCGCCGCGATCGCCGCCGAAGCGGGGGTGGACGATGTGATCGCCGAAGCGACCCCGGAGGACAAGCTCGGCTACATCCGCAAAGCGCAGGAGGAGGGCCGTTTGGTCGCGATGTGCGGCGACGGCACCAACGACGCGCCGGCTCTCGCCCAGGCGGATGTCGGGGTGGCAATGCAGACCGGCACCCAGGCGGCGCGCGAGGCGGGCAACATGGTCGATCTCGACAGCGACCCGACCAAGCTGATCGAGATCGTCGAGATCGGCAAGCAACTCCTCATCACCCGCGGCGCGCTCACTACTTTCTCGATCGCCAACGACATCTCGAAATACTTCGCGATCCTGCCGGCGATTTTTGTCGCCACCTATCCGGGATTGCAGGCGCTGAACGTCATGGGGCTGACGTCGCCGGAAAGTGCGATTCTCTCGGCGGTGATCTTCAATGCGCTGATCATCGTGGTGTTGGTACCGCTCGCGCTGCGCGGCGTGAAGTTCCGCGCGGTCGGTGCCGCCGCGCTGCTGCGGCGCAACCTGCTGATCTATGGCCTCGGCGGCATCGTCGCGCCCTTCGTCGGGATCAAGGCGATCGACATGATCCTCACTGCTTTCCACATCTTTACCTGATCGGACAACGACCATGCTCCGCGAAATCCGCCCTGCGTTCTCCCTCGTTCTGTTCTTCACCATCATCCTGGGCGTGGCGCTGCCCGCCGCCTTTACCGGTTTCGCCCAGGCGGTGTTTCCGTTCCAGGCAAACGGCAGCTTGCTGAAGGTCGATGGCAAACCGATCGGTTCCGCCCTGATCGGCCAGAATTTCACCGGCCCGGACTGGTTCACCCCACGCCCCTCGGCTTTGACCGGCACCGACGCCAAGGGCAAGACCATCCCCACCCCGTATGACGCTTCGGAATCCGGCGGCTCGTCCTCCGGCCCGACCAACGCGGGCATGGTCAGCAACGTCAAAGCCCGCATCGCGGCCTATCTCAAGGCCTACGGGCCGGGTCCGGTGCCGGATGACGCCGTCACCACGAGCGGCTCCGGCCTCGATCCGGATATCTCGCTCGAAAACGCACTGCGCCAGGCCCCCGCCGTCGCCGCCGCGCGCAAACTGCCGGCCGCCAGGGTGACGGCGCTGGTCGAACAACTGGCCGATCACCGCCTGCTCGGCGTCATCGGCACCAACCATGTCAACGTTTTGAAACTCAACCTTGTCTTGAGCGGCATGACAGCGCCATGATCGGCGTTCATGGCAACCCAGGATACCGAGCACCGGCCTGATCCTGACGCGCTGCTCGCTGCCGCCACCAGCGAGCATCACGGCCGCCTGAAAATCTTTCTCGGCGCGGCACCCGGTGTCGGCAAAACCTGGGAAATGCTCGCCGCCGCACGGCAGAAGCGCACCGAGGGCGTCGATGTGCTGGCCGGGCTGATCGAAACCCATGGCCGCGCCGAAACCGCCGAACAACTTGGCGATCTGCCCGTGTTGCCGCGTAAGCGGGTGGCGTATCGTGGTCACATGCTGGAGGAGTTCGACCTCGACGCCGCGATCGCCCGCCGCCCCGGCCTGCTGCTGGTCGATGAACTCGCCCACACCAACGCGCCGGGTTTGCGCCACGCCAAGCGGTGGCAGGACGTCGCGGACATCCTGCAAGCCGGCATCGACGTCTGGACCACGCTGAACGTCCAGCATCTCGAAAGCCTCAACGATCAGGTCGCCCGCATCACCGGGGTGCGGGTCGCGGAAACCCTGCCCGATACCGTGCTCGGCCTTGCCTCCGAGATTGAACTGATCGACCTGCCACCGGCCGAATTGCGGGTCCGGCTGGAACAGGGCCGCATCTACCGCCCCGACCTCGCCCGCCGCGCGCTCGATGGGTTTTTCCGCCCCGGCAACCTCGCGTCCTTGCGCGAAATGGCGCTGCGCCGGGTGGCCCAGCATGTCGACCGCGACATCGCGAGCTACATGCGCGCGCGCGCGATCGCCGGCCCGTGGCCTGCCGCCGAGCGGGTGATGGCGGTGGTGGAGAGCGGACCGGGGGCCGAACAAGTGGTGCGCCACGCGGCACGCCTGGCCGATGCGCTGCGCGCCCCACTGCTCGCCTTCCATGCCGAAGCCGAAACGGGCGGCGGCGTGCAATCGGCTCTCGACCTTGCGATTCAACTCGGCGGCACCGTGGAAACCAGCACCAATGCGGATGCCGCAACCGCGGTACTCGAAGTCGCGGCACGCCAAAACGTCGCGCATATCGTCATCGCGCGCGGACCCGCCGGTTTCTGGCGTCGCAGCTTTATCCGTCCCCGGCCGCTCGCCGCGAAACTAGGCCGCCGGGCGCGGGCCTATTCGGTCTATGTCGTGCCAGATCCCGCTGCCCGTCCCACCGCCCCCAAACTCGCCCAGCCACGCCAGAGCCTGATCCCCTACACGATCAGCCTGGGCGTGATGGGTCTCGCCACCGCACTTGGGTTCGTGCTGCGCGCCTATGTGCCGCACGACGCCATGGGCTTCGTGTTCACCGGCATCGTGGTCGGCGTCGCCAGCCGCTACGGCCGCCGCCTCGGCCTGTTTGCAGCGCTCGCGAGCTTCCTGCTCTGGAATTTCTTCTTCCTGCCGCCGGTCTTCACCCTTTCGGTCGGCGACCCGCGCGATGTCGTCGCCCTGATCGTCTTTCTCGCCGTCGGCCTGCTCACCGGCACCCTCGCCGGCCGGGTCCGCATCGAAGCCGAAGCCGCCCGCAGCCGGATCGACGCCCTCCGCCGTGTCGCTTTGTTCGGCCGCACCCTCGCCCGGGCCACCGACGAAACCGCCCTGCGCACTGCGATCGAAACCGAAGCCGCCGCCCTGGCCGACCACGCCGTCGTGCTGATGGCCGCCAAAAACACCCTCCCGGTTGCCCCCCAAATCGACGAACCAGCCCAGGCCGCCGCCGAATTCGCCTACGCCAACCGCGTCGCCACCGGCACCGGCACCATCACCCTCCCCTCGGTCCCCTGGCGCTTCCTGCCTCTCGCCACCGAGGCCGGGGTGATCGGCGTGCTCGGCGTGCAACCCGCCGCCCCCATCACCGAACCGCTCGCCCAGGCGCTCGGCGCGCTCGCCGATCAAGCCGCCATGGCCACCGAACGCCTGCGCCTCGCCGCCCGCGCCGCCGAAGCCAACGCCCAGGACTCCACCCAGAAACTGCGCACCGCCCTGCTCTCCTCGCTCTCGCACGATTTACGCACCCCGCTCACCGGCATTCGCGGCGCCGCCGAAACCCTCGCCGTCCCCAACCTCACCGAGGCCACCCGCACCGACCTGCTCGCCAGCATCGTGCAGGACGTCGGACGGATGACCCGCTTCCTCGCCAACATCACCGGCATGGCCCGCATCGAAACCGGCGAGATCATCGCCCGGCGCGAAACCATCGATCTCACCACCCTGATCGAAGCCGCCGTCGCGCGGGTGCCGGAAGCCTTCCGCGCGGCGGTCAATCTGGCGGAGGGTGCCAAAACCGCGCAAGCTGACCCGGCACTGCTCGAACAAGTCATCGTCAACCTGCTCGAAAACGCCATCAAATATGCCCCCGACGGCTCCGCCATCACCATCCGCGCCACACGCGAAGCCGACACCATCGCCATCTCCGTCGCCGACGAAGGCATCGGCATCGACGCCACCGACCTGCCCCACGTGTTCGACAGCTTCTTCCGCGCCGCCCGCGGCGACCGCATCGCCCCCGGCACCGGCCTCGGCCTCGCCATCGCCCGCGCCTTCGTCGAAGCCATGGGCGGCACCATCAACGCCACATCCCCCCGCCCCGATCTGCCACGCGACAGCCTCCCCGGCACCATCATCACCATCAGATTGCCATGCTCATGAGGGGCGATGGGATCGGGGTGAAGCAAGGCGAGGGGCGCTGCCCCTCGACCCAGCCAAAGGCGGAGCCTTTGGAATCCACTAGTTTCAGGCAAGAGGAGGGCGCTGCCTCGGTGGTTCCGTCGTTCTGGCCTGGACAGCCCTCCTCTTGCCTGAAACTCCAGGGTTCTAAGGGCCGCGCCCTTAGCGGGGGTCCAGGGGGCAGAGCCCCCTGGCCTTCTTCCACCCCCAGTCCCAGCCGCCCCGCATGATCACCGGCAATATTCTGGTGGTGGATGATGAACCGCAGATCCACCGTTTCCTGAAGCCCGCGCTGGAAGCCGCCGGATATACCGCCCTGCGGGCTGAAACCGGGGCTGAAGCCCTGCGCCTCGCTGCCTCCGCCGCCCCGGATCTGGTGCTGCTCGACCTTGGTCTGCCGGATATGGATGGCCAGGTGGTTCTGGCCAAATTGCGTGACTTCTGCGCCGTACCGGTGATCGTTCTCTCGGCGCGCGACCGTGAGGTCGAAAAAATAACCGCCCTCGATGCCGGGGCGCATGATTACGTCGAAAAACCGTTCGCGCTCGGCGAGTTGTTGGCCCGGATTCGTGCGGCGCTGCGCCTGACTGCGCAAGCGGGCGAAATGGTGCCGAAACTGACCAACGGGGTTTTGACGCTCGACCCGGAGCGCCGGTCGGCGAGCCGGATGATCGAAGGCAAGCCGGTCGATCTCGGCCTGACGCGCATTCAGTATAATCTGCTCGCCTTGTTCGTGCGCAATCAGGGCCGCGTCCTCACCCACCGGCAGATTCTCACCGCCGTCTGGGGGCCGGCACACACCGAGGACATCGCTTACCTGCGCATCTACGTCAGTCAGTTACGCCGGAAACTGGCGGAATCCGGCCTTTCCCTGGTGACCGAACCCGGCGTGGGCTACCGCCTGACCGAAATCGCCACTCCCGTCGCCGCCGGCATCGAACCGCTCGCCTGACCGGCTGAAATCATACCAACAACCATAAAGGACGACCGTTGAAATTCGTCTTTGTTTCGCGCGCCGCCGCCCGCCAACCCGGCGCGCCTGTACGGGCATGGTTTGACAGCAGATCACGGCAACGTGTATTCATACGGTTCACAAAATAATTACCGGAGAATCGGTCATGTCACGTTTTCTTCTTTCGGCAATCCTGGCTGGCGCGACGCTGGCCGGGTTCGGCGCGTCGGCCAGTGCCGCGCAACGGTCCGGGCCGGTTGCACTACCCCATCAGGCGGCAACGATGCCGGTAGTGACAGTCGCCATCCACTGCGGCCATGGCACGCATTTTGTACCCCGTCATCGCTATCACGGGCACTGGGTCAAGCCGTATTGCGCGCGCAATCGTCACCACTGAGTTAAAAAAACCGAGGTAAAAAAAGGCGTGATGATCTCAAAATCATCACGCCTTTTGAGTGGCTGAAACTTATCGGTTGGCGCTCGCGACGGCGCGGGGCTGATCGAGTGCCGCGAGCGCGCCGTCAAGGTCGTCGATCAGATCGGCGACATCTTCCAGCCCGACCGAAAACCGGATCGTGCCTTCGGTAATGCCGAGTTGAGCGCGGTCCTCGGGGGATATTTTCGAATGGGTCGTGGTTGCCGGGTGGGTCATCATCGATTTGGAATCGCCCAGATTGTTCGAGATCACGATCAGTTCGAGCGCGTTCATGAATCGGAACGCAGCGGGTTTACCGCCTTTGAGTTCAAAGGTGACCAAGGTGCCACCATCGCTCATCTGTGCGCGGGCGAGCGCCGATTGCGGGTGGTCGGCGCGGAACGGATAGAGCGCGCGGGCGATATGCTTCTGCCCCGCCAGATGATCGGCAATGACAGCGGCCGACCGGCAGGACTGCGCCACCCGCAGCGCCATCGTCTCCAACCCCTTGAGAATGATCCAGGCGTTGAACGGCGAGAGCGCCGGCCCGGTGTTGCGGGTGAAGGGTTGCAGGGTGTTTTCGATCCACGCCTTACTGCCCAGCACTGCCCCGCCGAGCACGCGGCCCTGGCCATCCATATGCTTGGTTGCGGAATAGACCACGACATCGGCCCCGAATTCGAGCGGGCGCTGGAGCAAAGGGGTGGCGAAGACGTTGTCCACCACCACGATCGCGCCGGACGTATGCGCCAGATCGCACACCGCGCGGAGATCGATGATGTCGAGCATCGGGTTGGATGGCGTTTCGAGCAGAACGAGCGCGGTCTTGGTGGCCAAGGCCGCGGCCCAGGCGGTGAGATCGCCGCCATCGACGAACACGGTTTCGATGCCATAGCGCGGCAACAAGGTCGAAACGATCCAATGACACGAGCCGAATAAGGCGCGCGAGGCCACCACCCGATCGCCGGTTTTCAGGTGGGACAGCATCGCGGCCTGCACCGCGGCCATGCCGGTCGCGGTGGCGCGGCATGCCTCCGCCCCCTCGATCGCGGCGAGCCTGGATTCGAGCATCGAAACGGTCGGATTGCCGAAGCGGGAATACTGGTAATGCGAAACTTCGCCCTTGAACGTCGCCTCGGCCTGCTCGGCGTCGTCATAGACAAAGCCGGAGGTGAGGAACAACGCTTCGGCGTTTTCCGCAAAATTGGACCGGACCTGGCCGGCGTGGACGAGGGTGGTGGCAGGGCGAAAGATGCGCTTGTTCATAACGCGTTTATATCGCGGTTTGGCCCGCACGCAAAAACGCGTCAGACATAAATTAACCGGATGTTCGGATCAGGCGGTTAAACACTGATCATGCAACGCGCCCCCCGCCTCGCCATGATGACACTCCCGACGCTGGATCACTTCACCGCCGACATCCTCGCGCGCCTGCCGGCGGCTTCGGGCTGGGAGGTCAAAAAATTCACGGTTAGCGGGCCTGCCGTTCTGGAGGCTGCCCTGGCCTGGACCGATGATCCATCACGGGACGCGCTTTGGTTCGAATTCTGCTGGCCGCCATTTCCGGCGATGATCGGGACCACGGATTTCGGCGGTCGGCGCGTGATCGTCCGCGTCCACCGGATCGAGGCGACCGAGACGCCGCATGTTGCAAACACGGCCTGGGCGAAGGTGGATGACGTGATCGTGGTCAGCCCCGATATGCGCGAGCGCGTGCTGGCCGCCGCCCCGGAAATTCCGTTTACGAGCCGGTTGCACCTCGTGCTCAACGGGGTCGACACGGAACGTTTCAAGGCGGCGAAAACCTGGAACAGATACCGCGTCGGCTGGTGCGGCCTGATGACACTACGCAAGAACCCGACGCTTGCGTTGCAGGTTCTCGCAAAACTGCGGAGCCGCGATCCGAGGTTCCATCTCAGCCTGTGCGGCATGGGCGGCGAAGCGTTGGCGCATGAATCATTCATGCATCTGGCGAAGCGGCTGAATTTACAGGATGCAATCTGCTGGGAGGGACGGATTTCCCAAGCCGATATACCGGCATGGCACGCCGAAAATGGCGTCTTGCTCCATACCAGCCTGCATGAAAGCTTTGGCTATGCCATTGCCGAGGCAGCCTTGTCAGGCTGCGATATATCCGTGTTCGATCATCCTGGCGCTGCGGCAATCTGGCCCCAATCGATCCTGTTCGGCACAGTCGATGAGGCTGCGGCGATGATTTGCGCGGCACAGCCGAAACGGTGGCGGGAGTATGTTTGCGATAATTTTTCGCTGAATCGGCAGATCGCTACCGTGAGCACATTGTTGAACGAGTGCCCCCCCCACCTGATCTGCAAGTGGTCACTCACAATGTGAACTCGCTCAATCCGATCGATAAAAACCCGGTTATTCGGTCGGGGCGTTGACATTTGGCACACGCAGGGCTGCATCCTTGATTTTCACATAGGTAAGCCACGTGTAGCCGCTACGGGGCTGGTGGGTCGTGTCGAGACAGGCAAGAGCCGGATCTCGCGGAATATTCAGTCCCGGAACGAAGGTTTCGTTGCGCATCCCAGCCATTGTATCCCAGAGCGGCGGGAAAATTTCGAACCGTTCGACGATTTTCTCCATCCATGCCTTGATGTCCGGGTTCTGCATGTAGTGAAAAAATGTCTGGTGCGTCGCCTGCCCAGGCAGATTATCGTCAAATATTATATGCTGAAAGCCTTTTTGGATTGCCTGCTGCAACCGGTGGATTTTGTTCTGGTGATCGTCGAACAACACCAGAGACGGTGCTGGTTTGGCCAGGAATTCGAAATCGCAGCAAGAAAAATCGGTGCCGGTGCGCTCAAGATCGGTTGGCCAGTATCCCGAGCCGATTTTTGCCGAGTCAAGACAGTGACCGAGCGCAAAGATTGGGTCGAGGCTGATAATTTTCGCCGCAGGTGCTGCTTCACGCATAACCCAGGTGCTGAAGCCACGCCAAGTGCCGGATTCAACGATCAGTTTGGGTGAAATTTCGCGTACCCAGTAGTAGAGATAGAAAGCGGTGTCGGGAGCCATACCGTTATTGTTGACGAATGGTGCCGTGCGGAACCGTTCTGCCCATTCATGCGCGCTTTCGGCGATGGCGGCGGCCTCGGCAATCCAATCGCGGGATTGCGCGATCAAGTTGGTGGAACTGTCACAACGACGCCCTCATTCAACGGTGTGTAGACATGAAAATCGGCAAAGCTTGTCTCGTTCGGGCGGGACTGGTCGAAGCCAAAACGGTTCGGCAGCAGTGCCGCCAATCGCCACGCGGGGTGATATTGACGGATCTGGTCGGTAAAACGCCGGTGTCTGACGTGGATATCCGGTGTTCGTGCGTCGATATTGCTCGCATAAATCAGCACGAACCGCCGCGCACAACCGAACAGGTGATCGAGATAATCCTGGAACACGTTGTCATCGGTGAGATGGTAAATGACATCCATCGAGAGCGCGAGATCGGCAGTATGGTTCGGTTGCTGCGCCACAAAGTCGGCCCATCCGATGAAGCGACGGCGCGGATTTACCCCTGCAAGCGCGCGGCATAATGCGAGCGCTTCGGGCGACACGTCGACACCGAGATAATGGGGATCGGAACGACCGGAACCGGTCTGACCTTTTGCGCCCAGCATTGCCATCTGCACACCGTCGCCACAGCCGAGATCAATGATCGAGTCGATAGAGTTTGCCGCGACAAGCGCGTTCACCACCGCAGCCTTAAAATCGGCGAGCCGGCCACGCGAACCGGCACCTGAGGTGCCCCCCGCCTGATAACGCCGTTGCCAATAGTCGGTTGGATCGAAACCTGAATTGTCCATGACCGAAGTGTCGCATGGACGAATTAACAATTGATTACGATGCGGCGGTGGCGACCGGATCGAACTGGTTCTTTGTTTTCACGGGTGATTCACGGCTCCGGCGATCACCCTCTAAATCACCCTCTAAAATGGTGCCCAGGGGCGGAATCGAACCACCGACACTGCGATTTTCAGTCGCATGCTCTACCAACTGAGCTACCTGGGCATCACGCGTGCAACGGGGTCTAGCTGAACCCGGCGCGGTCATCAAGGTGCCATGAAACTGGCACGGCAAGATATCAACAAAGCCCTCTTTTTCGCGAAAAAGAATAAGGAAAACCCTTGATCATTACGGTAAAATCAGGTTTTCACCGCCACCACTTCCGGCATTTCAATGTCGATCTCCAGAGTCGAAATCGTGCCGTCGCGGTCGAGTTTCACCTTCACCTTCTCGCGGTCGATCGTGATGTGTTTGGCGATCACCGCCAGAATCTCTTCACGCAAAATCACCGCCAGATCAGACTTGCCGGACAACGACCGTTCGTGCGCAAGCAATAATTGCAACCGTTCCCGCGCCACCGGCGCGGTGCGGGTGCGGGTAAAAAATCCGAAGATGCTCATGCGACTTTCCAGCCAAACAGCCGGCCCATCAGGGTTTTTTTCTCGATCGGCAGGGTCACATCCACCATCTCGCCCATCAAGCGCCGCGCCGCCTCGGCATAGGCTCGCGCCGGTGCCGAAGCCGGATTATGCAGCGTCACCGGACAACCCACGTTCGAGGCGCGCAACACGTCCTCACTGTCGGGAATGATGCCGAGCAGCGGAATCGCCAGAATCTCCAACACATCCTCGATCTTGAGCATCTCGCCCCGTGCTGCCCTGCCGGCGTCATAGCGGGTCAGCAACAAATGCTTCTCGATCTGCTCGCCCGCCTCGGCCTTCGCCGTCTTGGAATCGAGAATGCCGATGATACGGTCAGCATCGCGCACCGATGAAACCTCAGGATTGGTCACCACCACCGCCAGATCGGCGTGGCGCATCGCCAATGTCGCCCCGCGCTCGATTCCCGCCGGGCTATCACACACAATCCAGTCGAATTTCTCGCGCAACTCGTTGATCACCCGCTCGATTCCCTCGGGCGTCAACGCATCCTTGTCGCGGGTTTGTGAAGCCGGCAGCAGCGAGAGGGTTTCCACCCGCTTATCACGGATCAGCGCCTGCGCGAGCTTGGCATCGCCCTGCACCACGTTCACCAGGTCGAACACCACCCGGCGTTCGGCCCCCATGATCAAATCCAGGTTGCGCAAACCAACGTCGAAATCGACCACCACCACGTTTTTTCCCGCCTGGGCCAGCGCGGCACCCAGGGCGGCCGACGATGTCGTTTTGCCGACCCCGCCCTTGCCCGATGTAACGACCAGAACCTTCGCCATACCTTGTCCCCTAATCCAGCGCCGCGAGGCGCAATTCCTTGTCGTCCAGCCAGATCTGCACGGCACGACCTTGCAACCCATCGCCCCAATGATCGGCGGTACGATACAATCCATCGATCGCGAGCAATTCCGCTGCCAGTTTTGTGCAAAAAATTCGAGCGTCCGCCCCGCCTTGCAGCCCGGCCACCGCCCGGCCGCGCAGCGTGCCGTAAACATGGATCGACCCACCGGCGATAATCTCCGCCCCAGACGAGACCGGCCCGATCACCGTGACATCGCCTTCCTCGAACACCACCGACTGCCCAGACCGGACCGCCCGGTTGACCAGCAGCGCAGGTCGCCGCATCGGCGCTGTCTCCACCGGCTCGGCCGCAATCGGGGTTTCCGGCACATCGATGAATTTATCGGGCTTACCCTCGCGTCCAGGAGCAGCCAGCGTGGCACCAAACCACGGTGTGCCGCGCAGCAACGCCATTTCGACGCCTTCGACGCCGATGATCCGCAAATCCCGCGCTTCAAGGGCGGCCAGCACGCTCGCCGGGTCATCATCGGTCTCGGCCATCGCCGCCAGATTGACCACGACCGGCCGACCCTCAAAAAACCCCGCCGAACGGGCCATTTGCTGGTCGAGAGCCGCCAGCCACGCCTCAAACGGCGGTTCGGGCACCACGATCAGCGCCATGAACGAACGGCCACGGATTCGGATGGTCGGTAACGGGATTGTAGTGTTCGACACGATCAGCACGTAGCGTTCAGCGCATCCGCGCGTCAACAACGGAGTGCAAAAACAGCCCATAAATCGTGAAACATCCAATAATACCAACCATTTTTTTGATTATGCGGATTAGAGAACCCTCGCCACCCCACGAAGTCCGACTCGGCAGCTATTGGTACACTGTAAAAATTTGAGAACGATGCCGACCGCCACATAAACAGAATAACCGGCCTTTTGGTGCCACGTTCCGTAAAATATCCTGATTATGGCGACGTGATATAGGTTCGCATCGACTCCACCTCGTATTGGGCCTCATCGAGAAGCTGGGCGACGACGTCACCGATCGTGACGATGCCTTCCAGTTTGCCGTCTTTGACCACCGGGATGTGCCGGGTTCGGTTCTGGGTAATCATATCCAGCACGTCGCCGATCTTGTCCTCAAGCGCGCAGGTGCTGACCACCGCCGTCATCAGGCTACGAACCGGCAGCGCCAGGACGGCGGCACCGTGCTCGACGATACCCCTGATCACGTCACGCTCGGAGATGATACCGATCACCCGCCCCTCGGAATCGAGCACCGGTGTCGCACCGATGCGGTGGGCGTAAAGCTGGCACGCGAACGCCTCGATGGTCTGATCCGGCATTGCCGTGACGATATTGCTGCCCTTGCGTTTCAGAATAGCGGAAACCCTGGTTTCCATGACAATTTCTCCCGATTTTCGCACGTCGAGCGTGCATTGAACGCACTGCGCCGGGCGTTGCGGTTGGCCCTGACCGTCGACCCGCCCGAATGGTCAACGGCCGCCGGCATCGATCCTCCAAGTCCCGGATGCACGAGACAACGATAAAGTGCGCGGCATCCGATGATTTCAAACCAGCTTCATGCATCTACGTCCGTCAATCATGACTGCCGCTATGGTGGTGAGGCATTGGCAGCCGTGTGAATATTATTGTTAAACATTGCCAACCCGGTTGTTGCGACATGCGCTGCGGAAATCAACGGCGTCGGATACGCCCCGAGCACCACCAACAACACCAGCAGCGCCCCGAGCGTGACCCCGCCCGCCCATGAAAGCCGCGTTGTCACACAAGGTATTGTTACACCCGGTGCCGGCAGGAACAGCATGACAATAATGCGCAGGTAGTAATACAATCCGATCACACTGCCGACGACCAGGGCCGCAAGCGGCCAGACCAGCAAATTGCCGACGCCGGAGGTCATCACATAGACTTTGGCGATGAAGCCCATGGTCGGCGGAATTCCCGCCAGGGACAGCAGAAACGCGGTGAATGCGCCGGCGAGCCAGGGGCGCGTCCACATCAGGCCGCGATAGGAATCCAGTTGGTCGGTGTCCTGACCGTCACTCGGTTGCGATACCAGGGTGACGACCCCGAAGGCCCCGATCGTCATGACCGCGTAGGCCGCGAGATAATAGGCGGCGGCATCGAACCCGATCATGCTGCCCGCCAGCAGAGCGACCAGGACGTAGCCGAGATGGGCGATCGAGGAAAAAGCAAGGATACGCTTCACGTTGTTCTGTAGCAACGCCAGCAAATTTCCGACCAGCATCGACAGGATGGCAACGAGCGCGATGACCCGCAGCAGCGAGGGGTCGCGATAGCCACCCATCAGCACGAAGTAGCGCAGCAGCAACCCGAACACCGCGATTTTCGAAACCGCCGCGACATAGCCAGTCACCGGTGCCGGCGCGCCCTCGTAGATGTCGGGGGCCCACATGTGGAACGGCACCACCGAAAGCTTGAAGCCGATGCCGGTCAGCAGCATCGCGAAGCCGGTGTCGGCATAGAGATCGGCGGCACCGGGAGCGGCATTCCAGAGCCGGCCCAATGCCGCGAACGACAGCGTGCCGAACTCGAAATAGATCAGCGCGATGCCAAACAGCAGGAATGCCGAGGATACGCCGGCGAGAAGCAGGTATTTCAGCCCGGCCTCGACCGCGCGGTCCCGGCTGCGCGGATAGGCGATCAACCCGATCAGCGCGATGCTGAGGGTTTCCAGCCCGAGGAAGAACGAGGCGAACTGCACGCTCGCCAGCAGTGCCGCGGCCCCGAGGGTCGCGATCAGCAAGAGCAGATAATATTCGTCATAAGGGCCGTCGCCGGTGCCTTCGAGGTAGGTGTAGGACAGCAGCACCACCGCGATGGTCGAGAGCAGCACGAGGGCGAGGAAGAACAGGGCGAACGGATCGACCAAAAACATCGACGTCACCGCGAGCGGGGCGACCGGGGATGCGACCGCGATCAGGGCGAGGCTGGCGAGCAGCCCGGTCACGGTTACGGTCGCGATCAGCCGGTGATCGCGCCGCACCGCAATCAACAGCATGATGACAACGATCGTGGCGGAGAGGGCGAAAAACGGCAGCGCCGCGCGGAAAGCGGGGTTCATCGCGATCCTCCCTCGGCGCGTTTCGAACCGGTATCCGATGCCGCCAGGGTCAGCACGCCGTGGGTGGCGCTTTGCAGATTGGCGAGTCCGCCGGCGGCGACATCGAATATCGGTTGCGGATAGAGGCCCAATCCGATGATCGCGACACTCAGCGCGGCCATCACCGCGAGATGGCGCATCCGCAGATCGGGCACCGCCGCCATCGTCTCGCGCGGCGGACCGTGAAACGCCCGCTGCACCAGGATCAGCGAATAGGCGGCGGCGGTGATCACGCCGAGCGCGCCGATCACGGCGAACACTGGATGGAGCCGGAACGTGCCAAGCAAAATCAGAAACTCGCCGATGAAATTACCCAGCCCCGGCAAGCCGAGCGAGGCGATCGCGAAAAACATCCCAAGAGCGGAAAGTCGCGGCAGGCTGGCCCACAGCCCGCCCATCTGGCGCATATCCCTGGTGTGCAGCCGCTCCTGCAGCGCCCCCACGGTGATGAACAGCGCGCCAGTGCTGACGCCGTGGGCGAGCATTTGCATCACCGCCCCTTGCAGCGCCAGCGTGTTCCACGCGAAAATGCCGAGCAGAACGAAGCCGAGGTGACTGACGCTGCTATAGGCGACCAGCCGCTTCATGTCGGTCTGGCCGAAGGCGAGCACCGCGCCGTAGATGATACCGATGACGCCAAGTAGCATCGCGATCGGGGCGAACCGCATCGCGGCGAGCGGGAACAGCGGAACCACGAAGCGCAGCAGCCCGTAGGCACCGGTTTTCAGCATGATGCCGGCCAGGATCACGCTGCCCGCCGTGGGGGCTTCGGTATGGGCATCGGGCAGCCAGGTGTGGAACGGCACCGCCGGCAACTTGACGATGAAGGCGATGAAAAAGCCGAGCATGATCCACATTTCGGTGGCCGGGTTCATCCGGGTGCCGAGCAACTGGAAATAGTTGAAGGTGAGGGTTCCGGTCGCGCGCCGATGCACGAGGACCAGGGCGAGAATCGCCAGCAGCATCAGCAATCCGCTGCCCTGGGTGAACAGGAAGAACTTGATCGAGGCATAGATGCGGTTTTCGTGGCCCCATAGCGCGATCAGGAAATACATCGGCACCAGCATGATTTCCCAGGCGAAAAAAAACAGGAACAGATCGAGGGCGAGGAATACCCCGATGGTTCCCGCGAGGGTCCACAGCAGATTGAAGTGGAACGCCCCGACCCGCTCGCCGATCTCGCTCCATGAAATCACCACCGAGACGAAGCCGAGGCCAATGGTGAGCAGGATCAGCAGCAGGCTCAACCCGTCGAGGCCGAGCGTGATGTTGATGCCAAGCTGCGGAATCCACGGAATGTTCAGCATCGCGACCCAGCGTCCGCCGCCGGTGATGTCGATCGGGCCGGCGTGGTGCTGCCAGATTTGCAGGAGGATCAGCAGGTCGACCACCATGGAAGCGAGCGAAATCCAGCGCGCCGCCGAGGGCCGCAGCCGTTCCGCCGGCCACGCCAGCAGGCCACCGATTGCCGGAACCAGGATCAGCCATAGGAGCATCATCGGATCACCGCGACGGCAATGGTGACGATCGATCCGGCGGCGAGCCACGCGGCGTACCATCGGATTCGACCGGTTTGGGTTTGTTTGAGCAGACCATGCAGACCCCGGCAGCCATCCGCGATGCCGGTAAAGACATCATCGATGACATCGCTATGGTTGATCCGGACCAGATACAGGAACGGTTGCACGATCAGCCGGTCATAGAACCAGTCGAACCCCCAGCCGGACAAGAAAAAATTTCGCCACGCGACCACGGCTTGGGTTTGCGCCCAGGCGACGAAGCGGGGTGCGGGGCGCAGGTAGAGCAGCCAGGCGAGGGCGACGCCCGCCAGCGACACCAGCGAGGCGACGACCAGAAGCGGGGTTTCGGTCGCGCTCGCCGCGAGCGGCACATGGCCGAATACGCTGGAGAGGAAGTGAGAAAACAGCCTGACGCCGCCAAGCCCGTTCGGGGTTTCGACAAAACCGCCGACGATGGCGAGAACCGACAGAACCGTCAGCGGCAGCATGATCCGGATGCCATAATGGCCGACCACCGGCGTCTTGGCCTCGCCGAAGAACACGATGAACACCGCGCGGAAAATATAGAGCGCGGTGACGAAGGCGGTGACCACACCCGCAACCCACAGGATCGGCACCGCGCCGCCATGCGCCCAGGTTTCCGACAGGATCATTTCCTTGCTGTAGAAACCGGCGGTGACCAGCGGCAGCGCCGCGAGCGAGGCACTGCCGATCAGGAAACTCCAGAACGCGACCGGCAGTTGCTTGGCCAGCCCACCCATCCGGAAAATATCGTGCTCGTGGTGTTCCAGCCGCATGGTGATCGCCCCTGCGGCAAGAAACAGCAGTGCCTTGAAAAAGGCGTGCGCCATGAAGTGAAAAATCGCCGCGCTCTCGGCTCCGACCCCGAGGGCGAGGAACATGTAGCCGATCTGACTGATCGTGGAATAGGCCAGGATGCGCTTGATATCGTGCTGGTTGAGCGCGGCAACGGCGGCGGCGAACAGGGTCGCGGCACCGATCGCCGCGACCGCCATCTGCACGTGCGGTGCCAGCGCATACAGAACATGCATCCGCGCGATCAGATAGACCCCGGCGGTGACCATGGTGGCGGCGTGGATCAGCGCGCTGACCGGGGTCGGGCCGGCCATCGCGTCGGGCAGCCAGGTCTGCAACGGCAGCTGGGCCGATTTGCCGATCGCGCCAAGCAGCAGGAGGGCAGCGGCAAGCGAGGCGATGTTCGACCCGTGGGGCCACGCCAGCACCGCGCGATGCATCAGCGGTTGGATGTCGAGCGTGCCGAGATGGGTGAACAGAACGAACAGGCCGATCATCAACCCGGTATCGCCGACCCTGGTGACGATGAAGGCCTTGCGCGCGGCCAGTCCGTTGGCGGCGTCCTGATACCAGAATCCGATCAGCAGGTAGCTGCACAATCCGACGCCCTCCCAGCCGACATAGAGAAACAGGAGATCGTTCGCGAGCAGCAGCACGAGCATCGCGGCGACGAACAGGTTCATGTAGGCGAAGAACCGGTTGTAGCCTTCATCACCCGCCATGAACTCGGTCGCGTAGAGCAGGATGAGGGTACCGACCACGGTCACGACCAGCATCATCACCAGCGACAGCGGATCGAGATAGAGGCCGATCGCCGGATCGAAGCCGCCGATCGCGACCCATTGCCACAGGATCTGGCTGAAGGCGTGGCCGGGCGGCGGCGCGGTGATGAACCCGATCGCGATGGTGATCGCGACGATCGCCGACGCCGCGCAGGGGAGCACGGCGATGAGCGCGATCGCACGCGGCGCGAGACGCCCGGCGCTGAGCATCAGGATCGCGGCACCGAGGAGCGGAAAAGCGGGGACCAGCCAGAGCGCGTGCATCATCGGATCACCCCTGCAACAGATTGGCCGCGTCGGAATCGAGCGACGGCAATCGGGCGCGAATCCGGATGATCAGCGCGAGACCGATGGAGACCTCGGCGGCGGCCAGTGTCAGCACCAGGAGGAACATGATCTGGCCATCGGCCTGCCCCCAGCGCGCGCCGGCGATGATGAACACGAGGCCAGCAGCGTTCAGCATGATTTCGATCGACATCAGGATGAACACCAGATTGCGCCGCGCCAGCACGCCGAGGACGCCGAGTGCGAACAGCAGGACCGGCAGGATCAGGAGTTGACCGAACGGAACCGTCGTCATCGGATCAGTGTCCTCCTTTGATCACGCCGCTGCGCCCGGTTTCGGCGAGGCGATAGGCACCGACCAGCGCCGCCAGCAGCAGCATCGACGCCAGTTCGACGCAGAGCAGATACGGACCATACAGCGCGAGCCCGACCGCGCGCGCGTCGACCACCGCGCGACCGGTGTTACCGATCTCGTTGCTGACCAGCATATAGGCGAGTTGCGCGGTCAGGATGAGCGACAGGATCGACGGGCCGATCCAGATCCGCGGTGCCATCCACTGCGCTTCGCGCACCGCCGCGATCTCGCCCAAATTCAGCATCATGACGACGAAGACGAACAGAACCATGATGGCACCGGCATAGACGATGACTTCGAGCGCGGCAGCGAAGGGGGCACCAAGCGAATAGAACACCAGTGCGATGGCCAGCAGCGAGACGACCAGATAGAGCAGCGCATGCACACCGTTCGCCCGGGTGATCACCATGACCGTGGCGAGCACCGCGATGGTGGCGGCGAGGTAGAAGGTGATGTTCATGGCAGGAGTCCGTGGCGGTCGACTGGTGGGCGTTCGCGCTCGGCGTCGCCCTTGTCCTTGCCGGGAATCGCGAGGCCCGCCACCCGGTAGAAGCTGTAGTCGGGATATTTGCCGGTGCCGCTGATCAGCAGGTCTTCTTTTTCATAGATCAGGTTGTGGCGTTCGTATTCGCTCATCTCGAAATCCGGGGTGAGCTGGATCGCGTAGGTCGGACAGGCCTCCTCGCAGAATCCGCAGAAGATGCAACGGGAAAAATTGATCCGGAACCATTCCGGGTACCAGCGGCCGTCTTCCTCGGTCTTTTGCAGACTGATGCAGTCGACCGGACAGGCAACGGCGCACAGATAGCACGAGACGCAGCGCTCCTCGCCGTCGGGGTCGCGCGAGAGGATGATCCGGCCGCGATAGCGCGGGGCCAGATAGGGCATTTCTTCAGGATATTGCACCGTCTCGCTGCGGTGAAACAGATGCAGGAACGTGTACCAGAGCGTGCGTATCGAACTCAGCATCGCGGAATCCCTTCCGGTCAATCGAGGCGAACTACCAATGCGTCAGCATAACGGCACCGGTGAGGGCGACATTCAGCAGCGACAGCGGCAGCATCAGTTTCCAGCCGTAGGCCATGAGCTGGTCGTAGCGCGGTCGGGGCAAGGCCGCACGCAGCAGAATGAAAAATCCGACGAATACCCCTGTTTTGAGCGCAAACCACACGATCGGCGGCAGCAACGGCCCTTGCCAGCCGCCGAAGAACAGCACGGCGATCATGGCCGAGATCAGCACGATGCCGATGTATTCGCCGACGAAGAACATGCCGAATTTCATGCTGGAATATTCGGTGTGAAACCCGGCACCCAGCTCGTTTTCGCCTTCGGGCAGATCGAACGGTAGGCGATGGGTTTCGGCGATGCCGGCAATCACGAACACGACGAACCCGAGAAACTGCGGCACCACGAACCACAGGCCGCTTTGGGCGCGCACGATCGCGGCAAGGCTGAACGATCCGCTCAGCATGACCACGCCGAGCAGGGCCAGACCCATGAAGACCTCGTAGCTGACCATCTGCGCCGCTGCGCGCATGCCGCCGAGCAGCGAATACTTGTTGTTGGAGGCCCAACCCGCGAGAACGACACTATAGGCCGACAACGAGGTCATCGCGAGGAAGAACAGAACCCCGATGTTCATATCTCCGGCGATGCCGATCGAGGCGGTCACCGGCACCACTGCGAAGGCCATCAGGGTGGTGACCATGACCACCGCCGGGGCGAGGACGAACACCACCGGGTCGGCGAACGGCGGTATCCAGTCCTGCTTGAACAAAATCTTGATCATATCGGCGACGACCTGGAGCGAGCCGAACGGCCCGACCCGGTTCGGCCCGCGCCGATCCTGCCAGAACCCGAGCAGCCGGCGTTCGATCCAGGTCAGCAGCGCGGCACCGATGACCAAGGCGAGCAGGATGCCAACGATGTTGAGCAGACCGAAGACGATCGGGTTCATGGCACCGGCTCCGCCCGGCTCAGTGTGGCCCAGCCGGGCAGCGCGAGCCAGTCCTGCTTCGGCAGGCCGGCGCTCATCGTGGCGACCCCCGAAGGCAGTTCCGGCGCGACCGTGAGGGTCAGTTGAACCAATTTGGCCCCAAAACCGGCCTGGATCGCATCGCCGCTCCGCAGGTTCAGGCTTCGCGCGTCCTCGGGATTGAGAGACAGGCTCGGCGGTTCGATCCGCTCCGCGATCGCCGGGGCCATGGCGCTGAGTTCCTCGCTGCCGAACAGGCGATCGCGTGGTATCACCAGCCACCGTCCGAATGAACGCTCGAATGCGGCGGGGGGTGTGGCTTCGGTGGGGTGGGCGTGGGTTCCATCGGGTTCGAGCAGCCGCACCCCGGGATCGCCGCCGCGCAACGCGCCGCCGACCTCGTCCTGGAACTTGTTGAGCGACTGGCCGGAGTTCCATCCCGGTGCCCAGAAGAACGGGATCAGCGATGCCGGCATCGGGCCGTAATAGCCTTCCATCGTGTTGCTGAACGGCGATTCCTCCGCGATCGCGGCGCGCGGCTCATGCACCGTGCGGTTGGCGTCGACCGCGGTACGGCCGCTGTAGCGATGCGGTTGGGTACGGATGCGGCTGCCCGCGATCCGGAAACTGCCCGGTGGCGTGGCTTGTGCAATCTTTGCGAACGCCGGGATCGCCGCCGCGAGGGAGCGCACGACATCGTCCAGGCTTTGCCAGGCAAATTCGCGGCCCTGTGCCGCGGCAATGTCGCGCAGCCACATCCAGCTTGCCTGGACATCGTCGTTCGGGAACACCCCCTGGAACGATCGCTGGGCGCGGCCCTCGCCGTTGACCAGGGTGCCGTCGGATTCCGCGAAATTCGCGGCGGGCAGCGCGATGTCGGCCTTGGCCATGGTTTCGGTCGGCACATGATCGAGCGCGATGATCGTGGTGGCGGCTTTGAACAGCGCGTCAACTGCCTGGCGTTCCGCCCGCCGGTACAAATCATTTTCCAGAACGATGACGGTGGCCGCGCCGCCGCTGGTCACCGCACCGATCGCGCCCTCGATGCTGCCGCTCTGCATCAGGGCGAGACCCAGGCTGTTGCACTCGGGCACCGCGAGCACAAGGCCGGGTACACGCTCCGGGTTCGACAGGGCTTCGGCAATGGCACAGGCGGCGTGCAGCACCGCTTCGCTGCCCAACCCGCAGCCCGACACGATGAGCGGGCGCTTTGCCGCCGCCAGCGCCTCGGCGATCCGGGTTGCGAGCGCCTGCAATGCTTCCGAAAGACCCTCGACCGCCGGTTCGGTGTGGTCGATGGCGTGGCGGATCGCGGCCCCGAGCCGGGCGATGTCGTCGGGGGCGGCGCGGCAGGTCGCGGCGGCGATGTCGTCGAGTCCCGTGGCGGCGGGCGACACCACGAACAGCGGGCTGTGCGCGTCCGGTGCGGCGGTGCGCACCGCCGCGTCCTGCCAATGCGCGATCTTGAGTCGGTCCGCGATCTCGATCGAGCGCCCGCGCACCGCCTGACGCAGGGCCAGGGCGATGCGTGGGGCGGTGTTCGAAATATCCTCGCCGAGCACCAGCACGGCGTCCGCCGCTTCCATTTCGCGCAGAGTCGGCGTTTTCACGTTCCCCGATTGGAGACCGGCCACCACGATGGCGAGGCAGCGGGACTCCGGGGCCGAAACGCCGGCATAAAATGCCTCCGCGCCGACCAGCGTCCGCAGCGCGAAATTCGCTTCGAGCGAGGCGCGCGGGGAGCCGATTCCGATGATCGTTCCGTCGGCACCGGGCAATTTTGCCAATTCGGCCAGCGTTTCCGCTTTGGTCGCCTTCCGTGCCGCGCCGCCGCGGGGGCGGATGGCGGGCGCGCGCTCCCGATTGGGGTTGTTTGCGAAGCCGTAGCCGAACCGGCCCCGGTCGCACAGAAAATACCCGTTCACCGCGCCGTTGAACCGGTTCAGAATCCGCCGCACCGCGCCGCCGCGCTCGCTCACGCTGGTATTGCAGCCGACCCCGCAATGCACGCACACCGAAGGCACGCTGCGCATATCCCATTTGCGGTTATACGCGGCGGATAACGTCTTGTCGGTGAACACGCCGGTCGGGCAGACCTCGACAAGGTTGCCGCTGAATGGATTTTCCAGCACCCCGTCCGCGTCGCGGCCAAAATAGACGTTGTTATGCGAGGCCTGGACGTCGAGATCGGCACCGCCGGCATAGTCGCGATAGAACCGCACGCAGCGATAGCATGCGATGCAGCGGTTCATCTCGTGTTTGATGAACGGGCCGAGGTACTGGTTGCGGTGGGTGCGCTTGGTGAAACGGTAGCGGCGATAGGTGTGCCCGGTCATCACCGTCATGTCCTGGAGGTGGCACTCGCCACCTTCCTCGCAGACCGGGCAGTCGTGCGGATGGTTGGTCATCAGCCATTCGATCACGTTGGCGCGGAATCCGGTCGCCTCGGGATCGATAATCGAAATGCGGGTGTTATCGGTGGCCGGCGTCATGCAGGCCATGACGATCCGGCCGGTCTTATCCTCGGGGTTGGCGTATTGGCGCACCGCGCATTGCCGGCATGCCCCCACCGAGCCGAGGGCGGGGTGCCAGCAGAAATACGGCAGATCGAACCCGTGCGACAGGCAGACCTGCAACAGATTGTCCTGCGGGTTGGCGGTGAATTCGCGACCGTCGATATGGATGATGCTCATTGCCTAAGCCCACGGACAGCGTTTGTCGTGAATATGCCGCTCGAAATCGGCACGGAAATATTTCAGCCCGCTCGCGAGCGGTGCCATCGCCCCCGGCGCATGGGCGCAGAAGGTACGGCCCGGTCCGAGCAGGCCGACGTGCTGCTCCAGAATGTCGAGGTCTTCCGTCTCGCCCTCGCCCGCCTCGATGCCGGCCAGCAGCCGTTCGACCCAGGGCAGCCCGTCGCGGCAGGGCGTACACCAGCCGCAGGATTCCTGCGCGAAAAAATGCTCCGCATTGCGCAGCATGCCGACCGGACAGGTTCGATCGTCGAGCACGATCACCGTGCCGGTACCAAGCCGGCTGCCGATTTTTTCCACCGACGCATAGTCCATTTTCACCGCGATGTTTTCGGGTGTGATGAACGAGGTGGAGAGACCGCCCGGCAGGACGCCGCGTAACGCGTAACCGTCGCGCATGCCGCCGGCGTGATTTTCGATGAGTTCGGACAACGGGGTGCCCATCGGCAGTTCCCACGCACCGGGGCGCTTCACGCGCCCGCTCGCGCCGTAGATTTTAGTGCCGCCCTCGTCACCCAGGCCAAGATCGGCGAACCACTCGGCTCCGTTATTGACGATATGCGGAATGTTGCAGAGGGTTTCGACGTTGTTGACCACCGTCGGCCTGCCCCATAACCCACTGCTCTGAGGAAACGGCGGCTTCGCGCGCGGCACCGCGCGGCGTCCTTCCAGGGCGGTGAGAAGGGCGGTTTCCTCGCCGCAGATGTAGCGGCCGCCGCTGGTGTGGACATGGATTTCGAGATCGTAGCCCGAACCAAGAATATTCGCGCCAAGATAGCCGCGCGCCGCCGCTTCGCCGATCGCCTGGCGCAGGCGGCGCTCGGCCGGATAATACTCGCCGCGCAGAAAAATATAGGCGGTTGCGGCCTGGATCGCATAGGCGGCGACAATCGCCGCCTCGATCAACTGATGCGGATCGCCTTCGAGCAGGAGCCGGTCCTTGAACGTCCCCGGTTCCATCTCGTCGGCATTGACGACGAGATAGTGCGGTCCCGTGACCGCGACATCCTTCGGCACCAGACTCCATTTGATGCCGGTCGGAAATCCCGCACCACCGCGTCCGCGCAATTTGGAGCGGGTCACCACATCGATCACGTCCGCCGGGGTCATCCCGCCGAGCACCTTGCGCACCGCGCGATAGCCGCCCGCCCGCTCATAACCCGTGATGTCGAGTGGTTCGCGGTCGGGGCTGATGTTGGCGGTGAGGGGCGTTTCCATGGATCTATCGCTCGCTTTGAATGCCGAGGATCGTATCGATCCGCGCGGCATCGAGATCGCCGTGCAGCGTTTCGTCGAGCAGCATCGCCGGTGCGTGATCGCAATGGCCGAGGCAGACGATGGGCAGCAGGGTATAAGCCCCATCCGGCGTGGTCTCGCCGGGTTCGATGCCAAGGCGCGCCCTGATCCGCTGGTTCACCGCATCCCGCCCCATGATCCAGCACGAGACGCTGTCGCACAGAAATATCACATGCTCGCCGACCGGGCGGCGGAAGATCAGGTTGTAGTAGGTCGCGACGCCATCGAGGTCGGCGCATGACATGTCGAGCAGGGTGGCGACTTCGGCGAGATGACGATCGGAGACGAACCGGTAGTGCGATTGCACATATTTCAGCGCCTCGATGCAGGCCCCGCGCTTGTGATCGTAGTGCCCGGCCATCGCCGTGATCGCGTCGCGCTGTTCGGCGGTCAGATCGCTGTCGGTGTCAACGATCGACATCGGCCATCACGAAGTCAATACTGCCGATCAGTGCGATCAGATCGGCGACGAACGCGCCACGGCTGATCAGCGGGATCATTTGCAGATGTGGAAACGACGGGGTGCGGATGCGGGTGCGATACGACATGGTATCGCCGTCGCTGACCAGGTAATAGGCATTCATTCCCTTGCTCGCCTCGATGCCGACGCTGGCTTCGCCGGGCGGGATCACCGGCCCCCAGCTGACATTGAGAAAATGGGTGATCAGGGTTTCGATGTCGTGCATCGTGCGGTCCTTGATCGGCGGGGTGGTCAGTTTGTGATCGGATTTATACGGCCCACCCGGCATGTTCCGGACGCACTGGCGGATGATCCGCACGCTCTGTCGCAGTTCCTCGATATGGACCACGACGCGATCGTAGCAATCGCCATGGGTGCAGACTGGCACGTCGAAATCGAGTTGATCGTAGCCCGAATAGGGTCGTGTCTTGCGCAGGTCCCAATCGAGACCGCAGGCGCGCAGGCCGGGACCAGTCACGCCCCAGTCGATCGCCTCATCCAGCGTGTAGGCGGCGACGCCGACGGTGCGGAGCTTGAAGATGCGGTTCTGCATGACGAGCTTGACGTATTCGTCGAGCCGCTTGGGCAGATAGTCGCAGAAATCGAGGATCATCCGGTCCCAGCCCTGCGGCAGATCGGCCGCGACGCCACCGATCCGGAACCACGCTGGATGCATCCGAAAGCCGCAAATCGCCTCGATGATCTGAAACACCCGCTCGCGATCGGTGAACATGTAGAACACCGGTGAGAGTTGCCCGACATCCTGCGACATCGTGCCGAAGAAAACGAGATGGCTGGAGATGCGGAACAATTCGGCCAGCATGATCCGGATGAACTGCGCGCGGGGCGGCACGGTGATCCCGGCCAGTTGCTCGACCGCCATCACATAGGGGAAATTGTTCATCACACCGCTGAGGTAGTCGATGCGGTCGGTATAGGGGATGTAGGTGTGCCACGATTGGCGCTCGCCCATCTTTTCGGCACCGCGATGATGAAAGCCGATTTCCGGCACCACATCGACGATCGCTTCGCCTTCGAGCTGCAGGATCAGGCGGAACACGCCATGCACGCTCGGATGATTTGGCCCCATGTTGAGGAACATGAAATCGGTCGATTCGCTCTGGCGGACCATGCCCCAGTCTTCGGGGCAGAAGCGCATCGCCTCCTGCTCGGCGATTTCCTTTTCCTCGGTCAGATCATAAATGCCCATGTCGGTCGCGCGGGCGTAATGGTCCTTGCGCAACGGATGACCGGTCCAGGTCGGCGGCGTCAGAATGCGGGCGAGGTGCGGATGGCCGGTGAAGACCACCCCGAACATGTCCCATACTTCGCGTTCGTACCAGTTGGCGTTCGGCCAGAGATCGCTGATGGTGGGAAGGCTCAGCCCCGCTCCGGTTAGCGCCACCTTGATGCGGACGTCGTTATTCCGCGCGAACGACGTCAGATGATAGACGACGGTGAAATCGGATCGGGGCTGATCGGGCCGGTGGGTGCGGGTGCGCTCGTCGATCGCGGTGAGGTCGAACAGCATCCGGTAAGGATCCGCCGCCTCGATTTTCAGATAGCGCAGGGTCTCGCGGAGATCGTCGCGATCGACCCAGACGGTCGGGATGCTGTCGCGTGTCGGCTGCACCGTGATGGTCCGCGACCGGAACCGCTCAGAAAGTTCGCGGGCGATCGGCGGTTCGGGAACGATCGGCGGGGTTTGCTGCAGCATGGTGCCGTCGCCTTCAGATATGATCGGGTGGTGCGAGATCGGTCGCCTCGCGGCGGGCCGCGCGTTTGGCATCGCGCAGACTAGGCCGGGGTGCCCGCACGACGCCTTGCGGCCCGACCATCCAGCTCAGCGGCCGGCGATCGCTCGGGATCGATTTCTGCAGCAGCATCAGCCCTTCGAGCAGCGCATCCGGCCGGGGCGGACAGCCCGGCACATAAACATCGACCGGTAGGAAGGTATCGACCCCCTGGACCACGCTGTAGATGTCGTACATGCCGCCGGAATTGGCGCAGGACCCCATCGAAATCACCCAACGGGGTTCCAGCATCTGATCGTATAAATACTTGATCACCGGGGCCATTTTCACGAAAACCGTGCCGGAGATCACGATCACGTCGGCTTCGCGCGGCGTTGCGCGCAATACTTCCGAGCCGAACCGGGCGATGTCGAACTTGCTGGTGAACGAGGTCGCCATTTCGACGTAGCAGCACGACAGTCCGAAATTGAACGGCCAGAGCGAGTTTTTCTGGCCCCAGGCCACCAGATCCTGCACCTTGCCGAGCACGAGGTTACGCCGGACCGCGTCGGTGAAGGAGCCGCCCTGGCCTGATTCGGGGCCGGTCCGCTGGGGGATGCGCTCGCCGGGGCGGGTAAGGGACCAGGTCATGACACTTTACCGCTTCGCGGCAGCGGTAGAACGCGCGGTATCGGCCCCCATTCCAACGCACCGATGCGCCACAGATAGGCCAGTGCCGCTAACAAAAGGCCGATGAATCCCAACATCGCGAGATAGCCGTTCCACCCGGATGGCCGGATCGCGATCGCCCAGGCGTAGATGAAGACGCTCTCGAGATCGAAGATCACGAACAGCATGGCGACGAGATAAAACTGAATGGGAAAGCGGAGCCGGGCATCCGCAACCGGGAGCATACCCGATTCGAAAGGCAATACCGTCGATCGCGCCATATGCCGCTGACCGAGGACGAAAGAAGCCCCAATCATGACCGCGACGAGCGCTAAGACGGCCGCAAAATAGACGACCAGAAACCAGATATGTGGCGCGTTTCCCATTTTATCGAGCTCCCGCTCGTTTGCCTGGAACCCGTCCACTAAGTTTCTGCTAACCCTGACCTAGCGGCACGGATTCGGCAAGCAACTCAATTACTTGGAGCAAAACGTATGCCGCCTTGATGGCATTGTCAAGAATTCGTTATCCGAAACAGCAATTCTTATTTTGGGGCGATCAATAGGCCGATTACGCGAGATTATATAAAGATTATATTATGGAAGATCGCCGCGGCTTGCCTTACTTGATCAGCCCCGATTCCACTGCCCGCGCCCGGCTGCGCGCAATCGACGCACTTACCGCGATCGCCGCCTCAAGGGCCAACCGTCCCGCCGCCGCATCGACCAGCACCGGAACACCATCGAGGCAGGCCGCGTGAAACGCCGCGTGTTCGGCGGCCAGCGCATCGTGATCCTGCCAACTCGCGGTTTCCAACCCGAATTCCTCGAACCCCGGTAGCGCCATCCCGCGATCCCGCCCGATCAGCGTTAGTTTTTTCGCCGCGAAATCCACCGTCAGATACCCGGCTTCGGAAAAAATCCGCATCTTGCGCTCCGTCTTCAACGAAATCCGGCTCGCGGTGATGGTCGCGACGCAACCATCGGCAAAATGCACCCGCGCATTGGCGATATCGTCATGCGCGCTCGCCACCGCCGCGCCCACCGCATCGACGCTCTCGATCTTCTGGCCAACCAATGCCAGCACCAAATCCAGATCATGGATCATCAGGTCGAGAATCACCGAAACATCGGTCCCGCGCGGCTTGAAGGGTGCCACCCGCACCGCCTCGATATACAAGGGCCGGCCCATCCGCGCCGCGACCGCGCCATGAGCGGCGGAAAACCGTTCCAGATGGCCCACCTGCAACACCCGCCCGCGCGATGACGCCGCCACGGCCAATTGATCCGCTTCATCGAGCGTCGCCGCGATCGGCTTTTCGATCAGTACATGCCGCCCCGCCGCCAGCGCGCGCATCGCCAGCGCAAAATGTGCATCCGCCGGTGCCGCGATGATCACCGCATCCGCCGCCGCGATCAACGCATCCAGCCCCAGCGCCGCACACCCGGCCTCGGCCGCCACCACTGCGGCCCGCGCATCATCGGGGTCATGCACTCCCACCAGCACCGCACGTTCGGCGGCAGCGGTTTTCAATGCATGAAACCGTCCGAAATGCCCTGCGCCGATCACGCCCACCTTAAGCCGATCCACTGAAATCCTCCCCAAGTTCCGCCACACTTGCACGCACAAGCCGGCCCCGCCATACCACCCCCGCCTAGTCTGAGGAGCCTATCGCCGGCCATGCTGTATTTCTCACGCCTGAAAACCACCCTGATCGTGCTGTTCTGTGCCCTCGGCGTGCTGCTCGCTTTGCCGAACCTGATCAAGCGCCCGTTGCCGGATATTCCCTGGCCGCAAATTCATCTCGGACTCGATCTGCGCGGTGGTTCCTATTTGCTGATGCAGGTCGATATGAGTGCCGTCGTGAAAGAGCAACTCACCGGCCTGACCGACGATGTCCGCCACGCCCTGCTCAAAGCCGGCATCGGCTATACCGATCTAGGGGCGAACGTCGCCGCCAAGCGGGTCCAGTTCAACCTGCTCAAACCGGGCGATGCCGCCGCCGCCAAACCCATTCTCGAAAAACTGATCAGCCCGGTCGAAGCCGCCGGTGGCGCGCCCGATCTCGATATCCACATCACCCAGGCCGGTGCCGTCACCCTCACCCTGTCGCGTCCCGGCCTGATCGCCAAGGAAAGCCAGGCGGTCGCCCAATCGATCACCATCATCGGCCGCCGGATCGACGGTTCCGGCGTGGTCGACCCCCAGATCGCCCGCCAGGGTGCCGATCAGATCGTGATCCAGTTGCCCGGCGTGTCCGACCCCAACCGGATCAAGCGCCTGCTCGGCAAAACCGCCCACATGACCTTCCACATGGTCGCGCAGAACGTGAACCCCGAAACCAAGACCCCACCACCCGGCGTCGAGATTCTGCCGATGCTGAACGATCCCACCCAGACCATGGCGATCCAGTCGCGAGTCGCGGTCGATGGTGCCGACCTCACCAACGCCCAGGCTGGGCAGGACCCGCAATCGGGCCAATGGGTGGTCAATTTCACCTTCAACGGCGAGGGCGCGCGTAAATTCGCCGAAATTACCACCCATAATGTCGGCAAACTTTTCGCCATCGAACTCGACCATAAAATCATCGAAGCCCCGGTGATCCAGACCCCGATCATCGGCGGACAGGGCCAGATCACCGGCAATTTCACCGCCCAATCCGCCACCGATCTCGCCCTCCTGCTCCGCGCCGGGGCCTTGCCCGCGCCGCTCACCGTGGTCGAACAACAAAGCGTCGGGCCGGAACTTGGGGCGGACGCGATCCGCGCTGGCATCATCTCGCTCGCGGTCGGTTTCGTGCTCGTGATTGTGTTCATGGCCAGTTTTTATGGCTTGTTCGGCTGGTTCGCCAACATCGCCCTGGTGGTGAATTTGCTGCTGCTGGTCGCGATCCTGTCGCTGATGGGGGCAACCCTCACCCTGCCCGGCATGGCCGGCATTCTGCTCACCCTCGGCATGGCGGTCGATGCCAACGTGCTGATCAACGAACGCGTCCGCGAGGAGGTGAAACTCGGCCGCAAGCCGCTCGCCGCCCTCGAAGCGGGCTACAAGCGCGCCTACGGCACCATCATCGACTCCAACGTCACCACTTTGCTCGCGCACGTCACGCTGTTCATCTTCGGCTCGCCGCCGGTGCGCGGCTTCGCGGTGACCATTTGTGTCGGCATCATCACCACCCTCTTCACCTCGACCGTTCTGGTCCGGCTGATCACGGCGCGCTGGTACATCGCCCGCCGCCCCGCCGCCCTGCCGGTCTACTAAGGTCAAGCGCATGAAATTCCTCACCACCCCCGCCTTCCGCCTGGTGCCGGACGGCACGCGCATCCGCTTCATGAAGGGCCGCTTCATCGGCCTGATGGTCTCGGCCGTACTCTCCACCGCCTCGATCATCCTGTTCTTTCACCCCGGCCTCAACCTTGGGCTCGACTTCAAGGGCGGTGTGGTGATCCAGGTTGCGACCCCGACCAAACCCGATTTCGCTAAGCTCCGTACCGGACTCGACGCCGCCCATCTGCAAGGTGCCGCCCTCCAAGGATTCGGAAATGGCAAGGGGGTTTTGATCAGCCTGGAATCCCGCGCCAACGCCAACGCGACCGAACAATCCCTCACCGCCGCCGAGGGCGTGATCAAAGCCACCATCCCTGGGGCGAAAATCGAATCCACCCAGGCGATTGGTGCCTCGGTTTCCGCGACCCTGTTTCAGCAGGGCCTGCTCGCGCTCGGGATGAGCTTCCTGATGATCCTGGTCTATATCTGGTTCCGCTTCGAATGGCAGTTCGCGGTCGGTGCGGTCGCCACCCTGATCCTCGACGTGACCAAAACCGTCGGTTTCATGGTGATCACCCAAATCCCGTTCGACCTGGTCACCATCGCCGCCATCCTCACCGTGATCGGCTACTCCACCAACGACAAAGTGGTGGTCTACGATCGGATGCGCGAAAACCTCCGCAAATACAAAACCATGCCGCTGCGCGACCTGATCGACCTCTCGATCAACGAAACCCTCAACCGAACCCTGGGCACCTCCAGCACCGTCTTCCTCGCCGCCCTGCCGCTCGCCCTGTTCGGCGGTGCCTCACTCTCCGGCTTCGCCTGGATCATGCTGTTCGGCATCGTGGTCGGCACCTCGTCGAGTATTTATATCGCCGCCCCGATCCTGCTGCTGCTGGGCGAACACCATTTGCGGCGCGGCGGCCCGAAGGTGATCGACGACCCTACTGTTGCGAAGGCACCGGCGCGGACCTCGGCGCGGTAAGCAATCCGCCTGGTACCCGTTGGAACCGGCGGTCCGGCCCCCTTACTTTGCCGCCTGCACGATCGCACTCGCCAGCGCCGCCGCTGTGCAGGCATAGCCGCGGTCGTTCATGTGCAACCCATCCGCCGCCAGAAAATCATCGAGCGTCGCCCCGGATTTTTGCCATTGCCGCATCAGCGCATCGCGCGAAAACAGACCGACCCGATTCTGTCGCGCCAACCGCGCCAACACCGCATTGATCCGCCGGTTATCCGGCGACGCCAGCAGCATGCGCGAGCGTTGATTATCCATCAGCACCACATCCACATGTGCCGCCCGCAACCGCCGCAACCCGCGCCGCACCAGACGGCTGAAATGATCGATCCCCTCCCGTCGCGCCGCAGCATTCGCGCCCACCTGCCAGATCACCACCGCAGGTTCCAGCGCCAGCACATCCCGCGCCATCCGCGCATCCTCGCGCCCGGCATCCTCGCCGCCGACCCCGCGATTGATCACGCTGATCTCCGCATCCGGCAAGACCCGCGCCAGATCGTCCTGCAATTCCGCCGGATATGAATCCGCAATGTCACCCGCCATCGCCCCCCAGGTCGATGACGACCCGAGTGCCGCAATCACCACCGGCTGCCCCGTCCGCAGCGCAGCCTTCAGATGCGGCAACACCAGATGTTGTACCGGTGCCACCGGACACACCACGGCCTCCGCGTGAACAGACCAGGGCATGAACAGAAATGGGATCAAAAACCTATATCGCCGCCGGTTTCGCATCTTTCACCCTATACCAAGCCCCGATCGCCGCCACGCCCAGCAACACCGCCAAGCCGGTGCCGTTCACCACAACCTGCATCAGCCAGCCGTGGTCATGATCCAGCACGACCCGCCCGGCAAACGACAACAGAACACTCGCACAATAGGTATTCAGTCCGTGTTGCCCGATCAGCACGAACACCGACCCCGCCCGCGTCTCGATCCACGCCGCCCCCGGTTTCACATAGCGCGAGGCCAGCCACGCAAGCGCCAGGATCGACAGCAGCCGATACGGATGCAGCCCGCTCTTGTCGATGTCGCGGATCATCGGCTTGATCAGCAGCGGCACATGCCGTGCGAGTTGCGGCTCGATCCAGGTGGTCAGCAAAATCAGGAATCCCACCACAAGCAACCCGACCGAGAGCACATCGGTCGCTGCTTTCGGCACATCCGGCCGCCCGAACCGCGCGAACACCATCCCCAGCACGAACAGGAACTGCCAGGTGAGCGGGTTGAAAAACCAGCCATGCCCGCCCGCCGTCGGCAAATTCCAACCGAACACCCGGGCTGCGACATAGAGCGCGAAACTTGCCGCCAGCAGCACGCGCGGCCGGCGCAACAGCGCCAGAAACGGGGCCACCCCACCCATGAGCACCACGTAAAGCGGCAACACGTTCAGAAACGACGGCTGATACAGCATTGGCACCGCCTCGATCAGTGCGGCCAGCGGCGCTGTCGCCAACCCATCCAGCCCGACCCGCGATAAATACTCCGGATCGGCAAACCAGACGGCAAACCCCGCCACCTCGGCGGTGAACAGCACGAACAAAAATATATGTGCGATATAGAGCGCCCAGGTTCGCTTCCACATATCCGCCCAGGCCGAAACCAACCCGGCCCGATCCAGCCGACGTCCATACACCAGCGCCGCCGCATAACCCGCGAGAAAAATGAAAATCTCGGTTGCATCATTCAGCGCCAGATTGCGCACGGTAAAGCGCGCCAGCGTATCATGCGGAATATGATCGAGAAAAATGCAGAACAGCGCGATCCCGCGAAAAAAATCGACCCGCAGGTCGCGCCCACCCCGGACCAGTCTCATTCAGCCGATCGCCGGGCCGACATCGCCATCGCCAGCGTGCCCTCATCCAATATCTCGATGCTGCCCCCCACCGGCACGCCCTGCGCCAGGCGCGTCACCGGGACACCGAATGTGGCCAATCGCTCGCTCAGATAATGCGCGGTCGATTGGCCATCGACCGTCGCCGGCAAGGCCAGAATCACCTCCCGCACCGACCCATCCACCCGCGCCAGCAGCCCCGCTATCCCCAGTTGCTCCGGCCCACGCCCGCCGATTGCCGATAACAACCCGCCCAGCACATGATACCGGCCCCGATACACCGAAGCCCGTTCCAGCGCCCATTGATCGGCGACACTCTCGACCACGCAAATCATCGGCTCGCGCGAATCATCGGCACACACCGAACACGGATCGCAACTGTCCAGCCCGCCGCACACCGAACATACCACAACCCGCTGCGCCGCCGCCGCTAACGCGCCCATCAGCGGCAATAACCGCCCCTCCCGCTCACTCAGCAACCGCAACACAATCCGCCGCGCCGAGCGCGGGCCAAGGCCAGGCAGACGCGCCACCTGGACCACCAGACTCTCGATCTCGGGACCCATCATGAGGTGCATTGGCCAAGGCGGGACACTGCCCCGAGCCTGGCAAGGGGGCTTCGCCAATACCCCATGGCAGCCCTCAGAACGGCAGTTTGAGGCCGGGAGGCAACGACATGCCGCCGGTGGCCTTTTGCATTTCTTCGGCGGTGATGGCTTCGAGTTTGGTTTTGGCGTCGTGATGGGCGGCGACGATCAGGTCTTGCAGCATTTCCGCATCGTTGGGGTCGAGCAGTTTGGGATCGATGCTGGCGGATTTCAGAACACCTTTGCCTGACAAGGTTAGTTTGACCAGACCGGCACCGGATTCGCCCTGAATTTCCAGGATTTCGAGGCGGGCCTGCATGTCCTGCATGTTTTGTTGCATGGCCTGGGCTTGTTTCATCAGGCCGGCGAGGTTTTTCATCGATCGATCTCCAGAGCGTCAACGATATCCTGATCGGACATCGGGGGGGCAAATTCGATATCGTCATCGGTCAAAGCCGGTGGCGCGGCAAGGGGTTCCGGCTCGTCCGGTTCGACACTCTCGATTTTGGCACCCGGAAACGTGGCGAAAATCGCCTGCACCAGCGGATGGGCGAGCGCATCCTCGCGCGCCGTCTCCCGCGCGGTTTCACGGGCCTCGACGACGCTGGGGGCACCGGTTTCGCGCGACAATGCGATGGTCCAGCGCCGGCCGGTCTCGGCTTCGAGAAATTTGGCGAGGCGGGCGGACAGATCGCGTGGGGCGGCGGGCGAGAGGTTAAGTTCGATGATCGGCGGCACGAATTTCACCACCCGCGCATCGTGGCGCAACTGGCTGGTCAGCAACGCGTCGCGCCGTTCCTCGGCGAGCGCGATCACATCTTCGAACCGGGCCAAATGCGGGACCGCACTGGTCACCGGCGGCCCGTTAACCACCGCGCGCGGTGCCGGATCGGGGTTTTCGCGCGGCTGGGCCGACCGTGGGATGCCACTTTCCGAGGACAACCGCCGCACCAGATCCCCCGGCGACGGCAGATCGGCGACAAAGCACAGCCGGATCAAAATCATCTCCGCCGCTGCCCGCCGATCGCTCGCCTGCTCGACCTCGCCGATGCCTTTCAGCAGCATCTGCCACAACCGCCCGAGCCACGGCACCGAAAGTGCCGCTGCCAGCGTCGCCCCGCGCGTCCGCTCGATTTCGGGCAGCGCATTGCCCTTCGCCAGATCGGGGATCGCCTTCAGGCGTGACAGCGTATGCGCCAGCCCGAGCAGGTCCTGCATCAGCAGCACCGGATCGGCCCCTTGCGCGTGCGCCCGGTCCATCACGCCGAGCGCCTCGGCAACGCGCCCGCCGGCCACCGCCTCCATCAGGTCGAACACGAAACCGCGATCTGCCAGGCCGAGCATATCGCCGACCAGGTCCGCGCCGATCACGGCCCCGTCATCCGCCCGCGCAATCGCCTGATCGAGGAGGGAAAGCCCATCGCGCACCGAGCCATCGGCCGCCCGCGCAATCGCCTCGACCGCGGCTGGCTCGATACCGATCGCCTCCGCCGCCGCCACCTTGATGAAATGCGCTGCCAGCACATCGACCGGCACCCGCTTCAGATCGAACCGCTGGCAGCGCGACAGCACCGTGATCGGCACTTTGCGGATTTCGGTGGTGGCAAATACGAATTTGACGTGCGGCGGCGGCTCCTCCAACGTTTTCAGCAGCGCGTTGAACGCATTGCGCGACAGCATATGCACCTCGTCGATGATGAACACCTTAGTCCGCGCGATCATCGGGCGAAACCGCGTCGCCTCGATAATCTCGCGCACGTCATCGACCCCGGTGTTCGACGCCGCATCCATCTCGACCACATCGGGATGCCGGTCCGCGAGGATCGCCACGCAGTTGTCGCAAACGCCGCAGGGGTCCGGCGTCGGGCCGCCGGTTCCGTCGGGTCCGGTACAATTAAGCGCGCGGGCGAGGATGCGGGCGGTGGTGGTCTTGCCGACACCGCGCACGCCGGTGAGCATGAAGGCATGGGCGATGCGGCTCATCGCGAACGCATTACGCAGGGTGCGGACGAGGCCATCCTGACCGATCAGCTCATCGAAAGTCGTGGGGCGATATTTGCGGGCGAGGACACGGTAAGCTTGCGCGAGGATCGGTTCCGGCCCGGACGGCACCGGATCGTCGCCAAATAACGACGGACCCAATGGGACCGGCGGTGCATCTTCATCGTCGAACAACCCGGCCATGCGTCTCCGATGCGTTGAGAATATAGGGTGGGAGACCGGGTCCGCGACCCGTGCGGAAACTCGTTGCGGCTGCTGCCTTCCGGCCCTGACCGGGTTGGCGAGGCGCGCGTCCGCGGCCGATCTCCCATAGCCTGTATCGGATTTTTGCCCGCCGTTTGCAAGCTTGCCTCGGCGCAAACCCGATGCCACCTTGCCCTCATGCCGGATACCAATGCCCCCTGCGCCCTGCTCTATAGTTCCGCTGCCCTCGACCGTGCCGGCCATCGCCGCACCGATGCCGCGTGGATCGGGCAGGCCCGCGTCAGCCAGGATGCATTGTTCATCCCCTATTGGCGCGGCAACCTGCTGATCAAGGCGCAATCCGCACCCCACGCCATTTTGACCGCACGCCCGCGCGATGCAGCGATGCCCGCCACCTTCCTCGGCCTGCTCGCGGGCAAGCCGGTGTTCGCGATCGACCTTTCAAACCATGAAATCCCGCTCGATGCGCTGACCGATGCTGACGGCGAGTTCGTCGACCTGCGCGGCCTGACAGCCGCCTTGCCGGCGATGCATGCCGGCCTGCTCGCCACCGCCAAGGGGTTGCTCTGGTGGCAGTCCCGCGCGCGGTTTTGCGGCGTCTGCGGCGCGCCGTGCATGCCAGAACGCGCCGGCCACACCATGCAATGCATCAAATGCGGCACCGAACATTTTCCGCGCACCGATCCCGCGGTGATCATGCTGGTGACGCGCGGCGAGCGGGTGCTGCTCGGCCAATCGCACAAATTCCCGATCGATCGCAATTTCTTCTCCACCCTGGCGGGGTTCGTCGAACCCGGCGAAAGCCTGGAGGATGCGGTGCGGCGCGAGGTTCTGGAGGAAGTGGGGGTGACGGTGGGTGCGGTGCATTACATCGCCAGCCAACCCTGGCCGTTTCCGGCGTCGCTGATGCTGGGGTATCGGGCCGAAGCGACGAGTGAGGCGATTACACTGGATGTGGAGGAAATGCGCGCGGCGGCTTGGTTCACGCGGGAGGACTTGGCGAATCGGAGATCGGCGGGATTTTCGCTCCCGCCGAGGGATTCGATTGCGCGACGGTTGATCGAGGATTGGATGAGGCAGCAAGCGTAGGACGGAAGTCGCTACGCTCATCCGCCCTTGCGTTGGCATACTCCGCGTTCGCCCCATCGCCGCCCAGCAGGGTCCAGGACGGTGCGGGTGGTCCGGCAGGACGATCCACGCCATCGGGCTATCACTCGCTTTGTAATAAAAATGCGTCTAAATTCCGGTTCACGAAACATCCATCGAGGCCAAATCGCGATGATCCTGGCCGTCAGTCAACCTGAGGGTCAACCTCATCCTCCGGTTGCCAGCGGATGAAGGCGGCGGAAAGGCGCGGCAGAACCAGAAGGGTCAGCGCGGTTGCGGTGACCAACCCACCAAGAATGACAATCGCCATCGGGCCTTCGATTTCATCGCCCGGCGAGCCGGCGGCCAGCGCCAGCGGCAATAAGCCCAGCGCGGTGACGATCGCCGTGATCAAAATCGCCGGCAGACGGTCCATCGCCCCACGCCGCGCGGTCTCCCAGCCCCAGGGTAAACCTTCCTCCAGCACCAACCGCCGATAATGGATCAGCAGCAGCAGCCCGTTGCGCAACGACAGGCCGAACAGGGTGACCAGCCCCACCATCGCGCCCAGGTTCAGCATCCCGTCAAGACACAGCCACGAAGCCGCTATCCCGCCGGCTAAAGCCAGCGGTAGCCCCAGCGCCAACAATACCACAGCCCGGCCATTCCCCAGCGCGATCGACAGCAATGCGAGGATCGCGGCAAATGCCATTCCGGCATGGGTCAGCAGACTGCGTTGGGCCGCGGCCCCGGCCACCGCACTGCCGCCGTAGGTGACGTAATAATCGCCGCGCTCCAGATGCAGACGCGCAATCCGCCGTTTCACCGTTGCCAGCACCGCATTACCGTGACCGGGCGCGGTTTGCACCGTCACCACCTGCACCCGGCGGCCGAAACTGTGCAGGATCAGCGCCGGGGCCACACTGCGCTCAATCCGCGCGACCAGACCAAGCGGCACGATGCGGCCGCTCGCCGCCTGCACCGGCAGGCTGGCGAGCGAGGCCGGATCACGCCGGAAGCCGCGCGGCAGCGTTACCACGATCGGTTCGACCAGCAGGCCGCGATAGACCCGCCCCACCACATCACCCGCATAGCCGGTACGAACCGCGCCCAGCACCGCCCGCGCTGTCAGCCCATAGGTTGCCATCGCAGCACGTTCAGGGGTGATCGATATCACCGGCATATCGGGCGATGCGGCGACGCTCGCTGTCTCCACGCCGGGGATCTGCCGCACCAAGGCGGCGATAGCGCCGGCATCCTTCGACAATGCGGCCAGCTTTGGCCCGAACACCGAAATCGTCAGTGGTGCCGCGAATCCGGACAGACTCTCGTGGATGCGCTCGGTGAGAAACGTGTTGTCCCACCAGCGCAGCCCCGGCACGTCGTCGATCCGGGCCATGATCCGCTTGGCCGAGGCCGACGGATCGGCGTTGCCCCGCCGGCTGAGGGTGATGTCGATCTCCGCCTTGTTCACCCCGGCGTGGCCATTGCTCAGACTGGCCCGGCCGATGTGGACGACCACGGTCTGTATATCGGGGTCGGTTTTCAGCCGCGCCACGGCGCGTGACGCAATCGCCAGCATGGTGTCGATCGAGGTGCCAGGAGCCGAAAGGAAATGCGCGATCACGTCCTGCTCCTCGAAATTCGGCAGAAAACTTGTCCGCACGAATACGAGGCTCCATCCCGCCACAATCACGGCGACAATAGCGAGCACCGCCAGAACCCGGCTTCCGCGCGCGCTCGCCGCCAGGGCGTGACCGTAGAATCGCTTGGCATGATCAATCACCGATGACGCGTTTTCATGTCCGCCGCCGCGTCGTAGCAACAGCGCCGCCAGGGCCGGCGTCAGGGTAAGCGCCACCAGCAACGACGCGACGATCGCCGCGATATAGGCGTAGCCCAGCGGGGCAAAAATCCGTCCCGCCACGCCGCCCAGGCCCAGTATCGGCAGAAACATCAGCGTGACCGAGGCGGTCGCGAAAATAATCGCGCGCCGCACTTCGAGCGACGCCGCCAGAATGACGCCGAGTGCCGGCGCAGGTACCGCGCGTATCGCGTTTTCGCGTAGGCGGCGGCTGATGTTTTCGATATCCACCACCGCGTCGTCCACCACTTCGCCCAACGCAATCGCAAGCCCCGCCAGCGCCATGATGCTCAGCGTGACTCCGAATGCACGTAACGCGGCGACCGCGACCAACAATGAAACCGGGATCGACAGGAAGGAAATCAGCGCAATCCGCCAGTCGCGCAGCGCCAGCACCAGCACCGCCAGGATCAGCGCCGCCCCGATCAGCAACACATGGCCCAGATCGGCCAGCGCCTCGCGGGTGAAGTTGCCTGGTGCCAGCGCGTCCGGCACGACATCGACGCCCTCGGAATGCAGCGCCGGGGTTATCCGTGCCAACGTCTGCTCCACCCCATCGGCGACCGTGAGCGTGTTCGCGCCGTAGAGCGATGAAACCACGAGCAGAATGCCGGGCCTGCCATTGACCAGCGCCGCTCCGAAGCGTGGCGGCGGCGCTTCGCGAATGGTCGCGACATCGCCGAGGGTGATTGGGATACCATCGCGCATGCCGAGCAGGCTGTCGGCAAGACTGCGCGCCCCCTGCACCTGGCCGTGGGTCGCGAGCAGGATCTGTTGATTGCCGGTGTCGAGAAATCCCGCGCCCAGCATCGCACTCGCATCGTGCGCCGCTTGCGCCACCGCGTTCAACCCGAAGCCCGACGCCAGCAAAGCCGCCGGATTCGCCTCGATCTCGAGTTGCGGCGGCTCGGCTCCGAACATCACCGCATTCGCCACCCCCGGCACGGCCCGCAACGCCGGCCGCACCAGGGTTTCAGTAATCGCGGTGAGTTGCATCAGCGTGAGGCCGGGGGCGTCCAGTCCGACATCGACCGCCGTGCCGGTGGCCGATTGCATCGGCACGATCACCGGCACCACCCCCGGCGGCAGGCTGGCGGCGATGCTAGCCAGCCGTCCGGCGACATGGGCACGGTCGCGATAGACATCGGTGCCGCCATGAAACACCACATCGACCACCGAAACCCCGGATTCCGACTGCGAGCGCAGTGCCGCCACCCCGGCCAAGCCGCCCAATCCCTGCTCGATCCGATCGGTCACCGCGAGTTCCACCGCCCGTGGATCGAGACCCGGCGCTGCGGTCTGCACCTGCACGCTGGGTGGGGTGAATTGCGGAAATACGCCGTAGTGGGCAGAGGGCAGTTCCGCCGCCTCGATCAATGCGAAGCCGGCGATCGCCAGCACCACGACGACCCGATAACGCAGGGCTGCGCGAACGATGGAACCCAGCATTGCCGTTCAATCCCCGTCCGGATCGCCGGCGGATTTTTGCGCCGCAGATTTGTCGATCGACCGCAGCACCCCCGCTCCGCGCACCACCAGTTTCACCCCCGGCGGCAAAACGCCATCGGGCACGAAATATCCGGCCAACCCATCGTGCCGGTCGATCGTCTCGCCGAGGGAAATGCCGATCGATTTGAACCGGCCCGGTGCGATCTCGATGTAAACGGAGGCCCCATCGGCGTGATAAATCACCGCATTGGCCGGGACCATCACACCCCGACGGGCACCCCCCACTGGCAGACGGACCGCAAGCGGCAACCCCACCGGCAGATCGGGGCCAGTATAATAGAGGGTCTCCCCCACGAGGCCGGGTGGGACGTGCCCGGCCGGCCCGATCAACCGCAGCACCACGCCGTGCGGGGCCGATGCCGCGCGCGGCGGCACGCCCAGCGCCGCGCCAGGAACCGAAACCTCGACCAGCGCGTCACCCCTGGCGAGCGCCTCGAGCGGCGCGCCGCCCTTGATCAGGGCTGTCCCCAGCACTGCGCCGAATTTCGCCCGCGCCTCGGCTTGCAAGCCAACCAACCGGGCCTGCGCCACCGCCGCCTGGGCCTCGGCCTGTTGCAGACTGGCCTTGGAAACATTGCCGGCACCGCCAAACAGCGTGCGGGTGCGCGCCATTGTGGCGTCGGCCAGGCGCTGACCGGCCTCGGCCTCGACGATCAATTCATGCAAGGCCAGAGCCGGCGCGGGATCGACCACCATACCGTAGCCGCGCCGGGCCGGTATGTGGTCGATGCTGCGCGGTGGTGCCGCAACGATGCCGGCGGCGGCGATCTGGGCTGGAGCGAGCGGGATGACCGGAACACCGGCGCACGCCACGGGCGGCAGCACGAGCGCCGCCACAACGACGTAAAACTTCATGGCAGCACTCCAAAAAACCGATGATGCAAGCTGTCCTCCAGCCGGCCCAGGGCAGCGCGGAGCTGGATTTCCGCCGTCAATTCGTTTTGCCGTGCAACGACCATCGCCTGCTCGGCCTCCAGCAGCCGCACCCGGCCGGTTGCCCCCGCGCGATACGCCGCCTCAGCCGCGCGCGTCTGCGCCGAAGCCGAAGCTGCGATCTGAGCCGCCGCCGCCAGTTCGCGCGCACTGGCCCGATAATCGACGATCGCGACCCCGGTCTGGTTCAGTACGTGCAGTTGCGCGGCGGCGAACCGCGCCGCCATCAAATGCCGCCGCGCCCGCGCCACCGCGATCGGCCCTTGATTCTGGTTCAAAATTGGCAGCGGTAGCGCCAGCGCCAGGATATATTTGCTGTCCCCCTGATCGTAGTGGTAGCCGGGTCCGATCGACAGGCCAGGAAACTGGGAGTCAACCGCCGCCCGCAGATTTTGCTGGGCGGCGGCATAATGGGCCAGCGCCGCCTGCACCGAGGGGCGGGTCGTCAAGGCGATCCTGGTCAAATCGCCGAACCCGCCGGGCGTTGGCAGACGATCGAAGGCCACTGTCGAAACCACGATGCTGTTCAGCGCCACCACCGGCACCCCGATTGCGGCGGCCAGTTGCGCGCGCGCCATTTCCAGATCGCGCCGCGCTGTTGCGGCGAAAAATCCTGCCTGTTCAGCCGCCAGATCGGCTTGTGCCCGCGTCACCGACGAAACCATGCCGGCGTGAAACCGCTGGTCGATCGCCTTGGCCGACGCGACGGTCAGCGACTGCTCCCGCCCAGCCCAAATCCGCTGCTGCCGCGCGGACCACAGGGCGAGCAGGGCGTTACGGACCCGGGCACGAACCAGCCACGCAGCGGTGACAATAGCCTGCCGTGCGGCGGCGGCCTGATCCTGCGCCGCCGCAATACCGGCTTGGCGTGCCCCGAGACTGCTGAGCAGAAAACTGACGATCGGACCGATTTTCAGCGGCGAGGGATTGCCGTTGGTCACATTATAGGTCGGGCTGATCGACAATTCCGGATTGGGCAAGGCACGGGCCGAAACCAGACCGCCCTGCGCCAGCGCATAATCCGCGTTGGCGATGACCAGATCGGGCCGTTCGTAAACCGCAACCAGCGTTAGCGCCCGCAATCCCCACCGGTGCCCGGCGGGTTCCCCCATGGCGGCGAGAAACCGTTGTAATTCAGGATCATCCAACCGCCGCGCGCTCAAGTGCCGTGCCGCCTGCGCGGGCATAATCGACCGTGACTGATACCGCGCGCAGCCGGTCAGGAGCAAAACTCCCGACAAGAAAATACAGCCCCAGACCGGGCGCACCTTAGGATTGTTCCCGATCATTACGCACACCCTGCCCAAACCGAGTCGATGATGCAATCCAGTGACCGGTCACGACACCGCGACATGCCTTGATGCCTTGCCTTCCCCGCGCCGAGCGGCTAATCGACCGCGATGATGACCGGTCGGTATCGGTCAGCCCCGAGGAGCCTTGCGATGAAGCCCAATATCCATCCTGAATATCACGAGATCAACGTCATCATGACCGATGGCACCGAATACAAGACCCGGTCGTGCTACGGCAAGGCGGGCGACACCCTACGCCTCGACATCGATCCGAAGTCCCATCCGGCGTGGACCGGCCAGCATCGCGTGATGGATACCGGCGGTCAGGTCGCCAAGTTCAACAAGCGTTTCGCCAGCATCGGTGCCCGCAGCAAGTAAGGCAGCGCGCGGTCGGGGGTTTCAATCCGGCCGCATTAACCTGGGTTTTCTCCTTGGGTTTTCTCCTTGGGTTTTCTCCGGCAGACATTGTGGCACCGCCTCGATAACGGGCCGGCGGTGCCAGCGGGAGGCTTGCGCGACCATTTTTGTGGTGGTCGCAGCGAAAGGCTCTTGAACACCCCCGTCTCTCTTCCTTAATATCGTCACGAAGGATGCCATTGGGTCCTTCGGATGTCTTCGGGCATTCGTCTGCGGGCTGGTCATTGTGACAGCCCGGATTGCAACCTTGCTTGTTCAGGAGGTTATCATGACTCTCGATTTCTCGCCCTTATTCCGTTCTGCGATCGGGTTCGACCGGATGCAGCAACTGCTTGACGCCGTGCCGGACGCCAGTGCGACGTCGTATCCCCCGTACAATATCGAAAAACGCAGCGCGGAGGACTATCGCCTGACCATGGCGGTTGCCGGTTTCCGCGCCGAGGACATCGAGATGACGGTGAAGGAGAACACACTGGTCATCACCGGCAAAGTCACCAGCGAGGTGCCGAAGGGTGAAGTTCTCTATCGCGGTATCGCCGCCCGTGCGTTCGAGCGCCGGTTTGCCCTGGCTGACCACATGGTGGTTGACGGTGCCTCGCTCGAAAACGGCTTGCTGCATGTTGCTCTGAAGCGGGTGATCCCTGAAGCACTGAAACCACGCCGGATTACCATTGAAACCGCAACGCCGAGTGCGGCACCGACGATCGAACAGGATAGCGCGAAACTCGCAGCCTGATCGGATCGCCCGATCTGATCGTCCGATCTGATTGGGTGAACAAGGCCCCGCATCGCAGGATGCGGGGTTTTTTCATGGTCAACGATTTTCATGGTCAACGATTTTCATGGTCGCCGCGGCGCGATGGGTGGCAGCGGTCAGCCGGTGGTTTCGCCCCGCCGGAGCGCGTTGACCAGGGCTTCAGCGGCATCGGCATCGAGCGCCAAAGCGCGTTCGGCGGTATCCCGGTCGAACCCGCCACGCGCCAATGCCGCCAACGCCCGCAACGGTTCGCTGACGCCAAACGGCGGCAGGCGGCGGCGGCGCAAGTAGGCGCAGGCGGCGGCGAGGTCGCGCGCCGGGTTGTCAACCGCGACCTCAGCGGCGATGGCGGGATCGATGCCTTTACCCGCCAGATGCGCGAGCGTTGCCCGCCGTGACTTACCTTCGCGTGCCAGCCGTTTCGCGCGGGACGCCGCAAATGCAGTGTCGTTCAGCGCCCCCAGATCGCGCAAGCTGGCGACGATACCAGGAATTGCGCCGCGACCGGCGCTGCGGGCGGCGGCGATGGTTTCGGGGGGCGTGCCATCGGCTTCGGCGACGCGGACCCAACGGTCGATCCGCCGGGTGAGCACCCGAACCAGTCCCGCTTCGGTCGCGGCGAACCGGGCGAGATGCGCGATGGCGATCTCGCGCAGTTTTGCCGCATCCGGTGCTGGACCTGATTTGTGTGCCTCACGTTTCATCGCGGCAGTGTGGCATAGCGCATGGGTTGACCGGAAGCCCCGGCGGGCGATAGTGCAGCGCATCAAACCCCGGCGGGCAATGGTCCGCCGCACCAAGCAAGGAGCGTGTCCCATGGCAAAATCCCCCGTTCGTATCGCCGTTACCGGCGCTGCTGGACAGATCGCCTATGCGCTGGTGTTCCGCATCGCCAGCGGCGCGTTGCTCGGGCCGGACCAGCCGGTCATTCTGCATTTGCTCGATCTGCCGCCGATGCAAGGCGCGCTCAAGGGCGTGATGATGGAGCTTGAAGATTGCGCCTTCCCGACCCTCGCCGGCATGGTGGCGACGGACGACCCCAAAGTGGCGTTCAAGGACATCGATATCGGCTTTCTGGTCGGTGCCCGGCCGCGCGGCAAGGGCATGGAGCGCAAGGATCTGCTCGGGGCCAACGCCGAAATTTTTACCGTGCAGGGCCGCGCGCTGAACGAGGTGGCGTCGCGCGACGTGCGGGTGCTGGTGGTTGGCAACCCCGCCAATACCAACGCCTATATCGCGATGAAATCGGCCCCCGACCTGTCGCCCGATTGTTTCTCGGCAATGATCCGGCTCGATCATAACCGGGCAGCCTCAATGCTGGCTTCCAAGGCTGGGGTGGGCGTGGGCGACATCGAGAAACTGGTGATCTGGGGCAACCATTCGCCGACAATGTATCCCGATTGGCGCTTCGCCGAGGTCAGCGGGCGGAAACTATCGGCGATGATCAATGACGAAGCGTGGAACCGCGACGTATTCATCCCCACCGTCGGCAAACGCGGGGCGGCGGTGATCGAGGCGCGGGGTGCATCGTCAGCGGCATCGGCGGCGAACGCCGCGATCGACCAGGTGCGCGACTGGGTAGTCGGCTCGCACGGCAAATGGGTGTCGATGGCGGTGGCCTCCCACGGTTACTACGGCGTGCCGGAGGGCATCATGTTCGGCGTGCCGGTGATTAGCGCGGGCGGAGTGGTGACACGGGTGACTGGGTTGGCGATGGATGAGTTCGCCCAGTCGCGGTTTGCGATCACCCTGAACGAACTGACCGAGGAACGCGCGGCGGTCGCTCATTTGCTGGAGTGAAGTGACTGCTGGGGTGAAGCGGCGGAGCTTTCGGTTGCCGCAAGGGCGTCAACCTCACGCAATGTCGCTCTAAACTGTGAACTGCTCGCGAATAATCCGTTCCGACAACGCCCGGTCCGGGTCGGACAATATGCGGGCGCACACCGAGCGATCTTCGCTCGCGGCCACCGAAACCACGCGGCGGACCTCGGTGAAATCGGCCACGGCGGAGACTGGGCGTTTTTCCGGTTCCAGGATTTCGAACAGAACCTCGCTGGTCGAGGGGAGCAGCGCGCCGCGCCAACGGCGGGGACGGAACGCGGAAATCGGCGTCAGCGGCAAAAGATTGGCCGTGAGCGGCACGATCGGGCCGTGCGCGGATAAATTATAGGCGGTCGAACCGGCGGGGGTGGAAATCAGCACGCCGTCGCAGATGAGTTCCGGCAGACGGATTTTGCCATCGATGACAATGCGGATTTTAGCGGCTTGGCGCATCTGGCGGAGCAGGCTGACCTCGTTGAAGGCCAGCGCCTCCTCCACCGCGCCCGTCGAGGTAACGGCGTGCATACGCAGGGGATGGATGTCGTTGCCATGTGCGCGGCTGATCCGGTCCGGCAGGTCGGCTTCGGAGAAATCGTTCATCAGAAACCCGACCGAGCCACAATTCATGCCGTAGACCGGCAGATGATAGGCCAGCATGCGATGGATGGTTTCCAGCATGAGACCATCGCCGCCGAGGGCGACCACGACATCGGCCGCCTCGGGCGGCGTGGTGCCATAGCGGGCGACCAGTTTTTCCCGCGCGGCATGGGCCTGATCGGTGGCGGCGGCGGCGAAATGGATTTTGGTCAAACGCGGTTTCGGTGTTCGAGAACGGGCATGTCGCGGCGCACTTTGGCGGAGCGGTCAAGGTCGATCCGGGCACTGGCGAACCCCGGGCCATCGGAGGCGCGGGCGATGACGTGGCCCCAGGGGTCGGCAATCAGCGAGTGGCCATAGGTGACGCGGGGTTCGTTCGAGCCATCGTAATGGGTGCCAGTGCAGGCCGGTGCGGCGACCCAGCACTGGGTTTCGATCGCCCGCGCCCGCAGCAGAACCTCCCAATGGTCCTTGCCGGTCTGCAAGGTAAAGGCGGCGGGGACCAGGATGATGTCGGCCCCGGCCCGGCGGAGCGAAAGATAGAGTTCAGGAAAGCGCAGATCGTAGCAAATGGTCAGGCCCACGGTAATCGCGCCGATTTTGCAAGTAACGATTTTATCGCCAGCACCATAGATCGCACTTTCGCGATAGCCCTGACCATCCGGTGTCACGATGTCGAACAGATGGATTTTACGGTAACGCGCAATCTCGGTACCTGCCGGATCAAACACCACGGTGGTGTTGAACAATTTATCGCCGCCCCACTCGCCGATCGAGCCGCCATGGACGTAAATTTTGTGGGTCCGCGCCATGTCGCGCAGAAACTCATAGGCTTCACCGCCCTGCCCGCCCGGTTCAGGGAGCGCCTCGGCGGCGGCGAATTTGGTGGCCCGATCGCCACCGAGACAGGTCCAGATCTCTGGCAGAGCGACCAGATCGGGCCGGTCCTGCGTCACCGCCGCCTCGATCAGGCCACGCGCCTGGGCGATGTTTCTGGCTTTGTCCGAGCCAGGGGCGAGCTGGATGACGGTGAGGCGGAGTGGGTCGTACTGCATGGCCGCAACCTGCGCCGGGTCATTCCAATCCGCAAGATCGCGAAAATGTCATGACGGCGCGCGCGGGGTCCACCCTGAAATGGGCTGCAAGCCGTGAGATGGCCTCCTGTAGCACCGCCTCGCGTTTGCAAAACGCGAACCTTGCGTAGTGGCGTGGCGCGGTGCCCGGATAAAACGCCGAGACCGGAATGGCGGCGACGCCGGCGTGTTCGGTGATGTGGCGGCAGAAGGCGGTGTCGTCACCGTCGAAGCCCAGCGGTGTGAAGTCGGCGGTGATGAAGTAGGAGCCGGCACTGGGGAGGACGATGAAGCCGATGCCGCGGAGGCCTTCGGCGAGGAAATCGCGTTTGGCGGCGAGGTCTGTGCTCAGGGCGGCGAAATAGGCGTCGTCCTTGGTCAATCCCAGTGCGACGGCGCGTTGCAGGTTGGGCGGGGTGGTGAAGGTCAGGTTCTGGTGGGCGCGGGCGATCAGTGTGGCGAGACGGGCGGGGGCAGTGACGTAGCCGATTTTCCAACCCGTGAGGCTGAAGGTTTTGCCGGCACTGCCGATCCGTGCGCAGCGGTCTCGCATGTTGGGCAGGCTCATCAGCGGGATGTGGCGCGCGCCATCGAAAATCAGGTGCTCATAGACCTCGTCGCACACCGCATAGACATCGTGCTTGATCAGGAGTGAGGCGATGAAATCGAGTTCATCGGCGGAAAACACTTTTCCGGTCGGGTTCATCGGCGAGTTGAGGAGCAGCAGCTTGGTTTTCGGGCCGAAGGCGGCGGCGAGTTCGGCGCGAGGCAGTGCCCAGTCCGGTGGATTGAGGCGGACCAGTTTTGCGGTCGCACCGAGCAGTTGCGCCACCGGCAGGTAGGTATCGTACAGCGGTTCAATCAGCACGACCTCGTCGCCCGGATTGAGCAGCGCCATCAGGCAGGCGGTGATCGCCTCGGTCGCCCCCGAAGTGACGACGATTTCCGAGGCAGGATCGACCTCGATGCCGTAGAAGCGCCGGTTGGCGACGGCGACGGCTTCGCGCAGTTCGAGGACACCGGTGAGCGGTGGGTATTGGTTGCGGCCATCGCGCAACGCATCGGCAGCGGCGTCGATCACATCCTGCGGACCATCGGTATCGGGAAAGCCTTGGCCGAGGTTGATCGCGCCATGCTGCGCCGCCAGTGCCGACATCACTGTGAAAATGGTCGTGCCGATGGCGTCGAGCAAATGGTTAGGCGATTTCACGGTCTGGTCCCTTGCAGTGATGGGATGCAGTAACGCACGCAATGACGGAAGGGCAAGGGATTTTCATAATGCCGTCCGATAAGTAGGCATGGATTGCCTGCATTTTAGGCACAAACATTACCAAACAAGGGAGCAACCGAATGCTTGCCGCACCCCATTGCTGGTTGGCAAGGCGTATGTACGCCGGTTTACATGGTGACCGCGGAGTTGTTGGCACGACACGTGCATCAATAGCTTGGCACATTGAATAATGTGTTGCCGACCACGCCAAGTCGGCGCACGCATGTGTCCGTTGAGATAAACCAGCAACAAGGAGGGTGCCCGGCACTGATCGGGCGTGAACCGGATGAAAAAAATCGAAGCGATCATCAAGCCATTCAAGCTGGACGAGGTGAAAGAAGCCTTGCACGAGGTTGGGCTTCAAGGCATCACTGTGCTGGAAGCGAAGGGATTCGGTCGGCAGAAGGGCCATACCGAATTGTATCGCGGCGCTGAATACGTGGTTGATTTCCTGCCGAAGGTGAAAATCGAAGTGATCTGCGAAGACAGCGTGGCGGAACGGGCGATTGAGGCCATCACCAATGCAGCGCGCACCGGGCGGATCGGTGATGGTAAAATTTTTGTCTCGAGCATTGAAGAGGTCATCCGCATCCGCACCGGCGAAAAGGGCGAAGCGGCGATCTGAGTTTGACCGACAACGAGGATGCCGCATCGTGCGGCATCATAATTTTGACGAGCAGTGAGGACAACGATGGCGAAAAAGCCCACCAGCGGTAGCGGAGACGCAATCGGCAAAGCGATGGCGATGATGAAGGAGAACGGGGCCGATTTCATCGACCTGCGCTTCACCGATCCGCGCGGTAAATGGCAGCATACATCGCAGCATATCTCGACGATGGATGAAGATGCGTTCCGTGACGGCATCATGTTCGATGGCTCTTCGATCGCCGGCTGGAAGGCGATCAACGAGAGCGACATGATTTTGATGCCGGACGCCGAGACTGCGGTGATGGACCCGTTCGCGGCCAAGCCGAGCATGATTTTGTTCTGCGACATCATCGAACCTTCGACCGGGCTGGGCTATGCGCGCGATCCGCGCGGTACCGCCAAGCGGGTCGAGGCCTATGTGAAATCGACCGGGATCGGCGATACCATTCTGGTCGGCGCGGAAGCCGAGTTTTTCGTGTTCGACAGCGTGAAGTTCGGCACCGGCGGCAACTTCAGCATGTACCAGATCGATAGCATGGAAGGCCCCGGTTCATCGCTGAAAGACTACCCCGAAGGCAACATGGGGCATCGGCCCGGTGTCAAAGGTGGGTATTTCCCGGTGCCGCCGGTCGATTCCGAGAGCGATCTGCGCGCCGAAATGCTGGCGACAATGGGCGAAATGGGCCTGCCGATCGAAAAGCATCATCACGAGGTCGCGCAGTCGCAGCATGAGCTTGGCACGCGGTTCGGGCCACTGACCAAAATGGCCGACCAGATGCAGATTTACAAATACTGCGTCCACAACGTCGCCCACTCCTACGGCAAGACCGCGACCTTCATGCCCAAGCCGATCTATGGCGATAACGGTTCGGGCATGCACACCCACCAATCGATCTGGAAGGCCGGCAAGCCGCTGTTCGCCGGCAATGGCTATGCCGATCTGTCGGAGATGTGCCTGTATTTTATCGGCGGGATCATCAAGCACGCCAAGGCGATCAACGCGTTCACCAACCCGAGCACCAACAGCTACAAGCGGCTGATCCCCGGGTTTGAAGCGCCGGTGCTGCTAGCGTATTCGGCGCGCAACCGCTCAGCCTCGTGCCGGATTCCCTACACCACCAGCCCGAAAGCCAAGCGGGTCGAAGTGCGGTTTCCCGATGCGTCGGCCAACCCGTATCTAGCCTATTCGGCGATTGCGATGGCCGGGATCGATGGGATCAAGAACAAAATCCATCCGGGCGATCCGATGGACAAGGATTTGTATGACCTGCCGCCGGAAGAACTGAAGGGGATTCCGACGGTGTGCGGCTCGCTGCGCGAGGCGCTCGGATCGCTGGCCGCCGATCACGATTTCCTGCTGGCCGGCGACGTGTTCAGCAAGGAGCAGATCGAGAGCTATATCGATCTGAAATGGTCCGAAGTGTACCGGTTCGAGCACACGCCGCATCCGGTCGAGTTCGAAATGTATTACTCGGTCTGAGGGGTTCGCTGGGTTAGGAAACCGCCGATCCGGGCGACCGGATCGGTTTTTTCTTGCCAAGTTTTGCCATAAATATAATCCAAACTTCGAAGCCAATATCTGGCCATGCCAAATATCTGGCCACGCCAAATATCTGGCCATGATTGCCGCCGGAAAACCCGCGAAAGTCGCAATCACCGCCATCCTGCGAAAGTTCGTCGTCCTCGCAAACGCACTACTCAAGGTAGGGCGGCACTGGGAACCTGAAAGCGCTCGATCACAACGAATACGCTATCAACGTCTCGGCTAGACAATCGATCGCGCGAAGATGACGGACGCCGGATCGTTCATGTGACCAATGTCTTGTAATTGCGTTGATGATTGGCACTGAACCCGATATACTTGTTGTTACACTGCATCCACAAAGGAACGCCCCGATGAAACTCAGCGCGCGCAATCAGATCAAAGGCAAACTCATCAGCGTCGAAAAAGGCCAGACCACCGGGCATGTTAGAATTGATATTGGCAATGGGGTGATCATTATGGCGTCGATCACCAACGAGGCGATCGACGATCTGGCGCTCAAGCCGGGCGGCGATGCGGTCGCGGTGATCAAGGCATCGGACGTGATGGTCGGGGTTTAACGGCCGCCGAACAGGGCCGAGCCGATCCTGACCTGGGTCGCCCCGCATTCGATCGCGGTTTCGAAATCGTCCGACATGCCGATCGAACGGACCGGCAGCCCGTGGTGATCGGCCATCGCGACTAGGTCTCGGAAATAAGGAGCAGGATCGGCACCAACCGGGGGGATCGCCATCAGTCCCAGCAGAGCGTTGCCAAACCGGGCGCGCATGGCCCGGATGAAACCATCGGCGGCATCGCGCCTGATCCCGGCTTTCTGCGGTTCGTCGCCTATGTTCACCTGCACCAGCAGGTTGGGCATCATCCCTTCCCGCTCCGCCGCCGTAGCCAGCGCATCGGCCAGTTTCGGCCGGTCGAGGGTTTCGATCTGGTCGAACAGCAGCACGGCGTCACGGACCTTGTTGGTTTGCAGCGGGCCGATCAGATGCAGGTCGAGATCCGGATGCGCCACCCGCAAGGGGGTGAATTTTAGTGCCGCCTCCTGCACCCGGTTTTCACCGAACGCAAGCTGTCCTGCTACCAGCGCCGCCTCGATCAGCGCGGCGGGCTTGGTTTTTGACACCGCGATCAGATCCACAGCGCGCCCATCGGCGGCGCGCGCGATGCGGCGCTGGAGATCGGCCAACGTTGCGGCGATATCAGGAACCGGATGAATATCTCGCATGGATCAACTCCTGATCAGCCTAGCCCGCGCGGTCAAGTCCCGGCGGCACGCGCTTCACCCAACGCTGTGGCTGTTTACCGATGATGCACGCCAGCAGGACCCAATGGCGATCATCACCCGCCTGCCCCGCGGCATCAGCGGCGTCGTGTTCCGCCATGACGGCACGCCCGGTCGCGCGGCGCTGGCGCGGCGGATCTCCTTGCTGTGTCGGGCACGGCGGATCACACTGGTCATCGCGGGTGATTGGCGGATGGCGGCAACGTGCCGCGCCGGGCTGCATCTGCGCGGCGGTGCCGCACCGCGCACGCGCTACCGCGGGCCGATTACCACGGCTTCGGCGCATGACCGCGCGCAGATTGTCGCGGCAACGCGGGCGGGTGTTACGATCGCTTTCCTCTCGCCCGCTTTCGCCACGGCGAGCCACCCCGGCGAACGCCCGCTTGACGCGGTGCGGTGGGCAGGGCTGGCGCAGGCGTGTAAAACGCCGGTGCTGGCGCTCGGCGGCGTAGCTGGCCGCGCCCCACTGCGGCTTGCCACGATTTGCGCTGGATTCGGGGCGATCGGTGCGTTGTCATGAAGGTGACACATACTGTGGCTGCGAAACAACAACGTCGCAAAATTGCCTGAAAGACCCTTCAGACCCGTTGCTTCAGACCCGGGAAACGCCTTCTATTCCCTTGCAAGCGACCCGCGTCTCGCGGAATGAGGCCGGAACCTAAAGGCTGGTAAACAAATGCCGACCGGGTCGATAACAGGGTTTACGCCGGGATTCCGGCACATGGAGGACTAAATGCGCAAATTCCTACTGGCCTCAGCGGCCACGTTGGGCATGGTGGCGGGTGCCACCAGTGCCGCGCACGCACAGGCGGCCAAGCCGCCCGCACCCGGCACGCTGGTCGTTCATTTGAACGGCTTGCTGACCTACCAGCTTGACGATGTCGGTTCATCGGTCAGTACTTACGGTGGGTCCAAACTGAACCCGATCACCAATACAGGTTTCCTGCGCCTTTATCCTGGCTTCGACGCCATGACCACTGGCGGTTTTGAGTATGGTGTCGCCGCCGAAATTCGCGATGCGTATACCAATGCCGGCCAGGGTATGCAGCAAAACAGCACAGCGCAGAGCGGAAATGGTGCGGAATCGCTGGATATCCGCCGCGCCTACGCCTATTTCGGCACCAAGGAAGCCGGCATCATGCGGGTCGGCCAGGGTGACACTGCATTCTCCCTGATGCAGGACGGCGTGTTCGAAAACTTCGGCGACGGTCAACAGTGGAACTCGGATGGCGGCATCGGCACGATCGTTCCGAGCGCCACAATTCCTACCTGGTTGTGGGCCGACCAACGCTTGATGTATGCTTCGATGAAAATCGTCTATCTCTCGCCCGATGTGGCTGGGTTCAACTTTGGCGTCGGCTTCGAACCAAATTCGAACGGCTTCATGGAAGGCCTCGCGAACTGCGCTACAGCAACGACCACCTGTGCGGCGCTGGCAAGCACGCCGGGCGGCGCAGGCGATGCGCGGCGCAAAAACACGATCGACGGGATGCTGCAATACACTGGCGAATTCAGCGGCGTCGGCGTGAAAGTGTCGGGCGGGTACCTGTTTGGCTCGCCGGTCGGCAACAGCGGTCCCGGCGTTATCACCGGCACAAAGATTTTCGGCAATTATAAATCCCTCGCCGTCGCTCAACTCGGTGGCCAGGTTTCCTATGCCGGGTTCATGCTGGGCGCGAACGTGAAGGAAGGCCAAGTTAATAACAATTACACCTTCCTGCTGCCCGGCCAGCGCAAGGCGCTCGATTGGCTGATCAGCGCCGAATATAACGCCGGCCCGGTCACGGTTGGCGGCTACTACTTCAGCAACCAGAGCGCCGGCAATCCCTTGGCAGCTCGCGGCGTCGCCCGCACCGAGCAAGACAACGGCGTTGCCGTCGGTGCCAACTACGCCATCACGCCGAACATCGGATTGTTCGTGACCTATGTTTACGGTCAGCGTAAGCAGTACGGCTTCGACTTCGCGAACAACTCGACAGTCGGCGCAGCCACGTACAATGCGGCCTACGACCGCACCCATACGCAGGCGATCGGCGCTGGTGCCGCCCTCAAGTGGTAGTCTGACGATCGACTTCATCGCGTGAGTTCTGAAAAGGGTGACGGCTGGTTCCGTCACCCTTTTTTATGTGTGCCACCTTGCCGGCACGACAGATTTCGTTGCTGCCCTTGGCGGCGCGCGGCGGCAAGGCTAAACACGCCACATTGTCGCTCAGACTTCCTGGCGCGACTGAGCGGAGATGAACGTGCGGCTTCACAGCAAATTGGCTTCCCGGCGTTTTAACCATGGTGCGGGACTTGTTCTGATGGCGACCTTTGCCCTTAGCCTGGCATCGTGCAGCGGTGCCAAGCAGCTTTCGGCGAACCAATTGAACAATCCGGAAACGCAGTACACACCCCCCTCGATGAACGGTGCGAGCGGCGGCGGCATCGGCAATCTGCTCACCCTCGGCGGCGGCAACAAGGCCGCACCGGCCGGTTCGGCGAGCGGTGTTGCGGTCAATGCCTATCTCTGGCGCGCCTCGCTCGATACGCTCAGCTTTATGCCGCTCGCTTCGGCCGATCCGTTCGCGGGCGTCATCATCACCGACTGGTATTCCCCGCCGGCCACGCCGAACGAGCGCTTCAAGGCGACCGCCTATGTGTTAGGTAGCCTACTGTCGGCCAACGACGTTAAAGTCTCGGTGTTCCGCCAGACCCTCGAAGCGGGCACATGGGTCGATCAGCCGGTCGATCCCGCGACCGCCAACGGCATCGAAGACCGCATTCTGGCACGCGCCGCCGAACTCAAGGCGGCCGGGCAGTTGAACGGCTAACCGATGGACCGGAACACGCCCGATCTGGCCCCTGACTACGCATACGATTTCCGCATCGCCGAGCCGCGTTGGCAGGCGGCGTGGGAAGCAGCGGGATGCTTTCGGGCCGCCGACAAGCCGGAGGGCACCAAGCCGAAATGCTATGTGCTGGAAATGTTCCCCTATCCATCGGGGAAAATCCATATTGGCCACGTGCGGAACTACGCGATCGGCGATGTGATCGCCCGCACCCGCCGCGCCCAAGGTTACGATGTGCTGCACCCGATGGGGTGGGACGCGTTCGGTCTGCCGGCGGAAAACGCGGCACGGGAACGCGGCGTCGATCCCGCGCAATGGACGCGCAACAATATCACGGCGATGCGGGCGGATCTGAAACTGGTCGGGCTGTCGATCGACTGGTCGCGTGAATTCGCCACCTGCGATCCTGAATACTACGGCCAGGAACAAAAACTGTTTCTCGATTTCTGGCGTGCCGGCCTCGCCGACCGCCGGGAATCGGCGGTGAACTGGGACCCGGTCGATATGACCGTGCTCGCCAACGAGCAGGTGATCGACGGTCGTGGCTGGAAATCGGGCGCACTGGTCGAAAAACGCAAACTCCGCCAGTGGTTTCTGAAAATCACCGACTTCGCCGAGGACTTGCTCGCAGGGCTGGATACGCTGGAGCGGTGGCCCGAACGGGTGCGCACCATGCAGCGCAACTGGATCGGCCGCAGCGAGGGGGCCAATCTGGAATTCTCCCTTACGGCACCGTTTGGCGGACTCGATACGGTGAAAGTTTACACCACGAGGCCGGATACCTTGTTCGGCATGAGTTTTCTGGCCCTCGCCCCCGATCACCCGCTCGCCGCCGCGGTCGCCGCGACCAACCCCGAAGCCACCGCGTTTATCGCGGACTGCCAGAGTACGGGTACCTCGGAAGCCGCGATCGAGAGCGCCGAGAAACGCGGGTTTGACACCGGTTTGCGGGTACGTCACCCGTTCGCCGATGCGGATTACCCGGTCTGGATCGCGAATTTCGTGTTGATGGACTATGGTACCGGGGCCATTTTCGGCTGCCCGGCGCATGACCAGCGTGACCTTGATTTTGCCCGCAAATACCATCTCGATGTTACCGTGGTGGTCGCCCCCGCGGATGATCCGGACCTCGCCGTGGCCGATGTCGCCTATACCGGCGACGGCGTGATCGTCCATTCCGGGTTTCTCGACGGGCTGGATGTCAAAACCGCGAAATCCCGCGCGATCGCCGAACTGACATCACGCGGCATCGGTACCGGCGTGGTTAACTGGCGGCTGCGCGACTGGGGGATTTCGCGGCAACGCTCCTGGGGCTGCCCGATCCCGGTGATCCATTGCGAGGTTTGCGGCGCGGTACCGGTGCCGGAAAAAGACCTGCCGGTGCGTCTGCCGGCGGATTTGAGCTTTGAAAAACCCGGCAACGCGCTCGATCAGCACCCGACCTGGAAACACGTCAACTGCCCGCAATGCGGTGCGGCGGCGTTGCGCGAGACCGACACGTTTGACACGTTTGTCGACAGTTCGTGGTATTTCGCCCGGTTCTGCGCACCGCACACCACGACCCCCACCGATGTCGCGGCAACCAAACATTGGATGCCAGTCGATCAATATATCGGCGGCATCGAGCATGCGATTTTACATCTACTCTACGCAAGGTTTTTCACCCGCGCGATGCACCGGTTGGGTCATGTCGGGGTCGATGAACCTTTCGCCGGTTTGTTCACCCAGGGCATGGTCACCCATGAAAGCTACAAGACCGAGGACGGAAGCTGGCTCTACCCCGACGAGGTGATCAAACACCCCGATGGCACCGCGACCAGCAACGGCCGGCACGTGATAATCGGCCCCAACGAAAAAATGTCGAAATCCAAGCGTAATACGGTTGATCCCAGCGTGGTGATCGAGCGGTTCGGTGCCGATGCGGCCCGCTGGTTCACTTTGTCGGACAATCCACCGGAACGCGATGTCGAATGGACCGAAGCCGGTGCCCAGGGTGCCTTCCGCTTCGTGCAGCGGGTCTATCGCCTTGCCTGGAGCGTCGCCGGGGACATAGCCGATGCCACCCCGCTCGATCAGGCGACCGGCGATGCCCGCAAATTGCGCCAGGCGACCCATCGCGCCATCGCGGGCGTCAGCGAGGCGATCGACGGATTCGCCTTCAATGTCGCGATTGCGCGGCTGTATGAACTGAGCAACGCGATCAACGATTCCGAGGGCAAAACCGCCGCCGGCCTCACCGCCGCGCGGTGCGAGGCGGTGGATGCGCTGATCCGCCTCGCCGCACCGATCATTCCGCATGTCGCCGAGGAAGCCTACGCGCTGCTCAACCCCGGCACCGAACTGGTCGCCAACCTGCCCTGGCTGACCGCCGAACCCGATCTGCTGCGGCGCGACTCGGTGACCATGGCGGTGCAGATCATGGGCAAACTGCGCGGCACGATCGAACTTGCGGTTGGTGCCGACGCCGAGACGGCCATCGCCGCCGCGATGGCTGAGCCGAAAATCGCCCAGGCGCTCGCGGGAGCCACCATCGTCAAGCGCATCCATGTGCCGGATCGGATTTTGAACTTTGTCGTCCGCCCTTAAATTTCTGCTCTTGCCCTGTGTGCTGGCTCTCGCGGGATGCGGCTTTCACCCGTTGTATGGCCCGCAAACCGGGCAATCGGCTTCCATTGCGGCGCGAATGGATGAGATCGACATAGGCCTGATCCCCGACCGCCAGGGCCAGGTGATGCGCGAGGCGCTGGAGAACGATCTGCAACGCGACGGTGCGCCCGCATTCTATCGTTATCATCTGGCGGTGAGTTTCGGCATGTCGGTGCAGATCATCGGCATCCAGCCCGACAGCTCCAACACCCGCAACCGCTTCATTGCGAATGCTCATTGGGAACTGACGCCGGAGGGCAACCAGACACTGCCGATTGCCAAGGGCAACGCACAGGCGATGGATGCGGAAAACATCATCGATAACCAGTATTTCGCCAACTCGCTGGATGCCGGCACCATGCGCCACCAGCTTGCTCGCGAGATTGCCTCCCAGATCTCCACCGAACTCGCGATCTATTTCCGCGCGCACCCCGACAAGGGATGACGCCATGAAAATCGACGCCCGCCAGATCGAGCGTTTTCTCGCCGATCCCGGTCGGACGCGCCTGGTTCTGATCTACGGACCGGACAACTCGCTGGTCATCGACCGGGCGCGCGGTCTCGCCAAACGCATCGCGGGATCGCTCGACGATCCCTTCCGCCTTGCCGAACTTGATGCCGATCAAGCCGACCGACTGCCCGAGGAAGCCAGCGCGCAGGCATTCGGCGGCGGGCGCAAGGTAATTTTGATCCGCGATACCGGCGACAAACAAGCCCCCGCCTTCGAAGCCGCCCTCGCAACCAAAGGTGACGCCCTGATCATCGCGACCGGCGGCGATCTCAACGGGCGCTCCAAACTGCGCGGGCTTGCAGAGAAACACACGGACGCCGCCGCAATCGCCTGCTATCTTCCCGATGCATCGTCTCGTGGCCCTGCTCTGGAAGCCGCACTCCGCGAAGCCGGCACCACCATCGCGCGCGATGCGCTCACCCTCGCCGCCAGCCGCCTCGGTGGCGAATCAGGTGCCTTGAACGACGCCGCCGAACGCCTCATTCTCTACGCCGGGCCGGGTGGCACGCTGACGGTGATCGATATCGACGCCGTACTCGACGACCAGGGTACCGCCTCGATGCAGGATGCGATCGATGCGGCGTTGACCGGCAACCCACGCGCCGCCGACCACGCGATCAGCCTGGCCCTCGATGAAGGCGCTGCCCCGGTCGCAATTTTGCGTGTATTGCTCGGCGAACTCTCCGGTCTGCGCCTGATGGCCGAAGCTATCGCCCGCGGGGCCAGTCCGCGCGACGCCGTCGCGGCCCGCCGCCCCCCGGTGTTCTTCCGCCGTCAACCCACCGTGATCAAAGCCGCCACCAACTGGCGCGAACCTGCCATCATCGCCGCCATCGAACGCACGCTCCGCGCCGAAGCTGATTGCAAACGCACCGGCAGCGTTCCCGAAGCGATTTGCCGTCAGACCTTGCTCGGCTTAGCGCAGCGGGCGGCGAGGTAGCGTCCCAGTTAGGGGACAACACTTCCCGCCCTGCTTACCATCGCGACCGCCTGCCCCATCACCAAACCGAGGGCGGCGCGCTGGGCGGCGACGAGATCGGGGGCGGTGGCTCCGGTGAGGGGGGCTGTCGCGGTCAGGCGGCGTTGGGCGATCGGGCGTTCGCCGATGCCCACGGGTTTGGCGACCACCAGGGTCAGGGCCGCGCGAGCGATGTGGTTGGTGGGGTCCGCGAGTAGTGTGTCGAGCGTGCCTTCGACGATCAGGCTGGGGGTGAGTGAACTACCCTCACCGACCACCGCGGCGAATTCGCCCGAGGCTTGCAACCAGGCAATCAGCGCGGCGGTGACAGCCTGGGCGGGCGAGGTCGCCCAGCGATTATAGTAGCCGAGATGAATACTGCCGTCAGGCAGCAGGGTGATCAAGCCGCGTTCGCTCAGGGTTGGCCCCGCGCTGAGACTTTGCACCTGCACGATGCCGCGCGACGCGATGCTTCCCCCCGATGCCGGCGGCGGCGGTGCCAGCGGCCAGTCGGCGCGCGCGAGGTAAGGTTGTTTGGCGAGAATACCGCCGCAACCGGCCAAAGCGAGCGGGGTGGCAAGCAGAAGATGGCGGCGGTTAAAGGTCATGATGCGCCTCATCGGGGCGTTTCCGGCGGTGGCGGGCCACCGCGCAGCACGGCGGCCGGATTGTTTTTCAAGGTTTCGGACAATTCATCGAGGTTGGACGACGCTTGATTGAGGTTGCGCAGAATCGGGATCATTTGCCGGGTCAGGGTCGCTGTGGTCTGGTTGGCCCCGCTGATCGTAGCCTGGGTCTGTGCCAACAGTTTTGGCATCGCGGCGGTCGCCTGGGCCAATTGGGTGCTGGCGCGATCGAGTTGGCCGAGGATCGCCTGGGTCTTCGCGCCGTCGGCCAGGTTGCGGATCGAGGCGGCGGTAGCCGGCAGATCGGCCTGCTGGACCTGGATTTTCAGTTCGTCGAGCAGGTCGTTGGCATTGGCAACCGCCTGATGTGCGTCACCGGTCGTGAGTTCCTGATTGATCGCACCGACCAGCGAGGTCAAAACCTTGATGGTCTGGTCGAATTTCACCCCGCTCATATTGGTCAGGAAGGTCTGTACCGCGTCCTGCACCTGAGTCAGCGTGCTGGGGACAGAGGGGATCACCATCGAGCGCGGGTGCCATGGAACAGTTGGAACCGGGTGGTTTGCCGGGCTGACGAAACTGAGTTCCAGGTAAGCGAGGCCCGTTATACCCTGGGGGGCCACCTGAACACGCAAACCGTGCGCGATCGCCCCTGAGAATTTGGAATCAGGACCCAATTTTCGGGGATCGACACGGAATCGTACTACCACCTGATGGTAGATTGGCTTTACCAGATCGGCCTCGTTCGGCGGTGGATACTCCGCCGATACCAAGCCGATGTCGGTCACCTTGCCGATCGCCACACCCCGGAACTTCACCGCCGAACCGACATCGAGGCCCTGCACCGATTCCGAGAAATAGGATTCGTATTCGATACCTGCGCGAAACGCGTTGCCCGAGAGCAGGAAAATCATGCCGATCACCACAACGATCCCGGCTAAAACGAAGAGGCCGGTGCGTAGGGCTGCACCCCGCTGTTCCATCACCGTGCGTCCCGTCGAAAATTCATGGTTCAGCATCCCGGTTGAAAAAGGCGCGCACCGTCGGGTGGTCGCTCGATTGTTGCAGGTCGCGCGGCACGCCGAGTGCGATCATGCCATGCGCCTCGCGGTCCAGCATGACACATCGATCGGCGATCGCGAAAATCGACTGCAATTCATGGGTGACGACGACGAAGGTGCAATCAAGGGCGGCCCGCAAATCGAGGATCAGCCGGTCCAGCCCTGCGCCGGTAATCGGATCGAGTCCGGCGGAAGGTTCGTCGAGAAACAAAATCGGCGGGTCGAGCGCCAACGCGCGGGCAATCGCGGCGCGCTTGGCCATGCCGCCGGATATTTCCGACGGCAACAGATTGATCGCCTCCCCCAGCCCGACCAGCGCCAGCTTGATTCGCGCGATCTCAGCGCGCGCTCTGGACGGCAGATCGGTGAACATGACGAGGGGCAGCATAACATTATCGAGCAATGTCATCGAGCCGAACAATGCGCCCGATTGAAACATCACGCCGATCTCGCGGCGCACCGCATCGACGGCGGTCACCACGTCATGCCCCCTCACCGTGATGACGCCTTTGGTCGGCGGCAGCAGGCCGATCATTTGCTTCAGCAGGGTCGATTTACCACAGCCTGACCCGCCGAGCACGACGAAGACTTCCCCAGTCGCGACGCTAAAGGTGACATCCTCGAAAATCACCCGGTTGCCAAAACTCTGGCCAGCATGATCGACATTGACCGCGATGGGGACCGCCGCCGATCCGCTCACAGGCCCAACCGGTAAAAAATCACCGCGAACAAGCCATCGAGCAGGATGGTGGCAATAATGCCGCCGACCACCGCCGAGGTTGCCGCCTCACCCACCGCGCGCGGGCCACCGCCGGCGGTCAGCCCAGCGCGGCAGCCGATCAGCCCGATCGCCGCCCCGAACACGACCGATTTGAACAGCCCGAGCAACAAATCCTCCGGTCCGGTCGCCGCTTGAACCTGAAGCAATATGGCCGCGGGCGGAAACCCCAGGATCATCATCACAAAGCCCATGCCGATCACACCCGCGATATCCACGCCGATCGCCAGTGCCGGCATCACCACCATGGCGGCGGCCATGCGCGGGATCACTAGCATGGTCTCGGCGTCGATCCCCATCGTGATCAGAGCGGCGACCTCTTCGTTGACCACCATGGTGCCCAACTCGGCGGCGAAGGCCGAGCCGGTGCGGCCGGCCAGAATGACGGCGGCGAGCAATGGCCCCAGTTCACGAAACAGCGACAGCGACACCAACGCTGCGACATAGATATCCGCACCGAATTGGCGCATCGGGATCGCCGACTGGAACGCCAGGATCATGCCGATCAAAAATCCCATCAAGATCACCAGCGGCATCGCCTGGATGCCGGCGCGTTCGGTGAGGCGGAAAAAATCGCTGCCGCGCAGAAAACGCAATTTTACCGGCAGGCTGAGCGTCGCCAGGATGGTTTCACCGAAAAACGCCACCCGGACCAGAAAATTTCGCCAGATGTCGGTCCGCGTAATGGTGCGTGGAGCGACTTTGGGTGACGGGCCATCCGGAACCGCCTGGCGCAGCCGCGTCATCAGATTGGCCGGTTGATCGCCCAGGCCACGCCATTCGGTGGTGCCCGCATGATCGCGCTCCAGCGCCAACAGCAAGGCGGCACCTGAGGTATCGACCAGATCCGCGCCCGAAACATCGATCGCCAACGCTCCGCTCGCCCGCCTGGCGGCATCGATCGCCCGGGTCCAGACGGGTGCCAATGCGGTTGCGGTGAGTGGGCCGGCAAGCACAATCACCGTGCCGCCGGTTTCGTTCGAAATATCCAGATGCGCCGCAGTCATTGGAACCATGACGGCACAGAGTAGCCCATATGCATTGAAATTTGGTTAATCCCGGTGTGGATCATGTCGAAAGCTACATATAGGACGATCACGAGTCCAACCCAGACCAGCCAGCGAAACCGGGTGAGCAATCCGGCGACAAGGTTGGCGGCCAGTCCCATCAACGCCACCGAGACCACCAGCCCTGCGGCCAGCAACGCGGGGTGGTTGCGCGCCGCCCCGGCAACCGCCAGCACGTTGTCCAGGCTCATCGACAGGTCCGCCAGGATGATGCGGATCGCCGCGGCCCGCAGGCTGACCGGCGGCACCCCGTGGAGTTCGACCGGCGCGTGGCGAAACTCCCGCCAGGATTTCCACACCACATAAAGCAGCAGAATTCCGCCCGCCAGGGTGAGGCCGATCACCGCCAGCAGGCGCAGCGCCACCAGCGCCAGGGCGATGCGGATGACAGTGGCCGCTCCGACGCCGATCATGATAGCCCGGGTCTGCTGCGCTTTCGGCAACCGCCCGACGGTAAGCCCGATCACGATGGCGTTGTCACCGGCCAGCACGAGGTCGATCATCAGTACCTGGGCGAGCACGGCAAGATCGGCGAGCGGAATATTCATCCACCCCTGGTTCGCGATTGCCCCCTGGCTTGTCAACCGGGGCAACCCCCCTCAAAACGAGAGCGACTTGAAGGAGCAGCGTATGGTACCGCGTTATTCACGCCCCGCGATGGTGGCGATCTGGCAGGATCTGAACCGCTACCGCATCTGGTTCGAGATCGAAGCCCTTGCCGCCGAAGCGATGGTGGCAACCGGCGATGTGCCGGCGGAGGCGGCACAGGCGATCAGGCAGGGCGGCGGCGCGCAGGTGGCCGCGATGACCGAAGCCGATGTCGCGCGGATCGCCGAGATTGAAAGCGTCACCCGTCACGACGTGATCGCGTTTCTGACCTGGCTGGCCGAAGGCGTCGGGCCGGACAGCCGGTTCGTGCATCTGGGCATGACATCGTCGGACGTGCTCGACACCTGCCTCGCGGTGCAGTTGACCCAGGCGAGCGATATTCTGCTCGGCGGCGTCGATGCCGTGATGGCGGCGCTGAAAAAGCGCGCGATCGAGCATAAGCTGACGCCCACCATCGGCCGCAGCCATGGCATTCACGCCGAACCCACCAGTTTCGGGCTGAAGCTCGCCGGGCATTACGCCGAGTTTGCCCGCAACCGGGCGCGGCTGGTCGCGGCGCGGGCCGAGATTGCCACCTGCGCCATTTCCGGCGCGGTCGGCACCTTCGCGCATCTCGATCCCAGCATCGAGGCGCATGTCGCGGCGAAACTTGGCCTTGCGGTCGAGCCGGTGTCGACCCAGGTGATCCCGCGCGACCGCCATGCGGCGTATTTCTGCGCGCTGGCGGTGATCGCCTCGGGCATCGAGCGGCTGGCAACCGAAATCCGGCATTTGCAGCGCAGCGAGGTGCGCGAGGCTGAGGAGTTTTTCCACCCCGGCCAGAAGGGTTCGTCCGCGATGCCGCACAAGCGCAATCCCGTGCTGTCGGAAAACCTGACCGGTCTCGCCCGGATCGTGCGCGGCTACGCGGTGCCGGCGCTGGAAGACGTGGCACTGTGGCACGAGCGCGACATCAGCCATTCCTCGGTCGAACGGGTGATCGCGCCGGATGCGACGATCACGCTCGATTTTGCGCTGCACCGGCTGGCTGGCATGGTCGACAAACTCACCATCTACCCCGAACGTATGGCGGAAAACCTGGAAAGCCTGGGCGGCGTGGTGCATTCTGGCGAGATTTTGCTCGCACTCGCACGGTCCGGCATCAGCCGCGAGGAGTCCTACAAAATCATCCAACGCAACGCGATGGCGACCTGGACCACGCTAGGCAAACCGGGCGGGAAAACGTTCCGCGACCATCTGCTGGCCGACCCCGAAGTGGCGGGACGGATTGCCCCGGCAGTGATCGACGCCGCGATGGACCCGCAATTGCATCTCGCCCAGGTGGAACAGATTTTCGCTCGGGTGTTCGGTACCGATTGAGCCTGGAAACCGCTCATGTGCTCGTTGATTCTGTCGTTCTGCCCCGGCTTGTTTTGGCCCGTCGCGATCGGGGCGAACCGCGATGAACGGCTCGACCGGCCGTGGGACGCACCGGCGCGCCACTGGCCGGAGCGTCCCGGTATTATCGCCGGGCGCGACCGTATGGCGGGCGGAACCTGGCTTGGCCTGAACGATCATGGGGTTGTGGCCGCCCTGCTCAACCGCACCGGCAGCCTCGGCCCGGCACCGGGCAAGGCCAGCCGGGGCGAACTGCCGCTGCTTGCCCTGGATCATACCACCGCTGAAGCGGCGGCCATCTGCATCGCGTCGCTCGATGCCGGGCGCTACCGCAGCTTCAATATGGTGATTGCCGATGCCACGGGCGGCTTTCTGCTGCGTGGTCTGGAGCACGGCACCCCCACCACGCGCGCGATCGAACCCGGCATCACCATGGTTACCGCCGGCGACCCCAACGACCGCGCCGACCCTCGCATCGACCGCTACCTGCCGTTGTTCAACGCGGCCGCGCGGCCCGATCCGGGATCGCAAGACTGGACAGCCTGGATCGCCCTGCTGGCCGATCGCACAAACCCCGGCGAAACCGCGCTGAATGTCGGCCCACACGAAGGCTACGGCACGGTCTGCGCCAGCCTGATCGGACTATCGACCGATACCGCCCGGCTTCTGTTCGCACCCGGTCCGCCGGACCTGGCACGGTTCGACACGGTATGCTGAAGTGTCGGCGTTCTTGTCCTGCGTCACCTGAAGTCGCATGTAATCCCTGTCAACGACACAACCGGAGGCCGGAATGAGACGGATCGTGATATGTTTGGTCTTTGCCGCCGGTGGCGCGACAGTGACAGCGTCCCCGGCTTTTGCGTCCCCCGAGACGCTGCACCTCACCCCTGGCAACATGCTGGCGCAAACCCATTCGAGTGCTATGTTGTTCACCGTCACTGGCACCTACCGTCAGCTTAACGGCACTCTTGATTTCGATCCTGCCACGAAGACCTGCTCGGTCGAAGTCACCTTTCAGACCCGCAGCCTTGCGCTGCCCAATGCGATCATGCGCGGGCAAGTGATGTCGAAGAATTTTCTCGATCCGGCAAAATACCCGACATCGCGGTTTGTCGGCACCTGCACCAAGGATGGCACGGTGCTGGCCGGAGAATTGACCAACCACGGCCAAACGCATCCATTCGACATGGCCGTGACCTATCGGATGGCGGGCGGCCATTTGGTCGGGATCGACACGGTGGGGTCGTTCAATCGGTACGAATGGGGGTTGACGGGCAAGTCGATGACGGTCGGCAAAACGATCAAGGTGACTAACGACATCTCGCTCGACGGCAAGCCGCCAACCTGACCCGCGGCCGGCATCGTGGGCAAACTGGTCTGGCTCGCATCCTACCCGAAATCGGGCAATACTTGGCTGCGCGCCTTTATCCATAATTATTTCACGGATGCGGCGGTGCCCTATGACATCAACCGGCTGACCGATCTGACCACCGGCGAAAGCGGTGCCGCGCTGTATCAGCGTCACGATCCACGCCCGGCGAGTACCTATAGCGTGGCGGACGTGATGCGGCTGCGCTCGTTGGTCCATCGTGACATCATGGGCAATGACACTGCACGGGTATTTGTCAAAACCCATAACGCGGCACTTGCCGTGCATGGCATTCCGCTAGTGACACCCGAGGTAACCGAACGCGCGATCTATCTGGTGCGCGACCCCCGCGACGTCGCGATTTCCTACAGCGCCTATCTGGGGATTTCGATCGACGCGATGATCGGGCTGATGGCCAGCGATCTGGCGGTGAGCGGCGGCGATGACAACAAGGTGCTGGAGTTCATCGGGTCCTGGTCGGGCCACGTGCAATCCTGGACCGCGACGCCCAACCCGAAATTGCTGGTGCTGCGCTATGAAGACCTGCTGACCAACCCGTCCGACGGGTTTGGCGATGTCGTCCGGTTTCTTGGCACGCGGCCCGATCCGGCACGGCTGGACCGCGCGATCCGGTTCAGCGAGTTTACGGCGTTGCGCGCGCAGGAACAGAACACCGGCTTCATCGAGCGGCCCGCCCGCGCCGGATCGGCGTTTTTCCGCAGCGGTGCCGCGCAGCAATGGCGCAATCGGCTGAACCCCGCGTCGCGCTGCCGGATCGAGCGAGATCATGCGGATCAGATGCGGCGGTTTTTGTATCGTTATTGATGTGATCAAGCATGAGAGCCGGAAAATACTCTGCTCAAAGCAAGACGAAAATGGGAGAACCACACCGCTTGACCACCTGGATACTCTAGAATCGGTCAGACAATGCCGAGACGAGCGAAGACCGGAATTTTTGCCATGTCCAGGAGCAAGGCGAACACGACCGCTGATGCCAGAGTCCCCAGCACCGTGATGGCGGGCAGGCTGGCCATGGCGAGGCCCGTGATGGCCAGAATCGAGACGATGACCACTGCCGCGAATGATGAGCCGGTCACCCAGAGGCTCGGGCGTGAATTCCAGAAGTGCCGTCGCTCGCGGATGGCGTAAATCGAGGTCTGGCTGCCGAACACCAGGGCCAGAAAGGCCAGGGTACGCAATGCGCCGAGCCGGAGATCGAGGCCGTATCGCCCAACCAGCAATGCCGCCGTGCAAAACCCGAGCAGACCGATACCCATGATGATCCCGGCAATTGTCAGGCTGCCGATCCGCCATACATTCGGCATCGGCGAAGCGTGGACGTTATCGATTGTCAGCGACATCGACAGGAAATCGCCGGTGATCAGATAGATCACGATCAGCAACGGCGTCAGAATGGCATGCCCGGTGATGACCAGGCCGAAGGCCAGAAATAGCACCGTCGCGAGTTTGCGGATAATGGTATTCAGTGTGTAGGTCTGGATCCGCTGGAACGTCACCCGGCCTTCCTTAACAGCGGCGACGATGCCGGCAAGCCCGGGGGCCGTCAACACCATGCCGGCGGCCGATTTGGCGACATCGGTCGCGGTGGAGACGGCGATGCCCATCTGTGCCTGACGGAGGGCCGGCGCATCATTGGCACCATCGCCGCACATACCGACGGTGTGGTTGCCGTTCTGGAACGCCTTGACCAGCTTGTACTTATCCTCGGGCAAAACGCCGGCAAACACCGCGAAACGATCCGGGCGGACGTCGTCGGGAATCTTCCCTTGCGGGCAAACGGGGCCATCCAACCCGACAATATGTGCAACGATTGCAGCGGTGGCAGGGGCATCGCCGGTGACCATCACGGTGCGAACCCCCAGCGATTTCAGTTCGGCGATCAGGGGTGCCGAATCGGATCGTGGTGGGTCGCTGAGCGCGATCAGTCCGGCCAGTTTCATCGCGGTATGCGGCCCGGCAGCCACTGCGAGGACCCGAAACCCTTGACTTTGCAGTGCTTCGGCGGTGGCGGCGGCGGTCGGTTCGGGCTGGGTGAGAGTGATGACCACCGCAAACGCGCCCTTGACCACACGCTGGGCCGTGCCGTCCGCTCCCGTCACCGCCGCTTCGGACATTTTGGTCGCAGGGTCGAACGGGATGAATTTGGTGAGATCAGGCGCGTCGCCGATCGATTTATTTGCGGCGGCACCCCGGATGGCACTATCGACCGGGTCCTGCCCGCCATCGGAACTGGCGAGGGCGGCGAGGACCAGGACATGGGCTTCATCGAACCCTGGCATTGGCGTGATCGTTGTCACTTTGAGTTCATTGCGGGTGAGGGTGCCGGTTTTGTCCGCGCAGAGAACATCCATGGTCGCCGCTTCATCGACGGCGGAAAGCCTTGTGGGCAAGACATTGAGTTTCGCTAACGCGCGCGCGCCGATCGCCGCCGCCAAAGTGAAGGTGGCAGGCAACGCGACCGGGATCGACGCAAGAATGGCGGCGAGAACCAGAAGGATGATTTCGGAGGTGGATAGTTGCAGATAATAGGCATAGGCGATTAAAAATACCGTGACCAGGCCGTTGAACGCTGCAAGATTGCGTACCACGCGCAGCACGGCTTTTTGCTCCGAACTTACCACATGGGCGATCCGCACCAACTCGGCGGTGCGGCCGAACTTGGTATGGATGCCGGTGGCGGTCACCTCGCCGACCGCCTCGCCGCGCCGCACTAACGCGCCGGCATAAGTTTGCAGACCGGGACCGGCTTCGATGGGAACCGATTCGCCGGTGAGCATGGACTGATCGAGCAGAACTTCGCCGCCGGTTAGTTTGACATCCGCCGCGACCACGCCCCCAAGCGAAAGTTTGATGACGTCCCCAGGCACCAGATCGGCCGCCGGCACGATGGTCCAGGCACCGTCACGCCTGACCGAGGCGTTCAGCGCGAGGCGGGATTTCAGGGCGTCGAGTGTCGCTTGCGCGCGGCCTTCCTGCAACAGCCCGAGAACGGCATTGAAGATCAAAAGGCCGGCGACCACCGCGGCCTCGGCGTAATCGCCCAGAATAATTTGCAGGATGATCGCGGCCTCCAGCATCCAGGGGACCGGCGTCCAGAATTTGCCGAGCACGCGCGGCAGCAAATGCTCCGTGGTGTCGGGCATGGCGTTGGGGCCAAACTTGGCTTTCAGCGCTTTCACCTGGGTATCGGTGAGGCCCGCCCCGTCAGCCATTGCGGCACTGGACGGCGCTGGGGGAGCAGTCACGGACATCTATTTCTCCTGGGTCGCCCAGATCATGACAATCATGTGGGTCACTCATGGGCGAAATTGCCGCGCGGCCTTGTTGATACCCTCGGTGATCATCGGGTGGGGAAATACCATTTCGGCCAGTGTTGACGCCGTGTTAGCCGCATGCACCGCAAGCGCAAGCGGTGCGACGACCTGCGCTGCATCCATGCCCGCAATCTGGGCACCGACCAGGACGCTGGTCGATGTATCGAACACCAGCTTGATGAAACCGTCGGTCGCGTCGTAAATCTGTGCTCTGGAATCAGTGACGTAATCGTAACGCGTGGTCGCGACCGTCAGTCCGGCGGTGATCGCCGCCGGTTCATCGAGGCCGACCCAGGCGACTTCGGGTTCGGTGAATACGGTGAACGGCACGCCATGGAAATTCATCCGATCGACCGGCTGGCCGCCCGCCAGAATATTGTGGGCGGCGACCATGCTCTGGCGCACGGCAGAATGGAACAACATACTACGGCCGTTGACATCGCCGGGCGCATAGATGTGTGGGATGGCGCTGCGCATCGTGGCATCCACCGCGATGGGACCGGGGCCGGCGAGACCGATGGCATCGATCCCCTCCGGGCGGACCGACGATCGGCCTGTTGCCATCAGCACCGCATCGGCGTCGAGCGTCATGTCCGCGCCGCCCTTGTGATAGCGCACCTGCAAAGCGCTCCCGTGGCGCTCGATCGCCGTGACCGAGGCATCCAGCACCAGATCGATCCGCCGGCCCAGAATGCGCGTGAGATAGCGGCGCAAATCAGGATCGGCACCGGGCATCAGTTGAGCTGTCGTTTCGATGATGGTGGTTTTGACGCCGAGATGATCGAGCATTGAGGCAGATTCGGCCCCGATGTAGCCACCGCCGATCACCGCAAGACGCGCCGGCATCGGCAGATCGGCACCTAGGCGGAACAGATGATGCGAGGTGATTGCCAGTCCGGCCCCGGGAATGGGCAATATATGCGGGCGCGAGCCGGTGGCGGCGATCAGATAGCGGAACCGATAATGGAGGATCTGACCAGCTTCGGTGGTGACTTCCGCTTCATGCTCGCCCAACACCCGGCCTGCGCCTTTGTGAAATATCACTGTGGAATTGGCGATCTCCTGAGTATGCTGGACATAGCGCGCGTTCTGCACCCGGTCCTTGTGAGCAAGGACGCCTTGCCAGTTCACCGAGGGTTCGGCCCCTGAGAGGCCAAACATTTTGTATTTGCGGCTCATTGCCCGCGCAAGCGCGCCCTCGCGCACGGCTTTCGAGGGGACGCAACCCTCTGCCAGGCAATCGCCGCCAAGATTGCCGATGGGATCAACCATCGCGACCCGCAATCCGGCGCGCGCGAGGAAGAAGGCCGCCGGATAGCCGCCGCCGCCCGCGCCAAGCACCAGAACATCGATTTCTATTGTATTGATCACATGGAATACTCCGGTGTTGGTCTTGTATTTGATCGTATATGCGACATTACCGTTTCGTGCTTGCAGTGCCGGTTTGCGAAATCGGAGCCGCCTTAACACCGCCCGGCTGCTGTGCCGGATTTGGACGATGGCCAATCAGATATTGCAGACCTAACGTCAGTGTTATCATGAGGACGACGATGAACAGCACATTCTTGCCTTTGGTTATGTTGAAAGGAGGCAGGCCCGCGCTCGTTATGGTTTGCGCGCTTGCGATCCATCCGCGTTTCGGCGCGGCGATGATGGCGGTTCGTGGCAACAGTGCGATGGCACGTTTGGCGATTTTATTGGCATCCGCAGGGCCGCCACCCCCCTCCGGCAAAGCCGCGATAAAAACCGCCAGTCTTTGAATCGCGGCAGCGACTGACAAGCTCGTCAGAGTTTCAGCCTCTTGCCACGGATCGACATTCTGACGTGCCAGCGCGGAAAGCACGCTGACTTGCAAGCCATTGCGATCCTCGCCCACCGGCGCGAACAGGAAGTCGTTATATTCAGTACCCAATTGAGGGAGCGTAGATGCAAGGGCCATGTCAATCACCGATCATTATCGTTGCATCAAATGGCGATACAGCGATAGAAATACCATCCTAAAGTCTTCACCACGCGCTATAGATAAATGACGTTATATTGATGTAACAAAACGACATAAAATACTCCGCATTTTTTTGTTGATGACAACTCCTTCTGAACGCCAGGGAGGGACCGTGATGAGAGGGCAAACTAAAAATATTATAACCAATGGCGCAAGACGTTGCCTTGATCCAGATCAATCAAGCTTTCCGAAGGCCGCGGCCCGGCGCTGCTGTGTGGCTATCAGGATTGATCATTCCAGAACACACGATTTCGTGAACGTGAATTGTCATGAAAGTCCGGCTGCAAGATTTGTTAGAGTAAGCCGGTCGGTGATCGAAATATGATAATCGCACGAAATCTCGATCACGTGCCGTTGTTTCAAGGTTGTCAGGGTCCGGGAGACGGTTTCGATCGTCAGTCCGAGATAATCGGCGACATCGCTGCGTGGCATCGGAAGTGTGACCACGGTGTGGTTCCGGCGGGAGCCTTGTGAGGTCGTCCCGTTGAGTAGGAACGTCGCGAGGCGTTCCATGGCGCTTTTACGCCCGAGTAAAAGCATCTGCGCCTGAGCAACGACGAGTTCGCGGGATGCCGCTTCAAGTAACCGGCGCTCCAGGATCGGAAATTCCATGAACAGGGCGCGCAATTCCGCGCGATCGAAGCGGCAGAGGCGAACGTCAGTAAGCGCTTCGGCGGTGAAGCTATAGCGATTGTTTGCCGCCAGCCCGATAAAATCCCCGGCCGCGACAAAACCGACGATCTGGCGACGCCCATCCGGAAGGTTTTTGAATAATTTGGCGTTGCCGCGATTGAGATTAAAAAAATTTTGTGCCGGATCGCCCTCGGCGAGGAAGATGTGGCCCTTGGGGATGCGGCACCAATGCGCCACAGTGGCAAGCTGGGATAAATCGGCGTCGATCATGGCATCGCAGAGACCGATATGCCGCGCGGCGCAGGTATCGCAATGGGCCGATGCCTCGTGTTCAGGCCCAATATTGCACTTGAACGCGCGATCGGGTGGTGGCTGCGCCAGGTGATCTTCCACGCTTTGCGGGCAATTAGACAACGGCGGGGATACCTGTCGGTAATACGGATGGCGGCAGGGCGTCGGTCTTTTGTTCGAGAAGCTTTAGTAAAGGCTTGATGATGTCGAGCGGCATCGGAAAGATCACTGTCGAATTTTGTTCCGCGCCAATCTCCGTCAGGGTCTGCAAATAGCGGAGCTGCATGGCGGAGGGAACGCTCGACAAAATCCGCGCGGCATCGACCAGCGTTTGAGCCGCCTGGAATTCGGCTTCGGCGTGGATGATTTTCGCGCGACGGTCGCGCTCCGCCTCGGCTTGTTTGGCTATGGCGCGGATCATGTTCTCGGTGAGTTCAACGGTACGGATTTCGACGTTACTGACCTTGATCCCCCATATCTCTGTCTGACCGTCGAGAATTCCTTGCAGATCGGTGCTCAATTTTTTCCGTTCAGAGAGCATTTCATCAAGGGGGTGCTGCCCCAGCACGGCGCGCAACGTGGTCTGCGCCAGCATGACGGTAGCGGGTAGGTAGGATTGCACCTTGATGATGGCGTGTTCGGGGTTGATCACGTTGAAATACAGAACCGCGTCGACCTTCATCGACACATTATCCCGCGAAATCACGTCCTGGGCGGGGATCTCAATGACTTGTATGCGCAGATCGACCCTCACCATTTCCTGAATAAACGGAAAAAGCACGATGAATCCCGGTCCTTTGACTTTCTGAAACCGCCCAAGGGTGAAAATCACGCCGCGTTCGTATTCGCGCAGGATTTTGACCGTTGCCCTGATCAAGACGCTGGCGATGATGAAAATCACGATCACGAACAAGATTGTCGTGATCATATCCTGAGGGGCGTAAGACATTTGAGTCTCCTCGCAATCAATACTATAAATTTTGTGCCGGGCAGCGTTGGCGCGCAAACGGTTCGGCATGAGAGCATCTGCCAGCCGAAATCGTGCTGAAATAAACTATAGCAGGTTTATAGCCGCTCTGGCAGAGTCGGAAATTACGCATGCGGACATTCGGTGCCCAGGCAAGGATTGCGGTGCCTCGATCGTGCGGATTTATAACATGGACATCCATGGTGGTCTGACGTAGGTTTCGGTAGCCTTCTGAACATTTCATGTTACGCTGAGAGATATTATCGGATGGCGGACCTACCACGATCTCGATCCAGGAAGGCCCAAATTACCCGCTCCGCGCCATCATTGCCGGGGCAAAGAGGTCCAATACCGTCGGATTGTTACCTCGTGGTGGCGATCGGCGCGTCGGCCGGCGGACTGGAAGCGTTTCGGGGCTTGCTCGATGATTTGCCGGCCGATACCGGCATGGCTTTTATTCTGGTGCAGCATCTCGATCCCGCGCACGAAAGTTTGATGGCCGAGCTTTTGGCAAGCCACACCACAATGCCGGTGTGCGAAGCAGCCGACATGATGGCGATTGCGCCCAATCACGTTTATCTGATCCCGCCGGGGAGCTATCTTGCGGTGGGCAACGGGTCGCTGCATCTGTCGCGGCCGCTAGTGCGGCATGGCGCGCGGCTGCCGTTCGATTTTCTGCTGCGTTCGCTGGCAGTGTCTTACGGTCCCCGGGCGGTCGCGGTGGTGCTGTCCGGCACAGGTGGCGATGGCAGCGCCGGGGTGCGGGACATTACGGACAATGGAGGGTTAATTATAGCGCAGTCGCCGGATGAAGCGCAGTTCGATGGTATGCCGCGCAGCGCAATCGCGACCGGATTGGTCGGTGCGGTGCTGCCGCTGGCAGCGATTCCCGCGCGGCTGGCGGCGTACCAACAGGCATTTGGACCGCAAGTACCGGCACCCGCGACACCGCCGCCGCCCGATGCGTTCGGATCGATCATTGCGCTCTTGCGCGAAACGACCGCGCATAATTTCACCCTGTATAAACCGGGAACTTTGCAGCGGCGGATCGAGCGGCGGATCGGCCTGGCCGCGATCGAACCCGCGACAATGGAACGCTACCTCACGCTGCTGCGCCATGACCCGGCGGAGCTTGATTTGCTGGCCAAGGATTTGTTGATCAACGTCACCAGTTTTTTTCGTGACCGCGCGGTATTCGAGGTGCTGCAAAACCGGATCATCCCGGATTTAGTGGCCGCCCACGCTACGGATCAGCCACTGCGAATCTGGGTTGCCGGGTGCAGTTCCGGCGAGGAGACCTATTCTCTGGCGATGCTGTTTCACGAGCATCTAGCTGCGGCGCAATCGCCCTGCAACTTGCAGATCTTTGCGTCTGACGTCGATCCCGATGCGGTCGCGCGTGCGCGTGAGGGATTGTATGACGACACGATCGAAGCCGCTGTCACGCCGGCACGGCTGGCCCAGTTTTTCACCCGTGAAGATGCTCATTATCGGATCAGTGCCGATCTGCGGGCGATGGTGGTGTTCGCGGTACAGGATGTACTGGCCGATCCGCCGTTTTCGCGGCTCGATCTGGTATCGTGCCGTAATCTGCTGATTTATCTGCGCCCCGAGGCTCAGGCCAAAATTATTGCCCTGTTTCATTTTGCGTTACGCGATGGCGGCCTGTTGCTGCTTGGCAGCTCCGAAACAATCGGCCCCGCCGACCATGGGTTCGAGGTCGTTGCGAAGGCAGAGCGCATCTATCGCCGCACGGGACGCAATCGGCCTGGCGATTTCGGTTTTTCAATGCTGTCTGGTGAAAAAACCCGTGCCATCGTACGACCTGGCCAAGCGTTGTTAGCGGGATTGAGTCCGTCGCCCCAGATCAGTCTCGCGGAATTGTGCCGCCACCTGGTGATCGAAACCTATGCGCCCGCAGCCGTACTAATCAACCAGAACCATGATTGTCTCTACACGCTGGGGCCGGTCAATCGCTATTTGCAGGTTGCCCCTGGTCTGGCCTCGCATGATCTATTGGCAATGGCCCGTCAGGGCGTGCGAACCAAGCTGCGCGCGGCGATCAGGCAGGCGATTAACAGCAAGGGGCGGGTTGTGGTTGCCGGCGGGATCATCGAGCATGACGGCGCGGCGCGGCGGTTTTCGATCGATGTCCAGCCGGTGGCGAACGAGGGCGAGGCGCTGCTGCTGATTTGTTTTGTCGAAACCGCGACCAGCGCCGAAATCGTCAAGCCCCGAACCAGCCGGCAGGAGGGGCCGCGGATTGCATCCCTTGAACGTGAACTGGAGGCGACCAGAACCGAGTTGCTGGGAGCAATTCGCGACCTTGAGCTATCCAGCGAGGATCAAAAGACGATCAACGAGGAAGCCCTTTCGATCAACGAAGAATTTCAATCGACGAACGAAGAGTTGTTGACCTCGAAAGAGGAGTTGCAATCACTGAATGAAGAACTCACCGCCCTGAACAGCCAGCTGCAGGAAACGCTCGAACGCCAGCGCACGATGTCGAACGATCTGCAAAACGTGTTGTTCAGCACCGATGTGGCGACGTTGTTTCTCGATACCGATTTGCACATCCGTTTTTTCACCCCGGCGACGCGCGCGCTGTTCAACGTGATCCCCACCGATGTCGGCCGCCCGCTTGCCGATCTGACCGCGCTGACCAGCGATGGCATGCTGACGCTGGATGCGCGCGCCGTGCTGGAAACCTCGGTGCCGGTTGAGCGCGAAGTGAAAGGAGAGAAAGACGCCTGGTTCACCCGGCGCATTCTACCGTATCGGACCCAGCAGAATGGGGTCGAAGGCGTGGTGATCACCTTCACCGACATCACCGAACGCAAACGAAACGCCAACGCGCTGGAGGGTGCCACCCAGGTGGCGGAACACGCGAACATTGCGAAATCGCGCTTTCTCGCCGCCGCCAGCCACGACCTGCGCCAGCCATTACAAACGTTATCGCTATTGCAAGGGTTGTTGGCGCGCGCGGTGACCGGAACGGCGGCCGAGCCGCTGGTTGGGCGGCTGGAACAGACTCTGGGTGTTATGACCGGCATGTTGAACACCCTGCTCGACATCAACGAGATCGAAGCTGGCGTGGTAAAGGTCGCCCCCAGCCGCTTCACCGTCGATGCAGTGTTCGATAGCCTGCGTCAGGAGTTCACCGATGTTGCAAGGGCGCATGGGTTGGATTTGCGCGTGATGTCCTGTAGCGTGATCATCGAAACCGATCGGCTGCTGTTAGTGCAAATTCTGCGCAACCTGGTGTCGAACGCGATCAAATACACCAAGCAAGGGCGGGTGCTCGTTGGCTGCCGCCGGTTAGGTGGGCGGGCGCGGATTGAAATCTGGGATACCGGCATCGGAATTCCCGAGGGCGAATTGCAAGCGATTTTCGAGGAATATCACCAAGTCGATAACGCGACGCATAACCGCACGCTTGGCCTGGGACTAGGTCTTGCCATCGTGCGGCGGCTGGCGGATTTGCTGGGCATGCCGTTGCGGGTCCGCTCGCGGCCTGAGCGCGGCTCCGTTTTCACGATCGAAGTCGCAATCGCGGCGACCGTTGAATCGGACCCGTCGCGTGACTCAGGACCGCAGGGCGATCATGATACCGGCCCCAAGCATGACGATGACCATGGCGCGCCCGACGTCGAACGCGCGTCTTGCGCCGCCCACCGCCCCAGCATAATCATGGTGGTCGAGGACGATCCGGATATCCGGGCCTTGCTCGTGATGTTCCTGGAAGAAGAGGGCTATCACGTTATCGCCGCCGCAGACGGCGAGGCTGCGCTGGCGCTGGTCGCGGGTGGGGCGTGGCCCGATCTGGTGATTTCGGACTACAATCTGCCGAACCGCATGAACGGCGTTGCGGTGGTGCGGCAGGTGCGGGCTGCCATGGCACAGCCGGTGCCGGTGATTATTTTGACCGGCGATATCTCGACCGGAGCGCTGCGCGACATCGCAGCCCAGGACTGCATGCAGTTCAACAAACCGATGTCGCTGACCGAGCTTTCCGCGGCGATCCGGACTTTGTTGCCGCCGCGTCCCAGGTTGCCGCCCGCGAACCAGGGGACAATCCTGGTGATCGATGATGATCCGCATGTGCGGGCCGCTCTGAGCGCGCTCCTGGTTGCCGATGGCCGCGTGGTCGCCGATTACCCCAGCGGAGAAGCGTTTCTGGCGGCGTATCGGCCGGGGCAGGACGCGTGCCTGCTGATCGATGCCGATTTGCCGGGCATCAGCGGACTCGACCTGCTCCGGCAGCTGCGCAACACCGGCGATGCGACACCGGCCTTGATGCTGACCGGCACCAGCGACGTGGCCATCGCGGTGGCGGCACTACAGGCCGGTGCCGCGGATTTCATTGAAAAACCAGTTCATCCGGATGATCTGCTGGCGCGGATCGACCATGCCGTTGCCAACGGGCGCGATCAAACCGCGCGAATGGCCATCCACGACGCAGCCGTGCGGCAACTCGCCGATCTTTCCGCCCGCCAGCGCGAGGTTATGGCGCTGGTTCTGGCCGGTCAGCCGAGTAAGGCCATCGCCATCACGCTTGGCATCAGCCAACGCACCGTGGAGGTTCATCGCGCCGCCATCATGCGCAAAACCGGCGCCACATCAATGCCCGCCCTGGCGCGACTTGCGTTGGAGGCACAAGGTGCCGTCGCGGAACCGGCGGCGATCGTCCCTCCGCGGAACGCGACGACCTGATGCTTTGCCTTGATCAAGGTCAAGGCGCACCAGATGCGGTCTCGCTAAAATGATCATAGTTTTGGTTTTCATGTATGATTTGCGGCCCCGATGATCACGCTGTAGAGCGATGTTGCTTGAAGTTGACGCCCTGCGGCGACCGAATGCAATGAAATCATTCGCCAAAATAGGGATAGAGCCTGTTCGTCCTTAAACGATCAGGCTTTAGAATATATTGCGCATAATCGAGAGGTTACCATGAATATCAGCGACATCATGACAGTCGATCCCATTACGGTTCAGCCCGAAACCACGCTCGGCGACGCGGGGCGGATCATGTTGGACCAGCGGCTTTCGGCCCTGCCGGTCATCGATCGGGACGGTATTCTGCTCGGCATTCTGACTGATGGTGATTTACTGCGCCGGCCCGAACTCGACACGGCACCCGCCATCGGCTGGTGGCGTGGATTTCTGGAACCCGAAACATCGGCCGACCAGTTCGTCAAAACCCGCGGTCGCCGTGTCAGCGAGGTGATGACGGAAAAACTGCTGAGCGTGACGGCGGATACCCCGTTGATCGACGCTGTCGACCTGATGCAGAGCCATCGGATCAAACAGGTGCCGGTGATGCACGGCACCAGGCTGATCGGGCTGCTGACCCGCAGGAATGTGCTGGCCGCGTTGATTTCGCGGCTGCCGGTGGCCGACGACCTGATTGTTTCAGATGACACGATCGCCACCACGATCGAGGCCGCCATCACGCAGTCGCATTGGGCACCGAAGAACATGGTGCGGATTACGGTACGGGCCGGTGTCGTGACCATCGCCGGGCCGGTGTTCAGCGATTCGGAGCGTCGGGCGATTATCGTGATCGCCGAGAACACCAGCGGTGTGAAATCGGTGGATGATCAGATGGTGTTTGTCGACTCGACCAGCGGCGTCGCATTCGGTTCATTTTGACCCCGGTGCCGCACCGCAAGCGCAGGAATTTTTGAATGGCCAAGGCGATCCTGACCCTTAATGCGGGTTCATCGAGCATCAAGTTCGCTCTGTTCGAAATCGGTTCAGATCCTAAACGGATTGCCCATGGCGCGATCGAACGCATCGGTGAGGCACCGCATTTTCAGGGATTCGATTGCGACGACAAGCTGATCACCGAGCGACGTTGGGACCATGGCACAAGCCTGTCGCATGAAGATTTGCTGGGGCCGCTGCTCGATTGGGCGGAGCGGCATCAGGGGGACGATGCGCTGGCCGGCGTCGGTCATCGCATCGTCCACGGCGGCCCCGATTTTGCCAACCCGGTGCGGCTTGATCCGCCAATCGTCGGTGCGCTGGACAAATTGATCCCCTTCGCGCCGTTGCACCAGCCACATAATCTCGCCGCGATCCGCGCGATCACGGCGCTGCGACCGGACCTGCCGCAAATCGGCTGTTTCGACACCGGATTTCATCAGAACATGCCGGAGGTCGCGACCCATTTGCCTCTACCATCGCGTTATCACGATGCCGGGGTGCGGCGCTACGGGTTCCATGGTCTGTCCTATGAATATATTGCAAAACGTTTTGCAATCCTGGCACCTACCCTGGCGGGTGGCCGGGTGATTGCCGCCCATATCGGCAACGGTGCCAGTGCCTGCGCCATGCTCGACGGCAAGTCCATCGATACCAGCATGGGATTTACCGCGATCGACGGGCTGATGATGGGAACCCGCACCGGCGCGCTCGACCCGGGCGTGGTGCTGTACATGGCCCAACAGGAGAGACTCGATCCGGCGGCAATCAGCCAACTGCTCTACAGCGAATCGGGTCTGCTCGGCGTTTCCGGTGTGTCATCGGACATGCGGACTCTCCTTGCGAGCGACACGCCGCACGCCTCGCTCGCGGTGGCGATGTTCTGCCGCCGCGCGGCGCGCGAGATTGCGGCCCTGACGGTATCGCTCGGCGGTCTTGATGCGCTGATTTTCACCGCCGGCATCGGGGAACACGCACCGCCGATCCGTGCCGCGATCGGCAAGGCGCTGGCCCATTTCGGCCTGGCGATCGATGGCGCGGCAAATGATGGCAATGGCCCGGTCATCAGCACGCCAGTTTCACGCGTGACCGCCTGGGTTATTCCCACCGACGAAGAGGCGATGATCGCCCACCACACGATGACGTTGTTGCAGAAATAAAGCGCGCGAGCGCACTTGGTACTACCTCAAAACCTCCAGCACCGCCGCCGCCGCCGCGTCGCTAGGGGGTTGGGCATCAGGTGCGGCAAGCCGTGCCAAGGCCGCAACAAATCCCGCTCGTTGTGCGGCAGCCACCGCGGGATCGGTCAGGATCGAGCCGATCGTCGCGGCGAGGGGTTCGGGCGCGCAATCGGCTTGTAGCAATTCGGGTACCAGAGCGTGGCCCGCGAGCAGATTGACCATCGCGACATGCGGTACCGTAATCAGCCGGCGCGCCAGCAGCGCACTGATCGGGTTGACCCGGTAGGTCACGGCCATGGGTACCCCGGCCAGCGCCAGTTCGAGGGTTGAGGTGCCGGATTTGGCGAGGGCGGCGGCGGCGGCGGCGAAAGCGTCGTAGCGGGTGGCGGGATCGGTCACGATAATGGGGCGGGTCGGCCAATGTGCCGCCATGACGGCGAGTTCGGAGGCGATCGCCGGGGCGGCGGCGAGGACGGGCACCAGGTTTGGGTAGGTTGGAACCAATCGTGCCACCGTATCGCGAAACACCGGCATCAGGCGGCTGGTTTCGCTGCGTCGGCTACCGGGCATCAGGATGAGCGGCTTCGCCCCGCCATCGAGGTCGAACTGGTCGCGAAATCGGACGGCATTACCCCGATCGGCCCCGGATTCCAGCACCGGGTGGCCGACGAACACCGGATTGAGACCGTACGGAGCAAAGAAATCCGGCTCGAACGGCAGCAGGCACAGCAGGCGGTCCCACAATCCGGGAAAATGCTTCACGCGACTCTGTCGCCACGCCCAAACTTGCGGCGCGACGTAATGTACCCGCTTGATCCCGAGCGGGGCGATCTCACGCAGCAGACGGAGCGAAAACCCGGGGCTGTCGATGGTGATGACCAGATCGGGGCGGCGGGCGGTGATATCGGCGGCCGCTTCGCTGAGCCGGGCGCGCAGCTTCAGCACGCGGGGCAATATTTCGGCGAGGCCCATCACCGCCAGATCCTGCATCGGGAACAGCGAGGCGACGCCCTGTTCCGCCATCCGCGCGCCGCCGATGCCGGTGATCTCAAGATCGGGCCGAAGCCGGCGCATGGCTTCGATCAGCCGCGCACCGAGCACGTCGCCGCTGGCTTCGCCGGCGACCAGATAAATCAAGGTCACGCGAGTGCGACCACGGTTGCGGGCGGTGGATCGCTGGGCCAGTCGGCGCGGTTGCGTACGGCGGGATCGGCGCGGGTTTGCGCGAGTGCGGCGGGGTCGAGGGTGACAAACAGCAGATCGGGCGTATCGAGTACACCGCGGGCGATCACGCCGTTGTCGGGAAAGCCCCGATCGATCGGGCCGAAGGTACAGGCATAGCCATGGTTTTCATCGAGCGTGGCGGACCAGGGTGCTATGCCGGTGGTGGGGGCGAGCGCGGTAAAACACTGGTTCTCCAACGCGCGCGCGCGGGCCGAAAGACGGACGCGGTTGAAGCCGTGCAGCGAGTCGGTGCAGGTAGGGATGAGGATGATATCGGCACCGGCGAGCACCTGGGCGCGGGTGAGCAACGGAAATTCGGAATCGTAGCAGATCGCGATGCCGAGGCGGCCGAAATCGGTTGCGAACACGCATGGTGCAGCACCTGGCGCGATGCCCCAACACTCACTCTCGAACCGGGTCATCACCCGCTTATCCTGAAACGCGATAGCACCATTGCCGTCGATCAACGGCGCGCGGTTGTGGATGGCGTTATCGGTGCCGCGCATCGGCAGGGTGCCGGGCAGCAGCATGATGGCATGGTGGCGCGCGAGGCTGCGAAAGGCGGCGATCAGCGCATCGGCACGGCTGACGACCGCGTCAAGTTCGGCCATGACATCGGGCGTTGCGACAAATGCGCCGGCCAGCGCCAGGCTGGCGTATTCGGGCAGAACCAGCAGATCGGCACCGCCGGCTTTGGCCGCGGTGAGCCGCGCATCGATGGTGTTGATAAAATCATCGAGGCTGGCAGGGCGGGTGATGGCGAAAGGCGATAGCGCGATATGCATCATGCGGGCGTTATAGCGGTTTCAGCCAGGCTTGCAGCCGGTTTTCGACCTCGGTCGCGTCGCCGATTTCGCGCCAGCGCATCCGACAGATCAGATCAGGGTGCGGCGCGAAACCGCGTTTGCGCCAGAAATCGTCGAGCGGGACGGCACCGGTCGGGCGGCGCGGGTCGGCGGGATCGCGGATGACAGCACAAAACGCGGCGTGGGTGGCCGCGGAAACCTCGCGCGCATGGGCTTCACGATGGTTGAAAAACGCGACGCCAACGCCCTGGCCCCGATAATCCGGCAGCAGGACCGATTCGCCGAAATAGAACACGCGCGCCGGATCAAACCCGGCGGCGCGGAACGGCTGCTGGAATTCATCGGCCTCGTCGGTCAATGGCAGACAGCTCGAGGCACCCACGATGGTCTCACCATCGCGGGCCACAATGATCGCGGCGCGCGCGCTGGCGGCATAGGTGGCGACATAGCGGCGTTCATAGGCCGCGTCGCCCTCATACAGATAGGGCCAGTCCCGGAACACCGCGATCCGCAACGCCGCAAGGCTGGCGAGGTGCGGCACGATTGCCGGCCCTCGCAGCCGTGCGATCGAGAGAGGCGAACGGGCCAGTTCAGCTCCCCTGTTTGGTCGCCGGCGGCAGCGTGTTCATCGCCTGACTCGGTGCCTGATCCATGAAGCGTTTCAACGCCGCCTTTTTGTCGGACAGCGACAGGCCCGGCTGGGTGGCCACCACCGGGCAATAGACCGTCAGCATATATTGCTGCATCTCGCTCTTGGTCAGGTCCGGGTTGGATTTTTTGATCGCAGCGACCAGCGCCTGGGTTTGGCTGGCCATTGTGTCGGAAGTGGCCCCCTGCATGATCTGCGTCATCGCATCGGTCGGGTCGATCAGTGGGTTGTTCAGCAGCGGGCAACCCAGTTTGCGGGCGTCGGCGGAAGCGATCGGCTGCAGGTCGAGATAATCGGCATCGGCCAGCGCGATTTTATGCGGCGGGGCCGATTTGCGGAAGCCGAACGCCGTGGCCGCCGTCGCATCCGGCACGCCGGGGTTACCCCAGGCGGTGCGGATGTAGTTGGTGACGTTGGCGATCTGATGATCATTCAAAATGGAGCCGAATGCCGGCATCGCCGGGCCGTTGGCGTGCCAGGGAACCATGCCGCCAAGCACGATGCCGATTACATTATCCGGCGCGCCACCCCAGGCCGACTGATTGCCGGCAAGGTTGGGAAACACATTGGCAATGCCCTTGCCGTCGGTCTGGTGGCAAGCGGCGCAATTTTGTGCATAGAGCGTCTTGCCCTCGGCCAGTTCGCTCGCCGGCACCGTGACCGCCTTCGGCGCGTTGTCACGCGGTGCGGTGGCGGTTTGCAGATAGGCCGCAAGATCGTCGACGTCGGATTTCGGAATCTGACTCAGGCTGGCGTCGACCACCGATTTCATCGGCCCGAACGCCGAACCATACGTCATGTTGCCACCCTCGCGCAGATAGGACACCAGATCGTCCCGGCTCCAGCCGCCGACACCATATTGTTTTGATGACGAAATATTTGGCGCGTACCAAGGTTCGCCAAGGATTTGCGCACCGGCAAGGCTATCGCCCGATTTGATCGCGAACAGAATGTTGCGCGGCGAGTGGCATTCGGTGCAGTGGCCGAGTGCTTCTGCGAGGTAGGCACCGTTGCGCACCGCTGGACTCCAACTGGCCGCATAATGCACCGGATGGGGGCGGAAGAACATGATGCGCCAGCCGAGCAGCATGGCGCGGATGTTGAACGGAAATGTAAGATCGTTCTGCGCGTGCGGTGAACTCACCGCTGGAATCGCGTCAAGATAGGCCTTGATCGCCATCACGTCGGGGCGGGAGAGCTTGGAATATGAGGTGTAGGGCATCGCTGGGTAGACATAGTTGGGGAACACCAGCAGCGATTTTCCGGGGATGATGCCGGAATGCACCGCATCCCAGAACTGCTCGCCGCTCCAGGTACCGATGCCGTTGGTTTTGTCGGGCGTGATGTTGGGCGAATACAACGTGCCGAACGGGGTGACGAATGAGAGACCGCCGGCGAACGGTTTGGCCCCCGGCGAGGTGTGGCAGGGCATGCAATCGGCTGCAGTGGTAAGGTACTCGCCACGCTGCACGAGGGCAATTTGCTGCGCGCTCATGCCGGCGGTGTCCGGCTTCGGCATGGCGGGGTAGGCTCCCGGCGGCGCGGCCTCGGGCGTCGGCGCATAGGCTGTCGTGGCACCAACGGCGAGACCGGTGACCGCTATCATTCCGGCGGCGATCCAGACCGACAATTTCAACCCAAACCTCGACGACTTCGGCATGCCTGATCCTGCTTCTCATGGAGTGACGCGCGACCGCGCGGCGCAACGCTGTAATTCGCTATAATGGCAGATTGATCAAGTGCCATCGTGCCAGCCCTTCACAGACCGGCACGATGTTGCTAGATGCCCGGTATCGCTGCGGCGGATCGGTCGCGGCGAACGGGAATGGGCGCATAGCTCAGTTGGTAGAGCAGCTGACTCTTAATCAGCGGGTCCACGGTTCGAACCCGTGTGCGCCCACCATTCTTTTCAAGGGGTTAGGGCTTAACCTTCATTATGTGTTGCCTTCAGGCCGCGCGCCAAACCACCTTGGTCCAGCCGCGGGATCTGCTGCTTGGTTTCCTGCAAACGATGGGGGAAACCGGATTTCAGTGCGGGATTCGGCACTTTTTCGATTATTTTTGGCAACGATTTCTCGAATCCTGTCCTGATCGCGAACGGGGCACCACCCGACGCTCCGGATGATGGCGTAGCCGTTTCGTTCAATCCGTTTTCCGAGGTATGAACACGCAACAGATTGTTTCCCCTGGCATTCTGAGGCGAGAATCACCCGTGACTTATTGAACATGACATCCACCCTCGTTGTCCCCCACATCGTCCCATGGCTGTTAATCCTTGGCCTGAGCTTTTTCTTTGGCCTTGCGTTCGAGGAGTTCCACGCCCGCGCCCATCACAAGCGACCCGGCGGTGTTCGCAGCTTTCCCCTTCTGGCCACCGTCGGCGGTTCGCTCTACCAACTCGATCCCGCGCCGCCCTTTCTGCTCGGTGTCGGGCTGCTCGGCCTGAGTACCTGGCTGGCACTCTATTACTGGCACGGCATGGCGGAAACGAGTGTCGAGGGGTTGCCGAATGTCGGGTTGATGGCCCCGATTTGCAATGTCATCGCCTATCTGATCGGCCCGATCGCCATTGCCGGTCCGCCCTGGATGGCGATTGGCGTCACCGTCGCCGCCGTACTTTTGCTGACCGCACGCGAAACCCTGCACAAACTCGCGCAACGGATCGAACTGTTCGAAATCGTCAACGCTGGGCGCTACCTGCTCCTCACCGGCCTTGTCCTGCCCTTGCTGTCGGACAAACCTGTGACCACCCTGACCACGATCACCCCGTACCAGATCTGGCTCGCAATGGTCGCGGTGAGCACGATATCCTATGCGAGTTATCTGCTGCGGCGCTATGTCGTGCCCACCGGTTCAGGTCTGCTGGTTGCCATTCTTGGCGGCATTTATTCCTCCACCGTCACCACCATCGTGCTCGCCCGCCGTGCCCGGACCAATCCGGAGACGCGCCGTGAAGCGCAGAGCGGCATCGTGCTGGCGAACGCGGTGATGTATTTGCGACTGCTCATCGTCATAGCGCTGTTCGATCGCGGCATGGCACTCGCCCTCGCCCCTTGGATGGTCAGCCTTACCGCGGCCGGTGCCCTGCTTGCCTTTGTCTGGTACCGGTTCCGTGGCGCGGGCGCACCCAGTGCGCCGCCGATCGCACAGGTTGCCAACCCGCTCGGCCTCGGTACCGCCGCCACCTTCGCGACGCTGTTTGTCGTGGTCTCGATCCTGGCGACGTTCGTGATGCGCCGATTCGGCTCCGGCGGGGTCTACTCCCTAGCCGGGATCATCGGTATCACCGACATCAACCCCTTTGTTTTGAGCCTGGCGCAGCACAGCACTGGCGTGATCCCCACCCCCGTCGGTGCCGCCGCGGTATTGATCGCCACGTCGTCGAACAATGTGTTCCAGTCGATTTATGCCAGCGCCTATTCGGGCGGCAAAACCGGCCTGGCCCCGGTGGCCGGGCTGCTGCTGCTGGCGATCGGCGGCCTCGCCGCAGCCTATCGTATCGGTTGAGCCGCCGCTTTGATTGGTGGCCATGAGTGACGGCGTCAATCCGGCAGGTCTGACCGCGGCACCCACTCATCACCATCTTTCCGGTACCGCCGCTTTACCGCCGCCCAGGCAACCCGATGGGCGGTCGCTTCCTCACCGCCGTATTCGGTCCAGGCGTGGTTAAACGCGCTGCGATAGATTTCCTGTGCGTGTGACGGCAGATGGGCCTGAACCGAGGAGGGTAAATCATCAATCGATGCATATGGCATACCGCAATCCTTTTCCGAATGTCCCCCGGCGTCAGGGAATGACCGAGACGCCTATCGTATGTCATCCAACCCGGATTCATTGCTCGCAAAAATAGCAACAGAGCCTGTTAGTCCCTAAACGATCGGGCGCTAAGCGCGATTGCACCCTATCTCTCTTTTTGGGAGCGCGTTTGTGAATAACTAACGCGGATCACGCCTTGATCCAGATCAAGGCGTGATCCGCGTTTCAGTCGAATACATCCACCGATGTCCAAGACAATGGAACCCTTAAACTTGCACCACAACGGTCGCTCTGCCGTCGGATGTACGACTGCGAATCGGTTCGAGATCGAGGCTGCGCGGTATCAAAAATTTTGCGGTCACCACGCACCCCTATGGCAAGGATTCGCTTGGGTTTTCTGGGTTTTTGGCTGGCGGAATGACCTTTCCCTGTCTTTCCATTCCGAGCGGCATCCGGGTGCTTTGGACTCTGGTGCCGTTGGCCGGAACACTCTCGAATTAAACGGGCTTTCACGTTGTTCACTATAATCTCTGGAGGGTCATGACGATGTCCGCGACCGCACTGCACGACGAGCACGCCGATCACAGTCATCAGCTTGGTTTCGTTCGCCGCTGGCTGATGAGCACCAATCATAAGGATATCGGCACGCTCTACATCACCACGGCGGCCATCGCCGGAATCGAGGGCGGCGCGCTTTCGATGATCATGCGGATGCAACTGGCCGAGCCGAACAACACTCTGATCACCAACGGGCAGGCCTGGAACGCCATCGTCACGGCGCACGGGCTGATCATGATTTTCGGCATGGTGATGCCGGCGCTGATCGGCGGTTTCGGCAACTGGTTCGTGCCGATGATGATCGGCGCGCCGGACATGGCGTTCCCGCGCCTTAATAACATGAGCTTCTGGTTCCTGTTCATGGGGTTCATCTTCGTCAATCTCGGCCTCCTGGTCGGTCCCGGATCGGGCATCGGCTGGACGCTGTATCCGCCCTTGTCGGACAGCACCTATCAGCCGGGACCGGCAGTGGATTTCACCCTTTTTTCAGTCCATCTATTGGGGATTTCATCCCTGCTGGGTGCGATCAATTTCATCGCGACCATTCTGAACATGCGCGCGCCGGGCATGACCATGTATAAAATGCCGCTGTTCGTGTGGTCGATTCTCGTCACCGCGTTCCTGCTCCTGCTCGCGATTCCGGTGCTGGCCGGGGCGATCACCATGCTGATCATGGACCGTAATTTCGGCACCTCGTTCTTCGAGCCGGGCGGCGGCGGCGATCCGGTGCTGTTTCAGCATCTGTTCTGGTTTTTCGGCCACCCCGAAGTTTACATCATGATCCTGCCCTCGTTCGGCATCGTCAGTTCGGTGGTGGCGACCTTCTCGAAAAAGCCGATCTTCGGCTATCTCGGCATGGTCTATGCCATGGTGGCGATCGGCTTCGTCGGGTTCGTGGTGTGGGCGCACCACATGTTCGTCTCCGGCATCTCGATGGAATCAAAGGTGTATTTCGAGGCCGCAACCCTGGTGATCGCGGTGCCGACCGGCATCAAGGTGTTTTCCTGGATCGCGACGATGTGGGGCGGTTCGCTTGACCTGAAAACGCCGATGCTGTGGGCGATCGGGTTCATCTTCATGTTCGTCATCGGCGGTGCCACCGGCGTCGTCCTGGCCAATGCCGGGCTGGATACCGATTTGCACAACACCTACTTCCTCATCGCGCATTTTCACTACGTGCTGTCGATGGGGGCAACCTTCGCGATGTTCTGCGGGTTCTACTACTGGATCGGCAAAATGTCGGGCCATCAGTATCCCGAGTTCTGGGGCAAAGTGCATTTCTGGTTGATGTTCGTCGGTGTCAACCTGACCTTCTTCCCGATGCATTTCCTCGGCCTCGCCGGCATGCCGCGCCGCTACCCCGACTATCCGGCCGCATTCGCCGGCTGGAATTACGTCTCGTCGGTGGGATCGATGATCACAGGCGTCAGCATGCTGGTGTTCTTTTATGTCGTGTACCGAGTCTTCACCAGCAAGCAGGTGTTGGCCCCGAATTACTGGGGTGAGAGTGCCACAACCTTGGAATGGACTGTTCCTTCCCCGGCACCGCACCATACGTTTGAGGATATTCCAGTCATCAGATGACCGCCGATGACCGTGCGGACGTACCATTAAACCTCAGCCGGCCCGGATCACGCCTCATTCTGCACTTCGACGGCGCGATCCCCGCCGGCCTGGAAGATTGCACCGCGGTTATCGCCGCCCAGCACGGCCGGTTCGTCACCCGGCGGATCAAGTTCGGTGGTTTCGACACCGATGATCTTGCCCTGCACCGCGCGGGCGTCAGCCTGTGGGTGCAGCACCGCAGACGGCGCTTCATCCAGACACTAACGGTTCCAGCCAGCGGCCCCGCGGTACCCGATGCCGAAGCAAGCGCCGCGGTGCCGGGTTTCGCGCCGGTTCCGGCCTTGCTGCCCGACGACCCTGCCGCGCCGTGGCGTGACGGGTTGCTCGCCAATGCGGCACATCCGATCTTCACGATCACCATCCGGCGACGGCAATGCCATCTCGATGCCGGAGAATCGATCATCGGCTTGGCGATCGACGCCGGCATGATCGAGGCCCAGGGTCGGTCCCAGACGATCAGCGAGGCGAGCCTCACGCTCCAGCACGGATCGCCGGCGGCACTGTTCGAAATCGCGGCGCGGATTTTCGCCGATCATCCCTTCAGTCTAACCGGTGCCAGCCCAATCGCGCGCGGCTACGCCCTGGCCCAGGCGCTACCGCCGCCGGCCTGCAAATACCTGCCGTCCGAGCTTGACCCTGCGATGGCGGCGGACGCGCTGATGCGTGACATTCTCCGGCAATGCCAGGCCCATATCCTCGCCAATCACGCCGCCGCGGCCGACGGACGCGACCCCGAAGGCGTGCATCAACTGCGCGTCGGCTTGCGCCGCTTGCGCTCGGCGTTTCGGCTGCTGCGCGATGTCATGCCGGCGGCCCCGCTGCGCGACCTGGAGGACGAAGCCAAAATCGCGGCAACGGCCTGCGGCGCGGCGCGGGCCTGGGATGTGTTCCTGATCGAAACCCTACCCGAGATTGCGGCAGGGTGCCCGAGGATGGTGGATTTCGCCCCCCTGCGCGCAATCGCCGAAACTCGGCGGGCGGCGGCCTATGCGGCGGTGCGCGAAACCCTGACGGATGAGCGTTATGTCCGTTTCCATCTTGCCCTCGGTACCTGGATTGGCGGAATGGCGTGGCCGGACCCAGCAACGGCGGCCCCAGTCGGTGATTTCATGGCGCACGCGCTAACAAATTGCCACCGCACGATGCTCAGACGCGGCAAGCATTTCCGCAGCCTGACACCGCCGGCGCTGCACCGGCTCCGGATTGCCGCCAAGATACTACGCTACACCGCGGATTTCTTTCGCCCGTTCCTCGGTCATCGCGGGGCCGTGAAGCACTATTTCCGGCGGCTGGCGACGATGCAGACTCAGCTTGGCCGCTACAACGATATGGCGACGACCGACCGGCTGGTCGAACAGATTGCGGGCGACCTCGCATCTGCCGATGCCCAGCAAGCGATGGGGGCGATCATCGGCTGGGAGGCGCGCGGCATGATCGAAACCGCCCCGCAGTTGTATGCCGCCTGGCGCGAATTTCGCAAAGCCGATCCGCCATGGCCACGCCACCCGTTGGATGACGCATCCCACCCCCGCAGCAAATCAGGCCGATGACGGCGGACAGCCGTTCAATCCTGATGACGGCGGACAGCCGTTCAATCCTGAAGACGGCGGGTCGTCGCCCCACCAATAGTCCTGCCGGCCTTCCATTGGTGCCAGCCGCACTCTATCCTCACCCTAAGGCGGAGGTGCATCATGGACATCAAGCGCGAACATCATATCAATTTCTGGTACGTCATGATCGCCGTCAGCGGCGTCCTGCTGGCGCAAAGTCTATTGTTTCGGCCGACCGATACCAAAACCATCCCCTACAGCCAGTTCCTCGACCTGCTGCATAAAAACCAGATCTCCGACCTGAAGATCGGAGCGAACGACATTACGGGCGTGTTCGTCCATCCGGCGGACAAGACGGTTCCGGATTTCGAGACCTATCGGGTCGATCCCACCCTGGCTCAGGATTTGGCCAAGACCGGGGTCGGTTTCGCCGGGGTCGCCGGGCCTGGGTTGTTCGAGACGTTTCTTGCCTGGACGATCCCGAGCCTCGCCTTCGTCGGGTTATGGCTCCTGCTGATCCGGCCGATGGCGGGCGGACAAGGGCTGGGCGGCATGATGTCGATCGGCAAAAGCCGAGCCAAGGTCTATGTCGAAACCGGGGTCAAGGTGACGTTCGCGGACGTCGCCGGGGTCGATGAAGCGAAGGCGGAATTGCAGGAGGTCGTCGATTTTCTCAAGAATCCGGCGGAATATGGCCGGCTGGGCGCGCGGGTGCCGAAAGGCATTTTGCTGGTTGGCCCGCCCGGTACCGGCAAGACATTGCTGGCGCGCGCCGTCGCCGGTGAGGCGGGCGTCGCATTTTTTTCGATTTCGGGTTCCGAGTTTGTCGAGATGTTCGTCGGTGTCGGTGCGGCGCGGGTCCGCGACCTGTTCGAGCAGGCGCGCAAGCTGGCCCCGGCGATCGTGTTCATCGACGAACTCGACGCGCTCGGTCGCGCCCGCGGCGGGGTGTTCACCGGCGGTGGCCACGATGAGAAGGAACAAACGCTCAACCAATTGCTCACCGAACTCGATGGGTTCGACAGCAGCGCCGGCGTGGTGCTGCTGGCCGCGACCAACCGGCCGGAAATTCTCGACCCGGCCCTGTTGCGCGCCGGAAGGTTCGATCGCCAGGTTCTGGTCGACCGGCCCGACAAGGTCGGACGGCTGGCGATCCTGCGTATCCATGCGGGCAAGATCAGGCTCGATCCATCGGTCGCACTCGAACAGATCGCCGCCCTGACGCCCGGTTTCACCGGTGCCGATCTCGCCAATCTGGTCAACGAGGCCGCCCTGCTGGCAACCCGGCGTCATGCCGATCACATTACCCTCGATGATTTCAACCAGGCGATCGAGCGGGTCATCGCCGGACTGGAAAAACGCAGCCGCCTGCTCAACCCGCACGAGCGCGATATCGTCGCCCATCACGAAATGGGCCACGCGCTGGTGGCGATGGCATTGCCGGGTACCGATCCCGTGCAGAAAATCACCATCATTCCCCACGGTATCGCCGCCCTGGGTTATACGATGCAGCGGCCGCTGGAAGACCGCTACCTGATGGATCGCGGCGAACTGCGCAACCGGATGGCGGTTCTGCTCGGCGGCAGGGCCGCCGAGAGCGTGGTGTTCGATGAGGTTTCGACCGGTGCCGCCGATGATTTCGCCAAGGCGACCGACATCGCCCGCGGTATGATCATGCGCTACGGCATGGACCCGGCGCTGGGCATGGTCGCCTACGAGGCCGAAGGGTCCGCCTTCCTCGGCGGCCCGCCCGGAATGGATTTTCAGCCGCGCCGCTATGGCGACCGAACCGCCGACGACATCGACCGTGCCGTGCGCAAACTCCTCGATGAAGCCTTCACGCGGGCCCGTGACATTCTTGAACAGAACCGCGCGCTGCTGGATCGCGCCGCGACCGAACTGCTCGCGAAAGAAACACTGGACGCCAATGACCTGAAAACGATCGCGGCACAGGTGAAGAACCCTGCCATCGAACACGATCGCCAACTGGTGCCCGTCAACAAATACCAGTCAACTTAAATAAGCCATACCCTGATCCGTTTCCGGCATCGCCCTCCAGCTAAAGGCCAAACGGATAGGTTTCGTCTGCCGCGCCCGCGCTGATCGCGGTCCCGGACAGAGGCGTCACCGCGCTTGTGGAGTCGAACCAGACGAAGCCATCGTACTGCCCCGCCAGAAGAGCCTCGGAATAATGGCTCAACCGTTCAGTTTCCGGCCGGTAGATCACGCCGATGTAGCGCTCCAGTCGGGAACGGAACAGGTCACTGCGATGATCGCCGCTGCGTTCCCGCCGCAGATCGAGCAGGAAACGGGCGATGCCGGTCTGGTGGCAAACCGCTTCATGACTTTCGGGCAGACCGGGGCGCACCGTCTTGATCTCCATCGGGCCGTCCCAATCGGACGCGGCGGCGACCGTGCCGCTATTCGTGCCGAACCCGATCAACGCGACCTGGCTGCCGAACCGCTCGCGACATAGCTGACCGATATTGAGTTGCCCGCGCTGGCCCATATCGGTGAAGCGGGCATCTCCGATATGAGAATTATGCGCCCAGACCACCGCCTTCGCCTGCGGATTTTTGGCTGCCAGAACGTGTTCCAGCGTTTCGAACATATGGCTGTCGCGCAGGTTCCAGGATTCATCGGAACCATAATACATCACGCGATAGTACCGTTCGGCGTCGGCCACCAGCCGCGCGTTCTGGCTGGCATCGAGAAAGGTTTCGCCATCATGGCCCGCGTACTCGATCTGTTTGACCAGCAGATCGCGCAGAATGGAAATCACCGGTGCCTCACACAACGCATAGCCTTCATCCAGCGCGGCCCGGCCATAGGCCGCCGGTTCGCGGCTCCAGGGGGCGAGGCAGGCATAGCGGTCGCGCGCCACCCTCGCCGCTTTCGGATCGACCCGGTCGAGATAGCCGAGCACGGCGGCGATCGAGGCGGTCATGTTGTAGAGATCAAGCCCATAAAACCCCGCTCGCTGCGCAGGGTCGACGGCGGCGTTGTGGTGGCGCAGCCAGTGGATGAAGTCGTGGACATCGGTATTGCGCCACATCCAGGTGGGAAACCGGCTGAACGGCGGTGGCTTCATCGAACGATAAGGCAGGTGCCGCACATAGCGGTCGACCGCGGCGGCATCCGGCCAGTCGGCTTCGACGGCGACGATCGAAAACCCGTGATGCTCGATCAGATGCCGCGTGATGACGGCGCGCGCGCGATAGAATTCCGAGGTTCCGTGGCTCGCCTCGCCCAGCAGCACCAGTTTTGCGGTGGCAAACCGGTCGAACATGCGGGCAAAGGCCGGATCGGCGATCTCGGGCAGCGGCTCGATCACGGCACGCAGCCCGGTGAGCGGCGGTTGCGGAGCCGGCGCGCTGGCGCGCGGGGCCGCCAGATGGTTCCGGAACCACGCGCCGGCCTGTTTCGTAACCGCTTCGAGTGTGCCGGGTTCCTCGAACAGATGCCCTGCCCCCGGCACGATCTCCAGCGCGGTTTCGCCGTGCATCTGGGCCTGCGCCTGCCGGTTGAGCGCGATGACATCATGATCCGCGCCGCCGACAATCAGCAGCGTGGGCGCGCGCAGTTCCGCCAGGGCCTGGCCCGCCAGGTCGGCCCGGCCACCGCGCGAAACCACGGCGCCAACCCGGTCCCCCAGTTCGACGGCGGCGATGATGGCCGCCGCCGCCCCGGTGCTCGCCCCGAACAAGCCCAAATTCAGCCCGCCCACCTCGGCATCGGCATCGATCCAATGCACCGCCTGCTGCAGCCGTCCGGCCAACAGGTTGACATCGAACACGTTCCGCCGATCCCGCGTTTCCGCTTCGGTCAACAGATCCAGCAACAGGGTGGCAAATCCCAGGGCGTTCAGATCATCGGCAACCGCCTGATTGCGCGGACTGAGGCGGCTGGAAAAACTGCCATGAGCAAACAGCACGATCCCGCGCGGATGCGGCGGACAGTCCAGAATGCCGGGAAGGCCATGCGGCAGCACCGTGATCTCGCGATGGCTGACGGCGGCTGGGCCGATCGGGTCGGCACCCCATGCCGCGCGCAACAGCCGGATGGTCTCGTCATCGGTCAGCTGGTGAAAATCGGCATAGAAGCCGCCGACGCCCGGAAAGTCACGCGCCGGATGGAGACAGACAACCTCATCGGCCACCTCGCGCAGTTCTGCCACAATTTCGGCCGGTGCCACCGGAATGGCGAGGATGATCCGTGCCGCGCCCTGACGCCGGAGCGCCTGCACGGCTGCCTTGGCGGTGGCACCGGTCGCCAGACCATCATCGACCACGACGGCAACCCGCCCCGCCGGATCGACCCGCGGATGCCCGGCGAGATACAACGCCCGGCGGCGCTCGATCTCCTGGAGTTCGGAACGCAGGGTGCGATCGAGATAAGCCGCACCCGCCCCGGTTTCCTGCGCCACCGTTTCGTTGACGATCACCTGGGCATTCTCGCCATCGACAACCGCGCCAAGCGCAAGTTCGGGAATCCCCGGCGCGCCGATCTTGCGCACCAGCACCACATCCAGTGGCGCTCGCAGCGCGCGCGCGATTTCCAGCCCGACCGGCACGCCGCCACGCGGCAGGACATAGACGACCGGATCGACCAGTTTCATCAAGACCAGCCGCGCCGCCAGCCGGTGCCCGGCATCGGTCCGGTCGGCAAAAATCAAGTTGGAATAGGCCATCGATCGAGAACTCCCCGTCAGGACGCCTGATCTGCACAGCAACGTAACGATTGGAACCGGTCTTGGCCGGCCAAGCGAGTATTACCGCTACCGAGCCGCACCGGCAGAGTCATTGACCTGGGTCAATGACTGAATGACAATACTGATCTAGTCGCCTGTTTCGAAAGACTCGTTGTGCCGCCGGCGAGGTTTAATTCATCAAGGTACCATTCCAGACCAAGGGGAGGCTAACGCGATATTATGCCCGAAACCGCCAAAACCGTCATGACCAGCAAGGTCATCTCCATCCGTCCGGACGACCTGGTGCCCGCCGCCGCGGCGGTCCTCGCCACCCATAACATCAGCGCGGCCCCGGTGGTCGATGCCGCGGGCACCCTGGTCGGCATGCTGAGCGAGGGTGACCTGATCCGCCCGTTCGGCGCGAAAAATCAGGTTCACCGCGCGTGGTGGCTCGACATGCTGGCGGAAGGCGGCGAACTCGCCCCGGCCTTTCTCGATTACATCCGGCTCGACCTCCACAAGGCCGCTGACCTGATGGTCAGGCCGGTCATCACCGTCACCGAGGACACCACGATCACCGACATCGCCGATCTGCTGGCGGAACATCACATCAAGCGGGTGCCGGTGCTGCGTGACGGTCGCGTGGTTGGAATCGTCAGCCGTGCCGACCTCGTGCGCGTTCTCGCAAAGTCGCCGGAACAGCTGCTGGCGTAGCGGGTCCATCCGCCGTGCGGCCGGATGATGACTGACGGGACCGAGACAAGCGGTGGGCCGCCAGGAGCGATCGTCGCGGTGCGCGGCGCGGTCGTCGACGTTCGGTTCGCCAGCGGCGTTTTGCCGCCGATCAATGACGCCCTGGCGGTTGCGTGGGACCGTCCTGAACCGTTGATCCTCGAAGTCCATAGTCACCTGGATGCGACGACCGTACGCGCGATCGCTCTTCAGGCCACCGCCGGACTCGCGCGCGGCACCGCGGTACGGGCGACCGGGGTTCCGGTCATGGTGCCGGTCGGCGATGCGGTTCTGGGCCGTCTGCTCGACGTGGTCGGCACGGTGCGCGACCGCGGTGCTTCCCTGCCCGCCGACATCCCCCGGCGCAGCATCCACGGCGCGCCGCCGACGCTCGCGCAGGAGACCTCGACCACGGCCGTGTTCGAAACCGGGATCAAGGTGATCGACCTGCTCGCCCCGCTGGCCCAGGGCGGCAAGGCCGCGATGTTCGGCGGTGCCGGGGTCGGCAAGACGGTTCTGGTCATGGAAATGATCCACGCCATGGTCGAGAAATACCAAGGCATTTCGGTGTTCGCCGGGGTCGGCGAGCGGTCCCGCGAAGGCCACGAACTCCTGACCGACATGCAGGGTTCCGGCGTGCTCGCGCGCACCGCGCTGGTCTATGGCCAGATGAACGAGCCGCCTGGCGCACGCTGGCGGGTGGCGCTGACCGCATTGACCATCGCCGAATATTTCCGCGACCAGAAGCACCAGAACGTCCTGCTGCTGATGGACAACATCTTCCGCTTTGTGCAGGCCGGCAGCGAAATCTCCAGCCTGCTGGGGCGTCTGCCGTCGCGGGTCGGCTACCAGCCGACCCTCGCGACCGAGGTGGCGTCGCTGCAGGAGCGGATCGCGTCGGTGGCGGGGGCCGCGGTCACCGCGATCCAGGCGGTCTATGTGCCGGCGGACGATTTCACCGATCCGGCGGTCACCGCGATTTCGAGCCACATGGACAGTATCATCATGCTGTCGCGTACTCTGGCGGCCGAAGCGTTCTATCCGGCGGTCGATCCGCTGGCGTCCTCCTCCGTGCTGCTCGACCCCCTGGTGGTGGGCGAGGCGCATTACGGTCTCGCCGAGCGCGCCCGCGAAACCCTCGCCCGCTTCAAGGATTTGCAGGACATCATCGCTTTGCTCGGGGTCGAGGAACTGGGCGCGGGTGACCGGCTGATCGTCAAGCGCGCCCGGCGCCTGCAACGCTTCCTCAGCCAGCCCTTCGTGGTGACCGAAGCCTTCACCGGCACGCCCGGCCGCAGCGTCCGCCTCGCCGACACGCTGGCGGGGTGCCGCGCCATCCTGGACGGCGAGACCGACGACTGGGCAGAGCGCTCGCTCTATATGATCGGCACGTTGGACGAAGCCCGCCAGAAAGAAACCAAGGCGGCATCGGCGGGGCGCGCGCCATGAGGCTGCGCGTGATCACCCCGCTCGCGATCGTGGTCGATCAGACCAACGTGCTCGCCCTGCGCGCGGAAGACGCCAGCGGCAGTTTCGGCATCCTGCCCCGGCACACCGATTTCATCACCAGCCTGGCGATTTCGGTCGTCAGCTGGAACAGCGCCGACGCCACAAGGCACTATTGCGCGGTGCGGCGCGGCGTTCTCTCGGTGACGGCAGGCACGGACATCGTGATCGCCACCCGCGAGGCTGTGACCGGCGACGATCTCGCGACCCTCGATGCGACCGTGCTCGCCCGGTTTCGCACCGAAATCGAGGCCGAGCGCACCGAACGGGTCGAGAGCACCCGCCTGCAACTGAATGCGATCCGACAGATCATGCGCCATCTGCGGCCGGACGGCGGGCGAAGCGCGGACGGCATCGGATGATCCCGCCCGGCCCCGACTCCAGCCCCGACTCCGGTTCCGACTCCAGCGAGAACGACCCGTTGCTGAAAGCGGTGCGCCGCCGCGACGAGCGTCACCGGCGCTGGCTGCGGGAGGGCGACCCCTCGGTGGCCCGCCGGCTCGCCCAGATCGGCGTGCTGGGCTGGATCATCGTCGTGCCGATGCTGATCGGCCTGTTCCTCGGCCGCTGGCTCGACCGCGTGTTCGCCTCCGGCCTGTTCTGGACCGCGCCGCTCCTGATGATCGGCCTCGGACTCGGCTGCTGGTCCGCCTGGAAATGGATGAATAGCGCATGATCCCCGGGGGGTTCGGCAATCTTCCGGAATGGCGGGTGGCGCTCGGCCTCGCGGGCTTTCTGGCCGCCGGTGTCGGACTCGGTGTGCTCTATTTCAACATCCTGTGGTGGAGCACCAGAGCGTTCATCCCGCGCGGCCACATTGGCACCGCCATCGCCCTGACGATCGTGCGTGTCGTGCTTCTGGCGGGATCGCTGGTCCTGGCCGGCCTGACGGGTGCGGGTGCGTTGCTCGCGATGGCGCTCGGCGTCCTGATCGGCCGGGCCATCGTCCTGCGCGCGCGCCGCGCGGTTGCATCATGACCACCTCGCCGCTCACCAGTGTCGCTTTGTTCCACCTCGGTCCGGTACCGATCACCGAGCCGGTCATCGTCACCTGGGCCATCATGGCGGTGCTGGTCGGCGGCGGCATCCTGGTCAGCCGTCGCCTGACCTTGGTACCCTCCGCGACCCAGGCCGCTTTCGAACTGATCGTCGATGTGGTGGACAGTCAGATCCGTGATACGATGCGGCTCGAACCCTCGCCCTACCGCAGCTTCATCGGCACCTTGTTCGTGTTCATCTTCGTTGCCAACTGGTCCACGCTGGTGCCGGGCGTCGAACCGCCCACCGCCCATATCGAGACCGATGCCGCCCTTGCCGGCCTCGTGTTCCTCGCGGTGATCTGGTTCGGCATTCGCGCCGGCGGGGTGCGCGGGTATCTCGCAACCTTCGCAACCCCCAACCCGATCATGATCCCGCTCAATTTCGTCGAAAGCCTGACCCGCACCTTCTCGCTACTGGTCCGCCTGTTCGGCAACGTGATGAGCGGCGTGTTCGTGATCGGAATCATCCTGTCGCTCGCCGGACTTCTGGTGCCGATTCCGCTGATGGCGCTCGATCTTCTGACCGGTGCGGTGCAAGCCTATATTTTCGCCATTCTCGCGATGGTGTTCATCGCCGGCGCAATCGGCGAGGCTAAACTCAAACCCGAACCCCGCCCCGACAACCCCGCACCAAGGACACCGCCATGAACTGGCTCGCCTTCGCAAGCATCATCTCCGCCGCCATCGCGGTGTCGTTCGGCGCGATCGGCCCCGCGTTGGGTGAAGGTCGCGCCGTGGCCGCCGCGATGGATGCCATAGCGCGCCAGCCCGAGGCCGCCAACACCATCTCGCGCACCTTGTTCGTCGGCCTCGCGATGATCGAGACGATGGCGATCTACTGTCTGGTGATCGCCCTGCTGCTGTTGTTCGCCAATCCACTGCTGACCCATCCGTGACCGAAATGACGTCATGACGCTCGACTGGCGGACCTTGCTGCTCCAGACGGCCAACGTCCTGATCCTGATCTGGCTGCTCGGCCGCTATTTCTGGCGGCCGGTCGCCGCCATGATCGAGCAGCGCCGCCTGACCGCACAGCGCAGCCTGGACGAGGCCGCTTCCAGCCGGCACCAGGCGAGCACCGCCCTCGCCGAAATCGAGGCCACCCGCGCCGGCTTCGCCCAGGAACGCGCAGCAATCCTGGCCGCCGCCCATGAGGATGCCGAACGGTCGCGGATCGCGTTGCTGGCCAAGGCGACCGAGAATGCGGCCGCCCTGCAGGCTAGTGCGGCGACGGCGATCGAAACGGCCCGCGAAAATGCGCGGCAGGATTGGGCCGATCGGGCGAGCGACCTCGCACTCGCCATCGCCGGTCGCCTCGCCGCACGGTTGGACGGTGCTGCGGTGCGCGCGGCGTTCCTCGACGGGCTGCTGCGGGAAATCGCCACCCTGCCCGAACCGGTGCGGCGGGCAGCGGCGGCCAGCGGAACGCTCGAAGCGATCAGCGCGACCACGCTCGATCCGTCCGAACAGGATCGCTGCCGCGAGCGCATCGCCAGCGCCTTCGGTGACGCACCGAAAATCGTGTTCCGGACCGATCCAGCGCTGATCGCCGGTCTGGAAATGCGCGGTGATCATTTCGTGCTGCGCAACAGCTGGCGCGCCGACCTCGACCAGATCCGCGCGGAGATCAACCATGACAGCGCAACCCGATAACGGTGCAAGCACCTGGGCGAACACCTGGTTCGCGCAGGCGAGCGCCCGCGTCGGTGCCGCGCCGCTCGGCCCGAAGGCCGAACAGATCGGCCGGGTCGAAACGGTCGGCGACGGCATCGCGCTCATTTCCGGATTGCCCGATATCCGGCTCGATGAACTGTTACGGTTCGACAAGGGTTCGTTCGGATTTGCCCAGATGCTCGAACCCGACCGGATCGGTTGCGTCATGCTCGACGATGTCGATGCGATCGAAGCGGGCGACGCGGTGCGCGGCACCGGCGACGTGGTGCGCGTGCCGGTCGGGCCGGCGCTGCTCGGCCGCATCGTCGATCCGCTCGGCCGCCCGCTCGACGGCAAGGGACCCATCGTTGCAACCAGACTGGAGCCAATCGAGCGTCCGGCCCCGGCGATCATCGACCGCGATCTCGTGGTCCAGCCGGTCCAGACCGGTCTGGTCGTCATCGACACCCTGTTCGCGCTCGGCCGCGGCCAGCGCGAACTCATCATCGGAGACCGCGTCACCGGCAAGACCACGATCGCGATCGACACCATCATCAGCCAGAAAACCAGCGACATCATCTGCGTCTACGTCGCGGTTGGCCAGAAAACCTCGAGCGTGCGCCGCGCGATCGACGCCATCCTCGCCGGCGGTGCGCCCGAGCGCTGCATCATCGTCGTGGCGGGTGCCGCGAGTTCGCCCGGCCTGCAATGGATCGCCCCGTTTGCCGGCTTCACCATGGCGGAGTATTTTCGCGACGCCGGCCAGCACGCCCTGATCGTGATCGACGACCTCAGCAAACACGCCGCAACCCACCGCGAGATCGCTCTGCTGACCCGTCAATCACCCGGCCGCGAGGCCTATCCCGGCGATGTGTTCTATGTCCACGCCCGACTGCTGGAACGGGCCGCGAAACTGTCAAAAGACAAGGGCGGCGGTTCGCTGACCGCCCTGCCGATCGCCGAAACCGACGCCGGCAATCTCAGCGCCTATATTCCAACCAACCTGATCTCGATCACCGACGGCCAGATCGTGCTCGACACCAAGCTGTTCCACGAAGGCCAGAAGCCGGCGGTCAACGTCGGTATCAGCGTCAGCCGGGTCGGCGGCAAAACCCAGGCCCCCGCCCTGCGCGAGGCCGCCGAAACCCTGCGCCTCGATTATGCCCAGTTCCTTGAAATGGAAGCCTTCACCCGATTCGGCGGGTTGCCCGATGCGCGGGTGCGCGATCAGCTGATCCGTGGCGCTCGTATCCGCGCCATCCTCAATCAGCCGCAGCACGCGCCGCTGCGGCTCGCCGACGAGGTGGCGTTGATCCTGGCGGCCCAGGCCGGTCTGCTCGATGCCCTGCCGCTACCGTTGATCATTGCGTTCCGGCTCGGCCTGCGCGACGCCCTCGCTCGCGGCGCAGCCGACACGGTCCGGATGGTCGAGCAGACCGGCACGCTCGACGCCGCCCAGCGCCAGGCCCTTCACGATACACTCAAGCACTATGCCCAAACCCTGGTTCCCGGCCCGGCCCCGGTCACTGCGGGCGAGCCATGACCGAGCGCCTCGCCGACATCACCGCCCGGATCGATGGCATTCGCCAGCTCGGTACGATCGTGAACGCGATGCGTGGCATTGCCGCGGCACGCGCCCGGCAGGCGCGCGGCCAGCTTGCCGCCGTCGATGCCTATGCCGCGACGATTGCAGCCTCGATCGGCCGGGTACTGGCGATCAGGCCCGCCGCCCGCCCGGACCGCCCGCCGCGATCGCCCCGCACCGCCCTCGTGGTTTTCGGGGCCGAACAGGGCTTCGTCGGCGGCTTCAGCGAGCGGGTGTTCGACGCCATCGGCCCCGATCTGACCACCGCCGTAATATTCCTGATCGGCACCAGGGCCGCCGCGGTCGCGACCGAACGAGGGATCACCCCCGGCTGGCGAAATGCCATGTCGGCGCATACCCCGGCGATCCCCGGTCTCGCCGACCGCATCGCCGTCGCACTCTACCGCCGCATCGCCGCCGGCGCGATCGACCAGCTCGATGTCGTCTTCAGCCAGTGGCAGCCAGGGGGCGGTACCCATGTCGAACGCCGGCACCTGTTCCCGCTCGACCTGTCGAGGCTCCCGCTCGCGGCCGAGCCGGTCACGCCCTTGCTCACCCTGGCGCATGACACGCTGCTCGGCGCGCTGACCGCCGATTACCTGCACACCCTGCTCTGCAATGCCGCCCTGCATGCTTTCGCGGCGGAAAACGAAGCGCGGATGGAAGCGATGGCCGCCGCCCATACTCAGATCGACCGCCAGCTCGCGACCTTGGAAATGACCCAGCGGATCGTGCGGCAAGACGAAATCACCGCCGAAATCATCGAACTCGCCGCCGGCGAGACGGCAAGCCAGCCGATGTCGCCCCGCGTCGGGGAATAATCGAAGCGGCGGTGATACCAAGCGGCGAATACCGCGGCACCTGCATGATTTTTGCCGCTTCGTCCGCGCACCATCTCCTCAATCCAGCGACTTGCGGAACCGCAGAACGCTCAGCCCCAGCAGAACCGTGGCCAGCAGGGTCAGCGCCAGCAGATCGGGCCAGAGCACTTCGACGCCGACACCCTTGAGGAACACCGCGCGGATGATGATCAGGAAGTAGCGCAGCGGGTTGATCAGGGTGAGCCATTGCAGCCAGTGCGGCATCGCCGCGATCGGGAAGGCAAAACCCGACAGGATGGTGAGCGGGTTGATCAGAAAAAAATTCAGCGCGAAGGCCTGCTGCTGCGTGCGCGACAGGGTGGAGAGCAGGAGGCCGAGGCCGAGGGCGGCGAGCAGGAACAGCGACGCGCCGAGCAGCATCACCAGCGGATTGCCGATGAACGGCACGCCGAACCACAGCACGCCGAACACGCTGACCAATGTGACGTCGCCCAGCCCGATCAGAAAGAACGGCACGGTCTTGCCGAGGATGAATTCGGCGCGGCTGATCGGGCTGACCATGATCTGTTCGAGCGTGCCGACCTCGCGTTCGCGCACGATGGCGAAGGCGGTCAGGCTGACCACCTGCAACAATGTGATGGTGCCGATCACGCCGGGGATGAAGAACCACTGGTCATCCAGCCCCTCGTTGAACCACGGCTGGTCGATCAGGGCGACCCGCACGGACGGCACCGCGGGCATCGCGGCGCTCGGAAACGCCGTGGTGGCACGATCCGCCTCGAACAGCGAGACGATCTGGCTGACGTAGCCGAGCGCGATCAGCGCGGTGTTCGAATTGGTGCCATCGACGATCACCTGCAACGGCGCGGTCTGGCCGTCGGCGAGGTCCTGGCCGAAGCCGGAATGGATCACGATGCCGACCACGACGCTCCCGTTATCGATGTCGCGGGTGATGGTGCGCTGGCGGTGCGCGATCGCGACGATGTCGAACCGGCCGGTCGCGGCGAAATGCGAGATCAGACTGCGGCTGGCCTGGGTGTTGTCGAGATCGAGCACCGCGGTCGAGACGTGATGGACGGTGAAGGTCGCGGCGTAGCCGAACACCACCATCTGGATCAGCAGCGGCACGATCAGGCGGAACATCGCCCAGGGGTCGCGCCACAATTCGAGAAACTCCTTCATCAGCATGACCTGGATGCGTTCGAACATGGCCTAGTCGAGCCGCTTGTGAAAGGCGCGGCTGGCGAGGGCGAGCACGATGACCGCGTAGATCGCTAGGCCCATGATCGGGTCGATCAGTTCGATCACGCCGCTGCCCTTGAGAAACACCGCGCGGATGATGGTGACGTAGTAGCGCGGATAGACCAGCAGCGAGAGGATGCGGACCGGTGCCGGCATCTGGTCGATCGGGAACGTGTACCCCGACAGCAGCGTGGTCGGCAGCAGCGTGACCAGCAGCGCGACCTGGCTGGCACCCAACTGGCTGCGCACCCGCACCGAGATCAGATAGCCGATCGAGAGCACCACCACGATGAACAGGGCCGTGGTGACCAGCAGGGTTGCGAGACTGCCGTTGAACGGCACGTCGAACCAGAACATCGCGGCGAGCAGGCAGAACGCCGCATCGATCGCCCCGATCAGGAAATACGGCATCAGCTTGCCGAGCATCACCTCGAACGGCGTGACCGGGGTGGAGACCAGCTGCTCCATGGTGCCGCGCTCCCACTCGCGCGAGACGGTGAGGGACGTGAGTTGCGCGCCAACCAGGGCCAGGATCACCGCGACCACGCCGGGGATGATGAAGTTGCGGCTTTCCAGTCCCTCGTTGAACCAGACGCGCGGTTCGAGGTCGACCATGCCGACATTGGCGGGGTGGATGCCGCGCGCCGCCGTCCAGGTCGCATCGAGATCGCTGGTGGCGAGGGCGACGACGCCCTGGGCGTAGCCGAGCGCGATATTGGTGGTGTTGGCATCGGTCGCATCGAACACGATCTGCACCGGGCCGGTGCCGGTGGTGGCGAGGCGGCGCGAAAAATCCGCCGGGATCACCAGCGCGCCGATGCAGGAGCCGCGATCCATCGCATCGCGCACCGCGGCGTCGCTGCCCAGCGTGCGGCTGACCGCGAACCAACCGGAATCGACGAAGCGTTCGACCACGGCGCGGCTGGTCTGGCTGTTCTCCTGGTCGAGCACGCAGAGCGGCACGTGCCTGATGTCGAGGCTGACGCCGTAGCCGAGCAGCACCATCTGCATCAGCGGCATCAGCAGCGCGATCGCCAGGCTGCGCGGATCACGCCAAACCTGAAGCATTTCCTTGTAGGCCATGGCGAGGACGCGGCGCAGGTTCATCGCGTCATGCCCCCGCGCCCCGGCCGGTAACGGCCGGTTTGTCGCCTTCGCCGGTAACGGCCGGTTTGTCGCCTTCGCCGGTAACGGCCGGTTTGTCGCCTTCGCCGGTAACGGCCGGTTTGTCGCCTTCGCCGGTAACGGCCGGTTTGTCGCCTTCGCCGGTAACGGCCGGTTTG
>JAQTXH010000001.1:0-358055 GCA_028688905.1 Acidiphilium sp. | reverse complement strand
TCGCCTTCGCCGATAACGGCCGGTTTGTCGCCTTCGCCGGTAACGGCCGGTTTGTCATTGGTGACGAGCCGGACGAAGACATCCTCGAGGCTGGCGATTATGGGCTGGACACGGGTCGCGGTAATGCCGTGCCGAGCCAGAAACGCCGGCAGGTCGTCGGCCGCAAGCCCGGTGCCGGTCAGCAACACGTGCAACCGGTCGCCGAAAATCGCCGCCTCGGCCACGCCGGGTGCATCATGCAGCGCGGTCAGCGCGGCACCGAGCTTTGTGCAGTCGAGTGCGACCAGGGTGCCGCCGAGTTCGTGCCGGCGCAGATCGCCGGGGCTGCCGATCGCGATCAGCCGGCCGCGATCGATCAGGGCGATGCGGTTGCAGTATTCCGCCTCGTCCATGTAGTGGGTCGAGACCAGGATGGTGACATGCTCGGCGGCGAGTTGATGGATCAGCTCCCAGAACTGTCGCCGCGCCTCGGGTTCCACGCCCGACGTCGGCTCGTCGAGAAACAGGACCGGCGGGCGATGCAATATCGCGCAGCCGAGCGCCAGCCGCTGCTTCCAGCCGCCGGCCAGGGTGCGGACCAGCACGTCCTCGCGACCCTCCAGCCCGGCCATCGCGATCGCGAATGTGCGGCGTTCGGGGTAGATCGCGTGCGGCACCCGGTAGATGCCGGCGAAGAAGCGCAGGTTCTCCCCCACCGTGAGGTCGCCGTAGAGCGAGAATTTCTGCGACATGTAGCCGATATGCGCGCGCACCGATTCCGGGTCGTGGACCACATCGAACCCGGCGATCATCGCCGATCCGGCGCTGGGGCGCAGCAGGCCGCACAACATCCGGATGGTGGTGGATTTGCCGGCACCGTTGGGGCCGATGAAGCCGACGATCTCGCCGGTCGCGATGGTCAGGTCCAGGTGATCGACCGCGGTGAAGCGGCCGAAACTTTTGGTCAGGCCCCGCGCGACGACAGCGGGTGCGGCCTCGCTCATGACGATATACCGGTGCCGAGCAGGGCGACGAATACGTCCTCGATGCCCGGTTCGATCCGCTCGATCGCCGCAACCGTGATGCCGGCGGCGGCGAGGCGGGCGTGCAGTTCGGGGCTGCGGCGGGCGTCATCGTCGACGCGGGCGTTCACCCGATCGCCCATCAGCAGCAGGCCGAGCACGCCGGGGGCGCTGTCCAGCGCGTCGCGCACCGCGCGCGGATCGCCGCCGGTGATCGCGAGCAGCGCGCCCGGCATCGCCTGTTTGAGTCTTGCCGGGGTGTCGCAGGCGCGGATTTGGCCGGCGTGCAGCAAGGCGAGGCGCGAGCAGCGTTCCGCCTCGTCCATATAGGCGGTGGAAAGCACGATGGTGACGCCGCTTTCGCGCAGCCCGTAGAGAATGCCCCAGAAATCGCGCCGCGACACCGGATCGACGCCGGTGGTCGGCTCGTCGAGCAGCAATACCCTGGGCGTGTGGATCAGGGCGCAGACCAGGCCGAGCTTCTGCTTCATCCCGCCGGACAGCTGACCGGCGAGCCGACCGCGGAATTCGAGCAATCCCGCCGCCGCGAGCAACTGATCGCCGCGCGTCCGGCGCTCCTGGCGTGGCACCGCGAACAACTCGGCGTAGAAAAAGATGTTCTCGGTCACGGTCATGTCTTCGTAGAGGCCGAAGCGTTGCGGCATGTAGCTCAGATGCGACTTGGCCCGTTCGGGTTCCGCTCCGACATCGACGCCATCGAGCATCACCTGACCGGAATCGGGCCGCAAAACCCCCGCGAGGATGCGCATCACGGTGGTTTTGCCGGCACCGTCCGGCCCGACCAGGCCGAAAATCTCGCCCGTCGCCACCGCGAAATTCACATCGCGCACCGCCTCCAGCGCGCCGAACCGCCGGCTCAACCCGCTGGCGACCACCGCACCCGCCGGGGCCTCGGTCATGGCTGTCCCGCGGGCAGCAGGGCGATCCGCGCGTCCGCCGGCATTCCCGGCAGCAGTTCATGGCTCGGATTGTCGATGTCGATCCTGATCCGATAGACCAGCGTGACCCGTTCGGCGTGGGTCTCGACGGTTTTCGGGGTGAATTCCGCGACCGGCGCGATGAAGCCGATCCGGCCGTGATAGACATGCCCCGGATAGGTGTCGGTCGTCACATCGACGGGTTCATACAGCCGGACCTTGCCGAGATCGGGTTCGTTGACATAGGCGCGCAGCCAGACGTGATCGAGATCGTCGAGGGTGAAAATCGCCACCCCCGGCCCGGCGAGTTCACCCAGTTCGGCGTCGCGCACCGAAATCACGCCGCCGAACGGCGCGCGCAGCGTGGTGTAGGACAATGTGACCTCATCGAGCTTCAGTTTCGCCTGGGTGGCGGTGACGTCGGCCTGCGCGAGGGTGACGTCGTCGCTGGCGACCCGCACGAGGGCCATGTCCTGTTGCAGCGTCGCATTCGATTGTTCCATCGCGGTATAGGCGAGATCGCGGTCCTGGCGGGTGACGACATTATGCTTCACCAGCGCTTCGGCGCGCCCGTAATCGCGGGTCTTTTCCGCCAGATCGAACTGGTCGCCGACAACACGCTGCCGGGCGGCGGCCAGATTGCTCTGCGCCACCGTCACCTGCGCGGCGGCGACCGTCAGATTGGTGCGATCGATCGCGACCTGCCGGAGATAGAGCCGGTCATCGACCCGCGCCAGCACGGTCCCGGCGGCGACATCGGCCCCCTCGTCGAACGGCAGATAGACGATCGGTGCGGCCACCTGGGTGAAGCTCAGGACGCTCTGATGCGCCTCGATGTTGCCCGACACGACGATGGCTCCGGGCGGGGACGCCGGGCCGAACACATACTGCCGCGCGGGGGGCCAAAACCAGATCACGCCTCCGAGAACGACGGCCAAGCCGATCAGGGCCAGCAGGCCAACTCGCCGACGCCGGCTTACCGGCATGCCGACACCGCCACAACGCCCCACCTGACGCGGGTGCCGGCGGGTGCGCCATCATCACCGGTTTTGCCCACGCTGCCCTCGCGAAACCAGGGTTCCATACCGCTTTCTCCCGCACACAACATCGTTCTGTAGCGGACCCGGCACCCTCCGACATTGATGCGGATCAAGTGCGGCAGGGCGTTCCCTGAACGACCGGCGGCACCCAACGGCCTCGTGGCCGCAGCGCCATCGGTAAAAATCATCACGCTCTGCTTGACCTGGATCAACCCTCTCGCCGGTCCAAGATGATAGTGACGGCCATCTGCGATCGCCTTTCCCCTCGCCCCGGCAGGACCAGGCCGACCCTGACATCGATCATGAAAAAGGAACCGCATCATGGAACATCCCCTTATTCCGACGAACAGCGTGGTCGTCGTCTGCGACGGTGCCAAGGCGCTGATCCTGCGCAACGACGGCGACGCCACGCAGCTCAGCCTGAGCGTGGTCGATGCCGCCACCGCGCCTGAACCCGCGACCCGCGACCTCGGGACCGAGCGGCCCGGCCGAGTCTATCAATCCGTCGGCATGGCACGAAGTGCAGTCGAGGAGACCGATTTCCATAGCCTCGCAGAAACGGTTTTTCTGATAAAATTGGGGCAGCGGGTTGACGCTCTGGTGAACGATGGCGCTGCGAAGCACATCGTCCTGGTCGCGCCGCCAAAGTCGCTCGGTATCCTGCGGGCCTCACTGGCACCGGCGACCCGCGCCGCCATCGCGGCAGAGATCCCGAAGGATCTGGCGCATCTGTCAATCGTGGAAATCGAGCGCCATCTCGCTCCCGGCGATCGGTAGCGGGCGGTCGTACCGCACGTCTCGAAGGCCTCGCCTCTCCGATTACGGCCCTGGATGAATCCAATATGACGATTGCATGGCAACAGCGAAATTGCCGGCGATGACCTCGGACATTTGATTGATATCAAGGTAACTGTCGCCAAAACCACCCATCACGCGACCGATGCCAGGAGCACCTAAATGAAAGCGCAGATATTGGCCGCGATTGGCGAGACCGAGTTGCAGCCAGCGTCATCCCTGAATGCGGCGCTGGCGGCCAATGACCGGCTGAAATATTTTTTTTCGCTGTTGCAGATGGCACTCGCCTATGCCGAACATCCCGAGCAGGAGGCCGCGACACTCAAGCGCGAGCGCATTGCCTGCGGGATTGACGATCCCGATCTCGACGCCGCCATTGCCAGCGCGCGGATAACCGGAAAATCCTGTCATGTGTCGGGTGCCGCGACGATGATGGGGCGCATCGCCGATGATCTGCGTTTGATGGCCGCCCCCCTGCGTGGCCCGCAGGGGGAAGATTTTGCCGGACGGCTGGCGCACCTGCTGGCAACCCTGCCAGACGCGGCGAATGACCTGCTCGACCCCGAGGCCGTTTCCGCGATGATGCGGGCCGGGCACGACGGCCCGGACAGTATTCACCGCCTGGTGATGGATTTGCACAAGCAGCTGAATACCATGCAGGCGGCGCTGGCGACCGAGACCCTGGATGGAGCGGCGACCTACAATCTCGATGTGATCGACCGTCCCTTGGTGGCGGCGTTCATGGCCGGCCTCAACCGCACCGCGAAGCTGAAGTTCAACCACCCGGGTCTGGCCACCACGGCCACACGCGCGGGTGAAAAATTGCTGATCCAGAACGATATCGGCACCACGGATGCGCATGTGATCGTCATTCATGTGCAGAACCTGAGCGTGAGCGTCACCTACACCGACGTTCACGCCGAGCGGCTGGAATTTTTTCAGGAGATGCTGAAACCGCATGAGGTGGTGTGGGAAGGCAACCGCACCGCCGTGATGGCCGCCGGCGCGCCGTTCTATATGGCGACCGGACGGTTTGAAGCCACGACGCAGGCGGCATGCCAGGCCTATCTGGAATTTTTAGGTTCGCGTCTGGTCTTTCTGATCGACTGGAACCGGGCACGAAAGCAGTTGCGTGGATTCTTGCGTGGGCCGGACCGCTTGGCCTTATTGCGTTGGGCGGCGGAGACCGAAACCGGACATCGCGGCTTCCTCGAACTTGGCGGCGCGCATCTGGTTAACCAGGCCATCGAAGCAGCCGCCGGATCGTCGATGCATTTCGGCGATCGACTTTGCGATGTGCTGGGCGATGCCGAAACGATTGATTTTTTGCGCTTTGTCTTCAGCACAACCACTTCGGGCCTGTTCGCCGACCAATCGCACGCCCTGATCAATGACCGCATCCGCGCACAGCTTGCCACCCATGTCCAGAATCAGGGGCAGCAACTCCTGCGCCTGGCGGCCGATCATGCCGGGCTGATCTTCGAACTCGCCAGCACCGTGCGCGACGGTTTGCAGGCCGATTCCGGCGATGCCGGCAAACATGCGCGCCGGGCGCGCCGGTTTGAACACGATGCGGACCATATGGTCATGGAGACGCGTGAAACCGTGCGCCGTCGTCCGGACTATGCGGTGTTTCTGCCGTTGATCGTGGCCGCCGACGAATCTGCCGACGCGTTGGAGGACGCGGCTTTTTTCCTCAACCTCGACACACTGCGTGGCAAACCGCTGGAAGATTTGCAGGTGCTCGCCGGCCTGTTGGTTGATTCGTCGCAGGAATGGATCAAGGCGCTAGGCCATGCCCACGAAATCGGCACGGCATCGGGCAATGCCGAGATGGAAGATTTTTTAGCCGCCCTCGACCGCATTGCCGCGATCGAGCATGAGGCCGACGACGCCGAGCGTAAACTGACGGAGGTCGCCTTCCAGCACGCGGAGGATTTTCGGCAGTTGCATCTGTTCAATGCGCTCGGCGGCAAACTCGAAGCCGCGGCGGATGCGCTGAAGCATGCCAGCCTGTTGTTGCGCGATCATATGCTGGAGGATGTGATCAATGGCTGAGCTTTACCACATTGCACCCGAAGCCCCGCCAGCACCCGGCGGCGCGCAGGAAGTGGGCAACAAGGCTTGGAATCTGATGCGCATGGCGCAGGCGGGGTTGCCGGTGCCACCGGCTTTCGTGCTGCCGACCGACTGGTGCGGCCGCGCCGGCCCCGGTGTGGCTCCCGCCTTGCGACAGGTTCTGGGCGAAGGGATTGTCGGCCTGGAGGCCGCGACGACCCTGAAATTTGGTGGCGCGCGCCGGCCGCTGCTCGTTTCGGTGCGGTCGGGTGGCGCGGTGTCCATGCCGGGGATGCTGGAGACCGTGCTGGACGTCGGCATGAACCGGGTAACGGTCGAGGGCTTGATCCGGTTGACCGGAAATCCGCGCTTGGCCTGGGACAGTTTTCGCCGGTTCGTGCAAGGCTACGCGGAGGTGGTGACGAACCTGCCGACAACGCCGTTTGACGCGCTGGTGCGCGCGGCGATGCAGGTCGAGGACGCCGGGACCGAGCGCGAACTCGACCATCGCGCCTTGAAAGCCCTGACGCTGTCCATGCTGGAGTGCTACCGCAGTTTGACCGGTGTTGCGTTCCCGGCCGATCCCTACGAACAGCTCGCCGCCGCCGCCGCCGCCGTGTTCCGGTCCTGGAATTCGGCGAAAGCCGCCAGTTACCGTCAGATGAACGGCATCAGCGATACGGCGGGCACGGCGGTGACGGTGCAGACCATGGTGTACGGCAATGCCGGCGGCACGTCGGGGGCTGGCGTCGGCTTCACCCGCAATCCCGCCACCGGCACGCGGGAGTTATATTTCGACTTCCAATTCAATGCACAAGGCGAAGACGTCGTGGCCGGGCGTCACAACATGCGCGACAACGACCGCCTGCGCCTGGTGCTGCCCACAGTCTGGGGCCAGTTGCAAATGATCTGCCAGCGTTTGGAAAGACTGTTCCATGATGCGCAGGATTTCGAATTCACCGTGCAGTCGGGTGTTCTGTACCTGCTACAGACGCGCCGGGCCAAGCGCACCGACTGGGCGGCTCTGGCGATCGCCGTGGCCATGGTCGAGGAGGGATTGCTCACGCCGGCCGAGGCTCTGGGACGACTTGAAGGCATCGACCTGAACGCGATCGTCCGCACCAGCTTCGCCCCTCCGGTGCCCGAGACCCTGGCGATGGCCCAGGTTGCCGGCATGGGGGTGGCAAGTGGCGTCATTGCCCTCGACACCGAGGCCGTGAAGCGATTTGCCGCTGCCGGCACGGCGGCACTCCTGGTGCGCTGGGAAACGGTCACGGCGGATATCGAAGGCATGGCCCTCGCCGCCGGCATTCTGACCGGCTCGGGCGGACGGACGTCACACGCGGCGGTGGTGGCGCGTCAAATGGGCAAAGTGTGCCTGGTCGCCTGCCCCGAATTGACCATCGACCTCGGTCACCGTTCGTGCAGCATCGGCGGCCATGTTTTGAACGAGGGCGATTTTCTGTCGCTGGATGGCAACACCGGTGCGGTTCATCCCGGTCGATTGACGCCGGTGATCCTGCGGCCAGAAACCGCGCTGGCGGCGGTTGCCGCATGGCGGCACGAGGTTGCGCAAGAGCACAAGATTGCGCAAAAAGTGGGGGACCACGCCCCCGTTGTTATCAACAATCGATCGTCTTGACCCGCTCGCCATGGTCAACCCGCCACACCGAAGCCGAGTCGGCCGCTAACACCGCGCTCACATCCCGTGGCAGGAATAACCGGATTGTCGTGCCGCCCCCAGGTCGGCTGGTGACGTCGATGTGACCACCCGATTGTTTGATAAATCCATAAACCATCGAAAGGCCGAGGCCGGTGCCCGGACCTCCGGATTTGGTCGTAAAAAACGGGTCGAAGGCGTGCGCTGCAACGTCGTCGCTCATACCGATGCCGGTATCGGCAATCGTCAGAACGATAGGGTTGCCCACCAAACCGGCGTCAGCCAAACAGAGGACTTCAGGCGTCATATCGTCGGCCTCAATGGTGAGGAATCCCCCATCGGGCATCGCATCCCGGGCATTGACCGCAAGGCTGAGCAACGCGTTTTCGAGTTGGGTGCTATCGCAATAGGTGCTCAAAAGAGGGTTCAGACAGCGCGTCTGCACTTTGATATCTGCGCCAACCGCGTGGCCGATCAACTCTTCCACGTCGAGCAGAAACGCGGCCACCGGAACTGGAGCCGGCGACAACGCCTGCCGTCGCGAAAGCGCCAGCAATCGCCCGGTCAGCCGGGCAGCCCGGCTCGCAGCGGTTCGGGCACCTTCCAGATAGGTCTCGGCAGAGGCCACATCGCCTTGTGCCAATCGGGTACCCAACATTTCCATGTTGCCGATAATACCCGTCAGCAAGTTGTTGAAATCATGGGCAATGCCACCGGCAAAATCGCCGATTGCCTCCATTTTTTCGGCTTGCCCCACCCCTCGTGCCGAAGGCTCAGGGCAGGCAACGACCTCGTCGATATCCGTGATAACCGCAATAATACCGCCGGGCTGACGCGGCCCATCGGCAACAGGACTTAGGCTGACACTGAACCTAAACCGCTTACGAAGGCCACCACGAGGCAGATCCGCTTCCTGATCGGGATAGACCAGCGATTCGCCGCGCCGAACCCGATCGAGTACAGAACTTTCAAACGCGGAAACATCGGGAAACGCCTGTTCAACGCCACACCCCAGCATTCCTGCATGATCCGCGCCCGCAAACACGGCCCAGGCGTCATTGCAAATCAAAATGCTGTTTGCGCCCCAACAGGTCGCAATTGCCAAACGCGAACGCAGCGCCAGATCGATCGCCGCCAACCGCGCGGCAGACCAAGCTTCGACAGGACCAAGCGCCGTCGTACCCCAATCGAACGCCTCGAATCGCTCCCATGCGTCACTTTGGCGAACATCGCTCCGACAATCCAAAGCCGTCGTTTCAAAATGACGTGCGCGGCGCAAGGGGTGACCATCTCCCGCAACAAATTAAACGACCAGACGCCGGTTCCCGCCGGTTGGGAGACGATACGCTACCCGCCTCTCGCAAGGAGAGTCACAACGCCGCCCAAACCCGCAACCGCCAAATATTCCCGTCTTATTAAATTTTGGTGATTCGCGTGCGGCAACTCAAGGGGGCAAACGAAAAAGATCGCATTTCACCCCTTCAAACCCTGCCCCACCCCGCGCTCTCGCAGGGCATGAGTAGGGCATGAGTATGTGGTCAGATATGGATCGCCCAGCCATCCACCGCCATCGCCGCCTCTTTCACCGCTTCGTTCAAAGTTGGATGCGCATGGCTGGTACGCGCGATGTCTTCAGCGGAAGCCCCGAATTCGATGGCCAGAACCAGTTCGGCAATCATCGTTCCGGCGTCCGGCCCGATGATATGGACCCCAAGCAACTTGTCCGTCGTCCGGTCAGCTAGGATTTTGACGAATCCATCGGTGTCGCCCATCGCGCGGGCGCGACCGTTCGCCATAAACGGAAATTTTCCGACTTTATAGGCGGCACCCTCGGCCTTCAGTTCCTCCTCGGTCTTACCGACCGAGGCGACTTCCGGCCATGTGTATACCACGCCGGGGATAGCGCCGTAGTTCACATGCCCGGCTTGGCCGGCGAGCAATTCGGCGAGAGCGACACCTTCTTCCTCGGCCTTGTGCGCCAGCATCGGCCCGGCAATGACGTCGCCGATCGCGTAGATGCCGGGGATATTGGTGGCAAAATGACCGTCGGTCTTGACCCGGCCGCGCTCATCGATGGCGACGCCGACCGCATCAAGGCCGAGCGCCTCCGTATGGGCGCGCCGGCCGATCGCAACCAGCACGACATCGGCGTCCAATGTTTCTGCGGAACCGCCCTTGGCGGGTTCCAGCGTGAGCGAAACCCCCGAACCGGTCTTGACCGCTCCCGTCACCTTAGTGCCCAGCTTGAATTTCACGCCCGATTTGACAAGAATTTTCTGAAACGCGGTGGCGATTTCACCGTCCATCGTCGGCACCAGACGATCGAGAAACTCGACCACCGTGACCTCCGCGCCCAATCGCCGCCACACGCTGCCAAGCTCCAGCCCGATATAGCCGCCGCCGATCACGACCAGATGCTTCGGTACACTCTCCAGCGCAATGGCACCGGTCGAGGTAACGATGGATTTTTCATCGACTTCGACACCCTGCAGCGGCACGCTCTCGCTGCCGGTCGCGATGACGATATGCTTTGCGGCATATTCCTTGTCACCGACCGTTACGCTGCCCGCGGATTTGAACGAAGCCACCCCCTTGATCCAGGTGATCTTGTTCTTCTTGAACAGAAACTCGACACCTTTCACATTCGCGCCAACCACCTCGTCCTTATGCCCCATCATTTTTGGCAAATCGAACGAAACCTCCTTGGCCATGACTCCGTGCGCGGCAAAGCCGTGCAGCAGCGCATGGTAATTCTCCGACGATTGCAGCAACGCCTTCGAGGGAATGCACCCCACGTTAAGACAGGTGCCGCCCAGCGTTCCGCGTTTTTCGACGCAGGCCACCTTCATACCCAGTTGCGCCGCGCGGATCGCGCAGACATAGCCGCCCGGACCGCCGCCGATCACGATGACGTCGTATTGTTCGGCCATGAGAACCCCCTTCAGAAAAGCAGAGACAGTAGCAAGCGGTTCTCTTTTTGTGCCAGAGAACCCAACATCCGCCAGTCGTCCGGCGTCAGATTTCCAGCATCAACCGGCGTGGGTCCTCGATGCTTTCCTTGACCCGCACCAGAAACGAAACCGCTTCGCGACCGTCGATGATGCGATGGTCGTACGACACCGCCAGATACATCATCGGCCGAATTTCGACCTTGCCCCCAATCGCCATGGGCCGGTCCTGGATTTTGTGCATTCCCATGATTGCCGACTGCGGCGGGTTCAAAATCGGGGTCGACATCAGCGAGCCGAACACCCCGCCGTTGGTGATCGAGAAGGTGCCTCCCGACAATTCATCAAGCTTCAAGGCCCCGTCGCGCGCCCGCTTGCCGAACCCGGCAATGGCACCCTCAATCTGGGGGAAACTCATTTTGTCGGCATCGCGCAGCACCGGCACCACCAGCCCGTTCGGACTACTGACGGCGATGCCCATATTGACGAAGTTTTTATAGATGATGTCGTCGCCATCAATCTCGGCATTCACCGCCGGGAATTCACGCAGCGCGGCAACGCAGGCCTTGACGAAAAAGCTCATGAAACCGAGTCGCACGCCGTTATGCTTCTTCTCGAACGCGTCCTTGTATTCCGAACGCAGCGCCATCACGGCGCTCATGTCCACCTCGTTGAAGGTGGTCAGCATCGCCGCGTTATTCTGCGCTTCCTTCAACCGCGACGCGATGGTCCGGCGCAGACGGGTCATTTTTACCCGTTCCTCACGCACATCGTCGGTGCGAGCCGCCTTGGGCGCAGCAGGAGCTGGCTTTGCCGCCGGTTTTTCGAGAAACGCGATGACATCGCCCTTGGTGACGCGTCCGTCCTTGCCCGACCCCTGACCAATCTGCCCGGGTGCCACTTTTTGCTCGGTCATCATTTTTTGGGCCGCCGGCATCGGCGCGTGATCGCCGCGCGATACCGGACCGGACGGCGGCGGCGGTTGGTTGATACCGGCAGATGGATTGGCGGCAGGTTTCGCGGCCGGTTTGGCTTCGGTGTTTGTCGCTCCTGCGGCAACACCGGTTCCAGCACCAGCGCCGGCCCCGGTACCGATCGTCCCGAGCAGCGCTCCCACTTCAACCTCGACCCCCTCCTCAGCGGCGATCGCTTCGATCGTGCCGGCTTCCGGCGCGTTGACCTCCACCGTAACCTTGTCGGTTTCCAGTTCGACGACGGCCTCGTCGCGCTCGACCCGATCGCCGGCTTTCTTGATCCAGCGCGCGACCGTCGCCGTGGTGACGCTCTCGCCCAGAGTTGGAACCTTGATTTCGGTGGACATGTGTTACCTCTCCTGTCGGCGGATCAGACGCCGAGTGCTTCTTTGACCAGAGCCACCTGCTCGGCAGCGTGCGTTTTAGCAAGACCCGTCGCCGGGCTCGCCGCCGGTTTGCGGCCGACGAACACCGGGCGCTTTGCCGCCATCGCATCGCCGAGACATGCGAGCGCGTGCTCGATTCGCCGGTCGACGAAGTGCCAGCCCCCCATATTCTCAGGCTCCTCCTGGCACCAGATGACCGCGGCACCAGAGTACATCTCGGTCGCGGTTTTCAGCGCTTTTTTGGGAAATGGATAAAATTGCTCCAACCTCACGATGGCAACATCGGTTATGCCCCGCTCGCGCCGTTCGGATAACAAATCATAATACACCTTGCCCGAGCAAATCACCACACGCTTCACCTGTTCCGGCGGTACCAGCGCCTCGATCTCCGGAATAACGGTCCGGAACGACGAGCCGTTGCTCATTTCATCGAGCGTGGACACCGCCAGTTTGTGCCGCAACAGCGATTTCGGCGTCATGATGATCAGCGGCTTGCGGAAGTTCCGCTTGAGTTGCCGGCGCAGCGCGTGAAAGTAGTTGGCCGGCGTGGTGATATTGCACACCGCCATGTTGTTCTCGGCGCACAATTGCAAAAACCGCTCCGGCCGGGCCGAGGAATGTTCCGGCCCCTGGCCTTCATAGCCGTGGGGCAGCAACAGGGTCAGGCCCGACATCCGCAGCCATTTGCTTTCGCCGGCGGCGATGAACTGATCGATGATCACCTGCGCGCCATTGGCGAAATCGCCAAACTGGCCTTCCCACAGCACCAGGGTACGCGGGTCAGCAACCGAATAGCCATATTCGAAACCGAGCACGCCGGCTTCGGACAACAACGAGTTGAAAATCTCGATCTTGGCTTGATCTTCACGAATATTGTTGAGTGGCACGTACTCGTTCTGGTTGGTCTGATCGATCAGCACCGCGTGTCGCTGGCTGAAAGTGCCGCGCTGGCAATCCTCGCCGGACAGCCGCACCCTGTGGCCATCGAGCAGCAAGGAGCCGAAGCCCAGCGCCTCGCCGGTCGCCCAGTCGATCCCTGCGCCGCTTTCAATGGCTTCGTGTTTGGCGTCCAACTGGCGGGCAATTTTGGGGTTGAGATCGAAATTGCCCGGCACGGTCGCCAACGCACGGCCAATCATCCGCAGGGTTTCGAGCGAAATCGCCGTCGGTTCCTCGGTTTCGCCCTCTTCATCGCGCGAGGAATTCAATCCGGCCCAATGGCCTTCCAACCAGTCCGCCTTGTTTGGCTTGTAGCCGCTCGCCGCCTTGTAGGCGTCTTCCAGTGTGGCGATGAAGTCCTGGTGCATCTGGTGGGCCTGGGCAACGCTCAACGCGCCTTCCGCGGCGAGGTGTTCGGCGTACAGCGTGCGGGTGGTTTTGAGCGCGCGGATCGCCTGATACATCATCGGCTGGGTGAAGGCTGGTTCATCGGTCTCGTTATGACCATGACGGCGGTAGCACACGAGATCGATCACGACATCGACCGCGAATGTCTGGCGGAACTCGGTCGCGAGCTGGGCAACAAACACGACCGCTTCCGGGTCATCGCCGTTCACATGAAAAATCGGCGATTGCACCGATTTCGCGACATCCGTGCAGTAGAGTCCGGAATAGGCGTGCGCCGGTACCGTGGTGAAACCGATCTGGTTATTGACGACAATGTGAATGGTCCCGCCGATACGATAGCCGATCAACTGGCTCATCGCGAGGGTTTCATAAACCAGGCCCTGGCCGGCGAACGCGGCGTCGCCGTGCATCAGTATGGCCATCACCGAACGGCGGCCCCGGGTGTCGCCCGACATATCCTGCCGCGCCCGCACCTTGCCCACCACGACCGGATCGACCGCTTCAAGATGCGACGGGTTGGGTTGCAGCGATAGATGCACCTGATTCCCCCCGATCGACACGTCGGTCGAGGTTCCAAGGTGATATTTGACGTCCCCCGAACCCTGAACCGCATCCGGTTTGAAGCTCTCGCCGCCAAACTCGGAAAACAGCGCGGTAAACGGCTTTTTCACGATATTGACCAGCGTATTCAACCGCCCCCGGTGGGGCATGCCGATCGCGATTTCGGTCACGCCGTCGCTCGCCGCCGTTTCAATAATCCGGTGGAGCGCCGGGATCGTGCTTTCCGCACCCTCAAGCCCGAACCGTTTGGTGCCGACATAGCGCCGCTGGCAAAAGGTTTCGAACCCTTCGGCCTCGGTCAGATGCCGAAGAATTGTGGTTTTCTCATCCTTGGAGAGCGTGCCACGCCACGGCGCACCCTCGATCCGGCGCTGGATCCAGGATTTTTGCTCCGGGTCCTGGATGTGCATGAATTCGACGGCGATTTTGCCGCAATAGCTTTCGCGCAAAATGCCGATGATCTCGCGCATCGTCGCGGTTTCGCGGCCAAGCACCATGTCGATAAAAATAGACCGGTCTAAATCGGCGTCGGTGAAGCCGTAGCTGGCAGGGTCAAGTTCCGGGTGGTGCCCCTGCCGCTTCAGCCCGAGGGGATCAAGATCGGCTTCAAGGTGACCGCGCACTCGATAGGCGCGGATGAACATCAGCGCACGGATCGAATCGAGTGTCGCCTGGCGTGAAACCGGCACGCCGACCGCCGCGGATTTTGCCGCCTCGGCACCGGAATCCCTCGGTCGCGGGGCCCAGGATGCGCCGGCGGCATCGCTCAGGATCGATTTTGCCTCGTCGCCCAACGAGGCGAAGAGCGCGGCAAAATCGGGATCGACCCTGTCGGGTGTTTCAACCCACTTGGCGTAAAGATCGGCGATGAACGCCGCATTACCGCCATTCATCGCCGTCGCCAGAATATCCATACCAGCCATATCAGAAATCCTTCGGCCAGAATCGGCCTATCGATGGGGCAACCTGAGTGTTCAAGCCGCGTTGCACAGTTGACACGGATGACATAGTGCAATCACCGCCGCTATTGCACCGTAGCTGCACCGGGCTGGGATGCTTGGCACGCATGAAATGCACGGCTACCCCCCGACCTATGCGCGCAACGCCTTAACCATGGTCGAACCGAGTGAGGCAGGACTGTCGGCAACGTGGATGCCCGCAATTTTCATCGCCTCGATCTTCGCACCCGCGGTATCACGGCCACCTGAAATCACCGCGCCTGCATGACCCATGCGCCGCCCTGCCGGTGCCGTGATGCCCGCAATGAACCCCACCACCGGCTTTTTCACTTTGTGCCGCGCCAGAAATTCCGCTGCGTCAATCTCGCTCTGGCCACCGATTTCTCCGATCATGATCATTGCCTCGGTCTCAACATCGGCGAGAAACATTTCCAAAACCTCAATGAAATCGAGTCCCTTGACCGGATCACCCCCGATTCCAACACAGGTCGACTGCCCCAGCCCTGCCGCCGTGGTCTGCGCCACCGCCTCATAGGTCAGCGTGCCCGAGCGCGAAACGATGCCGATTTTGCCACGCCTATGAATATGGCCGGGCATAATGCCGATTTTGCAAGCATCCGGTGTGATCACCCCGGGGCAATTCGGCCCGACCAGAATCGATTTCGACCCGACCAGGGCGCGGTGAACCCGCACCATATCAAGCACCGGAATACCTTCGGTGATGCAGACGATCAGGGCAATTTCAGCGTCGATCGCTTCAAGAATCGCATCGGCCGCGAATGGCGGCGGCACGTAAATCGCGCTGGCATCGGCATGGGTTACGTGCTTTGCCTCGGCCACGGTATCGAACACCGGCAAATCCAAATGCCGCGTGCCGCCTTTGCCCGGTGTCACCCCGCCCATCACCTTGGTGCCATAGGCGATCGCCTGCTCCGAGTGGAACGTACCCTGCGCGCCGGTGAACCCCTGGGTGATCACCCGTGTTTCGGCATTGACCAAAATAGCCATTATGCGGCCTCCTTCACGGCGGCGACAATCTTCTGTGCCGCGTCCGCCAGATTATCCGCCGCAATGATCGGCAGCCCCGATTTCGAAAGGATATCCTTGCCCAATTGCACATTGGTGCCCTCAAGCCGCACCACCAGCGGCACCGAGAGCGACACTTCGCGCGCCGCCGCCACCACCCCTTCCGCGATCACGTCGCACCGCATGATACCGCCGAAAATATTGACCAGAATACCTTCGACATGGGGGTCTGACAGAATGATCTTGAACGCCGCGGTCACCCGCTCCTTGGTCGCCCCGCCGCCGACATCGAGGAAATTGGCCGGCTCGGCACCATACAGCTTGATGATATCCATCGTCGCCATCGCCAGCCCGGCCCCGTTCACCATGCAGCCGATCGAACCCTCAAGGGCGACATAGTTGAGATTGTGTTTGGCAGCCTCGAGTTCCTTGGGGTCTTCCTCGGCCTCGTCGCGCAATTTTTCGAGATCGGGGTGACGGTACAGCGCGTTGTCGTCGAAACTCACCTTGGCATCCAGCGCGATGATCTCACCGGCCCCCGTCACCACCAGCGGATTGATCTCGACGATCGCGCAATCCAGCGCGACGAACGCCTTGTACATCGCCGCGACAAATTTGCCGAAAGCCTTTTGCTGCGTTGCGTCCAACCCCAGACCGAATGCCAGCTTGCGGGCATGAAATCCTGAAATCCCGCTCGCCGGATCAACCGCGACCCGCATGATTTTTTCGGGATGGTGCTCGGCGACCTCCTCGATCTCCATGCCGCCCTCGGTCGATGCCATGATGACCACTTCGGAAACCGAACGATCCACCAACAATGACAAATACAACTCGCGTTTGATGTCACACCCGGCCTCGACATACACGCGCCGCACCACGCGCCCGGCCGCACCGGTCTGTTTGGTGATCAGCGTATGCCCCAGCATCGCCTCAGCCGCCGCCGCAACCTCCTCGGCGCTTTTCGCCAGCCGCACCCCGCCCTTACCCTGCGGATCGTCCTTGAAGTGCCCCGCACCGCGCCCGCCGGCATGGATCTGCGACTTCACAACATAGATCGGACCCGGCAATTTTGCCGCCGCCTGAGCTGCTTCCTCACCGCTCCAGGCCACATGCCCTTCCAGCACCGCGACGCCATAGGATTTCAGAAGTTCCTTGGCCTGATATTCATGTATGTTCATTAGATCCCCGTACGGTGGTCATTTGCCTGTTATCTGCCTGTCATTGAAAACATTCGTCAAACGTCGTATTTTCTAATGCCTTGGACCCTTTGATCAGCGGCCTAGACCAACCCGTATCGCCATGCAACCGCGCCCGTCACGTCAAATGCCGCAACGCAAAATATGCCTCGCTGCGCATCTCCTCGAGGCGCGAAACGGTGCGCTCGAAAATCGACGCCCCCTCGCCTGACGTATAGAGTGCCGCTGGTTCAGCCGCAGCGGAGGCGTAGAGTTTTACGTGATGTTCGTAGAGGGCGTCGACCAAAGTGATGAACCGCCGCGCCTCGTCGAAATTTTCCGGCGACAATGCCGGGATTGCGTCGATCAAAACAGTATCATAATGGGTTGCCAGCGCCAGATAATCGCCCGAACCAAGCGCCTCGGCGCAAAGTGCGGCAAAATCGAACCGTGCGACCCCGTTAGCGGCATAGGGTACCCGCAACTTGCGGCCGAACACGGTCAAGATCTCCGGCTTGGGTTCGGCACCATCGGTCAGGCGGGCGAACACGTCATCGAGCGCGCGTTCCGCCCGTACGTCGGCCGGCACATACCAGTTGCGCGCACCGCGCACCCGCTCAAGCCGGTAGTCCGTCCCGCCGTCGAGCACCAGCACATCGAGATGGCGCTTGAGCAGAGCGATGAAGGGCCTGAAGCTTTCGTATCCCGGTTTGTCCTTGTATAAATTGTCCGGTAGCGTGTTCGAGGTCGCGACCACCACGACCGCGCGGGCGAACAACGCCTCGAACAGCTTGGCCAGAATCATCGCGTCGCCGATGTCGTGGATCTGGAATTCGTCAAAACACAACAATGCCGATTCTTCAGCAATAACATCGGCCAGGCCGGCGATCGCATCGCTTTCGGGGTCCTCGGTGCGCAACCGATGCAGCCGCGCGTGAGTCTGCTGCATGAATTCGTGGAAATGCACCCGGCGCTTGCGTGGCACTTGGGCGGTATCGAAAAACATATCCATCAGCATGGATTTGCCGCGCCCGACCTCGCCCACCAGGTACAAGCCGGACGGATAATCCTCCGGCACCTCGTCGACGCGCTTTTTGTTCAACAGGCGACCGAACCAACCGTTCGGCGGGGCCTTGGGGTGCGGATCGTAACCGCGCAAACGGCCCCAAAGCTCATGCAAACGCTCCGCCGCCCGACGCTGCACCGGATCGGGCAGAATGGTACCTGCGTCAATGCGGACCCGATAGGCCGACATCACGTCGCCAGCGGATCGACCTTTCACTTGATCGAGCATGAAGAGTGCCGGTAGCGCACTTTATGTCGCAATGCAACATTAGCACCGGCCAGCTCGGAACCAGCGCGATGGCGATACTGCCAGTGGCGGCGTGACAGCCGTGCCCCATGGGTCTTAACTCTAACCACCCAGCTTCTAACAGCCGGGTTTCTAACAGCCGGGTTTCTAACAGCCCGGATAGTTAACCGCATGGGGCCGGTCCTATAAGTCGAAGAAGTATATTCGTAAAATATTATATAATATTTAAGCAAATTATATAATTTTGATTGCATCACGAACCTGACCGCAGCGAAGCCGGCAGACCCGGGGTGGATTGCCGCGACACTCCTTGGTTGCCCGCCCCCCTGAAGGCGGTTATGCGGTGATCCACGATTTATGTCTGCATCACGAGGGATGGCGAATTTGTTTAACTTGCGTCGCGCGGCTCCGCTCGCGCTCGGCCTGTTGCTTTCCGGCTGCGCCGTTACGCATGACCTGTTCGGCGGCGGGCAGCCACAGCTTGGCGAGCCTGCCACCGTCAAGCCGGTGGTGGGTTTTGCCGTAGCCCCGGTGCCGCAAGCCGCCCTGGCCGCGCGTCAGATCCTCAGGGAAGGCGGCAACGCCGCCGATGCCGCGACGGCGGCCGGCTTCGCCCTCGCCGTCACCCTGCCCTCGCGCGCGGGACTGGGCGGTGGTGGCGTCTGCCTGATCGATCTGCCGCACGCGGATGGCGGAACCGGCCAGGCCACCGCATTGCTGTTCCCGTCCGCCGCTCCGCCCGGCACCAACAGCACCGCCAACCGCCCGGCCGCGGTTCCGCAACTCGCACGCGGGCTGATCGCCATGCAGGCCCGTTACGGCCGTCTGCCCCTGGCAACCGATCTGGCACCCGCCGAAGCGATGGCCGGGGGTGGCGTCGCGGTGTCGCGCGCCCTCGCCGCCGATTTGGCGGTGGTCGGCAACGCTTTGCTGTCCGATCCGGCAGCCCGTTCGATTTTCGCGCCGGATTTGAACCACATGCTGCAAGCCGGTGACGTCATGCGTCAACCGGACCTCGCAGCGACGTTGACGCAATTGCAATCGAGCGGCGTGCTCGGTCTGTATCAGGGTTCATTTGCCGCGCGGTTCATCGCCGCCGCCGATCAGGCCGGCGCAGGCCTCACCGCCGCCGACCTGCGCGCGGTCAAGCCGCGCTATGCCACCCCGCTCACAATCGACCGGTTTGGCTATGATCTTGCCTTGGTCCCCAATGCCGGCGGCATCGGTGCCGTTGCCGGCCTCGAATCCCTCGCCCAGAACCCGCAATCCCCCGAAATTGCCGCCACCCGCGCCCTCGCGGCGGCCCAGGCGGCACGGCACGGCGGCACGATGACCAATCTTCCGGCGTCGGCCAGCTTTGCCACGCTCGATGACCACGGCGGCGCGGTCGGCTGCGCCACCTCAATGAACAATCTGTTCGGCACCGGCCGCATCGCTCCGGGTACCGGCATTCTGCTCGCCGCATCGCCGGCAGGCATCGCGCCGCCGCTGCTGACCGTCGGGTTGGCGACGCACGGCCAAAAATTCCGCGCCATCGCCACCGGCTCCGGCCAACAAGGAGCCGCGATGGCGGTCGCCGCCGGTCTGGCCAACGCAGTGCAAGGCGCATCCCCGATGCCGCAACCGGTGCCATCTCCCGGCCGCGCCAACGTCATCGCCTGTTCCGGTCTGATGCCCGGCGCGCCAAAAACCTGTGCCGCCGCCGCCGACCCACGCGGCTTTGGTCTGGCGGTCGGCTCGAAGTAACCCGGCCATGGCGCTGAAAACCGGCTCAGGCGCGCGGGTTCCGCCGTTCCTGGTGATGGACATCATCGCCGCCGCCAACGCCCTCGCCGCCACCCCTGCCGCCGCCGCGCGCCGGGTGATCCGCATGGAGGTCGGCCAACCCGGCGAGGGTGCCGCCGCCGGCGTGCGCGATGCGGTCGCGGCGGTCATGACCAGCTGCAACCCGCTCGGCTACACCGAAGCCCTCGGCCGCCCCGACCTGCGCACCCGCATCGCCGCGCACTACGCCGATTGGTACGATCTTGCCGTGCCCAGTGCCCGCGTCGCGATCACCGCCGGCGCGTCGGCGGGTTTTCCCCTGGCGTTTCTCGCCGCGTTCGAACCCGGCGATACCATCGCGCTGGCCACTCCCTGCTATCCCCCCTACCTCAACATTATGACCGCGCTAGGCCTGAAACCCCTCCTGTTGCCGGCCACCGCCGCCACCGGCTTTCAGCCCACGATCGCGATGCTGGAAACGCTAAACCCAGCGCCCGATGGCTTGTTGATCGCCTCCCCGGCCAACCCTACCGGCTCGATGCTATCCTCCGACGACCTTGCCGCAATCGCGCGCCACTGCCACGCACACGGCATCCGCCTGATCAGCGATGAAATCTACCACGGTCTCACCTACGGCAAACCGGCGGCGACGGCGGCTACGTTCAGCCCCTCGGCGATCATCATCAATTCATTCTCGAAATATTTTTCGATGACCGGCTGGCGCATCGGCTGGATGGTGCTGCCCGAAGATCTGATCCGCCCGGTCGAATGCCTGGCGCAGAATTTCTTCATCTGCGCGCCGCATATTTCACAAATCGCCGCCCTGGCCGCGTTCGATTGCCACGCCGAACTCCGGTCCCGCCGCGACGCCTACGCCCGATCACGCACTCTATTGCTCGAAGCCCTGCCCCGCGCCGGATTTCCTCGCCTGTCACCGGCCGACGGTGCTTTCTACCTCTATGCCGACATCAGCTCCACCGGGCAGGACAGCACCGATTTCTGCCATGCCCTGCTGCACGATCACCACATCGCCACAACCCCCGGCCATGATTTCGACCCCGCGCGCGGCGGCAATTTCGTCCGGTTTTCCTATTGTGCCGCCGAGGCCGATATCGGCGAGGCCGTGCGACGGCTTCAGGCTAAACAAGGATAGGTCAAGACTTCTTTTTTATAAAAAAAAAAGCAAAAAATTTTTGGTCTTTGGGGGTGAAGACTGCTCCAGTGTCCCTGGACAACACCTCTAGGAGCAGACGTTTTTTCTTTTTTCAAAAAAACCACTTATTTCACCTGAACGTCACCATCCGCCCCACCGGCTCATCCTGCACCACATTCTCCCGCATCACCACTGCCCCGCCGATCACCGTCATCACCGGCCATCCGGTCACCCGCTCGCCCGCGAACGGCGACCACCCGCATGGACTCGCGAGCCAACCGGTCTCGATCACCCGCGTTTGTTTCAAATCGACCATGGTGAAATCAGCGTCATACCCGGCGGCAATGCGCCCCTTGCCCACCGCACCATAAATCCGTGCCGGCCCCGCCGCCATCAAATCGACCAGCCGCGCCAGCGACAACCGGCCTCGATGCACCTGATCCAGCATCACCGGCACCATAGTCTGCACCCCGGTCAACCCCGCCGCCGTCTCCGGCCACGGCCGTTCCTTCGCCGCCACCGGGTGCGGCGCATGATCCGAGCCGATGGTATCGACCAGCCCATCCGCCACCGCCCGCCATGCCGCCTCGACGTGGCGCGCATCGCGGATCGGTGGGTTCATCACCGCATAGGCCCCCAACCGACCATACGCCTCCGGTGCCGACTGCGTCAGGTGATTGACCAGCACCTCAACGCTCGCGACATCGCGAAACCCCCGCAAAAAGTCGAATTCCTCAGCGGTGGACACATGCAGAATATGCGCCGGCCGGCCGGTCTTGCGCGCCAACGCCATGATCCGTCGCGTCCCCAACGCCGCGCATTCCGGATCGCGCCATTCGGCATGGTTGGCAAACCCATCACCCACCGCAAACAATTTCCGCCGCTCCTGCAAGCGAAATTCATCCTCCGAATGAAACGCAATCCGCCGCCGCCCCGACCGCATCACCCGCTCGATCGAGGCATCATCCTCCACCAGCAAATTCCCAGTCGAAGACCCGGCAAACACCTTGACCGCGCAAACCCCTGGCTCGACCTCCAACGCCCCGAGCCGATCAGCATTCTGTTTGGTCGCACCGACATAAAACCCAACGTCGCACCACACCCGTCCCGCAACGGATTCTCGTTTGACCGCCAGACTCGCGGCATCGACCGCCGGTGATCCGGTATTCGGCATGTCGAAAATCGCGGTAATCCCACCCAGCACCGCGCCGCGCGTGCCGGTCTCCAGTGTCTCAACCTCCGGTGCCTCGCCCGTGCCGGAATCCCGGAAATGCACGTGCGGATCGATCAGTCCGGGCAAAACATGCAACCCCCGCGCATCGATCACCCGATCCGCAGTGCCGGTCGCCGCCAGCGTGACGATCCTGCCGTCCCGCACGCCAATCCGCGCCTCGGCCTCGCCCCACGGCAGCACCGCCATGCCATGTTCAATGATCAGATCGTAATGCTCGCTCATGACTAACGCTCCGCCAAAGTCTCAAAGACGTCACCATCCACCGGCCGGCCCAGGCCGTGCCGCTGATACCACAATGCCAGAAACAGCAACCGCCAGCACACGACGCCGGCGCGCTTGTCTGCTGCCTGGGCAAACAAATCCACCACCCGATCCGGTTTTGTTAGTTGCTCGACAATCGGCGATGCCGCCACTAGGCCCCCCAGCCGTGCGCCCTGCCCGGCAATCCACGCCGCCACCGGCACGTCGAACCCCTGCTTGCGCGCAAACGGCCGCGCCTGCGGCAAATGCTGCTCAAGCCATTTTCGGAGCAAAAATTTGCCGAACCCCCGCCGCATTCGCAACCGATCCGGCAGCGCAAAGGCAAACCGCGCCACCTCCCGATCCAGAAACGGCGTGCGCCCCTCAACCCCATGCGCCATCAGGCAACGATCGAGTTTCAACAGCAGATCATTCGGCAACCATTCGGCAATATCCTCACGCTGTGCGCGCACCAGAGCCGAACCCGCCGCTTCGCGATGTGCGCGATCAATCTCGTTCCGCCACGATGAATCCCCCTCGCGCAACACATCCAACCCATCGAACGCGCCATGGCGGCGCATCCGCTTCGCAAACGGCCACGGCCGCGCCGTCGCACGATACCGCCCATAGCCGGCGAACATCTCATCGCCCCCCTCACCCGACAGCACCACCTTCACCGATCCGCGTGCCTGCCGTGCCAGAAACCAGGTTGGGATGATCGCGTAATCCGCTACCGGATCATCCATGCAACCAACAATCTCTGGCAGATGCCGCCACATCATCGCTTCGCTGATCTCGATCCGCTCATGCCGCGCCCCCACCGCCCGCGCACTCACCTCCGCCGCATCCCGCTCGTCGGCAACACTGGGGCTATCGAATCCCGCCGTAAACGCCTGCACTTTCTCCGTATTCAACCGCGCCATCAGCGCCAATATCGCCGCGCTGTCGATCCCGCCCGACAAGAACAACCCATACGGCACATCGCTGCGCTGATGAAACTCCACACTCTCCGCTAACACCCGATCCAGCGCCACCAGCGCCGCTCCCTCATCGCGCGGCGCGGTACCCGCTTCGATCGGATCGTGGTTTTGACGGGCAACAATTGAACCATCCCGCAGCGTCACCATTGCCCCCGGTGCCAGCCGCTCGACCCCCGCAAACACGGTTGCTCTACCGGCGACAAATTGAAGCTGCAACAATTCAACCAGTTTTGCCGCATCGATTTCGCGGTTCACCAGACCCGCCGCAATCAAGGCCTGAGGTTCCGAGGCAAACGCAGTGCCCGACGCGATCGGCGCAACATACAACGGCTTGATCCCGAACGGATCGCGCGCCAATGTCACCGCCCCAGTCCTGGAATCATCGATCGCCAGGGCAAACATCCCGCGCAACCGGGGCATGAAATCAGCCTCGGCACGCGCGAGATGGAGCGGCGGTTCACAGTCGCTGCCGCTCCGAAATACCACGCCGCTTAGTTCGTCCCGCAATTCCCGATTGTTGTAGATCTCGCCATTACCGATCAGCACCGCATCGGCCCCGAACAACGGTTGATCCCCGGTCGCGAGATCGATAATCGCCAACCGCGTCTGCACCAGTGCCGCCCGCTCGCTGACGTGTACGCCCGAACCATCCGGCCCGCGATGCGCCAACGCTCTCGCTAACGCGGCCAGCGTTTCCGGCGTGATCCGCGCCCCCGGTTTCAAGGCAACACCCGCGATGCCGCACATCAGCGCGTCACTCGCGCGAGATAATCCCGCCACGCCGCCACCACGACCGGAGCGGCAAACTCCGCCTCGAACCGCGCCCGGCCTGCCGCACCCAAGCCAGCCGCGCCATTGGCCAGAACCTCGGCAATCGCCCTACCCAGCGCCGCGTGATCGTCAATCGCCACCAACACCCCGTCCATTCCGTCGGTCATCAATTCGCTCGGCCCTTCCGCCGCCGTCGCCACCACCGGCACCCCGGCGGAAAACGCCTCCAGCACCATGTTGCCCAGCGGCTCATGGCGCGACGAGGATACAAAAACCTGAGCCGTCTTCAGCAACGACCCGATATCGGTCCGCCACCCCACCAAATGCACCCGATCGCGCAGCCCGTACGCCCCGACCAGTCGTTCCAGCGCCCCCCGTTCCGGCCCCTCGCCCGCAATCACCAGATGCGCGTGTGGCACGCAAACCATCGCCCGGATCAACACGTCAAACCCCTTGACCCGGTGCAACCGCCCCAACGCCAGCGCCAGCGGCACCGCATCCGGCACGCCCAGATCCGCTCGCGAAGCCGGCACCGCATCCGCGAAATCATCAACGAAATTCGGCAGATACGCCACCCGCTCCGCCGGCCAGCCTTGTGCCGTAATCCAGCGCACAATATCGCGCGTATTCCCCACCAGACGATCGCAGTTGCGAAAATATTTGAGGTCGTAGTACCCGCCCAACCGCCCGACCAGCATCCAGTCGCCGCGCGGCGCGTGAAACGCTGCCCGGCTCATCCAGGCCACCGCAACCTCGGTCCCGAACCCCCGCAACGCCCGGGCCGCGCGCGGCTTGGTCAACACATCCAACGGGCCGCCGAACCGTAATCCCACCGGTTCCAACCCCGCCTTCCGCAATCGCGCCACCCGCGCCGGATCGGGCCGGATCACCGGCAACACCATCTCGCCTGCGTCGCGTAGACCGACGCTCATTCGTTCGAAAAACAATTCGGCCCCACCCTGCGCGGCACCGGCCATGAGTTGCGCGATCTTCACGCCGCCACCGGGTCGCCGATCAGGGCGCGCACCGAAGCCACAACGTCGTCGACCATTAGCAAATCCATCGCCGCCTCGCCCTCCGGCCCCGGTGCCGCGACAAACGCCGCCCGCACCCCTGCCGGTGCGTATTCCGAGGCACGCGAGCGACCGAACAGCCCCAGCGTCGGCACCCCCGCCGCCGCCGCCAGATGCATCAGCCCGGAATCATTGCCGACAAACAACGAACACCGCGCCAGGGCCGCCGCCGCCTCGGCAACCGACACCGCCCCAACCAGATCGATCGCCCCCGGTAACCCCGCCAGAACCGCCGCCGCCGCCGCGCGTTCCGCCTCACCTGGTCCGCCGAACACCGCAATCCGGGCAAAAGCGAGTCGGTGCGCCAGTTCGATGAACCGCGCCGCCGGCCAGATCTTGCCGCCCCAATTCGCGGTCGGCCCCAATCCCAGCATCGGTCCCGCCCCGGGAATCAGCGCCGTCGCGCGCGCCTGGTCGGCCGCTGCCGTCCACACCACCGGCAACGGCGGCGGATCGAACCCGCACGCGGCCCCGATCTGCGCATAACGCCGCCCGGGTCGCCGCCCACCCCGCACGATCATCCGCTGGCGCGCCGGCAAGCCATAGGACAGCGCCGAGCCGCGAAAATCGACCACCAGGTGCCACGGCGCACGCACCACTTGCCACCACAGCGACAACCAGTGCCGGTCGAGCCGTCGCTTCTCGAACACGATCAACCGTTCCAACCCCGGTAACCGCGCAAACGCGCCCGCTGCCGCCGCCCCGCACGCCACCGTCAGCCGTGCTGCCGGATGCGCCAGCCTGATCCGCTCGATCGCGCCCGATGAAATCACGGCATCGCCCAGCCGTGACGAGGTAATGAATAAAATCCGCATGCCGCGCCGCTGTAGCACGGCTTGTCGCGTCGCGGCCAAGGGGCCACATCGGTATCATGACAATCGTTGCCTATTTGCCCGAACGCGGCGTGATCGACATCAGCGGACTCGACCGTGTCGGATTTCTGCAAGGCCTGGTATCGAACGACGTCACCAAAACGCGACCGGGCGCTTGCATCTGGGCCGCCTTGCTCACCCCCCAGGGCCGCTATCGCGCGGAAATGTTCATCTTCGCCACCGACTCCAGCCTGCTGCTCGACGCTCCGCGCGAAGCCATCGCCGATATCATCGCCCGCCTCAGCCGTTTCAAGCTTCGCAGCAAGGTAACACTGACCGACCGCTCGCCCGACTTCGCGGTTCATGCCGCGTGGGATGGCGATGTCGATTCCGAATCCGCCATTGCCGCACCCGACCCCCGCCTGCCCACAGCCGGCACCCGCATCATCGCACCGCACAAACTACCGAACGCCACCAAATCGTCAGCCTACCGCGCCCATCGTGTGCAGCTCGGCCTGCCAGACCATGCGGACCTCGAACCCGACAAAACCCTGCCGGTGGAAGCCGGCTTCGGCGAACTCCACGGCATCGATTGGAACAAGGGCTGCTACATGGGCCAGGAACTCACCGCCCGCACCCGCTATCGCGGCCTGATCAAGCGCCGTTTGATCCCGATCGACGCCGCCTCCATCCTGCCGCCCTCCGGCCGCATCACCGCCGGCGACCGTGACGTCGGCGACCTGCGCACCGCCGCCGGTCAACGCGGCCTCGCCTTCCTGCGGCTTGATGCGCTCGACCAACCGCTGCGGATCGGCACGCTCGCCATCACCCCGGCCCTCCCCGATTGGTTAACCCTGTCTGCCGCATCCGAAAAGGCCCCCGCATGATCACCGTCCACCATCTCGAAGCGTCCCGTTCCCAGCGCATCCTCTGGCTGCTGGAGGAACTCGGCCTCAAATACGAGGTCAAGCTCTACAAGCGCGACCCCAAAACGATGCTGGCCCCGGTCGCGCTGAAAGAAGTGCATCCGCTCGGCAAGTCCCCGATCATCACCGATGGTGACACGACGGTCGCGGAAACCGGCGCGATCGTAGAATACATCATTGAAAAATACGGCGAAGGGCGGCTGATCCCGGCGCCCGGCACCGACGAGCGCCGCCGCTACACCTACTGGCTGCACTATGCCGAAGGCTCCGCCATGCCGCTTCTGGTGATGAAGCTGATTTTCACCGAAATGCCGAAACGGGGCCCCCGCCTGATCGCCCCGCTGCTCCGCATGATCAGCAATCAGGTCGGCGACAAATTTCTCGACCCCAATATTGCCGCCCATGTCCGCTTCTGGGAAGACAGTCTGGCGAATTCCACATGGTTCGCCGGCACCGAATTGACCGGTGCCGATATCATGATGAGCTTTCCGGTCGAGGCGGCAAACGCGCGCGGGGCGCTGCGCGGCAATTTCCCGCGGATCAACGCATTTCTGGCGGCGGCGCATGCCCGTCCGGCGTATCAGCGGGCGCTGGCGCGTGGCGGGCCCTACCCCTACGCGTGACCCCGACCGACACCGCCGCCCCGCCGACGATCAGCGCCGCGGCACCGAGCAGCGACCACGTGAACCCGGCCCAGCCGACGGCGATCAGCAGTGCTGTGGACAGCAGCGGGGCGGCGTAGGACATTGTGCCGAGCAACGCCAGATCCCCGTGTTTCGTTGCGAAATCCCAGAAATAGAAGGCCAGCCCGACCGGCCCGATTCCGAGCGCCATCAGCGCCGCCCATTGGACCGGGCGCGGCATCACGCTCGCTTCGGTCGCCAGATGCACCGCGAGCGCCGCGAGCGAAACCGCGCCACACACCCCGGCGATCAGCTCACTCGGCACCGCGCTGATCGTGCGGTTCGCCACCGAATACCCCGACCAGACGAACGCCGCCGCCAGCGCACAGCCATAGCCCAGCGCTGTGCCGTGACCCGCCAGTCCGGTACCACCGAGCAGGATCAGCACGGTTCCGGCCAATCCCATCATGGCACCCAGCAAGTGCCGCGCCCGCAATGCGCCGCCGGGAAGCAGGGCCGCGAAGATCACGATCAGCAGCGGCCATAAATACGCGATCAACCCCGCCTGCGCCGGCGGTGCATTATCGAGTGCTGTGAAATACAGCGCATGATAGGCAAACAATCCGAAAAACCCGATCGCCCAGGCCAGCGGGGACTGTCGCAACCGGCCCAACCGGCGGCGCGCCGCGAGCACGGCCAGCCCAACCAGACACGCAACCCCGAAACTGATCGCCAGCGTCTCGAACGGCGGGATGCCCCGTGTCGTCGCCGCGAGCAGTGCCAGGGTGGACCATAGCAGGATCGCACCGCCGCCGATCGCGGTGGCACGCCCCTCCGCCGTCAAGACGCGCATCCGGCTATTTCTGCCAACCCCAATGCTCGAAAATCTTAGCCCCCGCCGGCGACGCCAGATAGGTGGCAAACTGCTTCACCTCCGGCCGCGTTTCGCCCTGGATCGTCAGGCCGATGCCCATGTCCCGATAAATCCGGTATTCCGGCACAATCGTCACGACCTGGGCCAGTTCAGGGTTCGCCACCTGCCAGATGTTCCAGATCAACCACGCATCCAGCGATTTGTCTTTCACCCAATCGGCCCGCGCCACCGCACTGTTCGACGCCGATACGGCAATATTCCTGCGAAACGCGGCAACGTCGCTCAGCCTGCCGGTGCGGCCCGCAACGTCCTCCCACAATCCCTGCTGCCCCGCGCCATTGACCACCAGTATGTGGTGCCCCGCCTTGAAGAGATCCTGGATACCGGTGATATGATCCGGATTACCCGGACGCACCAATATCGCCGAGGGCCGCTCATAAAGTGGCGTTATCGTTTTGGCATCGATCGACGGCAGAGCGGTCTGGAAATCGCTCATCATCGTTTCCGCTCCGCTGAAAATCAAGTCGGCATTGGATTTCGCATCGCCCAGCCATTTTGGCGTCGGCCCGCCGATCACGATCACCTCGACCCCGTGCGCTTTGCTGAACGCCGCTGCCGCCTGCTTCATCGCGGGGAACGGACCGCCCGGCCCATAGACGTAAATCGGCTGCGCCGCCTGCGCGGCACCCGCGCTCAACACCGCAGCCAGTCCGCATATCGCCGCAATCAGATGTTTCTGCATATAGTGTAGCTCCCAATGAGAAGACGCAATCGTTGTCCGGCGGTCCCGTCACCCGCAAAGCACCGCCTTCGCCACTAAATACTCCGCAATCAGTTTTTCCACCCGCACCCGCGCCGGCACCACCGCATCGACCGCGCCGATCCCCTGGCCGGAACCCCAGATGTCCTTCCACGCCTTTGGCGTCGCCGTTTCATGGAAATTCATCGCCGAGGCATCGCTTTCGGGCAAATGGTCCGGGTCCAGCCCCGCCGCCACGATGCTGGCCCTCAGGTAATTGCCGTGAATGCCGGTGAACAGATTGGTATAAACAATGTCATCGGCACCACCATCCACGATCGCCTGCTTGTAGGCCGCCGAGGCATTGGCCTCCTCGGTCGCGATGAAGGCCGAGCCGATATAGGCGAAATCCGCCCCCATCGCCTCCGCCGCCAGCACCGAGCGCCCAGTGGCGATCGCGCCCGACAACACCAGCGGCCCCGCGAACCAGGCGCGGATTTCCTGGATCAGCGCAAACGGCGAAATCACCCCGGCATGGCCGCCGGCACCGGCGGCGACCGCGATCAGCCCGTCAGCGCCCTTCTCGATCGCCTTGTGCGCGAATCGGTTGTTGATGATGTCATGCAGAACCACGCCGCCATAGGAATGCACCGCCGCATTCACCTCGGGCCGCGCGCCCAGCGAGGTGATCACCAACGGCACCCGGTATTTCACGCAAAGTTCAAGATCATGCTCGAGCCGCGTATTCGACCGATGCACGATCTGATTGACCGCGAAAGGTGCCGCGCACCGCTCCGGATGCGCCGCATCCCACGCCGCCAACGCTCCGGTGATCTCCGCCAGCCACTCATCCAGCATCGATGCGGGCCGCGCATTCAGCGCCGGAAACGACCCCACGATGCCAGCGCAGCATTGCGCGATGACCAATCTGGGGTTCGATAAAATGAACAGCGGCGCGCCGATCACCGGAATCACCAGCCGATTTTGCAACGCCACGGGAATCGCCATGCCGCTGTTCTGCCGGGGGTTACCCAATGCGTCAACTACTGCCTACCACGATCCCCACCGCGAATACGATCGCTCCGCCCAATGCCACCTGCAACGCGGCCCGGAATGGTGGCGTGTCCATATAATGCGCGCGCACCCATGAAATGACCCCCAGTTCCACCACGACAACGGCGATCGCGACGGTCATGGCGGTATGAAAATCCGGGATCAGGAATGGCAGCGTATGGCCAATCCCCCCCAGCGTGGTCATCACCCCGGTAATCACGCCGCGAATGATCGGCGAACCGCGCCCGGTCAGGCTGCCATCGTCCGACAGCGCTTCGGCAAACGCCATCGAAATCCCCGCCCCGAGCGACGCCGCGATCCCGACGATGAACGCCTCCCAGGGTTTGGTGGTGGCAAACGCCGCGGCAAATACCGGTGCCAGGGTCGAAACCGAGCCATCCATCAACCCCGCCAGCCCTGGCTGGATGTAGCGGAGCACGAAATTGCGCCGCGCCACCTTATCCTCGGCGGAGCGCACCGACTGCGGCAGATTTTCCTCGTTCAAATGGTCGGCGAGGTGTTCGTGGGTAATCTCCGCCTCGGCCAGATCGCCGAGCAGCTTGCGCACGGCTACATCCGAGGTCCGGCTGGCCGCCAGGCGATAGAAATTCGCGGTTTCCACCTCCATGCTTTCCGCTAGCTTGCGGACTTCGTTGATGCTGGGCTTGGGCAGTTGCCAGACCGCCTTGCGGTTCAGAAACCCCCGAATATCCTGCCGCCGGATCAAGGGAATATGGTCGCCGAATTTTTCCTGGAACAGATCGATCAGGCGACGCCGGTGCTCGCTCTCCTCGGCGGCCATTTCAAAAAATACCTTGGCCGAAGCTGGGTAATCGGAGTGCAGACTTTCGGCGAGATCGACATAGATCCGCCCGTCTTCCTCTTCCGCGCCGATTGCGAGCGCCAGGATTTCACGTTCCGACAGTTCTGAAAAATTGCGCATGGCAACAAACTGACGTGCCGGTCTGGATTGGTCAAGGATTTGGTTTTACTTGATATTTATTCGCATTCGCAGTTGAGGACGGCACGGCGCTGCCGCCTATTGCGCTGCGCCGCAAACCCTGCATGATCCGGTCATGAGTGCAACGATGGCAAAGCCCCGGCCTGAATTCGACCCTGCCCTATGTGCCTGCGGGTCCGGCCTGCGCGCCGCGCGGTGTTGCAAACTCGATGCCGCCGGCCTGCCCGACCCCGTCAATCACGCCGCCCTCGACACGGTGATCGAACAAGCCCGCGCCGCCCGCGCCGCCAACCGCAACCGCGAGGCCGAGCGCCACATCCTGCAAATCCTCGACCTCGCGCCGCATCACCGCGAAGCCCTGCGCCTGCTGTTCGAACTCCGCCGTGCCGAAGGCCGGATCGCCGCCGCCGAAGCGCTGATCGCGCGGATCGCCGCGATCCCGCCCGATGTCGCCGCCGCCCATGTTCAGCACGCCCAGTTGCTGATCAACCAGAGCCGTCACGCCGAGGCCGAAATCCCGGCGCGGCGGGCGCTCAACCTGATGCCGCGCGACGCCACCATCCACCATATTCTCGGTATCATCTTCACCGAGACCAACCGGCTGACCGCCGGCGAGCGGCACTATCGCCTGGCACTGGGGCTGTCCGAACCGCACGACGCTGGCTTACTCGGTAATCTCGCCTGGAATCTGAAGCAGCAGGGCCGCCTTGATGAAGCCGCCGCCACCTATGAATCCGCCCTCGCCGTCCGCCGCGACAATGCCCGCGCCCTCGCCGGTTTTGCCCAGGTCGAGGCCGCGCGGTTCCGGCTCGACGCGGCGGAAACTTTACTCGCCGAGGCCAGCGCCCTCGCCCCTGCCGACCGCATGATCGCGGTGCTCGCGGCCTTGACAAGGCTGCATCGCGACGACCCCGAAGCCGCCGTCACCCGGATTGACGCGACCGCCGCCGCCATCGCGCCGCAATCGCTGGTCGCCACCGAATTCGCCGCCAAGGGTCAAGCGCTCGAACGGCTGGGACGATTTGACGAAGCCTGGGCTGCCTATCAGGCGGGCCGTGCGTTCCAGCGTGACCGCGCCAACCGCCATTTCAGCCCGGCTCCGATCGAGGCAAGGCTGGCAGCCGTCACCACGATTTTTCTCGCCGACCGCCTGGCCGGACTGGCGCGCCCCGCTGCCGGGGCCGTCACGCCGGTTTTCCTGCTGGGCTCGCCGCGCGCCGGAACCTCGCTGCTCGAACAAATGCTGACCCAGCTTCCCGGCATCGACCCCGCCGACGCCCGGGCACCGCTACCCGAGCTGTCGCGGTTGCTGCCCGCGCTGGTCACCGGCCTTGGCGGACCCGCGACAAGTTTTCCCGAAGCCCTGCTCGAAACCACCGCCGGCGACCAACGCGATATTCTGCCGATGCTCGCCAACCGCTATCTCGCCATCCTGCGCGCCGCCGGCACCACCACGCCCGAGACTCGCTTCGTCACCGACCGCAACCCCGACCTGCCCTGGCTGCTCGGGTTCGCCGCCACGCTGTTTCCCCTGGCACCGGTGATCCACGTGCTGCGCCATCCGCTCGATGTCGTGCTTTCGGGTTTCGCCCAGGACAAACTTTACGAAGGCAACGCCGGCGTCACCCTTGCCGGCATGGCGATGTTGTTCGATGCCCAGATGCGTGCGATCGCCCAGGTGCGCGGCCAGACCACGCTGCGCTATCTGCCGGTCCGTTACGAGGATATGGTGCGCGACCCGGCGGCGATCCTGCGTGAAGTGCTCGATTTCATCGGCGTCACCGCCGATCCGGCGGCACTGCTCGCCGCCTCGCCGCGCGCGGTGCCGCGCGCGCCGACCCATCAGGTGGTGCGCCTGCCGCCGCATCGGCGCGGCCTGTATCGTCATCGCGGTTTCGGCCCGGTGTTCGGCGAGGCGTTGCCGCTCCTGACCCCCTGGATCGACCGGTTGGGCTATGCCGATGCCAGGGAAATCGCGGCGTGAATGGCGCGGGGGTCAAGGTCACCCTGGGCGAAGTGCTCAACGAAATCAGCGCCTATGAGCGCGATGGCAAACTCGAAGACGCCGAAGCCCTCGCCGAACGCGTGCTGCGCGCAGCCCCCGAACACCCCCATGTGCTGCATCTGTCCGGCATCGTCGCCTACCGGCGCGGCAAAATTCCGCTCGCGATCGAGCGGATGGAAAAATCACTCGAACTCTCGCCCACCGTCGCCGTCTATCCGCGCAACATGTGCGAAATCTACCGCGGCGCCGGTCGGCTCGACGATGCCCTGCGCATGGCGCTCCGTGCGGTCGAACTCGCCCCGGACGACAGCCGCGCCCATTTCAACCACGCCCTGATCCGCTACGAACGCCGCGAACTCGACGACGCCCTCGCCGCCGCCGATCGCTCGATCGAACTCGATCCCACCTTCCCCGAAGCGCATTTCGAACGCGCCGAAGTCCTGCTGCTCGGCGGCCGCCTCACCGAGGGCTGGGAGAGCTACGAGTGGCGTTTCAAGCTCAAGCAGGCCGAAGGCATGCTGCCCAAGACCGACAAGCCGCAGTGGGATGGCGGGGCGCTGCCCGAAGGCAAGCTGTTAATTGTCGCCGATCAGGGTTTCGGCGACTGCATCCAGTTCGGGCGCTACATCCCCTGGGCCGCCGAACGCGCACCGAAACCGGTGCTCGCGTGCAGTGGCGATCTGGTGCCGATCCTGCGGCAAATCCCCGGTCTCGGCCGCATCGTTACCCGCTGGGAGACCACCGGCGACTTCGACGCCTATATCCCGCTCTCCGGCATGCCCCGCCTCGCCGGCACCACGATCGACAACATTCCCGCCACCGTTCCCTATCTGCACCCCGATCCCGCGAAAATCGCCGCCTGGAAAGCCACGCTGGACAGCCTGACCCCGCGCGGCAAACAACGCATCGGCCTGGTTTGGGCGGGCCGACCGACCCACAAGAACGACCGCAAGCGCACGGTCAAACTGGAACAATTCGCCCCGCTGTTCGCCCGTTCCGACCTCGCCATCGTCACCGTGCAAAAGGGCGACCAGATCGCCCAGGTCGGCACCTATTTCGGCACGGCTCCGCTGGTCAACCTTGGCCCCAGCATCAACGATTTCACCGATACGCTGGCGATCCTGCAAAGCCTCGATCACCTCGTCACCATCGATACCTCGGTCGCGCATCTGGCCGGTGCCTCGGGTGTCGCCACCTCGGTCATCCTGCCCTATGCCCCCGATTGGCGCTGGCTGCTCGACCGCGACGACACGCCCTGGTATCCCTCCGTGCGTCTCTACCGCCAGCAACACCCCTATGACTGGTCCGGCGTCATCGAACGTCTCGTCGCCGCGATCTGACACGTATCGGACCCTGATGTGACCAGACTACCTGCCCGGATCTCGTTTGTCGCCGTTTTGGCCTTGTGGCTGTTCGCGCCCCACCCGGCGCGGGCGGCAACACTCACCCTGTATTCACGCCTCAGCTTCGCCCCCGCCGTCACCCAGGCATTCACCACAAAAACCGGCATCAAGATCCGCCTGCGCCGCCCGCCCGCCAGCGGCCTGCAATCACGCATCATTGCCGAGGGCGATCACCCGGTCTGGTCGCTCGCCTGGTTCGACGGCGCTGCCACCGCGACCATCCTCGACCACCACGGCCTGCTCGCGCATCACCTGCCCAACCCGCCGGACCTGACGCCGCTCGGTCAAAGCCTGACCAGCGCCGATGGTGCCTATGTCCCGACCGGCGTCACCCTCGCGGGCGTCCTGGTTGCGCCGAAGGCCGCGCCCTTTGCCCCGCCCGGAACCTGGGACGCGCTGAACGACCCCGCCTATCACGGCATTATCGGCATGAACGATCCGGCCACCTCGGAGCAGAGTTTCGCAACCCTCGCCAACATGCTGCACGCCGCCGGCGGCTGGACGGCGGGGCAGCCCTATGTCGAAGCGTTGAAGCGCAACGGGCTGCATATTTACACCGAAACCAAAATCACCCTCGCCGCTCTGCGCAGCGGGGCGATTCAGCTCGCGATCGTGCGATCGGCGGCAGCGTTCCACTATGCCACGGACATCGACCCGTCGCTGCGCGTGATCATCCCGCAACCCACCGCGATCATGCCGAGCGTGATCGTCATGGCAAAGGGTCTCACCGGCACCCGCCGGGCGGATGCCGAAAAATTCATTGCCTATGTCAATACGGCCACCGCCCTGAAAATCGGCATGACCCAGGGCGGCATTGACGCCGATTTCTGGCCGGTTACGACCAGCACGCCACCGCCGGCGGCATTGCCGTCACTAACATCGTTGTCACCGCACGTGCTCGATCCAGCGCAATGGGGTACTTCAAGACACGCAATCATCGCCTGGTATGCCACCGAAATCGTGGGGCCGAGCACCTGATGCGTGTACGTACATCTGTTATTTTTGCCCCTCGGTTCCTTCGTTCCATGTGAAACATAAATTAGTATGTCAGACATATCTGTTATCATCACCAGCTTCCTGACCGCCGGCGTCGAGTGGGTGGAGGCGTTTACCATCGTGCTCGCCGTCGCCCTCGCGATTGGCTGGCCCCGCGCCGTCCTTGCCGCCTTCGCCGCCCTGGCCGTTCTGGCGCTGATGACGTTGTTCGGTGCCCATGCCGTCAGCGCAATCGGCTCGATGCGGGTGGCCCAGTTCATCATCGCGGTGTTCCTGCTATTGTTCGGCTTGCGCTGGCTGGCCAAAGCGATCGCGCGCGGTGCCGGGCTGAAGCGTTTGCATGACGAAACCGCCGCCTTCGCCGCCCTTTCGCACAGCACGGCGCTGGCCGAAACCCATGGTGCGATGGTCGTTGGATTTCAGGGCGTGCTGATCGAAGGGCTGGAAGTCTGGCTCATCGTCGTCGCCCTCGGCGCGCAGACCGGTCATACCGACATCGCCGCCCTGTCGGCGATCGCGGCTCTGGCCGTGGTCGCCGGGGCTGGACTTGCCCTCCGTGCGCCCTTGTCCCGCGTGCCGGAGAACACGGTGAAATTCCTTGTGGGCTGCGCTATCCTCGGCTTTGGCACATTCTGGTTGCTCACCTCGCTCGGCTACGACTGGCCGATCGGTGACTCTGCCCTTCCGGCGCTGATGGCGTTCTACGCCCTCGGTGGGGTCGCGGCGATCGGCGCGCTCAAGGCATCCCCGCAATGAAAGCGCTCCTGAAAACCCTGTTCGGCACTGCGACGGCGCTCGCCTGGGTCGCCGGGGTGATTTTACTCGCGAACCGGACGCTGGCCAGCCCGGCTCGGCCATTTACCGGTATCATCGTCCCCGGTGCCCTGTTGATCGGTGCCGCGTTGCTGGCCCGGCGCTAACCGCCGTTCTATGAACCGCCAATCCTTCCCTTGGGAGCGCCACTACCCGCACGGCCTTGGGTGGGAAGTGGCCGTGCCGCGCGAAACCATCCCGGCGATGATCGCCGCGACCATTGCGCGGTGCGGGCCAGACCCGGCGCTGGAGTATCGTGGCCACCGCATCAGCTTTTCGCAGCTTGGTGCCGCGATCGATGACGTCGCGAAGGGATTGCTGGCACTTGGCTTGCTCAAGGGCGAGCGCATCGCGCTCTATCTGCCGAACACGCCGGGTCATCCGTTCAGTTTTTTCGGCGCGTTGGCGGCAGGATTGGTCGTCGTTCACCTCTCCCCGCTCGATGCCGAGCGGGAACTCATCCGCCGGCTGCGCGATTCCGGCGCGCGGACGCTGGTCTGCACCAATATCGGTAACCTGTTGGCAACCGCGCAAAAATTGCTGAATGCGGGCCATGTCGACCGGTTGATCGTGGGCGACGACGCGCAATTCGGGCCGGTCGCCGGGATGCCGCATCCCGCAATTCCCAGCGACGATCGACGAATTATCACAATCCCGGCATTACGCGCGATGGGGCGCGGCACCGCCGCGACACTGCCGCCGATCGACCCCGACGATCTGGCTCTGCTGCAATATACCGGCGGCACCACCGGATGTCCCAAAGGAGCGATGCACAGCCACGCGACGCTGCGCGCCTCGGTCGCGATCTACGCCGCATTTCTCGATGGCCAGCAGCGGTTCGGCCCCGGTGAGAAGCTGCGGGCGATTTGTGCGCTGCCGTTATGTCATATCTATGCGCTGGTCGTTCTGTTGCTGCTGCATCTGTCACGCGGCAGCGAATTGCTGCTCCGGCCCAAGTTCGATCCGGAGACGACGCTGCGCGATATCGAGGTCAACCGGGCGAGCTATTTTCCCGGCGTGCCGACGATGTGGATTTCGCTGGCCAATGTGCCCGATCTCGACAAGCGCGATTTGTCGTCGTTGCGGCTGGCGGGGTCGGGCGGCGCGCCGCTTCCAATCGAAATTGGGCAGCGATTCGCACGGCTGACCGGCATGCGGCTGGGCGGTGGCTGGGGCATGACCGAGACCGCCTCGGCGGGGACCGGCAATCTGGTCGATGGCATTTTCAAGCCCGGTTCGGCGGGACTGCCGTTGCCGGGGATCGAGCTTGAGGTGGTTGCGCTCGATGACGCGACGCGGGTGCTCCCTTACGGCGAGATCGGTGAAATCCGGATCAAATCGCCCAATTTGTTCAAAGGCTATTGGAACCATCCGGACGATTACAGACGCGCCTTCGTCAACGGATTTTTTCTGACCGGGGACATCGGGCGGATCGACGGGGACGGCATGGTGTTTCTGATCGATCGCAAGACGGACATGATCTTGTCAGGAGGGTACAACGTCTATCCAACCCGGATCGAACAGGCGATCTATGAGCATCCGGATGTCGCCGAAGCGGTCGTTGTCGGCATCCCCGACGCTTATCGCGGGCAATCCGCCAAGGCGTTCATCACCTTGAAGGCGGGTGCCGCGGCGTTCGGCATCGACGCGCTCAGGGTTTTTTTGGCCGACAAGCTGGGCCGGCCCGAAATGCCGGTTGCGGTCGAATTTCGCTCTGCCCTGCCGAAGACGCCGGTTGGAAAATTCTCGCGCAAGGAACTTGCCGCCGAGGCTGCGGCACCACCTTACCCCGAAAGTCTGTCAGGCACCGATAAAAGCGCCTGACAGAAAAAGCGTCTGACAGACTCGCTCTCTGTTTTCACGGGCGCTCCACGGCTCCGCCGATTATACTCTAACCATCCAGCCCCAAGGCTCGCAGGCGGGCGGCTTCTTCGTCCCAGCCGGGGCGGTCTTTGACATTCAGGAACAGATGCACCCGGCGTTCCAGCAGTTTTTCGAGTTGGCCGCGCGCTTTGGTGCCGATCGATTTGATCTGCGATCCACCTTCGCCGAGCATGATTTTTTTGTGGGCGGCGCGGGCGACGTAAATCGTCAGGTCAATCCGCGCCGAACCGTCAGCCAGATCCTTGAAGCTCTCGGTTTCAACCGAGGCACCGTAGGGGATTTCCTCGCGCAGTTGCAGGAAAATCTGTTCGCGGACCAGTTCGGCGGCGAGCATGCGGTCGGTCTGGTCGGTGAGTTCGTCGGGCGGGTAAAGATGCGGACCTTCAGGCATCGCATCGCCCATCGCATCGAGCAGATGGTCGATACCGTCACGTTTCAGGGCGCTGACCATGAAAACCTCGGCAAAGCTGCCGGCTTTGCCCAGAGTATCGGCCAGCGGCAGGAGTTTTTCGCGGGGCATCAGGTCGATTTTGTTGAGAATAAGCCAGCGCTTACGGCCGGTTCGGGCCAGTGCCGCCAGAGGTTCGGCGAGGTCTTCGGGTTTCGCGCGGAATGCATCCACCAGCATGCAGGCCAGGTCGGCACCGGCCACCGAATCCCAGGCGGCGGCGACCATGGCACGGTCGAGGCGGCGTTTGGGGGCGAACAGGCCGGGGGTGTCGATCAAGACAATCTGGGCCTGATCGCGCATCACGATACCACTGACGCGGAACCTCGTGGTCTGCGCCTTGGGCGTGACGATCGAGACTTTGGCACCCACCGCCTGGTTCAATAACGTGGATTTACCAGCGTTGGGCCGGCCGAGCAGAGCGACGTAGCCGCAGCGTGTTGTCATGAAGTCAGCCGATCGAGCAGGGTATGGGCGGCAATTTGTTCAGCCTCGCGCTTGGTACCGGCTTCACCTTCGGCGGATGTGGTGCCGATGCTCACCTGGACGCGGAAACGCGGCGCGTGGGACGGACCGGTCTGGGCGATCAACGTGTAGAGCGGCAGCACCGGGCCACGCGCCAAGGCGAATTCCTGCAATGCGGTTTTCGGGTCCTTCGGCGGTGTCGCATCCTGCGCGTCGATTCTGGCGGCAAACGCGGCACGGATGAAATTACGAGCAGGCTCCAGACCGCCATCGGCATAGAGCGCGCCGATCAGGGCTTCGAGAGCATCCGCCAGCACGGTCGAGCGGTTGCGGACGCCGCGCCGCGATTCGCCGGGGGACACCTCGAGAAGGTCAGGCAGGCCGATCGCCTCCGCAATCATCGCCAGCGTCGGTCGCGACACCAGTTGCGCCAGACGCGGGCCAAGGCCACCCTCGCGCTCGTTGGGGTAGCGCTCGATCAGCCACTCCGCGACCAGCAAACCGAGCACCCGATCGCCGATGAATTCAAGCCGCTCGTTGGACCCCATGCCGCCCTGCCCCACCGCCGAGCGATGGGTCAGCGCCTCGGCAAGCAGTTTCGGCTGGGCGAAGTCGTGGCCGAGCAAAATCTCAGCCTGGGTGCTCATTTGATGACCGTGAACAACCGGTCCCAGCGAATATCAACCGGCCAGTACCAGAATTCATACCATGGATGATCGAGGCGGATCGAGAACCAGACGAACCGGGCGCGCCCGACAAAATTCGCCAGCGGGATATAACCGACGGCGTCGAGGAATCGGGAATCTTCGCTGAAATCGCGGTTGTCGCCCATCATGAACAGGTGATCGGGCGGCACATGGTAAACCTGGGTGTTATTGGCAAACCCCTGATTGGTCGCTTTCGCGATCAGATGGGTCACACCATCCGGCAGGTCTTCCTTGTAGAGCTTGACGGTGATCGGCACACCCTGCCCGTCATCGAGCGGGGTTTCCACATAGGTGCCATCCGGCGTGCGGGGAACCTCGCTGCCATTGATATAGAGCTGACCGGCGGTGACCTGAACCGTGTCGCCCGGCAGGCCGATCACACGCTTTATGTAATCGACGCTGGGGTCGCGTGGCAAAGCGAACACCGCAATCTGACCCTGTTTCGGCACCGAGCCGAAAATGCGCCCCTTGAAGTCGGGTTCGCCGAACGGAAACGACCAGCGCGAATAACCGTAATTGTATTTGGTGACCAGGACGAAGTCGCCCGGCAACAACGTCGGCGTCAGGCTGCCGGAGGGAATGAAAAATGGCTCGAACAGAAAAGAGCGGATGACCACCGCGATCACGATGACGTAAATCAAGGTGACGATCCATTCCTTGATCACGCCGCGGCTGGACTGGGGTTGTTGCGCCATATTCTATCGGTTCCTGTTCAGTCGCCGCTTCAACCTTGTGGGGCGCGGGAAGTCAAGGAAGCGGGCGGGCCAGCGCTGGCACGGCTGCGTGATTTGCGCCAACACGGCGGAGGATTGTAGGACAAGCGCATAGCAACCTGCCTGGATCATGACCATGAAGCGCCACGTGTCACCCCTCGTTCTAAGCTCGATCGCCCTGATCTCGGCCACCGCGCCGGTTTGGGCGGCGATGCTGCATCATGGCGTCAAAGCAGCACACGCCGCGAAGGCGGCAGCCGTGCCGGCATTGCCCGCCGGGCCGCCGCCGACCGCTCCTTTGGCCGTGGCCGGAATGGCCGCCCCCCCGGTGCTGCCGGCGCAAGCGTCCTATGTGTTGATGGATGCCGAAACCGGAGCGGTGATCGCGGAAAAAGCCTCCAGCCTGGAATGGCCCCCGGCCAGTCTCGCCAAGCTGATGACAGCGTACCTCACCTATCAGGCGATCGGGCATGGCACGCTGAAGATGGACCAGACTGTGCCGGTGAGCGATGCCGCCTGGCACACCGGGGGGTCGCGCATGTTCATTTCACCGAGCATGACCGTAACCGTCGATCAGTTGCTGCACGGGCTGATCATCGATTCGGGCAACGACGCCGCCGTGGCGCTCGCGCAGGCGGTGGCGGGCAGCCGGGCGGCGTTCGTCGGGCTGATGAACCATGAGGCGGCGGCGCTGCATCTGACCGGCACCCACTATGTCAACGTCGATGGCCTGCCGGACCCGACTCTGCGAACCACCGCGATGGATGTGGCGTTGCTGTCGCGCGCGATTGTGACGGATTATCCTGCCTATCTGAAAATCTCGGTACACAAGCACTATACCTTCGACAAAATCCGTCAGCGGAGCTGGAATCCGGTGCTGTTCCACGATCCGACGGTCGATGGCCTGAAAACCGGGCGAACCAAGGAAGCTGGCCATTGCATCGACGCCTCCGCGCTGCGCGATAACCGGCGTCTGATCGCCGTGGTGCTGGGCGGGCCGAACTGGACCACGAGCACCCACGATATCGAGGCGCTATTGGATTACGGATACCAATTCTACACCGACGCAACCGTGGTGAGCGCCGGTAAAATCGCCGGATCGATGCCAGTACCCGATTATCAGCAGACGAGCCTGCCGGTTGCCCCCGCGCATGATGTGGTCATGACGGTGCCGAAAGTCGTGGAAAAGACGCTGAAAACCGTCGTGACGTACGATGCGCCCCCCAAGGCCGGCGTCGTCAAAGGGGCCACGGTGGGCACGATCACCGTGAGTGCGGACGGCAAAGTGATCGCTTCGGTGCCAGCCGTGGCTATGGCGGCGGACCACCCGGCCGGATTTGTAACGCGGATGATGCGGCGCTTGAAGCACGCCTTGTAGAACCAAACCCGCGCGTCGGCCGCCGCAACGCCCGACGCGCGGCAATCGCTACAACGCCCCGCCGCGCCGGCCGACAGCCGCGCCCAGCCGCAACCGCAGCGCATTCAGCTTGATGAATCCCGCCGCATCCTGCTGATTATAGGCCCCCTGATCGTCCTCGAACGTCACCATTCGCGCCGAATACAGCGAGTTCGGGCTGTCCCGCCCAATGACGATCACGTTGCCCTTGTAAAGCTTCAGCCGCACCGTGCCGGTCACCGAATGCTGGCTGGTGTCGATCAGCGCCTGCAACATGTGCCGCTCCGGGCTGAACCAGAATCCATTGTAGATCAGCTCGGCATAGCGCGGCATGATGCTGTCCTTGAGATGCGCCGCCTCGCGATCGAGCGTGATGCTTTCGATCGCGCGGTGGGCGGCCAGCAGAATCGTGCCGCCTGGCGTTTCATAAACCCCGCGCGATTTCATCCCGACGAAGCGGTTTTCCACCAGATCGAGCCGCCCGATGCCGTTGTCGCGCCCCAGCGCGTTCAACCGCGTCAGCAAAGCAGCCGGCGACAGGTCTTCCCCGTTGATCGAAACGGCATCACCCTTGGCAAACCCGACCGAAATCACCGTCGCGATATCCGGCGCGGCTTCCGGGCTGATCGTGCGCTGATACACGATCTCGTCGGGTTCCTGCGCCGGGTCTTCCAGCAGTTTTCCTTCTGATGAGGAGTGCAGCAGATTGGCATCGACCGAGAACGGCGCTTCGCCGCGCTTGTCCTTGCTGATCGGGATCTGATGCGCTTCGGCGAATTCCAGCAATCTGGTCCGGCTGGTCAGGTTCCACTCCCGCCACGGCGCGATCACCCGCACATCCGGCTTCAACGCATAATAGGCAAGTTCGAACCGCACCTGATCGTTGCCCTTGCCGGTCGCGCCATGCGCCACCGCATCGGCCCCGACCGCCTCGGCGATCTCGATCTGGCGTTGTGCGATCAACGGCCGCGCGATCGAGGTGCCGAGCAGATACTGGCCCTCGTACAGCGCGTTGGCGCGGAACATCGGGAACACGAAATCGCGGGTGAAGGTTTCGCGCAGATCCTCGACGAAAATCTCCTTGACCCCGAACATTTCCGCCTTGCGCCGGGCGGGTTCGAGTTCCTCGCCCTGGCCCAGATCGGCGGTAAACGTCACAACCTCGGCATTATATTCGGTCTGTAACCAGCGCAGAATAACACTGGTATCCAACCCGCCCGAATAGGCCAGCACCACTTTTTTAACGCGTTTGTCGGCCATCGCCATCACCCCAACTGTAACTGTCCGGTGCGCGCGCCGTATCAGCCACGCGCCCCCAGGACAAGGGACCGACCGTCAAGGGTGTTACGTCGCGGTGGTTTTCGGGGCTTTCGGCAATGCCGGGCCGACCAGTTTGCGCAGTTTCGCGGCCACAGCCGCGCTGTTCCAGTCGCCGGCCCCCTGCAACGTCGCGACTACATCGCCGTTGCGGTTGACGATCACCGTGAGCGGGATGCCATTGACCTGAAACGCCCGCAACGCGCTCGACGACGGATCGATCAGCATCGGCACGCCGGTAATGTCATGCTTTTTGTAATAGGGGATCACCGCCTTGATCCCGTTCGAATCCACCGAGATCGGCAACACGCGAATGCCGTCCGGCAGCAGAACCTTGTTCAACGCCACCAGCGAGGGCAGTTCCGCGCGGCACGGCGGACACCAGGTGGCCCAGAAATTCACGATCAGCCCTTCGCCGCGGTAATGGGCCAGCGTCAGGCGGCGGCCTGAAGCGTCCATGAAATGAAACTCCGGTGCCGGTTGCGGCAGGGTTTCCGCCAGATTTTGCGCCACACTCGGTAGCTGCATCGCGTTGGCCGATTTGCCCAACCCCGCAAGCGCCGTTAAGTCAGGCAGCAAGATCCCTGCGCCCAACGCCGCAAATTGCCGCCGTGAAAGTCCGATTGCCATGAATGCCGATGCTCCACCCGAAAAAACCGATCCGCCGGGATTTGGCCATAACCGTCCGCAAGCGCAATGGGCGCAACTGCAATGGGGTGGCCGGTTTTCGGAAGGTCCCGCCGCGATCATGCAAGCAATCAATGCCTCGATCAGCTTCGATTACCGGTTGTGGCGCGAGGATATTGCGGGAAGTCTGGCCCATGCCGCCATGTTGGCGCATCAGGGCATCATATCGAAAGACGATGAAGCATCGATCCGCCAAGGCCTGACCGAGATCGGCTCCGCCATCGCTTCACAAAGTTTTACATTTGATCCCGCCCTGGAAGACATCCACACCAACATCGAAGCCTGGCTGGTCGGGCGGATCGGCGAGGCCGGGCGGCGGCTGCACACCGGGCGCAGTCGCAACGATCAGGTCGCGACCGATTTCAAACTCTGGGTCCGCGGCGCGATCGACGCGATCGATCTTTCACTCCGCGACCTGATGCGGGCTTTGGCAGACCGTGCTGCGGAACACGCCGCCACGATCATGCCCGGCTTCACCCATCTGCAAACCGCCCAGCCGGTCACCTTCGGGCATCATCTGCTGGCTTACGTCGAAATGCTGGCGCGCGACCGCTCCCGCCTCACCGATGCGCGCCGCCGCCTCAATGAATCGCCTTTGGGTGCGGCGGCTTTGGCCGGCACCACCTTCCCGATCGACCGCAGCATGACCGCGCAAGCCCTTGGTTTCGATCGCCCAACCGCGAATTCGCTCGACTCCGTCTCAGATCGCGATTTCGCGCTCGAATTCCTCTCGGACCTATCCATCATGGCAATGCATCTCTCCCGCTTCGCCGAGGAAATCATCATCTGGGTCAGCGCGCCGTACCGCTTCATCCGCTTGTCCGATGCGTTCACCACAGGCTCCTCGATCATGCCACAAAAGCGCAACCCGGACGCCGCCGAACTCGCCCGCGCCAAAACCGGCCGCATCTTCGGGGCGCTGATTTCGCTGCTCACCGTGATGAAGGGCCTGCCGCTCGCTTATGCCAAGGACATGCAGGAAGACAAGGAAGCCGTGTTCAACGCGGCCGACGCCGCCGAACTCAGCATCGCCGCGATGACCGGCATGGTCCGCGATATGCAACCCGACGAAGCACGGATGCACCAGGCCGCCGGGGCCGATTACGCCACCGCGACCGACCTTGCCGATTATCTGGTCCGCGACCTCGGCCTGCCGTTCCGCACCGCCCACCATGTCACCGGCCGGATCGTCGCCGCCGCCGAAGCGCGCGGCCTCGACCTCGCGGATCTGCCGCTCGACGTGATGCAGGAGGCTGAGCGGCGCATTACCGGCGAAATTTTCAAGGTTCTGACCGTCGAAGCCTCGGTCGCCGCTCGCCGTGCTTATGGCGGCACCGCCCCGGAAAACGTGGCGCGCGAGGCGGCGAAATGGCAGAATGCGCTGGCATGAAATACCTGATCCTGATCCTCGCCTGCGCCGCCCTCGCCGCCTGTGGCCGCGCCGGCAGCCCCTCGCCACCCGGCCCGGCGAGTGCCATCACCTATCCGCACCAATATCCGTCGCAATGAACGACAGGCCCATCATCGCGCGCGAATCGCGGCACTCTAGTCCAGTGCTCGACCGCGACCAGCCCTGGCACCGCCTGATCGCCGGCCGCCCCAACCTCGCCTGGCACGCGATGGACGGGCTGTGCTTCGATGATATCCCGCTCGCCGCCATCGCCACCGCCCATGGCACGCCAACCTGGGTTTATTGCGGAACAATACTCCGCGACAGGCTGAACTTGCTGCAATCGACCTTCAGCAAGGTCGGCCTGTCCCCCGCGATTCGCTATGCCATCAAAGCCAACGACCATCTCGCCATCCTGACCCTGCTGCGCCAATCCGGTGCCGGCGCGGATGTCACCAGCGCCGGGGAATTCGCCCGCGCCGCCGCCGCCGGCATTGCCCCCAGCGCCATGGTTTTTTCCGGCGTCGGCAAACGCACCGATGAAATCAGCCACGCCATCGAAGCCGGCATTGGCCAGATCAACGTTGAAAGTGTCGAGGAACTCGCGGCCATTTCGGCCATCGCCCGTGCCCGGAACCGCACCGCACCGGTCGCGCTCCGGATCAATCCGGACGTCGCGGCCGGCGGCCACGACAAAATCAGCACCGGCCGCGCCACCGATAAATTCGGTATTTTGCTGCGTGACGCCGGCCCCCTGTATCGCCACGCCGCTACCCTGCCGGGGATCGAACCGGTCGGGTTTTCCACCCATATCGGCAGCCAGATTTTCAGCCCCGCCCTGTTCGAGGCCGCCTACAGCCGCGTTCTGACCCTTATCGACGCCCTCAACGCCGAAGGCCATCCAGTCACCCGCTTCGACCTCGGCGGCGGCTTCGGCATCCCTTATGACGACGGTACCGGCTTCCCGCTGCCGGCGTATACCGCGATGGTGCGGCGCATTCTGGCGGACAGACCGCTCGACCTGATCATCGAACCCGGCCGCTGGCTCGCCGGCCCCGCCGGCTTGTTGCTCGCGCGGGTCACTCTGACCAAACACACCGAAGCGGCAAACTTCACCATTCTGGACGCCGGGATGAACGATCTGCTGCGCCCCGCGCTGTACGAGGCCACCCACGGCATCGTGCCGGTCAGCGCGATCGATGCCACCCAGCCCGCCCAGTCCACCGAAATCGTCGGCCCGGTCTGCGAAAGCAGCGATCGCTTCGGCACCTACGATCTGCCCGCCCTCACCCCCGGCGTGCTGGTCGCGATCCTCGATGCCGGGGCCTACGGTGCCGCGATGAGCAGCACCTATAATGGACGTCCGCTCGCAGCCCAGGTCTTGATCGATCGCGGCCAGCCCCATCTGATCAGAATGCGGCAAACCATCGAACAACTCTGGCGCGACGAGATCGTCCCGAACCCATGATCGGTACGCGTCTGGCTCATCTGCGCCGCCGGGCGCGGATCGTGCTGATCCTCGAGGCGCTCACCGTTGCCGCGCTACTCCCGCTTGGCGTCGTCGCCCTGTTCCTGATCGCCACCCTGCTCGGTGCCGGCGGCTGGCAAACCGACCTGATCGCCGCAATCGCCCTGATCGCCGCCACGCTCCACGCCCGCCGAAGCTTCACCACACCCGAGTCCGCTGCGATCGACCGCCGGATCGAACACGATTCCCGCCTGCCGCATCGCCCAATCACTGCCTATGAGGATCACCCCGCCCTGATCGAAGCGGGCGGCAATCCACTCTGGCAGGCACACCGGACCCGGATCGACGCCGCCATCCAATCCGCCCGTATCGGCCGCCCGTCGCCCGATCTGGCAGCGCACGATCCGTTCGCGCTGCGCGCCCTGCTACTGCTCGCCCTGATCGCCGCCTGGATCGCCGCCGGCGGCAACGCCGGCTCCCGCCTCGCCGCCAGCCTCACCTTGCCCCACCTGTTCGCCCCCAGCGGGATCACGGCCCAAGCCTGGATCACCCCGCCGCGCTGGACCGGCGAAGCCCCGCGCCTGATCGAACCGGGTGCCAAACCGATCCAAGCCCTGACCGGTTCATCGGTGTCGGTCATCCTCACTGGAGCCGGCTCCGCCGCACCTGCCGCCTGGATCGGCAACCATACCCTCAGCTTCACCACTATCGCCACCGGTAGTTACCGCACCACCAAAACCCTCGCCGTCCCCACCACCATCACCATCGGTCCGTTCTGGCACCGGATCGCGCGTTACCATCTGGTCATCGCCGTCCCGGCACCGCCGCAAATCAGCTTCACCGCGCCGCCGACACCCGATCCCGACGGCAAACGCACCAATTTCTCCTGGCGAGCCGTCAGCCCCTACGGCTTGACCCACCTCGTCCTGCAATTCCGCCCGCTCGCCGCGCCCGGCGCGCAGCCCGACGCCGCCAGCGCACCCCATGAAAATCCCACCCATGGCGATGCCTTGCTCGATCTGCTCTCCAGCCCCTACGCCGGCATGACGGTCACGACCGATCTGGTCGCGACCAACAAGGCCAGCCTGACCGGCCACTCCGCCGCCGCCAGCGTGATCCTGCCCGCACCGATCCTGCACAACAAAACCGCCCAGGCGCTTGAAGCGATCCGCCGCAGCCTCGCCCTTACCCCACAAGTTCGCCCCGCGCTGGCCATCAGCCTGACCGCCATCGCCAAAGCGCCACCCGGCCCGATTACACCAGACACCAAACGCGATCTCACGAAATTCGCCGCTGATTTTGCCGCCAACGCCCCGCCCGCCGCGGACCCGGAAGCCAAACTCTGGACCCTGGTGCAACGGGCCGAACAAGGCGCTGCCTTCCATGCCGCCCAGCGGCTTGCCGACGCCCGGCACGCCCTGGAACAAGCCCTCAACAAGGCGCTCGCCGGCAAATCGCCCAGCGCGATGCAGTTGCAAAAACTCCTTGCCCAGTTGAACGCCGCATCGCAGGCGCATCTCGCCGCCCAAGGCCAGAAAGCTCCGACCAACGCCCAGATGATGCAGATGTCGGCAATCAGTCGGCTGGCCCAGCACATCGCCGATGAAGCCGCCGCCGGCGATACCGCCCAGGCCCAGCGCGATTTTGCCAAACTCCGCGCCATGCTGCGCCAGTTGCAGAATGCCAAAGCAATGTCCGCCACCCAGCAAGCCAGGCAGCAAGCCGCGCAGCAGGCCTCCGGCGCTCTATCCAAGCTGATGCGCCAGGAGTCCAGCTTGATGGACCGCACGGCCCAACAAAACGCCCCACCGCAAATGGGTAATCAAGCCGGGCAGCCACCCAATCCGCAAAGCCAGGCCCTCGCGCAGCAACAGCAAGGTCTCGAACGGCAATTGCAAGCCGCCGCCGAGGCGATGGCACAGGCTGGATTGCCAAACTCGCCCTCCCTCGGCCAAGGTCAGCACGCCATGCAGTCCGCGCGGGCGGCGCTGCAAATGGGTGATCGCCCCGGTGCGGTTCCCGCCGAGCGCGCCGCCATCGCCGCCCTGCAACAGGCCCAGGCCTCGCTCCAAGCGATGCGGCTTGGCCATGGGACCGGCGGTGGTCCCTCCGGTCTTGGCCAACGTGCCTCGGGCGGCCATGGCGAATTCGGCAACCAGAACCGCAGCGTCATCACCCTCGGTCGTGCCGGCGCGAACTCGGATGCACGAAAAATTCAGGACGAACTCATCCGGCGCGATGCCGAACCCGATCTGCCGCCGCCCGCGCACGACTATTATCACCGGCTGCTGGGGAGTGATTTTTGAGCGGAAACCTGGCTGGGGAGGGAGGATTCGAACCTCCGCATGGTGGAATCAAAATCCACTGCCTTACCGCTTGGCTACACCCCAATCCGTGCCGCTCTGATATGGGTTTGCGCTCCGCTCGGCAAGACCCGCACGTCAGATGTTGCATATGCGCCATATTCAACCCATCCGTTTACGGTTAAATCCGTTCGGTCTTTGGGAGCAGAATTATGGAATTGATCGCCGCACGCCTCAACCGCATCAGCCCGAGCCAGACCATCGCCATTTCCACCAAGGCGCGGCAACTCAAGGCCGCAGGGCGCGACATCATCAGCCTCTCCGCCGGCGAGCCCGATTTCGACACGCCCGCCCACATCAAGCAGGCCGCCATCGCCGCGATCGAGCGCGGTGACACCAAATACACTGACGTCGCCGGCACCATCGAACTCCGCCGCGCCGTCGCCGCCAAATTCAAACGCGACTCCGGTATCGACTACAAACCCGAGGAAATCATCGTCTCCACCGGCGGCAAGCAGGTGATTTTCAACGCCATGCTCGCCACGATCGAGGCGGGCGACGAGGCCATCATCCCCACCCCCTGCTGGGTCTCCTACCCCGACATCGTGCAACTCGCCGAAGGCACGCCCGTCTTCGTCCCCTGCGGCCAGAACCACGGCTTCAAGCTCCGCGCCGAAGACCTCGAAGCCGCCATCACGCCCCGCACCAAATGGCTGATCCTCAACTCCCCCTCCAACCCGACCGGCGCGGCCTACTCCGCCGAAGACCTCCGCCCGCTCTGCGACGTTCTGCTCCGCCATCCGAACGTCTGGGTCTTCACCGACGACATCTACGAAAAACTCACCTACGACGGCTTCAAACCGGCCACCATCGTCGAAGTCGAACCGCGTCTGCGCGACCGCACCGTGACCATGAACGGCTGCTCCAAAGCCTACGCCATGACCGGCTGGCGCATCGGCTTCTGCGGCGCGCCCGTGCAACTCATCAAGGCGATGGACAAACTGCAAAGCCAATCCACCTCCAACACCTCATCCATCTCCCAGGCCGCCGCCGTCGCCGCCCTCAACGGCCCGGAAGACACCATCGAAATCATGCGCAACACCTACCGCACCCGCCGCGATCTGGTCGTCACCATGCTGAACCAGGCCCCCGGCCTCACCTGCGCCACCCCCGAAGGTGCCTTCTACGTCTTCCCCTCGATCCACGGCTGCCTCGGCAAAACCACCGCCGCCGGCACCAAAATCACCGACGACGAAACCTTCGTCACCGCCCTGCTCGACGAACACGGCGTCGCCACCGTCCACGGCAGCGCCTTCATCTACCCCGGCTACTTTCGCGTCAGCTACGCCACCTCAACCGAAGCCCTGCGCGAGGCTTGCACGCGGATTCAGAAGTTCTGTTCAGAAATGAAGTAAGGCGGGTAAGCAGTTCTTTTTTATAAAAAAGAACCAAAAAATTTTTGTTAGTTGAGCCACTGGTGATGTCACCGACACCGACCCAACCTCAACCCTACCCAAGTCATTGCAAGGAGTCCTTACGACGAAGCAATCCATCCCGCCAGCGCGCACCGCACCAAGGCCTCGTCACGCCGCAGGACCGGCACATCGATATCGCGATGATCCCTGATCCGTCTGCCGACCGCATGATCCATCACATACCCGCCAGCAAATCCACCAAGGAAGCGATGCATCCGACCAAAGTGCAGTAACACGGTTCGGACACAACGGCAACCAACCGTCAGAGTGCTCCATCAACGCGCCAAAGCCGCCACACCAGAGTCAAAAAAAGTTTTTTGCTTCTTTTTTCCAAAAAAGAAGCCTTCCCTTAACCTTGCCTTCCACCCCCACAAGCGATAAGAACAAACAACGAACACCGCCCACCGCACCCCCCGACTCGGTGCAAGTGATTTTTCTGTCAAAACTTGATCTAGTGGTCATTGCGCGATGCCCTCCCAATATGTTGTTATACCCTCTGCCGAACCGATTGGAGTCTCCGCCGCAATGAACGCCATGTCCCGTGCCGACCAAGCCCTGCTCGAGCCTACCCTGCTCGAAACCGACATCCAGCTTCAGGGCCGCCACCAGATCAAGGTGGACCGCACGCGCGACGCGCTGCTCACCGAATTCGGCCGTGCCACCCTGAATGATCGCTACCTCCTCCCCGGCGAATCCTATCAGGACCTCTTCGCCCGCGTCGCCTCCTTCTACGGCGACGACCAGGCCCACGCCCAGCGCCTCTACGACTACATCAGCAAGCTCTGGTTCATGCCCGCGACCCCCGTTCTCTCCAACGGCGGCACCGCGCGCGGCCTGCCCATCTCCTGCTTCCTCAACGAAGCGTCCGATAGCCTCGAAGGCATCGTCGATCTCTGGAACGAAAACGTCTGGCTCGCCTCCAAGGGCGGCGGCATTGGCTCCTACTGGGGCAACCTCCGCTCGATCGGCGAAAAAGTCGGCCAGAACGGCAAAACCTCCGGCGTCGTCCCCTTCATCCGGGTGATGGACAGCCTCACCCTCGCGATCAGCCAGGGCTCGCTCCGCCGCGGCAGCGCCGCCGTCTACCTCCCGATCTCCCACCCGGAAATCGAGGAATTCATCGAAATCCGCCGCCCCACCGGCGGCGATCCCAACCGCAAGGCGCTCAACCTGCACCACGGCATCCTGATCTCGGATGCGTTCATGCGCGCGGTCGAAGCGGACGACCAATGGTCCCTCACCTCACCGAAGGACGGCGCCCACGTCCGCCACGTCGCCGCCCGCGCCCTCTGGGTCCGCATCCTCACCGCCCGGATCGAAACCGGCGAACCCTACCTCATCTTCTCCGACCACGTGAACAACGCCCGCCCGGAACACCACAAACTCGCCGGCCTGGAAGTCAAAACCTCCAACCTCTGCTCGGAAATCACCCTCCCCACCGGGCTCGACATGCACGGAAAGCAACGCACCGCCGTCTGCTGCCTGTCCTCGATCAACCTCGAAACCTGGCTCGAATGGCACGACAACCCCCAGTTCATCGAGGACGTCATGCGCTTCCTCGATAACGTGTTGCAGGACTTCATCGACCGCGCGCCCCCCTCGATGTCCCGCGCCAAATACGCCGCCTCCCGCGAACGCTCGGTCGGCCTCGGCGTCATGGGTTTTCATTCCTTCCTTCAGGCCCTGAACATCCCGTTCGAATCTGCCTTGGCCAAGGCGTGGAACATCAAAATCTTCAAACACATCCGCGCCGGTGCCGACCGCGCGTCGAAAACGCTGGCACACGAACGCGGCCCCTGCCCGGACGCTGCCGACTACGGCATCATGGAACGCTTCTCCAACAAAATGGCAATCGCCCCCACCGCCTCCATCTCCATCATCGCCGGCAACTCCAGCCCCGGCATCGAACCCATCGCCGCCAACGTCTTCCTGCAAAAAACCCTCTCCGGCAGCTTCTCCGTCCGCAACCGCCACCTCCAAATCCTCCTCGCCGCCAAAGGCCGCGACGATGACGCAACCTGGTCCAACATCACCGTCACCAAAGGCTCGGTCCAACACCTCGACTTCCTGACCGACGACGAAAAAGCCGTCTTCAAAACCGCCTTCGAACTCGACCAACGCTGGATCATCGAACACGCCGCCGACCGCACCCCCCACATCTGCCAAAGCCAGTCCATCAACGTGTTTTTGGCCGCCGATGTGAACAAGCGCGACCTCCACCAAATCCACTACCAGGCCTGGAAACGCGGCGTGAAATCCCTGTACTACTGCCGCTCCCTCTCAATCCAACGCGCCGACAGCATCAGCGAAAAAGTCGAACACCGCACCCATTTGGAAGCCGCCAACGACACCGCCCACGTGCCCCTCCCCCTGGTTGCCGCGGCGACGAATTACGAAGAATGTCTAGCCTGCCAGTAAGCAAGGCGAGGGCTTCGCCCCTCGACCCCACTGGGGCCTTAGGCCCCAGACCCCTCTTTATGGAGAACAGAATTTTGATAAAAAACTCCTCAAATTCGCCTTAGAAGCAGGTTTATACGAGCTATATTATGATAAATGATAGCGAACACTTTTATCGCTTTCGCTCTACTCACGCATTACTTGACGGTTGGCAAGAACTGGAAAAACAAGAAATTTACTTCGCGTCGCCGAACGAACTAAATGACCCGATGGAGGGTTTCAAAGATATCTTCTGGAGCGGCGATGCTATTATATGGCGTAACTTAATTCGCCACTATTTACTGTGTTTTACCAGAAAAGTCATGTTAATATTGCTGATGGGAGAAGCATATCATCCGGATTATGCAAATAATATTATATTCTCATCTTCAACAAATCATCCTTCTGTAGAATTTAAAAATACTTTTGACGAGATCTGCAAACTGTTTTTTGATAGTGAAATAGATAAAATGCCCTCACTATTATCAATCAGCGAACACCCAGTGCGCCGGGAAGAAATAAAATTTTACTTAAGAGGGATGCATGGTGCCGCGACGAACTGCATATTTTCTGTATTCGCTACGAAAGGACTCGTTACAGCTTCTGTAGATAAATTTAATCCAAATACGTTAATTGGAGGCCAGACAATAAACGGGCTGTTCAGAGTTATACAGGAGAGCATCAGATGCCACGGTGACCAAGAGCGAAAATCGATGAATTTGTTATTCGAGGCCGCCGACCATATAAATCGGGCATTTGTTTCGTCTCGATACTTTACGGCGACGAATGTTCGTGATCAGATTTGGCACACCGAGATTGCTGATTTTCCAGCCGAATATGTTGAAAGTCTGGAAAAGATATTGTTTTGCGAATGGTACGCCGCATGCTTTGTATCAAACCCAAATCACGCCGCAATGTGGGGAAACTACGGCGACGGACATAAAGGCGCATGTCTAAAATTTTCTAATAAGCTATCAAACGGTCAGCCTGGTCTCAAGATGAACAGGATAACAGGATGGGGTTCGAACGGGCAAGAAACAATAAAACATTACGGCGAAGTGTTCCATGACTTTTTAAAGATAAACTACGTTGATCGATTCGCTGAGATCGATTTTTTCAGGTCCATCGGTCGCATTTCAGTCATGGCTCTCAACGCCGATTGGTACAACGGCCAAGACGGGAAAAGAAGTTCCTGTTCCGATTCTACCTTCAGAAATATCGAGGAGGGGAGACTCGAATACTGGAAGAGATTTCAGTCAATCTTAGCAACGAAACTTAGCGATTGGCAACACGAAAACGAATATCGATTGGTCTTGTACTCGTCCCTAGGCGGCTTCGAAGATCCTAGCGACAGAAAATTAACATATCAATTTTCTGATTTAACGGGGATAATTTTCGGCATAAAGACGCCAGTCCTAGAAAAGAAACGTATCGTCGATATCATAAGGCGGAAATGTGTCGAAACTGGTCGACAAGACTTTGAGTTTTTCCAAGCATACTATTCTGCTGAAAACGGCAAGATATGTAATATAAAACAAAGTTTTTAGGTTACGAAATAGCAAGAGGTAGCAAATTGTAGGGTGGGTCCTACTTGAGACCTATCTCTTCACCGCGATCTATACGACACGGGCGAAATTGTCGATAAAATTCAACTCGCTAAGTTCCTTTCCGACTAAAGTACGTATGGGAAGAGCCCTAGCGAAGCTCACCGTCCTTCAATCATTAACACCACTGCCTCCAACCAGAACCCAACGCACCCCCTCATGAAAATCGCCGTCCTCGCCGACATCCACGGCGTCCTCCCCGCCCTCGATGCCGTCCTCACGGACCCCGCAATCCGCACCGCCGACCGCATCATCGCCCTGGGCGACATCGCCGCCGGCCCGCAACCGAACGAGGTCATGCACCGCCTGCTCGCCCTCGGTGACCGCGTGGAATGGCTCATTGGCAACGCCGATCGCGAACTGATCGAATACCGGCGCGGCCGCCGCACCGAAATGCCAGACGCCATCGCGGAATTCGCCGCGCAAACCATCACGGATCAAAATATCGCCGTCCTCGAAACCCTGCCTTTGACGCTGCACCTGACAATAGAAGGCCTCGGCCCAACCCTGTTCTGTCACGCAACTCCTCGCGCCGACGACGACATCATCCTGGTCGACTCCCCCTATCCGCGCTGGGACGAAGTCTTCACCGCTATCGCCCCCGAAATCGAAACCATCGTCTGCGGCCATACTCACATGCCATTCGCCCGCCTCGTGCGTGGCAGAATGGTCATCAACCCCGGCAGCATCGGTATGACTTACGGACGTAGCGGTCCCCACTGGGCGATGCTCGGTCCGGGCGTCACCTTTTTGCGTTCATCGATGGATCTCAACGAGGCATGTCGTCAGATCTGCGGCACCTCGGCTTTTCCGGATATCGTGAGATGGGTGGATGACGTCATCCGCTCCACCGAGTCCGATAAAACGGTCCTGACGCTATTCAGCGATATTGCACTCACTCAATAACAAAAGCGCGACGAACTCCAAAGCCAAACCAATGGGGTCCGGGGCCTAAGGCCCCGGCGGGTCAAGGGCAGAGCCCTTGCCTTACCCTTTGCCTTGCCTTGCCTTGCCTAACCCTCAAACAACTCTGGCCCCACGCCCCCGGAATGGTCTAGACTCCATGCCTCAACCCACCCGACGGAGCCTCATGAATCATCGTCCCGCTCTTTTTGCCGTTGGTGGCATTGCTCTGGCTGCTGTGGTTGCCGTTACGCTGCATCATTTCACGCGCAAACCGCCCGGTGATGCCAATCCGCCGGTCATCCAGACTGCTTTCACCGCGGCCAGTCTGGTTCAGCCGGATGATCCAGTGTTCGGGGACAAGTCGGCCCGTCTTACCATCGTCGATTTCTACGATATCCGCTGCCCGCCCTGCCGGCGCATGAATCTGCGGTTCAACCGGCTGATGCAGTCCGACCCCGATATCCGCTACGTCCCGGTTGATTACCCCATCCTCGGCAGGCCAAGCGTTCTCGGCACCAAAGCCCTGTTCGTCGCCGCCCTTCAGCACAAATACCATGCGCTGCGCCACATCCTGATGCGCCAGAAGCGTAAACCCACCATGGCCATCCTCAAAACCGACGCGCAAAAAGCCGGCATCGATTGGCCGACCCTGAAAACCGCCCTGAACGACCCCATCGTCGCCGCCCGCCTGAAAACCAATCTGGCCCGTGGCCACGCGCTCGGCTTGAAATACGTGCCGAGCTGGTATATCGGCCACCAGCGCATCATCGGGTCGATCAGCTACGGCGATCTGGTCAGAACGGTCGATCGGGCCGAAGCGCAGGAGAAACAGACCGCGCAGAGCGCGGCTTCGGTGCCTCACAAATCCTGATCAGGGCGTGGCGGGCGGTGTGCCGTCCGGGTCGGTCGTCAGGTGCCGGTCGACCGAGAGCCGGAAATCCTCCAGCGCCACCACGGCCGCGGGGTCCAGCGCCTCGACCCCGGCCATGACCGTATCGCTCACATCCCGCAACGCTTCGAGCAGCGCGCGGCCGACCAGATTGCCCGAGAGCACATCGGCGAAGCGCGCGGCGTGGTCGGGCTTGCCGTTGTCTTTGAGGGTCTGCATCAGAATTTCGGCGTGGCGCTGCGGCTCGTCGGTCATCGTGTATCCTGTTGGTCCTGTCTGCGCCGACTCTCCGAGCCGCGGGCACCGCTGTCAATCTCCCGGACCGATCCAACTGACATATCTGGCGGATACCACCACATCTTGTAGCCAATCATGCCCGGAGCAACATATATGGTAACCGAGATCGGTCGTCGGCCATTTTCGCGGTTGCTGAATCCATCGTGCCAGTCCATAAGACGTCATCAGATTCGCCTCCCTAAACCAGTGGGGTCCGGGGCCTAAGGCCCCGGCGGGTCGAGGGCAGAGTCCTCGCCTATCCTTCGCGTTGCCCTAAAGGATCAAAACCATGTCCGCCATCATCACCCCGCCCTCGCCCATCATCCTCCCCATCAAGTTCGACCTCCTCACCGAAAACCCGGTGTATAAGCCGTTCCGCTACCCCTGGGCCTACGAGGCGTGGCTCACCCAGCAGCGCGTGCATTGGCTGCCCGAGGAGGTGCCGATGGCCGATGACGTCAAGGACTGGCACAAGAATCTCACCGCCGGCGAGCGCAATTTGCTCACCCAGATTTTCCGGTTTTTCACCCAGGCGGATGTCGAGGTGAACAACTGCTATATGAAGCACTACAGTCAGGTGTTCAAACCGACCGAGGTGCTGATGATGTTATCGGCATTCTCCAACATCGAAACGGTGCATATCGCCGCCTATTCACATCTGCTCGATACCGTGGGCATGCCCGAACTCGAATATTCCGCCTTCATGAAATACAAGGAAATGAAGGACAAATACGACTATATGCACGGTTTCAGCGTGGAAAATAAGCACGAGATCGCCAAGACGTTGGCGGCGTTCGGTGCGTTTACCGAAGGGTTGCAACTTTTCGCCTCGTTCGCGATTCTGCTGAATTTCCCGCGCTTCAACAAAATGAAGGGCATGGGTCAGATCATTTCGTGGTCGGTGCGCGACGAGAGCCTGCACTGTAGTTCGATCATCCGGCTGTTCCGCACCTTCATTTCGGAAAACCCTGATGTCTGGACCGAGGAACTCCGCCGCGAGCTTTACCTCTCGTGTGCCACCATCGTCGACCACGAAGACGCTTTCATCGACCTTGCCTTCGAGTTCGGCGCGATCGAGGGACTGACGGCCGCCGAGGTCAAGCGCTACATCCGTTTCATCGCCGACCGTCGGTTGCAACAGCTTGGCTTGAACACGTTGTTCCATGTCGAGAAAAACCCGCTGCCCTGGCTCGATGAGATGCTCAACGCGGTTGAGCATGCCAATTTTTTCGAAAACCGCGCCACCGAATACAGCAGAGCCTCCACGACCGGATCGTGGGAAGACGCTTTTTCAGATTTCGGAGTTACCGGCGCGACTCTGCCCCTGAGCACGTCAGCATAATCTCATAGCATCCTGGGTTTTCACAAAATTGGGAATTTAAGGGTAGGTCTGAGAAGGGGCTTGCCAAAATTAAGAATATGATTTAAAGTAAATTGCGATAGGTTGTACAAAAATAAAGATTAGGGCGGAAGCTGCGGTTTACTTACTATGGTAACCACACAGATGGTGTATTTTGTTGTTTTCAACGAATTTCAGGATGGACAAATGTCGGGAAACCGCTAAGATGACGTTTCGTTCATCTTTGGACCGGGATAACAGCCGTGATAAATGAGGATACCATCGATCAGTTAATTGAAGATGCCGGAAAGCCAGATAAATCGCAGACGCGGTATAGTCGGCGGTTGTCCGATAAAATCCTGATTGCGTTCCACCATGCCTGCGATCAGAACGATTACGAGATTGCCGAGCAGTTGCTGATCCTCCTGGAACGGATGCTGATGCGCCGCACCGCTAACGTCGACACCAATCGCCGCAAGAGTATCGAGAGCCTCGTGGCGGCCCATGAACGGCTTTGGTATTTGCGCCATCCCGAACAGAAATACGCCTGATTATCACCTGGCTTCCGCCAGATCACGCAATAGCGGGCCAAACCCGGGCCGGTGATGCGGTGTTGCGCCGAGCGTGCCGATTGCGTCACGATGCAGTCTGGTTCCGTATCCGGCGTTGCGCGCCCAACCGTAGCCGGGATGCCTGCCGTCCAGCCGCGTCATCAGTCCGTCCCGCGCCACTTTCGCGGCGATCGAGGCTGCCGCGATCGACAACGAAATCCCATCCCCGCCGATAATGGCTGAACACGGCATCGGCAGACCCGGCGCGATATTGCCATCGACCAGCACATGGTCCGGCACCAGCGGCAACCGCACCACCGCGCGGCGCATCGCCAGCAGGCTCGCCTGCAATATATTCAGCCGGACAATCTCATCCACCGAGGCCGCTCCGAGCGCGATCGTCACACCCGCCATGGTCAACGCGGTTAACGCGGCACAACGCTGCTGCGCTGATAATCGTTTAGAATCATCGATCAGAACTATGATATTCATATCAAGATCGAACGGCAATATCACCGCCGCCGCCAACACCGGGCCGGCCAGCGGACCGCGACCAACCTCGTCGACTCCGGCGACAATGCCGCCGACCCGCCGCTCATGAATGAAATCAGGCACGCGGTTCAATTCGCTTTTGCCCCTTTGGCCGCCGTGGTTGGCGAGGCCGCGCCGGGGCCGTATTGGCTTCCAGCAATGCCACCAGCCCCGCGATGATCCGGCGCGGCGACGGCGGGCAGCCGGCGATCAACAAATCCACCGCAACCACCTGTTCCGCCCCTCCGAGCACGGTCGGCGCGCCCTTGAACACCCCGCCATCGACCGCGCAATCCCCCACCGCGACCACAAAGCGCGGCGGTGCCATCGCCGCCAGGGTGCGCTGCACCGCCTCGGCGAGGGCGTGGGTGGCAACCCCGGTGATCAACAACACATCGGCTGCGCGCGGGTCATCGACCAGAACGACGCCGTGGTGCGTCAGTCCGTCGCGCAGCACCCGCGCCCCGGCGAGCGAGATTTCGCAGCCGCCACAACTGCCGGCATCGACATGCCGCACCGCCAAGCTGCGCCCCAGCAGCACAGTGCCGGCCTCGGTCAGGCGTGCCGCCAGCAGGCTCGTCGCCGCCTCATCCATCACGCGTCATCCATCAATCGCCCCCACCGATAACCCGTAGCACGCCGCCAGCACCGCCGCGTCGTGGAAATCCAGCCCCACCGCCGCCGCCTCCAGCGCGGGCAACAGCCGCGCCGACGGGTCGATCGCGAAACTGTCGCGGATCTGGCCGCCCTCGACATCGAGCCAGTGATGCACCATCCCACGCGCGCTCACCGCTGCCCCCAGCCCCATGCCACTCACCGCCGGCAACGCCTGCGCGATAATCCCCGCCGGCGCGGCTTCAATCGCGCCCGGCACCTCGGCGACGAGCGCCAGCACGGCGCGCGCCCGTGCCAACGTCAGGGCCACGGCGGCACCCAGGTCATGCCGGACCCGCTCTCGCCCGATCCCGCGCACCGCGTGCCGTGCCTGATCGAGGCCGCGCCGCAGCGCCGGCATCCCCTCCGGTCGGAAATCGAGCGCCAACCCGCCGGGAACCACGATGTCCATCATCAGCCGGTGGCCGAACGTCTCGCCCAGCGCCGTTGCAATCTGCTCACGCGCCCGCCCCAGCATCGCCGCCAGTCGCGCATGACCCGCCACTCCGGCGGTTGCCGCCAGGGACGCCAGATCGCCGGTGATCCGTTCGATTGCCAGCATCGCGCCGCGCAGCGCCTCGGCCCGGGCTGGTGCCGACAGGCCGCACGCTGCCTCGGCGGCACGGGCGAACGCGACCGCGTGCGCCACCGTGGCATCGCCGGTGATCCGCGCGGCAAACCGGGCCGCTACCCGGGGCGACTTGCCGCCCATCAACCCGGTCACGCCGCGATGAGCATAGCCCAGCCGGTGTTCGAGCCGCAGTATCCGGCCACCATCAAGGCTGAATCGCTGGTGCATTGGTGCCGCAATCACCCCTGAGGCCGGGCCTTCGCCAATCTGATAGCCCCCCTCGCACCGCGTTTCGAGAAAACGCGGCCACGCAGCATCGGTCCCCGCAGCACCTTGGGCAATCGCCGGGCGGCAATCCGTGGCACCTGTCGCCACCGCACCGGTCAGGTCGTGTGCCAGACGCTCGAACCATGCCGCCAGCGGAAATCCCGCCGCGAGCGAGGGGTAAGCGTTCGCCACCAGATCCGTCGCGACGAACAGCAGGGCCGACTTATACTCAAATAGAGTATAAGCGCGCGTTCCCGCCACCCAAAGGCCGCAAAACCCCAAGGCGGCGTCACCACGTGTCAGGATCGCCCAGGCTTCGGCGTTCAGCATCTGCAACGCGGCGGGGGCCGCTGCCAGCTGTGGTGCGGCGTCGAGAGCGGCGGCCAGATCCGGGTTCAAGTCGAAATTCATGAAAGACCCGCGATCAGCCAGGGCGCCACACCCAGCGCCAGCGCGATTGCGAGGCATATTCCGGCGAGCAGCACCCGGGGTTCGGCTTTGGGGCGCGGCAGCGTCGCCGGCAGGCGGGAAATCAGGGTGATCGCCGTCAATGTCATGGCCAACAGCATGAAACCGCCGAGCCAGGGATCCAGGGCAAATCCGGCGCGCAGCACCGCAAAATCACCAGCAAATCCGCCGAACGGCGGCAAGCCGGCCATCGCGACCGCGCATAGTGCCGCAATCAGCCCAGGCACACGGCCCGCCAGCTGCGCCGCTCCCCGCGCCAGCACCACCATCGCCAGGATCAGAAACGCCCCCTGCGTCGCGCCGATCCCCAATCCGATCACCGCGACGCCCAACTGCACCAGGCTCGCAACCTCCAGCACCGGGCCACGCCGGATCAGCCAGACCAGCCCCACCACACCGATTGCACCGCCGCTCGCCACGAGGAGTCCCGGTGCATCGGCTTCCTGCATCACCAGCAGCGCTGCCGCCGCAATGGCACAGGCCACGCCAAGCCACATCGCGTAACGGCGCGGCGCAATCAGCGCCGTCACCCCCGCGAGCAACATGATTTTAATGATCCAGGCCAACAAACCCAGCGGCCAGGTAAAAATCAGCCGGGCATCGGCCATCGGCAGTGGCGCGATCAGATCGATCAGCGCCGCCAGCATCACCACGCGGCGCACCACCGCCTCGGCCTGGAACATCGCCCGCTCCGGTCCGGCGTAGTCGGCGGGATCGGGCACAGCGAAACACCGTAGCGTCAGTGTCGCCGCCAGCCCCGCCAGCAGCACCAGGGGTTCGCCGCCGGCCATCCCCGCAATGCCGCCGCCGATCCCGCTGAGCGCCAGGCTGCCCGCCCGCACCGCCAGAACCCCCAACGCGATCAGCCACACCGCAGCCCCCAGCAGCAACCGCGCCGCCGCGCGCGATGCCGCCAGACCTCGCGCGCCCTCGCCCGATTCCAGCATCGCCGCCAGCCGCGCGGTTGCGGCGAGCGCCAGCAGGCCAATCAGCACCGGCACGGTGGCGAGGGGTGCCGAGATCAACCCGAAGGCAAATCCGGGAACAATCAACGCCGCCGCCCCGCTCGCCGCCAGCGCGACAACCGGCCACGCGCTGTACAGCGGCGAGGCGAAGGCCGGGCGCAGGCGGCGTTTGCGGCCCAATTTTACCAGATCATCCCACGGCTGCCACCACGGCGGCGGGGCCAGACCGGCGCGCACGGCGGCAAGCGTCTGATCCACAATCGCCAGCGCCAGCGACACCGCCAGCAGCGCGGTTACATCGATGATCGTCGCGATCAGCCGGGTCAGGATGATCATGGGCGACACGTGGGGGGACGAAACGCGCTGGCGAGCCAGCGCACCGCGCATCGCAGCCCTGTCAGTGCCGCCACCAGCCGCGACGGGGGACGCAGCGGCGCGGCAAAGCCGGTCGCGGTGATCTGGGTCGCCGGATCGCCGAACGGCAACCACGCCGGCGGTCGCGCGAAGCCGCCCTCGAACCCCGCGACATCGAGCGGCCCGGTCCGCGTCAGGAGCCAACGAAGCCCAGCCGCCAGCATCGCCAAAACCGCCGCCAGCGCCAGCATCGCCGGATCGGCGAGTCCCAACACCGCCCCGCCCGCCGCCAGCAGGGCGAGCGCGATCAGCACCGGCCGGGCGGCGTCCTCGGCGGCGGCGGCACGCAGGCTGCGCGGCCGGCCGAGACACGCCAGCCCGAAGCCGCGCAAGCCGGCAAATCCCATCAACCCAAACCACAGCGCGAGAACCCCGATCACCGCGCCGGACCGGGCCGCGATCGCGGCCTGCCACACCGCGCTGAACGCCGCAAACCCTGGCCCTGGCGGCAGGATTGCGGCAAATGCCAGTCCTGCCAGCGTCAACAGGGCAAATCGCGGCATACCGCGCGCCAGCCCGCCCAGCCAGTCGAGCGAGGTTGTGCCGGTCGCTTCATCGAGGGTAGTGGCGGCGATGCCAAGCAACGGGGCGATGGTGGCGTTCGCCATCACCGCCAGTAGCGCCGCCGATACCGCCCCCATCCCGGCGGCGAGCAAGCCCAACCCAGCGAATCCCAGCGCCACCGCGCGCGCCAGTTGCCCGAGTTTAAGGGTGCGCGCCGCCCAGACCCCGGCCGCCAGCATCGCCATTCCGCCGCCAACCGCGAAGGCGGGATCGAGCACGGCAGGTGCCTGGGTTCGCGCCAGAACGATCGCGACCATCGGCAGGGCGGCGAGGGCGAACGCCTCGGTGTGTCCCCGCACCGCGATCAGCAGCGCCGCCAGCGCCCAGAACCCGGCGGTGAACCCCTCGCGCGCCAATACCGCCAGGACCGTCGCGACGATCAGGCTGAACAAGGCCGCCCGGTGCGCCGATGAGGTCAGAATTGTCGCGGCGGCGGCAAGCAGCAAGGATGCCAGGAGGGCGGCACCCGCCGGATCGATCCCGAACCCGACGGTGCCGCCAAGGCCAAAACCGGGGATGTCCACCCGTGCAACGACATCGCCCCGCACCGCCAGAACCGCCATGCCGAGCGCCAAGGCCAGCGCCACGCCGGCGGCAAGCGGGATCAGCGCCTGCATCGACCATGGTCCCATCAGCCGGCGTTGCTTGGAGGTTCGGGCCATGCTCCTCCTATAGCAGGGGAAGACCCGATTCGGCCATCAGGCGACGATCAGGCGGCCCGCCGCTTCAGCACCCGCCGCGCCGCGACCAGCAGGATCAGGAGCGCGAGATCGACACCGACGAACATCGCGGCGGTCGGCCGCATGGTGGATACATTGGCCTTGAGCACCAGCCACGGATTGATGCCGGATTTCAGGGCATACCACCCCGCCTCGCCCAGAGCGGTGATCATCACGGCGGCCAGCGCCAGCAGCCCGATCCCGCCCAGCGAGCGGCGGAAACCCGGCGGCGCGCCCCGCCACAGCATCAGCCAGACGAACAGCCCGGCGGGCACCATCGCCAGCCCGACGTCGATTTTCTGGGTGAGAAAAAAATGCCACAGCGAGAGGGCCGTGATCAGATAGATCAAGCGATGCAGAAGTTTCCACCGCTTACCCAGATGCGCCATCGCCGCATCGGTCGAGGTGAGCGACAGAGCAATGACCCCCAAAGTCGCGATGGTGCCGAGTATGAGATAGAATATCGTAAGCATCTGGCTCAGCACGAAGCCGAGGGCAAAGCTTTCGTCGGCGGCATAGAGAATGATGTGCGCGAAGGTGTAGAACGCGGCGGCGAGGCCAAGCATACGCCGCAGCATCGTCACGCGAGGCCAATCGAACAACGCCCGCGCCGGGGTGACGGCAAGGGTGAGGATCAGGAAGCGGATTGCCCAGAACCCGGTTTCCAACATGGCGTGATGCACCGGGCGGCCGCCGAGATTGTCGGTTGCCCATTGCCCGACGATAAAGGGGGTTGGGGCGATGCAGCACAGTAAAGTGACAAGTTTCAGCCCCGAAAATCGCCCCGCCGGGGTGCGCCAGGGAACGCCGAACACCGCAGGTCGGCGGGGCCGGGCAGAGGGTTGGGTGGCAGCAGCGGGTTGGATGATGGTGCTCATGCGGGACTCACTCGGATGGGGCGACGATATTATGGAATTATGGATGATACCGATGACGATACCGGCTTTCAGGCGGTTCGGACGATGAAACATCTTTAACGCCTGCCCGTGCCGCGGCCGGTTGCGCCCCGGTCGGGCCATCGCGGGACGCTTGACCGGGTGGCATCCACCCTCGCATAAGACGCGCTCATGAGCACGCAACAGATCCGCACGGCGTCAGCGCCGCGAATTAGTCGCCCGGCCCTGGGTTAAGGGCCGGATCTGACGCCTGTTTTTCTCCCGCCGGAGCGATTGCGATGAACGATACCCTCACCCCAGAACGCGACTATCGCGGCACCGTGTTTCTGCCGCGCACCCCGTTTCCGATGCGCGGCGATTTGCCCCAACGCGAACCCGAAGCACTGGCGCGCTGGCAGGCGATGGGGTTGTTCGCAAGGTTGCGAGCTGACTCGGCGGCAAAAACCCCCTTCATCCTGCACGACGGCCCACCCTACGCCAACGGCAATCTCCACATCGGCCACGCCCTGAACAAAATCCATAAGGACGTCATCAACCGCGCCCGCCAGATGGCCGGGTTCGATGCCAATTACGTCCCCGGCTGGGATTGCCACGGCCTGCCGATCGAATGGATGGTCGAATCGCAGTACCGCAAGGCAGGCCGCAACAAGGACGACGTGCCGGTCCTCGATTTCCGCGCCGAATGCCGCGCCTACGCCGCCAAATGGCTCGACATCCAGGCCGCCGAATTCAAACGCCTCGGCGTCGAAGGCAACTGGGCGCAGCGCTACGCCACCATGGATTTCCCCTCCGAAGCCGCCATCGCCGCCGAAATCCACAAATTCGCGGCCAACGGTGCCCTCTACCGCGGCCTCCGCCCTGTCATGTGGAGCCCCGTCGAAAAAACCGCCCTCGCCGAAGCCGAAGTCGAATATCAGGACAAGACCGATACCGCGATCTGGGTGCGGTTTCCTATTGTTCAAACAGTTCGCGCTATTCCGAACGTGCAAGAGGGGCTACCGGATTTGAACGGAAGCTCCATCGTAATTTGGACTACAACACCTTGGACAATACCTGGAAACCGAGCGATCGCTGCGGGCGCTGATATTGATTATGTCGTTATCACCGTTAATAAGACGACGGATGGCAGCCGCGCAATCGCAGGAGAATCTCTTGTTGTTGCGGAGAATCTTGTTTCTGAATTCTCAAAGAAGATTGGAATTGAAGATTACACTGTTACGCTAAAATTAAAGGGGCACGAATTTGGTTCCTGGGGGCATACAAAATGCGCCCATCCACTACGCGGGTATGGTTATGATTTCGACGTCCCCGTTTTACTTGACAACGTATTTGTGACTACCGAAGCTGGGACTGGTTTTGTACATATGGCTCCTGCACACGGTGCAGATGATTTCGTCCTTTGTACAATATCCGCTATTGAAGTCCCGGAAAACTCTGTCCAAGATGACGGAACTTATGCTTCAAATGTTCCGTTGTTCGCTGGAATGCATGTTTATAAGGCCGCTGACCCAGTTTGTCGTGCGCTTGAAAACGCAGGCACATTGCTTAAACGCGAGGAGTTTGTTCACTCTTATCCGCATTCATGGCGTTCAAAAGCACCTTTGATTTATTTGGCTCGACCAAATTGGTTTATCCATATGGATAGGGTTCAAGATACGGACACGATACGGCACAAGGCCCTCGCCGCCCTCGACGCCACCCGCTTCGTCCCCGATGCCGGGCGCAACCGCATCCGCTCGATGGTCGAATCCCGCCCCGACTGGTGCATCTCCCGCCAGCGCGCCTGGGGCGTGCCCATCGCCATCTTCGTCAGCAAAACCGACAAATCCATTCTGACCGACCCCACAGTCTTCGCCCGCACCCGCGCCCTGTTCGAAACCGAAGGGGCCGATGCCTGGTACGCCCGCCCCGCCGCCGATTTCCTCGGCAACGACTACAACCCCGACGATTACGAACAGGTGTTCGACATCGTCGACGTCTGGTTCGAAAGCGGCTCGACCCACGCCTTCGTCCTCGAAGCCCGCAATATGCCCTGGCCGGCCGATCTCTACCTCGAAGGCTCGGATCAGCATCGCGGCTGGTTCCAGGCCTCGCTGCTCGAAGCCATCGGCACCCGCGGCGCAGCGCCCTTCAAAGCCATCGTCACCGATGGTTTCGTGCTCGACGAGCAGGGCCGCAAAATGTCGAAATCCCTCGGCAACGTCACCGCCCCGCAGGAAGTCATCGACCTCTATGGGGCCGACATCCTCCGCCTCTGGGTGATGAACTCCGACGTGCATAACGATCTGCGCATCGGCCGCGACATCCTCAAACAACAGGCCGACCTCTACCGCCGCATCCGCAACACGCTCCGCTGGATTCTCGGCAGCCTCGATGGGTTCACCGCAGCCGAAATCCTCGAACCCGCCGCCATGCCCGAGCTGGAGCGCTACATGCTCCACAAACTCGCCGAACTCGACGCCCTGCGCCGCCGCGCCGTCGAAACCCATGATTGGACCGGCGTCTATCCCGCGATCCACCAATTCTGCAACAACGACCTCTCCGCCTTCTATTTCGACATCCGCAAGGACGCCCTCTATTGCGACGTGATGCTCGACGCCGAGGGTCGCCAACTCAAACAAAGCGAAACCCGCCGCGCCGCCCGCACCCTGCTCGACATCCTCCACCACTGCCTCACCACCTGGCTCGCCCCGGTCCTGCCTTTCACCGCCGACGAAGCCTGGCGCGCCCGCTTCGGCGAGGATGCGTGTGTGCATCTGGAACAGTTTCCGGTCGTGCCCGCCGACTGGCGCGATCCGGCGCTCGATGCCGGCTGGTCGGAAATCCGCGCGGTGCGCAAACTCGCCAACACCCAGTTGGAAGATGCGCGCCGCACCGGCGACATCGCCTCGTCGCTGCAAGCGAAAATCACCCTCACCCTCGCCGTCGATGCGCCGATCGCGTTGCAGAGCGTCGATTGGGCGGAATTGCTGATCACCTCCGCCGCCGAAACCCTGATCGCTCCTGACGAAGCCGGGGCCGGCACCGCCGCCCCGTTGCGCGCCCTGCCGAAAATCGAGATCGCCCCCGGCACCAAATGCGCCCGCTGCTGGCAGGTGCTGCCTGAAGTGGGGGAAAACCACGCCCACCCGGCGCTGTGCCGCCGTTGCTGCGCGTATGTGACATGAACCGCCGCCTCGCCGGCCTGCTCACCGCCCTCCTCGTCCTCGCCGCCGATCAGGCGTCGAAATACTGGGTGCTCTATGGCCTCGACCTGCCACAGCGTGGCGTTGTGCGCATTCTGCCGGTACTCAATTTCGCAATGGTCTGGAACCACGGCGTCACCTTCGGCATCCTGGCTGGCGACAACGCGACGGTACTGCTGATCGTGGTCGCCATTGTCGCGATTATCGCACTGGCGATCTGGCTGTGGCGGGCCGCCTACCTGACCACCACGCTCGCCACCGGCACGATCATCGGTGGCGCGATCGGGAATGTGGTGTCGCGAATCCGTTATGGCGCGGTGGTCGATTTCATCGACGCCCACATCGGGCCGTATCACTGGTATGTGTTCAACCTGGCCGACGCCGCCATCGTCTGCGGCGTAGGTACCCTGATTATCGAGAATATGGTTCGCCGCGATGCGCCCGCTCCCTTGCCCGGTGCCACGCGCGGCGATAAGGAGGCACCATGATCCGATCATCCCGCCTGGCAGCACCCGCGACCCTCGCCGTCATTGCTTTCGCCGCGACCTTGGGGCTTGCCGGGTGCAGCGATGCATCGAAAACCTTTGGCCTCGAAGTGACCCCGCCCGACGCCTACGATGTCGCGAGCGAAGCGCCACTGTCGATGCCGCCGGACCTGACGCTTCCGGCTCCGCAACCCGGCGCACCACGGCCGCAGCAGGTCTCCGCCTCGCAACAGGCCGAGGAGGTTCTGGCCCCACAGACCGCGCTCGCCAAAACCGACACCAGCATGGGGCCAGGGCAGGAGGCATTGCTGCAGCAAGCCGGGCCGCCGCCGCCCGCCGGGATTAGGGCAACCGTCGATCATCAGGCCGAGCTTGAAAGCCGCAGCCCGGGATTTATTTCGTCATTGATGTCGTTCGGCGGCGCGAACAATGGCCAGACCATCGTCAACGCCTCGGGCGAACAGCGGCGGTTGCAGGAAAACGCCGCTCTCGGCGCGCCCGCGACCACCGGCTCCACGCCGCAGCAAAGCACCGCGCAACCCAAAGGGCTGCTGGACCGGCTTTTCAGCATATTTTGAGCCACACCGCCGGTTGAAGCGGCTGGCTGACGGGTCATATCCGGTGCCATGTCGCAAAACATGACTCAGGATCGCGCCACGGTACCGGCAGCGCCGCCGACCGGGCTGGTGGTGATGTACGCGATCGCCGCCGGGGCGGTGGTGGCCAACTTGTATTACGCGCAGCCGCTGGTCGGCCTGATCGCACCGGCGCTGCATCTGCCCGACTCCGTCGCCAGCCTGCTGGTGACCTTCACCCAACTGGGATACGCCACCGGCTTGCTGCTGTTGGTTCCGCTGGGCGATCTGGTCGAGAATCGTGCCCTCGCCGTGCGGCTGGTCGCCGCCTCGGTGCTGGCGCTCGCGGCTGCCGCCCTCGCGTGGTCCTGGCCGATTTTTCTCGCGGCGGCCTTGCTGACTGGTTTGTGTTCAAGTGCTGTGCAAATATTGGTGCCGATGATCGCGACCCTGACGCCCGACGCCGTGCGTGGCCGGGTGGTGGGCAATGTGATGGGCGGCCTGGTTCTCGGCATATTGCTCGCCCGGCCGGTGGCCAGCCTGATTGCCTATGTGGCGGGATGGCGGGCGGTGTTCGCGATCTCGGCGATGGGAATGGCGGGGCTGGCACTGGTGCTGCGCGCCAAACTACCGCGCGTGACGCCGAAGGCCGATCACGGGTATGGCGAGCTGATCGCCAGCATGTTCCGCCTCTACCTTACCGAACCGACGCTGCGCCGCCGGGCTGCCTATCAATGTGCCGCCTTCGGGGCGTTCAGCCTGTACTGGACGGCGGTGCCGCTGTTTCTGACCCGGGCGTTTCACTACACCCAGTTCGGGATCGCGGTATTCGCGCTGGTAGGGGCGGCGGGCGCAATCTCGGCACCCCTGGCGGGGCGGCTGGCCGACGCCGGCTATGGCCGTGCCGGCAGTGCGGTGTCGCTGAGCCTGATTCTCGCCTCGTTCGGGGTTTCCGCGCTGGGGGCGGCCGATCATAGCGTGGTGCTGCTCGCCCTCGCCGGGGTGGCGCTCGATTTCGGGGTGCAGGCGAACAATGTGCTGGGTCAGCGCGCGATCTATGCGCTGGCCCCCGAACTCCGCGCCCGGCTGAACGGGGCCTATATGGCCGCGTTTTTTGCGGGCGGTGCCACCGGGTCGGCGGTGGCGAGCGCGCTGCTGATCCGGGGTGGCTGGGCCTTGGTCGCAACCGCCGGAGCAGCGGCACCCGCCGCCGCTCTGGTCTATTTCGGCACCAATGAAATCAGGCGGCACCACGCTCCGCACCACGGATGAAGGCGGCGCTTTCGTCGAGCGTCTGCCGCCCTTCCGGCACGAAACTGTGAAACATCGGCCAGACATGCGCGACCACCGGCCAAACCCGCAGCAGGCTGGGTACGCCGGCCGCGCGCGCCTTGGCATCGAACCGCACACTGTCGTCGCGCAGCACCTCGTTGGCCCCGACATGGATCATCAGCGGCGGCAGACCCGTCAGATCGGCGTAGAGCGGTGAGGCCAAGGGGTCGCAGTTGTCAGCCCCGTTGAGGTAGATCGCGGCCCCTTCGGGAACTTTGCCGCCCTTGATCATCGGATCGCGCCCGTCGTTTTCGATCGCGCTCGCGCCGGTGCCGGCCAGATCGGTCCAGGGCGAGAACAGCACGGCGCGCGCGGGCATCGGCAGTCCGGCGGCACGCGCCTTGAGCAGCACCGCCAGGGCGAGACCACCGCCGGCGGAATCCCCCGCGATGGCGAGGTGCGCGGGGGCGGTACCCTGATCGAGCAGGCCGCGATACGCGGCCACACCGTCGTCGACCGCAGCCGGAAACGGATGTTCCGGAGCCAGGCGGTAATTGGCGGCGAACACCCGCACGCCGCGCTGGGCGAAGCTGCCGGTAATCGGCCGGTGGGTCCGGGCCGAACACACCATGTAGGCCCCGCCATGAAAATACAGCAGCGTCATCGTCGGACCCGCGCCCTCGGCCGGTTCCACCCATTCGCCCGCGATGCCCCCGATCACCGCTTCGGTGTAGCTCACCCCGCGCGGGACGGGCAGCCTCGACTCGAAAGCTTTGCGGATGGATGCGGTATCGCCCGCATGCGAAAGCTTGCGCTTGACTTGATAGCGCAGGAACGGGTTGAGCAGATGCGCGGCAAGACTGGCCATGGCGTGTCCTTAAATATTCGAACAACAGCTTCGATCATCGCGGCGGCTTTGCCAAGCCGAGGCGGTGATCGCGGTTGGTGCCCAAAGTGATGCGACCGGATTGATTTGACCGGAGTGATTTGGACAGAGTTGGTCAAACCGCATTAGATGACCGCATGGCGATCCGACTCCTGACCCCGGCCACGATCAACCGCATTGCCGCCGGCGAGGTGATCGAGCGGCCGGCGGCGGCAGTGAAGGAACTGGTCGAAAACGCGCTCGACGCCGCGGCACGCCGCATCGCCGTCAGCATCACCGGCGGCGGCATCGCCCGAATCGAGGTGAGCGACGACGGCGAGGGCATCCCCGAGGCCGAACTGGCGCTGGCGATCGAGCGCCACGCCACCTCGAAACTGACCGATGAAGCCCTGGTCCGGATCGCGACCCTCGGGTTTCGCGGCGAGGCATTGCCCTCGATCGGAGCGGCGGCGCGCCTGACGATCACCTCGCGCCCGCGCGGCCAGGATGTCGCGGCACGAATCACCGTCGCAGGCGGCTGCGTCGGCGCGATATCCCCGGTCGCGGCCCCGTTCGGCACTTGCGCCATTGTCGAGGATTTGTTTTACGCCACACCCGCGCGGCGCAAGTTTCTGCGCTCGGTCGCCGCCGAAGCCAGCGCCTGCGCCGATGTGGTGCGGCACCTCGCTTTGGCCGCCGCCGAAGTCGCGTTCAGCCTGACCATTGATGGGGCGACGAGTTTCGACCTGCCGGCGCAGGACCGCCGCGCCCGGGTTGCCGCCCTGTACGGACGCGGCGACAGCGCGGCACTGATTGCGCTCGAGGTGGTGCGCGAGGACATCCGCCTCACCGGCTTCATGTCGCCGGCCAGCCTGACCCGCGCTTCGGCGCGACATCAGCACATGATGGTCAACGCCCGCCCGGTGCGCGACCCGCTGCTGCGGATGGCACTGCGGATCGGCTATCGCGACGCCATCCCCGCGGGGCGGCATCCGGTGGCGGCCCTGTGGCTTGAAATCCCGCCTGAACGGCTCGATGTGAACGTGCATCCGGCCAAATCGGAACTGCGCTTTGCCGAACCCGATGCGGTGCGCAGCCTGGTGATCGGGGCGATCCAGCGCCATCTCGCCATGCCGGCCACCATTGCCGCCGCCCCGGCGCTGCGCCTCGACCCCGCCCGCGCCACCGCCGCGTGGCCGTATCCGGCGGCACCGTCCCTGGCATCACGGGCGCAATCACGGGGGTTTGCCGAAGCCGAGGTGGCGTTCGGGTTCGATCTGCCGCCCGGCCTGCGCCGGCATGAACCGCCGGAACCCGGTACCGACTATCCGCTCGGCACCCCGATCGCCCAGGTGTTCGACACCTATATTCTGGCGCAGACGGCCGATGGGTCGCTGGTCCTGGTCGATCAGCATGCCGCGCATGAACGCCTCACCGAAATCAGGCTGCGGGCGGAGCGGGACGCCGGCGGCATTGCCAGCCAGGGACTGCTCAGCCCGCTTCCGGTCGATCTGCCCGATGATGACGCCACCCGCCTGCTCGCCGCTGCCGGCACGCTCGGCGAACTCGGCGTCGAAATCGAGGCCTTCGGTCCTGGGGCGATCCTGATCCGCGCGATCCCTGCCGCCCTGCACCGCGCCGATCCGGGGGTGTTGCTGCGCGACATTGCCGACACCCTGGCCGAAACCGGCACCGCCGCCGCCCTCACCACGCGGCTCGACGCCGTGCTGATCCGCATGGCGTGCCACCGCTCGATCCGCGCCGGCCGTCGCCTGGGCCTCGATGAAATGGCCGCCCTGCTGCGCGCGATGGAAACCACCCCCCTCGCCCAGACGTGCCCGCACGGCCGCCCCACCGTGCTGAAACTCACCCGCACCGACCTCGAACGCATGTTCGGCCGTGCCGGCTGAGGCTGACCCGATTTGCGCACGAAACCGCAACGGATTAAATTACGGCTAAGTTGCGCTGCATCGTACCACTATGCCCAAAATCGCCACGATTGCGTGGCCAGTGGTCGCTTTCGAATCCCCGACAGCGAGGCATGTTTTGGCAGACAGACGACGTGATCGGATCATGAGCGAGCGGCCACTCGAACAGCAGAGCGCACTGCAATTCATTCTTGCCGCCGCGAAGCGACGGGCGCTGTCGCACGTTGTGGTGTTCGTTTCGGTGATGGCCGCGGTCAGTTGCTCGATCGGCTCGCAATATGCCGTGAAGTTCCTGGTCAACGTGCTGGCGGCGCACCGGGTCGATGAAGTGTGGGTTGCCTTTTCGCTGCTCGCCGGGCTGATCGCCGCCGATAATCTGGCCTGGCGGGTTGGTGGCTGGGTTGCGGCACGCGCCTTTGTGGTGGTCAGCGGCGATATCCGCCGCCGCCTGTTCAACCATATGCTCGGTCATTCCCACGGCTATTTCGCCGACCGCCGCCCCGGCATGCTCGCCGGGCGGATTTCCGCCACCGGCAACGCGGTGTTCCGGATCGAAAGCCTCACCTTCTGGAATGTGCTGCCGCCGCTGTTCGCGGTGTTCGGCGCGATGCTGCTGCTGATTTCGGTCAACACCGTCATGGGGCTTTCGGTTGTCGTGGTCGCCTTGATCCTCGGGTTCATTCTCAAGCGGATGGCCGAAGGCGGCGAAGATCTGCATCAGGATTACGCGGTCAAGGCGGCGACCGTCGATGGTGAACTGGTCGATGTGATCAACAATGTCGGCGTGGTGCGCGCCTTCGGGGCGCTGCCCCGCGAGCGCCGCCGCTTCGCCGGGAGCGTGGAGCACGAGATGGATGCGCGGCAGGAAAGCCTGCGCTATCTCGAAAAGCTGCGAATTTTCCACGCCATCTGCACCGCGTCGCTCACCGCCGCCCTCCTCGCCTGGACGCTGCATTTATGGGTGCAGGGCCGGGTTTCGCCCGGTGATGTGGTACTGGTGACCACTCTGGGCTTCACCGTGCTGCACGGCACCCGCGATCTTGCCGTGGCACTGGTCGAAATGGTGCAGGATTTCGCCCGCCTGACCGATGCGCTGAAAGCCCTGCTGGTGCCGCACGACATGGTGGACGACCCCGACGCCCCGGCGCTCGAGGTCCGGCGCGGCGCGATCAGCTTCCGCCATGTCGGATTCGGCTACCCGGATGGCGACGTGTTGCTGCGCGATTTTTCGCTCGATATCGCGCCCGGTGAAAAGATCGGCCTGGTTGGCCGTTCCGGTTCGGGCAAGACCACGTTGCTCGGCCTGCTGCAACGCCAGTTCGACCTGCCGGAAGGACAGATCCTGATCGATGGCGAGGACATTTCCACCCGCACCCAGGCCAGTCTGGCGGGGGCCATCGCCGTGGTGTCGCAGGATGTGCAGTTGTTTCACCGCACGGTGATGGATAATATTCGCTACGGCAAACCCAACGCGTCAGACGCCGAAGTACGCGCCGCCGCCGAGGCCGCCGAGTGCATGGGCTTCATCCGCAAGCTGCCGGACCGGTTCAACACCATCGTGGGCGAGCGGGGCATGAAACTCTCGGGCGGCCAGCGCCAGCGCATCGCGATCGCTCGCGCGTTTTTGTGCGATTCACCGATTTTGCTGCTCGACGAAGCCACGTCCGCCCTCGATTCGGAATCGGAAAAATTGGTGCAGGAAGCTCTCGCCCGCTTGTCGCATGGGCGCACCGTGATCGCGGTGGCGCACCGGCTTTCCACAGTCCGCGATTTCGACCGCATCGTGGTGATGGACTCGGGGCGGATCATCGACCAGGGCGGCCCGGATGAGCTCTCGGCGCGGGCGGGACCCTACCGCGACCTGCTCGCGCATCAGGGCATGCAAATGGCGTGACCGGGGCCACCTCGAAACCTCAGCCTTGCGCCATCGCGATATAGTTCACCGCCGTATGGCGCGATTCCCGGAAACCGCCCGCCAGGGGGGCCGGGACCAACCCGGCGACATCGGCGAGGCGCAAGCCCGCGGCCCGGCACATGCCGGCGAGTTCCCCCGGCGTGACGAAGCGTTGCCAGTCGTGGGTGCCGGCCGGCAGAAGGCGCAGCAGGTATTCCGCCCCGAGTTTCGCCATTGCATAGGATTGCGGCGTGCGGTTCAGGGTTGAGACGAACAACAACCCGCCCGGTTCCAGCAGGGTTGCCAGAGTGTCGAGAAACCCTTGCGGGTCCGGTACGTGCTCGATCACTTCAAGGGCGGCGATCACCGGGAAGCGAGACTTCTCAGCCACCAGATCGTCGGTTTCGGCCGCCCGATAATCGATGGTCAGACCCTGCCCGGAAGCATGGGCGCGCGCCGCCGCGATCGCTTCGGCCGCCGCATCGATGCCGGTGACGCGGCACCCCGCCCGGGTGAGGCTTTCCGCCAGCAGGCCCGCGCCGCAGCCGACATCCAGCACCTGAACGCCCCCAACGCCGAACTTCAGCCGCACCCGCTGCATGATCCAGGCGGTGCGTACGGGGTTCATCGCGTGCAACGGCCGCATCGGGCCGTGCCGGTCCCACCAGCGCCCGGCTAAAGCGTCGAATTTTTCGACCTCGCGGCGGTCGGCCGATCCTCTGGCTGGTCCTTGCGATTGTGTCATGGTGTCGTGACCCTGCATTGCCCTACTCCGCTCGCCTCGTTATGTGAGCGCCCCGGGGTGAAGCAGCAAGCGCCCCGGCCCGACTCAAATTTCCGACTCAAGTACCCGACTTAAGCACTAACGCAACAAAAGACTCACACGGCAACAGACGGAATATTATGGCGCGCATCGTGATGAAATTCGGCGGCACGTCGGTCGCCGATCTGGACTGCATCCGCAACGTCGCCGCCCGGGTGAAGCGCGCGGTCGACGATGGGCACGAGGTTGCGGTGGTCACGTCGGCGATGGCGGGTGCCACCAATCAACTGGTGACTTGGTGCCAGGACCTTTCGCCGCTGTACGACGCGCGCGAATACGATACCGTGGTGGCGACCGGCGAGCAGGTGACAGTCGGGTTGCTTGCCATCGCCCTGCAGACCATGGGTGTCGAAGCCCGTTCCTGGACCGGCTGGCAAATCCCGGTCGCGACCGACGGCCAGCACGGCAAGGCGCGGATCAACGCGATCGACGGTGTCGAACTGATCCGGCGCATGCAATCGGGCCAGGTGCCGGTGATCGCCGGTTTCCAGGGCATCGGGCCGGACAAGCGGATCACCACGCTCGGCCGCGGTGGCTCGGATACCTCGGCGGTCGCGGTGGCCGCGGCGATCAAGGCCGATCGGTGCGATATCTACACCGATGTCGATGGTATCTACACCACCGACCCCCGCATTGTGTCCAAGGCCCGTAAACTTGCCGCAATTACCTACGAGGAAATGTTGGAGCTGGCTTCGGTTGGTGCCAAGGTGTTGCAGACCCGCTCGGTCGAGCTTGCCATGAAGGAGCGTGTGCGGGTGCAGGTACTCTCCAGTTTTTCCGACGCCCCCGGAACCCTGGTCGTTGATGAGGATGAAATCGTGGAACAGGAAATCGTCGCCGGCATCGCCTACTCGCGGGACGAGGCCAAGGTTACCATCCGCCGCGTGCCGGACCGGCCCGGCGTGGCGGCATCGGTGTTTGGGCCGCTGGCCGAGGGCGGCATCAATGTCGACATGATCGTGCAGAACGTGAGCGAAGACGGCACCACCGACATGACGTTCACCCTGAACAAGACCGAGCTGCCGCGCGCCAGGGCCATTCTGGATGCGATGCACCACGAGGTCCAGTACGCCGATCTGTCGATCGATGCCGATGTCGCGAAAATATCGGTGGTGGGCGTCGGCATGCGCAGCCATGCGGGCGTCGCCGGTACCATGTTCCGCGCGCTGGCCGGGCGGGGGATCAATATTCTGGTGATTTCGACCAGCGAGATCAAAGTGAGCGTGCTGATCGCGGCGGAATATACCGAACTTGCGGTGCGCGCGTTGCACACCGCCTACGGGCTGGATGTGGCGTGAGCCGCATTAAGGAAAGTGGCGTGAGCCGCATTAAGGAGAGTGGCGTGAGCCGCAATAAGGAGAGTGGCGTGAGCCACATGAAGGATAGTGGCGTAATGGGCGCGCTCGATCATTTATGGGAACGGGGTCGCGAATTCCTCGGCACCGAAACCGCCATTATGGGCGGGGCGATGAGCTGGGTCAGCGAACGCCATCTCGTCTCGGCGATTTCCAACGCCGGCGGCTTCGGGGTGATCGCCTGCGGCTCGATGAACCCGGCCCTGCTCGACGCCGAGATTACCGCAACCAAGGCGCTGACGAACAAGCCGTTCGGCGTCAATCTGATCACCATGCACCCGCAGTTGCTTGAACTGATCGATGTCTGCATTGCGCATACCATCGGCCATATCGTGCTCGCGGGCGGCGTGCCTTCGGGGGCTGCGGTGCGCGCGGTGCGCGACAGCGGGGCCAAACTGATCTGCTTCGCCCCGGCGCTGGTGCTGGCCAAGCGCCTGATCAAATCCGGTGCCGATGCGCTGGTGATCGAAGGCTCGGAGGCAGGCGGGCATATCGGCCCGGTCTCGCTCACTGTGCTGGCGCAGGAAATTCTGCCAGTGATCCGTGAGGTGCCGGTGTTCGTCGCCGGTGGTATCGGGCGCGGCGAAGCCATTCTGGCGTTTCTCGAAATGGGCGCTTCGGGCGTCCAACTCGGCACCCGTTTCGCGGCCGCGACCGAGAGCATCGCGCACCCCAATTTCAAGGCCGCCTTCCTGCGCGCCAATGCGCGCGATGCGGTGCCCTCGGTGCAGCTTGATCCGCAGTTTCCGGTGATCCCGGTGCGCGGCCTGGCGAACGAAGGCACGCGGAATTTCCTCGCCCATCAGGCGGCCACGCTCAAGCAGTTCCAGGCCGGTGAACTGACCAAGGAGGCCGCCCAACTCTCGATCGAGCATTTCTGGGCCGGCGCACTCCGCCGCGCGGTGATCGACGGCGATGTCGAGCAAGGTTCGGTGATGGCCGGCCAGTCGGTCGGCATGGTCACCGCAATCCAGCCGGTCGCCGCGATCATCGCCGAGCTGATCGCCCAGGCCGAGGCTGCCTACGCCGCCCGCCACACGAACCGCGCCCCGAATGCCCGAAGCCACGCCGCTTAGCCCCGAGTCGAACCCCACCCTCGATCCGCTCGCGGCCGCGCGGCGGCTGTTTGCGAAGCTGCGCGAAAGTCTCAGCGCCGGCAATTCCAGCCTCGCTGCCCTCACTCATCTGATCGCGAGCGAACTCGGCCTGGAGGTCTGCTCGATCTATGTCGCCCGACCCGGCGAAATGCTCGAACTCGCCGCCACCCATGGTCTGCGGATCGGCGCGGTCGGACACACCCGCTTGCGGGTTGGCGAAGGCATCATCGGCCTCGCCGCCGCCAAGGGCGAGTTGATGAACCTGCCGGACGCGCAGAATCATCCGGGATTCGCCTATCGGCCCGAAACCGGCGAAGACCGCTACGCCTCGATGCTGGCCGTCCCGATCCGCCGTGCCGGGCGCACCCTCGGCGTGATCGCGGTGCAGAGTACCGAGCCGCGCACCTACGCGGTGATGGAAGCCGAAACCATCTCGACGCTCGCGATGCTGCTGGGGGAGATCCTCTCCGCACAAGGGGCAGGCGACATCACTGCCGCGGGGCTGGGCGATTCCCTGTCGCGCCGCTACGCCGGCCATCCGCTGGCCCCCGGCATCGTGCGCGGCATCGCCTTGCCGATAGGGCGTTCGACCGGCCCGCGCCATGTTCTGGCCGACGACCCCGCCGTGGAAATTTCCCGGTTCGAGCAGGCGATGACCGAGGCGGAACGGAACCTCGACAGTCTGATGGCCGAACATCTGCCCAAAGGCCACGCCACCCGCGAGGTGCTGGAGGCGTATCGCCTGATCTCGCAGGGCACCGGCTGGTTGGAGCGCGTCCGCACCGCGATCAACGATGGGTTGACCGCCGAGGCGGCTGTCGATCAGGTGGGTTCGGAACTGCGCCGCCGGATGCGCAAAATCGCCGATCCCTATTTGCGCGAGCGGGTCGCCGACATCGAGGACATGATCGAACGCATGTTGACGGCGCTGGGGGCCGGCACCGCGAAGCCCGACGATGCGAGCGGCATGATCCTGATCGTCCGCCGGCTCGGGCCAGCCGAGCTGCTGGATTGGCACCGGCGCGGCATTGCCGGTGTAGCGATCGAGGAGGCCAGTTCCGGCGGCCATGCGGCGATATTGGCCCGTGCGCTGGAAATTCCGGCCCTCGCGGTCGAAGCCGGCGCGACCGAGGCCGCGCATCAGGGCGACGAGGTGCTGCTCGATGCCTTGTCCGGCGCGCTGATCCTGCGCCCCGATCCGGAAGTGACCACGCTTTACAAACGCGCTCTGGCGGCCCGCTCCACCCGCGCCGCCGAACTCAGCGCGTATCGTGATCGCCCGGCCGAAACCATCGATGGCACGCATCTCACCCTGATGCTCAACGTCGGCCTGGCGTTCGAGCTTGATCAGCTTGCCCGCACCGGGGCGGAAGGGATCGGCCTGTATCGCACCGAAATTGCAGCACTTGCTGCGGCACGGGTTCCGGGGGTCGTGGCCCAGGCCGCCGAGTACCGCAGGGTGATCGAACGCGCTGGCACCCAGCGGGTGGTGTTTCGCACCCTCGATCTCGGGGCGGACAAAATGCTGCCCGGCGAGACCGAGGACATGGTGGAAAACCCGGCGATGGGCTGGCGCTCCTTGCGGGTCGGACTCGATCGTCCGGCGATCCTGCGTAAGCAGTTGCGCGCGCTGCTGATGGGCGCGGCGGGCCACCGGCTGTCGGTAATGTTCCCGATGGTCGCAACTGTCGCCGAGTTCCGTGCCGCGCGCGACCTGCTGGACGCCGAAGCCGCCAAACTCATCGTAAAACCCACCTCTATCGAGGTCGGGACCATGCTCGAAGTGCCGTCCCTGCTGTTCCAGTTGCCGGGGTTGCTCGCCGAGGCCGATTTCATCTCGCTCGGCACCAACGATTTGATGCAGTTTCTGTTCGCCGCCGATCGCGGCACCCCAAAACTCGCCAATCGCTACGATGTGCTGTGCGCCCCGGTGCTCGAACTGATCGAGGGTCTGGCCGCCGCCTGCGCCGAAGAGGAGGTTGGGTTTTCGATTTGCGGCGAGGCCGCTGGACGGCCATTGGACGCACTGGTGTTCGCCGCGATCGGGGTCAATACGCTGTCGATGTCGGGTGGCGCGATTCTGCCGGTCAAGGCGGCGCTCGCCGCCGCCGATCTGACCATGCTGCGCCCGGTGCTGCGCGAGTTGCGCCGCGCCGGTGCGGCCGGAACATCGTTGCGGGAGCCTCTCGCCACCTGGGCGCGCGAGCATGGTTTGCCGATCTGAGCGGATCGGGCTAAACATTTGATCCGACTGGCGATGGATGATCGCCGCCAATCCCAATTCAGTTGGCCTATGGCTCGGACCTGCAATGAATAGTATGAATGGCGACCGCGATACCGACATGACCATCCCGGAGTATCAGTCATCTGGTCTCACCGGCCCTGCACGGGTGGGCGCGGAATTGCGCGGCGTGCGCGAGCGGTTGGGCTGGAAACTGCCCGATCTCGCCGCCCGCTTGAAAATCCGCCTGCCGTTCCTGGAAGCGATCGAAGCCGGCAACCTCGCCACCCTGCCCGCGCCAGCCTATGCCGCCGGGTTCATCCGCTCCTACGCCGATAGCCTGGGGCTGGATTCCAATGAAATTCTCCGCCGGTTCCGCGCCGAGGGGCTGACCAAGCCCGCGCAGCCTACCTTCACCTTTCCCGAACCGGTGCCAGATCGCGCGGTCCCGCCGGGTGCCATTGTGTTTCTGGTGGCGGTGATTGGGATCGGTGCCTATTTCCTGTGGTATCGCCATTCCGAACACGAACTGAAAATGGCGCAGATGGTGCCGGCAGTGCCGGCCAAACTCGCACCGCTGGCGATGCCGAAGCCGCCGCCGGCCAAATCGAAACCCGAGTCGGCACCCAAGGTGTCGGCCGCCACACCCCCGACGGCATCCGGCGGTGCGGTGCCTGCCTTACCGGCTGACACAACCAGCGGTGCGCCGCCGCCCGGCAATGCCGCCGCCAACGCCGTGTTATTGAGCGCCATACCGGGCCATTTGATCCCACCCCCCGCCCCGCTGGCAGCAAGTTCGGTCGCGTCGGGAGCCAGACTTACGACCAACCCGCTGGTGATCAGCGCCACCGCCGATAGCTGGGTACAAGTGCAGGGCACCAACGGCACCATTCTGTTCAGCCGCGTCCTCAAAGCTGGGGAATCCTGGCCGGTACCCGATGAACCCGGGTTGACGCTCACCACCGGCAACGCCGGTGGCACCGTGCTGATCCGCGACGGCGTTACCGGCGCGCCGCTCGGTCCCGCCGGGTCGGTGCTGCGCAAAATGCCGCTCACCAAACCAGCCCCAACGGGGAGCGACGGCACCCCGGCAACGGCACCCGCTACCTCCGCGCCATCCCCAGCACCATAACCGCGAAAGCCTGTTCATGCACTACCGCGAATACCAGCAGATCACCCGCCGCAAATCCCGCCAGATCAGCGTGGGATCGGTCAAGGTCGGCGGCGATGCGCCGATCACGGTGCAGACCATGACCAACACGCTGACCGACGATGTCGTGGCCACGGTGGCGCAGATCCACCGGGCCGAACGCGCCGGGGTCGATATCGTGCGGGTCTCCTGCCCCGACGAAGCCGCCACCACGGCGCTGGCCGAAATCGTGCGGAGCGTCAACGTGCCGATCGTGGCCGACATTCATTTCCACTACAAACGCGCGATCGAGGCCGCGAAGGCGGGGGCCGCCTGCCTGCGGATCAACCCCGGCAATATCGGCAGCGCCGAGCGGGTGCGCGAGGTTGTTACCGCCGCGCGCGATCATGGCTGTTCGATCCGCATCGGCGTCAATGCCGGGTCGCTGGAGCGGCATCTGCTCGAAAAATACGGCGAACCCAACCCGGAAGCTCTGGTCGAATCCGCCCTCGAACACGCGAAGATTTTGCAGGATCACGATTTCCACGAATTCAAGATCAGCGTGAAGGCGTCCGACGTGTTCATGGCGGTCGCGGCCTATCAGCAGTTGGCCGATGTCTGCGACCACCCGCTGCATATCGGCATCACCGAGGCCGGCGGGCGGCGCACCGGCACGGTGAAGTCCTCGATCGGCCTGGGCTCGCTGCTCTGGGCCGGCATCGGCGACACCATGCGCGTCTCCCTCTCGGCCGAACCCGAGGAAGAGGTGTTGGTCGGCTGGGATATTCTGAAATCGCTCGGTATCCGGCACCGCGGCGTGCGGATCATCTCCTGCCCGTCCTGCGCGCGCCAGGGGTTCAACGTGATCGACACTGTGGCGAAGCTGGAGGACCGGCTTGCCCATATCGAAACCCCGATCACCCTGTCGATCATCGGCTGCGTCGTGAACGGCCCCGGTGAGGCGCTGATGACCGACCTCGGCGTGACCGGCGGCGGCAACGGGCGGCACATGATCTATGTCGCCGGCAAGACCGACCATACGATCGAGGGCGATGCGATGATCGAGCATGTTGTGGGTTTGGTTGAAACACGTGTGGCAAAACTACAGGCCGAGGCCGCACAGGCGAAGCAAGCGGCGGCGTGACAAAGGCTGGACAGCCCTCTGAATTTTATCTATAAAATAGCATATTTTATAGATTGAAAGCCCCCGATGGCCCTCAGCCTGAAAGACCCCGAGACCGATCGCCTCGCCCGCGCGGTGGCGAGACTGACCGGCGAAACTTTGACCGAGGCAATTCGGATTGCGCTGTCCGAACGGCTCGACCGTGAGCGTCTGCGCCGGGGTGAAACAGTGCGTCTGGCTGACCGGCTGGAACAGCTTGGCCGCGACTGCGCCGCACTCCCCGATCTCGATACCCGCAGCCCCGACGACATCATCGGTTACGACGACACCGGCATGTGGCGTTAATGGTGATCGACACTTCGGCGGTCGTGGCGATCCTGTTCGGCGAACCCGACCAGCGGCGCTACGACGAGGCAATCGAAGCCGCACCAACCCGCCTGATTTCAGCGGTCACCCGCGTCGAACTCGCGATGGTCGTGGAAGGGCGCAAGGGCACCCCCGGCAGACATGCTCTGGAGAGATTTTTCAAGTTGTCCTGTCTCGATATCGTTGCCGTAACGCCCCAGCACGCCGAACTCGCGATCGAGGCCTTCCGCCGGTTCGGTAGGGGCCGACATCCAGCGGGCTTGAACATCGGTGATTGCTTCTCCTACGCGTTGGCCGCGGCAACGAGGCTACCGCTGCTGTTCAAGGGCGATGATTTCCGGCAAACCGACCTCATCCCTGCCCTTTGAGGACCATCGCCTTGACCAAACTACAGCCCGTGCGCGGCACCCAGGACCTGATCGGCGATGATTCGCGCCGGCACGCGCATGTCGTGGCGACCGCGCGGCGGATTTCGGCGCTCTATGGCTGCGCCGAATGGGCCACCCCGATTTTCGAGGCAACCGCGGTGTTTTCCCGCAACCTCGGCGAAACCTCCGACGTCGTGACCAAGGAAATGTACACCTTCGAGGATCGCGGCGGCGATAGCCTCACCCTGCGCCCGGAAGGCACCGCCGGCATCTGCCGCGCGCTGGTCTCGAACGGTCTGACCCAGACCCTGCCGCAAAAAATCTTCTACACCGGCCCGATGTTCCGCTACGAGCGGCCGCAGAAAGGCCGTTATCGGCAATTTCATCAGATCGGGCTTGAAATCATCGGTGCCGCCGAACCCCTGGCCGATGCCGAAGCCATCGCCTGCGGCTGGCAGATTTTGCGCGAACTCGGCATCACCGAAAGCATCACCCTCAACATCAACACCCTGGGCGACCGCGAGAGTCGCGACGCCTATCGCACTGCGTTGGTTGCCTATTTATCCCGCTACGAGGCCGAGCTTTCAACCGACAGCCGCATTCGGCTGGTCAAGAACCCGCTGCGGATTCTCGATTCCAAGGATGCCACCGACATCAAGCTGCTGGCGGAAGCGCCGTTGATCTATGAGTACCTCAATACCACCTCGGCGGCGTTCTACGATGGGTTGAAAACCACCCTCAGCAGCCTTGGTATCGTATATTTTGAAAACCCGCGGATCGTCAGGGGCTTCGACTACTACAACCACACCGCCTTCGAATTCCTGACCACCGAACTCGGCGCGCAGAGTGCGGTGCTGGCGGGCGGGCGCTACGATGGGCTGGTCGAGCAGATGGGCGGCCCGCCGACGCCGGGCGTCGGCTGGGGGGCTGGCATCGAGCGCCTCGCCATGCTGCTCGCGCAAACCCCGGCCGCACCCCGCGCGGTCGCGGTGATCCCGATGGACGATGCCGCCCATGCCACCGCCGTCGCGATTCTCGACCGGTTGCGCAGCGCCGGCATCGCGGCCGATCTGGCCTATCGCGGCAACCTCAAGCGCCGCCTGGAACGCGCCAACAAAATCGACGCCGGTGCTGCCCTCCTGATCGGAGCCGATGAACTGGCGCGTCGCACCGTCACCCTGAAAAACCTCGACGACGGCAGCCAGCGCGAAGTCGCCATCGCGGACCTTATCGCCCAACTCCGATGAACCTTGCCGACAAACTTGACCGCATCGTCGATCGCGCCACCGAACTGCGCGCCATGCTCTCGTCGGGTCTCGACGGCGAGCACTTCGTCGCCGCCTCGCGCGAACTGGCGGAAATCCAGGCACTCGAAGCCCAGGTGATCGAATTCCGCAACGCCCAGCGCGCGTTTGAGGAGGCGGAAAGCGCCCGCGCCGACCCCGATCTGCGCGACCTGGCCGACGCCGAGCTTGAAACCCTGCGCGAAACCTTGCCGAAACTCGAACGCGAAATCACTCTTTCACTCCTGCCGCGCGACGAGGCCGATGCCCGCTCCGGCATTCTTGAAATCCGCCCCGCCGCCGGCGGCGACGAGGCCGGATTGTTCGCCGCGCAATTGTTCGGGGCCTACAAGCGCTACGCCGACAGTAAAGGCTGGCGCTTCGAAATCCTCGACTATGCCGAAACCGAACTGGGCGGGCTGAAGGAAGGCATTGCCGAAATCACCGGCCGCTCGGTGTTCGCCCGGCTGAAATACGAATCCGGCGTCCACCGGGTCCAACGCGTGCCGACCACCGAAACCCAGGGCCGTATTCACACTTCGACCGTCACCGTCGCGGTGCTGCCCGAAGCCGAGGAGGTCGATGTCGAGGTCAATGACTCCGACCTACGAATCGACGTCTATCGCGCCTCCGGTGCCGGCGGCCAGCACGTCAACAAGACCGAATCGGCGGTGCGCATCGTCCATATCCCCACCGGCATCGTGGTCACGATGCAGGAGGAGCGCAGCCAGCACAAAAACCGCGCCAAGGCGATGAAAATCCTGCGCGCAAGGCTGTACGAGCAATCCCGCGCCAGCCTCGCCGCCGACCGTGCCGCCGACCGCAAGTCCCAGGTCGGCACCGGTGACCGCTCCGAGCGCATCCGCACCTACAACTTCCCGCAGGGCCGCGTCACCGACCACCGGATCAATCTGACCCTGCATAAGATCGACCGGGTGATGCTCGGCGAATTCGACGAGATCATCGATGCCCTGACCGAGGAAGACCAGGCCGCCCGCCTCGCTGCCCTCACATGATCGTCCGGGCGTGATCCCGGTGGCGCAGGCCCTGGCCACCATCGCGGCAATGCTCGAAGCCGCCGGCATCCCCGAACCGCGCCGCGAAGCCCGGCTGATCCTCACCCACGCTCTGGGCTGCAAGTCTTCCGGCCTGCTCACCCATGACGAAGTGCCCGAAAGCACCGGCATGACCTTCGCCGCCCGCCGCGCCCGGCACGAACCCCTTGCCTACATCACCGGCCACCGCGAATTCTGGAGCCTCGATCTCGCGGTGTCTCCCGCGACCCTGATCCCCCGCGCCGACAGTGAAACCCTGATCGACGCCGCTCTGCACCACATCAAGGATCGGGCAAGCGTAACCAGCATCCTCGATCTCGGTACCGGCACCGGAGCGCTTCTGCTGGCGGCTCTTACCGAATGTCCCGCCGCCTTCGGCATCGGCGTCGATCGCGTGGCCGCCGCCGCCGTCCTTGCGCGCACCAACGCGCACCGCCTGAACCTCGCCCACCGTAGCGCCTTTATCGTGGGCGACTGGGCCGAAGCCCTCACTGCAACCTTCGACCTCATCCTCGCCAATCCGCCCTACATTCCCACCACCGATATTGTCACCCTGATGCCGGAGGTTGCCGGGTTCGAACCGGCGTCGGCACTCGATGGCGGCCCCGACGGGTTCGTGGCCTATCGGCACATCATCGCCAATCTGCCGCGCCTTCTGGCTCCCGGGGGCATCGCCATCGTCGAGGCCGGGATCGGGCAAGCCGGTGGCATCAGCGCTCTGGCAGAAGCCCACGGCCTCACCTCCTGGGGCCACGCCGATCTCACCGGCCTTCCGCGCGCAATCGTCATGACAGCATTGGGAAGCCGCACGCAAAAAACCACTTGGTGAATCGAGGGAATCGGATTACATCGATTCTGCGTTGCTCGATATCCGGGTGCATATTATCCGGATTGGCGGTCATACAATCCGATTGCGGGTTGTAGTGCAATATCGCCGCATCGAAAACGTATGAATGATCTCGCCATGCGCTGCGCCTTTATTATCGAGTTAACGGATCGCACGATCCGGCACGCTCATGGCCGCACTGAAACAGGATGACGGAATTTCGATGAATATCAAACGCATGCGCGGGCGCAACAACCGTAACCATGGCGGCGGCGGCGGCAATTTCCGCAGTGTCCAGAGTGGCCCCCCCCTCAATCGCAATCACGTGTTCGATAGCAGCGGGCCGGAGCAGCGGGTACGCGGAACCGCGCAGCAACTGTTCGACAAATACCAGCAAATGGGCCGGGACGCTTCGAGCAGCGGCGATCGGGTGACAGCGGAAGCCTATTTTCAGCATGCCGAGCACTATTTTCGCATTATCACCGCGATGAACCAGGCCCAAGGTAACCAAGGCAGCCAGCAACACGGCCAGAACGGCTATGGCAACGGCAATGGCAACGGAAGACGCGACGGCAACGAGAGTCAGGGCGAGAGCAACGACACCGATGCTGCGATCGGCATGGGCGATCAGCCGGTGGTCGAACCCCGCGAAATCCCGATCAACGCGGCACCGCCGGACGCCTGATCCGCCAACGCCGCCCCGTCGTCATTGCAAGCCGTCGTCATTGCAAGCCACCGGCCATTGCAAGTCACCGGCGAAGCAAGGACGGGGTGGATTCGGATGACGTTCACTCCCGCGCCAACACCTTGTCGTTGAGAAACCGGGCGAGGCGTCGGGGCAGCGATCCGATCCCGCGTGACGCGAAACTGGCGCGCAACGCGGCCTCGTCGTAATCCTGGGTCACCCAGTCGAGAAACTCCTTCCGCCCCTCACCATGCCGCTCGAACTCATCGAGAAACGCATCGAGAATGCCGGTGTTCGACTGCCGGATATGGCCAAACCGCCAACTCAACTGTGCCCGCGCCTGCTTCACGGTTCCGCCCTCGATCAGCACGAACAGAGCCGCCGCAAGCCCCGCCCGATCGGCCCCGGATTTGCAATGGACCAAGGCTGGCCGTTTCATGTCGCGATATAGTCCGGCGATCCGCAAAATCCGGTCCCGCTGGGGCGCACCGCGCGATTCCAGGGCCATATCGTAGAAATCCAGCCCCAACCGCGCGGCGGCATCGCGCGAGAGGGCGTCCGACCCGTTGCGGCATTCACCTCGCAGATTGATCAGCGAACGCACGCCGACGTCACGGGTGAATTTTGCCAATTGAAACGGCACGGGATGGTTCGACCGATACAGCGCCCCCGGCTCGACCACCGCAAAATTGGTCCAGCCCAGCCGCAGAAGTGCATGATCGATGAACAACGCATCGATCCACGCATTCCGCCGCCCGGCCCTGGTCGCAATGTCGCCCCGGTAAATCGTATCCATAAAATTTACCTAGCAGAGACCCGGCTCTGATAAAATCGCGCGATGCGAATCGGCTGGCCGATCGTTCTGACGTCTCTCGCGCTCACCGCCTGCGGCATGTCGCCGCCGCGCACCGGTATCAATGCCTATGGCGCTCCCACCGATCTCTCCTGCGTTCCCGATGCCCGCGCAGCCTCCGGCGCGGGTCACTATGCGCGCGGCAACGCGCCCGAAATCGGCGCGGTCCTGGTACTGCACCGCCACGGCTCGATGGACGAGGGCCATCTCGCCGTTGTCACCGACTACCCTGCCGATGGTTTCATTCTGCCGGACCAGCCATGCTCGCGCGCCACCATCGCCCGATTGGAAACCGAGCTTGCTTCGCGGTAGGACCCTGCAATGATCAGAAACGCTTTCACTGTCGGTGTCTGGACGCTCGGCAGCCGGGTACTCGGTTTTGCGCGCGATATATTGATTGCGGCGATGCTCGGTGCCGGGCCGGCGGCGGACGCGTTTTTCGTCGCGCTCCGTCTGCCTAATCTATTCCGCCGCCTGTTTGGCGAGGGGGCCTTCAGCGCCGCCTTCATCCCGGCCTATACCGGCATGCTGAGCCATGAGGGCGACGAGCCGGCTCGCCGACTCGCTGAAGAGATCACCGCGATCATGGTGATCTGGCTATTCGCCCTGATGGTGCTGGGGATGATTTTCATGCCCTATGTGCTCGATGTGCTGGCCCCCGGCTTCCGCGCGGAACCGGCGAAATTCGCGCTCGCGGTGCATCTCTCGCGGATCACATTCCCCTACCTCTGGCTGATCTGCCTGTGCGCTTTGTTCGCCGGCGTGCTGAACGCGCGCGGCCATTTCGCCGCCGCCGCCGCCGCCCCGATATTGTTCAATGTTTGCATCATCGGTGTTCTGTTCGTCCTGCATGATGAAGGCGAGCGGGTGCCGGAAGCCCTCGCCTATGGCGTGGCGCTGTCCGGCATTGTGCAGTTCGCCGTGCTCGGTCGGGCGCTGGTCCGCGCCGGCGTGCCGCTCCGCCTGCACATCCCCCGGTTGACTCCGGGTGCCAGGCTGGTGCTGCGCCGGCTCGGCCCCGGACTGATCGGAGCCGGTGTCACCCAGCTCAACCTGACCGTCGATACCATCATCGCCTCGTTGCTGCCGAATGGCACCGTTTCGGTGTTGTATTACGCCGATCGGGTGAACCAGTTGCCGCTCGGCGTCATCGGTGCGGCGCTCGGTACGGTATTGTTGCCCCGCCTGTCGCGCCATTTCCGCCGCAAGGAAACGGCCGCCGCGCGTGCCACCCTCAACCGGGCGGTCGAATTTGCCCTGCTCGTCACCCTGCCAGGAGCCGCCGCCCTGGGGGCGATCGGCCTGCCGATCATGCAGACCCTGTTCGCCCATGGCGCGTTCTCCGACTCCGATGCCGCCCGCAGCGCCGCCGCCCTCGCCGCCTATGCGTTCGGCCTTCCCGCATTTGTGATGGTAAAGCTGTTTGCCCCCGGATTTTTTGCCCGTGGCGACACCAAAACGCCGGTGAAAATCGGTTTCGCCGCCGTTGCGCTCAATCTTGTCCTCAACCTCGCCTTGATGCATCCGCTGCAACAGGTGGGCATCGCGCTCTCCACCAGCATCGCCGCATGGTTCAATGTGGGAATGCTGGCGTTTTTCCTTCACCGCCATGCCGATTTCGTTCCAGATAACCAGTTGGTCGGGCGCACGCTGCGGATTATCGCCGCCAGCGCCATCATGGCCGCGGTCCTCATCGGGCTGCGCTATGCCGGCATCATGCGGCTGCCCCCCAGCGTCGGCCTCGCGATCCTGATCGCCGCCGGCATCGCCACCTTCGCGGTCATCGGCCTGGGCCTCGGCGCATTCCGGCTCGACGAACTCCGCGCCCTGCTGCGCCGCTCCCCGCCGCTTGACCCAGCCGCACAAGCCGGCTGATACAGAGGCCATGGCACGTATTTTCTCGGGTATTCAGCCCACCGGCATCGCACATCTTGGCAATTATCTCGGTGCCATCCAGAACTGGGTGGCATTGCAGGAGGGCAACGAGAGCATCTATTGCCTCGTCGATCTCCACGCCATTACCGTCTGGCAAGACCCCGAAGCCCTGCGGGCGCAGACCCGCACTAACGCCGCCTTGCTGATTGCCTGCGGCATCGACCCTGATCACAGCATATTATTCCACCAATCGGCGGTGCATGCCCATGCAAGGCTCGCCTGGATTTTCAACTGCGTCGCCCGGTTCGGCTGGCTCAGCCGGATGACCCAGTTCAAGGACAAGGCTGGCAAAGATCGCGAAGCGGTCTCGACCGGCCTGTTCGTCTATCCCAACCTGATGGCGGCCGATATTCTCGCCTATCACGCGACCGAAGTGCCGGTGGGCGACGATCAGAGCCAGCATCTCGAACTCGCCAACGACATCGCGCAGAAATTCAACCACGACTATCGGACCGAATTTTTCCCCGCTATCCACCCACGCATCATGAACAGCACCGCGCGAATCATGAGCCTGCGCGACGGCACCAAAAAAATGTCGAAATCCGACACCTCCGATCAAAGCCGGATCAACCTGACCGACGACAATGACACCATCGCCCAAAAAATCCGCCGCGCCAAAACCGACCCGGCGGATTTGCCCGATCATCCCGAAAAACTCGAAACCCGCCCCGAAGCCCGCAATCTGGTCGGCATTTTTGCAGCCCTTGCGAATGTCAGTCCCGCCGAAGTTCTGCGCGAGCACGGCAACCAGGGGTTCGGCCATCTCAAGGAACGCCTGACCGAACTGGTCATTACCAAGCTGACCCCGATTCGCGAGGAAACCCTCCGCCTCGCTGGCGATTCCACCCATATCGACCAGATCCTGCAAGCCGGTGCCGTCCGCGCCGCCGCCATCGCCAACCCGATCGTCGCGCAAGCCGAACGCCTCGTCGGCCTGCTTCCCGCCGCATGAAAATTATCGTTGCGGTTCTGCTGCTCGTCGCGGGCCTTGCATCGGCGCGCGCGGCTACTAACAAATCGGACTATGGCGGCACGCTGCGGATGGTCACGGTCTCCGCCTCTGGCTCGTTCGATCCGCAGGTCAATTATACGCTACGCTATGCCGAAATTTTCCAGGCGATGTATGATGGCCTGGTCACCTTCGCCAAGGTGGGCGGTGCCGGCTCCTACCAGATCGTACCCGATCTTGCGACCAACGTGCCAACGCCAACCGACAACGGTACCACCTATGTGTTTCACTTGCGGCAGGGCATCAAATTCTCTAACGGCCAGGCCCTCACCATGCAGGCCGTCGTTCACAGCTTCCGCCGGTTGTTCAAGGTCAACAGCCCGAATGCCGGAACCTGGTATGACGTGATTGTCGGGGGCCGCGCCTGCAACGCGCACCCGGAACACTGCACGCTGCCAGGGCTGGTCACCGATGCAGCAACTAACACGGTTACGTTTCATCTCCGTCATCCGGATGCGGAGTTTCTCGATCAGCTCGCCGTCGCCTTTGCCTCGATCCTGCCGGCGGACACTCCCGATCACGACATGGGGACCACGCCAATCCCCGGCACCGGTGCCTACAAGGTGCAATCCTACGATCCGTCCAACGGGATCGTCATGGTGCGCAACCCCTATTTTCATCAATGGAGCGCACTCGCGCAGCCGAAGGGATTCCCGGCCCGCATAACGTATCGCTTCGGCCTGTCCGCCGAGTCGCAGGTGACCGCGGTGGAAAATGGGCAATATGACTGGATGTACGAGAACGTACCGGCGGACCGGCTCAATGAAATCGCTACGCACGACACCAAACAGGTGCATCTGACGCCGGTCAACTGGCTTATTTACGAGCCGATGAACGTCAATATTCCTCCCTTCAACAATTTGGACGCGCGCCTCGCCGTCGAATTCGCGATCAACCGGGAATCGGCGGTCAAACTGTTCGGCGGCAACGCGCTCGCCATCCCGACCTGTCAGGTTTTGCCGCCGCAGATTCCGGGCTATCGGCCCTATTGTCCGTTCACCAAAAACCCGGACACCACGTGGACCGCACCGAATTGGAAACTGGCGCGCCAGTACATGAAAAAATCCGGCATGATCGGTCAGAGGGTAACAGTGATTACCCCCCTGGAATCGCCCTATCGCCAGATCGGCATTTATTTGCAGGACATTCTGAACCGGCTGGGGTTCAAGGCCGACGTCAAACCAATTTCCCCCAACATCGAGTTCAACTACATCCAGAATACCAACAACAAGGTGCAGATTTCGGTGACTGACTGGGCGCAGGACTACCCGGCACCGTCCGACTTTCTCAATGTCTTGTATTCCTGCAACTCGTTCCGGAAAGGCTCCGATAATTCCATCAACATTTCTGGCTTCTGCGATCCGGCGATCGATGCCGAAATGGAAAAAGCGGAACTGATTTCAGTGACCGATGCCAAGACAGGCAATGCACTTTGGGCGCATGTCGATCGTCAACTGACCCGGCGCGCCCTTGCGGTCAATCTGTTCACGGTCAAACGGCTTGATTTTGTCTCAGCGCGCTTGAAGCACTTCAGGTTCAGTGGCGAATACTTCTTCCTGCCCCAACTCGCGGTGGTCAAATGAGCGATGCGACGAACCCATTGGTCACCGATATCGCACCCCCGGCCCCTGGCTACTGGGCCACTGCCGGCCGCAAACTGATCCGCGATCGCGCCGCGATCGTTTCGCTCGCGGTCCTCATCATCATCGCCCTGCTCTGCGCCGCGGCCCCCTGGTATGCACAGCACATCGCCCGCACCGATCCGTTCCAGTCCAACCTGTCCGGCACCGTGATTCGGCACGGCAAAACCGTCGAAGTTCTTGCCGCCGCCAACAACCCTTTGCATCTCGGCATCGAGCCGATCGGCCCGTCCTGGCGGCTCGGCCCCTATATGCTCGGTGCCGATGATCAAGGCCGCGACGTTGCCGCCCGCCTGCTCTACGGCGGCCGCAACTCGCTGATAATTTCGTTCATCTCCGCCGGCATCTGCCTCGGGTTGGCCGCGATCACCGGCATTCTCTCCGGATACTTCGGCGGCTGGACCGATCGGATCATCTCCTGGCTGCTTGATGCGCTCTGGGCGTTTCCGGTGTTTCTGCTGGCCATCTCGCTCTCGGTGGTGCTGATCGCGCACGGCATCGATATCGGCCCGATTCGCCTCGATGCCTCCAGCCTCGCGCTGCCAATCACCATCATCGGCATCATCTACGTTCCCTATGTCGCACGGCCGGTGCGCGGCCTCGTGATCGGGCTGCGTCAGAGCGAATACGTGCTCGCCGCCATCGGCATCGGCGGGCCGGCATGGCGCATCCTGTGGTTCGATATTCTGCCGAACGTGATCTCCTCCCTCGTGGTCTTCGCCCCACTGATCGTTGCGTTAGATTTGTTAACCGAAGCCGCCTTGTCCTTTCTTTCGATCGGCGTGCAACCGCCAGCGGCGAGCTGGGGCACCATCATCGAGAACGGCGAGAGCCTGATCTACACCCGCCCGATCGTCGCCATCGCGCCGGGGATCGCCATCGTCATCACTGTGCTTGCCCTCAACATCCTTGGTGACGGCCTGCGCGATGCGCTCGACCCGCGCGCCAAGCTGCGGAACTAGGGATCCCATGGCCGCCACCATCCTCCGCCGCCTGATCCACATGATCGCCGTGCTGTTCGGCATTTCGGTCCTGGTCTTTTTGATTTTTTTCGCAACCCCAGGGGCTAACCCGGCCGATCGCATCGCCGGCAAAAACGCCTCGCCTCAGACCATCGCGCGGGTCGAAAAGGAATTTGGACTCAACCGGCCTCTGCCAGTTCAATACGTCATCATGATGAAAAAACTTTTCATCAGCCGCAACCTCACCTCGTTCGTCAACCTTGGCGAAAAGGTCGTCCCGCAGGTGTTCAAGGCCGCACCGATCACTTTGTCGTTAGTCAGTGGTGCCGCCGTTATCTGGATCGTTTTTGCCATTGTCATCGGCGCGTTAGCTGCGGCGTTTCGCAACGGCTGGGTCGATCGCACCCTCATGGTCCTGTCGCTGATTGGCATTTCAATGCCCGTGTTCTGGGTCGCGACCATGGCTAATCTGATCACCCAGGGTGTCTGGCATCATACGTGGCTATTCTCCTGGGTGCCGCCGCTGGGCTACGTCGATTTCACGGCATCGCCGCTGGGCTGGTTCAAGGCGCTGATCATTCCCTGGATCACCCTGGCCATTCTTTATATCGGCCTCTACGCCCGCGTGCTGCGCGCCGCCCTGATCGAGACCATGCAGGAAGATTTCATTCGCACCGCCCGCGCCAAGGGCCTCACCGAACGCCAGGTGCTGCTGCGCCACGCCCTGCGCTGCTCGCTGGTGAGCGTCGTCACCCTGTTCGGCCTCGATTTCGGCGTGCTGGTCGGCGGCGGCGCGCTGCTGACCGAAGTGGTGTTCGGCCTGCAAGGCGTTGGCTATCTCACCTATCAGGCGCTCGAAACCCTTGATCTACCGATGATCATGGCGACCGTGATCTACGCATCGGTGTTCGTCGTCGTCTCCAATGCGGTGGTTGATATTGTTTACGCCGCATTCGATCCCCGCATGAGGCTGCGCCGATGAGTAATTTGTTAGATGTCACCGATCTTGCCGTCAGTTTCCGGACCCGGAGCGGCCTCATCCGCGCGGTCGATGGCGTGTCGTTCAGTATCGCCGAGCGTGAAATCCTTGGCATTGTCGGCGAATCCGGATCGGGCAAAAGCCTCACCGTGCTGGCCATTCTCGACCTGATCAACGACCCCAACGTCGTCATCGCCGGATCGATCCGCTTCAAGGGAACCGAACTGATCGGCCAAAAGCCGGGGGTTCTGCGCCGCCTGCGCGGCGGGGCGATCGCGATGATCTTTCAGGACCCGATGACCGCACTCACCCCGGTGTTTACCATCGGCGCGCAGATCGCCGAGCAAATCCGCATTCACACCGAACTTTCGCGCCACGCCGCCAGATCCCGCGCGGTCGATTTGTTGGATGCCGTCGGCTTGCCCGACCCCGCCCGCGCCGCCGCCCGCTACCCGCAGGAACTCTCCGGCGGCCAGCGTCAGCGCGCCGTCATCGCGATGGCGCTTTCCTGCAATCCGGCGCTGCTGCTTGCCGACGAACCCACCACCGCGCTCGACGTCACCGTCCAGGCGCAAATTCTCGAACTGATCCGCAAGCTGCGCGATGATTTCAATTCGGCGGTCATCCTGATCACCCACAACCTCGGCGTCGTCGCTGAAACCGCGGATCGCGTGGCGGTGATGTACTCTGGCCGCATCGTGGAATCCGCAAGCACCACCGCGCTGTTCGCAGACCCGCACCACCCCTATACCTGGGGCCTGCTCGGCTCGATGCCGGCGCTTGACGGTATCCGCCGTCCGCGCCTCGCCACCATTCAGGGCTTGCCCCCCGCGCTGAACCGCCGCCCGCCAGGCTGCGCCTTTTCGCCCCGCTGCGCCTTTGTCCGCCCCGCTTGCATCAACGCCCGCCCGCCCCTGACCGGCACCGAACACCAGGTCGCCTGCATCATCCCCGCGCCCGAGCGTGCCACCGCCCGCACCCAGGCGCTCGCGGCATGAGCGACGCCCTGCTGTCCATCGACAAACTGACCAAAACCTACACCACCGGCAGCGCTCTCCTGGCCTCTGGCAAAACCATGATCAGGGCGGTCGACGCGGTCTCCTTCACCATCGCCAACGGCGAAACCCTCGGGTTGGTTGGCGAATCAGGCTGCGGCAAATCCACCCTCGGCCGCTGCGTCACCCGGCTGCTCGACGTTTCGAGCGGCAGTATCACCCTTGCCGGCACCGACATCACCCGCCAGCGCGGTGCCGCCCTCCGCGAAACCCGCGCCGGGTTGCAAATGATTTTCCAGGACCCTTACGCCTCGCTCAACCCGCGCCGGCGGGTGCGCGACATCGTTGCCGAACCGCTGATCGTGCATCATCGCGGCACCCGCCGCGACATTCGCGACAATGTTGCCGCACTCATCCAAGCTGTCGGACTACGCTCCGAGCATCTCGACCGCTTCCCCCACGAATTCTCCGGCGGCCAGCGTCAGCGCGTCGGCATCGCCCGCGCCCTCGCCCTCTCGCCCAAACTGATCGTCGCCGACGAGCCGGTTTCCGCCCTCGATGTCTCGGTTCAGGCGCAAATCATCAATCTGCTGACCGATCTCAAACGCGAACGCGGCATCGCCTTCCTGTTCATCGCGCACGATCTCGGTGTGGTACGCCAGATCGCCGATCGTGTCGCGGTGATGTATCTCGGCAACATCATCGAATTGGGGGCCACCGAACAAATCCTCGCGGCACCCGCCCACCCCTACACCGAAGCCCTGATCTCGGCGGTTCCGGTCGCCGATCCCGCTCGCGCCGCCCACAAAACCCGCATTGTGTTAGCCGGCGACCCGCCCAGCCCGGCCAACCCGCCCCGCGGTTGCCCGTTCCACCCGCGCTGCGGCTACGCCACCGATATTTGTAAAACCACCAAGCCTGCACTGGAGGTTTTGAATGACGGCAGGTTCACCGCTTGCCATCACCCAAGGCAAGGCTAAAGCAATATTGCTTGAGATTGGCACCCTTGCGGCAACCGAATGCAATGGAATTGCTCGCAAAAATAAAGATAGAGCCTGTTCGTCCTTAAACAATCAGGCTCTAGAGTCTGTCGGACGCCGAAAGAACCGCCGATCACACTTTTGGTTTCACGTGTGATTCACGGCTCCGGCGATTCCGCCTCCGCCGATCACACTTTTGGTTTCACGTGTGATTCACGGCTCCGGCGATTCCGCCTCCGCCGATCACACTTTTGGTTTCACGTGTGATCCACGGCTCCAGCGGGCATCAGCGTGCGCCGGCCATAGACGAAGATCAACTCACCTGTCTCGCCGTTTTTGATCGTTACCGTGTCGTAAAGCCTGGGATAGGGAAAATAGATCTGCGTCACACCCGGCCCCGCGTGGGCGGCGATGAGCTTGGCGACCGCGCCATCCGTCGTCACCGCCACGCCGATTTTACCGCCGAAAAATCCTAACCAGCCGGCGAGTCGGTCCCAATTGGTCGGTGGCCCCGGCTCCGCCCGGAAGGCCGGATCGAGGCAGCCACTGGCCACCGCCGCATCGGGATCGAGCTGGGTTGCTCGCTTGGCCAGCATACACGAAGCCGCTTGGGTCAACGCGCGCAGATGGTTTTCATCGAAGGCCTCCTGCGCCGCCGTCACCGTCACGTCGGGTATCTTCGCCCAGGAGGCTGGGGCCATATCGTAGATCGCGACCGTCCCCTCCACCTGTCGTCGCCACCCCGCTTCGGCGAGTGCCGGTCCCCAGGTCGTCCACAATGCCTGTGGCACCAGCACCTTGCTCACGCTGAAATGCTTCATGAACAGGTTGAACTGCGGTGCGAAGTCCGGTCCGGCAGCGTCTTCGTTCAGCATCTGCGCCGCCGGCCAGGCGGCGTACAGCGGCGGAATAAAGTTTCCGTACCCGTCGATCGTGCGGAAATAACCCCGGGTCAACGTCTGCCAGATGATCGCATCGCCATTCGCGGCCTGGAACGGCAGGAACATGACCGTCTCGCCCCTGGCGATTTCCTGCCGGTAAGCGCCGGTCTGAAAGAACTGGGTTTTTGGCAATGGGTCGTACCATCCCGTGTTCGGCCCCGCGATGCTGTTGGGCAGCGTCAGCAGCGCGGCAGCCGCGACAACGGCACACCCGGCGAAATAGCCCCGTTGCAGCCGACTCAACCAGATCGCGCAAACGATGCCGATACCCAGTACCGCATAGACCATCAGCCGCCCGGTCACCACATTGGCGAGCAACGGCAGTCTCTGCATGCCGGTCCAAGGCAGCCTCATGATCGGTTGCCCGTCGATCCTGAGCACCGGGCCGAGGGCGAAGATGCAGGCAACGACGAGTATCACAATGAGCGGCAGCGCCTGACGCACCCGCCACGTCCGCCCCACCGCGATTGCGGTCAGGATGGCAAGCGGCAGGCCGATGTAGCCGAGATCTTCGCTCAAACCTCCGGAGAACCGATTGGTTATCGGTAAAAACAAATGGCCGCCGAGCCAGGTCACCGGTGTCGGGATAATGAAATTCAGCAGATCGATGCAGAAATAGCCGCCGTTTTGCAGCACATGCGGAATCTGCGCATAATCGCTGAAAAAATAATAAAAATACGGTGCCAACATTGCTGCGGTAATCACGTAGCAAAGTGCGAACAAGCCGATGTTGATGCCCGCCGGATGCCATCGCGCCCGCGATAAGCCGCCGGGTGCGGCCGCTTCCTGGACGACGAGAAACAACCCGAGGAATATCGCGGTCGTCACAAAGGTTTCCAACGAGATCAGGAACTGACCGATGTCGATCATGCTGAGGAGCAAAACGAAGGGTAACGCGGAAAGCCGGCCGCGACCGCGCAAGGCGACCACGAGAAACGCCAGCGGTACCAGCGGCACGAAATCGGTCTGCAAATGCCCCAGCAGCGCTCCCGCGACATAGGTTGAAAAGCCGAAAATCCAACCGGCGATGAACGCGGCGACCGCTCGCCCCGTCAGCACGTAGGCGAAAAGGAAGGCCGTGGTGGCACCGAGCGCCGGCGCTGCCAGCGATGCGACATTGAAGCTCACGACCGGCCCGGCCCACGCGGTCAGTGGCCAGAACAGCAGGGCGAGTCCGGGCGTCGTCGTTGCCTGGGTGATATTCAGCCCCGCCGGTGCCCAGGCCAGCGGAATCACGAATGGATTATGCCCGTGAGCGATCGCGTGCGGGATGAAGTAAAACGACCAGATATAGAGATACGGATCGGTCCCGTTGCCAAGATCATGCGTGCCCGCAAACAAGCCGGGCCGGTAGAACAGCGCGAGCGACGCCACGGCGTACAGCGCAAAGGCCATAACGGTTGCGGCAACCGGGTGACGTAAGCGCGCGCTCAACGGATCGGCTCCCCCCGGCGCGCGGCATGGGTTGGCGCGCGCGCGGGTTCATCCAGAGAGGGGGGTGCCCGCTGGCCGAGGTAGGCGAGCAACCGAACCTCGCGCCGCCCGCGCGTCACCGTATCCAGAATGATCCCGGTGGTCAGGCTCAGCGCCCCTACCAGCACGATCCCGGTCGCCAGAACCGCGGTCGGCAGCCGTGGCACCAGTCCGGTGTTCACATAAGTCAGCAGCACCGGCACGATGAGTACCAACGCCAGTGCGACGCAGCCGATCCCGAGGACGCCGAAATAGGCCAGTGGCCGTTCGTGGCGCACCAGCTTCAGGATCATCATCAGAATGCGCCACCCGTCGCGATAGGTGCGCAGCTTACTCGATGAACCCGGCGGCCGCCCGCGATAGCTGCCTTCGACATGGGCGATCGGGATCGACAGTTCGAGCGCGTGGACAGCAAGCTCCGTCTCGATGTCAAACCCGGTGGACAAGGCGGGAAAGGATTTGACGAAGCGGTAGGACAACACTTTGTAGCCCGACAGGATATCCTGCACCCGGTCGCCGAAAATCAGCCGGACGGCACCGGTCAGCATCTGGTTGCCGAACCGGTGGCCGCCCCGATACGCTTCATCATCGTTCGCGAGACGCACGCAGTTTACCAGATCATATGGCCCGCTGCGCGCCAGCGTCAGCAGCGCGGGAGCGAGCGACGCGTCATAGGTGTCGTCGCCGTCGGCCATGACATAATAGTCGGCATCGATATCGCGAAACATCCGCCGCACCACGTGGCCCTTGCCCTGCTGGCGCTCGGTGCGCACGATCGCACCGGCATCTCGCGCCCGGCTCGCGGTGTCGTCGGTCGAGTTGTTGTCGAACACGAACACCGTCGCTTCCGGCAAAGCATCCCGAAACGCTCGAACAACCCCGCCGATCGACAACCCCTCGTTATGACACGGCAGAAGGACCGCGACCGGTAGTGTGGTCATATTATTTCAGGGACTCCCGCAAATTACCACCGCATAATCGCCGATCGTCGAAACCGAGGCCAGCTGCATCCGCCCTCCATCCCTGTTTTTGCGCGCAACTTCATTGCATTCGGTTGCCGCAAAAGCGTCAACCTCAAACGATATCGCTCTAATGCCCGGCATTCGCGCCGGAAAAATCCGGTGCCAGCCCGGATGCCGCCAGTTGCGATGCCAATGTCGCCTTCAATCGCGCCAACCCCGCATCGGACGATGCCTCCGCCCGCGCCACCAGCACCGCCTGGGTGTTTGACGCCCGCAGCAGCCACCAGCCGTCCTCGGTCGAAACCCGCACACCATCGGTATCGGACACCTTAGCACCATCGGCGCGCAACCGTTCGGCGACTTCGTCGACCACCGCGAATTTCCGGTCTTCCGCGCAATCGAACCGCAGTTCCGGCGTATTGATCACCTGCGGCAGGCTCTTGCGGAATGCGGATACGCTCTTGCCGCTATGGATCACCGCATTCATCACCCGGATTGCGGCATACAGCGCGTCGTCGAACCCGTACCAGTGATCGGCAAAGAAGATATGTCCGGACATTTCGCCCGCCAGCGGCGCGCCGGTTTCCGCCATTTTTGCCTTGATCAGCGAATGTCCGGTCTTCCACATCAGCGGCTTGCCACCCGCGACGGCAATCTGGTCGAACAACACCTGGCTCGCCTTCACATCGGCGATGATCGTCGCCCCTGGGTGCGCCGCCAGCACATCCCGCGCCAGCAGGATCAAAAACTGATCGCCGAACAGAATCTCACCGGTATCATCGACAATACCGATCCGGTCGGCGTCGCCGTCGAACGCAATCCCGATATCCGCACCATGCTTGCGCACGGCGGCGACCAGCTGTTCGAGATTTTTGGCGACCGTCGGGTCGGGGTGGTGAGCGGGAAACCGCCCGTCGATTTCGGCATTCAGCACAGTATGTTTGCCCGGTAGCGACTTGACCAGCCGCAACAATATATCACCCGCCGACCCGTTGCCGGAATCCCACACCACGTTGAGTCCCCGATCGCCACCGTCCCAGTCCTGCAACAATCGCTTCAGATAGGCGTCGCTGACATCCTTCGCCGCCACCGATCCCGCCGCCGCCGACACCACATCGCCCGCCGCCGCCAAACGCCCGAGTTCCTGGATCTGCGCGCCGAAAAACGGCTTGCGCCCCAGCATCATTTTGAAGCCGTTGTAGTTCGCCGGGTTGTGGCTGCCGGTCACCATCACCGCGCCGTCGGTCGCTTCGGTGGTCGCGGCGAAATACAGCATCGGCGTCGGCCCGCAGCCGACATCGATCACGGCCATCCCGCTCGCCATAAGCCCTTCGATCAACACGTCGGACAGCACAGGCGACGACAAGCGCCCGTCGCGCCCAACCGCAACCCTGGTGCCGCCATTGCGCGCGACAATCGAGCCGAAGGTGCGTCCGATCGCGAACGCGTCCGCCTCATGCAGGCTCTCGCCCACAATGCCGCGAATATCGTATTCGCGTAGCGTGCTGGCGGGAAACAGATGCGAAAAACCAGCCATGTCATCCCCCATCTTGTCATACATTGGTGTAAGCCTTCAAAAAGTTGCGGATTGCCGGTCCCAGATCAGGCCGGACCAGCCCGAAGGCGATCTGCGCCTCGAGATACCCGACCTTGTCGCCACAATCGAACCGGCGACCTTCGAATTTCAAACCAAAAAATGGTGCGTGGCCGATCATTTTCGCCATTGCGTCGGTCAACTGCACTTCGTTGCCGGCACCGCGCTCCATCCGCGCCAGATGCGCGATCACCTCGGGCAACAGCACATAGCGTCCAATGATCGACAAATTCGACGGTGCCACCTCGCGCTTCGGCTTCTCAACCAGTCCCAGAACCTCGACCAGATTACCGTGGGTCTCGCCGGTTTTCAGCACGCCGTAGCGATGCACCTGCTCCATCGGCACTTCCTCGACCGCGACCACGTTGCCCCCGGTTTCGCGATAGGCCTGGGCAAGCTGGGTCAGACACGGCGTTTCGCTCAATACCAGGTCGTCCGGCAAAATGATGGCGAACGGATCATCGCCGATAAACGCCCGCGCGCACCAAATGGCATGCCCCAGCCCCAGCGGCACCTGCTGGCGCACTGTCACGATCGAACCCGGTTCCATTGCCTCCGAACGCAGCATCCCCAGGGCGTCATCCCGGCCACGCTCGGCAAGGGTGGCTTCCAGTTCGAAGGCAATGTCGAAATGATCGATCAGTGCGGTCTTGCCCCGCCCCGTCACCATGCAAAATTGCTCGATACCTGCGGCGCGCGCCTCATCGATGGCATACTGGATCAGCGGCTTATCCACCACCGGCAGCATTTCCTTCGGAATCGCTTTGGTCGCTGGCAAAAACCGCGTGCCGAGGCCGGCAACCGGCAAGACTGCTTTACGTAACCGTTTGATCGACAATGAAATTTCCCCAAAAATCAAAAAATCGCTCGTGGCCGAGACCACTAAAGAATGGACGGAACGCTGACCTTGTGGCACCTCTGGCGTAAGTTGAGTGCCACGGCATGACGTGGCGGGCAATAAGTTGTGAGGAAGGAATCACCTAGGATGAGTGACATGGTAAAGCTCGGGGCTAGTTTCGAGACCGAGCATGTCTTTGAAACCAAATCTTCGCAAGACTTCGCTCGCTTGGTAGGTGACACCAACCCGATGCATCATGACGCCGCCATCGCCGCCGCCTCGCGATATGGCGGCCTGATCGCCAGTGGCACCGAAACCACTGCCCGCATGATGGGGCTGACCGCACGGCACTTTTCCGGACTTGGCCCGACTGTGGGCCTCGAATTTACGTTCCGCTTCCGGCGCGCGGTGCCGATGGACTCGCGCACCCTGATCCGCTGGACGATTACGGGCATCGAGCACAAGCCCGGATTGGGCACCATCACCACCTGCACCCTCACACTGCTCGATTCCGGGGTGGTGGCGGTGGAAGGCACCAGCAAAGGCGTGCTGCTCGATCAACCGTGACATTATACTCGGTTTGAGTATAATGTGAAAACGCAACCGTTCAGACCTTCTCGACCTGGGTGTATTCCAGTTCCACCGGCGTGGAGCGCCCAAAAATCGAGACCGAGACCTTCACCCTGGCTTTTTCCTCGTCGACATCCTCGACCACGCCGATAAAGCTGGCGAAGGGTCCGTCGGCGACGCGCACCTGCTCGCCGATCTCGAACACAACCGCCGGGCGGCGGTGTTCGGTGCCTTCCTGAACTTGGCGCATCATCCGTTCGGCTTCGGTGTCGGAAATGGGCGTCGGGCGGATTTTGGTCCCGAGAAAGCCGGTTACCTTCGGAATATCGCGCACTAGATGCCAGGCATCATCGCTCATTTCCATTTTGACCAGCACATAGCCGGGGAAAAATTTACGCTCGGCGTTGACCTTCTGGGCGCGGCGGATTTCCACCACCTCCTCAGTCGGCACGAGCACCTGCTCAATCTCGTCAGAAAGACCCTTCTGTGCTGCGGTTTCAGTGATCTGGGTCGCAATTTTTTTCTCGAACCCGGAATAGACATGCAGAACATACCAGCGTTTTGCCACGAATTTTAACCCCCTACGCCGAACAGCACCCGCATGCCGAGGCCGATAACCTGATCCACAACCAAAAAGAATACGATCGTCAACGCGACCATCGCCAGTACAACACCGGTGGTCACCAATGTTTCCCGGCGCGACGGCCATGTCGTTTTGGACGCCTCGGTGCGCACGTCGCGCAAGAACTTCGCCGGGTTGAACGCCAATTTAGCTATGCTCCAAAATAAGAAATAAAGACCGTGCCGCGCACCGGCCCAGAACAGCCCGGTTGGCAGGGGTGGAGGGTCTCGAACCCACAGCCTCCGGTTTTGGAGACCGGCGCTCTAGCCAATTGAGCTACACCCCTGCAGTGACAGGTCGCTTGCGGACAACACGCATCCGTCCGCCTTGCACAACGCGCGGGCTTCGCTGTCAAGGCCCAAGGCAGAAACCGACCCCAAACCCAGCAAAGCCACTGGAGCGGGTGACGGGAATCGAACCCGCACAACCAGCTTGGAAGGCTGGGACTCTACCGTTGAGCTACACCCGCAACAATGCTCCTATAATCTGGCTGAGGTTGGGGTTCAATGGTGCTCCCGACCCAAGCGGAGCAGGCAAATTTCGCAGCGCAGATCGGCGCGGAATGGTGCGGCGCAAAATATTTCTTGACCCCGCATGGGCGTAGCCTGCATGATTTGACCCCGATTAAAACCGATGGAGCAGGTCATGTTGGACAAAACCATGATCACCGAATTCAGCCATATTAAACCGGACGATACGCCATGGCGGATGGATGGATTGCGGGATTTCTTTATGTATCGAGACCTCGGCATTGAGGCGGCAACCGGCGGGCAGGTGATCTGCCAGCTGGTGAAGGCGAATCCGTCGCGGCCGCCGGAGCACGGTACCGGCTGGCACAAGCATATCGCGGATTTTCACATCGTGATCATGACCAAGGGTTGGGCACGGTTCATGTACGGCGATGTCGAGCATCTGGTAGCGGCCGGCGATTGCGTGCATCAGCGGCCCGGAATTACCCACTACCTGTTCGATTACTCCGAGGATATGGAATATATCGAAATTGCGGGACCCGCCGCGTTTGGCACCGTGGATGTCGAGGCCCCATGCCTCGTGCCGCCGCCGACGCCGTGGGTGCCGAGCTGAAGACTGCGTCATCGGCACAAAGACGCGTCTCGCGCGGGTGAACTGCTGTCAGGCCCGGTGCCTACGGCACGCTGCTATGCGGCTGCAGGGTTTGGCCGGGCCGGGAATGCCGCGCACCATTTTGGGTTAAGTCGCCGGGAATTTTCTGATAAACCCTGACATATTTTATATCCATCACCTGCGGGGACGTCAGGTGATCGATCGGCCAACCGCCGCCGAGCGCAAGATCGACGAGTATATACATTGGCTGGTCATATTCCGGCGGCGTGGGGGTCGACCAATATTCCTGCCGGTCGAAATAGAATCGGGTCCGGTCAGGTTCGATCAGCACGCCGAAAGTGTTGAACTGCGAGGAGAGAATGCCCTTTGGCACTTCCTTCATGTAGGTCCGCAGAAGCTGATTCTTTCCCTTCACCCAAACGTGCTCGGTGCTGTGATAATAACGGTCGAAAGCGCCATAATATTCGATAACATCGATCTCCGAAGCTGATTTCGATTTATTCTGACCGATCAGCCAGAAGGCCGGCCAAGTGCCGGGGCCGGTCGGTAATTTGGCCTTCATCTCGAAATAGCCATAGCGCTGCACAAAACCTTGCTGCCCTGGGCCATCGCGGTCTACGGAACATATAAGTCCAGAGTACCAGCGGCCGTTTGCACCTTTACGGGCGGTGATCGTGAGACCGTCCGGGGTAATGGCAAAAGGTCCGTCCGGACCCGGATTACCGAAAATCGCATCGCCGAAATCGCCGTTCCATGGCGTATGCGCGGTCCATTGTGTACCGGGTCCGTAGGCGGAAATATCAAGCTTGGAGAATGTTTCATCGAAGGTCATTCGATAGCCGCTCAAGTTGAGCGTGGCGGCGGTGCCGCGACAACAATCGAGCATGAGCACAATTCCGGCGGCGGCGAACTTGCCTGTATTCCAGGACATGCCTGTATTCCGGGAAAAAATATTACGAAATAAAAAACCGCATTTCGCCGCCATCCTGATCCCTCCACCCATGGGTGTCATGCAACGGCGTGTCATAAAAGCAACATTTTATCATAAAACCTTTGTAAAATGGTCATATTTTGCCAACTGCGGAGAAGATATGGGGAATTTTCATCCGCTGTCCAGCCTGCCTTGGCCAGCCTGCCTCGGCCAGCCTGCCTCGGGTGGTGTTAGGCGTTGCCTAATCTATATACGAGCTTCACGAATTTTTGACGATTGCCCTGTGGACGATTGCCCTGTGGACGATGCGGTGCGCAGGCCACTATGCGGTCGATCAGGCACTTTTTTTGAAGTATCCTTGCCCTGTCGGTGACCTGCAATTGTCTTGAATCTTGTGAGCAACTCACGCTACAAGTAACCCACAATCTTTTTTTGGCCATCAATAAACGCTTATATCGGTAGCCATTCATATGATGTTGTTGATAACAATGGCTTAAGTGCATGGATCATGATCCAGTGAGAATTTTTCCCTTGCGGCGGCCATTATTTAATATGCTGACACGGCGATATACTTTTAGTTGCACAACATGTGACGGCATGCATGCTTTGGTTGTTCTGTGGCCTCCAAGTACAAGGCCAAAACTAAAATCGCCCGCAATGTTTTCAATTGGATGACCAGTTCGGGTATCCGTTTCCGCGACGATCAATAATGGCCGATACAATGGGAAAACGCTCAAAGCGCCCCGATCCATGCACCAAGGCCAAATGAAGGGTTATTATGAAAGTTCCGTTCCCGACCATTGCACAGAGGATTACCAGAACCGGCGGCCACGCATCGGGCTTTGACTATATGCGGGTTTGCCTGTCGCTCTCGATCGTTACTCTGCACAGCGCCATAACAAGCTATGGGCTGGCCGCCGATCAGGCGATCTTTGAGAGTCCGGCCCGTCCGATCGTCAGGATGATTTTACCGGCCTTTTTTGCTTTAAGCGGCTTTTTGGTCGCGGGGAGTCTCGAACGGTCCAAAACGTTGTTCATGTTTTTGGGGCTTCGGGTTTTACGAATATATCCGGCCTTGGCCGTCGAAGTGCTCCTCTCTGCGTTTATCCTCGGGCCACTTCTGACGACGTTGCCGCTCCACACATATTTTTCGGACCCACAGTATTTCCTATATTTGCGCAACGTTCTTGGCGATGTTCATTTCTACTTGCCCGGGATGTTTGAACACAATCCATTACCCAACATTGTGAACGGACAGCTCTGGACAATCCCGTTCGAACTCGGTTGTTATATTACGCTGGCCGGCATCGCACTGCTCGGTGTAAAACGGCACCGGATCCTCGGTCCGATATTTGTTGTCCTGGTCACATTTACCTATCTACTCGTGACCCTTTACCGCCATCATGGGGTCATCGTTCCGGTGCCAGGTGCCATCAACGGCGCACTCCTGATTGCGACATTCTTGTCTGGCGTATCGATTTATATGTATCGCGATGTACTGCCGTTTACGCCAACCTCTGGGTTAATTTCCGGTGTTCTTTCCGTGGCACTTTTAGGTTTTGTCCCGTCAGGGGATTTTCTGGCACCGGTCCCAGCAGCTTATTTCACCGTCTATCTTGGCCTGATGAACCCGAGCCGTAGATTTCTCTTCGGTGGCGATTATTCATATGGTATTTTTCTCTATGGCTTCGCGATTCAGCAAACCATAGTGTACGCCGTACCCTACGGTGATTTTTGGCCCGTCAATATTTTATTGAGTATCCCGACAGTCATTCTATTTGCTGCCGTGTCGTGGCATTTTGTCGAGAAACCCGCTCAGAGGCTTCGTTCTGTCCTGAAAATTGGGGAAGGAAAAATTCTATCTTGGCGTCAACCCGCTCCCGATCTGCAGAGCGCCGAGTAAAGTACCTTCGAGACATCGCGGCAACGGTTTTGAAGGGGCAACTCAACCGCGTCGTTCGTTTTCAGCCGCCTGCCGGAAGTAACTCCGCGTAAATTTTATCCATATCGCGGCAAACCCGCTCGATGGTAAAGCGTTCTGAATTCTTTTTGGCTAGGCCCGAATATTTTTGCAACGCGGCATCGTCAGCCAACAGCCCACCCACCGCGCGCGCGATCATTTCCGGCTGTTTCGGCGGCACCAGAATGCCGGCTTGGCCGCGGTCCAGCATTTCAGGAATGCCATCAACATCGGTGGCGACGATCGCGCAGCCCGCATTGCGTGCTTCGGCGATGACCAGAGGCCCCGGATCGGAATGCGATGCGAGGACAAAAATATCGGCCGAGGAAAGATATTCCCGCGGATCGTTTTGATAGCCGAGAAAATGCGCACTGCCGGAAAGGCCAATCGACGTAGCGAGTTCCCGATATTCCGATTCCGAAGGACCTTCACCAAGAATATACAGGTGGGCAGCGGGGAAATCCGATTTGACCATGCGGAAGGCGTGCAGAAGATCGCCAATCCCCTTGCGGGGATGTAGGCCGCACACCGTGATGACGGCCGGATGTTCGAGCTTTGCCGAGGTGAATTTTTGTGCGAGCCGCGGCGAGCCGACCGACCCATTGAGAACAAACCGCACTCTTTTGCGGCTGAAGCCACGCTTCACCATGGCCCTATACCCGGCTTCGCTGACGGTCACGACCCTGGTGGAAAGGCCCATGAGCCAGACGGAGCGGTCGAATTCATTATGCACGGTTGTGACGGTTTTGTAACCAAAAAGCCGGTAGGGCTGCACCAGCACACTCTGCGCCGCCATATGTACATGCAAAATATCCGGACGGAATGCCCTGATGGCTTTCCACAAATGATAATTTGCCGCAAAAAATTGCCCGACGCTGCGATGCGGTTCTGGAACTTCGTATACTTTTACGCCCGTCTCAACGAGCAGTGGAATATAGTCGCCTTTTGAACAGGTATACCCGACGACATGCCCGCTTCTGGCCTGCGTGCATGCCATGTCGACGGAAACATTCACATGCCCGTTCGCCTTGCCGCAGTGATTCACTAAATGCATGATCCGCGTCAAAATTCACTGCCTCCTCGACGATCAAACTCAAGACAACATAGTTTGGAACGGTATAACTTTAGATGAGTTGCCAGGAAACAGCAATCGTTCCCGCAACAGGACTGGAGAAAGCCGGGCAGTCTCCGCAGCATGAAATTATTGCTTGAAACGATCACGGGGGATTAGATTGAATATTACCATGAATCATGAAATCCTTCTTAGCTCTTCTAGCGGACTGCTGAAAATTTCCTTGTTTTTTATTGGAACTTTTGATTTTGTGCTAGAGCATGATCGTTTCAGGACGAACATACTCTATCTTCTTTTCGCGAGCAATTTCATCGCTTTCGGTTGCCGCAAGGGCGTCAACCTCAAGCAATATTGCTCTCGTGAACAACGGCAAGGTTTTGAGTTCCCTGGTTCAGATGCTCTCAACCTCGATCTCGTCCAGCCGTTTGACGCGATAGACGACAACCGAAACAACCCAGGCGACAACGAAGATCGCGATAATCCCAAAGCCGAGGAACCCAAAATTATTGTTGAGGTCTGAGATCCGGCCCCAGAACCAGCCCTGAAATTTCATCTCGCCGCCAATCAACCCCAGCGTCTCGACCCCGCCGATCAGCAGGGCGATTGCGACCGACACCAGCGTGATCGTCAGATTGTAATAGAGTTTGCGTATCGGCTTGACGAAGGCCCAGCTATACGCACCCAGCATCAACACACCATCGGTCGTGTCGATCAGCGACATTCCCGCCGAAAACAGCGCCGGAAACGCCAGGATCGACCACATTGGCATGCCCTTGCCCGCCTCGACCGCCGCCACGGTCAGCAGACTGACCTCGGTCGCGGTGTCGAACCCCAGGCCGAACAGAAAACCCACCGGCAGCATCTGCCAGCTATGCTCGACCAGCCGAAACAACGGTCGCAGAATGCGTGCGATCAGACCCCGGTTGTTCAGCAGAATATTGAAATCATCGTCATTATACGCGCCGCCGTTACGAACATGTCGGAACGTGCGGTAGGTCGATCGCGCGATCATCAGGTTCATGAGCGCCATCACGAGTAGAAACACCCCCGACACCAAAGTGCCGATGATCCCGGCAAGATGGTTGAAATTGTTGAACCCATCCGAAATCTGCATCACCGTCACCGCGATGACGATGGTGCCGATGAATAAGACCAGCGAGTGTCCGATCGAGAAGTAAAACCCGACCGCGACCGGCCGCTTGCCCTCTTGCATCAGCTTGCGGGTGACATTGTCGATTGCCGCGATATGATCGGCGTCCACCGCGTGGCGCAGACCGAATCCATAGGCCAGCAGTGCCGTGCCGAGCAGCACCGGATGATTATAAAACGCGATCAGCGCGTAGGCGGCGGCAGCCAGATTGAACGCGACCAGAAATCCGTAAATCCCCAGTATCTTGCCCCGGACATCGGCATCCTCATCACGGAACACCCGCCGAAGCGTCATGAACATGGAGTGTCTCCTCGGGTGGAACCATCGGCCAGTTACGATAACCACTATCGTCCGTCGCCGCAACAACGCTGACCGCCCGATGATGGCGTGTTATGCCGCACTGCGGTAGCCTTCCCCCAGGAGGAGGGGTATAAACGACGCACAGGACATCATCAGGGGATCATCGATGAACGTTACCCATCCGACAGTCAGTAAAACCCGCGTCACCGCCATGGCCGGCGACGGTATCGGGCCTGAAGTGTTCGAAGCGACGCGTCGGATCTTCGAGGCCGCCAACGCCCCGATCGAGTGGGAACTGGCCGAAGCCGGGGCCGAAGTGTTCAAAAAAGGTATCCCTGCCGGTGCCCCGCGCGAAACCCTCGACAGCATCGCGAAAAACCGCCTCGCCCTGAAAGGCCCGCTCGAAACCCCAGTCGGCTATGGTGCCAAATCCGCCAACGTCACCCTTCGCAAGCATTTTGAACTCTACGCCAATATCCGCCCGGTCCGCGAACTCCCCGGGGTCAAAACCCCGTTCACCGGGCGCGGGATCGACATGGTGATCGTGCGCGAGAACGTCGAAGACGTCTATGCCGGCATCGAGTACATGCAGACCCCCGATGTCGCGCAGGGCCTGAAACTGATGACCCGCCCGGGTTGCGAACGCATCATCCGCGCCGCCTTCGGTCTCGCGATGGCCGAGGACCGCCAGAAAGTCACCTGTGCGACGAAGGCCAACATCATGAAACTCACCGAGGGCATGATGAAACGGGTGTTCGAGCACGTCGGCCCTGACTACCCCACCGTCAAGCAGGATCACATCATCATCGACAATTGCGCTCACCAATTGGTGATCGCGCCCGAACAATTCGACGTCATCGTGACCTCGAACATGAATGGCGACATCATTTCCGACCTCGCGGCCGGCCTGGTCGGCGGCCTCGGCATCGCACCCTCGGCCAATCTCGGCGACCGCGCGGCGATTTTCGAGGCGGTTCATGGTTCGGCACCGCAGATCGCCGGCAAAGGCCTCGCCAATCCCACCGCCCTGCTCTCCGCCGCGATCATGATGCTGCGCCACATCGGCGCGTTCGAAACCGCCGAAACGATCGAGCAGGCGCTGTTCATCACCCTGGCCGAGGGGATCAACCTCACCGGCGATCTGTCGCCGCGCGGCCACGGCGTCGGCACCGACAAATTCGTCGGCCAGGTGATCGACAATCTGGGCCGCAGCAGCAACCAGCCATCGCGCGCATACCGCCCGATCGTCCTGACCCCCTGGCCCGATCTCACGGCCCACACCGAGCCGAAAACCCGCGAACTGCTCGGCGTCGATATTTTCCTCGAAAGCGACCTGTCAGCCGCCGAACTCGGCAGATCCCTCACCGCCATCGCCGAGGGCAGCACGCTCAAGCTCGATTCCATTGCCAATCGCGGGGTTCAGGTCTGGCCATCGACCGGCGGGCAGACCTTCCTGGTCGATCATTTCGACTGTCGGTTCATGCTGCTGGAACCCGCTCAGGGCAATGTTCCGCAGGGTATCGCCGATCTGGTCGGTAAAATCGGTCAGGTCCACTCCTGGATGCACGTCGAAAAGCTCCAGCGCTTCGATGGCAAGGATGCGTTCGAACGGCCGCAAGGCGAGGGGTAATCGCGATCCCGCAAATGCAACCCAGGCAATGCTGATAGGATAAATACCTGATCTTCGGCCAGCTTGGGTTTGCGGTTGCCTGGAACGGTCTTCACCAGGTGGGGGGCGGCTTTTTCAGGTAAAAATCCGCTGGCGGGTAAATCGGCCGGCAATGCTCCATCCGATCGCCGAGGCGAGGCCGCAGACCACGCCGCCCCAGAGGCTGTCGATCAGCGTCAGCCCGGGCGTCCAATGCTTTAGCGTCGCCAAATTAGTCATATCGTACAAACCGTAAGTAAACACCCCGAAGGCTGCGCCGTAGCCCAGCGCCACAGTCACGCGCCCGCTTGCGCGCGCATGGGGCATCACGAACACCATCAGCCCGAGGACCTCCAGCAAATACATGCCGATTGCCGGTAACGGCTTGAACCCGGTCAGCAGAATATCACCCAAAGTGGCGCGATAGACCGCGTTGGCGGTCGATGAAAGCCACACCGCGTCGATCAAAATATAGGCGACCAGCGTCGCGAAATAGAGACCAAACTGTCCGCGCATTGCACATCCATGTTCTGTTGCTCATGGATATGCACTACAGCGCCAGGATCGCAAGCAATATCAAAGCACCACGCGCCATCGCGCCAAAACGCTGGCTCCGGCCCCTTGACGAACCATCACACCACCGTGCCGGCTGGTTCGATCAACTCCCTGTTAATCTCAATGTTTTAACGTGCGTTCCTGATAAATAGGTGGCACTCCACCTTCAAACACTCAATCCAATCCGCAAGGCGGACGGAGGCTCCCGATGGCGTTCTCACGACGATTTCTGCTCGATGCTGGGGTCAAAGCGACGATCACCCTGCCGCTATGGATGCAGTCCTCCTTGGCCCGTGCCGCAGGGCGTGACCGCGCGACCTTGCTCACCCCGGCCACGTATCGTGAAGCGACCGGTAACCGCCTCGTCGTGATCGATCCTGGCCATGGCGGCCGCGACCCCGGCTGCATCGGCAACGGCAACCTATATGAAAAAGACATTGCCCTCTCCGCCGCGTGGGATTTGCGCCATGCTTTGCAGCGTGGCGGTTATCACGTGGTGATGACCCGGGCGCACGATATCTTCATCCCCCTGCAAACCAGGGTGGACATCGCGGAAAAACACAAAGCCGCGCTATTCCTCTCGATGCACGCCAACTCCGTCGCCCCCGACACCACCGTGCGCGGTGCCAGCGTCTACACCTTCTCCAATCAGGCGTCGGACCCGCTGGCGGCCACCATCGCCAGTTCCGAAAACAGCGTCGAACGCATCTCCAACCCCACCTTCCGCGGCGTCTCACCCCAGGTCGGCAAAATCCTGTTCAGCCTGATGGCCCACAGCACCAAAATCGAATCCCTCCTGTTGCAGCAAAAAATGGTCGGCTCCCTCGCGCGCGAGGTCGATATGCTGCAAAACCCCGCCCGTCACGCCACCTTTGCCGTGCTGCAATCCTCCGCCATCCCCAGCGTGCTGGTCGAAACCGCTTTCCTGTCCAACCCGCAGGATGAAGCCGCCCTGCGCACCAACGCCTTCCGCCAACGCATCGCCGCCTCGATGAAAGCCGCCGTCGATGCTTGGTTCCTCGCCCGGCAACACGCCGTCGCCAATCTGTGAACCCGTGCCGTGATCAAGCGCCGCCGCGTCACCCTCAGCCTCGGCGGCTTTGTCTGGCTCGCCTCCACCCGAATGCTGCGTGCCAATAACCCCGCGTCACCGCAAGATGCCCACTACGTCAATCACCCCGGCCCCGGCGGCATCACCTGCGCCACCTGCCAGTTCTATTTCCCCAACCACGCCGCCCCAGCCCAACCCGGCCATTGCCAACTCATCACCGGCCCGGTCGGCCCCTCCGGCCACTGCGACTTCTACGCGGCCCGATGACTGTTGGCGGGCCGCGCCCCTTCGAACCCCACCACGCCGCCAGCCGTCACCGCTTCGCCTCGATCCGGTCCCAGATGGCGGCCTCCAGATGCACCCCGGTGAAGCGGGCCACCTGTTGGAGGCCGGTGGGCGAGGTCACGTTGATTTCAGTCAGGTAATCCCCGATCACGTCGATTCCGGTGAACAGCAGCCCGCGTTCTTTCAGGATGGGTCCGATTCGCTCGCAAATCTCGATATCCCGTGTGGTCATCGTGGTCGGTTGGGCGACGCCGCCAGCGTGCATGTTCGAGCGGGCATCGCCCTCGACCGGCACCCGGTTGATCGCCCCCATCGCCTCGCCGTCGATCAGGATGATGCGTTTGTCGCCCGCCCGCACCGCCGGTTCGTAGCGCTGGATCATCAGCGGCTCGCGGGAGACACCGAAATACATATCCATCAGCGCCCCGAGGTTTTCGTCATCGGGTTTGATACGGAACACCCCCGCCCCGCCGTTGCCGAACAACGGCTTGACGATGATATCCTTGTAACGTGCCCGAAAATCCCGGATCGCCGCCCGATCCCACGCGATCAAGGTCGGCGGCATCAAATCGGCGAATTCCATCACCAGCAGTTTTTCCGGCGCATTCCGCACCGAAGCCGGGTCGTTCACCACCAGCGTTTTCGGATGAATGTGGTCGAGCAGGTGCGTCGCGGTGATATACGCCATGTCGAACGGCGGGTCCTGGCGCATCAGCACCACATCCATGGTGCCAAGATCGACCACCTCGCAGGCACCCGCGCTGTAATGGGTACCCGGCTCCCGCCGCACCGTGACCGGCCGCACCCGCGCGCGTAGCACCCCGGCTTCCAGCCACAAATCCTGCACATGATAATGCCAAAGCCGATGCCCGCGTTTCTGCGCCTCCAGCATCAGGGCAAAGCTGGAATCGCCATCGATCTCGATGCTCTCCATCGGGTCCATCTGGACCGCGACCCGCAAACCGCTCATGCGCCCTCCACGTTTCCCACCGTCCGAACAGGCCAACGGAGCGATCGCTCGTTTGCCTGCCGCCGCGAATGCGTGCGCCCGGCGTCTGAGGGTTCAGTATCAGGAGCCGCGGTTCTGTTCCAGGCTGGCCACACAGGCGGATTGCGACACGCCGCGCGGCATCGGCATCGCCGCGCTCACCTGCGGCGTGCCGCTTGGTCCGGGGTATAGAACGATGTTGAGCCGGCACACCGGTGAGTCATAAAGCCATACCTGGGCCGACCCATCGACCCGCTGCAATGCCGGCACCCCCAAATCCGCCCGCAGGTCGCTGACCGAGGTTCCGACCAGCATCACCGGCACCGGTGCCGTGGAAGCGCTTGTCACCGCAGGGGGTTGCGCCGCGCTGCAACCGGCCAGAGCCACGGCCAGCAGCAGCACAACGGCGCAATCGCCCCGCATCACTCGGCCTTGGGCGCGCCTTCGGTGATCATTTCGATCCGGCCGGTGATCTGACCGCCATCTTCCACCTGCAACCGCCGGCAGCGCGCGGTGCCGAGCACCCGGCCGGTCGCCCGCACGATCAGCGCGTGACGCGCGGTGAGGGTGCCATCGATCGTGCCGGCAATCTCCGCCTCCTCGACCTCAGCCTCACCCTTGAACACGCCGCCCTGGGTGATCGACAGCTCGGTGGCGTTGATCATGGTCGCTTCGACCGTGCCCTCAACCACTAGGCGCTCGGCGTCCTGCACCACGCCCTGCACGCTGATGCCACGACCCACCACCAAAGTGCGGCGCTCGGCGGTGTCGGCACCACGGTTCATCGTCGGGCGAAACCCGGCACCGGCCAAAGGCGATGCCGGTGGCGCCGCCGGCGTCGGGGTGGGGGGGTTGGGTGCAAAGGGGGATCTTGCCATGGGCGTCTCCTGTTCGGTCGGCGGTTCGGTGGAAAAGGGGGTTGCGGCGGCCGCGGCGGCCGGACGGAACGGCGGCATACTCAACCCATCGTCTTTCGCGGCCGGGGCCGCGCCTGGCCCCACGGTCGGCTTCGGTTCGGTCGGCTGCTCGTCGCGTTTTCTGAAACTGATCACAAAACCTCCACTCGCTTCGCGCTGTGCGGAGCTAGCACGCCCCGCGCGCTACCGACAATCGGTTGGTGCCAAAAAACCTATGTTTAGCCGTAAGGTTCCGCAACCCGATCAGTTTGCCAATCGGCAATCTTTCCTTCATCTGAGTGCTGGCATCTAAGTGCTGGCATCTGAGTGCTGGCATCTGAACGCTGGCATCTGAGCGCTGGTATCTGAGTGCCGGATTTGGCATGGTCGTCCCTGATGATACGCTCAGGCCACCCACATCACTTTCGTCAGGACCACAGCATGACCGCGCTCCGTTACGACATCATCGGCATCGGCAACGCCATCGTCGATGTTCTTGCCCTGACCGACAACGATTTTCTCGACCGGCATGACATGCGCAAAGGCAGCATGGCCCTGATCGACGCCGCCGCCGCCGAGCACCTCTCCGCCACTATGCCGGCGGGCAAAATCGCCTCGGGCGGTTCGGTCGCCAATACGTGCGCCGTCGCCGCCGGGCTTGGCGCGCGCGTCGCCTTCCTCGGCAAGGTCGCCGACGATACCCTGGGTGCCGCCTTCGCCGCCGATCTGCGGGATATCGGGGTCGATTTCCCCACCGATTTCGCTGTAACCGGCGCGCCCACCGCCCGCTGCCTGATCCTGGTCACGCCGGACGGCCAGCGCACCATGAACACCTATCTCGGTGCCTGCGTCGATTTCTCGGCAGCCGATCTCGACGCCGACGCCATAAGCGCGTCCGCAATTCTCTACCTCGAAGGCTACCTGTTCGACCCACCCCACGCCCAGGCCGCGTTCCGCGCCGCCGCCCGCCTCGCCCGCGCCGCCGGCCGCAAGGTGGCCTTGTCACTGTCCGATGCATTCTGCGTCGATCGCCACCGCGCCGGCTTCCTCGACCTACTCGCAACCGTCGATATCCTGTTCGCCAACGAAACCGAAGTGTGCGCCCTGTTCGAGCAGGATAATTTCGAAAGCGCCGCCAATGTCGCCGCCCAGACAGTGCCGCTCGCGGTCCTCACCCGCAGCGAAGTCGGCAGCGTCATCATCACCGGCCCAACCCGCCACCACGCCAAAGCAGTGCCTACCATCGTGCTCGACACCACCGGTGCCGGCGACGCCTACGCCGCTGGCTTCCTCACCGCCCTCGCCCGCGGCGATTCGCTGCCCGCCTGCGCCGCCCTCGCCAGCACCGCCGCCGCCGCCGCCATCAGCCAGATCGGTGCCCGCCCCGACGCCGCCACCCTCGCCGCGATCGCCCACCCCTGACCTGACCATATTCCCGGCCCGACGAACGTCATGGCGAGCGCAGCGCGGCAATCCAGTCGGGAAACATGTTAGAATGAAAGGTTTTTTTGCAAAAAAGAACCATGTGTGGACGGCCCCTTGGGTTCAAGGTTGTTGTGCGGGATTTTTTGATCTGGTTGAGTGCGTTCATGTGTCCGGCCTGTTGGTGCGGTGGCATGACCGCATGGCCTAGATGGCATCCGCGAACGGCTTCCGAACAAAATAGCGGCATCGTGTGCCAGGGTTCTTTCGGACTGCGTCGTTCGTCGGTTCGACCGATCATCATCTCCTGCTTGCCCTTAAACCCCTGGTGCCAACGCGCGGATCAGGCGGTGAGCGGCGGTGGCCGGGATCGCCTCATCCTGCGCGATCTGTGCGAGCAGGCCCGCGACGTTGTTGGCCCCCTTGGGCGCGATGAGACCGAATTCCGCGGCATGGCCGCGCAGGGCGTCGCGGCATGGCCGCGCAGGGCGTCGCGGCGTGGCCGCGCAGGGCGTCGCGGCATGGCCGCGCAGGGCGTTGTTCGTCTGGGTGCGTTGGCTCACCAGCATGTCGCGATGTTTCAGGATCATGGTGTCCGCCTGTTGCTCAGCGGATTTGACCGGCACGCTGCGCATCGTGGGCCGCGCCGCCGCCTCGCAGATCGCCTCGGCATCGTTGCGATCATTCTTCGCGCGTTTGACGAAGGGCTTGACGTATTGTGCCGGGATCAACCGCACCCGATGGCCCAGCGCACCCAGCACCCGCGCCCAATGATGCGAGCCGCCACACGCCTCGATCTCCACCTCGGTTGGTGCCATTCTGGCAAAAAACCCCACCAGCTGCGACCGCCGCACCTCACGGCGCAAAACCACCCGCTCCTCGACATCGACCCCATGGATCGTGAAAACATGCTTGGACGTATCAATCGCTATGCGCTTATATTCCTCCGGACGGTCCTTTCATTGGTCGGTTACACAGCCCCAATCATGGCACACTCGATGCCGGAGAGCCGTCCACACCAACAAAAAACTCTCAAAACTCAAGAGCGCCCCGGTCGAAGAACCCACTCAAACATGGTTGTCCATGAACCTACAAAAAAAGCGAATGGCACCTTGCGAAAAAAGAACATAACTAATATTTGGAAAACCGGGAAAATGCGACCGAGGGAAAACAGCGAATGACCGCGCAACCGCCACTAAATCGCCACAGCATTAACTTTCCCACACCGGACAACGAGCTATATTGGGCTACAATTCGTTATTATTTTCAATGAACATCATTTGATCAAATCTATTTGAATTTAATTCATGAAAATGACAATAAAATGAACTCAGACATTTTAAGAAAAATAGCAACATACTATAACGTGAATAGATGGATTACCGCTGCCAATCCTAATATTTCCCTATGCAAGCACCAAATTTTTAGATTGGCCAATTTTTCAATGAAAATGATAAAAAATGGCCAGCCTCGATAGATAACCGCGCAGCATATTGCGCCGAGCTAGCAACAGAAGCGCTTAGACAAAGGCTGTTTAGAAATCACCAAATGTCGGCAACAACAAAATTCATGTGGTTTTTGAAACCTGATAACTGGACAGTCTTTGATAGATTTGCTGCCAACGGTCTCGGCATACCACAAGCAAACCCCCAAGCTAGAATGCCGAATTTCTATAAAGCGATTATTTCGGCAGGAATACCATTAATATGGACAGAAATGCAGGATTTCATACAAAATTCCGATCTACCCAGCATTCCTGCACCACGCATCTTTGATCAATTTCTGATGGAGCGCGGCAGAGCACCGAACGACAATAGCCTAAACGAGAGCGCGCAAGAGAAGTTGAACGAACTTGAGAGAACGCAGGCAGAAAAAATCCATCGTCTCGCGCTCACATTGCAGGACCGCTTCGGAAAAAACCTCAATGAGGCGACTCCGTCACCGCTGCCCCCCGCCAATCCCCGCCGTCCCCCGCAGCACAGAGGCCACCCCGCCGCCATCGCAATCTAACCGACGCGTCTTCCCGACCTGCCCATCAACACCTCCCGCAAAACCCCGACCGATGATGAGAACGAAAACCCGGGCACCCCCACCGATCAACCACAAGCAAAGCACTCCCCCCACCCCAACACCACCAACCCCAACCCCCACCCCCCTTCACGTCATTGCAAGCGAAGCGCAGCAATCCAGCTAGGAAAACCCACAGAAAGCAAAGGAATGCAATTCTTATCTTATTTACATGTTCTTAAACAAAAATATATTTTCCCCATAAAATATGAAATCACGGGACTCTGCCGCACTAATTACGCGAAGCATATTTTTCGATGTAGCTTGCCCTTTCAAAAGCCAATCATGCGGTTCTGCAACTACAAAAAAAATTTATCGAACCAATCAACATCATCGCTAAATAGCCGCTCTTCTCCACCTTCTATATCACACTTGAAAATAAATGGCGTCATTCCGATTGCGATTTTGGAGTTTATTAGATTATCGCATCCAATTAATAACACGTTATTCTCTCCCACCGCGGCGCTTGCTTGAAAGCCTAAGGGACCTCGACCAGGATCGTGAAGCGATCCGACACCATCATGGGATGATATGGCACCCAAGCGAAAGTCGACAGCGAAAGTCAACCCAATATTTTGATCCGTTAACGACAAGAAAAGTAAAATTTTCCGCACTTGGCTCAATTGAAACAATGTGGCTCAGAGGAAAATTTTCTCCAAACCACGCGGTACTGGAACCTATATTAGCTCCAGCATCTACTATCAGCTGAATACTCCCATGATCCAGTATTTTCTGATATTCGTCACATATATCTTTAAATCGTTCTTCATTTGGTACGTATTGCCTATGCTCAAAAGTCTGTTTGACGATTCCTATATCGGAATCACCATGACGATGAACAATATTAACAGGTTTGTCGCCAACATAACATTTGGTTACAACAAAATTATGCTTTACCATATTCAACATATTTCGTTCATATTGTTTTAGAATGGAAACAGGCGTACGCAGATTATTAGACAATACACTAAAAGAGTTGGAAATGAGATTCTATTAGCGACTTGCTTCGTGTACACGCCAGTCCCGTAGATCGCCCCGGTAAGAAACATCCAAGGCTCTAATAAACGATCCAAAAACTGTATACGGAAACACATGGAAATGTGGAAGCTGAATTCCATTAAAATACGCGTTGTAGTAGGCTCTCGAAATAGCCCTCGTGATTGGTCCCGGTCCAGATTTCAGCCAAAGCGAAAGATCTTTAAAGAAGTGAATATTTTGATACAAATTTAATATAGCATTTGTAATGATTGGATTATTTGCTGAGCTTCCGAAAAACGCGGAGTGGACAGGCCCCATTGACCCATCCGGATTTCGCGAAACGATAAATACTGAATCGCTAGCATCGGAAAGTGAATTTTTAAAGTGATCAACTGAAATAATTTGCTCATCTAGATCCAGGTAATACCCGCCAAATGTATTTATAGCGTGAAATCGGAAAAAATCACTTTCCTCTGACGGGTGGCTTAATTCAAAAAACATACGCCGACATTCAAACCCATAGTACGATGCCAAAAACTCTCCCGCCGATTCTTTGTTAAAAAATAAAACATTAAAGTATTTTAGATCTTTATGATAAGAAACATTTTCAGCTATCTCGCTTGGGGGATTTGTGTCCCAGTACATGAACAAATTTCGTGGAATTGGTGAAACTAGATACGAATTTACTCCACTAAAAGAATGATGGAGTTTCATTGCATGCTCTATAAAGAGCCAGTCCGCTTCCGCGCCAGTGTGAAAGCCCTCAAAACTGTTTCGTAATGTCTGAAGTATAATTTCGGAGTTTCCCGGATTCGCTAAATGATGTCTTTTTGCAAGAAACAATGCGTGATAATTTTCATTAAGGCGCTTTAAGGTTTCAATTTCTTGCTCGTCGGCAGGCAGATTAGCCGTAGCAAGACAGGAAAGGCGCGCCATAAGCGCGTCGGCAGAGTCTCGATTGATAATATAGGCTGTTCCAAAGACTTCCGACGCGGCAATAAAATTTTGCTCGGATCTAAGGTCAATTGCAAACTTCATAAGGGATTCAAAATCGCTATTACCAAGATATTTCTCTAAAGCGTCGCTTTCGGGCCGTCCGTATTTCTTAAGGAAATACGGTAACTTGCATTGGTTCGATTCGAATACGGACGTCAGATTATCAACAGACATAAAGAAAACATCTCCGGAGGTGCGTCGTGTCATTCGTAATGCAAAATGTGTTAGGCGGCGGGCCAGATCGAGGAATTTTGCTTCCGAGTCTCGGAGCGTTTTCCTTACAACAAAAGCGTGCCGAACAAGAGAGATTTTTGCACAATGCGTGCCTACCACGAAAAATTCATCGTCCTAAAAATCACCTTTCTCAGCCCCTTTGTCTATGGCCCAATACCGGCATGCAAAGCACCGCCGAAACCATTACCGAACGATTTTGCCTGGTTCGGATTTCAGCTCCGCTCCGCCATCGCGACCAACCCCTCCCTCGGTCGCATACACCGCCGCTCTGCCACGCCCTCAGCGTCCGACTCCCTGGTGCCGCCTGCCTGATGAAACGCGCGCACCCGCCGCGTCACCTTTATCCCACCACCCCAAACAAACCCCTTGCCCACCCCCCTAGGCCTGTGGTCCTATGGCCTCATGCGAAACACCCCTGAAACCCTCTCCGAACGTTTCGCATGGCTCATGGCGCTGATCCGCAAGGGCATCACAACCTACGGCCCCACCCCGCATCTCGCCGGCCCGCTCGTCACCCTCGCCTGGGCGCGCATCGACACTCTTTCCAAACGCTTCATGAAATGCATGGCCCGCGGCCCCATCCCCGCGCGCAAACCCCGCCCCGTCCGAACCAGCCGGCCCGCAAAACCCAAACCCGAATACGTCCTGCCGCGCGGCTTCAACTGGTTCCGCCTCATGTTCCCCAACACCGAAACCAGGCCCGCACCCTCCGCCATGCCCGCCAACCTGCTGCGCGATATGCTGGCCGAACCTGAAATGCTCGACCTCATCGCCACCAATCCCGCCATCGGTCGCATCCTCCGCCCGCTCTGCACCCTGCTCGGCATCCGCCACCCCCCGGCACTGCAACGGCCCGAACGCCCCCGCAAACCCAGCCCACCCCGCCCCGGACCAGCCAAACGCGCCGAACGCCCGCTCCCCAATTTTCCCCCCATCACCTCAACCCCCCCGCCGCTCGGTCCGGGCAACCACCACTTCATCACCAACCCCGCCATCCTCAAAAACACCCCCTGACCCCTTACCTTCGCACGCCCAAATAGTTACGATATAGCAACAATTAAGGCAAACCCTCACCCCCAAACCCTCACCCCATCGCCGCCAGCATCGCCGCAACCCCCGCCGCCGGACCCGCCGCACAATTCCATACCGCCCCACTCACCGCGAGAAAATCCGCCCCCGCCGCCACCAGCCCCCCGCAATTCCCTGCATCGATCCCCCCAATCGCCACACAAGGCACCTCCATCACCTCACTCCACCACGCAATAATCTCAACTTCCGCCATCGCCTCGACCACCTTGGTCGCCGTCGGAAAAAATGCACCGAACGCGACATAATCCGCCCCGAACTCCGCCGCCTCCATCGCCAGATGGCGCGAAGCATGACACGTCACCCCCAGACTCAACCCCCGAACCAGCCCCCGCGCCGCCTTCACCCCACCCTTCGGCAAATCCTCCTGCCCTAAATGAACCCCATCGCACCCCAGCCGCACCGCCAGATCGGCCCGGTCATTCAGAATGAACGCCACATCCCGCGCCTGCGTCACCGGCAACAATCGCTCCACCGCCCGGCACAGCCCGTCATCATCCACATCCTTCAACCGCAACTGAAACGCCGCAACCTCACCCGCATCCAGCGCCGCCGCCAGCAGATCAGGAAAATCCCCCCCGATCCGCGGCGGCGAAATCAGATAAAGCTGGCTCAATCCTTGCCCTGATAAATCGCAATGATCTGCGAAAGCAGCACCAAAGCCTCATCCCGTGGCCGCGTGAACGAGTTTCGCCCCACGATCGAGCCAGACCCCCCACCCGCATGAACCTCCCGGATGGTCTCCAGCAAAATCGCCGAATCCGAAGCCTCCCCACCCGAAAACACCACCAGCCGCCGCCCGGCAAAACAGCACTGCACCACATGCGCAATCCGTTTTTCCAGCGTGGACGTATCGACCCTCTCATAGGCCTTCCGCGCCGCCTCCAGCCCGATATGATCGGTCGGCGGCTTCACCTTGATCACATGCGCCCCCAGCAATGCCGCCATATGCGCGGCATAGGCACAAATATCGACTGCCGTTTCCGCGGCCTTGTCCAATTCCGGCCCGCGCGGATACGACCACAACACCACCGCCAGCCCCGCCGATTTGGCCTCCTCGGCCAATTCCCGGAATTCCTCCATCATCTCGAACTGATATTCACTACCCGGATAAATCGTAAACCCGATCGCAGCACACCCAAGCCTGAGCGCATCCGAAACCGACCCCGTCACTGCCTGGTCCTTCTCGGTCGCCAGAGAATTCGACGAATTCAGTTTCAAAATCGTCGGAATCGACCCCGCATAGCTCCCCGCGGCCGCCTCCAGCATCCCCAGCGGTGCCGCATAGGCCGACAGCCCGGCATCGAGCGCCAACTGGAAATGATAATGCGGATCATACGCCGGCGGATTGGAAGAAAAACTCCGCGCCGGCCCATGCTCGAACCCCTGATCGACCGGCAAAATCACCATTTTGCCGGTGCCGCCGAGTTTCCCCTGCATCAGCATCCGCGCCAGATTCCCCTTGGTCCCTGGGTTGTCGCTCTCGTACCAGTCAAGAATCTTCCGAACCCGTTGCGTTACGCGCATCATGCTCTCCCTTTGTTTGTCCAAGCCACGCCAATAGGTGCCGATCGGCACCCCGCACCGCTAAATCGAGCGCCGGCGGCGCGGTATCAAGCAGCACTACCCCACACGCAGCCGCGATCAACCCGACTTGCGCAAAATTCGCCACATCGCCCGCAAGCACAACCCCCCGCAGCCCCAGTCGCATCGCTTCCACCGCCCGCCCCGCCGCATCGCCGCAATCGAGCAGCGAAACCCCGTCAAACCCCGCGACTATCGCCTGCCACCACAAACACCCGCCATAGGCGGCAAACCCCGGCGGCGAAAGCAAAGTCACCGGACGATGAAATTCAACAACCGAGGCAATCTGCGCCCGATCATACACAACCACCGCCGGAGCCAAACTCAATCGCGGGTACTTTCGATCAGCACTTCCCGCTTGCCGACATGGTTGGCCGGCCCGACCACACCCTCTTTTTCCATCTGCTCGATCAGTTTGGCCGCGCGATTATACCCGATCTGCAAATGCCGCTGAATGAACGAGGTCGAAGCCTTTCCCTCACGCGCCACCACGGCCACCGCCTGCTGGTACAACCCGCCCTCACCCGATTCCGCCGCCGCCAGCCCCGGCATATTCGGCGCATCATCCTCGGTCGGTTCGGTCACCGCATCGAGATAATCCGGCTCCCCCTGCTCGCGCAGATAGGCAACCACATCCTCGACCTCCCGATCCGAAACGAACGGCCCATGCACCCTGGTGATCCGCCCGCCGCCCGCCATGTAGAGCATGTCGCCCATCCCCAACAATTGCTCGGACCCCTGCTCACCCAGGATGGTCCGGCTGTCGAATTTCGAAATCACCTGAAACGAAATCCGGGTCGGGAAATTCGCCTTGATCGTTCCCGTAATCACATCCACCGATGGCCGCTGCGTCGCCATGATCACATGAATCCCCGCCGCCCGCGCCATCTGTGCGAGTCGCTGCACCGCCGCCTCGATCTCCTTGCCGGCCACCATCATCAGATCGGCCATCTCGTCGATCACCACGACAATCAGCGGCAACGGCTCCAACGCCAGCGGTTGATCCTCGAAGGTCGGTCGCCCGGTCTCGCTGTCGAACCCGGTCTGCACCCGCCGTGTGACCACCTCGCCCTTGGCCAGCGCCTCGTTCACCCGGTCGTTGTAACCGCCGATATTGCGCACCGAGAGGCCGCTCATTCCACGATAGCGCCGCTCCATCTCGCGCACCACCCATTTCAAGGCGGCAACCGCCTTGGCCGGTTCGGTGACCACCGGCGCGAGCAGATGCGGGATGCCCTCGTAAACAGAAAGTTCCAGCATTTTCGGATCGATCATGATGATCCGGCACTGCTCTGGCGACAGTCGGTACAGCAGAGACAGAATCATCGCATTGATGCCCACTGACTTGCCCGATCCGGTGGTCCCCGCGATCAGCAAATGCGGCATCCGCGCCAGATCGGCGATCACCGGCTTGCCGCCGATATCCTTGCCGAGCGCGATGAATAATTTACCGCTCCCGGTGCCCCAGTCGGCGACATCCATCAGTTCGGACAAATACACCGTCTCGCGCTTGGCGTTCGGCACCTCGATGCCGATCACGTTGCGGCCCGACACCGTCGCGATCCGCACCGCCAGCACCGACAGGCTGCGCGCAATGTCATCGGCAAGCCCGATCACCCGCGCCGAGCGAATGCCAGGCGCGGGTTCCAGTTCATACAGCGTCACCACCGGCCCGGGCCGGATTTCCACGATGCGCCCTTGCACGCCGTAATCGCCCAACACGGTTTCCAGCAGGCGCGCGTTGGATTGCAGGGCCTCCGCCGAGGGTCCGGTGGTCGCGCGCGGCGGGGCGACCGCCAGCAGTTCGAGCGGCGGAAACCGCCAGCCGGTTTCGGGCAGCGGCAGGCGTTCTTGTTTCGGGGGGACTTTTTTCACCACCGCCGCCCTGGTCAATCGCGCGGGTGCCGCCGCTTCGGAGATCGCCGGTTGTTGTTGGGACCGGGGCACCCGCAGCGCCGCCTGGTCATCGGGATTGAACGGATCGATCATCGGCGGCGTGCTGAGCACCGGGGCCAACCAGGCCGAAACCGCGCCGGCACCGCCGCGCACGCCGCGCACCGCCCGGCCACTGTGATGCGCCGAAACCCGCGCTGCGTCCGCCGCCCGCCGCCCCGCCGCCCGCCATTCGCCGGGGCTGAGACCAAACCCGTAAAGCGCGCAGCTCAGCCCGATGATTGTGGCCAACGCCAGCGCAAGGCCGCGCCCGATCACCCCAAGCGCCGAATGACCCACCGAGGCCCCAAACCCGCCCAGTAGCGCGCCCGCGACTCCACCCAGGCCCGACAGCACCGGCCAATGCGCGTTGGCGGCGGTATCGACCGCTTGTGCCGCACCGAAAGCGGCGGCCAGTGCCGGCATCGCCACCAGGGTTGCAAAACCGCGTAACCGCCAATGGGTGATCCGCCCGTGATTAACCAGCAGAAACGCCCAGGCAAGCAGCACCAGCGCCGGCAACCCGCCAGCCACGCCGAAGCCTTGCAGCAGAAAATCGGCAAGGCTCGCACCAAAACGGCCCGCCAAATTGTGCGCCGGCAGGCTCGACGCCGTGTCGAACGACGGATCGCCCGGGTGATACGAAACCAGCGCCACCAGCACCGTTAGCCCGGCCAGAACGGCGAACAGGGCGGCGATTTCCGCGAGGTGGCGGGCAAACCGGGCTTTCAGGGCTGGAGACAGGAAACGTCGTGTGTCGGTGGTCGCGGACATCAGGCAATCAGGCTCCGGCAGTTCAATTCGAACTGAACTATAACTCAAAGTCCTCTGATTCGACAAAACAAAACGGCCGGGACCACGAAGGGACCCGGCCGTTGCCGTCAGCTTTGTTGGGAAGTGACTAATCTGGTCAAATTTTAACCAACCGCTCAGTCACTCAGCATCAGTCACCCAACATTTATCTCCCAGCATCAATCACCGAGAACGGGCACGCCGCGTTGACCATCCGCATAGATCGCGTAGGCCTCCTCGCCATGTGCCGCCGCGTCGCCCATCATCAGCATTTCATCGTCCATGCGGAGCGGCACGAACAAGCGGATGATGTTGAGCAGGACAAAGGTTCCCACCACGTTGATCGCGATGATGAACGCTGCACCATAGAGTTGCAAAACCACCTGATGCATGCTGCCCGAATACCACATGCCGGTCACGCTCACCGCGCTGTCCTTGCCGGTCGCGAGATATTCGATCATGCCCGGATCGGCGAGCACGCCGGTGCCGATGCCGCCGATCAGCGCCGCCACACCGTGGGTGTGGAATACGCCGAGCGTGTCATCGACCTTGCGGAACAGCCAGGTTTTGCCAAGTTTGTTCCAGGTCAGCCAGGGTATGATGCCCGCGGTAAGACCCAGTACGATGGCACCGACGCCGTTGACATAACCAGCCGCCGGGGTAATCGCGACGAGTCCGGCGATCATGCCGTTCACCGCGCCCAGAACCGAGGGCAGACCGAAAGCGAACACGTCGAGCACGGTCCAGGTCAGCAGCGCCATCGCGGTCGCGATATTGGTGTTGAGCACCGCGGCCCCGGCATCGGCGTTGGCGAAGTACGGATCGCCGCCGTTGAAGCCGTTCCAGCCGAGCCAGAGGATGCCGGCCCCCGCCAGGGTGATCAGCAGCGAATTGGGCTGGAAACTCTCACGATCGCGCAATAGACGCGGCCCGATCACCGCCGCCGCCGTGAAGCCTGAAGCCGCCGCGGTCAAGTGAATGACGTAGCCGCCCGAATAATCGACCACACCCATCTGGCCGAGCCAGCCGCCGCCCCAGAGCGAGAACGCACCGACGGTATAAATAAAGGTCATCCAGAGTGGCACGAAGATCATCCATGCCTTGAAATTCATCCGGCCCAGCACGGAGCCTGCCAGAATGATCACGGTGATCGCGGCAAACACGAACTGGAAGAACACCATGGTCGACATCGGGAAGGCGATCGGCGGCATGCCGGCGGCAGCGGCCGGAATCACGGCTTCCTTGAGTTCATTATAGGCCGAAATAATCTGACCCGGATGCCCAATGAAGGGAAACCATTGCTTGCCGAACGCCATGTTGTAGGCCCACAGCACCCAGACGATCAGCACGGCGGCGAACGCATACAACGCCATGAATGCCGAGTTGATCGCCCATTTTTTCTTGACGATGCCGCCATAAAGCAGAACCAGGCCCGGCACGCTTTGCAGGCCGACGAAGGTCGCCGCCGTCATCTGCCACGCGTTATCGCCCGGATCGAGCCATGCGGCTGAGGGTATCAGTGCCATTGTGTTTTCGTCTCCATGCTTCCCAGCTTCCGTGTTGCCCAGCCGCTCGCGCGACCGTCCTAACGGCGCGCAGGCGCCGTTCGCCCCGATCAATGCAGATTTCATGCCAGAGATTTCAATCGCCCCCTGCGCTTACGAAAGCTTCATCCAATTTTAGTGTCCAACACGAAATTGGTCACAAATTAGGCAGGCAATTGATCAATCCACCGGCAATCAGGCGACATTGCCCCTACGATCACGCGGCTGCGAGCGAACTGGCGTGGCTTGCACGATCAGCAGGACGTGCGACAACCGCGAGATGACGCAACATCCGATCGATATCGCCATCATCGGTGCCGGCCCGGTCGGTGCTTCGCTGGCGCTCACCCTTTCAAACGCCGGGCGATCGGTTCTGCTGGTCGATCGCGCGGCCCTACCACCGATGGAGCACCCGGATTTCGATGGCCGCGCCTATGCCATCGCGCTCGGTTCGCGTGCCTTGCTCGATAGCGCCGGCGTCTGGGACGTGCTGCCCTTCCCCCCCTGCCCGATCGAACGCATCCGGGTGTCGGACGGCAAAGTTGGCCGCCCGGCCTCACCGATGTTTCTGCATTTCGACCATCGCGACATCGGTGACGATCCGTTCGGTTGGATCGTCGAAGCGCGGTCGCTGCGGATGGCGATCAACCGCCAGCTTGCCGCTTCCAAAGTCGTCCTGCGCGCACCGGCGCAAGCGCGGGTGACGCGCCACGCCGATCATGCGGTCGTCGAGGTCACTGGCCAGGACAGCTATCGCGCCCGCCTGGTCGTCGCCGCCGATGGGCGGGCGAGCGCGCTGCGCAACGAAGCCGGGATTCCGGTGACGCGCTTCGCCTATCGCCAGAGTGCGGTGGTCTGTGCCATCGCGCATGAGCAACCGCACCATCACGTGGCGCTGGAGCACTTCCTGCCCGGTGGACCGTTCGCACAATTGCCGATGAGCGATAGCAACGGTGAGCACATCTCCGCCATCGTCTTCACCGAATCGCACGATATCGCCCGGCGGCTGAGCGCGATGGACGATGCAGGGTTCACGACCGAAGTTGCACGACGCCTCGGCGATCACCTCGGTGCGGTACGCCTGATCGGCAAACGGTGGACCTATCCGCTGTCGGCGCTGCACGCGCACCGTTACTATGCCCCGCGCCTCGCTTTGGTGGGCGATTCGGCGCATGGCGTCCACCCGATCGCGGGTCAGGGGCTGAACCTTGGCCTGCGCGATGGTCTGGTGCTGGCGCAGCTGATCGAAGCCGCCGACGACCCCGGCACAATGGCCCTGCTCGCCCGGTACCAGCGGGCCAGACGCCCGGACAATCTGCTGATGCTCGCGGCGACCGATGCCCTCGACCGGCTGTTCTCGACCGACCTCCCGCCGATCCGCCTCGCGCGCGACCTCGGGCTGGCGGCGGTGAACCGGATGCCGCGCCTCAAACGAGCCTTCATGCGGACGGCGATGGGGCTTTCCGAATAAAACCGGGCCGCTTGAAATGGGGACGTCTTAATTGCGGCACACACGCCTCAACCTGTTTGCGCGCCTTGGTGATACTGGCAACATTGCCGAGCCGGCGGTCGAGAAACGCAATGGTGTCAGCATCGTTGTCCGACATGTCGCGCAGCCAGAACAGCAGCGTGCTGGAATAGACCCCGGCAAGGATCGCGCGCTTGGTGTACCAGGCGAAATCCGCCGAACGGTCGCCCGCCGCGTGCCAGATCGCATCGACCGTGCGCGCGGTGATCGTGGCCGCCAGTTTGACGTTTTGCGGCAGCGCCAAAATCGCGATGGCCCGGCCGATCGCGGCGCGATGAGGGCGGTTCTGCTCGAACCGCAATGAAATAATCGCGCGCACCCGGCCCGGAATGCGATACGCCGCCAGATCGGCGGCATGTGCCGCCTCTGTCATGTCGCGATCGGCAAGACAACTCCAAGCCTCGATCATGTCGGTGGCACCGCCGGGAAACAGGAATGCCGCATCGTCGGGATCGCGGCCGCATGCCGCGAGCGCGCGGCGCAGCGCGGTCCGGGTCCAGCCGTCGAACGGCACTTCGGCCAGCAGGGCGCGAATCACCGCCGCGTCCCTCGCGGGCACCATCTCGCAGGGGCTCATCGCTGTGGTCTCCTTGGAGTCATGAGGGGGTCAGATCGTCGGATCATGATGGATCGCCATAATATCGTCGCGGAAGCGGATAATTTCGTCGCTGAACCCGATCATCCGCGCATCGCGCAGCCGCGCGGGATACAGAATGCCGTCGAGATGATCGGTCTCATGCTGAATGACGCGGGCGTGAAACCCGGTCGCCGTCCGGGTGAACGACGCACCGGACGCGTTGACACCGCGCAGGCTGACCCGTGTCGCGCGCGGGACCAGCCCGGTCAGACCGGGGATCGACAGGCAACCCTCCCAATCCTCGACCGGATCGCCTTCGTGCAGGATCAGGTCCGGATTGATCACTGCCGTCAGGCCTTGCGGCGAGTCATCGTCGGCACCCGTGGTGCGGCGCTCCGGTACCTTATAGATGAACAGGCGCAGCAGCACATGCACCTGCGGGGCAGCCAGCCCAACGCCACCGGAATCATCGAGGGTTTCGGCCATGTCGGCGAGCAGCCGCAGGATTTCCGGCGCGGTCGGATCATCGACCGGGGCGGCGCGCGCCAACAGCACGGGATGACCCATCCGGGCCAGTTTCAGGATCGCCATGCTGTACAAATGGCGCAGTTCGCGGGTTTCGCAAAGCCGCCGCGCGCCGGGCGCACGGATTTTCGTATCACAGTGGTTGGCAAACCGGCGGTTTTTGCTATACCGCTGCGCGTGAGCCGAATCCAAATCGGCCCGTTCGGCGGCTGCGCCAGAATTGGTGCGGCTTTTTCTTGTTTTTATCAACGACTTATCAACAAAATTTGCTTCACCAGCAACGGAGTGTCAGGCCAAGTGCAAGTTCTCGTTCGTGACAACAATGTCGACCAGGCGCTGAAGGCGCTGAAAAAGAAGCTTCAGCGTGAAGGCGTGTTCCGCGAAATGAAATTGCGCCGCCATTACGAAAAACCCTCCGAGCGCCGTGCCCGTGAAGCCGCCGAGGCCGTGCGCCGCGCCCGCAAAATGGAGCGCAAGCGGATCGAACGCGAAGGGTTCTGAGGTTTCCACATTGTAGGGCCTGATAAAGCGCGGGGGCGAGACCGCGCTTTTTGTCGTGGCCAGCCAGGATTGACTTTGCCGTGATCACCTTAACGCGGTTACCCGCGATCAACCGAGACTCGACCAGGCCCGACCGAGGCCAGAATGAGCAGGCCTCCGCAGATCGACAAATCGAGCAGAAACTGGATCTCCGCTGCAAACGCGGTCGCGCCATGCATCAGCCAGAAACGATGCGTTAACCAGTTTGCCCCTATGGTGAAGACAATCAGCACCAGCGCACCGAGTCGCGCGCGCAACCCGAGGACGACCATGGCACCGCCCACCAGTTCACTGCCAATCGCGATGCCACCGCCGAGCGTTGGGTAGGGCGCGTGCAAATGGATCAGCAGATGCACGATGCCCGGCCAGGACATCAGCTTGCTCCATCCAGCCTGCACGAATACCGTCGCCAGCGCGATGCGCCCGATCAGCAAGCCGACGTCCGAAGCACCCCGCCGCATGGTTTTCATCCAACCCCCTGTTCCTGTATGATGATGTCTCCCTAAGCCGCATCACCCCACGGCAATTGTCAAACGGGGCAATTGTCAAACGGACGCCCGATCATGAGCACTTTGTCTGTTCTCGATATTCCAGGACTGCGCGCGACGCCGGTTGCGGGCGATCCGTTTCCGCATCTGGTGATGCGCGGATTTGTCCGGCCGGAGCGGCTGAACGAGGTGGTGGCGGCACTGCCGTCGCTGGGCAGTCGGGGCAGTTATCCGATCGAATCGGTGCGGCTGGGTCCCGCTGCGGCACAGGTGACGCGCGAATTGAAGAGTGAGGCGTTTCGCACCGCGATCGCGGCTAAATTCGGCCTCGATCTGACCGGCGCGCCGGTGATGGTGACGTTGCGCGGCCAGACCGGCGCGGGGGACGGGCAAATCCATTGCGACTCGCGTGCCAAGCTGGTGACGGTGCTGCTCTATCTCAACCCGGCGAGTGAAGCATGGGCGCGCCAGGACGGTTGTTTGCGCCTGCTGCGTGGGCCGGACGATCTTGAGGACTATGCCGCGGAAATCCCGCCGGTCGATGGCACGCTGCTGGCGTTTCCCAACGGGCCAACGACCTGGCACGGCCACCGCAGCTTCGTGGGAAAACGCTTCACGGTGCAGCTCAATTACATGACCACCGGTGCCAAGGCGCGCTACGAGATGCGCCGGCACCGGGTTTCCGCCCTGGTCAAGCGCCTACTAGCCGCCGCCTGATTGTGCTCGCCGGGCAGCGGATTGCGGTGGTGCTGCCGGCCTATAATGCGGCGCTCACCCTTGTTCGCACCGTGCGTGAAATCGACCGCGAGATTGTGGACGACCTGATTCTGACCGACGATGCGAGCGGTGACGCCACAGTGCCACTGTCGCAAGCCTTGGGACTGCACACCATCGTCCACCGGGAAAACCGGGGTTACGGGGCCAATCAGAAAACCTGTTACGCCGCCGCACTGGCGCGTGGTGCCGACATCGTGGTGATGCTGCACCCGGATTATCAATACTCGCCTCGCCTGATCCCGGCGATGGCGTCGATGATCGTATCGGGCCATTATGACGCGGTTCTGGCCTCGCGCATTTTGGGCGGCCGGGCGAGGGCGGGCGGCATGCCGTGGTGGAAATACGCGGCGAATCGCGGGCTGACCGCGGTGGAAAACATCCTGCTTGGCCAGACCTTCTCGGAATACCATTCAGGCTACCGGGCGTGGTCGCGCCGGGTGCTGGAACAATTGCCGCTCGATCGCTGCTCGAACGACTTCGTGTTTGACAACCAGATGATCGCACAGGCGCTCTATGCCGGGTTCACCTTCGGCGAAATTTCGTGCCCGGCGCGGTATTTCAAGGAGGCGTCCTCGATCGATTTTTCCCGCTCGGTCGCTTACGGGTTCGGTGTTCTGGATACGGCGGTGCGCTACCGCCTGGCGCGATCGGGGCTGCGGGCGTGGCCGTTGCTCGGTGCCGGGTCGCCATGAGGTTGGACCGCCGGCTGATCGCGGCGGGCGTGGTGCTGGCCGCCCTGACCCTGGCGGCGGTCGCTAGCCTGTATGCCGGGTCGCAGGTGGCCGGGTATATCCTCGCAGCACGCGACCGGTTGCGCGATCTTGGGCTGAGCGGCTGGCTCGTATTCATTGTACTGCAAATGCTCGCGGCCCTGGTGGGATTGTTGCCGGCGTCGCTGCTCGGCATCGCCGCCGGCGCGGTCTTTGGGGTGGCACTCGGCTTTGGTTTGGCGAGCGCCGGCGTGCTGCTGGGTGCGGGCATCGCCTTCGGTCTGGCCCGCTCCACTTTGCGCCCGGCGATTATCGGCCTGCTTGCCCGCAGCGCCACCCTGGACCGGTTCGACGCTGCCCTGGGCCGCGACGGCTGGCGGCTGGTGCTGCTGTTGCGGATCTCGCCGGTGATGCCGTTTTCACTCACCTCCTATGCGCTCGGCCTGTCGGCGATCGGGATACGCGACTACGCGCTCGGCACCCTCGCCGCCCTGCCCGCGTTGCTTCTGTATGTCAGTCTTGGCGCTTTGGGGGCGACCGGTTTGGCAGCCACCCGGGGCGACGCCTCGCTCCACGCGGCGCTTTTTCTGACCGGGCTGGCCGCGACGGCGCTCCTTGGCGTGCGGCTCGGGCGCATTTTGCTCAACACCCGGGCCGCCGTGCTGCGATCGTGATCCGGTAGGTCCAGGCCCCGGTAAATCGGGTCTTGGATGGCGTGTACCGATACGCCGTGTTGCGCGCAAAGCAACGGGGCCGGCGGTTTCCCACCGGCCCCGTTTCGGAACAATCGCGCCGCGTTAGAGCAATATTGCTCGCAAAGATAGCGATAGAGCCTGTGCGTCCTCAAACGGTCAGGCTCTATTCGGCGGCAGCGTCCTCGCGCCGCGCCCCTTTGCCGCCGACCTGATCGGAAATATCCGCTCCGGTCTCCTGATCGACCACGCGCATCGACAATTTCACCTTGCCGCGATCGTCGAGGCCGACCATTTTGACCTTTACGACATCGCCGGCCTTCACCACGTCACCAGTGCGGGCAACCCGGCCCTGGGCGAGTTCGCTGATATGAACCAACCCGTCGCGGGCACCGAAGAAGTTCACAAAGGCACCGAAATCGGCGACTTTCACGACCTTGCCGGTATAGATCTGGCCGACTTCCGGCTCGGTGGTGAGGCCACGGATTTTGTCGATCGCTTTCTGCGCCTGTTCGTCGGAGGTTGCGGCGATCTTGATCGTTCCATCGTCTTCGATGTCGATCTTGCAGCCGGTCTGCTCGACGATCTCGCGGATCACCTTGCCGCCGGTGCCGATCACGTCCCTGATCTTGTCTTTCGGCACGGTGATGACGGTTATCCGCGGTGCATTTTGGGAAACATCGTCCCGCGAGCCTTGCAGCGCCTTGGCCATTTCGCCGAGGATGTGCATCCGGCCATGCTTTGCCTGATCCAGCGCGATCTTCATGATCTCGAAGGTGATCGAGGTGATCTTGATGTCCATCTGCAGCGAGGTGATGCCGGATTCGGTGCCGGCGACCTTGAAGTCCATGTCGCCGAGATGATCTTCGTCACCCAGGATGTCGGACAGCACGGCGAAGGCGTGGTCTTCCTTGATCAGCCCCATCGCGATGCCGGCGACCGGGCGGGCCAGGGGTACGCCGGCGTCCATCAGCGCGAGCGAGGTGCCGCAGACCGTGGCCATCGAGGAGGAGCCATTGCTCTCGGTGATTTCCGAGACCACCCGCAGCGTGTACGGGAATTTGTCTTTGCCGGGCAGCAGCGGATGGATCGCCCGCCAGGCGAGCTTGCCATGACCGACTTCACGCCGGCCGGGACTGCCGACGCGGCCGGTTTCGCCGACCGAGTAGGGAGGGAAATTATAGTGCAGCATGAAATGCTCGCGATATTCGCCCTCGATCGCGTCGATCAACTGCTCATCCTGCGCGGTGCCGAGCGTCGCCACCACCAGCGCCTGGGTTTCGCCGCGGGTGAACAGGGCACTGCCATGGGTGCGCGGCAGCACGCCGACCTCGGCGAGAATCGGGCGGACCGTTTTGGTATCGCGGCCGTCGATCCGGATGCCGTTGTCGAGGATCGCGTTGCGGACGATGTCGGCCTCAAGCGCCTTGAACATGCCCTTGGCTTTCTCGGCCGACAGGCCTTCCTCGGTCAGTTTGGCGAGGGTTTCGGTTTTGACCGCGTTCAGCTTGTCATGGCGGGCGGCTTTTTCCCGCTCGTCATAGGCGATGCGGATACCCTCGCGGGCCAACGTGTCGATGCGGGCGGCGAGGTTGATCTCCTCATCGCTTGTCTCGGTCAGCGCCCAGGGCTCCTTGGCGGCGTGCTCAGCGAGTTCGACGATCGCCTGGATCACCGGCTGGAACGCCTTATGCCCGAAATCGACCGCGCCGAGCATGATGTCCTCGGAAAGCTCATGCGCTTCGGACTCGACCATCAACACGCCTTCAGCGGTGCCGGCGAGCACGAGATCGAGCTTGCTGTCCTTGATCTGCGCCGAGGTTGGATTGAGAATGTACTCGCCATCGATGTAACCGACCCGTGCCGCCCCGACCGGGCCGAAGAAGGGCATGCCGGACAGGGTGAGTGCCGCCGAGGCGGCGATCAGCGACAGAACATCGGGTTCGTTTTCCAGATCGTGGCTGAGAACCGTGACGATGATCTGCACTTCGTTCTTGAAGCCATGCGGAAACAGCGGGCGGATCGGCCGGTCGATCAGGCGGCAGATCAGGGTTTCACGGTCGGTCGGGCGGCCTTCACGCTTGAAGAAACCGCCGGGGATGCGCCCGGCCGCAAAGAATTTTTCCTGGTAGTTCACCGTGAGCGGAAAGAAATCCTGCCCCGGCTTGACCGAACGCGCGCCCACGGCGGTGGCGAGCACCACGGTGTCGCCATAGGAGGCGACGATCGCGCCATCGGCCTGGCGGGCGACTTTGCCGGTTTCCAGAATGAGCTTGCGCCCACCCCAGTCGAGTTCCTTGCGAAAATACTTATCGAACATCATTCAGTCCTTACAACAACAGGACCGGAGCGGCGGACATCGGCCGTGCCACGCGGGGCCAGCGTCTCGGGCGGCATGGGCAGGGCTGTGGGAGAACAAACTCGTCACAGCCACGGGCCATGTGGCCGGAAACGCCGGAGAATACCCGGCTTTGCACGCAACCGAATGACCGTAGCCGTTCCGATCGCCCAGGGGACAATTCCCCCGTTTCATCCGCGCCGCAGGGGCGCGCGATTTTCATATAACCGAAAATCGGCCTGCCGGCTACAGGAAGCTAGAGCAATAACAATCTGGAACAATCCGGCTGGCAACGCGAAGCGATCTTCGGCGAATGAAATGGCGCGCAAAACAATTCTTAGGGCGTTTTCATTCTTCGGAAAGCGCTCTAAGCATTTGTTTTTTTGACACATAGAATGGTCAGGCTCGCAGGTTGAACGCCGCCAGGGCAGCCAGATCGCGCTCGCCCCACCCTTCCCGCACCGCATCGTGCGCGAAGCGGCGGACCGCTTCGGTCACCGGCAGGTCGAACCCTTCGGCGCGACCAACCTCGTCGATCAAACGCAGGTCTTTCTCCACGGCTTCGAGCGAAAATCCGACCGTATGGGCCGGCCGGCCAGCCATTTCCGCCAGTACCGCCTCGCGACGCAGCCCGATCGCCGGCGCACCGCCGGGGCTGCCGCTGATGATCGACACCAGTCGATCCTGAGTGATGCCGTAAGGACGCGTCATCAACGCCGCCTCGCCGAGCGCCTGGAACGCAACGAGCAACGGCAGATTGATCGCGAGCTTCATGGCGGACGCTGCCTCCGGCGTGGCGAACCGTTCGATCTGGTCGCAGAGTTCATTTAGCACCGGCATTGCCCGGTCGATCGCGGCACTGTCGCCACCCGCGAGGCCCAGCAACTTGCCTGCACGCGCCGGCCCCACGGTGCCGCCCACCGGACAGCCGACGAAAATCCCACCCGCGGCACGCACCGCCTCCGCGTTCGCGAGCATATCCGCCGGTTTCAGTGTGCTCATGTCGAGTATAAGGGTCGATCCAAGATCGCTGGACAGCAGGCCGGCCTCACCATGATAGACCGGACGCGCCGCTTCCTCGTCGAGCAGCATCACGATCACGGTGTCCGTGCTGGCGACCGTTTCAGCGGGGCTGGCGCGGACAATGAGGCCCTCGATCGCCTCGGACCGGGCGACGGTACGGTTCCAGCCGCACACGTCGTGCCCCCGCTCGATCAACCGGGCCGCGATGGCTGCCCCCATCCGCCCCAGCCCGACCACGCCAATTCGCAAGCCCATCGATCCACTCCTGTTGATGTCCAGGTTCGATATGGTTGCACACCGGGGACGAAAAAAGCCGAAGGTTCGAACCTACGGCTTTCGTCATCGCGCAGACAGGTCTGCGGTAAAGGCAGGGTTCAGCCGGGTGCCGGCACCGGACCCAGGCCACCGGATTTCGGCATGTCCGGCTTCTGCGAGGTCGGCACCGAGGACCGGCGATTATCCGGCGCGGGTTCATCGACCACTTTGCGGATCACCGGATCGCCGCGCAGCACGGTGGTGATTTCATCGCCGGACAGCGTCTCGTATTCGAGCAAACCGTTGGCGAGACGATTGAGTTCGTCGATCCGCTCGGTCAGAATGCGCTTGGCCTCAGCGTAGGCGTGATCGATTACCGCCTTGATTTCGCTGTCAATTTCCTGAGCCGTCGCTTCCGACACGTTTTTGTGCTGGGTGACCGAATGGCCGAGGAACAATTCCTGATCGTTGCCGCCATAAGCGATCATGCCCAGCTTGTCGCTCATGCCCCATTCGGTGATCATCCGCCGGGTGATGTCGGTCGCCTGTTTGATATCGCCCGAAGCGCCATTCGAGACGTTTTCCGGCCCGAAAATAATTTCCTCGGCGGCACGCCCCCCCATCGCTTTGACCAGTTCGGCCAGCAGCTTGGCTTTGCTCATCGAGTAGCGATCGCCCTCCGGCAGGCTCATCACCATGCCGAGAGCGCGACCGCGCGGGATAATTGTGGCCTTATGCACCGGGTCGCACTGCGGTTGGGAGATTGAGCAAAGGGCGTGGCCACCTTCATGATAGGCGGTCATTTTCTTTTCTTCGTCGCTCATCACCAGCGAGCGGCGTTCGGCCCCCATCATGACCTTGTCCTTGGCGAATTCGAACTCCGCCATGGCAACGACGCGCTTGCCGATCCGTGCCGCCATCAGCGCCGCCTCGTTCACGAGATTGGCGAGATCGGCACCGGAGAAGCCCGGCGTGCCGCGCGCGATCACCTTGGGGTCAACATCGGCGGCGAGCGGTACCTTGCGCATATGGACCTTGAGAATCCGCTCACGCCCGTTCACGTCGGGGTTCGGCACCATCACCTGACGATCGAACCGGCCCGGCCGCAGCAACGCGGGGTCGAGCACGTCAGGGCGGTTGGTCGCGGCGATCAGAATGACCCCTTCGTTACTCTCGAACCCATCCATCTCGACCAGCATCTGGTTGAGGGTCTGTTCGCGTTCGTCGTTGCCGCCACCGAGACCGGCACCGCGATGGCGGCCGACGGCGTCGATTTCATCGATGAAGATGATGCAGGGGGCGTTCTTTTTGCCCTGTTCGAACATGTCACGTACACGGGATGCGCCGACGCCGACAAACATTTCAACGAAATCGGAACCCGAGATCGTAAAGAACGGCACGTTGGCTTCACCCGCGATCGCACGCGCCAGCAAGGTCTTACCGGTGCCGGGCGGGCCGATCAGCAGCACGCCCTTGGGGATCTTGCCGCCGAGGCGCTGGAATTTTTGCGGGTCGCGCAGAAATTCGACAATTTCCTGCAACTCGCCCTTGGCTTCCTCGATGCCGGCGACGTCCTCGAACGTCACCCTGCCCTGCTTTTCGGTGAGCAACCGGGCGCGCGATTTGCCGAACCCCATGGCGCGGCCACCGCCGCCCTGCATCTGGCGCATGAAGTAAATCCACACCCCGAGCAGCAGAATCATCGGTGCCCACGAAATCAGGTAGTGGATCAGCGGGTTTTCCGGCGGGTTGAGTGGCTTGGCGACAACCCGGACCTTGTTGGTGATCAGGGTATTGACCAGTTCGGGATCACTCGGCGCATAGGTCTCGAAGGTCGAGCCGGATTTCAACGCTCCTGCGATATCGTGACCGCGAATGGTGACGTGATCGACCTTGTCGGCGCTCACTTCAGACATGAATGTCGAGTAGGCGACCTGGGTACCATGATCGGTCTGCGTCGTGGCTGGCTGGAACATGTTGAACAACAGCACGAAAAACAGTGCCACGATCACCCATACCAGCAGATTACGCCCTAGATTATTCATCAACCTTAATCCAGTTCTGTTGTCACCCGGATTGAAGGCCGGGGTCGCCGAAACGTCGGCCTAATACGACAAAGTCCTACCAAAACAAACTTGGGGACATCATGGCATGCCGCGCCACCGTCCGCCACCCAAAGTTTGAAATGGGCATCAAAGCGGATTTTTCTATCCCATGTCCCGTCATTACGCCCATGCCTCGTCATTTTGCGCGGAGCTGGATGCGCAGAGGCGGACAGCGCGCGGCAAACGCGTGAACGGTAACGCCGCAACCGGCAGGGGCGGCGCGTTGGTCAGGGTCGCTATGGCATCGGTACCGCAATGTGGCACGGCGACCACCACACCATCGCGGAAAAACGCAGGCAGACCGCGCAAAACCACCGACGGCAAGGAAGAACAGGCGCGAAACGCCGGGGCGAACATCCCGAGTTTGCCGAGCTGGTTGGCCTGCGACGGCACGGTGCGGATACGAAATCGCCGGTCCCATGTGGCTCCGGGTATAGCGGCAATGGGTGGCGCGCAAGCCACAGGCTCCCGGCATAGCAGCCAACCGTCGCCGAACCGGCCCGCACGCATGATGCGAACGCCCCCCAGCGTTGCAGCGTGCAGGGAACCGGCCAGGCGCGCGATGGCGTCGCGCCGCGCCGGATGGGTGGCCCCGCCGAGGGTGCGGATCAGCGCGGCCAGTGCCTCATGCGGGGCGGATTCGGCGCGCAAAATCGCGAACCCCGCGGGATGGATGCTGGCATTGCGCGCGAGAAACCCAGCAGCTTCGCGCTGCGCCGCCGCCAGGGTATCAGCCGCATCGCCCCCGTTCAGCGTGGCCCCGATGCCGCTGACACGAACGCGGACGCGCTCGAACCGAGGGTCGGCGTTCGAGGGATCCTCGATCCAGTCGATCCGGCGGCGCTGCAATTCTGCCCGCAATTCAACCGGGGCCACGCCGAGCAGAGGGCGTAGCAGCACGACGTCGTGCCGGGCGGCAAATGCGGCCATACCCGCCGCGCCGCCGCTGCCGCGGGCGGCGCGCATCGCCAGTACCTCGGCCTGATCCGCCGCATGGTGGCCGAACAACAGATGTATCGCGCCGGCCTCGCGGGCAGCCGCCGCCAATGCGGCGTGGCGAGCGATCCGCGCCCGCTCCTGCAAGGCCGAACCCGGCGGAATGGCGAGGGTTACGATACGTGAGGCGATGCCGGCACCCGCGAGGCGGGAGGCGGTGGTCGCCGCTTCGGTGGCCGATTCGCGGCGCAATCCATGGTCGGCGATCAGGGCGAGGACCGATCCGCCCCTTGCGCGCGCCCAATCATGTGCCAGCAAAACCAGCGCCGTACTGTCCGCCCCGCCCGACACCGCGACCGCGAGGAGCGGGCGCGGCCCAAAGGAACCCAACGCGCCCATCGCTTCATCGAACCGGAACGCGAGCGGCGGCAGGCTCACCCGCAGTGGGCGCGAGCCCGCGCAAGGCGCAGCTTGGTCGCGAGGCTGGCCGAGGGTGAGGAAAACTGGCTGGCCAGCGAATCCAGCGTGTCGCAGGCTTCCTGATCCTGATGGATCGCGGTGAGCGAATTGGCCAGGCCCAACAATGCATCCGGCGCGTAGGGGCCGGTGCGGCTGGCGTTATAGGCGTCGTCATACGCGATGGCGGCGGATTGATGATTACCCTGATGCCCCAGCGCTTCCGCCAGGATCATTTCAGCGGCCCCGTTACCGGCCCCCTTGCCCTGCTTGGCGATGACGGCGCGCGAATCCGCCGCCGCAGACGGGTAATCGCCGGCCGCGAGGGCGCGGCGGGCCGCGGTGATCGAGGCTTCGACGTGCGCGGGCCGCGCCGCCGCAGGGGCCGGGGCGCGGGCCGGAGCCTGTGGTGCCGCGCCCAAAGTTCCACCCGCTGCTTCCGGTGCCGGGGTTGCGGTGGAGCCGTTCTGGCTCAACTGAAACTTCAGGTTGCCAATTTCCTGGTTGATTTGGCCGTGCTGGGTCGCAACCTCGTGCTCCAGCGTATCGACCCGGCCGCGTAAATCCTGCACCTGATCATTCAAGGTCTGAATCTGCTGCAACATATTGGGCAACAGGGCGCTGCTGGCGCTGCCGGCAGTGGCACCGTTATCGCTTGGCGCGGGGGCGGCGAGCACCGATCCGCCATTGCCGTTCGGCTGCATGGCCTGAATTTGTTGCTTGAGTTCCAGGATCTGGTCTTCCAGCGCGATGCCCTCGCGGCTGGAAATCATTTGAGCGCGCGCCGTATCGAGCGGGGTCAACCCGGCAAGGGCGATACTGACGATCGGCAGGGCGGCAAGCATGAAACGGCGCATGAAACATCCTCGGGGCAGTGGGCGCGCAGGAACCGCGCGTCTGTCATATATAGGGCAATATGGCATTTGATGGAATCGGCAACCTGCCTGCGCGGGTCGCCGATGCCTGGAGGAACATTGCATGAGGTTGACACCTTTGTGGCAACCGAAGGCGATGAAACTGCTCGCAACAAAAAGAGAGAGCATGTTCGTCCTGAAACGAACATGCTCTAAAGTATCGGTTGTGGTAAATCAGCAGGATCGGGCGACCGACACCCGCAAACGCGATGGTTAGTGGCAGTTCTGTGGGTTGAAACCCTGAACCGAGGTGATCGCGACGCGATCCTGAGCGTAATCCTGTGACGTGTTGCCCGGCGAAACCAAGCAGGACTTGCCGTAGCCGACGGTCTGCACACGCGACGGGGTGACACCCTTGGCGACCAGATAGTCGCGGGCGGTATTGGCGCGGCGTTTGCTGAGTGCCAGATTGTAGGTCTCGGTGCCACGCGGATCGGCATTGCCGGCGACCAGAACATCGACGTTCGGGTACTTCGCGAGCCATGCCGCCTGACGGTCGAGCGTCGACTGATCGGCACTGGTCAGGTTCGACTTGTTGAAGCCGAAAAAGGCGCGATCGCCGACATCGGCCACCAGCTGCTGCTCGCTGCCGGGTGCCGGGCCGGTGGTCGCCACATTCGCGCCAGACCCGGTCGAAGCCGTGTTGGTTTTGGGGGCGTTGGAGCACGCCGCAAGCAGGGCAACAGCCGCAAGTGCGCCCAGAGCTTTGATTTTCATATGTACCGTCCCGGTGTTTGGTGCCAAAAGTTTAAGTGATCCGCCGACACAGTATCGGCTGGTGGAGTCGGTTACCTCAAGAAGTCTTTCCGGCTCGTTCACCCCTTGCATGGCCGAGCGATCGTCAACCACACAATCGATAAGCGAACCGAAATTTCGCGCGAACGGCTGACATGACATTACCCGTCAACCATTTCGCATTGGCAGCATCTATTCCCCTTACGACGACGGTTCAAGCCAGTTCACGCAAGTTCGGTCACCACCCCCACGTCTTTTTGATAATTTCATCGACACGCGACTTTTTTAACACGGTTGCATGCCGATTTACCGCAAATGATGGCTGATTTGGCCAGCTAACAGCGGCATTTGGTAACGCAACGTTAACATTCATTCGGCATAATGGAAATCGAGGCACCCGGTCCCGGTTTCGTCCCCGCCGACCATGGCGATGATGTCACGGTTCCCCCCTATGGTCTCATCCGGAATTATTGCGGCTGGAAGCCTGGCACCCCAAGCTGCCAGAACAGGAACGCGTCCTGATCCGCCAGCGATCGGACCTCCTGGTCCTTGGTCGAGCCGATGCCGTGGCCCGACTGATAGCTCACCCGCAGCAACACCGGCCGGCCGGAGGTGCTGGCCGCTTGCAGGCGCGCGGCGAACTTTGCGACTTCCCAGGGTTCGACCCGCGGATCATTGGCACCGGTAACCGCGAGAATGGCGGGGTATTTCACCCCGTTGCGGATATGCGCCATCGCGTCCATCGCATAAATCCAGTGAAAATCGCGCTCTTTCAACACGTTGCCAAATTCGATTTCATTGGGCGGGCCGTTCGGGCTGAACTGCATCCGCAGCGAATTGGTATCGCCATGGCTGTCGATGGCCGCCGCAAACAGATGCGGTCGCCACGCCACCGCGCCGCCGATCGTGATACCGCCGGCGCTGCCGCCCTCGCCGGCGAGATGTGCCGGTGAGGTGTAGTGCCGATCGACCAGATATTGCCCGGCGGCGATAAAATCGAACACGGTGTTGATTTTCCACTGTTTCATCCCGGCCTTGTGCCAGGCATCGCCATACCAGCCGCCGCCGCGCACGTGAGCGATCGCGATGATGCCGCCATGGTCTAGCCAGGGCAGGAATGTCGGTGCAAAAAACGGCGTCAGGGTAATGCCGTAGCTGCCATAGCCGATCAGCAGGGTCGGGTTTTTGCCGTCCAGCTTCGTGTCTTTTTTCATGATGATCGACACCGGGATCATCGTACCGTCCCACGACACCGCCTTGACCTCTTTCGATTCGATGCCGGCGAAGCTGACTTTCGGCGGTTTTTGCAGATTGGTATTGGTCACCGCGCCGGTCGCCGGGTCGAAATCGTACCAGCCGGAGGGCGTGGTCCAGCCGGACAAGCGGAACCAGATGCCCGAACCGTTCGGGTCGGCGAGGATCTGACCCAGACCGCCCTGGAACGGCATGTCGACCATGGTTGTCGCATCGGTGCCATAAGCCACGCGCATGATGCGGCCCATGCCGTCGTGCATCGCGCCGACGTACAGGGCGTGGCTGCCGGCGGCGAGGCTGGTGATCACGTCGTCGCCCGGTTTGACCACGGTTTTGGGCGCGGCTGAACCGGCGAGATCGTAACCAACCACCTTGTAGCGTGGCGCGCCGTTCGGGGTGATCACGTCGAGCTGGTCGCCATGCAAAGCGATACCTGCCATCTGCACGCCGCGACCGGCGATTTTGTGCCAGACCGGCGTACCGTCCTCGAGATCGCTCAGTTTCGTCGCATAGACATCGTCGATCGACTGAAGCTCTTCGTTTTCGGTGAACAGGCCGAGCGCATAGTGCGAATCGGGGGCGGTGACCACCAGGGCATCCTGCGCGATGCTCATTGGCGCGGATGCGGCAATTTTCCAGCCGAACACCGGCTTGTCGGTGGCACCGGTGGGATCGGTCGACGCCAGCAGATGCAGGTAATCGCGGCTCTTCTGATAGAAATCGGTGACCGGTGCCTGGGTGCCGAATTTATGCAGCCGGTAATAGATGAAACCCTTGGAATCCGGCAGCCAGGCGATCGGCGGGAAATCGGTGTTGTCGCCGTCGATTCGGGTGATGCCGATGTCGAGCAATTTTTGGGTCGCGACATCGAGCACCCGCAGTTTTGCCTGTTCCGAACCGCCGCCGGAGACGCCGAAAGCGACGTATTTGCCATTTGGCGAGACGAAATAGTAGTTCAGTGCCTGCGGGACATGGTTTTTGCTGAACTGCATCGGGTCGATCAGCAAATGCGGCTTGCCGCCGATTTTATCGAGCACGAACAAATGCGCGGTATTCTGGCCGGGGGCGATGCCCATATAAAAAATCCGGCCATCGGCGCGGGTGACCCAGAACACCACCGTGCCGACGTTGGCATCCTTTTTGATCTGCTCATAAAGCGCTCGCTTGCCGGGAATCGCGGCCAGCACCTTGCGGGTGTAGGCGTTCTGATCGCGCATGTAGTTTGCGAGGCGCTTGCTGCCGGGCTTTTCCATCCAGCGATAATCATCGATCACGGGCGTCCCGAAATCATGGCTGACATGACGCACGACCGGGGCGGGTGCCGGCCTAGGAATCGAGGCAGGTGCCCCAGGACTGGCCAAGGCAGGACTGGCCACGACAGAACTGGCCACGACAAAACTGGCAAGCATGAGCGCGGGCAGACGCGCTAAAATACCGGTGGCCGATCTGATCATTCGAAGCCCCTTTTGAATCAACGGGTTCTGGGTAATGGATTTTTGCCGCAAGGCAAGGAGTTTCGTCTCGGATCTCAATCGCCTCGCAGGCCACGAATGCGGTCGATACCCCTGGTTGCGTAACGGAAGGCTTCTGCAGGCGATCGTGAGTTGCCATTCATTCGAATTTTTCGGCCCCATACCGAACTTTATTACAAATTTCTGAACCCGCAAAAATTCGCGGTATTATGGTAGCAACTCTACCTCTAATTTGTAGATACAACCTGAGAGACGAAGTAGATTTAATGTCGTTAAAACGTGTCGCTTTAGTTTATTTTTTAGACAGACTAAATTTTGTCGGGGTGGAATTGTAACGCTGCGATTTTGGCTTGTGGCGATTGAGGGTTTGAACGGTTCAGACCCCCGGGACTTCGGTTCCGGGGGTTTATTTTTGTGAGACCCATTAGCGCCCTTTGTGCCGCGGCTTGACATTTCACGCCCGGCACGCTCCCTGCCCGGCCATGTCAAACCCAATCTCCTTGATCGAAACCGAGGCCCGTGCCGTCATCGGTGCCGCCGCCGACCTAGCCGCCCTGGACGCCGCGCGGGTGGCTCTTCTGGGCAAATCCGGCGAGGTAACCGCGCTGTTGAAAACCCTGGGCGGGATGGATTCCGAAGCCCGCAAGAGTTTTGGCGCCGCGGTGAACGCGCTGAAATCGAGTTTGACCGAGGCCCTCGAGCAACGGCGCGCGGTACTGGAGGCTTCAGCCCTCGAGACGCGCCTGGCTGCGGAGTTCGTCGATGTATCCTTGCCCGGCCGGGTGGAGGCGCGTGGCTCGATCCACCCGATTTCACGCACGATCGAGGAACTCACCGCCCTGTTCGGCGCGATGGGATTCGGGGTGAAGGACGGGCCGGATATCGAGGAGGACTGGTATAATTTCGGCGCGCTGAACATTCCGGCGCATCATCCGGCACGGGCGATGATGGATACGTTCTATCTCAAGGCCGCCGGCCGCAACAAACCGATGGTGCTGCGCACCCACACCTCGCCGCTGCAAATCCGCACCATGCTGGAACAGAAGCCACCGATCCGCGTGATCGTGCCGGGGCGGACCTACCGCTCCGATCATGACGCCACCCACAGCCCGATGTTTCACCAGTGCGAGGGGCTGGTGATCGACCGCGACATCACGCTGGCACATCTGAAGGGCTGCCTGGTCGATTTCCTGCGCGCCTATTTCGAAATCCCCGATCTGAAGGCGCGGTTCCGGGCAAGCTATTTCCCGTTCACCGAGCCTTCGATGGAAATCGACATCGCGTGGGACCGCAAGACCGGCGCGATCGGCGGCGGCAACGATTGGCTGGAAATCCTGGGGGCCGGCATGGTTCACCCGAACGTGCTGGCCAATTGCGGCCTCGACCCGCGCGAGTTTCAGGGCTTCGCCTTCGGCATGGGAATCGAGCGGATCACCATGCTCAAGCACGGGATCGCGGATTTGCGGAATTTTTACGAGAGCGATCTGCGCTGGCTGGCGCATTACGGCACCTCGCCGCTCGCGCCGGTCACGCTCCATGAGGGAGATCCGGCATGAAATTCTCGCTCTCATGGCTGAAGACCCATTTGGATACCGAAGCGTCGGTGGCGCGGATCGCCGAAACCTTGTCGGCGATCGGGCTGGAGGTCGAGGCGATCGAGGATCGGGCGGCGACGCTGGCCCCGTTCGTGATCGCGCGGGTGATCGAGGCGGTGCCCCATCCCAATGCGGATCGGTTGCGGGTATGCCGGGTCGAAACCGGGGCAGGCGAGGTTTCGGTGGTGTGCGGCGCGCCGAATGCGCGCAGCGGCATGACGGCGGTGTTCGCGCCGCCCGGTGCCTTCGTGCCGGGTACCGGGATCGCGCTCAAAGTGGGCGAAATCCGCGGTGTCGCTTCGGCGGGGATGCTGCTCTCGGCGCGCGAAATGGGGCTGGGCGAGGATCACGACGGGATCATGGACCTCCCGGACGACGCTCCGGTCGGCACGCCCTACGCGCTGTGGGCCGGATTGGATGATCCGGTGATCGAAATCGGCGTCACGCCGAACCGGGGCGATGCGTTCGCGGTGCGGGGCGTGGCGCGGGATCTGGCGGCGGCGGGGTTGGGCACGCTCAAGCCATGGACCGCGCCATCGATCAAAGGTGACGGGCCGAGCGCGATCGTCTGGCGTGACGAGGTTCCCGCAGCCTGCCCCTGGGTACTGGGACGGACGGTGCGCGGGGTGCGCAACGGCGAAAGTCCGGACTGGTTGAAACAGCGGCTGGAACAGGCCGGGTTGCGACCGATCAATGCGCTGGCCGACATCACCAATTTTTTCACGATCGATCTCGGCCGGCCCCTGCACGTGTTCGATGTCAACAAAATATCCGGCGGCGAACTGGTGCTGCGGCGCGGTGCGGGCGAGGTGTTTCGCGGCCTGCACGGCAAGGATGTGACGGTGACAGGCGATGACTGCGTGATCGCCGATGCGGCGGGTGTGCAGTCGCTCGCCGGGATCGTCGGCGGCGAGGCGACCGGGTGCGATGCCGCCACCACCGACGTCTTCATCGAATGCGCGCTGTTCGACCGGGTGACGATTGCGCTGAGCGGGCAACGGACCGGGATTTTTTCCGACGCGCGGCAACGGTTCGAGCGCGGGATCGACCCCGCTTTGCTGCCGGCGGCGCTGGATGCGGCGACCGCGATGGTCATCGAGATTTGCGGCGGTACCCCGAGTGCGGTGACCGAGGCCGGAGCGGAACCGGCATGGCGGCGGCGGGCGGATTTACGGTTCGAGCGGCTGATGGGGTTGGGCCGGTCGGATGTGACGCCGGACCGCGCCGTGGAAATTCTGGAGGCTTTGGGGTTTCATGTCGCGATGCGTGACGCTGAAACGGTGACGCTCGATGTGCCCGCATGGCGCAACGACATCGCGGCGATGGGCATTCCGGGCGGTAGCACGCTGGATCAGCATGGCGACCTGGCACCGGGGGCCGCGACGCCGGCGCGCGAGGGCGCGCTCGCCATCGAACCGGAAGTCGATTTGATCGAGGAAGTTTTGCGGATCGACGGACTCGACCGGATTGTGCCGGTTTCGCTGCCGGTGATGGACGCCGTGCCGCGCCCGTCGCTGACGCCACGCCAGGCGCGCACGGTGCGGGCGCGGCGGGTATTGGCGGCGCGCGGCATGGCGGAGTGCGTCACCTTCAGCTTTCTCGATCGGGCGACGGCGGCGCGGTTCGGTGCGGCCCCCGAGGCGCTGGCGGTGCAAAACCCGATCGCGGCGGATCTGGACCAGATGCGGCCCTCGCCGCTGCCAACCCTGGCTCTGGCGGTTGCGCGCAACATCGCGCGCGGGTTCAACGACGTTGCTCTGTTCGAGATCGGCCCGGGGTTTCGGGCGGAAACCCCGGACGGTCAGGATCTGATCGCCGCCGGGCTGCGCGCGGGGGCAACGCCGCTATCCTGGGTCAGCCCGTCGCGCCGGGTCGATGTATGGGATGCCAAGGCCGATGCGCTGGCGGTTCTCGCCGCCCTCGGCGTGCCGGTGGAGGCGATTTCAATCGCCGCCGATGCGCCGGCGCATTATCATCCTGGCCAGTCCGGCGTGTTGCGGCAGGGACCGAAACATGTGTTGGGCGTGTTCGGTACCCTGCATCCTTCGGTGTGCGCGGTGATGGACCTGCCGGTGGGCAGCGTTGCGTTCGAAATCAACCTCGCGGCGATCGCCGATCCGAAAAAGCGCAAGCGCGCTTCACCTTTGTTTTCCGCGTTCCAGCCGGTGCGACGGGATTTTGCGTTCATCGCCGATGCCACCGTCGCGGCGGAAACCCTGCTGCGCGCGGCCAAGGGGGCGGATCGTGCCTTGATCGCCGGCGTTGAATTGTTCGACCGTTATGCCGGCGACAAATTGCCGGCGGGCAAGGTTTCGCTCGCGGTGGCGGTGATGTTGCAGCCGAAGGATAAAAGTCTGACCGACACCGACATCGAAGCCGTGTCGGCCAGGATTATCGCGGCAGTGGCAAAAGCGACCGGCGCGACTTTGCGCGGCTGATTACGGCACCTGCGGGCTGGGCAACGGCGGTGCGTTCGGTAGCGTCTGGCCCGGCACCACCGGAGTACCAGTGTCCGGCGAGGTGCCGGTGTCCGGCGGCTGCGTGGTCAGCGGCTGCGCCTCGATGCCGTTATTCCCCGTGTAGGGCGGCGGCGTCATCGAGGCAGGTGCCATGCCGGCCCCTGGACCATAAGCCAGCCATTCCGGCAGGCTTTTCTGAATTTGGTATTGCAGCTCGACATTCATGTCGGCCATCATTTCCTTGGTCAGATCGTATAGCGCTGCCCTGATCCGGTCCGGCGTCTCGTTCGATGGCGCGGTAACACTGCGCGATACCGTGGCATCGGCGTAGCCGACCCGCTCGCCGTTGCTGGTACTGACGCTGAGTTCCACCGACATGGTGCCGTCCAGATTGTCCCCCACCTGGTCGAGTGCGGCGCGCTTGATCACGAACACCGCCGAGCCGGGGCTGCCGTCGCCGATCAGGCGTTCATGCGCCATTCGTTCCAGCACGGCGGCGGGAGCTTCCGGCGCATCGTCGATCAATTGGGCGGTCTCAGGACCGGGCTGATACTCGTCGCGCACTTCGACATTCGCGACCTTCAGGGTGATTTGCGGCAGATAGGTATATTGCAGTTCGGGAAAGCTGGTTTGCACCGGCGGGCCGCTGGAGCAGGCGGCGAGGCCGAGCGGGGCGGCAAGCGTCAGCATGGCCAGCAATTTGGTGTGCTTCATCGGTGGTCCTCCCGGCGTTCGGCTGGTTCGGCGGGCACGATATCGGCACGCGGGAACCGGAAATCGACGTTGCAGAACTCGCACGTCATGGTGATGTCACCCTCGATTGTCATGTGGTCGAGATCGTCTTCGGAAAAACCGCCCAGCACATCGGCCAGGCGGGCGCGCGAGCAGCGGCAGCCATAGGCGAGCGGCCGGGGCCGGTCGACCGCGACGCCCTCGCCGTGGAACAGGCGATACAGCAAGCGGTCGGGCGGCAGAGTATCGTCGAGCAACTCCCCCTCGGTGATGGTGGCCGCGAGAATTTTGGCGGTGCGCCAGGCTTCCTCCTGCGCCTCTTCCGACAGATCGGGGTCGATGCCGCCCGCCCCCGCGATGCGCTCGATGATCAGGGCGGAGGCCCGCCAGCCGGCAGGGGTTGCGGCGCAGGCGAGGTGGATGGCGCAGGGAAGCTGCTCGCTGGTCGAAAAATAATGCAGCGCCATCTCGGCCAGCGTGTCACCTTCCAGGCTGACGATGCCCTGGTGACGCTCGGTGTCCGGCCCTTGATCGACGGTGAAGGCGAGGTAGCCGTCGCCCATCAGCGCGCGGGCGGTCGGGACCGGTGGAATGATGGCACCCTCGGCGAGGCGGGCGTAGCCCCGCAGCGCGCCGCTATCGGTACAGTCGGCGAGCAGCATCGGCACAATGCCGTCGCCCTTGGCCTGGAGCGAAAACGTGCCGGAAAATTTCAACGCGGTCGCGAGGCTGGCCACCAGGGCCAGCGCCTGACCGAGCAAGGCACGCAGCGGTTCCGGGTGTTCGTGGCGGGTCAGCAGCGCGTCGGCCAGCGGTCCCAGCCGCACCAGCCGGCCGCGCACGGGCTGCTTGGGCAGAAAAAACGGCGTAACCCCACGCTGGACCGAAAGATCGGGCACGTCGGGGCGGGTGCGGTCGAGAAAGGGTGGCAGAGTGGTCATCGCCCATAGATAGAGGCAGGCGCGGCGTTTTGCCATCGTTGCGCAACACCGCCCGGAAATGTTTCAGCATGGTGATCGTCGAGCGGTGAAATTGCTTGCCCGACAACGCGCTGCACGGTAGCGATGCGACATGGCGGAGCATGACGATGGCGATCTGATCGCGGCGATCCAGTCCCTGGCGCGCGCGAGCGTATTGGTTGTGGGCGATTTGATGCTCGACCGGTATGTTTATGGGCGGGTGGAACGGGTCAGCCCGGAGGCACCGGTGCCGATTTTGTCGGTGACGCGCGAGATCGCGATGCCGGGCGGTGCCGGCAATGTCGTCCGCAATCTGACCGCGCTGGACGCGGCGACCGCGTTTGTGTCGGTGGTGGGCGATGACCAGGAGGGGTCCGACCTCACCGCGCTGATCGGCGGGCAGCCCAATGTCGAACCGTGGCTGCTGGTGGAGAATGGCCGGGCGACAACCGTTAAAACCCGGTACATCGCGTCCGGGCAACATCTGATCCGCGCCGATCGGGAGTTTATTGCCCCGCTGCCGGAAAAACTTGGCGAGCGGCTGCTGAAAATCGCCGCCGACGCGATGGCGGCAACCTCGGTCACCGTGCTGTCGGACTATCGCAAGGGCGTGCTGACCCCGGGAATTGCGCGGGCGTTGATTGCCAGCGCGAAATCGATTGGGCGGCTGGTGGTGGTCGACCCCAAGGGAGCCGACTGGTCGCACTACGCCGGGGCCGACGTCATCACACCGAACCGGCGCGAATTGGCGCTCGTGACCGGGCGCGATCTGGACGATGAACCGGCGATCGTGGCGGCGGCGCGCGAACTGATCGGGCGGTTCGGGTTCAGCGCGGTGCTGTGTACCCGTGCCGAGGACGGCATGAGCCTGATCACCGCCGATACCGAGCGGCATTATCCCGCCGAAGCGCCCGAAGTTTACGATGTGTCCGGCGCTGGCGATACGGTGGTGGCCGTGCTGGCGGCCGGGCTGGCAGCCGGGCTGACGCTGGAAGTGGCGGCGCGGCTTTCCAACATCGCCGGTGGGCTGGTGGTCGGCAAGGTCGGCACGGCAGTGGCACGGCCGCACGATTTGATCGACGCCGTGAAACCCGCGACCGGGGCACTGCGCAAAGTGGTGACACGCCAGATCGCCGCCGAGGCCGCCGAGCGGTGGCACCAGCGCGGCTGGCGGGTGGGGTTCACCAACGGATGTTTCGACCTGCTGCACCCCGGGCATATCCACCTGCTCGAACAATCCCGCGCCGCGTGCGACCGGCTGATCGTGGGGATCAATGCCGATAGTTCGGTGCGGCGGCTGAAGGGGGCGACACGCCCGGTGCAGCCGGAAGCAGCGCGGGCGGCGGTGCTGGCCTCGCTCGCCAGCGTCGATCTGGTGGTGATCTACGAGGAGGACACCCCGCTCGATGTGCTGGAGGCGATCCGCCCGGATGTGTTGATCAAAGGGGCCGATTACACCCATGATACCGTGGTTGGAGCGCGCGAGGTCGAATCCTGGGGTGGACGGGTGATGCTGGCGGCACTCATGCCCGGCCACTCGACCACCGCGACGGTGAAACGCCTCACGGGATTGACCACAGGCAGCGCGGCACGGGCGCAGGCGGCACCGTAACGCGTGCGTCTGACGCCAGCCGGGTTGAGGTTTCACCCGGCGGCCCATCTGCCCGGCGAGAAGTTCGGCCGATCGCCTCGGTCGTTACCGCTTGCCGGGTGCCTGATCGACCCAGTCCTGCCATTCCGGTGTGCCGAACACCAGAACGGGGCCGGCACCGTGCCGGATCAGGCTGGCCTGGGTTACAGTGGCCGGTACCGGCAGATCGCCGATCGGGTTGATCGCCACCATCGCGATCGGGATGTCGCGCGCCCGCATCGCCTCGACCGTACAAAGCGTGTGGCTGATCGCGCCGAGGTAGCCGCCGCAGACCACAATGGCCGGAATGTTCAGCGCCGCCATCCAATCCCGCACGGTATGGCATTGATCGAGCGGCACCATCGCGCCGCCCACCCCTTCGATCAGCAAGGGCGCGGTCGCGCGCGCGATTTCGGTACGGCAGAACCCCAGCACGTCATCGAACGGAATCGCTTTCCCCGCCCGCGCCGCCGCCATGTCAGGCGATAGCGGATCGGCGAACCGCCAGGGACAAATCCGTGCCACCGCCGCATCGCCGGTCATCTGGCCCATCGCCGCGAGCAAGACCCCGGCATCGCTGGTGGCCGAGCGCGCGGGCTGATAGCCGGTGGCGACCGGCTTGAGCGCGCGCGCCGCCATCCCGCCCGCGCGCCAGCGCCGGATCATCGCACCGGCGACATGGGTTTTACCGATCTCGGTGCCGGTGCCGGTAATGAACCAGGCGCTCACGCGGCAACAACCGGCACGAGGTCGCGGACCAATGCGGCCAGGCGCTGAATCTCGGCATCCTCATGTGCCGCCGCGAAAGCGAAGCGGAGCCGCGACGTCCCTTCCGGCACCGTTGGCGGGCGGATCGCCGCGACCAGAAACCCTTCCGCCTCAAGCCGCGTTTGCGCCGCCAGGGCCGCCTCGGCCGATCCCAGGATCAACGGCACGATCGGGCTTTGGGCATCGGGCAGACCCAGTGCCGTGGTAAACCGCCGCGCCTTGCGCACCGGCAGCGCGCAGAACGCGGCATCGGCCGCGATGATGTCGAGGGATGCGATCGACGCCGCAACAACGCCGGGCGGCAGGCCGGTGGTGTAGATGAAGCTGCGGGCGCGGTTGCGGATGAGGTCGCACACCGCTTTCGAGGCGCACAAATACCCGCCGTACGACCCGATCGCCTTGGAAAGCGTACCCATTTGCAACGGCACCGAGGCACCATGCGCCGAGCCGCGCCCGGCGTTCAGCACGCCGACACCGTGGGCATCGTCGGTCATCAGCCACGCCCCATGTTCCGCCGCCAGCGCGGCCAGCGCCGGGATCGGGGCGAGGTCGCCGTCCATCGAGAACACGCCGTCGGTCGCGATCAGCGCATGACGCCACCGCTGGGCCGTCAGTCGCGATGCCAGATGATCGAGATCGTTGTGGCGAAACATGACCACCGCGGCACCCGAGAGTTTCGCCCCTGCCCAGATGCAGGCGTGCGCCAGTTCATCGATGAAGATCGCGTCGCCCTCGCCCGCCAGCACGGGAATGATCCCGGTATTGGCGAGATAGCCCGAGCCGAATACCACGGCATCCCCGGTCGATTTCAGGGCGGCAAGCCGTAATTCCAGATCGCGGTACAACGGATGATCGCCGGTCACCAGGCGTGACGCGCCGGCACCGGCACCGTATTGCCGGGTTGCCGCCATCGAGGCCGCGATCACGCCCGGATGGGTCGAAAGGTTGAGGTAGTCATTGCAGGAAAACGAAATCAGCCGCTGACCGTTCCGTTCGACCACGGCATTCTGACGGCGCAAAACCGGTCGCAGCTGCCGCCGCAACGACGCGGCATCGAGGGACGCCAGTTTTGCGGCGGCGAAGTGATCCAATGAGGTCATATGACTGTGTTCATCTGGTGCGTTCATCTGGCGCGTGTCACCAAAACCCTTCCCGTCGATGGCGTGGCGGTTTATCACCAATTCCCGCCATCGGGGCAATCTGCCCCGATGGCATCCTGCTTTGGGGGGCAAACTGCCCTGGAGGCAAATCGGAGAGGTTCATGTCAGTGACACTACACCCATCGCCCATCGCGACCATGGCACCGCCAACCACTCGCGCGCGGATCGCGGCCCTGCTCGCTTTGCCGCTGCCCGAGTTGATCTTCCAGGCGCAGACCGTGCATCGTCAGCATTTCAACCCGACCGAGGTGCAAATCTCGACCCTGCTCTCGATCAAGACCGGTGGTTGCCCGGAAGATTGCGGCTATTGCCCGCAATCGGCCAGTTTCGATGCCGGGGTCCCCGCCTCGAAACTGATGGATATCGCACCCGTGCTTGATGCGGCACAGCGCGCGCGGGATGCCGGGGCGCAACGCTTCTGCATGGGAGCCGCCTGGCGCGCGCCGAAGGACCACGATCTCGACCGCGTCGCCGCGATGGTGGCGGGGGTGAAGGCGCTGGGGATGGAAACCTGCGTCACGCTGGGGATGCTGCGGCCCGATCAGGCCACGCGGCTGAAATCGGCCGGACTCGATTACTACAACCACAACCTCGATACCTCGCCCGAATTCTACGGCAATGTCATCACCACACGGGTCTATCAGGACCGTCTGGATACGCTGGCCGCGGTGCGCGGGGCCGGGATCAATGTGTGCTGCGGCGGCATTATCGGCATGGGCGAGGATTTGGCCGATCGCGCCGGATTGCTCGCGGCCCTCGCCGATCTCGATCCCTACCCGGAATCGGTGCCGATCAACGCGCTGGTCGCGGTCACAGGCACCAAACTGGGCGACATGGCAGCGATCGATCCGATCGACTTCGTCCGCACCATCGCCGCCGCGCGCATCGCGATGCCGACATCCTATGTGCGGCTCTCGGCGGGACGCGAAGCCTTGTCGGACGAGGCGCAAGCGCTATGCTTTCTTGCAGGTGCCAACTCGATCTTCTACGGCGATACGCTGCTGACGACCAGCAACCCCGCGGTCGCGCGCGATAACGCTCTGTTTGAAAAACTGGGTCTGAACCGCCAGTCGTGAGCGATCCTGGCTGGCTGACGCAAGGCTGGAATCACATCTGGCTGCCGTACGCGCAAATGCAGACCGCCCCGCTGCCGATGCCGGTGGTGCGGACCGAGGGCAGCCGGATCGTCCTGGCCGACGGGCGGGTATTGATCGACGGCATCGCGTCGTGGTGGACGGCGTGCCACGGCTATAACCATCCGCATATTCGTGAGGCGGTGGCGAAACAGCTTGAAGCCATGCCCCACATCATGTTCGGCGGCCTTGCGCACGAACCGGCCTATCGCCTCGCCACGCGCCTCGCGGCGCTGATGCCGGCGGGGCTGGACCGGGTGTTTTTTACCGACTCCGGTTCGGTCGCGGTCGAGGTCGCGATGAAAATCGCGGTGCAGGCGCGGCTTAACCATGGCGAAAAGGGTCGCACCAAATTCCTCGCCTTTCACGGCGGCTATCACGGCGACACCTTCGCCACCATGGCAATCTGCGACCCCGAGGAAGGGATGCACGCGCTGTTCGGCGGTATGTTGCCGCCGCATGTCATGGCACCGTTGCCGCGCGATGGTGCCACAAGGGCCGCGTTCGATCTGTTAGTCGAACGCCACGCGCACGAACTCGCCGGCATCATCGTCGAGCCTCTGGTCCAGGGTGCCGGCGGGATGGTGTTCAACGATACGGACACGCTGCGCCATCTGCGCGCCGCCGCCGACCATTTCGGCCTGACCTTGATTTTCGATGAAATCTTTACTGGCTTCGGCCGCACTGGCACCATGTTCGCCTATCAGCAAGCCGCCATCGCGCCGGATATCGTAACATTGTCCAAAGCCCTGACAGGCGGCACCTCGCCGCTCGCTGCCACCATCGTCTCCAACGATTGGTTCAAGGCGTTTCTATCTCCCGATCCGGCAAAAGCCCTGATGCACGGCCCGACCTTCATGGCCAACCCGCTCGGCTGCGCCGCCGCCAACGCCTCGCTCGACCTGTTCGAAACCGAAGATCGCCTGACCCAGGCCCGCACGATCGAAACCGCCCTGCGCGTGGGTCTGCAACCCTGCCGATCCCTCCCCGGTGTGGTCGACGTGCGGGTTATGGGGGCCATCGGCGTGGTGCAACTCGCCGTGATCGGCGACCCGGCCGCGTTGCGCAGTGAATTCATCAAGCATGGCGTCTGGGTGCGGCCGTTTCGCAATATCGTCTATCTGACACCGGCACTGACGATCAGCGACGATGAGCTTCAAACCCTTTGCCGTATTGTTTTTGAAGTATTAAGTGAGCAGTTCTTTTTTGCAAAAAAGGACTAAAAAAACTCTTGATACTTAGTACAATATTGCTTGAGGTTGACGCCCCTGCGGCAACCGAAGGCAATGAAATTGCTTGCAAAAAGAAGATAGAGCCTGTTCGTCCTTAAACGATCAGGCGCTAAAGCGCCGCCTCTCCGAAAATCCGGCTGACATCGCCATGCCACTCCCCATGATACCGCCCGAACCAGTATTCCGCCTGAGTCGGCGCGCCATCCGCGATGGCCTGCAACGGCGCGAGATAAACCCGCTCGTCCTCGCCCGCCACATTCAGCTTCGCGCGGGCGCGCAACCCGTCCGCCGCAATCGCCACCACATCGCGTCCGAGATCACGCAACGTCCCCTTGCCGAACTTGATGTCCAGGCCGGAACGCGGCACTTCATTGCGAAATGCAATCAAATCATCATGGGAAATATCGCGGATCAGCGCATAAGCCGCCTCAAGCGCGGCATCGTCGTAATACAACCCGGTCCACAACGCCGGTTGCGCCATCAGCATCGCCGGATTGCCGGCATCCGCCCCGCGCGTCTCAATGAACCGCTTGAGCCGCACATCGGGAAACGCCGTGGTCGAATGGTCGGCGAAATCGCCGATCGTCGGTATCTGACCCTCGAATCCTGCCAGTTTGCCCGCCATGAAATCGCGGAACGAATGGCCTGAAACGTCGATATAGCGCCCGTCGCGATAGACAAAATACATCGGCACATCGAGCAGGTAATCGGCATAGCGTTCGAAACCGAACCCATCCTCGAACACCATGCGCGGAATCCCCGAGCGCGCGTTGTCGGTATCGAGCCACGTATAGGCCCGGTTCGACAGCAACCCATCCGGCTTGCCCTCGCGGAACGGGCTGTTAGCGAACAACGCGGTCGCCAGCGGTTGCAGCGCGTAGCCGACCCGCAATTTGCGAACCATGTCGGCTTCGGAGGAAAAATCGAGGTTGGCCTGCACCGTGCAGGTGCGCAGCATCATGTCGAACCCGCGGGTGCCGACTTTGGGCATGTAGGCGCGCATGATCGCGTAGCGGCCCTTCGGCATCCAGTCGAAATCCTCAAGCCGGGCGGTGGGATGAAAGCCGAGCGGCGCAAATCCCAGCCCAAGGCGCGGTCCGACCCGATGCACCCGCGCAATGTGCGCATCGATCTCGGCCTTGGTCTCGTGCAGCGAGGCGAAAATCCCGCCGGATAGCTCGAACTGGCCGCCAGGTTCCAGCGAGATCGAAAAATTATCGCCGGTCAGCCCGATCGGCTTGCCGCGATCCAGGATCGGCGTCAGCCCCTCGTCCGCCGCGATCGTCTCCAGCAACTCGTGGATGCCGCCTTCATAGCGCGGCGGCGCGTGGTCGCTCACCTGAAAGCCGAAACTCTCATGCTCGGTGCCAATCCGAAACGCGTCCGCCGGTTTGCAACCGGCCTCGAACCACGCGACCAACTGGCGCGCGGAGGTGATCGGCGTGGCGTCGGCTTCCCCGGGGTTCGACAAGCGTGTCTCCTGATCTCAAGTCTGATCCGGTGCCGCAAGCATGCGCGCAAGCCCGGCGATGGCGGCGGTCTCGGCGCGCAGAATGCGCGGCCCGAGCGAAACTGGCGTAACAAACCCATGCTGCCCCATGCCGTCAAGTTCCGCCGGTGCAAACCCGCCTTCGGGGCCGATCAGCAGCGCGTGGGGTTGCAAAGTCGAAACATTTGCCAAAGGGGGGCAATCGCGCCGTTCAGCCGCAACGAACAGGTGCCTCCCGGCGGGGAAATCGGCGAGAAACCGGGCCAGATCGACCGGCTCATGGAGTGCCGGCACCGAAAGCCGCTCGGATTGCTCCGCCGCCTCGATCGCGATGGCCGTTAGTCGCGCAATATTCACCCGTCCGGTCTGGCTGTGTGCGGTGAACACCGGAAAGATCGCCGAAACCCCAAGCTCGGTGGCTTTTTCAACGATCAGATCGGTCGCATCCCGCTTGACCGGCGCGAACGCCAGCCAGCAATCCGGCTCGGGCACCGGCGCTCGGGTGAGCATCCCCACCGCCAAATCCGCCACGTTCCGCCCGATCCGTTCGATCACCGCGTCGAACTCGCCGTCGGCCGCGTTGAACACCCGCACCCCGTCGCCCACCCGCCGCCGCATCACCGCGCCCAAGTAGTGCGCCTGGGGCATTGTTGTGGCAATCACCGCACCGGATGCCAGTTTCAGCGGAACATGAAGGCGGATGATCGAAGCCATGAACGACGGTTTACCAGCAGATCGGCATTTCACCGATATCGACGCCACCGGCTGGATTGCCCGGCTGCCGGCGCGGGTGCGCCCCTTCGCCCTGCTCGCCCGGCTCGACCGCCCCATTGGGGTGTGGCTGCTGTTTCTGCCCGGATTATGGAGCATTCTGCTCGCCGAACCTGGGTTTTGGTTCAGTCTGTACTTGATCGCCTTGTTCGCGATCGGCGCGGTCGTGATGCGCGCCGCCGGTTGCGTGGTGAACGATTTATGGGACCGCAAGCTCGACCGTCTGGTCGCCCGCACCGCTGGCCGGCCGCTCGCCTCGGGTGAGATTTCACTGCCGCTGGCGTTCGGGTTCCTGGCGGCGCTGCTGCTCACGGGCCTGATCATCCTGCTGCTGCTCGACCGTGCCGCGCAAATTCTGGGCGTTGCCTCACTCATCATGGTCGCCCTGTACCCGGCGGCGAAACGGGTCACCTTCTGGCCGCAGATGATGCTCGGCTTCACCTTCGGCTGGGGCGCGCCGATGGGCTACGCCGCCGCCCACGGAAGTCTAGACTGGCCGGTGCTGCCGCTGTACGCCGCGACCATCCTATGGATCCTCGGCTACGACACGATCTACGCGCATCAGGACCGCGAGGACGACGCAATGGCCGGGATCAAATCGACCGCCCTCAAATTCGGGACCGGCACCGGCAAATTCCTGACCCTTTGCTACGGCGGCACCATTCTGCTCCTGCTCCTCGCCTTCATTATCGCCGGCCTCAAACCACTCGGCGTCATTGCTTTGATCGCCCCGGCTGGCCTGCTGGTCTGGCAGATCCTTCGCCTCGATATCGACAATCCGTCCCGCTGCCTCGCTCTGTTCAAGCTCAACCGCGACGTCGGGTTGCTGGTCGCCCTCGCCATCCTGCTCGGGCGATGAACGATCGGCAGGCGTTCATCCGCCACGCCACGACGCTGACCGCCGCAGCCCTGGTTCCGGAAATCCGCCTCCACCTCGCCAGCGAAATCACCCCGATCTGGCAGGCGACCGAGGCGTTTCTGGCGGAATCCGGCATTGCCCCGCCCTACTGGGCGTTTGCATGGCCGGGGTCGATCGCGCTCGCCCGCCATCTGCTCGATCATCCCGCACTGGTGCGCGGCAAGCATGTCGTCGATTTCGCCGCCGGCTCCGGCCTCGCCGGGATTGCCGCCTTTCAGGCCGGGGCCGCCCAGGTCACCGCCATCGAGATCGATCCGATGGCGGGTGCCGCCATCGCCCTCAACGCGGGCGCGAACCATGCCCGTATCGCCATCGACATCCGCGACGCGACCAGTGCTCCTCTCGACGCCGACCTGATCGTCTGCGGCGACATTTGTTACGAAGCCCCTATGACCCGGCATATCTGGCCTTGGCTGCGCGCATGCGCGGCGCGCGCGGAGGTCTGGATCGCCGATCCGGGCCGCGCCTATGTGCCGCGCGACGGGCTTGAGGCGTTCGCCCGGTTTTTGGTACCGACCACCGCCGAACTCGAAAGCCGGGCATCGCGTGACACCGTGCTGTACCGCGTCATGTCTGGTTGACCCTTACGCCCCCCGGAAGTAAGCAAGTGCAGCATTTCGATTAAGTTTGACAATGGTTGACGGAAAGGCGGTGAGCATTATGCAGGATGTGCGCGAAGCCCTGATGCAGGGGCGCAACTCCACCGGAAAGCTGGTCCAGCGCCCGCTTTCGCCGCATTTGCAAGTTTATAAGCCACAAATATCGTCGACGCTGTCGATTTTCCACCGTATCAGCGGCGTGGCACTCGCCGGCGGCGCGGTGTTGCTCTCGCTCTGGCTGACCGCCGCCGCCACCTCGCCGCATGCCTTCGCACTCGCACAATCTCTGGTCGATTCCATCGTCGGCATGCTCGTCCTGATTGGCTTCACCCTCGCGCTGTTCTATCATTTCTGTAATGGTATCAGGCACTTGCTGTGGGATGTCGGCTACGGGTTCGACCTGCCGACCATGCACCGTACCGGTGCCATCGTGCTGGCGGCCAGCGCCGGCCTGACGATTGTGGTCTGGATCATCGGGCTGGTGGTGCTATGAGCGCGCCGCGTGGCGATCAGGCGGTGAAAATCATGCGCTCCTCGCTGGGGCAGGCCCGTGGCATGGGGTCGGCGAAATCGGGACTTGGGCATTGGCGGGCGCAACGCCTCACCGCCATGGCGCTGTTGCCGCTGTCGCTGTATTTCGTGCTGTCGGTATTCCTGCTTGAAGGGGCCGATCAGGCCGCGATGCTGCGCTACATGGCCGAACCGTGGAACGGCGTGCTGTTCATCGCCCTTATCCTCGCGTTGTTCTACCACCTGCAACTGGGTTTGCAGGTGGTGATCGAGGACTACATCCATTCCGAGGGCAAGCGTCTTGCCAGCCTGTTCGCGATGCGGGCCGGCGTGGCTCTGTTCGGGCTGCTGGGCTTGCTCTCGGTTCTGAAACTGACTTTCTGAATTTTCAGGACAAATCTTCATGAACGCAATGTCGAAGCCATCGCTCGCGGCCTACACGATCATCGATCACACCTATGACGTGCTGGTGGTCGGTGCCGGCGGGTCCGGTCTGCGCGCCACCCTCGGCATGGGACAGGCCGGGCTGAAAACCGCCTGCATCACCAAGGTGTTTCCCACCCGCAGCCATACCGTGGCCGCGCAGGGCGGCATCGGCGCGTCCCTCGGCAACATGGAGCCGGATGACTGGCGCTGGCATATGTACGACACCGTCAAAGGCTCGGACTGGCTCGGCGATCAGGATGCGATCGAGTACATGGTCCGCGAAGCGGTCCCGGCGATTTATGAGCTTGAGCATTTCGGCGTGCCGTTCAGCCGCACCGAGGATGGCAAAATCTATCAGCGGCCGTTCGGCGGCCACATGAAAGACTTCGGCCAATCGCCGGTGCCGCGCGCCTGTGCCGCCGCCGATCGCACCGGCCACGCGATCCTGCACACGCTGTATCAGCAGAGCCTGAAGCACGACGTCGAGTTTTTTGTCGAATATTTCGCGACCGACCTGATCATGGACGATGCCGGGCGGTGTGTCGGCGTCATGGCCTGGTGCCTGGAAGACGGCACGATCCACCGGTTCCGCGCGCAAATGGTCGTACTGGCGACCGGCGGCTATGGCCGCATCTTTCTCTCCTGCACCTCGGCGCATACCTGCACGGGCGATGGCAACGGCATGGCGCTGCGCGCCGGTCTGCCGTTGCAGGACATGGAATTCGTCCAGTTCCACCCCACCGGCATTTTCCCCGCCGGCTGCCTGATCACCGAGGGCGCGCGCGGCGAAGGCGGCTACCTGACCAATGCCGAGGGCGAGCGTTTCATGGAGCGCTATGCGCCGAGCGCCAAAGACCTTGCCTCGCGCGACGTGGTTTCCCGCTCGATGATCATCGAGATCGCGGAAGGCCGTGGCTGTGGTCCAAAAAAGGACCATCTCATGCTGCATCTGGAAGGGCTCGATCCCGAACGGCTGCATCAGCGCCTGCCCGGCATTTCGGATACCGCGCGGGTGTTCGCCGGCGTCGATGTCACCAAGGCCCCGATCCCGGTGCTGCCGACCGCGCATTACAACATGGGCGGCATCCCGACCAATTTCCGCGCCGAAGTGCTGCGCCCCACCAAGGACAATCCGGACGCAACGGTCCCCGGCCTGATGGCGGTGGGCGAATGCGCCTGCGTCTCGGTGCATGGTGCCAACCGGTTGGGGACCAATTCCCTGCTCGACCTCGTGGTGTTCGGGCGGGCGGCGGCACAACAGGCTGCCAAAATCGTCACCCCCGGCGCATCGCAGCCCAATCTGCCCCCCCGCGCCGGCGAAGCGTCGCTCGACCGGTTGGACGCCACCCGCTATGCCAAAGGCGGCACCAGCGTCGCGGCGTTGCGCGATTCGATGCAGCGCACCATGCAGAACCACGCTTCGGTGTTTCGCAATTCCAAGTCCCTCAAGGAGGGCGTCGATAAAATATCGGCAATCTGGCACGGGCTGAGCGATGTCAGCGTCGCCGATCACGGCATGATCTGGAACTCCGACCTGATGGAAGCGCTGGAACTGCACAATCTGATGGGCAACGCGCTAACCACCATGGTCTCGGCTGAGGGCCGCCACGAAAGCCGCGGTGCCCACGCCCATGACGAATTCCCCGAGCGCGACGACCATGATTGGTTGAAACACACGCTGGCGACCTGCACGCCGGAGGGAGCGGTATCGCTCGATTATCGCCCGGTGCGGATGCAGACAATGACCAACGACGTCTCGGTGTTTCCGCCCAAGAAACGCGTTTACTGATCAGGGGTTCCGAACCATGGCCGAACTTTCCCTCCCGAAAAACAGCCGCGTCGTTGCCGGTACCACCCATAAGGCGGCACCAGGCGGCACCAACATCAAATCGTTCCAGATCTATCGCTGGAACCCCGACGATGCCGGCAACCCTCATATCGACACCTATGAGATCGACCTCGATAAATGCGGCCCGATGGTGCTGGATGCGCTGATCAAGATCAAGAACGAGATCGACCCCAGCCTCACCTTCCGCCGCTCCTGCCGCGAAGGCATCTGCGGTTCGTGCGCGATGAATATCGACGGCACCAACACACTCGCCTGCCTCAAACCGATCGACACCATCGACGACACGGTGAAAATCAACCCGTTGCCGCACATGGCGGTGGTCAAGGATCTGGTCCCCGACCTCACCCAGGCCTACGCGCAGTATGCCTCGATCGAACCCTGGCTCCAGGCCGACAGCCCCGCCCCGCCCGACGCCGAACGCCTGCAAAGCATCGAGGAACGCGCCGAACTCGATGGCATGTGGGAGTGCATCCTGTGCTTCTGTTGCACCACGTCGTGCCCGTCCTACTGGTGGAACGGCGACCGCTACCTTGGCCCCGCCGTGCTGCTCGCCGCCTACCGCTGGATCGCCGACAGCCGCGATGAAAACATGGGCAAACGCCTCGATGCGCTGGAAGACCCGTTCAAGCTTTACCGCTGCCACACCATCATGAACTGCACCCAGACCTGCCCCAAAGGCCTGAACCCGGCCAAGGCGATCGGCAAGATCAAACAGTTGATGGTCGAGCGGCAGGGGTAACCGGCACCGATCCGCATACGGCCGGGCGGGAGACTCTCCGCCTCTAGTCTGTCGGCCGCTGATAGAAGCGCCTGACAGATTCCAGCTCTTTGGTTTCACGTGTGAGTCACGGCTCCGGCGATCACACTCTAGCGGATGACCGCCTAAGCGGATGACCGCCTAGCGGATGACTGCAACAAAAAAAATCACCGCGACCGCGCCAGCAGCCAGCATGGCAGCGGTGACAGATACGATAAGAAGAATAAAGCTGAGGCTTGGTGCGTGGCTTGTCCGCAGGAATCCATTATAGGCGTCAATATTCAAAGTCTGGTCTGTCGCGTTTATGGCTTCACGTGTGTTCAGAAATCTGCGTGCGTCTAGGGCGAGTTGGAATCCGATGAAGTTTTTTGTCAGATCGGTCATAAACGCGATCGCGCCGAGCAGAGCGGAACCAAACAGCGCGGCCTTATATGTTTCGTAGAATAGATGCAGACTTCCTTTGTCCGCCATCATCGCGGTGTATAGCAGCCCGAACGTGCCAAGCCAGACATATTTGGCGGCATCGGAGAGCCGACCGGCGAACATCCGCGCATCGGTGAAGTGGTCGTCGATTAATTTTTGCCGATCCGGCCCCGCCATCCGCGTCACCCACCCGTCAGTCGCGGGTGCGGGGTTGGCGTAGCCGCAGGCAGATCACCTTGTCCCCCCCATCGAGGTCCTTGAGATCGTGCGGGTCTACCATGACAAACGTACCGGGCTGGCGAAAATATGTACCCGCAGGATCGATCGTCTGCCCGCTCGATCCTGCGCCACCCTTCCCCTTGATGTCCTCAATCAATTTCTTGATCTCATCGAGCTTTTCGAGAACCTCATCGAGCGTCGCCATCAGCGGGCCTCCGTTGCGCCCCCGATTCAGACACGAAACGGGTTCACGAAGTCAACAAAAATCTGAAGAGCGTGATCGTTTAAGGACGAACCAGCCCTATCGCTGATTTTGCGAGCAATTTCATCGCCTTCGGTTGCCGCGGGTGCGTCAACCTCAAGCATATGGCCCTATCCCTTCGGCAACCGGATCACAAACCGCGCACCGATGATCGACCCCGACGCATTCCGCCGGTTTTCGGCCATGATGCGGCCTTGGTGGGCTTCGACGATCTGCCGCGAAATCGACAATCCAAGCCCCGAGTGACTGCCGAAACTTTCCGATTGCGGCCGTTCCGAATAAAACCGGTCGAACACGTCATCGAGTTTGCCATCTGGAATGCCGGGGCCTTCGTCTTCGACCGCGATTTCGATCGTGCTGCCGGTTTCCCGGCCGCGCAGCCAGATTTTACCGTTGGCTGGGCTGAACGAGACCGCGTTGCCGAGCAGGTTGCGCAGCACCTGGACCAGCCTGCCTTCGGCACCATGCACCACCAGGCCGGATTTGGGGGCGTCGAGTTCGACGATCGGGTCGCTATCGTTGCGGGTCGCGTCGTGAATTTCGGCCAGGGCCGCGAGGATCGGGGCCAGATCGACGGGTTCGAGCGCGGTGCGCGACATTTCGGAATCGAGACGCGAGGAATCGCTGATGTCGGAGATCAGCCGATCGAGTCGCTGCACGTCCTGGGCGATGATGTCGAACAGCCTTGCCGCGCGCACCTTGTCGTCCATCCGTCTTATTGTTTCGATAGCGGATCGTATAGACGACAGCGGATTCTTGATTTCATGGGCGACATCGGCGGCGAAGCGCTCGATCGCGTCCATCCGCGCCCAGAGCGCATGGGCGGAATCCTCCAGCGCGCGGGCGAGCACGCCGATCTCGTCGCTGCGCGCCGCGATCGCGGGCGGTACCGGTTCCGCCATTGCCCCCCTGCCCTCACGCAGCCGCCCGGCGGACACCGCGAGGCGCAGCAGCGGGGTTGCGATGGTGCGTGCCAGATAGGCCGAGAGCAGCACGGTGAGCGCGAGGGCGAGCACGAACAACCCCAAAATCGAGACGCGGATGGCGAATACCGCCCGGTCCACCTCGGTCGCCTCACGGGTGAGCAGCACGACGCCGACCGATTGTTTCGAGCGGACGATCGGCTCTGCGACGGTGATCAACAGCCGCCCATCCGGAGCGCGCCGGATGTAGGGTGCGGCCTGGTGGTTGTGCTGCGCGGATGTCAGGCGCAGCGCCTCGCGCACGCTGGGTTGCCAGCCAAGCCCTTCCGCCTCGCCGCCCGATCCGGGCGGGGTGATATCCGGGTTGGGCAGGAATGCGAGAAACTGGTCATACAGAAAGCTCACCGCGCGGGCGAAATCGCCGCGTGGCTGCACCGAAGGCAGCGGCTCGGTGATGATCGCGCCACCCGGCCCCTGACGGATGCGCGAATTGGCGATCACCTCGCCATCCGCGCCATAAATCAGCGCCTGCGCATTCGGGGTGGGCTCGATCAGCCGGTACAACAGCGGCCGCGCCAGATCGGGGTTGATCGCCGGTTGATTGGCGGCGTTGCTCTGCACCGCCGACTCGGCCAGCGCGCCGGCGTAAATGCGCGCCTGCTCACGCAGCGCCGTCACCTCGGCGGTCAGCAGCCCGTGCTGATACTGGTCGAGATAGAGCAGTGCGGCGACGATCAGCGCCAGCGGCAGTGCGTTGACCAGCAGAATCCGTCGCATCAGCGGCGAAATCCGCCACCGGCGTCGCGCCGGAACGGTCATGCTTCCTTGTAGCGATAGCCGATCCCGTACAGCGTCTCGATCTGGTCAAATTCCTCGTCCAACGCCCGGAATTTCCGGCGCAGCCGCTTGATGTGGCTGTCGATCGTGCGGTCATCGACATACACGCTCTCGCCGTAGGCGGCGTCGATCAGCTGGTCGCGCGACTTCACCATGCCGGGGCGCGCGGCGAGCGCCTTGACCAGTAGAAATTCGGTCACGGTGAGCTGGATGTCCAGGCTTTTCCACAAGCATTGGTGCTTGGTTTCATCCAGCGTGAGATGCCCGCGCGCGATGACACCGGTCGGTACCGCCCCCGATCCTTCCGCCCGGCTGGCTTCGTTGCGGCGCAGCAGGGTGCGGATGCGCTCCAGCAGGAGCCGCTGGCTGAATGGCTTGGTGATATAGTCGTCGGCCCCCAGCCGCAGACCCATCAGCTCATCGAGTTCATCGTCCTTGCTGGTGAGGAAAATGACCGGCATCGCCGAGCGGGCGCGCAGGCGTTGCAGCAATTCCATTCCGTCCATTCGCGGCATCTTGATGTCGAGCACCGCCAGATCGACCGGCCGTGCCATCATTCCTTGCAGGGCGGATTCACCGTCGGTGTAGGTGCGGACCTGGAATCCTTCCTGCTCCAGGGTCATTTGCACCGATTCGAGGATATTGCGGTCGTCGTCGACCAGGGCAATTGTATGTTTCATGTTCTTTGCTTCGCAGAGGATGTAGCGGCACCGATGTGCCAGTGACGTGACGGGAATATGAGAACAATGCAAGACCTGCGGGAACCGAACCACGATATCCACCGCGAGGCGCGGCTTCTGCTGCGCGCAGCGCGAGCCGCCAGCCTCGCGGTGATCGATGGGGGCTACCCCGCCCTGGCGCTGGTGACGCCGGCGGTGGCGCGCGACGGGGCGGTGATCGTGCTGCTATCGCAACTATCCGCGCACACCCGCGCGCTCGACCGCGACCCTCGCTGCGCCCTGATGGTCAGCGCCCCCCCGACCGAGCGCAACCCGCAGACCAGCCCGCGCCTGTCGCTGGTGTGCGACGCCGCGCGATCCGATGCGCCGGAAGACCGTGCGCGCTATCTCGCGATCCACCCCTACGCCGCGTCCTACGCGGATTTCACCGATTTCGGCATCTTTCGGCTGCAAAGCATTGCCGCCCGCTATGTCGGCGGTTTTGCCCGCGCCGCGACGCTCGACACCGCGAGGCTTGGCCCCGTCACCGCAGCCCTGCGCGATGCCGGGGCGAGTGAGGCCGCCATCGCCATCGTCAACCGCGACCACGCCCCAAGGCTCGACGCCCTCGCGCACCGTCATGGCGGGGCCGGCACCGGCTGGCAGGTGGTCAGCCTCGACCCGGATGGATACGATCTTGCCCGCGGGCACCAGGTGATCCGCATCGCGTTTCGCCGAATGTTGCGTATTTACACTGATTTTATCGTGGAAATTACGACTGATGGCGCATAAATCACGGAAGCATTTCGTGCCGCGCATGCGATATTTCAATTTTCCCGTTTGGAAAATTCCAACAGGCGTTTCATATTAAGGAAGTCTACGATACCAGAGACATGAAACGAAAATCTGAGCCATGAAACGAAAGGTCATCGACATGAAACTTGCCAGCCTGAGCGACCACACCACCCTCGATGCCATCCCGCAAAATGCAGCGTTTCTGGCATGCACCGGGGTTGGCCGGGTGGCAGGGCTGCACGCCAACCTGACGGCACCCACGCTGGTCGCCCACGCGATCCGCCGGGGCGAAGGCAAGCTTTCGGCGGACGGATCACTGATGGTGCAAACCGGCGTACATACCGGGCGCTCGGTCGCCGACAAATTTCTGGTCGACGAACCCTCCACCACCAGTAATATCTGGTGGGGCAAGATCAACCAGAAGCTCTCGCCCGCACATTTCGCGACGCTGGAGGGCAGGGTTCAGGCCTATCTGCAAAATCGCGACGTTTTCACCCAGGATGTATTCGCCGGGGCCGATCCGAAAAACCGCGTGCGGGTGCGGATAGTCACCACCCACGCCTGGGTCTCGCTGTTCGCCCGCAACATGTTCATCCGCCCGAAACCCAGCGAACGCGCCGGTTTCGAACCCGAATACATCATTCTGCACGTCCCGGAGTTCGAGGCCGATCCGGCGATCGACGGGGTCAATTCCGGCACCGCCATCGCCCTTTCGTTTGCCCAGAAAAAAATCGTCATCGCGGGCACCCAATACGCCGGCGAGGTCAAGAAATCGATTTTTACGGTGATGAACTGGATTTTGCCGGAACGCGGCGTGCTGCCGATGCATTGCAGCGCCAACATCGGCAAGGATGAAGACGTCGCCTTGTTTTTCGGCCTGTCAGGCACCGGCAAGACCACCCTGTCGTCCGACCCGTCGCGTCGCCTGATCGGCGATGACGAGCATGGCTGGGGACCCGACGGCGTGTTCAATATCGAGGGCGGCTGCTACGCCAAGGTGATCGATCTATCGGCCGAGGCGGAGCCGGCGATTTACGCCGCCAGCCACCGGTTCGGCACGGTGCTGGAAAACGTGGTGGCCGATCCGTGCGGCGTGGTCGATCTCGCCGATCGCACCCTCACCGAAAACACCCGCGCCTGCTACCCGATCGAATTTATTCCCAATGTCGAATTATCGGGGCGCGGCGGCCAGCCGAAGCACGTGGTCATGCTCACCGCCGATGCGTTCGGGGTGCTGCCGCCGATCGCCAGGCTCACGGCACCGCAGGCGATGTATCATTTCCTGTCCGGCTACACCGCCAAGGTCGCCGGCACCGAAAAAGGTCTGGGCAAGGAGCCGCAAGCGACGTTTTCGACCTGTTTCGGCGCGCCGTTCCTGCCGCGCGCGCCCAAGGTTTACGGCGAATTGCTCGCGAAATTGATCGCCGAGCACAATGTATCGTGCTGGCTGGTCAACACCGGCTGGAGCGGCGGCGCTTACGGCACCGGCCAGCGCATGGCGATCCGTCACACCCGGGCGTTGCTCGACGCCGCGCTGTCCGGCGCGCTCGACCATGCCGAATTCCATCCCGATTCCGCCTTCGGGCTGATGATCCCGCAGGCGGTCGAGGGCGTTCCCACCGAGGTGCTCGACCCGCGCGAAGCATGGCCCGACAAAGCCGCCTACGATCGCCAGGCCGCCGATCTGATCGCCCGTTTCGAGGCAAATTTCGCCGGTTTCGCCGATGGTGTGGACGACGACATCCGCAACGCCGCGATCCGCTCCGCCGCGTAGCCCTCCCAAACCGGCGCCAGATCGCCAGAAATAAAAAAATGCTGGGTTTGGTCGCGCGTGGCGATCGCTTGACGATTTCATAAAAAATAATACTGCTCTATCGTCCCGCCATGACCATCGCCCCCAAACCCAGCGCGCGAACCGCCGGAGACTGGCCCGCTTGAACCTGATCGACTCCGCCGTCGATGCGTTTTTGCTCGCCTTCCCAGCCCTGCTCTCGATCGTGAACCCGCTGGCCGGCGCGATCATTTTCAACGAGGTCACCGCGGGGCGCAACCACCAGGACCGTGTGGCCCTGGCACGCCGGGTGGGTGTGAACAGTGCCGTCGTGATGCTGATCTCGCTGTGGGGCGGCAGTTACATCCTGAGTTTTTTCGGGATCTCGCTGAACGCGCTGCGCTTGGCCGGCGGCCTCGTGGTGGCGGCGCGGGCCTATCAGATGCTCATCGCCCCCGAGGTGCATGAGGAGCGCAAGCAGGCCGAGGCGGCACGAGCCTCGTCAGACTTTTCCGCGGGCGACGAGACCGATGCCCGCCGCGAGGATATTGCCGGCATTGCCTTTTTCCCGCTTACCCTCCCCTTCACGACCGGACCCGGCACCATCGCCGTCGCGGTGGCGCTCGGCACCCAGCGCCCGGCCTATGGGGTCTCGCTCGGTTTGTTTTTTGCCGGCCTGTCGCTCGCGGCGATCGCGATGGCGCTGATCATCTGGCTGACCTACGCCACCGCCGACCGCTTGGGCACCCTGCTGGGCGAAACCGGGCGGCGGGTGGTGGCCCGGCTCGCCGCGTTCATTCTGCTGGGGATCGGCGTGCAGATCATGCTGTCCGGCGCGATCCCGGTATTGCATCAGGCGTTGCACGGATAACGACGCACGGCGAACACAAGGGGGACGCACCGCGTAGCGCCCCGGCGAAAAACGCAGAACTGGGGCAGTAGCGCTTACTCGTATCATTGTCTATGATTTGACTCGGAATGGATCAGACATCATCTTGCGCGCCGCAAGGCGGCAATTCCGAGCCGGACATCCTGTATTTGTTGCACGATGTCGCCCGTCTGCTGCGCCGCGAAATCAATCGTCGCGCCCGGATGCACGACATGAACCGCGCGCAATGGGTGATGATGATCAAGCTCGCGCGCAATCCGGGCTTGTCCCAAAAAGACCTTTCGGAAATCCTCGAGGTCGAGCCGATGACCGTCGCCCGCCTCACCGACCGGCTGGAAGCGCGCGGCCTGGTCGAGCGCCGTGCCGACCCGCGTGACCGCCGGATCTGGCGGTTGCACCTGACACCCCGCGCCGACCCGTTGCTGCGGGACATCGAAGCCCAGCGCGAAGCCGTCGCCGCTTTCGTTTCCGCCGACCTGACCCCCGCCATGATCGACGCCACCATTGCCGGACTGTTGCGCATGAAAACAATTCTACTCGCCGCCGATCGCGCGGCCGACACCTCCATGACCAGTGCCGACAAGGCCGAACAGGAGATCGTTTGATGTCTCAGATCCGTTCCCCCGCCGGCGTCGTCGCCCGCGATTCAGACGCCCATGAAAGTGGTGGACGGAGCGGCCAAACCCGGTCCGAGGCGGGCGTCCGCGGCCGCGGCAAACTGCTGCGCCCGATCCTGATGATCGGCGGGGTTATCCTTATTTTGCTCGCGGTCCTGCTCTACTGGCTGTTCACCGGCGGTTCGATTTCGGTGACCGACACCTACGTGAAGGCCGCCAGGGTCAATCTTTCCACCGATGTTTCCGGTCTGGTCGACAAGGTCGAGGTGCGCGACCATCAGGCGGTTAAACCCGGACAGGTGCTGTTCCGGCTCGATCCCACCCGGTTCGTCGTCGCGGTCGATCAGGCCCGCGCGCGGCTTGAGGAAGTTTCCCAGCAAATCAGCGCCGCGCGGCATGGCTACCAGGCGCAGCTTGCCAAAATCAGGGTCCAACAATCGGTGGTCGAGAACGACCGGCTGAACTACCGGCGCTATGCCTCGCTGGTCCACGGCGGCGGCGTCACCCAATCGGATTACGATAACGCCAAATACAAGTTCGAGGGCGCGCAAGCCGATCTGGAAGCGATGCAGGCGCAGGCTGGCGTCGACCTCGCGAAATTATCCGGCAACGCGCTAATCCCCCTTGCCGACACGCCGCAGTACAAGGCCGCCGCAGCCGCCTTGGCCACGGCGGAGTTGAACTATCGCCACTCCATCGTGCGCGCCCCCTTTGCCGGCGTGGTGACCGAGACCGAACAACTGCAACGCGGCATGTATCTGCCCGCCGGCACCGCCGCCTTCGGGCTGGTGTCTTCAACCGATATCTGGGTCCGCGCCCAGCCGAAGGAAACCGCGCTCACCTGGGTCAAACCGGGCGACAAGGTGAATATCCACGTCGATACCTACCCCGGCCAACTCTGGCACGGCGTGGTGGCCAGTATTTCGCCGGCCAGCGGGTCGAGCTTCTCGATCCTGCCGGCCCAGAATTCGTCGGGCAACTGGGTCAAGGTGGTCCAGCGGATTCCACTGCGGGTGAACATCACCAGCGGGCCGAAGAACCTCGTGCTACGCAACGGCATGACCGCCGAGGTCGATATCATCACCGGCCATCGGCACAAACTTTCCAATCTGTTCTAATCGCCTGACCGCGCATGGCCGAACCGGGAAATACCAGAGATGAAGTGATGCGGGTCAGCGGCATGCCGCGCGTGATCGTCACCATCGGCTGCATGATCGGCACGCTGATGCAGGCCCTGGACGCGACCATCGCCAACGTCTCGCTGCCCTACATGCAAGGCTCGCTCTCGGCCTCCTACGACGAAATCACCTGGGTGCTGACCTCCTACGTCGTCGCCGCCGCGATCATGACCGCCCCTGTCGGCTGGCTCGCCTCGCGCTTCGGCCGCAAAAACGTCTTCATGGTCTCGATCATCGGGTTCACCATCACCTCGATGATGTGCGGCATCGCCACCTCGCTGGACGAAATGGTGGCGGACCGGTTGTTGCAGGGCGTGTTCGGGGCCGCTCTGGTGCCGCTCAGCCAATCCACCATGCTTGACATCTACCCGGTCGAAAAACGCGGCCAGGCAATGGCGATCTGGGGCATCGGGGTAATGATCGGGCCGATATTGGGGCCGACCCTGGGCGGCTACCTGACCTATTTCTACGACTGGCGCTATGTGTTCTTCGTCAACCTGCCATTCGGCATCGCGGCGACCCTCGCCCTCGGCTTCTTCATGCCCAAGCGTGGCGCGGCGGCGCGATCGAGCGGGCATTTCGACTGGATCGGCTTTGCCGTGCTCTCGCTGTTCCTGGCGTCCTTGCAGATCATGCTCGACCGTGGCGAGGAAAAAGACTGGTTCGGCTCGACCGAGATCATCACCTATGCCGTGCTCGCGACGATCGGACTTTACCTGTTCGTCGTGCATATGCTCACCGCCGACAAACCGTTCATCCCGCGCGGTGTGTTCCGCGACCGCAATTTGAATGCGTCCCTGATCGCCATGTTCGCGGTCGGCTCGGTCCTCCTGTCATCCTCGACCCTGATGCCGCCGTTTCTCGAAAAACTCGGCGATTACCCGGTGGAACTCGCCGGCCTGGTCATGGCCCCGCGCGGCCTCGGAACCATGGGGGCAATGATGATCGCCGGCCGCCTGACCAACAAAATCGATCCGCGCTACCTGATGTTCCTAGGGTTCATGCTGCTGATCGTGTCATTCTGGATGATGATGCAATGGCTGCCCTCCTCGCCGCAATCATACCTGATCGAAACCATCATTGTTCAGGGCGCGGGCCTCGGCTTCGTGTTCACCCCCTTGCAGGTGGTCGCGTTCTACACGCTCGACCCCGCGCTGCGCACCCAGGGCACCTCGCTGCTCAGCCTGATGCGCAACATCGGCATGGCCGTCGGAATTTCGATCACCGAGGCAGTGCAGGTGCAAATGTCGCAGGTGGCGCACGCCTCGATCAGCCACGGGATCACCCCGTTCAACCGCGCGCTGCAAGTCGGCGGAGCCGTGGGGGCGTACCTCGACCCGATGACCACCCGCGGAGCCGCGATGCTCAACGCCCTGGTCGATACCCAGTCGGAAATCATTTCCTACATCGATGCCTTCAAATTCATGCTGATCATCAGCATTCCCGCCGTGTTCACCCTGCTGCTGATGCGCAAACCGCCGCAAATCACAGGAGTACCAGCGGAGACACATGAGATGGCGGTGATGGAGTAAAGGGAGGGAAGGAAAAGAGGAAGAAAAAGACTTCTTTTTTGCAAAAAAGAAGCAAAAAACTTTTTTTAATTTAAGCCATTAATCTCAACCCGCCATGCGAACCTGGCCCTCCCACGTCATTGCGGGCGCAGCACGGCAATCCACCACGCCACAACCCATGCGCCCAGCCCTATCCCGCCCCCACAAATCACCCCACCCAACCGCCCATCATGCGGCCTCACCCGCAAACGCGGTCCGATACGCCGCATCGATTGTTGCCATGCTGATGAGGGTCGCCTCCAGCGCCGCCACGATCCGCTCGACCTGAGTGACTTCGTCGAGGGTGAGTTTGCGTCCCTTGCGGGATTTCAGGTATTTGTCGAGCACTTGGTAGCCGCCGATCTGAAACTCCCAGATCGCCAGCGGAATTGGGGCGAAGTTTTGCGCCGCGTTGATATAGAGCGCCTGCTCGGCCTCGGCATAGCGGGGCTTTTCGACGCTGTTATCGCCCTTGCCGCGATACTGGCCAAGGTTCGAGCGGGGCAGGGTTTTCATCAGATGGATTTGGGCGAGTGACCATCCGAGGTCGGCGAGGGTCTCTAAATCACGGCGCTCGTCCGTAAACGGAATGCGCGGAAAATCACCGCGCAGGAATTCGGCAAAGCGGGCACGATAGGTCCGGGCGTGGAGAATGGCATAGACATAGCCAAAGATTTGTTCCGGAGTAAATGCAGGGTCGCCATACCGGACTGCGAGTTGATTGCGATACGTTGCGGCTATGTTCTCGATCTTTTCCTGACCGGCGAAGGGATCGTCTACGTCGAATAGATCGTGTCTCGTGCGACGTTCCCTGTCTTCAGCTGGGTATAGGTATAGAGGCAAAACTTGGTTTGCTTCACGAGAACGATTTGATATCAGGCAATCATTTGCGGGATTATCCGCAACAAACACGTGGCACCAAATGGCGGTGCCAATTTGACGAGGTACAAGAAGACAAGTATTATTTTTTTTATATACGTGATTTATTAAATCCTGCCTTGGACGGTCCATAGTTTCGTAACCAAACAAACAATATCGATAATCAAACGGTCTATAACCGACGCAGTCAATTTCAAAGGCGACTTTAGATCGAATTTTGGCGCGGGATGCTGTTAATTGCCAGTCTTTATTATCACTGATTCCGTATTTTTCTAAAATTTCAGCGTCGGAGATGGCTGCGTTTTGAATGTCTCCAATTCGTGCAGTCATCTCCTCCAAGGTAAAAGCGATGGCAAAATCGTCACGATGGGTTTGAAAACCTAAAGTATTGACCGGAAAAATATCGACCACCGAGGGACCAAACCGGTATTCGGCTTCGCGCACGATATCGCCTGTTTCGAACAGATAGAACGGGGTAGTCGGAACCACCTCCCGCCAGTCGATCGCGTTGAACGCGGTACGCGCGCAAGCTTCATACTTGGTAAGACGCGGCCCATAAAGATCGGCGCGGAATACTTTATGGGCCTTCGGTTTGCGGGTTTTGATGAACAGCGATATTGCGACTCCCTGCTCGATATCAAAGACGTTTTCATCTTTCGAACCGTCCGGCGCGGTCTCCTTTTTCTTGGCGTTGCCGTGCAGATCGAGCACAAAAATTTGATCGAAACTTGTCATCAATGATTGGCGCATGCCGCGAAATGTCGGGTTGTCGAGAAATGAGTGATTGGTGATGATACCAATCATCCCTTCCGGCACCGCGTCGATTTTCATCTGGGCAAAGCGGATAAATTTGACATAATCATCGTTGAGCCATTTTGGATTGCGCTCCCCAAGCGGCTTGCCATCGACTATTTTATAGGCGTCAATTGCTCTCGCTATCCATTTGCCCTTGTTTTTGGAATGGCCAGAATAGGGTGGGTTGCCGGTGATCACCAAAATCGGCTGGTCTTTCACGGTTTGCGCGGCGGTCGCCTCGGCACTCAGCGCGGGCAACAACCAATTATCCTGCGGCGCGATCGGTTCCAGCGTGTTGGTCAGATAGACCCGCAGCCGCTCGGCACCTGAAAAGGTGAACCCCTTGTCCTTCAAATATTGCGAAAGTTTTAAATGGGCGATGGTGTAGGGCGCGATCAGATATTCAAAGCCGAACACATTTTTCAACACATGCTCGCGGATTAACAATTCGCGCTTGGCCTCGCTCGGCCCGATGGTCTCGAACATCCGCTCCAGCGCTTCGAGCAGAAATGTGCCGGTGCCGGTGGCGAAATCGAGCAGGGTAACGCGGCGGTGATCGGCCAGCCCATCGGCGATGCCGAAGGATGACCGGAGCACATCGTCGATCGCGCGAATGATGAAATTCACCACCGGCGGCGGCGTGTAATAGACACCGCGCGCTTTGCGCAGCTTGGCGTCATATTTCGCCAGGAAATCCTCGTAAAAATATACAAACGGGTCGCGCTCGAACAGCCGGTGTTCTTGCTCCGATCCGGCCCGAACCGCGCGGCGAACCGCTTTGCGATTAGAGAAACTCAGGTCCGTCCGAATGGCCGTGAGGTCGATTCCGTTCATGATCGACAGGATTTCCTCAACCAGCCAGCGGATGGGCCCATAGTCGGGGTTATGCAGTTCGCCGATGAAGTCGATCAATTCGCGGATCAGGGGGAACGCACCGGGGACGAATTGACGGGCGTTATCGAGGGTGATGATTTGATCGGTATTGAGGCGGGCGAGAAATAATCCATAGGCGAGCATCTGGGCGAAAGCATCGGCAAACTCGTCCAATTCCAGATCGTGAAAGACCTGAACCCGAAACGCACCGTAGAGGCCGAACAGCTTGCCCTGCTGGTTGTGCGCGGCCTGATGGGCAAGGGCGTCGCCAAGCCCCTCCCGCAGCAAATGCGAGCGGGTCGCCAGTGCCAAGGCCAGATCATGCGCGGTTCCAATGCCAACCGGGGCGACTGAAAAAAACCCGGTGAGCAACCGCGCCACAATGGCAGCGCGATCGGGATTGAGGCGGTGTTTCGGCTTGGTCAGATCATCGGGATAGGCAAGATTTTCACGCTCGGTGCCGTTAGGGCTGATCCAGATGAAATGCAGATAGTCGGTGAGCAGGATGTTGTTGGATAATTCACGGTATTTTTTGATCTGGGGGGATTTTAAAATGGCATCGAGATTTTCGCCGATAGTTTTCACCTCGACATAGCCGAGCACCGCGCCTTTGGTGGTGATCTTGAAATCGGGCGAGCCTTTGTCATCCTGCCGCTTGGGTTCGTGCTGGATCGTGATGCCGGGTGAGGCGAAGGCGGTGAGCAGGGTTTCGAGCGCGCCGCGGTCGGTGTGTTCGGTTTTCTGATCGCGGGCGATGCGGCGGAGGGCATCGAAATAGGTTTGAAAACTATCGTCGGTCTGGTTCATGAGTCTGGCGTGCCCCCGGTTACAATCCATGGTTGCCGGTTTGGCGCACGGCGGCAAGAGCAAGCCAACATAGGGCAGAAAAAACAAAGCATCATCCACCCCCTCAGCCCGAACTCAAGCCCCGCCAGCCGCACGTCATTGCGAGCGCAGCGCGGCAATCCAGTCAGGAAACATGTTAGAAAAAAAAGTTCTTTTTTACAAAATAGAACCAAAAAACTTCTATGATTTTGTGTCGTGGGCGCATTGCCGACAACGCCAAAAATAACAAAATACAATTTTAACTAATATTTTCCTTTCCCACCCCCCGGCATCTCAGGTTATCTCCCCCCATGGCTTGGCCCCCAACCTATCCTCCCACCACCCTGACCGGGAAATTCGCCTACAGCATCGAAATGCTGTGCGAAACCATGGCCGAGCAGGGCCGGCGTCTCGGCGTGTCCGCCGCCCTGCTCTGGCTGCTCAGCGTCCGCATCAACACCCTCGCCAGCCGCTTCAAAGCCCTCGCTACCCGCGACCCCAGCGCAAGCATCCGCGCCGAAAAACCGCGCGGCGAACCCAAACCGGCCCCAATCTCCGAAAAGCGCGAAAGAACCCCCGAAAAAACGCCCAGAACCTGGCCCTTCTGCTACTTCGGCCCGCCGACGCCGATGCCGCGCGGCTTCGCAGCCCTCCGCCGCATCGTTCCCCATTTTCTGATCGACAGCTACATCGGGCAGCTGGAGCATCTGCTCACCACCCCCGAAATGGTCGAACTCATCGCGACCACCCCCTCGGTCGGCCGCATCCTCCGCCCGCTCTGCCATCTCATGGGCGTCCGCCTGCCGCCAAACCTGATCCTGCCCAAACGCCAACGCCCCAAACGCGAACGCCGCAACTCTCAGCGCCCCCACTCTCAGCGTCCCGACTTTCAGAGTACGAGCGGCAAACCCACGCCCCCCGAAGCCGGACAGGCCAAATCATCCCGCCCCCTCACCTTGGCCGATTTCCCGCCCCTCCTCCCGGCCCCACCATTGCCACCGCAACACAGCGCCTTCGTCCCCTCCCCCCACTGCTTCGATCCGCTCCCAAAACCAAAATCGGCATGAACCCGCATCGCCTTCGCACGCCTATTTCATTACGATATAGAAACAAATACCAGAAGCTACGCCTTCGCCCCCGGCAGCACACAGAGCATCTCATACAACAAATTAGCCCCGATCAGCGCCGTCGTCCCCGTCGTATCGTAGGCCGGCGCCACCTCCACCAGATCGGCCCCCACCAGGTTCAGCCCCGCGCAGCCGCGAATGATTTCCAGCGCCTGGATCGTGCTCAGCCCGCCGATTTCGGGCGTGCCGGTGCCGGGTGCCACCGAAGGGTCGAGGCTGTCGATGTCATAGGTCAGGTACACCGGCCCGCTGCCCATCAGGGTGCGCACTTCGGCCATCAGCGGGGTCAGCGAACGATGCCAGCAATCTTCCACCGGCACCACGCGAAACCCTTGCTCGCGCTGCCAGTCGAAATCGGTCGGTGCATAGCCGGTGCCGCGCAGCCCGATCTGGATGGCGCGGTGCGGGTCGATCGCGCCATCTTCCACCGCGCGGCGGAACGGGGTGCCATGGGCGATCCGTTCACCGAACATGGTGTCGTTCACATCGGCATGCGCGTCGATATGAATGAACCCGACCGGTCCGTGTTTCGCCGCCATCGCGCGCAGTACCGGATAGGTGAGCGTATGGTCGCCGCCGAGAATGAGCGGAATACAATCATGCGCGAGCACGCCCGCGATTCCGGCTTCGATCAGGCCGATCGATTTTGCGAGATTGTAGGGGTTGGTCGCGATGTCTCCGAGATCGGCGACCTGCATCCGCTCGAACGGTGCCGCTCCGGTCGCCATATTGTAGGGGCGCAGCATCACCGATTCAGCACGGATCGCGCGCGGGCCGAAGCGGGTGCCGGAGCGGTTGGAGGTGCCAATATCCATCGGAACCCCAATGAACGCGGCATCCAGCCCGGCGGCGGAAGCCGCGAACGGCAGGCGCATCATGGTCGCGATTCCGGCGAAGCGGGGCATGTCGTTGCCGCTGGTCGGCTGGTTGAAGCCTTGGATCATCGCGCGCTCCTATTTGGTGCCGAACAACCGATCCCCGGCATCGCCCAGGCCCGGCCGGATATAGGCGTGTTCGTCGAGTTCCCGATCGATCGCGGCGGTGAAAATTGCCACATCCGGGTGCGCCGCACGCAACACCGCAACGCCTTCCGGGGCCGCGATCAGGCAGACGAATTTGATCGCCACCGCCCCGGCGCGCTTCAAACGCGTCACCGCCGCCACCGCCGAATGCCCGGTCGCCAGCATCGGGTCGACCACCACGGTGAGGCGCTCGGTCATATCCTCCGGCACCTTGAAGTAATACTCGATCGGTTGGTGGCTGACCGGGTCGCGGTACAGCCCGATATGGCCGATCCGCGCCGAGGGTACCAGATCGATCAGACCATCCAGAATGCCATCACCCGCCCGCAAAATCGAGATGAAGCACAGTTTTTTGCCGGAAACCTGGCGCGCGGTCATCGGTTCCATCGGCGTCTGGATATCGATGGGTTGCAGCGGCAGATCGCGCAGAACCTCGTAGCCCATCAACAGGCTGATCTCGCGCGCCAGACGCCGGAAATCGCCGGTGGGTGTCGCCATGCTGCGTAATAGAGTCAGTTTATGCTCGACCAGCGGATGATCGACGACCGTGACCCCGGACGCTGCCGGCATCACGCCCCTCCCGCCGCGCGGACCCGGCGTTTGCGTGCCGGTGGGGCGGCATCGGCACCACGCCTTGGCGGATGCACTTCGGCCACCATGCGCTTTCCGGTGATCCGCTCGATCTCGGCGCGAAACGCCAGGAGATACTGCTTCAAATCCAGGTTTCGTATCGCAAAATCGCGCGCCCCTGCCGCAAGCCGCTCACTCAGCGCCCGGTCATCCAACAGCCCCAGCGCGGTTGTTGCCAGTGCCGCGGGATCGAGCGCCGGCGTCACCAACCCGGTTTCACCCTGCGTGACGAACTCGGTCACGGTTTTGGTGTCCGACCCGATCACCGGCGCGCCGATCGCCAATGCTTCCCGCAGGCTCCACGACGCGACGAACGGGTAGGAAAAATACACATGCGCGTCCGAGCGTTGCAGCAGTTTCACATGATCCTCATAGGGTACCCGCCCCATGAAGTGTACCCGCGCGGTATCGATTTGATCCCCGACCTCGGCCATCAGTTCCGACCGCCAGGTGCCGGACCGGGGCGCGACGCCGTAGCTTACCTCATCGCCCCCGACGATCGACACCACCACATCGCGCCGCTCGGCCAAAATCGCCGGCAGGGCGCGCATAAAGGTGTGAAACCCGCGATACGGCTCCAGATTGCGCGCGACGTAGGTGATCAGCTTCTGTTTCGGTGCAACGGTGAGCGCCCCGATCGACAGTTTATGTTTATGCGAAGCCGGATCGGGCTTGCACACATCGAGATCGACCCCTTCCCGGATGATCGAAATCCGCTCCCGCGCCCAGGCAGGATAGGTCTGCCACTGCCACGCGGTCGGGGTCTGGCCAAATTGTTCGAGCGCCGTCGCCAGATGGTTGACCCCGTTTTTTGCCCGCACCGCACCGAACCGCTCCGGCGGCATCGGAAATTCAGGGTCGAAATTCACATCCGTGCCATCCAGCCGGTAATAGAACTCGAAATAGCCCAGAATGGGCACACCGGGGAATATATCGACCAGATTGAGCAATTCGCCCCAGCCGTGATGCCCGATGATCACATCCGGCTCGAACCCCAGCGCCTTGATCTGCTTGGCACCGGCATAACCCGCCTCGGCCCGGCGCATCGCGACATCGAACTCGCGCGCACTCGGATGCACTCCCGCGTGGGTCGCCGGTGGCCGCGCATAGGTCACCTTCCGCACGCCGGCCAGCTGGTTGCGGTTGGGTTCGGTCATGAACACGATCTCATGACCGCCCTCGGCCAGCAGATCACGCACGATATGCAGATATTGCCCGGGAAAGTTTTGATGAACGAAAAGAAATTTCACGGCTGCATGGCTCAGCGGCGGCCGCGCGCGACGGCCTTCACTTTCGCCCGTGGCACCAGACTAACCCGCACGGCTTCCAGCGCCGCCAGACTATCGGCCTCGCAAGTTTCGTCGCTGCCAACCGGCCCGGCTTTCGAGCCGTCGATGAAGCTGGCCTCGCACGATAACTCAAACCGCTCCGCCGCCTCACCTTGCAGCCGCACCCGCAAACCCAACAACGGCAACGCCATACCCCGACTACCGCAATAAGCCCCGGCTTCGACCCAGGGCGACAACCAGCCACGGCCGAGCACCGCTTGATAGGATAAATCGTCGGGCGATATGCCTTCAGGCGCGGCGATGGCAATGCCCTCAATCCAGTTGCCGGTTCCCGCTTCGCCCAGCCAGTCGCCGAATTTTGCCCCGACATCGCCACGGGTCTGGATATGTGCGAGCACATCCATCACCACGGGTTCCGCCGGAACCGCCGGTGCCGCCGTACCCTGGGCCAGACGCATCACTTGCAATCGCGGTGCCGCATCGGCCCGCCCGGCCACCTGATACACGGTAACCAGCACTTGCGCGGGGCCTTTGGCAATCCGCACCAGCACCGCATCACCCTCGCCGGTCAACCAGCCATCGGCGCGGAATCCAACAATCTCCACCCCGCTCACCCCCTGCGGCGGCGGCGAAACCCGCACGCCGGGCAGGCCGCCATCGGCACCGGCGGCAGTATTCGCCTCGTTAACGATGCAGAACAAGCCAGTATCCAGGGTCATCAAATGACCGGAGACTTTCAACTCCTGGATCGATCCGGGCTGTAATTCAGGCTCGGCCTGCGGTGCGGTCTTGATTGCGGCTTTGGACATCAGGGCGTCTCCGTTAGCAAATCTGGTTGGCGCGGAACGATGAAGTGATCTGAGGTTGTGACTGGGAATGGAGATCGCCCAAATCCGGCCGCCACGCAAGCAGGGTCTGGTTGATCCGCGCCGCCGGCAGGCCAAGCGGCAATAAAAACCCGCGCCCTGTGGCCCTGATACGTTCCGCCTGCGCACCGAGGTCGAACCCGATCGCATAAAGTCCGCCGCGCCACATCTCACTGAGGGCAAAACACCAGGTTTCCGGCCAGATCGAGGGCAGAAACCCGAGATGCGCGCCGGACCGGGCGATCAGTTCCGCCGCCTCGCCTTCCTGATATGGCCCGGTGATCATCACGCGCCCGGTCTCGATCAATGGGGCGTCCTCTTCGCTGGTGCCGATCAACACGAAACTGAGCGGCAATCGGCGCGTGGCGGCATCGCGCGCGCAGTCGAGCAGCACGTCGTACCCTTTCGCCGGACCAATGCCGCCGACGACCGCAATCACCCGGCGCGGTGGGTGGGCCGGTGCCGTCAGGGCTGCCGGGAGCAGATCGTCTTCCCAGGGTGTCACTGTCACCGCGACGCCGGGAAAATGCCGCCGGAGCCGTACCGCCGCGTCGGCCGATGGCACACTCACCCGCCGCGCCGCCCGCAATTCCGCCGCCGAACGCGCAATCAGCGCCGCTGGCGCGATCGGGTCGGTCAGTTCGCTGCCCGCCGTCGCGACGCAAGCGGCACAGCCCGCGATATCCGGCTCGCCACAGTAGCGCCGCGCCGGCCCCAGCAAATTTACCCGCTTACAGAAATATGAATAATCATGGACAATATGCTCCGCCGGCACGCCGAGGGCTTTGGCGAGGTCCCTGATCGATGGATGATGCCCCAGCGTGTGATGAAACTCGACATGGCGCACCGATAGGCCGCGCAGTGTCGCCACCAATTCGGACCATTGACCCGGCAAGTGATAGCACAAATTGGGGTAGTCCATCGGCGCACCATCGGTCAGCCGCGCCGCCCCGATGAAGCTTTCCCGCGCGGCCGGATCGGAAAAATCCGGCTGCACCAGGACCGGCCTGATCCCTTCGGCGCGTAACGCCGCCATCCGTGCCGCAATAATCCGCGCGATGCCGCCGCCATGATCGTGCGAGACCAGCACCACGGCCCCGCCCACGCGACGCTCCGTGCCAAACCGTGCCCGATCGAGCCGGAACCGCGCCGCCCGCAGCGGATCATCGGCGTGATGTGCGGCGACCAGCGCGTGATAGCCGGGATGCCTCCGCTCCAGCAGCGTGAGATTGCGCGCGCACAATGCCGATCCCGCTGCCCCGAACGAAGCCCCGCCATGGTGCGTGACAAACACGCCGGCAGCGCAAACATGACGGAACCCCCGTGCCGCCGCGCGCCGGCACCAGTCGTTTTCTTCGCCGTAGCCTTGCGCGAACAGCTTCGCATCGAACAACCCGGTCATGGCAAGCGCGTCATGGCGCATCGCCATGCAGAACCCGATCGCGGTGGGAATATCGACGATGGTGTCGTGATTGGCCCGCCGCGCCCAGGCGTCCAGCCGGAAGGTACCCGTGAGATCGGGTGCCGGATTGCCGCCTTGACGCGACGGGTAGCTCAAAATTGTCGCTTCATTGGAAAGTGGCGTCGCGCTCGCGATGGTGTCAGCCGCATACAGGGCTGCGTGCAGCCGCGCCGGTGCGCCGGGCGGCAACAGAATATCGGCATTCAGCAGCAGGATGTCGCACCCCGGCAGGAGCCGTCGCGCGGCCCGGATACCGGCATTGACGGCACCAGGAAATCCGCGATTGTGCCGGTGGCGGCGTAGGATAATCCGCCCAGCCCGCCGCTCGGCGGCGACAAACCGCGCCAGATCCGGCTCCGGACTCGCATCGTCGACCACGATGATCGGTACGTCGCCCTCGATCGCCGCATAAAGCGAGTGCAAGGCCGCACGTGTCGCCGCCGCATCGCGATAGACCGGCATTACCACACATAATCCGGCCCGAACCGGTCGGACCGCCGGGGTTTTGCGGGGACTGGCCGGGGTCAACCCCACCATCACCCCGGGATCGAGCGGCGTGCCTGACAGGCTTCGCCCATCCGGTCCGATGATCCGGAACGGCGGCCGTAAGCCCTGTAATGCCGCCGCGGCCACCTGAAACCCGTGGCGCGGCATAAACCACGCGGGTGCCTCCGGTGCCAGTTCCACGTGCGGTCTGATCGCGAGGCGAACGCCGGTTTGGTCGACCAAAGTGAGAACCGGCGCGCGCTGCGGTGCCGCCGGATGCACCACCCAGCCGGAAATGCCCACCCCATCTGACGTCGCAATCCCCGCGACACGGCGCATCGCACGCAACTCGAGCGGACTGCCGAGCAGCGGCGTGTCGTCCCCCATGCCCTCGAGCCGCGCCACATCGGATAAATCACGCAGCACCCGGCGCACCACCACACCGTCGGCCCGGATGATCGCCGCCGGTGCGCGAACCACCAATTTTCCCTGGATGATCGCCCACCAGCCGGGATATCCCGCCGCGCGTGCCACTGTCTCGGCGAATGTCGCAAAATCGGTGTCCTCGGGTGCTTCATGATACCGCAGCAGCGATGCCAGGGTGTCCGCCGCGGCACCGAAGTCGCCGTCGCGCCAGCGCACCCGGGCCAACGCCAGCCAGGCCGCCGCAAGATCATGACCGGAGGCGATCGCTTCCAACGCCGCCGGTGCCGCTGCGTCCTGCATCGCCGCCAGCACCAGGGCCAATTCGTATTGGGGTCGTGGATCCTGCGGGGCGATGCGGCCCACCCGTTCCAGCCAGAATCGCGCCGCCGGAAGATCGCTTCGGTCCAGCGCGTCGCGCCCGCGCGACCAGGCATCCGCCGCCTCGCTTTGCCGCCGTTGCCTGACGGCATCGTCGTTCACGGGTTTCAATCTCCGGCAGCTTGGCGAGGCAGCCGGTCCTCCTGCTGGGCCATTTCAACCAGATCGAGTCTGGCCTCATCGACCCCCTGCGCCAATGCCCGGTTCAGCCAGTGCGCAGCCAAAACCTTGTCCTCCGGACCCGCCAGTCCTTTGCGCAAATATCGCCCCAGCATGAGCTGCGCGATCGGGTGATTGAGCGCCGCTGCCTTGGCGAACCAAGCCTGGGCTTCCACCCGGTCGGTCGGGATATCATGCCCGCCGCCATATAATGCCCCCAGAGCGAACATCGCCCCGGCGTGGCCCGTTATGGCGACGCGCAAAAACATGTCACGCGCACCGGCATGATCACGCGGACAGCCCTGCCCGTTCAGCTTCATTTCGGCGAGCAGGGCCAATGCCTCGACCATGCCGGTATCGGCGGCGCGCGTGATCCAGTGATGTGCCGCCGCCGGATCGGCGGGAACCCCGCGCCCTTCGAGCAGCATACGGCCATACCAAAACTGGGCGTTCACGATCCCCTCCGCGGCGCGGCGCAGCCAGATTGCGGCTTTGGCCTCGTCGCGTTTGATGCCGATGCCCTCGGCCAGGCAAACACCGTAATTGAACGCTCCGATCAGATCCCCCGATTCGGCGGCCTTCTCAAACCATTCATGGATCGGCAACCCATCCATCGAGGTCTGTCGCACCTCGCCCTTGAGCATGAGGTTACCCAAATTGGCCCCGGCCGCGACATCACCCTGTTCAGCCGCCTGCGCCAGCCAGCGCGCCGCTTCCTCAGGATCACGCGCGACACCGGCACCGGTCAGATACAACATGCCAAGCGCTCGCGCTGCGGCCCGGTGCCCCGCTTCGGCCGCAACCCGAAACCACAACGCCGCCTCGGCATAGTTTGGCGGCAAGGACCCGCCACGCGCATATAAATCGGCGACCAGCACCGCCGCTTCCGGGTCGCCCCCGACGGCGGCACGGCGCAACCATGATTCGCCCTCGACCGGGTCTGGCGCACAGCCCTGGCCGATCAGCAGCATGGCACCGAGCTTCGCCTGAGCGTTGCGGATGCCATGGATTGCCGCTTTGCGGTAATGAGTCAGCGCCTTGGCGGGGTCAGGCTGTACCCCCACCGCCTGCTCGTGAATAACACCCAGCAGATAATGCGCCGTCGGTAAATCCGCCGCGACAGCCTGCTCGATTTCACGCATTGCCGCCACGGTTTTTTCAGCGGTATCGGCTTGGCGCATCAGGATCATGCCGAGCCCAAGATGTCCCTGCGGCCAGTTCTGCGCCGCCGATTTGCGGTACCAGACCTCGGACTGTTCCAGGTCGATAATGTCTTCGGGGCCGTTCGATAAAATGAATCCCAGCAGCGCCTGGCCATCCGCCGATCCTGCCTCGGCGGCGCGGCGCGCCCAGACCAGCGCCGCGGGATAGTCCGCCGGGTTGCGGGTACCGTACGAGGGTGTCTCATCGCCGAACAGCGAAGTGGCCTGCTCGAATTGGCGGCTTTGCAAGCCGTGGATGAATAGCCCGGCCAAACGGCACTGGCTTTCAAGGTGCCCGGCTTCGGCCGCGCGCAAAAACCACCGTGCCGCCTCGCGCGGATTCTGCGACAGGCCCCTGCCTTCCAGATAAGCCTCGCCCACCTGAAACTGCGCTTCGATCAAACCAGCCTCGGCGGCAACACTATAGAGCCGAGCGGCGCGTCGCCATTCCTTATTCCGGGCAAGCTCCGCCGCCCGCTTCAGCGCCCGGCGCGGGGACAGGGCCGCAAGTCTGTCAATCGCGTTCATGACGATCGCTTCAGGCGATCAAGGCTCGCGCATGCTGTCATACGCAACCGGCATGATCTTGGTAATGAAATACGACATAATGGTCCGCCGTCCGACTTTGATGTTGGCGTTCAGCGGCATACCCGGCACAAGTCGGAACCCGGGCGGCACGTTGTGGAGCATGAGTTCATCGACCGAAATATCGGCGCGATAATAGAGCGAATGTGGCCGGTTGGGGAGTGCTGACCCACCCTCCCCCGGTGTGGTTTCCGGGCTGAAGCTGTCCGCGCTGACCGACTTCAGCGTTCCTTTGGCCGACCCATAGCGAAGGAAATCGAACGTATCGAAATTGATCGTTACCGGATCGCCGACATGGACGTATCCGGATTCGGTGCCGCTGATATCGGCTTCGATCGACAAGGGAGCATCAAGCGGGACCAGCGAGATGAATTTCTCACCCGACTGCAACACCGAACCCACGGATACATGCGCGACCGTCAGCACGATCGCGTCGCGCGGTGCCCGCAGAACCACCAACCTGCTTTGCAATTGCGCTTTCGACAAATCCTGCTGCGCGCTCACCAGCTTGCTGGTGGTTTCTGCCAGATTTTCCGAAACGTCGGCGGCCCATTTCTTTTCATAGGCATCACGCTCGGCACGCTGCGCCGCCAAATCGCGCTCGCCGGCCGAAGCCGTCGAAATCGCGCTCGACAGCGAACTCGATACCGTCAGCCGGTCGTTCAACGCGATCAGGGAATTGAGTTTGCTGCCCACCTGCATTTTCTGCAACTGGTTGCGCATGTTCTCGACATCCTGCGCGACGCCGACCTGTTTCTTGAAAAACCCGGCTTCCTGCACGCTCTTGGAGACAATCAGCCTCAACTCGGCGATTTTTTGATTGTAGTTCTCGATCGTATAGGTCCGTTCGGCCTTGCGACTCTCGAAAATGGCCGTTTGCAAGGTCTGTTCCGGATTGGGGTGCGCCGGTGCATAGGCCGATCCGTCGGCTTCGGCGATGAGCCTTGCCCGCTCGGCGGACAAGGCGGACACCTGTGCGCGCAACGCCGTAAGATTGGCTTTTGCGAAGGTCGGATTGAGCCGGGCAAGCAATTCACCCTTGTGAACGATCTGCCCCTCATGCACTTCGATCGATTGCACGATCGAGGTATCGAACGGCTGCATCATGATGGTGGGAGCAGACGAAACCAGTTTGCCTTCCGCCGTTACCACCTTGCTGACCCGAACGGTCGCGGCAATCACCAGAAGGGCAAACACCATCGCAGTCACGATCAGCGCGGTATAGCGCGAAATCGCCGGCACCGGCGTCGCGATCACCGCCGCCGTGGGCGACTGGAACTCCAACAGCGCCATCGGCATGTCGCCAAGCTGGGCGGGACTGGCAAGCGCCAACCCAGACGCACTCGCGCCTGACGTGGGCGCGTTGACCCGGTCCGAACCGGGGCGGTTAATCCCCTTGAGCAAGCGTCGGAGTCGGCGCATTACGGCCTCCTTCAGGATTCATATGACGGTTCTGCTGGAGCCAGAGATGGCGATAGATGGCACAACGCTCCACCAGTTCCGCGTGCTTGCCGAGATCGATCACTTGCCCCGAATCCATGACCAGAATCTGGTCGCATTCGACCAGCGAAGCCAAGCGATGCGATATGATTACCATGGTGCGGTTGCGCGCGATACGCAACAGATTGGCATTGATCAGCGCTTCGCTCTCAGGGTCGAGCGCACTGGTCGCCTCATCGAGAATGAGCAAGCGTGGATCGGCGATCAGGGCGCGCGCAATCGCGAGGCGTTGCTTCTGCCCGCCCGAAAGGTTGGGCGAACCCTCCTGAATGAAGGTTTCATAGCCTTGGGGCAGCCGTTCGATAAATTCTTCCGCCCCGGCAAGCCGCGCCGCCTTGATTGCATCCTCGAAACTCAGACCAGGCCGCCCGGCGATGATATTATCGCGCACCGATCCGCGAAACAGAAAATTATCCTGCAAAACAACGCCAAAACTCTTGCGTAGATGTCGCAGATTAATTTCACGCAACTCGGTATTGTCAATTTTGACAGCACCTACGTACTCGCGGTTGATGCCCTGCAACAGGCGCGTGACAGTCGATTTACCCGAACCTGACCGGCCGACAATGCCCAGCATGGTGCCTTCGGGAATGGCGAAACTCACCTTGTTCAGGGCCGGGGATTTGGTGCCTTCATAGGTGAAGGTAACGTTCTCAAACTCGACGGAACCCTCAAACTGCGGCCGCAAACCAGTGTTCAACGCGCGACGCTCGGTGGGTCGGTTGAGCACTTGGCCAACGATGGCAATGGCCGCGCGGGCTTCCTGTGCATCCTGGATCAGATGCGCAAACGACACCAGCGGGCCGGCGACCCGGCCGCCCAGAAGCATGAAGCCAACCAACCCGCCTAACGCCAAGGGATTTTGCGAGGTTACCGCGATATAGCCGCCCAGCAACAGCACGCCGCCCTGGGCATAACGTTGGAATGGCAATGACAGCACCATCGGCCAGTTCGAGAGCTTGCCCATTTGCATATTGAGGCCGCTGGTTTGTGCCACCCGTGCATCCCATTCATCGGCACGGACTTTTTCGAGCGCCAGGGATTTGACGGTTCGAATTCCGTAAATACTCTCCACCAGCACGGCACCCTTGGCACTTTCCGCCTGGATGATTTTGCCGGTGAGCCGCGCGATGGCCGGCAGGAACGCGGTGATGATGACCGCGATGATGCCCGCCGCAATCAGAATGGTCCAGGCCAGGAACGCATCGAGATAAAACAGGATCGGCAGAATCATCGCGACCATGAACATGTCGATGAAGGTCGAGAGCAGACGGCCGGTAATAAAGTCGCGCACCCGGTAGATCTGACCAATCTTGTAGGATGTTTCGCCAGCCTGATTTTTTTCGAAAAAATCGATCGGCAGCGTCATCAGCCGGTCAAAAATCATCAAATTGAGCCGCGCATCCAGCCGCGTTGACAAAATAACCAGCATGAGGCGCCGCCCCCACGTCAGGATGGCTTCCCAGATGATGCACACCACAAAGACGAGCGAGACCAGGATCAGGGTGTTGATGCTTTTGTAGACAATCACGGTGTTCAGCACCACCATGATCATCAGGATCGGCAGAACCTGAAGGATGGTCAGGGTAACCGAACTGATCGCGACATCGCGCAAAATACGCTTCTCGATCAGCACCATTTTCCAGAGCAACGCGAAATTGAACGGCGGTTCGGTTTCCTGACCGTCGCGCTCGCCACGGATCAGCAGCACGGCTCCGTCCCAGACCTGGCGCAACTGGATCTCATCGACCGCGACGGGGGCGGCGCCTGGGGGAGCGCGCGGGTCGCGCACGAAAATGATCGATCGATCCCGGTCGTGCGCGACCATCAGCGCAGCACCGCCATCGCGCAGCAGTAGCACGACGGGGGCGGTGGTTTCCACCTTCATCAACTGGCGAAAATTCAGCATGATGCCGCGGACCCAAAGCCCAGAATCGCGCAACCATTCGACCAGATGCGGGGAGGATGGGGCCGGGTCAGCCGGGTCCAGCGTCAGGGTTTCGATGTCGAGGTCGACACCGTGAAACCGTGCCGCTGCTTTGACCGCCAGAATACGGACGTGCAACCCTTCAGTCTCGTCGGCCTTGCGTTCGGGCGATGCAGGACCGCCCCTGTCAACAGTGTCACTCATCGGGCGTTCTGTCCCTTCCTTCGGCCAGGATGTCGATCGACCGGGCATCGGTCTGTAGGTGTCGGAGGCATGTACGCTGCGCACGAGCGTCGTGGCACTGCAGCAAACCAGAATTCATGTTGCATTTCAACGGAATAGAGCGAAATCCCTTCGTTAATCTCGTTAATAGCACAAAAGCGTGCTCCGATTCTATAGGCGTGAACCGTTAAGATCGGTTTAAGGTTCGTTTCGAAATCCCTGATCCGGCGAAACCGAGGTACCGGCGCTGCTCGCGTGTGCCAGGGGCCTTGCGGCATTGCTGTGGTCCCGGCATCACGTCGGTTCACCCGATCGGAGTTTGCGTGCCATGGATATCCGTCCCGCGACCATCCCGGACTTGGCGGAATGCCAAGCAATTTACGCGCATCACGTGCTGGAAGGAACCGGCAGCTTCGAGGAGGTGCCGCCGTCGCTCGAAACCATCACGGTGCGGTATCACAGGATCGTCGATGCCGGACGGTCCTGGTTGATCGCCGCCGATGCGACAGGATTGTTGGGCTTTGCGTATTTCGATCAGTATCGGCCCCGCTCGGCCTATCGCTATACCGCCGAGGACAGCGTGTATGTGCGCGAGGATGTGCGCGGCCAGGGCGTCGGCAAAGCGCTGGTCGGCCGCCTGCTTGCCGATGCTCGGGGGCGCGGTTTTCGCCAAATGCTGGCCGTGATCGGCGATTCTGACAACATTGGCTCGATCGGCGTCCATGCCAGTCTGGGGTTTCAGCGCGTGGGTACGATGCGCAATGTTGGTTTCAAATTCGGCCGCTGGCTCGACGTCATCATTATGCAGCGCAGCCTGCACGACGATGACCACTGATTCGAAGTAGTCGCCTTCATAGCAATCGCCCTCACGGGCCAATCTTGAGACTTTGAACCGATTCCTCAAGCTCGGCAAAGCTCGGCATGTGTGAGTTGGGCACCATTTTTCGCCCGATCTCGACACTGACCTGGGGTGCATTGCCGTGGAGATGTGCGACCAGCACGGCACGGATGACCTCGAAATAGCGGGAATCCTCCTCCACCACGCCGCGCATCCGCACCGATAACGGCCCGACCACGCCATAGGCGAGCAATACGCCGAGAAACGTGCCGGTCAGAGCCTCACCGATCATTTCACCAAGAATCGAGGGGGGCTGGCTGATATGCGACATGGTTTTGATGACGCCGAGCACGGCGGCGACGATGCCGAGCGCGGGCAGGCCGTCCGCCATGGTTTGCAGCGTGTGCGCGCCGTGCAGTTCCTCGATCAAGGTTTTGCGGAGTTCACGGGCCATGACGTCTTCGATCTGGTTAGGGTCGTCGGCGTTCATCCCCACCATGCGCAGGTAGTCGCAGACGATGGCGGTGGCCCGGCGGTTTTTCAGGATACGTGGAAAATGCTGGAAGACCGGGCTTTCCTCCGGCCGTTCGATATGCGCTTCGAGCGCCATGGCCCCCTTGGTCGAGGCCAACCGAACCAGATAGAACAGCAGGCACAGCAGGTCCGTATACTCGGCTTTCTTGAATACGCTGCCTGTCATGACTTTTTTGAAGTCGCCCAGCGTGTGCTTGATATCGTGCATCGAATTGCCGGCGACGAAAATACCAATCGCCGCCCCGCCGATCGTGACAAATTCCAGAGGCATGGATTTCATCAATGGCCCGATTGCCCCACCCGTGCCGATAAACACCCCGAACACGCAGACGAGCAGAAATACCACGCCTCCCAAAGTCAGCATAAGTCACCGGAAAATTCAAACAGATCAACGCACTTTGGGTCATGGCGACGTACCGCCATCTGTTTTGACCCCTTCGGCCGGTGCCGGCCGTAATACCAGAATGGCAACCCGTCGGTTCGCGGCGGCGCGCGGGTGTTCCGGCAACAGCAGATGCCGGTCCGCGTAGCCGGCGACCGCGCTGATCAACGGCTTCGGCAGGCCCGACTGCTCCATCAACTGTCGCGTCGCGTTGGCCCGGTCCACCGACAAATCCCAGTTGCTATGGCCGGGTGCCAGATAGGGTGTGGCGTCGGTATAACCGGAAATGCTGATCTGATCGCCCAATTTTACCAGAATTGGCGTGATTTTACGGATCAGGTTGCGCGTCATGCCGTTAGGCTCGGACGATCCCAGCAGAAACATCGGTCGCTTGTGGGTATCCATGATCTGGATTTTCAGGCCCTGCGGCGTTTCATGGATACTGACCTGCCGCGACAGCACGCGCAGTGCGGGATCGGCTGCAATCGCCTGCTTCATCGCGGACGCCGCTTCGGCGAAGTGGCGGTGGCCCAGATTGCCAGGGGCCAACCCCCCTGTTCCCGGCGGTGCCGCGGACTGAAGCGGCACGGGTGCGTCCCCACCCTGCACGCCCGCCTGATTGGCCAGATTGGAACCAACCGCCGCGCTGACGGGGCGGATCTGCTGACCCTGCGGCACGTGCGGCACGGCGTGCGACACCGGATTATGCCCCACCGTGACCCGCACCGCCCCCAGGTCGGAGGTGAGCGCACCATGATCGAACGGGGTGCGGCCACCGAACGGCTTGCCCTCACCCGATGCACCGCGATTGAGCACGTTGGCCTGACTGAAATAATCCGCGAGACCGACCCTTTGCGCTTCGGTCGTTGCGTTGATCAGCCACATCAGCAGGAAAAACGCCATCATCGCGGTCACGAAATCGGCGTACGCGACTTTCCAGGCCCCACCGTGATGGCTGTCCTCAATGATTTCTTCCCGGCGGATAATCACGTTGACCGGTCGATTACCTGCCTTGCCGGTCCGCGTTTTTCGTATTGCCATTGTCGTTGCACCGCCTTCGCAGGGCAGTATCAGGCGGCGAGGTTAACGGACGTTTAACGGCGAGGGTCGGATTGCCTGCAAACCACACGGCAGGAAGCTGGCCGCCCCTTCATCGTGCTGGCCGCATGATCGCGGAAGCGACGTGGCCGGTAAAAGTCACTACGTACACATGATAGGCTTCGATCACCGCGTGGTTGCGTGTCCGGCTGACCGAGCCGAGCCGGGTGACACCGACGAACGATGCCGCCGCCGGTTTTGGCAGATCGTCGGGTATGATCAGCACCATTTTCTGTCCCGCCGCCAAGCGGGACCGGGCAAAATAATGCCAGCGCGCGCCCACCCCGGCGACCGCGAACCGGGGCGGCGCATCATGGGCAATTTCCGCGATCAGGCCGTAATCAGAGGCGGCGATGGTGCCGATATGCCGCAGTTCGGCCATCCGCACGACATCCGCCGTCAGATGACGCCAGCCGGCGAGTTGCAGGGCGGTGGGATCGCGGTGAACCGGCAACGGCACCGGTGCGGCAATCGCCTGGACATAGACCAGCGCCGACATCGCGGCTCCCAGCCCTACCGCCGGCAGCAGGAAGCGCCGGGTGATCCGGCTTGCCGCCCCCGCCGCTGCCAGCGCCGCGCCAGGGATCATAACCGCCGGCCAGTTCGGCTGCACCGCACCCGATAGCGTGTGTTCGGCGAACACCGCGCCCGGCACCAGCACCGTCAACCACGCCAGCGTCACGGCAGAATCGCGCGTTCGCACTGCGCACCACACGCCAATGCTCATCAGCGCGATCACCCCGGGCGTAATCAGGACGATCTGACCGCCGATCAGCCCGGCCAGATGTCCGAGCGCGTCGGCTGGATCGAAATGGGTGGTCCGGCCACCTTGCTTGATGAAACTGACCCAGCCATGCGCCGCGTTCCAGCCGATCACCGGGGCAAAGGTCGCGATCGCCAGCGCCAACCCTGCCCAGGGCAGTTTCCGACGCAGCGCGGCGCGGCTCGATGACTGTGTGAGCAGCCATAGCGCAATGGCGAGCAGGATCAGAACGCCGGTGTATTTGGCATCGAGCGCCACCCCCGCCGCCAGACCGGCGGCGAGCCACCAGCGGTCATCGCCGGTGGCGTGCCAGCGTGCGACCGCCGCGATCGTCGCGGTCCAGAACAGGAGCAGCGGGGTGTCGGGCGTGGTGATGATGGCACCGGCGTTGAGCAGCAGTGTCGCGTTGAGCAGAATCGCCGCCATCGCTCCGGCCTGGTGCCGCGGAAACAAATCCTCGCCCGCCCGCCACAACAAAATCGACCCGACTGCCGCGCCGATCGGCGACAGCAGCCTGATGCCGAGGGCGGAATGGCCGAACACCATTGTTCCGGCCCTGATCCAGTAAGCGATCAGCGGCGAATCGTCATAATAGCCGGGTTGCAGATGCAACGACCACAGCCAGTAATACGCCTCGTCCGGAGCCAGCGGCACCAGCGACGCCACCACCAGCCGCAGCGCGGTCAGCGCGGCAAGCAGAACCAGCAGCAGGCCCGGCCTCACCGTGCGCGCCAGACCAGCGTGGCCGAAACCGCATAATTCCACACCACCCCGATCGCGGCACCCGCCGCACTCGCGGCTATTCCGGTCGCGTCCTGTCGATAGAGAGCGCGCGCGATGCCGATGTTCGCAATCGCCCCCAGGCCGCACACCAGCATGAACAGTACGAGGCCGCGCCAGTAGCCACCACCGCGCAGCCGCATCGTGCGGTAGGTCAGGCGGTTGTTCATCTCGAAGTTCGCCACCATCGCGGCCACGGTGCCAATCGCCTGGGCGGTGCCGAAATCGAACCCGAACCGCCGCGCCGCCAGCGTGATGGCCAGGTTCACCACCATCCCGAAGGCCCCGACCAGCGCGAAGGCGATGAAGCGCAGCGGCATCACCCCCCCCAGTGCCTTGTCGAGCAGCAGGCCGGCGAACTGCACCAGCACCAGGACATCGAGTTTGCTTTCACCGAGGGTGCGCGGCCGGAAGCGGTAAGGTACCTCGACGACTTTTAAGGGTTCCGGGGCGGCGAGCAGCAAGTCGAGCAAAATTTTGAACCCCTGGCCATTCAGCCGGTGCGCCAGCGCCTCGAACCTTATGCGCCGCATCAGGAAAAACCCGCTCATCGGGTCGTTGATCGGGGCGCGGGCGAGCATTTGCGCCAGGCCGATCCCCACCGCCGACAATCGTTCGCGCAGCGGTGAGGCAAGACCCGCCGCGTCGCCATCGCCGACGTGGCGGCTGCCCACCGCCATATCGGCCCCCCCCCGCACCGCATCGAGCATCACCGGCAGGCGGGTTTCGTCGTGCTGCATGTCGCCGTCGATCACCGCGAGGAAATCGGCCGAACTCGACAGCGCTCCCTCGATCACCGCCGAGGACAAACCCCGCCGGCCGATCCGCCGCAGGCAGCGCACCCGCCGATCGGTACGGGCGATCGCGCGCACCGTGTCGGCGGTACCGTCCGGGCTGTCGTCATCGACAAACACGACCTCCCAGTCGATCCCGGCGAGGGCGGCATCGAGAGCGGCCACCATGGGGGCGACGTTGGGCGTTTCGTTGTAGCAAGGCACGACGACACACAGCGCCGGCCCGACATCCTGCGTCACCGAAGAGCAATCAGGCGGACAGCACCTCGAGGATCGACTCGGCACGGCTCACCTCGAATCCGCCGGCCTGCTCGACCGCCAGATAGGTCACGATGCCATCCTTGGCGATCAGGGCAAACCGCTGGCTGCGCACCCCCAGGCCGCGCGTCACCAGATCAAGCTCCAGCCCAAGTGCGCGGGTGAACATGGCCGACCCGTCGGCGAGGAAAATGATCTTGTCGCCGGCACTCTGACTGGCGGCCCAGGCCCCCATCACGAACACGTCGTTCACCGCGAGGCAGACGATCGCATCGACGCCCTTGGCCTTCAGCGCGTCGTATTGTTCCAGAAATCCGGGCAGATGTTTCGCGCTGCACGTGGGGGTGAACGCACCAGGTACCGCGAACAGCACCACGGTCTTGGCGGCGAACAGTTCACCGGTATCGACTTCCTGTGGCCCTTCGGTGCCGGGGGTCATCAGCTTCATCGCTGGCAGCTTGTCGCCTACCTTGATCATAGCGTGGTCTCCTGAACAACGGGGTTGGTCGTGTAGTTGATCTGGCGTTCACCTAGCTGAACATCGCGCGTGCGTGAAGCGGGCGCGGTTTAACTATACCGTTCTTCCAACCAGGGATCGGCGTTGTTGTTGTAGCCCCTGGTTTCCCAGAAGCCTTTGTGATCGGTGGTGGCGAAGGTGATCCGCCGCACCCATTTCGCCGATTTCCACAAATAATAGCGCGGCACCAGCACCCGGAGCGGGCCGCCGTGCAGGCGCGAGATCGGTTTGCCCTCCCAGGTGTGGACCAGGTAGCAATCCGCGGCGGCGAACTGGCCGAGCCGGAGATTGGTGGTGTAATTGTCGTGGGATTCGAACAGCACATGGCTCGCCGCCTCACAAGGCTTGACCAGATCGAGGATGGTCGCGATCGACACGCCTTGCCAGTGATTATCGTAGCGCGACCAGGTGGTGACGCAGTGCATATCGCTCACGCTGTCCTGTTGCGGCAATGCCATCAGCGCGTCCCAATCGAGGATCACCGGATTGTCCACCGCGCCGTCGATGACGAGGTGGAACGCCGAACGCGGCACCTCGGGCTGGATGCCCAGGTCGAGCACCGGCCAGTCGGACACGAGGCGCTGACCCGGCGGCAAACGCTGCGTGGGCGGCGCGGTGGTGCCGGTGAGCGAACGCCCATCGCGCGCCCAATCCTGCTTGCGGCCGATCAGCTTGGCCTTGATCTGGCCTAAGAGGTTGACGTTCTCATTGCCGGTCTCATCCATGATACCCTCCGCCCCTGATATGGCGCGATATCGGGTGGGGTCCAGGCCAGTCACCCCCGATTACGCATCAGCCTCGCCTTATCCCGATCCCAGTCCCGCTTGGCCACCGCGGCCCGCTTGTCGTGCATTTTGCGCCCCTCGGCGATCCCCAGCGTCACCTTGGCGACCCCGCGCGGATTGAAATGGATATCGAGCGGCACCACGGTCGAACCCTGGCGCGCCACCGCGCCGATCAAGGTGTTGATTTCCTTGCGTTTCAGCAGCAGCTTGCGCGGCCCCTTGGTATCGAACCGCGACAACACGCCACCCTGATATTCCGGGATATACATGTTGAACAGAAACATTTCGCCATCGCGCTCGCCGGCAAACGCCTCGGTGAGCGTCGCGCGGCCCATGCGGAGCGATTTCACCTCGGCACCCAGCAGCACGATGCCGGCTTCGAGCGTGCTGAGAATCGTGTAGTTGAACCGCGCCTTGCGGTTTTGTGCCGCGATGCCGTGCGAGATCAGCATCGATTTTTTTTTGGGTTCCGCCATTAGTTGATCAGCCCGACCGCGACCATCGCCGCCCGCATCTGCGCGCGCGCCGCCTCGCTCAACGGTGCCAGAGGAAGGCGGCAATGCGCCACGCCGTAGCCGAGCAGGGATGCCGCATATTTCGCCGGGGCCGGGTTGGTTTCGGCGAACATCGCATCGTGCAGCGGCAGCAAGCGGGCCTGGATCGCCATCGCGCCGGCGACATCGCCGTGCTGCCAGGCGCTGTGTAGTTCCGCGCACAGGCGCGGCGCGATATTGCCGCTCACCGAAATGCAGCCTTGCCCGCCGGCGGCCAGAAAGGCCAGCGCGGTGTGATCCTCGCCCGACAGCTGGCAGAAATCCGGCCCGCACGCCGCAGCGGTGTGCAGCGGCCGGGTCAAATTCGCGGTCGCGTCCTTCACCCCGGCGATGTTGCGGTGCTTTGCCAGCCGCGCCATCGTCGCCACACTCATGTCGATCACCGAGCGCGAGGGAATATTGTAGATGATGATCGGGATATCGATTGCATCGGCGATTGCGGTGTAGTGGAGATACAACCCCTCCTGGGTCGGCTTGTTGTAATAGGGAGTAACGACGAGTACGCCGTCCGCGCCGACCGACTGGGCGTGTTGTGCCAGGGCAATCGCTTCGGCGGTCGCGTTCGATCCGGCCCCGGCGATCACCGGCACCCGCTTGTTCGCCACCTTCACCGTCAGTTCGACGACGCGCTTGTGCTCCTCATGGCTGAGCGTCGGCGATTCGCCGGTGGTGCCGACCGGAACGAGGCCGTTGGTGCCTTCGGCGATCTGCCATTCGATGAAGCGTTCGAGTGCCGCCTCGTCGATGCTGCCGTTTTCGTGCATCGGGGTAATCAGTGCGACCAGTGAGCCGTGTAACATTGTTGTCTCCGCTAATGCCGACAACGTATTCTCCGTGCCGGGCCGGGACAAGGGCCAGGGGGCGGGCCAGGGTAGGTATGGGAGTGCCGGCCCAGCCCTGCTATATCGTGGCGCATGTGCCGATTGACCGTTCTGCTGGCAATGCTGTTCGCGATGGCGAACAGCAACGCCCCCCTCGCTCACGCCGCCATCGCCGCCCCGCCGATGCCGGATGCGGCATTGGTTCAGATCATGGACGACGTGCGGTCGAACGATTGGGCCGAAGCGCAGAGCCTCGCCGCGGAACAGCCGGATCGGCTGGTGACCAAGCTGGTGACTTATTTCCGCCTGCTCGATCCAGCGGAAGCGAACGAGGTGCAGATCGGCAGTTTCATGGCGCGCAATCCCGACTGGCCGGAGCAGGGCGTACTGGCGCGGCGCTGGAGCGAGGCGCTGGCCGCCGACCCTGATGATACCACCGTGCGGGAGGAATGCGCCCAGCGCGTGCCCGCCACGGCTGCCGCCGATGCGCGCTGTGCGGCCGCGTTCCGCGCGACCGATCCGGAAAAATCCGCAAAATTTGCCCGCCGCGCCTGGATATTCGGCTACGGCGACCCCGCGGACGCTGCGGCGTTCCTGGCCCAGTATGGCCCGATGCTGACGCCGCGGACCAATTGGGCGCGGTTTCAGCGGTTCGCACTGGCGGGTGACGTCAGCGGGGCCGCGGCGACATTGGCATTATTGTCACCGGCGGATCAGGCGACCGGCACGGCGTGGCTCGCCTTGGCGCAGGGGGACGCCAACGCAGACGCGCTGATCGCCAGCCTGACGCCGGCCCAACAGGCGACACCGGCGCTGTTTTTCGCCGAACTCGCCGCGGCACCGGATCAGCCGAGCAAACTCGCACTCTGGCAATCTGAGGGTGAGGCCGCGGAGCGTCAGGCGGTCGGTCCCGCCCGCGCGCTGTTCTGGGTCAAGCGGCAATCCTTCGCGCGCGATTTGTTGCAGGCCAACAATCCCAAGGCCGCCTATGCGATCGCCGCCGCCGCCCGCCCGCCGAGCGCGGCCCAGAAGGCCAGCCGGGATTTTCTCGCCGGGTTCATCGCGTTGCGGTTTTTGCACGATCCTACCCTGGCGCGACCGTGGTTTCTGGCTCTGAGTCGCGATTCGACCGCGGTGATCACCCGGGCGCGAGCGTTTTACTGGCTGGCGCAGACCGAGGATGGCGCTGCCGCCACCGCCGATCTGTCCCGCGCCGCCGATTATCCCGACACGTATTATGGCCAGTTGGCTTCGGTCCAAATGGACGCCACCCCGGCGCAACTGGGGGCACGGATCCGCGCGATCGCGACACCGCCGATCACCGTGGCGCAGGAGACCGGGTTTGCCGAGCGCGAGTTGCCGCAGGTCGCCGTGCTGCTGGCCGAGATGGGTGCTCCCCGGCGGGCGCGGGCGTTTTTGTTACGGATGGCCGAGGTTTCGCCGGGGCTGGACGATCGCTATCTCGATGCGCGCCTCGCCGACGGGCTGGGTCAGATTTCCAGCGCGGTGATGATCGCCCGCATCGCCGGGGTCGCCGGTGACATGCTGGTCGGGCTGGGCTGGCCGATTCCGCAGGGTTTGGTTCCCACCGATCCGCCCGTCGGCGGCACCGGGGTGGACGTGATTTTGTCGCTGATCCGTCAGGAAAGCAGTTTCGATGCGGGCGCCATGAGTGGATCGGGGGCGGAAGGATTGATGCAATTGATGCCGGGCACCGCGCGGATGGTCGCGGCACAATCGGGGATCGGTCTGCCGGCAGACGGGCTGATGGGCGATCCGCAGGCGAATATCGCCCTCGGTTCGGCGTATTTTGCGACGTTGATGAACCGGTTCGGCAATTGTTTGCCGCTCGCCATCGCCGCCTACAATGCCGGGCCGCACAATGTCGAAAACTGGCTGACGGCGAACGGCGACCCCCGTCTGCCGGCCAGTGCGGGCGGGGTCGACATGATCACCTGGATCGAGGAAATTCCGTTTGCCGAGACCCGCAACTATGTCGAGCGGGTGACCGAGGGCATCGTGGTCTATCGGGCGTTGCAGGGCAACCCGGTGCGCGACCCGATCGCCCGATGGCTGCAACAACCGTGAAACTGGCCACGCTGGCGGCATCGGGGCTTGGCGTCGGCTATGCGCCGCGCGCACCCGGCACGGTGGGGTCGGTGCTCGGACTGATCATCGGGTGTGTGCTGCTTGATCATGGTCATGTCCCGCTGATCGCGGGGATCGTGGTGGTGAGTCTGCTCGGTCTGATCGCGATCCCGCGCACCGGCAAAGCGAGCCAGGACCCCGGCTGGATCGTGATCGACGAGGTGGCCGGGCAGATGATCGCTTTGCTTGGGTTGCCGTATCTGACCGGATCGGGCGTGGTGCTGGCGTTTTTGTTGTTCCGCCTGTTCGACATCCGCAAGCCCTGGCCGATCTCGCTCGCCGATGCGCGGCCGGATGCGCTGGGGATCATGGCCGATGATTGGATCGCCGGCGGGTTTGCCGCGGTTATTTTGGCGGTGCTGCGGCTGATCTGGCCAGGAACCGGGCTGTGAACCGGGCTGTGAACCCGAAGGCCGCGCAATTGGTGTCACTCGCCACGGCGCGGGGTGTCACCGTTGCGACCGCCGAAAGCTGCACCGGCGGCATGATCGCGGCGGCGATCACCGATATTGCCGGATCTTCGGCGGTGTTCGGCTATGGGTTCGTTACCTATGCGAACGCGGCGAAGGCGGATATGCTCACTGTGAGTATAAGGGTGATCGAGGAACACGGCGCGGTCAGTGAGCCGGTGGCGCGCGCGATGGCCGAGGGGGCATTGCAGCGCGCCGGGGCGGATTATGCTATCGCGGTGACCGGAATCGCCGGGCCGGACGGCGGATCGGCCGGCAAGCCGGTCGGCACGGTATGGTTCGGTCTGGCGCGGCGCTGTGGGATCACCCACGCGGAACGGCGGGTGTTTCCGGGCGACCGCACGGCGATTAGGGCCGCGACGGTCGATCATGCGCTGGATATGCTAATCATGAGTATAAAGGGTCCTGATGCTGAGCCGAACCCCTGAGCCACCCTATTACGCGGTGATATTCTCTTCGATCCGCACCGAGGGCGATCATGGCTACGCGGCAATGGCCGAGGCGATGAACCGTCTGGCGGCGGAACAGCCGGGTTATCTCGGCATGGAATCGGCCCGCGAGGCGATCGGGATCACGGTGTCGTACTGGGCTGATCTGGAGAGCATCCGGCGCTGGAAAGCGGCGGCGGAGCATATGGTGGCGCAACGGTTGGGACAGGAACGGTGGTATGCGGCATATCACGTTCGGGTTGCGAAGGTGGAGCGGGATTATCGGGGTGGTATGGCGGGGGATCGGTGCGGGGGATCGGTGATTGACGCGAATTGGAAACCGGGATGAGCACGCGACAAAGACGCGGCCATCGAACCGCGCCGCCGCAGGGCGGCAAAATGGCGATTTTGACATGAAAAGAGACCCCTTGTGAAACTCCTGAAAATTGCGCTCCTTGTTTTGGGTTTTATGGCCCTGCTGCTGGGGCTGATCTGGGTAGGACAGGGCACGGGCTATTTTCCCTATCCGAAAGAGAGCTTCATGATCAGCCAGATGCCTTGGGCCTATCGCGGCGCGGGCCTTGCGGTCGTCGGGCTGATCCTCATCGTGATGAGCCGGAAACTCCGGCCATCGCAACCCCGCTCGCGATGAGATATGCCCCGGCCGCCGATTTCGGCTGGGGCTTGAAACAATGGACGATTTGCGGGAGTCTTCGGTTTTTTAACGCTGGAGTTCATTCCCTTGCTCATCGCCACGAAAACGCTGATCGATTCATATTATGCGGCGTTCAATGCGGGCCAGTCGCGCGCCATGCTCGATCTGCTGTCGGCGGATGTCATCCACGACATCAATCAGGGCGCTCGTGAGATTGGCCGGGATCGATTTGCGGCGTTTCTCGATCACATGAATATTTCATATCGGGAACGACTGACCGATATTGTGATCATGGTGAGCACCGATGGCTCTCGAGCAGCGGCCGAATTTGTCGTGCATGGCGAATATCTGCATACCGATCCGGGACTGCCGGAAGCGCACGGGCAGCGTTATGTGCTGCCGGCGGGGGCGTTTTTCGAAATTCGTGACGGGCTGATCGCGCGGGTGAGCAACTATTACAACCTCGAAGACTGGCTGAAGCAGGTTGGCATGACCACACCGGTTTCTCACCAACCTCACCCGTAGCCGATCACCCCGATCAGCGCTCCCGCCGCCAACAGGAACAGCGGATGGATATTGGTACGCAGGGTCAGCAGCGCGACGGCACCGGTCAGCAGGGCGGCACACCAGTCGCGGTCGGCGGCGCGGATCAGGAAACTCGCGGCGGCCAGCACCAGCCCGCCGGTGATGGGGGTGATCGCGGCTGTCCGTTGACACATCAACCTGGAAAACGGGATTGAGTGGGAACAAACGGGACGTTGAGGGATAAGTCGTTGGTTCCGGGGGGAAAATCGGCGTTTTTGGTTGAAGGCATTTTGGCCTCCGATTTGGGTTCGTGGGCGTCGATGGGGCCGTTTTGGGGCGGCTTGGCTGCGTTTCCGGGTTGCCGTGCGAGGATGTCTTAGGGGCGTCCTAAGACGTGGTCAATCCGGCTTAAATGGCGGTTTTCTGCGGCTTAGCGGACGGCCGCACGGGCATCGAATGCGACGGTGGGCTTGGTCGACCGTGACTTCATGAATGCTCCACCGGGCGTGAACTGTATCATTGGGAAAAAAATCCTAGCCATTCTGTATCATTGAAAACATTAGGTTTTCTGGCACCTGATACAGTTCAGAGAGACCGAACTGTATCAAAAAAGCTGAAAAATTCCGCAACTATCAAGAAAAATCGTTAGGGTTTTTGTTAGCCGGTGGAACGCGCGCTTACGGAAAGGAATCAGCGTTGGTGATTGGCGATGAACCGTTGGAAAGGTGAACGAGTATCTCGCGATCGATCTCCTGCGCACGCCTTTCGGCTGCCAACTGATCGAGATGTGAAAGGGGTGAGCACACATCGTGAATGCCTGTCGTGTCCATTTGAGATACCAAAGGGCCACCCGATCCGACGATAGCCAGTCGCCATGCGCACCCCTGTAGATGGGACACCTGGACGCCTGGAAATGGCATTGTGTTGCCGCCTTCACCATCGAGGTCAAAGGCGACGTTTTGCTGTGCGGTGTGATGGTTATAAAACGCATCTATGTAATCTTCGACGAACTGCATCTGGTTATTATGGCAAGCCCTGACCGCATCGGCTCCCGTTTGAAACTGGCAAGAGACAAGATATAGTTGTGCCTCAGCCAAAAGCTTGGGATGAGCCAGAATTGCCTTCTTGTCCGACGGAGTCGCTTGCTTGAACCATTCCCCTACGTCGTGTGGAAGTTTCTGATCGTGCGGAGATGCAAACGCCACAGTTGTTGCCAGAACGACCGATAAAAGGGAATTGGCGCACGCAATTCCAAATCGTTTATTATTCGCCATTGAGACTACGATTCCTGAGAAATTTGGAATTCGATTGGTCGGTCAGGCAGCGCAAGGGCCGTCTCGTATGGCTTTTTAATCCAAAGCAGAACGTCCCGAAGTGTTGGCTTCTGACCCATTTGTGAAAACCAGCTTTGGCAACTTCGGATTGTTACGAACAGTCCCCAAAAATGAGCAGGCCGATCGAGAATTTCGTTACGGAACAATCCCGAGCTTGTGCCTTGTTCTGATTCGCCCGTGGCAAGCCAATTGACCGAGACATCGCACGCTTGGGCCAATTTCACCAACGCAGACGTTTTTAAATCGCGACCCCCCAGATAGTTGTTGAGTGACGGAACGGGCATGTTTGCGCGTCGCGCCACAACTGACCCACCTCCCGCCTTAAGCACCGCCTCGCGCAATCGAAGGGCGCGCTCGCGGATCGCATTTAGGTCGGAGTCGTCGTGATCAGCGGACTTCATTTTTAAACCAATACAATGAGTTACGGATATACATTACACTCGTGTCGAATATAGCTTGACTTCGTAGCGGAATATTTCTATCCATTTACTCGCTACGAAGCAACGGAATATTCAAATGAAACAAGACATGAACCCAACGGAGATAAAGGCCGCCATCCGAGCTAAGGGCGAAACGCTCCACGGATTGAGTGAGAAGTCTGGGTTTTCTCGTTCAGCCATTTCGGTCGCGTTCAAAACTCGGTCTCCCTTTGTGCAACAGGCCGTCGCCGATTTCCTAGGCAAAGCACCGCAGGACATTTGGCCGTCTAGGTACGACCAAAACGGATCGCCGATCCGGCATGATCCGCGCGGCCGCCGAAACAACAATCCTCCAAACGGATATAATCGTCAACAAAAAGGCCATGCGGCATGAGCAATTCCGTCCATCAGGTTCCTTTAGCATCGATCGACGTCGCGGGTCGCTTGCGCGAAATCGATATGAATGCGGTCGAGCAGCTGGCGCTTTCAATGAAAGAGTCCGGGCTGATAACGCCGATCGAAGTCGCGCCGACCAGCGCAGATCAGTATCGTTTGGTGGCCGGCGCTCACCGGGTCGGGGCCGCGCTCAGGCTTGGTTGGGCGTCGATCAACGCGGTGTTCTTCGACGGCAGCGCTGAGCGGCCTGCACCACCCGCCGCCAGCGCGCCGCGCGGAACCGGTCCCACAGGCCGGCGACGAAGAATGTCAGGGTGCTCGATGGGGCCACCATCGCCGCTGTCGAGACCAGTGCTCCGGAAATGCCCGCCACATGCAGCCCCACCAGGGTCACGATCATCATGTTCGGGCCGGGACTCGCTTGCGCCACGCCGAACAGGGCCGCGAATTGCTGGGCGGTGAGCCAGTGATTCGTCTCGACCGCGCGGGCCATCGCCGGCAAGGTGCTCGAAACCCCGCCGATCGCCAGGACCGACATTTCGGCGAACAGCAGCAGCAACACCAGCAATATCATCGGACCCGCCCCGCCGATATCGCCAGCGAGACCGGCAGGGCGATCGCGATCACCATCGGCAGGCGCAGATGCAGCACGCCGAACAGGACGAAGGCAAACGCCAGGACAAAAATGGTTGCAATATGGCGGAATACCGGCCCCGCGATTTTCAGGGCGGTGCCGAGCACCAGGCCGGACGCCGCCGAAGCGAGGCCCCCCAGGCCGCGATGAACGATCGGCAGGGTGCCGTAGTGCTCATAGAGCAAGCCGAGACCGATCACGATTATCACCGGCGCGATCAGCAGCCCCGCCGTGGCGACCAGCGCGCCGGTGAGGCCGCGATGGCGCGAGCCGAACGCGGTGGCGAGGTTGACCACGTTGGAACCGGGCAAAAACTGGCACAGGCTGAACAGGTCGGCGAATTCGGTCGCCGTGAGCCAGCCTTTCCGTTCGACCATCATGCGCCGGGCAAAGGGCAGCACCGCTCCGAATCCCGACAAGCCCGCGATGAAAAAGGCCTGAAACAGGGCGGCGTGGGTTAAACGCTTCGAGTCGTCGGCCATTGGTTGATGGTACACTCTTCCTGTCACAATCGACAATTCGCGCCGATTTTGGCAGGATTGCCCGATGAGCGATGACCTAGATGAGCGATGACCCCCAATGAGCGATGACCAATGAACGAAGAGCCTGACGATCAGAGTATCCGGGCGGACGATGCGCTATCGCTGCGCGCCGGGGCGGCTCCGATTTCGCCACCTTTAATCGTCGCGTTGATGATCCTCGCCCTCGGCATGATCGGGCCCATCGTGTTCGTGCGCGATGCGGTGCCGAGCCTGTTTCTGACGATCATGGCCATTCTGCTGCCGGTGGCCGGAGTGGTCGCGATGATTGCCTCGGTCGAGTCGCTGCGGCGTCGCCGTGCCGACCCACATATGCGCGCCCGCGCGATTATCAGCCCCGACGGGATCATGCTGCTACCGCGGCCAAACGTGCGGGAACACTATCGGTGGCACGAAATCGCCGCCGCCCATGCGACAAAGTCGGCCTTCATGGTCCACCTCAAAGGTGAGGACGGCAAATCCACACGCCGCGCGATCCGGTATGGCGGTTTGGAGACGCCGGTGGCGATGATCGAGGGACGCATTGCAGTTGCGTTACAAAAATCTCGCGATTCCGTGCGTATACCGTGATCGAATCATCAATGTCATCAAAGCTTCATTGAAACCAGGTCGCCTTGTAACGCACAATCGCCTAGACGGCGCGGCACGGGACATTACAACCCCGTAGGTTTTCGTTGACTCTATCGCAACCGAAAGGGAGATCCATCGTGCGATCTGTTACTAAATTGCGCCGCTCCACATTGCTGCGTGCCGCCGCCGCCGCGGCACTGATCGCCGGGCTTGGCATGGGCGTCGCCCAGGCCGCCGGGGTCACACTGGTCGAGACCGGTTCCACCCTGCTGTATCCTCTGTTCAACATCTGGGTGCCGCATTTCGAAGCGATCTATCCGGGCGTCAAGATCACCACCCAGGGCACCGGATCGGGAGCGGGTATTGCGCAGGCGATTTCCGGCGTGGTCCAGGTCGGCGCGTCGGATGCGTATATGTCAGACCAGCAGGTCAAGCAGAACCCCGATATTCTGAACATCCCGCTCGCGATTTCGGCCCAGGCGATCAATTACAATCTGCCCGGCATGAACAACAAGCATTTGAAACTGTCCGGGCCGGTTCTGGCGGACATCTATACCGGCAAGATCGGTATGTGGAACGACCCGGCGATCGAGGCGCTCAATCCGGGCCTGAAACTGCCGGACCACAAGATCATTCCGGTACACCGCACCGATGGTTCGGGCGACACCTTCATTTTCAGCCAGTATCTCGATTTCTCGACCCCCGCTTGGGCAAGCACGGTGGGCTACGGCACCACGGTCTCATGGCCGGCGGTACAGGGCGGGTTGGGCGCGCAGGGCAACCCCGGCATGGTCGAGGCGTTGAAGCAGAACCCCTATGCGATCGCCTATATCGGCGTGTCGTTCCATAAAGAGGTCAGCGAGGCGCATCTCGGCCAAGCCATGCTGTTGAACAAGGCCGGCAAATACGTTCTGCCGACCCCCAGGACGATCAGCGCCGCCGCCGACGAACTGGTCGGCAAGACCCCGGCGGATGAACGGATCAGCTTGATTTTCGCGCCGGGTGCGATGAGCTATCCGATCATCAACTACGAATATGCCATCGTGAACACCAAGCAGCGTGACGCCGCGACCGCCAAGGCGGTCAAGGACTTGCTGACCTGGGCGAGCAACACGGGCAACAAGCCGGTTTACTTGAAGCAGGTCGAGTTCATGGCCCTGCCGCCGGCGATCAAGAAGCTTTCGGCAGCCCAGATCGCCAAGATCGGCGGCTGATTTCGGCCAGCGACGCGCCCTTCCGGGTTGGCCGGAAGGGCGTTTTCGATTAAGGACGCAGGATGAAACGTCAGGCGAAACGATTGAACCTGTTCCGGCTGACTTTGACCAGCATTGCAATTGTGATCCCGGTTTCTTTGATCATTATTGTAGTGTTTCTTGGCCAGTACGCGTGGCAGGCGATCGGGTTCAACGGCATCAGGTTCCTCGGTACGATCGATTGGAGCCTGGGTAACCTGTACATGAACCCGGTGGTGACACGGGGGTATCAGGTTCCGATCGGCGCGGATTACGGCATTCTGGCGTTCATTGTCGGCACCTTGTTCTCCTCGTTGCTCGCCTTGCTGTTCGCGCTGCCGGTGGCGGTCGGGACCGCGATTTTTTTGTCCGAAGCGGCACCGGACCGTGTGCGCCCTGTTCTTTCCATGCTGGTGGAACTCGTGGCCGTGGTGCCGAGCGTGGTGTTCGGGCTATGGGGCATTTATGTGCTCGCGCCGCTGATTTCACACTATATCGGGCCGGGGATTACCGCCGTGCTCGGGTTCATTCCGTTTTTCAACATGAATAACAGCACCGGCAGCGGATTTGGCTTGCTCGCCGCGGGGACTGTACTGGCTCTGATGATTACTCCGATTATCGCGACAACCTTATACGACGCGCTGCGTCAGGTTCCGCTGGATTTGCGGGAATCGGCGGTGGCACTGGGGGCGACGCGGTTCGAGGTGGTGACCAAGATCATGATGCCGACCGTGCGGATTACCTTGATCGGCGGGGTTGTGCTTGGATTGGGTCGCGCGCTGGGGGAGACCATGGCGGTGCTGATGGTGTCGGGTGGGGCGCTGAATTATCTGCCGAAGACGATTTTCACGCCGATCAGCACGATGGCGGCGTTCATTCTCTCGCAACTCGACAGCGCATTGCAGGATCCGACCAATATGGCGGTGAAATCATTGGCCGAGATTGCGCTGGTGCTGTTTGTCATCACGTTGGGCGTCAATGCGGTAGCACGGATGATCGTGCGGGGAGCGACCTTTGTCCGCAACATTTGATGTGAAAGCCCGCCGCTCGGCACTGGAAACCAAGCGGATCGTCAGCAGCGCGGTCGGATGGGGATTGTGCGGGTTGGCGTTTCTGCTGGTCGCGGTGCCGCTGCTCGACCTGGTCTTGACGATTACCATCAAGGGGGCTTCGGCGTTTTCGATTTCGCTGTTCACCACATCGAGTAACGGGGTGACGGGCGGACTGCTGGCCGCGATTGTCGGTACGGCCGTGCTCTCGCTCGGCTCGCTGGTGTTCGCAGTGCCGATCGGGGTCGGGGCGGGGATGTATCTGTCGGAATACGGGCAGAACCGGCTGGGTTCGGTGATCCGGTTTCTGTCGGACACGCTGACCGGGATGCCCTCGATCGTGCTGGGGTATTTTTCGTATATCACCATGGTGATCGGGCTTGGCTGGCAGTTTTCCGCGCTGGCGGGCGCGATTACCCTCGCGATCATGGTGGTGCCCTATCTGGCACGGATTACCGAGTTGTCGCTGCAACGGGTGCCGGTGCAGATGCGCGAGGCCGCCTACGCGCTCGGCGCGCAGGAGCGGACCGTGGCGTTCAAAGTCGTGCTGGCGGCCGGCGCTCCCGGAGTGATCACCGGCGTGCTGCTGGGGTTGGCGATTTCGGTCGGGGAAACCGCGCCGTTGATCTATACCGCCGGTTGGTCGAATTATCTGTGGAACGGCAAGCTGACCAACCAGCCGATTGGCTACCTGACCTATGTGATCTGGACCTTTATCAACCAGCCCTACAAATCGGCCCACGCACTTGCCTTCGCCGCCGCCCTGCTGGTGATGCTGGTGGTGCTGGCGATCAATATCGGCGTCCGGGTGGTGCTGCGGCCCCGGACGTGAGCAGAATGTCAGGGCGGATTTACCCCTTGGCTTTTTTGCCCCGACCGGCCCACGCCCGCTTCTGCGCGGCTTCGGCGCGTTTGTCGCCCCGGCGTTCCAGTATGGCCATTTCGCGGTTGAGTTTGGCGTAATCGGTCAGGCGGCGTCGGTCGAGCGTGCCGTCGACGATGGCGGCCTGGACGGCGCAACCGGGTTCAGCTTCGTGGCGGCAGTCGGTGAAGCGGCAGTTTGCGGCGAGATCCGCGATGTCGGCGAAGGCGTCTTCGAGGCCTTCGGTCTGCCATTGGGTGATCGCGCGGATGCCGGGGGTGTCAAGGATCATTCCGCCGCCTTCGAGGGAAAACAGGTCACGGCTGGTCGTGGTGTGACGGCCACGGCCGTTGTCGTCGGTGATGCTGGTGGCCTGGCGATCGGTGCCGAGCAGGCGGTTGACCAAGCTGGATTTGCCAACGCCGGAGGAGCCGACCAGCAAGGCGGTCTGGCCGGGGGCGATCAGCGCGCGGAGGGAGGCGATGCCCTCGCCCGTTGCGTTCGAGACCCGATGCACCGCGACGCCGGGGGCCTCGATGGCGAGTTGTTCGATCATCGGGGCCGCGAGTCCAAGGTCGATTTTGGTCAGTACGACCATCGGGATCGCACCGCTGCCCCAGGCGGCACCGAGCAAACGTTCGAGGCGGCGGACCGAGAAATCGGCATCGGCACCGGTGACAATCAAAACATAATCGATATTGGCCGCGATGATCTGTTCGCCTTTGGCGATGTCGTGGCGGGTCAGGTCACCCACGGCGCGGGCGAATTTGGTGCGACGGGGCAACACGGCGTCGATCGTGGCGGCACCGCCCTCAAGGCGGGCGGAGACGAAATCGCCGACCACGGGCAGACCGAATTCAGTGTCGCGATGGCGCATCCGGCCGGCGCATTGGGCGCGGATGGTGCCGCCGGCGTAGGCGAGTTCGTAATGGCCGCGATGATGCGCGACGATCCGGCCAGGGATCTGGTTGGGTTCGGCCTGGCTGGCAAAAGCTTGGGCGAGCGCTCGGCTCCATCCCAGATGATCGATATCGTCCATGACGATCAGGCTCCGTGCGAAAGATGTAGAATTCGGGCCTGACGATGTGGAACGGGGCTTGTCAGGCGCGCGGGGGAGCGACGCGCTTGGCGTCGGGGCGGTTCATAATGGCTGTCATGATGCCCTCCTGCGGCCTGAGTGCGGAGTCGACGGTTTGGACTGTTTGAGTTGCCGAGTCGAGATCAATCTTCGAGATCGTGGAATTTGGTGTAGTCGATCGCGAAACCGCCATCGGGCGTGCGATCAAGACTATCGGCGAGATGGGCACCGAATCTGATGTCGGAGTGGCATTTCCGCCGGGAACGGCACCGGCGGTTTGCGCGGGTGCCGTTTGGTGGGACGGAAATTCAGGACTGCTGGCGGCGGAGGAAGGCGGGAATGTCGATGCCGATTTCCTCGTTATGTGCCAACCGCACCGCCGGGCGCGGCTCGCTGTGCTGAACTGGCGCGGGCGGGGCGTAGGCCGCCGGCTGATGTTGTTGGGGTTGCGCCGGCTGATACTGCGGGGCTTGGTCCTGCGGCGTCACGTATGCCGACTGCGGAACCTGGCGTTGCGGTTCAGCCTGGTACGGCGCGGGCTGGTGCGGCGCGGGCTGGGGTGCGGCGGCACCACGGAACCCGCTGGTCATCCGGCTGAACAGGCTGCCTTTGCGGGCCTGATCGGCCGCCGGTGCGCGCGGCGCTTCACGGTAAGCGGCTGGTGCCGAAATCGGCGTGCGCGCCGGCGCTTCGTTGAATGACATCGGCTGGGACTGCATCGGCTGGGACTGCATCGGCTGAGATTGGGGTGTCTGGTTTTGCATCGGTTGGAACTGCATCGCCTGGGGCGGCGATTGCGGTTGCAGCGGCTGCTGCGGCACCACGTTCAGCATCGGTGCTTGCTGATGCCCTGTGCCGTTACCAACCGCGTCGACGTTCATCATGCCGCCGCCGCCCATCGCCACCAGCTTGGGCCGTTCGGCCTGGGCGGGTGGCGCGGTATCGATCCCGGTGGCGACCACCGAAATACGCACCCGGCCACCAAGATTTTCATCGAGCGCCATGCCGACCATGATGTTGGCGTCTTCATCGACCTCCTCGCGGATGCGGTTGGCCGCCTGATCAAGCTCGAACAGGGTGAGGTCGGAACCGCCGGTGATGTTGATCAGCAGGCCGCGCGCGCCCTTCATGTTGGTGTCTTCGAGCAACGGGTTGGAAATGGCGGCTTCGGCGGCGCGGATCGCGCGATCTTCGCCCTCGGCCTCGCCGGTGCCCATCATCGCCTTGCCCATTTCCGACATCACCGAGCGGATATCGGCGTAGTCGAGATTGACCATGCCCGGCACCACCATCAGATCGGTAACACCGCGCACGCCCATGTAAAGCACATGGTCGGCCATTTCGAAGGCTTCTTTCCAGCCGGTGCGCTCGTTGGCGACCTTGAACAGGTTCTGGTTCGGAATGACGATGAGGGTATCGACATAGTTCTGCAATTCGATGATGCCCTCGTCGGCCGATTTCAGCCGCCGCTTGCCTTCGAACGAGAACGGCTTGGTGACGACGCCGACGGTGAGGATGCCGCGTTCGCGCGCCATCCGCGCGATCACCGGGGCCGCACCCGTGCCAGTGCCGCCGCCCATGCCGGCGGTGATGAACACCATATGCGCGCCATCGAGATGGCGGGCGAGATCGTCGGCGGCCTCCTCGGCCGAGGCCTTGCCGATCTCGGGCCTGCCGCCGGCACCATTGCCCTGGGTGATATGCGGGCCAAGCTGGATGCGGCGCTCGGCGCGGGACAGCGAAAGCTGTTGCGCATCGGTGTTGGCGACCACGAAATCGACGCCGGGCAGATTGAGCGCGATCATGTTGTTGACCGCGTTAGTGCCGCCACCGCCGACGCCGATCACGGTGATGCGCGGGGTGAAATCGGTGTGGCTGGTTTTCTGGATGGTGAGATTGAGGGTCATTGCTGCGTCTCCTGGCAGGCGGGCGTGAAGCGGGTTGCGAAGGGGTGGATGGGGCGCGTCATGTCAGAGGCGCCGTTTGAGGAAATTGATCAGTCGGGCGAAGACACCGTTCGGAGCCTCCGCGGTGAAATCGAGATCGTGCATGGTCTGGCCGTCGCCGGTGGCGAAGGCGAGCAAGCCGATGAGCGTCGCGAAATTCGGCCCGGTCGCGGCATCCGGCAGGCCGATCACGCCGAACGGCCGGCCCAGCCGAACCTGACGATTGAGGATATGGGCGGCGAGTTCGCGGGCACCGACCAGTTGCGCCGCACCGCCGGTCAGCACCACCCGCGCGCCGGCGGCACGGCCAAGGCCTGAGGTTTCGATCCGGTCGCGCGCGAGTTCGAAAATCTCTTCGAGGCGCGGGCGAATGATCGAAACCAGGGCGCTGCGTGGCACTTTGGCGATCTGGTGTTCGGCCTCGCCCACCAGTGGAACCGGCAGGAGTTCGCGCGCGTCATCGGGGCTTTCCTGGCAGGTGCCGTACAGGGTTTTCAACCGCTCGGCGTGAGCGACCTGGGTTGAGAGCAGGCGAGCGACATCGTTGGTGACGTGGATGCCGCCCATCGGCAGTTGCGCCGTGTGCAGCAGATGCCCCTCGGCGAACACCGCGATGGTGGTGGTGCCGCCGCCCATGTCGATCACCGTGGCCCCCAACTCGCGCTCGTCCTGCACTAACGTCGCAAGCCCGGAGGCGAACGGGGCCGACACCATGCCGGAGATTTCAAGTTCGCATCGTTCCAGGCAGGCAGTCATACTTTTAATCGCAGTGGTCGCGGCATCGACCACGTGGAGTTGGGCCGTTAGTGTATCACAATACAGGCCGCGCGGATCGGCGACGCCACCGGTTTCATCGGTGGCGAAATTCAGCGGCAGGGTATGGATGGTGCCGCGACCTTCCGAGGCCGCGCGGGATCGGGCTTCGCGCACCACCCGGCGGATGTCGTCGCTGGTCACCGCTCTGCCGTCGATCGGCCATTGCACGTTGAACAGGCGGCTTTCCGGCTGGCCGCAGGAGAGGTTCACGATCACCGATTTCAGCCGCATGTCGGCCTGATCCTCAGCGGCACCGACCGCGGCACGGATGGCGCGTTCCGCCTCGTCGAGATCGACGATGCCGCCCGATTTGATCCCCCTGCCCTTCTGCCAGCCGAAGCCGAGGGCGCGCAACCGGCCATCGCTTTCGGCACGGCCGATCAGGCACGCGATTTTGGTCGAACCGATGTCGAGCACACCGAACGGGCCGGAGCGCGCGGGACGGGGCCGGGCGTTGTCGGGTCGTCCTTCGCCTTTTTGCGGCGGCAACACGGCACGGCGGGACATGTCGTTCATGCCACGGTCCTTTTCATGATGGGTGCCCCGGTGCCGATACTTCAGAAATGAAGCCCTTGGGGTAGGGCCGCACCACCAGCCGATCGGCCAAGCGCAGATCGATGGTGCGGACCGGGCGTTCCAACAATTTGATCCGGTCTTCGGCCTCCATCAACCGCGCCATGGCGTTTGCCTCGTGCTGATCAGGCAGCTTGACCGTGGTGCGATCGCGCAGCACGAGATTCCAGCGCAGATTGTCGATCCGCTCGGCGGCGACGACATGTTTGGCAATCGAGGGAAAGTGCCGGAGCAGGGTGAGCAACGCCTCGGCATGGTCCGGCACACCGGCACCGACCAGCAACGGCAGATCGGGGTTATGCGCCCGCGCCGATGCGGCATCATGATCGGACAGCACCGCGCCGTCGGGGCCGATCAGGGCGAAGTGGTTGTCAGGCTCTTGCCAGATCGCGACCGGCCGGCGTTCGATCACATCGACGCGCACGGTATCGGGCAGCAGACGTTCCACCGTGGCGCTGCGAACGGCACCCAGAGCGGCGACGCGGGCCGAAGCCTGTTCCGGCGAAAATCCCATGATCGGCATGCCGTCCTTCAAACCGAGCGCCTGTTCGATGGCAGGGCGCGGCGTGGTACTGGCCCCGGTGATTTCGATATGTTCGATCCGAAATCCCCCATCGGCGAGCAGATCGGCGGCACCCGCGTGCAACGGCCGCAACAGCCCGGCGACACCACGCAGACTGAGCGGCACAATGACCAGCACCACAACCACGATGCCAACTAACAACGCGGGCTTGCCGGACTTGCGAAAGCGGCGCAGCAGCAGGGTACGCGCACTGGGGCGATCCTGGATTTTCGGCTTACGGGGTTTCACACGCGACATGCGGCGTGCTCCACCATCCAGGCGCACAGCGCCGGAAAATCGATGCCGCAGAGCGCTGCCTGTTCGGGCAGCAGTGACGTCACCGTCATGCCGGGCTGGGTATTGACCTCTAACAAAACCAGCCGGTCGCTATCGTCGTCGTAACGGAAATCCGACCGCGAAGCCCCGCGGCAGCCGAGGGCACGATGCGCCGCCACCGCGACCTCCTTGGCAAGCGCTGTCACGTCGGGTGCGACCCGGGCCGGAAGTTCGTGGCGTGAACCGCCCTGGGCGTACTTCGCGGTGTAGTCGTAGAAGCCGTCCGCGATAATTTCGGTTACCGCCAGGGCGTGATCGTCGAGCACGCCCACCGTGAGTTCGCGGCCGTGGATGTATTCCTCGACCATCGCGGTATCGCCGAACGCCCAGGCGTGGGCGATATCGGCGCGCCGGTTGTCGCCGTTGCGGATGATGAACACGCCCACCGACGAGCCTTCATTCACCGGCTTGATCACGTAGGGGCGTGGCAGCGGATCGGCCTCGGCCAGTTCGTCGATCGGCACGATGCGGTGTTGGGCCACTGGCAATCCGGCGCTGATGAAGGCGGCCTTGGCGGCGGATTTATCCATCGCCATCGCCGAAGCGCGCACGCCGGAATGGGTATAGGGAATGCCCATATAGTCGAGCACGCCCTGGATGGTGCCGTCTTCGCCGAAGCGGCCATGCAGGGCATTGAACACCGCATCGGGCGGGGGGGTCAGCGCCGCGATGATCGCCCCGAGATCGGCACCGACTTCGATCGGCTGCACGTCGTAGCCGGCGGTTTCGAGAGCGGCGATCACCTGCCGGCCAGTGGCGAGGCTGACCTCGCGTTCCGCCGAAATGCCGCCGAGCAGAACCGCGACGCGTTTCATGACTGGCTCCGTTGGGCGATGCCGAGGCGCTTGATTTCCCACAGGAGCGCCACGCCGGTTTCGGCGAGGACGCGGGCGCGCACCGCATCGCCCAGGGCTTCGAGGTCGGCGGCGATGGCCGATCCGCGATTGATCAGGAAATTGCAGTGTTTTTCCGAAATCTGGGCATCGCCGATCACCATGCCGCGGCAGCCCGACTGGTCGATCAACTGCCAGGCCTTGCGACCCTCCGGATTGCGGAAGGTCGAGCCGCCGGTGCGGGCGCGGATTGGTTGACTGGCTTCGCGGCTGGTTTTGATGTCGGCCATTTTTGCGGCAATCGCGCGACGATCACCTGGACGCGCCGTGAGGCGGGCGCGAACGACGACGCCACCCGGTGGCAGGCTGGCGTGACGGTAGGATAACGCCAGATCGGCGGCGGTATAGCGGGCGAGCGCACCGTCGCGCCCGATGATCTCGGCCCAGTCGAGCATGTCGCGGATGTCGCTGCCATAGGCCCCGGCGTTCATCGCGACCGCGCCACCGAGCGAACCTGGAATTCCGGACAGGAATTCGAGACCCGTCAAACCGGCGGCGGCGGCGTGTTCCGCGATGGTGACGTCGAGAGCGGCGGCACCGGCCACGATACCATCGGCTTCGATCTGAATATCGCTGAAGCCACGGGCAAGTTTGATCACGATGCCGGGGAGTCCGCCGTCGCGGATGATCAGGTTCGAGGCGGCACCGATGATGGTAACCGGCAACTCGGGTGACAGGGCGGCAAGGAAACCGGCGAGATCATCGGCGTCCTGCGGGCGCAGCAGAAAATCGGCGGGACCGCCGACCCGGAACCAGGTGGCAATCCCTAACGGTGCGTCATACGAGACACGGCCACGTGCCGCAGGCAACCGGTCACGCCAGTCGGTGAGGATTTTCGCGGCCATCATCGCGAACCTCCCGCGCCACGCCGGGAGGTTTCCATCAGCGCCTGCAACTGGTGCGGCAAGGCTTGCGCCCATTGCGTGATGTTGCCCGCACCGAGGCAGACGACATAGTCGCCAGTGCGCGCGATGGCGTTGATCATTTCCGCGAGATGGTCGGGGCTGGCGAGCGGCACCACCGCGCGATGCTGGTGCGCGCGCAAGCCCTCGATCAGCGCATCGCGATCGACACCCTCGATCGGGTCCTCGCCGGCGGCATAGACATCGGCGACGATGACGGTGTCGGCGTCGTTCATGCAGGTGCAGAAATCCTCGAACAGCGAGGCAAGACGCGAGAACCGATGCGGTTGTACAACGGCGATGACCTCGCGCGCGCCGGCCTGACGCGCAGCTTTCAGAACGGCGGCGATTTCGACCGGGTGATGGCCGTAATCGTCGATGATGGTGACACCGCCAACCTCGCCGGTTTTGGTGAAACGTCGCTTCACGCCACCGAATCCGGCGAGCGAGGCGCGTAAATTGACCTCCGGCACCTCCATCTCGATGCCGATGGTGATGGCGGCGAGCGCGTTGGCGACGTTGTGGTTGCCCAGCATCGGCAGGCGGAACGGCCCCATCCGGCGCGATTTGCCGCCGACGCGTTCGGACAGGCGAACCTCGAACGTCGCCCCGTTGCGATCGGACATGATGCGTTCGGCGCGGACATCGGCCTGGGGGGAAAATCCGTAGGTGATCAGCCGATGATCCGCCAGATCCGGGATCATCTGCTGCACCGCCGGGTGGTCGATGCACAGCACGGCAAAACCGTAGAACGGGATATTGGCGACGAACTGGCGATACCCTGCCTCCATCGCTTCGCGGGTGCCCCAGTGGTCGAGATGTTCGGGGTCCATGTTGGTGACGACCGCGATGACCGAGGGCAGGCGGAGAAAGCTGCCGTCGCTTTCATCGGCTTCGACCACCATCCAATCGCCGGTGCCTAACCGTGCGTTCGTGCCGTAGGCATTGATGATACCGCCGTTGATCACCGTGGGGTCCAGCCCGGCCCCTTCGAGCACGGCGGCGACGATGCTGGTGGTGGTGGTTTTGCCGTGGGTGCCGCCGATCGCGATCGACCAGCGCAGGCGCATCAGTTCGGCGAGCATTTCGGCGCGGCGGACCACGGGGATCAGTTTGCTGCGGGCGGCCTTGACCTCGGGATTGTCGCGCGGCACCGCGGTGGAGACCACGACGACCTGGGCGGTCCCCAGATTGGCGGCCTCATGGCCGATCGCGACCGGAATGCCGATGGCGCGCAGACGCGCGACGTTGGTACTCTCAGCGATGTCCGATCCCTGGACGGAATAGCCCAGATTATGCAGCACCTCGGCAATGCCGGACATGCCGATGCCGCCGATACCGACGAAATGGATCATGCCAATCCCGTGCGGCATTTCCCTCATGATACGCACTCCGCGACACGGGTTTGCACCAGGTCGGCCAGTCGCGCGGTTGCATCCGCAATGCCGCAGCTTGCCGCCGCCTGTGCCATGGCGGCGAGACGCCCAGGCTCGGCCAGCAGGGTTTCGATCGCGCGCGCCAGAATTGCCGGCGTAATGCTCGCCTGATCAAGCCGGATCGCGCCACCCTGGCGCGCAATGGCATCGGCATTGTGACGCTGGTCGGGGTTGATCGCGAGGGGGATGAAAATCGCGGGCCGCCCGATCACCGTCAGTTCCGCGACGGTCGATCCGCCGGCGCGGGCGATGACGAGATGGGATGCCTCGATGCGCGATGCGACATCGGCAAAGAACGGTGCCAGTTCGTTCGTGATGTTGGCGGCGGAGAGTTCTGCCCAGGCGGCGGCGATTTCGGTCTGCGGGCATTGCATGGTCAGATTGATCCGCCCTCGCAACGTGCTGGGCAGGAGCGTCAGCGCCGCGGGGATCAGGCCCGCGAAAATGCGGGCACCGAGCGAGCCGCCGAGGACCAGAAGATTGATTTTATGCGCCGGAGCCGTGTAGGGCGAGGCGACCAGGGCGGCGATTGCGGGGCGCACCGGATTGCCGGTGAGTGTCGTTTTGATCCGCCGAGGTACCGCGGCGGTTTTTATGAAACTGAGCGCCAGATGATCGGCGAAGCGGGCGAGCAGGCGGTTGGCACCCCCGAGGATCGCGTTCTGGTCGTGCAGGATGACCACCGGGCGGTGGCGCAAACCCAGGGTCGCTAACACCGGGGGCACCGACGGATAACCGCCGAATCCCACCACCGCCGCGGCATCGAGCCCGGTTAGGATCTGCCGCGCGGCACGGGTGCCGCGCGCGAGCTGGACAACGCCGGAGGTCACGCGCGCGGGACCGCGCCCGGCGAGTCCGGCACCTTCGACAACATGGCGTTCGCATGCCGCGAACACCGCCGACTGGGTAGCGCCCGACCGCGCATCCGTCATCAGCACCACGCGGTCGCCGCGCCGCATCAACGCATCGGCCAGGGCCTCGGCGGGGAACATATGGCCGCCGGTACCGCCTGCGGCGATGACGATGGGTTTAAGCATTGGCGCTCTCATGCCGTCCGGTCCCGCATGTGGTGCGCGGCGTCGCGTTCGTTGACGTATTCAGCGTGGTGGCGCTTGCGGGTGAGGGCGAGGAGAAAGCCCATGTGCAGACCCACCGCCAGAACCGCCGAGCCGCCATAGGAAATGAACGGCAACGTCATGCCTTTGGTGGGGATCAGCGACAGTGACGACGCCATGTTGATGAAGGCCTGGAGTCCAAAGCTCGCGAGCAGACCCGATGCCGCGAGGGCCACGAACAGATCGGTTTCACGCAGAATGCGCGCGAGGCCGCGCAGCACGATGACCGCGAAGATCAGGATGATCCCCAGGCAGACGATCAGGCCGAATTCCTCGCCGGCGACCGCGAAGACGAAATCGGCGCGGGCATCCGGCAGATAGTGCTTCACTTGCCCTTCGCCTGGGCCACGTCCCCACAGGCCGCCGTTGCCGAACGCCGAAAGTGCGGTGATCGCCTGATAGGCTTTGTCCTTGGTCGGGTGCAGGAACAGCATCACGCGCATGTGGACATGGGCGATGAATTCAAAGGCGGCAAAACCAGCGACGCCAAAGCCCGCGACCGCGACGCCGACCCAGTAGATATTGAGACCGTCGAGAAACAACTGGATGAAAAAAGTCGAGGCCACCAGCGCGGTCGAGCCGACATCGGGTTGACGCAGCAGAATCATCAGGACGAGGCCATTGAGGCCGAACGCGGCAAGCAGACCTGGGAAACCCGGGGTGCGGCGGCGCTCGGCAAGCAGCCAGGCGGTGGCGATGATCAGGGCAGGCTTGAGAAATTCGGAAGGCTGGATGGTGAAACCGGGCAGCGCGATCCAGCGCCGTCCACCATCGATCACCACGCCATGGACCAGGGTGAATGCCGTAAGGATCAGGAAGATGATCCCAATGCCGAGCGCTGCGAGCTTGACCTGTTTGAGGTCGAGCATCGAGGTGCCGAGCATGACGAACGCACCGAGCGCCAGATAGATGATCTGCTTGATCATCACCATCGTACGGGGATCGGACAGCGACAAATTGGTCGCCGGGGTCGCGGCGAGTGCCAACACATAGCCGATGCCGACCAGCAGGATGAGTGCTGTGAGCATGACGCGATCGATGCTCCACCACCAGCGCCCGACGACCGAGGTATCCGCGCGGGAGAGAACAGGCATCAGTGGATCTCCGCCGGGACGGTGAGCGATTGCGCCAGGGTGGCGAATTGCTTGCCGCGCTCGGCATAATTGGCGAATTGGTCGAAACTGGCGGCGGCCGGCGAGAGCAGCACGGTCGCGATGCCGCGCTGCCGGGCGATGCCGAAGCCTGCGGGAACCGCGCGGTCGAGCGTGTCGACGATCTCGTAGGAAACGCCGTGTGCTGCAAGGGTTTTGGCAAAGATCGCGGCGTCGCGGCCGATCAGCAGGGCGTGCTCGACCCGGTTGAACCAGGGCGTCAGAGCTTCGATGCCGCCATCCTTGCCGATGCCGCCGGCGATCCAGATCACGCGATCGAAACAATCCAGCGCGCGCGCGGTGGCATCGGCGTTAGTGGCTTTGCTGTCGTCGATGAAATCGATACCGGCGACGGAGGCAACTTGTTTCTGACGATGCGGCAAGCCGGCGAAACTGGCCAGGGCGGGGGCGAGGGTCGCGCGATCGATGCCGAGCGCAATCGCCATTGCGGCAGCGGCGGCGGCGTTCTGGGCGTTGTGGGTGCCGCGCAACGCGGGTGCGGTTGACAGATCGGCGATCGCGCCAGAATGATCGGTCAGGATGTGGCGATCGGCAAAAATATTCGCCTTGGCATGGCCGGAAATCCGCACCAGACGGGCCGGGTGGGGGACGATGCTGTCGGCCAGGGCGCACGAGGGTACGTCGTCGATCCCGATCACGGCGACATCGGCTTCGGTCTGACGCGCGAAAATCGCTGCCTTTGCAGCGATATATCCGCCCATGTTGCCATGGCGGTCGATGTGGTCGTGGGTAAGGTTCAGCATTACGGCTGCATCGAAGCGCATTGTCGCGATTCGCTCCAACATGTAACTCGACATTTCCAGCACATAAATGCCGTCATCTTGCAATAACGGCAGGGCGAGTGCGGCGGGGCCGAGGTTGCCGCCGGCGGCGACCGGCAGGCCCGCCTGCGCGATGATATGGGCGAGCAGCGCGGTGGTGGTCGATTTGCCGTTAGTACCGGTGATGCCTGCGAATCGGGCGTGGCTGCCAGTGGCGCGCACCGCGCGGAACAGTAGTTCGGCATCGGTAAGGATCGGCACGCCGCGCGCGATCATCACGGCGGCTTCGGGGTGCGGGGTTGGCAGACAATGCGGGATGCCGGGCGAGAGGATCAGGGCATCGGGCCGGCCCGAGTCGCTCGGTCTGGCGAGGGTGATGCCGGCGGTTTGCGCCGCGCCGCGCTTCGCGGCGTCATCGTCCCAGGCTATCACATCGGCTCCCATGGCGCGCAGGGTTTGCGCGGCGGGCAGCCCGTTCTGGCCGAGGCCGAGAACCGCGAAACGCTGCCCCTCGAACACATGGGGCCAGGAAAGTGCCGATATACTCATCGGATTTTCAGGGTGGCCAACCCTGCCAATCCGAGAATCATCGCGACGATCCAGAACCGGATCACGATGGTCGGCTCCGCCAGACCCTTTTTTTCGAAGTGATGGTGCAGCGGTGCCATCAGGAACACCCGCCGTCCGGTGCGCTTGTACCAGAACACCTGCACAATGACGGAAATCGTTTCGACGACGAACAGGCCACCAACGATGGCGAGCACGATCTCGTTTTTGGTGGCGACCGCGACCGAACCCAACGCGCCGCCGAGGGCGAGTGATCCGGTATCGCCCATGAACACGGCGGCGGGCGGGGCATTATACCATAGGAATCCCATGCCTGCGCCGATCAGCGCCGAGCAGAACACCGCCAGCTCGCCGGTGCCGGGTACGAAATTGATTTGCAGGTAATGCGCGAAAATGCGATTGCCGACGAGGTAGGCGATCAGAGCAAACACGCCGGCGGCAATAATCGTGGGCACGATGGCGAGACCATCGAGACCGTCTGTGAGGTTCACCGCGTTCGACGCCCCCATCATCACGAACATCGCGATCAGCGGAAACGCTATGCCGAACGGGATGAGCAGGTTCTTGAATACCGGCACCGCGAGGTCATCGGCAATCGATGCGGGCATCAGTCGGGTGATCCAGATCGCGGCACCGAGGCCGAGCATCGCCTGGACCAGCAGCTTCACCCGGCCGGGTACGCCCTTGGTGTTGCGCTTGGTCAGTTTCAGAAAATCATCCGCGAAACCGAGCGCGCCGTAGCCGATGGTGACCATCAGCACCGCCCAGACGTAGCCGTTTTCGAGATCGGCCCAGAGCAGAGTGGAGACCGTGAGCGCGATCAGGATCAGGAAGCCGCCCATGGTGGGCGTACCCTTTTTTTCGATCAGATGACGCTCTGGCCCGTCAAGCCGGATCGGCTGACCCTGACGTTGCAAGGCTTTCAACCAGCGGATCAGGCACGGGCCGAGCATGAAACTCACGATCAGCGCGGTGATGCAGGCGGCACCGGCGCGGAAGGTGATGTAGCGGATCAGGTTCAGTGCATGGAATTGAGCGATATGGGGCAGGAAAAGTGCGTAAAGCATCAGGCAGCCGCTTCAAGATTGGTGATGATGGTGCGCATGCGCGACCCAAGGCTGCCCTTCACTAACACGGTGTCGCCATCGCGCAGCGCTGTTCGCACGAGGGGGGCAAGTGCCACCGAGTCGGCTGCCCAGGTTTTTGGACAGGAGGACGGCAGTTCATCCGCCAACAGGCGCATTTTTTCGCCGCAGACGAACACGATCGTCGCAACCTCAGCGACCGGACGCGCAAGGTTGCGATGCTCGTCATCGGCGAAGTCGCCAAGTTCAAGCATGTCGCCGAGGACGACGACGTGGCGTCCCGGTTGCAGGGCGAGAACCTCAAGGGCGGCACGGACCGATACCCTGGAGGCATTGTAGCTTTCGTCGAGCAAAGTGATGGTGGCCTCACCGACGCGAAGACTGCGCCGCGCACCACGACCCGCGAGCGGGGCGAAACCATCGAGCGCGGCGGCGGCGGCGGCGGCGTCAAGGCCAAGCATTGTGGCAGTGGCCAGGGCGGCGACCGCGTTCATCGCCATGTGGGTGCCGGGGGCTTTGAGGCGGAATCGCACGACACGGCGTAGAATGTTAGCGGTGACATCGACACCCTCGGCATCGCTCTCGGCGGCAATCAGGCGGGCTTCGGCAAGATCCTGCGTGCCAAACGAAATCACGGTCGTGCCGTCCGGGGCGCGGCGGGCGAGGCGCGCGAGATGCGGGCCGCGCGGCAGCACGGCAGTACCGCCGGGAGCGAGGCCGCGCAGCAATTCGGCCTTTTCGTCGGCGATCGCCTCGATCGAACCCATCAGGCCGATGTGGTTGGCGGCGATACTGGTAATCACCGCGACATGCGGGCGGGTGATGGCGGCGAGCGGGGCGATCTCGCCCGGATGGTTCATCCCGATTTCCACCACGGCGAAAGCGGCGTCGCGCGGAAGGCGCGCCAGGGTGAGCGGGACGCCGATATGATTGTTGAACGAGGCCTCCGCGGCGTGGGTGGGGCCGAACGCGGCCAGAATGCGGCGGAGCATTTCCTTGGTGGTGGATTTGCCGACACTGCCGGTCACCGCAGCGACCGCCGCGGTGCTGCGGGCGCGGGCGAATGCGCCCAGGCGGGTGAGTGCCGCCAGCGTATCCTCGACCAGCAGGACCGGGCTGGTGGTTTCGTCACGCGACACCATCGCGCCAGCGGCACTGCGAGCGGTGGCGGCGGCGACGAAATCATGGCCGTCGCGGGTGTCGGTCAGGGCGACGAACAGATCGCCCGGTTTGAGGTTGCGGCTGTCGATCGCGACACCCTCGGCGGCGAAACGATCGCGCGGGAAGGTGCCGCCGGTCGCGATGGCGAGATCGGCGGCGGACCACAGCGCGGTCATGCCAGCAACTCGCGGATGACGGCGGCGTCGTCGAATTTCAGGATGGCGTCGCCGACGATCTGGCCCTGTTCGTGACCCTTGCCGGCGACCGCGAGTACATCGCCTTGGCGCAACATGGATAGCCCGGTCTCGATCGCGGCGCGGCGGTCGCCGATGTCATGGGCGTCGGGGCAAGCGGCAAGGATCGCGGCGCGGATCGCTTCGGGGTTTTCGCTGCGGGGATTGTCGTCGGTGACGATCGCGACATCGGCATGGCGCGCGGCCACGGCCCCCATCAGCGGGCGTTTACCGCGATCGCGGTCGCCGCCGGCACCGAACACCAGGATCAGCCGGCCGGTCGCGTGCGGGCGCAGGGCGGCGAGCAGGCGTTCGAGCGCATCCGGCGTATGGGCATAATCGACATAGGCGGCGGCCCCGTTGGCGAGCACGCCGGCGCGTTCCAGCCGGCCGCGTACCGGGGCGAGTGCGGCGAGGTGATCGATTGCGGTATCGAACCCGAGGGCGCGCGCGAGTCCGGTTGCAAGCAGCGCGTTATCGGCCTGGAACCGGCCGGGCAGCGGCAGGATGATCTCGTGACGGCGGCCACCGGCTGCGATGGTCAGGGCCTGACCGGACGGCAGTGGGGTTGCGGAGAGCAGGTTGATCGCGGAACCGCCCTCACCCACCGTCGCGAGGTCGGGGCGGTGGGCGCGAAGGGCCGCGAGAGTCTCGGGGTCGAGATCGGCCATCGCCATCGCCGGGGCGCTTCGCGGCAGCAATTCGGTGAACAGGCGGAGCTTGGCGGTGCGATAGGACGAAAGATCGCCGTGGTAGTCGAGATGGTCGCGAGTCAGGTTGGTGAAGCCGGCACCGGCGAAATACAGCCCATCCAGCCGCGATTGGTCCAGCCCATGCGACGAGGCTTCGAGGGCGACGTGCTCGATACCGGCGGCTTTCAGCTTGGCCATGGTGGCGGCGAGCGTGACCGGGTCGGGCGTGGTCAGGCTGTCGCCTTGCGGGAACCCTGGTGCGATCAGGCCGAGCGTGCCGAGCGAGGCGGCGGACTTGCCTGCGCGGGTGATGATCTGGCGGAGGAAATCGACCGTCGAGGTCTTGCCGTTGGTGCCGGTGATCGCGAGGATGTTGCGCGGCTTCGGGCCGGCGAGGGCCGCGGCGATTTCGGCGAGACGGCGGCGCGGGTTGGCATCGGTCAGCAGCGGACGCGGCGGGGTGCAGACCGGCCAGTTCGTGCCCTCCGGCGCGAGCACAGCGGCGGCACCGCGCGCGACCGCATCGGCGATGAAGGCACGACCGTCGACCCGCGCGCCCGGCAGAGCGGCGAAGATCATGCCTTGTTGCACGGCACGGCTGTCGGCGGTGATGCCGGTGATCGTGACACCCCGCGCCAGTACCCAGCCCGGCGGCGATGGCGCGATATGGGCGAGCCTTGACATCAGTTCATCCCCCCGCATGGAGAAATGGGGCGTTATCGTTCATCGTCTGATGCGAGATCGCACCGCCGATGATCGGGGCGGAGGGTGTGCTGACGGTTTCGGCCGTCGCACCCAGGGGCTGCCACATTTCGGTATTGGTCAGCGCGGCGTCATGTGCGGCTTCGTCGAACCCGGCGGGCGGCTTCTGGCCGGCAAGCATATAGGCGTATTTGCTGGCACCGGGCGGGAACGGATGGCCCGGGCCAAGGGCCGACTGGCCCGGCGGGGCCGACGGATCGACCGGGATCGAGAGTTTGGCCTGCGCTGCCGCCAGTTTGTCCCCCGAGAGCGGCATGATGCCGAGCATCGGGCCGATGCGGGCGATGATGTTGGCGACCGCCGGGGCCGCGACATAGCCGCCGGTGGTGAAGCCGTGGCAGAAGGGCAGCATCTTCTTGGTCGCGTGCGGCTGCAACACGACGACATACACGACGTAGCGCGGATGGTTCATCGGGAACGCCGCCATGAACGAGGCGTTGTTCAGGTGCTTCATGTAGCGCCCATTCGGCCCGACCACCTGGGCAGTGCCGGTCTTACCGCCGACCAGATAGCCCGGCACCCGGGCGTAAACCCCGGTGCCGTTGGGAGCCACCACGACGTTGCGCATCATTTTTCGCATGATCATCGAGGCTTGCGGACTCATCACCCTCACCCCGGCGGGCGGCGGCCCGTCATCATCGAGCGATGGCGGATACCATACGCCGCCGTTGATCACCGGCACCACCGCCGAGATCAGTTGCAGCGGCGACATCGCGATGCCGTTGCCGAAACTGACCGTCATGGTGGTCAGCAGCTTCCAATTCGATTTCGGGTGATACATCGCCGGCTGCGCCTCGGGCAGCTGGATCGGCGGTTTGCCGAAGAAGCCGAGTTTTTTGAGCCAGGTGCGCTGGATTTCCGGCCCCAGGATGGTCGCGATCCGCGAGGCCCCGATGTTGGACGACACTTCGAGAATATGCGGCACCGCCATCCAGATATGGGCGGGTTCGAAATCGGTGACGGTGAAACGGCCGACGTGGAGCGGATGGGTGGTGTCGAACCGGTCCCAGTAGTGGATCATGCCGGAGTTGATCGCCATCGACAGCGTCATCAGCTTGAACACGCTGCCCGGTTCGTAATCACCCGAGACACAGCGGTTGAAGCGGTCGTTCGCCGGGGCGGTGCCGAGATTGTTGGCGCTGTAGTCGGGCAGACTGGCCATCGCGAGCACCCGGCCGGTGCGTGCCGAGATCACAATGCCGCAGGCCCCGATGCCGTCGTAATCGGTCATCGCCTGTTGGGTTTCCTGGCGCACGATGCCTTCCGCCCCGATGTCGATCGACAGACGCAGCGGAGTGGCGGGGTCGGCGGTGAGGGATTTGTTGAAATACTGCTCGACCCCGGCGATGCCGCGCTGATCGGGCGTGACGCCACCGAGGATATGGGCGGCGAGATCGCCTTCAGGGTAGTGGCGATGCTCGATATTTTCGAAATAGACGCCGGGGATGCCAAGCTGATTGACCGCGAGTTCCTGCTCGGCGGTGAGACCGCGATCGAGATAGACGAAGTCGCGCTTGCGGTCGGCCAGGCGGGATTCCAGCCAGCCGGGATCAAGGGTGGGGATTACCTGAACGATCTGACGGGCGGCGGCACCGGGATCACCCACCTGCTTGGGATTGGCATAAAGGGCCGCACCGGGCAGCGAGACCGCCAGGATCACGCCATTGCGATCGGTGATTTCGGCGCGAGCCGGGGGCGGAAGCAACGTGTTGGTGCGCGGCGTTTCGGCGGCGATGGCAGCGGCATCGGGCTTCATCGGATGGATCACCGAGACATCGATCAGCCGTCCCGCCAGAATGCTGTAGATCAGCAAAAAGCCGAACAGCCCGACCATCACGCGTTTTTGCAGCACCCCAAGGGCGGCGCGGCGGGCAAGATCGGGCGTGGTGATGCGGACGTGCTCGACCCTCGGCGTCGCCCCCCGTTCCGGCGCGCCGCGATTGCGCGCGGTGTTCCAGGTGCCGGACCGGCGCGGCAGATGGGATGGAATGTGATCGGGCGGGGGTGCCTGGGTCACGGGGCCGAACCGCCAACCGGGCGGGGCGGCGCGAGGTCGGCCGCGTAGCCGCCGAACACCGAAACGGACTGGGACGGCACGGCGGCGCTGGCTTCGCGCGGCGCACGAACCGGTGCGGCCTGGGCGTTGATGGTCATGACCCGCGCCCCCATGGGGTGAACCGTGCGCGCTGGGGCAAGGACCGATTGTCCCAGCGGGATCGGGTGGTTCCAGGTGGCGCGCGCGGCCCGAGGTAATGGGTGATGCGTCACTTGCAGGGCAACCCGGCGGATCACCTGAGCCGGATGTGACTTCACCACCAGGCGCACGGCGGCCAGATGGGTGGTGGCATGGGCTGTCGCGTTATGGGGCGGCCTGGAGGACGTGGAAGCGGTCGCCGGCATCGAATTGGCAACGGGCACAGCATTCGGGGGCAGATCGACCGCCGATACCGTCGTCGCGGGTACCGCGATCGAGGCGACAGGGCCGGGCGATACGGGCGTATTCGGGAGTTGGTCGGGCAAGGGCGGCGGCAAGGGCAGATGGGGCACCGTGGCACCCACCGGCGGCAGGCGATCGGCAAGTTCGGACCAGGTCACAAGCTGATCCGGTTCCATCGGCTTGAGTTCGGGCAGGAACATGCCGGCGAGGCGGGCGAGGCGGTTAGGGTCGGTTTCCAGCGCCCATTCGGCACGCAGCACGCGGGTGCGCTGCTCCGAGGCGCGGATCTGCGCGGTGACGCCGCCGATGTGGCGGTCCAATTGCTCGGCCTGGTGTTTGACCACGAACATCCACGCCCCGGAGGACAGCGCCATCATGGTGGTGATGAAGGTGACTGGGCGGATCATGCGGTCATCCGTTCTGCCGGCCGTTCGATCGCGCGTAGCCGCGCCGAGCGGGCGCGAGGGTTGGCCTCGATTTCGGCATCGCCAGGGGTGACGACGCGCTTGGTCAGCGGAGCGAAGCGCGGTACGGCGGCGGGGGCGAGGCCGGAAGGATCGTGGCGCGAGGGCGCGGCGGTACGGCCGGTGGCGTCCTGCATGAAGCGCTTGACCATGCGATCCTCCAGTGAGTGGAACGATACCGCAACGAGACGGCCGCCGGGGGCCAGCAGCGCCGCCGCCTGGGCAAGTCCGCGTTCGATTTCAGCGAGTTCCTGGTTAACCTCGATCCGCAGCGCCTGGAAGCTGCGGGTGGCCGGGTGGATGCCGGATTTGTCAGGACGGACCACGGTGCGGATGACGGCAGCGAGATCGGCGGTGGTCTCGAATTTTTGCACCGCGCGGCGCGCCACGATGGCGGTGGCGATCCGGCGCGAGGCGCGTTCCTCGCCGAACTGATAGAGGATATCGGCAAGCTCCGCCTCGCCCCGGGTGTTGACAATGTGCGCGGCGGTTTCACCGGAAGAGCCCATCCGCATATCCAACGGTCCGTCGCCGCGGAACGAAAAGCCGCGGGCGGGGTCGTCGAGCTGGTAGGATGACACACCGAAGTCGAACACCGCGCCGTCGAGTTCGGTGACACCAGCGGTTTTGAGCAGGTCGAGCAGATCGCCGAACCGGCCTTCGATCAGGTGCAGCCGGTCGGGATATGCGGCGGCGAGCGTGGCACCGCGCGCGATGGCGGCGGGATCACGGTCGATCGCCCAGACCGTGCAGGATGCGGCACCCAGCAAGCCGGCGCTATAGCCGCCACCGCCGAACGTGCCGTCGAGATAAACGCCGCCGTCGCGCGGGGCCAGCATCGCCACCGCTTCGTCGCGCAGGACCGGGATATGGCCGCTCACGCCGCCACCCCCGCCGGCAACGTCAAGCCGCCGATCCGGGCGCGCTCCCGCGCTTCGAGACGGCGACGCTGTGCGGCCGCTGGTTCCCATATTTGGAAGGTCTTACCCAATCCCATGAACACCACGCTGTCGATCAGCCCGGCATGCGCCACCAGATCGGCCGGCAGCAGCACCCGTCCTTCCTTGTCAGCCTCGAGCGGATATGCGTCGGCGTAGATCGACGTGGCCATGTCGTCATGGGTATCGCTGAACACGGCGAGTCCCTCCAAATTGCTGCCCAGCGCGTTGAACACCGGCAACGGCCAGACATCGATGCAGGGATGCTTGTATGAGGGCAGCAGAACGATGCCGACACTTTCGCCCTCACGGCGCAGCGCCGCCCGGAACGGAGCCGGGACGGAAACCCGCCCCTTCGCGTCCAGCCGGTTCTGATGGGTGCCGAGAAAATGGCTCATCCGGCTTTGCCACAACCCTTTCGTCTCGCCTGTTATGTGCCTCGCTGTCGGCGGCCCGGTGCATAGCCTATGCCACCACACCCAGCGCGCCTTGGGTGAACATGGGATACCATGGGCAATTATGGGCGTCAAAGGGTTTTCAACTATAGATTCGGAATTATCGTCGGATTTGAGGGCAACAAATCCGAATCGTTAACGAACGATGAACGGCACCGGGGGGTGATATTCACTGTTGCTGATTTGTTCCAATATTCGGACGTGACAGGACACGGCGCACCGGTGCCGCGCCGCACCATCGGGTGTTAGCAAGGTGTTAACTAATCGTTAGAATGTGGTCGCCGGAGGCGCGAAACGCAAATACCGACAAAACCTAGTTTATCGTGATTGGCAACATCGACAGCCGATGCAGCTGCGCGATCTGGAGGACCGCGCGCAGTTGCGGCGACACTTGAGCGAGGCTGAGCGGATTGGCGCGCCGGAACGCTTGCGCGACCAGCGCGTGGATACCGGGCTGGGCGTTGCCGTTGGTAATGTCGAGCGGCGCATGGACGGGCAATTTCAACGCGGCGCGCACCGCGTTGAAGGCGGTGTGATAACCGCCGATCTCATCGACCAGCCCGCGCTGCTTCGCCTGCGCCCCGGTCCAGACCCTGCCCTGGCCGATCGCATTGACCTGGGCGGCGCTCATGTGCCGGCCGGAGGCGACCCAGCCGACGAACTGCTGGTAGTCGAGGTTCAACATGCCCTGCAAATTGGCGAGCTGCGACGGGGTCCAGGGCGTCGTCGGGCTGTCGAACAACGCATTGGCCCCGCGCGACGCCCCGGCGACGCTGACGCCCAACTTGTCGAGCAAACCGCCAAAACTCAGCTTGCCGCCGAGCACGCCGATCGAGCCGGTCAGGGTTGCGGGATCGGCCACCAGCACCGCGCCGTGGCTCGATACCCAGTAGCCACCCGAGGCGTCGAGCGCGCCCATCGAGACGATCAGCGGCTTGTGCGCGGCACTGGCCCGCGCGACCTCGGCCCCGATCAGCGCCGAACCGGTGACGGTGCCGCCCGGGGTGTCGAGCCGCAGCACAATGGCCTTGATCGCCTTGTCGTCGATGGCATCGCTGATTTCATCGGCGAGATGGTGGGGATCGATCTTGCCGGTGTTGCTGCTGTCCGAAGGCGCTTCGATGTCGCCGCTGGCGATGATCAGCGCGACCTTGGCGGCATCCGGCGCGGGTTCGGGCGCGTCCGCGACGTAACGGCTCAACCCGGAGGTGCCGCCGGGAAAGTGATCGATCCTGGCATCGAGCGGCAGCACCGCATCGATCAGGTGATCCTGTCTGGCCTGATCGGCACTCAACGGTGCCTGATCGAGCAGCGCCTTGATTTGATCGGGCGTTTCATTCAGCCGCGCCGCAATCGGGGCCAGCGCGGAATCGTAGAGCGAGCCGGCCAGACTATCGAGCATTTCGGTGTTCGCCTTCGACGGCGCGGACCGGGTGAACATTTGTGGATAGGTCTTGTATTTGCCGATATGCTCGAACTGGGCCGCAACCCCGACTTTCTGGAGCAGTCCGGCGGCGAACGGGGTTTGCAAGGAGAGGCCGGTGACGCCGAAATCGCCGGCGGCGGAAAGCTCGATCCGGCTGGCGGCAGTGGCCACGACGTAGGCCCCGAGGCCGGACGCGCCATCGAACGACATCGCACGCGCGATCACCGGCTTGTTGGTTTCACCGCGGAACCGGGCGATGGCGTTATGCAGTTCCTCGGCGGTGGTCAGCGAGCAGCACCCGCCGCCGAGTTCGATGTCGATGCCGGTCACGCGAGCGTCATGCCGGGCACGGTCGATCGCCTGGATGGTTTCGACCAGATTGGGCTGGGCGGCTTCGCCAAACCGCATCCAGGCCGGAGCGGGCGGGGCATCGTCCGGGGACCGGGTGAGGTTGAGGGTCAGGGCAAAATGGGCTGGCAGCGGCTTGATCGCGCGGGCTTCGAAGTGCCGCACCGCCGCATAGGACAGCAGCAGCACCAACAGGAGCACGATGCCCAGTGCGAACACCACAATTTTCGCGATACCCCACAGCGCCGACAGAATGCGGCTCAGGACGGATCGGGGTTGCTCGGTGTCGTTCATGCGCGGCCTCGCTGGTGAGGCCCGATTATGCGGTCAGCCGCCAAGCCCCGCAAGGCGGCTGGCGATCACACAATTTCAATGTCGTGCTCAACGCCGTGCCCAACGCCGGGCGCGACCAATCCGACGCGTTGGCGCAGCAATGAAAGGCGGCAGCGGTGCCCGCCGCCCTTCGGTCAACTATGCGCCATCGACACGTTTTTCGATTCCGGGCCGAAAATCATCAGCACGACGATGACCACCGCGACAACGCCAATGACCAGCGCCATCGCCAGACCGTAATTATGGCCGTGCGAGGCGGCGAAACTGGCCTGAAGCGTCGCATTGTACGACGCCAGAAAGTTGCCAAGCTGGTAGACGAAACCGGGGAAGGTCGCGCGGATTTCCTTGGGCGACAATTCGTTCAGATGCACCGGAATGACGCCCCACGCCCCCTGGACGCAAATTTGCATCAGGAACGCGCCGAGTCCCAGCATTACCGGGGTCATCGAAAACGCCCACAGCGGGATCAACGGCAATGCCAACCCGGCCGCGATGCCAATGGTCAGACGCCGTCCGATTTTCTGCGACAGGAATCCGAAAGCGATGCCGCCGATCATCGCGCCCAGATTATAGATTAGGGCGATGGTGGTGATGGTCGCGTGGCTGAAGTGATGCTCCACGCCGAGGAATACGTTAGGGTAGAGATCCTGCGAGCCGTGGGAGAAGAAGTTGAACGCCATCATCAGGATGACGGCGTAGAGGGTGAGGCCGAGATGCTTGCGGAGCACCTGGGAGACCGGCACCCGCGGCTGCTTGGCCATCTCGCGCCAGATCGGGCTTTCCGGCACCGAAGAGCGGATATAAAGCACAAGCAACGCCGGTAAAGCCCCGATGATGAACATGCCGCGCCACCCGACATAGGGGAAGGCGAAGCCGAACAGCAGCGTCGCCAGGAAATAACCGGCCGGATAGCCCGATTGCAGCAGCCCGGACACCCAGCCGCGCCAGCGCACCGGAATGGTCTCCATGGTAAGGGATGACCCGATGCCCCACTCACCGCCCATCGCGATGCCGTAGAGCGCGCGCAGGATCATGAACACGGTGAGGGTCGGGGCGAAACCGGTGGCGAGTTCAAAAAATGAAAACGCCAGAATGTTCAACATCAGAATCGGCCGGCGACCGAACCGGTCGGCCAGGCGGCCAAAAATCACCGCACCCACCGCGCGCATGGCCAGCGTGAGGGTGACCGCCACGGTCACAGCCGTGATGCCGACGTGAAAGGTTTTGGCGACCGCTGAAAAGGTGAAAATCAGAATAAAAAAATCGAAGGCGTCGAGAGTCCAACCGAGAAACGCCGCGATCACGACCTTGCGGGCTACCGCGAGATCGGGTTCGGCCATTGGATTTATCGTTTGTGACATCGTTGCCCCCTCGGTAGCCCTGCGTCAGGCACGCTACCCTGTTAGATGACATCTACCAGCAATAAAAACGCATCGCAAACCTGTGATCCGGGTAGGCGACGGGGGAGATGTAGGCGACGGGGGAGATATTGAATAATGTCATGGCGCGCGGCGGCGACATAAAAATGCCAATTGCGGGAATGGTCGGAGTGAGAGGATTCGAACCTCCGGCCCCTGCGTCCCGAACACAGTGCTCTACCAGGCTGAGCTACACTCCGGTGGAGCGGCCTATATCCAAGCATGCGCGGTTCTGCAAGGCGGCCCCGCGCGTGCCACCACATCCGCCGGCAAATGCGCACGGTTTCGTTGCCAATATTTAACCGGCACGCCGTTCATGGCGATGCTCGCCCCCTCGCATATTGGGTGCTAAGGAGCGCGCCATGTCTGGACCCCTGAAAGCCGGCGATCGCCTGGCAAACGACAAAGCACGCCGGTCGCAACGGACACCGCAGCCGCCGCGCAAGCGTAAAACCCGACCGGGCCTCGCCCGCATTGCCGGCGGTGTGATGGCGCGCGGCCTCTATCGGCTGGCGCTGTTCGGTATCGTCGGCGGTCTGGTGGTGGGCGGCGGCCTGTTTTTGTATTTCAGCAATGGGCTGCCCAGTGTCGCCAAACTGCGCCACTACGAGCCGCCGCTGGAAACCCGGATTTACGCCGATAACTTTCGGCTGATCGCCGCCCTCGGCACCCAGCACCGGATTTACGTGCCGTACGACCGGATTCCGCAAGTGGTGTCGCGCGCCTTCATTTCCGCCGAGGACCGTAATTTCTGGACCGAGCCGGGCATCGATCCGCTGGCGATCGTTCGGGCCGGGTTTGTCGATATGACAAGGCTGGGCAGCCATGAGCGACCGCTGGGTGCTTCGACCATCACGATGCAGGTGGTCAAGAACATGCTGCTCGATAACCGGATCGATTTCACCCGCAAGATTAAGGAAGCGATTCTGGCGCTGCGGGTGAATCGGGCGATGAGCAAGCAGCGGATTCTCACGCTTTATTTGAACGAGATTTACCTCGGGCAGAATTCCTGGGGCGTGGCGGCGGCGGCGGAAGCGTATTTCGACAAGCCGCTGTCGAAGCTGACCATTGCCGAAGCGGCAATGCTGGGTGGCCTGCCGAAAGCGCCCACCAATTACAATCCCTTTCTGCATCCCCATCGCGCGCTGGACCGGCGGAACTGGGTGATTCGGCGGATGCGCGACGACGGCGTGATCACCAATGCCGAAGCCAGGATTGCGCTGGCGTCGCCGTTATTGCCGAAGGCGGCGGCGGGTTCGCGGCCGGTGCCGGGTGCCGGTTATTTCATCAATGCGGTCGAGGCGCAGCTGGTCCAGATGTTCGGCGAAAAGACCACCATGGAGGGCGGGCTGATCGTGCGGACCAGCCTTAATCCGAAATTGCAGACCGCAGCCATGGATGCGATGCGAAACCGGCTGGAGTCCTACGATCATGAATTCGGCTTCTATCATGGGCCGGTATCACGGCTGAATGTGGCCGATCTGGCGAGCGACTGGGCACCGGCACTGGCCAAACAGCCGACCCCGCCGGGGCTGCGGCGGCGGTGGCGGCTCGGCGTGGTGGTCAGCGAAACCCCTGCCCTCGCCCATATCGGCTGGATCCAGGGCGATAATCCGGCGGCGACGCGCACCGGTACGCTGAGCCTTGCGGCCCTGCAATGGGGGCGGCCGCTGGTCCACGGCGCGCCGGGGCCGCTGCTGCGGAGCGTGGATCAGATGCTCAAGCCCGGCGACGTGGTGATGATCGACCCCCATAAACCGGCCAAGGGTGGCACCGTCTCGCTCGAACAGATCCCAGTGGTCGAAGGGTCGATGCTGAGCCTTGACCCTGAAACCGGCCGGGTCAGCATCATGGTCGGGGGCTGGAGCAACCGGATGAGTCCCTACAACCGGGCGACCCAGGCACATCGGCAACCGGGGTCGAGCGTCAAGCCGTTCGACTACCTCACCGCAATGCAGGCGGGACTCCAGCCGGATGCGACCATATTGGATGCGCCGTTTACCCAGCGCATGGCCGATGGGCAGCTCTACCGGCCAGGAGACTACGAAATGAGCTTCCTCGGGCCGGTGCCGGTATTTTATGCGATCGAGCAGTCGCTCAACCTCGCGACGCTGCATCTGGTGCGCCGGGTGGGGCTGGCGAACGTCGCCGCCAATTTCGAGCGGTTCCGCATCGTGCATCACATGCCGCTGATCTACCCGGCGGCGATCGGCGCGCTCGATACCACGCTGTGGCGGATGGTACGGGGCTATGCGGCGCTCGATGAATACGGAAGGCAGGTGGAACCCTCGCTGATCGACAGTGTGACCGCGCCTGACGGACACATATTGTACCAGGCCCCTGATCAGTCCTGCGCCAATTGCATGGACGGATCGGCGGATCAGCCACCGGTGCTCAACCGGCCGGGCGCGCAACTCGCCGATCCTGACAGCGTGTATCAGGTGATCATGATGATGCGGAACGTGACCGAATTTGGCACCGGCGTGCCGGCGGTGGCCGGGCTGCATCGGCCCATTGCCGGTAAAACCGGTACCACCAATAATTTCAACGATGCCTGGTTCATCGGCTTCATTCCGCAAATGGTGACCGGCTGTTGGATTGGCTACGACACGCCACGCGATCTGGGCAAAAATCAGACCGGCGGCAACGTGTGCGGGCCGGCATGGAACCAGTTCATGAAGGTTGCCCTGAAAGGACAGCCGGTGATCAATTTCCCGACACCCGCCGGAATGACACTGGCGCAGGTTACGTTCGGTAGTCAGACCGTGACCGAGGCGTTCAAACCGGGGCAGACACCGGGAAGCCAATCCAACCTCGGGTTGGTGGCGGATAATCCGCTGGGGCTGGGCGGTTCGCTCTCCACGTCGGGCGACCAGAACGCGCAGCATGATTTCAATCCGGCGAACGCGGCCGGCCATGGCCCGGGCAGTCCGCCGCCGCCCGCGCCGAGTGTCGACAAATCGCTGGGTGGCCTGTATTAGAGCCTGATCGTTTAAGGCCGAACAGGCTCTATTTTTATTTTTGCGAGCGATTTCATTGCATTCAGTTGCCGCAGGTGCGTCAACCTCAAGCAATATTGCTCGAGCCGCCGCCACCCCTTATTGATGGAATAAACACCAATGTCCGCCGAAACCCAAGCTCTTGCCGAGCAGATCACGCAAAGCGTGGCCCTGCTGAGGAGGCATCTTTGACTGGGATGCTTCGCTCGATAAACTCGACCGGCTGAACTCCCAGGCCGAAGACCCGCAACTGTGGAATAACGCTGCCGAGGCGCAGGCCTTGTTGCGCGAACGCACCCGCATTCTGACCCAAACCGATGCGGTGCGCGCCATGGAACGCGACACCGATGATGCGCTGATGCTGGTCGAACTCGCCGAAGCCGAGGGCGATCAGGCCGTATTGACCGAAGCCGAGGCGATGCTGCGACGGATTTCCGAAGAGGCCAAGCGCCGCGAAATCGAAAGCCTGCTCTCAGGCGAGGCCGATGCGAACGACGCCTACATGGAAATCAACGCCGGTGCCGGGGGTACCGAGGCGCAGGATTGGGCGGAAATGCTGATGCGCATGTACACCCGCTGGGCCGAACAGCACGGCTACAAGGTGGCGATGCTCGATCAGTCGGAGGGCGAACAGGCCGGCATCAAATCGGTGACACTGCAAATCACCGGGATGAACGCCTATGGCTGGCTGAAGACCGAGGCCGGCGTGCATCGCCTTGTGCGAATCTCGCCGTTCGATGCCAATGCCCGCCGCCAGACCAGTTTCGCCAGCGTGTGGGTATATCCGGTGGTGGACGACACGATCGAGATCGAGATCGACCCATCGGATCTGAAGGTCGATACCTATCGCGCCTCGGGTGCGGGTGGCCAGCACGTCAACAAGACCGAAAGTGCCATCCGGATCACCCATATTCCGACCGGGATCATCGTCGCCTGCCAGACCGATCGCAGCCAGCATCGCAACCGGGCGACCGCGATGGCGATGCTGAAGGCGCGGATGTACGAGGCGGAGTTGCAGCGGCGCGAGGTTGCCAGTGCGGCGACCGAGAGCACCAAGCGCGATATCGGCTGGGGGCATCAGATCAGGTCGTATGTGCTGGCACCGTATCAACTGGTGAAGGATTTGCGGACCAACTGGGAGAGCGGCAATCCGGAGTCGGTGCTGAACGGGAATTTGGACGAGTTCATGGCGGCGTCGCTAGCGGCACGGGTGGGCGCGACCCGCAGCGAGGCTTCGGCGCAGGCGAGTTGACGTAGATCGTCAGACCATGATCACCGCGACGTGGCCCTTCTCGCCGGCATAGCCGAGATAGCGATAGGCCCGGCCTTGATCGGTACAGAACTCCTGGAACGCCTTGTATTCATGCTGCCGCCAGCCGGGGTAGTTGAAGTATTCATCGAACACGATCACCGTGCCGGTTCCGATGCGCGGACCTAACAGGGAAAAAATCGTTTTAGTCGAGGAATAGATATCGCAATCCACGTGCAGGAGTGCGACGGGTTCGGGGATTTGCGCCAGAAATTGCGGCAAGGTCGCATCGAACCAGCCGACATGCAGGCGCACGTTGGCGGGCACCTTCGGCAATTGGCCGCGGCGGTCGAACGTGCCACGCGGTGCCGCGGTGCCGGACCAGTCTTCTGGCAGGCCCTGAAACGAATCGAAACCATGGACGGTCCGCTGGGTCGCATTGGCGAGGCAGGCGATCGAGAGGCCTTTCTCGACGCCGAATTCCAGCACCAGCCCTTCGGTGGGGGCGCGCGCAAGGGCAAAGCGCAGCAGGTCGAACCGGTCGCGCAGCATCATCGCGGCTTGCATGTTTCCGATGATGTAGGCGACCGCTTCATGTTTCGCGTGCAATCGGACATCGAAGGCGATGTCGTTGAGATACCAGGAGTGCAGAATCTTGCGATAGGCACGGGCCATCAGCCCGCCGCGCAGGCCGCGTTGCAGGATTGCCATGACTATAGCGGCTTCGGCACGCCGGCCGCGGCCAGTGCATGGCTTTGCCGGGCGTCGAGGGAGGCTTCATCAAAATCGGCGACGGTCTCGTGGAACAATTGCTGCCAGTTCAATTCAGCGCGAAGACGCAAAAACACGCTGCCCAGCCCGATCGCGGAGCGGTCCATCAGCACGAACTCGCGCGGCGGGCGGACGCCGCCGGTGCGTTTCAGCCCTTCGTGGACCCGTTCCGCCACGCTGCGGCCGTAGGTGACGTCGTTGGTTTCCTGAATTGGGCGGACGCGATCCTGCATGAGCGGTTCATAGAGGAAGCGCGCCCAGTCGTTCAAGACGTCGAGCTTTTCCTTGGTGATGTCGGTAAATCCCCAAATTTTGTAGGCGTGGTAAGCTTGATCGTCGTTGCTGGTACGGATGGCTTCAAACAATTCGATCACGCCGGCCACGAAATTCGAACGGAACACCCGGATCGACCCGAAATCGAGCAGGTTGATGCCACCGTCCGGGTTGACCTGATAATTGCCGAGGTGTGGATCGCCGTGGATCACGCCGAAGCGGTAGAATGGCACGTACCATGCCCGGAACAGCGCGCGGGCGATCCGGTTGCGACTTGCCTGATCGGGGTTGGTATCAAGCCAGGCCTGCATCCCGGCGCCGGTGAGCCACGACATGGTGAGAAGGCGTCTGGTCGAATAGGCGGGGATCGGCGTTGGAATAACAATGTCCGGCTGCCCCTCTAACATAACGGTGTAGAGCCGGGTCTGTGCCGCCTCGCGCTGGTAATCAAGCTCCTCGCGCAGCCGTGTCGCGAGTTCGACATAAATATCGTCCTGATGGATCGCGTTATCCATCCGCTTGTAGACCGCCATCGCCAGCTTCAACTGCCGCAGATCGGCTTCGACCGTGCTGGGCATATCGGGATATTGCAGTTTGCAGGCGACGTCCTGGCCATCGGGCAGCATTGCGCGATGCACCTGACCCAAGCTGGCGGCGGCGGCGGCTTCGCGACCGAAGGTTTTGAACTTGCTCTCCCAGTTCGGTCCCAGTTCGGCGGCCATCCGGCGGCGGACGAACACCCAGCCCATCGCCGGGGCGTTAGACTGCAACTGGGCGAGTTCGCGGGCGTATTCCTCGGGCAAGGCGTCCGGGATGGTGGTGAGGATTTGCGCCACCTTCATCATCGGCCCCTTGAGACCGCCGAGGATGGTTTTGAGGTCTTCAGCGTGGCGCGAGCGATCGGTCTTGATACCGAACATCCGCTCGCCCGCGACCCGTGCCGCGATGCCGGACATCGCCCCCGAGGTGCGGGCGAACCGCTTGAACTCACCGAACAGGGTGCCCCCAGAATCCGCTTCGTTGATCATTCTGTCTCAATCTTCCAGTTCGTCGATAAATCCGGCTATGACATCGAGGCCGCGTTGCCAGAACGCAAGGTCGGCAGCATCGAGGCCGAAGGGGGCCAGCAAGTCGCCGTGGCGCTTGGTACCCCCCGCGCGCAGCATGGCGGTGTAGCGTTGGACAAAGTCGTCAGCTCGGCCCATTGCCGCCTCATCGCGATAAATGCCGTACAGCGCATTGACCAGGCAGTCGCCGAACGCATAGGCGTAAACATAGAACGGCGAGTGGATGAAATGCGGCACATAGGCCCAGTACATCCGGTACTCGTCGGAAAAATTGAAGGCGGGACCCAGGCTTTCGCGTTGCACGTCGAGCCAGATCGCGCCGATCTCCTCGGGCAGCAACTCGCTGGTCCGGCGGCGCTGATGCAGGCGCTGCTCGAACTGGAAAAACGCGATCTGGCGCACCACTGTGTTGAGCATGTCCTCGATTTTGTGCGCCAGCATCAGGCGGCGGCGCGCCGGATCGGTCTCGGCGTCGAGCAATGCGCGGAAGGTCAGCATTTCGCCGAACACGCTGGCGGTTTCGGCCAGGGTGAGCGGGGTTTGCGCCATCAGAAACCCCTGACCGGCGGCGAGCACCTGGTGAATGCCGTGGCCGAGTTCATGCGCCAGCGTCATCACATCACGCACCCGTCCGTGATAATTCAGCAGGATGTAGGGATGCGCGTCCGGCACGGTCGGATGGGCGAAGGCTCCGCCCGATTTGCCGGGGCGCGGCACCGCATCGATCCAGGCGTGATCGAAAAACCGCGCGCCGATGGCGGCCAGATTCGGGCTGAAACCGGCGTAGGCCCCGAGAACATGGGCGCGCGCCGCATCCCAGCGGATCAACGGATCGGCGTCACCGGGCAGCGGCGCGTTGCGGTCCCAGTATTCCAGCCGAGCGAGACCGAGCCAGCGGGATTTCAGCATATAGTAGCGATGCGCGAGGCGCGGGTAGGATTGGGTGACGGCCGCGACCAGGGCGCTCACCACAACGTCCTCGACCCGGTTGGCCCGGTTGCGGGCGGCGACGGGCGTCGGATCGTGCCGCCAGCGATCCTCGATCGCCTTGTCCTTGGCGATGGTGTTGGTGATCAGGGTGAATAGTTTGACATGGCGGATGAGCACACCGCCGATGGCTCGGCCAGCGGCTTCGCGCACCGCCCGATCGGGGTCGGACAGGCGGTTGAGGGCGGTGCTCAGCGTCACCTCCTCGCCGCCCAGCGTCAGTCGCAAGCCGGCAATGGTTTCATCGAACAGGCGTGACCAGGCGGCGTGGCCGGTGACGTTTTTATCGTGCAGCAGGGATTCAATCTCGTCGGAAAGCTGGTGCGGGCGCAAGGCGCGCAGATCGCGCAGCCAGGGCGCGTAGGGTGCCAGCGCGGGATCGGTCAGGCGGGCGTCGAGAGCGGCGTCGTCGATCCGATTGAGTTCGAGGGGGAAAAACAGCAGCGCGGAACCAGCGTCGCTCGCTCGTTCGGCGACCGATTGATAGAACTGGCCCGAGGCCGGCCGCGTCGCATCGGCACTGAAGATGAGTTGCGCGAAAGCGTGCAGCCGCGCCAACCCCTGCGCGATCGCCTCGTAACGGCCGATCGCCTCGGCCAGCGCCGTGCCGTCGAGCGTGGTGACGAGGCCGCGATAGCTCGCGTTGAACCCGGCGCTCGCGGCGGCCAGCCGTACCAGATCGCCGGTAATGGCAGGATCATCGGTGCCGGCATAAAGATCGGACAGGTTCCATTCGGGCAGGTCGCCGTAGGCTGACACCCGGAGGTCAGCGGGCGCGCCGCCTCCGGCCAGATCGTCCGGTGCGGCCAGGGGCCTCAAGCGGGTCATTCAATTCTCCTCGTAGCTTATCAAATAGGCCCGAATGCGGGGGCGTCAAATATTGAAGCGGGCGCGCCCATCTGGCGCAATATGACGGGGTTGATTATCAGAGTGGCCACGATGAACTATCGCCACGCCTATCATGCCGGCAACGCCGCCGACTGCGTCAAGCACGCGCTGCTGGTGGTGTTGCTGCGCGCGATGATCGCCAAACCGAAGCCGCTGTTCGTGCTCGACACCCATGCGGGGATTGGGGCGTATGATTTGGCCGGTATCGAGGCGGCTAAGACCGGCGAATGGCGCTCCGGCATCGGCAGGCTGCGCCAAATGCCGCCGCCAGCCCTCGCCGATTTTCACGATCTGGTGGGCGATACCGATGTCTACCCTGGCTCCCCAGTTCTGGCGCGCGCCCTGCTGCGGCCGCGGGACCGTCTGGCGCTGTGCGAATGGCACCCTGACGATGCCGCCGCGCTGAAACGCCGGTTTCGCGGCGATCCGCAGGTTCAGGTGCATTGGCGCGATGGGTATGAGGCGATGATCGCGCTGCTGCCGCCGCCCGAGCGGCGGGCGCTGGTGCTGATCGATCCGCCGTTCGAGAAGGCCGATGAATTCGCCACACTGGCGCACACCCTCGCTGCGGCGTGGCAACGCTTCCCCGTCGGGGTGTTCGCCGCATGGTATCCGGTCAAGCATCGGGCACCGGTGCGGGATTTTTTCGCCGATCTGGCGACGCGGCGGATGACGGACATCATTGCGTGCGAGGTGTTGTTGCGCGAACCGCTCGATCCGGCGCGGCTGAACGGGTGCGGTCTGCTGATCGTCAATCCGCCATATGGGTTCGAGGCCGCGGCAGTACCGGTGCTCGCGGCGCTGCGCGAAACCCTGGGCGAGGCGGATGGCGCGGCGACGATCACCCGGTTGGCCGATGAATAGGGGGGCCGATATTGCGGTCGTGGGGTCCGGAGCCTGGGGTACCGCGCTGGCGGTGCTGTATGCCCAGGCAGGCCGCAAGACCGTTCTGGTCGCGCGCGACGCCGCACGGGCGCAGGCACTGGCAACCTCCCGGATCAACCCCCGGCTGCCTGGCGCGGTGCTGCCGCCCTCCCTCGCCATCGCCGAGGTGCCGCCGGAGGCCGCCCTTACGTTACTCTGTCCGCCGTTTCAGCATCTGCGGGCGACACTGGCGCGGTTGCCCGACGCGTCCGGGGCACTGGTGCTGTGTTGCAAGGGCATGGAGCGTGAGAGCGGCGCGCTGGGGCCGGAGATTGTGGCGGACTGTGCGATCGCCCGCCCAGTGGCGCTGTTGACCGGGCCGAATTTCGCCCATGAGATCGCAGCGGGTCTGCCCGCCGCCGCTGTGCTGGCGATGGTGGATGCATCGGCGCGACACGTATTGCTCACGGCCTTGGCCACTCCAAAATTTCGCCTTTACGGCAGTGCCGACGCGATGGGTGCCGCCCTTGGCGGTGCCGCGAAAAACGTGATTGCCATTGCCGCCGGCGCGGTGATCGGCGCGGGGCTGGGTGAGAATGCGCGGGCGGCGCTGATTACACGCGGTCTGGCCGAAATCGCCCGGTTGGCGGTGGCGTTGGGCGGATCGGCGGACACCATCGCCGGGCTGGCCGGACTAGGCGACCTGATCCTGACCGCGACCGGCGGTGCCAGCCGGAATTACCGGGCCGGGCTGGCGTTGGGGCAGGGCAAAAAGCCCGATACCGCGGCAGGCGTGATCGAGGGCATCGCCACCGCCCCTGCCCTGCTTGCCCGCGCCCATGCGGCGGGGTGCGACATGCCGATTACCGAGTCGGTGACACTCCTGCTCGCGGGGCAACAAAGTTTGGTCCAGAGTATGGACCGCCTGATGCGGCGCGATCTGCGGGATGAAGCCTGAAGGTTCAGCCTCCAAGCCGGTCCGCGAGATTGCCGACCGAATCGGCCACGATGTCCCAAGGACCCGACGGCTTGGCCCGATCACCGGTAGCCGGACCGTGCTCGGCGGGCCGGCAAATGAATGCGGTCGTCAAGCCGAAGCTCGCGGCGGCGGCCAGATCGTCGTTATGCGCCGCGGCCAGCATGACCTCATCCGGGGCAAGGCCAAGAAAATCGCACGCACCGAGATACACCTCGGCGTCCGGTTTGTAGTGACGAAATATGTCGGCACCGAACGTGACATCCCATGGGAACCCGTTGCGTTTAGCCAGTGACACCTGAAGCGCCAGGTGGCCGTTCGACAACGGACCGATGATGGCGACGCGCTTGAGCCGCCCCAGCCCGGCGACCACATCCGGCCACGGTGCCAAGCGATGCCATAACGACACCAATTGCTCGCAATCATCATCGTCGAGCGGGCCGATATCGTGCCGCCGGGCAATCTCCATCAGGGCGTCGCGGTGCAGATCGTCCAGAATGGTCCAGGGCACCATGCCGCGCCTGACCCGGTCCATCGAGGGGCGATAAGCACGTCGCCAGCCATCGGCGATTTCGGCCCAGTCGGCGGTGATGCCACGCGCGGCCCCGAACGCCGACAGGCCGGCGATCACGCTGCCGCGCCAATCGACCAATGTGCCGAATACATCGAACAGCACCGCCCTTGGCGTCACCACGCTCAGCGACCGTACAAAATCAACACCACCACAAGGGCAATCGCGATCGCCTGCAGCCCGACGCGCCAGCGCATCAGCCGGTTTTGCCGGCGCGGATCGGCTCCGGTGGTCATACCGATCGCGCCGGTGAGCAGCACGGCGACCACGGCGATCATATCAAGTCCAAGAAGTACAATGAGAAAATCGCGCATCTGGATCATATAGAGTGCAAATTACGTCGCCGGTAGGGGTGCCGGCGCGGTTGACATCGCGTTCGCTGGCGCTTTCACAGAGATGGGGTTACCCCCCATCCGGTGTGGGCTATTCCAATTTTCTGACAGAGCCTAGAGTCCGCATATGTCGAATTCCATTATCGTTTCCCTTTTTTCCGGTGCAGGCGGCCTCTCACGGGGATTCTCGGATGCTGGTCTGCGTCCTACTCTCGCAGCTGAGCTTGATAAGGACGCGGTTGCAACCTACAGAGCAAATGTATCTGATGCGGTTATTCGTGCCGACATTGGTGCTGAAACAGAGCGCATTGTGCGCGAAGTTGAAGCGAGAAAAGGGCGACATGACGTATTTGCCGTAATAGGGGGGCCACCCTGCCAAGGATTCAGCATGGCGGGTGCGCGTGTCCATAGTGATCCCCGGAATCACTTAGTCTTCTCATATTTGGAGGTCGTCTCTCGCCTTCGCCCATCATGGTTCCTGTTCGAAAACGTTGAGGGCATTTTGACGAGTGGAGGCGGGGATGCCATCGTTGGATTAGCTGAGAAGTTCACAGAGCTTGGCTATTCGTTCCGCGTTGACAAAGTAAACTTCGCACAATGGGGTATGCCACAGGCTCGCAAGAGGGTTCTGATTGTTGGTAATCGGCATGGCATCAACTGCCATCTACCAGAGGCCACACATTCCTTCGACGGCAAAAAGCATCGTGGAAGCACGGGTGTCGGATCAGTCACACTCGGTGAGGCCATCGCTGGCTTACCGCCGGTTCCGGCTGCGTCCCATTTGCAGTGTGTGGCATATGCCGCAGATGCTCCGGTCACAGACTACGACGCTCGCATGCGAACACGGCCACCCGGTCCTCGCGCTCATGCCGTTGTTAAATTTGACCGAGATGCCGAACGCATCAAGCTTCTTAAACCAGGACAGTCTTTGCGGAATCTACCCGAGGAGCTTTGGCCAGAAAGCTTTCGAAGCAGGGCTTTTCGACGAGTGACGGATGGCATGCCCACTGAGAAGCGTGGCGGAGCCCCGGCCGGGATTCGGCGTCTTGATGCCGATCATGCTTCACTTACCATTACCTCGTTTTCCCCTCGGGAATTAATCCACCCCGGTCTTGATCGACCTCTGTCTCTGCGAGAGTGCGCCAGGCTCCAAAGCTTCCCGGACAGCCATGATTTCCAGGGCGGATTCCAGGCTGTCGCCACTCAAATCGGCAACGCGTTTCCGCCTTTGGTAGCTGGCGTGCTGGCAAGGTGGATGCAAGCCACTCATGAGGGAGCGGGCGCTGACACCGCAGGTGTTGGCAAGAGCGTCCCACCAGGGCTGATCGGCTACCGCCTGACCGAAGCCCTTGGGATGTCGCCCGCGCTACAGGCTACCGATGCTCGCCTTAAGGCGATAATTCAAACGAACGGACACACTCGCATGCCTCCATCCAAACGACCGAAAGCACAACAACAAAGCTTGTTTGGGGCAGAAGAATATGCCCGTTTAGGCCCCGAGGACCGGAAGACTATAGCCGACGGCCGCAACTTAGGCCCGATTTCGATGAGTGATCGGGAAATGGGCCGTCTTGTGGCGGTAGTTTTGCGAGATTTAGCGCATCACACATTGATACCGGCGTGGGCCAGGGACATTCCAGACGGAAATTATTATAATGTGCCGATTGGCTGGTTTACACGGGACGAGACCCGACCGTTTGATTTTGGTAGTTTCTTTCTGACGTGCCGCAAGGAAGTAGAGAACTTCCGTGTGATTTTTCGCTGCATTACGAAGCTTCATCGCCATCGCCGGAAGTATGAGGTTATTCTACGCACACAGCCCTTGCCAACCATGGAACAGGTTGCCCGTCGGGGATTGCTCGAATATGGAATTGTGCCGGTCGAAGCGCTAGCGTCCTGGCTGACGTGGCGAAAATGGGTCTATGATATTGACAACCGGTCCGCACAGGAAACGGGGTACTTGTTCGAACCAATGCTGACAGAGTCGCTTGGCGGTCGATCCGTAAGTGCTAAAGCATCTCCCGTAAAACGGGCCGAAGACTCAAGCAAAGGGCGTCAAGTTGATTGCATTGTCGAGGTCGGCGGTGAGAAAATAGCCTATGAATTTAAGGACAGAATCACGATTGCGGCATCCGGGCAAGGGCGTTTTTCCGAGGAGCTTGCGTTTCCGCGTGATTGTGCTGCCTCTGGTTTTACGCCGGTTCTCATGGTGATGGACCCTACGCCAAACCCTAAGCTGACAGCAATTACCAAGGCTTTTCAGGACGCTGGCGGCCGTGTGTTCTTGGGTGACGAGGTGTGGATTCATCTTTCCGAGCTATCTGGCGTGGAGATCGCCACATTCGTTAAACGCTATATAAAAGACCCTATCGAAAGCATCGCGGTGCGAGAACGTCAGCTTCTGGACCTAGGATTACGGTATCGCACTGACGTAAGCGGCGACTCTGTCGAAATTACGATAGGAACCCACACATGGGTAATTCCTCGCCCACAGCGCGATGATGCCGTCGCGGTCGACGGCGAGGAGGAGGACACCGAGGAAGCATAGCTTTGTGTCTGAGACCCGAGCGGCTGAGCGTGCCATTTTGGACAAATCGTGCTGTGCCCCCCGAGATCATGTGCCGGTTTCGCCCCTTTTTGATGGTTTTTTGTCTCCTCGTTGGCGTGATGGCCATGATGCCGTCCAGTCGCGCCGCAGGGAGTCCGCTCGCTGAACTGGTCGGTCATTCGACAGCAAAGCCGGCGGCACCGCCGGCCACGAAGCCTCCCGCGACTCTGACCGCGGCCCAGATCGACGCGGCCATCGCGACGCTGAACAACCCGGCGCAGCGCACCGCCCTGATCGCCACGCTACAGGCGATGAAGTCACCGACGGTGCAACCGGCGGTCGCGCCCTCGGTCGGCATTGGACTCGGGTTCATCCAGGAGGCCGAACTGAAGGCCCGGCTGGTGCTGACCGACATCGGGGGTGCCCTGCGCGAGGCGACCGACGTCAGGCTGGTCTGGCGCTGGCTGGTCTTCGTCGCGACCGATGGATGGCTGCGCCAGACCGTGGTTCACGCAGCGCTTCGGCTGGCGGCAGTGCTGCTCACCGCTCTGGCGGGCGAATACCTTGTCATGGTCGTGCTGCGTCGCCCCCGAAGCGCGTTGCTGCGCCGGGCCGCGCGATGGCGCGACGCGCGGAGAGCCGAGGATGAAGCAGGGCTTGCCGCCGCCGAAGCCGGGCAGACCGAAAAACTGCCGCGCCGGCGGTCACTGCGCCGCTGGTTCCGGCGCCTGCCCTTCGCGATCGGCCATTTCATGCTCTCGCTGACCCCGATCCTGGTGTTTGCGCTGATCGGCTTTGTCTGGCTTTCGGGCAATCTGGCGAGCGAGCGGGTGGCGAAACTCGTGGTTGTCGCGGTCCTCAATGCCTATATGGCCTGCCGCCTGGTGCTTGAATGCGCCCGCTTTTTGCTTGCGCCGGGCGCGCGCGACATCCGCCTGATCCGCACCACCGACCGCCGGGCGCTCTGGCTGGTGACGTGGCTGCGCCGGCTGATCGGGGTGATTGCGTTCGGCTATGCCGCGATTGCGACCGGCACATTGTTCGGCCTGTATCAGGCGGCAAGTCAGGTGCTGGTCAAGCTGGTGTCGCTGATCGTGCATGTGATGGTCGCGATCATGGTGCTGCAAGCGCGCCGGCCGGTCGCCGCGATCATTCGGGGCGACCGGGATGGCGCGGCCGCAAGCAATGGTTTCATCGGCGCAATGCGCGCAGGGCTGGCGCGATCGTGGCATATCCTGGCGCTGTTTTATATTGTCGCGCTCTGGATTGCCTGGGCGATCGGCGTGCCGCATGCCTTCGTGATCATGTTGCGGATCGTGCTGGTGTTCGCGGTGGTTGCGGCACTGGCGCGCAGCCTGTCCGCATGGCTGGCGCATGGGCTGGAGTTGCTGTTCGACGACGAGGAGCCGTGGCGCGCCCAATACCCCGGGCTGCACGCCCGGGCCAAGCTCTATCTGCCGGTGTTCAAACTGGTGATCAGGGCGGTGTTCGGCGTGATCGCGGTGCTGGTTATTCTGCAACTCTGGGGTTTGGGCATTCTCGACTGGTTCGCGGTCACCCGGATCGGGCAGCGTATGGTGTCGGCGACGATTACCATCGGGTTGGCCGGGCTGATCGGGCTGATCGCGTGGGAGATCGTCAACGCCGCGATGGAGGGCCAGGCCGAGCGTCTGGTCCGCCAGGGGCGGCCGGGCCGGGCAGCGCGCTACCGGACGCTGCTGCCGATGCTGCGCACCACGCTGCTGGTGGTCATTCTGGTGATCGTCGCTTTGGTGGTGCTGAGTGCGGTGGGGGTGAATGTCACGCTGCTGCTCGGCGGACTATCGATTTTTGGCCTCGCAATCGGATTCGGCTCACAAAAACTGGTGCAGGACATCATTACCGGCCTGTTCCTGTTGTTGGAGGACGCGATGCAGGTGGGCGACTGGGTGACTCTGGCCGGGGTTTCCGGCACCGTCGAAAAACTGTCGATCCGCACCATCAGGTTGCGCGGCGGCGATGGGTCGCTGAACATCATTCCGTTCAGTTCGGTCACCACGGTGGCCAATGCGTCGCGCGATTTCGGCTACGCGCCGATCGATATCGGGGTTGGTTATAACGAGAATATCGATCATGTGCAGGCGGTGATCCAGGAAATTTTCGAGACGATGCGGGCGGAGCCAACCTGGGCGGCGCAGATCAGCAACGACCTGGAGTTATGGGGGCTGGATCAGTTCGGGGCTTCATCGGTGAATATCGTGGGGCGGATCAAGACGCCGGCCGGCAAGCAGTACGCGGTGCGGCGCGAATTCAACCGGCGGATCAAAATCAGGTTCGACGCCGAAGGGATCGAGCTGCCCTACAACTACCAGAAGATCACCATCGACCCTGCCGAGTTCCGAGCCGCTTTCGGCACGCCCAAATCCGCCGCTCCCCCGACGAAGCCCGAGACTGCTCCCGTCGCCGCTTCAGGATCGCCAGGGCCGGCAACACCGGCATCCAGTCCCGCGAATGGCTGAACTACGCCCTGGCCCAGATCTATTCCCCGCGCGACGATGCTAAATTATCCGATCATGAACGCGATCAGCAAACGCCACTATCTGGCCAAACAGTTGCACACCGACGGATTTGCCTTTCTCGACGGTGCCGCCCTCGATGCGATGCTGCCGGCGGGGGTGGTTGCGCCCGAGGCATGGAACCGCTTCGCCGCAAGCTGGGACGGCATGCCGCTCGATACCTATATGGCCGACGGCGGGCGCTATCGCCGTCGGCGTTTCGGAGTCTTTACAGCCGCGCCGAATGGCGAAATCCGCCGCGCGCCGCATCAACCGCATTATCAGGCGCGCGACTACAACATACTGAACGGCGGGGTGGAACGCTGGTTCGAGCCGATCGACCCCGCAGTGGCCGACGGGGCGAGTTTCCAGGCGCTGCTCGGATTCACCCGTGCGCTGTTTGAAGAGCCGGGGGGTGAGGTGGCGTGGCATATTGAGGCGCATCAGTTCCGTATCGAGGCCGGTCCCGACGGTACCGGCCTGCCGACACCGGAGGGGATGCATCGCGATGGGGTGGATTTCGTGCTGGTGCTGATGGTGCGGCGCGTCAACATCGAACAGGGCACCACCACCATCCACGATTTGCACGGTGACACCCTGGGCAGCTTTACCCTCACCCACCCGCGCGACGCCGCCTTGGTCGATGACCGGCGGGTGTTTCATGGGGTGACGCCAGTGGTGCCGATCGACCCCGGCCAGCCCGCGTTTCGCGACGTGCTGGTTCTGACGTATCGGCGCTTCTGATGCAGCCTATTCCATCCAGGGCGGCACCGGCAGGTTTTTGCTGCGCAGGAAATCCGGGTTGAACAGCTTTGACTGATAACGCGCCGCGCCATCGCACAGGATGGTGACCACGGTGTGTCCCGGTCCCAGATCGCGCGCGACGCGGAGGGCGGCGGCGACGTTGATGCCGGCGGAGCCGCCGACCGATAAGCCCTCGTGGATCATCAGATCGAATATTTGCATCAGCGCCTCGGCATCGGGGATGCGCACCGCATCGTCGATCGGTGCGCCTTCGAGGTTGGCGGTGACCCGCGACTGACCGATGCCCTCGGTGATCGAGGAGCCGCTGGGCGTGAGATCGCCCGATTTCACCCAACCATAAAGCCCGCTGCCTTCAGGATCGGCCAGGACGATTTTGACGTCCGGCTTGTGCGCCTTCAGCGCCATGGCGACTCCGGCAAGGGTACCGCCGGTGCCGCAGGAGCACGTGAAAGCATCGACCCTGCCTGCGGTCTGCGCCCAGATTTCCGCCCCGGTGGTGCGGCGATGGCCTTCGCGATTCGCGGTGTTGTCGAACTGATTGGCCCAGAATGCCCCGGTTTCCTCGGCGACCCGGCGCGATACATGCACGTAATTGCCTTGATCGCGATAGGGTTTCGCCGGCACCAGGCGCAGATCGGCTCCGATCATCCGGAGAAAATCGATCTTCTCGCGGCTCTGGGTTTCCGGCATCACGATGATGCAGCGATAGCCGCGGGCATTGGCGACCAGGGTGAGGCCGATGCCGGTATTGCCGGCGGTGCCTTCGACGATGATGCCGCCCGGCTTCAATGCGCCCGACGCCTCCGCCGCTTCGATCATGGCGAGGGCAGCGCGATCCTTGACCGAACCGCCGGGGTTCATGAATTCCGCCTTGCCTAGAATCGTGCAGCCGGTAGCATCCGATGCGCGCGCGAGACGGATCAGCGGTGTGTCCCCGATGGCACCGGCCAGGCCGTCGGCGATGCCGGCACAGGATGTTATGGTCATAACGTGGTCCTCATCGATCAGGTGTCTTGAATATATCAGCCGCGCGGGGCACAGCGAGCGAACGTAACCACCATCCTAATGGAGGAAAGCATGATTGACGATGTAGCACCCAAACAAGTCTGGGAAGCCTTGATGAGCAACCCCGACGCCGTGCTGTGCGACGTGCGGACGACCGCGGAATGGCATTTTGTCGGCATGCCCGACCTGTCGCAAACCGGCAAGCCGATCGTACCCGTTGAATGGCAGGTCTTCCCCACCATGCAGCCGAACCCGCAATTTCTCGATCAACTGCAGGCGGCCGGCGTGGGAGTGGATCATCATATCTATTTCCTGTGCCGCACCGGGGGGCGCAGCCTCGCCGCCGCGCGTGCCGCACTCGAGGCTGGGTACAAGAATGTTTATAACATCAAGGATGGGTTCGAGGGGCCGCATGACCAGCGCGGCCATCGTGGCAATGTGGCGGGTTGGAAGCACCAGGGACTGCCCTGGTCGCATAAATGACCGGCTGCGTTCCGGGCGCGGGTGAATTGCATCGGGCAGTATGGAAACCGAGGCACAGAAGCTGCCATTGATGGCGGATGATCGACACCATCGAGTTCATTCAGCATGGCGGCACAGCGTTCCGGCGCACCAATCTGGCCATGTTCGCCGCCGGATTCGCCACGTTTGCACTGATGTATTGCGTGCAACCGCTGTTGCCGGTGTTCGCGGTGGATTTCCGGGTGACACCGATGGTGGCGAGTCTGGCATTGTCGGCGACCACGTTCACTCTTGCGGGGGCGTTGCTGATCGCCAGCGCACTCTCGGAAGCCTGGGGCCGCAAGGCGATCATGGCGGGGTCGATCATCGGGGCGGCACTGCTGACCATGGTTTCGGCTACGATTCCGCACTGGGGCTGGTTTCTGGTGATGCGGGCGGCGATCGGGCTGGTGTTGTCGGGCCTGCCGGCGGTCGCGATGGGATATCTGGCCGAGGAGATGCATCCGAAATCGATCGGTTTGGCGATGGGGCTGTATGTCGGCGGCAGCGGGTTCGGCGGCATGACCGGGCGGCTGCTGACCGGGGTTCTGGCCGATGCTTTCGGCTGGCGCTGGGCGGTGACGGCGATCGGCGCGGTCGGGCTGGCTTCGGGGCTGGTGTTTGCGTCTCGTCTGCCGCCATCACGACATTTTGTTCGCCGCAGCCTGGCGATCGGTTCCCTTGTTCGCGGCTATCGGGCGCATCTGGCCGACCCGGCGCTGCGGTTGTTGTTCGCCGAAGCGTTCCTGATCATGGGTGCATTCGTCACGGTATACAATTACATCACGTTCCGGTTGCTGACCCCGCCGTTCGATTTGTCGCAGACGACGGTGGGGTTGATTTTCGCGGTCTATCTGGTCGGCGTCGTCAGTTCGGCCTGGATGGGCCATCTCGCCAGCCGGTTCGGTCGCGCCCGAATGCTGCCATGGGGCATTGCGAGTGAGTTGCTGGGGGCGGTGATCACTTTGTCTGGCTGGCTTCCGCTGATCGTGCTCGGGATCGCGCTGGTCACCTTCGGGTTTTTTGCCAGCCACTCGGTGGCGAGTTCCTGGGTCGGTGCGCAGGCACGCGGCGCGCGGGCGCAAGCGGCGGCTCTGTACTTGTTCTTATACTACCTCGGCTCCAGCGTGGCGGGATCAATCGGCGGATTTGCCTGGAGTTTTGCCGGGTGGAACGGCGTCGTCGCAATGATTGTGGCGCTGCTCGGCCTCGGCCTCGTGCTCGCGCGCAAGCTGGCGAACTTGCCATCGCGCGCTGCCGAGATCATTTAGGGATGATGATGATCATGACAGTGACGGAGCACTCCTGATGGACGGCGGGGCCGAGCAGCGGCAAATCAGCATCCACACCCCGGCCGATTTCGCGCCGATGCGCGCGGCCGGTGCCCTCGCCGCCGAGGTTCTCGACATGGTGGGCAGCCATGTTCACCCCGGCATCACCACCGGCGAGATCGATTTGATTTGCCATGACTACATCATGGCACACCATGCGATTCCAGCGCCGCTGAACTATCGCGGCTTTCCGAAATCGACCTGCATTTCGATCAATCACGTGGTGTGCCACGGCATTCCGGGCGACCGCGTGCTGATGGATGGTGACGTGCTGAATATCGACATCACTGTCATCCTGGACGGTTGGCACGGCGATTCCAGCCGGATGTATGTCGCGGGCACCGCCTCGACCAAGGCACGACGGCTGATCGATGTGACGTATCAATCCTTGCTGCGGGGTATCGCCGCCGCCAAGCCCGGCGGACGGTTCGGCGATATCGGTTATGCCATCCAGAGCTATGTCGAAGCGCAGCGCTACACTGTGGTGCGGGATTTCTGCGGCCACGGCATCGGTCGGCGCTTCCACGAGCCGCCCAACGTGCTGCATTTCGGCCGCAAGGGCGATGGGCCGCTGCTGAAACCCGGGATGTTCTTTACGATCGAGCCGATGGTCAATGCCGGACGGCCGGAAGTGAAAATTCTTGAAGATGGCTGGACAGCGGTGACCCGTGACCGCAGCCTGTCCGCCCAGTTCGAGCATATGATCGGGATTACCGATACCGGATGCGAGGTTTTCACCTTGGCGTCCGGCGAGAGCATTCCCGCCACAATCTGATCGGCTTTCCAAATTGCTGTGATTGTGACAATCTAAGCGTGTGTCAAAACGCTTGAACACGCTTAGATTGTCGTCGGACGAACTACCACTCGATGGGGTAGCACCTGGGGGTGCCGACCCTGACGATCCCGCCATCCATGGTGCTGCCGGTCATCGCGCCCGATTGCGCACCCGCCTGCTGAAGGCGGGGCCGGAGTCGCTGGCCGATCATGAAGTTTTGGAAATGATGCTGTTCCTGGCGTTGCCCCGGCGCGATACCAAGCCGATTGCCCGCGCGCTGGTCGCGCGGTTCGGCTCCTATGCCCAAGCGATCGCGGCACCGGTGGCGGAGCTGCTCGCTATCGAGGGATTGGGAGAGTCGGGAGCGGCGGCGCTGAAAATCGTCCAGGCGGCGGCACTGCGTTTGGTCAGGGCCGAGGTGATTTATCGACCGGTGCTCAACCATTGGGACCGGCTGATCGAATACCTGACCGCCGTGCTGGCGCGCGAGCGGGTGGAACAGGCACGGGTGCTGTTTCTCGATCATCGCAACCGGTTGATCGCCGACGAGGTGCAGAGCCAGGGCACCGTCAACCACACGCCGATCTACCCGCGCGAGTTGGTCAAGCGCGCGCTGGAACACCATGCCACCGCGATCATCCTGGTCCACAATCACCCGAGCGGCGACCCGACGCCCTCGCAGGAGGATATCGCGATGACCCGCGAGATCAAGCAAGCGGCGACCACGCTGGCGATTGTGCTGCATGACCACGTGATTATTGGCAACGGCAAATGGGTCAGTCTGAAAAGATTGGGATTGTTATGATCCCCAGCCGGTCAGAACCGCCATATGCAGCGGCACACGAATACGCCCCTCCTGCGCCAGAACCGCCAGCGCCCTCGGAAACAGCGCGCGCGGGGCCACGCGGCGCGAACGGGCAATGGTCGCGTTGGTCTCGCCGGCGTCGCGCAGATCGCGCAACAGCGCGAATGGATTGGCGTAGTCGAAATCGATCACTTCCCGCTCGGCAATCGGCAGGGCGAATCCCGCCCGCTGCATCAGCCCCGCACAATCGGCGAGTTCCGGAAAGGGCGATACCCGTGGCGCGGCCCCGCCGGTCAACGCCGCTTCGGCCTCGATGAGCGCCGCCCGCAACCCGCCCAGAGTGCCGAGCAGCGGCAGGCTGACGAGACATAACCCCTCCGGTTTCAGGGCGCGGCGCAACTGGATCAACGCGCCCGGCAAATCGTTCACCCAGTGCAGCGACAGATGGGCGACAATGAGATCGAAACTCTGCGTGGCAAATGGCAGATATTCCTCGTCGGCCACCGCCGCCGCGCCACCAGCCACAGCGGCCATACGCGCCGAAAGATCGATCGAGATTACCGAAAGTCCGCGGGCCACCAACCTCGGTGCGACGACACCGCGGCCGCCGATATCGAGGGCTGAGGAAAATTGCCGGCCGGTATCGTCCAGCCGGTCGAGCAGCCGCGCCGCCAGATCGTCGAGCACGGGGCGAACCCGCGCGAGGCGGGACGCGGCGCGGTTGCGGTGGGCACTGACCGCGCCGCGATCGAAAATCACCATTTCGTTCATCTGCTCGCTCATGACCCCGCTTGTGGCGCAGGCGAACCGGCGCGGAAACCCCCCGGAATGCTGAGGTCGCTGGCCCGTGCGACCCTGAATATTCTGCTTCCGGCGCAGTGCCTGTCCTGCACCGAACCCGCCGCCGGGGCCGGCCAGCTTTGCGTGACTTGCTTCGCCGGCACCGAATTCATCACCGCTCCGTTTTGCGGCCACTGCGGTCTGCCGCTCGCCGAACCGGCACCGCTGTGTACCGCCTGCGACTGGGACCCGCCGAGCTTTCGCGCGGCACGCGCCGCCATGCGCTACGGCCCAGCGGCAAAACGCCTGATCCTGCCGTTCAAATACGCCGATCGCCCTGAAGCCGCCGCCGGTCTGGCGCGTCTGCTGCTCCGCCCCGGTGCCGAATTGATCGCCCGCGCCGATGTTCTGGTCCCGGTACCCCTGCACAAGCGCCGCCTCGCCGCGCGCGGCTATAATCAGGCCGGGCAACTCGCCCGCGCGCTCGGCAAGCTTGCGGCCCGACCGGTTTTGATCGACGGGCTGATCCGCACCCGCGCCACCCGGCCGCTCGCCGAGCTTGACCAACACGATCGGGAAGTCGCGCTACGCGGTGCCATCGCGGTGCGCCCGGGCCGCGCGGCGGCGATCATCGGCCGTACCATCCTGCTGATCGACGACGTTCTGACCTCTGGGGCCACAGCATCGTCCTGCGCCATCACACTCTACGAAGCCGGGGCCGCCGCCGTCGATGTGCTCGCCCTTGCACGCGTGGCGGACCATCACGAAAGCTAAACACTCTTGCGCTATCATCGCGGTCGCGTATGTGATTGGCATCATGCCGAATGTCGAAATCTACACTCAACCGTTCTGTCCCTATTGCAGCCGCGCCCTCAAACTACTGCGCGACAAGGGCGTTGCCTTCACCGAAATCGACGCGCCGCACGGCTCGGCCGCCCGCCGGGACGCCACGATGCGATCGAACGGCGGCACTACGATGCCACAGATTTTCATTGATGGTCGATCGATCGGCGGCTGCGACGAGCTTCTGGCGCTCGACCGCTCCGGCCAGCTCGATCCGCTGTTCACCACATGATCCACTACCAATTGCAATGCGCCGCCGGCCATGAGTTCGATGGCTGGTTCAAAAGCAGCGCCAGTTTCGACCAACAGGCCGGGCGCGGCATGCTGGAATGCCCGCGTTGCGGCGATCACGCGGTATCGCGCGCACTGATGGCACCGCGAATTGGCGGCAAAACCCGGGTAGCGGAGGCACCGGCCGTCAACCAGCCGGTAGCAGCACCGGCACCCGCAACCGGCACCGCCGTTGCCGGGCGGATGCCCGATGAACTGCGTGCGATGTTCGCCCGCGTCCGCCACGAGGTCGAGCAGCGCTGCGATTACGTCGGTCCCGATTTCGCGACCGAGGCGCGGCGCATCCATGAGGGTGCCGTTGCGCCGCACCGCATTTATGGCGAGGCCAGCGACGCCGAGACCGAGGCTTTGGCCGATGAGGGCATCGACATCGCGCGCATCCCCTGGGTGCCGCGCACCGATAGCTGACAGCCTCAAGCACTTGTGACCTGCCCGCCTTCCGGACGACACCACCTTTCTTACCGGAGGCCGCCATGCACCGCTCGATGATCATACCGTTCATGACACTCGCGCTCGCCGGTTGCGCGCTGGAAACGCCCGCGCCCTCGATCGGTTATCTGCCGTTCAGCACGTTCAGCCACTCGATCGTCGGCGAAGACCCGGCATTCGAAGCGACCAACGCGGCGACCTACGCCTTTGCCCACCCGGCGGCGATACAAGGCCATCCGGCGCGCATGGCGGTCGCGATCGCCTCGCTCGATGCGATGGCGGGACAATTCGCCACCGGTGCCCGCTGGGTGGGGATGAACACCCTGGCCAAGCAGGCGATGCTCCAAGCGCGGGCGCAGGTACGCTCGATTCTCGGCATCGCCCCCGGCACCCCGTCGCAAACCGTGGTGGATGCGTTGATCGGTGCCGCGCGGCAGTTGCGGCGCGGCAACCGGCCGGGCGCGGTGCTGGCGTTATCCAGCCCTGGATTTACCATGCCGCCGGCACAGGCCCTGGCCTTGCTGGCACATTTCCCGGCGGTCCCGCTGGCCAATCACGCGACGATGTTCGCCAGCCAGTATCTGCTTCCCGGCGGCAACGGGCTGTCACCGATGATGCGATAGAGCCTGATGCTCCGGGCCTCACCCGCGCGTCGGCTCGAACCGGTACGGGCTGCTGCTGGTGGTCGAGACATCGAGGGCCAGCCGGTGGGCCAACGGCGGAAAGGCGCGCGAGTGGCAATCCTGGCGGTCGCACAACCGGCAGGACAGGCCGATGCCCACTGTGGCATGGGCAATCTCGATGCCGTCGGCATAGACGACTTCGGTGGCCCGGTTGATTTCGCAGCCCATCGCCACGACCCGCACCGCCGGCGGTTCGCCCCAGTGGGTGGGAGCGGCAACGATGGTGCGGGCGAAGCATAGATAGGTCGCGCCATCGGGCAATTGCGCCACCTGCACCCGCACCGTACCGGGCGAGGCAAAGGCGGAATACACCACCCAGCGCGGACAATTGCCGCCGAAGCGCGCGAAGGGAAACCCCGCCGCCGAAAACCGCTTCGAGACGTTTCCCGCTGGATCGACGCGCAGGAAAAAGAACGGTACGCCGCGCACGCCGTTACGCTGCAAGGTCGATAGCCGGTGGCACGCCTGTTCGAACGAGACGCCGAACCGCATCGCCAGATGTTCGACATCATGGCGCAGATCGGCCGCCGCTTCCAAAAATGACACATAGGGCATCAGCACCGCGCCTGCGAAATAATTGATCAGCCCAATCCGCAACAATTCGCCGGCGTCACGCGTGGTCATGGCCGCCTGTTTCACGATTGGCTCGATCAGGTCGCGCACCTCAAGCAAGCCCAACTGGAACGCCATTTGAAAGCCCCGGCTCTCGCGCGGCAGAATTTCTGAAAGACGCAAGTGGCGCGCGGCTGGATCATAGATCCGCAGTGCGCCGGGTAACGGGGCGACCGATACCACCAGCCCGTGCTTATGCCGCAACCGTTCGGCCAGCGCGTGGTTCATTCCCAAGGCCGCCGCCGGCAGTTCCGCCCCCATCGCCTCGGCGGCGTCCTCAAGTTCGGGAAAATGATTGGCGTGCTCGTGGAAAAAATCCCGTACTTCCTCGTTCGGCAACAGAATCTTCCGCCCGGACGGCAGGGTGATGCCGCCGGTTTCCTCGCGCACCGCCTGAAAGGCCCGATACAACCCCAGCACCGCCTGCGCCGCCGCCGGTGCCGAAGCGGCGAGTAGTTGCGACTCGGCATCCGGTACCGGATCGGTGCCAAGTAGCGGGTCGGCGAAGGTTTCCCGCAGGGCCTGTTCGGTCTGGCGCTCGTCCGAACCCGACAAAGCGGCAAGATCGACCTGCAATATCTCGGTCAACTTGATCAACAGTGTCGCGGTAACGCCGCGCTGGTCGTGCTCGATCAGGTTGAGGTAGGAAGTCGAAATGCCCAGCCGGCTCGCGAGCCGCTGCTGGGTCAGCTTCTGCTCCTGGCGCAAACGGCGCACGATTCTACCGATCAATGGATTGGACACGCGTTTTGCCTCAAATCAGGGTAAAATATTTTCATGATTTACACATTGTAAATTTTTTCTGTCAATTTTACCACTGGTTTCGGCGTTTCATTCCAAGAAATCGCGTGACATTCGCGATCGCAGCGTAAATAATTCACTCATGGCCAAGGTGCCACGCGCTATTCGTATCGCCTCTTATCGCCTAAATCAGGAGATCACCATGTCACAGTTCCCCACCGCCAATTTTTCGCCCGAGGGCTTGCCCGGCGGTATCTCGGTTGCGCCAGATCGCTTTGCCGGTATCAAGCGTGACTATACTCCGGCGGATGTCGAGAAGCTCGCCGGTAATTTCCGCGTCCGGCACACCCTCGCCGAAATGGGTGCCAACCGTCTGTGGAACCTGCTCAATTCCGAAGCCTATGTGAACACGCTCGGCGCGCTCACCGGCAACCAGGCGATGCAGCAGGTCAAGGCCGGGCTGAAGGCAATTTACCTCTCCGGCTGGCAGGTTGCGGCGGATGCGAATATTTCGGGTGAAATGTATCCCGACCAGTCGCTCTATCCGGCAAACTCGGTGCCGATCGTGGTTCGGCGGATCAATGCCGCCCTGCGCCGCGCCGATCAGATTTCGCGCATGGAAGGCGACACCAGCACTTACTGGATGGCACCGATCATTGCCGACGCCGAAGCCGGTTTTGGCGGCGCGCTGAATGCCTACGAACTGATGAAGTCGATGATCGAGGCCGGTGCTGCCGGCGTGCATTTCGAGGACCAGTTGGCTTCGGAAAAGAAGTGCGGCCATCTCGGCGGCAAGGTCCTGGTGCCGATCAGCCAGCACATCCGTACCCTGAACGCCGCCCGCCTCGCCGCCGATGTCGAGGGCGTGTCCACCATTCTGCTCTGCCGCACCGATAGCCACGCGGCGCAGTTGCTCACCGCCGATGTCGATGAGCGTGACCGCCCGTTCATCACCGGCGAGCGCACCCCGGAGGGCTTCTACCGGATCAAGCCGAACCTCGGCGTCGAATACGCCATCGCCCGCAGCCTTGCTTACGCGCCCTATGCCGATCTGCTCTGGTGGGAGACCTCCGAGCCGAACCTTGAGGAAGCACGCCAGTTCGCCGAGGCGATCCACAAGCAGTTCCCCGGCAAGATGATGGCTTATAACTGCTCGCCCAGCTTCAACTGGAAAAAGAAGCTGAGTCCGGAAAAAATCGCATCGTTCCAGCAAGAAATCGCTGCGATGGGCTACAAGTTCCAGTTCGTGACCCTGGCCGGATTCCATTCGCTCAACTATTCGATGTTCCAGTTGGCGAAGGGCTATGCCGAACGCGGTATGGCGGCCTATTCAGAACTGCAACAGGCGGAATTCGCCGCCGAACCGCAGGGCTACACCGCGACCCGTCATCAGCGCGAGGTTGGCACCTCCTATTTCGATGCCGTCGCTGTGGCGATCTCGGCGGGCCAGGCATCGACCACGGCAATGGCCGGCAGCACCGAGACCGCGCAGTTCCATGAGCAGGCCAGCAAAACCGACCACGCCCCTGACCATGACGACGGCCTGGTTCACCACCATAGCTGGGCGGCCAGCTCGCCGGACTACTGAGTTTTTAGAGCAATATTGCTTAAAGTTGACGCCCTTGTGGCAACCGAATGCGCTGAAATTGCTTGCAAAAAGAAAGATAGAGCCTGTTCGTCCTTAAACGATCAGGCTCTATCGCCCGGGGTGTCCGGCACCGGGCCGGCACCAATATGCCGACATGCCTCCGACGTTCCGCGTCGGAGGTTTTTTTTGCGGAACTTTTGTGTCTGACAGCAGTCATACCAACGCTATAAAGAATGACCGATGGTCTTCGTCTCTGTTTCGCGCGCCGCCCCCTCCGTTGCCGTTCCAGCGATCCGAACGGTCGCCGGAACCATCGGCAACTGCACCCACCAACCCGGTTGGTATCAGCAGGGCCGATTGAGCGCGGCCAGGCCTGCCGTGACAGCCTTGCGCATGACACTTGGCAATGGCGCATCGATCGGGGCTGCGGCTAGCGGCGGTGGCAGGCTCGCGATCGTCGCCGCCTTGACATGCAGAAACAATCGAAAATGGGTGAAGACATGCTCGATCGTGCCGGCGTCGCGCCACTGTGCCGGCGTCGGGGGCGCTTGCGCGGGCAAAACGCTCTCCCAGGCGGTTCCGGGCAGTTCGAACATGCCGCCCAGCAATCCCTTAGGTGGACGGCGGCGCAGACCGATCATGCCTGCGTGGTCACGGAGCAGATACACGGTGCCAAGGCGGACCGGCCGCACGGCCTTCGGTGCCCGGCGCGGCAGATCGGCGGCGATACCCCGCGCTCGCGCCGCGCACGACCCTTGCCAGGGACAGATCAGGCACGAAGGGTTGCGCGGCGTGCAGATCGTCGCTCCCAGGTCGAAGAGCGCCTGGACGAAATCACCTGGCGCTCGCACCGCTGCGGCCTGATCGCCCAGACGTAAGGCCGCCGCAGCAATGTCTGGCTTTGCGCCGGGTAACGGGGCGTCGATCGCAAAAACCCGCGCCGTGACGCGCTCGACATTGCCATCGACCGGCACGACCGCAAGCCCGAACGCGATCGCGCCGATCGCCGCCGCCGTGTAGGGACCAATGCCCGGCAGGGCGCGCAACCCCTCGATCGTTGCGGGAAAAGCGCCCAATTCGGCGATGGCGCGGGCGCAGGCGATCAGGTTACGCGCGCGCGCGTAATAGCCAAGCCCGGCCCAAAGCCCGAGCACCTCGTCATCCGGAGCCTGCGCCAGCGCTGCGATGGTGGGAAACCGGTCGATAAAACGGTTGAAATAGGGTATGACAGTCGCGACCACGGTCTGTTGCAGCATGATCTCGCTGAGCCAGACGTGATACGGGTCGAGGCGATCGGCGGCGCGCCAGGGCAACACACGACGGTGCGCGCGATACCAACGGAGCAACAGGGTAGCGGATGGCGGAGAAGGGTTCACGGAAACGCTCAGTGGCGATAAAACCGCAGCCTGTCGAGCCAGCACGGCATTATGCGCCACGCGGTATTGCCGCCCTTTTGGCACCCGTTCTACGCCCGGCTCTGCGCCGCCGTGGTGCGGTTATGGCGACGTTGATCGAGGATTGGCCAGCCATCGCTGGCCCCGATATCGCGGCACGCAGCCTGCCGGTGAAATGCGCCGCGGGCACCCTTACGCTGGGCTGCGCCGGGCCGGACGCGCTCGAATTACAGCATATGGGGCCGGGCTTGATCGCGCGGGTCAACCTTGCTCTGGGTGGTACCCCGGTCGAACGGCTGCGATTTACCGATATGAAGCAGCCGGCCGGCCAAAAACCGGTACCGTCGCGCCGGGTTCTGCCTGGTAGCATCCCGCTCCCCGCCTCGTCGGTGACGTTGCCGGAAGGCCCGATCGGCGAGGCCCTGGCGCGGTTGCGGCGCGGCTTATCCCGTAAAGGGTCTGCTGATCCGGACTGATTCCGGTTCAGATTGAGTTCAGTGAGCGTCGGACCAGTTCACCCCGATGCCCGCCTCGACCAGCAGCGGCACCGACAAAACCGCCGCCCCTTGCATCACCTCGCGCGCCAGGGAAGCCGCCGCCTCCGCCTGATCGGCCGGCGCTTCGAATAATAATTCATCGTGGACTTGCAACAAAAGCCGGATCGGCAGACCCGATGCCGCGATGATGGCAGGTAGCCGCACCATCGCCCGCTTGATGATGTCCGCCGCTCCGCCCTGCAACGGTGCATTGATCGCCTGACGCTCAGCATAGCCGCGCCGCGCCGGATTTTTGTCGGCGATGCCAGGCACATAGCACCGCCGGCCGAACGGAGTGGCGACATAGCCATGGGTGCGGGCAAATTCGCGCGTTTCGTTCATGTAACGACGAATTTCCGGGTAGCGCGCGAAATAGGCGTCGATATAGCGCTTGGCCTCGCTGTTATCGATGCCAAGCTGACGCGCCAGGCCAAACGCCGAAATCCCGTAGATGATTCCGAAATTGATCGCCTTGGCACGCCGCCGGGTGGCCGGGTCCATTCCTTCCATCGGCACACCAAACACCTCGGAGGCGGTGCGGGCGTGAATGTCCTCGCTGTTGCTGAAACTGGCCTTCAGTGCTGGAATATCCGCGACATGCGCGAGCAGCCGAAGCTCGATTTGCGAGTAATCCGCCGAGATCAATTTGCATCCGGGGGCCGCGATGAACGCCCGCCTGATTCGGGCACCTTCCATTGTGCGGATCGGGATGTTCTGCAAATTCGGATCGTTCGAGGACAACCGCCCGGTCGCGGCGATCGCCTGGGCGAATCTGGTATGCACCCTTCGGTCTTCGATGTCGATTTCGGTGACCAGAGCATCGGCATACGTCGATTTCAATTTTTGCAGCTGTCGCCATTCAAGAATACGTACCGGCAATTCGTGCCCTGCCTCGGCCAGTTCGTCGAGCACCGCCGCATCGGTGCCCCAGGCACCTGTTTTGGTGCGCTTGCCGCCGGGCAGTTTCATCTCGTCGAACAAAATCTCGCCCAGCTGCTTCGGGCTGCCAAGGTTGAAGGCGTGGCCAACGAGTTTTTCGATATCGCGCTGGATGTCATCCATCCGGCGGGCGAACTCCGACGACATCGCGACCAGATCATCGCGGTCAACCATGATCCCGGCGCGTTCCATATCGAGCAGCACCGGAATCAGGCGGCGTTCCAGGGTTTCATACAGCGCCAACGCGTGGGCTGAACGCAGGCGTGGCCGGAGTAGGTGCCACAATCGCAAGGTCACGTCTGCATCTTCGGCGGCATAGGCGGTAGCGCGCTCGATCGGCACGGCGGAAAAACTGGTTCGGTTGCGTCCGGTGCCGGTGACCGCGTCGTAGGCGATCGGTTGATGATCGAGGTGCAGGGCCGACAATTCATCCATGCCATGGCCATGCGCGCCGGCTTCCAGCGCGTAGGAGATCAGCATGGTATCGTCGATCGGGGCTGCATCCGCCAGACCGGCTCCGGCCAACACGTGCAGATCGAACTTCGCGTTGTGAAAAATCTTGAGGATTGCGGGATCGTTGAGGATCGGTGCGAGCTTCGCGCACACCAGCACGCGCGGCAATTGCTCGCCAAGCTCATGCCCGAGCGGCAGATACGCCGCCACCCCCGGCGCAGTCGCGAGCGAAATCCCCACCAGTCGGGTGCGCCGCGCGTTCAGATCGGTGGTTTCGGTATCGATGGCGACCAGCCCGGCGCTGACGATCGCCGCGACCCAGCGGTCGAGCGCCGCCTCGGTATCGATCGTTTCATAGGGGCCGAACGGAAGATCCGGCGTTAGTTCAATCGCAGAGGTTGGAACCTCCAGCGCCGCCAGCGCCCGATCGTCGTTGCGGTGGGTCAATCCATCAAGCCCTAGCCGTGCCTTGATGCTTTTGAAGCCTTGCGCATCGAGAAAATCATGCAGCGCGCCATCGTGATGCGGCACTAACAACAGTTGGTCGATCGGCACCGGCAGAGCGACGTCGCGCCGCAGTTCCACCAGCAAGCGCGAAATCCGCGCTTCGTCCGCATGGGCCACCAGCGTGTCGCGCCGCTTCGATGGCTTCATCGCCCCCGATGCCGCCGCCGCCAATATCGCCTCGAGCGTGCCGTATTCGCCGATCAACTGCGCCGCACCCTTCGGCCCGATCCCCGCCACACCGGGGACGTTATCGACCGCATCGCCCATCAGGGCCTGGGCATCGACCATCTGCGCCGGGGTTACGCCGAATTTCGCGATCACTTCATCGGGGCCGATCGGGGTGGATTTGATCGGGTCGAGCATCGAAACGCCGTTACCGAGCAACTGCATCAAATCCTTGTCGGACGACACGATCACCACCTCGCCGCCCGCGGCTTTCATCGCCTCGGCGTAGCTCGCGATCAAATCATCGGCCTCGAACCCCTCAAGCTCGATCGCGGGTACCGCGAAGGCCCGTGTTGCCTCGCGCACCAATGCGAATTGCGGGATGAGTTCCGCGGGCGGTTCCGGACGCTGCGCTTTGTAGCGCGGGTCGATGGTGTTGCGGAATGTGGTGCGACCGGCATCGAAAATTACCGCGAGATGGGTGCCGGTGTGGTCCTTCAACAGGCGGGCCAGCATGTTGCAGAAACCGAACACCGCGTTCACCGGCGTGCCATCTTCCCGCGTCATCGGCGGCAATGCATGGAAGGCGCGGAAAATGAACCCCGAGCCATCCACCAGAACGAGACGTTTGGCGCTCAATGTGCGGAACCGGATGCCGCATCTGCCACCAGCACATAGTGCCGCGAGCAATACGGGCAGATGATTTCCTGGTCCTCGATTTTAAGAAATACCCGTGGGTGTCCCATGGGTTCGCCGCCGCCATCGCAGGCGACCACGCGATCGTGAACCTGGAATGTTTCAAACACTGGCGATGGTGGCGCGTCCGGCATGGAACCCTCTTTGCTTGATATCGACGATCCATGATACCGAATCTCGCCGTGAATGCCTATCGAGCCGGACTCCTGATCCTTGCAATCCTCGCCCTGTCCGGCTGCGCCGCACCGTTTCGCATCCCCACGAGCACGGCACGGCATCCCATTGTCACCGATGGTGACTTCACCCTCGCCAGCGGTGCCCGCCTGCCCTATCGCGCGTGGCGACCAGGCCGCGATCCGCGCGCCGTGGTCTTGGCCTTGCATGGGTTCAACGACAGCCGTGACGCTTGGGTCATGCCAGCACCACGCTTGGCTGCCGCTGGAATTGCCGTTTTTGCCCCTGACCAGCGTGGCTTCGGGGCGGCACCGGGGCGCGGCTACTGGCCCGGCACCGCCCGGCTGGTGTCCGACGCCCGCCAGATGGTTGCAACACTGCACCGGCGGTTTCCCGGCGTGCCGCTCAGCGTGATGGGCGAAAGCATGGGGGGAGCCGTCGCTTTGCTGCTGGGCGCGCAGGGCGATGCGGCTGTTGCCTCGTATGTTCTGGTCTCCCCAGCGGTTTGGGGCGGCAAGGCCCTGGCATCGCCCCTGCGCGCCAGCCTTGCGATCACCAACATGTTCGCGCCAGGACTGCGCCTGACCGGGCAGCAAGCGCATATCCGCGCCAGCGACAATATTCCGGCCCTGATCGCATTTTCCCAAGACCCGCTTACCATTCACGCGACCCGAATCGCCACGATCGCCGGTCTGGCCCGGCTGATGGGCCAAGCCCAGGCGGCTTGCGCGCGCTTTGCGCCGCCGCACGCGCTTATTTTATATGGCGGCCACGACCAGTTGATCCCGAAATCCGCGATGGCGGCGTGCTGGCGGGAATTGCCGGCGTCGAGCAGCGACCGCACCGCCTATTATCCGCCCGACTATCATCTGATGCTGCTCGATCACCAGCGCGCCACGCCGACCGACGACATTATCGGCTTCATCCTGCACCCAAACCGACCCCTGCGGTCCGACGCGGCAACCAACGCGATGATTTTCAGCGCCGAGCATTGAACCGCGCGCCGAACCGGGCTAGAGCAACCTGCCGGACCTGTAGTTCAGCTGGATAGAGCGTTGCCCTCCGAAGGCGAGAGTATCAAGGCTGGGCTGCGTTTTGTGGGTCGATTTTGGCAGTGAATTGAAGAAGTTAGAGACAGAGAGGTTTTTGGATCGACGTTGACAGGAGGCGTTGCAACCACATTGCAACCACCTCGGCGGAAACTCCGGCGTAGGCGCCGACAGGTAAATGCCATCAGGTGATCGACGACTCGGACCGGCTTCAACCGCGTCAGAGCATCGTTGACCAGAGTGATCAGCGGAGAGTAGTTCCACGTTACAGGCACCCGTAGCTCAGCTGGATAGAGCGCTACCCTCCGAAGGTAGAGGCCACAGGTTCGAATCCTGTCGGGTGCGCCACACGCGTAATTTCTGCCACATGATCCAGACGATCTAATCGCCAACACGCTGGCGGTTGAGGCTGATCTCGATCTTTGTTTGGCAAGGTTCATTGGCGAATCTTGGCTGTCGTTGAAACGCAAGCTTCGCCATCCACCGATGGCTGCACACCGCTCTGTGGGCTATCTGGCTAATGCCCCCAACGAACTTCGGTGGCTAGGTATTCCGACAGGACGGACCGCACCCGCAGACCACCATCCTGCTGTACGGAATAGCGGTAGATTCCTTCTTGGACGACGACCCATTCGCCTTCCGTGTCCTCGCCAGTAATTAGGCGTGTCAGCATGCGGCTCCCGACCTCCGGCCAGGCCGCGAGGCTTCCTTGGTCGCTTAGCCCCTCAAAGTCATCGCGCTGCTCCGTCGTCATACATTCCAGCGGGACAATCAACATGTGGGCCGGAGCATCCAACATCGGTTCGCCGTACTCGAAATAAGCGTGCCCACGCGCATTCTTCAGCACCACTCGCTCGACGCGGCTCGAATCCGGTTTCCATAGGACGCGCGTCTCTCCACCGTGCGTCACATACTCGGTCCGCGATCGCTCGATCCGCGCGCGCAGCGCAGTGCTATCGACAAGGGCTCGTGCAGCGCTCGAGTTCGACTGCTTCTCAGGGTCGGTAGAACCCGCCAGGACACAACTCAGAAACGTCACCACGTACTGCTCATCCAACGAAAAGCCGGTGTTGCATTCTTTGCAGATTATCACGATCGGCAGGTGGTGTGGGCGCGGCTTCGCCAAGAGGCCCTTTGACGGGACATGATCCTCGTTGGTTTCAAGGCCCGCGAGCGGCCTCGCGCAGTGGATGCACCACGACTTCTGCCGTTCGTCGACGAATTCCTCGATCTTGTGCATGGCTGGCTTCCTATCGATCGAACCCACCGGAATCGACGGCACAAGCGATCATAGCGCGGCTCATGATGTGCGTTCCTCCGCTACTGCGGCGAAATCATCGCCGCCTGGAGCAGCTAAGACCGCCTCGTCTGGTCGTTGCTGGTGAGCTTCCAGTTCCGCAGTAAGCTCGCCCAGCCGTGTTCTGAGGGCGACCCTATCGACCGGCGCGACCGGCATCGATGCACCAGGCGCGCCCGACAAGACGGCAATGATCTGATCTCGTTCATCCTCAAGCTCTCGAACCTTTGCTCGCGTCTCGATTGCCTCCGCTACCTCGCTCTGTCTCCGACGAGCACGCTCGTCGTCCTGCAGGCTTTTCTCCACCTGATCGACACCCGCCTGGATTTCTGGGAAGCGCTCCGCCGCGAACCGCAAGAACTGGCCGAACTCATAAATGTGAAAATCTTGGTCTGACCCTGCTCGAAACTCCTCGATCAACTCCGGGCGAGGGCCGAGCTTCCGACCTTTGTGAATCCACCACCAGTCTTCCTTGGCGTCGTCGGATATAAATATTATAGGCCGCTTGTCGGATTTGGCCTTCGCGATCATGTCTTTCCAGATAATGAGATCGCCGAATTTGTCGAACTCCCCACTGTCCTTCTTAGCGTCCTTGTATCCAGGTGGGATCTTCTTCGAATAGCGATCCTCGCCTTCTTTCTTCACCGCAGCGAGTTGCTCGGGCTTCCACTTGTCACCAATTCGTCCGTTCAAAAGCTGTGTGAGCTTAGCGACGGCGTCGGCGATCTCCTGAACTGGGTGCGCCGCCTGCGCCGCGATCATCCGACCGCGAAAATCTCCGGCGAACATATCTAGCGCGGCGAGTTCCTTAGCGACGCTGATCGTCGGGTGGGCGCGGAGCTGACGCAGCCTCTCGCGCGCTTTCTCAAGGACCGCCTCCTGATCCTTTATCAATGCCTCATAGGCATCCTGCGCGCCCAGTTCGACATCCAGACGATTGCGATGAAACTCAAGCCCAACCTGGTACGGAATCCACAACGATTCCTTTAGCGCATCGAACAGTCGCAGAAGCTCTTCGCGTACTGCGGCGGGATGCCGGAGGCAGTGCAGCAGAACATTCGCATCGGGGACAAATATAGCGTTGTCCCACAAAGCTGAGGCCTCCGCCGCCGACTTTGGATACCAGCCCGGATACTTCTCCCTCATGATCACTCCAGCCAGGCTAGTTTTTCGATACCAAGTCGCTGCGCGGCTTCTCGAACAAGTCCACGGGATCGTTCGGCCTCGGTCTTCCCGCTCTCCAACAGGACAACACCGAACGACGAAAAGGAACTCTGCGCCCGACCGCGCTCGAAAACCGCCATTAAGACAGATTTCCAATCTCGGCTGCGGCCCCATCCGATCACTCGGCCATCCTCGGTCCTGCGACCGTGAGGCTTGATATAGATGTGGACCGCCCGGTCCCCGCTCGTGAGTCCGAGTAATCGCCAGACCTCGGCTTCGTTCAGGGATAGCCGCGCCCGGACATAGGGCTTCACCAAGGAATCCTTGATGTAGACGCGTACCTTTCGCGCATCCATCACATGGGCCAGTTGTCCGCCGATCGAGGAATCGCGCGTCCAAAGCTCGTAGTAACGGGCGCGTTCTGTGTCGGGTAGCGACATCCATCCGAGGTCATCGCACTGTGCCCAGAGCCTGTCCCTCAACGCATCACGTACCGTTGTTGGAATGGCCGTCATTGAATGCCGCCTCTGTTATGAGGGGCCGGGAAATCGAAAGCGGGCAGCTCTAGTGTCGGATCTCCCTCGCGGGTGAATAAATCGGCTTGGTCCTTCATCCAATCCAGCATGAAGCTCCCGGCACCCTCGTCACGGAATTGGATGACGCCAGGCAGACGCAGCCGCTCGACATCGCCCCGGACGGCTTTCTCAAGTTCGACGACCTCGGCGAGGCGCCGCAGGTCGCTAACGAAGTCGAGAACGACAACCTTCTTTTTCCTGGGGCTGATGCGTAGCCCTCGGCCCAGTTGCTGCACGAAGATCCGCCTGCTGTGCGTGACCCGCATGAAAACGATCATGTCAACGTCGGGGACGTCGACTCCCTCGTTGAACAAGTCACGGGTCGTCACAACGTCTAGCGAGCCCTTACGAAAGGCCACCATCGTGCGATCACGTTCCCGAGGCGTCATGTCGCCAGTGATTGGCTCGGCGCGAAAACCGAACAGCCTCAGCATGGCCGCGAAGCTTTTCGCGTGCGTAACCGACGAACAGAAGATTATCGCCGAGCGTCGAGACTCCTTGTCGAAGGTGTCCCGGATCGCGCGCGCCGCTTCCTCGTCGCGCGTTGGGAGCAGCAACAGCTTGTTCAGCTGTGTGATCGAATAGCTGTTGCGCGAGTGCGATCGCACGAAAGACCAATCGATGTTGTCCGCGAGCAAGCGGTAATCCGCCTCGCAAAGAAACCCCCTCCGGAGACCCTCCGCGATTCCAATTCGCACGACCGGCGGGCCCAGCAAGTGGTCAATGTCATAACCGTCGCCCCGCCATGGGGTCGCTGTGACGCCGCCGATCATCGCCTCAGCCATCTTGTCGGTTACCCGGCGGAAGGTATCGGAGCCCACGTGGTGCGCCTCGTCGATCAGGACGACCCCAAAGTCAGGCAGCGCGTCGAGCCGCGAGACGGCGCTTTGAACAGTCGCGAACGTGATCCCATTCCATTCCGAGGGAAATTCGCCGCCGATCAAGCGATGGGTTGGAACCCACTTCGGAAGCTGGTCCCAAAACGCCCTCTGTAGCTGATCGACCAATTCCCTCGTGCCAGCGAGCACCAGCGCCCGACCGCCGGGTATCGCCTCGTCGCGAAAAAGCTGGGCGACGCTCTCGGCCAACACAACCGTCTTTCCGAGTCCCGTCGCAAGGACCACCTGTCCCCGGCCCGTTTCGCGCAGGGATCCAACGAACCGATCGACGGCATCGAGCTGATAGTCGCGAAGATCGCGTCTGCTGGCCGGATACTCCGGGCTGCGCCGCGCCATCTCAAGCAGGGTCGCCGGCTCAAGAACACCGATCTCGATGCCAAGCGCCGCCCAACGGCGAACCGATGCCAGCATCGCGGGCCCAGCGCGACGGCTCGTGGCGACGTAGATTCGATCAGCCTGATAATATCGCGCCGCTTCGCCGACCTGATCGACAGCGGCCGGCGACGGATATCCGTTGGTGGTGAACTTGCACTGTATCACCCATAGCTCGGCATTCTTGACACCAAGGACATCGGCGCCCGCGTCGCCGGAACCCCCGATGAGCCTGACATCCTCAAAACCGTTGCACACGAGCAGCCGAGCCACGTCCCGCTCGAAGGCTTGCCATGGCCCACGTAGCAGCCGTTGGGTGTGGAGGAATGGTTCTGCGGTCACATCATGACGTCCGGTCTGAGAAGACGAAGCGAACAAGTCGCTCGGATCACGGTGTCTCGCGAGGCCCTTGCCAAGTCCGCCGGCGTTTGATCAGCGAGCCATATGGCGTCCCCCAGATATGCGTCATAGCGCGCGACCGTTGCCGCCTTCGCGTCGTTCGTGACATCGGGCGCGCCGAAATCAAGAGCGGCGTACACATCCTCCCAATACTTCCCGTCGAGAAATAGCTCGGGATGTCTCTGGAAGAAGCGGCGAACCGTGCCTCCATCGGCATAATCCCAGTACCGGCCGTCCCCGATGAGCGCTCGAGGATCTGCGACACCGCGACCAGCCATCCGGCGAGCGATTCCTTCCTTCTCGCGGTCCGTCAGTTCGCCATACATCGCCTCGGCGGATTGTCCGTTAATAAGGCCGGCCACGGAACGGCAGATATCGGTTAGGATATTGCCCGCTAGCGCGATGATTTCCTGCTCGTCCAGTCGAGTGTCGCCACAATACTCGGCGCGAAAATCCGCGAGGACACCCGCCGGCGTGGCATCCTGGCTATGCCCGCGGAGAAACTCGATTGTTCGGTAAGTCAGATCGACGAGCAAAGCGTCGAGGGGAGTCATCGTCGAGGATCGAAACACGTCGTGCGCCGTATCGACGAGATACGAATAGGTGCGTGTCGCGACGTTGTCCAAGCGGACCGCCCACGGCTGCCCCGCCGGCAATTGTGGATCAGCTGGATCGACGGCGAAAGCCTCGACATCGAACTCCGCGCGGTACGTGGGATGAACATACTTGCGGGTGAGCTCGAATATCGGTCGCCGCGCGGGGGCCGGCTCGGGCGTTACCGGGGATGCGGCGGGAGGCTGCTCGCCGCTGGGTGGGGCACCACCACCATCGCCACCGCCCTCCGTACCAGAATCGCCTCCAAGAAACCCCGGAGGTATCGCCGCGCCGTCGCCACCGCCAGGCGTGTCGCCGAGAATCTTCGCGTCCTGCTCTTCGACGAGCTGCCACCAGCGCTCGTCCGTTAGATACTCGGCGTCGGCGTTCGCGAACGCGCCCGCCATTTGCTGGGCGCGATCGTTGTCCTGAACGACCATGATCCTAGACCACAGACCATTCTTGCCTTGTGGGCTGGTGCGGCGGAAAGCTTGAAACAGCTTGTACAGCGGGGTCTGATTGCCATCGAAACCCTTCTGGCGCGCGGTGTTGGGCCGTAACGGGCCCTCGCCCCGAACCACCCGGACCATCTCGTTCCATGCCGGATCGTCTCGCTCGAAGCGATTCTTAGTGTAGCTCACCTGGCAATGGTCGAGGTGGATCTCTCCTATGAAGCGACCTCGGCTTCGCGGATCATCGATCGGATACTCGACCTCCTGAGTCTCCCCGTCGTTCCAGATGAAAAGATCCTTCGTCCCAATTTCAATCTTTCGACCATTTCTGATGAAGTCGATTCCGAAGTCCGTCTTGTCCAAGTATCTCTGGATGCCGACCCAGCCCTTGACTCTGCGCGGGGTCTCGACGATCGCGCAGTGAGCGCTTCCGGTGGGGCACTGCTCTTGATCGCTCGCCAACGTCCGCATGCAATGCTCGCAATATCGCCTCGGCGCGAGCGCGACATCGAACTGCTCTACGGCACTAACGGTGGTGCCATCAGGCAGCTCGACCGACCGGCTGGCGTCCCAGACGCAGGGGCGGAGTGGCGTGACCCGCGCGCCGCCCAGCATCAACCGGATCGCCCCCGCCTCCGAATTGGAGAGAAGCGACGAATAGGTCTTGGCCAAATGCTTCTTGATCGTTGCGCGGTTGTTCGCTCGCGCCAGATAGGCTCGCTGCTCCGGCTTCAGCCGCGTCACGACAATCTCCGTGCCGTGGTCCTCATGATTCGTCTTGGCACGCGTCTGGCGTGGGACCTTGTAGTTCCCAGAGGCCCTAAGCTCCTCAAGATCAATGCGAACGCCAACCTGTTCCGGATCGCCCCGCCGGCTTGTCCAGACCTCGGTCACGATGCCAAGGCGCGCGGTGGCGATATTGAAGCCCATCCCAAAAAGGCCGAGCTTCGACAGCGGATCGTTTCCCGACCAGCCCGCCCGAAGCGCGTTCTCCAAGGTCTCCAGAGACATACCGGGCCCATTGTCCTTGACGGACACCCTCGCGTTTTCGGTATCGGCGGTCGGTATGCTGACCGCGATCTCGGGCTGTGCGATCGGCGCGCCGGCCCTCGCTGCGTCAATGAAGCCATCGATGGAGTTATCGATGAGCTCGGCCAGGCACCGCCATTGCTCGAGATTGATTTCGCCGAGCATCTGCAGCACGCGCGGCGCGGGTGTGAGATCCAGTTCCTGAGTCATTTCCCCGCCTTTGCCCCAACTATGGATCGGGATTTAACTTCCGCCGCGCGCGGCGGGTTTATCGTCTGAAGTCTAGCAACCAGTCGCCGCAAGTGGTCAGGTTTGGTCTCGCACTCCCAAACCTCGACCACCGTCCAACCATTCGTTTCCAGCGCGGATCGTGTTTTTTCGTCGCGTAACCTGTTGCCCTCAAGTTTCGGGCGCCAGAAATCGAGCTTCGACTTCGGCATTCGAGAGAGCTTGCAATCCGGATCCGGATGCTGGTGCCAGAAACACCCGTGGACGAACAGTGCTATCCGCCGGCCCCGAAAGACAAGGTCGGGCTTTCCGGGCAAATCCTTCGCATGAAGGCGGTATCGCAATCCCGCCGCGTGAAGCGCCCGACGCACGCGGATTTCCGGCTTGGTGTCACGCCCTCGTATGCGGGACATCTGCGCGCTTCTGGCGGCATCCGTTTCATTCGTCGTCGACACCGCCAGCCTCATCCGGCTCGGGACCCGCGACGTCCTCACCCACTGGCGGAACCTCGGGAACCACTGAAACGGCATCGTCCTGACGAAAGCCGGCCAACATCTCCTCCAGTAGCGCGGCATGATCCTGTCGCGCCGGCACCCGTTCCAGCGTTGCGGCGATTCGCTTGGCGATCTCATCCGGCATCAGCGAGTCCGCCAGCCGCTCATCCAATGCCCAGAGTCGTCCAGGATGCACGACATCCCACGGAGAACGCTTGTTGGCTCGCGTGGTCGCCGCGTCGCCATGCTTGCTCATTCCCCAACAGGCTTTGGTCTCCGAGTTCCAGATCGGCCAGAAGGTCCGAATGAGATGTTTTTCCGCGACCAGTTGGGCATTCGTGGCGCAGACAAGTCGGCGGCAAACGAAGTCCGCGAGCCTTATGGCTGATAGATGGGACGGAAGCTTGTCAGCGTAGCCTTCCGCGGTGCCGATCGTGCCCGCGTGCTCCAATAAACGCCCCGTAAGTTTCGGGCCCTGCTCGCGCGTGGTGCTGGCATCATCATTCGCGGGATCAGCCTTACCGACGTAGATCGGCGTCTCTGATCCTGAGATGCCGCCATATAGCGGATGATCGCCCCGATAATAGATCGCATAGACACCCGAACCATAGGCCGGTCGAACATCGGCCAACGCCACGAGAGGCTGAGCAAGGAGCGCGATCGAGACCATTCGGCCGATCGCTTTTGGATCGGCGGGATCAAACGTCGCGCGGGGCATGCGAATTGGATCGGTGGACGAACGCGCCGCTTCCACCGCGTTGGCGTGTGCCGCTAAACCCTCGCGAATTCGACGAACAACCGCTTGGGGAGGATTGCTACCGGCCGCCGAGAGCACAGCGGCAAGCGCGTCCTCAAGTGCCTTAATCGCGGCTCGATCTGGTGCGAGCGCCATCCACTAAACCCCCTCGGTAGCCGAAACGAGGTCTAACGGCCGCGACTCGCCCTCCGGCTGAAATAAAGGACAAATCTACGCCGCACGACGTGTGGAAGCTAGGCCGCCGAGGGCCTTTCCCCCGCCGACCTGCGCGGCCAACCAACGACCAGCGGCGGCTCCGAGGGGGGCTGGAACCGCGTTTCCAAGCTGTCGCATGCTCTCCGTCCACGACCGCGGAAACTCGTAGTCGTCCGGCAAGCCCACCAGTCGCGCGGCCTCTCGGGTCGTGAAGTAGCGAACCGACCCGTCGTCACGCACCATCATATTCTCGCCGCCGGGAACACCATGATCACCCGCCTTCAGAGCCTTCGCGGGAAGGTCCAGGGGACTTCCAGTGTGACCCGGGTAAATTCGCGCGCCGATCTGCAGGACATGGTTGCGCTTGCCGTTCGGTTCGCCGAGACCCTTCAACACATCCCGGACCGTCACCCATGGAGCTCCAGCCGGCTCTATGTCCGCCCGTTTCAATCGTTCAATGCGCGCGTGGTCCTGCTGAAGAATGGGGGTGCGGCGCCTCTTCAGGCCATGGCGAGCCCAATATTCCCCGGTGACATATTGCTCCCAGAGAAGTCGATCACGCGAATGGGTCGGCGGCATCGGCGTCGGAACGACATCGAGATCGCTTCTGATCCCAAAGATCAGAACGCGGTGCCTGATTTGAGCCGCGCCAAAATCGGCGGCGTTCACAAGCTGCCAAACAACCTTGTAATCCTTGCGACTCTTGGAGGTCGCCAGCCGCGCGCGATGCTCGGCATGCGACTCTTCTAGTCTGCGGATCATTCCTGGTCGCTCAAGATTCGAGACGATCCACTCAAGATAGGGGCGGAAGCGGGGACCAGCGAGATTCCTCACATTCTCGAACAAGATCAGCCGCGGTTTTGCCTCTCGTACCGCTCGAATGGCCTCGGGCCACATATCACGATGGTCGTCCTGGCCATGCTTTTTCCCGCCAATTCCAAATGGCTGACAGGGAGGTCCGCCAGAAACGAGATCAAGGGAGGTCAGCTTCTTCCAGTCGATCTCTCGGACATCCTGCAGACCCATCGGCCAGTCCCGGACGTGCTCAATGCCCTTTGCCTTGTTGTGCAAGACCGTCGCGACCGCGTCCTGGTCAAACTCCGCCATATGCTGGTGTCGAAACCCCGCATGGGACATTCCAAGGGCTAGACCCCCACAGCCAGCGAAGAGTTCAGCGCTTTGCATCTTCGCCCCCATTCAGGTCCAGCGGTAACAACGGCCCGCCCGCAGCTTCTTCCAAGAATCTCTCGACAGCCCGCCGCACTAGCCAAGCCACCTTCACGCCCTGCGCCTTTGCGAGACGATCCAGTTCGGCCTTCTGCTTACGCGTCAGGGTCGTGGTCACCCGTTCCGCGTCGCGGCCATCCTTGCCCAAACCGGCCTCCGCAGCAATCCGCGGCATTCCGCGGCACAGTGCCACCTTGCAGCAAAACCGTTAATTCTTCAATCGGCAATGTAGCGCGCCGACGTGAACAAATAAAGAACATTCACCGGTAGAGCGGAAGTCCAGGAATTTGGAGCCGTGGAGCATGATAATTGGAAATCAAAGACGTGATCGTTGGAACCAGAGTGGTCGTTGATCCGAGGTGAGCCTCTTGGGGGGAAAGCCTTCCCCCTGGTCGACGCCAGTGTCGCCGACACACCCCCTTCTGCGGGGAGGTCCCCGCAACGCCCCCTTTAGAGTGAGAGTGCGGACCGGGTTCGCCGTGACGGGTTGAGGGCTGGAGGAGAGGCCTCCGGCGCCCGTCGCGGAGATCCGCGATGTCCAGCAAGACCGCTCCCGCTCGCGCCGGCCAGGACCGGGCGAGCCTCTATGACGAAATCACCGGCAAGATCATCGCCGAGCTGGAGGCCGGCCGTGTGCCCTGGGTCCAACCCTGGGGAACGGCCGCGGCGAAGGCGTCGCTCGCTATGCCGAGGAATGCAGCCACCGGCCGGCAGTATTCCGGGATCAACGTACTGATCCTTTGGGGCGCCGTCATCGAGCACGGCTTCCCCGCTCAGAGCTGGCTCACCTTTCGCCAGGCGCTCTCGCTCGGCGGCAACGTGCGCAAGGGCGAGCACGGCACCACCGTGGTCTATGCCGACCGCTTCGTGCCCGACGACGAGAAGCGACGCGCCCGCGAGACCGGCGAGGAAGCGGCTGCGATCCCATTCCTGAAGCGGTTCACCGTCTTCAATGCCGCCCAATGCGAAAACCTGCCGGCCGAGGTTGCGGCCGTTGCACCACCGCCGCTGCCGGGCCTGATCGAGCCCAGGGTCGAGGCGCTAATCCGCGCGACCGGCGTCGACTTCCGCATCGGCGGCAATCGCGCCTTCTATGCGCCGGGGCCCGACTTCGTGATGGTCCCGCCGCCGCAGGCCTATTTCGAGCCGATCAACTGGCACCGCACGGCTCTGCACGAGCTGGGGCACGCCAGCGGCCATCCGTCCCGTCTCGGCCGTGACCTGGGCGGCACGTTCGGCAGCAAGAAGTATGCATTCGAGGAATTGGTGGCGGAGATGAACGCCGCGTTCTGCTGCGCGTCGCTCGGCATCGTTCCGACTGTGCGGCACGCGGACTATATCGGCTCCTGGCTGGAGGTGCTGCGCGAGGACAACCGCGCCGTCGTGCGCGCAGCCTCCCAGGCCAGCAAGGCAGCCGACTGGATCCTGGGCTTTCTGCCCGATCACGACCGCGTCCTCGGCGAGGCTGATAGTGAACGGGAGGCGGCGTGACGGGTTAGCGCGGGGGCAGTTGGTTCGCCGCGACGATGGCGTCCGTGAGAACCTTCGACCGGTCCACCGCCGCCAGGTCATAGAAATCGATGAGAAAATCTCTGAGGGCGGACGTCCACTCCGTCGCGTCGAAGCTGCCTAGTTGGAACGACCGGCAAAAGCTGTCCTTTCGGATCGGTCCCGCATATTCCCCCGAAGGAAATTCGACACTGGGCACAAGCAGGTGCTGATCCGTCAGGCCGACTGCTCCGAACTCGACGGTAAAGGGCGGGCGGAGCTTGAGTTCTCTCTCGTAAACAAGACGGTGGTTCTCCAAAGCCGCCACGAACGCCTTTTCCGCGCCGATCGCCGCGACAAATGACGGGTTGCCCGTTCTGAACGGCTCTTCGCTCGCGCCCCAAAGTTCGCCGGTCTCGAAGATCTGGGTGAAGCTTGTAATACCGTCGCCATGTGGCTGGAGATTGATAGCGCCCCAGTCGTTGCGGTTGTGTGGGGACGTGATCACGCGCTGCAGCGGCATCAATCGCTGGGCGACCTCAATTGCCCGGCTCAAGCCGACACGTGGCTGATCCGCATAGGTCGGATAGAGCCGCAGAAAGATGGCCCGATTTCTTTTGAACCGCATCTCCTGCTCGCCGGGATAGCCGAAATTCAGCAGCACATCGTTGGGCTGAAAGAAAAAGGCGGGCGGCCGCACCGGCGCGATGGGCACAAACGGATTATCCGTGCGCGCTTTGCTGAGAATATTCTGGGCCATCAACCTCATTATGGCTTCCAACTTTTCGGAGAGGACGGCCCGGGCTGCACGCCGTGCTCCGTCGGGGCTAGCCGGGGGCAAATCATACTGGGTGGGATGGCGAACATGGCCCAGGTCGAACGGCAACTCAGTCGGCGCGCCATAATGTGTGTTCATGACCGGCATCATCGCCTCGAACGTCAGCGCGCGAAGCGCGTAGCCATATTCGGCCATGACGTTGGGGTTGGGGGTCAGCTTACCCGTGTCGGTTTGCGCGATGAAGGTCAGGTCCGGCACGAAAATGTCCGATGCGCCAATCTTTTTGAGGATCGTTTCAGTCACCGGGGGCGTGCCTAGGACGCCCTCCGTATCCGCATCGACCTTAATCTCAACCGCCAGGGCACCATCGTCATTGATGCGCTTGGCGGCATCGTCGAGAGCGCGACGGATGAAGTGTCGATTTCCTTTCTGATCCCGGTCGCTCTGCCAAGCATAGAAGACCGTGATGATCCGTTTTGCCATTACGCTTCATCCCCGATGAACGTGCCCTGACGCCATCTTAGCAATGGAGCGGCTCTTTAAGGGAGGCCCCGCGCGGCGGCCCGAGAGGAAGAGGGCTGCGCCGGTCTTCGTGGCGGGTTGGAGGTCGAGAGAGAGTCTCTCGGCCGCCCGCCGCGGAGAATACCCCAATGGCTACTGCGGTTCAGAAGATCACTCTGTCGTCCTCGCGCGACATTCCCTTCAACAAGCTGGTGCTCAGCCAGTCCAACGTCCGGCGCGTGAAGGCCGGCGTCTCGATCGAGGAGCTGGCCGAGGACATCGCCCGGCGCACGCTGCTCCAGGGTCTCAATGTCCGGCCGGTCCTCGACGCCGAGGGCGCCGAGACCGGAATGTTCGAGATTCCGGCCGGCGGCCGGCGCTATCGGGCGCTCGAGCTGCTGGTGAAACAGAAGCGCCTGGCGAAGACCGCGCCCGTTCCGTGCGTGGTCCGCGATCCGGGCACCGATATCCTCGGCGAGGATGACTCGCTAGCCGAGAATATCCAGCGTGCGCCGCTGCATCCCCTCGATCAGTTCCGCGCCTTCCAGGCCTTGCGTGAGAAGGGGCGCTCCGAGGAGGACATCGCCGCGGCGTTCTTCGTCGGCGTGAACGTCGTGAAGCAGCGCCTGCGCTTGGCGTCCGTCGCGCCGGCCTTGCTGGACGTCTACGCCGAGGACGGCATGTCGCTCGAGCAGCTCATGGCCTTCACCGTCACCACCGACCATGCGCGCCAGGTGCAGGTCTGGACGTCGGTCAAGGACAGTTGGCAGAAGGAGCCCTACCAGATCCGCCGCATGCTGACGGAGAAGACGGTGCGCGCCTCCGACCGGCGAGCGGTGTTCGTCGGTCTCGACGCCTATGAGGCCGCCGGCGGCGTGGTGCTGCGCGACCTGTTCCAGTCCGACGATGGCGGCTGGCTCGAAGACATGGCGCTGCTGGACGGCCTGGTCGCCGAGAAGCTGAAGACCGAGGCGGAGACGATCGCCGCCGAGGGCTGGAAGTGGATCGAGGTCGCCATCGACTTCCCCTACGGGCACACCCGCGGCCTGCGCGAACTGGAGGGCGCCGCCATCGACCTCGCCAGCGAGGAGCAGGCGACGATCGACGCGCTGAAGGCGGAATATGCCAAACTGGAGGAGGAGTATGACGGCGCCGACGAGCTGCCGGACGAAGTGGACGAACGCCTCGGCGAGATCGAGGCGGCGCTCGCCGCCTTCGACGATTGGCCCGTCACCTATGATCCTGCCGACATCGCCCGCGCCGGCGTCTTCGTCAGCATCGATGCCGAAGGCGCGCTGTCGGTCGACCGTGGTTACGTCCGTCCGGACGATGAAGCGCCCGTGGGCGAGCCGGAGCAGGACGGCGACACCGATCCCGCAACGGCTCGGGCGACCGGCGCCGATCCCGATGCGCCTGTCGTTCAGCGCGCCGTCATCACCATCGGCGGACAGGTCGCCGGACCGGAGGACGAGGACGACGAGGACCTGAAGCCTCTCCCGGACCGCCTCGTGACCGAGCTGACCGCAGAGCGGACGCTGGCGCTGCGGGACAAGCTGGCGAGCACGCCCGCCGTCGCGTTCCAGGCCGTGCTACACAAGTTCTGCCTCGACGTCTTCTCCCGCTATTTCTCCTACGGGACGGCGTTGGAAGTGTCGGTCCGCAGCGCCAGCTTCCCGGTGCAGGCACAGGGGCTCAAGGACACGCCCGCGGCGAAGGCCATCGACGCGCGTCACAAGGGCTGGGAAGAGCGGCTGCCCAAGGACAAGGCCGATCTCTGGGACTGGCTCACCACCCTCAAGGGCGAGGACCAGGCGGCGCTCTTCGCCCATTGCGCCTCCTTCGGCGTCAATGCGCTCTACGAGAAGGGCGACCGCTACGGCGCGGGCGTCTCGTCCCACACGGTCGAGCAGCGCATCGCCGAGGCCGATCGCCTCGCCCAGGCCGTCGATCTCGACATGGTGCAGGCCGGCTGGCGGCCGACCGTCGAGAACTATCTCGGCCGGGTGCCCAAGGTTCGCATCCTGGAGGCGGTGCAGGAAGGCGCGGGCGAGCGGGCGGCGCAGCTCATCGACCATCTGAAGAAGGCCGACATGGCCAAGGAGGCCGAACGGCTCCTGGCCGACAGCGGCTGGCTGGCGGAGCCGCTGCGGATCGCCACCGCGGACGACGCGCCCATCGAAACCACCGAAGCCGAAGACGACGGTGAGGCGTTGCCCGAATTCCTCGCCGAAGACGAAGAAGCCGAGGCCGAGGCGCCGCAGGTGATCGCGGCCGAGTAGCTCGCGCGCGGGGCGGCTTCGGCCGTCCCGCGTCTTTTCCCTTCAACCGACCCGACCGCCCGGCCTTCGCGCCGGGCGTTTTCGTTTCAGGAGACCGTCATGACCGACATACCCGACACCACGTCCAAGTCCGCTCCGCAGCTTTCCGATTGGGAGATCAAGGCGGCTGCCCAAGCCAAACTCGAGGCCGAGCTTTTCACCCTCAACAAAGCCGCGCTGCTCAATGCACTGGCGCTCGCCGGCGTCACCCGCGTCGTCGTCAGCTTCGACGGCTATGGCGACTCCGGCCAGATCGAGAATGTGGAAGCTCGGGCCGGCGACGATGCCGTCACCATGCCTGGCGCAGCCATCGAAATGGCCGAGGCCGTCTGGGACCAGACCGAGCCGAAGCGTTCGTCCATCAGCATCGCTGAAGCCGTCGAGCGCCTGGCCTATGACGTTCTCGAAAAGACCCATTGCGGCTGGGAGAATAACGACGGCGCTTATGGCGACGTCATCTTCGACGTCGAGGAGGAGACGATCACGCTCGATTACAACGAGCGCTACACCGCCTCCGAAAACTACACCCACACCTTCTGAGGAGGCGGCCATGGGACATTGCTATCACCACGCCCTCTCCTCGGTCAGGAAATGGGGCGGCGTCGCGGAAGATTATCTGCCGCTGCATCAATGGTTCGACGAGTCGAAGGCGATCACCGCCGACTTCCGGCATCGGGCGCTGCGGCATCACGCTGAAGGCATCTTCATGCTGGAGCGCTTCTTCGGCGCGACGATCACACTCTCGACCGGCCGGGTCGTGCCCGTGCGCCTGATCGGCGAACAACACGTCGTCGAGGATCTCGGCTTCATCCCAAGCTTCGCCGACTGGGTGCGCTGCATTCGTGCCCAGCCCTGGATGGGTCGCGCGCAGCCGATCCACAAGCTGGTCGATCCCTTCGCCGTGACGTCCGGCGCGAGCACCGACGACGCGTGCGCCGCACCGCCTGCTTTGGACGCCAGCGCCGCCTAGCTGGCCCGGCGCTTCGAGCGCCAACCACTTCGAACCCACCCGAGCCCGGCCTTGCCGGGCTTTCGCATGTCTGGAGACCGTCATGACCACGTTCACCATCGAATCCACCTACCGAATTCCGATCGATCGCCAGCGTAGCTACCAAGCCGACACGCTGGCCGAAGCCTGCCGACTGGCCATCGAAGACGATGACTGGGAGGGGCAGAAGGAGGACTACGAATCTGCCGGCGAGACCTATGTGACCGGCGCCTGGCCGGGGGACGTCCCGCCCTACAGCGTCGCGGCGCTTTCGATCCCACCGCATTTCGGCGAGGCCCTTCGGCGTAAGGCCGAACACTTCGAGGTTCTGCTCGGACTGCTCAAGGTCTTCGCGCTCCCGTCCGATGGCGGTCCGACTGACGAACCGTTCTGGCGCCAGCGGGCCCACGCCGCGATCACAAAGGCCGAGGCGATCCTCGCAGGCGCACGCGATCCAGACGACGAAGGAGTCATGCCATGACCGAATATGTCGTCAAGATTGCCTTCTGGCTTCGCGCCTTCGACAGCGTGAACATCGAGGCTGCGTCTGATGCTGAAGCGGTCAAGGCAAAAGTAGCCGCGACCGCCGCAATGGAATCGACGGCGTTCCCAGAACACATCGACACCGACGAGCGACGGGAAGGCGTCATCGCCTACATCGACCGGACCGGGCCGGACGGCCATGAGCCCGTCATCGAGGATGTCGAGTTCGACGACGACCGCATCCACGATCCGGCCGACACCTGATCCCAACCATATCCGAACCCACCCGAAGCCCGGCCCCGCGCCGGGCTTTCGCATTTTAAGGAGACTGACATGGCCGACTACTTCACCCATTTCTCGTGCCTGCTCGATGTGGGCACGCCCGAGAACGCTGCGCGCGCCCTCTATCTCTACGACAACGCGCCCGAGGACGAAGATGGCCCTCGCTTCTCGGACGGCTTCAACCTCTCAATTCAAAGCGAACGTGGTTCAGAACTTTGGATCCACGACGACTGCTCGGGAGACCCTGAGCGGGTGATCGCGTTTGTCCTGCTCTGCGCCGGGGAATTCGACCTCAAAGGCCTTTGGGGCTTCGAATACGCCAACACCTGCTCGAAGCCGCGCCTCGATGCCTTCGGCGGTGGCGCGCATGTGATCGACCTCGGCGCGCGCAAGAGCGTCGACTGGACCGGCACCAACGAATGGCTGTGCCGCGCCTTGGAAGGAGATGATCCCAATGCCTGAGATCATCGAGACCACGGTCTATCGCCTCGACGAACTCTCCGACGCGGCCAGAGGGAAGGCCCGTGACTGGTATCGCCAGAGCGGCTTCGACTATGACTGGTTCGAGTTCGTCTACGATGACTTCGAGCGTATCTGCGCGATCGTCGGCGTCGATCTGAAAACCGTACCCGTTCGCCTTTACGGCGGCGGCACACGAGGCAAGCCCTGCATCTGGTTTTCGGGCTTCTGGAGCCAGGGGGACGGCGCCTGTTTCGAAGGGCGCTATAGCTACGTGAAGGACGCGCCTCGGAAGATCCGCGACCATGCGCCGAAGGATGTCGAGCTTCACCGCATCGCGGATGCGCTGCAGGCCATCCAGCGTCGGAACTTCTACCAGCTCCACGCCACCGTGACCCACCGCGATCGCTACTACCACGAATACTGCATGGCGATCTCGGTCGAGCGCGACAGCCCGACCGACCAGGACATGACGGCCGACGCCGAGGAGACCGTCATCGAGGCGCTGCGCGATCTCGCGCGCTGGCTCTATCGCCAGCTCGAACGCGAATACGACTACCTCACCTCGGACGAATCCGTTGACGAGTCCATCGCCGCGAACGCTTACACCTTCACCGCAGCCGGCCGCCGTTTCGGCTGACGGCCAACGCCACGCTTCCGAACCTTGTGACGCCGCTCCCGATCCTCGGGCTTGTCTTGCCTGGACGACGCGCGACGCCGGTCAACGGGCAGGCCGTTTCCGCGCAAGGCGCGTGACCGTCGCCGCTTCGCGCCGTCCCTGGCCGAAACCGCCCAACGGATCGGAGGCGGCGCAGATGTGCAAGGTTCTCAACAAGCGCGTGACTGGCGTCCCAGCCGGCGCCGTCTATATCGGCCGCGGCAGCAAATGGGGCAATCCGTTTCGGATTGGCCCTGACGGCGATCGGACCGCCGTCATCGCGAAGCACGAACGCTGGCTCGCGGATCAGCACCATCTGCTGCGCGCGCTCGACGAGCTGCGCGGCGGCGACGTTGTCTGCTTCTGCGCGCCGCTTCCCTGCCACGGCGACCTCCTGCGTCGACTCGCCAACGCCAGCCGCGACGAGCGGATCGCGTGGTGGCGCGCCGTGAAGGCGGCGGCGTGATGAGAGGGAGAGGGCGGCCGGGAGGGATTTGAGCCGGTGCGGTCCGAGAGAGAGCGCCGGCCGGCTCGCCCGTTCCCGCTCTCCCGAGGCTCCCTTCATGAATGACCTTTCTCCGATCGCGGCCGACCAGGCCGCGCCGCTGTCGCCTGTTCCTCATCCTGACACGGCTGGCGCCATCATCGCCGCCGCAGAGCGACTCCTCCCGCATCTCGAACGTGGCCAGCGGGTGGACGCCGCGATCCTGCGCGCCGCCATGGAAGCGGCCTTCGGCGCTTCCGACGCTTCTGGCGCCTGGGACTGGAAGACGGCCTACGATGCCTGCGAGGCCGCGACCGTCCTCTTCCTACGCAAATACGGAAAGGCGCTGTTCCGCAAAGCCGACTCTCCGGCTTTGCGCCTTGCCGCCCTGACCAAGATCGCCGGGCTTCTCCCGACCCACACCCGCCGCTCCGCCGAGAGTGAGGCCTTCCAGCAGTTCTCCACGCCGACCCCGCTCGGCCTCGCGGCCCTGACCGCAGCCGCCATCGGCCCTGCGGACCGCGTGCTGGAGCCTTCGGCCGGAACCGGCCTCCTCGCCATCCTGGCCGAGATTGCCGGCGGCGCGCTCGAGCTGAACGAGCTGGCCGAGACCCGGTCGGCGCTGCTCACCTCCCTCTTTCCGGCCGTTCCCGTCACGCGCTTCGACGCCGCCCAGATCGACGATCACCTTGATCCGGCCGCGGTGCCGAGCGTCGTGTTGATGAATCCACCCTTCTCGGCGATGGCGAACGTCGCCGGCCGCATGGCCGACACCGCCTATCGCCACATTGCTTCGGCGCTCGCGCGTCTCGCCGGCGGCGGGCGGTTGGTGGCGATCACCGGCGCGAACTTCGGGCCGGACGCCCCGGCCTGGCGCGACGCCTTCGTCCGGCTGCAGGAACGCGGCCGGATCGTGTTCACTGCCGCGATCGACGGTGCGGTCTACGCCAAGCACGGCACCACGATCGACACGCGGCTGATCGTCATCGACAAGGCGCCCGCCGAAGACCCGGCGGCGTTGCCGGAATCGCGGGGCATCGCGCCCGACGTTGCGACCCTGTTGGGTTGGATTGCGGAGCTCGTTCCGAACAGGCTGCCGCTCGCGACGGGCCTCGCCATCCCCGTGTCGGCCACCGCCACACCGCGCACCGTGCGCGGCTATCTCGCGCGCGCCGCTCCGGCGGGACTGGGCAAGCCGTCCGTTGTCGATCCGGAGGCGGTCGATCTCGATTACGAGACCATCGACTGGACGCCGCCCGAGGGCGCGCGTCTCAGCGATGCGATCTATGAGGAATACCGGCTCCAATCGATCCGGATTCCAGGCGCCCAGGCTCACCCCACCAAGCTCGTGCAATCAGCCGCCATGTCCTCGGTCGCGCCGCCGAAGCCGAGCTATCGGCCGCGCCTGCCCATCAATCTCGTCAGCGACGCGCTCCTGTCCGACGCCCAGCTCGAGACGGTGATCTATGCTGGCGAGGCGCATGGCGACTATCTCGCCGGCGCGTGGACGGTGGACGAGACCTTCGATCTCGTCACCGCCGCCCGTGACGATGCGCCGAGCGCCGTCCGCTTTCGCCGGGGCTTCATGCTCGGCGACGGCACTGGCGCGGGCAAGGGGCGCCAGTCAGCCTGCATCATCCTCGACAACTGGTTGAAGGGCCGGCGCAAGGCGGTCTGGATCTCGAAGTCCGACAAGCTGCTCGAGGACGCCCAGCGCGACTGGTCGGCCCTCGGCATGGAGCGCCTGCTGATCACGCCCCTCTCGCGGTTCCCCCAGGGCAAGCCGATCCGTCTCGCCGAAGGCGTCCTATTTTTAACCTACGCTACGCTGCGGTCCGACGACCGCGGCGAGAAGCTTTCCCGCGTCCGGCAGATCGTTGAATGGTTGGGCTCCGATTTCGATGGAGTGATCATTTTCGACGAGAGCCACGCCATGCAGAACGCCGGTGGCGGCAAGGGGGAGCGGGGCGATGTCGCGCCCTCGCAGCAGGGCCGCGCGGGCTTGCGCTTGCAGCACGCGCTGCCGGACGCGCGCGTGGTCTATGTGTCGGCGACCGGCGCAACGACCGTCCACAATCTCGCCTACGCCCAGCGGCTCGGCCTCTGGGGTGGCGAGGATTTTCCCTTCGCCACGCGCGCCGAATTCGTCGCGGCGATCGAGGATGGCGGTGTCGCCGCCATGGAGGTGTTGGCCCGCGATCTCCGGTCGCTCGGACTCTACACCGCCCGTTCGCTCTCCTATGACGGCGTCGAATACGAGCTGGTCGAGCACCCACTCACCGACGAGCAGCGTCGGGTCTACGACGCCTATGCCGGCGCGTTCTCCATCATCCACAATCACCTCGACGCGGCGATGCAGGCCGCCAACATCACCGGCGAGAGCGGGACGCTGAACGCGCAGGCGAAGTCCGCCGCCCGCTCGGCCTTCGAGAGCGCCAAGCAGCGCTTCTTCGGCCATCTGCTCACGTCGATGAAGACGCCGACCCTGATCCGCAGGATCGATCAGGACCTGGCCGACGGCCATGCCGCCGTGGTGCAAATCGTCTCGACCGGCGAAGCGCTGATGGAACGCCGGCTCGCCGAGATCCCGACCGAGGAATGGAACGACATCCGCGTCGACATCACGCCGCGCGAGTATGTTCTCGACTACCTCGCTCATTCCTTCCCGGTGCAGCTCTACGAGCCGTTCACCGACAGCGAAGGGAATCTCTCGTCCCGGCCCGTCTTTCGCGATGGCCAGCCGGTCGAGAGCCGAGAGGCCGTCGCCCGACGCAACGAACTGATCGAGCGGCTCGCATCGCTTCCGCCCGTGCCCGGCGCGCTCGACCAGATCGTCCAGCGCTTCGGCACGGACCTCGTCGCCGAAGTGACCGGACGCTCGCGCCGCGTGGTGCGCAAGGGTGACCGCCTCGTCGTGGAGAACCGCGCGGCATCCGCCAACCTCGCCGAGACCGCCGCCTTCATGGATGACCTGAAGCGCATCCTTGTGTTCTCGGAGGCGGGCGGGACGGGCCGCAGTTACCACGCCGAACTGTCGGCGCGGAACCGGCGGCTGCGCGTCCACTATCTGCTCGAACCCGGCTGGAAGGCCGACGCCGCGATCCAGGGCCTCGGGCGGACCAACCGCACCAACCAGGCGCAGCCGCCGCTGTTCCGGCCGATCGCCACGGACGTGAAGGCCGAGAAGCGCTTCCTCTCGACCATCGCCCGCCGCCTGGACACGCTCGGCGCGATCACGCGCGGTCAGCGCCAGACCGGGGGGCAGGGCTTATTCCGACCCGAAGACAATCTGGAATCCCACTACGCCCGCGACGCGCTGCGCCAGCTCTACATGCTGCTCGTGCGCGGCAAGATCGAAGGCTGCTCGCTCCAGATGTTCGAGGCCACCACGGGCCTCAAGCTCATGGACGCGAGCGGCATCAAGGACGAGCTGCCGCCGATCACGACGTTCCTCAACCGCCTGCTGGCGCTCACCATCGAGCTGCAGGGCGTGCTCTTTACGGCGTTCGAGCAGTTGCTGAACGCCAAGGTCGAGGGCGCCATCGCCAGCGGCGTCTATGACCTCGGCTTGGAGACGCTACGGGCCGAAAGCTTCGTCGTCACCGATCGCCGGGCGATTTACACCCATCCCGCGACGGGCGCGGAGACCCGGCTGCTCACCATCACCGAGCGCCGGCGCAATCGGCCGGTGACGCTCGATGAGGCGTTGGGCCATCTCGCCGATCCCCGCGCCGCGCTGCTGGTCAATGAGCGCTCGGGCCGCGCCGCCGTGCAGATCCCGGCGCCGAGCCTGATGCTCGACGATGGCGAGATCGAACGCCGCGTTCGTCTGATCCGGCCGCTGGAGCATCATCACGCGTCGCTGAAGATGATGGACGACAGCCACTGGCAGGCGGCGGAGCGGGACGCTTTCGCCGCGACTTGGGCTCGCGAAGTGTCTGAGGTCCCCGAGTTCGCCGACAGCACGATTCATGTCGTCGCCGGCCTCTTGCTACCGATCTGGCGACGGCTCCCGAACGAGTCGACGCGGGTCTATCGGCTCCAGACCGACGCGGGTGAGCGCATCATCGGCCGAAGGGTCTCGCCGGCCTGGGCGGCGAACGCGTCGGTGACCGGGACCATCGCCCTGACGCCGGATGCGGCCTTCGCGGCGCTGATGGAGGGCCGCACCGTTCTCGATCTCGCCGAGGGCTTGCAGCTCCATCGCGCGCGCGTCATGGGCGCTCACCGCATCGAGCTGTCGGGCTTCACCGACACGATGCGGGACCGCCTGCGCGCCTACGGCCTCTTCAGCGAGATCATCTCGTGGAAGCTGCGGATGTTCGTGCCGACCGATCCGAGCGGTGCCGATGTGCTGATGAAAGTCCTCGACCATTATCCTGTCGAGCGCATCGGCGAGCGGGAGGCCGCGTGATGGCACGCCATGACGCGTCCGAACTGGCCCAGCGTCTCGCGCGCGATGCCGAGGCGGTGTGCCGCCATTACCTCTCCTCCGGCCGACGGGAGGGCGGCTATTGGCTTGTAGGCGACGCCCGCAACACGCCTGGCCGCTCGATGTTCGTCCGGCTCAAAGAGTCGGTGAAAGGGCCTGCCGGCAAATGGACCGACGCCGCCACCGGCGAACATGGCGACCTGCTCGATGTGATCCGCGAGAACTGCGGCCTGGTCGACTTCAAGGACGTTGCCGATGAGGCGCGTTCGTTCCTCAGTCTGCCGCATCCCGAGCCCGAGCCGAATCCGCATCGATCGCGAGCGCCAGCCGCTCCAACTGGATCGCCGGAGGCGGCACGGCGACTGTTCGCCATGTCGCAGCCGATGTCTCGTACTCTCGTAGAAGCGTATCTCCGTAATCGCGGCATTGCGGCTTTGCACGCAATCGGGAGCCTCCGCTTCCACCCACGCTGCTACTATCGGCCGGACGATCATTCCCCGACCGAGACCTGGCCGGCGATGATCGCTTCCGTCACCGATCTCGCGGGGCATCTGACCGGCGCGCATCGCACCTGGCTCGATCCAGGCGGTTTCAGCGAGGCGACGCTCGGCAAGGCGCCGATCGACACGCCGAGGCGGGCGATGGGCGACCTCCTCGGTCACGCGGTTCGATTTGGCGTGGCGGGCGAAGTGATGGCGGCCGGTGAGGGCATCGAGACGATGCTGTCGTTACGATGCGTCTTGCCGACCCTCCCGATGGTCGCGGCGCTCTCGGCTGCACACCTCTCCGCCCTCCTGTTCCCGGACACGTTGCGCCGACTCTACATCGCTCGCGACGACGATTCGGCAGGCGATTTTGCGATGGCGACGTTGATCGAGCGAGCGCAGGAGGTCGGGATCGAGGCGATCGTGATCTCGCCACGGCTCGGCGACTTCAACGAAGATCTCCGGCTGCTCGGGATCGACACGCTTCGGGCGGCAAGCCGGGTGCAGATCGCGGCGCAGGACGTCGCCCGCTTCATGGAACCGGCGGCATAGCCGAAACGGGATGAGGGGTGGCGCGGCAGCGTCGACGCCACACGGTCGGCGGTCATGCTTTCCCTCAGCGTCGGAGAGGACCACGCCCACGGCCTTCTGAGAGGGCGATCGGGCAGCAAGCGGCCCGGACCGGCAACCTTGTGGGCCGACTATTTTCCGGCGGCGGCCAAGGCCGCCTTTCCATCGCGAGACAAAATAGTCGGCCCCCTGCGGTCCTCCGCCGAGGCTTCGGCCCTCCACTGCGCTGCGGGTGCAGGTCCGTTCCGCCCGCCGCCTTCGTCGCCATGAAGGCCGCGATGGGCGCGGCCGATCCGACAAGGAAAGCCGCGATGACCACCGACCACGACGACGATTTCGAGCCGCATCACACCTCATCCCCGACCGACCAGGTCCTTCACGAACTCCAGCTCTATGGCTACCGTCCCTTCAACGACGAACCCGACCCCAGGCCGCTTCCCGAAGCGAACATCCTCGCGGGCAGCATCTCCGACATCTTCGATGCCCTCGTGGTGGCGCTTGCCGATACTCGCCTCGAACCCGACCTCGAGGACCTGCTCTGGTCGACGGTGAACGTCTTCCACCGGGCCATCGACCGGATCGAGCGTGAACTCGATGACAACGAGCTGGCGCAGCAACGCTCGCAACGGGAACAGGATGGCAGCGAGGTCAAGTCCGTCGAGCTGGAACGCCTGACGGCGGAAGGTCAGACGCTGATCGAACGCCGCAACGCCTTCGAGCTGATGCGCGACCAGGCCGCCGATCACTTCGAGCGCCACACCCACTCGGCTTGGCGGCCGCGCAACGGGTCGAAGGTCAACCATCGCAATCTGACCTCGGCGATGATCGACAGCCGCGACTTCCTCAGCGCCAAGAAGCGCGCCGACAACCAGGTGCTCCTGCCTCCGGGTCCGAAGGTCGCACTCACCGGCGGGCTCGACTTCAACGATCATCGGCTGGTCTGGGCCAAGCTCGATCAGGTCCACGCCAAGCATCCGGACATGGTGCTGCTGCACGGCGGATCGCCCAAGGGCGCCGAGCTGATTGCCGCCAAATGGGCCGACCACCGGAAGGTCACGCAGATCGCCTTCAAACCCGACTGGACGAAGCACGCCAAGGCCGCGCCGTTCAAGCGCAACGACACATTGCTGGAGACCCTGCCGATCGGCGTCCTGCACTTCCCTGGCACCGGCATCCAGGACAACCTCGCCGACAAGGCGAAGAAGCTCGGCATCCCGGTCTGGAAGTTCGGCGGCGCGTGAGCGCCGCCTTTTCTCAATACGTATTGACGTCGAACCGCAAAGGCGGATCACCGGCTTTCCGCAAGACCGCCTTTCAGTCCGGTTCACCCGTCACCGCGATCCGGGCCGCGCGAGCATAGTGCGCCAACTCCGCATCATTCTCGATCAGGCCGTCGAGCAGCGCCTTCATATCGCTCTGATCGGACGCCGATTGAAACGGCCCCGGCTGCCGCTCGATCGCCAGCACCGCAATGGCGAGCGCCTTCTTCACCAGGTGCAGGTCGCGTCCCGTGAATTCCGCCATGCCGCAGGCCTCAACCATCATGTCGACTCGTAAGCACACCTTAGCCGATCGGCCAGCGCACCGTGAGGACAACGAGGTTCCATGCATTGTCCGCGACGGCCTTTGAGTGGCGGCTCCTGCCGGCGGGCGCCACCCCGCGTCTATCAGCGCTGATCCTTGGTCCGGCCGAGGGCCTGACGCCATCAACCCGTAAAGGGTCGGCTTACGCGAAGCGTGCCGCCGCAGCGTCTTCGCCTTCGCGGTGATTGCGGCCCTCGGCCGAACACATCGGGCGCCTGTCGCGCGGGGATGGTCCCCGCCTCAGCACAGGAGCCGGATCAATGTCTCAAGCCCTCGCATTCGCTAACGGCTGGAACCTCGCCATCACTCTCATGGTCTGCGTCGTCGTCTTTCATGCTGACGCTGGCAACTTCGGCGTCATGCTGGCCGCCGAATATGACGGCGATCCCGCCGCCGTCATCCACGAATTCGACCCCTTCCAACCATGAAGGGGCGCATCCCCACGCAAGCTGGACCGCACAGGGCCAGCGGGATTTCCGCTCCCGCAGGCGCCTGTTTGCGGCTATACTCACGGTCGCGCCGTGGTGGTGGTGGAAGGCGCGACCGTCAGACCTCTATCTCACGGAGTACACCGCCATGATCATCTTCGGACCACTCCTCGTCATCGTCGGCATCGGCTTTATCTGCTGGCTGCTGTTCACCCTCGCTGTGTTCGCACTGCCGTTTTTCGCCGGTCTGACGATCGGCATCTGGGCCTTTCACACGGGGGCCGGCGTGCTCGGCGGCATTGCCGTGGGTCTTGTAGCCGGCGGCGTCACCTTTGGCCTTGGCCAGCTTGCGCTCGCCGTTGTGCCATGGGCGTGGGCTCGGCTCCTGATCATCCTTCTCTATGTCGCGCCCGCCACCGTCGCTGGCTACAGCGCCACGCATGGAATCGCCCAGATGGCGATGCCTTCACCAACCTGGCAGACGATCTTCGCTGTCATCGGCGCGGTCGCTGTCAGCGTCACGGCGTTCGTCCGCTTCACCGGAATGGCCGCGCCCGGACCAGCCGGACAGGGCTTGGCGCGGGGCTGACACCATCACGTCGACGGGGCGGGGCTGGATCAGGCTTCCGCATCCCCGCCGTCCTCGTCGTCGAACACGGAATGAGGGCCGTGCGGCGTCGGAACTCGCCGCGTCGTCGCAGAATACCGGGCGTCGTGGCAGGCCGTCGAGGTGTCTGGCCCAGGTGGCGAGGTCTCACGCATACGGCCAACGAAGTGCGAGGCAGGGCGTACAGCCGAAGCTTGGCCTCGGAAACAGGAGATCCGTCGGTTTGCCTGGTCGGGGACAGAACACCGTCGAATTTACTCGCCAGCCTCCGCGGTGACTCGAAAGTCGCCAAGTTCCCCTTGATGTCAGCTCTGTCAGGCCGAGCGCACCGAACGGCCTCTTCGATGGATTGATCTGGCCGAAGGCCGGCTGAAGCCTCGACCGCCTATGGCGCAACAGCGGCGTCAAAACTTTCTTCCCCTGCCGGCTGCGCCGTCATTCCTCGCGAGACAAGAAAGCCCCTCCTTTGCTGTCGAGCCCCTTCGGGGTGCGCCGTCGATCGCCTCCGGCCCTTCGATCACCATCGAGGCCGCAATGGTGCGGGCTCGGAAACAAAGATCAAGGAGAACTACCATGGCGACCATCGGCACCTTCAAGAAGACCGGCTCGAACGAATTCACCGGCGAAATCGTCACCCTCTCGGTCCAGGCCAAGAACGTCCGGATCGTCCCCGAAACCACCCGCTCCGGCGACAACAGCCCCAGCCACCGCGTCTATGTCGGCCGAGTCGAGATCGGCGCCGCCTGGGCCAAGCGCTCCAACGAGGGCCGCGACTATCTGGGCCTCAAGCTCGACGATCCGAGCTTCACCGCCCCGATCTTCGCCAACCTCTTCGACGACGAAGAGGGCGAAGGCTACAGCCTGATCTGGTCCCGCCCCAACGGCCGCCGGAGCGACTGACCCCGCCTACAATGCCCCGTCCGGCTGGTCCGGGCGGGGCATCGCCTTATGCTCCAAGAGCGACCGCCAACCTTGAACGGGCGGAATACCTAGTTCACTAGGTGGCAGTATATTAGGTGGCACGGCGATCTCACCGCATGAGCTTGCGGGAGATCGTCGCCACGAATCTGCGAAGACTGAGACATGCCAAAAGCATGTCGCAGGAGGAGCTTGCCGACCGTGCGGGCATCAATCGCAACTATGTTGGCATGCTGGAGCGCGAACAGCACTCCGCGACCGTCGACATGCTGGAGAAGCTCGCCGAGGTCCTTGAAGCGGACCCTGTCGAATTCTTCCGGCGCGAGACGTGAACCGCAGTCGTCACAGAAACTAAGGCTCGACCGCCGCCTTTTTCCGAGCCTTCACGGGCACGGCGCGCACCAGTTCGGTTGCTTCCACTTCGAGCGCCTCCGCGATCCGGCCGAGCACCGTCACGCTCGCCGAGACGTCGGCGCGTTCGATCCCTCCGACGTACCGGGCGCTCAACCCGGCCCTTTCGGCCAATTCCTCTTGCGTCATCCCTTTCGCATGACGCAACCGACGCAGATTGACCGCCATGACCTCCTTAAGATCCATGGCGATGATGGAGCCGAAATAGGAACTATCGTTCCAGGAATGATCGTTCCGATTCATACATGCCCTTGCTATTCATCGACGCTGCGGAGGCCTCAGTTTGCCATTTCCGCGAGCAACGTGATGCGCCCCAAGCATCGCGGTGTAAGTATTCGCGGCGCAAATCTTGCAAAAATTCGCGGTAAATGAATGGCTAACACATTGCTTTGATCTCTAGGGGGTAGATCGCAATGACTCAGGTGCCTTTCCAGGACCGGCCGCCGCACACCGACCGCTTGAACGCCTATGACGAGCAACATCTGGCGATCTATCTTCGATTGCTGATGGCCGAGGAAGAAGGCGCCGACTGGCGCGAAGTCGTCCAAGTTGTCTTCGGCCTCAATCCGGCCCAGGAGCCCGTCCGTGCCAAAACGGTTCATGAAAGCCATCTGGCGCGGGCCCGCTGGATGACAGAGACGGGCTATCGGCACTTGCTTGAACCCCGGATGCAGTGAACCAACGCCCCACACTCCCACGGCTCACAGCCACACGCGATGCAACCTTAAGGACTACTTTTGCCGACGAGATTTCCGGATCGTGGAAGCCCCCTGGAGGGACAAAACGAGAGGAAACGCCATGCCCACGGAGTATTGGCGCTCGCCGGAGACGATTGATCGCCTGAACCGCCTCGAACGTCCCGGCTTTGCCGCCGAATTTCTGCGCCGCAACCCTGATTACCGCCGCGACTTCGTCCGCACCCAGCGCCAGATCGCGCGCGCTTCCGTCGACGCCGAGACTGCCCGCGTCAGTCTCGCTCGGCGATGGGGGTTGCGCTTTCGCCCATGACCCCGCGTCTCCAGTCGGACTCGAACCTGTCATGTGGTTGCCGGAAGTTTCGCCGGCCACGCTGATCCTGGAACCGGCGCCAACCGGGTTCGAGGCCGCTTCATCCTTCGATCCCAGCGCCTTCGGTCCGGCGCTGGTCGAGCGCGCAGACGCCGATGGACGGGAACTGGTGATCGTGGACGGCTCGGATGAGCTCCATATCCGCTTGCAAGACGACCAGGCCACGCGACGGCCGGCCGTGCTTCTGCCGCTCGACAGCATGTTCGAGCTTCGGCTCGACGTCGCGCTACGCTTCGCTCGCCGACTCAGCGGCCAGCGCATCAACTTTCTCCCGACCGTCCTGCGGCTCACGTCTTTCCAGAAACGGCGACTGATTCAACTCCTCCACGCCTTCGACATTCACGATGCCGGCGGTGGCCCGCGCGACATCGCGGCGGAAGTGCTCAGCTCCGACCACGCCCAGCTTCCCTCTGTCGAGTGGAAGGATTCCCACGCGCGGCGCAAAGCCAACCGCCTGATCCACGATTCGATCGCCCTCGTCGAAAAGGGCTATCTGAAGCTCCTGCGCGGTCTCTGACGCGCGACTCCATCCATCCCCACGCATCGCTATCACCACACCGGCCATGGGCCACTGGCCTCGTCCGCGACGTTTCCGTTCGTCCCGTCGCAAACGGGGGGACACACGCCAACGAAAATATTCGTCCACCCCCAACGCCTGAACTCTCCGCCACCGTCACCCCGACATGCCGCGACTTGGCCGCGGCGCTTCGAGGCAAGACGGAGGCACATCATGCCCGACAGGGCCGCGCAACTCGCCACGCGTTTCGTCCGCACACAAGAAGCGGCGCGCATCCTCGGCATCTCACCGCGGACGCTGGAGAAATACCGCTGCCACGGTAGCGGCCCGACCTTCCGCAAGCTCGGCGGGCGTGTCGTCTACGCGATCGACGACCTCGAAGCCTGGGCCGACCGGGCCGCGTGCAGCTCGACGTCCGATCCTCGATACGTCGAGGCCCGCGCCGCCGGCCACGCGCATCGCTGAAGCGGCGCTCGTCGATGTCGTCGCGCCGCCTCATCACAGTCAGCGAACGGAGCAAGCTCGATCCGTTCATCGTCGCCACCGGCGACGCCAGTCCGCGCGACCAGCGCGACCTGATGGAGCGGCCGTTCTTCTCGCTGGCTAAGGCGAGGCGCACCGCGCCGATCCTCTACGAGGCGGCGGGCGTTCGGGTCGAGGTCTACGCCGTGCCCGAGCACGGCATGGCGACCATCTGGGACGCCGACGTGCTGATCTGGGCGGCGAGTCAGATCGTCGAGGCCGAGAACCTCGGATTCAAGACCTCCCGTTTTCTCCGCTTCACCCCCTACCAACTGCTGACCGCGATCGGTCGGCAGACAGGGGCCCGCGACTATAAGCTCCTGAAGGGCGCGCTCGCCCGCCTGCAATCGACCGTTATCCGAACGACCATCCGGGGCGGCGAACATTGGCGGCGTCACCAGTTCTCCTGGATCAACGAGTGGGAGGAATGCACGACGCGCGACGGCCGCGTCGAGGGCATGGAATTCGTGCTCCCCGACTGGTTCTACCGCGGCGTCATCGACCGCTCGCTCGTTCTCGCTATCGATCCCGCCTACTTCCGACTGACCGGCGGCATCGAGCGATGGCTGTATCGCGTCGCCCGCAAGCACGCCGGCCGCCAGCCCAAGGGCTGGCTGTTCGAGATCGCGCATCTCCATGAGAAGTCCGGCAGCCTGGTGCGCGTCTCCGATTTCGCGCTCCAGATCCGGCGCATCGCCGCGCGCCAGCCGCTGCCCGGCTATCGCCTGCGCATCGAGTGGCAGGGCCGCCGCGAGCTGCTGCGCATCCTGCCGGCCCACTTGTCCACAGTCCCTGTGGATGGCGCTGTGGAAACGCTCGGGACTTCGCACGCAAACGGTATCGGGACTCCGCACGCAGTCCTATCGGGACTTCGCACGCACGAACCGCAGCTAACGCTTTGGCCCGAAACTGCGATTCCGGGCCTTAACTTAGAGTCTAACTCGGAATCTAACTCTTGTAGTTGGCCCGCGCGATCTGCGGATAACGGCGGCACCGCAGCGCAAATCTCCGAACCATCAGCACGACAGCCGTCGCTGCCCTTCGGTCGCAAGCCGGGAGGGAAGAGATGATCGTCGCTCTGCTCAACCAGAAGGGCGGCGTCGGCAAGACCACGCTTGCGCTTCATCTCGCCGGCGAGCTGGCGCTGCACGGCAAGCGCGTCACGCTGATCGATGCCGACCCCCAAGGCTCGGCGCTCGATTGGTCGCAGCAGCGGGCGCGGGAGAACGTCTCTCGGCTCTTCGGCGTAGTGGGTCTCGCACGCGACACGCTCCATCGCGAGGCGCCCGAGATCGCGCGCACCGCCGATCATGTCGTCATCGACGGACCACCGCGCGTCGCGGGACTGATGCGCTCGGCGCTCTTAGCCGCCGACCTCGTGCTGATCCCGGTACAGCCGTCGCCCTTCGACGGCTGGGCCTCGGCCGAGATGCTGGAGCTGCTGCGCGAAGCGCGCATCTATCGCCCGCAGATCGCCGCGCGCTTCGTGCTGAACCGCTGCGCGGCCCGCACGATCATCGCTCGCGAGACGGCCGAAACGCTCGCCGATCACGATCCGCCGGTGCTCACCAGCACCATCGGCCAGCGCGTCATCTTCGCCGACGCCGCACAGTCCGGCCGGCTTGTGTTCGAGCTAGCCGAGCAGAGCGCCGCGGCGCGCGAGATCGCGGCGCTCGCCGCTGAAGTCGCGAGGATTACGCCATGAGCGCGCGTGGTGTCCGACGCGGCTTCGCCGCCCGGCCCGGCGACGCCGAGAGCTGGATCAAGACGCCTGACGCCTCAAGCCGTCGCGGTGACGAGCCCTCCGCTTTCACCGCGCGCCTGACGATCGACGTCACGCCGGCGCTGCGCGGCCGCATCAAGGTCGTCGCGTTCCAGCGCGGGATCACCGTTGCCGACATGCTGCGCGACCTCTTCGCGCGCGAATTCCCCGCCGATCCCGGAGAGTCCTCATGAACGACAACGAGCCGTCGCCGCCGCGTGTCGTGCCGCCATCGCATCGGCGCACCGTCGCACTCACACAGGTCGAACTGACCTGGATCGAGAAGAAGATCGAGCACTGGCTGCGCTTCGGCCGCCGTGCCGAGGAGAAGATTCTCGATCGCCGCCGCAGCATCTCGAGCTTCAAGCCAGGCAGCATCTTCGCGTTCGTGCGTTGGGCGTCGAACGACTACGGCACCGTCATCTCGCGCATGGATATCGTGCGGGCGGTCGAGCCTGGCGCACGCTTCCAGACGCTGCCCTTCGTGCGCCCCGGTGGAGAGATCCTGCTGCGCGTCGATAGCTGGCCGAAGGTCGAGCGCGTGCTCCAGGCGATCGACGCCGTCGAGACGCTCGACATCGATCCCGCCGACGCCGCGCCGGAATACTGGCGCCATCTCCACAACCGTCTCGCCGCCGGCCATGAGCCGCGCCCTTACACGCGCGATCAGCACGCAGCCTGGCTCAAGCGCAGGAGCGTCACGCTATGACCCGCTTCGGCTACGTCATGACGACGTACTTCGCCATGCTCGTCTTCATCGGCTTGGCCTTCGTCCATCCCGCGCCACGCCTGATCTGGAACGCCACGCCGAGCACGCCGACCGGGCTTTATGCGCTCCGGCCGGCCGGACACCTTCGCGCGCTTGAGCTGGTCGCCGTGCGCGCGCCCGAACCGATCGCCAGCTACCTCGCCGATGGCGGCTTCCTGCCCAAGGGCGTGCCGCTGCTCAAGCATGTGATGGCGGTGCCTGGGCAGACCGTGTGCCGCGCGGGCGACGCCATCACGGTCGATCATATCGACGTCGGCGTGGCGCGCGAGCGCGATCATCTCGGCCGCCCGCTGCCGCGTTGGAGCGGCTGCCACACGCTCGGCCCCAACGAAGTCTTCCTCATGAATCCGACCGTCCCAGACAGCCTGGACGGACGCTATTTCGGCCCGCTTCCCACCACCGCGATTGTCGCCCGCGCGGTCCCCCTGTGGACCGACGAGGCCGGTGACGGCCGCTTCGTGTGGCGCGCCGCCACCGATTGACGTGCTTCTCAACCCGCCAACAACGGAGGTTTCCCATGGCGCAGATTGGTCAGTTCACCCGCGATAAATCCGGCTTCACCGGGCGCATCCAGACGCTCTTCTTCTACCGAGACCTTTCCCTCGTTCCGGCCGAATCCTCCGATGCCGAGAATGCGCCGGACTACCGCGTCCACATGGGCGACAGCGATGGCCCGGAGATCGGCGCGGGCTGGAAGCGCACCGGCGAAAAGGCCGGCGAATACGTCTCGCTCGTCATCGACGATCCCGCCCTCTCGCAGCCGATCCGCGCCAACCTGTTCCAGTCGGGCGACGACAAATCCGCCTGGGTGCTGAACTGGAACCGCCCGCCGAAGCGCGGCGATCGGGTCTGATCGCATGCGGCGCGCGCTTCTTCTGCTCGCCAGCGTGACGACGCTCGGCATGCCCGCTGTCGCCGTCGACGCGCAGGCGGCGCCGATGGTGGTGCTGTCGGCGAGCGATTCCTACGCCGACCTGATCGCCGAAGCCGCCCAACGTTTTGCCATTCCGGCAGCATGGATACGGGCGATCATGCGCATCGAGAGTCGCGGAGATCAGCATGCCGTCTCGCCCAAAGGCGCAATGGGGCTGATGCAACTCATGCCCGAGACGTGGGCTGCGCTTCGCGCTCGCTATGGCCTCGGGCGCGACGCGTTCGATCCGCACGACAATATCCTGGCGGGCGCGGCCTTCCTGCGCGAGATGCACGACCGCTACGGATCGCCCGGATTTCTCGCGGCGTACAATGCGGGGCCCGGGCGATACGAGGATTATCGCGACCGGCATCGTCCGTTGCCGCCGGAAACAGTCGCTTACGTCGCGGCGCTTGTCCCTTTTGTCGGGGACGGCGCGACCGATGGGCCTGTCCTCGTGGCGGCCTTGGGTCCGCCGTCTTGGACACAGGCGCCGCTTTTCATCGTGCGATCGGCAAGCGCTGAATCTGTCAATCGCGCGGCAGCCAAACCGCCGTCGAACGACTCGCCGCCTGCCGTCGCGGTGCGCGACCTGTCGGCCATCGCACCGCAATCCGACGGGCTGTTCGTCCACGTTTCCGCAGCGGGGTCGAAGCCGTGATCGCGCCGCTCTCCCGTCGACGTACCGCTACATCGCCTCGGTCAGCACGCGCTTTCCCTGTCGGCTCGGCGGCCTCCGACCTCTTAAGGGGCCTCATCGCAACTACAGGGCGCGAATTCGTAGGCAGGCGCAGCACAGCGTTCTACCGGGAAGAAAGAAGGGCAGGCAGGGGAGGAGCGCAGAAACCGACCGACCGAGGGCGAGATAAAAGGCCGCAAGGTGCGGCTCGGTCGGTCGGTTGTTTTTATTGGGATTTTTCAGCGATCCGGCAATGTGCGGCCCTGGGGCGCAAGGTGCGCCGGACCCACAACGCTTTGCCGGAGCTGACTTTTCCGCACATTGCCGGGGCCGGCGATGGCTGACGAGAACGATTTCCAGCCTCGCCCGGGCCGCATCCGCTCAACCCGCAGCCAGCGCGCGAAGCCCTTCGTCGCCCAGGCGCTCGCGGCAGCGCAACGCGCCGGCGGCGGCGTCTCGCGCCAAGGTCTCTTGCGCAGCGGACGGCGCTCCACCTTCGGCCGCGGCCGAGCCGCCAGCGTTCGGGCCAACCATCTGCTGACTGGCCGCTCTCGTCTGGTCACGGTGAAGACCCGCGTCGTCCGCCATACCGCTCGCGCTGCGCCGCTCGCAGCCCACCTCGGCTACCTCCGGCGCGAGGGCGTCACCCGGGACGGGGAGAAGGCCAGGCTGTTCGGTCCCGAGACCGAGGACGCCGACCCCAAGGCCTTCGCGGAGCGGGGCGAGAAGGACCGCCATCACTTCCGCTTCATCGTCTCGCCCGAGGACGCGCCGGAGATGGCCGACCTAAAGGGCTTCACCCGCGAGCTGGTCGGCCAGATGGAGAAGGATCTCGGCACCAAGCTCGATTGGGTCGCCGTCGATCACTGGAATACGCAGCATCCCCACGTCCACATCATCGTGCGCGGCGTCGCCGACGACGGCCAGGACCTCGTCATTTCGCGCGACTACATCAAGGAGGGGATGCGTGCCCGGGCCCAGGACCTGGTGACGCAAGAGCTGGGGCTGCGCAGCGATCTCGACATCCGTCGCGCGCTCGAGCGCCAGGTGGAGGCCGAGCGCTGGACGCAGCTCGACCGGCAATTGGTTCGCGATGCCGATCGGCACGGTGTCATCGATCTGGCTCCCGGCGCTGGACAACAGCCCGATGAGTTTCATAGCCTGAAGGTCGGACGGCTGCGCCATCTCGAGAGCCTCGGGCTCGCCCACCAGATCGGGCCTGGCCAGTGGACCATGGACGAGGCGGTCGAGACGACGCTGCGCGAACTTGGTGAGCGCGGTGACATCATCAAGCGCATCCATCGCGGCCTGACCGAACGGGGCATCGAGCGCGCAACCGCGAGCTACGTTCTCGCCGGCGAGAGCCTCGAAGTCCCCGTCATCGGCCGGCTCGTCGATCGCGGCCTCGACGACGAGCTGAAGGGTACGGCCTATGCCGTCGTCGACGGCGTTGACGGCCGCACGCATCACATCAAATTCCCCGATCTCGACGCCGCCGGCGACAGCGCGACGGGCTCGATCGTCGAGCTACGCACGTTCGACGACGCGCAAGGGCGGCGGCGCGTCGCGCTTGCCGTGCGATCTGATCTCTCGATCGAGAACCAGGTGGCGGCCAGCGGTGCGACCTGGCTCGATCGACAGGCTGTGGCCAAAGATCCCGTTGCGCTCGGCCAGGCCGGCTTCGGCGCCGAGGTCCGCGAGGCGATGGATCGCCGGGCGGACCGGCTCATCGAGCAGGGCCTCGCCGAGCGACAGGCGCGGGGGATCGTGTTCGCCTCCGGCCTGATCGGAACGCTTCGACGGCGGGAGGTGGAGGCGCTGGGCGAGCGGCTCGCCGCCGAAACCGGCCAGCCGTTCAATGGCGCGGCGACGGGCGAGTATGTCGCCGGGACCTACCGACAACGCTTCGCGCTCGCCTCCGGCCGCTTCGCCATGATCGACGACGGCCTTGGCTTCCAGCTCGTGCCCTGGACGCCCACCCTCGAAAAGCAGCTCGGCCGCCACGTCTCCGGCGTCGCCCGCGCGGATGGCGGGATCGACTGGGGCTTCGGCCGCAACCGGGGGCTCGGTCTGTGACTGATCGCTACAATCATCGACCTCATGAAAGGACGTCTTCTATGTCCGCGACCAAGATTCTCTGGGGCCAGGTCATCACCGTCTTTGCGATCGTCCTGCTGGCGATCTGGAGCGCGACGGAGTGGACGGCCTGGCGCCTCGGCTTCCAGCCACAGCTCGGCCACCCGTGGTTCGAGCTGCTGCATTTCCCGTTCTACCTTCCGCCGGCCTTCTTCTGGTGGTGGTACGCCTACGACGCCTACGCGCCCGACATCTTCATCGAGGGAGCCTACATCGCCGCATCGGGTGGGATCATCGCCGCGGCTGTCGCGATCGGCATGTCCGTCTGGCGCGCCCGCGAGGCGAAGAATGCCGAGACCTACGGCTCTGCCCGCTGGGCGCAACCGAAGGAGATCGAAGCCGCTGGACTCAGCGGACCCGATGGCGTCGTGCTGGGCCGCTACCAGCGCAGCTATTTGCGCCACGACGGGCCGGAGCATGTGTTGTGCTTCGCGCCGACGCGATCGGGCAAAGGCGTCGGCCTCGTCATCCCGTCGCTCTTGACCTGGCCGGGCTCGGCGATCGTCCATGACATCAAGGGCGAGAACTGGCAGCTCACCGCCGGCTTCCGCGCCCAGCACGGCCGCGTGCTCCTGTTCGATCCGACCAATGCGAAGTCATCGGCCTACAATCCGCTGCTCGAAGTGCGCCAAGGCGAGTGGGAGGTGCGCGACGTCCAGAACATCGCCGACATCCTCGTCGATCCCGAAGGCAGCCTCGAAAAGCGGAACCACTGGGAGAAGACCAGCCACGCGCTTTTGGTCGGCACCATCCTTCACGTCCTCTATGCCGAGGAGGACAAGACGCTCGCCGGCGTCGCATCGTTCCTGTCTGATCCGAAGCGGCCGATCGAGTCCACGCTCTCGGCCATGATGCGCACGCCGCATCTTGGCGAGGCTGGCGTTCATCCCGTCGTCGCAAGCGCCGCCAGGGAGTTGTTGAACAAATCCGGCAACGAGCGCTCCGGCGTCTTGAGTACGGCCATGTCGTTCCTTGGCCTCTATCGCGACCCTGTGGTCGCCGAGGTGACGCGGCGCTGCGACTGGCGGATCGGCGATATCGTGGCCGGCGAGCGGCCGACGACGCTCTACCTCGTGGTGCCGCCCTCGGACATCAACCGCACCAAGCCGCTGATCCGCCTGATCCTCAACCAGATCGGCCGGCGGCTCACGGAGGACCTGCTGGCCAAGGCCGGTCGGCGACGGCTGCTCCTGATGCTCGACGAGTTCCCAGCGCTGGGGCGGCTCGACTTCTTCGAGTCGGCGCTCGCCTTCATGGCGGGCTACGGCATCAAGAGCTTCCTGATCGCCCAGTCGCTGAACCAGATCGAGAAGGCCTATGGGCCGAACAACTCGATCCTCGACAACTGCCATGTGCGGGTGAGCTTCGCCACCAATGACGAGCGGACTGCAAAACGCGTCAGTGATGCGCTCGGGACGGCGACCGAGATGAAGGCGATGAAAAATTATGCCGGCAGCCGCCTCTCGCCCTGGCTCGGCCATCTGATGGTCTCTCGATCGGAGACGGCGCGCCCGCTGCTCACGCCGGGCGAGGTCATGCAACTCCCGCCTACCGACGAGATCGTCATGGTGTCTGGCGTCCATCCGATCCGCGCGAAGAAGGCGCGTTACTACGAGGATGCGCGGTTGCAGGAGCGCATCCTGCCGCCGCCTGTGCCGACGCGGGCGAAAGAGGGCCGTTCCGACGATTGGAGTTCACGGCCATTGCCGCCGCGGCCGCCGGCGCCCGCAATGCGCGACGGCGAGGATACCGACGACGAAGATCCGAAGAACTCGGACCGCCGTCGCCAGCCTGAACTGAACCAGGAGACGGTCGAGAAGAAGCAGCCGATCGACAACGAATTCGCGGTCGATCCCACCGACGAACTGGAGGAGGACGCGCCCCGCGTCGGCCGGATGAACGATCTCATGCAGGGTCTAGCGCGCCAAGCCTCCCTCGACCCCGGCGACGACCTGGGACTGTGAGGCTGGGATGCCGGCGCCGAATAAGAAGGCTCAGGTCTCCGTCTATCTCGATCCGGACGTGATGCGGTCCCTGTCCAACTACGCGGCGCGCCGGGAGCAACCGATGTCGCTGATCGCTGAAGCCGCCATCGCGTCGTTCCTTTCGCCGGACGCAGATGAGCGGCGCGAAGCTGCCATCGCCAAACGCCTCGATCAGCAGGACCGGCGCCTGGCGCGGCTCGAGCGCGACGTCGGCATCGCTGTCGAGACGCTCGCCCTGTTTATCCGCTTCTGGCTCACGACGACACCGGCGCTTCCGGAGCCGGCCGCCAAAGCGGCGCGGGCGCAGGCCGGAACACGCTACGACAACTTCGTCGCCGCGCTCGGCCGGCGCCTCAGCCAGGGCCCGAAGCTCAGACAAGAGATTCCCGAGGACATGGCCGGAAAATCCGAGGGGCCTGAGGGGAACCTCTAGGACTGCGACACGGGCATATTGCGCCCTATACAAGATTTTGTATATGATCCGTGCGTCCCTGTCGGAGCGCACCGGGGCCCCTCGTGAGGAAGCCCCGTCATGCAAGTTCAGCTCAAGAAACTCGAGGGAAGCTGGGATCTTGGCTACGCCCTGCACAAGCATACCCTTTCGAGCGTTTACCTCGGGGATGACGAATATGGCCATCCCCGCTTCGACACGACCCGCTCCGAACCGGGCGAGTCCCTTTATCAGCTGAAATATCGAGGGGATTGGGACCAGGTAAAGCCGCTGGCAGCGCAGGTGAAAACAAGCTTGTTGCCGTTGTTCGGCAAGATCGGGCTGATCATCCCCATGCCCGCCTCGACCGTCCGGGCACGCCAGCCCGTAAATGAAATCGCCACCGAGCTGGGGCGGCTGACCGACACGCCCGTGTTCGACAACATCATCGTGAAAGCGCCGGCCCCGCAAGGCAGCCCGCAACTCAAGAACCTGCATGGCCGCGAGGAAAAAGATGCGGCGCTGCAGGGCCGGTTCAGTATCAATCCGGCCATCACCAACGAGGGGTGCTGGAATGTGCTCCTGCTAGACGACCTGTTCGACACCGGCGCGACCATGGACGCCGTCTCTAAGACGCTACGGACATACAAGAAGATCAACCAGGTCTATGCCGCCTCGCTAACGTGGAAATAAACCAATGACGACCGTCTTCATCGCTGGATCAATTTCCATCAGCCGCCTGCACGAGAAGGTGCAGGAGCGGATCAACAAAATCGTGTCTTCCGACTTCGATGTCGTCGTTGGAGACGCCGATGGCGCCGACACGTCGATCCAGGAATGCCTCCAGCGATTTCATGCTGGCAAGGTGACCGTGTTCTGCACGGGGGACGCGCCGCGGAACAACGTCGCCGAATGGCCGGTCCACCGGGTCGTCTCGAAAGCCAAGGCGGGCAGCCGCGCGTATTTCACCGCGAAGGACCTGGAGATGGCGCGGACCAGCGACTATGGGCTGATGGTCTGGGACTGCAAAAGCACCGGCACCTTGAGCAATGTGATCGAGCTTCTGCGCGAGAAAAAGAAGTCCGTCGTCTTCGTGAACAAGGACAAGGATTTCGTTACCATATCCGACAAGAGCGGGCTGGATAATCTCCTCAGCTTTATGTCGGAACATGCCCGCGCGAAGGCTGAAGAGAAGATCGGGCTCTCCTCCATGATCGCCAGCATCTCGCAGGAGCAGTTCTCGCTCGATATCGCGGGGAACGGGCCTCCTTTGCGAGAGCCGAAGGCTGAACCGAGCACCGCCGAGCCGATTGAGGAAAGCGCGATCTCTAGCGAGAGCATGAAGCTGCGCTCGGCGCTCATGTCGGCTCTGAAGGATCATATTTCGCGCGCGCACCTGAGTCAGTCGCAGGCCGCCAAGGTGTTCGGCGTGACCCAGCCGCGCATCTCCGATCTCACGCGCGGCAAGGTCGATCTGTTCGGACTGGATGCCCTGGTGAACATGGCCGCGACCGCCGGCCTGCGAGTGGAAATGCACGTGCGCCAAGCAGGTCCGGCCGCGGAATGATAACGCGCGCACGCTGACGCGCCTGCCCTGGCGATTCGTCCTCATCCGGATGACCCCAAGATGCGCCGCCGCGCCGCTTACTCTTCTCCGCACCCAGCAAGTATTTTTTCTCTGCGTTACGCCCCGTCCCTACGATCTCTGAATACTTGTTGAATCGCCCTACTTACTGCCTCTTCTAATCGTCCCCGTCGCTAATCGCGCGCTGCGATTGGCCAATGACGGGGACGATCGTGGCGGTCACACCACTTCATTCCGAGGCCTTCTCACGCGGTGCGCGCATGCTGCGCACCGCCCTCGGCCCCGCCATCGCGACCTTCCTCGAAGACCCGTCGATCGTCGAGGTCATGCTCAACCCCGATGGCCGGCTTTGGATAGACCGGCTGTCGGGGGGGCTGGAGGATAGCGGCCGTACGATGTCCGCCGCCGATGGCGAGCGGATCGTGCGCCTGGTGGCGCACCATGTCGGCGCCGAGGTCCATGCCGACAAACCGCGTGTCTCGGCGGAGCTGCCCGAAACGGGAGAGCGGTTCGAGGGACTGCTGCCGCCGGTGGTGGCCGCACCGGCCTTTGCGATCCGCAAGCCCGCCGTCGCGGTGTTCACCCTCGACGACTATGTCGCCGCCGGCGTCATGTTGGCCGGCCAGGCCGCGGCTCTCCGCGCCGCCGTTGCAGATCGCAAGAACATCCTGGTCGCCGGCGGCACATCGACCGGCAAGACCACGCTCACCAACGCCCTCCTGGCTGAGATCGCCGGCACCACCGACCGGGTGGTGCTGATCGAAGATACCCGGGAGCTGCAGTGTCGCGCCCCCAACCTGGTGGCCCTGCGCACCAAGGACGGAGTCGCCTCACTCTCCGACCTGGTCCGCTCCTCGCTGCGCCTGCGGCCCGATCGTATCCCAATTGGCGAGGTGCGCGGCGCTGAGGCGCTGGACCTGCTGAAGGCGTGGGGCACCGGACATCCCGGCGGGATCGGCACGATCCACGCCGGCACCGCGCTCGGTGCGCTGCGCCGCCTCGAACAGCTCATCCAGGAAGCCGTCGTCACCGTCCCCAGGGCGCTGATCGCCGAGACCATCGATCTCGTCGCGGTGCTGCGCGGCCGCGGCAGCGAACGCCGCCTCTCCGAACTCGCTCTCGTCGCCGGTCTCGATCCCGCCACCAGCGACTACCGCGTCCAGTCCGCCGGGGCGGGCGGCGACCCCTTGCCCCTCGGAGACCCATCATGAACCGCGTTCTCGCCGTCGCCCACTCTTCGCGTCGCCGCCTGGCCGAGCTCGTCACGCTCGCCACGCTCACGCTCGCCTTCGCCCCGGCGGCTTACGCCTCGGGCTCCTCGATGCCGTGGGAGACCCCGCTCAACTCCATCCTGGAGTCGGTGCAAGGGCCTGTCGCCAAGATCATCTCGGTGATCATCATCACGGTCACCGGCCTGACGCTCGCCTTTGGCGACACCTCGGGCGGCTTTCGCCGGCTGATCCAGATCGTGTTCGGCCTGTCGATCGCCTTCGCCGCGTCGAGCTTCTTCCTGTCCTTCTTCAGCTTCTCCGGCGGGGCGCTGGTCTGATGGCGACGATCGTCGATCCGGACGTGCCCGGCTTCTTCGCGCCGGTCCACCGCGCGCTCACCGACCCGATCCTGATGGGCGGCGCGCCGCGGACCGTGGCGATCGCCAACGGCACGCTCGCGGCGGCGATCGCCCTCGGCCTCCGCCTCTGGATTCCCGGCGCTCTGATCTGGGCGGTGGGTCACGCCGCCGCCGTCTGGGCGGCGAAGCGCGATCCGCAGTTCGTCGACGTGGTGCGCCGGCACCTTCGTTATCCAGCCTATCTCGGCGTCTGAGGCTCCAATGCTGAACCTCGCCGAATATCGCAATCGTTCGGCCGGTCTCGCCGACTTCCTGCCCTGGGCGGCCTTGGTCGAAGAGGGCGTCGTCCTCAACAAGGACGGCTCGTTCCAGCGCACGGCGCGCTTTCGCGGCCCGGACCTCGATAGCGCGACGCCGGCCGAGCTGGTCGGCGTCACCGCCCGACTCAACAACGCTCTGCGCCGCCTCGGCTCCGGCTGGGCGATCTTCGTCGAGGCGCAGCGGATCGCCGCCCAGACCTATCCGCACAGCCGCTTTCCCGATCCGGCGTCGGCGCTGGTCGATCTCGAGCGTCAGGGCGCCTTCGAGGAAGCCGGCGCGCATTTCGAGAGCCGCTACTATCTGACCTTCGTCTGGCTGCCGCCCGCCGAGGACGCTTCGCGCGTCGAGGGCTGGCTCTATGAAGGCCGGTCGCGGACGGGCGTCGATCCGTGGGAGCTATTGCACGGCTTTGTCGATCGCACCAATCGCGTCCTGCAACTGGTCGAGGGCTTCATGCCGGAGGTCGCCTGGCTCGACGACGGCGACACGCTGACCTACCTGCACTCGACCATCTCGACCCGTCAGCAGCGCATCCGCGTCCCCGAGACGCCGATACACCTCGATGCGCTGCTCGCGGACGAGCCGCTTGCTGGCGGCCTCGAGCCGCGCCTCGGCGCCCATCATCTTCGCACGCTCACCGTCGTTGGATTCCCGACCGCGACCCATCCGGGCATCCTCGACGAGCTGAACCGGCTCGCCTTCCCGTACCGCTGGTCCACCCGCGCGATCCTGCTCGACAAGACCGAAGCGGTGAAGCTGCTGACCAAGATCCGGCGGCAGTGGTTCGCCAAGCGCAAGTCGATCGCCGCCATCGTCAAGGAGGTGATGACCAACGAGGCGTCGACCCTCGTGGATTCCGACGCGGCCAACAAGGCGGCCGACGCGGACATGGCCCTGCAGGAGCTGGGCTCGGACGATGTCGGCCAGGCTTACGTCACCGCGACCGTAACCGTCTGGGATGAGGACCCTGGTCTCGCCGGCGAGAAACTCCGCCTGGTGGAGAAGGTGATCCAGGGCCGCGATTTCACCTGCATGCCGGAAGGGGTGAATGCGCTGGAGGCCTGGCTCGGGTCCATCCCCGGCCATGCCTACGCCAACGTCCGCCAGCCTCCGGTCTCGACGTTGAATCTGGCGCACATGATCCCGCTCTCGGCGGTCTGGGCCGGCCCTGCAAGAGATGAGCATTTCAAGGCGCCGCCGCTGCTTTACGGCAAGACCGAAGGCTCGACGCCGTTTCGGCTCAGCCTCCATGTCGGCGACGTCGGCCACACGCTGATCGTCGGCCCCACCGGCGCCGGCAAGTCGGTGCTGCTGGCGCTGATGGCGATGCAGTTCCGCCGTTACCGGAACAGCCAGATCTTCGCCTTCGACTTCGGCGGCTCCATCCGCACCGCGGCGATCGCCATGGGCGGCGACTGGCACGATCTCGGCGGCAGCCTGTCCGCCGGCTCGGAGCATTCGGTGTCGCTGCAACCGCTGGCGCGAATCGACGATCAGCCCGAACGCGCCTGGGCTGCCGAGTGGGTGACGGCCATCCTGGCCAAGGAGGGCGTCACCATCGACCCGACCGCGAAGGAGCACGTCTGGTCGGCGCTGACCTCGCTGGCGTCCTCGCCGATGCAGGAGCGCACCATCACCGGGCTCGCGGTGCTGCTGCAATCGACGGCGCTGAAGCAAGCGCTGCAACCGTACTGCGTCGGCGGCGCTTCCGGCCGGCTGCTCGACGCGGAGACCGAGCAGCTTGGCTCGGCTCCGGTGCAGGCGTTCGAGACCGAGGGGCTGATCGGCGCCGGCGCGGCACCCGCCGTGCTGACCTATCTCTTCCATCGCATCGAGGGCCGGCTCGATGGCCGGCCGACGCTCCTCATCATCGACGAGGGCTGGCTGGTGCTCGACGATCCGGCCTTCGCCCAGCAGCTCCGCGAATGGCTGAAGACGCTGCGCAAGAAGAACGCCTCCGTTGTGTTCGCCACGCAGTCGCTGTCCGACATCGACGGCAGCAACATCGCGCCGGCGATCGTCGAGAGCTGCCCGACGCGCATCTTCCTGCCGAACGAGCGCGCGATCGAGCCGCAGATCACGGCGATCTATCGCCGCTTCGGCTTGAACGATCGCCAGATCGAGATCCTCGCCCGCGCTACGCCCAAGCGCGACTACTACTGCCAATCCCGCCGCGGCAACCGCCTGTTCGAGCTGGGCCTCGGCCCGGTCGCGCTCGCCTTCTGCGCGGCATCCTCAAAGGCCGACCATGCCGCAATCGAGCGCGTCGTCGCCGAGCACGGCCCCGATGCTTTCACGACGGCCTGGCTCGCGGACCACGAACTCCTGTGGGCCGCCGATCTCATCCCTGACCTGACCAACCTGGAGACGTCATCATGATCAAGCTGCGCCATCTGGCGGCGGCAAGCGCCGTCGTGCTCACCCTGGCCGTCGCCGCGCCGCCCGCCTCGGCGCAGTGGATCGTCTACGACCCGACCAACTTCAGCCAGAACGTGCTGACCGCCGCGCGAGAGCTGCAGCAGATCAACAATCAGATCCAGATGTTGACCAACCAGGCGACGAGCCTGGTCAACCAGGCGCGCAATCTTGCCAACCTGCCGATGTCGACGCTGACGCAGCTTCAGTCATCGATCGCCCAGACTCAGTCGCTGCTCGGCCAGGCGCAGAACATCGCCTTCAACGTCCAGCGCATCGAGCAGGCCTATTCGACGAGCTACGGTTCGGCCGCCGGCACCGGCTCGACCAGCGCCATGGTCGCCAACGCGCAGACGCGCTGGCAAAACTCGGTCGGCGCCTTCGAGGACAGCCTGAAGGTTCAGGCGGGCGTCGTCGGCAACATTCCGACCAACTCCAGCGCCATGACCTCGCTGGTCTCGGCGAGCCAGAACGCCACGGGCGCCTTGCAGGCCGCCCAGGCTGGCAACCAGCTTCTGGCGCTGCAATCCCAGCAGCTCTCCGACCTGGTGGCGGTGCTGTCCGCCAAGGGGCGGGCCGATGCGCTCGAGCAAGCGCGTAGCGCCGCCGCCGAAGCGCAGGGCCAGCAGAACTACAAGACCTTCTCGACGCGCACCGGCTACCAGCCCGGCAACGTCACCATGTTCAGCGGCAACTGAGGCGCCGCGATGCTGGGACGGTCGGAGATCTTCCGCGCGGCCGCGATCGTCGCCCTGATCGCGGTCGCCATCACGGCTCTCGTGGTGACCAACCGGTGCCACTCGGTCCCCATTGCCGAGACCCCTCCGACCATCGTCACACCAGCATCCGATGACCTCTCGGCCGAGCTGCGCCGTTGCAGCGCGCTCGGTCCCCAGGATGCCGAAGATCCGCATTGCGTCGCGGTCTGGGAGGAGAACCGCCAGCGATTCTTCGGCAGGCCGGCGCGGCCTCTGCCGCCACAAACGCCCCCAGGCGCTGCCGCGCCGGCCACCCCTCCTAAGGGAGATGCGCGATGAACAATGTCGGCGTCATCGACACCTTCCTCAACACCTTCACCACCTACATCGATTCCGGCTTCGGCCTGATCAAGGGTGAGGTCGGCTATCTCTCGTCCACGCTGATCGTGATCGACATCACGCTCGCCGGCTTGTTCTGGGCATGGGGCACCGACGAGGACATCCTCCAGCGACTGGTGAAGAAGACCCTCTACATCGGGTTCTTCGCTTTCATCATCAACAACTTCAACAATCTCTCGGCCATCGTCTTCAACAGCTTCGCCGGCATCGGCCTGAAGGCGGGCGGCTCGTCAATTGGCACCGCCGACTTCCTGCGGCCCGGCAAGCTCGCGCAGGTTGGACTTGATGCCGGCCAGCCGCTGCTCGACGCGGCCAACCAGATGATGGGCTTCACCAGCTTCTTCGCGAACTTCGTGCAGATCGCCGTGCTGATGGTCTCATGGGTCCTGGTGCTGATCGCCTTCTTCATCCTGGCGGTGCAGCTCTTTGTCACCTTGATCGAGTTCAAGCTGACCACGCTCGCCGGCTTCATCCTCATTCCCTTCGCGCTCTTCAACAAGACCGCGTTCCTCGCCGAGAAGGTGCTCGGCAATATCGTCGCTTCCGGCGTCAAGGTGATGGTGCTGGCTGTCATCGTCGGCATTGGCACCGGCCTCTTCTCGCAGTTCACGCAGACCTACGCCGGCGGCCAACCGACGGTCGAGCAAGCTCTGTCGGTGGTGCTCGCCGCGCTCGCCATGCTCGGCCTCGGCATCTTTGGCCCCGGCATCGCCACCGGCCTGGTCTCCGGCGCGCCCCAGCTCGGCGCGGGCGCCGCGGTCGGGACCGGCCTCGCCGTCGCCGGCACCGCAATGGCCGGCGCCGGTGCGCTCGGCCTGGCCGGGAGGGGAGCGATGGCGGCCGCCTCCGGCACGGCCGCCGCCGCACGCGGCGGCGCGGCGATGGCCGGTGGCGCATCCTCCGCCTACAGCCTGGCTTCGGCCGGACGATCCGGCGCGTCGGGCGTCGCAGCGGGGCTGGGCGGCGTGGGACGCGCGGCGGCTTCAGCTGCATCAGGCCCAATGCGGCGCGCGGCCGCCTCCGCCTCCAGCTCCATGCGCCAAAGCTTCGCCGCCGGCGCACGGTCCAGCTTCGCCGCGACGGGCGGCTCGTCGACTGCGGGAACCGTCGGCGGCAATCCGCCGAGCGGATCCACGCCGGCCGGAGGCGGGTCGGCCGACTCCGGCCCGCCGGCTTGGGCCCAGCGCATGAAGCGCAACCAGTCGATGATCCACGGGGCGCAGACGGCCGCGCAGGTCCTCAAGTCTGGCGACAGCCATGGCGGCGGCCATTCCGTCGATCTCTCAGGAGGAGAATAAGAGATGGCGCTGTTCCGTCGTCCTACGGTTCGCTACGGCCGGACGCCCGAGCCTGAGACCCCCTATCAGCGCGCCGCTCAGGTGTGGGACGACCGCATTGGCTCGGCCCGGGTGCAGGCGAAGAACTGGCGGCTGATGGCCTTCGGCTCGCTGGCTCTGTCCATGGGTCTCGCCGGCGGTCTCGTCTGGCAATCGACCCACGGCAGCATCGTCCCCTGGGTCGTGCAGGTCGATAAGCTCGGCCAGGCGCAGGCTGTCGCCCCCGCCGCCGCCGACTACGCGCCAAGCGACCCGCAAATCGCCTGGTATCTCGCCCACTTTGTCCAGATGGTCCGCGCTCTGCCGGCCGATCCGATCATCGTGCGGCAGAACTGGCTGCAGGCCTACGACTTCACCACCACCTCCGGCTCCCAGGCGCTCAACGACTACGCCCGCGCCAACGACCCGTTCGCCAAGCTCGGCAAGCAGCAGATCGCCATCGACGTCTCGAGCGTGATTCGCGCCTCACCGTCGAGCTTCCGGGTCGAATGGGTCGAGCACCGCTATCAGGACGGTGCGCTTGCCGACACCTCGCGCTGGACCGCGATCCTCACCATCGCGATCCAGCCGCCGACATCCGCCGACGTGCTCCGCAAGAACCCGCTCGGCATCTACGTCACCGCCATCAACTGGTCGAAGGAGCTGGGACAATGACCCCGCCGATTTCCATGGAAGCCGGCGATCCGGCTTCACGCTTTTCAGTTTCTCAGCAGAGCTGGCAAGGAGGGAATGCGCCTTTCCGTAAAGCCGGCCTTGCGGCTTTGCTGTTGTCCGTCACCGCGCTCGGGGGCTGCGCGCACAACTTCATTCCGCCAGATATCAACTACGACAGCGCCATGCCGGCGAAGCTCACCGTCGATCCCCCGTCACCGGTCAAGATCGTCGAACTGCCGAAGCCCCTGCCGCTGCCCGGCCAGTTGAAGCCGATCGACGGTGGCAAGCCGACACCCGAAGCTGCCGACCCGACCGTACGCGTCAACCAGGCCAACGCTGCCGCGCGGATTCAGCCGGTGCGCAACGGCTTCATCAACGCGGTCCAGGTCTATCCCTTCTCCGGCGGGGCGCTCTACCAAGTCTATACGGCGCCCGGCGAGATTACCGACATCGCGCTGCAGGACGGCGAGCAGCTCGTCGGCTCCGGCCCCGTCGCCGCCGGCGACACCGTGCGCTGGATTATCGGCGATACCGAGAGCGGCACGGGCGCCACCAAGAAAGTTCACATCCTGGTCAAGCCGACGAGACCCGAGCTGCTCACCAATCTGGTCATCAACACGGATCGGCGGACCTACCTCCTCGAGCTGCGCTCGACCGAGAAGACCTACATGGCCTCGGTCTCCTGGCAGTATCCCGAAGATCAGCTCATCGCGCTTCGGCGGCAGAACCAGGAGGCCGACGCAGCCGCGCCGATTGCCAGCGGCGTCGATCTCGCCTCGATTAACTTCCGTTATGCAATCCAGGGCGACAACCCGGCCTGGCGTCCGCTGCGCGCCTTCGACGACGGCCAAAAGGTCTTCATCGAATTCCCGTCCGGTATTCGGCAGGGCGAGATGCCGCCGCTCTTCGTCATCGGTCCGGCTGGTGGCTCAGAGCTGGTGAACTATCGCGTCCGCGGCAACTACTACATCGTCGACCGCCTGTTCGCCGCAGCCGAACTCCGTCTTGGCGACAAGGATAGCGAGCGGCGCGTCCGCATCGTCCGTACCGATGGAAGGCCGCGGTCATGACGGACGAACCGGAAGAACAAAAGCCGGCACCGACACCTATCGTCCCGCCCGACCTGCGGCTCCGGGGCGAGCGGCCGCGCGTCACGCGCCTCTCGCGCAAGGTGCTGATTGGCCTGGGCGCCGTTTCGGCGCTCGCCGTTGCCGGCGCGCTCGGCTACGCGCTCCAGACTCGCAACGCGGCGCAGACCGGCCAGGAGCTGCTCAGCACGCAGAACCGTCCCTCCGCCGAAGGCCTCGCTGGCCTACCGAAGGACTACACCGGCCTGCCGCGCCAGGCGCCCCCGCTCGGGCCGCCGCTGCCCGGCGATCTCGGCAAGCCGATCCTCAACGCCGGGGCTGCGCCCAATACCGTGACTCCCGGGACGACGCCTGATCCGGAGGCGCAGCGCCGAGCCCAGGAAATCGAGGCGGCGCGGCTCAGCCGTCTCTTCGCCCAGACCAATCAGCAGCCGCAGCCAGTCGGGCTCGCCGCGCCGACTGTGGCGGGAACTACCGCAGGCCCCACGCCCACGCCGCCGGTCGACGCCGGCGCCGCGCAGAACATGCAGGACCGCAAGACGGCCTTCCTCAACGCGTCGACGGACAAGCGCACGGTCAGTCCGGACCGGCTCGACGCCAAGGCCTCGCCTTATGTCGTGCAAGCCGGCACCGTGATCCCTGCTGCGCTCATCACGGGCATTCGTTCCGATCTGCCGGGACAGATCACCGCCCAGGTAACGGAGGCGGTCTATGATAGCCCGACCGGCAAATATCTTTTGATTCCACAGGGCGCGAAGCTGATCGGCCAATACGACAGCTCCGTCGCTTTCGGCCAAAGCCGAGTCCTCTTGGTCTGGACCCGCATCATCATGCCGGATGGCGGCTCGATCGTGCTGGAGCGCCAGCCCGGTGCCGATACGCAGGGCTATGCCGGGCTCGAGGACGAAGTCGACAACCATTGGGGCATGCTGTTCAAGGCCGCCGTCCTCTCGACCCTGCTCAGCGTCGGCGCAGAAGCGGGCACGAGCCAGAACGAAAACAACCTGGTGCAGGCGATCCGCAGCGGCGCTTCCAACAGCATCAGCCAGACCGGCCAGCAGATCGTCCAACGCCAGCTCAACATCCAGCCGACCCTAACGATCCGGCCGGGATTCCCGGTCCGCATCATTGTGACGCGCGATCTGCTGCTGGCCCCGTATACGCAGGGAGGAACGCCGTGACGAAACTCAAACTCGGGACGCTCCCGGATGACAAGCCAGTAAAGGTCAGTCTCGAATTACCGGCAACCGTGCATCGCGACCTGGTTGCCTACGCCGAGGTGCTGGGGCGGACGACCGGGCAGCCTGTCTCAGATCCCGCCAAGCTGATCGCGCCGATGATCCAGCGCTTCATGGCCACTGATCGCGCCTTCGCCAAGGCGCGCAACGATGGCGCCCAGCCTTAACTTGGATCAGAATCGCCCGATAGATCTGGATAGCGTTCGCGGAGCATGTCTAGAAATGGGCGGAGAGAGGGGTTGCTGTTCGTCTGCCGCCAGTACGCCCAAAAGTTCAAGCGTGTAGGCACGTCGCTCTCGTGAACTTCCCGAAAAGTGACGCCGGGATATGTCGCGCCCGTTGCGCCCTCTAACGCAACCAGGATACCCCAACCAGCACCGACCATTGTCAGAAGCCGATCCAGCGAAACTTCGTGGCGGTTCAATCGACCGGCGTCCTGACATCCGAGTTTGTTCGCGAGAAGTTTGAGGAATTCCGGACCAGGACCACGCAACGGCACCAGCAGAATCTCAGCTTTCAGGTCGGCCCAGTGGATCGTCTCTCGGCGGCTGAGAGGGTGATCCTCCGGAAGCGCCACCACGACCCGTTCGCTCCAAACCGGCAATGACCTCCCATCCCATCGGGTATGGCCTTCTGCAACGAACGCAATGTCAGCCGCTGAACTCGCGAGATCGGTCATCAACTGATCGCTCGATCCGTCGACCAAGTGGGCTTCTACATCCGGAAAGCGTTTGCGATATTCGATGAGCGTGGCGCGCAAATTGCCGGCCGAAAGTGAAGTATGGATGCCGATCGTCAGGCTTCCACTCTCGCCCCGGGAACGGCTTTTGAGGCGAGCCGTGATCGTCTCTGCCTCACCAATAATGCGGCGCGCGGCGTCTAGGAACTCCAAGCCCTCAATTGTCGGCCGAGTGCCGCCGTTCGTACGTTGGAAGAGTTGGACACCAAGCATGGACTCCAAACTGCGCAAGCGGCGGCTAAGCGTAGATTGGCGGATGTTGAGCGTTTCTGCTGCCTGACGCAGGCTCCGGTGCTGGGTTGCGGTGATGGCCCATCTCAGATCTTGTAGTTCTATGGGCATCTTCGAAAGTTGGCCTCACCGGCAGACTCCGACGCGCGTCACCGAGCGATATCCGATCTCGAGCCGGTCTCAGCGTTGGGCCTGCCATGTTTGCAGGGTGTATCCACGAGGGCGCGGTTAGGTCATTTCGTCTTCCCGAATGCGCGCTTTGCGACGGTGGAAAGGGCCGCATCGAGGGATAGACGGCCCGGCCCTAACGCCATGATGGCGAGCGCCATCGAGGCCCATGGCAGATGGAAGTTCGCCCAGCCTTCGGGGACGGTAAGCTGGATTATTCCTGTCATCGTCAGGAGCCCGAGCGCAACGAAGCGGGTGCCCAGGCCGAGAACCAGCAGGATCGGCAGCGTGATCTCCGCCATCCCCACCAGATGCGCAACGACAATTGGCATCGGGAACGGATACTCGCCGCCGAAGATGTGAAGCTTGAACATGTTCTCGAAAAGGAAAGCGGTACTCGGTGACAAGGACAGGAACCCGTCCCAGCGCGTCAGCCCTGACTTGAAGAACGGAACGGCGAGGGCAATCCGCAGAATCGGCGGCGCCACGATCACGCCAATCCTGCCGAGCCAAGAGTGTAACGTCTCCGCAAATCGGCCGACGCTGCCCGATCGAAGGGAAGACAGTGCATGTAATGTGCTGACGCTCATTTTAGGATCCTTGCGCATCAAGGCAGATGCCCGTGCGCGTCTGAAAGGCGAAGAGCGCGCCGGCGTCGATGAGACCGGCGATGTTGGCGGTAAGGTCGAAACGGCGATCGCAGGCGGCTGCTAACTCGGTCGCTTCCGCAACCGTATGCCCCGCGCCGAGCGCACCGATGAAGTCCGCCGCTCCTGGCGGCAAGGCTCGAACTTCGACGATAGCATCCGGCCGAACGACCAAGGTGTCTTCGCCTTCGTCATCCAACGTCACCTGGCCAGAGTCACCCTCCTCAATGTTCATGCGCCATATCGTGAGCGCCGGCATACTGGAACAACAAACCTGGGCGGACGGGTGAAGCAGGAGGCGAAGGCCAGGAAGCTCGTCGGCCGCTATGTTGGCGAAGGAGCCCGCACCCAGAGGACAGGCCTCCGGAGCGTGATAGGCTAAGACCCAAGCCCATTCGATGCGCGCCACATCGGCCAGATAGGGCACGTTTGCGGCTGGGGGGAACGTCTCGATGAAGGCAGGAAAGGTCCCCCCGTACTCGAGAAGGATCGGCGACCGCGGCGGCTCGGCGCGGACATAAATCCCCGCCATTGCGTCGAAGAACTCTTCCCCGACCAGTCGCCGAACCGCGGGGTAAGAGGCCTTCAGTATCTCGATGAGGCCTACGACGACATTGTTTCGGTAAACCGCGAAGCGTTTCGGACAGACGTCACCATCGGGACCAATGATCCCGCTCGGCGTCGGACGCTCGGGATCGAGCAGAGCGGCCGCAAATTCCCCTTGCCGATCAACCGACAGCTGCACGGCGAACTTCCTTCATTTCGGGCACACCCATCAGGACATCAGCCATCACGGCTTCGGCCGCGAGTTCGTGCCACTGCGGAATGTTGGCGTCCCATTCGATCAGCGTCGGAATAGGCCCTGTGCGGTTGATGACCCGCCGGAAGAGATTCCACACCGACTGGTCGACGAATTTGTCATGGGTGTCGATAAGCAGGGGGCGACCCTTGTCGTCGATTTCGCGCGTATGGCCCGCGAGATGGATCTCCCGCACATGGGCGAGAGGGAAATCGGCGATGTAGCGCTCCGCGTCCCAAAGCTGATTTGTGCAGGCGACATGCACATTGTTGACGTCCAGCAACAAGCCGCAGCCGGTTCTCCGTACTATCTCGCTGATGAATTCGGTTTCCCCCCACGTACTCTCCTCGAACCAAACATATGTTGAGGGGTTCTCAAGCAACATCTGGCGGCCGAGCGCCGCCTGCACCTCATCGATATGGTCCGAGACGCGCACGAGCGTCTCAGTGGTATAGGGGGCCGGCAACAGGTCGTTCAAAAAGCCGGTATCGTGCGTCGACCAGGCGAGGTGCTCGGAGAATAGTCCAGGCCTGTATCGACGGATGAGTCCGGCCAGCCTGGCCAGGTGCTCCCGATCGATCGGCAGTGTGCCACCGATCGACAGTCCAACCCCATGCAGCGACAGGGGATACCGCTCGCGAATGCGGGCCAAATACCGATGGGGCGGACCGCCGGCCCCCATGTAGTTCTCAGCGTGAACCTCGAAAAATCCGATATCGGGCGTCTCGGAGAGAATGCGCTGATAGTGCTCCGCCTTCAGGCCGACGCCGGCGCGCGGGGGTATGGCGGTCCTATCCGCCGGACAGGGTCCTGTCGACATGGGAGCCTCTCAATAACGCGGTGAAGGTTTGGGCGGACGCATGCGCCATCCGCCCATTGACGCTTCAGGCCTTCGGGGTGAGGCTGCCCACGCCATTGGGCGTCTTGATCGAGGTGCAGGTCCCCTTCGGCTCCAGCTTGAAGGCGTTGCCCTGGTAGTTGACGGTGCTGGTGCCGGCGCAGGTCGTGCCGGCCCCGGCGTAACAGTCGTTCTGACCCTTCAGGGCGACGCCGTAGCACATCTCCATCTTGCCGGACATGACCGCCTTCTTGGTCATATCCTGCTTCTGCATCATCTGCTCCTTGGTCATCATGCCGGAGTTCTGCGCCATCGCGGGCGCCGCAGCGAGACCACCCAGAGCGAGGGCGAAAGCGCTCGCCACGAGCGTGGACGTCGAATGATTGACCTTCATGTAGAAACCTCCGAACGGGTTGAGCCAGCGACGGAGATCGTGCGCTAGCGAGCACGCCGTTGTAGCCTGCTCAATTCAAAGTTCGGCTGTTGGGGTAGAATGGTTACGTTCAGCCAGCGCGGCACATTTCGGCCCACTCATCACGACGAGGCCTCGCCCGACGTCACAGCGCCATTGACCTCGGCGGACCTTCCGCCCGCCCTTGGCGCCACGCGGCCCCGCTGCGGTCACGCAAGCGTTCGCATCTCAGCGTTAAAGGTTACCATCAGTCGGCAAAAAGAAATCCCCTGCCAGAAGCCCTCCTCGGAGATACTGCGGAATAACGCGACCAGACTTCATGTCGAATCGCGGCACCGAAGTTGCGAGGAAGACGGTCGATGGCATCGGGCAGCCAGAAGGGTAACCCGTTATTGAGAGTCGTTGGTGAAAGCCGGACCAGTCGCCGTCCTGATAATGCTTCGGCGAAGCGCGACGTCGAATGGTCGATCTTCATGGCGCGGGCGCAGGCCGGCGACGGTGAGGCTTATAGCCGGCTTCTGACCGAGATCACGCCCTATCTGCGCGTTTTGGTCGGTCGACATCATCGCTCTCCTCAAGATGTCGAAGACACGATCCAAGACATCTTGCTCACCATCCACTCCATTCGCCAGATATATGACCCGACACGTCCCTTCACGCCCTGGCTTGTGGCAATCAGCCGTAGGCGGATCATTGATCGGCTGCGGCAACAGGGACGTTCCGCTCGCCGCGAAACGCCATTGAACGAAGACCATGAAACCATTGCTGACGCTGAGACGAACTTAGAAACGAGAGCCGATGGACGCTCGTTGCGCGAAGCGGTGGAGAAACTGCCGCCAGGCCAACGGGAAGCCATCACGCTTCTGAAGCTCCAGGAGATGTCGTTGAAGGAAGCAGCGGATCGAAGCGGTATGTCCATCGCAGCGCTGAAAGTTGCGACACATCGGGCTCTCAAGAGTCTCCGAGCGATTCTTGGCAAGGGTGATATTTCTTGATCACGACCCCAGACCTCATAGCGTCTCTCAGTGCCAATCCGGCGCCGGTGCGTCGCCTTCGACCACCGCTTCTACGAGCGTGCTGCTGGCTCGCCTTGGCTGGCTTGGTTCTCGTCCTGTTGGGAATCAGCCACGGCCTCCGTCCGGACTTTGCGAAGCAACTCGGCGATCGCGCCTACGTGGTTGGCCTTCTTGCCTCCCTGCTGACGGGTGTGCTGGCAACCGTCGCTGCGTTCATGCTCAGCCTCCCCGATCGTTCACGCCTGTACAGCCTCCTCCCTCTGCCGAGCCTGATGGTCTGGATGTCGACTGTCGGCGTCGGCTGCTTGACCAATTGGGTCTCCGTAGGCCCGGCGGGCATGCAAATGGGCGAGGCGGTATCGTGCTTCGCAACCCTGGTGCTGACCAGCTTGCCGCTGTCCTTGGCGCTGCTTGTCATGCTGCGTTACACAGCGCGGCTACGTCCGGTCGCTGCAATCTGGATGGGCAGTGTCGCCGTTGGCGCGCTGACCGCAAGCGCCCTGTCTCTGTTCCACGACATTGATGCAACTGTCATGATCCTCATGTGGAACGTGGGGGCCGCGTTGCTGATCATCGCCCTTGGCAGGATCTTCGGGCGGCGAATGCTGTCCTGGGTGGCGCCCCAGCCGCTGGACCGTTTCACATGATGTGGACGCCCGCGTTCCTGCGCATTGCAGCAGTGGTTCTCGTTTCTGCGGCGGCAACGGTCTCGAGCGCGAACGCACGTCCCGAATCGCTCAATCCGCCGACGCTGCGCAACGGAATAAGCCAGTTCATTTTAGAAGAGCCGCTGAAGCCGGCGCCGCTCATGCGACTGCGCGGCCTCGACGGCCGCCCGTTGAGCGTGGACAAGTTCTACGGAAAGGTCGTCCTCCTCAATTTCTGGGCCAGTTGGTGTGCTCCTTGTGTGGAAGAAATGCCGTCCCTCGAGGCACTTGCGGCGAGTCTTCCTCCCGACCGCTTTGTCGTCCTCGCGGTCTCACTCGACAGCGGCGATGGCCAGCAGGTGAGGTCATTCGTCAAGCAACACAATCTTCGGTACCTGACCGTAGTGCTTGATCCCGACCACGAATTTGGCGCGCTGACCAGTGAGGGAAAGCCCGGACCGACGATGCCGGTCTATGGCTATCCAACCACCTACGTCTTGGATAAGCGGGGCTTGGTCACAGGGTTTCTAGTTGGTCCCACGACGTGGGATTCTCCGCTCGCACGTTCGTTCATCGACTATTTCATCAATCTAAAGTGACGGCTTCGCCGTCCGCTCACGAACCAGGGCGCAGTAAGAATGACGACTTTAGGTGTACTTGGCGGAAGCGGCGTTTACGACATTGCCGGGCTGGAGAATCCAACCTGGCGGAGGGTCGCGTCGCCCTTCGGCGAGACATCCGACGAATTTCTATTCGGTACACTCGATGGTCTACAGATCGTCTTCGTCCCGCGGCATGGTCGTGGACATCGCCATTCACCGAGTTCTATCAACTATCGTGCAAACATCGATGCCTTGAAGCGTTCGGGCGTCACCGATCTATTGTCGGTATCAGCGTGCGGCTCGCTTCGCGAGGATTTACCGCCAGGCTATTTCGTTGTGGTGGATCAATTTGTCGATCGCACCATAGCGCGACAGAGCAGCTTTTTCGGCGAGGGGTTGGTCGCACATGTTTCAATGGCGCATCCGACCTGTGATCGGCTTGCCAACCTGACGCACCAATGCGCGGTCGAGGCCTCCGTCCCGGTGAGTCTAGGGGGCACCTACCTCGCCATGGAGGGTCCGCAATTCTCAAGCTTGGCCGAATCGCGCATCTATCGCTCATGGGGGTGCGATGTCATCGGCATGACCAACATGCCGGAAGCGAAGCTCGCGCGCGAGGCCGAGATGTGCTTTCTGACGGTCGCCATGGTCACCGACTTCGATTGTTGGCACCCGGACCACGCCCATGTTCAGGTCGCCGACGTCATCCGCGTACTGAACGATAATGCCGAAAACGCCAGGCGACTGATCCGGCTGCTCGCGCCGCGGCTCAGGGATGAGAGACCGGCGTCCTGTCCGCATGGATGCGACCGAGCTTTGGATGCCGCCCTTATTACCACTCCCTGCGCGCGCGACCGTGACCTGCTCGGCAGGCTCGACGCTGTCGCTGGCAGGATCCTCCGGTCTTAACCAGGTCGACCAGCCACTCGTCGGACGCCGACCCGCTTGCACAGATCGTTGTCGGACATCGCGCCACGACACAACCGCTTACCGTCGCCCAGAAACCTTTCGGGTCTTGCCGGCGAACTTACCAGGGATATGACGATATCTTGGATGGACCATGGCCGTTGCAGTGAAGAAGTTCATCGATCCATACGTGACCGCGACTGGTGCGCCCCGGGCCAGCGTGCTGCTCGGCACCCTGGATACACTTTGGTTTAATACCGGAACCCTCTGCAATCTGGCATGTGACAATTGTTATATCGAGTCGAGTCCACGGAACGATCGCCTGATCTACCTGAGCCGGGATGACGTGCGGCCCTTCTTGGACGAGGCAAAGCGCCGGCACCCGCAGCCCTCCGAAATCGGCTTTACCGGCGGCGAGCCGTTCATAAATCCCGCCATCATCGACCTGATCGCCGACAGCCTGGGCGCGGGCTTCAGGGTGTTGGTGCTGACCAACGCGATGAAGCCCATGCAAAAACTGATGGGGCCACTGGCGGCCCTCAATGCGCGATTTCCCGGCAAGCTATTCCTTCGGGTTTCTCTCGACCACTATGACAAGGCCGGTCATGAGCAACTTCGGGGTGCGCGGAGCTGGGAGCCAACCATTGCAGGCCTGCTATGGTTGGTAAGGGCAGGGCTCGCCGTTTCTGTCGCAGGCCGTATGATCTGGGGTGAGACAGAAGATCAGCTCAGAGCGGGCTATGGCCGTCTTTTTGCTGAACTGGGTATTCCGGTCGACGAACGCGATCACGCCCAGCTCATACTCTTCCCGGAAATGCGAGCGGATGAGGATGTGCCAGAGATCACCGAGCAGTGCTGGGCCATTCTTGGGCGAAGCCCCTCGTCGGTAATGTGCTCCAGCTCTCGCATGGTCGTGAAGCATAAGGGCGCGGATCGACCGACGGTCGCGGCCTGCACGCTTTTGCCATATGATCCGGCGTTCGATCTGGGGACGACGCTGGCTGCGGCGACCGCGCAGCCCGTTCCACTCAATCACCCCTTCTGCGCGCGGTTCTGCGTCCTGGGCGGAGCATCGTGCAGTGGGCAACACTAAGCCGATAGCGCGCGGCAACGCATCCGACACCGATCTCTGCGTCATTGGCGCGGGCTCCGCAGGACTCTCGATCGCCGCCGGCGCCGCCCAGATGGGCGCGCGCACCGTGCTCGTCGAGGCCAATCGCATGGGCGGCGATTGCCTCAATACCGGGTGCGTCCCTTCGAAGTCGTTGCTTGCGGTCGCCAAGCTTGCCCATTCGCTGCACGACGCGGCGCGCTTTGGCGGTCCGGCGGTTTCAGCCGGTTTCGACTTCAGCGAGGTTCACGACTACGTCCACAGTGTCATCGGTGCTATTGCGCCGCACGATTCCGAGGAGCGCTTCACCCGCCTTGGCTGTACCGTCATCCGCGCCCGCGCGCGTTTCGTCGATGGGCGCACAATCGAGGCTGGCGGCCGGCGGCTTTGCGCCCGCCGAATTGTGATCGCGACCGGGAGCCGGCCCAATGTCCCGTCGATACCGGGCTTAGATCAGGTGCCCTACTTCACCAATGAGACGCTGTTCGAGAACGCGGTCCTTCCACAACATCTGGTCATCGTTGGTGGCGGGCCGATCGGAGTCGAGATGGCGCAAGCGCACCGCCGGTTGGGCGCCGAGGTCACGGTGCTCTCGCGCAGCGCCCTACTGCCGCGAGACGACCCCGATGCTGTCGCGGTCCTGCGCCAAGCCCTGATCGAGGATGGCGTGCGATTGCATGAGGCCGCCGTCGATCCGTGCGTCCGGTCAAACGGCGCGCGGATCTCTGTCACCTTCGCCGACCAGAACGGGGAACACGAAATCGATGCATCGCATCTGCTGATTGCAACCGGACGACTTCCGAACGTTGAAGATCTAAATCTCGAAGCGGCGGGCGTCGGATATGGCCCCAAGGGCATCGAGGTCGACGCGCGGCTCCGCACCAGCAATCGGAGAATATACGCCGCGGGCGATGTCGCCGGCAGTTATCAATTCACGCATCTTGCCGGTTACCACGCGGGGATTATCCTCCGAAACGCCTTGTTCCGATTTCCCGCCAAGGTTGACCTAAGGGCCTTTCCCCGGGTCACTTATGCGGACCCGGAGCTGGCGCAAGTCGGCATGACCGAGGCTCAAGCCCGCGAAAACCATGGTCACCACGTGAGGGTCCTTCGCGAACCCTTCACGGAGATTGACCGCGCACGCACAGACGGTGCCGAGCGCGGATTCGCGAAGATTATGGTCACCAAGCGGGGGCGCGTCCTCGGGGCTACCATTGTTGGGAGGCAGGCCGGGGAGCTGCTGCTGCCTTGGACCTTGGCCGTCTCGGGGCACTTCAAGATCGGCGCGCTGGCCAACGCCATCGCGCCTTATCCCAGTTTTAGCGAAATCACGAAACGAGTTGCCGGCAGTTTCTACACCCCAACGCTGTTCAGTGATCGAACCCGCTGGCTGGTGCGCCTCCTGGGATGGTTCGGATGACACCGGCGACGCTCGGCAAACGGCTGGTTCCGCTTGGTATCATCGCCGCATTCATCCTCGCCTTCTTCCTTCTGGGTCTGAACCGCTATATCACGTTGGACAGCCTGCGCGCCAACGAGCGCCGGCTACATGGCTTCGCGAGTACGCATCGTTTCTTGGCGATCATGGGCTTTCTGCTGGCCTATATCGCAGTCGTTGCCTTCTCTTTGCCCGGCGCCACCATCATGACAATCGCCGGCGGTCTTCTATTCGGCCTGTGGCTGGGCGCGGCGCTGAGTGTTTTCGGCGCGACGACCGGCGCCGTCATACTGTTTATCCTGGCCCGGTTCGTCGTCGGCGACGCGCTTCGTGCCCGAAGCAGCGCCTTTATCGCGCGGATGGAGGACGGATTTGCCCGCAATGCTTTCACCTATCTCATGTTCTTGCGACTGGTTCCTCTCTTTCCGTTCTGGGCTGTTAATCTGGCGGCGGCCGCATTCCGCACCCCGCTGCGGTCTTTCGCTCTCGCGACTCTGATCGGAATCATTCCCGGCACATTGGCCTTCACTTCGATCGGCGACGGTCTGTCCCTCGCCGCCGGCGCGAGCTCGCGCGGTCCGAATGACGAGCTCTTAGAGCCCGCAATGATCGCGCTCCGCATCGGTCTCGCTTTGCTTGCGCTCGTGCCCCTCCTCGTCACTTGGCTTAGAAAGCGGGGTACGCGATGACTTTGACCGTCATCATTCCCACGCTCAATTCAGGAGCGAGCCTGCCAGCAACCCTCGCGGCGCTCGGGCGCCGAGACCAGGTGCTGATCGCGGACGGCGGCTCAACCGATAACACCGCTGAAGTCGGCCGGGCCCGAAACGCGCGTGTCGTGCAAGCGCGGCGCGGCCGGGGAAACCAGCTCTGCGCTGCCGCGGCCATGGTAGAAACCGAATGGCTGCTATTCTTGCACAGCGACACGCTCCTCGAGAACGGCTGGAGGGAGGAAACAGAGGCGTTCATGGCGGTGCCCCACAATGCCGAACGCGCCGCCGTCTTCGGCTTCGCATTGGACGACGCCTCCACCAAAGCCCGCCGCTTGGAGCGCTGGGTGGCGTGGCGGGTACGGGCCCTTGGCCTCGCCTATGGCGATCAGGGCCTCCTGATCCGGAGGGCATTCTATGAGGCGTTGGGGGGCTTCCGCCCCATCCCCCTCATGGAGGACGTCGATTTGATCCGACGCATCGGACGCCGGCGGCTCGTGGTCCTCCAAACGCGTGCGCTGACCTCCGCCGCTCGCTGGTGCCGAGACGGCTGGCTTCGGCGAAGCGCCCGCAACCTGGGCTGCCTGTCCTTGTATTTCCTCGGCGTGCCCCCGCACCTCATTCATCGACTCTATGGTTGAATATGGCGTTGACTTGTCACCTCGTTGTCTTTGCCCGTCTTCCCCGCCTTGGTTCAGGCAAGCGTCGCCTCGCCAGGGATGTCGGCGCCGTTGAAGCGCTCAGGTTTCAACGGACCATATTGCAAATGACGCTGCGGCGCCTCGCCGGCGACCCACGGTGGATCACCTGGCTCGCCCTGACACCAATGCCGCAACGACCCATGCCAGGGCTATTCCATATGATCCCTCAGGGCCGCGGTTCGCTCGGCGATCGTATGGCGGCCGTGGCTCAACGCTTGCCCCCTGGTCCCGTCGTGATCGTCGGCAGTGACATTCCGGGAATTTCCACGGCAGCCATTGCCAAGGCTTTCCGCCTGCTGGGAAGCAACGACGCCGTTTTCGGTCCAGCGATGGACGGCGGCTATTGGCTCGTCGGCCTGCGCCGCCGGCCGAAATTCGTCGATCCGTTCGCAAAAGTACGCTGGTCCTCCGAGCACGCGCTCGAAGATACGATAACTAATCTACGCAAACACAGTGTCGCATTTGTCGAGGTCTTGGAGGATGTCGACGATGCTGCAGCGCTGAAGCGCCATCTCGCTACGCCGCGGACTTTCGCCGGCAGGCCTTGGATCGGCTTGGACCGTTCCAATGCAAAAGATCAGTCCTGTGCAACACCATTATGAGACTGGCGGTCAAAGCCCAAGTCGCCCGCGTGGGCGTGGTCGGTCACGGCTAGTTCACGGAATGGGATGATGAGAATGAATGATGCTCAGCGCTCGCAGTCAGGAGCAATTCGAAGCTGGCTTTCGCGGGTCTTCGGTCGTGATGAAGCTTATGCAGGAGGTAGTCGCATGATGAAGGCTGTGTGGAACGGAGCAGTCATCGCCGAGACTGACAAGACGGAGATTGTCGAGGGTAATCATTATTTTCCGCAGGAGTCGTTGCGGAAAGAATTCTTCCGGCCCAGCGATACTCAAACGGTCTGCCCGTGGAAGGGAACCGCCAATTACTACTCGATCGTCGTCGATGACAAGGTCAACGCCGACGCGGCTTGGTACTATCCCACGCCCAAGAGCGCGGCGAGCCAGATCGCCGGGAAGGTTGCATTCTGGAAGGGTGTGCGAGTTGAGGCTGCGCAATAGCACCGTCCCTTCCCGTTCATGATCCAAGAGATGCAGACGATCTTGCACAGTTGTGGTGTCCGGCACCCCCATTTGTTGGGCCGCAAGCATGTAAAGGATTATCCAGGTGAACAGACAGTCGCTGCTTATGGATGGGCTGCATCCTCGACCGATTGGCGAGCAGCCTCCCGTTCCCATTGGAGAGTCCTGAAGTCGAAATTGCCATCGATTGTCGGCTTCACGATTCGGAAATAGGGCGACACATCGAAGTCGCGCGGGACGAAGAGGGAATGGTGGCGGATGTGCAAAATCTCGTCCATACAGTGGGGACATTCCTGGGTCGCGGCTGCGCGATACTCGATGGTCGGAAGAACTGGATAATTCACCGACTGGAAAGCTTCGGCAATAAGCGTCGAGCAAATCGCTCTGGTGGGATCTCCGCTTCCGAGCGCGATCATCCGTCGGCGAAATTGGGACGGCACCGGGGGCGTTGGGAACAGGTAGCGTGCAAGGTCGATGATATTCCTGAGATCGTAGCTGTGCCCTAAGCGGCTGATCGCGAAATCGACGACCGCTCGGCATTCTGCTTCGTTCAACCCGACCGGTCGGCATATCCGCGTCGGCATTCCCACGAATTCCTCGAAGCCGACGCTACGGACGCCTGCTACGAGATCGGCTTCGATGAAGCAATGCATCGGATCAGAAAATAACTCTGAGCCGGGCGGCCCGACATAGAGGGCCGCATGCGACCACGTCGACTGTGTTAGGTACTTGATGGCGGTGCTGATCTTCGAGTTGCCCTCAACCAACACCACGTCGGCGGGCTCTAGGCAATTCATCAGCCGGTCCGGCGGCGTCAGCGGGGTTGCGCTGTGGACGTGTCGCTCACCGCTCAGAAATCTGGCGAGGGTATGACCGATCCTGGCCAATATACGGTTCATGCCCCTCACCGGTATCGATCATTACCTTATATGTTCATAGATTCGTTGTGAGCGCCAAAAGGGTTACGCTCGGATCGGACCGGATAAGTTTGCGACCGGGAGGAGCCTGATCGTCCTGCCGGAAATGCGATAGTCTGGCGGTCATGCTGGGGGCCGGCCCTCTTCACCGAGATCTGCGCCTGATGCTGCGTTTGTGCCGGCTCCCTTGCTCCCGAGCAATCGGTCGGACATACGCCCATGCCGGAAGGGCCAGCACTGGACTTCACTTGGATTTGATCAGGCGTATCCCCTTGAATGCGGGCTACTTCGAGCGCGCCGTCCTGAGCAACTTCCTTCAGCCAACGTAACCTTCCGCCGACCGGCTCCGAACTCCGATATAGGGACTATCGACGTCGCCAGACGCCGAGCGCTTCCGCTCAACGGCCATTGGGAGATCAGGATGCCATCCATCAAGTTCTTGTCGACGATCATGCTCATGATCGGACTATACTTCGCTCCAGCCGGGGCGGCCCTGGCGGCAAGCCAGGCACCGTACACACAACAGGCGTTTGCGGCGTCCCAGCACGAGGACAAGCCGATTCTTGTCGACATCTCCGCGACTTGGTGCCCGATCTGCGCGAAGCAGCATCCTATCATCGATCAGTTGGCCGAAAGCCCGATGTTCGGGGATCTCGTAATTTACAAGGTTGATTTCGACACGCAGAAAGACGTGGTTCGTTCGTTTGGTGCGCAAATGCAGAGCACATTGATCGTGTTTCATGGCTCCAAGGAAAAGGGACGGTCGGTCGGCGACACTGATCTCGATTCGATCAAGGCGCTTCTGCTGAAAGCAAAATGAACTCATTCGCGGAATCAGAAGCATGGCCCTCCCAATCGGCAGTATCGGTTTCGGCTTCCTGGCCGGAATCCTTTCGACACTATCCCCATGCGTTCTTCCGCTGCTACCGCTCGTCCTCGGACCGGCGGTCGCTGTGCATCGCCTGGGCGTGCCGGCATTGGCCGCCGGCCTGGTCACTTCATTCGTCGCCGTCGGGCTCTTCGTGGCGACGGTCGGCTTTTCCATCGGCCTCGATGGCAGCGTCTTCCGTTCGATTTCCGCGGTGCTCCTGGGTCTCCTGGGGGTGGTGCTGCTCAGCGGCGCGCTACAACAGCGCTTCGCAATCGCGGCTGGAGGAATCAGCAATGCCGGCAATCGGCTGATCGCGCGAATCTCGCCGAGTGGGCTCAGCGGCCAGTTCGTTCTCGGATTGTTGCTCGGCGCTATCTGGAGCCCCTGTGTCGGGCCGACCCTCGGTGCAGCATCCCTCCTCGCGGCTCAGGGACGCGATCTTGCCAGCGTGGCGATCGTCATGGTGGCGTTCGGTCTTGGGACCGCCATCCCGCTGCTGATCGTTGGCTCGCTCTCACGCCAGGCGCTCAGTCGCTTGCGTGGCAATCTCATGGGAGTGGGGAAGCTCGGTAAGGTCATCCTCGGCGTAGGAGCGTTGGCCGTAGCAACGATGATCCTCAGCGGGTTCGATCGCACACTCGAGGCCGCCCTCGTCGCTGCGTCTCCCACTTGGCTGGTTGATCTCACGACACGCTATTGAAGGTCGCGATGTGGCGACCCCAATCGAATGCACCCACGCAGTTGCGACACGTGGGTCCCAAGCGGCTTCCAACTATTCACCGCAACTCGCTAGGACATGTAGCCATGAACAGACTGACCCGTCGACGCCTGCTTGGTGCTGGAGTAACTCTTGGTATTGCTGCGGCAGGGCGCACGCAAGCGTGGGCCGCTCCGGAGACAGCCCGCGATCTCCAATTCATTCTGCATGCCGTGTTTTTCTCCGATGAGACGCATCAGGCCCAGCCGCTTGATCCTCATGCGTTCGTCAAAGACCCCTCGGCGCGAGCCGCTATCGGGCCGCAAAACATTCCCCACATCGCGGGCTTTCGGCCTGCGCTCGTGGCCGGGCCATTGGATGTCGAAGCCTTCAATGCGCAAGGCAAGAGTCTCGGCTTCAGTTTAGCAGATTGGTTCGCCGCCAGAGGGTCCGTCAAGATCACGCCGAGCGGTGCGGGAGCGCGACTTGATTGCCGCTTTACTCAGTTACGGCCGAACGGAGTCTACAGTTTGTTCGAGAACCATTTCGATCAAAAGCCAATAGGCTTCACGCCGTCGGACGGTAGCGGAAAGGGCAACAGCTTCACTGCTGACGTGAACGGAAGCGCCGCCATCAGCATGACGTCACCGTACCCTCTGACACACGATAATGCCGTTCTGCTCGTCTACCATAGCGACGGCGTCACCCACGGATTGGAGCGTGGAGAAATCGGCGTCACAGCGCATCACCAGATCATCGCACGAATACCAGCGTGACATTTGCATGGGGCGGATTGCCCCTTTAGCCGATCTGACGTCGTGAAGAGAGCGCCAGACCTAATCCGACGCTAACGTCTGAGTCCACTACGCGGATGCCAGAGTCGGACACAATCTCTTAAATTGATGAACGGGACAAATCCCGGGGAATGAAGTGCCGATGCAACGGGTTCGAAGCGCCTTCCTGGCATTTATCGCTTTGATCGCTGGTTTTGTAATCGCGACGCTGCTGCATCCTCAATCGACGTCCGCCTTGTCACCGGCGCGACCCCCACTGCATCGGGTCGTGATTCTGATCGACTCCGACAACGAGAAGATCATGGGCCATGCTATCAGCTATTCAATGAACATCACCCGCGACTATGCAATGAAGAACGAGAATGTCTCGATCGAGATAGTGGCAAACGGATCTGGCATTAGGCTGTTCCGCTCTGACACGTCGCCGCTACAGCAGCCACTGGCCTATTTGCGCCAGAACATTCCAGGCATTGTCTTCAGCATGTGCGACTCCTCGCGCCAGATCGCCGAGGAGAATGAGGGCCACGCTATCACCCTGATCCCAGGCGCCAGGTTAGTTCCGTTCGGCGTCGGCCGTGTCGTCGAGCTCGAGGAAGCCGGATGGAGCTATATTCACGGATAGACGACTATCCAATCAATCGTCGAGCCTAACCATCAGAGGCGATCTAGTCTAATCGACGTCCGCCGGACAGCACGCGCGTCTGGGGACAGCTAATCCGCGACGACCTTGCGCGCACAGCAATAATCCCTCGTCAGAGCTTCTGAACGCTGATGTGGGGGCTCTGCTGCGGCACACCGACTCGAAGAAAAATAAAGAAGAAAATCGGGTTTGGTAGAAAATAACGCCAGCCAAGCATGCGGTCCCGGCCGCCATCACGATCGAGGAAATCGAGCCAGATATAGAAGAACTTGTACACGCAGAATCCCGGAATCCAGTTCGTGCGGAATCCTTCGGTCTTCAGACAGCCCTTGCTGATGTAGTGATGTAGTAGTTGCCCTCAAATGAGGTAATGCCGAAGAATCCGAGCGGACCTTCGGCAAGAAGTTCACCGTCAGGCTCGTGATAGATCCGAATGCGTGTCATGCGACGCCTCACCAGTGCAGAATTTTCGCAAATTTCGTGACGGCCACCCTGCGCCAGGCGAGGAAGCACATGGTCAGCAGCAGCGTTCCGACCCCGACAGAGATCGGAAATTCGTAGCCGACGTTTGGAATTACGAACGGTAGCAGTCCGACTGCGAGTGTCGGCGGCACATGCAGGTCGAATACGCGCAGGACTCCGATTCCGAAGAGTATGCTGGCCGCCGCCGCGAGCGGGGCATCCCCAAAGAACACTACGAGGGCGACGCCGGCAGCCGCGGTGAGGGTGCAGGCAATCGGAAGAATGAATGGTCGGCCAGCCCACGGGCAGACGTGCGCATGGGCAAACATCTCGAATGCGATGACGACCAGCGGCGGGAACAGGAGTAATCGCCAGCCGGTCACTTCCACCAGAAGGATCGCAATGACCAGAAAGATGAGGAAGAAGGGAACCCATGAGTAATCGCGCGGCGCCTCTTCAACGATGTCGTCCACCAGATCCCTTGGCGATCCGGCCTCCGGCGGCGGAGGAACGAAGCGACGCCAGATGAGCGAAACTGCCGCGAGGGTGCCCAGCCCGATCAGCAACGAGGGCGCATAGAGGGGGGTTGAAATCCCTAGCGACAGCGGAAGGAGTCCTGCGGAGATGGCTGGAGCGATCGGGGATCGCAGCACGCCGATGATGGCAATAGCGATGCCGATCGTCAGGAGGACCGAAACGAAGCTGTAGTCGAAATGCTGAGTGACCAAAGTGCCAACGACGCCCGTAAGCAAGGGCGTGACGACAAGCATCAGTGGCGCTTTGGCCCAGGTCCCGTGCGGTCGCTTGAGAACGTCGTGAGAGAGCGCTCCGAGTTCGGGGAACAGCACGTAGGGAAGGTGTGTCGCCTGGGCGATCGACGCGATCACCGCGATATAAACAAGTGTACCGGCCTCTCCGAGCCACATCGCACGGGACGATTTCGCGGCTCGGGAACCCTCGAGATCCCGCCCCGATGATTTCCTTGGCAACATCCGTCGACTATCCCCTCAGCACCGAAGCCCGTTGCAGGGCCGTTCAGCGGCCGCAAAGCGAGCATCCAATCCGTCGTTCTCAAGCAGGATGGAGCAGGCACTGAACTGCTCGCGACCCGGCTGCAAGCAGAGCGAAAGCCAAGCGTGCGAAGTCGGGTGACAGTCAGCAGGCTGTGACTCTCACCCGGACTCTGAAATTGGAGCCCGATCCAGAGATTGCGGCGACACCGTTCGCGAGGCGATCAGGCCACAACCGCTTGGCCCCGACGCGTCGAGGCGCCGTAGACGCCGCCTAGCACGGCTCCATAGATCCAGTGCAGCATGAGGGTGGCGACTGGCGCCATCATACCCAGGCCGAGTCCAAACAGGCCAGCCCCTGCCATCGGCATCAGCATGACCATCATGATGAACCAGGCGCCGGTCGCGAAAATCGCGCCGCGCAACCAGTGGGGCCCGGGCAGTTTGGCATCCAGCGCCGCATAGAGGACGCCCCAAAGCACCGTGCCGATCAAAAAATGCCCCATCCAGCCCATCAGGGGCGCGCTGGAACCGGACATTTTCGTGATCATCGCGATGGGGTTGAGCTCGGGCATGAGCCCCATGGCTTGCTTCATCATCATGATGGCGGAAAGAACGACCGTCGCCGCCAGTCCGGCGAGGAGGCCCTTTCCGTATTTCTCGGCGTTGCTCATAGCTTGGCTCCTGGGGAGGCTGGATGGAAACTCAAAGTCGAGAATGGAGTGCGCTGGCGGCTGTCCGATCAGCGCGAGGCGTTTCGCGCTGACGGTCCGAGATATCGCCCGCCGTTTTCTCTGCGATCGGACAGACTATTGGGAGCTGGCTCAGGCCTTCTTCGGCATGTTCTAGAGCGACATTTGACGGGGCAATCATTCGCAGCGGTCCGACAGCTAGTGTCCTCTCATGAAGTTCGGCCTGTCGTGGCAGAAGGTTACGGTGCGGTCATCGCAGTAGACCGATCGAAAAGCTGCAGCGGCTTCACCCACTGCGGACGCCGCCACCTGGTTTGATTCCTCGCCCTCCCGCGCTTTCCCCCTGGAAGCGCAATTTCGTCCGCTGGGCTTGACCTTCCAGTTACTCGTAGACGCCCCCAATCGTCGGAAACGCTAGCGCGCCGGCGAAGCCCGCGTGCTCCATTTGTCCACTCATCTCACCTGCGGCCTTGATCGTTGATCGACCAGTCGTAGTCGTCGAAGACGATCTTGTAGTCGGTCGGCACCGGCGATAGCCGGCACTGATTGATATACGCCGCAAGGCTCGGGGCCTTGGCGAGAAAATCCTTGGTGTAGAACTTGAATATTCCCGATATCCGGAGTTCCTTGGCGCCGTGGTCGACATCGACGTTTCGTTTCTCAGCAGCAAACTCGCGCGCCGCGGCGGCGAGCTGTTCGTCGAGCTCGTTCGCGGTGAATGCGGACTGCGGTAGCCGCGGGCAACTGACTGACATGCAGTTCAGCGCAAAATGCACGCGAGGATCGCCGAGGGGGCGGATCACGCTGTTCTCCAGGCGGTAGAGCGAGATCGCCCGGCCGCCCATCGTGAACTTGCGGAGAACGAAGAATCGAATGCGGCCGAACCACCCGAACCGCTTCGGCACGCCGGCATCGAGGACACCGTACATGGCGAGCGCATTGTACGCGTTGAGATAGTAGGCCAGGCGGGCATTCGGTGTGGGAAATAGCTCCGGCGAGGATGCCGGATCAACAGCCGCAATGAATTTGACGACCTCGCTCAGTCCGGCCTGGTCTTTGGCAAGACCCGAGAAGTCCACGCGGCCGCGCGCATCGACGTGATGCGCCAGGACATCGGTCCAGGCCGCGTCCCATCGATCGAGATCAAGACTTCTGGGGGGATCGATTTCTGCGGGTGTTTCGTTCATCACAAGCCCACCGATCGCCGCGACCACTATTGCAGCAAGGAACGCGAGCAGCAGCGTGTGCCGCCGGCCCCAACGCTTTCGTGCCGCGCGTTCATGGCGCCACATCTGCGCCGCCTCGGGACGCTTTGGCCCTTGCGCGCCTCGGCCTCTCAATCTCTGGGGGCTTGATCATCGGCTTGCCCTTCGCGACCTCGCCCGAAAGAGGGTTCCAAAACCACTCGCCATCGTCCTTCCGGAGACGGACAGGTTTGAGAATGGACGCGTCGCGATGGGCGTTGAATTGGCACATCGAGACGGGACCGTCCCGCGTCGCGGCCATGAACACGCAAGCTCTGATCCGCTCCGGATCCAGCTCGCAGGCGTCCATGAAGTTGTGGATGAAGAACGACAGCTTGTTCACGCGGCCGCGCGCGGCGATCAGGTCGTGCTTCATGCGCCACAGCTTTCGCAGAAACCAACAACTGGCCCGCGCGGCGACATCGGGGTTCATCGCAAGGCATTTCAGAAAGGTTGCGATCGCATGGCGCGGCCGATGACGGTCGAATCGGATTCTTGCCGTTCGTGTCAGCAGCGCGTTGTACAGGGGCTTGTTGTCCAGGGCATCGTAGGCCCGACCGTTCGCGATCAACGTCATCCCATAGCGATTGCAGCGCGCGTGGCCGACATGCGCCGTATCGAAGGTCACCGACGTGCCGACACCCTTCTCGATCTGCCTGATCAACGCGTCCGTGGTGATCGAAGAGTGCTGGTCCAAGATCCCGCGCCCTGTCTTTGCGACCGGCTGGAAAGACACCAATCGCACGACATCGCTATGTTGAGCGAAGAAAGCCACCACGTCTGGGATCTGATCGATGTTCCCGCCGAAAACCGTGGTGTTGAAATAGATGGCCAGAGGCAATCCCCTCGCGCGCTCGATATAGGCGAATCGAAGCTTGTTGAGCTCGATCTCGCTCGCGTAACCGCGCCGCTCCTGCGTCATGTCGACGTGGAATGCGACGTCGATCAAGCCTGCGTCCGCCAGCCGCGTCAGCAACGCGCGCGTGGCGCGAATACCGTTAGTGAACAGCGCCGGCCGCATGCCGCGCTCGCTGATGCGCCGAACGATTGCGACGAGTTCGTCGACCTTGCGGAGGGTAGGGTCGCCGCCCGTCACCTGGATATCGACGTCGGACCCGTAGGCGTCGTGAATCATGTCGATACGGCGAAACACCTCCTCGAGGGGCAGGTCTTTCACCGCTTCGGAATGCTCGGAGAGATAGCACGCGCTGCAATCGAGGTTGCAGCGCTGGGTGATCTCCAGGGCAACGCACCCAATCGCAGTCCGTCGGCCGACGAACTGTGCAGGATCCCATTGTCCCGTCTCTTGCATTCTCTGCCGGGCGCGTTCGAGGGGCGTGGTCACTACGGTCAGCTTGTCCTCGCTGCATCTCTCGCCTGGATGGCCAGACCGCCGGCTGACGGAGTTCGCGGTTTTCACGGAAGATGCGCCCAGCGCGGCCGGTCCTATCCGATAGTTCGTCCGACCCGTGCTGAAGGTTTCCGACCCGGAGAGTTTCTCAACATGTGGGAGGATTCGAACAGCGCAGGGGCGTCGGCGCGCACTTCGCGGCTCCCCGGTAACCTCCCGCGTGTAGCCGGCGAACTTAGAAGAAATGGCTTCAGTTCGAAGGAGACGCCGGCATGGACGCTATCAGCCTGGACAATTCCCGAGAATACTACGGCAAGGTCCTCAGCAGGTCGGGCGACTTGCGCACCGACGCCTGCACGACGCCGGACGCGGCGCCCCCCTCGGTGAGCCGGGCGCTCGCGAACGTCCACGAAGAGGTGAAAGCCCGCTATTACGGATGCGGGTTGGTCACCCCTCAGGCGCTTAATGGAACGCGGATCCTCGATCTCGGTTGCGGCACAGGCCAGGATTGCTATGTCCTGGCGCAGTTGGCGGGGCCTCAAGGTCATGTCGTGGGAGTCGACGCGACGCCCGAGCAACTCGCGATCGCACGAGCGCACGAGAATTGGCACCGGGATCGGTTCGGCTATCCGAATCCAACAGTGACGTTTGTCGAGGGTGACGTGTCGCGCCTCGATGAGCTGAGCTTCGACAATGACAGCTTCGACCTGATCGTCTCCAACTGTGTGATCAACCTGATACCTGATAAAGCAGCGGTCTTCGCCGCAGCCTATCGTCTCCTCAAGAAAGGCGGCGAACTCTATTTCTCCGACATCTACTCGGACCGGCGCGCGCCCGCGGAATTGCGGGCAAATCCGGTCCTGCACGGCGAATGTCTCGCCGGTGCGCTCTATTGGGGCGACTTTCAAAACCTGGCCAAGTCCGCAGGATTTGGCGACCCGCGTCTGGTCAGCGATCGCCGCCTTGGGATCAATGATCCCGAAATCGCTGAACTTGTCGGTCCCGTCGAATTTTATTCTGCGACTTATCGTCTATTCAAACTCGACGGGTTGGAATCCGCTTGCGAAGACTACGGGCAGGCCGTTCGCTATCGCGGGACGATCCCCGACGCTGCACACAATTTCGTCCTCGACAAACATCATGACATCGATGCCGGGCGTCTCTTTCCCGTTTGCGGCAACACCTATCGAATGCTCCAGGAGAGCCGGCTCGCGCCGCATTTCGAGTTCTTCGGCGACACAAGCCGGCACTATGGCATCTTCAAAGGTTGCGGTACGGACTTGCCGTTCTCACGCGAGACCCAGGGCGCCGCCGCTGGCGGTAGCTGCTGCTAATCGAGGGAGAAGATTGTCTCGATCATGACCGACGCCAGCCTTGAGCCGCCGCTTCACCCGTTCGATCTCGGCCGTCGCCTCGCGGCGGAGGCGCTCGGAACCGCGATGCTTCTCGCGATCGTTATCGGATCGGGGATCATGGGGGATCGCCTGGCGAGCGGCAATGTGGCGATCGCGCTCCTCGGCAACACACTGTCGACTGGAGCGGGCCTGGTGGTCCTGATCACCATCTTCGGCCCCGTCTCGGGCGCGCATTTCAATCCGGCGGTAACAGTCGTCTTCGCGTTGAGGCGAGAAATCGATTGGCGTACGGCGACCCTGTATGTCCTTGCCCAAACGGTGGGAGCGGTGCTCGGCGTATGGCTGGCTCACGCAATGTTCGCCGAGCCAATCTTCCAGATCTCGCTGAAACACAGGGATGGAGGGGCTCAAGTCCTGTCCGAGTTCGTCGCGACATTCGGACTGATCGCGACGATCTTGGGTTCGGTGAAATTCAGGCCGCAGGTCACACCATTGGCCGTCGGTCTCTACATCACGTCGGCCTACTGGTTTACGGCATCGACGTCGTTCGCCAATCCCACAGTCACCGTGGCCCGGATGCTAAGCAACACGTTCGCCGGCATCGCGCCCCTCTCTGCTCCCGGCTTCATCCTGGCGCAGATGCTTGGCGCCATAGCCGCCAACAGCGCGTTTATGTGGCTCCTGCACCCGAAGGCCTCGCCGCTGCAAACGCACAATGCTGACCATGCCTCCACAGTGGATGACTCGTCCCTCGCCGTAACCTTTGCGGCCCGTGACCGAACTCATTCATAGATGGCACCGACTTGGCCAGTTGCAGTGCGGTCTGCAACTCCCCCAAAAGCCCCCGCCTGGTGGTCGAGTCGGCGCCATCGCTCGCGAAGCACCCGGGTCCAGCCGAGAGGTCGGTTTCGCGAACGTCTGGTCCAGTAAGGTCAGGAGCATCTGATGAGCATGGTTTACAAGATTCAAGCCGGCGCAACCATGCCCACGCTCACGGTGCCGAAAGTCGGTGGTGGAGAGGTCACGATCGGATCTTCCGCCGGTTGGCAGATGGTAGTGGTCTATCGCGGCAAGCATTGCCCGATCTGCCGGACCTATCTCAAGACGCTCGACCGGCTGCTCGATGACTTCCACGGGATCGGGACCGAAGTGATCGCAGTCTCGGGAGACCCTCAGGAAAAGGCCGAGAGTGAGGCGGCCGAGGAAGGCTGGCGCGTCCCCATCGGCTATGGGTTGTCCGTCGATCAAATGCGGGTGCTCGGTCTCTACATCTCTGAGCCGCGCTCACCTGAAGAAGCCGACCGCCCATTCCCAGAACCAGGCCTGTTCATCATCAACCCGGAGGGGCGGCTACAGATCGTCGATATCTCCAATGCACCCTTCGCGCGCCCCGAACTTCATGGCGTGCTGAATGGGCTGAAATTCGTGCAGGAGAAGAACTACCCGATCCGTGGCACGGCGGAATGAGCGGTCGGTGAGAACCGGCCATCGACCCGCGGGAGCGGGCGCTGACGATCTGCGGCATCGGTACGAGAGGATCGCGCCGTTCTACGATTTGCTCGATCTGCCCTTTGAATACGGCCGCTATCGCTCGATACGGCCGCTCCTCTTCCAAGGGCTATCGGGCCGGCTTCTTGATGCCGGTGTCGGAACCGGCCGGAATATGCGGTTCTATCCTGCCGGTTCCGAAGTCGTTGGACTGGATCTCAGCCCGGCTATGTTGAAACGCGCCGAGCGCCGGCGAGGCCTTTCGCCGGCATCGGTCGAGCTCGTGCAAATGGATATCTCGCGTCTGGCCTTCCCGAACGCATCGTTTGACGCGGCCGTCGCGACGTTCGTGTTCTGCACGCTTCCGGATGAACTCCAATTGCCTTCGCTGCGAGAGCTAGGGCGCGTGGTGCGCCCGCAGGGCACGATCCGGCTGCTGGACTACACCCGCCCGCAGGGACGCATCCGGCAAATGGTTACCCGCCTTTGGGAGCCCTGGGCTGGGTGGGCCTTTGGTGCCAGTTTTGACCGTCCGACGGAGCAGCTAATCTCCGAGGCGGGCCTGGTGCTTACCTCGTCGCACTTTATCGTCGACGACCTCATAAGACTGATCGAGGCGAAACCCGCCTGCTAATACAGCCGTCATCCCGCACAGCAAGACAGTTTCGCGACCTCCTTGTCGAACGCCAGCGCGGCGAGCTTCAGGCCCTCCACCGTGGTCAGATAGGGAAATATCGTGTCCGCGATCTGCTGTACGGTCAGTCCGCCACGGATCGCCATGACCGCGGTCTGGATACTGTCGGCGCCTTCCGGGGCGAGGATATGGGCGCCGAGCAGCCTGCCGCTGTCGGCATCCGCGACGAGCTTGATCAGTCCCCGCGTGTCGCGGGCGGCGAGCGCGCGCGGCACGTGATCGAGACCGATCGTCGAAACGCGGATATTGCGACCGGCCTTTCGCGCCACCGCCTCGGTCAGGCCGACGCTCGCCACTTGCGGATCGGTGAACACGATGGCCGGCATCGCCGCGTTGTCGTAGCTTAGGCTGTCACCGTTGAGGGCGTTCTTGGCCGCGAGCTTGGTGCCGTAAGCGGCCATGTAAACAAACTGGTCGCGCCCCGTGACGTCGCCGGCAGCGTAGATGCCGGCGCGGGTCGTGCGCATGCGGTCGTCGACGATGATCGCGCCTTTCGGCGAGAGCGAGACGCCGAATTCCGCCGCACCGAGACCCTCGATGTTGGGCGTTCGTCCGGTGGTGATCAGCACCTGATCGGCGTCGATCGTGGTGTCATGGCCGTCGCGCGCGATCTCGAGAGCCACGCCGCTCTCGGTCCTCCGGATCGCGCGGTAGGCCACACCGGAAACGACATCGAGCCCCTCGTCGGCGAAATAGCCTGTCAGCGCCGCGCCGATCTCGGGCTCGGCCTCCGGCAACAGGCGGGACCGACAGACAAGCGTCACCTTGACGCCAGCGCGCGCGAACATCTGCCCGAGTTCCGCCCCGATATAGCCGCCGCCGACCACTAGCACCGATCGTGGCAGTTTGGTGAGATCGAGCGCGGTCGTGCTGGTCAGATAAGGCACGGTCTCGATGCCGGGGATGACGGGCGCCGCCGGTCGCGCGCCGGTCGCAATGATGATCTTGCCGGCGGCTATGTGGGCGCCGTCCACCTCGACGCCGCCCTCGACGAGCCGCGCTTGCCCTTCGCGATAGGCGATGCCGTTATAGGCGGGCAGCAGATCGGCGTATTTGGCCTGGCGCAACCCGGCGACGAGGTCGTCCTTCTGCCTGACGGTCGCGCGCCAGTCGGCGAGTTCCGCATGCGCCGAGACGCCGGCGAAGCGCGCCGCGACGCGCGCGTTGTGCAGCGTCTCCGCCGCGCGGATCAGGGTCTTTGACGGCACGCAGCCGATGTTGACACAGGTTCCGCCGATCGTGCCGTGGCCGATCAGCGCGACATTCGCACCCCGCTCGGCGGCGGTGATCGCGGCCGAGAATCCTGCCGATCCTGCGCCGATGACCGCGAGGTCGTAGCGGCGGGTTCGATCCTTCGTATCCGGCGTGCAGCAATCGTTCATGTGTTTGACTTTCGTTTTGCGCATTCGAGCGCGAAGCAATCGACAGGGTTGGGGTCGGCTGAGCGGCTACGACGAAAGGCGCAGACGCCAACGAGCCCGATCCCCACGACGCCCGCCACGATCGCGAGCGAACCGGTGAGCACGGACGCGGAGATCGCAACCGAACCGATGGTCGCCAACAGGAGAGGTCCGGCGCAACACAGGACAGCCAGACCGGCGACAACGATCGCGGCGATGGATTTTTCAGCGTTCATCTCGGACATCTGTTGCCGAAGCGGCCGCTCATCAGTTTTTTGCAAGCTTCGAAATTTCCGCAGGATAACCCTGGCCGGTAGTGGCCTTGATCATCGCCGCCGGTGACGTCTGAGCGTTGTCATAGGTGACTGTCGCCGTGACGTCGGCGTTGCCGTCCGCCTGACTAACTGAAACACTGGTGACGCCCTTGACGTGGGTGAGCGTGCTCTTGACGATCGGCCCGCACAGCACACAGCCGGCATGATGAACGTCGAGGACGACGGTGGCTTGCCCAGCCTGCGCGGCGATTGGCGCGAGCAGCATGCCAAGCGCGGCAAATATTCCGATTCGGGTTTTCATGTCTCTAACCTTTCCTGGGATTTAACACTGGATGTCGATGTCGAAGTGGCTCTCGCCGGACGCCTGCACTTCAGAGGAAGTAGCGCGCCGCATAGGGGAACCCGACAGCGAGCACGACCAGCGTCGCGGCGGTCCAGAGGCCGATCTTCGCGATCCGGTCCGATTGGGGCGTGGCGCAGTAGCCGTCCGCGCATGCGATCTCCCGCTTGCGCCGGAGGCGCCAGCCGCCGTAGCCGATGAAGGCAAGCGAGACCCCGGCGAAAATCGGCTGGTAGGGCTCGAGCGCGATCAGATTGCCGATCCAGGCTCCACTGACGCCGGCCAGGAACAATGCGAAGGGAATGACGCAGCACGACGCCGCCCCGAGAGCGCCGAGAATGCCGCCGACAGCGAGCAGGCGCGGGGTTCGATCTGCGTCCAAGCGCCCTGACGCCACGGCCGAGGCGTGTGCCGTCGCAGCGCCGATTGCGGTTCGTGTATCGCTCATCTCAAAGCTCTCTCTGCTTGCCCAAATCCTCGATCTTGGCCTAGGGTAAGGTCTGTAGTAACTACAGGGTCAAGAGGTTTTTTTTGCGATGCGCGATCAGAATCCGGCGAGGGGCCTTCAGCGGGCCGAGTTGGCCCGGCGGACGGGCGCCAATCTAGAAACCGTGCGCTACTACGAGAAGGTCGGCCTGCTGCCACCGCCGCCGCGGACCGCCAGCGGCTATCGGAGCTATGATAAGGCGCACGAACGCCGTCTCAGCTTCGTACTGAGGGGGCGGGAGCTAGGATTCTCGCTCGATGAGGTGCGCGCATTGTTGCGCCTGGTGGATGAACGGGACCAGCCGTGCGCGGAAGCGAGCCGCCTCGCGGCAACTCACTTGGCGGACGTGCGGACGAAAATCGCCGATTTGAGACGCATGGAGGGCGTCCTGAAGAGGGTCGTCGCGCAATGCGGCGATGGAACGCGCCCGGATTGCCCGCTGATCGAGACGTTGTTTCGTGAGACGACCGTCGAATAGGTCGGCTCCGTTACGCCGAAACACACTGGATTTTGCTCCCAGTTTATCCGGGAGCTCGGAATCGGCGGATTGCGCTAAGGCCACCAATTGACTTTACGGGCTAGTTTCGGCTGCGGGCACAGGATTTGAACCTGTCGCCTCCAGCTAGGAAGATCGCGCCAATCTATTCGTGAGATTTGGCGCACCCGAATGGATCTGGATCCTCGACTCCAACTTCGGCGAGCGCAGCCAGTGCTGGATGCGCTCAGCTCGCCAAAGCTAAATGACGGGTGGCTGCATTCGCCCTAACACGTCCGCGCGGCATAAATTGCACGACAGTGGAGGGCGGCGCTTCGCCTCTCATCAGCATCACGATGTGGTCGCCTACGCGGTTGGCTGCGTCGACCAAAAGCACATCGACCCGTTTGAGGATGTAGCCGCCGGTGACGCCTCCGACGCGATGACCGAGCAGCGCCGCGATCGTCGGGATTGTCGCTCCGAGCTGCTCGGCGACGCCGGCGAAGCTGTGTCGAAGGCTATGCAGCGTGACGCCATCGAGCGGCCCAGCGGCGGGCACGGGTTCACCACGCTTGAGCGCGGCCGCCTCGGCCGCAAGGCGGGCGGTTTTCTGCACGGTGCGCCACAGGCCTGGCACACCCTGATAGCCTTCGGTGTCGGGGCCGGCGGGAAAGACGTAGTCAGCGATCGCATCCTGGCTGTCGGCGATTGCGAAGGCCGCGTGGCTGAGCGGTCGCAAGGACGGCCCGGTCTTCGTTTCCCCAAGAGCCAGGCACGTGCCGTTCGCGTCGACCTCATCCCACCTGAGATTGGTGCATTCCCCACGCCGAACGCCCGTGAGGGCGATGAAGCGAATGGCGGCCAGGCCAACCGGGCTGTGCATCGGTTGGTCATTGCGATCTCGCCTGGCGCCCAGTTCGTCGAGGGTTTGAGCTAGCGCGCTATATTGTTCGCCAGTCAGCATCGCTTTCTTCTGCGCGTCGGCGAACCGCTTGACGCCCCGGACCGGGTTTTGTTCGACATAGCCGTTGTCCTGGCCCCACGCGAACACGGCGCCGAGCAGTCCCAAGGTGCGGGTAAGCGCGCCCTTGCCGCCGCGCACGATCGACCGGCGACGCGGCCCGAGCTTCTCATCGCGTGCAGTCTTTCCGGTCACGACGGCGGTCTTGAATCCTTCGATGTCCGTTCGCGTCACCTCGCTGGCTTTGAGCTGGCCCAACACCGGCTTCACATGGGCGTCGATCCGCGAGCGATCGGTGGACAGCGTTTGCGGCTTCTTGGGAGTGCCCTTCCGTCCCAGGACCAAACCTGCCTCGGCGGCTTCCATATACAAATCGCAAAGCTGGGTGACGGTCACAGCCGCGCGAAGCTGGTCGCGATCATCCGCCGGATCTTCGCCATCGACTACGCGAGCCAGTTCGAGCTTGGCCTTTTCACGCGCCTTCTCGGCTGTGAGTGCGCCGAACGCTCCAATCTTGAGCCAGCGCTGGCGACCTCCGCGGGTTCGAAATTTGATGACGAACGTCTTCAGGCCACTCTCGAAGACGCGCACGCCGAAGCCCTTCAGCTCGCTATCCCAGAAGAGCGTTCCGTGCTTCGATCCGTCAGATTGCAGCCCCTCAATCACGCGCTTGGTCAATTTCGTCATGGAAATCCGCCTTTTCCTAGCCTCCTCGTTGCAACCGCATTGCAACCACTTGGGAGCAAATCGGAGGCGTTTTCAGCGGAAATCAGCGTACCAAAAGGAGGGAAAAAATCAAGTAATATCTTGATATTGCGCAGTTTATCGCATTTCAGCGTAAATGCGCGAAGCCCGGGAAAGGGTAATCCTTGGCCCTCCGAAGGTGGAGGCCACACGTTCGAATCGTGTCGGGTGCGCCAACCTCCCTAGATTTGCGCCTTGTGGCGCCAGTCGGATCAGGTTGGCTGAGGGCTCGAAGATGTCGAGCCAGGCCACATCCTCGCCCTGTCGTGCTCCCAACTGCCTGCGTCTGTGGGCGCAGCGTCATGCCGGTAGCCTTGAATTGGCCCCGCTCGCTATTAAGATATGTGGCGATATGCTTTAATAGCGGGAAAGCTAATTAAAGGATCGCTTGTGACGAACGGAGAGAACCAAAGGCTCGGGGCATATGTCGAAACGAGCGCGGGAGGCGAGCGCGTGCGCGCCTATGTGCCCGCCCCGCTGCCGCCGAATCCGCCGCTCGAACTCGGACGGTTCATGCAGGTCTACGAACGCGCCATTGCCGCGGTCGGGCGCCTTGATGGCGTGACGACGATCCTGCCCTCGACGCCTTTGTTCCTCTACATGTACGTCCGCAAGGAAGCCCTGCTGTCCTCTCAGATCGAGGGGACGCAATCCTCGCTGTCGGATCTGCTGCTGTTCGAAAATCATGAAGCGCCGACGGTCGAACTCGACGACGTGACTGAGGTCTCGAACTACGTTGCGGCGATCGAGCATGGCGTCTCCCGGATGCGGGGCGGATTTCCCCTGTCGCTCCGGCTGATCCGCGAAATGCACGCCATCCTGCTCAAGTCGGGACGGGGCGCTGCAAAGCAACCGGGCGAGTTTCGCCGCTCGCAGAACTGGATCGGCGGAACCCGGCCCGGAAACGCGCTGTTCGTGCCGCCGCCGCCGAACCGGCTGGACGAATGCCTCGATGCGCTCGAGCGCTTCCTGCACAGCGAGGATGCGGCGCTGCCCCCGCTCATCCGGGCGGGCCTGGCCCACGTCCAGTTCGAGACGATCCACCCTTTTCTCGACGGCAACGGGCGCCTGGGCCGGCTGCTCATCACGCTGATCCTGTGCGAGGCGGGGGTGCTGCGCGAGCCGATCCTCTATCTCAGCCTGTTCCTGAAATCCCGGCGCGACGACTATTACCGGCTCCTGCAGGAGGTCCGCCAGGCTGGGACGTGGGAGACCTGGATGGAGTTCTTCCTGACCGGCGTCGCGGAGACCGCTGAACAAGCCTGCGCAACCGCGCGCGATCTGATCGCCATGTTCGAGGCTCACCGACAGCAGATCGCCGGCCTCGGCCGCGCGGCGCCATCCACGCTCCGCGTCCACGAATTGATGCAAGCCAGCCCGATCGTCACCATCCAGACTGTCTCCGAGAAACTCGCGGTCTCTTTCCCGACCGCCAGCACGGCGCTGGAAAACCTCGCCAAGATCAACGTCGTGCGCGAGACCACGGGACGGCAACGCGGCCGGATCTACGCCTATTCGGACTATCTGGCCTTGCTTGATCGCGGCACGGATCCGTTGCCGGCATGACGCGTAGGGGAAGATCGAAACCAAGCGCAACGTATATCGAGATGGAGGCGAACAGGGAGGGGCGGCAAAGTTTGTAAGAGGCGTCGGCGCGTATGCGGGCCGACGATGTGAACGGCGTGGACATAGAGCTTCGTGATTTGCGTTTGGCGCTCGTAACGTCACAGCACCGCAGCCTGCGACAGGCGGCGGAAGCTCTGAACATACGCCAATCGACCCTGAGCCGCCGGCTGCACGAGATCGAGCGCCAGCTCGGCGTGGTGTTGTTCGAAAGGACGAATGGCGGCACCCGCCTCACCACGGTGGGGCTGGAGTTCGTCGCGAGCGCCAAGCGGATACTTGATGACGTGGATACGGAACTCCAGCGGCTCAGGAGCAGGAGCCGTGGCGAACTTGGCCTGCTGGCGATCGGCGTTCATGCCTCCCCTTCGGCAGGGAACATGCACACGACGCTGGTCGAATACCATCGGCGCTTTCCGGATGTGGATGTGCGCACGGTCGATGGAAGCCATGAGCGGCTGCTTTGCGCCCTCGCGGGCAACGCCGTGGATGTCGCGATCATGACCGGCCAAGCGACGGCGTGGGACGGCCGCGTGCTTCCACTATGGAGCGAGCGGGTGATCGTGGCTTTCCCCGAGCATCATGCGCTTGGCCAAAATCCGAGAATTCGCTGGGCGGATCTCGCAAATGAAAAGTTCCTCGTCCCGCAGCAAGGCCCTGGACCGGAATTAGAAGGGCTGCTCACAGCGAAGCTTCGTCATGCGGTGGGCTCCCAGCACATCGTCCATCAGGACGCTTCACTGGACAGGCTGCTGAGCCTGGTCAGCGCGAATTATGGAACGCTCCTGATGTTCGAGGGCGCGACGGGGGGCCGCTACGGAGGCGTCGTCTACCGGGAAGTCTGGGACGACGACGGTCCGACCCAAGTCAAATTCATGGCGTGTTGGCGCGACGCGAACAGCAATCCCGCGCTGGGATCGTTCCTGGCGATGTTGCGCGAACACTATCCCGACTTCTCGGCCGAACCGCCTGCGACCTGAGCGGCCCGATCGCGACGCGCTTTGGCGAATGCACGGTCGGTCGCCATGAATCGCTCGATCATCGGCACGATGAGCTTCGAAGGATCGGGCACCGTTTGGCCGGTCGTTCGGCCGAGCACCTGAGCATAAGCGACGAGATCGCGATGCACGGCGGCGGGCAGTTCGACGCTCATCTTGACCGGCTTGTCGTCGGTCAGTGGCCCGAGTTTGAGCTTCGTCATGGTGTGCCTCCCTGACCGTAGGGCGCCAGCACCAGGTCGCGCGTGACGATGACACGAACCGGGAAGCCCGGTCGGATAGTGAGCGTCGGCTGGATGTTGAGCTGGCGCTGCACGATCTGCTGGCCGGTCTGGCTGATCGAGTTCGAAGCGCCCGAGCGGATCGCCTGGACGAGATTGTTCTCGTTCTGGCTCGTACCGGCTTCGGCACCGACGCTGAGGAGGGTCGAGAGGACGGCGGCCTTGAACAGCATGCCCCAATGGTTATCGACCTCGTCTTCGAGCCCCGCATAGCCTTGCGTATCGGCACCCGGCTGTCGTTCCAGCACGATGGAGTTGCCGTCCGGCATGATGATGCGCGTCCAGACGAGAAGAATGCGGCTCTGACCGAAGGCGACCGAGCTGTCGTATTGACCGATCAGCTTCGCGCCCTGCGGGATCAACAGGTATTGCCCGGTCGGGCTGTCGTAGACGGCCTCCGTCACCTGGGCAGTGATCTGGCCCGGAAGATCGGAGCGGATGCCGGTGATGAGCGCCGCAGGGATCACGGTTCCCGCCTGCACGACATAGGGCGAAGCCTTGGCTTCGAGACGGTCGGGGCTGACCGTTCGCTTGTCCGTCGCGGCGTTGAGAAACGCAGTCTTGCGATCCTGCATGTTCTGAGCGGACCCAGCATCGACGGGTGGCGTGGGTGTCGGACCGCCCTGTGTCGCCGTCGCCGGCGGAGCAACGAGGCCGACCGGCTGCGGCTGCTGATTGGTCTGGGCGAACAGGCGGCTTACGCGCGCTGCCTCTGTATCCTGAGCCAGCCGCTGCGCCGCGGGATCGGGCGTGGTTGCCGAAACGCTGGTATTTGGCGCGGCGCCGGCATTCAGGATGGGTTTGCCGAGATCTCCGGGCAACGGCGGGCCAAGTGGGGGCGCCTGGCGCGGAAGGCCGGTATAGTCTTTCGGCAGCCTGGCAAGCCCCTCGGCCGAGGGGCGGCTTTGGGTGCTGAGCAACTCCTGCCCCGTCTGCGACCTGTTCCGGGTCTGAAGGGCGTAGCCGAGAGCGCCCGCGATCGCGAGGGCCGACACGGCGCCGAGCGTGATCAGCACCTTGCGCGAGAGGCGCGTGACGCGCGGTCGCTCGCCCCGGAGCCGCAAATCGGGCGGCACGACAGGCGCTGGCGCCGGCGCTTGTTCTTCCGGTTCGTCCGTCATGACCGCGGCCTTCCATCGGTGCGCACGATGCGGACGCGACGCTCACTGTCTTTGTCGCCGAGACGAAGTTCGGCTGCGGCGAACAGGCGGTCGACGATGTAGTAGTTGGCGCGAACGCGATAGTTCACCAGCTCGGAGCCGCCGGCCGGACCGATGACGAAGAGCGGCGGCATTTCGCCCTGGCGGATGCCGGACGGGAACTCGATGTAGACCTTCTGGCCGTCGTCGAAGGCTCGCAGCGGCCGCCAAGCGGGATTGTCATGGGAATTCTCCCGTCCAAACTCCCATTCTCGCGTAAGCACCACGTAAGCAGCCGGACGCAAGTCGGAGCGTGTCCGAGAGTACGCCGGACGAGCTGGAATTTCAATTTGTTTAGTGATTACAGCAACATAGCGCATCGGAGCGAAACCCATCGAAAAGCGTCGAAGGGCAGGTTAAATTGCTCCGAAGGTAGAGGCCACAGGTTCGAATCCTGTCGGGTGCGCCAACGCCGCAACGTTTTTGCACACTTGCCAGGGTTGGAATCGACGGTCCGGTGGCCGACCTGCCATGGCGGCCGATCCTCCCTTCGCCATCGAGCAGCGCGTTCCGCCCTGGGCCGCCATTCCTCACCCACGACCCTCGCATGATGACGACCATTGGTATGCTTGCTGGCGCGTCATGCCTGGCCCGTACCACATCGTATAGAGCCTGATTTTGCTCGATTGCGCTGTCTTCGGCAACAGCTCGTCAATTGCTGGCTGCGGTTAGGTAATATCTGCGTCGTTGATCCTCGCGATTCCTATCACGGAGAAAAGGACGGCGTGACAACTTCAAGAAGACTCCGAGATACGGCTCGAATCGTGTCATCAATCGCGTCGTAGCCGGCGCGTGTAAGAGATTCGCGCGCTTCCTGTGTCAGGAGCGCGGCACACCGTTGGTTGACACCTTCATCCAAGGCCCCCGCCGCGGACAGATATCTAGGAAGGCTTGCGATCTCGCTGGCAGTGGGAATTCCGGCCAGTCGGTCCTTGACTAGCCCCACCGAATCGGGATCTCGGCGTAGCCTTTCGACCACCGCCCGATTTGTGACGTCCTGAAAGCTCCAGATGCCGTGCGAGGGCCGATTGATCATCATCAACGTCACAGCAACGAAATCCTTCGCCTCGCTTCGCGCGGCCGCAAGATGCAGGGCTGTAACCCAGTCCGAGTACTGCTGGCCGATCTCCAACGGCCCAATCCGAATTTGATCTAGGAGCGGATCCTGCGGGCTGAACAAGGAAAGCGCCACGACCTCGGCGCTCTGTCCTCGCTTGAGCGCCTCCTGCAGATGCGCCGCGACATCGGCTCTGTCACGAAATTGGTCCCGGAGAATATAGGCGATTTCAAGCCGAATGCGTTGAACTGCCCATGCCGATTGCCGCTGGTGCTGTCCGTTCACCTCACGACCAAACACCCTCCAACAATGGCGCAGCAGCAAGTCACTGGATGGCTGCTCTCTGGCGAGAGCGGCAAAACTCCTAAGTCCAAGTGTGGTGTCTGTCTGATTACAGAAATTCAGGAAATCTCGCCGTGCGGCGGGCGACGCGCTTAAATGCGGGGCAAGACAGTCCCACAGGTGACCATCGTCAGACCCGAAATCTCCAAAACGGCCGGAAAGATCGCTACCGAACGCCGTTGACAAGTCCTCCCACCGTTCGGACATGAGCGCCATAAGGCTGTCACTCTCATTTCCGTAGCCCGTCCCGGACCGGATGTTCAGAGGCTTGTCGCCGTATTCAATCATAGGGACGATGTCGTTGACCCGCCCGAGAAGAAGCATACCGGCGAAAGCTGCCGCTCGCCGCTCGTGCAAGTCAGGACCAACTGCATGAAGATCGGTCGTAAGTTTAGCCAGATGTTCTGGGACTGGACCAACCAGTCCTCGCGCCAGGAGACGGTGATAGTAAATCGACGCGGCGATTTTCAATTCGCCATCCACCTCGATATCGTAGCCTTCCAAGACGCTGTTGAAGCAGGGCCGCACGGACGCCTCCCCCGAGGCAACCTCGGCGATGTCGCCACGTAGCGTCGCCGGGAGTGAGTTTGTAAATTTGAGGACGAGTGTGCGGATCTCCGCGTCATCCTTGTAGGCCAGCGCGAGCGCGGCAAGTGGCGGCGCACGATCCTTCAGAGCGTCTAGGGCATATTGCCTTACCCGAGCGTTGGCCGAAAAATGGGCCAATAACGCTGGACCAGGATCGAATGCCGGAGCGCCCTTGCCGATCGCAGCCAGCAGCACATCCACAACCTCGGAATCGTCCGACGAGCATCCGAGAGCCGCAAATCCGCGGGCAATAAGGTCAAAGCGTGGCCGCTCCGAATGCCGGGCTAGCGAAAGCAAGCGCGCTCTACAGACTTCAGGATCCGTGATGATCTGTGGCAGTAGTGCTGCCAGATTGTCTAATCTCTTGTCGTCCCACGAGGCCATGCCATCCAGGAACGTGGCAACAGTCGCATCAGCTCTACCCCAACCCTCTAGCAATGGTCTGACAGCCCAGAAGTCACCCCACGCTTGCTCCACGCTCGCGATCTCGATCAGAGCGTCCCTGAGTTCGTCGCCGCCAAGGGCAAGGATCAGGCTTTGAAAATGATGAAGACTGTGCCGCCCCCATTCGGATTTGATGGCGGCGACGACGGCCGCGCGAACGTCGGCGTGTTCAATGGCGAACGGAGCGATGCAATCCCAAACGTCGTCGTGAGCCAGGGAAAACGGATACGTCTCTTTGAGCTTTCCCCGGACCCAGTCCACAACGGACGGATTGGCCGGCGAACAGCGCACGAGATAGTGCATGGCGGTTTCGCGCTCGAGCTGGTCGCGACGCCCGCCACCGCGACGTACCGCTTTGAGCGCCAACTCTATGAGAACGGGGTCGTCAGGCCAGTGCTTGGACAATAACGCCCGCGCCGTCGGCCGGTCCCAGAAATCGATCTCTGGAAAGTCTGACAGCAACCCGAGCAGCGCGTCTCGATTGGAGAAACTTGCTCGGCCGCTTGCCAATCGGCCCGATATCCCGACAAGTCGAACTGTAGTATCCTGCAACACCAAGGCACGATTGTGCAACTCGGACAGGCTGGATGTGTCAGGCCATCCCATGCTGAGTGCTTCCAGCGCCGCCGCCATGACGGAAAGATCCAGCGTCGATGCCAGCGTCTCTCGGAGACGCCGCTGAACATCTTCACGAGAAGCGTACAGACGAGCGAGTGCCCGTGCGGCACTGCGCTGATTGCCCCGTTCCTCATCGTAAAGTCCTCTGACGAGCACGTTGTACAAATCTTCAGTCGGGGGCCAGGTCGCTAAGGTATCAAAAAGGCTGGATAGGTACTTTTCGCGACGTGGCGCCCATCCTGCCATTCGGTCATCGAGCGGCGTGGGGGCGGCTGCATCGCCGAGGCTCGTCAATGCAGACTTGAGCACCTCACGGCGTGCCAACGGCCAGTCGCCACGCTCGATGATTGCAAACGCGCCATCAATCAGCCGTTGCGCGGTTGCGGGCGGCTTTCGTGACGCACTGAACGCAATGTCCGCGAGCAGCACATCACGACTTACCGTGCCCTGCCGGCCGGTGTCCTCCAACCGGGCGCTCTCGATAGCGGCAACAACAGACTCCACCTCTGTTGGACGAGCAAGCAACGAAACCAGGTTTGAAATGACGTTCCGCCAAAGCGGCTCGCCGGACTTATCGCGGACAAACGCGATGATCTCAGAAAATGGCCAGCCTTGGATGTGTTCGGCGGCGAGAAACTCCTCGAACACGGCGTGAGCAAACCCAACCTCGCCGGAGGCCCGCTCAGCCAGAAGCCCAACCGTTTCCGCGTTCACAGCCAGAATCTCGCCCGCTGCCTTTTGAGCCCGGTCAGCGGGATACGCCAAGGTTGTCGGGTCCGCCAAATACTCCCGGATCGTTTTCCTTGCCTTCTTAATGGCGTATGTCCCGCCACCGCTTACCGACCTCGCAACAAAGGCAAGTCGGCCGAGCGCCGCACGGCGGTCCTCGATGTCCGGAATGCTGATGAACCGTGCCTGGGTATCACCGGCTTCGGTAGCCCGCTGCTCGGGATGCGTCTCGATAAGAATCGCCACCAAATTCTGGATGGCCTGCGTTTTGTTGCGGGGAAGCGCAATCTGTCGCATCGACAGAGCAATGAGACCGACCAGCAGAAGCGGATTTCCCGCGAGTGCCGATAGCCTTCGATCTCGCGTAAGCTCCACGAAGAAGCGATCAAGCCGCGATTCAATCGGCCCTCGCGTCTCCGTGCCCTGCACGGAGGCCCGTGCCGTCGACCTGATGAACCAGACTTCTGCGAGCTTTCGCTGCTGATCGACCGACAGTGGCACCAACTCCGCGATGCGCCAGCCCGCCGGAATCGCACCAATCTTGTCCAATCCTCGCGGACGTGCGGTCGCGACCGATGGTACGGCGTGCATCGACACGAAGGCTAGGATGTGTTGAAGCGTTGTCCGGGCCGCTTGCTCATCCGACCACTCATCCAAACCATCGAGAAGCAACAAAATACGCCGTTCGTCGATCGCGCGATCCAAAAGCGACATGAGGTCGGCGGTGAGTGCCGGCTGAAGTACCTCAGCTACGATCTCCTTCAGACCCGCAGCCCTTCCGAGCGCCGCGCTAAGGCGGCTCCATCTCGAAAACGAGATGTGGATCGGAAGAAGGTTGCCCCAGCGGCGGCTGATGTGCGGAAACACGCCCTCCTCGACTAAGACGTCGAGTGCAATGCACCTCAGCAGCGTGCTCTTGCCGCTTCCTGACTCGCCAACCACCGCCAGCTGCAATCCATCGGCGAGCCAAGGGGAGAGCGGCGTTCGACGGACATAGTCACGCCGCCGGACCATCCCGGCATGCCTGTCTTCGCTTGAGAGCGTCGTCTCGGCTGATGTGTCGGAGCGCGGATTAGGCTGCTCTGTCCGCGGCGCACGCAACTCGTCGGCTATCGTGTCTCTTACCAGCACATCAGGCATCGCGAAGCGCTGCAGGAGCGACGGCGAAGAGCCCGGCGTAGCGTCGGCGGTGGGTGGAAGGGCAACGCCGACGTCTAGTAGATGAAAATGGGCATCATAGAATCCGCGGATCTGCGTTCGCACCCGGGTAAATTCCGCTCCATCAAGTCGTGCGCCGAGTTGCCTTGCCGCATCCGTTCTGAGAAAAGCTTCGACCCATCCTCGACCGAAGAAATCGTCAACGAGATCCGGATGATTCCTCAGAATTTCGCTCAGCTCCTCTCCGCCACGCGGGACGAACGCGATCCCTTCGGCCTTAAGCGCTATGGCCTCTTGCTCGATGGCATCTTGGACCTTTGTGTCTGCCAACGACGCCTGGACCGCTAGGATAAGCTGCTCGGACTTGTCGCTCCATGTCCCCGCACGAAACGCGTCGATGATCTTCTTTATTTCCCCAGCAGTAATCGCTTCATAGCGTTTTGCCTGCCAGATTTCATACTTCCCAGTAGCCAACCGAGCGAACAAGTCGATGCCCTGCTGGGCTTGGCCAGACCGGCCGTATCGCGCGACGTGTTCAACGCGCTCGGCCTTGCCTGCAATTCGATAGCAAAGCCGTTCAAAGTTTTCCCAGGTCAGCTCGCCGAAAGGCAGGACTTGCGGCCGGGTCGTAACCGCAGGATGCGCCGGAACCCCATCTGGCGGCGCGTTCAGATCGGCGTCGAATGACGAATTGCGGGGTATGGATCGAGTCAAGATTGCCCGCCCTTCGAGTCCGGCGCGCAACCGGCGCGGTTAGCACGCACAGCGATGTCGGCGCATCTCGCCATGAGCGCCTCGAAGAGCTCGGCATCTTCCAGCAGCAGCCCGTCCTCGACCATGCGGGCATAGTCCTCTTCTAAGGCCTTCAAGGCGTCGCCGGCGGGCACAAGCTGCAAGCCCCCGCTGACCGCAGCCGCATAATCGATAGGACTGCGATCGGCGGCCTTTTCAGCGAAGAACATACCCTTGTGCCGTGCAACGGCCTGGGCGAGGTCGCGGTCTGCGTAGGCCGCGGCGGCGAGACCGGCCTCGTCGAGCTTCGCGACATCGTGCCAGTGGCGGGCGAACCGATCGCCGCGCAGCCTTTCCTGCAAGCAGAAGACGTGGATCGCAGTCGCCTTCTCCCAGAAGGTCCGCTCGGCGTGCATTACGCGGGGACGCGCTGTCGGAAACTCCACCCCCTCGATCAGACCGGAAGCGTCGCAGACGACATCGCGCAGACTTGCCGGCTCGCCCGTCGAGCGGGCACCAAACTCGAGCATGACGACCGGCGCGACATAGCCCGAGCCGGTCGTCGTCGCCTCGTAGTCGATGAAGAGCTTCTCGCCTTCGACGCGGATCGCCGCGGCCAGCCCCTCATCGGCCAACGCGCTTGCGATGACGGGCTGGGCAGTCCCGGCGACCCATTCCGGCAGGCGCCGGCGGACCTCGCTCGACCACCGTTTCTCCTCGCTGCGCGTCTTCGGCAACGCCTCGCCGTCAGCGCCTGCCAGGTCCGGCGCGATCGCGCGGATGTCGTAGGTGAGGTCGACGTCTTCCGAGAATCTCCGAATGACCTTGTAGGCCTTCGACAGCGACGTGCCGCCCTTGAACACCAGATGCTCGCCGAGGGGCGATCCGTAGAGTGCGGCAAGCGCCCAGACCACCCACACATCCTTTTCCAGGAGGTGCGCGGGCCGCCCCGATCGATCGGCCGCGACACCGAGGGCGTCGCGGCGATCCTTGGCCGAAAGGCGGAGGAAGACATCAGCCATGGGCGGTCTTGCCCACGCTTCGGGCGAGCCAGGTCGGAAGCTGCGGCGCGACGGCTACCAACTCACCGAACGCGTCCGCCGGCATTTTTCGTTTCAGCGTCTTGAGCGCCTCCTCGGCCTTCTCGGGGCCGAGCCAGGCCAGCGCCCGGACCACTTCGCCCGCCGGCCGATTGGCCAAAGTCAATTGCCAGCGCGGCGCATGGCGCAGCTCGATGACCTGCTTGCCGAGGTTCATCGTCCGGCTGCGCCCCGAGGTCAGATAGACCGAGCGGACAGGCACCTGCGTCGTCAAACCGAGGGCATTGGCAGCGGCCGCCCCGTTCGAGACGATGACCTCGCCCCGTTGGCTGGCCAGAGCCTCGACCGCTTGCTCCACGGATGGAGCCCGCGTGCCGAACCGACTCGCGATGGGGCGGAGATAAACGCCGCGACCCGCGCGGATCAACTGGCCACGTTCAGCCAGACGCGAAAGAGCCTGATCCACCGCATCTCGATTACCGAGGTGAAGCAAGCTCTTAGCTGCCACGGGGGTCCCTTCGGGCAGGCCCTCCGCATGCGCCAGAATCTGTTCGGTCAACCGTGGCATAGCCATTCTCCTGTCAGATATATATACAGATTTCTGACAGTCTTCAAGCGGCCGACCGCTGACAGCTTTCCGGCACCCTCTTGCCCGGCACATCCCAGGCCCCCGACCACCACCACAAGCTCTCATGACCGTCATTCGGGGAGAGAACGCACGTTGGTTCTACATCAGATTTTCACCTGATGTCACCAAGATCCGATAATGAACCTGACGGGTGTGCCGCGAGCCGATCGACGACGATTGATC
>JAQTXH010000020.1 GCA_028688905.1 Acidiphilium sp. | reverse complement strand
AGGCGCTCGGCGGATCGCTCGGACAGAGCGGATCGATAGAGCAAACCTCCCCGCTCGGTGGATTGACCGTTTTCTCTCACGTCAACACCGGTCAGGCGGTTGCGGCCGGTTTCGGCAATGCCGCCGGCACACTCGGCAACATCATCCAGCAGACGGCACCGAAAGGCCCCACGGTCAAACTGGCGGCAGGGACCGATGTCGGCGTCCTGTTTCTGTCACCCCTGAAAGCCGCCACGCCGTGACAAGCCGTCACCCCGCCCTGCCGCTCCGTTTCTTCGAAAGGCCCCACCATGTCTGACGCAACCTCCGACGTCCCCCTCCCGCGTACTCCGATCGCCCCCACAACCGAGGCTGCCGCCCCACGCCGACCTCGCAAACGCGACACGATCCTGTTTGCGACAACCGCCCTCGTCGTTGCCGGCGCAACGGCGGGCGTGATCCTGCGCCACCGGATCGAGCCGGTGATCGCGCATGTGCTCAACCGCAAGATGACCGATATTACGCCTTCATCTCCCGCGCGCCCCATGGCAGCCGGCCCGGTTATCCCGAAATTATCTCCTCCGCCGGCTTTCCGCGTCGACGGTCACGCGGTCGCACCGGATAAAGCCAGGCCAGCCGCAACATCGACCGATACAATTGTCGGTGTCGCCCCTACCCATGCAGAGGCGGCGAAGACTCATGTCATCAGCCACACGATGTCGTCGTCCGGGCATCCGGCAGATCTGTCGAAATCCGCCTTTCAATCGATCCTGGACCTCAAGTCAGGATCGATCCCGACGGCATCACATAAGCCTGTCCCTTCCGGGCCGACTGCGACCGGAGCAAACAAGTCGCGAATGGGCGAGAGCGTCGTGGTCCCTGTCATGGGCGATAAAAATCCAGCCACCACGGCCCGGCTTGCCCCTGTTCCTGTCATGGCCACGATCCCCCACCAGCCTGTGCCGGCAAAATCTCCTGCTGCGTCATCGGGGACGACTGCATCGACGTCTCCAACGGGATCAGCGGTCGCGCCCAAGGTGCTCTCGCCCACCCCGAAGTCAGCTGCTGCTGTCGGTGCGTCTCAGCCGCCCACGATACCTGCCGTCACGATACCTGCGGTCAACGCCTTGCTTCATCCGATTGCGCCGACCATAGCGCCGCACCTCACATCCGCACCAGCCGCTTCGATCGCCCCACTTCCTATGGCAACCGGTGATACCGCCCCCCCGCGCTCTCTGCCGATCGGAACAGCCGGTGGTCCTGCGACGCTGGCAACGATTGCCCATCCGGTGCAGACGGCAACTCATCTCGTGGCCGGGCCTTTGACCCCGAAATCCGAAATTCCCGTGCTCTCGCTGGTCTCCCAGCTCGGGGTTCTGGTGGCCCAGCTGCGCGATGAGAACGAGGCGCTGGCGCATCAGGTGGCGACCTTGCAGGCAACGACGACGCGGCGCCTCGATACGTTCAGCCGCACCCTGCACCTCGATGAGGCCAAGAGCGCGCTGGCGCTGGCCGTGCAACCGGCTCAAGCCCCACGTGCCACCATCCACCCGCATATTTTCCAGTCGCACAGCGCGGTTCCGGCCGGGAAGATCCCGGCTTCAAGCTATCGGATCATAGCGTCTTCGCCCGGTGTCGCGATCATCTCCCGCGACGGGCGCACCGATGAGGTTTCGGTCGGTGATGTCGTGCCGGGGGTCGGTCGGGTGTTGTCCGTGACGGAGGATGGCACATCATGGGTGGTCAACACCACGCATGGCCAGATCCACCAGTAAGGGGAGGGTGCTGCCGTGCAGGGGTTTCTCAATCTGGCGGATGCGATCGGCAATGCGATCACGATCATCCTGCCCGCCCTCTGCTACATCATCGGCAGCAGCCTGTTCATCCTCGGCGGCTACGGGCTTTGGCAGTCGGCCAAGCCCGCGTCCTATTGGGCCGGACATAAATATCTGCCGTTCTTCGCCCTCGGGATCGGCAGCTGTTTCCTGAGTTTCGATCGCATCCTCGACAAGCTGGAGGCGAGCTTCGGCGGCACGGTCAATTTCGGCATCGCCTCGCAAATCACCTCCTACACGTCTTCGACCGCGACCGGGGTACTCGGCGCGACGCCCGAGGCGACTGTGCTCAACCTGGTTCAGATGTTCGTCGGCTTTTTCATCCCCTTCGGCGCGTTGATGGTCTTCCTTGCGGGAAACAAGGTTTACGCGATCGGCAAGGGCGAACGACGCGGCGGATATTCCGGCCCGTTCATTCAGACAATCTTCGGCCTGGGGCTGATCAATATCGTCACGGTGACGCAATGGCTCATGTCGAATTTCTCCTGACGCGCGGGAACGGGCGCATCCGGCACCGCTCCGTTCCCCCGCGTGCCCCTGGCGTCCAGCTTAATCCCGACGCCCAAATCACAAAAGCGTGCAACCCGCATTTTGTCCGCTCCACTTGCAATGCAGATCGCTCTCCTGTCGCCGGGAATTGTCCCTCTCAATCACGGAGTGTTTTCATGACCAGCCTTTTCAAGCGTCAATCCGGTCCGGTCGATGACCGTGCCGGGTCCACCACCCCGACCATTGTACCGAAATCCCGCCCGGCCCTGCGCCGGATCCTCGGGGCCGGTGCGGTGGCCATCGCCGCGATCACGTTCGGTCACGGCATCGCCTTCGCGGCGGGCACCGCGCCCACCGCCGTTACCGGCGGCATCGGCGCGCAGGCCGCGGCGACGTCCGGCGATCTCTCCTACGGCTTCGGCTTCGCGCTGGAGTTCGTCAGCTACTGCATCGCCGGCATCGCAGCCGCCTATGCCGCCTACACCTTCTGGCAGCACCACAAGAACCCCAACGGGCAGCACAAGATGAGCTACGCGTTCGCGTCTCTGCTCGCCGCGGGGTTCATGGCGGGTCTGCCCAGCATGGTCGGCAAGTCGGCCGAAACCGTCACCGGTGGGGTGGCAACCGTCACCGGCCAGACGGCGCAGATGACCTACAACAACGGCACTGGCGCCGGCTGACCGGAGGTAACGTGATGGCGCGTCTTCAGCATCTTATCCCTTCGGTCTGCCGTCCCGCCCATCCGGCGGCGCTCGATCGGGGCGATGCTGAGACGCGCCTGTCCGTCATCGCCGACGCGGCAGGTGTCTGCGCTATCTGCGCGGCGCGTGATGGGTGGCTCGATCTCTATTTTATCGACAATGACGCGAGGAATTTCAGGCGCACCAATCTGATCGCAGCTTGCCCGCTCTGCCGTTCGTGCCAGTCGTTGCACCGGTCCCATGCGGCGATCGAATTTCTGCCGGTCTGGGTGCCGGAGATCCCGCAGATCGCCATCAACCGGCTGACCCGGCTGCTGCATCAGCGTTTGATCAGCGCGGGTGAAACCCCCATCATCGATCATCGGCACAGGCCCGCACGCGACGATCAGACAACAAGAGATCTGGTCTCGACCTATCTCGCTCTGGCCAATCGAAACGCGCGTCTCGGGATCATCCTCGGCGGCTATGCGCCGAACGCCCGCGATCTGGTGACCCTGTTCTACGCAGCCGATCCAGGCTGCGGATCCTGTCCTGCGAAGCTGAGTGCCGGGCTGCGTCTGCTGCCGCTCGGTCGCTACGTCGTCGATGGCAGGGATCGGTATGCCGCAGCACTCGGCGTTGAACCACCTGCCCGCGACGCATCCGACACAATCGAGGTGGCCGCGTGATGCCGACAATCGAATTCATATCAGGAGTTTGCGGCCAATGCCCCTTTCCGAAATCATAAAATCCATCGCCGGGGTCTGCCGTGATTCCGGCGAAGCCCTGCTCGGTATGTCTCAGGTCGCGAGCACTTCATCCCTCACGGTCGCAGCTGGTGCGGTGCTGGCAACAGCCTGGCTCGATCATGTTGGGCTTGACGCGGTGATCGGTGATCCATCGCGCTTGCAACCATGTCTTACCATCGCGGTTGCGGCCGCAATCCTGCGCGGTCTCATTTATAGGGTGCGGCAGGAATCGATGGTCGGCCAGATCGCCAGTGCCGCGTGTCTCCCCTCCTCCGCAGCTGGGGCACCGATATCCCCGCGCACATCCCCGCCATCCTCGCGTGGCGCGTGAGGTGATCATGGCTCTGTCGGATAAAATTCTCGGCGGCATTTTCGGCTTCTTCAAGCAGCCCCTCGATTCGTATTGCGATCTCGAGACGGTGGATGGCGCGGCGCTGCTGAGCAGCAAGGGCGAGTATATCACGCTGATCGAGATCCACGGCTCACGGCGGATGTTCAATACCAGCGACGTCGATGCCAAGGTTGAGGCGTTGCGTCTCGATATCCAGTCGGGATTCGAATTTCAGGGTCACGGCCTTCAAGCGTGGTTTGCGACCGATCCCGGTCTCATCCAGGAAACCATCGCCACCCATCTGGCCGCACCGCGGGCGATGGCGCGTGAACTCGACATCAATCTCGACGACATCCTCAATGAGCGTGAGGCGGTGTTTCCCAAACTGATGCGATGGGAGCGCTGTTTCCTCGTGGTCTGGTCGCGCCGCGCCCTGTTGACCCGCGATGAAGAAAAGATCGTCTCCGCCGAACAGGCCAAATTGTCCGAGGGCGCCCCCTCGCTCGCCGACACCCAGAACATCTTCCTGGCGACCGATCTGCTCTCGACCAAGCATACCGCTTTCGTCGCCCGTGTCCTGACAGCTTTGCGGGGAATCGACGTTGCCTGCGATGAACTCGATCCGCGCGATGCGCTGCGCTGTATCCGCGAAGCGATCGGGCAGACCACCGAACCGCACTGGCGGCCGATCCTGCCCGGTGATCCGGTTGCCCCCCGATTGCCCGACGGCAAACCGAAAAAGGGGCAGGTCGATTACCTGCTGTGGCCGTCGCTGGCCTCGCAGCTGTTTGCCGACGATGCCGAGACCGAGGGGATGCGGATCGTCACCATGGGGGCCTACGAATGGACCACCGTTGAAATCACGGTCGGTCCCGAAGATGCGCGATCGTTCTCCGAGCTGGTCGCGCGCATGGCGGCGTCAAACATTCCGTGGCGGATGTCGATGTGGATCGAGGGCGGCGGGGCGATCCTCGCAGGGCTCAAATCGGGCATTGCGACAATGCTGGCCTTCGATCCGACCAACCGGGCGGTGATGCGGGCATTCCAGAATCTCCGCCACCTGAAGGAGACGACCGCCGAGGTTACCGTGCGCTGGCGCTGTTCCTTTGCCACCTGGGCCCCGCGCGGTGAACGCGCGACGCTGCGCCGTCAGGCGGCAGTGCTGGCCCAGCGCGTCCAGGCCTGGGGCAATTGCAATGTCGGGCTGACCGCCGGCGATCCGCTCGAGGCGCTGATGGGCAGCGCGCTGGGGCTGGCCTTCGGCTCGACCGCCCCCTCGGGTACCCCGCCGATCTCGCAGGCGCTGAGGATGCTGCCCTGGGGCCGCCCTGCGTCGGCCTGGCGCAAGGGGAGCGTGCTGTTCCGCAGCCCGGATGGGCGGATCGCGCCATATGATCCCTCCGGGTCTGGGCGCGGTGCGGTGTTCACCCTGATCGTCGCACCACCGCGCTTCGGCAAATCAACCCTTGCGAATGCGATCAATCTCGGCCTCTGCCTGTCGACCGCATCCCAGGGCCCTCTGGGTGCCAAGCTGCCCTTGATCGGCAAAATCGATATCGGTGATTCCGCGGAGGGCTTCGTGCTGCTGCTGCGCAACGGACTTCCGCCGGAGCGCCAGAACGAGGCGATCTATGTCCGCCTGCGCTTTCGTTCCGGCTATGAATACAACCCGTTCGATCTCCAGCTCGGGTGCCGCCATCCTCTGCCGCTCGAACGATCGTTTCTGATCAATTTCCTCTCGCTGGCGACCTTGTCGCAGGATGCCTCGGTTGGCTTCGAGGGAATGAACCAGTTCATCGGCCTCGTGATCGATGAAGCCTATCGGATGTTTGGCGATGACGGTGAGAATATCACCCCGAAAGTCTACGTCCCCGGCACCGTGCCGGAAGTCGACGCCTATCTCGCGGCCAACGCCATCCGCATCGAGGCGACGCATCCATGGTGGTGGGAGATCGTCGATGTGCTCTGTGCCCGCGGTGAATACGCCCTCGCCGCACTCGCCCAGCGTCACGCCGTGCCGATCCTCGAAGACCTGATCAGCGCCGCGCGTGCCGAGCGGATCCGGGGGGATTTCTCATTCAGGGGCAAGGAAACCTCCGAAACCCTCGCCGAAATGTTCGAGCGCTACATCAAATCCCTGATCCGCGAGATCCCAACCCTCAACAAGGCGACCAGTCTGGATTTCGGGCCGGCCCGGGTGATCGTGCTCGATCTGCAAGAGGTCGCGCCGAGCGGCAGCGCGGATGCCGATCGCAAGACGGCGCTGATGTATATGCTGGCGCGCCACATCATCGGGCGGAACTTCTTCCTGCATCCGGATTATCTGGTCCATGTCCCGGATGCGATGAAAGCCTATCACGCGCCGCGGTTCCGTGAATTCAAGGAATCGGTCAAGCGTCTCGATTACGATGAATACCATCGCACCAAGGCCTCGCCCTTCGTCCGCGCCCAGGTGGTTCGCGATCTGCTCGAAGGCGGCAAGCACAACGTCCAGATCGTCGTCGCCTCGCAGAGTATCGAGCATTTTGACGACGATCTGATCCGGAACACCAATGAGCAGATCGTCCTCGGCGCCCGCGACGACAAGGAACGCGAGACCATCATCAAGCGGTTCCAACTGTCCGATGCCTCTGCTTTCGTGCTGCGCAACCGGCTGACCGGTCCCGACCGGAACGGGGGTGGGGCGCCGTTCCTGATGATCGCCGAAGTCGATAACGCCAAATACGAGCAGATGATGGTGAACAGCCTGGGTCCGATCGAACTCTGGGCGCTGAGCACGACGCCGCTGGATGTGCATCTGCGGACCCGCCTTTATTCCATGCTCGGCCCGGCCGAGGCGCGCCGTCGCCTCGCTCTGGTGTTTCCCAAAGGCAGTGCCGAGGGCGAGATCCGTCGCCGGCGCGATGAACGCCTCACGCGGGACGCCGATCAGGCGACGATCGAGGCCGGCGTCACCGACGAACTGGCACAGGACATCTACGATGGCCGGGGCATCGCGATCATGCTGCGCGGCTTCGACCAGGAACCCGTCAGACCCGCCCGACAAGCCTACCGCGAGGCCGCCGAATGACCGCCCCCAAAGATCGCCTCATCGCCAGACGGATCTGGCGCCCGGAGCCGCAAACCTCGGCGTCGGTCCGGTTCACCATCCGCTCCGCCAGCGCCCTCAGCGCGTGGCTCGATCGGCAATCACAGATGGCCCACACCGCAAACCAGGCCATGAACATGGCGTTCGAAAGCCTGGCCGTGATCGAACCCGACCCGGACACACGCGCGATGATCCGGCAGATGCGCGGTGATCTCGACGACATGAAACGCCGGCTGGTCACCGCCGAACTCGGCCTCGACGATCTCGAACGAAAGGTTGATCGCCATGGAACATGAACGGGACATTCCCCTTGAACCCTTTACGCCCGCCGCGCCAATGGCGTTCGCGCGCCGTCTCCCCGCAACCACTGCCGTCGGTGGTCAGCCTGCTCCTTCGACGATCAGTGCCGCCCGCGCGGGCGATCTGTTCGATCTGCTGGTCGCCGGTGCCACGACAGGGGGTGCTGCCGCTCTGGCCTGGATAGCCTACAACACGGCTTTCGATGGTCGGTGGCTTCTGCACCTGCCGGATGATCCGTTCAGCCTCGAGCTGCTGGGTCTGATCTTTCTGGCCTTCGGGGGCTTCCGGATCGTCGCCCTGGCCTATGACCGGTCGGAATCCGGCGGCATTTTGCGACGAACCCGCGAGATCGAGGGCCGCAAAACCCGGTCGCGTGGCAACCCGGATGATGTGCGGTCATGATCTCGATCTGTCCGCAATCCGGCCCGGCCCCGGTGATCCGTTTCCTCGATAAGGCGCGGGTCACGCTCGGGATCAATGTCTATTATCTCACGAGCAAGCCGGTGTTGCAGGCGATCGCGGCCGATGTGCATCGCGGCGTGAAGACCTATGTGATCGTGGACGGCGCGCCTTATGGTATCCCCCGGTCGGCGGTGATTCGCGAACTGGCCCATCTCCGGGCCACCGGCGCGCATGTCCATATCGCCCCGAAACGCTTCGAGGGCAGATATCGGTTCGATCACGCCAAATACGCGGTCAGCCATGGCGAAGTGCTGATCGGCTCGGCGAACTGGGATTGGTCAGCCTTTCACCGCGACCGCGATTACATCGATCGCTCGGAAAACCCCGCTCTCGTGGCCGCGCTGGAGCGGATCTTCCGGGCAGATTGGTATGATCGGTCAGCTGGTGATCGGGGCCGGAGTGGCGCGCCCACCCTGGTCGTCTCTCCCGGTTCTGAACCCACGCTCGCCCGGGTGATCGACCAGCCCGGCCATGTGGATATCGAGGCCGAAGAACTCGGCGACGATCCCGCCATAGTCCGGGCGATCGAGGCCAAGGGCGCCGATGCGCGGATCATCTTTCCGATGACACTCTCTGCATCGGATCGTGATCAGGTCGCGGCCTTACAACGTCACGGAGTGCAGGTCGGTTTTCTGCCGAAACGCCCGGTCTATCTGCACGCCAAGATGATCGTCGGGCCGGAGGCCGGGTTTATCGGCTCGCAGAATTTCTCGCGGACCAGTCTCAACGCCAATCGTGAGATCGGGATCATGCTGTATTCCGGCCCGGACCGTGCCGCCTTGCGGCGGCAGTTCGAGATCGATTGGCACGACGCCGATCATCTGCATCAGCCGACATGAGGAAAGGCACGGCCATGAACGATCATTTCCATGATGAACCCGCGCATCTGCGCCTCCCGCCAGCCCCGAAAACCGGACAAGGTATGGAGCCGCTCCTGAGCCGGATCTTCCTCGGGATCAGCGTGGCGCTGATCCCTGCGATATGTTTCGATCTGCCCGGCCTGCTGCTGGGGGAGGCGGGGGAGACGAAATCGATCCTGCTCATGATCGGTGCCGTCACCGCGGCCGTGGTCGCCCTGTTCCAGGCCTGGCGCGCGCGTCTGCGTCGGGCAGCCGACCGGCCGGCGGGTCTCCTGAAATCGATTGCCGCCGAAGGCGACATCATCGCCATGGTGCCCGTGCGTGATCTCGCCGCGCTCGACCTCGTTCTGATCGACAATCCCACGATCGCGGTGGAGCAAGCCATCAATCTCTTGCGGGTCGTTGCGCGCATCCTTGGCGGTATTTT
>JAQTXH010000012.1:35653-44376 GCA_028688905.1 Acidiphilium sp. | reverse complement strand
CGCCTCGGGCCTCTCCGAGAGAACCCGAAAAATAAACTGGAATTTTATTTCGTGATGTCTTATATCGACTGCCCCATCGGTCTCGTATGTTAGGGACCGACCCCTTCTTTGTCTGGTGACGACAATGCAAACTTACGCGACCATCTTCATGCTCTCTCTTCCGTTTCTTGTGGTGGGGTATCTCCATCTTCTGTTCCGTGGCCAACACCCTGCCGATGTGTTGCCGAAGACCGATCACAGGGGATTTCACACCTCCGACCTGAGCCAACACCGCAACCATGATTTCGGTAGGGCAATCATGAGCGAAACCGATATGGCTGGACCGATGAGCGGCAGGTTCTCTCAAGTTGACGCTGAAGACATCTCGCCTGTCATGGAAAGGGCCGGGGCTCCGTTTGATTCGGACAGGTTCAACCTGGCAATCAATCCGGCGACGGGTTTGCTGATGGTGAGCGGAGACCTTGTCGGCGTGGACGTCGGGGGCAACCCCTTCGGCATGGACAACCATGACCATTTTGGACTGATGGATCATGGCTCAGGCATTAATGACCATTTTGGACTGATGGATCATGGCTCAGGCATTAATGACCATTTTGGACTGATGGATCATGGCTCAGGCATTAACTGAGAAGGGGCAGGTTCGTTCTTCACGCTTCCTGGATCTGCATTAAGTCCGGGATCGGGTGTCGGCTTATCAGAACCCATAATTCCTTGCGATCCAGTCATCGCCGGCGGGGGTGCGTTCAAAGGGCGTGGTGTCAAATCCTTCGCCGGCGGCATCCCCACCGGTCCGGAGTTGATCGTTTTGCGCGCCATGTCGCCGCGGTAATCAACAACCTGTCCATCAACAGCAACTGTGGCCGCCACGTTGGCCGCTCCCTGACCGACCCCGCGTGCGGCGCCAGTGCGGATATCCTGCCCGTTGGCGGGCATAGCCCCGGCGTTGCCAGCTATCTCGCTGAATGTCTGGTTACCACCCGACATGCCGGCTATCACCGCACCCGCACCGCCGCCCATCTGGCTCTGAAGCGCCTGGGCACGAGCCGACACCTGCCCAACTGCTGCGCCCGCATCCGGATCAACGAGTCCAATAATCCCGCCACTCACGGCCAGGCCGCCTGGGCTGCTATTGTTCGTGGCGTAATCCAGTGCGGCCGCAAAAGTCCGCTGCCCAGCATTGGTCGGATACAGCGCCCTCAGAGTCGGGCTGTCGGCCGTCTGCTCAATTGCCCGTTGATCACCTGCCGTCACACCCGGTCCGTTCATCACACGGTTGTTGAGGGTGGTCCACCCGCCTGGAGTGGAATCGGCAAGCTGCGTCGCTTCCTTGATGCCGACGGCTATTTTCGAAGCCGACTGGCGAGTTTTCACGGCGGTCTGCTGCGCTGTTTCGTTCAGCCGCACAGCGTCTGAAACCTGTCCCGCCTGGTTATCCATTCGCGACACCGCCTCCTGGAGTTGGGTACTCCCGGTTTCTCCGGCGTTGGCAATAAGATTCCCGGTCTCTTCCGCTTGTGCTCCCATAGTTTTATTGTCCCGCAGCGACGCCTCCGCGTTACTCGCAAGTTTCGCAGCTTCGGCACTATCGACCCCAGCGCTTATTTCGACGGATTGGCGAAATCCCGCACCATCTCCAAACGCAGAAAGCCCTTCCTTGGCATAGGCTGCGAACGTGGCCCCAACAGCCGCCTGTTGCGTTTTGGTGAGGGTAAGTCCTCTGCTGATGCTCTGTCCCAACGTTGCTGCGGATTGAAAGGCATTCGAGGTCGATGAACTCTCTCCGAAACTATTTTGCCGACCATCACTCATGCCCGCGCTGCTACTCGCGAGCTGCTGTGCGACGACGCCGACCGTAGTCCCGAATGACTTGGCGGCAGTCGCAACCGCACCAACGCCCACGCTACTCGCAGCGCTGGCCGTAGAATCACCTGTCACCGTACCGGTGCCCCCTTCGGCCACGGCCGACAGTCCCGAGCCGAGGCTTCCATTGCCCGCCATTGTCCGCTGATAGACCGAGTAGGACCCTGTAGCTCCGGTCATGGTGGGAGCACCCATAGTCGGCGCCTCGATGCCGTCCGCCCCGCGTGTGGCGCCACCGGCCCCCTGCATATCCTGAGCCAGTCTTCCCAGGACTGTGAACGCACCGGTGAAGATCGCCAGAGTCACCACCGGCGTGAGACCCAGCATCGTGTTCGCCGCATTCAACTGAAGTTCGAGCTTCTGGAAGAACAGCGGAAGGGACCCAATGGATGTCCAGAACGGCACCACTTGCCCCGGACCGGATGCAGCGTAACCGACACCTTGGCCCAGTCCGAGCGCATAGCTTGCGCCGAGGGCAAACGTGTTCGAAATCGTGTCCTGGCTATAGTCGTTGATAATCGCGGCGACCGGAAGCCAGGATTGCGTCCAGATACCGAAGAATATGAATTTCCCGGCGATCCCGATGCCGGACGTGCCGGCCGATACCATGATCAGTGCGACCAGCGGGGTGAGCGCGATGAACATGAACTGAAGGATGCTCATCATTGGTAGCAGGTTGATGCCGAACAGCGTCGCAGATGCGGCGTTGTTCGTTTGCTGGACAGTCATGGCGTTGTTGATGACATCGCAGTAGCCTGGCAGCGCGCCGGTGAGATTCGCGGTCAACGGGTTCCTGGCGTAGTTCAGACCGGCATCGAACAGGCATCCATAGATGTCGTTTTCCATAAACTGAACGCCGGTTTGGGCCGTTGACTGAAGCGAGCAGCCAACAGCCTGCGACGGGCTGCTCGGGGTGCCTCCGCCGCTGCAAAAAACGGTCTGAAGATCTGCCCCGATCGTGTCCGGACCTATCGCGCTGTTCCCGGCACCGTCACCGGTTGGCGCAACCGGACCAACCGGTTCGGCCAGCTTCATCGCCGAATAGGAGAGATTCAACGCGGGGTGTGTGGCTCCATTCGTGTCGTTCATGTAGGCGCTGATTGAACCCTGGATCGCCGTCGCGGCAGCCGTACAGGTCATGGACTCCGACCCGTTCGGGTATTGCGGTCCATAGACGACAGTGAGGCCGGGGGGCGGGGAGCTGAATATCGCGTTCGACGCGATACCCGCATTCAGGACCTGGGTCTGGGTCGCCGCGCCGCTGGTCGATGCGCCGGTCGCCTGTGACAAATTATAGGATTCGCAATGGCTCATATAGGCCATCATCGACTGGACATCGTAGTGGTCGTTGTTGGAGAACTGGTTATACAGCCCGTGGATCGCTTCGAGCTGAGTGAGCGGACCCATATACCCTTGGGGGCCGAATATTCCTTCAACACCCTGCGTCGCACTGACTGGCTGAAAGGCCGTTCCGATCGCCTCGGAAAAATCCGTCGATATCTCTGAGACGATCCCGGCGGTGTAGGCGATGCCGACTGGAATCCCGGAATACGGTCCGAACACCTGGCCGTCCGTAATCGTCTCGACGGTGACGCTGGTGGTAGGGACAAACATGACGAGGAACAGGACCAGCATGATCAGGATGTTGTGCAGCTCGACCCGTTGGGTGGAGATGCCCTTCACGGCCAGGAACAGGAGCGAGAAAATCAGGCCCAGGGCAGGCAACGAGCCCAACCCCAGCGAACTGGTCATCAACCCGTTCGATGGGTTGAAAAGCATCGACAGTCCGATGAGCCCTTGGGTGAAAGGGTAAGCGTTCCCAACCACATAAATCGTGGGAATCCAGTTCATCGGCTGGGCGGGTTCATTGTGGCACTGGCGGCAGAGATAACCGCATCGATGCCTTGTTGTTGACGAATCAATTTCAGTGCGCGCGCCCCATAATAATGCGATGTCGCCTGTAACTGCCTCATCACCCCCCCCAGCCAGGGCGGGGGCGTCGTGTTCTTGCTGCCATCGAACACGTCCTCGGCCGTCGATCTCAATGCGTTGGTCAGATTGAGCGCGTAATCGGCGACTATCAGGGGCTCAAGCTGGGATGCGATGAGGTTCACCATCCCCGGCTCGTGCTGCACGTTGAGCATGTCGGTGAAGATCGGAACCGGTGTGATCGAGATGAATGCCGCCGCTTTGCTCGACGGTGACGGTGGCGTGCCGCTGGTCACGTAATTGACCAGCCCGGTGTAACCGCCCCCCCCGAAAAGCTCATCCTGGACCTGAGCTTTTATGCCAATGAAAGACGGGTCAACCGTGGTCAACGAACCCTTTTCAACCGCAAAACATGTATCCGGCGTGGGAAGCCCGCCTACGGGAAAAGCTGGATAACTGACTGTCGTGCCACTGGAGCCTTCACCGGACCAGGCTTCGCACTGCATGACGGCGCCGCCGCCACCCTGTCCACTGGTCGATCCGCTGGGGCCGTTTACCAGATCATTGATATTCAGGCTTGGCCGCAAGGTGTATCGCTGTGGCGAACACTGCGCGACGCCGGCAGTGCAGTTCGCCGCGCCGGTCGTGCCGATCGTTGGGTGGATAATCACTGTCCCGAGTACGGACATCATCATCTCTTCGGCGATCGTCGGCGTGGCGGTAAAACCGGCAAGTTCGTTGATCGCGCCGGTGTCCTGGAGCCCTTTCCATGTCATATTCCCGATCAAGGGGTTGTTGATCAGATCAGGAGCTGCCGCGGGCGTGGTGGGGGAACTCGCCTGAGCCGTCTCGTTCGCGGTGTTGGGATCGACGAACTGGTTCTCGAAAGAGCTGAACGCACTGCTGACGGTCCCATCCACCGACTGCCACATGCCCTCGGCGGCCGATGCCAGACTTCCGGCATTCGGATTCAAACCTGGGAGGTAACTGACAAGGCCCTGCGCGAGCTGGCACGAATTCTTCATCAAAGAATTCATCTTCTCCATCTCGTTCTGAATCCACGCCAGGTCGGACATGCACTTTGGGCATTCATATCCAATGGCTTCGATGAAGGCGTAGGAGATCGCGTTCTGGCCGATATCAGTAATCAACGCGGTGAATTCCTGGGCATTGATGAAACTGAAAGATCCCAGAAAGAGGTTGATACCGCCGCATCCGCCTGAGATGTTCGGCGGAGCGAAGGAGAGCAGGTTGAAGTTCTGGATCGGTGCCCTGACCGCAAGATAGCCGGCGGAGTAGCCGAACCGGTCCTGCGTGCTGAAGGCGGTGGGACTCCCGGTCGCCGAGTCCGCAAACATGTTCTGAATGACCGATTGCAAACCGCCGCCAGCTTCGGCCCTGCGGGGAGCGAGGAGCAATGCGGCCGGCGCGACCAGCATACCGATTACCAGCGTCCGGATAAGACGAACTCGACGTTTCATTTGGATGTACCTTCGGCGTCTGGCGAGACGGTGTACGGGGCGGACCCGCTGTAGTTGGAGAGGTTTCGCAAGGTCTGGTGGTTGACGTAGCTGCTGATCGCCGTAGGCGACATCGAGCGGTCGCGGCCGATCGCATTCAGCTCTCTCGGCGTCATCACGCCGCGGCGGTAGGGATTGAGCTGATCGAGCATGTGCTGCGGGACCAGATCCATATAGGCCGCCGCCTTCTCCATCTCGGTTTCCAAGCCCTGAACCGTGGTCATCCCTTGAGCCAGCACCACGAAATTGTTGGGCGGCCAGACCATGACGACGGCTGGCGTCTCCACAAGACCCAGGCGTTTGGCTTGTCCATGATCGACCATCACGATCTGATCGCGGGGGATCTTCGCCAATCGCTTGCCATTCATGGAAATATAGACTGCCGAAAGGCCATAGGTCCGCACAAGCTGGTTCACCAATGGAAGTTCGAGCTTGCAATAGGGGCAATCGGACTTGAAGAAAAACCAGATGCCGACTTTCTTTGAAAGCATCCTGATAACTTTGTTTTTCGACTGACGGATCAGGTTGAGCACCGCGTTGTTTGTGCCGTTACCCATCGGGATGAAATTGTTCTGGTTCAAACTGGCGGTAAACTTCGTCACATAGGACGCTTCGTCGGCGAAGTTCTGTGCGCGGTCGAACATGACTTTCTGGAGATAGTAATAGGCCGCGACGTTCTTTGGCGTCGGATTATCAAGAGCGCGCGCGAGGTATTTCGGCATGTTGATCCGAAGCCATTTCGCGGACAGCACCGCCGGCCCCTCCTTCACGACAACGACCGGGGGAGGGGCTTTCTTGGGCGGCTTGGCGATGACCTGCACGACGGGCGTGGGCGGGGGCGGGATTGGAACCAACCGTGGCGGTGGGGGCGGGGTTATGTACCAGAAGAACCCGTGTGCATCCGGAACATTCGCTGCGGTCTGCGCGAAGGTGGCGGGTGTCGCGGTGATGAGAGCCGCAACCCCTCCCGCGAGCAGCAGGGCGATGCGATCACTGGCCATTATGCGCCCGGACCATTACGAGCGGCTGAACAGCGCCGGCCATTTCCGTCGCCGGTGGCCGCGGCGAGCCGAGAACGGCAGCAACGATGCCGGCGACGTCGTCGCGATCCCCCGCCGCGCGGTGCGTGGGATCTCGCACAGGCGCGAGCGAGGCGTCTTCGGGGTTCATGTCAGGCCAGCGGTGCATCGCCGTCGGTCCCATCGTGACGAGACCCGACCAGGCCGCCTGCGCGGTTGCCGCAGTGGCGGGAGTGGCTGTAGGCGTCCTGACAGCACTGTCCTCGATCGAGTAATGGATTTTCAGGTTGCGCGCGAAGCGCTGGACATACCCCGACTGCCAGGCGAGCCAGGGGTGACTCCCGGCATTGTAGCAGGCTGCCGCCTTCAAGGGATTGTTGCCGACGGCGCGCAGGCAGCGCGCGAAGATCCAGGTCCCGGCATAGACATTATCGCAGGCGTTGTCCTTCAGCCTGTGGCGCGTGTAGCCGAGCGTCCGCAGATAGGCGAGGTGACAGGAGTTGACCTGCATCAGACCATAATCGGTCGAACCGTTGCCGTCGCCCACGGCCAGGCCGGGTCTGCCGCCCTCCGTTCGAATGATCGCTGGAATGTCCTTTAGTGGCACTCCGTAGCGGGCTGCGGCGCCCTGCATGCAGTGAGTCAAAGCTGCCACCAGGTTCCTCGTGTTTGATGAAAACGCAGATTATCACGTATATGATAGATTCTCGCGAAGTGAAAGCAAATGTCATGGGAATGCAGGAGATGGTGCGAGGTTCCGTGCGGCGGTCACGGTGGGGTTTCTATCTGTTCGTCGTTTTGGCACTGGGATGGTTCTGCCCGAGCGCGCCGGCCGCCTCTCTGTCGTCGATCGCGCAGAACGACGCGGTGATGAACCACCTCGGTCCGCAGTTCGTGAACCCGCGACGCTCGGGAATGATGCCGTATTTTGGTCCCCAGTATGCCTGCGGCGAACAGCTCGTTACGGTGCCCTCATTCGAACCGGTCGCAATCGCCGCTCTCGGTGACCCGCCGATCATCGGCGTGTCGTTGTCACAGGTGGACGCAACCCCTTTGGCCAGCGCGCAGGTTATCTGGCAATCCGGGGAAGGGTTTCCCGGCAACGTGCCCAACCTCGACACCGCCAATTTCCAGGCACAATATAACAACCAGACGGGCAACCCGATCAACGTCATCATCACCGACGCCGCTGATGATCTCGCCACGACAACCATCAACGGCACCTTGGTCAACTCGACCGGCGCGTCTCCCACCCAAAGCACCTACGCGTTGCCACCTGGAACATCGACGATCACGGTCACGGCCGAGAACGACGATCCGGATTATTCAGGTCCCAATCCCGCCGGGTACATGTTCGCGATGACGAACGCCTCGACCGGTGCCCTTCTCATGACGTCTGACGGCACCTGGCAGGCCGAGAATGGGACGACGCAGGAGTACGAGAACGAATGCGGCGACGTTGCGGTCGCTCCGACCGGAACGCCAGGCTACGGGTCAGGTAATACGGCTCCGACGTCGCCTGGCACGCCGGTCACGACGGCGAGCATTCAACCGAACTGGTCCGGGCCACCGGCCGCCAACTGCGCGACAGCCCAGTCTTACATCAATGCCGGATGGATGAGCACGTTTCCGGTTCCCACCGTCGAAGACGATGCGCCGACCTGCTCAGCGGAACCGAATGGGACGATCGCCGAATACGGGACGACCTACGACAACACCTACGGCTTTGCGATATACGCGACCGCAGCCCTCGTGGCGGATGACCTTGCGTCGCTCTCCGTCAACGGGACGATCGTGCTGTCGTACAGCGACGGCGGACTCGGTGGCAGCGGCATCCAGACATATCCGTCCACCGGTGGCGTCGCGGAAGCCCAGATCCTCCTGGCCCCCGGCAACAACCAGATCGTCGTGACGAACACCAATCAATGCAACGCCTGTGGGGGACCGAACGCGATGGGAGCCTTCGTGGATATTTTCGGCACGGGATCGACTCCCTTGGTGACGTCCGGTCCCGGGTGGACGCTGCTGGGCGTCACGCCGTGACATATCGTCAGAGCCCACGCGGAGTTCAGCTTCGCCGCGTCAAAGGCTGGAGGATGCCGCCCGGCACCATCAAAGTCTGTCGGCCGGGGCCGTTCGGCAATCCGTTCATGGTCGCCGATTTCGGTCGGGTCCGGGCGGTTGCCCTTCACCGAGCCTGGTTGCTGGCGCCGGTCGCCGCCGCGCTCGGCTACGCGGGGGAACGCGCGGCCGGTCTGGATGCCCGGCGGGCGGAGGTGTTCCGGCTACTGCCCGGTCTGAGGGGGCGGAACCTTGCGTGCTTCTGTCCCGAGCCCGAGCCCGGCGAGGAGGATTGTTGCCATCGGGCGATCCTGCTCGAATTGGCGAACCTACC
>JAQTXH010000012.1:0-35553 GCA_028688905.1 Acidiphilium sp. | reverse complement strand
GGGCGGAGGTGTTCCGGCTACTGCCCGGTCTGAGGGGGCGGAACCTTGCGTGCTTCTGTCCCGAGCCCGAGCCCGGCGAGGAGGATTGTTGCCATCGGGCGATCCTGCTCGAATTGGCGAACCTACCCACGACAGCGGACATCTGAGCTACCGGCCTTCCCACGCCTTCAGCTTGTCCGATGTCCGGCTTCCACCATAGATGACCGCATTCGGACCAGGCGCCGAGCTGCTGCCCTGTTCTGCCGTGCGACGACCGCCCGAGCGACGATCGCCCGAGCCGTACCGTGCCGGCTCGCCCTGTCCCCGCTCGACGCCGGCGGAGCCCGTAGCGTCGGGATGCGCACCGTCGTGATTGACGTCATAAGACCCCGACGCATGAAGATCGCCGTGATCGGCTCGCGCCGCCGCGTCAGCGACGGACACCGCGTGCCGGGGATGCGGAGCGATGGCAAGTGGCCCCCCCCGCCCGTCCAACCGCCGATCGATCAGGCCGGTGATCTGCGCCGACAGACCGCCGCCCATCATCAATGCGACCCCAAGGATGACCGCCAACATCGCCGCGGACGCCGACAGGGCCAGGATAAGGCGACGTCTCCGGGCATGTGGTGGAAGTTCCAACCGCCGATCCATGTGACACTGGCTTTCGAGCTGGCCCCGGCAAATCAGGCTGCCGGGATCGGGATGCCGCCTTTTTCAACGAAATTCGGGTTGTGAGGGAGGCCGGCTGCCCCGTCCTCCTGACGAAGAGCGGGCGATGCTGTCGCCATGGCGCCAGGGGCAACCCGCGTCCGATCGCGCCCCGCGCGCAGCCGCATGTTTTCGTCCCGCCGTTCCAGGATCATTTCCCGAACCCAGTCGTGCGCCGGGATATCGGCAGCCCCAGCCGTCTGCACACCGCCTGCCTGGACACGGAGGTACTGCTTCTGGATCAGCCTGCTTTTCGATGTGTCGTCGGGGTCCGGGATCTCGAATGCCCTTACCCGGATCGCGCCGAGGAGGGTGACCGGCACGCCGCGCAAGAGTGCTTTCCGCCACAAGCCGATCCGTCGCTCATCGACAATCTTGGCCGGGATCAGGGTGTCATCGCCGCGATGCTGTCGCAGCATGACCCAGAACCGGTCGTGCAGTGGCTCACCCGTCTGGTGATCGACAGCCGGCACGACGCTGTCGATCACGCCGGTCAGGCGCACCTGGTTGCCGGCCCTCTGAACTGACTGCATGAGCCGCACGCTGTCGCTGTCCGCCCCGTCAAGTCCGGACTCGGACGGGACCCAGAAGTCACCCGGCTTGGGCATGGTGCCGGCCAAGATTGCATCGGGCAGATCGGCCGGTCGTCCCACATTCCATGTCTCGGCGGACGGGACGTCGAGAGCCGACGCGCCGTCGATGAACAGCGCCGTGAGGCGGATGACCGGTTCGCCATCCGCGTCCCGCTCCCCCCGAACACGCGCCCAGACCTTGACCCATGAACCGGCTTTGAATCGCGAATCCAGCCGGTCGCCCTGCGCCAGCTCGATCCAGGGCGACTGGCCCAGTTTCCAGGTCTGTCGCAACCAGAAGCCGGTCGCCTGCGGAAAATCGACCATCCCGGTCATCCAGCCGATGTTCCACATCCCGTTGACTTTTTTGTAACCGTCCGACGCCAGAACCTCACGCGGTATCATGTCATGCTCCTCTATGTGAACGATCGGTCGCTGAACTCGCTGAGCGTCCGGCGGATCTCCCGGCCCTTCCGGTCGCGCTTCCGCTCGCGCGCCCTCGCCTTGATTTCGTCGCGATCACCTTCGCCCCGACTATTCGCGGACCATTCGCGCGCGACCTGACATCGGCCAAAAACCGGTCGATCATCCTGCTCGTACGGTCCATGAACTCCTTGTCGGTCATGCCGCCTTTCGCGACCTTATCCAGCGCCTGTTCCCACCTGGCGGTCAGTCCGATGTCGTAAAGCGACGGCGGGACCGCCATGATGACGGAGCGTCCAAACGGGGTCGATCGGAGACAACCGTCGGCCAGAACGACAAACCCCCGCGCCTTCAGGGTCTCGACAATGGCGTGCTGCGTCGCGCTGGTTCCGAGGCCGCGGCTCTCGCCGTCCCGCATTGCTTTGCGCAGGACGTCATCAACGATGAATTTCGCGGCCCCATCCATATCCTTCTGGAGCGTGCCTTCGGTGTAGGGCTTCGGCGGTTCCACGGCGCGCTTGACGGGCGTGGCAGCGACGACTGTGCAGAGCTGGCCGTCGGAGATGCGCGGCGCCTCAGTCTCCGCTTTGGCGGGGGGCTCCACGCGGTGCCAACCTGCGGCGGTCGTGGTTTGCCACCTCCCCTCGAACCGGAACCCGTTGGCAAGGAGAACTGCCGACGTCGTCACGAACTCCCGGTCGGGGCAGAGGGCGGCCAGGTATCGTCGGGCGACGACAGCATACAGCACCGCCTCGTCAGCGCTGAGCGAGACGCCCGCTGCGGCCTTTCTCGTCGGTACGATGGCGTGGTGTTCCTCGACCTTGGTGTCGTCGTAGATTGAGTCCCGAACGACCGGCCCGGTCCGCACGGACCCCGCCAAGGCGGCGAGTTCGGGCAGTCTCGAAACAGCGCCGATGGTCTGGTCCACATAGCCGCGATGCTCGCTGGGCAGAAACGGACACTCGGTCCGGGCGTACGTGGTGATCCCCTTCAGATAAAGCTCTTCGGCCGTGTCCATGGTTCGTTTCAGCGACCATTTGTGGCTCTTGTTCATCTGCCTCTGTAGGGACCCCAGGGTGAAGAGTGCCGGCAGGGCCTCCGCCCTTTTCGTACGCGTGACCTCGATCGGCCCGCGCGCCGCCGTGGCCTTCGCGGCGATATCCCTCGCCTCGCGCTCGGTCTCGATCCGCGGCGCGTCGCGGCCGGGGTGCGCGAGAGTGAACTTCGTCGGCACTCCCGCCCCGGGCACCTTGGCGTCGCCCGCGACATCCGCCTCGATCACCCAATAAAATCGTTTGACATGGCCTTCGACTTCGAGATCCCGGTTGACGATCATGGCCAGGGTGGGCGTCTGGACCCGACCTATCGAAACAGTTTCGCCGCCAGACAGTTGTTTCGTGACCGCCCTGCTCATGTTCATTCCCACCAGCCAGTCGGCCTTCGCGCGACAGAGCGCTGCGATTCCGCTACGCACATGCTTCGCGTTATCCACGATATTTCGCAAAGAACGCCGAATAACCTCCGGTTCCACCGCCTGAACGTGCATACGTGATGTTTTACCGGACCAACCTACGTGTTCGAGAATCGCATCGACGATCCGCTGACCTTCCCGATCAGGATCGCCGACGTTGACTACCTCGCTCGGTCCGGACCGCAGCAGCTTCGCCACGCATCGGAGCTGGTCGGCTCCAGGACCCGGCGTCGGTCTGATCTTCCAGACGGGCGGGTTGATCGGCAGGTCCTGGACCGACCAGCGTTTGAATTTCGCGTCGTACTCCTCCGGCGCGGCCAGCTCCAGGAGGTGCCCGCGCGCCCAGGTGACCGTGTCTCGTCCGCACTCGACAAAGCCGATGCCCTGGCTCGTCACCCCGAGACAAGCTGCGATCGCGCGGCCGACGGCCGCTTTCTCGGCGATGAACAAGCGTTCCGTCATCGATCCAGCTCCCGCAGCATAAGCAGGGTTTCCTCGTCGATCGTCTCGTCGCTGTCGCTCGTGGGGGGCGCAACATGGTCGTCCGCGCTTGGCGTGGTCGCGGTGGGCGCGGTCGGCGACCGGCCCCCTGAAGACCGATTCAACTCCGCCCTCGCGGCCGCTCGTGGCGGAGAGGCTGGCTGCGGTTCACCGATAGCCGCCCCCCAATAGGGCTCAGGATATTCGATGACCGGGGCGGGGCGCTTCGTCCTCTTTCTGGCGGCGCCCTTCGGCGTCGGCGTGCCCGCGGCGGTCTCGTCGAGCCCGAAGGAGGATTCAAGCCTTTCGCGGATTTCCCGCCCGAGTGTCCCCACAGTCAACGGCCACAACTTCGTCATCAACTCGACGTCGCGAGATTTGACCAGAGTCAGCCTGATACGCCAGCGCTCCGGTATCGCGCCCACGCGCTTTTGGACGATCGTCACGGGAGCTGGCGCGCACGCAAAATGCCTGCCCCCAGTCGTCTGAAACCCTCGGCGATCGCGATCCGTCCATGTTGCACATCGCGGGCGTGGGGGAAAATCGCGCGAATTCCCTCGATGAAGACGCCTGCCGCGCCGCCTGCAACGAGAACGCCATCCAGCTTCTTGGAAAACGGACCGAGCACTCGAAGAGCGACGTCGGTGATTTCGGTCGTTGCGCGCCTCACGGCTTCGCGCGCTTCCGCCGAGACATCCACAGTCCGGCCAAACTGCCTGACGGTGCCTTCGAACGCGGCCGTGTCGCAATCGTCGTCGTCCACATCCAATCCGCGCTCAACAAGCAGAGTCTTCAGATGCCCGGCAACGAGCCGGAACCCGCCGCAACTATCGGCGGCGCGCTCCACCCAGGACGTGCCCATCATGGCCATGAAGTCCGTTGAGTATCGACCGATGTCGATGACGCCCCAGTTCTCACCGGGCCGGATCTGCCCGCTTGCCCCCCCGCGATCGGTGAGGCGAACATACTGGTACGCCCCCATCGGCTGCGGTTTGACCTGCACTTCCCGCGCTCCGGTGACCTCGCGCATCAACGCGGCGAGCTTCGTCCCATGCCGACCGAACTGGGATGTCGGCAGTCCGCATACGACCAATGCGTCTCCAACGCGGACACCAGCGGATTCGAGCTGGGCCGTTGCCGCACTGACCAACACCCGATACTCGACGCTCTCGACCCAATCAGCGATGAGCCCGTTGGCGCCGCCGGGCTCGGACTGGATGGCAGCAGTCTCGCCGAAAAAATACATCTGGCCGTTGCAGACCACGGTTTCCGCCCGCGCGCGCTGGGCGGTCTCTTCGTTGCTGATCGCGAAAGCGGGGCGAACGCACGACCTGAACAACAACGAAAGTGGGGTCCCATGTTCACCTAGCCACGCGAGCTTCACTGCGCTGTGGCCGATGTCGAACCCGATCGCGACGGACGGTGCCGCCGTGGTCCGCACCGACACCTGCTCCGAAACCACCTGATCCATCGAGACCCCTCAAAGATGAATTATCACGTATATCCGCCTGCCGCCGTTCCGTCCACATTTTCCCGCCCCCCGGCCCCAGGCCCGGAGGCCGCGCGCCCCGGCCCCAGGCCCCCGATCCCTCGCATTGATGCCAGTCTCGACCCCGTTTCGGATAATCATATAGAGGTGCAGCTTGATGTCGTTTCGACGCAAAAAGGCCGGACTACCGCCGGTTTTCAGGTGTATGTCTTTCTGTCATTATGTCCGGATGTCCGGGCGTCATTGTGTCTTTGTGTCGGTATGTCTTTATGCGTGTGTGTCACCTGCCGCCGTACGGTGCCGGGCGCGGCCGCGCCGCGCCATAGGCGTGGTGCCGTGACTGAGCCGCCGCCTCGCGCGTCGGATTCAACTGTTCGTGGTTTCAGTGGCCGCGCCGTCGCGCGCGGCAACCAGCCGCAATCGGACGCGGCCGTCGCGCGACCAGCCGGTCGCGAACACGCGCAAGTCGCCGACCATTCGGAGCTTTACCCGCACGTCGTGCGTCGCCGGGCCATGCTGATTGAGAGTTATGGCGATATGCGCGCGCGCGCGGTGTCGGCTGTGGACAGGCATCTGGCGGCGATCCGCGAGATCGATATGAGCCTCATGGACGCGGACTTCGTACTGGCGATGCTGCAACCGAGGCGCACAGGCACCAGGCGGATCGAGTGGCGAAGAGATCGGGACGGGATATGGTATGTCCCGTCGGTGGTCAGATGGATCAGCACCAGATGCGGTCTGTCGCGTTATGAGCGGATCGCGCCTGCTGCGGTGGTGCGGACGGTGCCCAAGCTCGGGCTCGCGCCGATCGCGCGCGAGATGGTGGTGGAGACGCTGGAATCCGTAATCTACATGTTCGACGTCAGGGCGCGGCTGCGAGGAGCGCTGCTGGAACCCGAACGAGCGGCCAATTTATTCGACAGCCGCACGCGCTCATCACTCAAGCGTCACCACAACCGCATCGCCAACTTCAAGACTGAGCGGCTAGAAGATCGCCTCCTGCATCGCGCGGAGCACGATCGGATGCTTATTCGCGAGTTGGGTCTTGACGACATCCCTGAATGATCAGCGCCCCGGCGATCGCCAACTCCGCGCGCACCAACTCCGCGCCGAGCATGCCGACCGGGAGGAACTGCGGCGTCAGCCAGGTTGCCACCCAGGGCGCCGGCGGCGGTGACTCCGGCGGGTCGCGCCAGAGGCCGCATTCCAGATAGCTGGCCTTGTTGATGTGATAGGCGATCCGCACACCGTCCCAGGTGAACTCAGACGCGTCGGGCAGCCAGCACACCAGTCCCATCACGACGGCCGGAACGCTCATGTCGGGCTCGGACGAAATCTGGAAAAACGCGGCACCTGGATGGGTCACGCCGAGAAGATTTCTCGGATAGACGATCTCCGCGTACCACGAGGGAGTGTCGAGGATCGGTCCACTGCCCGCCGCCACCAGGTCAAGGGCAGATCGCATGATGTGGGCGGGCAACCCTGACGCAGATCCGAGCGAGAGATCTCCGGTCGTCAATGTGAGATGGGAAATGCGGTCAGAGGGCGCCTCCGGCCGTTTCGCGATCCGGCTGAAACGAGAAGATCGCCCCAATTTCGGATTACCCACGTGCTCGCGCCTTCCGTTCAAAGAGATCGATCAGGGCGACCTCGATCAGTTTTTCCTGCGTCGTGCTTTCGTCCAGCGCGAGTTGCTTCAGGCGGCGGAAAACGTCCTCGTCGATCCGGAGTGACGTCCGGGCAGTCGCCCGTGCCTCGCCTGCGCCTCTGGTCCGGCGAGCGCCCAAGATCCGGGCCTTCAATTCAGCCAGACTGCCTGCTGCTTCACCAGAGGTATGCGTCGGCGCCCTGGTCGCGCCGGGGTTGGTGTCGTGGGCAGACAAGGAAGTCGCGGGCTCCACCTCGTCCGGGGGTGGTACGGGTCTCCGGGCGACCGCCGGCGTCTCGGTCAGGATCGTGTAATCGCGTCCGCGCCCCTTGCTCGGGTCTGCGGCGATCTCGATCGCGTCCGGCCCGCCGTCCCGGTGTCCGGCAGCGACTGCCTGCTGCGGCCGGATGGGATTGGCCCGCACATTTCCGGTGTCGCCCATGCTCGCCGCGAACCCCGCTTTGATCGCGGCAGCCTGCTGAGCTGCATCTGGTGTGGGAAGGTCGGCTGGTGCGGGGCGAGAGTCCAGCTTCCGTGTGAACTTCCCCTGGAGGGTTGGCCTGCTGGGGCGGGTCATGCGGCCCCCGCTGTCGCCGGTGCCCGGATGCCGTCGAGTGCGGTCACCAGCCACCCGAACAGGTCCGCCATCTGCTGTGCGGCGGGCGATTCGGGGTCGTACTCCTGCACCACAAGGTCGGCGGTCAGAGCGTGAGCGATAGCCGCGCGGTGTTCGATCGCGACCGGACACACTTTCACCCCGGTTTCCTCGACGGACCCCACGACTTCCTCGATCAGTCGGACAGCGCCCACGCGCACCTGGTTGAAAACGACATAAGCGGGTTTATCCGCGAGCCGCACCATTCGTACGTTGGTGGTGATCGCGCGAAGATCGAAAATCAAGGGTCGTGTGGGGATCAGGACGACGTCGGCCTCGTCGATCGCGAGCATGGCGTCGTCGCTCGTCTGGGCGGCCGTGTCGATCAACGCGATTTCGATCCCCTGCTCTGCCGCGCTGGCGAGTGCCTTCTTCAAGCGCTTTGCGATTCCCGGCACGACAATCGGACGCTCGGCGGTGCGCTCCTCTTTCCAGTCGGTCGCGCTGCCCTGCTTGTCGAGATCGATCACGAGGGCGGTGTACCCGGCAAGTTCGGCAGCCGCAGCGAGATGGAGCGCGAGCGTGGTCTTGCCTGTGCCGCCTTTCTGGCTGAGCATTGTCACTATTTTCACGGCAGGTCCTTTCCAAGTCCCGCGTCGGAAATCCGAAGGGCGGGCATGCCGATTAACAACTCCGTCCCGGCGTCGTCAACAAATTTTCTGACACAAAGACATAAAGACACAAAGACATATATACCGATGAGGTGCGTCAGTCGAAAGAGTGCGCCGGGCCTGTCGGTATGCGACAGGCCCGATCGATTGCGGCATCAAGCCACCGCGTCAGACGCCTTAGCCACCGGTTTGGCCCGAGGAGTTCGGCTCGGCGGAACGATTTCGTGGGATACGACAGCGCCTGGAAAAGTTTCGCCCAGCCGTGATGTCAGATCGGTCTTCAGGTCGCGGAGAGCCAGGATCGATTCGGATCGCTGAAACTCCTCGTCGGGCAGCGGCACGTCGATCTGAATTCGCAATTTCGTGTGGGCGTGGGGGTTGGAAGCAGCCGGAGGCGTCGAAACAGTGGTCGTCATATTAGGTCCTTTCTGGACGGCGAAGGCAGGTTCGAAGGCACGTATGTCGTAAAGCGACCATCCCGAGACAGGATGGCTCGACGGTTCAACGGCTGGTCCGGCACAGTCTGGGCATATCCGCCGGCTTAGCCGATTTGGCCCGTTTCAGCGGCCGCGCCGACAAGGACATTCCGTAGAAGTCCTGCGCGCGCACTTTTCCCGAGGTAGCCGCCTCGATCTTCTCCACCTGATACAAAGTCGGGCGACGTCGGCCGTGCCTGAGCCTGGAGACCGTCGAGGGCGCCAGTCCGCTGCGTTCGCTGAATGAGCCAACGCTTTCGCCGGACAGGGACAGATACTCATTGAGCGTCATGAGCCCGATATGCCAACGTGGCAAAAAACTGTCAATATCATTGTTCGTTTTTAGTTACACATCGCCGATTTTTCCGTTTATATAACCCGGTTTTTCGTTAAACTGGTAGATCATGACGACCTTGTTGCACGAGAAAAAACCGTTTGACAAACTTGTCAAACGAGGAAAATCTTAGGCGTTAGGAAGAAGGAGAATTTCGGTGAGAGCACATACAAAGGAGCGTGAAGTCTTCTGCACCTGCGGCCGCCTGACCCGGTTGCTGCACTCCAGTCAGGCGATTTACGGCAAGGATTTCGGACCGGTCTGGTATTGCGACCCCTGCGATGCCTGGGTCGGCGTTCATCGCAACAGTCCGACCTTCGCGCCGTTGGGGAAACCAGCCGACAAACGCACCAGGCTGTCCCGACGCGCGGCCCACCGGGCGTTCGATCCGCTCTGGATCGCGACCGTAGGTCGATCCGGGACCTCGCGGGCAAAAGCACGGAAGCGTGGGTACGCCTGGCTGGCCGCAAGGATCGGCATCCCCGTAAAAAAATGCCACATCGGCTATTTCGATGAGCCCCGCTGCCGCCGCGTGGTCGTTCTCTGCCAAGGGCTCGATCTCCGCGCCGGCATGGGCAACGAGGCTGAGTCGTGATCGACGCCATCCGGAGGTTTCTGTTTGCCGCAGCGCGGCGGGTCACAAGCGGCCGGCCGTGCGACGAGGTCATCGGGGCGACCGATAACCCGTACCTGAAGAGGTGGATTTTGCTCCCGCGCAACCGGTTCTGGAATATCTATGTCCACCGGTTTCTTCAGTCTGACGACGACCGGGCGCTTCACGATCATCCTTGGCCCAGCGTGTCGGTGCTTCTGGATGGCCAATATCTCGAACACCTTCCCGGCGGCCGAACTGTCCTGCACGGACAGGGAGCAATCATCCTGCGGTCAGCGAAGTCTGCTCATCGGATCGAGCTGACTTCAGGTCCGGTCTGGACCTTGTTCATCATCGGGCCGCACGTAAGGGATTGGGGGTTCCTGTGTCCGCAAGGCTGGCGGCACTGGCGTGAGTTCACCAGCGGCGATCGCGGCGGCCGCGGAGGCAGGGGATGCAGTTGATTCGGGGATTTGTTTGGGGAAGTGGCGTTGAACGAAAACTCGTTCAACGCCCTGGATGTTCAGACGTCAGTGGGTGATGAAATTCGTCCAGAAATAGCCGGCAGCAGTCAGAAAACCGGCACTTCCCAGTGCGACACAGAGGCCGATGAAGACCTTCGCGGACAACTGGCCCCAGCCTTCGATGCCGGCGATGTGCCTGCTCATCCCGTCCATGCGGTTCTCGTTCGACGATAGTGTCGATTTGATCACCGAAACATCAGACTCGATCTGTCCGAAATGCTGACGGTTCTCCGCGCCCATCACTTCGAGATCCATTCGTGTGGCGACAAACTGGTTCATGGCCTCCATCAGTCCTCGTGCATGTGCGTCTGCGACTTCCCGTGAAACACCTGCGTCGGTAAGTATTCGTACGAAATCGAGCGCGTTGAATACGCTCCTATCACTATGGGCCATAGTTCACTCTCCATCAATAGCGCGATGTTCCCGCATCGTGGTTTCGACCCTCCGCGACCTCCAAGAGATCGCACCAGACCCGTGAAACGATTCAGGATACTGGCGGTATGTGACTCCGCGATGTGGGAAGAGCGTGTGCCCGAAGGTGGCGGTGAATCTTCCCCCCGGCTGCCAGCGCCCGTCATAGGCCGCGTCGCCTGGTTCCCAAGTCGCGGCGCCATACCACGGGGGCACATCGATAGTCGCTGTGCATCATATGGGAAGGAATAAACTCAATGTCTGATCAATCGACTGTGTCCGCGCCAGAACCGACAATCGCGCCGGCACCCTCCCGCGTCGCGATGGTCTGCGCGTCTTGCGGCAGCACGGATGTGATGCGGGACGCCTGGGCGGTATGGAATACCGAAACGCAGGAATGGGAGCTGGGCAACGTGTTCGACGACGCTCGGTGCGAGAACTGCGACCGCGAGGTTCGCATCGACGAAGAGCCCCTGCCGCCCGATACGGCGAGCCCGGCCCTGCCGGTCAAACCGGCCCGTTTCACCGTCCATATTTCCCACAAACAAGGCATAGATCTGTATGCCGCCAAGACCGCGGAAGGAGCCCTCGGCATCGTCGCGGGTTTCGCGCGCGAATGGTGGGAGCACGAGCAAGTGCCCGGCTCGCCCAAAAATCTGAGCGACGCCGACGTCGTCAAACAGTATTTCGATCATCAGGAGACGACGCGCGGAGAGGAGTGTTACGAGATCCAGGAAGGGGAGCTGGCGGAATAGCTGGCCGCCTGTAACTCAACGAACAGCCCGCGTGGTATGATAAAGGCTGCGTCCGACCCCGTCGTCCTCTATGGACGGCGGGGTTTTCTTGTTGACTCCGACAGGGGTCGTCGACTCCAACAAATAATTGTTATTGAAGGGTTTTTATGAGCATGGCCGCAAATTGTCGGGCATGTGGTCGACTCCATCTGCTCTTCGCCACCCCCGCCGTTTGGAGCGGTCGTGAGCCCGGGTGGCGGGCTGCGCCACCCGTTTCCGGAAACCGGTTATTTCCTATATTCCGGAAACAACGTGTGGGCTTTTTCGCGCGAGCGGGGCTCCCCGGACCGGCGGTGCCCCGCCCTCCGCGAGCCGCGCTCGCGTCGGGCCGCCGGACGGCGCTTCGTCCCATGTCCGGCCATCAAGCAGGCGTCCGCCGGCTGAAGGCCGAATGCCGCCCCACTGCTTGAAGAAAAATGCGACCCCGGCCGACACGCATCTGTCGCGGATATCCCGCACCCACTCCTCTGCGATGGGGCGCGCGTCCTGGCCGCTCTCACCGCCGACAATCACCCAGTCGATCCCGGACAGGGGCAGATCCGGCAATGCCTCGATCAACGGCTCGATCGAGAGGAACCGGACGCGGGCCGGGATCTCGCGCAGCAGCTCGATGCGTCGCATCGCGCGGACATCTTCAACGGTCGTCCCGAGCCAGACATTGGGATAGCCGTCGTACCCCCAGTCCGGCGGCAACATCCGGCGAATGTTCTCCGGCCGCTTCGTCAGCATCAGCCAATCCAGCGATCCGGTGCGGGCGATCATGTGCCAGAGATCCGCCCGCCAATCCGCGGGCACCTGGTTGTCGAACACGTCTGCCAACGACGCGCAGAACACGCGCGTCCGGTCACTCCGGTCCGTATCGGGTTGGCGATGTCCAAGTGCTCGCGCGCCGGACGCGCGCTTCTTCCCGTCGTAGGTTCGAGGCGCGCTGGCTGCGCGCGCCTGGTCGTTCCATCGCAGCGGGCCATTCCAGTTTTGCGCCGACGTACGCCGACGTGGCGCGTTGCCCCATTCGACCAGATGAAACCGACCACTCCACCGTTCGGCATAGCAGTGGTCGCAGCCTGCGCTGATTTTTGTGCAGCCGAGCCATGGATTGAACGTGTGATCTGTCCAGCCGATGTTGCTGTCGCGTCCCATCAGGCGTCCTTCGGCTTCTGGAATTTTTCGGTCTGATTGCCCCAGGCGAGCCAGCCAGGGGCCTGCTCCCGGGCGAATACTTCGATCCGTGGACCCTCCCACAACGCCTCGCACATCGCGCGCATCTGGTCGGGCTTGCGACTATGCTCGCGCACCGGCGCGACGATGAGATTGCGGATGCTGCGCGAGCGCTGCACCGGGCGGCCGACGGTGCCGAGCAAAAAGAATTCAGCCGCGGATCGGAAGCAGTATCCGGTCCCGAATGCCCATTTCTCACCCGTCGAGGACTGTTTCGCCCAGGCCCCGGCCGATTTGAAGGACACACCCCAGGCAGCCATCGTCTCGATCGCTTGCGGCAGCATCGGCGCCGTCGCCCAGCAGATCACCGCGCAGCCGGCGGGGTCGGCCAGATCCCGGATCGGCAGCGCCTTGATCCAGGCGAGGTCCATGCACTGGTATTCAGCGACGGGGTTCTTAGCTTCGCCGGCAGCGCTGTAATTCGCGAAATACCATGGCGGGTCGATCAGGATGCACCGGGCCGCATGCAGAGGCAGATCGCCCCAAAACACGCTGCGCAGGCCGAGATCAGCCATCAGCCTGACCCGGCCGCCGGGCCGCGCCCGGCTCGGGTCCAGTCACGGTCGAATTGTCGCTTCAGGATCTGAAGTTCCGTCGGATCTCGCAAAAGAATCCCCGCTTCCCGGTTGCGGGTCAGGCTGGATATCGAGAAGTTCTCGGACCCGACGAACGCTCCGCGGCCGGCCTCGATCGCCTTGGCGTGCATGTAGATGGGGCGCACCGGCATGAGCCTGACACGGACACCTGCCCGTCGGACCGCCGCGACGTTTTTCATGTCCGTTCTCGACAGGCGGGCCGGTAGAATCATCCGAACGAAACGACCTTTCGCTTCAAGCGCATGCAAGATCGCGGGATCGACTCCCAGTTCTTCCGTCTCGATCTCGACCGGGCCGGGTGTCTCGATCAGGTGAACGATGGTCCCCGTCGAGCCGGGGGATACAACAAGCCCCGCGGCGCGCTCTGCCGCTCGGGCGTGCGCCCGCACGCCCAGCCAATCGGCGTGGAACAGGGTCTGCAAGGCAGCGACCACCGTGTTCGACCGGGTCACGTACAGATACTCGCGATTTCGGTGGAAAGCGGAGTAATCCCAGTTGGCAGTGCCGATCAGCGCAGCCCCGGCGGTGATCGCGATCTTGATGTGATTGAAGCGATACCCCGTGTCGAACCGCTCCGGGGCGAATTTCACATGCGCGCCGATCGCGCGGAGCCGATCGACTTCCTTCGCCACCAGGCGGGAAGACATGCGATATGGATGCTGTTCCAGGATGACATACGTGATAACGCCGTTCTGAATCGCCTGATGGATTGCTCGCAAGATCTGCCGATCGGCGAGATAATAGATGTCGATCCCCAGCTCTCCCCTCGCCTTTTCAATAAATCTGGTGACTGGCCTGACACCGGCTTCAGGTTCAACGTAGATGTGGGAATGATGCGTGAACATATCACATCATACCAGAAACTCTTGGGTGCATAAAGGAAACCCCAATGCCAAAGGCATTGGGGTTTGGAATGTGATCAGAGTGCGTCGGCGAGCGCCTTGAAGATGGTCCCAGGAAGATCCTCCCGCGACCGTGCGATGCCGTATGGAATGGGAAGTCCACGCAGCACCTGTTCCCGAAATTTAGCCTCGATCGGGCGGCCCAATGACTCAATGAGACAGAACCGGGGCTCTACTCCCATCCTCAACAGTTCACCGAGTTGAACCCAGACTTCATAAGGATATCCCGGCAAGCCGTCCGTGATGACGAAGAGTATCTTGCGGTCCTCCTCGCGTTGCAACAATGGCAAAATTGTTGCGTTCATGGCACCAGCCAACGGTGTCCCACCCATAGCGACCGGTATGATCGGATCGCATTTCATGTCCCACGATGACGAGAACGTCTTCCGAACACGGAACACGTTCCCACCATGATCACCCGCAAATATCCCCACGGAAAAAGGCACATCGCTGCGGTGAAGAACATCTCCAAGCGCGATAACCGCCGTGGCTGCGAGATGCGAGATTGCTGACATCGAACCCGATCCATCGCATAGGATGGTAACCGCAGTATTGATCGCCACCCCCTCTTCGACTCGACTGACGACGGTCGGGTTACCAACAGCAACGCGATGAAGGACAGAAGATCTGAGACGGGTCCCTATCCGTGCGTTGCTTATCGTACTTTGTGCGCGCGCCTCCAGTACGGACTCCACTTTTCGTGATATTTGCCGGACGAGAGGCAACACCGTGTCGCGTATGTTGCGGGTCGAAGTACGATAACCCGCTTCCGATGCGACATGGATGCGTTCAGAATGGGCCGCCATTTCCGACTCTTTTTCGGTCTGGGACGGGCTCTGCTCTCCTGGGGGCGCCGCGAGTTTTTCGGCCAGGTGCTTCCTAAAATCGTTGTCGTTGCGGGATGGGGCTGTCTCCAGTCCTGTCTCGACTGACTGACTTGTTGTGGCACCACGACCACCAGGCTGTCCCTGATCTCCGGGTTTCCCCTGATCTCCAGGTTTCCCCTGATCTCCAGGCTGTCCCTGATCTCCGGGCTTCCCCTGATCTCCAGGCTGTCCCTGATCTCCGGGCTTCCCCTGATCTCCAGGCTGTCCCTTATCTCCGGGTTTCCCCTGATCTCCAGGTTTCCCCTGATCTCCAGGCTGTCCCTGATCTCCGGGCTGTCCCTGATCTCCGGGCTTCCCCTGGTCTCCGGGCTGATGCGCCAGCAAGTCGATGATCCGTTTGGCGTATCCGTGAACCTGGCGAGTAGAATTGTCCGGCGCGACGGCAAGATCGGCGAGATTACTGATCTTGTCGAAAATTGAAGGGTCGATCACGCTCCGAACCGCTTTCTCCCAGAAGTCGGACAGATCACGCAAGGAATCCTGATTCAGATACTTGAGACGCCAAGCACAACACAAGTAAGCTGCAACACGTTCCACGATCGACACCTCCTGCAACGCCGTTTTTGTTTTTGGCGCAGAGAAGAATTCATCACGCGCGACCATCAAACCCAACATTCGCTTGATAAAAAGCCGGGTCCCTGGCCATTTCCGGGCGATAACCTGCTCGATCCGCACATCTTCGAGAATGTTGGTGTATTGGTGAACCCACTGATCCGCGGCGCTTGTCGGGGACGCGAAACTGGTGAAGTCCGTGGTCAGAAGATGGGCCGCTTCATGCGCGATGTAGCCGAGCATGAATGTTGCGGCTTCATCGTCGATCGCGACACGATCGGGTAGAAAAATGATCTGGCCGTTGGTCGCGGCCGTATCGAAACTGCCGGTGTACTGGATGGATATGCCGAGCTTGTCCCCCAGCGCCTGAGCGACTGTCCGCAGATGACGCGGAGGCTCGACCGAAGTGCGGGAATCGGATGTGATTAAACGGTTACGATGGCGCATGATTTCTCTCCATAACGAACAAAACAGGCCAATCCTGTTTCACTGGTTCTGGAGCGATGTGCCGCCGCGACTTGGGAATCACGTGAACGCCCGCCCAGGCCGCTGCTTCCGGTTGACACGCCACCGGACTCAGCCGCAAGGTTGCACATCCGGTGTTACCGTGGCCGCCCGATACCAGGAGATAGAAGGGGGAAATGGAGCTGGAAACGAGAAAGGGGCCAATGTTTCCGCATCGGCCCCCTCCCAGTTTTTTCATGTGTCGGCTGGACAACGATGAAAATATGTCGCGGGTTTGAATTTACGACTATCCGGGGAAAAGTCAAGGTTCCACAAGGATCATCTGGCTTTTCTGACCGGGTCACCGACGTTTTTTTGTTGCGCAACCTGCCGACCAGATATGATCCGCCAGGCGCGGAAATCCGGTCGAAATGGTCGAAAACGGACCGCTGACCGACACATCCGCGTCGCCCCGGCGGGGGGCGCCGACTCCGTACGAAGGGCGAATCCTGGCCGCGCTGCGGAAAGCCGGAGTCGCGCACCGACGCGGGGGGCTGTTCGTGCAGATCCCTGCGATCTGGCGTGCTGGCCGAAACGCCAACGTCTCGATCTCCCTGCTCACCGGTGATTTCTGGGATTTCAAGGTATCCGACAAAAAACAAGGGGATTTCAACGAGTTATGCCGCCTTCTCGGCATTCAGCCCGTCGTAGATGGGCGTCATGAGCCAGCCCCGTCGCCTGACGACATAAAAAAAATGGTGGAGCGCGACGTCAGCACCCGCGCCAAATGGGCCACCCGGATATGGAATCAGGCCGACACTATCTCGCGGGTCGAGTCCGAGCTGGAATCCCAGCACCGGACCCATTTCGGTGGCCGGCGTCTGGCAAAATCCCTCGATCACAATTATTTGATCTCACAGAAATCGGCTGCGATGGAGTATCTGGCCTCTCGCGGGATGGTCGAATTCGCACGGCAGTCGGGGTGCCGGATCAGCATCAGCGAGCGTAACGGCGAGCTGGCCGCATGGAGTGTCGTGTGGCCTATCCATGTCATCGAGTACCGCCCTCCGGATCTCTCGCCCGCGACGCCGCGCGTCGCCATTAGCCGCGAATCGGGTCGCGGCCACGCCGCGAAGCGCATGCTCGGGCCGGCAAAAGGGGGGTTTCTCGCAACCCCATCGCTGATTCCCAACTCGCGAATTGTCGTCTTCGGCGAGGGGACGGCAACGACGTGCGCTGTTCGTCGTTTTGTCGGAGGTGCGGCTGTCACACTCTTCACGGCGGGGAATCTCGCAGGGATCGAACCCGGCCTCATCCGGCTCCTCGCGCCCCAGTTCGACGAGTTCATTATCGCCGCAGATAATGACCCGTACGCCGAAAAGCTGAAGCGACACCCCGGTCAGCACGCGGCAAACGTCGCCGCGCTCGCGATCCTGGAACTGCTCGGATCGCAAGCGGGCAAGACCGTCATGATCGCCACGCCTCCTGAGGAGGGCACCGATTGGGCGGATGTCGCGGATCGACTGGGCGACAAAGACGCCGCAGACCTCTTCAGGCGGTCGCTGGCGCTTCCGATCCTGCCGTCGCTGGATCGCAAGACTCTGGATCGAGCGCAGGACCTCCCGTCCGTCGCCCTGGCCTCGACCTCCTGGTGCGGCACGCGCGGCGCGGCCGCGCCGTCTGGCGCGGGCTCTGCCCCGCCCCGGAAAGACGAGCACGCCCCCGATCCGGCATCCGTTGATGTCGCCGCGCGACATCTTCAGGCCGAGATGTCCCGCGCTCTCGCGGCTCTGATGGAGGGATCACCAAACCGTTCCACGCCTCCCACGCCTCTGACGCCATCGCTGTTTGTGGCGACCACCGGTCTTGGCAAGACATCCACGATGACCGCCGCGATCGGGCGCGAGATGCCGGCGTCGCCCCTGCTCATCTCCACGCCGCGGGTCGAGGACCGCGATACCCTGGCGGCGGACATTTCATCCGCGTCCGGCGGACAGATCAACCCACATGTCCATCATGGACGAAGCGCCGACAACTGCCTGGTCTTCGCGGAATCGGTGAAGACCATCCAGGATGCCGCGAGGTCGCCGAGTCCCTGGGTCTGCGCGTCGTGCGAACACGGTCAGATCGATGCTCCGACTCCGTGCGGTTATATGACGGCCCTACGATCAAGTATGACGGCACGTATCGTTGTCACGACACACGCGGCGATCGGCGAAGACTCGTCATTGCTGGAATTTTCCGAATCGGGTGCAAAAATCCGCCGTCGCCTGATCATCGACGAATCGATCGTTCGGCATAAGATCGTCCGGATCACGACCGAAATGATCGCCGCGGCGTGCATGCAGCGATCGGAAGCGTGCCGACGGCTGGACCAGATGAAACTGTCGGCGGAGCTGTCCCGCCAGGATCTCCAGCGTCGTGGCGATCATGACTTGGTCGCGAAGGTCGAAGCCGAGATCGCGGATATCAATGCCGCGCTGGTATGGATTCCCCGCACGATCGGTGTCCTGGAACGACTCGCGACAGCTTTGGGCGCATCGGTCGGAAAACCTCGCATCCCGCTGACGGGTGACGAATGGGCGGATCTCGCCACGCTCGGCCGGACCATGCCTCGTTTAGCGTCACTCCACGACGGAACGGTTATCGAAAGCGTCCGGATCGCCCGCACGCAGAACCTCCAGATACCGGCATCATGGATCAAGACTCTCGCGAAAGCGGTTGCGGCGGGCACGGCCTGGCTCACGAATGGAGCCGTCGTCGCCGGTCATGACAGTGCCCTCTATAGGCGCTGGCTCGATTCCGGCGGGCTCCTTCTGGATGCGACGCCAAATCTGCGGGTCGAGGACGATGTTCGGCGGCGTGGGGGCACGATATACCGTGTGCGTGCGCCGGAGCCGATCCGATATGTCCAGTACGGACCTACCGTGCATGGACGCGGGCGCCTCGGTAATCCGTCGGTCCGGGCCAGACTGGCGGCTGAGCTGATTGGTCTGATCGAAGCCGCGACGGCCGAGGGGAAGATCGTCGCGGCAATTACCCACAAGCCCGTGGGACAGCTCATCGCACGGACCCGGTCAGATCTGGCTACGTGGATCGGATGGTGGGGACGCGACGAAAAAGCGCATAATCGATGGTCAGGGGTGGACATCCTGATCCTGCACGGACTGCCCATCCCCGCTCCTGACGTGAGCTACCACGAATACGCGCTCGACCAGGCCGCGATGGGGGGCACGGACTGGGATGGGACCGTCGAACGCGGCGCGATTGTCGAACTGGACGGCGACCGGTGGATGAGATCAGCCGTGCCGCTTCCGACTGAGCCGACCGCGCGAAGCTGGCTTATCGACAAATGGACCGCCGACGCCGCGCAGGCAGCCGGCCGATTGCGAGCATGTCGATCCGATCGGACGGTCGAGTGCCGGATCTACGGCGCGGTGCCGCTACAAGGTCACGGGGTCGTCGTGGACGACTTCGTGACCGAACCCGGGCGAACGCGCACCCGGGCCGCTGTCCGCTACGCGATCGCGGCCGCGATCCAGGACGACCAGCCAGGCAGGAGGCGTAGTCGCGCGGCGACGCGAGCGCGGCTCGCGGAGCTTGGGCTGACGCCGAGCAACGCTACGATCGACAAGGTGGCGACAGAAATCGTGTCGGCGGCTCTGCACAGCGGACGATCGATTGACGACGAACTCGCGACCGTTGTCCGATATTTCGAGGGCCTGCTGAGCGGTCAGGATGGCTGGGGAGATCCAGCCGGAGAAGCGCAGCTCGCCGCGCTCCGCAGCGCCGACAGCGCCGAGGCCGCGCGGTGGCGGGCGACGGCGGCAATCATCGGTGCCACGAACATCGGCGGAGCGCAGGCAGCGACCGCGCCGGTGTGGCCGGGCGCGCCACCGACCGTCGGGCATTACCGATAGCAACAGATTAGCGGGTTTTTTTTTGGACAGGGCAGGGAATGCGGGGACGGCTGTGGGCCGGTCTCCGCATTTTTGCGTGGACGGACGCCCTTGGGCCGCGCGGCGCGGCGTTCGATGGGGAATTGCAGGTCAGTGAATGGTTGAAATGCCGATCGGCTGCGGAAGATCGGCTGGGATTTGTCGTGACGTCGCCCTGGGATGGACCGACGTATGGTTCTTTTACGATAACGAACAGCACCATCGGCCCACTTACTTGTTTTTTTTCATAGGACCGGGCCGGGGGTGCCGTCTGGCGTCTCGGTTCGGAACTCTGCTGGGCTGTGAACGGGAACTCGCGCGGAGCGCGTTTTTCGCGCCGAAGGCGCTTTTTGGCGCGAAGCGCCTTTTTGAGCCGCGAAGCGGCTTTTGACCCTGGGAGCCTGCGACCAGGTTTTTCAACGAGCAGAGCGAGTTGTTTATGACCATCATGGCGCAGCGCGCCTTTTTCGGCCTGGGAGCTGTTCTGGTTCGATGACCGGCATGGCGATTTGTTGACACAAAACCATATAGACATAAAGACACAATGACATAAAGACATGATGACATCCCTTTGTCGAGTTATTCCGGAAACTTCGGTTGTCGTGTCATGACGGTTTGGTGTAGCGAGTGGGTCCCATTGTCGTCTGGAGAGAGCTTAGGTGCCGAAGCGTGACCCCAATTTTCCCAGAATCACCGTTTTCAGCTTCAAGCACCGGCTCATCAAAGCGGGAGCGACCATCGCGGGTTTTTGCCGGGTCGCGGGGGTGACAGCGAGGACCGGACAACACTATTCAGGAGGCACGCGCCGGATTCCGAACTGGGTCGGGTACGTTCTGGACAGGATCGAGACCGATGAGAACGTCGCTGACCTCGCGCGTCGTCTTTCGCGCGAACCAGATGCGGACGCTGATATCGAGACCGCCGCGAGTGAGGAAGATGAGGTCAAGCCCGATCCGTCGGCTAAAAAACGGCGAAAGGCCCGTGGAAAATCTGGACGCCCGAAGGCCGGCGCGGCCGCAGCGAAGCGGGTTGCGGCCCAGCCACCGCCGACGGCACCTGCAAAAACACCACGCGCGAAGAAATCGACAGCGGCGATATCCGTGCCCCCGGCGAGCGAACGCCTCGGTAAGACGAAGACGACCCGCGCGAAGAGAGACAAATCATAGGCCGCACGACGTTCAGCGATTAGGAGAAGTTACATGGATCGAGTGAAGCCTTCAGGTATTCGGCGTTTCCTCGATAAATCTGTTTCGAATGCTCGACGTGATTTTAACCGCCTGATCGTTCGCGATCATCCGTTTTATCTCGTAGTCATGGGTTTGCTCACGTTTTTTTCATGGCTCGTAGCTGCCCCATGGCCGAAAGACGATCTTTTGCGGGACATGGTGGCTTTTTCTTACCGCTATGACTATTCAAAAGCGTTTGTTTACTCTCCCGGAATCCCCTCGTACGACTTTGATATCGGGTTTGATCGGATATGCGGCTTTCTTTACCGCTCTCTGCCGTGGGCGGATCATGCCTGGGCGGTCCATCTCGTGCAGACTGCCGCAATTATCACGTATGTCAGCGCTCTGCTGTTGTCTCTGCGACGTGTTCTAGGTTTGCGCTGGGGTGAAGCTGGCCGTGGTTGGGCATGGTTGCTGATTGCAGGTCTGCTGTTCGCTGTTCTCTCATGCGGCGGGATGGCGCGTGTGATCAGTGGCAGACAGGAAGTCTTTCTGGCTGCCTGGGCTATAGCGGCTTGTGCTATCCCGACCTGGTGGGCGGCCGTGCTATGGGTGGGGGCCGGCGTGGTCCTGGCTCCCTGTTACTGGCTGTCTGTCGTCTATACGCCGGCAGCTCTGATGCTGTCCCGTCGGTTCGGCTGGCCGAGGGCACTGGGCTCTTTCGGCGTTTTGGTGCTGGTGAACGTCGTGTTCTGGCACTGGTATTCTGGTGGAACCTGGCTCCCGTCTCTTCTGCAATTGAGAGCCGACATCGACAACAGGGTCGTGGGCGTAGGCGAAGACCAGCCGATCGCAATACTCTTACTTGACCCGTGGTTCTGGGTGATCGCGTTCGCCTTCGTCGCTGCGCTCTGGCGGGATGCCCCGTCGTGGCTTGGCAGACAGCGCGATCTGTCTTCGATCGCGATGGTCGGCCTGATCGTCTGGTTTCTGTTGCCCAACATGGTCCGATACGAGGACATCGTGGCACCGTTGATGGCGATCTATGCCGCGAGGACCCTGCGAAATCAGGTGACGCGGTGGCCGGGCGGAGACGGTTCCGTCCAGGGCGGGTGGCTCGTCGTGAAAGGACTGGCGGTCGTGCTGCTGGTGTTTTCGTCGCTCGGGCTCTCGGGCGCACCGCGACCACGGGTCTATCGGTTTCGGCACCCTGATCGTCACATCGTCCTCACCCCCTGGTCGAGCCCGATGTATCAACTCCTGTTCGCAAATCCTGGCGTCCAGCTCACGCCAGCGATGGAACTCGGCGCCACGACAAGGCGAGTCCAGCACATGTCGGTACGGCTTGCCGACGGTCATCTGACCTGCGCCTCACTGCATGGGCTTCGCTTCACCGACGTCTATGAAAAAAGTTTGACCACGGTGCCCCCCTGTCTTCACCTCGTGGGTATAGCCGGGCCGATGCGGATGTGGGCTGTCCGATGATACTTCTCATAGGCGGCGCAGCGGTCCTTCTCGGGTTTCGTTTTTTTTGGCGCATTCTGAAATGGGAATTGGAATGGACGTTGGAATTGTTCGAGGTGATGGTGCTGTTGTTCGCGGGCGGGGTTCTCGTAGGGATCGCCATCGTGGAACTTCATCCCTGATTTTCGCGGTGTTTCCGGAATTGTGTGTATTTTCTGTTTCCGGAGCGAGGTCATGAGCACCGCTGCGGAGCGGAGCGCCCGGCGCCGTGCCACTCTCGGGCTCATCAGGGTCGAGGTCGAAGTGCGGTCTGCTTGCGCGGCCCATACAATCAGACGACTGGCGCGCGAGGACCGTGCCGCAGTGGATCGCGCACCGCCGCCAGGGCCAGTCGGGTCGTCTGGCGACGGGGCTGCTGGCAAAGTGGATCAGGCCGCGTTGCTTTCGAAGACTATAACCGAGCTGATTGGTCCCGCTCCCTCTCCGGCCTTGATCAAACGTGCTCTGGGGATGGCGGCGATCCTTTCCGATGCAGCGATGCGCGAGCGAGCGCTATACGGAGGCGAGACAGTTTAGACGCGCAAAAGAAACCCTGCCAGCGATGCTGGCAGGGTTGGAACGTCAGAAACTCCACGCCGAGCTGGCTTCCTCGAGTGTCACCTGGGCGTTGCCGCCTGGGACTGTTGAAATGTCTGGCTCGATGCCGTTCTCGACTTCACCTTCGGTCGCGGTTTCCACCTGACCTACTGTTGTTTCCTCGGCCTCTTGTTCAGGCTTCAGAAGTTCTGCGACCTTTTCAGTGATGTCGTAGTAGGACATAGGTTCACCCAAAGCGCTTCCGTCCCGGATCTTGCTGAAGATCAGGTTGAGGGCGAGATATTGTGCTCCTCCGATACACGTCGGATCGACGACATCCTGCACCAGATCCTCCAGCGTGTATCCGACGGCGGCGACGGCTTCGTTGAGCATGACCATCATCTTGAGCTTGGAGATATGGGGAGCCAACGTCGTCAAGATGCGACGGCCGTAGAACCCTCGCTGAAGAGCTTCCATGGCGAGAGGAGCCACTGAGGTCGCAAGTTCCCGCAGCGCCCTGTTTGGTATCGTCTGGATGGTCTCGGTGAGCCATCCTTCGGCGTCCGCAGCGCTTTTGCTCAGTTTGAAGCACGTGACGTGGCATGCCAACCGGGCGGCGACGTCCTGCGTCCTCGGCGCGGCGCGGCGGATGCGGTCGCCCCATTCGGGGTGCTGGGTCGCCCAGGCTTCGACGTGTCCGCTGTAGGCGTCGAGAAACTTGGTCCGTTCGCGCTCGTACTCCTCGCGAATGGCACCAAGGTCGGCAACACACTGCTTGACGAGTTCGTCGTGAACCAGATACCCGCCGATGAACCTTGTGCCGTAGGCGAGGCAAGTCCGCTCGGCCCGCTTTTTGAGCGTCTGGAATATCGCGACAGCTTCCGCGTCCAGGATGCGCTTTGACCCCCACGACACGACCGTCTTCGGGAGTTCGATCGCCACGTTTGCGCCGACGTCGTCATCCGACAGGCTTTTCAAGCCATAGAATGTTTTGATGTCGGGTATTATGACGGAAAACTCACCGATGTTGTCGATCGGTGACACGACCTTGTTCGAGGCTTGCGGCTTCGCTTTGGGTTTCGGAGACATAGGGAGATCCTTTCCAATGCCGCGGGCACCATGCCGGCGGGAACACGAGTTCCCGCCCTATGTCCCGCCGCGACATGGGAAGCGCGAGGGGAATGACTCGGTGATGGTCGCCGGTTCCGAGACGACACCGATCGGCTCAGCAGGGGGGGCCGCGACGTCGGCTATTCACGAACGGTCGATGGCGACCCGGAACAATCGATTCGTCCAAGTTACGAACGCAAAACTTGCACAAATGGTCTTGATTTTTATTCACTTTCCCGAAAGATTTGCCAGCGTGGCAATTATATTTTATGAAGGATGGCGCGAATTTCGCGCATACTGGGACCCGAAATTCAACTGCCGCCGCACCGAGATAATCGGTCAACCTTGAAGCGAGAAATGCAACAAGTGCCAAGCCCCGAATCACGCAGGTCCGAATCAACCGCCAAGCTGCTGGTATCGCCAGGACTGCCTGTAACGAGCAAGACGGCGCGGCGAAGTGCTAAGGACGATTCAGCGCCCGCAAGGATCGTCACACGGACATATCGGTATCGGGTATTTCTTGACGAAACGGACAAGTGGATTGCGATCGAGGCAATGGCCCAGCTCCGCGAAATCCTGGAAGCAGCGGCGCTCACACACAGCCTTGAGGCGGCCTGCAACCTGGTGAAGCGCCGCGCCCCCTCGTTCTGGTGGCCAAACCGGAATTTCCTGGACGAATCGCTCCTGAGCATGGCGAAGCGATACGATCGATTTGCGGGTGCAGCTCGGCGCACCGCTCCCAAACCGCTGCGCCACGTCAACAACGGGGTTCTTTTCGGCAGCGTATCCGGCTCCGTCAGAAATCTCGCGGTGCCGCGAGATCCCTTCACATCACTGAGGCATTCACGGGTGATGCCGATCAGTGAGGTCCCGGAAAAGTGGCACGGCTATCCGCAGTACCAGGTGAGGTTTCCGGTCCGGCGAAACCATAAGAGATCTGGCGGTGCGGTGACCTGCCGCTTCGCGTTCATTCACGACTTCCCGCCTGGCGCGCAGCTCACACGGATTTTGCTCCTCGGTAAGAATCTCTGGTGTCAGGATGAGCCATTGCCGCAGTCGTATCTGGACAAAGTGGCGCGACTGAACGCCGATCCGTCCCGGCGACGTCCCATCGAGCCCCTGCGCCCGCCCGCCCCGCGTTTTGAGATCGGATTCACGGTCGCCTTTCCGGTCACGAGATCGCCCGACTTGCCTGTCGGCCATGGTGAGTTGGAGGAAAAAGTCATTTTCCGCCCCGACGGATCGATCCAGGTTGCCAAGTTCACGGACCACCGAACGGGGCGATCGAAGACTTATGCGCTGCCCGCGAACTTCCGCGAGCGTGCCGTTGATATCCCGTCCCTGCCGAGTTGGTTCCGGGAGAAGACCAGTTTTCTGACGTGGCGGAAGCAGCTCTACAGGGAAATGGCCGTGGATATCTGGTCTCGTGTCTCGACGCTGACCATCCACCGGCCCGACCCCAAGCTGCTGCGGGTCACCGCCGTCCCGCTCGACGTCATCGGCGTCGATGAGTTTTTCGTCAAAGTCGGTAATGTGGGTGAGACAATGGGCGGAGAGATCATCGGCCCGCTCGCGACGACCATCGACAATAATGATATGATGGAACACCGGGTCGCTTCGTAGCAGCATCATGACCCGGTGAAGCGGGGACCGGGTGCAGAATCGTCGTCTTGTTTCGTCCGTAATCATCGTCTGCGTCTTCTGGTGGCTGGTACTTTCCGGTTGGGCGGTCTGGCTTCGGCCGATCCCGCAATGGAGCGACTCGTTCGCGCGGATTCCCTCCTTGTTTGCCATCGTGTTCGGGAGCGCCGTCGTGGCAGCCGGGATCGCCGGAGCCCTCGACAGCAGTCGCCAGCTCCTGGGACTGCGCTCGCTCCGGGGCCATCATTTTCGCGGCCTGACATCGACGATCGGGTCTCTGCCGGCCTTCCTGGAGCCCAAGCCCCGACAACGCCGGTGGCTGAAAGTCAAAAAAGGCAATTTCTCGGACTGGCTCGCCTTACCGCCCGACACGACGGTGCAGCGCCATCTGACGGATGGCGCCTTTCAGACGCAGTTCGCGACCGCGTTTCCAGCCCTGGCACGTTCCATACAGGCTGCGCCGCCAGAAATGATTGCGCTCGGCCCTTACCAGGCCCTCGGCCGGGCTATCTACGAGACGATCGGTCACCGGAAAGTAGCCCACGTGCCGGCCTCCTCGATCGAGAGCGGCCACGGCGGCGCGTCGCTCATCGTCCATTCCGTAAACGTCGCAAATCAGATCATGGAGACAGCGCGGACCTTCCGTTTCGAGGGGATCAAAAACCGCAAGGGGGCTGTCATCGAGGCGCCGGCGCTCCCGGATTATCAACTGAATCCGCAGGACCCGCTCATTCCGCTCGCGGGCCTGGCTCATGACATCGGAAAACTCGACACCATCGTCCGCGATCCGGACCGCAAGGATAGGTGGCTGTCTTTGGAAGGCCATGATGAGGCGGGCGGGCGAATTCTCGCCCGCATTCCCGAATTCTGGGCGTTGCCCTCTGTTGATCGAAATGCGCTGCTTCTGGCGGTGTCCTACTATCATCATCCCCTGTCTGCACCGAAAAGCGTGGGGGATCGCTGCCGGGCTCTGATGGCTCTGCTGATGGCGGCGGACATCGAGGCGAGCTTTGCTGAAAACGGCGACGTCACCGGCGAATATCTCGATGACATGCCGGATGAGGAGAACGAGTTTCCACCATCCAACAAACTTATCGACGCGCTCTATCTTCTGTTTTCGCAAGCGGGCCGCATCAACGGCAAGGATAAAGACTTCACGGTCGGGTATAAACGGGGAAGATTTCTGTATCTGAAAGATCAAGAATTGCGGGAAGCGATCTCTCACCGGTTCAATTCAACGTCGCTGAAAGATTTGTCGGCGGGTGATGGGACTTTTATGCTTACCCGCAAGATCACCCAGCTTTTATACGAAAACGAGTTGCTTCATTACATTGAGGGTGGGATGAAATATAGTTCAACCCGCGCCATTTTTAAGGTGGACTTTTTCGCTCCGCCGAAAGGGGACGATGAACCAAAGTGGTTGTTCATGAAAAGCTGCATCATTGTCCGCCTCGACACCGGACGACTTCCGAACGTCGAAAAAATTCCCGACTCCCAGATGATCCCAAAAATCATCGGGCCGCAATATGGCGAGAATTCCGCGCATGACAAAAAGGCCGGGCCGGCCAGTTACGAGCCCCCCTCGGAAGAATGGGCCGATCGGTCGATCGACGAGATCGTCGGGGATCAGTTCACGCCCACGAAGACGGTGGAACCGGAGGGAGATCGCGAAGGTGCAGCCGGGGGCGTCGAGGAGAGCGAACACCGGGTGATGGGTGCGGACAGGACCGCTGCGAGGGGTGATGTTGCCAATGACCCGCAAGGAACCGAAGGCGGCCATCAAAGCGACCCGAAGGGTCCGCCTACGGGTGTGCCGCCTGTTGCGTCCAGCACGGACACAGCGGCACGTCAGGAGCGAGACCCCAGTCGGGACGCTGGGCAAGACAGGATCGTCCAGCCTCCGACCCACCGGACGACGGCTCCGCCATCAGGACCTGATGTGTATGCGTTCAACGACGAGTGTCTGGGCGGTTCGACGCGACGCCTTGTGACCGATTTCATGCGCCAGACCACTCCGAGCACCGTTGACATCCACGACATGTCGTCGATCACGACGTTGTTTTCAGCGCCCATCATCGTTGTCGAGGCCATTTTGCGCGACTTTGGCGCACCGGACAGATTGCCGGACCCGACGACCGACAACCAGGCCAAGCCTGCGGGGTTCGCCGCACGTCTGAAGTTGCTGAAAAATATAATGCCGGGCAACCTGTATGGCATCCTGCATGAAATGAATCGGCAACGGAACGTGATCATGCACGATCCCGGCGGGATCTCGGCAGACAAGCGTATTCTCGCCCGTCTCGAAATTCCTGGCGGGCACCTACACCGGACCAAGACCCAGATTATCCTTTTGATCGATTTCGTGACGAAACACCAAAAGGAGGTCTGGAGAATTTTCCAGGCTGCGGCGGGTAATCCCCCGTCTGAGCGTCCCGAGCCGGATCGTACGCCCCCTGACGATATCTCGCCCGACGACCGGACGGTTTCTTTGGCGCCCGAGGCGCGGGCACAGCCCGATCCTGCCAACCCACCTCCGTCCCCGGCAACTCCGCCAATCGTAATGCGGGAGCGCTTGACGGGCACGGACAGGTTGCTTCAGGCTGCGAAGCTCGAAGCTACCGCGCGCGAGCGTCCGTCGGACGGCGACGCCGGATCTGTCGGAGATGAGGAAGGTGGCGAAACGGGATCTCGGTATGAGGACGGGGACCTGTGGGATCGGGCGCGACAAACGGTGATCCACTGTCGTGACGCGACCTATTCCGTGCTTAGTCAGCGGCTGGCGGCCGGCGGGGAGGCAGCGTCCCATCCGGCGTATGATGCGATTACGATCACCGAGGTCGATGGCGACCAGATCGCCACCATCGGCCTGAAGGAACTTCAGATCATCAGAGCGAACAATCCCTGGCCCCATTACCTGACCATGATTCTCGATCGGCAGTCGGCCGGTGCGCCTATTCCGAAATGGATCACCGTCAGTCCGGATCGCTCGCGGGAGGACATGCCTCTGCGGCTGCACCTGCATCTCACCCGGATGACGAGGCAGTTGGCGGCAGGGATCACTGATGACGCCGGGAGTGGACGTTTGCAGGGTAGAACGCGTTGAGCGGCGCAAGATCGTTGGACGCGTTGAATGCCTACCATGGTAGCATTCTCGCGTTTCGTCAGGCCGAAACGTGTCGTGAGAGGACACGTGAGACCCAACGAATGGCCGCGCTCGCCAGGCCCCTGGCGGCACAGTTCGGCAAGCGCCTCGCGGCACGGTACTCGCTCCAGGCGTACACCGAGGATTTGATCCAGAACATCTGGATCATGATGACGACAGAGATCCCGCGCGAATTCGACCTCGATCGGCCGCTCCTGCCATTTGTCGTGTCGTACGCTCGCAATCAGGCCCTGACCTTGTTTTCCGCACAGGTTTATGCGTCGGGCGGGACATCGCGAGCTGGGATGGGACCCGGGGACCCCACCTATATACGACCTTCCAGCGGGTCGGGGGCGGACGGGTTTGACGACGCGTACGGTGACATGATCCGTGTTGAGATCGTGGATCAACTTGATATCGAAACCAGCGTGATTGCGGATATCGATCGGCGCCTGGCAGCAGAACGGCTCGCGGATCGTTTTGATTTTTCGGAAGAGGAAGATATGGCGAACGGCAGTGGACCCAAGCCGGAGGTCGGCGAGATCTCCGACGATTCGACCGCTCGCCCTGCCGCTGCTGACGGAATGCCATATGGGACGGACGCCGAGGCTTTCCTCCCGATCGTGCCGACGAGCATGGTGCGGAAGAAGGAGGAAAAGTTCAAATATGACCCCGAGCTTCGCGCCCAGGTCGCGCGGGTCAAGGAAGTGCGCGATCTGCTCCAACTACCGGCCCGGCGTTTCGCCGAGATGATCGATGTGTCCTATGCGATGCTGCTGGCCTACACCAAATACCGGGTTCGACGGATACCAGACAAGGTTATGCAAGCCGTTGAAGGAGTGGCGACCGCCCAGCGGAGACAGTTCAAGTCTCAGGAGGACTGGGAAGCCTACAGATGGCTGACTGATGCGCCGATGGTCGCTATCGTGGCGCGATGGGCGGAGGCTCTGGACTTACCTCTCTCCGATGTCCGGGATTCCCTGCCTGTTCGCCACCAGTTTGCTGATGCGCTCCACGTACCGCGGCCGTCCGTCTGGCGCTGGCTGACAGGCCAGAAGCCGGCGATCGCAAGGATCATGGAGGTCGATCGAAAGGCGGCGCGGATCAAGGCAGCACGCCTGCGGACCGAAACGCGGCGCCGGACGAGCATGGACCGTTCCGACACGTCGCGCAGCCCCGTGCCCCAGGTGAAGAAAATCAAAGTCGGATCGCCGGCCGGGTTTGGGTAACCGGCACCACGTCGCTCGCCGACGGGGCTCCTTCCCACGTCGCGGCGGGACAGATCCCTTGCACTCGTGCCCGGTACGGCATCTCGCCCCCGGATACCTTTGGAAAGGAATCGCACAATGACCGCAGCCAGCACAGCAACGGACGAATTTGCTCCCGACTGCGGGGTGATGATGGGCTTGAGGCGGGACGATCTCGCTTTATGGACTTACCGCGCAATCGACGGGAGTTACTTCACTCAAGAGATGGATCTGTTCGACCAACAATCATGCGTCTGTCTCGATAAAACGCAACAGATGGTAAAACGACGTTGGGATAATTTGCTATTCGACGGATGGATCAGTGATAAAATGCCAGAAACTTTACAAAAGTTCGACAAATACGAGTATGGCGATTTGTTTGATGATGCTCGTAAGATTATCAACATTCCGTTCTATAGTGATAACATTCACGCACCAAGCACGTCTGGGTTTCCTTATGTCGTAGGCGATTTGATGATGATGTTGGTTTTTATGGCCAGGCGGATTGTTCCGCAGAAGCAGGATCAATCTCTCATCCAGTACCGCGTCGCTAATCTGGAGAGGTGGTGCAATGTGGCACTGGGCTGGAAGAGATTTCGGGACGCCGGCAGCCTTGCTGGTGGCCCTGCCGCCAACGACCTGACTCGGAAGCTCGACGCGATGGTGCGCGGCTGCCTTCCTCGCGATGACGGTGTTTCGCATACGACCTGGTTGTTCTGACCGATTGGTTCTGATCCACGCTGCCGACCTTTAGGGTCGGCAGTTTTTTTATGTCGTCAGGTGACGGGTCAGCTCCGCCACCACAATGTGACATGCAGACATAAAGACATAACGACATAAAGACATAAAGACATAAAGACACAAAGGTTGGGGAGCCTATCAGGCCCCTGTCTCTGACTTTTTGCCGGATTTGCTTCGGCTTTCGTTTTCCAGCGCGCTTCGCGTTTCGGAGTCGAGAAAGTCGTTTATGTGGGAGTAGAGGTCGATTCCCCCGGCGCGTGGCATTCTGAACCGGTTCACCTCGAACTTGCCGCTCTCCTCGATGAATTCCTTTGTGAACTCGATCTGGGGGATTCGGAGTGAATAGAGATTTTTTCCGCCCCGCAGAACCAGGGCTTCGCCGCGATCGAGCGCAGCGAGTTTGGTCGGGTCAACACGCCATCCGATCTCCTGGCGCCCCGTGCGGCCAACATTCACCCCCTGTGTCGCCGAGCTGTCGGGCATCCCGTCTGCCGTCGCGCCGGACCGGCCGGACGATCCCGTCTCGCCCAGGCTCCACATGACGTTTTTCTGCTCGCCGATGATCTGAGCCATCTTCTCTGCGGACTCTGGCGTCCCGATCTTGAACATGATCTTCAGCCAGGTGTTGCCCAGGACCATCTCCCGCAGCTCTTCCGTGATCGCTTCGAGGTTCGCGACGGTCTGGACACCGATCGTCAGCATCTGATGGGCCGTACGAACCTGTTCGAAGATACGGTTGAAGGTCTCGGTGATATAGGACCCGGCTTCGTCGAAGCTGGCGAGTGTGTAGGGGACAGGCCGCGATGACTTCGGAAGCGCCTGTATCCAGGACAGAGCGGTACGATAATCTGCGACGACCAACTTGCCCAGGTTGTTCGCGGCGATGTCCTTGCCGAGCGTCGGAAGCATGACATAGACCAGCTTTTTCTGCCGCAGGGCGTCTTCCAACCGCAATTCGGGAGCATAATCGTTCATCACCTGGCCGAATTGGTTCGTGGCGAACATGAACATGCGACTGCCCATGCCGCCGAAGACGTCCTTGAGCTTTTTCATGTCGATCTCCATTGTGCCGATCCGCGACTGCGTCCGGAATTGGGAGATGAAAAGCTCAAGATTCAGCAGTTCCTGACTTTTGTGCGCGCGCTGGCGGACCATGAGATTAAGGAACTCCAGCGCCTTGGGTGACAGCAGGAGAATGGTCAGGTCCATGAAGTTGTACGCGTATTTCGCAGCCTTCAGGGCCGCGACCAGCGTTGCGATCCCCTGGTTGGCGCTCTGCTTGTAGTAGTCGGCGCCTGCGCTCGACTCTGTCGAGGGGATCAGCGACAGAATGCGAGCGGAGACCTCGTCCGGATCTCCGTATAGAATGGGATTATAGGTGTTGGAGACCGCCGGATTGCCGGGATTCAGAACCAGAATGTCCTTCTCCCGGCCGCACCAGCGCGCCATCCGGTAGAACATCTGCAAATCCTCGTCGTCAAGTTTTCCGTTCATCGCGAAAATCCCGCCGCCTCGCTGCATCTGCTGAAACATGAGCAGATTCAGAAGCGTCGTTTTGCCGACCCCGGACTGCCCGATGATGAACCGATGGGCGTAGTTCTCGACGTCGGGTATCATCAGCGGCAGGCCGGTATCCGTGGCATAGCCGAGGAGGGCTTTGTCCGTGCCTCCGATCGCTCCGGGAATATGACTGCCAACCTTGATGGCGGAATCGAGGCTGTGTCCTTTCAGGACGCTTTTGATGACCCTGTGGCCGAGCCACGCGCCGCCGGCGCCGGCGAGACCGGCCATCGCGAGTGGGTTCCCGGCAATGTACGGATTGGTCATCAACGCCGCCGCGCCGAGAGCTGACAACGCCGCAGCGTCGGCCATGCCGCCCAGCTTCAGGTCGTGATGAAGCGAGCGCCTGTTCGTCATACCGTTATCCGTCCATCGCCGCCGTGCGGCCGTTAGCGGCGGGTTCCTCGCGGGGCATTTCGATCTCCGGGATAACGGGGCGCGGCAGAGCGCGCCGGTCGATCAACGCCTTCTCCGGAAGCGAGATTCCAGCAAGAATCCGTCCATACCCGATTTCAGCAGAGAGTCTGGTCTTCCACCCAAACTCCGCAAACCGGTCGAGGCTGGGGAACATCGGAGCTTCTCCAGCAAGTTTGTCTCGTATGATCCTGATCTGAGCCTCTACCGCAGAGACCATCTCACGGTGAACCGATTGCAAATACTCAAATGCCCACACCGGCGCGTCAGCCCGGCCGGCCTGCCAGCCGAGGACAATACTGAGCGACGTCTGCGTCATTGCCGCGAAGTCCGCAGCTCGGACGCCGCAAGCCTGCATCAGCAAGCCAAACGGTGTTTTAGGGGGCAGATCGATGGCGTGGAGGGACACGCTGCCGTCTGGCAGACTTTCGTCGCTCCGATCTGTCCGATTATTCTCTCCACTCATAGGCCCGCAACCTCCATGTCTTGACAGGACACCGTTTGTTTAGGAAAGTAGCCGCACGCTGCACCGGCAGGATACCCGCGCTGTATAGAAAAGCCCCGCACCCTATGGGTGGCGGGCTTTTTGTTGCTCACGGCCCCATAATGCCTGTGGACCGCGCACATCATTCGGACAAGCAAACCGCTTCCGCGATAGCTGTTCATTGTGGCGGCCACAATGCCTGCCATGTCAAAAGCCGCCCTTCCCAAATCTGATTTTTATTCATAAGTGCCCGACGCTCGTTTCTGATCGTGTCGTCGCGCCAGATTACGCGTTGCTTCAGTCGTCGCGGATTTCTACCTATAAAAAACCAGTTGATCGACTTGTGTGCCATAAATCCCTTGCTCTCCATTTTTGCCAGGATTTCGACAGTCACGCCGGGCAACGCAGTAAGCCGATCTTCCGGGACGCCAGGCCAGCACCACGCGAACCGCGCGGCGGAGATGCCTGGAAATCCCGCACTGTAAGCAATTTCGCTCTCCAGCCAGTCGGGCAACAGAACGACATCGAACGCCATCGGTTCAGTCAGAAGGCGCCAGGACAGATACATTTCGAAATGTACCCTCGTCCAGATGACATAATCGCGGGCTCCCAGCGCCAGCATGCAGTCGTGGAAGCTCGCGTATCCTGGGGACCGCAACCGGTGGTAGGCTTCGGTGTCATGATCATCACCTGCGCCGAAAACCCAGTATAAGGACTTTTCGCGTTCCAATGCCGGAGTGCTTTTCTTGAAGATCAAAGAGATACGATCCGTCAATAACTTAAACGCCTGCCGCTCAATCGCCGTTTCCAGCTCAGAACACAGTTCGCGGACTAGACCTCCTCGTCGTCCCCCAAATCGGGAAAAATCGACGTCCGGGGGCTCATGATATTCGTTATCAACACTTTGTGAGCGAGCAGGATTTTCTTCACGATCCAGAAGCTCCAGCTCCCCCCATATTTCGCGGTCGAAAAGATCATTGGAATCAACAACCTCCCATAGATCCCCGAGATCAGCGGTCTCGTCAGGGGAAAAATCCATAGACCTATCGACGTCAGACCGACCACCTCCACCCAATATTGTACCTGCTCCGGCCCGATGCCGCCGATCATCGGAAGAATGCTCACTGGTATCGCCTCCACGAACGGTCATCGCTATCCCTCGGATACGCGCTCAAGCAAGCCTCACATGATAATTCATGTCGAGTCCCAAATCGAGAAATACCGGCCCGTAAATCTTCTGACGAAGCCGCGTGACTCGATTGGACCGACCGATACCATAAATCCGAGCTTCTAAGCTCGGACTGAAACGACGCTGATAGTATATGGCGAAATAGAAAGTTAGGTATGCTGTTCGTTGTTGACAACATTGTCACATCGTGCTGACATTCGGCGCCAGATCATAGACTTCACGACTGCGTGATCTACGGTTTTCAGATCGCAGTATGGGAATCACGAGCATGCCGAAACCGAACCATGATGACATACTTGATCCCGCTATTTTCCGCATGATCCGGACGGGTCGAGCGCCAGAAGCAATCGGCAGGGATCTGGGTGTGGACGCTGCTTTCGTCCGGCTCAGGATCAGGGTCGCGGAAGTCGAGAAGGCCAATCGTAAAGCAGACGAAGAGCGCCTGGCGAAAATGTGGAGTGTTGGACGCTCTCCGATCTGCTGCTGGACGCTTGAGGGCCGGTACTGTGATGCCCCCTCGGCCGAAGGCGCGTCGTACTGCCCTGAACACGCCGCGCGGGCCTACATCCGCCGGCACGGGGTGCCTGACGCGGCGTAAGTCCGCTTCCCATCCTGCGGCGTCACTTTCTCCTCGCACCCGCGTTCGCGACCCACGCGAAACCGACATGGAAAGGAGAAAAAAACTATGGTCAAAATAATTGAGCACAAGCAGGGGAGCTGCGAATGGCTCGCCTGGCGACGGTCCGGCATAGGCGGATCTGAGGCGCCCGTGGTCATGGGGGTTTCCCCCTACGCTACTATGGAACAGCTCTGGTTGCGGAAAATGGGTCGCATGCCTGAGCAGGAGTCCAATCAGGGGATGCTTCTCGGACACGTTTACGAACCACTCATCCGACGGAAATACGAGGAAACGGAGGATATCGACGTTTTCCCGTCGTGCATCCAGCACGACGAGCATCCGTTTCTGATCGCTTCTCTCGACGGGCTCTCCGCCGACGGCATGACGATCCTGGAAGCCAAATACATGAACCGTGCGGACTTTGCTCTGGTCCGGTCTGGACTAATTCCGGCTCACCACTATCCCCAACTCCAGCACCAGCTCATGTGTCTGAACA
>JAQTXH010000011.1 GCA_028688905.1 Acidiphilium sp. | reverse complement strand
TCAATCGTCGTCGATCGGCTCGCGGCACACCCGTCAGGTTCATTATCGGATCTTGGTGACATCAGGTGAAAATCTGATGTAGAACCAACGTGCGTTCTCTCCCCGAATGACGGTCATGAGAGCTTATCCACTTGTCCAGAAAAATCCACTTGTCCAGAAAACCGGAGCCGCCGCCGTTGCTGACGGGCCAGAAGCGGGTCACGGCGACCGGAGGGTTGACAAGTAAGTTTCTGCCATGATCTTAAGTTCAGGAATTCCTGGAAATTCGGAACATGGCACTATCTCCGCTTACCGAGGCTTTCACCCTTCACTTTGGTGAAATGGGCAGCCGTTGGGGCATCAACCGCACCGTCGGGCAGATCTATGCGCTGCTCTATTTGTCCGATCGCGCGTTGCCGGCCGATGAAATCGCCGACGAGCTGAGATTTTCGCGCTCGAATGTCTCGATGGGGCTGAAGGAATTGCAATCCTGGCGGCTGGTGCGGTTGCAGCATCTTCCGGGCGACCGGCGCGAGCATTTTTCGACACTGGGCGACATCTGGCAGATCGTGCGGACACTGGCCGAGGAGCGCCGCCGGCGCGAGATCGACCCTACGTTGACCGTGCTGCGCGAACTCATCATGGAACCGGCGGAAACCGACAGCGATCGGCACGCGCAGCTGCGATTGCGGGAGATGCACGACCTGATCGAGCTTTTGATGCGGTGGTCCGAGGATGTCCAGAAGCTCGATACCGCCGATCTGATCAAGCTGCTGAAGCTGGGCGGGCGGGTGGTCGCTCTGCTCGGGCTGAAGAACCGCATGCCGCTGATCGGAAAAGGCGAACGTCACAACACGACCAGCGCGGCGGAGCAGGACGCATGATCCGCTGCAACCCTGAAATTTCGACTTCGTTCTGAAGACCAAACCCATCCAATAACGCGAAAGAAACGTCCATGTTGGAGAATTCGTTACCAGTATTGTTGTCGCGGCTCGATTTCGCGTGGATCACCAGTTTCCATATCCTGTATCCGCCGTTGACGATCGGTCTCGCGGTCGCGCTGTTCTTTTTCGAATGGCGCTGGATGCGAACCAACGACGAGCACTGGTATCGGCTGACCCGGTTTTTCGAAAAACTGTTCATCGTCAATTTTGGCGCGGGCGTCGCCACCGGCATCACGATGGAAATGGCCTTCGGCATTCTGTACGGGCCGTTCTCGCAGGCCGCGGGGCCGTTCTTCGGCCAGGTTCTCGGCTACGAGACGATCACCGCCTTCATGTACGAGGCCGGTTTCATCGGGTTGATGATTTTCGGCTGGGGCAAGATCAACAAGAAAATGCACCTGTTCGCGACGTTCAATGTCGCGCTGTCATCGGCATTGTCGGCGATGTGGATTCTGGTTGCCAATTCCTGGATGCAGACGCCCACCGGAGTCGCGCTCAAGAACGGCGTGTTTCAGGTGACCGACTGGTTCGCCGCGATTTTGAACCCGGACGTGATGCTGGGCTTTCCCCACATGCTCATCGCCAGCTTCGAACTGGCGCTGTTCTTCGTGGCCGCTGTTTCCGCCTGGTTCATCCTGAAACAGCGCCACATCGCCATGTTCCAGCGTCCCCTGAAATACGCCATGCTGGCCCTGATCGTGATCGCCCCGTTGCAGGTCTATCTGGGTGACGGTCTCGGCGAGGTCATTTCGCATGACCAACCCGCGGCCCTGGCCTCGATGGAAGGTCACTACCACACCTACAACAAGGACGGCAGCGTCAACACCGGCTGGCATGTCGTCGCGTGGCCGAATGCCAAGGGTGATGGCAATGCCTTCGCGATCACGATTCCGCATGTGCTCAGCGTGCTGGAGACCCGCACCTGGAGCGGCAAGGTTCCGGGGCTGGACAGCATCAAGCCGCAGGATCGCCCGCCGGTGGTCATTCCGTTCTATTCCTTCCGGATCATGGTCGCGATTGGCATGTTTCTGTCGCTTGTCGCGGTTTGGGGCGTGTGGCTGGCGATCCGCGGGCGGCTTGCCGTCAAGGCGATCGCCGGCAACAAATGGTTCCTGCGGACGTTGGTGTTCAGCGCCTTTCTGCCCTACGCGGCGGTGTGGACCGGTTGGTGGACACGCGAAATCGCGCGCCAGCCCTGGGTGGTTTACGGCTTGATGCGCACCGCCGCCGGGGTCAGCCACATGTCGGTGCCGCTCGAACTGTTCTGGTTGGTCGGCTATATGGCGTTCGAGCTGATGGTTCTGGGCGGTGCTGCCTATTTCATCGCCAAACTCATCCGCAAAGGCCCCGACATGACCAGCCCGATCGCTCATGAGGGCCATCAAACCCTTGGCCATCTCGAAGAACCCGCCCCGCACGAACCGGCCAAGCCCGAATATCTGCGCCCCGCCTAATCCCACGAGCCTAATCCCAAAACGGTCGCCCGATGAAAGACCCGTACTCATGGCACCCCTGAACGCCCTCACTCAAGTCCAGCACATGCTCACCTTCATATGGTGGCTGTCGCTCGGCCTCTGCATTCTGCTCTATGTCATTCTCGATGGTGCCGATCTCGGTGCCGGGATTTTTTCGCTGTTCGTGTCCGACGAAGACGAACGCGGCGCGATCATGTCGGCGATGGCCGGCACCTGGGATGCCAATGAAACCTGGCTGATCGTGGCGGGTGGCGTTCTGTTCGGCACGTTCCCGTTCGTCTATGGCTCGCTGTTCACTTACCTGATGGTGCCGCTCGCCCTTGCCCTGTGGGGGATCATCACCCGCGCGGCGGCGCTGGAACTGCGTCATCTGGCCGAGAAACGCTACCAGCGCTTCAGCGACTGGGCGTTCGGGCTGTCCAGCCTCGCCACCACCTTCTTCGGCGGCATGGCGGTGGGAGCCACCCTGCTCGGTTTTCCCCTGACCGATGTTCCCGATCAGGTGCCGACCTATGTCGGTGGCGCGTTGCGCTTCATCACCCCGTTCAGCGTGTGGACCGGGGTTGCCGCGGTCATCGCGGTCTCGCTGGCGGGGGGGTTGTTCGTCCGCGCGCGCTTCGAGCCGAGCGAACCGATCCGCCAGCACGCGGCGAAATGGACCAACGTCGCCTTCTATATGGCGTTGGCCGCCGTGGCGATCACCCTCGTGGTCAGCAGTGCCATTTTCCCCTGGGTTTCGAGCAAATGGTTCGGCCCGCATTTCTGGGTATGGGGTCTGGCCGGGATTGTCGTGGTGTTTGCCATCGTCAAGATGCGTCTCGCCTCGGCGCGCGACCACGACCTCGCCGCGATTCTCTGGCTCAATCTGGCGATCGCCTTCATGGCGGTCGGCATGATGGCGACGATGTATCCCTGGATGGTGCCGGGCACCTGGACGATCTATGCCGGGGCGACGCCCCAGGTTTCGATCATCACGTTCACCCTCGCGATGGCGGGGTTTTTCCCGGTGATGCTGATGTACAACTGGTATCAGATATGGGTATTCCGGGCGCGCATTACCAAGCTGGCGGCCTATGACCACTGATCGGGTCAGCGTCGGGTTCGGGCGGCGGCACAACCTGCAAGACACGGCAATCGGCTGTTCTGGCGGCAAACCGCCGTCGCGGCGCTGACCTGACCGATGGCTGAACCTTCAGCTCCCTTATCGCGCGCCACCGGCAAGGCCCTCGATGCTTGGCTGCGGGGCTATGCCGTCCGGGTCCGCATCCCGCTGACCGCAAGCGTCGGGGTCGGCGCATTCGGTGGCCTGCTGCTCATTCTCCAGGCTTGGCTGCTCGCCCTCATCGTCAATGCCGTCGCCATCGAGGGTCATGGCCTCGATTTCGTCCGGCCCTGGCTATGGGAACTTCTCGGCGTTTTCGCCGCTCGCACCATCGTGACAGCGCTGACCGACGTCATCGCATTCGAGGCGGTCGCCCGCGTCAAGCTCGACATCCGCAAGCAACTCTACACCCATATGGCCGCACTTGGCCCGGCCTGGACCCGCCAGCAGCGCACCGGCGATCTCACCACCGCGCTGATCGACAGCGTCGAAGCGCTGGAGAAATACTACGGCAATTATCTGCCGCAAATGGCCCTGGCGGTGTTCATCCCCCTGGCGATCCTGGTGTTCGTGTTCCCCGCTTACTGGGTGGCCGGTATTATCATGCTGATCACCGCCCCGCTGATCCCGTTTTTTATGATCCTGGTGGGCAAGGGGGCCGAACGGCTCAACCAGCGGCAATGGCGCAAGCTCGCCCGCATGAGTGCCTATTTTTTCGATGCGATCGAGGGGCTGACCACCCTCAAACTGTTCAGCGCCAGCCGCGCCGAAGCCAAAGTGATCGCCCAGATCTCCGACGACTACCGGCAGGACACCATGGCCGTGTTGCGCGTCGCCTTCCTGTCGTCGTTGATCCTCGAGTTCTTCGCGACCGTCAGCGTCGCCATGGTCGCGGTGTTCATTGGCTTCACGCTGTATTACCGCGACATGCGGTTTCTGCCGGGATTCTTCGTCCTGCTGCTGGCCCCCGAATTCTACCGGCCGCTGCGCAGCATGGGCACCCAGTATCACGCACGGATGGAGGCAATCGGTGCCTCCGAACAGATCGTCAAAATTCTCGACACCCCGCTGCCCCCGCGCAACCCCGCCCGCAATCCCGCACGCCCCACCCCGCCCGAAATCCCGGCACTGCACATCGGCTTCGAACACGTCGGTTTCGCCTATGAACCCGGCGAGACCGTGCTCCACGACATCAACTTCACCTTGGCGCGCGGCGAGCGCGTCGCCCTGGTTGGGCCAAGCGGTGCCGGCAAGACCACGATCAGCCAGTTGCTGCTCGGCTTCCTCCGGCCCCAGACCGGGCGCATCAGCATCAATGGCGCCGATCTGCGCGACATTCCGGATGATTTCTGGTTGCAGCGGGTGGCGTGGCTGCCCCAGCGCCCCACGCTGTTCCACGCCAGCGTGATCGACAACATCCGGCTCGGGCTTTCGGTTGACGTTCGAGCGGTGCGCGCGGCCGCAACCCTGGCCAATGCCGATGAATTCATCAGCAAACTCCCGCACGGCTACGACACCGTTCTGGGCGATCGGGGCCAGGGCCTGTCGGGCGGCGAAATCCAGCGGATCGCCCTGGCCCGTGCCTTTCTCAAAAATGCCGACCTGATCGTGCTGGACGAGGCCAGCGCCAGCCTCGATCCCGAAACCTCAGCCCTGATCACCGCCTCGGTCGAACACCTCGGGCGCAACCGCGCCATGCTGGTCATCGCCCATCATCTCGACACGGTGCGCCGTGCCGACCGCATCCTGGTGCTCGACCATGGCCGCATCGTTGAGGCGGGCAACCATGCCTCCCTGCTCGAACGCGGCGGCCGGTATGCCGGCATGAGCGCACTCTATCAGGAAGCCGGCGCATGAAAGATCTGCTGCGCCTGCTCAGGCTGTTCCGCCCCTACACGCTCTGGATGCTCGCGGGGATCGGCCTCGCCATCGTCGTCATCCTCGCCAATGTCGGCCTGCTGGCCCTGGCCGGCTGGTTCATCACCGCCATGGCGCTGTCCGGCCTGAGCGGTCAGTTGATCGAATACTTCACTCCCGCCGCCGGAATCCGCGCGCTGGCCGTTCTGCGCACCGGCGGCCGCTACGCCGAACGCCTCGTTACCCACGAGGCAACCTTGCGGCTGCTGTCGGCGCTCCGGGTCTGGTTCTACCAGCATCTCGAACCGCTCGCCCCGGCGCGTCTGCAATATTATCGCGGCGGCGATCTGCTCAGCCGCATCCGCGCCGACATCGACAGTCTCGACAATCTCTACCTGCGCGTCCTGGTGCCCACGGCGGCGGCGGCGATCACGGTGCTGCTGATTTTTGCCTTCATGACCGTCTTCAGCCTCGATGTCGCGCTGGTCGATCTCGCCGGCCTGATCCTCGCCGGCATCGTTCTGCCGCTGGCCACCCAGCGCCTGGCGCGCCGGCCGGGCCAGCGTGCGGTCGCGATCCGCGCCGATTTGCGCTCAGGAATCGCCGACGCGGTGCGTGGCCTAGGTGAACTGCGCGTCTATCAGGCGGCCGCAAACCACGCCGCGGCCATCGATGGTCTCAGCCGGGATCTGATCACCCAGCAGCGCCGCCAAGCCCGGATCAGCGCCCAGTCGGCTGGCCTGTCCAGCCTGATTGCCAATCTCAGCCTGGGGCTGGCTCTGGTGATCACGATCCCGCTGGTCGCCCACGCTACCATCAGCGGCCCCGACCTCGCGATGATCGCCCTGTTCGTGCTCGGCAGTTTCGAGGCCGTCACCACATTGCCCAACGCCTTCCAGGCGCTCGGTGAAACCCTGGCCGCGGCACGGCGGATTTTCGAAATCATCGATACCACGCCGGAGGTTGTCGAACCCTCCCACGAAGCCCCAATGCCCGCCACATTCGATCTGCGCATCCGCGGCCTGCGGATGCGCTATGCCCCCGACGCCCCCTGGGCACTCGACGGTATCGACATCGACATCCCCCAGGGTGGTCGCCTCGGCATTGTCGGTGCCACCGGTTCGGGCAAGACCAGCCTGCTCAACGTTCTGCTGCGCTTCTGGGATTATCAGGACGGCACCGTCGAAATCGGCGACGTCGCGCTGCGCGACCTGCGGGGCGAAACCGTGCGCGCCTGGTGCGCCGTGGTGGCGCAACAGACCTATCTGTTCAACACCAGCATCCGGCAAAATCTTCTGCTCGCCCGACCCGGCGCAAGCGACGCCGATTTGTGTCGCGCTCTGCGCCAAGCCAATATTTTCGATGAAATCCTCGCCCTGCCTAACGGCCTCGATACCTTCGTGGGCGAAACCGGAACCCGGCTGTCAGGCGGACAGGCCCGCCGTGTCGCCATCGCCCGCGCCTTCCTCAAGGATACCCCGATCCTGATCCTCGACGAACCCACCGAAGGCCTCGACGCGGTTTCCGAACACGAAGTGCTGGCAGCACTGGAAACCCTGATGCAAGGCCGCACCACGCTGCTGATCACCCACCGCCCGCAAAGCCTGACCATCGTCGATCGCGTCATCGTGCTGAGCCATGGCCGCATACTCGGCACCCCGCCGCCACTCCAATCCACCGCTGTCGCAGGAGCCACCTTGCCTCAGATATTATATTGCGGCACCACTCGGTAATGGACGAACGAGTGTCCCCGGTTGCCGGTTGCGTCATTGTTGTAGATGCGGTTGGCGTTGCTGACCTCAATCCGATTGCGGATTGAACGATTGATCTCAGAGGTCTACGGCCTCAGGCTGTGGAAGTATGCCGTTCGCGCCACAGCATGAGTAACGATTTGGTGTCCTAAAAAGGGAGTTGATTTCTATTCCGGACTGACGCCTGCCGTATTCGGTTGAGCGATCGGTTTATGTTCGACGACGCGAAGGAACTGATGTGCCATGGCGTGATAAACAGGTTCCTTGCAGACCAGTCGCGAAGCCATCGTGCCAAGGATCGCGGCGATGCCAACCGGGACAGTCATTGTTGGGTTGCTGGTCATCTCGATAACGATCGCGGTTGCGGTCAATGGCGATTGAACCACGCCCGAGAAATAGCCTGCCATCCCTACCATCGCGAAGGCAGTCACCGGGGCACCTGGCACCAAGTGGCTGAATATCGTACCAACACCCACGCCTACCGCCAGTGAGGGAGCAAAAATACCTCCCGGAATTCCTGAAAGATAGGAAACGAGTGTCGCGAGGAACTTAAGCGGCGCGAAGTCGAATGGCGGCAGCACTCCCTTGGTCAGTGCCTCACGCGCCTCGCCGTAGCTCGCATCGAAGACCTGCCCGTGTGAAATCAGGCCAAGTCCTGCCAGTACAAAGCCGCACAGCAACGCGAACCCAACGGGGTGATGTTTTGCAAGACGGTTGACTGGCCCTGGCATGAACCGCGCTGGGGTAACCAGCACTTGTGCAAATGCACCACCCGTGACTCCCCCGATCACCGCGCAAAGCGGGACGAGCAGCCAGATTAGCCCAAGCGGCATTGTGGCATGAGAGAAGCCAAAATAGGGCTGGTAGCCGAGCAGAAGCAGAAGCGTGATCCCGCTCGCAAAGGCGGCGAGGATAATCGAGCGTGCCAGACGATCGTCAAAGCTGCCGACCATCTCCTCGATCGCGAACAAGATGCCGGCGATCGGCGCGTTGAACGCGCAGGTAATGCCCGCCGCCCCGCCGGCCAGGATCAGCAAGCGTTGAAGGGCGTGGCTACGCTCCAATCCGAGCCGGCCACAAATATTCATCGCGGCACAGCCGATCTGTACGGTTGGGCCTTCCTTGCCGATCGAGGCTCCTACCGCGAAACCGGCAAGGGTCAGCAGAAATTTACCCACGGCGATACGCACCGACAGCACGGTGTCGATGTCTGTCGGGTTCTCCATCGACAAGGCAGCCATCGCTTGTGGGATGCCCGACCCTTGCGCGCCGGGAAACACCGTGCGGGTCAAGAACACAATCCCGGCCAACCCGATCGGGCATAGCAGCAGCGTCAGCCACAGCCGATGGGTGGTGACGTGGGCGAAGAGGGCGCTGGCGCGCGTCACTCCGATTCCGAACGCAATCGAGATCAGCCCGGTTATAATCGCGGCTATAACAAAAATCAGATTTCGCTTCGCCGCTTTCACTGCGATTTGTCTCCTTCAATGCAAAAATGTTCAGAAAAATTCCGCTTGGCGCGTTGGCGCGTCACACAAAGCATCGACCCGGAACATGATCATACGATATCGCAAAAGTTACACGTATTTTTGCACGTTAATATTTTTAAGCCCGAATAGAGCATTACTTTCAAGGCCCACGACGTTTCGCTATCCGTCTACAACCCGGGCCAGGTGGTGCATTTATCGACCATCGTCGGCGCGACGATGGTGGTGAGCTTCGCGCCGGATGAGACGGTGACCTCGGTGGCCGAGACGGACAGCCTGCATTTGGCGGCCGCTGGGCGACCGGCGCGAGATTGGGCGCGGTGGTCTGTTGAACAACATCATCCGCAATTTTGCTCAAGCGCCTGATAAAGAGGCGGCGCTGGCATTGATCGATCGTGCCGTTGGCCTGCGGCGTGGCGCGGTCCAGGCGATGCAGAGGGTTCACCTGAAAACGAAAGTGCGCGTGGATGTCCGGGATCAGCCGTCGATGCTGGCTGAGAGGGGAATGAGCCGTCGGGTTGCGCGGGCGTTCGCCGAGATTCTGCCCGGTTTGGCGGGGCATTGGCGCGTGTTGCCCGTATCGGCGCGGAGGTGGCGGAACTTCTGGCCAGGGTGGCCCGTCGCCCGGTGGTCAATCGCCAGTCCGAGGCGGAATTCTGGCATCAGGTCGGTCAACGAGGCCCAGATTGGCGGGATCACATGGAGCAGCGGAAGCAAACGAGGCGGCATGGCCGATGATGGAAACAATCGCATTGTATTGTATAATGCGCTACAGCGATCTATATACATTCCATGACAAAGGCCACAGCCATGACCGCCTCAGCCAAGAGCAAGGACCATCCGCTCTCGATGCGGCTGCCGGAAGGTGACATCGCCATTATCGACCGCGCCGCCGATTTGCGCGGGCGCTCGCGGACGGATTTTGTGCGAGAGGCTGCGGTGCGGGCTGCCGAGGAAGTGCTGATGGAAAGCATGCTGGTGCGTATGAGCGCAGAGGGGTTTGAGGCATTCGTCCAAGCCGTCTCCGCGCCGGCCGCGCCCGTGCCGGAAATGGTGGCATCCCTTCGCCGCAATGCGCCGTGGGAGAAGGGAACGGCCAAGCGCTGATGGCGGAGCCGCTGCTCTCCGCGCCCGAACTGCTGAATGCCGATCACGATGTATCCCAGTTCTCCTGCGGCAAGCCCTCGCTCGACCATTGGCTGAAGACGCGGGCGCTGGCGAACCAGCAAAAGGGGTTCACGGTGGTCATGGTCGTCCATGTGGAGGGTCGGGTGGTTGGCTATTACGGCCTGGCGCCCACCGCCATTGTGCCAACTACTCTGCCGCGCTCGATCCGCACTGGCCAGCCGCCGAACCCGGTGCCGTGTATTCTGCTCGGGCAGCTTGCAACGGACCGCGCTTGGGGTGGGCAAGGGATTGGCATGGGATTGTTCAATCATGCCCTGGCCCGCAGCGTGAACGGTGCCGCGCTGATCGGCGGGCGGGCGCTTATCGTCAATGCCATTGATGAAGAGGCAGCCGTATTCTGGTGCCGCCGGGGGTTTCTGCCGTCGAAGGATGATGCGATGGTGCTGTTCCGGTCGATTGCCGATATCTCCGCTTCGCTGGAGGCGGCCGATGAGCATGCCGATGGGCAGTGACTTGGCCTCGAAGTTTAACGTGACGTTATTTTACAACAGCCTTCTACTGCAAAAAATCCGCCAGATGTTCGGGTGCTGATTCATATGACGACGACTAGGCCTGTCTCGATGTATCAAACAAACTCCGAAGACAATACTTCAGCCTGCTCAAGGACGTTTTGAACCGCGGCATCCTGGAGGTCCGGCGGATAGCCGTGTTTGCGTAAGATACGCTTGACCCGCCGCCTTATGTCGGCTCGGGCTGATTCCCGGTGTGCCCAATCCACAGCGATGTTCTTGCGAATGTCCTCGACCAACTTATGGGCGATGACGCGCAAGGCTGGCCCGCCCATGAGGTCACGGGCGCTGTGGTTGTCGGCCAAGGCATCGTAGAAGGCGATCGCATCTGGGTTGAAGTCGATTTCTTCGCCGCGCTCGCGAGCCTCGCAGCTCACGCCGCGCCTCGGCGTGCCGGTGAACCAGATGAACGAGGCGTCTGGCAGCGCATCGCGCAGATATATTTGGCGAAGCCGTAGGAGACGTCGCCGCCCTTGGCGTTGATTTTGCCCCTGAAACCGTATTGGCTGCGGTGAGCTTCGTCGGCCATCCGCACGGCTTGGGCGCGGACCTCGGGGGAGAATTTGTTCGTCGTTTTGTCGCGCGCTCATCAATCTGCTTTTCCGGTTCCCGCTCCACCCCAGCACCACCATCCTGGTCGCGCCAGATTGGCGGTAGCGCAGGCCGCCGCCGCCGCATCCGCGTCCGCGAAAATTCCGAAACACGTCGCCCCCGACCCGCTCATTCGCGCCAGCAGACAGGCCGGATCGGCCCGGAGTGCGGCCAGAACCGTGCCGATCACCGGTGCCATCCCCAACGCCGGCACCTCCAAATCGTTCGACAACCGTGCCAGATCGGCCGCCATCGCCACTGCATCATCCCAGCCTGACGGCAAATCCGCCATCGGCGAAAACCCGCCCCCACGCGCCTTGAAAATCGCCGGTGTCGCCACCGCGACGCCGGGGTTGACCAGGACCATACCGAATTCCGGCAACCTCGGTGCGGCGCTCAATATCTCGCCGATCCCGCCCATCCGCGCCGGGCGGCTGACGATGCAGACCGGCACATCCGCCCCCAAGGGTTCGGCCAGAAAATCCGGGATCGGGCAATTCCAGTGCCGCGCCAGCAGGCGCAACGCCGCCGCCGCATCGGCCGAGCCGCCGCCGATGCCGGATGCCACCGGCAGGTTTTTGGTCAGCCGGAACGCGAAATCCACTTCTCGTCCCATTGCCGCGCCAAACCCGCGGGCTGCCCGCAGCACCAGATTGTTCGGCTCGGCGGCCAACCCATCGCCGAAGGGGCCGGTCACCGTAATGTCCAACGCATTGGCCAGCGTCAGGCTCAACCGATCCCCCACGGCAGGAAACACCGCCAGACTATCGAGCAGATGAAACCCATCTGCCCGCTTGCCTGTAACGTGCAGGAACAGATTGACCTTCGCCCGCGCAAATTCCGTCGGCACCGCGATCATCGCCTCACGACCCGGCGGGATCGCGCTTCAGCTCCGCTTCGATCTTCGCCGCCTCGGGCTTGTCCGGGTGCAACGCCAACGCCCGCGCCCATTGGTTGCGCGCCGCCAGATGATCCCCCGCCGCCGCGAAAATATCGGCCAGATGCGCGTTGACCTCGGCATCGTCCGGAGCCGCCTGCACCGCGCGGATCTGCACCCGCATGGCGTGCGCGATCTTGCCTTGCCGCAGCAACACATACCCCAGACTATCGATGATCGCTCCCTCATTGGGATCGACCTGCAAGGCTTGCTCGATCATGCTGCGCGCCTGCGCCAGATGTTCGCCCCGCAGCGCGTAGGAATAGCCAAGATAATTGAGCACAAACGGCTGCCCCGGTTCAATCGCCAGGGCGCGATGCAAATCCGCGTCAGCGTTTGGCCAGTCACCCAGCTTGTCCTCGGCGATCGCCCGCCCGTAATAGATCGACCACGCCTCCCCTGGCGGATTAGGTCCCAGCCGCGCCAGGGCTTGGCTATAGAGCGCCCGCGCCGCCGCATAGTGTTTGGCGTCGCGCTGAATGTCGCCCGCCAGGGTCAGCGGGGCGGCGTCCAGCGGGTGCGCCTGCGCCAGGGCGGTGAGTGCCGGCAGCATCGAAACGCCTTTGCCCTGCCCATCGAGGATTTCTGCCCGTTGCATTACCGCCGTCGCATAGAGCGGATCGTTGGCCCCGATCTTCGATAAATCTGCGGCGGCACGGTCCGGTTTGCCCAGCGTCGTGTCGAGATTTGCCCGCAGCAGCCGTGCCGCCGCCAAATCCGGGCGCAGTTGCACCGCGAAATCGAGCAATATCTTGCGCAACAAGATCTGCTTGGGCTGATCGAGCGATCCTGCCAGGGTCAGATACGCCTCGGCCACCCCATCCTGCGCCGAGTCGATCATCGGCTTCGCCGCATCTCGCTCCAATGCCTTCAGGGCGAGTCGCAAATCGGGATGGCTCGCCGCCATCCGCACCAGCACCGCATCGGCGCGTTCGGTGTTGCCTTGCCGCGCCTGAAAACTCGCAATCGCCTGCGCCAGCCGCAAATTCGGTGCCGGAAACGCCTGCTCCGCCATCAAATACAGCGGTGCCGCCTCGGCCTCCCGCCCGGCCAGGTCAGCGATCAGCGCGGCATTCAGCGTATAGACCGGCCCGAATGGCGGGGTGGTTTCCAACCCCTTCAGCCGATCGATCGCCGGCCCAAAGTCGCCCGCGCCCGCCGCCGCCCACGCCAGCAGCAGGGGGCGGATCAGTCCGGTTTCTCCGGTTTTGGCCATAGCGGCAAAATCGGCCCCGGCTTTGGCATCGTTCCCCGCCACGATCGCGGCATTCCCCCGCACCATCAGCGCCAGCGGATCATCGCCCATCCGCGCGGCGAGCTTCGGGGCCTCTGGGCTGCGCGCGAGCAGAGCGGTGACGAAACCCTGGCGCAGCAGCGCCTGATTGGTAGGATCGCGCGCAATGGCGGTCGCAAAAAACCGTGATGCCGCCGCATCGTGCCCGGTGGACTCCGCATAAGTGCCGGCCATGAACGCACCGTACAACGACATTGTCGGCGGTGATGCCGTCTCCGCCATTCCGCCCGCGCAGGACGACAACAGCAGAACCAGGGAACAGGCGGCGCGATGCCGTGTCTTCGGACCAAAGATCATTCGGGTTTCCTAACCCGGATTGCCCAGCCGGTCACGCCCACGCCGGGCGGCTTGTTGCGAAGTCACGACTTGTTTCGAAATCATGAGGGAGCTACACAATCATACCAGCATGGTACCCCACCCTGGTTGTATTCGGTCGGGCGGCTGCCAACATCATTGAACGAACTCAAAACATGGGGACCGGCAGACCAGGGTAAGGATTTCAATCATGGCACCAATGCGAGTTCAGCAGTCGAATGAGATCTTCAGCCGGGAAACGGCGGGCATCCGGGTTTCCATTCGCGCGATTTTCCTCGAAGACCAATCCCAGCCGGAAGACCGGCACTTCGCCTGGGCCTATCAGGTGCGTATCGAGAACATCGGCATTGTCACCATGCAGTTGCTCCGCCGTACTTGGTTGATCACCGATGGCAATGGTCACATGCAGCAGGTGCGCGGCCCGGGGGTTGTCGGTGAGCAACCGGTGCTCGATCCTGGCGACGTATTCGAATACACGTCCGGCGTTCCGCTGGAGACCCCGTCTGGTTTCATGACGGGGACTTATCACATGATCGCGGTCGATACCGGTGAAAATTACGATATCGCGATCCCCTCGTTCAGTCTTGACAGTCCGCACGGCGATCATCGGTTGCACTGAACTTGGCTACGAAGACCTTGGCATGCGAGGGTCTTGGCATGCGAAAATCGCGGCGGGGCCGTGTGGTTGTGGGGTTGCGGGACCCGGCCCTATGCCGTCACACTACATTGCGCCCATTGTGCGCGCGACATTGGGAGATTGCTGGTGGATATTCGAACCCCGCCCTTGTGCTTGAACGACGCCGACCGCCCCGAGCGACCAAGCCGGGCCGATGCCGAAGCCGCAATCCGCACCTTGATCCGCTGGGCTGGCGACGACCCTGACCGCGAGGGTCTGCACGATACCCCGGCCCGTGTCGCCCGCTCCTACGAGGATTTCTTTCGCGGCTACGCCGAGGACCCGGAAGCCATTCTGACCCGCACCTTCGAGGAAATCGAGGGATATGACGAGATGGTGATTTTGCGCGACATCCGCCTGGAATCGCATTGCGAACACCACATGGTGCCGATCATCGGCGTCGCCCACGTGGCCTATCTGCCGGATCGCCGGGTGGTGGGGATCAGCAAACTGGCCCGGGTGGTCGATGCCTATGCCAAGCGCCTGCAAATCCAGGAAAAACTCACGGCCCAGATCGCCAACACCATCAACGACGTGCTGCAACCGCGCGGGGTCGCGGTGGTGATTGAGGCTGGGCACGAGTGCATGTCCACCCGCGGCGTTCATAAAACCGGCGTGGCAATGGTCACCAGCCGGATGTTGGGGGCCTTCCGTGACGACCCTTCGACGCGGCGCGAATTCCTGGCGATGATCTCAAACCGCCGCTGCACGGGGTCCGAAACTTAGAGCAATTTCATTGCTTGAGGTTGCCGCAAGGACGTCAACCTCAAGCAACATTGCTCTATGCCAACTCCACCAACAAATCCTTCGCATCCACCGCCTCGCCGGGCTTTACGTGTAGCGCCTTGACGGTGCCGTCGCGCGGCGCCGAAATCCGGGTCTGCATTTTCATCGCCTCGATCGCCACCAGCGCTTCGCCCTGGGAAATGCTCTGACCCTCGCACACCATGATGCTGGCGACCGTGCCGGGCATCGGCGCGCCGACCTCGCCGTCCTTGGCCTCGTCGGCCTTGCGTCGCGCGGCACGGGTCGGCGTGACCGCCCGGTTCGGCACCACCACCACGCGTGGTTGACCGTTCAGTTCGAAAAACACCCGCACATTGCCGTCTTCGTCGGTCTCGCTGATGGTTTGCAGACGCAGGATCAGGGTCTTGCCGGCCTCCATTTCGATCGCAACGTCTTCACCTTGCTGCATGCCATAAAAAAATACCGGCGTCGGCAACACGCCGACCGGGCCAAAGGTTCGCCGGGTCGCGCGATAGGCGGTGTAGACCTCCGGGTACATGGTGTACGCAGCCAGGTCGTCGTCATCGATCCGCCCCTGGCAGCGGGCAAGGGCCTCGGTTCGCAGCGCTTCCAGATCGGCTGGTTGCAGCAGCGATCCGGGGCGGACGGTATAGGGCACCTCGCCGCGCAATGCCTTGGCCTGCAACAAATGCGGCCACCCGTCAGGCGGCTGCCCCAAATCGCCGCGCAGCATTTCGACCGCCGAAGCCGGAAACGCAATTTCCTTGGCAGGATCGAGCACATCGGCCACGGTCAGCCCCTGGCTGACCATCATCAGCGCCATGTCCCCCACCACTTTTGACGAGGGCGTGACCTTCACGATATCGCCGAACATCATGTTCACATCGCGATAGGTCCGGGATATTTCGTGCCACCGTTCCGCCAGCCCCAGCGACCCCGCCTGTTCGCGCAAATTGGTGAACTGCCCGCCCGGCATTTCGTGCAGATAAACCTCCGACGCGCCCGATTGCAGATCGCTTTCGAAAGCGGCGTATTGCGCGCGCACCGCCTCCCAATAAAAACTCAACTGGCGGATCACATCGGGATCGAGTCCGGTATCGCGATAGGTATGCCGCCACGCCTCCACCAGCGATCCCAGGCACGGCTGCGAGGTGAGGCCGGACATCGGGTCCATCGCCGCATCCACCGCATCGACTCCAGCCTCGACCGCCGCTAGCACCGTCGCGCCGGAAATCCCCGAGGTATCATGGGTGTGCAGATGGATCGGCAGCGAAATTTCATCCTTCAGCGCCCGCACCAGGACGCCCGCGCCGGATGGTTTCAACACGCCCGCCATGTCCTTGATCGCCAGAATATGGCAGCCCGCCGCCTCCAGTTGTTTCGCTAATCCCACGTAGTATTTCACCGAATATTTCGACCGTTCCGGATCAAGAATATCCCCGGTATAACAGATTGCCCCCTCGGCGAGCTTGCCAGTCGCGAGCACCGCATCGATCGCCACCCGCATGTTCTCGATCCAGTTGAGGCAGTCGAAAATCCGGAACACGTCGATCCCGTTGGTAGCCGCACGTCGCACGAAGTATTGAACGACGTTGTCAGGATAATTGGTATAGCCAACCCCATTGGCACCGCGCAACAGCATCTGCAACAGAATGTTAGGGGCCGCCGCCCGGATCGCCGCCAGTCGCTCCCACGGGCTTTCGGTTAGAAAACGCATCGAAACATCGAAGGTCGCGCCACCCCAGCACTCCAGCGAGAATAATTCGGGCAACCCCGCGGCATAGGCCGGCGCGGCGGCGACAATATCGTAGCTGCGCATCCGCGTCGCCAATAACGATTGATGGGCATCGCGCATCGTGGTGTCCGTGATCAGCACGCGTGACTGGGCGCGCATCCAATCCGCGAACCCTTTCGCACCCAGACGGTCCAGAAGTTGCCTGGTTCCATCGGCCGGTTTTTTTGCAAGCCGTGGAGCGTCCGGCGTGCGCGCGTACGCCACCGGCCGCCGCTTGCCCCGCACATCCGGGTGGCCGTTCACCGTCACGTCCGCCATATAACGCAACAACCGCGTCGCCCGGTCGCGCCGCTTCGGAAATGAAAACAACTCAGGCGTGTCGTCGATGAACCTTGTCGTGTAATCCCCGGTCTGAAACGAAGGATGCGTGAGCAGGGCTTCAAGAAACGGCAGATTGGTCGCCACCCCCCTGATCCGGTATTCCCGCAACGCCCGGACCATCCGCGCGATCGCTTCTGTCGGCGAGGGTGCCCACGCCGTCACTTTTTCCAGAAGTGCATCATAAAATCGCGTTACCACCGCCCCCGAATACGCGGTGCCGCCATCGAGCCGGATGCCGAACCCGAACGCGCCGCGATAGGCCGATATCCGTCCATAATCGGGTATGAAATTGTTCTCGGGATCTTCAGTGGTAATCCGGCATTGTAGCGCATGCCCATCGAGCGCGATGCCGGGCTGCGCCGGCACCCCGGTTTCCGCCACATCGCCGATATGCCCACCCTCGGCCACCCGTATCTGCGCTTTGACAATATCGATCCCGGTGACCACCTCCGTCACCGTATGCTCCACCTGAATGCGCGGATTAACCTCGATGAAATAGAATTTGCCGTCATCGCGGTCGAGCAAAAACTCCACCGTCCCCGCATTTTTGTAGCCCGTCGCCCGTCCGATCTCTAACGCCGCGTTACACAAGGCGTGCCGCGTCACCTCATCGAGGTAGGGTGCGGGCGCGCGCTCCACCACCTTCTGATGCCGCCGCTGGATCGTGCAGTCGCGCTCGAACAGATGCACCAGATTCCCATAGGAATCGCCCAGCAACTGCACTTCCACATGCCGCGCCCGCTGCACCAGTTTCTCGAAATACACCTCATCGTTGCCGAACGCCGCCTTCGCCTCGCGCCGTGCGGTTTCCACCTGCTCGATCAACCCGTTCGCTGAACCAATCGGCCGCATCCCGCGCCCGCCGCCTCCCCAGGACGCCTTCAACATCACCGGATAACCAATCTCGGCGGCAATCCGGGCGATCTCCGCCGGGTCATTTCCCAGCGGCGGCGACGCCGGCATCACCGGCACCCCCACCGATACCGCCAGATTCCGCGCCGCAACCTTGTTGCCTAACGTTCGCATCGTCGCCGGGGTCGGCCCGATGAACACAATTCCCGCCGCCGCGCACGCATCGGCAAAATCCGGGTTCTCCGATAAAAACCCATAGCCTGGATGCACCGCATCCGCCCGCGCCTCAACCGCGACCCGCAACACCTCGGCAATCGACAAATACGCCTCGATCGGCCCCAACCCCTTGCCGATCAGATAAGCCTCATCCGCCTTGAACCGATGGAGCGAAAGCTTATCCTGCTCCGCATAAACCCCGATCGTGGTAATCCCCAATTCAGCCGCAGCCCGAAACACCCGGATCGCAATCTCCGAACGATTGGCCACCAACAAACGACTGAATTTTTTCAAGTTTCGCTCCGATCCATTTTTTTCGCGCAACCGACCCCGTCGCGACAAGCTATGGCGACATAAACTTGCTGGCAAGCGATTTGTGCGACGCGGTAGATTTGTGCGCCGCAGTATAGGACAAGAAAAAAAAGGGTTCGTTTTTGCTAAAAAACCCCTTCCTGTTTTTTCCAATGCTCCCCGTTTTCCAATGCTCCCCGAAAGATGGGCGATGGATTATCCTGGTCAGTTGATCGCGGCGACCTTACGATTGGTGAGCATCGGCGCGACGGTAAGGCCGTTTGCCCACCGCTCCAGCCAGAGGGGGGCCGGCTCCGGTCTGCCGAACAGATAGCCCTGCATCGTATTGCACCCTCTTTGTCGCAGAAACGCGGCCTGCGCCTCGGTCTCGACCCCTTCAGCGACGGCGAACAGCCCCAGATGGCGGGTCATCGCCAAAATCGCCTCGGCCAGCGTTGCATCGCGGGTACACGCTGGCAGGCGATGAATGAAGCTGCGGTCGATTTTGATTTCGGCGATCGGCAGGTTCTGCAAATAGCCCAGGCTGGAATAGCCGGTACCGAAATCATCGACCGAAAACCGAATGCCGCGCCCTGCCAGAGCATTGAGTTTACCCATGGTTTCGTCGATCCGGTCGATCAGCAGGCTTTCGGTAATTTCGATCATCAGATCGTGCGGATCGGCACCGGTCTCGGCCAGCGTGGCCTCGACGTCGCCGACAAAACCAGGATCGCGGAATTGGCGGGGACTCACATTGATCGCGACCTGTAGCGGCCGCCCCTGCGCGCGCTGCACAGCAATGATGTCACATACCGCCCGCAGCATCCATCGTCCCATCGGCAGCACCACCCCGGTTTCCTCGGCGACCGGAATGAACTCGCCCGGCAACACGATCACGCCGTCGGCCCGGCGAAGCCTTATCAAGGCTTCCACCCCCACCACCTCCGCGTCATGATTGACTTGCGGTTGCAGCCAGACCTCGAAACGGTCGTTTGCCAGCGCCTCGCGCAGCGCCTGCTCGATCGAGTGGCGATGCGCCACCTGCTCTTGCATCGCGGGTTCGAAAAACACGCTCGCGGTGTTTTCCGCGCCCTTGGCCTGCTGCATCGCGATATCTGCCTGGCGCAGAATATCGTCGATCCCGGCACCGGACTGCGGGAACATCGCGATGCCGATATTGGCCCCAATCCGGCATTCATGCGCCGTGGCATAGATTGGCCGGATCAAAGCCTGATGCAGCTTTGCCGCAATCCGATGCGCGATCTCGGCGGCGCGGCCCGGCTTTTCGGCTAGGCCCGCCACCAGCACGACGAATTCGTCACCGCCGATCCGCGCCACCATGTCCTGACTGCGCAGCGCCGCATGAAACCGCCGCCCCGCCTGATCGAGCACAATATCGCCGACCGAATGACCATGCAGATCGTTTACGGTCTTGAATCCGTGGAGATCGATGTACAGTAACGCCCCGCTCAGGCCGGTTTGACCGGCCCGCGCGATCTCGGTCAGCAAACAGCGGCGCAGCATCGCGCGGTTTGGCAAGCCGGTCAGCGGATCGAAATAGGCCAGCCGGTGAATTTCCTCGTTAGCTTGCTGGCTTTCGGTAATATCGACCCAGGCACCGACAATGCGCACCGGCCTTCCGGTGATGTCGCGGATCAAGGTCTTTTCGTCGCGCACCCACCTGTAGGTTCCATCCGCCCGGGCAAAACGATACCGGTTGACCAGATTGCCCTCGTTCCACAGGCGGCGCTCTTCCATTCGGGCGGCATCACGGTCAGCAGGGTGCAAATGGTTCACCCACCAGCACAGCGCGAGAGCCGTCTTGGGATCGAACCCGAACAACCGCTCCAGATTGGCGCTGACCTCGACCATATGCCATGTTTTTGGGTTAGAACCGTCGTCGGGGAATTCCAGCGCATAGATCACGGTGGGGCTGGCTTCGAGCAGCCGTGCGAGGTGCTGCTCGCTGGCATGCCGGTCCGCCAAGGCAGCGTCCCGCGCCGCGCGGACCCGCAACGCCGTTACCCCATGCGCAAGATCGGCGGCGAGTTGGATCAATAGGCGAACCTCTTCATCGTCGAACCTCGGTTCTTTCCCCTGCGGCGCAGCGGTGCAGTTCTCGGCAAGCAAGGTCAGGCAACCGAAGGTCACCCCGGAATCGTCGTGCAGCGGCAAGGCAATCGCCGCGCCATCGCCTGCTGGCTCAGCGGGTACGCTATCCGGCGCGAGGGCGCGATCGGCGATCATCACCGGTCGGCCTTCGCGAATCGCGACGCCAGACGGCCCTTGCCCAAATGGATCGTCGGCCCAGGATAGCCGCGTCTGCCGCACGGCGTCGAGGCCGCAACCGGCCATCGCCACCGGGCGCAGGGTCCGATCTGGATCGGCATCGGCCATGCCCACCCATGCTGCCCGGTATCGCCCGATTTCGACTGCCCTGTCGCAGATCGCCTGCATCAGAGCCGCCTCGTCGGCGATGCGGGCGATCGCTTCGTTGCAGGAGAGCATCGTCTGCAAGCCACGGTTCGACCGGTCGAGCAGACTATTCGATCGCCCCAACGCATCCTCGCGCAACCGCCCCTGCAGCAGCGGCGCAATCCAGTCGGCCAGATGGCTGCAAAACGCCATAACCTGCGGCGTGACCGTTGCGGTCTTGAAGCCGATTATCAACCCGAAATTCCGATCGGCGATCGTGAGCGGCACGGTAATCTGCCGTCGGGTTCCCAGTTGGGCCGCGGTCGCCAACCCTGGAAAAGCGGCGACTTGGGCCGCCGTTTTGATCGGACCGCTATCGACCAGGATTTGTCCGGTCAGGGCAGCGGCGCTGCTCAACGATGCCAGGGGCCGCGCCGGAGCAGCACGCTCATCGCGGAAAATTCGTTCAATTTCAGTGTCGGTCGCGTAGGCGGCGACGTAGTGATAGGTTCCGGTCGCCATATCGGCCTCGGGTACCGCGCAATAAGCGGCATTGAGCCAGCGGCCGGCATGAACCAGAATCTGGTCTAGCGCCTCGGCAAAACTGCCGCTGCGCGCGGCGATCGCCGCAATATCGTGCCGGAGTGTCATTTCACCGACCAACCGGCTTGTTTCGCCCAGCTGACGCCGTAATTCCATCTCGTTCATCACCGAGCGCGCTAGCTCACTCAGTGTCGCTTGCTCCTTGCGGCCAAAATCGTAGCGGGGCCGCGTATCCAACAGTGACAGCGCGCCGAGGCGGAAACCGTCGCAGGTTATGAGCGGCGCGCCGGCATAAAAGCGGATACCAGGCGGCCCTATGACCATGTCACCCACCGCGAACTGCGGATTGGTCCGCGCATCGGGAACGATCAACATTTCGTCACTGGCAATCGTGGCGTCGCAGAACGACCCGGCACGGGCCACGCGATCGACCGATAATCCAATTCTCGATTTTAACAGGACTTGATCGGCACTTACCACCGAAATCAATGCGATCGGTATATCGAACAGGTTAACGGTCAAGCGGGTGAAGCGGTCAAACGCTTCATCCGGCATCGCATTAGCGACATCGTAGCGGCTCAGTGCCAGCAAACGGGACGTTTCGAGTCCGGCCAGAGTCTTGACGCAGTTATCCATCGCTTACTACATAATCCCCATTCCTTAACGAATGCCAAACAGTCCCGGCAAAAGCCAGGGGTTTCGAGTGTGGTCGCATAATTTGGCGAGGGTGTGTCCCAAAGACTTGTTTTGCGTGCCGGATTGCCCCATAAGCCATTTTTCTGATCCGCCGCGCTGCGAGTTTCGCACCGCGGCGCGTATTGTGTTGTGCCGTAGCCACTACCGAGGAGTGACCGATGTTCGAGGCCCTGTCGGGCAAACTGGGTGATGTGTTCGACCGGCTTCGCCGGCGCGGCGCGCTGTCTGAAAACGACGTGATCGAGGCGATGCGGGACATTCGTCTCGCTTTGCTCGAAGCCGACGTTGCGTTGCCCGTGGTGCGCGATTTCATTACCAAGGTTCGGCTGGCCGCGGTCGGGGCCGAGGTGTTGCGCGCGGTGTCGCCCGGGCAGCAGGTCATCAAGATCGTCAACGATGCGCTGGTCGAGGCATTGGGCGGCGAAGGCGTGGTGCCGTTGAATTTGAATGCGGCGGCACCGATTCCGTTTCTGATGGTGGGTTTGCAGGGGTCCGGCAAGACCACGACCTCGGGCAAGATCGCGCTCTATCTGAAGGATAAGCAGCGCAAGAAAGTGTTGCTGGCGAGTTTGGATACCCAGCGCCCGGCGGCGCAGTTGCAGTTGGCCCAATTGGCGGAGCGGGCCGGGGTGGCGTCGCTGCCGATTATTGCCGGTGAGACGCCGGTGCAGATTGCCAGGCGCGCGATGGAGACCGGGCGGCGCGAAGTGTTCGACGTGGTCATTCTCGACACGGCCGGGCGCTTGTCGATCGATCAGGCGTTGATGGACGAGGTCAAGGCGATCCGGGCGGCGACCGATCCGGCCGAGACGCTGCTGGTGGTCGATGCGATGACCGGGCAGGATGCGGTTTCGACCGCGACGGCGTTCAACGAGGCGGTGAGCATTACCGGCATCGTGATGACGCGGCTGGACGGCGATGCGCGCGGGGGTGCGGCGCTGTCGATGCGGGCGATCACCGGGGCGCCGATCAAGCTGATGGGCATGGGCGAAAAGCTCGATGCGCTGGAACAATTCCACCCCGAGCGGATCGCCGGGCGGATTCTCGGCATGGGCGATATTGTTTCGCTGGTCGAGAAGGCGTCGGAACATGTCGATCAGGCGAATGCCGAGAAGCTCGCCAAAAAGATGGCGAAGGGCAAGTTCGACCTCGAGGATTATGGCGAACAACTCAAGCAGATCACCAAGATGGGGTCGCTTTCGGGCATCATGGGGATGTTGCCGGGGGTGGGCAAGATCAAGCAGCAACTGGCGGATGCGGATCTCGATACGTCGATTTTGAAGCGCCAGGGGGCGATCATATCGTCGATGACCAAGGCGGAGCGGGCGAACCCGGATATTATGAAGGCGAGCCGGAAGAAGCGGGTCGCGGCGGGGTCGGGGACGTCGGTGCAGGAGGTCAATCGGCTGCTCAAGCAGTTCGATATGATGAAGGACATGATGAAACGCGCGTCGAAACTGGGGCAGAAGGGCCTGGCGCGCGGGGGGTTGGCGGCGTTGATGCCACAGGGTGGCGGGAGACGGCCGTTTTAGGGTTGGTTGGCGGCGGAAGACGGCCGTTTCAGGGTTAACCCCTTTTCGTTCGGGGGATTCAGTTTTTGTTTACTTTGGAGAGTTATAGACAATGTCGTTGAAGATCAGACTAGCCCGCGCGGGTGCGAAAAAGCGGCCGTTCTATCATATCGTGGTGGCGGATGCGCGCAGCCCGCGGGATGGCAAGTTCATCGAGCGGTTGGGGAGCTACAACCCGATGCTGCCGGCCGAGCATGAGGACCGGGTGCGGTTGGTGAACGAGCGGGTGACGCATTGGCTGAGCCAGGGCGCGCAGGCGACCGATCGGGTGGCGAAATTCCTCGGCAAGGCCGGGTTGGCGCCGATGCCGGTGTATCGCGAGCAGCCGATTCAGGCGGCGCCGAAGAAGAAGGCGCAGGAACGCGCGGCCGAGCGGGCCAAGGCTGCCGCGGCGTAATCGATGGATCAAGCGCTGATCCTGATGGGCGTGATCGGCAAGCCGCATGGGGTGCGGGGGGCGGTGCATGTGCATGCCTACACCGACAACCCCGCGTCGCTGGCCGATTTTCCGCTCCGCGATCAGCGCGGACGCCGGGTGGAGCTTGCCTGGGTGACCGAGGGGGTCGCGCGGGTCACGCTGTATGAGGCAGGCAGTAAGATTGCGGTTTCGGATCGGGATGCGGCGGCGCGGTTGGTGAACGTGCAGTTGTTCGTCGAACGGGCGGCACTACCGCCGGCGGCTGAGGATGAGTTCTACCTCGCCGATCTGATCGGGTTGGCGGCGATCGGGGCGGATGGCGCGAGCCTCGGCACCATCGCCGCCGTGCATGATTACGGCGCGGGGCCCAGCATCGAACTCGATGATGGGTCGCTGCTGCCGTTCACCCGCGCGGTGGTGCCGGAGATCGATCTGACGGCCAAACGGGTGATCGTGGTGCCGCCGTTCGAGATCGAGGTGCGGGAATGAGGTTCCGCGCCACCGTCGTCACCTTGTTTCCCGAGATGTTTCCCGGGCCGCTCGGCTATTCGCTGGCGGGACGGGCGCTGGGCGAGGCGATCTGGTCGCTCGATTGCGTCAATATCCGCGATTTCGGCCAGGGACGGCACCGGGCGGTCGATGATACGCCGTTCGGTGGCGGGGCGGGCATGGTGATGCGGCCGGATGTGCTGGATGCGGCGATCAACTCCGTCGCGGATGACCGGCCGCTGATCGCGCTGACGCCGCGCGGGGCGCCACTCACGCAAAACCGGGTAAAAACCCTCGCTGCCGGTGCGGGCGTGATCCTGCTGTGCGGGCGCTATGAAGGGTTCGACCAGCGCGTGCTCGACGCCCGCGCTGCCGAGGAAATCAGCATCGGCGACTACATTCTGGCCGGTGGGGAAATCGCGGCGCTCGCCCTGCTCGATGCGACCATCCGCCTGCTGCCGGGCGTGATGGGGGCGGCGGAAAGCGCTGATGAGGAAAGCTTTTCGGCGCCGTTGCTCGAATATCCGCACTACACCCGCCCGGCCGAATGGAACGGCCACGCCGTGCCGGACACGCTGCTCTCGGGGCATCACCAGGCGATCACCGCATGGCGGCGCAACCAGGCGGAAACCATTACACGAACCCGCAGACCCGATCTGTGGGCCCACCATATTGCCAGCCAGCCGGCTCGGCCGTAACGCACTCTCGAAAGGACAAACCCCATGAACGTCATTCAGACGATCGACGCCGAACAGATCGCCAAACTCAGCGAAACGCGCGGCATTCCCACCTTCCAGCCAGGCGACAATCTGCGCGTGTCGGTGCGGGTCAAGGAAGGTGAACGCACCCGTATCCAGGCGTTCGAAGGCGTGTGCATCGCGCGCTCGAACCGGGGCATCAACTCCAACTTCACAGTGCGGAAAATCTCGTACGGCGAAGGCGTTGAACGCGTGTTTCCGCTGTATTCGCCCAACGTGACTGAAATCGCGGTGACCCGCCGGGGCGACGTGCGGCGCGCGAAACTCTATTACCTCCGCGGCCGCCGTGGCAAGTCGGCACGCATCGCCGAAGCCGCGCGGGAGACGCCGGCGGCTTGAGGCGTGTAGCAAGGCCAGGGGGCGCTGCCCCCTGGACCCCCGCCAGGAACTTAGTTCCTGGACCTCATTAGTTTCAGATGAGAGGGGGCATTTGGTGCCGTTTGAACCGGTACGGATTTGATGCCCCCTCTCATCTGAAACTAGCGGGGTCTGGGGCCTAAGGCCCCAGCGGGGTCAAGGGGCAGCGCCCCTTGCCTTCCTTCCCACCTCAAACCACCGGAGTGACCCGCATGGCATCAACGTTGTTTGACAAGATCTGGCAGGCGCATGTGGTTGATGTGATGCCGGATGGGACTGCGGTTTTGTATATTGATCGGCATCTTGTGCATGAGGTGACGTCGCCGCAGGCGTTCGAGGGGTTGCGGTTGGCGGGCCGGGTGGTGCGGCGGGTTGATGCGACGATTGCGGTTGCGGATCATAATGTGCCGACCGAGAATCGTGCGGCGGGGATTGCCGAGCCGGAATCGGCGTTGCAGGTGGCGACGTTGGAGCGGAATGTCGTTGAGTTCGGCGTGCCGTATATTCCGGTAACCGACGCGCGGCAGGGAATTGTGCATATCATTGGGCCGGAGCAGGGGATTTCGCTGCCGGGGATGACGATCGTGTGCGGGGATTCGCATACATCGACGCATGGGGCGTTGGGGGCGTTGGCGTTCGGGATCGGCACGTCCGAGGTCGAGCATGTGTTGGCGACGCAGACTTTGTTGCAGAAGCCGGCGAAGAACATGCTGGTGCGGGTGGATGGGGTGTTGCCGGCCGGGTGTTCGGCGAAGGACATCATTCTGGCGGTGATCGGGCGGATCGGTACGGCGGGCGGCACGGGCCATGTGATCGAGTATGCTGGCGAGGCGATCAGGGCGCTCGACATGGCCGGGCGGATGACGGTGTGCAACATGTCGATCGAGGCGGGCGCGCGGGCCGGGTTGATCGCGCCGGACGATGTGACGTTCGATTATGTGCGGGGTCGGCCGTTCGCGCCGAAGGGCGAGGCGTTCGAGCGGGCGGTGGCGCATTGGCGTGGCCTGGTTTCGGACGAGGGCGCGCGTTACGACAAGGTCGTGGTGTTGGATGCGGGTGCGCTGGTGCCGCAGGTGACGTGGGGAACCAGCCCGGAGACGGTGGTGCCGATCACCGGGCATGTGCCTGATCCGGCGGCGGAGGCGGATGCGGGCAAGCGGGCGCAGTTGGAGCGGATGCTTGCGTATATGGATTTGCGGCCGGGGCAGGCTTTGGCGGGCACGAAGATCGATGCCGTGTTCATCGGCTCCTGCACCAATGGGCGGATCGAGGATTTGCGGGCGGCGGCGGAGATGGTGCGGGGGCGGCACGTTGCCGATCATGTTCGCGCGATGATCGTGCCGGGGTCGGGGCTGGTGAAGTTGCAGGCGGAGATCGAGGGGTTGGCGGAGGTGTTCCGCGCCGCCGGGTTTGAATGGCGTGAGGCCGGGTGTTCGATGTGTCTGGGGATGAATCCGGACAAGTTGAAGGCGGGGGAGCGGTGTGCGAGCACCAGCAACCGCAATTTCGAGGGGCGGCAGGGGCCGGGCGGGCGGACGCATCTGGTCTCGCCGGCGATGGCGGCGGCGGCGGCGATTGCGGGCGCGCTGGTCGACGCGCGGGAGATGGCGTGATGGACAAATTCGATCGGTTGCAGGCGATTGCGGCACCGTTGAAGATGGCGAATGTCGATACCGACAAGATCATTCCGGCGCGGTTTTTAAAGACGATCAAGCGGAACGGGTTGGGCGTGCATGCGTTCGCCGGGTTGCGGTATCGGGAGGACGGGTCGGAGGACCCGGATTTCATTCTGAACAAACCGCCGTATCGGGACGCGAAGATTCTGATTGCGGGCGAGAATTTCGGCTGTGGCTCCTCGCGCGAGCATGCGCCGTGGGCGTTGCTGGATTTTGGAATCAGATGCGTGATCGCGCCGAGTTTTGCCGATATTTTTTTTAACAATTGCTTCAAGAACGGCATACTGCCGATCGTGCTGCCGCAGGCGCAATGCGACGCACTGATGGACGACGCGGACTCCGGGGCCAATGCGCGGATCATCGTCGATCTGGCGGCGCAAACCGTCTCGCGCCCGGATGGAGAGGTATTCAGCTTCGAGATCGACGCGTTCCGCAAGCGTTGCCTGCTCGAAGGGTTGGACGACATCGGGCTGACCCTGGAAAAACGTGCCGCAATCGACACCTATGAAGCCCGCGTCGCCGCCGAACCATGGTACCCGAACATCACGCTCTAAAACTGACAAAAGTTCTTTGGTTCTTTCAAGAAGAACCTATTTTTAAAAAAAAGCAGCAAATACTCTTATTATACGGAAATTCCCAGATCATGATCACCAACAAAAAACTTCTAATTCTGCCCGGCGATGGCATTGGTCCGGAGGTGATGGCAGAGGCGCATCGGGTGATCGACTGGCTGGCGCGCACTGGCCGCGCCAAGTTCGATATTGCCGAGGATCTGGTCGGGGGTGCCTCGATCGATGCCCACGGCATCCCTGTTACCGAGGCGGTGATCGAGCGGGCGATGGAGGCGGATGCCGTGCTGTTCGGCGCGGTTGGCGGCCCGCAGTGGGACGCGCAGGGTTTCGCCAACCGCCCGGAGATCGCCATCCTGGAACTCCGCAGACGTCTCGGTTTGTTCGCCAACCTCCGCCCGACGCAGGTGTTCGACGCGCTGATCGACGCCAGCCCGCTCAAGCCGGAAATCGTGCGCGGGCTGGATATCATGATCGTTCGCGAAGCCACCGGCGGGATTTACTTCGGCGAACCGCGCGGCATTGAGACCTTGCCCGACGGCAGCAAGCGCGGTGTCAACACCGAGGTTTATACCACCGCCGAGATTGAGCGGGTGGCCTGTGTGGCGTTCGAACTGGCACGCAAGCGGTCTGGCCGGTTGATCAGTGTCGAGAAAGCCAACGTGATGGAAAGCGGGTTGCTGTGGCGGCAGACCGTCACTGCACTGGGTGCCTCGCAGTATGCGGATGTTCAGTTGTCGCACATGTATGCCGACAATTGCGCCATGCAGCTCGCCAAAAATCCTCGCCAGTTCGACGTCATCGTAACCAGTAATCTGTTTGGCGATATACTATCGGATCTGGCTTCAATGCTGACCGGGTCGCTCGGCATGCTGCCTTCGGCAACGCTGGGTGCGGCCGATGCCAGCGGACGCCGGCACGCTTTGTACGAACCGATCCATGGCTCGGCTCCCGATATCGCGGGCAAGGGGCAGGCCAACCCGCTTGCACAAATCCTCAGCCTCGCACTGTTGTTGCGCTACTCGTTTGGGATGCAGGAAGACGGTGCCATGATCGAACAAGCGATTGCTAACGTTCTGGCAAGCGGTATGCGGACGGCGGATATTTTGCAGCCAGGCACCGCGCGTATCGGTACGCGCACGATGGGCGACGCTATGCTGCGCGAACTGGATAAATTAGCGGGTTAGGGCAATATTGCTCTAAAACTGTCGCAGCTTCGCGCGCATAAATTGTAAAATGCCGGATTGCTTCAATTTAACGGTGTGTCTGTTAGTAAATTTTACCCGTATTTCCAGTAATTTTGGATGTATCACTAACAGAAAATGAGGAGTCAACTTGTTCAAATCGGCGCAACTTGAAATATTTGAATTTGTCTCAAAATATAAATATTTCTCCCGTCAGCCCCAGGTTGTACTAGCAACAACGCTTACGACGCCTTCAACTGCGTGCCAGTCGCTTTGCCGTTCGCAGCAGGATCTGGCGGTCTTCCTGCGCACATGCCCGATACAAGCGCATCAGCGCCAATTCATCGCCTTGAAGCGACCCGGTTTCCCCCGACACCAGATAGGCGAGCGACGTTCCCAAAACCTTGGCAATACGCTCAAGATTTTCGCGAATCTGGCCGGCCCGGTCCGTTTCCCACTGGGCAATCGCTGAGCGGGAAACGCCAAGCTGACCCGCAAACTGATCCTGGGTGAGATTGTTGGCGAGGCGGAGCGCGCGTATGCGCTGTCCCACCGAATCCGTTGCTACTTGTTTCTTTACTGACATGACCATCAACATACATATTTCCGTATCCAAATGCCAGCGTTTGTTATCATGTTAGGTAGATGATTCTGTATCGAATCGCTACGTTATGGGACGGCAGAGCCTATATTTGTCTCATTATCGCCCAGAATGACTAAAATGTTGCCGGTATTGGTCCTTTGTTGAAATTTTCATGGGGTGAGTGCTAAAATAAATCAAAGCGGCGCGGATGTCCGCAAGCAGTTGTTCGCCCAGATCTTCAGTAAATCCATGCCGGACCAGAATTCGTTGTACCACCAGATCGGTCCGATTCGCCGGCATCGTATAGGCCGGAACCTGCCAGCCACGCATTCGCAAGCGATCGGCTAGATCGTAAAGAGTGAAGCCTGGCTCTGCATGTTCTGCTATCGTCCAGCAGATCGCCGGCAGCGCTTCGCTGCCATCGTGGATGATGCGGAACAGCTTGGTGGCGGCCAAACCTCGCGCAATTTCGGTTGCGATCTTGGCGCTTCGTGCAAGTATAGCGTGATATCCTTCGCGGCCTAGTCTAGTAAAGTTGTAATACTGACAAACGATCTCCCCGCCGGGCCGTGAGAAATTAAGTGCGAAGGTCGGCATGTCTCCGCCAAGATAATTGACGTGAAACATCAGGTCCTCCGGCAAATCCTCGCGGGTGCGCCACATCGCCCAGCCCACGCCCAAGGGGGCCAGCCCGAATTTGTGCCCCGACGCATTGATGGACTTCACCCGCCCCAGCCGAAAATCCCAAGGCAGATCCGGTGCCATGAAGGGTGCGATGAACCCGCCGCTCGCCGCATCGACATGCATCGGAATGTCCAGCCCGGTTCGGGCCTGTAAATCATCCAACGCTGCCGCGATCGCCGCCACCGGCTCATATTGGCAGGTGAACGTCACGCCCAGGGTTGGCACCACGCCGATCGTGTTTTCATCGCACCGCGCCAGCACGGTCTCCGGCGTTAACAATAGCCGCTCGCCGTCAAGCGGCACCTCGCGCAATTCCACATCGAAATACCGCGCGAATTTGTGCCAGCACACCTGCACCGGCCCGGTGACGATGTTCGGCTTGTCCGAAGCTTTGCCGGCTGCTGCCCGCCGCGCTCGCCAGCGCCATTTCAGTGCCAGTCCGCCCAACATCGCCGCCTCGGACGATCCGGTGGTGGAACACCCGATCGCGGTGCCGCCGTCTGGCGCGTTCCACAAATCGGCCAGCAGCCGCACGCACCGCGCCTCGATTTCAGCGGTTTGGGGATATTCGTCCTTGTCGATCATGTTTTTGTCGACGCAATCGGCCATCAGCGCGCTGACTTCCGGTTCGGTGAACGTGGTGCAAAACGTCGCCAAATTCTGCATCGAATTGCCATCCAGCATCAATTCGTCGTGAATTGCCTGATAGGTGGCACGCGGGGGCGAAGTATGGTCGGGAAAATGGGTGACCGGTAAAGCAACGCCCAGATCCGGTTGGTCCGGGTAGGGGGGGTGCCGCGGGTGGCGGGCATGGCGCGGTGTGCGGTGGTGCAGGGCCATTTCGATCTCCTGATGCTCTCCCGCACAGATGGCGATGCACCCGTGGCTTTGCACTCACCTCATGCGGAGGTCGTTCGCCGAACCAGGCGAGCCGCGAAAAACCCGTCCATCCCGCCCCTTTCGGGCCACAACCCTGGGTGCGTTCGCAAATCCCCCGCCGGGGTCACCGCTTCGGGCAGCCCGGGCACATCGTCCGCGCCAAGCGCCATCCGCTTCAGCCCGAGCCGCGCGCACGCCGAGGCCACCCGCCCGAAGCCTTCCTCGTCCTGCAGCGAACATACCGCGTAAACCAGCGTTCCTCCCGGTGCCAGCATCGCGAAGGCGGCATCGATCAGCCGGTCCTGCATCGCGACACAATCCTCGATGTCGCGCGAGTGCCGCAAATACGGAATCTCCGGGTGCCGCCGGATCGTGCCGGTGGCTGAACAGGGAGCATCCAGCAGGATCGCGTCGAAGGGTTGCTCCGGCCGCCACGCCAGCGCATCCGCCGTCACCACCTCGACCGCAACGCCTAGCCGCGCACCATTCTGCCGCAGCCGCTCCAGCCGCTTGCCGTCGCGGTCGAGTGCCGTCACCAGCGCGCCGGCGGCGGCAAGTTGCATCGTCTTGCCGCCGGGGGCCGCGCATAAATCGAGCACGCGCCGCCCGCGCACATCACCGAACAACCGCGCCGGCAACGCCGCCGCCGCGTCCTGCACCCAAAGCGCCGATCCGGCGAACCCGGCCAGTGTGGTGACATCGGTGCCGGCGGGCAGTCGCACCGATCCGGTGGGCAGCACCACGCCGGCTTCCGGTGGCGCTGCGCCGGGCATGAGCGACACGTCGAGCGGGGCCTCGGTCTGGTGCGCCATCGCGATCGCCCGCGCTTGCTTGCCCCAGGACGCCCACAGCCAAGACGGCGTGTCCAGCCGAGGCTGATCGAGGTCGTCGAGCGCTGCCCCTCCGGCCGCCGTCACCCGGCGCAGCACCGCGTTCACCAGTCCCGCGAATTTATCGACGCCATGAGCCTGCGTCAGGGCCACCGCCGTGCTTACGGCGGCATGCGCCGGTGCCCCCAAAAACAACGCCTGTGCTGCGCCGATTCGCAGAATATGCCGTACTTTGGCCGGCGGGGCCTTGGTCAGATGCATGTCCAGCACCACATCGATGCTGCCCAGGTGCCGCAGCACGCATGCCGCAATCCGATGCGCCGCCGCCCGGTCGCGCGGCGCGATGCTGGCAAGCTGGTCCAACGCCTGATCCAGCGGCTTGTGGCGGTCCAGTACGCCGGTCAGCAACGCAAACGCGGCGTCGCGGGTAGGGTCGCGTTCAGATTTGTCCATAAAAACCTTGTCCGGGGGCGGGATGGTGGAGCTGAGGGGAATCGAACCCCTGACCTCCTCATTGCGAACGAGGCGCTCTCCCAACTGAGCTACAGCCCCATCCCTGCGCCGCGCATCGCGCACCCGCGCCGATAAGTCAAGCAGCATCCCGACACGTGCAACATTGCATGATCGCGCCGGCTTCGCTAACCCGGCTGCGACCCACGGAGGTAACAATGCTCAACGGGCTTTTCTGGTTCGTCGAAGAACTGATCCAACTCTATATCTATGTCATGATCGCGGCGGCGATCTTCAGCTGGCTGCTGGCGTTCGGTCTGCTCGATACCCGCAACCGCATCGTTTACCGGATCGAGGATTTCCTGATCCGGGCGACCGAGCCGGTCCTGGCCCCATTGCGCCGCGTCATCCCGACGATGGGCGGAATCGACATCAGCTTCATTATCGCGTTCCTCCTCCTGGAGCTTCTGCATAATTTTCTGGTGCCGGACCTGTATGCCCATCTGGCGATGGCGGGGATCTAGTGCCGATGGCCAGGCTGATCGACGGCAAAGCTATCGCCGCGACCTTGCGCGCCGAGGTCGCGGCGCGGGCGGCGCATTTATCCTACCGCCCCGGCCTTGTCGTGGTTCTGGTCGGCGAGGATGCCGCCAGCAGCGTCTATGTCCGCAACAAGGACCGCGCCGCGACGGCGGTTGGGTTCGATTCGCGCACCATCAAGCTCGCCGCCGCGACCTCCGAGCCCGAACTCCTCGCCGTTATCGAGGGCTTGAACAACGACCAGGAGGTGGATGGAATTCTGGTCCAACTCCCTCTGCCGCCGCACATCGCCACCGAAGCGATCATCCGCGCGATCGACCCGGCCAAGGACGTCGATGGCTTTCATCCGGAAAATGTTGCCGCCCTCGCGCTGGGCAAGCCCCGTTTGGTACCCTGCACCCCGCGCGGCGTGATGCTGCTGCTCGGTGCCGCCGGCATCGATCCGCGCGGTGCCCGCGCCACCGTGCTGGGCCGCTCGAACATCGTCGGCCGTCCGTTGGCGGCACTGTTGCTCGCCGCCGACGCCACCGTTACCATCGCGCACTCCCGCACCCGCGACCTCGCCGCCGAGTGCCGCCGCGCCGACATCCTGATCGCCGCCGTGGGACGCCCCGGCCTGGTCCAGGGCAGCTGGATCGCGCCGGGGGCAACGATCATCGATGTCGGCATCAACCGCGCGCCCGACGGTACTTTGGTGGGTGACGTCGATTTCGCCAGCGCCATAACCGTCGCCGGCGCGATCACCCCGGTGCCTGGGGGCGTCGGCCCGATGACCATCGCGTGCCTGCTGGACAACACCCTGCTCGCCGCCGCGGCACGGCGAGGTTAATTTTCAGGGACGTTAATTTTCGGGCAGGGGAGCAAAGCCCCTGACCTTCCCTTCCTGACCTGCCTTTATTGTGCCGCGGGCGACAACACTTCGCAGCCAGTGGGGCCGCCATTCAATCGCTGGCAGGCGGCCACGGCTTGTTCATGCGGCAGATCGACGAAGCGGGCGCGGAAGAACTGGCCGTGCGCGGTCGATATCGACTGCACGACCGCCTGGCCCTTGATCAGCGACGACACCGCCGTGAGTTCGGCGATCCCCAGGGCTGCCTTGGCGTGGGCCGGTGTGTCGTAGGCACCGACCTGAATGCCCCAGCGCGTGCCGGTGCCGAGGCTTGCATTTTCAATCTGCGATGACGGCGGTGGCGGGGGTGGTGCCGCGGCTTCGGCGGTGGGGATCAGCGAGAATCCGGTATCGGGGTGAACCGGCGGCATCACCCGCGCCACCGGCGGGGTATAGCGCGGCCGTTCGATGACGGGTGGCGGCGTTAGCGCGGCCATCTGCACCGGAGCCTGCGGCGGCATGGGCCTGGGCTGAGGTTGCGGTTGCGGCGCTGGCATCACCCGCGCAGCGGCATCTTGCGGCGTCGCCATCGCCGTTGGGAAGGTCGGCAATGGTCCGTTCGAAGCCAATTGCGTCGCGTTCAACGATTCGGTCGAGGCGTTCTCGGCACCGGGACGCATGCCAGGGCGGATCTGAGCCGGCAGGGTATTCATCGCGACGTCGACGGCGGCGGACTGGCTGGCCGGGTAGACGCCCGCAATATTCGGCGCGATCATCGCGACATACTGGCGGGTCTGATTGGGCAACGATTGCTTGTAATCGAGGTAGTCATCAAGCCGCCCTGGCCCCGCGTTATAGGCCGCGAGAAACCCTGGTGAGCCGTAAATCTGATACATTTCATGGATGTAGGCGGTACCGGCCATGATGTTGTTGTATGGGTTGTAGGGGTCCGGCCCCAGGCCATAGCGCGCCGCCATTTCGCGGTAGGTTTCCGGTTCCAACTGCATCAACCCCATCGCGCCGGCATAGGAAACGGTAAGATGCCCATTCATATATTCGTGACCGCCCGATTCCACCCGCATGACCTGACGGATCCATTTGGTCGGTACGTCGAACCGCGCTGAAGCCTGCTCGATATAGGGACCCCACGGATCGCTGGCCGGGCCGGGCGCGCTGTAGTTCCCCGGCGAATGGGCGGCATAATCGGCGGCCTGCTGGGTCGGCGGCAGGCTCGACTGGTGTGACGCGCAGGCCGACAGCAACGCGAGTCCGGCGACCCCCGCCAGCTTGAACGCCCATCGTCGGGCCTCCGGCATCATGGAAACTCCTGCCATGCCGCATGGCGTCAGTGTCGTCGCTGGCCCGTGTTCCAAACCTTTGGTCTCCCAATCGCCATCGTCGTACGGCACAGCCGGCGGTTTCCGGTGCGCCTGCGCCCATTCCGCTGAAAGCCTCGATCAGCGAATTAACGTCACCTCATAAACCCCTAACTTAATGGTGATTTCATGGCAACCTCATTTTTCATTTGGGCTGGGACATTCGCTCAGGTATTTGCCAATGGTTGGACGGCGGCGAAATTCCGCCTATGCCGGTGCTTGCGGGCGGATCAGAGGGGTGCATGATGGCCGAACACGTATGTCTTGCAAGCCGGGTCTGTCTTGCAAGCCGGGTCTCGCAAGCCGGTCCACGGGGCATGATACGCCCTTCGACGGCGATTTCCCGGCCAACCGCTTTGAGCGGACTTCTGGCGATCGCCACACTCGCAGGCTGCGCCGCGCCGCGCGCCGCCCCCGTTGCCGTGGTGCAACCGGCCGCCCTCACTGGCACTATCGTTTCGGCGCGTCAGGTCATTCTGCCGCTTGGCGGTGCGGAAGGCAGCGTTCTGGGTGCCCTCGGCGCGCCGGAAAACGCTGGTGCCACCCTCGCTCCCGCCACTGAATTCATCGTCCGCGAAGCCGACGGCGCGGTCATTTCCGTCGTACAGCCTCAGCCTACCGGCCTGCATCCCGGCGATCAGGTACACATCCTGCGCGGCGTCTATACCCGGCTGGCCCCGATCGCCGCCATTTTAGCTGCACCGGCGACATGAAATCGCGGCAAGTTTTACACGCCGCGCAATCGCTTTGGTTGAAGCCGGCGGCGGCTTCCTGTATCGCCAAGCTATGAGTACGACGGCGACACGGCGCACACCCAAAACCGTCCCGGCTGATCCGACGACGCTCGAATCCCTGCCGATCGTCTCCGCGACCGACGAGGGCACGGTGCTGAACCGTCGCGATGCGCATCTGGTGATCACCGCCGGTCTCGGCTGGCCCGGTCTGTTCGCCCAGACCGGGCGCGACCTCGCTGAAACCTGGACCCTGCGCCGCCTGGTGTGGACGCTGGCGTTTCTGGATATCAAACTGCGTTATCGCGGCTCGCTGCTCGGCCCGTTCTGGCTCACCCTTTCGACCGGCGTGATGATCGCAGCCCTCGGCTTCGTGTATTCGCATCTGTTCAAGACCAATCTGCACACCTATCTGCCATTCCTGTCGCTCTCGCTGGTGTTATGGAACAACTTCATCACCTCGACGGTGTCCGATGCCTGCGTGTCGTACACTACTGCCAACACCACGATCCACGCGATGCGGATGCCGATGTCGATGCATGCGGCCCGTAGCGTGGTGCGCAATGTGATGGTGCTGGCGCATTCGGTGATCGTGATCGTGATCGTGTTTGCCCTGGAGAACACCTGGCCGGGCAAAACCGCGTTTATGGCGCTGCCCGCCCTCGGCCTCTGGCTGATCGACGGCATGGCGGTGTCGCTCCTGCTCGGCGGCTTCTGCGCGCGGTTCCGCGATGTGCCGCCGATTGTCGCCAGCATCATGCAGATCGCGTTTTTCGTCAGCCCGATCATCTGGAGTCCGCAAATCCTGAAGGATCGCGGCATCGGCGTGATCCTGCTGAACTGGAACCCGTTCTATTCGCTGCTGGAAATCGTCCGTGCGCCGCTGCTCAATCAGGTTCCGTCCGAAGCAACGTGGATGTCCGCGCTGGGCTTTTCGGCGGTGCTGGTCGTGATTTCAACCCTGTTTTTCGTCCGCGCACGCAGTCGTATCGCCTTCTGGGTCTGACGTCATGGCCATGATCCGCGCCGAACACCTGTCGATCGACTTTCCATTGTATCACGGCGAAAGCCGCAGCCTGAAAAAAACCATGTTCGCCGCCGCCTCTGGACGGGGCCGGTTGGGTGAGGATGCGCGCAAGCGCGTGGTGGTGCAGGCGGTGCGGAACGTCGATTTCGAACTCCGCTCCGGCGATCGCCTTGGTCTGGTTGGCTCGAACGGGGCCGGCAAAACCACGCTGCTCCGCACTTTGGCCGGCATTTATGAACCCAGCGGCGGCCGCATCACCATCGAGGGCGCGCTCTCCGCCCTGCTCGACCCTGGCCAGGGCATGAATCCCGATCTCACCGGGCGTGAAAACATCCGCCTGCGCGGCCTGTTCAGCGGGCTGAAAAATGCTGAAATCGCACGATTGCAGGAAGATGTCGCCGAATTCGCCGAGCTGGCGCAGTTCATCAACCTGCCGGTGCGGATCTATTCCTCCGGCATGATGGTGCGGCTCGGCTTCGCGCTCGCCACCGCAATCCGCCCGCAAATTTTGTTGATGGATGAGTGGATTCTGGCCGGCGATGCCGCCTTCATGGGCCGCGCCCGCCAGCGCCTGGAATCGATGGTGCGTGGTGCCGAGGTTCTGGTGCTGTCAAGCCATTCCGCCGATGTGATCCTGCAATGGTGCAACCGGGTGATCTGGATGGACCAGGGCCAGGTTCGCGCTGACGGCCCGCCGGACGAGATTCTGAGCCAATATCTGCCGCCTGATCAATTCGCCCAGGCAAAGGCGGCCCTCGTCGCCCGTGCCGCCACGCAAGTCGCATCGCAACCGGCCTGAACACAACGAAACGCTATCACTGCTATCACGATCGTCTTGTTGTATTCATAGTCTGGTGAGAAATTTGATGGCGTTATGGGTCGCGGTACCCAGCGGGTGAAAAACATGCCGCGCTGGCACCACCCCCCTGGTCTCGCGTAAACGCCGGGCCTCGCGTATTGTTTGACCCGTAGAACTTGCCACACTCGTGTGATCGATCCGACGAACTCACCCTGGCAAGGATCTGTTCACACTATTTCGAGGAGTGATTGTCGATGAACGAACGCAGGCTTGGCAGATCGCTCGTCGTTTCGGATATCGGTCTCGGCTGCATGGGCATGTCGGATTTCTACGCCGGCCGCGACGAGGTGGAAGCCGTCGCCACCATCCACCATGCGGTGGAGCGCGGTGTCACCTTGTTCGACACCGCCGACATCTATGGCATGGGAGCGAATGAAATCCTGCTTGGTCGCGCCCTCGCCCCGTTTCGCGACCGCGTCATCATCGCGACCAAATTTGGCAATGTCCGCGGGCCGGACGGCAGTTTTCGCGGCGTTTGCGGCAAACCCGAATACGTTCAGCGCAGTTGCGAAGCCAGCCTGCAACGCCTAGGCATCGACACCATCGACCTCTATTATCAGCATCGCGTCGATCCCACCGTGCCGATCGAGGATACCGTGGGGGCGATGGCCGACCTCGTGGCTCAGGGCAAAGTGCGCTACCTGGGACTGTCCGAAGCGGCTCCCAACACCATTCGCCGCGCCCATGCTACCCACCAGATCGCTGCCCTGCAAAGCGAATTCTCGCTCTGGAGCCGGGACGTGGAAGCTGAAGTGCTGCCCACGCTGCGTGAGCTTGGCATTGGGCTAGTGGCCTATGCGCCGCTCGGGCGCGGCTTCCTGACCGGCGCGTTCAAATCCCCCGATGACATCCCGGAGGGCGATTCCCGGCGAGGCCACCCCAGGTTCAGCGGCGAAAACTTTGCCCGCAACCTCACCCTGGTCACGATCCTCGAGGAAATGGCCAACCGCCTGCAATGCACCGCCGGCCAATTGGCCCTCGCCTTCGTGCTCGCCCAGGGCAGCGACGTCGTGCCGATCCCCGGAACCGGTAAACGCGACCATCTCGATGAAAACCTCGCCGCCCTCGACGTGCCGCTCTCCGCAGCCGATCTCAACAAGCTCGACCGCGCGATGCCGCCAGGCTCGGCCGCCGGCACACGCTATGCCGCCGGGCATATGGCGGCGCTCAATCGATGATGCGGCACCCCTCCAGCAAATCCGTCAAGGGCGCGAATATCTGCGCCGCTGCGTAATGCCGGCTGACGTAGCGTAACGCGACCTCCTCCTCGGGTTGCTGTGCCAGCGCCGCCAAAATCGTCGCCCCAAAAGTTGCCGGCGCATCCGCGACAAATACCGGCGGGAGGATGTCACGCGCCAGACCGGCCCGCGCCTCAGCCGTCGCGACCGTCCACAGCCCGTGCCGCGCGTAATCGAGCAGCTTGACCTTCAGCCCCGAGCCGGTGCGCAGCGGCGCAATCGCCAGCGCGGCCCGGTGCAGTGTCGGTGCCAAGTCCGGTAGCCGCCCCAATCGCCGCACCCCGACCGGCAGCCGCCCGATCGCCGTGCCGCAATCGCCCACCAGATCGAGCTTGATCGTCGGCCTCGCGGCGCGCAGACCCGGCCAGATCGCCTCGAAAAACCAGCGCAGCCCATCAAGATTGGGAAGAGTGTCGCTGCCGACGAACACCAACCGGTCCGGATTGCGCATCACTCCGGGCGGGCGAGGCAGCGCGTCCGCCGGCATCGGCACCGTGATCACCTGCCGGTTGGGGCACATGCCACGCAGAAGTTCGGCCTCCTCCGGCTGGATCGCGACAATCGCCCCGGCGCGGGCGAGCAGTGCCACCTCGTCCTGCCGCCCCAGCGTCGCCGGATCGACCCGATACCCCGCAAGACGAAGGGCGGCGTGCCGGCGATGGAACAGGTCGTGGGTGATCACCACCGAGCGCATCCCCGCAAGAACGGGTTGGTCGAGCAGCGGGGCACGGAATATCGTGTCGATCAGAATGGCGTCCGGCGGATCGGCGGCGATCTGCGCCGCAATCCAAGCGGCTTCGTCCGGTGTGATGAACGCCCCGAGAACGACATCGTTGCACCGCCCCCCCTGCGCACTGCGCAGCATGCCGCCGGGCAATACCGCGCGCGCCGCCGCAGCCAGCGCCGCACGGGGTTCGGTCGCGATCAGATATGGACCCGCCTGCAACAAGCGCGGCCCCGTCACCCGTTCATACGGCCCGGCGCGCGCCACCCGCATGACCGGTACCGGCAAACGTGGCCGGGTCAGGAATAACGTCACCCGATGGCCGCGCGCCGCAAGATGGGTGATCAGCGCGTGGTTATAGGCGAGGTGCCCCGCAGAACCGGGCCTCGGCAGTTCATCGGTGACGAAGTTGAAGCGCAAAAATAAAGACAGAGCATGATCGTCGTTAAACGAACAAGCTCTAGGGCACAGCGGTTTTCGCGATGCCACTCTGCTCGAATAGCGTCTGCAACTCGCCGGACTGGAACATCTCGGTGACAATGTCGCAGCCGCCGACAAACTCGCCGTTGACGTAAAGCTGCGGGATGGTCGGCCAGTTGGAGAATTGCTTGATCCCGTCGCGCAATTCGGCGTCTTCCAACACGTTCGCGGTCTTGAATGGCACGCCCACGTGGGTAAGAATCTGGATCACCCGGGCCGAAAAGCCGCATTGTGGAAACATCGCGGTACCCTTCATGAACAGCATGACCGGATTTTCGGTGATGCTGGTCTTGATGGCGGTGAAGGCCGGACTGTCGGTGGTTTGGGTCATGGAAAACTCTCCTGAAGGGGTATGCGGCCTATTCGGGGGCCGATGTCTGCAAAGCCAGCGCGTGCAACGCACCGCCCATCCGGCCCTGAAGAGCGGCATACACCAGTTGATGCTGACGCACCCGCGGCATACCGCGAAACTGCTCGCTGGTGACGGTAGCGGCATAGTGATCCCCGTCACCCGCCAGATCTTCCACCGTAACGGTCGCGTCCGGCAGGGCGGATTTGATCAAAATTTCAATCTCGGCAACCGACATGGCCATATCGTGCGATCCTTGTGGCGTCAGGCAAACCAGCGCGCGAAGAACTGTTCATGCGCCGTTCGCATTTCGGTTATAGATATGGCGGTGCCATCGGGCAGTGTCAATCGATCGCGGCCACTGCGGCCCAGCAGGACTGCCGGCACCGAGGCTTTCCCGGCGGCGCGGATTGTGGCGGCGGCATCGGGTACCGCCAGCACGTAGCGGGCCTGATCCTCGCCGAACCAGAACGCGTGCGGCATAATGCAGGGCGTGAGCGTCAGGTCCGCGCCGACGTTCCCCGCCAGCATCATTTCCACGACCGCGACCAGCACCCCGCCATCCGACACGTCGTGGCAGGCGCGGGCGGTGCCGTTCAGGATCAGGCCGCGCACGAAATCGCCGTTGCACCGCTCGGTGGTAAAATCGACCGCGGGCGGCGCGCCGTCTTCGCGGCCCAGGATTTCACGCAGCCAGAGCGACTGGCCGAGTTCGCCGGGCGTGGCACCAATCAGCACCAGATCGAGTCCAGGGGTGAGGGCGATTCCTACAGCCTTGCCTGCGTCCTCGATCACGCCAAGCCCGCCGATCGCCGGGGTCGGCAGAATACCGCTGCCTTCGGTTTCGTTATATAAGGAGACATTGCCCGAAACGACCGGAAAATCGAGGGCCAGGCAGGCTGCGCCCATGCCACGAATTGCCGCCACAATCTGCCCCATGATCACAGGTTTTTCCGGATTGCCGAAATTGAGGTTGTCGGTTACGGCGAGCGGCGTCGCCCCGGTCGCGGTGATGTTGCGCCACGCCTCGACCACGGCCTGCGCGCCGCCCGCCTCGGGGTCGGCGGCGCAATAGCGCGGCGTGCAATCGGTGGTCAGCGCCAGTGCCCGGCGGGAGCCGTCGATTTTGACCACCGCCGCATCGGCCTGGCCTGGACGCTTCACCGTCTGGCCGCCGACGGTGCCGTCATACTGATCCCAGATCCAGCGGCGGGAGGCGAGATCGGGGCAGCCGATCAGGCGGAGCAGGGCAGGGGCGATACCCATCGGATCGCCCACCATGCCCAAGCGAGCGGGTTTCGCCGGTTCGCTATAGGGCCGCTCATACAGCGGGGCCTGTTCGGCAAGCGGATCGAGCGCGATATCCGCCTCGATCCGGCCCTGATGGCGGACAATAATCCTACCGGTATCGGTGATATGACCGATCACCGCGAAATCAAGTTCCCATTTATCGAAAATCGCCCGCGCCATCGCTTCGCGCGTCGGATCGATCACGATCAGCATGCGCTCCTGACTTTCCGACAGCATCATCTCATAGGCGCTCATGCCGGGTTCGCGCTGCGGTACCGCATCAAGGTCCAATTCGATCCCGACGCCGCCCTTGCCGGCCATTTCGACCGCTGATGAGGTCAGCCCGGCCGCTCCCATGTCCTGAATCGCGATGATTGCATCGGTGGCCATCAATTCAAGGCAGGCCTCGATCAGCAGTTTCTCGATGAACGGATCGCCCACCTGCACGGTCGGGCGCTTCTCCTCGGAATCCGCGGCAAACTCGGTCGACGCCATGGTGGCCCCATGAATCCCATCCCGCCCGGTTTTCGAGCCGACATACACCACCGGATTGCCGATGCCCGCCGCCGCCGACAGAAAAATCTTGTTCTGATCCGCAATCCCTACCGTCATCGCATTGACCAAAGGGTTACCGTTGTAGGAAGGGTGAAAATTGGTCTCGCCACCCACCGTCGGCACACCGACGCAATTGCCGTAGCCGCCGATGCCGCGCACCACCCCATCCACAACACGCTTGGTCACTGCCAAGTTGGGATCACCGAACCGCAGCGCGTTCAAATTCGCGATCGGCCGCGCCCCCATGGTGAACACGTCGCGCAAAATCCCGCCCACCCCGGTCGCCGCCCCCTGGAACGGCTCGATGAAGCTTGGATGGTTATGGCTCTCCATCTTGAAAATCGCGGCCAGCCCCTCGCCGATATCGACCACACCGGCATTTTCACCCGGCCCGTGAATCACCCAAGGTGCCGTGGTCGGCAAGGTTTTCAGCCAGATCCGAGAGGATTTGTAGGAGCAATGCTCCGACCACATTACGGAAAATATTCCTAACTCAGTCAGACTCGGCGTCCGCCCCATGATCGCGAGCACCCGGTCGTATTCCTCGCCCGACAGGCCGAAACGGCGGGCAAGCCCGGGGTCGATTACCTGATCCATCACGCCACCCCGATCGCGGCCAGACTATCGAACAGTGGCTTGCCATCGATCCCGCCCATCAGCGGATCAACCAAATTCTCCGGATGCGGCATCAACCCCAACACCCGCAAATTCGGCGACAACACCCCGGCGATATTCCGCGCCGAGCCGTTCAGATTGGCGGCATCCGAAACCACGCCACCCGCCTCGGCATACCGAAATGCCACCAGACCCTCACCCTCCAGCCGATTCAGCGTCGCGTCATCGGCAAAATAATTGCCATCGCCATGCGCCATCGGCGCGCGAAACACCTGACCCCGCCGGTATTGCCCGGTAAACACCGTATCCGTCCGCTCCACCCGTAAATGACAATCCATCGACAAAAACCGCATTCCCGCGTTGCGCAACAAGGCCCCCGGCAGCAACTGCGCCTCGGCCAAAATCTGAAACCCGTTGCACACCCCCAACACATACCCTCCTCGCGCCACATGATCCGCCACCGCCCGCAGCACCGGCGAATGCGCCGCCATCGCGCCACAACGCAGGTAATCGCCATAGGAAAATCCACCCGGGATCACGACCAGATCGATCCCCGAAAGATCGGTCTCCCGATGCCAGATCAACGCCGGTTTGTGGCCAAGCGAATTTTCCAGCGCGATCGCAATGTCGCGCTCACGGTTGATGCCGGGGAAAAGGATGATGCCTGCGCGCATGATGGTGCTCCGTCTGCCGCGTCTTGCCCTGCTCCGGGCTGGAGGGCAAGCGAGAGCACTTTTTTGCCTCGCCGATTGATTGCGGCGACGATTTTGGCATCACCCAGCTTGGTGCCGCCGGCCATGGTGGCGCGCCATGTATCGTCTTACCCAGAGTAAGCAGGGTCTCTTCACCATCGCGTTGAGCCAGATCGGAAGTGGACCTGCCTTCACTCGAAATCGGATGTTCAGACATGCAAATGTGTCAATACCACTGCTGAAAACATCAAACTCACAATCGTGGGTCCGTATCGCGTCATCAGCAGCAACTATGTACCATGATATTTCGTCAAATTCGAATACTGGTTCAACCGGAGATATGATCCCGCCAGGATAATCCCATGTCTCGGTTGGGCGGCCAATGCTGTATTGCTTCTTAAAATTGATTGACGTTCGTAAATATTAAGTATTAAATTAACCAAAAATATATTGATTTATAGAGAGGAGAAGTAAATGGATATGAATAGGGTTCCGTCTATTCGTATGTCTGGCATCAATCATAAAGAAATTTCAATTTACGACGGCATACTGACCTTTACTCCGAGATATGTGGTTGAATGTAGGTCGATTTCTGATGTTTGTAAGGTAGTTTCCGACGCATCTTCCTTTGGGCTGCGAGTTAGGCCGATGGGAATGGGGTTTTCATGGGCGGAACATATGATGACCCCTGATGTCTGCCTGTCGGTGAGCGGACTGAACCGGATTCATAGCATAGATTCAAATAAAAAGACGATAACGGTCGATGCAGGCGCTCGGTTGGGAGATGTGTCGCGTGCGTTGGGGTTGCATGGGCTATCTCTGCCGTCTCTGTCATTTTTTCCGGAAGTGACTGTTGGCGGAGCAATTGCAACGGCAACCCATGGCACAAATCATAAATATGGAACTTTATCGGATTTCGTTTGTTCCATGGACTTGGTACTTGCCTCGGGCGAGGTGAAGCGGCTTGGGCCGGAGTCTATCACTCAGGAGTTGCAAGCGGCCCGCGTAGCCGTTGGAATGCTTGGGGTGATTGTACGTGTGGAATTGCAGGCCGTTGCCATGCCTTGGGTGCGGTTCTCGAAACTTGAGATGGATTTGCCGAGATTTATCAAGGATCGGCAGTCGATCATGGATAAATACGACCATGTATGGGTTCACTGGAAACTCGCCACAGATGAGGTGAAAATTGAATGTCTTGAGACAAGCGATAAGCCGCGCGATAATTTTCATCGCTATGTTGATTATAGGAATGGGTGCTGGGAGCCACCCCCGAAGCTAATATCACTCCTGCGGCCAAGCTGGCGCCGAATACGCAATTTTTTTCGTCCAGAGCGGTCGATGACGAAGATTATTGCTAACACTGATCTGAAGAAAAAATCTTCAACGGATGTGTGGATTAGTATGCAGTATGGCGTTTCTGTAGGTCAATTTGAGACGGTTATTCGCCTCCTTAAAGAATCACGATTTTCATCTGAAAATTCTGGAAGGATTATGGAAATGAAATTCCTAAAGGGTACGAACCTCTCGTTACTGGGGCCAAATGCAGAGCAAGATTCAGTGCTTTTCAATGTATGGTGGCAGGTAGGCAGGGACGTAAGATTAATTGTCCTCCAGCCATTTGAAGACATTATGCGTACACTGTATGCCCGTCCCCACTGGGGGAAATTTCATACCACCCCTGATACGAATTATATGAAGATGGCGTTCCCCCGATGGAGTCAATTTGAGGCGGTTCGAGAGCGGTTTGATGAGAAGGGAATGTTTCAGACCATAAAGTCGAGCACTTCTGCTTAAGTGGCGGGGAGCGACTCGGACGAGAAGGGTCGTGGCCCAGGTGATAGCGGTTACCAATCTCCGTCGTTTTACGTTGAAAAACCGTGACTTCGTTTCCGCATCAAACAACTCTCAAATTTCATTAGGTAACCTGAGACGATCATCTCTGTAATAGAGTGATTCGACTTCGTTGATAATAATACCGTGTGGTCGGCCGAGTGCGGCGATGAGTTCGTTGTGCAGATTGAAAGCGCGCCGTGAGGTGTGTGAGACGCTGATGACTGA
>JAQTXH010000006.1:106517-210304 GCA_028688905.1 Acidiphilium sp. | reverse complement strand
CGATTGTTTCCATGTGTACATCGAGCCCTATGAATTTTCTGGTCGTCATTGTCATTCTCCTTTTGTGACAAGGTGAGATTAGCTCCCCTTGCCCCAAAAGCTGAGGCGAATGACGGTCATTGGGTCTCAGTTCAGGGCGTTTCTCCGATAGCAGGCGGAGCGGTGTATTGCGCGACCAAAGCGGCGGTGAATGCCATCACCGTGAGCCTGGCGGCCGAATTGGGACCACGGAAAATCCGCGTCAACGCGGTCGCCCCGGGCCTGATTATGACGGAGAAGATGAAAGCAAAAGTTCCCGAGGAAGCCAAACAAGAAATCATGAAGGACACGCCGCTTGGCCGCCTGGGCACACCGGAAGAAGTCGCGGAAGTTGTTGGCTTTCTGGCTTCCGAGGCGGCTCGATGGATCACCGGACAGGTAATTACCGCGTCAGGCGGGTACCGGTGACACGGGGTAGCGTCCAGTGTCATGAATTTTGCGCACGGCCCTCTGATGTCGCGCGCCGATCATTTAATTTGCGCATGGAGGCACTTAATCTGCGCACGGCGATCGTTCTGCGATCACTTAATTTGAACAGAAATTGCCGATGAAATCGCGCATGGCCGCGGATGATGTCGCGCAGCTACACTTAGGCTACCAGAACGTCGGCCGTCTTCCCGAAGGGGGCGGCTTGCCCGACGGCACTGTGGTTGATGCGTTGGTTTTCAGCAAAAGCCTGATCTGTTCAAAACCCTAACCACCGCACCAGCAGCGGTACCAGAATGGCCGTGATCAGCCCGTTCAGCCCAATCGCCAGACCGCCGAACGCACCGGCGGTTTCGCTCTCGAGCAGCAGCCGAGCGGTCGCCAGCCCATGCGCGCCGGTGCCACCGGCCAGTCCCTGGGCGCGGCGGTCGGTGATCCGCAGCGCACGGAACAACGGCATGCACACCAGCCCGCCAAATACCCCGGTGAGCAGCACGAAAATCGCGGTCAACGACGGAATCCCGCCCAGATCCTGCGAAATCCCCATCGCGATCGGGGTCGTGACCGATTTCGGGGCCATCGAAATCACCACATCGCGCGGCGCACCCAGCCAGTGGGCGATCAGCATGGCCGAGACCGCAGCCGTGACCGACCCGGCGATCACCGCGATCAGAATCGGGATCAGGTTGCGCCGCATGGTGGCGAAATTGGCAACCATCGGCACCGCCAGCGCCACCGTCGCCGGGCCAAGCAGAAACTGAACATACTGGCCGCCCCGGAAATAGGTCTGGTACGAGGTGCCCGTGGCCAGCAGCAACATCGCGAGCACCGCAATCGAGATCATGATCGGGTTCGACCACGACGCATGGCCGGTCCGGCGATCAAGCCACGTCGCTCCCTGCCAAACCAGCAAGGTGGCGACCAGGCCAAGCTGCGGGCCGCTCTGCAGATAGATCCAGACGTGATAAAAATCGCCGTGCGGTGAAAAATGCATCAGCGATCGCCCCGTGCAAATAGTTGCATCAACATCCCGGTCACGCCCAGCGCCAGCAGGGTCGAGACCGGAATCGCCACCGCGATCGCCAAGGCATCGGTTCGCAGCACATGCAATTCATTGACGATGCCGACACCCGCCGGCACGAACAGCAAACCAAGCTGCTTGAGCAACCCGCTCGAAGTTTCATGCAGCGCTGGCGAGGGTCCGCCGCGCCACACCAGCAGGGCCAGCAGCAACACCAACCCCAGCACCGGCCCTGGAATCGGCCAGCCGGCGGCGTGGGCGATGATGGTGCCCAACAACTGGCATACCAACAGCAGCGTGATGGCTCCGACCATGGTCTCTCCGGTGCGTGCCGCAATCCGTATGCGCCATGCTGGCCAAGCGGGGCGGATTGGGGTGTTATCACAACATGAACGCCCATCTCGCCGCCCTGATCAATCGATTGCAAGAGCAACCCTCGCATACCGGGTCGCTGATTGTCACCCTGATGGGCGACGCGATCATGCCGCGGGGTGGTGTCGTGGCGCTCTCGACGATCCTTGAACTTACCGCCGCGCTGGGTATCAGTGCTGGCGTGGTCCGCACCGCAATCTCGCGTCTGGCAGCCGATGGGTGGCTGCTCGCCAGCCGGCAGAGCCGGGCGAGCTATTACGAGATTGGCGCGGCGCGGCGCGGCGCGTTCGTGCGCGCTTCACGGCATATATTCGGTCCGGCGCGGCGGCCCCACGTCGATCGGCTCTGCCTTATTCTGCTCGAAGCGAGCGAGGCACGCGAAGCCGTGCGGGAGCGCTTGACCCGGTTGGGTTTCGTCGCGTGGCAAGGCGTGATGATCGCACCCGACCGGCCGTTGCCGCCGTCGGTGGCGGCGAATGTTCTGGCGTTTACCGCCGAGGCGTCAGGTGACACCTTGGTGCGTCTGGCGGCCAAAGCCTGGCGGCTCGACGCCCTGTCCGCGCTTTATGAAACGTTTATCCGAACCTATGGCGAGATCGCCGGGGAGATTGCCGGTTTTACCCCGCGCGATGTCATGCTGACGCGGATTCTGCTGGTTCATGATTATCGCCGGATGGTCTTGCGCGACCCCCGGCTCCCCGCCGCGTTCCTGCCGGATTGCTGGGCTGGGGCCACCGCGCGCGCCCTGTGTGCCGCGCTCTATGCGGCGTTGCTGCCTCCCTCGGAATCATGGCTCGACCAACACGCGATCACCCAGGCGGGCCGCCTGCCGCCAGCCGATTCAACCCTCGGCCACCGCTTCGCCGACCTGCCGGGTGGGTCCACGCGGCTGGGCACCGGCCAGGAATAATTCGATCGCGCGGGTGATGCGCGCATCGAGCTCGGCGCGGCTGGGTGCCTTGCCGAGGCCGAGCAGCAGTTGGATGTGGATATTGCCGATCGCCATGCCATAGAGCATTTGCGCCGCCTCCTCCGGGTCGGCGATAACGAGGCACCCCTGATCGCGGCAAAGGGCGAAATACGTCTGCAATGCATCGCTGCATGGTTTGGCGCTTTCCCGGTCGAGCAACTGCGACAAGGTTTTGCCGTGGATGTGTTCCGCCATGATCAGCCGCAGCAGCGCAATCAGCGAGGGGCTGAGCACATGATGCGCCCAGCCTTTCAGCATGTCGTGCAGCACGGCTTCCACGGCGCGGCCGTTTACCTCCACCGAAAAGTCGAACGGTTTGCGGTGGCGGGCGAGCAGGGCGGTGAACAATTCCTCCTTCGATTGCACAAGCTGGTAGAGCGTGCGCTTGGAAATGCCGGCGGCGGCGGCAACATCGTCCATCGTCGCGTCGTGATAACCGCGCTTGCAAAAAACGCGCTCGGCAACGGCGATCAATGCCGCGCGCCGCTGCTCCACCGCCTCGGCAACCGCGCAACGCCGGGGCCGGTCCGCGCGAGCCGCCGGACGGCGCGAAACTCGTGAAACAATGTCTGATATTCCCATTAATGCATTCCTGGATTGGGTGACACATCGCAGAGACACAAGCCGATTTCAAGCGCGATCGGGCCGTGTTAACATCATCTTGACGAGAGTGATGAAAACTCTGTAGTTTCCGCGCTGCACTTCAGGAGGCTTCGCCGCGCAGATGCTGGCACCAATGATGCGGTCCAACCTTGGTTCATGCGCGTCACGATTATTACATGACATGACAGACAGTTATTCAAAACAACAGCGGCGCGCAGCGTGGCTGACCGCTCTGGGTGGCGCTGCCCTGCTGGAGGGTTGCGCGGTCGGGCCAAACTATCACCGTCCCCCGGCACCGCGGGTGAGCGCCTACACCGAGCAACCGCTGCCGGGTACGACGGCTTCGGCAAATGTGGTCGGCGGCACGGCGCAGCGCCTGGTGGTGGGGCAACGGATCGAAGGCGCATGGTGGAGCCTGTTTCATTCACGACCGCTCAATGATCTGATCCAGACCGCGCTGGCGAACAATCCCAGCCTGCTCGCCGCGCAAAATGCTTTGCTCGCGGCGCGAAACACCGCTCGCGCCCAGGAAGGTTCGTTTTTTCCCTCACTCAGCGGCAATTTTCAGGCAGCCCGTGAGCGTAGCCCGTTCGGGGCCGGCAGTACTGGGACGAGCAGTACGGGAACGGGCAGTACGGGCACCCCAGGCGCGGTGACGTCCGGCAGTGCTCCGTTTTCCCTGCTGAATGCCAGTGTTTCGGTGTCGTACGCCCCGGATATTTTCGGCGGCGTCCGTCGGCAGGTCGAGAATTTGCAGGCCCAGGCGCAGGATCAGCGCTTTGCCCTGGAAGCGACCTATCTGTCGCTCACCGCCAACATTGTCACCGCCGCGGTCACCGATGCCGCGCTGGTCGAACAGATCAAGGCGACCGGCCAGATCATCGCCGCCGAGCAACACGAACTGAACATTCTGCACCGGCAGGTAGTCCTTGGCGGCGTTCCAGCGGCGAATGCGCTGACCCAGGAGAGCCAGTTGGCGCAAACCCGCGCCACCCTGCCGCCTTTGCAAAGCCAGTTGGCGCAGGAGCGCAACCAACTGGCCGCCTATGAGGGTGTGATGCCGAGCCAGTTTCATCTGGAAAATTTCAAACTGGCCGATCTTACCCTGCCCCGCACACTGCCAGTCAGCCTGCCCTCGGCGCTGGTGCGTCAGCGACCGGACATCCGCGAAGCCGCTGCCGTGCTCCATGAGGACACCGCCCTGGTGGGTGTCGCGACCGCAAACATGCTGCCGCAGATCACCCTTACCGGCAGTGTCGGGCACGAGGCATTGTCGGCCGCGTCGCTGTTCACGCCGCAGACCCTGCTTTGGAACCTGGCTTCGGGGATCACCCAACCATTGTTCCAGGGGGGCACGCTGCTGTTCAAACGGCGGGCCGCAGTGGCAACGATGCAGGAAGCAGCGGCAAATTATCAAAACACGGTGGTTCTCGCGTTTCAGAACGTATCCGATACGCTGCTCGCTTTGCATTACGACGCATCGACCCTCGCGGCCGATCAGATATACGAGCAATCGGCCGAAGCCAGCCTCGCCGTCACCGAGAACCAGTACCGTCTCGGCGGTGCGCCCTACACTGCGGTGCTAACCGCCGAACAAACCTATCAAACCGCCGTCATCGCGCGGATCAAGGCGAGTGCGCAACGCTATGCCGACACGGCAGCGCTGTTCCAGGCGCTCGGAGGCGGCTGGTGGAATCGCCGGGATATCGCGAAAGACGTTCAAACCTGCTGTGGAGTTCTGCCATGACGGCCCCCATAACCACCAGGGCAGGCAAGCGCCCTTCGGCGACCAAGCGCATGATCATCATGCTGATCCTGGTCGGCGTCGTCCTGTTCCTGATTTTCGGGTTCGGGGCGTTCCGCAATATCATGATTGGCAAATTCCTCGCGACGCTGAAAAATCCGCCGCAAACGGTCGCGACCATGATCGCGCAAAAAACGTCGTTCCAGCCAGTGCAGACTTCCACCGGCACACTGATTGCCGAACAGGGTGCCGATCTCTCGTCGGAGGTTTCCGGCATTGTCAGCACGATCACCTTCAAATCCGGTCAGGACGTCAAGAAGGGCCAGGTTCTGGTCACCCTGCAACCGAACAACGATCAGGCACTCCTGGCGCAGTTGAAGGCCACGGCACTGTTGGATCGAATAACCTATCAGCGCGACCTCGCGCAATACCACGCCCAGGCCGTCAGTATGCAGACGGTCGATACCGATCGCGCCAACCTGGCAAGCGGCGAGGCACAAGTAAAAAGCCAACTGGCGCTGATGGCGGAAAAACAGATCGTAGCCCCCTTCTCCGGTCGCATCGGCATCCGGGCGGTCGATCTCGGCCAATATCTCGCGGCTGGCACCGCCATTGCCTCCTTGCAGGAACTCAACCCGATCGACATCGATTTCTATCTCCCGCAGGCATCGCTGCGGACGATCCATTCTGGCATGAGGGTCCAGGTCTCGGTCGATGCCTTCGGAACAACACCCTTCGACGGCAAGATTATCGCGATCGATTCAGCAGTGAGCACCACCACAAGGATGATTCAGATTCGCGCCCGCCTGACCAACCCGCACGATGAACTGCGCCCAGGCATGTTTGCGCGCGTCGCCATCGATGTCGGCGCGCCGGAGGCGGTCGTTACGTTACCGCAGACCGCGATCGCCTATAACTCGTTTGGCGACACCGTGTTTCTGGTGGAACCCGACAAAAACCCGCCGAAAACTCCCGCCAGGAACCAACCGACACAGCATGCCAAACAGGTTTTTGTCACTCTTGGCCAAACGCGCGGGGACCAAGTGGCCATTTTGAAGGGTGTCGATCCGGGCGACCAGGTCGTCGTCGCGGGACAGGTCAAACTGCTCAACAATTCGCCGGTCCTGATCGACAACAAAATCGTGCCGGCGAATTCACCCAATCCTGTCGTGCCGAACGATTGAGTTGAACCCATGAAAAACTTCACGGCTCTGTTCATCCGCCGGCCGGTCCTGGCCATTGTCGTCAGTGCGATCATTCTGGTGCTCGGCCTCAAATCGGTGGGGTCCCTGCCTATTCTGGAATATCCCAAAACCGAAAACGCCACCATCACCATCACCACGACCTATCCTGGGGCCGACCCCAGCACGATGGCCGGGTTTGTCACCACCCCGATCGAGAACGCCGTCTCACAGGTCAACGGCATCGACTACATGACCTCGACCAGCCAGACCAGCACCAGCACCATCGTGGTCAATCTGGTCCTCGACTATAACACCAGCAAAGCCCTGACCGAAATTCAGGCACAAATTCAATCGGTTCTCAATCAATTGCCCAGCGGCACCCAGCAACCACAACTGGTATTGCAGGTTGGCCAGACGCTCGATGCGATGTATCTCGGCTTCAAAAGCGATGTGCTGACGGCCAATCAGATCACCGATTACTTGACCCGTATCGTCCAGCCGCAATTGCAATCGGTACAGGGCGTGCAGGCAGCCCAGATTCTCGGTGCCCAGAACTATGCGATGCGCATCTGGCTCGAACCCAACAAACTCGCCGCCTACGGCCTGACCGCGAGCAACGTGTTCGCCGCCCTCAGCGGCAATGATTTCATCAGTGCGCTGGGCAACACCAAAGGCACGATGACCCAAACGTCGCTGACCGCCTCCACAAGCTTGCACAGTGCCGCTGAATTCCGCAATCTCATTCTCACCCAATCGAACGGTGCCATCGTGCGGCTGGGCGATGTCGCGCACGTCGAGCTGGGCTCGAACACCTATGATTCCGAAGTGGCGTTCGACGGTAAATCTGGCGTCTATATCGGCATCGAGGTTGCCCCCGGTGCCGATCTGCTCACCGTGGTCGACGCGATCACCAAAAAATTCCCCAGCATCCAGGCGCAACTACCCTCCGGTCTGCAAGGTGCCATCGTTTATAACTCGGCTGAATTCGTCAACGCATCGATCCACGACGTCATCGCCGCGCTGATCGAAGCCCTGCTGATCGTTGTGTTCGTGGTGTTCGCCTTCCTCGGCACCCCGCGTTCGGTGATCATCCCGGTCATCGCAATTCCGCTGTCCCTGATCGGCACCTTTGCCGCGATGGCGGTGCTCGGCTTCACGATCAATTTGCTCACTCTGCTCGCTCTGGTGCTGGCGATCGGCCTGGTGGTCGATGATGCCATCATCGTTGTCGAAAACGTCAATCGCCACCTCGATAATGGCGAACCACGCCTCCAGGCCGCAATGGCGGCGGCCGGCGAACTGGCCAGTCCAATCGTCGCGATGACCATCGTGCTCGCGGCGGTTTACGCGCCGATCGGCTTCCAGTCTGGCCTCACCGGCGCGCTGTTCACCGAATTCGCTTTCACCTTGGTCGCGGCGGTGACCATTTCGGCGATTGTCGCACTAACATTATCGCCGATGCTGTCATCGCGGATGCTGCATCACATTTCCCGTGAAGACAACACGGTGGAAGCCCGCCTGGTTCACTTCATCGATCGCGCGTTTGCCAAGGTTCACGGTTTATACATGCGCCTGCTGCGCGGCAGCCTGGCAACCCTGCCGGTCACATTGACCTTCGGGGCGATCATTCTGGTCAGCATCTATTTCCTCGCCACCGGCTCCAAGTCCGAGCTTGCCCCGCAGGAAGACCAGGGCGTCGTGATCATGTCATCCACCTCGGCACCTAACGCGACGCTGGATCAGAAAGTCATGTGGGGCAAGGAAGTCAACCGCCTGATGCTGTCGCACAAGTCTGTCGCCCACACCTTCCAGTTCGAAACCACCACAATGTCGATCGGTGGCATGGTGCTCACCCCCTGGGACGATCGCGCGAAATCCGCCACCGTACTGCAAAAGGAAATTCAGGATCAGGTTAATGCCAACGTCGCCGGCCAGCAGGTCGTCGCCTTCCAACCCGCCTCCCTGCCGGGTTCGCAGGGCCTGCCGGTCCAGTTCGTCATCAAGACCACCGAACCATTTTCCGTACTCGACACCGTATCGAAAAAAGTCCTTGCCGCGGCCCTGAAGAGCGGTAAATTCATGTTCCTGCAATCGGATCTGAAAATCGATCAGCCGCAATCCACCGTGGTGATCGATCGCGCCAAGGCCGCCAACCTGGGCCTGACCATGAGCCAGGTCGGAGCCGCGCTGACCGAGGCGCTCGGCGGCCTTTACGTCAATTACTTCAGCCTCGACGATCGATCCTATCAGGTTATCCCACAGGTTTCACAAATCAACCGGCTCAATTCGGCACAATTGCTCGACTATCCGATCACTGCCGTCAACGGCGTGCCGATCCCGCTCAGCGCGGTCGCCCACATCACGAGCCAGGTCATCCCGGAATCGGTCAATCACTTCCAGCAACTCAATTCCGCCACCATCCAGGGCGTCGCGGCTCCCGGCGTCTCGCAAGGCGAAACCGTCACCACACTCGATAACCTCGCCAAACAACTCCTGCCTGCCACCGGCTACGACATCGATTACGGCGGCCCGATGCGCCAGTTCGTGCAGGAACAAAGCGGCTTCCTCGGCACCTTCGGCTTCGCGGTGATCGTGATCTTCCTCGCCCTCGCCGCCCTGTTCAACTCATTCCGCGACCCGCTGATCATTCTGGTGTCGGTGCCGATGTCGATCGCGGGGGCCTTGATTTTCATCTATCTCGGGTTCGGCCTCAGCTTGAACATCTATACCGAGGTTGGATTGGTCACCCTGATGGGTCTGATCAGCAAACATGGCATCTTGATTGTCGAGGTCGCCAACGAATCCCAGCGCGCCGGCATGACCAAACGCGAAGCGATCGAAAACGCCGTCAGCATCAGGCTACGCCCCATTCTGATGACCACCGCCGCGATGGTGCTCGGCGTCGTGCCGCTGATCATCGCGACCGGCGCGGGGGCCGCGGCGCGCTACAACATGGGTATGGTGATCGCGGCCGGGTTGTCGATCGGGACGATGTTTACCTTGTTCGTGCTACCAGCGGTTTATCTGCTGATCGGCCAGCAACACACGGCGACGGAGTAGGGTCGCCTTCCGGCGCTGCCGCGTGTTGTAAGCGCTGTGAGCCGAGCATAGTCTAGCATGATGAACGCGCATATCACGATCAGCGAAGCGGCCTCGCGCAGCGGTGTGTCTGCGAAAATGATCCGCCACTACGAATCGATCGGCTTGATCGATCCGCCAACGCGCGGCGAGAACAACTACCGCTTCTACGACCCACGATTGATCCACGAGCTTGGCTTCATCCACCGCGCCCGCGACCTCGGGTTTTCAATCGCCGATATCCGCTTGCTGCTCTCGCTCTGGCGCGACCGCAACCGCCCTTCGGCCGAGGTGAAAGCCATCGCGATCGCCCATATCGCCGAACTCGACGAGAAAATTGCGGCGTTGCAGGCGATGAGCGCGCAACTGCGCCATTTGTCCGCCTGCTGCCATGGCGACGACCGGCCGGATTGCCCCATCCTCGACCGCCTCGCGGAAACTCAGGTCAGCGTGCAATCGAGAAAATAATCCCCCGCATCGTCCTTGCGCACGCCATGAATATCGGTTTCGAACCCCGGAAACTGCCGGTCCCAGGCGGCGGCAAAACGCAAATATTCAACGATCAGCGGCGACGATACACGCTCCCCCGGCACGATCAGAGCAATCCCAGGCGGATAGGGTACCACCATCCGCGCCAGCACCCGTCCCTGTAATGCCGCCAGCGGCACCAGCTCGATCCGCCCGCCGGCCAGCTCGGCATGCGCCTGCTGCGGCGTCATCACCGGCTCGGGCAAGGTCGCGAACATTGCGTTCTGAATGGCGAGCACACGCCCTTTGCGATACACTGCATGCTGGGCGGCGCATAAATCGCGCAGACCCATCCGCTCATAGGCGCGCGATTCCCGAACCAGTTCCGGCATCACATCGGCGAGCGGGGTATTCGCCTCGTAATGGGCGCGGAACGCGAGCAATTCGGTCACGAGATTGCTCCATTTGCCCCGCGAGACCCCCAGGGTGAACAGGATCAGGAAATGGTAGGTGCCGATTTTTTCCACCACGATGCCGCGCGACCATAAAAACTTTGCAACGATCGGCGCGGGAATCCCATGCTCGCCTGCAAGGCCATCGCCCGCAAGTCCGGGGCAGAGAATCGTTACTTTCATCGGGTCAAGCAACGAAAACCCGTCGGTGATCTCGGCAAACCCGTGCCAGGCATCGCCAGGCCGCAGCGTCCAACCCGCCTGCTCCAGCCCGGCATCCGCCGGCTCCCATAATTTGAACCACCAATCCCCGCGCCCCGCGAAGGTCTCGCCCAGCAGGGCGATACTGCGACGAAATGCCGCCGCTTCGCGCAGGGTTTCATCGACCAGCGTGCGCCCGGCGGCCCCGCGCATCATCCGTGCCGCAACATCGCAGGAGGCGATGATGCCATACCAGGGCGAGGTGGAAGAGTGCATCATGAAGGCTTCGTTGAATCGGTCCGGATCGAGTTTCTGCGCCGACCCCTCCTTCAGATGCACCATCGAGGCCTGGGAAAACGCCGCCAGCACTTTGTGGGTCGATTGGGTCGAGAACACCAGGGGTTCAACCGGTCCCGATCCATTGCTCATCGCGTAGAAGCCACGATAAAACTCGTGAAAATGCGCCTGCGCCAGCCAAGCCTCATCAAAATGCACCGCGTCCGCCACCGGTGCCAACGCGATTTTCACATCATCCGCGTTCACGCATAATCCATCGTAGGTGGAATTGGTGATCGTCGCCATCCTGATCCGCCCGCCGGCTTGGGCGCGGATTGCCTCGGCCTCGAACTGCGCGCGCGGGATCGGCCCGATGATCCCATACTCGTTGCGGCTCGGGAGCAGATAAATCGGACTCGCCCCGGTCATGATCAGCGCATGCACGATCGATTTGTGACAATTCCGATCGACCAGCACCTTGTCACCCGGTCCGACCAGCCCGCTCCAGACGATCTTGTTAGCGCTCGACGTGCCATTGGTCACAAAAAACGTCGAATCCGCCCCAAAACTCTGGGCCGCCTCGCGCTCGGCCTCGCGCACCGGCCCGGCATGATCCAGCAGCGATCCCAGTTCCGGCACCGAGACCGACAAATCCGCCCGCAGCGTGGTTTCGCCGAAAAACCGGTGAAACGCCTGCCCTACCGGCGAGCGCATGAACGCGACCCCACCGCCGTGACCCGGCGTGTGCCACGAATATTTCGCCGCATCGGTATAGCGCACCAGCGCCTTGAAAAACGGCGGCAGCATCGCATCGAGATACCGATGAATAGCACTCGACACATATCCCGCCATGAAGGCCGGGCTGTCTTCGTGCAGGTATAAATACCCGTCGATCCGCTCCATCAACTCGACCGGCGGATCGTCCGGCATCCGCCGCTCGCCATAGAGAAAAATAGGCAAATCCGGTGCCCGCGCCAAGGCCAGCGCCACGACCCGGTCCAGCGCCTCGATCAGCAACTCGCGATCGGCGAACCCGTCGATCGAGACCAGCACCGCCGACAACCCGGTATAGAGCACCCGCCCGGCCCGCGCGTCAGCCACCGTCAGCCCGGCCATCACCTCATGGCCACGCGCCTCGAATGCGCCTACCAACGCGCGGATCACCCGCCCCGCTGCCGAGTCCGCACCATAATCATCGTCGATCACCGCAATCGGGTAGTCGCGCAGGTCTCTCATCATACTGCTCTCATCATCGTGGCCTAGCGCATGGTCGTTTCAGGACGAACAGGCTTTATCTTTTTTTGCAAGCAATTTCATCGCCTTAGGTTGACGCAGCTGCGTCAACTTCAAGCAATATTGCTCTAGACAGGTTCATTCAACCGGAACAACCGAGCGCTCACACCACCTCGTTCGGCAAGGTGATCCGGAACAATGTTCCGTGGTCGCTGGTCGCGACCAGGTCGAGTTCGCCGCCATGCGCCCGCACCAGGTCGCGCGCGATCGCGAGGCCCAGCCCGGTGCCGCCGCGCCGCGCCGAACCGGTGAACGGGCGGAATAGATTGGCCCGCGCCTGCTCCGGCAAACCCGGCCCGTCATCTTCGATTTCGATGGATACGACATTGGCTTCATCCTTCGCCCTGATTACGACACGCTGCGCCCCGGCCTCGGCGGCGTTGCGGATCAGGTTGAACAGGGCGCGAAACATCTGGGTGCGGTCCAACGGCGGGGCCAGATCGGGCGGAATATCGGCCTCGATCACCAGCGTCCCGGCCTGGGCGAGCACCTGTTCGGTCACCTCGCCCACCAGATCGGCCAGCGGAAACGCAGCCCTGAGCAACGCAGGCGGGCCTTCGCGAGCGAAGGTCAGGGTTTTGGTGACCAGATCGGTCGCGCGTTCCACCGCAGTCACCAACGCCACCGCTGCGCGGCGCGTGCCCGGCTCGTCGCTGCCGGACAATCGATCGGCGATCAGCAAAGCCGACGACAGGATATTCCGCAAATCGTGGCTGATCTTGGCGACTGCCGTGCCCAGCGCCGCCAGCCGCGCGTTGCGCCACAGGGCGGCGCGCAGTTCGGTCTGCATGGCGGCGAGTTCGCTGGCGGCAAGGGCAATCTCATCGTCCTTGAATCGCTTGCGCGGCGGCATCGCCAGGGGAGCGGCGTGCTCGGGGTCGGCACGGAAGGTAGCAATACTGTCGGTCAGCCGGCGCATCGGCAGCACCAATATCCGGTCGAGCGCCAGATACACCATCAGGCCGGTCAGCAGCGCGATCGCGACGGAAAGGGCGGCAATATGTTCGACATAGCCCCGCAAATGCGACGCCAGCCGCGCGTTGTGTACCACAATCTGCACGATCACGCCCCTTTGCAGCGGGCTAGGCGAGGTGACCAGGATATCGTCAGGCTCCAGATTGAGCATCACCGCGACCGCCCGCAGCATCGAGCCGATCAGGGTTTCGTGGGCGATATCGATCGAACCCTCAGCGCGAACCTCCCCACGTGGCGGCAACACCAGAATGCTGCGCCCCCCCTTGATCAGCCGGATCGCCTCGGTGCCGGACAGGCGGAGCAACTCGTTGCGGGTGGACAGATCGACCACGCCATGTGGCGCGGCCGATACCGTCAACGCCGCCAGATGCGCCTCGGTCACCCGGTTGGTGAGCCAGGCCATGCGTTCGCGGCCAAGGTTGGGCAACAGGATCATCACTTCGACAATCAAGGTCACCGCCACGGTCAGCCACAGCAGCCGTGCCGACAAACTATGGCGCGGCCGCCCGGGACGGGACGACGCCGGGATCAGCATGGTTCGGCAGAAGTCATGCTGCGGAAGGAGGCAGCCCTGCGGCGCGCCCAGCCAGGAACAACCGGTCGAGAAAGCTGCGATCGGCGTTGGCGCGGGATTCCGGGGTCATACCGGCCAAAGCCTCGTCGGCGATGAATTCGACGAAATCGAGGCTGCGCGGCAGCATCGCGCATTCCGCGTCGATCGCGGTCTGAAACGCGATTTCCTGCACCCGGTTCAAAATATCGGCTGTCTGGGCCGGCACCCCGGCGCGCAGCCGGCTTTGCGCGCGGATCAACACGAGGCGCGAGGGGTTCAGCGCCAGTAGCGGTGCCAGCGGCGGGTTGCCGGAATAGGCACCATCCCAATAGGCCACGCCATCGATCGTCACGGCCGGGAACAGCATCGGCAGGCTGGACGACGCCAGCAGCGCTTCCACGGTGATGTCGCGATTGGTGAAAATCCGCGCCTGCCCGGATTCGACGGCGGTCGCCGAAATGAACAGCCGCATCGCCCGCCGGTCGGCCAGGGCATCCCGATCGAGCAGATCCGCAAGAATCGGCCGCAACGGGTTCTGACCCAACGGATTGACCGACGCCGCCCCGAATAAGTTGAGCATGGCCGACATGCCCTGCATGGCGATGCTGTTGCCGAATTCCCGGCCGAGTTCGAACCCCGGCATCCAGCGGTCGAAATGATCGGTGAGGGCCGCGAACACGTTGGTGGCGATCACCCGTTCCCAGAACTCAGCCATGGCGGCACGCGCGCCGTCGGCCCCATCGCGCACAAACCCCTGCACTGCCATGGTCGCCAGAATCGCACCGGACGAAACCCCGCAGACCGCATCGAACCGAAAACCGGTCTCGATCAGCGCGTCGAGCACGCCCCAGGCGTAGGCACCGTGGGAACCACCGCCCTGGAGGGCGAGCGCGGTGTGGTCAATGCTCGATCGGGAACTTGTCATGCCACCAGTGTGCGGGCCGAACGCCGTTTCGGCAAGGCCATTTCGGACTTCACGCTTCTACTTCACGTTTCTCTGGCACCTCCCTCGGTTTCTTGACGCGAGCGACCCGTGATGCTTAAGACACTGCCAGGATGAAAGCCGCTCCGCCGGAATGCGGCCTTGCGTCTATATGTGGTATGTTTATGACCTTATCGTCATAGCTTGAAATCGTTGGAGTAGAGATCGTGAAGCGCACCTATCAGCCATCCAAACTCGTTCGCAAGCGCCGTCATGGTTTTCGCTCGCGGATGGAAACTGTCGGCGGCCGCAAGGTTCTGGCCAATCGCCGCGCCAAGGGCCGCAAGCGCCTGTCGGCCTGATTTTTGGCCCTGGCCACCCCGCCACAGCACACCGGTTCGGACAGGCACATGCCGCGCGCGAACCCTGAAACCCTGCCGAAACGAGCCGACTTTCTCCGCGCCGCCGCACGCGGTCGCAAGGTGGCGCGGCCAGGTTTCGTGGTTCAGGTTCTCAAGACCACGCCGGACGCCACCTTGCGGATTGGTTTTACCGCCAGCCGGAAAGTGGGCAACGCGGTTCACCGCAATCGCGCCCGCCGACGCCTGCGCGCAGCGGTGCGGCTTGAACTCGGGACTCGCGCCTTGGCCGGAGCCGACATTGTCGTGATCGCGCGGAAAGATACCGCAAAGGTCGATTTCGCCCGTATGCGCGCGGATTTGGGTGCCATTCTGGATCAGTCGTTCGCACCTCTGGCCGGTCCGCCTGCGGATGGGCCGGTATGACACCGCAGGCCCGCGCCCTGCGCGGTGCGGTGCGCGCCTATCAGCTCGTGGCTTCTCCTATTCTGGGCGGCCAGTGCCGGTTCTTTCCGTCGTGCAGTGCCTACGCGATGGAAGCACTCGCCACTCACGGTGCCGCCCGGGGCAGCCTGCTTGCCGCCAAACGCATCATGCGCTGCCACCCCTGGCATCCTGGCGGGATCGATCCGGTGCCGCCCGCCAACCCGCCCGCCGCCGAACCATCCGACCCATCGCCCCGACACGAAATGATAAGTCATGGATAACCGCCGGCTCCTGTATGCAATCTCGATCTCGCTCGCGATCCTGGTGATTTTTCAGGTTTTGGGCAGCTATTTTCTGCCCAAGCCACCACCAAAACCGATCGCGCAGCACGTTTCGGCCACGTTGACGACCAATGCGCCGTCCTCTGTTGCGGCACCCGGTGCGCCCGTGGAAGCCACCGCCGTGGCCGCCGCCCCCCGCCTGATCATCGACGCCCCGGCGATCAAAGGCTCGATGAGCCTGCTCGGTGCCCGCCTCGACGATCTGGTGCTGACCAACTACCACCAGACCGTCTCGAAAAAATCGCCGCTGGTCCGATTGTTGTCGCGCCCATCCGGGTCGAAATCATATTATGTGCAATTTGGCTGGGATGCCGCACCCGGTTCCACCCTCGCGGTCCCTGGACCGCAGACCCTGTGGACAAATTCCGGTGGTGCGCTTTCACCCAACCATCCGGTCACCTTGTCGTGGAATAACGGCGCGGGCGTCACCTACGAACTGCTGATGGCGGTCGACACCGAATACATGCTCACGGTGCAGCAACGCGTGGTCAACGCCTCGAAAACCCCGATCGCGGTGTTTCCGTGGTCGCGGGTGAGGCGTGACTATCTGCCGGCGGTCGAAGGCTCGTTCACCCTGCACAAAGGCCCGATCGGCGCGTTCAACGGCACGCTGCACGAAATGGATTACGATGGTGTCAAATCGGGAGCAAAGCACCCGCAAGCCGGCCAGGCACCCGGCACCGCGTTTCAGGACACCAATCTCGGTGGGTGGGCCGGCATCACCGGAAAATACTGGCTGACCGCGCTGATACCGAGCCAAGGCACCGAAATGACCGGGGCATATCGCTATCTGGACCGGCCCGGTCACCCGAAACAGGGTGCCTATCAGGTCGACTACATGACCGCCAGGGCGATCGACGCCGCCCCGGGTGCTACCGCATCGACCACGCTGCATGTTTTTGCCGGCGCGAAAGTGTTGAGCATCCTGAACGGCTATGAGGCAAAATATCACATTCCGCTGTTTGAACGGGCGATCGATTTCGGCTGGTTCTTCTTTCTGACCAAGCCTATTTTTATGGCACTCGACTACCTCGCCTCGGTATTCGGCAATTTTGGCGTCGCGATCATCGTGTTCACCGTGCTGCTGAAACTCGCCCTGTTCCCGCTGGTCCGCACCTCATACCGCTCGATGGGGCGGATGCGCGCGGTCGCCCCCAAAGTCGCCGCCCTGCGCGAGCGGCTGAAGGACGACACGGTGCAGCAGCAAAAGGAAATCATGGCGCTCTACAAGGCCGAGGGCGTCAATCCCGCCGCTGGCTGCCTGCCGATGCTGCCCCAAATCCCCATTTTCTTTTCGCTCTACAAGGTGATCTTCATCTCGATCGGCATGCGCCACGCGCCGTTCATTTTGTGGATTCACGATTTGTCGGCAGAAGATCCCACCAACATTTTCAACCTGTTTGGTCTGATCCCAATCCACCCCAGCACACTCTCACCGTTCCTGCACCTCGGCGTGCTGCCGATCATCATGGGACTGACCATGTGGGGCCAGCAGCGGCTGAACCCGCCGCCGCCTGACCCGACCCAGGCGAAAATGATGCAATTCATGCCGGTGATCTTCACCTTCATGCTCGGCCGCTTCGCCGCCGGACTGGTGCTCTATTATTGCGTGAACAATACGCTGACGATCGTGCAGCAGTGGTTCATCATGCGCGGCGTCACCCCACGACCGCGCCGCCACGCCGACGCGAAAATCTGAGGGTCCAGGCGATGAATGAGATGGTTCCGCTGGAAGGCGATCCGCTGGAAGCGGGCCGGATGCTGTTCGCGCGCGGCACCCAGTTCGTTCATGCCGCCCAGACGGTCGAGGGACTGCTCGAAGCCAAAGGCATCGAGGTGGCATTGGCGGGCCGCTCGAATGTCGGCAAATCGACCCTGATCAACGCGATCACCGGCCAAGTCGCCCTCGCCCGCGTGGCGCAGGCACCAGGACGAACCCGGCAGCTCAATTTTTTCCAGGTCGGTGATGGCTTGCTATCGATCGTCGACATGCCCGGCTACGGCTACGCCGAGGCCCCCAAGGCGGTGAAGCGCGACTGGCAAGGCCTCATGTTCCGCTATCTGCGGGGCCGGCCCAATCTGCGCCGGGTGCTGCTGCTGATGGACGCGCGGATCGAGGATAAACCGGCCGATCACACCGTGATGGGCATTCTCGACAAGGCGGCGGTGGCGTTTCAGATCGTGCTGACCAAATCCGATAAAATGAAACCCGAAGCCCTTTCCCACAAGCACGACGAAACTCTGGCGATCGCGCGCAAGCATCCCGCCGCCCTGAATGACGTTATCGTGACATCGAGCGAGACCGGCACCGGCATCGCCGAACTGCGTGCCGCCATTGCAGCACTGGTGGCTTGACCGCCCTGCATTGGGGCCATAGACGGCCCCGGGGCCATGAGGCTCTTCTGAAGGAAACCAGCGCCGAAATGACCGACACCGACCGCCACGCCGACGCCGCCGAACAAGCGCGTATCGTAGCCTTGGCGCTGCCCTATCTGCGGCGCTACGCGGGGGCGACCATCGTGGTCAAATATGGTGGCCACGCGATGGGCGAGGACGTGCTGGCCGACGAATTCGGCCGCGACATCGCACTGCTCAAGCAGGTCGGCATCAACCCGGTGGTCGTGCATGGCGGCGGCCCGCAGATCAACGCGATGCTCAACCGTCTCGCAATCCAATCCACGTTCGTCGATGGCCTGCGCGTCACCGATGCCGCGATGGTCGAAGTGGTCGAAATGGTCCTGGCCGGCACCGTCAATAAAATGGTCGCCGGACTGATCAACCGTGCCGGCGCGTTAGCCGTGGGTATCTGCGGCAAGGACGGTGGCCTGATCCGCGCCCGCAAGCTCACCCGCACCAAGCGCGATCCGTATGGCGCGATCGAAAACGCGCTCGATTTCGGTTTCGTCGGCGAACCCGAACATGTCGACGTCCGGGTGATCCACGCGCTGACCGGTGCCGGGTTGATCCCGGTGATCGCCCCGGTCGGCGTTGGCGAGGATGGCGCAACCTATAACATCAACGCCGATACCGTCGCCGGTGCCATCGCCGGCGCCTTGGGTGCCGATCGCCTGCTGATGCTGACCGACGTTCCCGGCGTGCTCGACCGCGAGGGCAAGCTGATGCCCGACCTCACCGTCGCCGACATCGATGCCATGCAAGCCGACGGCACCATTTCGGGCGGCATGATCCCCAAGGTGGAAACCTGCATCGATGCGATCCGGCAGGGCGTCAAAGGGGCGACCATTCTGGATGGACGAGTGCATCACGCGTGTCTCCTGGAATTGTTCACCGAGGGCGGGATCGGGACTCTGATCCACGCGTAAACGGCTGTTTCGCTCGTTCCGGCGGCGCGGCCGCGCCGTATTTCGACGTCGTGATGCAAAATCAGAATTCGAGAGCAAGGGCCGGAGTGTGTCCGGCGTGCGCTTGGCCAACAAGTGCGGCATGGTAAAATCGTCAAGCCAAGGATCAATCGTCATGCAACCGTCCGGCCGCAACACAACGATGACCCAAGCCATCGAGGAGACCGATGCGCAGCGCTGGGCCGCGATCGTGCAGCGGGATAGGCGCGCCGATGGCCAATTCTATTATGCTGTCCAAACAACGGGCGTCTATTGTTATCCCTCCTGCGCCGCCCGGCGCGCCCGGCGCGAGAACGTGAGGTTCTTCACGACCGCCCAGGATGCCGAGCGCGCCGGTTTCCGCCCCTGCAAGCGATGCCGCCCGGACACCGCAACGCCGGCGCAGCGGTATGCCGATATTGTCACCCAGGCATGCCGGCTGATCGAGGCATCGCAGGTGCCGCCCTCGCTCGCCGATTTGGCCAAAATTTCCGGCATCAGCTCGTTTCATTTCCATCGTATTTTCAAGCGGATAACCGGCGTCACTCCAAAAGCCTATGCGACAGGGTTTCGGGCGATGAAAATCAGGGCCGGGCTTGGCCAGAGCGATACGATCACCCGTGCGATCTACGATGCGGGTTTCAATTCCAGTGGCCGCTTTTACGAGGACTCGACAGCGATTCTGGGTATGGTGCCTCGGCTTTATCGGGATGGCGGCACCGGCATCGTCATCCGTTTTGCGATTGCCGACTGCTCGCTTGGCACCATCCTGGTTGCCGCAACCGACAAGGGGATTGTTGCGATCCAGTTTGGGACCGATCCGGAGCGCCTCGTGCATGAATTGCAGGATCGCTTTCCGAACGCACGTCTCAGGGGTGGGGATGCCGATTTCGATAAAATCGTCGCGCATGTCGTCGGCTTTGTCGAACTGCCGCAGCAGAGGTTCGATTTGCCGCTCGACGTGCGCGGCACCGCTTTCCAGCAGCGTGTCTGGCAGGCACTACGGCAAATCCCTCTCGGCAAAACCGCCAGCTATGCCGAAATCGCCCGGCAGATCGGCAACCCCACCGCCGCGCGGGCGGTGGCCCGCGCATGCGCTGCCAACCAAGCGGCGGTGGTGGTCCCGTGCCATCGCGTGGTGCGCTCCGATGGACAGTTGAGCGGCTACCGCTGGGGCATCGCGCGCAAGCGTGACCTGCTGCGCCGGGAAGGCGCGCTATGATCGGCGATCTGTTCAGCGATTTTCAGCGCGAGCGGAAGACCGAGGCGCTTGCCGAAAACGCGGTTTTGTTGCGCGGATTTGCGGTGTCCGAGGCACCCGAACTGATCGCCGCCCTCGATCGCACCCTCGCAGCCTCCCCGCTCCGGCATATGAACACACCGGGCGGGCGCAGAATGTCGGTCGCGATGTCCAATTGCGGCAGCCTCGGATGGGTCAGCGACCAATCCGGTTATCGCTATCTCCGCACCGATCCGTTGACCAATAACCCGTGGCCACCCATTCCCTTGCCGTTTATTCGTCTTGCAGCCCGCGCCGCGTCGACGGCGGGATACGTGAAGTTCGCTCCCGACGCCTGCTTGATCAACTGCTACCAGCCCGGCGCACGGCTTTCGCTCCATCAGGACCGCAACGAGCACGATTTCACCGCCCCGATCGTTTCCATCTCGCTGGGCCTTCCGGCAATTTTCCTGTTCGGTGGCAACACCCGGGGTGAGAGACCGCGACGCTTCCGGCTGGAAAGCGGCGACGTCGCCGTTTGGGGTGGTGCAAGCCGCTTGGCATTCCACGGTGTGGCCCCCCTCGCCGATGGCGACAACGCTTTGACCGGCCGCCGCCGCATCAATCTAACGTTTCGCAAAGCGAGCTAACGTTCCGTAAAGCGAGATAATGTTCCATAAATCGAAATAAATCAGGCTATTGCGCCCGATCGGCCGCTCTGGCGCGGCGTGGCCAGTTCGGGCATCATAACCTCACCGCGTCATGGCGAGTGCCTGTTCCGGGCGCTGCGGGGCCGTGGCCTTTCTGGATGGGGGAAACCGATGCCGCGCAATCGCATCGCCAAAATGGGTCTGGGTTGTCTGATCGTTTTCGGGGCCGGTCACCTGGCCCTGGCTGCCGCGCTGATCCTCGCGCCCGCCGTGCCGCAACCGAATGCGCCAGGTGATCTGGTTGGCCTGGTCCTGGAAAACACCCTCACCCATCGCCTGCCGCCGCGTTATGTCACCTTCGGCACCGTGTTCGCGCGTGGCCAGTTGCCCTCTGGCAACGGTATCACCGCAATCATCGGCGGCGTGGCCGAACCAGCGCAAATCGACGTCAAAAACCGCTATCCGGACGGCTCGGTGCTGTTCGGTCTCGTCACGCTGAAGACACCGCCGATGGGCAGCGGTGCCGATGCCCCGGTGATGCTACGCGCGGTACCCGCTGTTCCCGCCGGTCCACTCGCCATCCTGCCCGCCTTGCGAAACCACGACATCACCGTAACGCTCGCCCTGAAACGAGCGGGCTTGCCGACGCGTTACCTCACGATCGACGCCGCCAAATGGTTCGCCAGCGCCCAGGCAGCCCGCCAAACCTCGCCCTGGCTCGCCGGCCCGCTGGTCTCCGGCGCACGGATATCGCGACGCATCCGAGGCTCGCTGCGTCTGGTGCTGGACCTCCGCGCTTATGCAAGCGGCGGGGTGGAGGCCGATATCGAACTCGATAACGACATCGCGATGGGCAAGACCGGCGGTGCCGAGACCTACGGCATCACCATCGCCCAGAACGGCAAGCCGGTGTTCGCAAGGCCCAGCATCCACCAGTTTCAGTATCAGGACTGGCATACCATCGTCCGCTCCGGTGGCCGTGTGCCGATCAACGTGGTGCATGATGTCGCGGCGATGGAGCGGATCGGCATCGTGCCTGCCTATGATCTGGCGATCGGGATGCCGCGCGCCGAACTGCTGCGCGACCTCAAGGACATCACCGCCCCCAGCTGGGACGCACCGCTGGCGGTGAACGACGTGACGCAGTACATGCCGATGACCGGCGGTCGCGGCAGCATAGGCCCCACCACGGCGGCGAACGCGGTCTGGCTGATCACCCAAAATCCGGTCGCCGCCGAATATGCCCTCGGCCAGGCCGATGCCGCAGGCGCGGTGCCGTGGCATTTTTTCGATCCAAAAACCGGCGAATTCGTGACCACCGCAGACGTACCCGATCTGTGGACCGACAGCCGTGGCGGCCCCGGCTCCTACACCACCGGCCTCACCCAACACGTCGACGGCAAAACCGGTTGGACCGCAGATATCGCACATGAACCCGACTTGTCGTTCATTCCCTATCTGCTGACCGGGCGGCGCTATTATCTGGATCAGCAGAACGCGGAAGCCGATTATTCCGAAATCGGCCAATGGCCCGCCACCCAGGCGCGCAACAAGGGCGAGGGCATCATCGCCGGGCCGAGCGAACAGGTGCGCGGTGCGGCGTGGAGCCTGCGCGAAGTGGCGGACGCCGCCTATATCGATCCGGATGGTTCACCGATGCGCGGGTACTTCCAGCAGATGATCGCCAATAACATGGCGTATCTCAAACGCAATATCCCGGCATGGACCCGGCAGGAAGGCGAGGCCTACGGCTACATTGTCGGCACCTATGGCGATCCTGCCACCATACCGCCATGGCAGCAGGATTATTTCGCAACGACAATGGCGACAATGGCACGGCAAGGCGTTCCCGGCGCGGCTGATGTGCTGCACTGGGAAGATCATTTTCTCGCGGGAAGCGTTCTGAACCGGGGCAACGGCTTTAACCCCCGCAACGCGATAACCTACAACCTCGGTGTTTACGATCCGAAGACCAAACGTGATTACAAAACCTGGGCGGAGATCGAACAGGCCACCCGCGCCGCTGGCCAGGATGACGGCGACGGCTGGTCCCACAGCAACGGCGATTATGGCATGACACGGCTTGCCGCCCTCGCGAGTTTATACAATGCTACCGGATCATCCACCGCCCTGCGCGCCTATGACTGGGTTTTACATAGTGGCGCGCCTTACACCGACGTGGCCGGCCTCCAATCGACGCCGCAGTTCTGGATCGTCCCCCTCCCCCCGCAAAAACCCCACTAACCCCGCATGGGCGGCCTTGTTCATCACCACCCACCCGGATCAATCCCGCCACCAGGCTCTGGCCGCCACCGCCTGCCCGATCAACGCCCTCGTTCCAGAATTAGCCGCCGACATGTCCTCCCACGGCTACCCCTCAACCGCGACCCACCCTGGCACGCGCGCCTGGGGGATGTGCGGCTTCTGGCCCAGCCACTGCGAACAAGACCCTATAATTCCAGACTGAGACATAAATTTTCAAGTAAAAATAGATGATCACAGGAGATCACACCAAATTTCCTCCAGTCCGTGATGGACAATTCATTCCCCTTAACTTCGACTTTGCTCCGGTCGGATCAACTACGCGACGCTGCATAATTCCAACGATTATGCGTGTTGGAGTATTTTCTGAACTCGACCAATCAGTGAGCCATCGAACCCGATAGACTTGTCGCCAGAAATCTAACGTTTTATTAAGAGATCACATTCGAGATTGATCATTTTTATTATAAGATTTGATTCCGTGAATAAAGAAACATCGATTTATCTGGATGCAGTGCGCTTCACCGCCGCCCTGGCGGTCTTTTTCGGCCACATCTCCGGCGGTCGATTCACCGGCGGGCTATTTTGGCAAATTGGAGCCTACGGCCCCGAAGCGGTCGATGTGTTTTTCGTCCTGTCCGGCTTCGTCATCGCCTATGTTTTCGACACCCGGGAAAATACCCCGATGCGCTACGCCGTCAGCCGTTTCGCCCGGATTTATTCGGTCGCACTTCCCGCGCTGATCGTAACCTTCATCCTCGATTCCATCGGCCGCGCCACCAGACCAGACCTTTACACCGAATCCTGGCATTACGTCTGGCATGGCCGCGCCTCACAGATCGTGCATGCCCTGACATTCACCAACCAGATCTGGTTCAACAATCTGCCGCCCGGTTCCGATTTCCCCTGATCGCGGAATTCACAGAACGTCGCAAAAACATCTGGCGGCGCGGCTTCGAGGCGTTGTTTCGGCGAGTTGCGTCGTCAGTGGTCACCTGACCGCTGACATGCGATAAACGATTTTATGCTCCCAGAAACCAAACCCGTCGCCCTCATCATCCTGTCGGGCGGCGGCTTTACCTTCGAAACTAAACGCCTCCTCCGTGACAACATAATGACGAGTCACTTTATAGAGAATTTTTTCCTATCAAAAGAAATCTATCGTTTAAAACGAAAATTATCCATTTGGTGATTTATGGAAAACAAAACCAAGTCACCCGGGACTAAACCTGTTGCACTATTTGTCATCCCAGGAGGTGGATTTACCTTCGAGACAAAGTGTCTACTGGGGCAACTCAAGGACGATCTCGAATTCATTTATCTAACGACTCGCTTTGGCGGTGAACCCGGTACCGAGGGAATTCCGCCTGGAATCGGACACGAGGTCCCAATGTTTTCATCACTGACACAGCCATCATGGCGGCAGAGCCTCAAAGCGTTCATGGTTACATTCTTTACGACATTATCCGTGATTCGTGAGGACGGCGTGGGTATTCTCGTCGCAGTGGGAGGGAGCCATGCCGTGCCGATGCTTCTGGCCGGTCGTATGATGCGCCGAAAGACCGTGTTCATCGAAAGCATCACGAGGGTTGACAAACTCTCCAATACGGGTCGCCTAGTTTACAGTTTACATATTGCATCGTGCTTCATCGTCCAATGGCCTAACCTAAAAAACTCGTTTCCTTCCAGTCGATTGGGTAGCATATTGTGATCTTCGTAACAGTAGGAACAACAATGCCGTTCGATGAATTACTTGTGGAAGTTGATCGGTTGGCCGGCGAGGGTTTCCTAAGCCAAGAGCTGATCTGCCAAGGCGGTCAATCGAAATATCGCATGATCCACGGCGAGCAATTCATCGGTCGGCCCAGCATCGCCGATCTGATTGATCAAGCCTCCCTCGTCATATCCCACGGCGGCGCGACGGTCATACAATTGTTGATCGCTCGCAAACCGTTCATCGCCTTCCCCAACCCTCGCGGGGCCGGCGATCACCAGACCAGTTTTTTGCGCAAGATCGCACAGGTTTCCGATATATCGTGGAGTTCAGACATTGCTGATCTATGCAGTTTGATTAACGATCGTATTGCAAAGGGGCCAGCAAAAATCAGGTCAGATTTTCCACGCGCGAGCGGCATAATTATGTCGATGACAGATAGTTCGAGATCTTTTTCCTAATGCTTATCAAAATTACTGCGCCGCTGACGTGAAATGAAGTTTTAATGTTGCCGTAGAAGTAAAAAATATTTTTTCTGCGGCTAAAAACGGAACGATTTGTATTTACCCACCCCCATCATGCTGCCCGCATGATGGGTTCGCCTGCCAAGGCGGCTTTGAGTGCGGCGAGGGCTGACATGCCGTGCAATCGTTTGGTGGCAATGACGCTGGCGACCGGATGATGATGCAAATGGTTGGCTCATTTGCTGAATTCGAACGTGCCATGATCCGCGAACGGACATCGGCCGGCCTCGCTGCCGCGCGGGCCGAAAGTCACGTCATTTGTCAGTCGGGGAACATCCGGAACGCCATCACCGACAGATCGAACGACTGCCCGGCGTGGTCGCGCTCGTAACGCGCCAACCGCCCGGCGAGACGGTGCAACTGCACGGCGCGGGACAGGTCGACCATTTGCAGCCGTTCCGCCAGATCGCTCAGCCAGGCGACGTAGCGCGGGATATGGGCGGCGCAGAGCGTGCCGATGGTGCGCGCGGTGGGATCGTTCCAGTCCCAGGTTCCCTCGGCGATCGCCGCGATGCCGTCGAGTTTGGGGCCGTGGAAATGCAAAATGCCGGCGTGGGGATCGTGCTTCCAGTAGGGTTTGGCGTTCAGCCCGGGATCGAGCCGGTCCCAGTAGCCGCGAAACGCCTGGTTGAGCGCCACCTGATCGTCGAAATTTGCCGCGCTGTCTTCATCGAGGCGGGCTCGGATCACCGCTTCGAACCCGGACTGCGCCGCCCGCGTCACCGCCAGGTTCAGCACCATCACCCCGGAATTGAAGTAATTCCAGGCATCCGGCGCGAATTCGGGGGCGGCGGCAAAGATTGTCGGGCGGATCGTGGTGAAATCGATCGGGCGGAGGAAGACGATGTCGCAATCGGTATAAAGCGCGAATGCGGCATCGCGATCGATCAGCGGGATCGCCAGCCGCAGCCAATGCCCGATCGAATGCGACCGGAACGTGCCGCGCGCGGCGGCGGCCTGCATCGCGTCGAGGCAGGGCGGCACCGCGTCGATCACCGTCACCCCGGCAGCGGTCATCCAGCGGGTGAAATCGGTGCGGGCACCGTAGTAGAGCAGCCTTGGTTCAAGTCCGGGGCATAGCGCGGCGGACCGTACCGCCAGTTTGGCGTGGACCCCGATCTCGCCGCGCGCACCCTCTTCGTCGATCGCAAAATACCAGCGCATCGCGGTTCCATCGCATGATCGTCAGGGTTCATCCAGAGCGGGCTTGCGCGGGTCGGCGGGGCCGGGCGGCTGTAACGTGGCCTGAATGCCACACTGGGAGCCGAATTGCCCGTGCGCGGCTTCCTGCGATTGTCCTGACCGCCCGCATTGTCTAAGTGTCTCGCTGACTCGCGACAAAAAAAATGCCCCGCCGGCGAACCGACGGGGCAAGTCAACAGGGAGGCTTCACGTCTGGGAGACGTTGGGACCCTAAGGCCCCCATCCGGCCGGTGAGGGCCGGATACCGGACGGCGCGAACGCCGAATTCAGTGCGACCATCAGCGATGATCCGATCGACAAATATGTAGTCCGGCGGAATATGGAAGGGTACTTTATGTGAACCCGCCATGAATTTGTCGCATGACCCGATTATGCTGCCACGCCCCGATCACGCTGCCACGAAATGAGGCAGCGCCATCGGTTTCACATAAGTATAGAATAAGTTGGTTTTGGTGTCACCCCCGCATGCCGACCAGCGCGAACGCCACCCCTTGTGGATCGAGTCCTTGGACGATCCAGCGTTCCCCCGGTACCGGCATCGGCGGGGTGACCACCGTACCGCCCGCCGTGCCGATCCGCGCGACCGCGGCATCGATATCGCCGACGTTGATGTAATAGAGCCAGCCCAGCCCGATCGGCGCTTCCGGCAGGTTGAACATCGCCCCCATCGGCGCGCCGCCGGACGACACGAGTTGGTAAACCCCCATCGCCCCCATATCCATCGCCTCCGCCTTCTGCCAGCCGAACAGCGCTTCGTAGAAGGTGAACGCCGTGGTCCAGTCGGTCGCCCGTAATTCGTGCCACGCGACGTGTCCCACGGCGTCCTGCGCCGCGCCGCCGTCACCGGTTCCGTCCGGCGAAAACAACGCAAAGATGGCACCCTGCGGATCGCTGACCGATGCAATCCGCCCGACGGTGGGGATATCGTGCGGCCCGAAATGCACCGCACCACCCAGACGCACGATCTCTGCCGCCGTTGCGTCGACATCGGCTACCCACACGTAACCCCGCCAGCACGGTTTCATCCCCGCCGCGCGCGGCACCGGCGGGATCTCCATCACCCCGGCCACCCGCGCGCCAGCCGCCGTCAATATTGTGTAGTCGGGATCCGGGGTCGAACCGCCGGCGGAGTCCCATCCCACCACCGCCCGATAAAACGCCACCGCCGCCGCGGTATCCGTCGTCATCAACTCATACCAGATAAAACTGCCAATTGCCTTGGACATGCCATGTTCCCTTCAATGTGACTTGACAGAAACGTTGATATCAACCTTTATAAAGGAGTGTCAAATGAAAATAATCTCCCTTTCAGCGTTACCCTGGAAGTTCGGGACTCGTGCCTTTGCCTGCACACCCAACGCGCCGCTCGCGCCCTCGCGCGGCGCTATGACGAGGGGTTGCGCCCATTCGGCCTCACCAATGGTCAGTTTTCGCTGCTGATGTCGCTCAACCGTCCCGCCCCGCCGCCGATGGGGGCCGTCGCATCGCTGTTGGCGATGGACCGCACCACCCTGACCGCCAACCTCAAGCCGCTTGAGCGTCGCGGCCTCGTCACGATCTCCCCGGACCCCGCCGACCAGCGCAGCCACCTGCTCGCGCTGACCGCATCGGGTCGCGAGGCCCTGATCAACGCGCTACCGGTCTGGCGGCAGATCCAGGCCGAAATCCAGCAGCGCCTCGCCCCGGCAAGTCCGGAACAGGTCTGTGCGAATTTGCGGCGATTGGCCTAAGGGCGATTGGCCTAAGGGCGATTGGCCCAAAAGCGATTTGCCTCGATCAGTCCCGTGTCTGCGGATTGTCGAACCGGGGTGAGCGTAGCCGGGCAAACGCGGCCTTCAGCGCCTCCGCCAGATCGCGCCGCTCCGCCTCGCCCAGCGCGGTGCCGACGATATGCCGCGTATCGCGGTTCACGATGGACAAAATCGGGTTACTCCCGGTATTTTCATCCAGCTGCACCCGTAACCACCCCGGGGCCATCGAAATCTCGTTCCGCTGCCCGCGCGGTGTTGTGCGGGTGATGGTCAGCCGCTCGTTGGTCAGCAAAATCACCTCCGAAGCCCGGCCCCCGCGCATGTTCATATTGTAGAGCACAATCGCCAGGATCAGGTCCGCTCCGTTGAACCCGATCACCGGAAAGGCACCGAGAAAATACATCAGGCAGGTCACCAGCAGCGACCCCGCCGCCATCACCCCAAACACCACGAACATGCCGCGCCGCCCCATGCTGCGATGCGGCGTCAAAATGGCCTCGAAAATCGCGGTCGCGCCCGGCGTGTTGTCGGTCATGGTGGACATGGCGCTAGTTTCGCACCGAATGCGATCAGGGCAAGCGAAAATTGTTCCCTTGCCAAAATTTATTTCCCTCCGCACAACGCCGGTATGCCAGTTCCCCGCACGTCGCCGCCGAAGCAGATGAAACGGGCCGATATCGGGGCTTTTTTGACCGCGATCGGCCAGCACAACCCGGCCCCCCGCACCGAACTCGCCTATTCGACGCCGTTCACCCTGCTGGTCGCCGTCGTGCTCTCCGCCCAGGCGACCGACGCCGCTGTCAACAAAGCCACCCCCGCGCTGTTCGCCGAGGCTCCCAACCCCGCTGCGATGGTGGCACTCGGTGCCGAAGGCATTGCGCGGCATATCCGCACGATCGGCCTGTGGCAAACCAAGGCCAAAAACGTCGCCGCCCTCGCGCAACGGCTGATCGAGCGCCACAACGGCGACGTGCCCGCCAGCCGCGAAGCCCTCGAAGCCCTGCCGGGGGTCGGGCGCAAAACCGCCAATGTCGTGCTCAACGTAATTTTCGGCCACCCCACCATGGCGGTCGACACCCATATTTTCCGCCTCGGCAACCGCACCGGGCTGGCACCGGGGAAAACCGTGCGGCAGGTGGAAGACGGTCTGCTCGCCCGCATTCCGCCCGCCATGCTCCGCCCCGCGCATCACTGGCTGATTTTGCATGGCCGCTACATCTGCAAAGCCCGCAAACCGGAATGCTGGCGCTGCCCCGGGGCGGAATGGTGTATCTACACCCCCAAAACCCCCGCACCTCCCAAAACCCTGCCCGCCGCAGACCCGGCATAGGCGACCCGCCCTTCCGCTCCGCCGCCGCAACCCATATACCGGGCGCTATGCAGACCGACCTGCCTTTCGTGAAGATGCACGGTGCCGGCAACGACTTCGTCGTGCTGGATACCCGCGCCCACGCCCTCACCCTTACCGCCAGCCAGGCCGCCGCCCTGGCCGACCGCCGGCGCGGCGTCGGCTGCGACCAGATCATTTTGATTGAACCCGACCCGACCGCCGATGCCTTCATGCGCATTCTCAACGCCGATGGCTCGGAATCCGGTGCCTGCGGCAATGCCACCCGCTGCGTCGCCGCCCTGCTCGCCGGCGAAACCGGTGCCCGGACCCTCACCATCCGCACCAGTGCCGGGCTGCTCCCCGCGACCATCAAAGGCCCCAATCTGGTCGAGATCGACATGGGCGAACCCGGCCTCGGCTGGTCGGATATCCCGCTGCTCGAACCGATGGACACCCTCAACCTGCGCCTAGCCATGGGTCCGGTGCAATCCCCCGCCGCCTGCTCGATGGGCAACCCGCACGCCACGTTTTTCGTCGATGACCTGAAGCACCTGCCGTTCGACAGCATCGGCCCCGCCCTTGAACGCAACCGCCTGTTTCCCGAACGCGCCAACATCGGGTTCGCCCGCATCGATTCCCCCACGCACATCCGCCTGCGGGTGTGGGAACGCGGCACCGGGCTGACCCTCGCGTGCGGATCGGGGGCGTGCGCTGCCCTGGTGAACGCGCACCGGCGGGGCCTCGCCGAGCGCCGCGCCGCGATCGAAATGGATGGTGGCACCCTGACGATCACCTGGCGGGGCGACAATCACGTCCTGATGGAAGGCCCGGTCGTCCTTGTGTTCGAGGGGCACCTTGCGCCCGAGGTGCTGGCGTGAGCGTTGACATTCTCACCTTCGGCTGCCGCCTCAACAGCTTCGAGTCCGAGGTGATGCGCGGCCACGCCGAAGCCGCCGGTCTCGAAAACACCGTCATCGTCAACACCTGCGCCGTCACCGCCGAGGCGGAGCGTCAGGCGCGTCAGGCGATTCGGCGGGCGTTCCGCACCAATCCTGGCACCGCAATCATCGTCACCGGCTGCGCCGCCCAGATCGATTCCGCTCCCTGGGCCGCCATGCCGGGCGTGGCCCGGGTGATCGGCAACGTCGAAAAACTGACCCCCGAAGCCTGGATTTCGACCGAACCGCTCCTGGTCGCCGACATCATGCAAATCCGCCAGACCGCCGCCCACCTGATCGACGGTTTCGGCACCCGTGCGCGCGCCTTCATCGAGGTGCAGCAAGGCTGCGACCATCGCTGCACCTTTTGCATCATCCCCTATGGCCGGGGTCCGTCCCGCTCGATCCCGATGGGGGCGATTGCCGCGCAAATCCGCACCCTCGTCACCCATGGCTATCACGAGATCGTGCTCACCGGCGTCGACCTCACCAGCTACGGGGCCGATCTGCCCGGCCAGCCCAAACTGGGTCAACTGGTCCGCCGCCTGCTCGCCGCCATCCCCGAACTCCCCCGTCTGCGCCTCTCCTCGATCGATCCCGCCGAAATCGACACCGATCTCTGGCATGTCATCGAGCACGAACCCCGCCTGATGCCCCACCTGCATCTCTCCGTGCAGGCCGGGTCGAACATGATTTTGAAACGCATGAAGCGCCGCCATCTGCGCCACCACGTCATCGAAACCGCCGCCCGCGCCCGCGCGCTGCGCCCGGACATTGCGCTGGGTGCCGATTTCATCGCCGGCTTCCCCACCGAAGACGACGCCATGTTCAATGAGTCGCTCCGCCTGATCGACGAGGCTGGCCTCGATTACCTCCACGTCTTCCCCTACAGCGCCCGCAACGGCACTCCCGCCGCACGCATTCCCGCCCTGCCGATGGCCGAACGCCGCGCCCGCGCCGCCGCCTTGCGCGAAGCCGGCGCGCGTCGCGCCGCCGCGCGCTTTGACTCAATGATCGGCACCACCATCGCCGCGCTGGCCGAAACCGCCACCACCGGCCATTCCGAAACTTTCGCGCCGGTCCGCTTTGTCGCTCCGGTCGAACCCGGCACCATCGTCACCGGCGGCATCGCCACCGCGGACGCCACCGGTGTCACCATGGGAGCCGCGTAATGGCGCTCGGTTTCTTCTCCCGCCTCAAAGCCGGCCTCACGCGCAGCACCACCAAACTCACCACCGGCATCGCCGACGCCTTCACCAAGCGTAAACTCGACGATTTCGCGCTGGAGGAACTGGAGGAACTGCTGATCGCGGCCGATCTCGGCCCGGCGGTCGCGGCAAAAGTCATCCGTTCGTTCCGCCACGCCCGCTTTGGCCAGGATGTCACCCCGCCCGAAATCCGCGCCGCCCTCGCCGACGAAATCGCCAAAATCCTTGCCCCCGTCGCCCAGCCGCTGACCATCGATCCGGCAAAGAGGCCCTTCGTGATCCTGATGGTTGGGGTCAACGGCACTGGCAAAACCACCACCATCGGCAAGCTCGCCCAATCCTATACCGCGGCCGGACTCAAACCCATGCTGGTCGCCGGTGACACGTTTCGCGCCGCCGCCGTCGAGCAACTGCAAATCTGGGGCGACCGCGCCGGCGCGCCCGTCGTGACCGGCGTTCAGGATTCCGACCCCGCCGGCCTTGCCTTCGACGCCATGGTGCGCGCCGAACGGGAGCAAATAGACGTGCTCCTGATCGACACCGCAGGCCGCCTCCACAACAAGGCGGCGCTGATGGAAGAGCTGCGCAAAATCATCCGGGTGATCAAAAAACGCGACGACACCGCACCCCACGCGGTGATTCTGACGCTCGACGCCACCACCGGGCAAAATGCGCTGACCCAGGTGAAAACCTTCAAGGACATGGTCGACCTCACCGGCCTGATCGTCACCAAACTCGACGGTTCGGCCCGCGCCGGCGTCGTCGTCGCCCTCGCCGAAGCCTTCTCGCTTCCGGTTCACGCTATCGGCGTCGGCGAACAAGCCGCCGACCTCCGCCCGTTCGACGCCACCGACTTCGCCCGCGCGCTGACGGGTGCTGAAACGCTCTAAACCCCGTACCGTACGTGTTCGGAAACTCGAGTGTACCGCGCCGCCAGCCGCAACAGCCCCGGAAACCGCCCCGCCGCCCCGAAAATCGTACGCTGCGCCAGCGCACACCGAACCAGCCATTGCAGTGCCGACGCCCGCAAAATCTGGCCACGCAGGTCGCACCGCAACTGCCGATGAAATTCATATGCCGATTGCCCCGCCACCACCGCCTCCGCCGCGCGCCGCGCCGTGTGCAACGCAATCGCCATACCGTCGCCGGTGAACGAGGGGATCACCCCCGCCTGATCGCCCAACCGAAACATGCGGGCGGGATCGCCCACCCGAGGCCGATGCATAAACCCGTAGGGTACCCGGAAAATCGATAACGGCTGGTCCAGCAACGGCACTGCCCCCGCCAGCCGCTCGGCCAGGACAGCGTTGCGCGCCAGCAGATCGGCCAACAGGGCCGCCCACTGTCCGCCAACCCGCCGCAAGGTGGCGCGATCGACCAGGAGCGACAAATTGGCCATGCCGTCTTCCACCATCTGCAACCCGGCGTAGCCATCGGCGAACAAGATCAGATCGATATGCGCCGACAAGGCTGCCCGCGCCGCCGGGCGTAAGCGGAAATACATTTTGAACCCGACCAGGTCTTCGGGCGGGGTGGTCTGCCGCCGCAACCCGCGCACATCGTGCTTGCCGGTGGCCAGCAGCAAAACATCCGGCTGCATCGTGCCGTTTCCGCCCAGATCGAGTCTGATCCGATCGGCACAATCCACACCCCGCACCGCGACACCTCGGCGCACCTCGGCACCGCACGCCGCCGCGTGTTCGAGCAATGCCGCGTCCAGCCGCTTGCGCGTCAGCCCCAGCCCCTGAAACGGCAACCCCACGCTCACCACCGCATCATCGCGCACCAGCTGCAACCGCGAAATCGGGTGACCACCCAATGCGGCGACATTGAACCCGATGACCGCCAGCGACGCCTGCGCTTCAGCGCTTAAAAACTCACCGCAAATTTTGTGTGATGGCAGCGCATCGCGCTCGAACACTGTCACCCGCCGGCCCGCCAGTGCCAGAGCGCAGGCCGCGGCACCCCCCGCCAAACCGCCCCCGGCAATCGCGATCGATGTCATGCCCGCCGCGACACGCTATGGCGGAACGGAAACCGCCAGGCGACGTCGGCCCCGACCCCCGCCTTCGCCAGTGCCGCCACCCAATCGTCACGCCGAAATCCGCGCGCGATCGAGATCGTCCCGTCCGACGCCACGATCCGATGCCACCCCATCAGCCGGGCCAGTACTCGAAACCCGTAATAGGGTACCGCATGGCGGTGCAGGTCGGTAATGAACCAGCCGCGCACCGCGACCCGATCGATCCAGCGGAGAAAGGCCACCAGTTGTGCATCGTCCAGATGATGGGTGAATTGCGACGTCACGATGAAATCGGGTTTTTGCTCCGGCACATAATCGAATACGTCGCCGCAATGGTAGTCGATTGTCAGGTCCGCCGGTGTTGCCGCCTGGGCGGCGGCGGCGCTGCGTGGATTGAGGTCGATCCCGCTCAACCGCGCCACGAACCCCCGCTTTGCCGCCCAGCGCCCGATCGCCCGCAACAGATCGCCATCGCCGTAGGCGACGTCGAGCAGTGAGACGGTACTGCCCTGCGGCAGGGCGCGCGTGGTCTGTGCCAGCCAGTGCAGCACCGGCCGATGGGTGAAGGTCACGCGGTTCAGTTTCGCCAGATCGCCGATGCAGCGCGCGTAGATCGCGGGATCGAGGCTGGGATCGTCCATGACTTCGGCCAGGGTGCTGCGGTGGGTCAGGTTCATGGTTATCCTTGAGTCAGATAAGGCAGCGAGCGCTCTTTTTATAAAAAGAAATAAAAATTTCTACTAATTCGCGACTCTTTTTGATCGGATGTTTGCCAAAAATTCAAACTATAGAGAGTTTTTTGGTTCTTTTTTGCAAAAAAGAACTCCTAAACAACACTGAACCGAAACGTCTCCGCCACCATGCCCGGCCCAAACGCCATCCCCCGTGCGCCTGCCGCCGCCCGATCCATCATTCGTTTGAGCACGAACATCACGGTCGCCGACGACATATTGCCATGCGCCGCCAGCACCGCCCGCGACGGGGCCAATGCCTCCGGTGCCAGGGCGAACCCGGACTCGACCGCATCGAGCACGGTGCGCCCGCCGCCGTGAACCGCCCATAAATCGACCGCCTGGGTACCTTCGCCGCGCAACAATCCGCCATCATCCGACCGGGCCAGATCCTCGCGCAACGCCTGCGCGATCTTACCCGGCACGCCGCCCGACAGATGCATCAAAAACCCCTGTGTCCCGATCCGCCAGGTGATCAGATCCTTGGTATCGGGGATCGTCGCCACCCGAAAATCCACCATCGCCAACCCCTGCGGCGCGGCAGTCACCAACGTCGCCGCGCAACCGTCGCCGAACAACATAAAGGTCAGCGCGGTTTCCAGATCGTCGGTTTCCTGCAAATGCAGGGTGCAAAGCTCCAGGTTGATCACCAGAACGCGCGCCACCGGGTCGGCCAGCACGGCTGCCTGGGCTATCCGCAATGCCGGCACCGCCGCCGCGCACCCCATGAACCCCACCAGGGTCCGCTGCACATCGGCCCGCAGCCCCAGCCGCCACGCGATATGCTGATCCAATCCGGGTGCGGTGAACCCGGTGCAGGAGGCGACCACCAGATGGGTAATCCCCGCCGCCGCTCCGTTCAACCCGAGCGCGCTCACCGCCCGCTCGGCCAGTTCCGGCGCGGTGCGCTCGTATTGCGCCATCCGCGCGCCGATATCCGGAAACGCCCCGCGCCGGTAGAAATTTTGCGCATCGACCTCGCCGTCCACCAGATCGCCCATCGCCAGGTGGGAATACCGGTGCTCGATCGAAGCCCGCTCCGCCATTCGCGAGAACACCGCCGCTTTGCGGGTACCCAGCATGGTCCGCGCGTAGTCGACAAACCCCTGGTGGATGTCGTTTTCGGGTACCGCGGTGCCAATCCGGTTGATGTAGGCCGTCGTCATCGCGCTCGCTTCCATCGTTTCGAGAAAAGTCAGGCGAGGGCCGCCATCTCGATCAACAAATGAGCACAATCCGCACGACGACAAGCCTCGATCACAACAACGACAAGACAGGCGACAACGACAGGCGGCTAGCGGATGACCGGAATGTCCTGGAACGTGTGTTCCGGGGCCGGTGACGGGATCATCCATTCGAGCGAAGTGGCTCCCTCGCCCCAGTAATTATCGGCCAGAATCTCTTTCGAGGTGAATACCCGATAGATCACGTAGAAAAAGATCAGCAGACTGAGCGCATCGACCGCCGCCCCGACCGAGGAGACGAAGTTCCAGCCGGCGAACGCGGTGGGGTAATCGGGGTAACGGCGCGGCATGCCGGCGAGGCCAAGGAAATGCTGGGGGAAAAAGGTGAGGTTGGTGCCAATGAAGAAGGTCCAGAAATGCACCTTGCCCCAGAACTCAGGGTATTGGTGGCCGGACATTTTGCCGATCCAGAAGTAGAAACCGGCAAACAGCGCGAAGGTCGCCCCCATCGACAACACGTAGTGGAAATGGGCGATCAGGAAGTAGGTGTTGTGCAGATCGGTGTCCAATCCGGCATTGGCGAGCACGACGCCGGTGGCACCGCCGACGGTGAACATGAAGATGAAGCCGAAGGCCCAGAGCATCGGGGTTTTGAACTCGATCGATCCACCCCACATCGTCGCGATCCAGGTGAAGATTTTCACGCCCGTAGGCACCGCGATGACCAGGGTGGCGGCTTCGAAATAGGCCTTGCTGTCGTGGGTGATGCCGGAGACGAACATGTGGTGGCCCCAGACCAGGAAGCCGACAAACCCGATCGCACAAGTGGCGTAGACCATGCCGGCGTAGCCGAAGATCGGCTTTTTCGAGAAGGTCGGGATCACCTGGTTCATGATGCCGAACGCCGGCAGGATCATGATGTAAACCTCCGGGTGGCCGAAGAACCAGAACAGGTGCTGGAACAACACCGGGTCACCGCCGCCGCCCGGCTCGAAGAACGAGGTGCCGAAGCTGCGGTCCATCGTGAGCATGGTGATGGCACCGGAGAGCACCGGCACCGCCATCAGCAGCATGAACGAAGTGACCAGCATGGCCCAGACATACAGGGGCATTTTGAACATGTTCATGCCCGGGGCGCGCATATTGAGGATGGTGACGATGAAGTTCACCGCCCCCGCGAGCGAGGAGACGCCAGCGAGTTGCAGGCCCATCAGGGTGAAATCGACCGCCGGGCCGGGCTGATACATGCTGTCGGACAACGGCGGATACAACGACCAGCCGATGCCGGCACCGGGGCCGACGAACAGGCCGAGGTTGACGAAAATGAACCCCATCACCAGGAACCAGAAGCTCATGTTGTTGAGGCGGGGAAACGCCATGTCCGGCGCGCCGATCAGGATCGGCACCATCCAGTTGCCGAAGCCGCCGATCAGCGCGGGCATGACGAGAAAAAAGATCATCAGCAGGCCGTGGGCGGTGACGATCGCGTTCCAGGTCTGGCCATTGGAAATCAGGGTGTTGCCGGGATAGGCCAGTTGCGCGCGCATGATGAAGGACAGCACGCCGCCCTCGATGCCGGCCACCATTGCCCACACGATGTAGAGGGTGCCGATATCCTTGTGGTTGGTGCTGAAAAACCAGCGCCCGAAGAAGCTGGCGCGGTCGGTGTGCTGATGGTGATCGGCAATGGCGTGGCCATGCGCCGCCTGGAATGCGTTATCGGACATCGGTCGGTCTCCCTGGGAGCGAAAAATCACGAAGCGGTCACGGCGCTGGCTCCGATCCAGTACACCGCGACGAACATGAACAGCCACAGCACGTCGACGAAGTTCCAGTACCAGGCGATGGTCTGGAATCCGGCGTAGCGCTCAGGCGTGAAGGCACCGCGGGTGATGCGGACAAAGCAGAACGTCAGCAGGATCACCCCCATGATGACGTGCAGCATGTCGAAGCTGGTGAGGATCAGGAACAGCGAGGAGTAGATGCCGCCGTGGTAGATCGGGAACGGCAGGTTGGCGAATTCGTAGATCTGGCCACCGAGAAAAACGGTCGCCAGCAGCGCGGTCGCGGCCATGCCAAGGGCGGCGTTGAGGCGGTTGCCCTGCAGGATGCCATCGAACGAGCCGGTGAGCGTTGTGCTCGATAGCAGCATCACCAAGGTGGCGAACAACGGCTCGCCCAGTGGGTTGATGGTCTGGATATGCGCGGGCGGCCAGACCGCGGCGTGGCCGATGCCCATTTTGGCCGGGAAAAAGAAGAACGTGAAATAAGCCCAGAAAAACCCGACGAACAGCATCAGTTCGGCGACGATGAACAGGGTGACGCCGTAGCGAAAACTCATCTGCGGGATGGCACCGGCCCTGATCAGGTTGGGGCCATCGTTCAGCGCATCACGCGCCCAGAAAGCGACGACCGCGAGGAACGACAGCAGCCCGATCGCGAGGATGGTGAAGCCCTGGTGAAAACTCAGCGCAATGACGCCGCCCGCCGTGACCATCGACGCCACGGCGATCGCCAACGGCCAGGGGCTTAGTCCTACCGGGGTGAACGGGCTGGCAACCGTGCCGCCGATCGTTTCGTCAAACCCTGCATCATTGCCCATTCAACGCCATCCCCATCGATACCGGCCGATCCCGCATGACACCGTATGCAGGGATCGCGTGTTGCACAGTTACAAAAATAAGCTAACCGTGATATATTACTATCGGAATATATCGAATGTCAAAAAATATCAAATGGGGGCAACCCGCAAGCCCTGCGGCGGCGCTTTCGCGCAATCGTGCGCCGGCCGCGCCGGTCATCACCCGTTATTGAACGGGAATGGCGCGATGACCGGCGGATGGATCGTCAATAAAGCAATACCGCATTGGATCGACACCCTCGTGGCAACCGAATGCAATGAAATTGCGTGCAGAATAAAGATACAACCTGTTTGTCCTTAAACGATACTTTAAACGATCAGTCCCAGCGGACGAGGCGGCGGTAGAGGTGCCAGGTGGCGTGCCCCAGGATCGGCAAAACCACGACGAGGCCGACCAGAAGAAAGGCGCATCCCAGGGCGAGGCCCAGCGCGACAATCAGCCCCCACGCCAGCAGCGGGCCGGCGTTCAGTGCAAAGGCCCTCAGCGAGGTGCCGATCGCTGTGACAAACCCCACCGGACGGTCGAGAACCATTGGAAACGACACGACACTCAGCGCAAGCACGATCACCGCGAAGACGAAACCAATGCCAAAGCTGGTGACGATCAGCCCCCACCCATTCAGCGTGGTCAGCGCGTGCAGCAACAGCGGTCCGAACGCGAGGGCGTGCGGCTTGCCGGTGAACGCCACGAACAGGAAATTCGCCGTCCCCATCCACAGAATGAACAGGGAAATCAACGTCAGGCTGAGCAGGGCGACCGAACCGATCGCCGGTGAAGCCAGTACGCCGAGCGCATCGTACCAGCGCGCCTGCTGATTGGCCTCCAGCCGCCGGCTCATTTCGTAAAAAGCGAAAGCGCTGATCGGGCTGACCAGGACGAAGCCGGAGAACAGGGGAAAGATCAGATCGGCATAGCCATGGCCCGCTGCCAGCAGGGTCACGCACAATCCCACGATCGGCAGAATAACAATGAGCAGCACGGCATCGGCGCGGGTCTTGCTGAAATCCGCCACGCCATCGGCCAGGGCGGCCCCCAGATCGCCGAAACCAATCCGCTGGACCATCGGCGCGGCCCGATCGAGCGCCGGTGCGTCCCAATAGGTTTGATCGTCGGCGTGTCCCACCGACAGAATGCCGTTGGCCAGCTGCTGGAAGGGCCAGAAAAAGGGGTTTTGCGCGCGCATTTCGATCCTCGCAAAAATAAGATGAGCTTGAGATCGTCGTTAAACGATCACGCTTTGGGCATCGTTACCGACGGTACGGCGGGCCACGCCGAAACGACAATGTATATTCACGACTTAGAATAGAATTGCGTTCCAACGCCACAGATTTCTGCCCGGGGTCTGCGATCATCGCTACGCCTTGGGCCGGGGAATGGTCAACGCCGCGATCAGGCCGCCCTCGGGACTATTCAGAAATGTGATCGAACCGCCGTGCAGCGACGCGATCCGCCGGCACAGCAACATGCCGACGCCGGACCCTTTGCGCGCCGGCCCGTCCCGGTCTTCGAACACATCTCCGGCGTTTTCGTCCGAGGGCAGGCCGGGGCCGTCGTCGCAGAAGCGGATGGTCACACTTTCGGCATTGACGCTGGCACCGATTTTGATGCGGCTCGCGCCATAACGCGCCGCATTGTCGAACAGATTGCGCACGAGGCGTTCGAGGGCGAGCGGTTTGTAGGCGACCGGCGGCAAATCATCCTCGGTCGCGATCACCTCCAGCCCGTAGCGGTCCCGGCCGATCGCGGCCATGGCGCTGAGGAAGGGGACCAGACTGCTGGTAATGCTGCGCTCCTGGCTGTCGTTGCGCACCAGGGCGAGAAATTTGCGCAGGGTTTCATCCATTTCGGCGACGTCGTCGAACATCGCCTGTTTTTGCGCCAGCAATTTGTGATCGGGTAGATGCAACACCAGCAGGAGGCGCGAGAGCGGGGTGCGCAATTCATGGGAAATGCCGGTCAGTAACACCGAATGTTCGTCGTACAGGGCGCGCAGATTGGCGGCCATGCCGCGAATGGCCTGTTCGACCTGGCGGATCTCATCGGGGCCGCCAAACGGCTCCATATCGAAAATCTGATCGCCCCGGCCCCATTTGTGCGCCAGCGCGGCGAGACGGCTGAGCGGGCGGTTGACTTCGCGCACGATGATCACACTGCCGATGAAGGTGAAGCCGAACAGCACGATCAGGCGCAGCAGCACGAAATTCGAGGCCCCGAAGCTGAACCGCGACACCGGAAATCCGGTCCAGACCGGCGAGGCCCCGTCCTTGATCCATACGGTGCCATGTTGCTGGCCGCGGTTGCGGCTGATCCGCATTTCGCCGCCATGGGTCATCTGGGTGACGTTGTGGCCGGTCCGCGACAGGAAATAATTGTCGGGCCGGTGGCCTGGGGCGGTGGCCGTACTGCGCAGCACCCGTGGCCTCATGCCGTTCACCTCACCGATCTGGCTGGCAGGGACGGCGCTCGCCTGTTTGGCATCGATCAGGATTTCGGCGAAGCGCGACGCCGCCGGATTGAGCACGTAGAGGTGAAACAGAATAATGACCGTCGCTTCGGTGGCAATGAACAGGCCGAGCAGCAGCAGCACCGTGCGCTGCATGATGGTCAGGCCGCGCCGGTTCGACCACAGGCGGATCATGGCATGTCGGTGTAGAACACGTAGCCCTCGCCCCAGATGGTCTGGATATAGCGCGGGTCGGCGGGATCGGTCTCGATGGTCTTGCGCAGTTTGGAGATTTGCACGTCGATCGTACGGTCATACGGGCCATAGCTGCGGCCCCGGCTGAGCACCATGATCTGCTGGCGCGACAGGGCTTGGCCGGCGTGCTGCACTAGGATGCCGAGCAGCTTGGCTTCACCGGAGGTGAGCGCCACGATCTGGCCCTCACGCAGCAGTTTCTGGTGCTGAAAATCGAAGGTGAAGGGGCCGAACCCGACCGATGCCGCCTCGGTGCGGACCGGGGCGGTGGGGATGCGCGAACGGCGGAGGATCGCCTTGATCCGGGCGATCAGTTCGCGCGGGCTGAACGGTTTGGCAAGATAATCGTCGGCCCCCATTTCGAGGCCGAGCACACGATCGACCTCGTCGCCGCGCGCGGTGAGGATCAGGATCGGCACGTTGTTGTCGGCGCGGATCTTGCGACACAGGCTCAACCCGTCCTCGAACGGCAGGCCGAGATCGAGGATGACGATGTCGATCTGGTTGGCCTTGAGGGTTTCGGCCATTTTGCGGCCATCCGGCAGGGTGACCACCTTGAGGCCGAATTCGGTGAGATGCTCCTCGACCAGCGCGCGCAGGCGGGAATCGTCGTCGATCAGGAGAACAGTGTCGCTTTGGGCGGACATCGGCATCAGGGTCCTGAAGTTTCGGGCGCGGCCGGCGGTGCCGGTTCAGGGTGGCCGCGCGTCATACCCGGTATCATGTGTCGATAATCATATCGCATGTCCAGGCATGACGCGCGGCTTGTGGGCATTATGCTTTCGATCCGGCGACGGTGGCGACCGGCAGGGCGAACACCCAGCCCCAGGAGTTCGAGACGAACATGGTGTTGCCGACGATCACCGGGTTGACGATGCCGAACCGGCCACCGATCCGCAATGTGTGAACCAGCGCGCCGGTTTTGGCGTTCCAGGCGAACAGGCGGGTGCCAGTGCTCTGGTAGAGCAGCCCGTTGTCGAAGGTGACCGCACCGCGCCCGAGGCCCGGAACCTGCGGATAGGGGATGGCGGATTGCCAGACGATGGCACCGGTTTTGCCGTTCAGGGCATAGAGCCGGTTGGTCACCGGGCTGCTGACATACACGATGCCGCCATGCACCATCGCGACCGACGCCTTGTAGGCCGGGGGCGAGGCCCCACGCCCCAGCAGGGTTTTCCAGTTGACCTTGCCGGTCCTGGCATCGACCCCCAGAACCGCCGTGTTGACGCTGGATTTTCCGCCGGTCACGCGGGCATTCGCCACCGCGACCTGGACGATTTGATGATTGACCGGATCGACCGTGGGGGAATTATCGCCCATGCCGGTGTTGGCGACGTTGGGGAAGGTTGCGCGCCAGACCAGTTTGCCGCTGTGCAGATCGACCGCCGCGAGGTCGTTCGGATCGGTGAAGCCGGCGAACACCTTGCCCTGATAGATCGTGCAGGAGGACATCGAGTCGAATCCGCCGATCGGGGTTTTCCATTTCAGGGTGCCGGTTGCGGGGTCGAGCGCGTACATATGGCCATCGCCGTTGCCGAAATAGAGCGTGTTATCGGCATAGCATTCGCTCGGCATGTTCTCGCCGCGGGTGCCAAAGCGCCAGAGTTGTTTGCCGGTTTTGGCATCGAACGCGTAGATGCCGCCCCAGGACAGGCCGCGCACCAGACCGGCGCGTGAGCCGCTTTGCGCCCGGAGGATCTGGGAGAACGAAAATCCGGTGTCGCCGGTGCCGACGAAGACCCGGCCATCGACCACGACGGGATCGCCCATCGCCGCGTTATCGACCGGTGCCCGCCAGATTTGCCGGCCGGTGACGGCGTTCAACGCGTAGACATAGCCACTGTCGGATTCGACATAGACCACGTCGCCCACCACAGTGACACCGACGGCGTTGCCGAGAAACTGGGTGGTCTTCACCGGCGCGGTGCGCGGCCCGAGGGCGGCGGCGTCCTTGCCGAGCTTGTCGCTCAGTTTCAGGGCGTTGGCCTCGGCGAACCGCCAGGTGACACCTTTGTTCAACGCGGCCCCCGCGGCACCGGCGGGAGCCTTGAACGCGGAATCGTGTTCGATGTCGCCGCTATAGACGGTCCATTGCGATGGCAAGCCGCGGGCCGGGGCGGCGGCGGCATGCGCTGCGCCAGCCGCCACGGTCATGCTTGCCGCAAGCCCCGCGGCAAGGTTTATCAGTCGCTTCACGTTTTGGTCTCCCATAATCGTTGATCACTTTGTCGTTTCAGTGTCGCGCATGCCAATTTGCGATCGACCCCGCAGTGGTCCAGAGCCTAATTATCGCCCTGTTCGACGACCCGCCGCTGCTCGGTGCCCGGGAGTGCGCCGGTCACCGCGGCGTTGTTAGGGCCACCGGTGGGACGGACCATGCCGGTGGTCGACCCGATGGGTTGCGCCGGCAGCCGCCCGGCCTCGAATCCCGGCAGGTTTCCCGACACCGCCGCGTTGTTCATGCTGCCATGGCGCGGCGTGCCCGGTGCCGGGCTGGAGGGTGGGGTTACCGCGCGGCCGGCCACCATGCCGGGGATGACGCCATCGACGGCGGCGTTGTTCATTCCGGCGGTCCGGGGCGCGCCGTTGCCCTGGGCAACGCCCGGTGTCTGCGCCAGTGCCGAACCCATGACGACCACAGACAACGCGGCTCCGTATAGTAAATGTTTCATGTGATATCTCCTGATCCCTGATAACGCCGCGAATATCGCGGGTATTTTTCGGACCTGATCCGCATCTAATACCAACACAGAGCGGGAATAAGCCTTGTTTGACAAACATTTGTAATAGTTTGTTTGTAGATTCCAACCATTATCACTGATTTTCATCAATTTACATTTGTTTACATTTTGCTATCGACATCGATTGAGCGTACTCATACTTAAAGCGGGTGGCAGACATGACAGACAATACAGAATTCCCCCCCGGCCGTTCCTCGAAGTTCCGCTGGAGCGGACGGCGCACGGCAACCCGCCCGCTGGTGCTCGTTCTGGCCCTGGGGGTCTCGGCCTGTTCGGTCGGACCGCATCTGAAGCTGACGAAAACCGTGGCACCCGCGCATTACGGGGCGCACACGCCGAATGCGCCGCTCAGCGCCGTGACCATGCAACCCGCCCTGTCCTGGACGGCGCGGCAGAATGCGGCGTGGTGGCAGATGTTTCACGCGCCGCAGCTTGATACCCTGATTGCCGAAGGTTTTCAGCACAGCCCGACGCTGGCAGCCGCAAAGCACGCTTTGACCGCCGCCAACGAATACGCCGTGGCGCAGGAGGGTTCGTTATTCCCCAGCATCGGGCTTGGTGGCGGCTTGCAGCGCAACACCTCGATCCGCTCGGTGATCGGCGGGCGGGTGGTGGTGCCGGGCAAGCCTTTCACCCTCGCCTCGGCTGAAGGGCAGATCAGCTACAGCGTCGATGCGTTCGGCTTGCAGACCGATCTGATCAGAAACAGCAAGGCACGCGCCGCCGTCAGTGCCGCCGAGCTTGACGACGCGCGGATTTTTCTTGCGGGCAACGTGGCGAGCGCCGCCATCTCGTTTGCCGGCGATCGGGCCGAGCTGACGCTGCGCCGCCGGATCGTTCAGGCTGAGTCGAAAATTCTCACGGTGATGAACAGCGACTACAAATTCGGCGCGATCACCGATGAATCGGTCGAGCAGCAAAAAGCCGTGCTGGCCGCGAGCAAAGCGGAAATCCCCCTGCTCACCTCGGCACGCGATGATGCCCGCCACCTGCTCGACTATCTGGTGGGCCGCATGCCCGATCAGCCGGTTCCGCAAATCAACCTGTCCGATCTGGTGCCGCCCGCCACGGTGCCGGTGGTGATCCCCTCGGTGCTGATCGAGCACCGGCCCGACATTGTCGCCGCGATGGCCGGAGTGAAGGCGGCATCGGCGGCGGTCGATGCCTCGACGGCGGCGATGTATCCCAACTTCAACATCAATGCGGCATTCGGGGCGGGCAGCGCCGTGGCACTGTTCAACCCGGCCTCCGAAATTTTCTCGCTGGCCTCGTCCTTCGCCGCCCCGCTGTTCGAAGGCGGCAAGCTCTCGGCCGACAAGCGCGCGTCCTATGCTTTGTGGCAGCAGGCGACTTCGCAGTATCGCAACACCGTGCTGAACGCCTTCCGCCAGGTGGCGGACCGATTGCGCACCCTGCAAGGCGACGAAGCCGCGCTCGATCAGCGCCGCGCCGCCGCGCAATTCGCGTCATCGGCACTGCGCCTCGCGCGCGAACGCTATGACGCCGGGGCCATCACTTACCAGACGCTGCTGAACGCCGAGCTTCTGGCGCAGACCGATCAGGTATCGGCGTTGTCGGCCCGGATCGATTGTTATCAGGACATCGTCACCCTGTTCGTCGCAATGGGCGACGCGGCACCCACCGCATCCGCCCCCCCGCTCTCCACCGCCGACACCACGAAGGCAGCAAGCAAGTCATGAAGCGTTCCCTCATTATTGTCGTCTGCGCCGCCGCCCTGCTGTTCGGCGGCGTGTTCGGTCTGCACGCCTATCAGCAAAAACGGGTCCACAACCATCTGGCGGCATCGGCCAATCCGGATATCGTGGTCTCCGCCGCACCGGTCACCACGGTGAGCCACGCCAGCGAAACCAGCGCGGTGGGCCAGATTATGGCGGTGCAGGGGGCTTCGATCGGTAGCGCGGTGGGCGGGGTGGTCGAAACGGTCGATTTTCATTCGGGCATGACCGTCAAGGCCCATCAGACCTTGATCACTTTGAATGCCGGCGCGTTGCCGGGGCAACTCGAACAGGCGCAGGCCAAGGCCCATCTCGCCGCCATCGATGCAACCCGCCAACGGGGGCTGTATGGGGTCAAGGGTACCTCGCAGGCCAATTACGATACCGCGAAATACACGTTGCAGAGCGATATCGCGGCGGTCCACGCCCTCAAGCAGGCGCTGGCGCAATATACCATCACCGCCCCTTTCGCGGGCGTGGTCGGTCTGCGCACGCTCGATGCCGGAGCCTATGTCCATCCCGGCGACATGATCACCGATTTGGAAAATCTCCACGAGTTATATGTGGATTTTTCAATTCCGCAAAAGGATGTCAGCCTGATCCACCTGGGGGCGCCGGTGACGATCATGGTCCACCAGGGCGACACGACCAAGCGGGTGACCGCGCATGTCACCGCCTTCGACAGCCATATTTCGAAGGCCAGCCGCGCGATGTCGGTCCGCGCCGTGGTGCATCATCATGAAGGGTTGTTCCCTGGCATGTTCACCATGGTGACAATCCAGAGCACGTCGCCGGTCAAGGTCGTCACGGTGCCCATGGTTGCCGTGTCGTTCAATACTTTCGGCGATTTTGTCTATGTCGTGCAGAAAAAGACCCATGGACTGGTCGCGGTGGAACGGCCGGTGACGGTGGGAAGCCAGTTCGATGGCCGTGTCGAAGTGCTGAGCGGGCTTAAACCCGGCATGCAGATCGTCACCGCCGGTCAGGTCAAGCTGCACTCAGGCGATCCCGTCAAAATTAATAACGCCGTGTCGCTGGAGGCCAGATCGTGAACCTGACGACACTTTTCATCAAGCGACCGATCCTCGCGATCAGCCTCAGTCTTGCAATTCTGCTGTTCGGCCTGAAGTCGATCGGCTCGATGCCCATCACCGAGTATCCGCCAACCGTCAATACGACGGTGGTGATCACTACCCACTACTTCGGGGCCTCGCCGAAAACGGTGACGGCATTCGTGACCGCGCCGTTGGAAAAAGCGATCGGCCAGGCACCGGGCATCAACTACATGACGGCGGTGAGCGAGGAGGGCGTGTCGATTGTCACCGTCTATATGCAAATGGGGCAGAACCCCAATGGGGCGCTCTCGCAAATCCAGACCAAGGTAAACTCGGTTCTCAATCAGTTGCCGGTTGGGGTTCTGCTCCCCATCGTTCAGGAAATATCGGGTTCCGGGGCCGATTTGATGTATCTGAACTTCTCCGGCAAACATTATAATCAGCAACAGATCACCGACTACCTTACGCGCGTGGTGCAGCCCGCGATCGAGTCGGTCAAGGGTATCGGCCTGACCTCCATCCTGCCGCCCGGCACCGGCCCGAACGGCAATACGTTTTCCATGCGGGTCTGGCTCGATCCGCACGAAATGGCGGTACTCGGCGTCACCCCGGCCGAGATCGACAAGGCGCTGAAGCAAAACGACTATGTGGCGGCGGTGGGCCGCGCGCGGGGCGAGTATTTCGCGGTCGATCTGAGTGCCGACACCGCCTTGCACAAGGCATCGTCGTTCAACGACCTGATCGTTGCCTATCACGGCGGCACCCCGGTCTATCTCGATCAGGTGGCGAAGGTGCAGCTAGGTGCCCAGACCTATAACTCCTCGGTCCTGCTCAACGGCAATCCTTCGGTCAGCATCGGGGTGATGGCGGCACCGGGCAGCAATTCGCTCGATGTCGCCAAAGGCGTCGTTGCAACGATGAAGCGGCTCAAACCCAGCATGCCGGTGGGAATGACGGGCTTTGTTCTCTACAATGGCGCGTCGTTCATCAGCGGTTCGATCCACGAGGTGTTGTTCGATATTGCGGTGGCCCTGATGATCGTCATCATCGTGATCTATGGATTTCTCGGGTCGTTCCGGGCGCTCGCGATCCCCGCCATCGCGATTCCGATCGCGCTGATCGGGACCGGCACCATCATGATGGCGCTGGGGTTCACCATCAACATTCTTACCTTGCTCGCGATGGTGCTGGCGATTGGCCTTGTGGTCGATGACAGCATCATCGTCGTTGAAAACGTGCATCGCCACATCGAAGGCGGCATGAAGCCGATCGACGCGGCTATTCTCTCGGCCAAGGAACTGACCAGCCCCATCCTGGTGATGGCGACCACGATCGCCGCGGTATTCGCGCCGCTTGGCTTGCTGGGCGGATTGATCGGCAGCCTGTTCGGCGAATTTGCCTTCACGATCGTCGGCACCGTGGTTTTGTCGCTGGTCGTCGCCCTGACCTTGGCCCCCATGCTCGCGTCGCGGTTTCTCAAACAGGGCGAACCGGGCCGCGTCACCGCCGCGATCGAACACACCTTCGATCGCCTCCGCCATGGCTACAGCCGCGCCCTGCGCGCCAGTTTCGCGGTCTGGCCGGCGGTGGTGCTGGGGGCGGCGCTGCTGACAATCGGGCTATATCCGCTGTTCAATATCAGCAAAAGTGAACTGGCCCCCCCGGCCGATCAGGGGATTGTTTATGTCAACGGCATCGGGCCGCCCACCGCCACCCTCGAATACATGAATGCCTACGATAAATATCTGACCTCGTCGGTATTCAACAAAATTCCGTCGAAACAGAATTCCTTCGTGGTCAACGGCATCGGCGTCGGCGGCATGCTGCTCGACAATGAAATGGTTGCCGGCCTGGTTTTGCAACCGAAGCGCGGCAGCACCACCACCCAGCAGGTGCGGGCGCAGGTTCAGAAATTGTCGGCCGGCGTGCCCGGCATGAAACTTTCCGCGTTCGGCCTGCCGCCCCTGCCCGGTGCCGCCGTTGGCCTGCCGATCCAGTTCGTTCTGACCGGCACCGGCGGCTACCACCAGTTGGATGCCGCCGCCGCCCACATCATCGCCGTGGCCCACAAAAGCGGATTGTTCGCCTTTGTCGACAAGGACCTGAAATACAACAACGAGCAGGTGACCCTGCACATCAACCGCAAGCTCGCGGCCTCGATGGGCTTCACGATGTCCGATATCGGCACCAATCTCGGGGCGCTGCTGGGGGGCAACGATGTGAACTACTATTCGATGTCCGGCCTGAGCTATCGCGTCACCCCGCAGGTGCCGCCGAAGCTGCGCGCCAACCCCGATTTTCTGAAAGACTACGACCTGCGCTCGAAAAGTGGGGCGATGGTGCCGATTTCAACCTTCGTCAGCCTGCAACACACGCCGGCCCCCGACTTTTTGCCGCAATTCCAGCAGTTGAACTCCGTTACCATCCAGGGCAGCCCGGCGGCGGGCGTGTCGCTCGGCCAGGCGTTGACTTTCCTCAAGACCACGGCGGCCAAAACCCTGCCCTCGACCGTGCAGATCCACTATGGCGGCGTCTCGCGCCAGTTCGTGCATCAGGGCAATGCGTTCATCGTCACCTTTGCGTTCGCCCTCGTCATCGTGTTTCTGGTGCTTTCCGCCCAGTTCGAGAGTTTTCGTGATGCCATGGTGGTTCTGACCGCGGTGCCGATCACCCTGGTTGGTGCCATCGTGCCGATCGCGATTGGGCTGTCCACCATCAATATCTATTCCGAGGTCGGCATGATCATGCTGATGGGGCTGGTGAGCAAACAAGGGATTCTCATCGTGCAATTCGCCCGGGTCATACAGATGGAGGAAGGACTCTCCAGAGCCGAAGCGGTCATCCGCGCCTCCGAACTGCGTCTGCGCCCTATCCTGATGACAGTCGCCGCGATGATCGCCGGTGCCCTGCCGCTGATTTTCGCCGCCGGTGGCGGTGCCGAGGCGCGGTTCTCGATGGGTCTGGTGATCATTTGCGGCCTTGCCTTCGGCTCGCTGGTGTCGCTGTTCGCGGTTCCCGCGTTCTATCAATGGTTCGGTGCCACGCTGCACCGGACCGATACGACCGACGCCGCGGCAATGCCCGAACCGAAGCCGCAAGAAGCGTAATAACCAAAGACAAGCCAAATATAAAATATTGAAAATATTTGTAAATGTATGTAAATACAGGCACTTATATTATTTGAACTGTCATATTCCGAATCTATACGCAGCCAACATTTGAAATGTATGAGCAACCATGTGGCGATCGTCGCCGCCTCAAGCAGATTGGAGAGTTCGATGATAGTTTCAAAACGTGCCGTTCTTGCGGCATGGGCGATCGGGTGCGCCAGTATCGGGTGCGCCAGCGTAACGGTTGCGCATGCGCAAACGGCGACCGATTGGTTCGATCAGGCGAAGGTGAGCGGTACCGTCAGGTCTTTTTACTTCAACCGGATGTATGGCGCGCCCGCGGTGCCAAACCAGTCGGCCTACAGTCTCGCCGGCATTCTCAACGTGCAGTCAGCACCTTTTCTCGACGGGTTCGAGGTCGGGACCAGTTTTTTCACCGCCCAGTCGCTCAGCGCCAACAACACCGAGGGCGCACCGGGCTACCCCAATCTCGATGCCACCCTGATGGGGCCGCATAATTCGATCACCTCGCTCGGCCAGGCGTTTGTTCAGTACCAGAACCCCTTGCTGCTGGTGCGGCTCGGCGATCAGGAACTCGCGACGCCATGGATGAGCGCCTCGGACTCGCGCGTCCTGCCTGCCACCTACCAGGCCGGTTTCGTTCAGGCCAATCCACTGCCGGGGCTGTCGCTGTTCGGCCTGCGCGAATTGCGCTGGAAAAGCCGCACCTCGGACAATTATTATCAGGACAATCTCTATTATCCCTCGACGTTCGATGGCGATTCATCCTACGGCGGCGGTGCCGCCCTCGGCGCAGGTGCCGCGAAATCGCAGGGTACCCTGGCCTTCGGCGGCACCTACGCCGGGCACGGCATCAAGGCGGACGCGTGGTACTACCAATTCTACAATTTTGCCGCCATGGCCTACGGCGACGCGAGCTACACGCTGAATACCGGCACAGCCGTCAAACCGTTCATCGGCGGGCAGTTTCTGCGCGAGACCGATAGCAACAGCCTGTTGAATGTCGATCGCCAGGGAACCGCGATCGATGGCTACAAGGGCAACGGGGTCGACGCCACCGCCTGGGGCTTGCAGACCGGGCTTGACTACGTGATCAGCCACGGCATTTTCGGCGATGGCAATATCGCGTTGTCCTACAACAACCTGCCGTACCATCAAGGCGCGGTTGGCGGCGGCGCGATCGTCTCGCCCTTCACCGTCGGCTACGCGACCGATCCGCTCTACACGACCGCGACCCTGCGCGGCCTGGTGGAGCTTGGCCCAGGGGATGCCGCCAAGATCGCCCTGACCCAGAATATGTTCGGCGATCATGTCGTCGCCGTCGTCGCCTTCGCCCGGTTCAACACCAAGCTCGAAGGACACAACAACGAGGTCGACGCCGATTTGACCTACGCGCCCGGCGGCCGGTTCAAGGGGCTGTCGATCCGCGATCGGCTCGAAGTCAGCAACGCCAGCTACATCTACAACAACGGAGCCACCGGCAACCGCGGACACTCGTTCGTCTATAACCGGGTCATGTTGCAGTATACTTTCTGAAAAGCACAGTAAAACCTGAACGTTAAAACCTGATCGTTTTAGAGCCTGCTCGTTTAAGGACGAACAGGCTCTATCGCTTTTTTCGCGAGCAATTTCCCGGCGCAGTTTCAGGTTTTTACGGCAACCGCGGCGATCATCTTCGCCGTCAGGGACTGCTTGATCTCATCGTAACCCTGCCAGGGATCGCCTGACGACTGAAGCCGTTGCAACGCCTGCGCCATCGAGACGGCTGAGGCACTTCCGACGTCTTTAAGATCATCCCAGGTCAAAGGCCATGCCACGGGGGTGCCGGCGCGGTTGCGCGGCGAAAACGGGGCCACCGCGCTGGCTGTGCGATCGTTGCGGAAATGGTCGATGAAAATCCGGCCGGTGCGTTTGGTTTTGGCCATGGTGGCCACGTAGCGGTCCGGTTCGGCCGTGCTCAGCCTGGTGGCCACATCGGCGGAAAACCGTTTCACCGTCGGCCAGTCGTTGCGCGGCTCAACCGGTACCACGACATGGATACCCTTGCCGCCGCTCAGCATTGGCAGCGCGGCGAGACCCAGTGCGTCCAGCACAGTCCGCACGTCCAGCGCGCCCTGCTTGACCGCGGCAAAACCGACCTCCGGCGCGGGGTCGAGATCGAACACGATACGATCGGGCCGATCGGGGTGATCGGCCTGGCTGCCCCAGATGTGGAATTCGAGCGTGTCCATCTGCGCTGCCTCGACCAAGGCGCGCGGATCGGTGAAGTACAGATAGGCGTCGTGATTGTCATCATCGGCGAGTTGTCCGGTTTTCCAGTATTGCGTGAAGCCGGCTTGCGGGTGGCGCTGAAAAAATCCTTGGCCCTCGGCACCGCGCGGGGCGCGCAACAGGCTGATGAAGCGATTTGCCGCGTAACGCGCCATAACCGGCCCCACATCGGCCAGATACCGTGCCAGGTCTAGTTTGGTGGCCGCGACCTTCCCTGAGGCATCGCGAAAGAGCGCTTTGCCGGGGTGGGTGATCGTGATGCCCGCGATGATCAAAGGATCGGCCTTCCCCGGCGCGGGCGCATCACGCGCGACGGCGGCCGGCTTGAACATGGCGCGCGCTTACCGCTTTTCCGGTCGATCCGGCGGGGTGGAATTTCTGCGCGAACGGGTGGGTTGCTCCCGGTCATTCGTGGACCCGGAGATGGCGGATGGCAAAACCGTGGCGCGCCGCCAGAATTTCTGCAATGCGCCGCCGGTGGCAGATGCAAGGCTCGGCCTCGTAACAAAGCAGGCATGCAGGGGTCTGGCGCGCAAGATCGGCCGCCTCATGCAGCGCAAGCTCGGCTTCTGGCGTGTCGAGCCGCTCTTCGACGATCGCCCAGAACCGTTCCCATTGCCGACGCCGGTTGGCCTCCCGCCCGTCCGGCGGGGTACCCAGAGCGCGAAGGTGGACATAGCGGATTCCCGCCGCCTCCAGCCCCGCCCCAAGCTGACGTTTGGAGAAACCAGCGCGGCGCGACAGCGGTAAATCGCGCACGTCGATCACCAGGCCGATATCTGCGGTCTGCAAGCAGGTGAGAAAATCGGGGAACCCACATTTCTCGTAACCGATGGTCGAGAGCGTCGTCATACCCCAGTATAACCGCGAAACCCCGCCGCTTGAAGAGAGCGGAGCGACATCCGGCAACTTTGATGTTGATCGTCGATATTCCGAAATATGCTGGCGTTATATCAATGTCTATACAAGTAAATATAATGGCATCTGGCCACGCCGAGTTATCGCGCAGGAACTCACACACAACTGTGAATACGTTATCCAACGGTGTAATGGTGCTGCCACATATATGTAATCATATCGCAATGATTATCGAGTAGTTGGTAGTCCATCGACATACTGAAAGGATAAGTAATATTTGCCATTACAATGAATAGGCGCAGCGACGTATAAATACCGATACTAGAGCAATATTGCATTCGGTTGACGAACCTGCGGCAACCGAATGCAATGCAATTGTTCGCAAAAGTAGCGACAGAGCCTGTTTGTCCTCAAACGATCGTGCTTTAGTGCAATGTAATAACGGTATATATGGCCTTTATACATTGTTGCTTCATGATTTATTGTCATGTTTCCATTATTCGTTGTGCTAAGCAATTGGGTGCTAAGCAATTGGCGATAATCTACTGATATCTGAAAACCAGATCCTAGTAATGTCAAAGAAAAAAGGACACCGTTCCCTATGAATGTAAAATACAATCGATTCCGGTCGCCCGCCTACATCATAGCGGCGGTCTGTGGTGTGGCGACCGTTCCACTGGCACAGGCGCAGACAGCGCAGCCGTCGCCGAGCGGCGGCCAGTATGGGGCCGGAAACGCTCCGACGGTGAATGCGGGACTCATATCGGCCTCCGCGAAACACAAAGCGTCGAGCGCCAAAACCTTTGAGACCGAGGTTCTTTCACACAAGGCCATTTTCAACGCCCCCATGTCGCTGGGAGTGATAACAAAGCGTCAGCTACGCGCTCTGGCACCGAACATGGGTGGCACGCAGGCACTCACGCTGTTGCCCAACGTCACCGTCACTGGCTACAACCCCAACAATGCGGGGGGTCGCGCGACGATTTCCATGCGCGGGGTTCAGGTTGGTTACAACAGCCTTCCGGGAAATCTTGAGAGCAACGGTATAACCGCGCTCTTCGACGGTGTGCCTGTCAACAATGTCATTCGGGGAACGGCGCTTCGTACAACGGAACTCCCGATCGGTGCCCTACTGGCGGGCGTCAACGTCGCTTATGGTCCTGGCAGCCCGGAGACGCGCTGGTTCGACAGTCTCGGCGGCACCATCAATTTCATCCCGATCCAGCCGACCAAAAAGCCAAGCGCAAAGGTCAGCCTTTCATATGGAAGTTTTGGTTCGCGCGTTGCCTCCGCCGCGGCATCGACCGGCGATTTCGACAAAGGATGGTCCGCCGTCTTCGCTTACAGTATCTCGACAGGGCATACCTATCGTACGCCCGGCTTCGAAGCGCCTTCGCAACTGAACCAGACGTTCATAAAGCTTCAAGATCATTATGCATCGGGCCGAATCAGTCTCGGTGCCTATGTTACACGCAATTCAGAATATCGGCCAAACCTGATCCCGACGAATCCGATATCGTCTGTCACCATCAACGGTTATGGCCAGCCAGGACAGATTTATAGCCAACCAACGAGCGGATTTTATTCCGCACTCCCGTATAACACGTGGCATAAACGCATCGTTGAAGGTAATGATATTATATATGGCCGCATTCACCAGCAAATTACCGACCGACTTCGGTTGATCGATTTGGTGTGGTATCGCAATGGCAACACCCACCGGGTCCATATCAATCTCGGATTTCCGCCCGATAACACGAGCGGTGGCGTCGTCCGGATGATGGAAACCTCAAAAACCTTCGGAGATCGCCTGACCTTTGTGGACTCCCTGCCGGACAATGAAGTAAGCTTCGGCGGCTATTATCTATACGCGGATTCTTTTCAGGCAAAATATCATTATGGAAACACGGCCTATAATTTCAATAATCCGGCGGACGTTATAGCTCTTTCAGCCAACCATGATTATAATACATATGCCACGGCATTCATTCAGGATAAAATAACGCCATTCGCAGGATTTGACATTCTTCCGGGGGTCCAGGTTGGAAGCTACAGCGTTCGGTATAATGATGACAACCCGAGCGAACTCCTGCTGTACCCCAACGCGGCACCGAACACGAACACGAACCCCAATCTGGGCACGTCCTACACGCGCTGGGCACCCTCAATCGGTGTGAATTATAAGCCGATTGGATGGCTCAGTTTATTCGCCAACGCAGCAAAAACCACCAAGGTGCCGCAAGCGGAGAATTTCGATAACCAGCAGGAAGAGGTGAACAGCCTCCGTCCGATCGGAATGACGGATTACGAATTCGGCTTCAAAATCCTGAAACGTGATGTTGCGGATTTGAAAAAGATCTATCTCGGTGTCGATTACTTCCATGAACATATGACCAACGAGACACTGACCTTCAGCCCCGCCGACAATCCGTTTTACACCGAGTTCGCGTATGCAACCGAATCCCTCAGTGGCGTCGATGCCAATCTCGCGGTCGATTTGCGCGATGGAATGTCGGGGTTTGCCAATGCGGGTTATCTTCACGGATACTATCCCACCTATCTGAACACGGCCCCCACAATTCCAGTATACGACAACGGCGTTCCGGTCGTGAATGTCCCGAACATCACCTTCAATGTCGGATTGCGTTATCGTCACTATATCGGAGATGGTAACGCCGTTCATATGGCTGCCTACGATCAGTATATCGGCAGTCAGCACATGTTCAACGCGAATACGAACGCGCCGTCCCATCGAACTTTTGGTGGCTACAATATTGTAAACCTGAATGTTGGCGATCGTGTCAATCTACACAGGATGTTCGGTTTGGGACCAGACGTCGCGAACGTCCAGTTCCAGGTCACCAACCTGTTCAACCGGCAATACAACAGCGCGCAGTACATTAGTAGCGGCGGATACTTCAGCACAAACCGCTCCGGCTATATCCTGGCCGATCCAGGCGTGCCGCGCTCGTTTTTCCTCTCAATCTCCCTCAAGTATGGCTGATGCGGGGTAGGTGCCGGACCCTTGGCGACGGTTTTGCCCGCATGACAGCGACCGCTGGATGACGATCTTCAATCTGCCACGCTGACGCTGCGTGAAATGATCGGTGAAGGCCGTTTCGGAAAATCACCGGTCGTCGCGGTTTCACGCAGACGTGACGGGCGCGCGGCCGTTGCAACGAAACTGTCACGCACAGAGCCGGACTGCCAAGCCAAAAGAACGCGATGAAGGCCCACCCTTCCAATGATCCGGTCAACAAAAGATATCGAAAGAACCCATTCAATGCATCACGGCAATCCAACCCGGCGCGGCGTTATCAAGGGTGTCGCCCTTGGCGGAGCGGCGGCGCTGACCGCGCCCTATCTCGGCGGCATGGCGCAGGCGGACGCGGGCGATCCGGTCGCCGGTTTGAAAAAGCACATCGAACACATTGTCGTCATCTTTCAGGAAAACCGCAGCTTCGATCATTATTTCGGGGCCTACACCAGCCCGGCCGGCGCGCATCTTTCAAATCTGCTCGACAGCAAGGGCAAGGTTGCGCAGCGGTTTCATGGCTTGCAAAAAAACCCGGCCGGAATCCCCTATACCGTTCTGCCGACGCCCAAGGATATTTTATCCTTTCAAGAAGCCGAGTTGCCGAACGCGCCGTTCCATCTGGCCCCGTTCATTCCGGCCGACGACAATGCCCACTGGGACCCGAAGCATCGGTTCTTCCGGATGTCGGCACAAATCAACAACGGCAAAATGGATCGCTTCATTGCACTGGCACTTGGCGATCACCGGCATCTGTCGCGCCAGGAACTCAAAACCTACGCCGCGCAACGGCTCGCCTTCGATCTCGCGGTACCGAGCGGCCCGGTAATCGGCTACTACGAACGGGCCGATCTGCCTTTCTATCACACACTGGCCGATCATTTCGTTCTGTTCGACCGGTTTTTCCAGGCCATGAGCGGCGGCTCGACCGGCAACGCGCTCTACCTGGTCGCGGCGCGGTCCTGCCTTAACCCCAAGGCATCCGCCGACGCACGCAGCCCGTTCGACCCGTCGGAAGCCGGCTTGGATCATGCCTTCTTCGACCTGCCCTATGACCATCGTGGCGTGCTGATCAACGACCTCTCGCCCACCCAGGGGCCGACCGGTGCCAACCAGCCCAAGGCATTCAAACTGTCGCCACCGCCCGAATTCCAGACCTACCCCAACATCGGCGACCGGCTCGACGCCGCCAGCCTTGACTGGGCCTGGTACAACGAGAACTGGAACCTCGTGAAACCCTGGGCGCTGAAGACCGCGTTCGGCCCCGGCGACGGCTCCGCCGTGATCGACACCGGCAGGCTGTATGAGGCGCATCACAACCCGTTCCAGTATTATGCGAAATGGCCCGACTATGTCCGCCGGGGCCATATCCGCAGCAGCGACGATTTTCTGCACGATGCGGCGTCGGGCAAACTGCCCGCGGTTTCCTTCCTCAAGGCAACGGCGGCCCACACCGAACACCCCGCCGACTGCGCGCCCAAATTCGGCATGGACTGGGTTGAAAACCTGGTCCGCTCGGTCGCCGACGGGCCAGCCTGGGACAAAACCGCGATCATCATCACCTATGACGAAGGCGGCGGATTCTGGGACTCGATGGCCCCGGTTCAGCTCGACGCCTATGGCCTCGGCACCCGCACCCCCGCGCTGCTGGTCAGCCCGTTCGCGCGGAAAGGCTACGTCGAGAATCGAGTCTCGCACACCGGCTGCATCCTGAAACTGATCGAAACCCGGTTCGGCCTGTCTCCGCTCAACCACCGGGACGGCAACGCCCACGACATGACCGGTGCCTTCGACTGGAGCCAGCCGCCCCGGCCGTTTCCGATCTGATCGCCCGCGTAGCCGCCTCCAGGCGGGCATCACCGCCAACCCACCTCGGGATCAACCTCACCTCGGGAATAAACCGCATGCCTCGCGTCAATCTCGCGTTTCTCGCCTTCGCCATGTTATCGATCGTCGCAACGCCCCAGGTCGCGCGCGCCGACTCGGTGTTCTATCGTCTGGTCAGCGTCATTCCGCTGCCAACCACCGATCGAAGCGGCGATGTGGTCAGTTTCGATCCCGGCAACGACGACGTCTATGTCTCGATGGGCAAGGGCGATGGCGGTGGCGTCGTTATTTCGGCCAAGGACGACAAGATCGTCGCGGTGATCCGGCACGGCATCACCCGGCCCGCCGGCGAAGCCTTTGGCCGTCATTATGTCTACTGGACATCGAATACCGGCCATGGAGCGCATCAACATGACTTCATCACAGTGGTCTCGAAGCAGACCTGGCGTGTGGTCAAGACGATCCCGACGGTGGGAACCTCGCCCGACGGGATCTGGGCCGACCCGAAGTTAGGTAAACTCTATGTCGCGATGGATGACGACAACTGGGTCGATATCTACACACTCGGTGCCGATCCGAAATTTATTGGCAAGATCGCCCTGACCCCGAAACGCGGCAGCGGTCCGGACATCGGCATGTTGGTTTCGGGTAAAAACGAATTGTTCATTCCCGACGACAGTTGGGAAGACGAGATCGACCTGAACACAGATCGGATCACCCGCGCGGTCGATGTCAGCCCGGCATCGAGCCTGCGGGTCGGGCGCGGAATTGCCCAAACGAAGGGGCAGATCTACGACCCGCAAACCCATTCGATCTGGGTCGCCACGGACCGCGACGGCATCTATGCCCTCGATAGCCGGACGCTGAAAATTGAAGCCCATCTGCCGGCGCGCGCAGGGGCGGACGAGATGGCGTTCGATCCTGGGCTGCAACTGGTCTACGGGTTCGAGAGCGATGCTGCTGGCTTCAATGTCTATAACGCGCGGACCCGGAAGCTGGTGGGCTTCGTCTCGACCGGATTCAGAAAGACCCATACCGGTGCCGTGGACCCGGCCAACCACGATGTTTTCGTCTACGCCGGCAACGACGAAGCGGTACTGGTCTATCAGCCTGTTTTGAAGTCGTTCTGAGGTTAATGTCATGACCATAGCGACCGGTGATGCCATGCATACGGCAGGCACAACGCAAGACGATTCCGTTCAACCGCGCTTCCCGCTAGGCTTCAGGATCGTTCATGGCCTGCTGATTATCCTCGTTACGTTCCAGCTCTTCAGCGAGCGATACATGAAGAAAATCTGGAAAGCCCACGGCCACGATGAATTTCGCCATCTCCTGTTTCATGCCCATATGTGGTCGGGCATGGCGACCGCACTCCTCCTGGTGGTGCTTTGGTCACTCATCGCCCGCAACCGGCAGCTTCGTGGCCATCTTTTTCCGTTCGATGGCCCATACGTGCAAAATATCAGTCCCGACATCGCCGGGCTGGCGAAAGGGAAGTTTCCCCCCAACGGCATGCGGGGAGGACTGCCCGGCCTGGTGCATGGACTGGGACTCCTCGTGATCAGCGGAATGGCCATCACGGGATTTCTCATGTTCTTCCTGATCCCGTCGTTCGGCGTTGCCGCACCCGCGCACATTTACCAGTGGCCGAAGAAAATCCACGACTACGTTGGCGAATTTGTCTGGCTGTTCTGGTGGGGGCATCTCGGCATGGCGGTTTTGCATAGAATTTCGGGAGTCAGACGTTAGAAATATTGCTTGAGGTTGACGCCCCTGCGGCAACCCCAAGCAATGAAATTGCTCGCAAAAATAGAGAGAGCCTGTTCGTCCTTAATCGATCAGGCTCAAGTGAAAATGAGGGGATCCTCAGCATTATGGCCTTTGTGTGCGAATATACCTACGATTATGTTTACCATGAACCGTTCGCGTTTTGATTGCGTGTCGCGGGATGCCATCAAGAGACTGGCATGCCGAACAAGCTCAACGACGATCGCCACCGACGAGGCCGATCATTATGCGTCATACAAAGCGGCGCTGGACACGCTGCGTGCAGCCAAGACGTAAATATGCGTGCGCGGCCGATCAACCGATGACGTTCACCCTACAGGTCACGCCGCGTGCCGGCTGGGCGGTCACTTCGAGCGCGGTGCCGATCAGGATCAGCGCCGGGGCAGTGAGGTCAGCGGCGGCGATGCCGTCGGCGAGGTCGATCAGGCGGCCGGTGCGGCGCGCTTCGTCGGGGCGGCTCACGTTCATCACGATGACGCTGGACGTCGCGGGGTCGAGTCCCGCTTCGATCAGGCGATCGGCAATCAGGCTGGCGTGGCGCGCCCCCATATAGAACACGAGGGTCGAACGCAGGCGCGCGAGAGCGGCCCAATCCTGCTCAGGGAGCGTGCCGTCGCTGCCGTGACCAGTGATAAACGTGACGGCGCGGGCGATGCCGCGCACGGTGAGCGACGCCTGAACCGAAGCGGCGGCGGCGGTGGCGGCGGTGATGCCGGGGATGATCTGGAGGGCGATGCCCGCCTGACGCAATGCGGCGATTTCCTCATTGGCGCGACCGAAGATCATCGGATCGCCGCCTTTGAGACGCAGCACGCGCGCACCGGTGCGGGCTTCGCGGACCAGAAGGGCGTTGATTTCGTGCTGTTTCATCGTGTGGTGGCCACAGCGTTTGCCGACATTGATCAGGGTTGCGGTGGTGGCGAGGGCGAGGATGCGCGGATCGACCAGGGCATCGTGCAGAATGACATCGGCGGTGCGGATCGCTTTATGAGCCTTGACGGTCAGCAAGTCCGGATCGCCCGGCCCGGCACCGGCGAGGATGACGGGATGGATCGTGGCGTTATTCAGCGGCGACGAGTTCATGGCGGAGAAACCCCTTGAGTTCGGAAACGCACGAACCGCACCCGGTGCCGGCCTTGGTGGCCATACCGATCGCCTCGACCGTGGTGAGGCCGGCGGATGCGATGGCGGTGCGGATGGCGGGTTCGGTGACCTGATGGCAGACGCAGACGATGCGCCCCTTCGCGACGGGGCGGGCGGTGCCGAGGCCCATCAACAGGGCACCGGCCTCGGGTTCGGCCCAGGTCTGGGCGAAGCGTTGTTCCAGCGCCTCGATCGAGGGTAGGGTTTTCGGGTCGCGCGCGACGTGGAGCAGAAGTTGGACCGTGCTGCCCTGCATCACCGCGAGGCGGAAGACCCCGCGCTTGATATCCGCATAGTCGACGGTTTCGATGAGTTCCGGCAGGTCGAGCAGCATGGCGGCAACCGAGCGGCAGGTGGCCCCGGCGGCGAAGTTGGCGACGCCGGTGAAGCGAAGGTGCATCAGGCCGTTGGCGCGCGGCGTGCGTGACCAGATGGCTCCGCTCGCGGGGATGACGTTGGCGGTGATCGGGATGCGGCCGAGGGCGATGCCGTGCCAGAGCGTTTCGACTTTTTTAAGGCTGGCCCGGCCATGTTTATAGGCAGGCTCGCCGGAGAGCGGATCGCACGCACTGCCGATCAGTTGATTGACGGTGCCGGCACTGCCTTGATCCTGGGTCCAGTGCATGGCGGCGAATACGGTGCCGGGGGCCTGACCGGGGGCCAGGAGCGCGGGCAGCGTGACCTTGCCGTGGCCGCTGCCGATCTCGACCAGATCGCCCGCCGCGATGCCCAGCCGGGCGGCATCTTCCGGAGCGATTTCGAGCGATGCGGCCTCGCGATGCGCCATCAGTTCCGGCACGCGGCCGGTGCGGGTCATGCTGTGCCATTGGTCGCGCAAGCGGCCAGTATTGAGGGTAACGGTATTGAGGATAGCGGTATCGGTGGCCTCGGGGGTTGGGAGCGGCGGGCCGAGCGTGACGAAACGGGCGCGCCGGCTGGGTGTGCTGAAGCTTCCATCCGCGAACAGGCGTTGATCGCCCTGGGTGATCGGCCAGTGCAGCGGGCGGAGCGCGTCGTAATCCTCGTCGGGAATGGTAGCGAGGGCCGCAAGGTTGAAGACGCGTTCGCCATTGTTTTCAAAGGCGGATAACGCGGCGTGCTCGCGGAAAATGCTGGCGGCGTTAGGGAAATCGAACGCCGCGGCGTGGCCGAGGCGGCGGCCGAGTTCGGCGAACATCCACCAGTCGGGCTTCGCCTCGCCGGGGGCATTTCGGAACGCGCGTTGGCGCGAGATCAGGCGTTCGGAATTGGTGACGGTGCCGTCTTTTTCCGACCAGCCGGCGGCGGGCAGCACGATATGGGCGCGCGCGGTGGTGGCGGTGGGCCAGCAATCCGCCGCAACCACCGTCGGGCAGCGCTCGATCGCTTCACGGACATGGTTGCTGCGTGGCAGGGATTCGGCCGGGTTGGTGCCGGCGATCCAGAGCGCTTTGATCCTTCCATCATGCACGGCATCGAACAGGTCGACCGCTTTCAGGCCGGGCCTGGTGGCGAGGTTGGGAGCGGACCAGAAGCGCGCGAGCAGATCGTGGTGCGCGGCATTGTCGAAGGCGAGATGGCCGGCGAGTTGGTTGGCGAGACCGCCGACTTCGCGGCCGCCCATCGCGTTGGGTTGGCCGGTCAGTGAAAAGGGGCTTGCCCCCGGCTTGCCGACCCGGCCGGTGGCGAGATGAAGGTTGATGATCGCGTTGATCGTGTCGGTCGCGATCGCGGATTGATTGACGCCCTGGGAGAACGCCGTGATCATGCGCGGTGTGCTGCCGACCAGATCGGCGAGTTCGCTGAACAGATCGTTATCGATGCCGTGATGCGCGGTGCGGGCGGCAATCAGGGCATCATCGCAGCCGCTGGTGTGGCGGCGGATGAATTCAGGATCGAGCGCGCCGCGTTCGGCACAGTTGCCGAGCAGGGCGGCGAACAAGGCGAGGTCGCCGCCGGGTTCGACCGGGATGTGTAGATCGGCCAGTTCGGCGGTCGCGCTGCGGCGCGGGTCGATCACCACGATTTTGGTGCCGCGCGCATCCCGGGCACGGAGTGCGCGCTGGAACAGCACCGGGTGGCACCAGGCGGCATTGGAGCCGGCGAACAAAATGAGGTCGGCTTCGTCGAAATCGGCATACACACCGGGCACGAGATCTTCACCGAAGGCGCGGATATGGGCCGCGACCGGCGAGGCCATGCAGAGGCGGGAATTGGTATCGATATTGCCGCTGCCGATGAAACCCTTCATCAATTTGTTAGCGACGTAGTAGTCTTCGGTCAGGAACTGGCCGGAAACATAGAAAGCGACGGAATCGGGGCCGTGCTCGATCATGGCTTGAGAAAACCGATGGGCCACGAGGCCGAGCGCTTCGGACCAGGGGACGATACGACCGCCGATCGTTGGCGTCGTCAACCGGTCGCGATCATCGAGTGTCAGGCCAAGGGTGGCACCCTTGACGCACAGCCTGCCACGGTTGGCTGGGTGATCGGGGTCGCCGATCAGGCCGTCCTTGCCCGCGATCAGGCCGCAGCCGACCCCGCAATAGGGACAGGTGGTGTTCATGGCGCGACGATCGGACCGGCGATGTCGAGCTGAATACGGTCGCCTTCGATCCGAACGCGGAAGCGGGCGATGCAGGGCGCATCTTCGCCGACCGCCGCACCGGTTTCGAGCGAAAACACCCAGTTGTGCAGCGGGCAGGTCACGCCATGGCCGTGGACGATGCCGTGACTGATCGGACCGCCGCGATGCGGGCAGGAATCGCGCAAGGCGAATACCGCGTCGTCCCCGGTACGAAAAACCGCGATATTACCGTGAGCGGTCGCGACGGTGCGGGCACCGCGCAAAGGGATATCGTCGAGGGCCGCGATGTCGATATAGGCCAGTTCGGCCAAATTGCCGTCCATTACACCAACTCCGCGACGTGGTGATATTTCGCCGGCTCCGGGCCGGTGGCCTGCTCCGCCCAGGGGTCGAACTGCGCGAAGGTCTGCGCATGGTGAAACCGCGCGGCAAGCAAGCGGCGGCCGTCGTGATCTTCGACGACGCGTTGGCGCACGTATTCGATGCCGACACGCTCGATCCAGGGCGCGGTGCGCTCGAAGTAACGCGCTTCCTCGCGATAGACCTGCATGAAGGCCGCGCAGTATTCGATCACCTCGTCCGCGGTGGTGACTTTGCACAGCAGATCGGTGCCGCGCAGCTTGATGCCGCCGTTGCCGCCGACCATCAGGTCCCAACCCGCTTCGGTCGCGATCACGCCGAAATCCTTGATGCTGGCTTCAGCACAATTGCGCGGACAGCCGGATACCGCCATTTTGAACTTGTGCGGCGACCATGCGCCCCAGGACATGCGTTCGAGCGCCACCCCCATCGCGGTTGAATTCTGCGTGCCGAAGCGGCACCATTCCGAACCGACGCAGGTTTTGACGGTGCGCAACGCCTTGCCGTAGGCGTGGCCGGAAACCAGGCCAGCGGCGTTGAGGTCGCGCCAGACGGCGGTGAGGTCTTCGCGTTTAACACCGAGCATGTCGATACGCTGACCACCCGTTATTTTCACTTCAGGAATGGAATATTTATCGACCACATCGGCGATCGCGCGCAATTCGCGGGAATTGGTCAACCCGCCCCACATGCGCGGCACCACCGAGAAGGTGCCGTCCTTCTGGATGTTGGCGTGCATCCGTTCGTTGACGAAGCGCGATTGCGAATCATCGACATATTCGCCGGGCCAGGCGCAGATGAGGTAATAGTTGAGTGCCGGGCGGCAGGAGGCGCAGCCATCCGGCGTGTGCCATTCAAGCGCCTGCATCACGGCGGGGATCGATTTCAGTTCACCGCCGATGATGCGGCGGCGCACCTCGTCATGCGACAGATCGGTGCATTTGCACATCGGTTTGACGGCTGCGGGGGCATAGGTATCCCCAAGTGCCGCCCGCAGCAGCGCTTCAACTTGAGATGTGCAGGAACCGCAGGAAGATGATGCTTTGGTCTTGGCGCGGACATCCTCGATCGTGGCGAGGCCGAATTCGGCGATCGCGGTGGTGATCCTGCCTTTGCAAACGCCGTTGCAACCGCAGATTTCGGCGGTATCGGGCAAAGCGAGCACGGCACCATCGGGGCTGGACGGGCCATCGCTGACCGGGCCGAAAATCAACGTGTCACGAAAGTCCTCGACGTCGGTTTCGTCTTTCATGAGTTGAAAATGCCAGGCGGCGTCGCGCGCATCGCCGATGCAGACCATGCCGACGAGGCGATTTTCCCGCAACACGAGGCGTTTGTAGATCCCGCGTGCGGCATCGCGCAGCACGATGTCATCGGTCGTCGCGTCGCCCATGAAGGCACCGGCCGAGACCATGTCCACGCCAGAGACTTTCAGGCGGGTGACGCTGGCGACCGGCGCGAAGCCGATGCCCTGGGTGCCGACCATGGTTCGCGCGGCAACCTTCGCCATTTCCCAGATCGGGGCGACCAGACCGAATACCTGGCCGTTGTGCTCGACGCATTCGCCGATCGCGAAAATCTCGGGGTCGGAGGTGCGCATCCAGTCATCGACTTTCACGCCGCGATTGCACTCCAGGCCGACGGCGCGGGCCAACCCGGCGTTGGGGCGGATGCCGACCGCCATCACCACCAGTTCGGTCGGGATTTCGGTACCGTCCTTGAGGCGGACAGCGGTGACGCGTTGATCGCCCTCGAATGCGGCGGTTTCGGTGGCCGTAAGAATGGTCATGCCGCGCTTGGTCAAGGCGCGTTCGAGCAGATGGGCGGCGGAAGCGTCGAGTTGGCGCTCCATCAGCGTGGGCATCAAGTGGATCACCGTCACGTCGGCACCGCGCAGATTGAGGCCGTGGGCGGCTTCCAGCCCGAGCAGGCCGCCGCCGATGACGACGGTTTTGGTGCCCTGTTTGACCACCGCCAGCATGTCCTCGACATCGGCGACGGTGCGGAAGGTTTGCACGCCCTGTTTGTCCGCACCAGGGATCGGCAGGACGAAGGGGTTGGAGCCGGTGGCGAGCAGCAGCATGTCGTAAGGCACTTCGCTGCCCTTGGCACCGCGCACGATGCGGTCTTTGCGGTCGATCCAATCGACATGCTCGCCGGCGATCAGGCGGATATTGTTCGCCTCGTACCAGTCGTAATCGTTCAGCACGATGTCGGCGAAACGCTTGCCGCCGGCAAGCAGGGGCGAGAGCATGATGCGGTCGTAATTCGGCTGCGGCTCGCCGCCGAACACGGTGATGTCGAAATAGCCGGGGGCGAGAGCGAGAATCTCTTCGACCGTGCGCATCCCGGCCATGCCGTTGCCGACAACCACAAGGCGGGGTTTAGGAATGTTGGAACCATCCATGGGACTAACCTTTCGTCAGTTCAGACTGATCAGACGCGAACCGGAATGCCATCGACCGCGGTGGCGGCGGTGAAGTCGGCGCGCCAGCGGTGCTTGACGACCGACAGGCCACCAAAGGCGAGCAAGGCGAGGCCGGCGAAAATCATGAAGCCCGCGCCGTAGGAGCCGGTGAGCTGTTTCGACAGCCCCATGCTGGACGCGAGGTAGAACCCGCCGATACCCCCGGCCATGCCGACAAAGCCGGTGACGGTGCCGATCTCGCGGCCGAAGCGCACCGGGATCAACTGGAAAATCGCGCCGTCGCCCATGCCGAAGGCGGCCATCACCACGATGAACACCGCGAGGGCGGGCCAGAACGAGCCGATTCCCAGGCTGAGCACGATCAGCGCGGCGGCGGCGACCAAATAGAGCACCGAGAGGACGCGAATGCCGCCGATCCGATCGGCCAGATAGCCGCCGTAGGGGCGGATCGAGCCGCCGACGAAGGCGCAAAGGGCGGTGGCGAAGCCGGCATGGACCGGGCTGAGGCCGTACACGCCATGGAAATACAGGGTGAGGGCCGCCGACAATCCGACGAAGCCGCCGAAGGTGACGCCGTAGAACCCCATGAACCACCAGGTATCGGCGGCCCGCAACACTTTGAAGTAATGGCCGAGCGGTTGAGGAAAGCGATAGGAGGGCGGGTTTTTCGCCATCGAGGCGAAAGCGATCAGGGTGGCGGCCATGATGACCGCGCCGACGCCGAACACCCCGCTGATGCCGATCGCAAGGGCGAGGCCGGGGGCGACCAGGGCGGTGACCACGGTGCCGATATTGCCAGCACCGGCGATGCCCATTGCGGTGCCCTGATGTTCCGGTGGGTACCAGCGCGAGGCGAGCGGCAAGGCGATGGCGAAGGATGCACCACCGATGCCGAGCAACAGGCCGACCGCCAACACTTCATCGTATGAGGTGATGCCCTCGACGCCGACAAAGGCGAGGCCGGCGATCACGATGACCTGGGCGACGATGGCGGTAATGCGGGCACCGAACTGATCGACCGCAAAGCCGGCGGCGATGCGGAGCAAAGCACCGGCCAGCACCGGGAGTGCCACCATGAAGCCCTTTTGCGCCGGGTTGAGGTGGAGTGCCGCGCCGATCTGGACCGCGAGTGGCCCGAGCAGCACCCAGATCATGAAACTCATGTCGAAATACAGAAAAGCGGCAACCAGGGTTGGCCAGTGGCCCGCCTTGAGAAAGGATTTATCACGAGATAGGCTCATCGTCGCACTCCGGCGGAATAAAATTCCGCGAAACGGCCTTCATTGGCGCGCGATTCTGGGCGGTGGAGCCGAGGCTCCGAACTGTCGCCGCAACCATCCTTGGCTGCTGCGGGGCACGTTCCCGTGCGAGTGCTTTCTAGCAAACGATTTCAAGCAAACGATCTTAGGCAAGAATGATGCCAAGCTTATCAGCGCTGAAAATCGCGCCGAAATTGACTATTTCATTTTAGAGTGACGTGATTTTAATCACGATATGAACCATATATAAGCAGACGCATGATTTTAGCCCTCGGTCGGCAGATCGGCCGGCGTGAGCAGGATGGTTTTTGCTGTCAGTGCATCGATGCCGGATAAAGACCCGGCGCGTTGCAGGCGATCGGTGCTCCAGAGCAGATCGCGGGGGGTCGGGCGCAGGGCAGTGCCGGTCATGAAAACCGGGTTGCCGGGCAGCGGCACCAGGGCCTCCGCAAGAATGTCGGCCGGTAGATCGAGATTGCCCGGTTGCGCCAGCAATGCGGCCAGGGCGGCCCGCCGGTCGGGCATCTGGCACAATGCCGTGGCGGCACCGATCGCGTGGCGCAGGGCGGCGGCGAGCATCGGGTTCCGATCCGCGACATCGGCGCGGATCACCAGGAGTTTTTCCGGATGGCCGGGAGCGATGGTGGCCGAGGTCGCAACGATGGTGCCAATGCCCTCGCGCGCCGCCACGGCCCCCCAAGGTGCCCCGGCGCAGAACCCGGCGATGGCACCGCTTGCCAGGGCGGCGGGCATCGCGGCGGGCGGCAGCGTGATGATGGTAACGGTCTCCGGCATCACACCACGGGCCGCCAGCCAGTCGCGCAGCAACAGATCATGGGTGGAATAGGCGTGGACCACCGCGAAGCGCAGGCCGTTCGCAGCGGCGAGATCGGCCGATTGTGCCAGATCGGGGGCCAGGACGATGGCATTGCCGTCGCGGCTGATCGTGGCCGCAAGGCGCAGCGCGGTGGGACGGCCGCGCAGGCCGAGTGTCATCGCCAGGGCGAGCGGACCGAGAATAACCGCGGCATCGAGCAGGCCATAGGCGAGTTTGTCGGCGATATTGGCCCAGGACGGTTCGATGCTGATGGTCGCATCGATCCCGGCGTCGGTGAAAAAACCGAACTCGCCGGCGATGATGACCGGCGCGCAATCAAGCAGGCGAAGGATGCCGATGCGTCGTTTTTGGTCCGTCATGGTGTGGTCTCCCCCGCGTCTCGTGCATCCGCTTCGCCTGCGGTGACGCCGCGCAGCAGGGCGCGGGCGACCTCCGGCAGGCGCATCTGGCGCTCCATCGCGCGGCGTTGCAAAAACCGATGCGCGGCGGGTTCGGTCATTTTGTCGCGGCGCATCAACAATCGTTTGGCGGCCTCGATCAGGCGCCGATCGGACAGTTCCGCTTCGGCGGCGGCGAGGCGGGTCTCGCGGGCGCTGGCATGGCGATAAAGGGCGATGGCGCTGCGCAGGATCGGTTTGATATCGGTGATGCTCGCCGCATTGACGTGATACGAGACCACGCCGGCGCGGATCGCCTCTTCCATGAAGGCGGGGTCGTCCTCGTCGATGAACAGCATCACCGGCATACGATGGGTGGCGATGGTGCGAAGTTGTTCGAGACTGTCACGGTCGGGGCGTGCCATATCGACGATCACGATGTCGGGCCGTTCGCGGCTGACGATATCGGCGAGGTTCTGCAATGGCGGGGCGATCCTGATGCGGCCGGTACCGGTCTGTGCCGCCAGACGCGCGGCGAGGGTTTCGGCACGCGCGGGGTCGGTATCGGCGATCAGGATATCCACGGCGCATGGCGATGCAAGATGACTGCCAGCGCCAAGCCGCCAGCGCGAGACCGCATAAGTCCCGACCGCATAAGTTTTGGATGCCTTTTGGTTTGACAGACTCAGGTAAATGTTGATATCAACATATATGTCGCGACACGCTGAAGGAAAGTCGATGATGACGGCGTTGGTGCAGCGGCGTTGGTTGGCACGCGGAGGTAGGAACATGTCGCAACGGGTTCTGCTGCTGGTGGGTACCAGAAAAGGCGTTTTCATCCTTGAGGGCGATCCGGCGCGCCGTTCATGGGCGCTCCGAGGGCCGTTTTGCGAGGCGTGGCCGATCAATCATGTGATCGGCGATGCCGCGACCGGGACTATTTTCGCCGGCGGCGGCAACGCCTGGTTCGGCCCCGCCGTGTGGCAGTCGGACGATCGCGGGGCCAGTTGGACCCATTCCAGCGCCGGACTGACCTACGATGCGGGACAGGACCCGGTCGCCTCGGTATGGAGCCTCGCGCGGGGTGTAGGGTGCCTGTACGCTGGCGTGGAACCGGCCGGGCTGTTTCGCAGCACCGATGGCGGCCAGACCTGGATGCCCGTGGATGGTTTGCGGGCGCATCCGTCGCGCCCGCACTGGCAACCGGGCGCGGGTGGGCTGATCCTGCATTCGGTGGTGCCGCACCCGTCCGATGATCAGGCAATCTGGGTGGCAATCTCGGCGGCGGGGGTGTTTTATTCTGCGGATGGCGGGCAGAGCTGGGTGGCGCGCAACCAAGGCACACGAGCGGATTTTATGCCGGAAGGACAGCGCTATCCGGAATTCGGGCAGTGCGTGCATTCGCTGGTGATGGCCCCGGGCATGCCGGAGCGCCTGTATCAGCAGAACCATTGCGGGATGTATCGCAGCGACGACGCCGGCGCGCGGTGGGAGAGTATCGAGGCCGGATTGCCGTCGAGTTTCGGCTTTCCGGCGGCGGCTCATCCGCGCGACCCGGAAACCCTCTATCTGGTGCCGCTGAACGGCGATACGGTGGGGCGCTATGTTCCCGAGGGTCAGGCGGCGGTGTGGCGCACGCGCGATGCCGGCGCGAGTTGGCAGGCGCTGCGCGACGGATTGCCGGCGCGGAATGCCTATTTCGGCGTGTTGCGGCAGGCGCTGGCGACCGACCCGCTGACCCCGGCGGGGGTCTATTTCGGCACCGGTACCGGCACGCTCTATGGCAGTGCCGATGAGGGCGAAAGCTGGACCTGCCTTGCCCAGCATCTGCCGCCCATTACGTCGGTCGAGACCATGGTGGTCGATCGGTGATTGCGGCAACCCCAGCGGTCGTGCGGGTCGTTCTGCCGGCGGCGCTACAGCTCCTGTTCCACCAGTGCCCGCAAGAGACAGAGGTCACGGCCGCCACGGTTACCGAGGCGATCGATGCGCTGGATGCGTGCTGGCCCGGGATGCGCCATCGGATCTGCGATGAACGTCCGGCAATCCGGCGGCATATCAACATCTATATCGATGGTGTTCGGGCAACGCTACCGACGCCGCTCCGCCAAGGTGGCGAAATGGTGATCGTCATGGCGATCAGCGGCGGGTGAGGCCGGCCCGCGCCACTACGCACGAAACGATCACCCTAGAGCATGCTCTATCTTTTTTGCGAGCAATTTCATCGCCTTCGGTTGCCGCAAGGGCGTCAACCTCAAGCACTATTGCTCTAGTCGCCCGCCGGGAACATCCGGGATCAGGACCGCGGCACCGGAGAGCCGGCCTTCACGCAAGTCGGCCAGCGCCTCGTTTGCCTGATCCAGCCGGTAGCGATGCGTCTCGACCCTGATCGGCACGGCTGGGGCAAGGGCGAGAAACTCAATGGCATCGCGCCGGGTCAGATTGGCGACCGAACGGATCATCCGCTCCTGCCAGAGCCACTCATACGGGAACGCCGGGATCTCGCTCATATGGATTCCGCCGCATACCACCACGCCGCCAGGGGCGAGCGCTCGCAGCGCCGTGGGCACCAGAGCGCCGACTGGAGCAAAAATCAGTGCGGCGTCGAGCGGTTCGGGTGAAGGTTCATCCGAACCGCCGGCCCAGCCGCCGGTGATCCGCCGGACGAAATCCTGCGCGACGGCATCCCCCGGTCTGGTGAACGAGAAAATCTCGCGCCCCTCGTGGCGGGCCACCTGGGCCGCGATATGCGCCGCCGCGCCGAAGCCGTAAAAGCCGATCCGCCGCGCATCCCCCGCCATCCGCAACGTGCGATACCCGATCAGACCGGCGCAGAGCAGTGGTGCTGCCTCGATATCCGCGTAGGCGTCCGGGATCGGAAAACAGTAGCGCGCATCGGCCACCGCCTGTTCGGCATAGCCGCCGTCGATCTGATAGCCGGTGAAACGGGCGCGCTTGCATAAATTCTCGCGACCGGAACGGCAGAACGCGCAGTCGCCGCAGGTCCAGCCGAGCCAGGGTATGCCCACCCGCTCGCCGGGCGCAAACCGCTCCACCCCTGCCCCCACCGCCAGCACCCGGCCCACGATTTCATGGCCGAGGATCAGCGGCAGTTTCGGATCGGGCAATTCGCCGTCGACGACGTGAAGGTCGGTCCGGCAGACCCCGCAAGCGCAGACGCTCACCAAAACTTGCCCCCGGCCAAGCTTCGGCGCGTCGCATTCACGCAACCGCAATGCCTGCCCGGCTCGCTCGAACACCATGGCGCGCATCGGGATATTCTGCCTCGCAAGGTCGATCGGATCAACAGGATCGGCGGTTTTCGGCTGGGGATAGACGGGAATGCCTATCCCCTGATCGAAAAATCGTTCAGGCGGCCTTGACGTCGATTTTTTTGGTCGCGGCCTGGGCCGCCTCGGTTTTGGGCAAATTGACAGTCAAAACCCCTTTGGCAACCGTGGCCTCGATATGATCGGGGTCGACGCCCTCGGGCAGAGTGAGGTGACGCTCGAAGGAGCCGTAGGACCGCTCGGAGAGATAATAATTCTTATCCGTCCGCTCGCTTTCCTGCTGCTTCTCACCTTTGATCGTCAGCACCGAGCCATTCGTGGAAACCTCGACATCCTTCTCGGTCAGGCCGGGCAGTTCGGCGGTGATGGTAAAATTCTTCTCGCTTTCCGAAATATCGATGCACGGCACCTGTGCGGCAAAATAGGATGTCAGCGAGGGCCGGTCGGCATCGATACCGCGAAACAAGGGGAAGGCTCCCAGGCCAAGGGAAAAGCGATCGAACAAACTGTCGAACTCGGACCGGAAAGATTTCCATAGATTGATCGAGGGTGAGATTGCTGGTGACGGCGTTGGCGACGCGGCCGTGGCCGAGGGTTTTTTCACTTCGATTTGGGTATCGTTCATGGCGAATATTCCTTTATCTGAAGTTGATGAAAAGCGTTTCTGTTGGCATCCGCCTGCCCTCACGCCCCAAAAAAGGGGCGAAAAAACTTATGGCTCTGCCACCGTTATGAACACCACAACTTCCGGACCTCGGCTTTGATCTTGATCAAGGGGCGGATGACTCTTTGCGGACAAATAAACTCCGGTCACAATCGCCGGCCGCAACGGTTTGGCATTGTATAGAGTTGAGGATGCACGACACGTTCAACCGCCGGATCGTGACGATCCGTCATGCTCAATTGCCGCTCCAGCCCACCATTTTGGCGAGATTGTCCAAGGGCGGCATGATCAGATGATTGTGGCGCAGATTCGAACACTCATCCGGTTTCGGGTTCTCCATGGCGAGGCGAATGCGCTGAAGATGATCGCCCATGGACTCAAAATGAACCAGAGCGGCCGGAGAGAGGTTTTTGCCCCGCATTCCCCATAAATTTCCAGCGAGCGAATAGGCTTCCATGACGGTCGTGCCTTGAATGAGCGCGTTCCAGCGCCGGCTGCGAAGGCCGCAGGCGGTCGCTGTGGTCGCACCGGCGGCGAACAGCGTCACCGGTCTCATATCCGCGTTGTAAATTACCGCCTTTTCTCCAAACTGCGCCCCATTCGCCACCACCGGAATCAGGGCCAGTGCCGCGAACATCCGTATCATGACCTACCTCCTTGCGGGGCCGCCGATCGGCGATGGCCGATGACGTCCCTCGGATCGAGAGCCTGGACTCATGCATTTCAAGCAATGTGGACATCGGCCAAAGCAAACATCGGCCTGGGTCCGTAAATACCGGCAACACTCTATTTTGCCCCAGCGCGCGAAACCCCCCGGCGCGCGAGATCCTCTGATCCCTACGCCGTTATCGTATCATAGCCACGAAGACAGCTTCGATCATTGATCCAGATCAAGACTTCGTGCCTCAATCCGCCTCCAGCCCGGCGGCCACGGCGTCCTCGGCCCGGTCGAGCCAGACGAATTCCAGCCGGTTGCGGGCGTCTTCGGGGATATCGTCCCAGTCGCGGCGGTTGCGCGCCGGCAGCATGACCCTGGTGATGCCGGCGGCGACCGCGGCGACGACTTTCTCCTTGATCCCGCCCACCGGCATCACCAACCCGCGCAGACTGATCTCGCCGGTCATCGCGGTGTCGTTGCGCACGGTGCGGCCGGTCAGCAGCGAGGTCAGGGCCATGAACATCGCAACCCCCGCGCTCGGACCATCCTTCGGCGTGGCACCGGCGGGCACGTGAACGTGCAGGTCGATCCTGCCGAAAATATCGGGGTCGATCCCCAGCGCGGCGGCGCGGTTTTTCACCAGGCTGAGGGCGGCCTGCGCGCTTTCCTTCATCACGTCGCCCAACTGCCCGGTCAGCAGCAGGCCGCCTTTGCCTGCCGAACGCGTCGCCTCGATGAACAAAATCTCGCCGCCGACCGGCGTCCACGCCAGCCCGGTCGCCACGCCGGGCATGCTGGTGCGCATGGCGACTTCGCTTTCAAAGCGCGGCTGGCCGAGCACCGCCACGACATCGTCAACCCCGATCGTCACCGTCGCCGCACTGCCTTCGGCGATACTGACCGCGCTATGGCGCAGCAGACGCCCGATTTCACGCTCCAGACTGCGCACGCCCGCCTCGCGGGTGTAGCCATGGATGATCGCGCTCAGAACGCCGTCGTCGAGGGTCACCTGATCGGTGGTCAATCCGTTCGCCGCGAGTTGCCGCGCGACGAGATAGCGCGTGGCGATCTGTAGTTTCTCGCCCTCGGTGTAGCCCGCGAGGCTGATGATCTCCATCCGGTCACGCAGCGGGCCGGGGACGGTGTCCAGCATGTTCGCGGTCGCGATGAACACGACGCGGGACAGATCGAACGGCACCGCCAGATAATTGTCGCGGAACGTGCCGTTCTGCTCGGGATCGAGCACTTCGAGCAGCGCCGACGACGGATCGCCCTGGATGCCGGAACCGAGCTTGTCGATCTCGTCCAGCATCATCACGCAATTGCGGGTACCGGCCTTGCGGATGTTCTGGATGATGGTGCCGGGGAGCGCGCCGATGTAGGTGCGGCGATGCCCGCGGATTTCGGCCTCGTCATGCACCCCGCCCAGGCTGACCCTGACGAATTTGCGGTCCATGGCGCGCGCGATCGATTGCCCGAGCGAGGTTTTACCGACGCCGGGCGGCCCGACGAAGCATAGAATCGGGGCCTTGCCGTTGGGGGCGAGTTTGCGGACCGCCAGGAATTCGACAATCCGCTGCTTGATTTTGTCGAGACCGAAATGATCCGCATCGAGGATACGGCGCGCCTCGGTAATGTCGATTGGTTTTTCATCGGGGAGCGCCCAGGGCATCTCGATCAGCCAGTCGAGATAGTTGCGGGTCATGCCGTATTCGGCCGCGGCTTCGGGCATCCGCTCCAGCCGTCGAATTTCCTTGCGGGCGGCGGCCTCGACCTCGGCCGGCATGCCGGCTTTGGTGACGGCGGCGTTCAGATCGGCGATCTCCTGCGCCTTGCCGCTGTCGCTGTCGCCAAGCTGGCGCTGGATCGCGGCGAGTTGTTCGCGCAGCACGGCTTCGCGCTGCCGCTCGTTCAACGCGGCCGTGGTCTGCTCGCGAATTTCATGGGATAAGCGGAGCACTTCGATCCGGTGCGCCAGCAGCCGCGACAATTTGTCGATCCGCGCGGTGATGTCGAGGGTTTCAAGGATCTCCTGCTTCTCGTCAGTGCCGAGGTCCATATAGGCGGCCACCAGATCGGCCAGGGCGGTAGGCGAACCCGCATTCTGAATCGCGGCGACCAGCTCGGGCGGGGCCTGCGGCAAAAGCTGCAACGCCTCGACCGCTTGGCCCTGAAGATTGATGAAGCGGGCTTCGATCGCGGAGGTACTGAGGTTTGGCTCCTCGATCCGGGCGATCCGGGCAACAAAATACGGCTCCTCGCGGATGAATTCGATCACCCGGAAGCGCTGTTCACCCTGGGCGATGATGTGATGAACCCCATCGGGTCCGGTCACGTAGCGCAGCACATTGGCGATCGTGCCGGTGCGGTGCAGGTCGATCGCCGACGGCGTTTCGGTTTGCGGGTCGCGCTGCATCAGAATGCCGATCGGCAGGCTGTGCCGCACCGCCTCCTGCGCCGCGGCGACCGAGTGCGGCCGGCTCACCGTCACCGGCATCACCACGCCGGGAAACAGGACGAAGTTACGCATCGGCACGATGATCAGTTGATCCGAGGCGAGCGGGAGTTCGGCGGTACTGGCGGCACCGGCTTGATCGGGGCTGCGGAAAACGGGGTTTTGGGGGATCATGGCGGTCACCGTGCCAAGGTCTGTTTGCGGAGCGTTACGATCAGGCATCCATTGGTGGAGGTGCATCGCACGTCGTCATAGGTTCCCGATGGGAGATGCAGCCGGCGCCGAAAACAGCCTTGCGGCAATTCCAGCCGGTGGATCGTCGCGGTCCGCAATTGCGGCGGCAGAACACGCTTGCCGAAAATTTCGAGCGCGCCGCCTTCGATCGTCGTGGTGATCGTCGCGGGGTCGACCCCTGGCAGGGCGGTGATCACGATCACCTCGTAGTCGGTTTCGAGCACGTCGGCCGGCGGCTCCCAGCACGATTGCCGCACCTCGGCGGGGCGGCGCGGCTGAAACATCTGGCGTTGCATGCGGTCCGCTCGTGCCAGAACGTCGAGCGCTTCGGACCACATCCACGTCCGCGAGTCTGATGTTGTCATTGACCAAGGACTCCCCAATGAGGACGATCCCACTTTATGTGGGTTTGATGACGCGCGATACGACCGGAGAAACGACGGGACGCTGGACTGTCATGTCTTTCCGGAACGACTCAAACGGGCGCGCCGGCATGGCTCCGCGCCCATTGGATGATTTGTTCGAGCGGCATGGCCCCGGCGGTCTGGCCCGCCAGCGCACCGTTGCGGAACAGCAACAGGGTCGGGATGGAACGGACGCCGTAGCGTGCCAGAATCGCGGGCGCGGTGTCGGCGTTCAGCTTGACCAGGCGGAATCGCGGCTCAAGCCGGGTGGCCGCTTCCACGAAGGTGGGGGCCATCGCCCGGCACGGCCCGCACCACGGTGCCCATAAATCGGCAAGCACCGGGATCTGATCGTGCTGGACATGGCGGTCGAACCCAGCGTCGTCGACCTCCACGGGATGGCCGTCGAACAACGGCGCATGGCAGGAACCGCAACGCGGGGCGGCGGCGAGACGCGCCGCCGGAACCCGGTTGATCGCCTGGCAGGATGGGCACACCAGCGTGAGACTCGTTTCGGTCATGATCGTTCCGGCTCAGCCGGCCTTTCCGGATTGTTGCGCAGGCGGGTGGATTTTCGCGATCTGCAATTTCTTGAGCAGATAGTTTTCATAGAAGGGTTCGCTGGTTCCCGCCTTGATCTTGCGCAAGAAGTATTTCTCGAACGCGATTTTGGCGAGATGCACCCATTTACCCTGCGCCGCCCAGTTGACGTTGCGCGGCGGCAGTTGCGGCTGGGCGACGAACACCACGCCGCCATCGCCGAAATCGGCCAGGCAGACGGCGTTCCAGGTCGGTTTGACGTCGGGCTGCTTGCCGCGCAGCAGGCCACCGATGTTATGCGCCGTCGCGGCCACCATGGATTCGATCATGAAGCCGGTTTTCGGCACCCCGACCGGTACCGCCGTCTTGCCGGTGGGCGGAATCGCGACACACACCCCGACCGAGAACACGTCATGATAGGTCGGGTTGCGCTGGAACGCATCGGCCAGAACGAAGCCGCGCGGATTGACCAGCCCTTCGACGCCGAACACCGCCGGCACGCCACGGAACGGCGGCATCATCATGCTGTAGGCAAACGGCAGATCGTGTGCGGCTTTCACCGAACCATCGTCGTTGACTTCCTCGATATGCATCTGGCCGGCTTCGACCGATTTGACCCTTGCGTTGGTGACCCATTTGATATGGCGGTTGCGCAACTCGCTTTCCATCAGGCTTTTGGTGTCGCCCACGCCATCGAGACCGAGATGGCCGATATAGGGTTCGGGGGTCACGAAGGTCATCGGCACCCGGTCGCGGATTTTGCGGCGGCGCAATTCGGTGTCGATGATGAAGGCGAACTCGTAGGCTGGGCCGAAGCAAGACACGCCTTGCGCCGCTCCGAGCACGATCGGGCCGGGATTTTTGCAGAACGCCTCGAACGCCGCATAGGCGGCTTCGGCCTGGCCGGTCTCGCAGATCGACAACGTATGCCCCTGCGGGCCGAGGCCGGGAATTTCATCGAAGGCGAGTTCCGGGCCGGTCGCGATCACCAGATAATCGTAGGCAACCTTGCTGCCATCGTCGAGAAGAACGGTTTTCGCCTTGGGATCGACCTTGGCCGCCGGCGTGGTCACAAGGTTGATATTCTTTTTGCGCATGACCGCGGTCAGATCGACCTCGATGTCCTTGCGCTGCCGCCAGCCCACCGCAACCCAGGGATTCGAGGGGTAAAATTGATAGCAGGAGCCTTTGCCGATCACGGTGACCCGATCCTCGGCCCGCAGTTGATCCACCATTTCATAAGCCATCAGGGTACCACCGAGACCGGCACCCAGCACAACGATTTCCGCCATGATTTGTTCCACTTGGTTATGCGGTCGCCCGGTGCCGCTTGCCTTGGACGTTCAACCCGGCGGGGCGGACCCGGGTTGCGATGACACTTGACTGTATATTCGTTGTTTCGTATGTACGCAAGCATGAAAGTAGACGCCGAGACCATGTCATCGAAATCGGCGGCGGCCAGTCACCTGCTCAAGGCTCTGGCCAATCCGCATCGGTTGATGATCCTGTGCCAGCTGACCCAGGGCGAGCGATCGGTCGGGGATCTGGCGGGGGCACTCGATCTGCGGGTTTCGACCATGTCGCAGCACCTCGGGCTGTTGCGGCGCGACAGCCTGGTGATCGCCCGCCGCGACGGCCAGACCATGTATTACCGGATCGACGATCCTGCGGCGCGGCGGATCGTGGAGACCTTGTTTGCGATCTACTGCGCACCGGCCAATAAAAATCATAACGACAACGGCATGACCTGTCCGCTGCCGCCATCCACCGAAAGGAATTGACTATGACCGCCCATGCCCATCGTCTGCGCGACATTACGCCCGATGAACTGCACGAAATGCTCAAGGAGCATCAGGTAACCCTGATCGATGTGCGCGAACCCGATGAATTCGCCGCCGCCCGAATTCACGGCGCGCTGCTGGCCCCGCTATCCAGTTTCGATCCGCTGACCCTGCCGCAGGATCCGACCCAGCCGATCGTGCTGCAATGCGGTTCGGGCAAGCGCTCGGCGGTTGCTGCGGCGCATTGCGCGAACGCCGATGTCGCGGTGGCTGGGCATCTGGCGGGTGGCATCGCCGCCTGGATGCGGGCTGGGCTGCGGACCATCATGCTCGATCCCGCCACCGGCAAAGTGGTCGATCGCCAGTAGGGTTCAGCTGCGGCACCGAACGCGCCAGCCCGTTCACGGTTGGCTTTTTTCAGGGATGCCCTCATGATTGTTCCGCTTTCGCCCACGCTGCGTCCGGGCTTGCGCGTCATCCGTGCCGCGATCGTCGGGCTGGGTTGCGCGCTCGCGCTGCCTTTGCCCGAATCGCCGGCATCCGCCGCGCCGCCCCGCTTCACGGTGACGCGGCAAACTCTGACCGAACTGGCCCCGGTGTTCGGTACGGTCGAGGGGGTGCGTACCCTGCCGGCGCGCGCCCGCATTTCCGGCACGGTCGCGCGGATCGACGTGAAGGACGGTGACCACGTTACCGCCGGTCAGACACTGGCGACGATTGCCGATTCCACCCTGCTCACCCGGCAGACCACGCTGGACGCCCAGGTGAAGGGGGCGCGCGCGCAATTGGCCGAGGCCCAGCTCGATTTCAGCCGCACCCAGCGTCTGGTCGGCCAGGGGGCGGTGTCGCGCGCGAGTTTTGATCAGGCGCGCTCGGTGCTGCGGGTGGCGGAGAGCACCCTGGCGGCGACGCTGGCGCAGCGCGATACCATCACCAAACAGATCGACCAGGGTGCCGTGCGCGCCCCGCACGCCGGGCTGGTGCTGCATACGCCGATTGCCGCGGGCAGTGTGCTGATGCCGGGCGACGTGGTGGCCGAACTCGCCCAGGCCCCGTTCCGGGTGCGGCTCGCGGTACCGGAGCGCGACACCCGTTTTGTGCATGTCGGCGCGCTGATCCGCGTCGATGGCGCGGAACTCGGCGCGGCACCCACACTATTCGGCACGATCGACGAGATCAAACCGGGTATTTCCGACGGAAGGTTGATCGCCTACGCCACCGTTCCCAACCTGCCGGACCGGTTCGTCGGCATCCGGGTCGAAGCCTGGCTGCCCGCGCAGGAGCATCAGGCGATCGTGATCCCCGTCAGCTTCATCCTGACCTTGTCAGGCTCCGATTATGCCCGCGTTCGCCAGAACGACGGCACGGTGATCGAGGTGCCGATCCAGCGGGGGGCGGCACGGCCGACGCCGACGATGCCGGATGGGATTGAAGTCCTGTCTGGCTTGAGTACGGGCGAAGTTCTGGTCCCGCCGCCGGCCACGCCATGAAACTCGGCATTTCCGGGGCGCTCACCCGCACCTTCATCCGCTCGAAGCTGACGCCGCTGCTGATCATCGCGGCGGTGCTGGCCGGGCTGCTGGCGCTGACGTCGATCGCGCGCGAGGACGATCCGCAGATCAAGGCCCCGATCGTCGATGTCTCGATCACCGCCAACGGGTTGAAAGCCGCCAACGCCGCCGAACTGGTGACCAAGCCGCTGGAGACCATTCTGAAGTCGATCCCCGGGGTCAAGCATGTTTACAGCCAGACCCAGGACGATCAGGTGATGGTCGGTGCCGAGTTCCATATCGGCACCAAGGAGCAGGACGCGGTGATCCGCGTGCGCAACCATATCCTGGCCAACATCCAGAAACTGCCGATCGGAATTCCCGCCCCGCTCGTGGTGGGCCATGGGATCAACGATGTCGCCATCGTGGTGATGACGCTGACCCCGAAACCCGGTGCCGCGAAATATTATACCGAGGCCGATCTGTCGCGGATCGCGCGCAAGGTGCAGACCGCGCTGATCCGCATCCCCGACATCGGGCTGTCCTACATCGTCGGCAACGTCCCCGATGAAATCCGGGTTGAACCCGACCCGGCCAAGCTTTCGCTTTATGGCGTGACGTTCCAGCAACTGGTGGCAAGGATCGACGAGGCGAACAAAAGCTTCGACGCCGGCAATCTGTTCGCCAACGGCAAGCTCGATGCGGTGATCGTCGGTCACAGCCTGGAGCCGGGGGCCAATATCGGCCTGCTGCAACTCACCACCCGCGAAGGCCGGCCGGTCTATGTCGATGACGTCGCGAAAATCGTCACCGGCCCGGCACCGACCGAGCACAAAGTGTTCATGGTCCAGCGCGCCGGGAAAAATGCCTGGCGCACCACCCCGGCGGTGAGCATCGCCTTTGCCAAGCGCTCCGGCTCGAACGCGGTGGTGATCGCCCACACCATCCGTGAGCGCCTCGCCTCGTTGCAGGGGCGGCTGATCCCCAACGATGTCGCGGTCAGCATCACCCGCGACGATGGCCGCAGCGCCAACGCCAAGGTCAACGATCTGCTGCTGCATCTGGCACTGGCGACATTGTCGATCGTGGTGCTCATCGTATTCGCGATCGGCTGGCGCGCCGCCGCGGTCACCGCCGTGGTGATCCCCACCACCGTGCTGCTGACCATTTTCGCCTCGTGGATCTTCGGCTTCTCGATCAACCGGGTCAGCCTGTTCGCGCTGATTTTCGCGATCGGGATTCTGGTCGACGACGCGATCGTGGTGATCGAGAATATCTCGCGCCACTGGGAACTGCACGATGGCCGCAGCCGCCTGCAAGCGGCGATCGAAGCGGTGGCGGAGGTCGGCAACCCGACGATCATCGCGACCCTCACCGTGATCACCGCCCTGCTGCCGATGCTGTTCGTCTCGGGGTTGATGGGGCCGTACATGGCCCCAATCCCGATCAATGCCTCGACCGCGATGGTGTTTTCGTTCTTTATGGCGACGATCGCGGCCCCCTGGATGCTGCTGAAACTCGCCCCGCGCGAGGCCGGACCCGGCACGATCCCCCACGCCCCGCGTAACCGGCTGGGCGAACTCTACTGGTGGATCGCCGAACCGGTGATCCGCACCCGCCGCCGCGCACTGGTGTTTCTGATCGCCATCGGCATCGCCACACTCGCCGCGATCTCGATGTTCTATTTCGAGGCGGTGACGGTCAAGCTGCTGCCCTATGGCAATAAATCGCACCTCACCGTGGTGCTCGACCTGCCGGCCGGCGCGTCGCTCGAAGCGACCGAGCGCAATTTGTTCGCCTTGGCGCGGCAGGCCAAAACCCTCCACGACGTCGAATCGGTGACGGTCTATGCCGGCACTGCGGGTCCCTATGATTTCAACGGGCTGGTCCGGGGCTATTACGCGCGGCAAAGCCCCAATCAGGGCGAATTGCACATTCTGCTCACCCCGCGCGACCAGCGCAGCGCCTTGACCAACACGGTGGCCGAACAACTGCGCGCGGCCCTGCGCCCGGTGAAGCTGCCGCCGGGGGCAACGATGCAGATCGTGCAGGCACCGCCCGGCCCGCCGGTGCTGGCACCGCTGGTCGCCGAAATCTATGCGCCCAACGCCACCATGCGGCTGGCCGAGGCCCGCGAGATCAAGGCGCTGTTCGGCAAGGTGAGCTATATTACCGACATTCACGATTCCTGGGGTTTCCGCCGGCCGCAACTCGAGATCGACGTCGATCAGAGCAAACTGAATTTTTATGGCGTCAACCAGTCGGACGTGAACCAGACCATCCACGATCTGCTCGGCGGCGTCGCGGTGGGCTATGCCTATCGCGGGGCGCAGCATCTGCCGGTCGATGTCACCGTCGGCCTGCCGAACCGGGCGCGCGACTGGAACGACAATTTGGCCGCGACGCCGATTCCGGCCTCGTCGGTTCCGGGGGTGAAAGCGATCGTCGAACTCGGCCAGGTCGTCACCGCGCGGCAGGCGCAAGGCTCCTACGCGCTCTACCGGCGCGATGGCCAGTACACCGACATGGTGGAAGCCGACATGGCGGGCAAATTCCAGGCACCGATCTATGCGATCCTCGCGGTCGATCACCTGATCGCCACCCATCACTGGACCCGCGCGCTGCCGAAACCGGCGATCAGCCTGTCCGACCCGCCGCTCAACGATGCCACCCCCACGGTGCGCTGGGCCGGCGAATGGCGCGTCACCTACGTGACGTTCCGCGACATGGGCGGCGCGTTCATCGTGGCGCTGCTGGGGATTTACGTGCTCGTGGTCGGCCAGTTCCGCAGCTTCAAGATCCCGCTGATGATTTTAACGCCGGTGCCGCTCACGCTGATCGGCATCATGCTCGGCCACTGGCTGCTGGGGGCCTATTTCACCGCGACCTCGATGATCGGCTTCATCGCGCTGGCCGGGATTATCGTACGCAACTCGATCCTGCTGGTCGATTTCATCCGCCACGGCCAGGACGGCACCACCCCGATCCGCCGCGTCCTGCTCGAAGCCGGCGCGATCCGCGCCAAACCGATCCTGCTCACCGCCGTCGCCGCGATGATCGGTGCCGCCGCCATTTTGCCCGACCCGATCTTCCAGGGTCTCGGCATTTCGCTGCTGTTCGGCCTCGCCTCGTCCACCCTGCTCACCCTGCTGGTGATCCCCGCGATCTACGTGGCGCTGCGCGATGACGGCAAAAAGATTTAGAGCGATATTGCTTGAGGTTGACGCACCTGCGGCGACCGAATGCAATGAAATTGCTCGCAAAAATAGTGATAGAGCCGGTTCGTCCTTAAACGACCCGGCTCTAGAGTATCCGTAGATCGTCGTTTTCGATAGCGGCCAGAGCAGCCTGAACGATTTCGACCGGCGAGAGTCGGCGGACGGCATCAATACAGGTCGAAATATTCGTTGGTTTCCGCGGCGGGAATTTCATCCCGCAATCTCAGCATCTCGGCGGTTTTCACCTTCGTAAACACATTGATGAATTCTTCACCCAACATTTCGGTCAAAGCCCCGTCAGCCGCCAAAGCCGCAAGAGATAAATGCATCTCGGTCGGCAGTTTGGCGAAGGACGGATCATTCTCTTTCAATCCCGCCCGCTCCGGTGCCAAACTGGCACCGGCCTTCACCCCTAGCAGCCCCGAGGCAATGGTTGCCGCGGCCGTGAGGTACGGGTTCGATAAAGCCGACGGCACCCGCACTTCGAGATGTTGGCGTTTATCCTTGCTGGCTTTAATCCGCACCGAAGCAGAACGGTCTTCCACGCCCCAGGAAATGTTACTCGGCGCGAAGGTCGCCGGCCGGATCCGGCGGTAGCAATTGGTTGTGGGATTCCACAACGCCTGCTCGGCCCGCGCGTGATCCAGAATACCTTGCACAAAACTCTGCATGATGCCGCTCATGCCATTTTTGTTCGCGGTATCCAGAAACAAGTTTTCGCCGGTTTCAAGATCAAACAGCGACACATGAAAATGCGAGCAGGAACCAGAGAGTCCCTTATACGGTTTGGTCATGAAGGTGGCGAGCAAGCCTTCCGTCCGCAGATACTCCTTCACGGTATTTTTGAATACAAAGGCTCGATCCGCCGCCGCAATTCCATCCAACGCGGCGAAATTCAGTTCCCATTGTCCCGGTCCATGTTCGCCATTCGCGGTGATCATATCGATACCGCTCGCCTGTAGAACGCGCATGAGCTTGTCCATTTGCGGGTAGCGATGGGTCATCGCCGTGACGAAAATCGGCTGGCCGCCATAGATCGGCTGGCGCGTTTCGAGATCGACCACGTAAAATTCGTATTCATGGCCCATTTTGACGCCGTAGCCCATGGCGGCCGCGACGGCGATGATTTTTTTGAGCACCATCCGCGGTGCCGCTAACTGAGGCCGGCCATCGTACCATCTGGTATCGCAGATAACCCGCGCGGTATTGGTAAGCCATGGCACACGGCTGACGGTATGGGGGTCGGCGATCATCAGGCAGTCAACGAAATTAACGTCTTCATTATAGCCGGTGCCGGCAATCGGGATCGAACTCGTGTCCAGCGTTACCGCACCGCCATACAGGTTCAGACCATTGAGGACATACGTTTCCACGTGGTCGATCGGCACCGTTTTGCCCCGCGATAAACCGGCGAGGTCCGGCAACTCGAAGCGCAGGAATTCGACATTGTTTTCGCGCAGGCTGGTTGTGAATTCCTTGGCGGACGCCTGTGAATGCTGGAATATTTCGGCGGCGGGCATCACAACTCCTTCGGGCCTATTCGATGGCTTTCACAGAAACGATATCTTCGGCGATGGCAAGAAAATTTGAAAACACCCGATGCGCGGTGGCTTGCAACGTGCCCAGATGGTTGCCGACGTCCGCTTTCAATTGGTCCATGGCCCCCGGTCCTTTAACCGCCTCCAGGGCGGCGGCGTATTCCGGCAATGCCCCCCATTCGGAGGCGGTGGTTTCCGTCAGCTCCATGTGGAATTGCAACCCATAGGCGTGGCGGCCGATTACAAAACCCTGTACGGCACATCCTGGGCTGGTGGCCAGCAGTGTCGCCGTTGGCGGCAGCGACGTAACCTCCGCGCCGTGCCATTGGAAGCAGGTGCAAAGCTCGGGCACCCCCGCGAAAATTGGATTTGGCGTCAAATGGACCACGCTCATTCCCACTTCGGGCGGCGCGGTCATCGGTGCTACCGCACCGCCCATTGCATCGGCCAGAAGCTGCTCTCCCAGGCACATGCCCAGATAGGGACGGCCACGCGAAACCCATTCGCGGATCGCCGCTTTTTCATCCGTTAGCCAGGGATACTTATTTTCTTCCCAGACATCCATGGGGCCACCCATGACCAGAAGGACGTCGAAATCGGTGAGCGGCGGGATCGTGTTGCCTTCGTCCAGCTCAACCTGATGCATGGAATGGCCCTGCGCCCGCATGACATCGCGAAAGCTTCCAGGATGCTCGACCACGGCATGTTGAAATACCAGGATTTTCATGATCGAGATCGAATTATTGGTGCGAACAAAATGATCCCCTCAAGCTTCAAACCCGATCGTAGCCCTCTGCATATTACACGCTGCGAATATCCCTTTATCAAGAGGCATCATGGGGGCAACTGGTCGATGATTTTTCTGCCGCAAGGTCGATCAGGCGACGACCGGTTCGGTACCTGCCACCAGATAGGTTGGGGCCTGATCGTCGGGCATGGTGGCCAACTCTTGCGGTGTCAGGCGGGCGTATATTTCGATGCCGTAGCCTGTCGGGTCGCGCAGCCAGAGTTCATGCAGGGGCGTACCGCGCCAGGTCGTTCGCGGTGGTTTGACGACGGCCGCACCGGCCGCAACGGCGCGGTGGTAAGAGGTAACGACCGCATCCCGGTCCGCGACGCCGATGCCCAGATGATATAACGAGTAGGTGTCCAGCGCCTCGCCCTTGTCGTTGACGAGCAGAACGAAATTCAACGCGAGATGCGGTACGATGAAGGTCGTGTAGCGGGACGTCATCTCCTTGGGCAGCACACCAAAAAGCGCTTCATAGAACGCGGTACTGGCACCGAGATCGGCCACGCGGATGCTGATATGGAACTCACGCGGCCCGGCGATCATGCTGGCCATGGGTGGATCTCTCCTGCAAAGTGAGATGACATTATTCCGGCATGATCGGCGGCACGTCCAGCGCATGGCTCAACTGCCAGACGCAGGCTTTGCCGAACGCATCCATCACCGTGAGGCTGCGGACATCAGACCTCCGGTTCGAGCGGGAACAGATGGACCAGCGCCGGCGCGATGGCCAGCGTGGCCGGGCCGGTGGGCGGACGGGCCGGGCCGGTCACCGCGATCAGGCCCTGAACCTGCGCAACCGCATACAACGCCCGCCAGCCACCGGCAACGAATTGGGCACTCTGGCAGGTAGCGTTGATCGGGCCTGCGGAATCGGGGCGGATCGCGCCTTCCGGCCAGAACAGGCGAACGCGGCGTTTGTCGCCCAGACGGGCGGCTTGGCCGGGCAGCACCAGCGATGCCGCACCGAGGGCGATGCGGACATCCGCGCCTTCGATCCGGGCATCGACCGCAACGCCGCCCGACAAGCCGGCCAGCCGCGCGGCATAGGGGCTGGCCGGCGCGTTGAACAAATCCTCCGGCGTCGCGCACTGGCTGATCCGCCCGGATTCGAGGACCGCGACATGATCGGCCAGATGGGCGCAATCGGCCGGATCGTGCGACACGCACAACGCGGTGAGGCCGGAGTCCACGATCAGATCGCGCAATTCCTGGCGCAGGGAGTCGCGGGTTTCGAGATCGAGGCTGGAGAACGGTTCGTCGAGCAGAAGCAGGCGCGGTTCGGCGGCGAGTGCGCGGGCGATGCCGACGCGCTGCTGCTGCCCGCCCGACAGGGTCGCCGGCAGGCGGCGGGCGCAGGCGGCAACGCCCATGCGGTCGAGCAGCTCAAGCGCCCGCTTGCCGGGATGGCGATCCTTGCGGTTCGGCACCGCAAGGGCGACGTTTTCGAGGACCGAGAGATGCGGCCAGAGCGCAAAATCCTGAAACACCATACCAAGGCCGCGCTGTTCGGGCGGCACGTAGAGGCCGTTGGCATTTTCGACCAAAGTGCCACCGATATGGATCAAGCCGCGATCCGCCCGGTCGAGGCCGCCGACCAGGCGGAGCAGGCTGGTCTTGCCGGAGCCGGATTCTCCGGCCAGCACCAGGCACAGCCCAGCCGGAACGGCGAGCGAGAGATCATCGAGCACCACCCGTCCGGCGATCCGGCGGGTAAGATGATCGATGCTGAGCGAGGCGGTCATGCCGCGGCCATTTTGCGCGGCACGGCGATAAACCGGATCGCCCCGAGCAGAAGCACCGCCAGGATCGCCATCGCGGCGAGACCGAGCAGCGCGAGGCGGGCGGCGGCGGCGAAGTCGCTCATCTGGTCGAGTGTGACGATCGCAACGCCGAGCGGGGTTTCACCGGGCGGATACAGCAGTTCGGAAATCGGCAGTTCGAACATGATCGCCCCGCAGACCATCAGAAATCCATAAGTGAGCGGTTCGGCCAGCAGTGCCGCCTCGATGTCGATCGCGCGGGTCGCCCGGCTTAACCCATGCAGCCGGGCGGCGGCACCGAGATTGCGGTCGAGATCGCCAAACGCGCCCTGCACCATCCGCAATGCGATCGGGATCATGCCGGCGGCGTAGGCGATAATCAGCAGACCCGTGGTGCCGTAGAGCGGGAGCCACCGGTTGTTGAACGCGACGATATAGCCGGCCCCGAGCACAAGGCCAGGAACCGCGAGATTGGCGATCAGCGCGGCGTCGATCGCGGCGGTGACCCGGCGCGCCCCGCCGTCACGCAGCTTGAGCAGCACGATCGCGACCGTCATCGCCAGAGTGGCACCGACCAGACCGAAGCCAAGCGAGCGCAGCACCGCGCCGAGGTCAGGGGTTGCCAGCCATCCGCCGGAAAGCGCGCGAGTCATCAGGGCGACGATCGGGATCGCCGCGCCGATGGCACCCAACCCGGCGGTGATCAGCCCAACCCCGATCGCCTCCGCCCGGTGCGGCGGGCGGCGCACCGGGGCGCGGGCACGGCCGGTGCGCAGGGCGGCATTGCGCCGCTGCACCGCGAGGCTCGCCACCGCCAGCACCCCCGCGATCGCGATCAGACGCCAGCACAGGATCGCGGCACCGGCGAAGTCGGTCGGGGTTTCGGCGAGGCGCTGATAGATCGCATAGGTCAGGATCGGCAGATGGGTCGCGGTGCCGAGCGTGGCCGGGATGCCGAATTCCTGCATCGTCTCGATCACCGCGACGGCGAAACCGGTGACCAGGGCCGGTGCCAGCAACCGCAGCGCGATGCCGATCCGGCGGGTGCGCGGCAACGCATGGACCAGGGCCGCCTCGCCCAAAGCGGCACCGGCACCGCCGATCGTCGCGCGTGCCACGAAGGCGGAGAACGGCAGGGCCTTGACGATGTAAAGCAGGATCAGGCCGGCCGGACCGAAAAATGCCTGGCCGAGCAGGCTGGCGCGCCAGGACGGTGTATCGAATACGACCATCCATCCGGTGGTGAGCACATAGCTCGGGGCCAGAAACAGCACCCACAGCATGATCGCGGTGATCAGGGCGACCGGCCCGGAGCGCGTCGTCACAAAGGCGGCGAGCAGCGCACCCAGCGGGGCGGCGATGGTTGCGGTGACCAGGGCGAGAGCGAGGGAATCGGCGACCGCGTGCCACCCGCCGCTTTGGTGCGATGAGGCCAGGACCGGCATCAGGACAGGCAACAATAACAATCTGACCAGCGGATAGACGAACAGGAACAGGATCAGCCCCAGCAGCACAAGCCGGACGATGGTAGTGCGGGTCACGTTCCGGCCCCGGTCACGCGACGCGCGAACCAGGCGGTGATGGTGTTCTGCACGCGACCCCAGCGCTCGGCGTTCAGGGTGCCGAGGTCGAGGGTGTCGAGCGCGGGTAATGCCTTGCGGGATGCGGGGGTGGTGGTGACCGGCCAGTAATAACCATCGCCCGCGCCGTCTTTCATCCGGATCGCCTGGGTTTCGGGCGCATTGACGAAGGCAATGAAGCGCAACGCCTCGGCCCGGCGCTTGCCGGTCAGGCCCTTGGCCATCACGATCACGTTGGGCAGTTCATAGGCGGGTTTCGGAAACACCACGCGCAGATGGCGATCGATGTTGGCCGCGGTGTTGATCGCCGCCGAGGATTGCACGATCGCAAGCTTGATCGCACCACTGCGCAGGGCGGCGAGGGTTGCGTCGTTCTTGGCAAAGACGTGCAGGCCGTTGGCCTTCAGAGCCTCGATATAGGTTTTCCCGTCCGGCCAGCCGCCGGCGGATTTGATCATGCCGGCGAGTGCCGGATAGGTCGGTCCGGAAATCGAGGGGTCGTTCATGCCGATCATGCCGAAATAGGCGGGTTTGGTCAGATCGGCCCAATCCCGGGGCATCGGCACCGTGCTGGGGTTTGGCGCGATGAACACCCCGGCCAGGGTCAGCCCGGTTGGCACATAGGCCCCGTCCGGGCTGGTCATGGTTCGGCCGATGGCGGACAGGTCGGCGGGCGGGGTCAGGCCATGGGCGAGCAGACCGGCCCGATCGAGCAGGACCGCGGCGGTGGCACCATCGAACCAGGCGAGATCCCAATCGGGATGGTGGCCTTCCGCGGTGACGCGCGCGAGCAGGCCGCCGGTCGGCAGGCGGATCGTTTTGACCGGAATTCCGGTCTCGGCGGTGAACGCCTTGGCGACCGCCGGACCGTAGTCGAGTGCTGAATACACCACCAGCCCGCCGCCGCTGCCCGGCCAGAGGAGCAACGCCGCGATCACCATGACAATTATACCGGATATCAGGACAACCAGTTTTCGCATCGATGCCTCCATCGCTGCGTCCCCGATAGTCAAACATCAGGCGGACAGCAATATCGCGCCAGGTCAAATCATCATGGGGTGATCGATGATGTTCGGAATGACTGTCATGATAATGTCACAATTTGTCGGCGATTGGTCGGATTGGATATCTCGGCACTACACCTCGTCATTGCGGCTTGGGCCAGGGACGGCTCGGCGAGACGATACCCCGCCCCCGATTTGGTTCGTTCGATGTCAGGTCGTTACGTTAGCCGCTGGAAGGGACCGAGGATGTTTGCGGTCCCCTCGATGGCATCGGGTTGGACATGGTATCGGGGAGCGCCCTGACCATCTGGAGCGCGGTGCCGACCACCGCGCCAATGTCGCCCAGATTGGCGGGGACGATCAGGGTGGTGCCCTGCTTCGCCAGATTGCCCCATTGCCCGATGAAATCCTTGGCAAGCTGCATCTGTAGCGCGGCCATCCCGCCCTCGGTGACCGCCGATTCCCCAATGGTGCGGATCGCCGCGGCCGTCGCCGTCGCGACGAGTTCGATCGCCTTCGCCTCGCCCTCCGCCCGCAGCACCTCGGCCTGGCGCCGGCCGTCGGCAATGTTGATCTCCTGCTGCCGCTGGCCCTCCGATGTGTTGATCTGCTGCTGGCGCTGACCTTCGGACCGCGCGATCGTGGCCCGCTTTTCGCGCTCGGCGGTGATCTGCAACTCCATCGCGTGCAGGATTTCGGACGGGGGCGTGATGTCCTTGATTTCATAACGCAGCACCTTGATCCCCCAGTTCACCGCGGCCTCGTCGACCGAAGCCGCGACGGCGGTGTTCAGCACCTGGCGGGAGGACAGCGCCTGATCGAGGTGGAGCTTGCCGATTTCCGAGCGCATCGTGGTCTGGGCAAGCTGCATCGCCGCATTCATCGGATTGCTCGAACCATAGGCCGCCTTCACCGGGTCGGTAATTTGCAGGTACAGGAAACCGTCGACCGTCAGCGTGGTGTTGTCGAGCGAGATACAGACCTGGGGGGCGACCTCCATCGGCATTTCGCGGACGTCGAACCGGAAGGCGATCCGGTCGATGAACGGCACCACAAAATTCAGCCCCGGACCGAGGGTCCGGTTGAACTTGCCAAGTCGTTCGACCAGCCATGACTGCTGTTGCGGCACGATTTCAAGGGCGGAGCGCAACACCGCAAACGCCAGGAGAAGGAGGAGAACGAGAATGATCAACGATCCGAGGAAAGAGGACATCATGGCGTCTCCTGTGCCGGTGGGTGATGATTGCCGCCCGATACCGCCGACAAATGCAGAACATTATCTGTTTTGCCGACGATCCGGGCGATCGTGCCAATCGAGGGTTTGGTGCCGTCATCCATCACCGCATCCCATTGCGTCCCCCGATAGGTCGCGAGGATGCGGTTGCTGGAGGTCTGCGCGCCGGTGATCATGACTTCATGCCCCACATCGAAATCCGGCAGGGATTTTCCCCGGAGCAGACGCTTTCGCCAGACCCGGACGAGCGGAAGGCTGACCACGCAAATGCCGAGAAACAGCCATAACAAGGCACTCTCCGGGACAAAAAAACCGAGTACCGCGGTGAGCAAGGCGACGACCGAAACCACCGCGAGGTAGAACGTGCCGGTATGCAGTTCCACCAGTGCAGACAAGGCGGCAAGAACCAGAAACATCCATTGCATTAATATATCATAGGCCGTTTGCCCGATTGTTGCCAGTCGGCAAGGACGAACCGGACGTTCCGCCGCGAGCGCGTCGGTTCCGGTGGTGGAGATAGGCTGAGCCGTGTTAAACTGATCATGTTTTAGCCGGTCGGGAGGGTATCCATGCGCGTCGCCGTGTTCGGATATGGAGCGGTCGGACGGGAAATCGCCGTTCAACTCGCCGCGCGGGGAGACGAGGTAACGGTCGCGCAGCGGCGGCGGCCCGCCGTTCTGCCCAAAGGCACCGGTTTCGCCGCCTGCGACGTGACCGAGGCAGCGGCGGTCAAAAATATCTGCACCGGGCGCGACGTCGTGATCTGCGCCGCCGGATTTCCCTATGATTCGCGTGTCTGGGCCACTTCCTGGCCGGAAGCGATGACGGCGCTGCTCGATGGCTGCGCCGGTTCCGGTGCCCGCTTCGTCTTTGCCGACAATCTCTACATGCTCGGCCCGCAGACACCACCACTGACCGAGGACATGACGCTGACATCATTCGGGCGCAAACCGCGCATCCGTTCCGAAATCACGCGGATGTGGCAGGCGGCGCATACCGCGGGCCGGGTCCGCGCCGTTGCCGTGCGGGCCTCGGATTTTTACGGGCCGGACGCGCCGAATTCGGTGTTCGCCGCCTTCGGCGTCGCACGACTGCTTGCCGGCAAGCCGGCCCTGGTGCCGTACGATCCCGACCAGCCGCACGACATGACCTATGTTCCCGATTTCGCCCGCGCGATCGTCACCCTGGCCGATGCGCCGGACGATGCCTATGGCCAAGCCTGGAACGTGCCCAACGCGCCACCCCACACAAGGAGGGAATTGCTCGCGCTGGCGGCGGCCATTGCCGGCGTTGAGTGCCGCGTCCAGGTTCTGCCCCAATGGCTGCTGCCGGTCATCGGCCTTTTTCGGCGCGAGGTTTATGAGATTGCGGAAATGCGGTTCCAGTCCGATCGGCCCTATTTTGTCGATACCTCGAAATACGCCGCCCGGTTCGGCGGTAGCGCGACCTCGTTCGAGGACGGAATGGTGGCGACGGTCGATTTCTATCGGAGTGCGACGTGATCTGAGGCGCATGAACCTGTCCAGGAAACTCTCGACTTCGGACAGACGCACGCCAAATGATCCGAAGGGTCGGAACGACGATCGTATCGCGAAAACCGCCGATCAATGGCAGGATTCGTGTGCGGCGCGGGCAATCGTGTCGAAGTCACCGGCGCTCAGATGGGTCGGCGTGTAACTCGTGCCAAGCTGGCGCATCCACCGATGAAACGCACGCAGATGATTGCGCGAACCGCGCTCCAGATCGGCGTAAACCGCCAGGATTTCGGGTTTTCCGGTGCGCGAGGCGGCGACGCGCAGGTCGAAAATGTCCAATTCCTCGACCAGCAGACCAACCCGCACGGCCTCCGCTTGGCTTTGCCGCCCTCTGGCGAGCAGATCGTCATGCAACGATTGCAGTGCGGGATCATTGAACCGGCCGATCGCCAACCCCTGCGCGGGATCGGGCAATCCGTACCGCTCCAGCAGCAGCAGGATCATATCCATATGCGCCTGTTCCGACCCGCTGATATTGCCGAACGGGCGGATCCCCCAGCGATCGTACAGTTGCAGATAGACATCGCGTGCAACCTTCTCTTCCTCGCGCATCCGCAGCAGGTCGGCACGCTCATGCTCGGTCAAGGTGCCGGATTCGATTGCCGCGAGTGCCGCGCGCGTTTGCGCGACATGGGCAAGCCGATGGGCGCGTTGCGACATCGGCGGTTCGTTGGTTTGATGGTTCATGGTATCTCTCAAGACAGCGGCACCGACCGATCGCGACCCATTGTCGCGAGACCTCTCGTCGTTCGGGGATTGCGCCAGGAACCGGATCGGCGTCTGGAATTAGATATATCTATTTATATCTAAATTGTCAAGCGCGAGCGAGGGTGTCTCGACGGGTAACCGGGTGAACCCATGGTGGAGGTAGAAGACTTCGGCCGTCGGCGAAATGGCGTGGACGATGACGAGCCGGGCCGACACCTCGGCAGAGGCACGCAATGCCCGGCGGATGGCGTCGGCCAGCATGGCTCGGCCCAGCCCCCTTGCCCTGCCAATTGTGATCAATGGCCAGCCGACCAAGCACGACGGCCGGGATTGCCCGGGGCATATTCCGGCGCATGGAGCCGATGACCTCATGGGCGAGGATCTGACCCATGCTCAAGGCAAAGTAGCCAACGACTTTCCAGGATGAGGATGGGGATGAGGATGAGGATGAGGATGAGGATGAGGATGAGGATGAGGATGAGGAGACTTCTTTTTTGTAAAAAAGAAGCAAAAAACTTTTGTTAGGTGTGGGAGGCGTTGGAATCTGATCGGGGTTTCGGGCGGTTGCTTCGGTACCGGCTTGGCGCGGGCGTGAATCGATTAAGGATGGGCGTGGAGCGTGGCGGGAGTTGGAGGTCTGATGGTTGCTGCGTTGTGGCTGGTCTGGGGTGGGTATCGACAGCGATGGCTTCAAAACTTGACTTTTGATCGCGCCATGCGCGCCTGCGTGAAAGAACTGCGTATGGGACCGAACAAATCGGAGCCAACTTGTCAGGTGTTCCCCGCCCAGCGCCTGATGTGCCGAAGGGAAAATCATGGAATTGACGGCTGCCGATCAAGCCTGTCACATAGGCCGTGGAGTAACCAATGGCGTATCGGCAGGATCTTTCAAACTCTGCAAAACGGCACCTCCGGGCGGCCGATGAGTTGCATGTCATGACGTCAGCTGGAACTCAGCCCGGATGCAAGGCTGTCGCAGGATATTTGTTCGGCTTGGCCGGAGAACTGGCGGTCAAAGAGATGATGCGGGATAGTGGCATTTTTCCCTTGGCTGATGGTTCCCGCCGGGACGATCCCTATTATGCGCATTTTCCAGACCTTAAGTCTCGCCTTTTGTTTGCTATTCATGGCCGACGAGCAGGCGAGCTCAGGAAAATTGCCGAGGCGTCCGCGCTGTTCCAGCACTGGGATACCGCTATGCGTTATGCCCCGACGGATGACATCGATGCCAGATGGATCGAATCTTGGAGAATCAACGCACACGATTTGGTCAAACGAATGGCGGCCCTATGATGCCTAATCCGCTGTTCGATGACTCACTTCCGCAACTTGTGGCCACGCTTACCAGCTTGGCAGGACGCAACTTCGTGGAAGGCGGAACGGTGCTGCGCGATGCATCGGGGCGGCTCAGCTTCGTTGCGAACCGTGCGCCACAAGATGGCAACGAGCGCGAGGCCCTAAGTCGTGCCTTGATTGAGACCCTGGGTCCCTACGCGAGAACCGACAGGCCAATAAGTTTTCGTGGAGACGGCGGCACTGAACCGATCCTCAGTGCATCTGAGCGATTGCCGGTCAAGGTCGGCAACGGTTTCTGCCATCTGCTTGATCGCCGAATCGTAGGTGCCGGCTGGCTCGACTCGCCGACCGCCAAGCAGGCCAATCCTCCCAGGGTCGTGTTCGCAACGCTGAAAGGTGGGGTCGGCCGCTCCACTGCACTCGCGGTTGCAGCAGCCGACTTTGCGCGCCGAAACCTTAATGTCCTCGTCGTCGATCTTGATCTCGAAGCGCCCGGGTTGGGCGACCTACTCCTCAATGCGGACCAGACGCCTGAGTTCGGTGCGATCGACTATTTGGTTGAGAATGGCATGGGGGGCGTGCCGGATTCGAGCCTCCATGCCTATATCGGATCTAGTGGCCTCACTGCTCCCGGCGGTGGACGCGTGGATGTATTGCCGGCGCTCGGTCGTCGTTCGCTCATCAATCCGGAGAACGTCCTGCCCAAACTGTCGCGAGCGATGATCGAGGATATTGTCAATGATCGCGTGGTCCCGGTCGTCGAAAAGATTTCCTCGATGATTTCGCGGATCACAGAACGAGAGCAATACGATGCGGTGTTCATCGACAGTCGCGCCGGCTTATCTGAACTTGCTGCACCAGCGGTTCTTGGTCTTGGTGCTAAGGTGCTGTTGTTCGGAACTGCCCAGAAGCAGACGATCGAAGCCTACCGGGCATTGTTCGCCGCCTTGCGGCTAATCGCGCAGCGAGACAGAGATCAAGGGCGCGATGCTGAATGGCGCACAATGCTTCGACCTGTCTATGCCAAGGCAAGTCTCGACGCAGCGGTGTCCGAGCGGTTCATTGATGACATGTACGAACTCTATTCCGAATATATTTACGATGAGGAAAGTAACGGTGAAGACGCGCCAGATTCGCTACGGTTCGCACGAGATGACGAATCCGCGCCACACTGGCCGTTGATCGTGCCGTTTAACCAGAGCTTTGTCGATTTTGATCCAGCGCGGGTTCCTGGCCAACTTATCCAATCTTTCTACGAGCAGACATACCGGCCCTTCCTTTCCGAGCTAGAGACTGAGATTTCGTCAAGCATGACAGCCGGCGGATCCAAGTCATGAATGCACCCGAACCCGATTTTTTGGCAATCCGCGCAGCCTTTGCCGGGTTCGATCTCTCATCCCGCGTTGAACCTAACGAAACGATTCAGGTTGAGCGGGCCTTTCTTCCAAAGGGGCATCGCGGCGTCCTCGATCTGCGACGTCAATTGGTGGTGGGCAATCGGGGCATGGGCAAAAGTTTCTGGACGCATGCGTTGCTTAGCCCAGCGCTACGCAACCGGCTTGTTGAAGTCTATGGCCATGGACAGCTAGCCAGCGCGAACGTGGTCATCGGGTTCAACGGTTCCGATAAGGTCAGCCTGACAGCGCCAACCATCGACGAGATCACCAACTTACTGGAACGCGGTATCGAGCCGGCGGTGATTTGGCGCGCAGTGCTCATCAGGATTGCATCCAAATATGTGCAGGACGGTGTTGATCAGTTGGTATCGCTAGACGATGTGATCGCAGGTCTCCAAGACAATCCAAACCGCTATTCGGTTGTGCTTTCGGAAGCAGATGACGAACTCGCACGAACGGGTTCAACGCTTCTGATCGTTTTTGATGCTCTCGACCGGCTGGGTCGTGACTGGAACAGCAGCGGGAAGTTGACGCGAGCGCTTTTGTCGCTAGCGGTCGGTCTGCAATCGTTCGGTTCAATCCGCATGAAGATATTTATGCGGATAGATCAGTTTTCTGACCAGGAACTTTTCCGCTTTCCAGACAGTTCGAAGATCAAGAACGATCATGTCAATTTAGTCTGGCTAGCGACCGAACTCTATGGACTGCTATTGTTTGAGCTTATGCGCAACGCCGCCTCGCTTGAGCCACTTAAAATGTTGGCTTCACGCGAGAAAGCAAGCGAAGCGCTCCCGACAGCTCGCATCGACAGCTCGGCTTATGTCGAGGCGCAGACGCGCCTGATTAACGGAATCGCCGGCGAATTCATGGGAAACAACAAGAAACAGGGCCGGGTTTACACTTGGGTGCCACTACACCTGAGTGATGCCACAAACACTTGCTCGCCGCGAAGTTTCCTGACCGCCTGGAAGAAGGCAGCAGAGCATCATCCTGCACCTGAAGGAAAAGCCGTAGACCATCTGGGCTTACTTGACGGTGTACGCTCAGCGTCTAAATCTCGGTTGGAGGAACTTTACGAGGACTATCCCTGGATTCAGCCGGCACTCGAGGCGCTGCGCCGCCAGTTCGTGCCAATGGAGCGGGAGCAACTGCTCGATATATGGAGGGATCAGAGGGTGATTGCTGCCATATTAGAAAACGCTGCCACGGCTCCCAAATACACGCCAGTGAAGTTTTTAGCGGGGGAAGAACTTTCCGCTCTGCTATCCGCGATGCGCGATGTTGGCGTCATTGAGGAGCGGGCGAATGGTAAGATCAATGTTCCGGACATCTTCCGGGTCGAGGCGGAAATCTTGCGCAGGGGGGGCGTCGCGGTTCCAAAACGATTCGGTTGACGTTCTGAAGCGCCTTGTCACAGCGAAGGTCCGCTCTTGGAAAGACGTGCCGATCTACGGATCAGCCAAGATGGGCGCGAAGCGGCTGTCCTGGTGCTCCCGCGAACGGTCACTTTTGACATCGGGCAGTGTGACGCGAACTTGTTCCCGGTCGCGCAGGGTGCCGGTGGGGATGCGGTAGTGGGTGGCGAATTCGGCTTGGGGTAGGCCGAGTTTGGTGCGGGTTTGGCGGATCGGTCTGGCGCGTGGCCCGCGTTCCAGGGCTGATTTGGTGACGGGGACGTTTGAGCTGCTGCCGGTTACGTTGTAACGTCGTTCGTTGTCCCCAAGCCTGCAAGGTCAACATACGCCTTTCCCGATCACCAGACTCATAAAAGTTTTGCTTCTTTTTTAGAAAAAAGAAGTCTTGCCTTGAGCGTTATTGTTGAGCACGTTGCAGGCGATTTCGACGAGGGCGGCGCGCGGCGGTAGTCCTTGCCCTGGCGGCAGACCCGGCAGCTTGCCTTTAGCAGTGCTGAGCGGGTATTGAGGTCGTTACCGACGCCGTTGCGGTCACTCAGAAATGGGGTCGGGAAGGGGGAATTTTGCCCAACAATACACGTATAGCTAACAATACACGTATAGATTGTAACCGCTTGCGGGCTAGGGTCATGACGGCCGAAGGGGCCGCCGGTTTGATCGCGTCCGGCAGCACTGTCGGCATGAGTGGCTTTACCGGATCAGGATACCCGAAGGCCGTGCCTATGGCGCTCGCCGCCCGGATGGAAGCCGAGCGGGCTGCCGGAAATTCTTTTCGCCTGCGGGTCTGGACCGGTGCCTCCACAGGGCCGGAACTGGATGGAGCGCTTGCCCGCGCGGATGGAATCGAATTCCGGCTTCCCTACAACTCGGACCCGATTGCCCGTGAAAAGATCAACCGGGGCGAGATGGAGTATTTCGACATGCACCTCAGCCAAGTCGCGCCGATGGCGTGGCAAGGCTTTCTCGGTCCGCTCGATACGGCATTGATCGAGGTCACGGGTATCCGGCCAGACGGGGCATTGATTCCGTCTTCCTCGGTTGGCAACAACAAAACATGGCTTGATCGCGCGAGCCAGGTGATTGTGGAGGTTAATCGCTGGCAGAATCCCGCCCTGGAGGGGATGCACGATATTTATTACGGCACCGCGCTACCGCCTCACCGGGTGCCGATCCCTCTCGTTCGTGCGGATGACCGGATCGGTGAGATTTATTTGCGCTGCGATTTGGACAAGGTTGTCGCCATTGTCGAAACCGATGCGCCAGACCGTAATTTGCCTTTCGCCGCACCCGATGAGGCGGCGCGTTGCATTGCCGGGCATCTCATGGAGTTTTTCCACCACGAAGTTGCCCGGAAACGCTTGCCTCCGTCTCTGCTGCCTCTTCAGTCGGGCGTCGGAAACATCGCTAACGCCGTGCTGTCCGGCCTGATTGACAGTCGGTTCGAGAATATGACCGCCTATACGGAGGTTATTCAAGATGGCATGCTCGATCTGCTAACATCCGGCAAGCTCAGAATCGCCTCTGCGACGGCGTTCTCGCTGAGTCCCGATGCGGCGGCCTCGCTGAACGCCAACTTGGATCGCTTTCGCAACAAGATGATTCTCCGCCCGCAGGAAATCAGCAACCATCCCGAACTCATCCGGCGGCTCGGTTGCATTGCGATGAACGGGCTTATTGAAGCCGATATTTATGGCAACGTAAATTCGACCCATGTGATGGGGTCGCGGATCCAGAACGGTATTGGCGGGTCGGGCGACTTTGCACGCAATGGTTATGTTTCAATCTTTATGACACCATCTACCGCGAAGGGTGGCAAGATTTCCGCGATCGTACCACAGGTCTCCCACGTCGATCATATCAACCAGGATGTCCAGGTGATCGTGACCGAGCAGGGGTTGGCCGATCTTCGCGGTCTTTCGCCCAAACAACGTGCCAAGGTCATTATCGAAAACTGTGCTCACCCCGATTACCGGCCAGCGCTGGCAGATTATTTTCGCCGTGCCAAGCAGGGATCATATGGCCAGCAAACGCCTTCGCTTCCCGGCGAGGCGCTTTCCTGGCACCAGCGATTTATGGATACGGGTTCGATGAGAAGCTGACGATCTCCTGCACATTGATGCACCGCCACTCCCCCGGCTCATTTCGCCTTGTCATGACAAGGCGAAGCACGAGAGGCACGCTCACTGAAATGTTAGACCGAACGAAACGATCGGAGGCGGACCGGCATAGACCGGCGGTGGTCCGGCAAACAGGGGGGGTGGCCCGAGCATCGGGTTGGGTCCGCCGCGATCGGCCGACGACATCGCATAGGTTGGCGGCAGGGACGAACTACGGCTGAGCGGTGCCACCGGACCCAGATACCACCAGCCATGCTGCTTCCAGAAACCCGGTGGTGTCGTCGTCTGGCCCTTGTGGGCATAGACCTGCCCCACCGAGCCGAGCGTCACCCTTGGTGCCGGCGCGGCGGCTGGCGATCCCGCCAAGGCTGCCGTCATGGTCAAAACACCGATGCCGGAAGCCGAGAGTAAATGGATGATGAAACATCTGCTACGCATGACGCACAGCTTTCAGGAACGAAGGAACCAATAGTAACTGGGAGTGTTCCAGCACCGATCAACGGCAACTGTCCGTGACATTCGTGCAGGGCGGCCTTGCGTTGTTGAATGACGCAATTTCACCCGCTTGGCTCACGACAGTCCGGCACATTCCAGCCTCGCAAATTGTTGCCCCGAAAGAGTCGGCAGGGAAACTGGGCCAGGTGAAAACCGCGGGGCATGTTGAAAACTTGGTGCGCCGGGCAGGACTTGAACCCGCAACCAGACCGTTATGAGCAAAGACGCCATGCACAGGCCATACCGGCGGTGCGCGAGCTCAATATCGGCCATTTCATCGTCGGCGAAGCCGTGTTCATCGGGCTGGCCGAAGCGATCAGGCGCATGCGCGCGATCATGGATGCGGCCCGCAGGCGGTAGCTCCCCGCCGAATCCCATCTACCCGGCTATGATCGATCCCCGATCAGGTCACCGGCCGCCTCCTTCAGCCCCACCCCGGTGAGTTTGCGATGAAGCGCTTCGCGCATCAGCCATGCCAGCGTATCGGCCGCCGCCGCATAGGACAGCCCGCCCTTGGTGTGGATGTTCGAGATGCAATTGCGGGCGGAATCCCGGCACCCGATGCGCGGATGGTGGGTGAGATAGATCCCGAGGCTGTTGGCGACGCTCAGGCCCGGGCGCTCGCCGATCATGATGGCGCATAGGCGCGCACCAAGGCGTTCGCCGATCTCGTCACCGATCGCGACGCGGGCCTGAGTCGCGATCACCACCGGGGCGACACGGAGCATCGGCAGGCGGGCGAGAATGGCTTCGAGCATCGGCACGGCGTGGGTCGCCACGGCGGTTGCCGAAAGACCATCCGCGATGACGAACACGGCGTCGTAATCGCCGCGGGGCAACAAAGACGCGCAATCGGGGTGCAGCCGGCGGCCCTGATCGGGGCGGCGCAGGTAGGTCTCGCGGTCCGGGACGGCGCTGCGAACGGTGATGACCGGCCCCGCGATTTGCGACGCCAGCGCCGTGGTATCGAGCGCGGCGTGGACGGCATCGCGCGCAAGCGCATGGGCGGACTGGAAGGCGAGCACATCGCCCAGCGCCATCGCATCGCCGACCCGGGCGAGTCCGATTCGTGCGTTGGTGGTGGCGCGCAGCGCGGCCCAGGGGTCGCGAGATTTCAGGGCCTCGGGGTCAGGCGGCATCGTGGCCGATCATGCGGCGAAGCAGATGCTGTTCCGGAATATTCACCCGCCCGTTACGATCCGTCATGTCCATCCGCGCGAGCCAGGCTTCGAACTCCGGGGCCGGGCGGGTCGCAAAGTTGCTCCGCAGGTAGAGCAGATCGTGATAGGACAGGCTCTGATAGTTCAGCATCACGTCGTCCGCGCCCGGCACGGTGATGACGAAAGTGACCCCGGCGACGGTCAGCAGCGTCATCAGATTGTCCATATCGTCCTGATCGGCTTCGGCGTGGTTGGTGTAACAGACATCGCAACCCATCGGCACGCCGAGCAGCTTGCCGCAGAAATGATCCTCCAGCCCGGCGCGGATGATCTGCTTGCCGTCGTAGAGGTATTCCGGGCCGATGAAGCCCACCACGGTATTGACCAGAAGCGGTTGGAAATGCCGCGCCACCGCATAGGCCCGCGCCTCGATCGTCTGCTGATCGACCCCGAAATTCGCCTCCGCCGACAATGCGGCACCCTGACCGGTCTCGAAATACATGACGTTCTGCCCGGCCGTGCCGCGCCCGAGCGCGAGGGCGGCGGCCTGTGCCTCCGCGAGAATCGCGAGATCGACGCCGAAGCCCGCGTTCGCCGCCTGCGATCCCGCGATCGACTGGAACACGAGATCGACCGCGCCGCCCCGGTTGATCAGCTCGATCGCGTTGGTGACATGGGTGAGCACGCAGGTCTGGGTCGGGATGTCGTAGCGGGCGCGCAGCCCGTCCAGCATGTCGAGCAGGGCGAGGCCGTTGGGCACGCTGTCGGTCGCGGGATTGACGCCGATCACCGCATCGCCGGTGCCGTAGAGCAGACCATCGAGGGTGGAGGCCGCGATGCCGCGCAGGTCGTCGGTCGGGTGATTGGGTTGCAGCCGGGTCGAGAGCCGGCCCGGCAGGCCGATCGTGTTGCGGAATGCGGTGACCACGGTGCATTTGCGCGCGACCGAAATCAGGTCCTGATTGCGCATCAGCTTCGAGACGCCTGCCACCATTTCCGGGGTGAGCCCGGGGGCCAGCGCGTGCAGGCGATCGGTGTCCGCTTCATAGGAGAGCAGGAAATCGCGCAGACCGCCGACGGTGAAATGTGCCACCGGGGCGAAAGCGGCGCGGTCATGGGTGTCGATGATCAGGCGGGTGACTTCATCGGATTCATAGGGGATCAGAGCGTCCTCGAGAAACGTCCGCAGGGGCAGGTCCGCCAGCGCGATCCGCGCCGCAACCCGCTCGGCATCGCTGCGCGCCGCGATGCCGGCGAGTTCGTCACCCGATCGGCGCGGCGAGGCGCAGGCCAGGACGTGTTTCAGATCTAGAAAGCGGAAGGTCTTACCGGCGAGGGTCGCCGAAATCTGCGCCATACGGAAGTATACGGATCAATTCCGCGCCGTCGCAAGCACGATATGCGGGGATGACGACAAGAACGGTGCGTAGCTGTACGACACGAAAGAACGAAATGGCAACTTGACGTCGGAAGCCCCGGATGGGCAGCGACGGCACTGTCAGACGACTGTGAGCGGCATCGCCTCGCCATCCGAATATCCATGCGCGGCGGCCCGGACCGCGGCGGGGTGGCCGATCGCCGCTGGACGATTCATACCCGGCGTCGGTCTGGGCCTCGATGACGGGCACCCCCTCGACTAGGCGATCCATGCCGCGGCTGAGGCGGCGGAACCGGGCCATATCCAGAAAGGTCATGCCGAGTTGGCACCTGAAAGGCCGCCGGACGGTCGAGGGATCGAGCGGGCGGCAACGCAGGCAGGGCCGGAACCCCGCTTCCAGGCACGCCGGTATCTGTCGGCGCAACTTAAATATCTGTCGGCGCAACTTAAAAATGTTGCTCGGCCTGCAAAGTAGGCCTGCAAAGTAGGCCTGCAAAGTAGGAATGTCACTGCCTTTCCAACCTTGCGGTCGACCGGATAGTTTCTCGCTGTCATGTTTCTCGGTTCGGTTGTCGCGCCGTTTCTCCGTCCCGGCCTACCACCTTACACTGCGCTGATGGCGGCGGCCGTCAGGGGAAGCGCGCAGTTGCGCAGAGCCACGCGCCCCCGCACGAGGGGGCGACTCATGCCGAGGCAAACGAGGATTAAGACGATGACGTTTCGATCCACGCCCCCGCACGAGGGGGCGACGATTGTAGCGGTTGGAATAGGCTATTATCTGTGGGTTTCGATCCACGCCCCCGCACGAGGGGGCGACTGGCGTTTATGGGGCTTTCCACACAGTTCGCATTGTTTCGATCCACGCCCCCGCACGAGGGGGCGACCTCGATCACGCGGGCGAGTTTGTCACTATCCGCGTTTCGATCCACGCCCCCGCACGAGGGGGCGACAACAGCGCCTTTGGTTTCAGGATCGGCGACCGCTAGTTTCGATCCACGCCCCCGCACGAGGGGGCGACTTTGACGCGGCCATGCGCCGTAATTCCGCGATGCTGTTTCGATCCACGCCCCCGCACGAGGGGGCGACTAAGCCCCTGCATGTACCCTTGCG
>JAQTXH010000006.1:0-106417 GCA_028688905.1 Acidiphilium sp. | reverse complement strand
CCTGCATGTACCCTTGCGTGTCTAGCAGGTTTCGATCCACGCCCCCGCACGAGGGGGCGACGTTATTTCTAGCCCCGGTGTTTGGATCGGATTAGTTTCGATCCACGCCCCCGCACGAGGGGGCGACTTTGACGCGGCCATGCGCCGTAATTCCGCGATGCTGTTTCGATCCACGCCCCCGCACGAGGGGGCGACTAAGCCCCTGCATGTACCCTTGCGTGTCTAGCAGGTTTCGATCCACGCCCCCGCACGAGGGGGCGACGTTATTTCTAGCCCCGGTGTTTGGATCGGATTAGTTTCGATCCACGCCCCCGCACGAGGGGGCGACACTTAATGCCATATACGCGACCAATACAGCGACTGGTTTCGATCCACGCCCCCGCACGAGGGGGCGACTGACTTCGTCGACTTCCTCAATAGGGACGAATGGTTTCGATCCACGCCCCCGCACGAGGGGGCGACTTTTTACGGCAGCCGGATTTTTGACCGTAAACATGTTTCGATCCACGCCCCCGCACGAGGGGGCGACCGGTGGAGGAATTATAGGAAACGATTTTCGAATTAGTTTCGATCCACGCCCCCGCACGAGGGGGCGACTTATGGGACACCCGGTTCTACGATTTACACCCAGTTTCGATCCACGCCCCCGCACGAGGGGGCGACCCGGTGAGGCCTGAAAAATCCGTCATCGTTGAATTGTTTCGATCCACGCCCCCGCACGAGGGGGCGACCACCTTGTCCTTAATGATCGCGGTTCGCCAGTTCATGTTTCGATCCACGCCCCCGCACGAGGGGGCGACTGCAAATCATGGCGAGTCTCCGGTTTCTGGGGTTGTTTCGATCCACGCCCCCGCACGAGGGGGCGACTCACAAGCTTGATGTGATGATGCGCAAGCAGGATGTTTCGATCCACGCCCCCGCACGAGGGGGCGACTGCGCCGGACTTGACCGAACTATCGAAAGCCATGTTTCGATCCACGCCCCCGCACGAGGGGGCGACTATTGCGTGTATGTCGAGATGGTCGAGGGCGTATAGTTTCGATCCACGCCCCCGCACGAGGGGGCGACCCTGTCCGCCGCAACGTCGCTCGCCGCGCGCGGGGTTTCGATCCACGCCCCCGCACGAGGGGGCGACGCTTCGGCGCATTCACCCGCGCGCCGACCCGCGAGTTTCGATCCACGCCCCCGCACGAGGGGGCGACGATGATCCCGACCGGCTCTTCCGGCTTCACCTTGTTTCGATCCACGCCCCCGCACGAGGGGGCGACCTGCGATCGGGCTGCTGCTGTTCGATGCGGCGGTGTTTCGATCCACGCCCCCGCACGAGGGGGCGACTTGATGTGTCAACGGACATTCATCAAACACGAGATGTTTCGATCCACGCCCCCGCACGAGGGGGCGACCGAAAACCTTGATAAATACGGGGGAAATCGTCTGTTTCGATCCACGCCCCCGCACGAGGGGGCGACGGCCACGGCTGTATCATCCGTGCTGGTGGTCGAGTTTCGATCCACGCCCCCGCACGAGGGGGCGACCGGCGCTGATGCTGCGCCTACAGGTGAGGCTCGCGTTTCGATCCACGCCCCCGCACGAGGGGGCGACGTCTATGTCGGCGGCATCGCGATCGAAGTGCCGGTGTTTCGATCCACGCCCCCGCACGAGGGGGCGACGATCGCACGCTGGAACTGCACGCAAGGGTTCGGTGTTTCGATCCACGCCCCCGCACGAGGGGGCGACCGCCGCGATGGCGACGCCGAGACCTGTAGCATAGTCGTTTCGATCCACGCCCCCGCACGAGGGGGCGACTGTCGAGAAACTGTGTGAGCGCCTTCGGGAAAACGTTTCGATCCACGCCCCCGCACGAGGGGGCGACCATTTGATTGTGGCTACGCAGGTTACACATGGATCGTTTCGATCCACGCCCCCGCACGAGGGGGCGACCTCTCGGCGTCGTTGATTTCGTGTGGGCCGGGGTGTTTCGATCCACGCCCCCGCACGAGGGGGCGACGTCAGCGCGCCCCGCCCAAAGTCCCTCACCGAAGCGTTTCGATCCACGCCCCCGCACGAGGGGGCGACATGAACTGATCGCCGAAATCTTTCGGCTTTGGCCGTTTCGATCCACGCCCCCGCACGAGGGGGCGACATTGCCGAGCAGATCGAGCAGGCCGCAGTCGGTGTTTCGATCCACGCCCCCGCACGAGGGGGCGACGGCCGCATGGCGTGCGCTCCGTAAAGAGCAACTCGTTTCGATCCACGCCCCCGCACGAGGGGGCGACACGGCACCATGACACTTCCCTCGGACCACATCGAAGTTTCGATCCACGCCCCCGCACGAGGGGGCGACCCTCGCAACCCTGATCAGGAGCCACGCACGTGAAGTTTCGATCCACGCCCCCGCACGAGGGGGCGACTTGCTGATGCGGCCGGTAGGGTTAAACAATCCCTGTTTCGATCCACGCCCCCGCACGAGGGGGCGACCCACTGCCAGTTGTTTCGCGCATCCCCATATACGTTTCGATCCACGCCCCCGCACGAGGGGGCGACGGCCTGCACGTCATACCGGCCTACATTCGGGTTGTTTCGATCCACGCCCCCGCACGAGGGGGCGACGCGCAGCCATCAAGCGCAAGGCCGAGGCCGTTTTGTTTCGATCCACGCCCCCGCACGAGGGGGCGACGACCAGCCTCAATGTAAAAAACACCGTTATATGCGTTTCGATCCACGCCCCCGCACGAGGGGGCGACATTATTCATACCCCTGCCCCTCCCCAGTCAAATTGTTTCGATCCACGCCCCCGCACGAGGGGGCGACGCACAATACGAATTGCTGTATTTTATCGATAGGATGTTTCGATCCACGCCCCCGCACGAGGGGGCGACTGTGATTTACGGGGACTTGACGTCCTATGAGGGAGGTTTCGATCCACGCCCCCGCACGAGGGGGCGACCACCTCATTCGGCCTGTTTCAGCTGTTAGGGGTGTTTCGATCCACGCCCCCGCACGAGGGGGCGACCGCATTTCAGCCTGGCGAATTTCGGTTTCGACCTGTTTCGATCCACGCCCCCGCACGAGGGGGCGACCCGCGATCACCCGCGCGCCCTATCCCTATATCAGAGTTTCGATCCACGCCCCCGCACGAGGGGGCGACGCCACGGCTGGCACCTGGTATCTCTCGGTGTGGCTGTTTCGATCCACGCCCCCGCACGAGGGGGCGACGCCACGGCTGGCACCTGGTATCTCTCGGTGTGGCTGTTTCGATCCACGCCCCCGCACGAGGGGGCGACATGAGAAGCGCGAGCACGAGACTGTGGAGCAACAGTTTCGATCCACGCCCCCGCACGAGGGGGCGACTCACTATGGCGATGATCGATCTGCCCGTGTTCCAGTTTCGATCCACGCCCCCGCACGAGGGGGCGACTTTATGATATGGCGACCTCACCCGGCCTATGGCACGTTTCGATCCACGCCCCCGCACGAGGGGGCGACCCAGGTTATCAGTTCGCTCAGCAGCAGGGCTTGGTTTCGATCCACGCCCCCGCACGAGGGGGCGACCAAGCGCCCGGTGCTCATGCGCTCGAACATACCGTTTCGATCCACGCCCCCGCACGAGGGGGCGACTCGCCAATTCCGCCCCGCAGTTGTTCGGCACAATGTTTCGATCCACGCCCCCGCACGAGGGGGCGACCACATACACGCAGGTGCCAAACCACACATTACACGTTTCGATCCACGCCCCCGCACGAGGGGGCGACACACATCGGCTGGGACGTCCTTAAAAACGATAGCGTTTCGATCCACGCCCCCGCACGAGGGGGCGACTCGGCCTGCACGTCATACCGGCCTACATTCGGATTGTTTCGATCCACGCCCCCGCACGAGGGGGCGACCGCCAATACCGCAATCCATGGGATTTCTTGGGCAGTTTCGATCCACGCCCCCGCACGAGGGGGCGACCGGAACCGGGCAAGGCGCAAAAGTCATGTTCGTCGTTTCGATCCACGCCCCCGCACGAGGGGGCGACGATGGTGGGTCAGGGTTTTGAGAGCTTCGTCAGTGTTTCGATCCACGCCCCCGCACGAGGGGGCGACGTGGTGGCAACCCTGCGTGCGCCGGAGACGGCCAGTTTCGATCCACGCCCCCGCACGAGGGGGCGACACTCCAAGATTGGTCGAGCAAGCCATCGAAGCCGTGTTTCGATCCACGCCCCCGCACGAGGGGGCGACCACATAGAAGACGTGGCCATCCTGCTGATAGACGTTTCGATCCACGCCCCCGCACGAGGGGGCGACGCAATATCAGTTATATCGAGGGCAGGCGTATCAGTTTCGATCCACGCCCCCGCACGAGGGGGCGACTCGGCCTCGCCCGCGAGTTCGTCCCATAATGGCAGTTTCGATCCACGCCCCCGCACGAGGGGGCGACCACATACACGCAGGTGCCAAACCACACATTACACGTTTCGATCCACGCCCCCGCACGAGGGGGCGACACACATCGGCTGGGACGTCCTTAAAAACGATAGCGTTTCGATCCACGCCCCCGCACGAGGGGGCGACTCGGCCTGCACGTCATACCGGCCTACATTCGGATTGTTTCGATCCACGCCCCCGCACGAGGGGGCGACAAGTGCTCCATTTGGCGCGGGTAGAGATCGCGGCGTTTCGATCCACGCCCCCGCACGAGGGGGCGACCGGTACCATCCCCCTAGCTCTTGCTCATCTCTCACGTTTCGATCCACGCCCCCGCACGAGGGGGCGACACTGGCTCATACGCGGGTGTACTTAACGGTTATGGTTTCGATCCACGCCCCCGCACGAGGGGGCGACACTAAAATGGATGGCGAGCTGAAGTTGCTGCACGAGTTTCGATCCACGCCCCCGCACGAGGGGGCGACATTATGTCCGGGATTATCGCGATCATCACGAAAGTTTCGATCCACGCCCCCGCACGAGGGGGCGACGCGGAAAGCACTTCTCTTACGTCGGGCACGTTAATGTTTCGATCCACGCCCCCGCACGAGGGGGCGACAATATGGAAAGGTACTACAGGTGTTATGATGTTGTTTCGATCCACGCCCCCGCACGAGGGGGCGACCATCAATACCAATCACCATCACCGTCAACCCCGGTTTCGATCCACGCCCCCGCACGAGGGGGCGACGACCGGCCACGGAAAATTAGAGTATAAAACCCTCGTTTCGATCCACGCCCCCGCACGAGGGGGCGACCCCACATCAACCGCTTCCGGTGACGCCAAAACCGGTTTCGATCCACGCCCCCGCACGAGGGGGCGACTCGGCTTTCGGCCTATGACCATTATACAGGTATTAGTTTCGATCCACGCCCCCGCACGAGGGGGCGACCAAAGCTTGATGCAATGTTGGATACAAAAGGGGATGTTTCGATCCACGCCCCCGCACGAGGGGGCGACCACGCAGGCAAGCGGACAAGTTATCAGGTCGCCTGTTTCGATCCACGCCCCCGCACGAGGGGGCGACACCCGCACGGCCGACGTAATCACAACTTAAAATGGTTTCGATCCACGCCCCCGCACGAGGGGGCGACCATAGTGCTCACCCCATGCCTATATCCTCTACTGTTTCGATCCACGCCCCCGCACGAGGGGGCGACGAAGAGGTTGAAGAAGAGAACGATGAATTACTTGTTTCGATCCACGCCCCCGCACGAGGGGGCGACATGGCCGCCGAATTATTTGATGTAGTTTGAGCAATAGTTTCGATCCACGCCCCCGCACGAGGGGGCGACTAATATGGGAAGGTTCTACAGGTGTTATGACGTTGTTTCGATCCACGCCCCCGCACGAGGGGGCGACCTTCATCTGGTTTATGCCGTCTTCAACTCATTCAGTTTCGATCCACGCCCCCGCACGAGGGGGCGACGCCGGTCGCGCCCGATGACCGCATCGCTATCGGTGGTTTCGATCCACGCCCCCGCACGAGGGGGCGACTCTACCGCATTGCGGACGCGCTCGGTGTGACCGAGTTTCGATCCACGCCCCCGCACGAGGGGGCGACTTTCTCGATATCGCCACGCTCACGGTTGCCGACGCGTTTCGATCCACGCCCCCGCACGAGGGGGCGACGGCGGGGGCGGCGCTGGCGAAACTATCGCGCAAAATGTTTCGATCCACGCCCCCGCACGAGGGGGCGACCATCTGGCTTAAATCAACAACCGCGAACACACAAGTTTCGATCCACGCCCCCGCACGAGGGGGCGACTTGTTTTGATCAGCATGTTTGCCTATGGTTACAAGTTTCGATCCACGCCCCCGCACGAGGGGGCGACTCCCGCGCCCGTATCATTGGGCTTAGGCGTGTCTTGTTTCGATCCACGCCCCCGCACGAGGGGGCGACCCCAACGGGGCCGTCACCGGGCGCATGAGCCACATGTTTCGATCCACGCCCCCGCACGAGGGGGCGACTCCACTGGCTCCTTTATTTCTTTCTCTTGATGCAGTTTCGATCCACGCCCCCGCACGAGGGGGCGACGAGTAATAAATTACCAGCATTGCCGCCAATACCATGTTTCGATCCACGCCCCCGCACGAGGGGGCGACGATTCCAACTGGTCAACAGATTCCAACCATGCAGTTTCGATCCACGCCCCCGCACGAGGGGGCGACTTCTCAACAAATCACTCTGTTAACGCTGACAACATGTTTCGATCCACGCCCCCGCACGAGGGGGCGACTTGCGTTTATCGCTCTTGTTGGGCTGCTTGTTAAGTTTCGATCCACGCCCCCGCACGAGGGGGCGACGATTCCAACTGGTCAACAGATTCCAACCATGCAGTTTCGATCCACGCCCCCGCACGAGGGGGCGACTTCTCAACAAATCACTCTGTTAACGCTGACAACATGTTTCGATCCACGCCCCCGCACGAGGGGGCGACGCTTTGAGATTCACCAACCACGCCTCTCAAACAAGTTTCGATCCACGCCCCCGCACGAGGGGGCGACGCGGCCAGTAATAATGCGGCGGCATATCAAGCTGTTTCGATCCACGCCCCCGCACGAGGGGGCGACCTTTTGACCAAAACATATACAGCCGGCTCGTGCATCGTTTCGATCCACGCCCCCGCACGAGGGGGCGACCAGACTGCATCAAATAATTCGGCGGCGATACAAGTTTCGATCCACGCCCCCGCACGAGGGGGCGACCCTCGTGACGCGAACGGAGACATCATCCGCGAAGGTTTCGATCCACGCCCCCGCACGAGGGGGCGACAGGCTCATGCTTGTCCCGGGACTCATGCCACCCTGTTTCGATCCACGCCCCCGCACGAGGGGGCGACACATATCCGATAACGTCCATTACCCACCTGTACCAGTTTCGATCCACGCCCCCGCACGAGGGGGCGACGATAGCCTGTTACTTGCGCTGCAACATGGTGTAGGTTTCGATCCACGCCCCCGCACGAGGGGGCGACAACTTATTCGCGACAGCCTTCGCTTCATAAGAGGTTTCGATCCACGCCCCCGCACGAGGGGGCGACGCCGGTACTCCCCGACTCAGCCCGTGCAACCGTTGTTTCGATCCACGCCCCCGCACGAGGGGGCGACGCGCGGCTTCGGCTGCACAACCCTTTACCATCGCAGGTTTCGATCCACGCCCCCGCACGAGGGGGCGACATTTGATCTCCCAGGAATGGCGTCTGGCGCACAAGTTTCGATCCACGCCCCCGCACGAGGGGGCGACGCTAGGGGTTTACCCCTGGCCGCGCTACAAACTCGTTTCGATCCACGCCCCCGCACGAGGGGGCGACACGGTCATATCTGCAATTGGCGAACTGGCTATTCCGTTTCGATCCACGCCCCCGCACGAGGGGGCGACTCGCCGCCACGACGCTCATGGCCGGGCTTTCGAGGTTTCGATCCACGCCCCCGCACGAGGGGGCGACACCTTCGCCATGTGTCCCACTTGGTGTATAGTCTGTTTCGATCCACGCCCCCGCACGAGGGGGCGACGCCTCACCACCCCGACACGGACCCTTGACCGGCGTTTCGATCCACGCCCCCGCACGAGGGGGCGACGTTCGGCATTCGGTCCGCGACGGTTGATCTGAGCCAGTTTCGATCCACGCCCCCGCACGAGGGGGCGACATGTTGCGCAACACCGCGTCGTCGGGATTGCTCTGGTTTCGATCCACGCCCCCGCACGAGGGGGCGACTCGGGCTTAAGCGAAAGGGTGTTCACTTGTCAATGTTTCGATCCACGCCCCCGCACGAGGGGGCGACAGGTCGTTTTGCCTACCCCGCCTTTGCTGCTCGCGTTTCGATCCACGCCCCCGCACGAGGGGGCGACCCATTGGTCTAACTCCTTCCTTTGTGAAATCCAGTTTCGATCCACGCCCCCGCACGAGGGGGCGACGCGATATGTTCGCCCATTCATGCCGGAATATGTGTTTCGATCCACGCCCCCGCACGAGGGGGCGACATCCGCGGGATCTATAAGCCGGTGATGACATGGTGTTTCGATCCACGCCCCCGCACGAGGGGGCGACCACCGCCCGCGAGTTTCAACTTTCGCTCCCTCACGTTTCGATCCACGCCCCCGCACGAGGGGGCGACGATCGACGCACGACGCGCCCGCGCCAGAGCGTTGCGTTTCGATCCACGCCCCCGCACGAGGGGGCGACCTCAACGAGGCTGGTCTTGAGCATCGGGATATTTGTTTCGATCCACGCCCCCGCACGAGGGGGCGACAAAGACGTCTGGCGGTGTCCGAACCGTTGTTCGAGTTTCGATCCACGCCCCCGCACGAGGGGGCGACGGGATGGGCCGCCAGGGACATTATTCGGTGCTGGTTTCGATCCACGCCCCCGCACGAGGGGGCGACCGTCGTGGCGCGCGCGCATCCTGGCACAGATCCAGTTTCGATCCACGCCCCCGCACGAGGGGGCGACCGGTTGCCGACCGAATAATTATCCTTGGTGACCAGTTTCGATCCACGCCCCCGCACGAGGGGGCGACTCGAGCGCCGGAAGCATTCCCTTCGCGCCGATCTTGTTTCGATCCACGCCCCCGCACGAGGGGGCGACTCTGGTGGTGGTGAGTGAAACCCCGGTGCCGGTGTTTCGATCCACGCCCCCGCACGAGGGGGCGACCGGTCGATATTGTCGCGCTGATTTCCCGCGACGTGTTTCGATCCACGCCCCCGCACGAGGGGGCGACGTGGGCATTGTCGAGTATTTCCGGCGCGAAACCAAGTTTCGATCCACGCCCCCGCACGAGGGGGCGACTGGCGCTCGAAATCGTCCTTGCGCATCTCGTCAAGTTTCGATCCACGCCCCCGCACGAGGGGGCGACTCCGGTCGATTATCACAAGATAATTAAACGATAAATCAATAACAATGCGCGAACCTACCGCCTGAACGGCATACTTCGAAACTTCGATCACACACAGCTCGCTAACCTATTCAATTATCAAAGATCACTCTCAGCGCGAACCTGCCGACAAAGTCCCAACAGGTCTAGGTTCGCGCTGGCCTAAAACAGCAGCGGACCTTCCAAATCGGTCGCTGGCTTTGCACCGATGTGCTCGACTCGGCGTTTGCCGTCAGCACCGAGGCGATAGAACCGAAGGCTATCTTCTTCGACCTTGATTTCTGAGATCAGACGGCCTCGCAAAGCAGCCCATTGCGCCGGGTCAACCTCGCATTCGAACACTGAATTCTGTACCCGCTGGCCGTAATCCAGGCAGGCTTTTGCAACTCGTCGAAGTCGTCTGCGGCCAGCAGCATCAATTGTGCTCACATCGTAGGTAATGAGCATCAACATAGAAGCGTCATTTCCAGATGAACGCCGGATAGCCGTCGATATCACCGCGCAGATGGCGTGCCAGTAACTGCGCCTGGATATGCGGCACTAACCCCAAAGTCACTTTCTCGCCGAGGAATGGATGCGTCAGCTCATCCTTTTTCCGCTCCTGGTATGCAACCAGTAGTTCCTTCCGGGCCGCATCAGTCAACAAAACCGCACCGCCTTCCTCCACGATAAAGTCCTTCGCTATCAATTGCCGCCGGTTCACCAGACTCAGAGCCAAGCGATCCGCCAGTACCGGGCGCATTTCTTCCATTAGATCGAGCGCCAAGCTCGCTCGACCCGGTCGATCTGCGTGCAGATAGCCAACTTGTGGATCGAGACCGACGCTCTCCAGCGCGGAGCGGCAGTCATGTCCCAGCATGGCGTAAAGGAAGGACAGCAGCGCATTGATGCGGTCCAATGGCGGCCGGCGGGAGCGGCCGGCAAAGGCGAAGGACCGGTCTTCGACCAGGATGAGGTGGTCGAAGACGGAAAAATAAACCTGGGCGGCTTCGCCCTCGATTCCGCGCAGGCCGGCGATTTCAGTGCCATGCAGTGTCCGTCGCGCGATATCGGTGAGTCTGGTTTCCGCGATTTCCAGCGCGGCTCGTGCCGCTGCCGCCATGCCCGCGCCGTGGTCGCGCAAGGCGCGGCGGAGAACAGTACGCTGGTTGGCTGCTTTCGCGGCAACGATGCCACGAACGATGGCGGTGGCCTGAAGCGGGTTGTCGGCCAGCCGGTACTGCGCACGGCGAAGCAGAACATTGCCGCTGCGTGGCCCTTCCACCCGGGCGATGAACTTGCCGTTGGGGGTGAGGAGAGACACAGCTACCCCGGATTCCGCGCAGGCGGCCAGCACGGCGGGGGAAGCGCCAGCCCGGCCGAAGCAGATTAGTCCGCCGATCATGTGGATCGGGGCACGGCCACGCTCCACGCCATCCACCTCCACCACGATATTTGCGCCGTCTTTGCGGACCCAGGCATCTTCGCTCGTGACGTAGATGGTGTTGAGGTGGCGGCGCATTTATGCGCTGATCTGGCTGGCGAGCCAGTTTGCGATGTGGGGAGGCTTTTCCAATCGGTGCGGGTGGCAGATTTCCTGCATCGAACATTTCGCACAAGCTGGCGTAAAAACAGGCGGTGGAGTTTTTCCAGCCGCGATCATTTTCCGCGTATCTGCCGCGACCTGCGCGGTGAGCGCCCGCAACCCGGCATCGAACGCAACAATCGTCCGCCGGCGCGTCTCCCCGTAAAACAGCGCGCCTTCAGGGACTGGTGTGCCAAACATTTCTTCTAGACATATTGCCTGCGCACAGAGTTGTACTTCATCGGCGCGATGGGTTTTTGGCCGTCCGCGTTTATATTCCACCGGATAAGCCTGGGTTCCATGCATCTCCACCACGTCGGCTTTGCCGGTCACACCAAGGGTGAATGACCGGATGGTCAGCGACCGCAGAATTTTTATGCCCTGACGGCGATCCGGCTTGCCGGCATCAGTACGTTCATGCAGCAAACGGCCCTCGGCGGTGGCACCGTCTTCCGCCCAGCTTTGCTCCACATGAATGAGCGCGCATTGCCGGGGGCAGAACAGGTAGTGCTGCAGGGCCGAGAGCGGCACCAGCGCATCTTCCACGTCAGCTTTTTCGGGCTGTTCCACCTACCGCTCAATCAGCTCAACCCCGGCGGGCAAATTCTCTCGGTTCACCTGGATTTCGTAATCCTCGAACGAGCGTGCCGGGGGCCAGTTATCCGTGGCATCCGCGCCGATGGGATGGGTGGAGCCTTTATGGGTCCGCAGCGTCTTGATGCGTTCGAACAGCTTGTGCGAGGGCGCGTTTCCGAGTGCGGTTTCATGTCTGAAAATGAACAAGGCGCGCTTTGCCATTTCGCCGCGAGCCGCTGAGTGGTCATGCTCGAACATATTGTTATCCAAAGCCTCGAACAACACGTCGAGATCGGTCGTGGAGAACCCGGTGCCTTTTACAGAGTGCGAGGCAAGCGGCGCGGAAACGTAACCATGGACGCGATATAGCCCGTAGGGAATGATATGCTTGCGGCCCATGGTACGCTTGTCGCCGCGCTTTTCGTCATCGCCTTCGGTGATGTCTTTCTTGTCTTTCTCACTGGTGGCGGCCATGCGGGTAATGGAAATTTCCAGTGGCAATACCGGCTCGACCGATTCCGCGAATGCGAGTTGCACCGGTCCGCGTACCTGGCCGCAGTTGATGCCGGTGGAGAGTACGCCGCCGAAGGCGCGGATGTCGAAGAAATTATCGCACATAAAATTTCGTACGCGTAACGCCTCTTCATCGCTCTTTGGGGAGAGTTTCACGGCAGTTTTTACGGTTTTATCATCGGGCCGCTCGGCAATATAGGCTTTGCGGTGCTTCTCATTCAGTACCGCGCCCTCGGTGACATAAATATGGAACCGCTCTTGGTCTTCGCGGCTGAGTTCCACCCAATTGCGGATTTTACGTTTCAGGCAGACATCCGTTACCAGCCCACGGCCGGTTTCCGGGTCCATGCGCGGCATGTTCCCGGCATCCGGGTCGCCGTTCGGGTTGCCGTTGGTGACGTCGAAAAACAGCACAAAATCATGGCGCTGGGTCAGTTTTTCCGTCTGGTTCATGGGGTTTCCTCTTCTACTGTCTCAGATGTTTCGACGTCAGATTGACCGGGGCCACGCCAAGCACGTTCATGGTAATATCCGACAGCAAAGCGGCCTTGATCTTCGAGTTTTAAAGTCTTCGGCAAATTTGGATCGAGCTTGGACATAATCTCGTTCAGCCGCGCTTCGATCCATTTGCCTTTGCCGCGTTTGGTGGCATCCGACACATGGTTGCGCACGTTGCGCAGCAGCGGACCAAAAACCCGCGCGGGAGTAGCCGAAGCGGCACCGTAATAGCGATCGACAATCGAGGCATTCACGCGGCCAAGGGCGGCATATTGCGCGGCCTCCAGCACGGCGAACAGGCGGCCAAGCTGGTAGGCCGGACATTCGTTGTCAGGGTCACGGGACACGGGCAGTTTCTCCTTCTCGGATTTTGCGGATCGGTTGATACAAGCCTTGATGACGGCGGCGTGCCACCCGGTATGCGGCGCATCGCCGGCGCGCAGCCGCATCATGGCGGCCGTGAGCAAGGTGCGCGGGTAGGGCAGGCCTTCCAGAATGGCGCGAGCAACCTCTCCGGCCAGATGCGGCGGGATGTTTTCAAATTTCTCCTGCACCGAAGTGGTGCGGAGTAGTAAAATCTGTACCGACGGAAGCTTAGCGCGCCACGGCGCAGGGTCGATCAAAATATCCTCGTAATGCTGCGCCAAGCGCCGGGCAAAATTGCCGAATTCATCGGTCATCCAGTAACGCACGGAAAGCCGGGCGGCATTGGGCGATAGGCCAAGAATATGGAAGCGCGTGGTTGGTTCGAGTTTCGGGTCGATGCCCTGTAAGGGTTGCAGTTTTTTGATCTCAACTAGCACATCACGAATTTTTTGCGCCTCGGCCTCATCGGAGGGTGGGTCGATGAGGTCACCGAACAAATCCTCGGCGGCCGCAGCGGCTGCCTCACCCACGCCCTCGGAATCCGCCCAAAAGGCGACGGTTGCGTCGCCGATTTTCAGTCGGTTGGAACTGCCACGATCAAGCAGGCGATTGAGCGCGGTGCCGTAACGAAATGCCGCCGGTTCCGACGTGGGCGCATTGGCGCCGCTATCCGCACCATAAGAAGTGAAGGCATCGGCATTGTAGGAGACCAGCCTGGCACCCGATGATTGCGCACCATCAACGCCCTGAATAGATGGATGTAGCCGCTCAATGGGTGCCTGAATACCTGTAACCAGACAAAAAGCGGTCTTCCAAACCTCGCGTGGTGCGGTTATCAGCGCTCGGGCAGCGGGCCTGTCATGTAGATATTCAAGCTTTCCCCCGGCAAGGCCAAAGATCACATTCTTATCGAGCATTTCGGTTGTGAACCGGGCGTCGGATTCAAACTTTTCGGGGGTCCACTTCGCCAGAAAGGCAAGCAGCGCGCGTAGACCTATATCATCGGTGTTTGCCAATCGTTCGGTGTGCAGAAGTTTGAATGCTTCATGCTCCTTTTCGGCGTAGCGGATTGATTTTTTATCCTTATCCTTGCCGACGCCAAGCGCGTAGGCGGTCTTATCCCACAAAAAATTACTGGAAACTCCGGAAGTACGAATAACCTCCTGCGGCACCGCGAGGTGCCGTGCGACAGGCTTCTTGCCGGTGTAGTCGTTCAAATCGTTTACGTTAGCGATGGAACCATCGGCATTGAGCCAGATGCAAAAATCGATCGATTTGCGCGAGTAGCCCGGCGGATCAGCGTCCCCGCGCTCGGCCATGCGATCATAATATTTATCGAGCGATTGCAGAACCGTCATGCGGCCAGCCCCTCAGCCACCAACTCGGCGACATTCAGCACGCCATTCTCCAGGCGGGCGCGGAAGAAATGCGAAGTGTTGTTGTCGGCAAAATCAATATCGTGCAGCATCCAGCCGAGGTCGCGGTTACGGTCGGTGTCTGGCAGCTCTGATGTCGGCAGAGGGTCGCCCTCGGCGAGCAAGGCGAAATCAGCGGCGAACTCCCGCGTGCCAAGACACGGGTGATGAAAGCACTGCCCGGTGGCGGCGCGGCGGTTGAACATGCTGATATGCTTGGCGGCAGTGTCCTGGTCCGTTGCTTTCTCGGTGAGGTCGAAATGCGCCTCGATCACGTAAGCCACATGGCGGAGCAATGTGCTGGCACGCTGGGCGCGGTTTGTAGAGTCGGCGGCGGCGAGATGGAGGTTATTAAGATCACCGCGTTTCATTGCACCGCGAGCGGTACTTTCAGGGATTTTACGACTGACCTCGTTGCGGCGGACCGACTGGAAGCGGATGGGTTTCAAGACATGAATGCTGTCGATGGACCAGCGGATGGCTGGTTTCCAATGAATCGCCTCCAGAATGCCGCGCGCCGCCGAGGGTGTCATAACGTCGTAGGAGACTCTCTCGACCTTCATTTCGGGACGGGTGAAGCAGGCAAAATCGCCCCAGACATGCAGCCGGACACCAAAGCTCATTTGCGCCTCCCGATCGATTCTTCCCAAGGTTGAACCGGTTCCGCAATCAGGGCAATCTCAAACCCCTAAAAAACATTCTCCTCCGCCGACCGGGCCGTTGGGTCGTCCAGACGCAGCCCGGTCTTGTCATCGTATAGACCCTCGCTCGACAGCACCATGAAGCGGTCACCGAAGGCGGAATTGACCGGCTGGATGCCACCGGTGCCGAGCAGGCGTTTCCAGGCGGCTTCAGGAACCGGGACGGTGTATTGCTGTAATTTCCGGACGATCCGGGCTGGCGGCACTTCCGAGCCACGTAACGCGGCGAGCAATCGGTCCACTTCATCGCGTTGCTCTGCCCAGGGGACGATTACCGGGCGCATCGTCTCGTCGATCATCCGAAAACCGGCGGCGATGGACGCGAAGGGGAAATCCAACGCAGGAGCGGTCCGTTCAATGGCTGGAATAATACCGACCCGATCGTCGATTTTCACGGCGTCCAGCGCGTCGTAGCCGCGATTGAAGTACAGCGCCTGGAAATAGGCCTCAATGGCTTCCAAGCCAAGCGGGTCCGGCATCTGCAACGGTAACCTTGCGGAATCACGACTGGCGGTGAAAGCGCGCGGCAATTTGTGTGCTGCAGGCGTAAAAACCACCATGCGGCCGACGGTAGTTTTGCCTTCCCGGTTGCATCTTCCAGCCGCCTGGGCGACGGAATCAAGCCCTGTCTCCGCGCGCCAGACCTCGGGAAAGTCAACATCAACCCCAGCCTCGATGAGGCTGGTGGCGACAAGCCTCACGGGGTGCCCATCCTTTAAATCCTGCCGCACTTGCGCGAGCACCTTTCGCCGATGTGCCGGGCACATCAGCGTGGTGAGATGCCGTGCTCCTGGCAAGTCCTTAATCAAATCGAACAATGCTTTCGCATGGCCGCGGGTGTTGACGATGCACAGCATTTGCACCTGTTCCGCGAACCTCACAGCGATCACGGAATCATCGGCGGGCTCTTTAAGAACCTCCACGTTTACGCGCTTCAGTGCCAGGTAGAGCCGCTCCGTCGCCGGTGCCAACTCGCGCTCGTGGCCAATGTCAAAGCCCTGTTTCTGCTTACGTCTATTGAGTGGCAGTGCGTTGTCGATAACCCGCAAAGCCGGTTGCGTCGCGGTACACAGGACCACGCTGGTGCCATAATTCCTGGCAAGTTCATCGAGTGCCGCCATGCACGGGCGCAGCAGATGCAGCGGCAAGATTTGCGCCTCGTCCAGCACAATCACGCTGTTGGCGATATTATGCAGCTTGCGGCAGGGTGAGGTGCGGGCGGCAAACAGACTCTCGAAAAACTGCACTGCGGTGGTGACAATTACCGGTGCGTCCCAATTCTCCGTCGCCCGCCGAAGTTTTTTTAGCCCGTCCCCGTCCCATTCCCCGGCTTTGTCATCCGCTGCATCCCAGTCGAAATTGCCGTGATGCTCCAGAATATCTTCATCTGTGTTGAGCGCATCACGAAACACCTGGGCCGTCTGTTCGATGATCGATGTATAGGGGGCGACATAAATGACGCGATCCTTAGCCTTCAGAACAGCATGTTCCAGTGCGAAGGACAGCGAAGCTAAGGTTTTGCCGCCGCCGGTCGGCACGGTCATGGTAAACATTCCGGGCACGCAGGTGGCACGGCTTATCGCATGGGCGAGAATTTCGCCGCGCAACCGGTTGAGTGGTGTAGCATCTGCACTCAGGGCCTTTTTTGCCATATGAGCGTGTAACTGGTCGCGTAGTCCGATCATTGAACGGTAATTTCCCCGCGAGACGATCTCGCCCTTCGACGTCGCGTAGAAACGTTCCGTTTCCAAAAAATCCGCGTCAACCAGGCAGGAGAAGATCATGCGCGTGAGGAATGCGCTATGAAACCCCGGATAATCTAAATGCTTTGCAGGCATTTTCGATTGAGCCAAGTCGGCTATTGTCGGTGGTGATCCCGTGTAATTCTCCCAGTGGTTATAGGACTCTATCTGCTTTGCCAGACGCAAAGTCAGACCCTTGCCGTCGGCCAGCCCAGCATGGTGACCGGCAATAGTGAAGGCCAATATGCGTCCTGCTTGCGGTCCATAGCTTTTTCGAGCCTCAACCGCGCCGGCAGTGCTGTGGTCAGGGCTTGCTGACTGACCACGAATATATATCTGAAACGCATCTGAATTCTTGCCGATATCATGCAGCAGACCAGCGGCCTCACCCCATTTTTTCAACCCGAACGCAGCGGCGAATGTACCGGCGCGCGCCGCCACGGCCCGCAGGTGCCCGTCAAGTGGCTCCCATTTTGTTTCGTCTGGAACGCCGGGCAGGGAGTGCGCAAATCTTAAGGTGTTATCGCTATCCTGTTGCAAGATGGGGGCGCTCGTATTTGTTATCTCCATTGAGTTTCATGTTAATTTTCCTATCCTTAACGGAGGCGATCAGTAGAATTTACGCGACGTGTTTCAATTTTTGTGCGGGTGTTATTCCGCCGGCGGCCATATGCTGGGCAGCGTGTAACACGCGCAGGATGCGCAGTGTGAAAGCGTCTTCCTGATACACCACGATGAAGTTTGACCACACGACCATTTCCCGTGCGCCTTCAATCCGGCCGACCCGGTAAAGCCTCGGAAATTCGGGGAGCTTCGCGACCTTCGCCTCAATGTCGTCCTTTAGGCGCTGTGCCGCGTCTGGGTTCTCGTCCGTAATGTAATCGACAATTGTAAGCGGGTCGGCACGAGCGGTTTCTGCCCATTCAAGTTCTGGCACGGCGCTTTCCGTCGATTAGTGCTTGCGCCTCATCCATTACCTGCTCATGCGGTACTGTCGGGCGAGTATCGGTTAGGGCTTCCCGTACCTTGGCGTGGAACCATGCGTCATGGGCTTCCGGGTCGGCCGTCAGGCCGGCTGGCAAACCGCCTTCCTTGGCGATGCGGGTTAGCAGGATGCGGACGGCATCAGAGACGGTAAGGCCAAAGTTGGCGAGCTTTTCCGCCGCGTCGGCCTTTAGCTTGTCCTCTACACGGATGTGGAGCATTGATGTTTGAGCGGCCATCGTCGTTCCCCTATTGTCGTTCTTTTATTATGTATCTCAATAGAGATACAAGCAAGGGCCGTATTCCACTCTTTTGTCCGCTGTTTGTCACATCTTTTAGCAACGACAGCTTTGATCTGAGTCAAATCGATCGGGCCGGAAACGTGTTGCCGGAAACCTGCAATCCATCTCCGGCCACCCTGCCGGGTCGAGTGGACCCGGACAGATGATCCGCCACGCGCGTATATTTACTTCTTGGCTGCACGCAGTGTGTCCAGCGCCGCTTTGTATGACGCATAGTGATCGGCCTCGTCGGCGGCGATCTGGCGGAACATCGCGGCGACTTTCTTGTCTCCGACAGCATCCGCCTGCTTCGCGAAGCCAGGATACATCCTGGTTTTCTCATAGGCCTCTCCGGCCATCGCTTCGAGAAGATTGGCGTCGTCAGCCTTTGCCAGCGTCAAGGCATCCGCCTCGCGGGCGAAGTGCTCGTAGGCCTCGACATTGGCGTTCTCGTCGAACAGCTTCGCCAGGGCCGGATGCCCGCTGGTCCGCGCATGTTCGGCATAGGCCATGTATTTCAGGTGCGCGAAAGCTTCGCCGTGCATGGCGGTTTCCAAATTCTTCACCGTCTGCGGGTTGAGCGATCCCTCGGCAAAGGCGGGTACCGCGGCGATCGAGGTACCGGCGATGGCGGTGGCGGCAAGCAAAATGCGAAGATGTCTCATGTCAGGCTCCTGGTTTGTGTTGTTCTGCTGCTCGGCGCAGCGGGGTTTTGCTGCTCAATGCAGCGGGCAAAGGGATAGATCGAAGATCTGACCATGTCCTGACAGCGCCGCCAGAAACGCCTGGTCAGCAAAAACGGGAACCGTCAGGGTTTTGTCAGATCGGCGCGTTAAGCAGAATCGTAGCAGGCTACGGCTTGCCAATTGTCATCTTCTGCAAGGAGAATCCCCCGTCATGAACCGAAAATATTACGTCCTGACCGCAGCCGTGCTTGGCTTGTCGTTCGCCGCCTCTGCCGCGTATGCTAGTCCTCGCTGCACCAAGGAACCGAAATCGAAATGGCTTCCCGAAGCGGCAATGCGGCAGAAGGTGGCCGATATGGGGTACAAGGATATCAAGATATTCAAGACAACCTCGACCGGCTGTTATGAAATTTATGGTCGCACGGCTGACGGCCACAAGGCGGAGGTCTACTTCAACCCCGTCAACGGTGCCGTGGTTGAGAAGAATGTGGACTGAGCGATGCCCGACCCTGTCGCGCAAACCAGACTGCCGATGGCGCTTGCCGGTGAGGTGACTTCGGTGCGGGTTTGGGACCCGATCGTGCGGATATTCCATTGGACCGTCGTGCTCGGCGTGGTGCTCGACTACAGCCTGCTCGATACCGGAAAGCTGCCCCATCGCTATGTCGGATATGTCGTGGCCGGCGCGCTGGTCGTTCGCATCCTGTGGGGGTTCATCGGCAGTCCTCATGCCCGCTTCGCCGACTTCGTGGTACCGCCGAGGGTGGCTGTGGTTCATTTATGGAACGCACTCAGGCGGCGCGAGCGTCGGTATATTGGGCACAACCCCGCCGGCGGGGTCATGATGCTCGGTCTGATGGGCGTGCTGGCCATCACCTGCCTGACCGGTTGGATGCAAGGGCTGGATGCGTTCTGGGGTATCGCATGGGTGCAGCGGCTTCATGGCTTTGGTGCCGACCTCATCGTCGCGATGGCCGTGTTGCACGTGACGGCAGCACTCGCCGAAAGCGTGCTTCATCGGGAGAACCTCGTGCTTGCAATGATCACCGGCCGTAAACGCGCTGCAACCGGCACCGATATCGATCATGCGTCTGCTGCTCGCCGAGGATAACGCCAGGGTCGCGGCGCTGATCGCCGAGGGACTTGGCGATGAGGGGTTCGCCCTCGATTGGTTCGGCACGCTGGGCGATGCACGGCATGCTCTCGAAACAATCCGCTACGACCTGGTTCTGCTCGATCTCGGGATGCCGGACGGTGACGGCGTTGCCTTCGTGCGCGCCGTCCGGCGGTCTCAGAATGTCACACCGATCCTGGTGATCACCGCCCGCAGCGGTCTTGATGACCGGGTGACCGGGCTTGACGCCGGTGCTGATGACTATCTGATCAAGCCGTTCGAAATTCCCGAACTGGCCGCGCGATGCCGGGCGCTGCTGCGACGGCCCGGAGGCTGCCTTGGCACGATTTTGACAGTCGCAAATCTGGAATTCTCCAGCGCGGAACACGAGGCGCGGGTTGCCGGCCATCCCGTGCGCTTGTCGCCGCGCGAACTCGCTTTGCTCGAATACCTGATGCGGCGGGTCGGTCGCGTGGTCGCCAAGGCAAGCTTGGAAGAGGCAGTGTATTCCCTGGCGTCGGAGGTCACGCCCAACGCCTTGGAGGCGGTTGTCTCACGCCTGCGTCGCAAGCTCGCCGACAGCGGGGCCGCCGTCACCGTGCATACCGCTTATGGCATCGGTTACATGCTGTCGCCGGCGGCAGGGTCTGCCTATGAACCAGCCTGACCACCAGGAATCGGCTTTGTGACCGAGCCACGACGATCGCACTGGCGGCAGACCTTATTCTTCAAGCTGTCGCTCCGCCTCGCCGCCGTAGCCGGCTTGTTCATGATGATCCAGGTCGCGCTCGTCGTCTGGATGTATGTCGGCAGCCCGGCTGAACTCGACCAGCTTCTGATCTCCGCCGAGGCGAACAGAATTGCGAACGCGATTGCCGCACGCCCACCCGGGCCGGTTCCTGCGCTGTCGAACGACCTGCTGCCCCCGGTCGCGCCGCGGACTCGCCGGGCGTTCGTGGTCCACGACCGGGGCGGGCGGGTCATCGCGCAGCATGACGATCGCGGTCTCGCCGCGGACGGTGCAGCACCGGCATCGTTTCTCGTCGTCAACACCCAGCGCGAAACCTGGGGCGATCACTTTCTGCTTACGGGAACACGCCGCGTGACGATTGCCGGTAAACAACTCTGGATTACCATGGCGATTGCCGGAACCGGATTCCGGCCGTTCGTTCCGATCATCTTCAACGAGATCCGGTTTCACGTGCTGCTGCCGATCGTCCTTCTCTCGATCCTGTTCCTGTTATTGAATTTCAGCATCGTCCGAAGCACCTTGAAGCCGCTCAACACCGCGATCGCCGCGATCGATCGCATTGATCCCGCCGCGATTTCAACAAGGATTACCGCACCCCTGAAGTCATGGGAGGTGGAGGCGTTGATCGGAGCGGTCAACCGCCTGCTCACCCGTGTCGAGCGATTGATTCTGACCCTGCGGGATTTCGTCGGCAATGCGGCCCATGAGTTACGAACGCCGCTCGCGATCATGATGCTCGGGATCGGCAAGCTGCCGCATGACGACAACCGGACCAGGCTGCTGCACGACGTCCAGGGGATGAAGCGGCTGGTCGATCAGATGCTTGACATGGCGCAGGCGAATGCCCTGGTGATCGAGGCCGGTGCCCAAGCCGATCTGACCCGGATCGCGGCTGACGTGGTGGCAGACCTCATGCCACTCGCAATCGCGCGCGGACGGACCATCGTGTTCGTGGATGAAGGAGCCGAGGTGATCCATGGTCACGCCGAGGCGATCGGTCGTGCCTTGCGCAACGTGATCGAGAACGGTCTGGCGCACACGCCGCCTGGCACCGCCGTCGAAGTCACTTGCGGCCCCGGCAGGCGCTATGCGGTCCGCGATCATGGTCCGGGAATCCCTGAGTCGCAGCGCGCGAACGTCGTCAAACGGTTCCAGCGTCTCGACCGACGAAACAACGACGGTGCGGGCCTGGGTCTGGCAATTACCCTCACGGTTATGGAGGACCATGGGGGCCGATTGGACATCGCCGACTCTCCGGGGGGCGGTGCGCTAGTGTGTCTGATATTTCTATAGAATCAAAAACAATCACGTGTTGAAGTCGTACTTCAATGCACGCGGGCCACTTTTGCCATCGTCTCACAACCGTAACTCATCTTAAGCGCCAAAACGATCATAAGTCGCAGCGAAATCACGTAACATACTGGTATCGTGTGCTTTCCGTTTCACTTTTATTTGGGTCTGGCTCAAACGAGGCGAGAGAGACAGCACTTACGGTGGGATGGTATCCGTTGACGGATCTATTGGGTAGCGGCCCCAGCAATTGTCCCGTCGTTATGTTGGATCAGGATCGCGATGTGCTGGGCAACCGTGGGGGCGAGATGCAGTGTGAGCGATTGCCCGGTCCAGGTGCCTAGCGTGGTGATGGCACGGACGACATGGATCTGTCGCAAGTCGACGCCGCGGTTTTCGCCGCCATGGATCGCGGTGCGATCGACGGCATCGTAGCGGAATAATTGGATCTTGGCGGGGCGGCGCGGTATGGGACCGGTGATCGAGACGTAGCGGGATTTCAGATCGGCGTTGACCGCGCGCAACACGCTGGAGAGGCGCACGCCGCTCCATTGGCCGACCACGCGCCAGCCTTCGACGCAGATCAGCCGGGTGATCTGGCTTTCCTGCGTCATGGCGCGGAGTTGGGCGATCCGCCAGGGTTGCTTGTCGCCGATCCGCCCGGTCAGGCCCAACCGCCAGGTTGCGAGGTCGACCTGCGGGGCTTTGTCGATGTCGTAGAAGGCGTTGAACCGGGCGGGACAAGTGATCGCCGAGGCGGGATAGGTGGGGGCGAGGGTGTGGGGGTTGAACAGGGCGGCCTGCACATCGTCGTTCCAGCGCGACATGGTGTTGAGCACCCGATCCACTACGTCGGGGTGGGCGGGATCGTCGAAATCGCGGCGATCGCTTTTGCGATCCGCGAAGTCGCCGCGATTCTGCCCGATCTGATGATCCGGTTCGAAGAGGCCGGTGCGGCCAGCCTGATCGAGGCGATGCTGGCCGATATGCTCGATTGCGCCCTGATGCCGCAGGATTGCGACCTGCCCGACCGCTTCAACCACTGGCCGCTTTACGAAGATCGCGCCGTCGCCGTGCTGCCGGCCAACCACGCGCTGACAAGCCGCGACACGCTCACAGCCGATGATCTGCGCGGCGAGACGCTGCTGCACGGTGAACGCTGCGGCGGGTTCGCGGCGCAACTGGAGGCACTACCCGGTGCCGGATATCGGTTTCGCCGCTGCGACGGCGCAACCAGCCATATGCTCGATCTGGTCGCCGCCGGCATCGGCGTCGCACTGCTGTCCGAACGCATCGCACTGCCCGCCAAAGTCACCGCACGACCGATCAGCAACCCGGCACTGATCCGCACCATACGACTCGCAACACCCGCCGGCCGCCCACAAGGTGCCGCCGTTTCCGGATTCATCAGGCTCTGCCGTGTACGACGCTGCTCAGTCCTGATGTAATCCGGGAGGCATTGTCTCGTTGACGAGGGCAGGCGGTGATCGTAGCAATTTTGCATGATGGATCTGCACTCGACGTTGCCTTTGAAGGGTACTGTCAAATTGGATGTAGCAAATCCGGTCTTGAGCAACAGAATTATAATTAATTATCATATTGCACTTAAAAACTGCACAATAGCTTTTATATGCAACGTATAGATGCGATGTCGAAGGTAACTTCTGATCAATTTGACAGTGTCGGCTGAGTACCGTCGGCTGAGTACCAGCCCCCGTGTGATAAGCTACGGGACTCACACATTTGACTGGGTAGCACGAACGAAGCCTGCGGCCATTGATGCGAATCGTGCCCATCCGGCACGCATGGTTTTTGGTCCCGGTGGCTTGTACGCCATCTTCCGGCTCTGGGGAAACCTGGGGCCGTTTTTTGTCTTTGCCTGTCATATATCCGCCGCCGCGCCCTGCCGATTGTTGCCCCAGATGTTGCCCCGTTTCGATTTGCAATCCGGCGAAAACCCCCAAAATCCCCTTAAGTATTTGAGTTTATTGGTGCGCCGGGCAGGACTTGAACCCGCAACCAAACCGTTATGAGCGGTCCGCTCTAACCAATTGAGCTACCGGCGCGTCTGAAGTGCCGCGCCGGGGGCCAATTGAGCTACCGGCGCGTCTGAAGTGCCGCGCCGGGGGCCAATTGAGCTACCGGCGCGCGACGCCATTATCAACTGGCGCCAGCCTCTATGAGCAAGTGTTGGGCCGGTTGGCAATACGGCGGCGTGCGGCTAAAAGGCAGCCACAGAAATTCAGAAGGGGTTCGCAATGGATGTAACCAAGCTTTCGCCCGGCAAGGCACCGCCGTCCGACATTCACGTGGTGATCGAGATCCCGCAGGGTTCGGCGGTGAAATATGAGGTCGACAAGGCGAGCGGGGCGATCATGGTGGACCGGTTTCTGTTCACCCCGATGGCCTATCCAGCGGCCTATGGCTTCATTCCCGGAACCCTGGCCGACGACGGCGACCCGGCCGATGCGCTGGTGCTGACCCCCGCCGCTGTGGTGCCGGGCGCGGTCATCCGGGCGCGGCCGATCGGCGTGCTGCGCATGGAAGACGAGGCCGGGATGGATGAAAAAATCATCTGCGTGCCGCACGATAAAATCCATCCGCAATGGAGCGATATCACCGAGGTGGCAGAACTGCCGGCGATCACGCGCGACGCGATCGAGCATTTTTTCACCCACTACAAGGACCTCGAAAAGGGGAAATGGGTGAAGGTCACCGGCTGGGAAGGCCGCGCCTCCGCCGAGGCGGCGATCAGCGAAAGTCTGGCCCGTTACCAGGGTTGAGGGTGCCGCGTTCTGCCTGCAAAATGGCGGTCAAGCCCTCGCGATAGCTCGGGTAGCGCCACGACAGACCCAAGGTGGCCTTGGTTGCCGCACTCCGCACCACCCGGCTCTCGCCCCAGAACGACAAGGCCATGGGTGACAGGCTCGCCTTGGCGTCCTCAAAGCCGATCAGGGGCGGCGGGTCCATGCCGAGCAGGGCAGCGGCATACGCGGTGACGCTGGCGCTGGAAGCGGGTTCATCGTCGCTGAGGTTGAAGATCCGGCTACTTTGTCCGGCGGTCGCCATCGCCGCCAGGGTGGCGCGGGCGATGTCGGTCACATGGATGCGGCTGAACCTATGGCCGGGTTTGTCGATCCGCCGGGCGGTACCGCGCCGCAGATCGTCGAACGCGGAACGGCCGGGACCATAGATGCCGGCGAGGCGCAGACAGTCGATCGCGCGGCGATCGGCCAGGGTCATCCACGCTCGTTCGCACGCCACCCGCCGCCTAGTGCGGTCCGACCCCGGGGTTGGGATCGTGGCTTCATCGACCGTGCCGCCCTGGTGATCGCCATAGACACCGGTCGTCGAGCAATAACCGATCCAGCGCAGACCCGCGGCGGCATCCAGCGCGGCCCGATGCTGCGTCAACACCGGATCGCCGGTCTCAGCCGGGGCGGCGGTGACCACCAGATGGGTGGCGGCGGCAATGGCGGGTCCGGCGGCGGCAAAGCCGATCAGGGCGATGCCGGGGGGGGCGTGTTTACCCGCAGGATCGCGCGTGGTCGCGGTGACGCGCATTCCGGAATCGCGCGCGGCGATGGCGATGGCGCGGCCGGTGAAGCCCAGACCGGCGATGACCAGATGATCGGTCACGAGTGTTCGCGGCGGGCGCGCGCCGCCGCCATTCGCTCCAGCCGGTCGCCGTGGCGGTGAAACATCAGCACCAGGGCGATCACCACCCCCACCATCGCGACGCCGATGACCACGCCGATCGGGCCGGCGACCCGATCGATCTGGCGGCCGAACACGTAGGCCGCGGTACCGTAGCACAGCGCCCACAGCACGCTGGCCAGCGCCTGAAACAGCAGAAAACGCCGCCAATCCATCATGGTGACGCCCGCGAGCACGGCGGCGAGCGCACGCAACACCGCGAAAAACCGGCCGAACACCACAATTTTACCGCCATGATTCGAGAACAGCCAACGCCCGGCCAGCAGGCGGCGTTCGGTCAGGCCGATGCGCGAGCCATGCCGGAGAATTGCCGGGTAGCCGGCGCGGCGGCCGATCCAGTAGCCGGCGATGCCGCCGATGGTGGCACCAAGCGCGGCACTTCCGATCAGCAGAAAAATATCGATGTGGTGGGTGGTGCCGGCATAGATGGCGGCGGAAACCAGGGCCGTTTCACCGGGAAGCGGCAGGCCGAGGCTTTCGAGCATCACCAGGATCGCTACGGTGAGGCTGCCGTAGGCCGTGATCCATGGTTCCAGCGCGTGGTGAAAAAAATGCAGCATCGGACCCCTGATTGAATGGTTATTTTGATCGGCATTACCGGCTTCCCATGTAACGCAAAATCTCCGATAACCATCGCATGACTGAGCCGGAAACCGAAATCGACACGCTCGATCGCCTGGAAGCCGCCCTGGGTCGCATCGCGGCACACGCGGCGGCACCCACCCGCCCGCACATCGCCCGCACGGATATCGCGGCGGCGCTCGACCGGGTGATCAAGCAATTGCGGGACGCACTCGCGGCGTCCGGCCCAGCGGAGGCTGAGTAAAATGGCACAGGTGACGATACGCATCAACGGCTATACCTATCTGGTCGGCTGCGAGGACGGGCAGGAAGAACATCTGACCGATATGGCGTCGGACATCGACCGGCGGATTACCAGCATCAAGGCTATCGGGGGGCAGTCCGGCGAGGCGCGGTTGCTGGTGCTGGCGGCGCTGCTGCTGGCCGACGAATTGCACGATACCAAGGCGACGCTGGAGATGGCTAAAATCGTGAAGCCGCCGAAAACCGCGTCGTCCGAGCATAACGCGCGGCTGCGCCGCATTACCGCCCGCGCGGAAGAGATTGCAGCGGACCTTTCGGGGCACTAAGTTATGAATGCGAGGCTGCCCGGTGCGTCAGGCAAGCTCATCCCCGGGGCCAATAAGTACTCCCAGGGAGCTGGCTCTGTCGGAACCGTGGTTCCGATATTTCCGGCACCCACCTGCTCTGCAGGCCTTGGGAGGATGACAACGCCAACGGCCAGGGTGGCTTCGCGCTTGGCGTGGCAAAAATCGGCCGCGTGACCGATCCGGTCCTTGCTGCGGCCAAAGCTGCGGCCCGGCAGTTGGCGCTGGCGCAACGGGTGGGGCTTGATCCGGCGCTTGGGGCACGGCTCGCCGCAGTTGTCCTTGCCGGATGCATGCCGCCCGAAGGAGCCGTCGTTTCCGGTTTCTGGCCCATCGGCGACGAGATCGACGTCCGCCCCTTGCTGCAGGCGCTGCACGCGCGCGGCCACGTGGTGGGTCTGCCGGAAACCCTGAAACGCGGGCTGCCGCTGGTGTTCCGGCGCTGGCGGGATGGCGAGTTCCTTCATGCCGGGCGTTTTGGCACATCGCATCCGCTGGGCGAGACGATCGTCCCGGATTTCATCCTGGTGCCGCTGCTCGCGTTCGACCGGAGGGGCAATCGCCTTGGCTACGGGGCTGGGTACTACGACCGGACGCTTGCCGGTTTATCCGGCGCGTTCCGTCTCGGCTGTGCCTATGCGGCGCAGGAAATTGCCGAGGTGCCCGCTGGCTCGTTCGATCAGCGGCTCGATGCGATTGCGACGGAAAACGGGATCATTCGGGTGGGCGGCGGTCGACCGCCGGTTACGGAATATTAAGCTGTTGGCGCTATAGGGGGGCTATGCGCACGCTGTTGATGATCGCCGCGATGTTTTTGCCCCTGATGGCGCGGGCGCAATCGCCGCTGCCAAATCGTGTCATGACACCAGGGGCGGTCAACCCAGCGGTGACGGCGCAAACCATCGACAATACCATATGCGTGCGCGGCTGGACCCGGACGGTGCGGCCACCGGCGCACTACACCGAACCGCTGAAAAAGGCGCAAATCCGGTCCTATGGCTATGAGGACCGGCGACCCTGGCACTACGAGGAGGATCATCTGATCCCGCTCGATATCGGTGGATCGCCCACCTCCCCGCTCAATTTGTGGCCGGAACCCCATTTGGGGCCGGAGCAATGGGGGTCTTACGCCAAGGACCGGCTGGAAGCCCGGATGGTGCGCTTGGTGTGCCGGCATGAAATATCCCTCCACCGCGCGCAATCGATGATGGCGGAAAACTGGATCGCGGCGTATCAGCGCTTTATCGGGCCGGCACTGGACAATAGCCGGCCGCGGCGCTGGCGCGATACCTGGACGCAAGGGCGTTGAGACCGGATCACGGTTTGACGAACACCATGATCACGATCACCACCATCAGAACGGTGGGGACCTCGTTGGCAATGCGGTAGAATCGCTCCGATTTCATGTTGCGGTCGTTCAGAAAATTTTTCCGCCATTTCGACAGCGCCCCGTGAAATCCGCTCATCAGGATGACACCGATAAATTTCACCCACCACCACGGTGCGGACCACGAAATCGCGCCAGGGGTCAGGATCAGCAAAATCCCGAACAGCCATGACGATATCATGGCGGGCAAGGCGATTTGCTTGAGCAACCGCCGCTCCATCACCTTGAACCGGGCGGATTCCGCCGATCCGGGGGCGAGTTGGCAATGATAGACATACAACCGGGGCAGATAGAACAAGGCGGCCATCCACGCGATGATCGACATGACGTGCAGCGCCAGGTCCCAGTGGTACAGCGGTGCCAATGCAGCGATCGTCATGCGCACACCTGCGCGCGGGTCAGCAGCCCTGGTACGGCATCGAGATCCCGAATGATCCCGCTGGCACCCGCCAGCAGCAGCGTTGCCCCCTCGCCGCGCGGTGCGAAGCCGTAGCAGGTCATGCCGGCGGCCACCGCGCCGGTCACCCCTGGTACACTGTCCTCGATCACCAGACAACGCGCGGGATCGACGCCTTCGGTCCTGGCCGCGTCGAGAAACACGTCGGGGGCCGGTTTCGGTTGACCGCCAGCGGCAAACAGCCTTGGGGCGCTGTGGGTGCGCCCGGCGGTGATGGCCAGAAACCCGGTACGGCTGAATTTCGCGTCCATTTCCTCATCCGCCGAGTTCGACGCGATCCGCCAGGCCATCCCCATTGCCGAAAGCCGGTCGAGCAGCGCCCGCGCGCCAGGAATTTCGGTGACTTCCGCCGCCATTGCCGCCGCCAGCTTGGCAACCATGCGGGCGGTCCATTCGTCGGGCAGTGCCGCGCCGCGTTCGGCCTCGATGAGCGGCTTCATGGTCCGCAGCGACATCCCGACAAAGCGCGTCATCACCCGCTCAGGCGTGGTCGGCAGACCGTGGGTGGTGAGGTCGTCCGCCACCACCCGGGCCGAGACGATCTCACTGTCCATCAGGACGCCATCGCAGTCGAAAATGACCAGATCGAATTTGCGGTTCATGCCGTCATCGGTGCCCGATACCGCGCCCAAGGGCAATCGCCGTGGCGCACATCGCAGGATCGCCCGCCGCGATGGGAACACAACCCGTCGCCCCTCGCTATCGCGCGGCGGGCGACTCCCGCCAGCGCCGCGATGAACGCCGGATCGTCGTTCGGGGCGGGTACCCGATAGTATCCCGCCAGATGCCAGTTTTCCGCAATCTCCCGATAATCCACGTCCAGTTCGACCAGGGTTTCGATATGATCCGACACAAATGCGATCGGCACGACCACCACGGCCACCCCGTCACGCGCCGCCCGTTCAATGGCCTGGGTGGTCGAGGGTTCGATCCATTGTTGCGGGGTTGCGCGAGACTGGAAACACACCTGATAATCCACGGCCTCGCCCAGTGCGCGGGTGATTACTTCCATCACCGCCTCGGTGCAGCGCTCGACTTCGTCCTGATACGGATCGCCCGCTTTCACGATGCTTTCCGGCAGGCCATGCGCCGAGAACAGCAGCCGCACGCCGGTGCCTGGGGGCAATTCCGCCCGGGCCTGCGCCAGCGTGCGCATCACCAGCCCGGCAATCGAGGCGGTAAACGCTGGGTCGTCATACCAGCAGCAGAGGGTCGTGGTCGGCACCACCAGCCCTGCCTTGGCCGCCGCATCGTGCCAATCGGCCAGCGAACTGCCGGTCGTGGTGGTTGAAAATTGCGGATAGAGCGGCAAAAGTAGAATCCGCGCCGGTGCCCAGGCCTTCACCGCCCGCGCGACCTCGCCGGCGAACGGATGCCAGTAGCGCATGGCGATGAAGCATTTTGTCCCCGGCAGGCTGGCTTCCAATGCGTCTGCCTGGTGCTGGGTCAGTCCCAGGAGCGGTGATTTACCGCCCATCAGCGCGTAGCCCGCCATCGCCTTGCGCTGCGCCGAGGCCGCGATCAGCCGTGCCAGCCAGAACCGGATAAAAATGGGCGCGCGGATAATCGCGGGATCGGAAAACAGATTGACCCGGAACGGCTTGATCGACCCCGGCCCATCCGGACCACCGAGATTGAACAGAACGATCGCGGTGCGGTCAGGCAACACCGCTTCGGGGGCGTTTTGGGGGGCGTTCATGCCGACGAAGTGGCTGTTTCCCGCGACGTCTCAAGGGGTGGACGATCCAAGGACCGCAAATGCTCAATCAACATGGCGACATGCTCGGGTGGGGTGTCCGGCAGAACGCCGTGACCCAGGTTGAAAATATGCGGCAACCCAGCCAGTTCGCCAGCGATCCGCTCAACCGCATAGTTGAGCGAAACCCCGCCAGCGCGCAGCAGCAACGGGTCCAGATTGCCTTGCAGCGCCACTTTTCGCGGCAATAAACGCGCTAATGCGGGCGCATCGGTCGCCGTATCCATTCCGAATGCCGAAATTCCGGTCTCGGCGATGTAGGGCAGCGCCATCAGCCCTGCCAGACGCGGAAACCCGATGACGTGGACACCGGGATGGCGGTGTCTGACAGCATTCACAATCCGTGCCGTCGGGTGGATCACATGCGCCCGAAACAAATCCGGCGGCAACAGTCCGGCCCATGAGTCGAACAGCATCACGCAATCCGCCCCAGCCTCGATCTGCCAGGACAGATAATCGATCGTCGCCGTTGTCACGGTTTCGATGACCGAGGCCAGCAATCCCGGATCGCTGTAGGCCAAACCGAGGGTTCGCGCGAAATTACCGCCGCGACCGTCGAGCATATAGCATGCCACCGTGAACGGGCTACCGGCGAACCCGATCAGCGTGGTTTCCGCCGGCAATTCCGCCCGCGCTCGCGAAACCGTTTCCATCACCGATTCGGTTCCCGGCTTCAACCGGTGCAAATTCAGCACCTCGAGGTCAGCGAGTGTCTCGATCCGCTCCATAACCGGACCTTCGCCCTCGGCGTAGCGCAGCTTCTGCCCCAGTGCCCACGGCAGAATCAGGATATCGCTGAACAAAATCGCCGCATCTAGGCCGAACCGCCGCACCGGCTGCAACGTCGCCTCGGTCGCCATGGCCGGAGTTGTGCTCAACGCAATGAAATTGCCCGCCGTGGCCCGCAGCTTGCGGTACTCGGGCAAATAGCGCCCGGCCTGACGCATCAGCCACACCGGCGGCGGCCAGATTGCCTCGCCCCCGAGCACACGCAAAACCGCACGATCGATCGTTTTCCCCGTCATGACGTCCTGACTAGCTTTAAATTGATTTAGATAAAAGAATGGTTGTTGAGATTAACCCTGTGAGTCATGTGGAACCCCACTGACCTCCAAACAATGCACAAACTTATCCACAGCCAGAGTCCTGTTTTAATCGGCTGATTCTATGTCAAACCCTGGCTTTTTCCACATTCGCCCAAACGCCTTGTTACAACCATCCACAGGGAATCGGGATTATGAAGTTATCCCCGTTGTCCACTGCGGTACCGTATGCCGGCGGAATTATCCACGCTATGAACCCGTTCCATGGACGCTAAGCGGCTAAATCTCCACCTCGTATCGGATGCAACCGGCGACACGCTCAACGCGGTCGCCCGTGCGGTGACCGCGCAGTTCGAGGGGGCCGATATCCACCTGCATCGCTGGAGCCTGATCCGCTCGCGACTGCAACTGCATCGCGTCCTCGAAGGGATCGAGGCGGAACGCGGCCCGGTGCTGTCCAGTCTGGTCGATGAGGCGTTGCGCGCCGAACTCGCCCAGGCGTGCGAGCGCCTGGGATTGCGGCTGATGCATGTGCTCGATCCGGTATTCCAGCTTTTGGCCGACGAACTTGGCGCGCCGATCCGCCCGGTTCCGGGCCGGCAGTACGTGCTCGATGCGGATTATTTCCGCCGGATCGACGCCATGCACTATGTGTTGTCGCATGATGACGGTCAGGCGATGCGCGGCCTTGCCGAGGCCGACGTTATTTTGGTGGGCGTGTCGCGGTCGTCGAAAACCCCGACGTCGTTCTACCTGGCCAATCGCGGCATCAAGGCCGCCAATGTGCCGCTGGTGCCGGGGCTTGCGGTGCCGGAAGTGCTGAACGAACCGCGGTGCCCGGTGGTCGGCCTGTTCATCGATGCGGCCCCGCTGATCGAAATTCGCCGCCATCGCCTGCGGCTGCTGGGGGCCGCAACCACGCCGGGGGCGGCGTTTGAGCGCGACCACGAAGACTATATCGACGAGGAAGCGGTCGAGGCCGAGCTGCTATGGGCTCGCCGGCTCTGCTCGGCGCGCGGTTGGCCGACTGTCAACGTCACCCGCCGCTCGATCGAGGAAACCGCCGCCGCCGTGCTGAAAATGATGGAGGCTTGGCATGATCGGCACCTTACGCCGGCCCGACCGGCTTGACATAAACCGTCCAGCGACTAGCGTTGCATGAGGAAGAATGCAGTGTCCCATCTTGTGATCCGTCATCCCGAGTTCGGTGATATTGTGGTCCGTGAAACCGACGGCGCGATTACCGCGTTGGAGTGGTTGCAGGGCGACGAGGAAACCGAGCCCGAGGAGCCGTCGACCCTGCTCAATCAGGCGCGGGCGGCACTGCACGTCTATTTTGCAACCGGCGATCTGCCGCCCGGCCTGGCGCTTAATCCCGCCGGTACGTTGTACCAGAAGCGGGTCTGGGCTTATATGCAAACAATTCCGCGCGGCGAAACCCGCCGTTATGGCGAGGTGGCCGCAGCGATTGGCGGCAGCCCGCTCTCGGTGGGTGGGGCCGCATGCGCCAATCCGATTCCGCTGCTGATCCCCTGTCACCGGGTGGTCAGCAAGTCCGGACTCGGCGGCTATTGCGGCTCTGACGACGAAGGTTGGGGCCTTGCGATGAAGCGCCGGTTGCTGGTTCTCGAGGGTGCCTCGATCCGGCCAAGTCGAACCGTTCGATAAGCCCAACCTGCCACCAAAACGCGATCCGGGAGAGACAGCATGAGCGAGCGGCAATGAGCACTAAAGCAATCCGCATCCACGCCCATGGTGGTCCCGAAGTTCTGCGTTGGGAGGATGTGCCGACCCCGGAACCCGGCCCTGGGGAAGCACTGATCCATCACGAGGCAATCGGGCTGAACTTTATCGACATCTACTTTCGCACAGGACTCTATAAAGCCCCGCATCTTCCCATTACGCTCGGGATGGAGGGGGCGGGCGTGGTGCGCGCCATTGGGGACGGGGTGGCCGAGGTCGCGATCGGTGATCGGGTGGCCTATGCCGGCGGCCCGCTGGGGGCTTATGCGACCGAACGGGTCATCGCCGCCGAACGTCTGGTCAAGCTGCCCGACAGCATCGATTTCGCCACCGGTGCCGCGATGATGCTGCAAGGGATGACCGCGCAGTATCTGCTCCATCGCACCTACCGGGTACGATCCGGCGAGACTGTTCTGATCCACGCGGCGGCGGGCGGCGTCGGCCTTATTCTGACCCAGTGGGCGCGGTATCTCGGGGCCACGGTGATCGGTGTGGTCTCGACCGAGGAAAAGGCTGAAATCGCCCGCGCCCAAGGTGCCCATCATGTGATCGTCGGCTACGCCAACCTTGCCGCCGGCGTGAGACGCCTGACCGGGGGTGCCATGGTGCCGGTGGTCTATGATTCCGTCGGCAAGGACACGTTCGGGGCCAGCCTCGACTGCCTCGCCCCGCTCGGCCTGATGGTTAGCTACGGCAATGCGTCCGGCCCGGTACCGCCAGTCGAGCTTAGCGTGCTCGCGGCGAAGGGCAGCCTGTTCCTGACCCGCCCGACGCTGGCGACCTACACCGCCAGCCGTGCCGATCTGGTCGCGGTTGCCACCGATCTGTTCGATGTGGTCGGCAACGGCGCGGTCAAAATCCAGGTCAACCAGACCTTTCCGCTCGCCGAGGCCGCCGCGGCGCAGGAAGCGCTCGAAGCCCGGCGCACCACGGGAAGCACCGTCCTGATCCCTTGATCGCCCGATCACATGGCCGTGTCTGCCACGATCAGGCCATTTTTAGATGTAAATACTTTCCAAGTTGATGATATATCGGCGAAGGACGCTTGCCGATCCGTCACCAAGCCTTAAAATAGCTTTGTTTTGCCAGATCATCACGACAAACAGGAGTTCAACAATGTCTGAGAATCCGAAGTTCGACGGTCGCCGCGCCCTGCTGAAAAAAGCGGCCGGCCTCTCCGCCGCCATCGCCGCCGCCGGCATGGTCGCCACCCAGTCCGCCAAGGCGGCGGGCATGGCTAAATCCGCCGTGCAGTATCAGGACACCCCGAAGGACGGTCACCGTTGCGACGGTTGCGCCCTGTATATTCCCGGTGCATCAGCGACGGCCAAAGGCACCTGCAAGGCGGTTGCCGGTTCGATCGATCCGGCCGGCTGGTGTACCCTGTGGAGCCCGAAATCGTAATCGGGGTTTCCATTCCAGCGTTCTGACAACACGCCCCATTCCGACAACAACGCCCAGTCCGACCGGACTGGGCGTTTCTCGTTGGAACCGTTCCGAAACCTTACTTGCCGGTCTCGACCTGGCCGCGGATTTCACCCGCCGGGAACTTCACGGTATGCACGTTCACATAGGACATGCCATCGAGAATGATCTTGGCTTGCGCCGAAGTGATTTTCGTGTGGCCGATAATCGGGCTGGCGTGCGGCCCGCTGATCGGTACCAGCACCGGGGCATCCTCGCCCGGCTTGGCCGGACCGTGGAAATGCGCCATCGTCACTTTGCTGGTCAGGTGGCTGTACAGCACGTGCCAGTACAGCATGTGGGTCTTGGTGTTGTAGCTACCGGTCATTTTGCCCTTGCCCATCGAACCGGTAACGGCGGCACCGGGTGCGAGGGTTGCGTGCAGATGAACGACCTTGGCCATGGCGACGCCGGTGAACGCAATGAAAGCGGCAGCGGTCAGCGGCATCAGGCGGGCGGCGGATAAGCGCATGGAAAATCTCCCGTTGAGAAAACGGCGGAACGCCGTTTTGCGCATATGGGGTCGCTGGTGTGGCGGCAAGAAGGCAACACAGTACGAAATGCTTGCGCCCGGCCTGTTTGCGGCGCAGAGGCGGCTGATGAAGGACATTTCTCCCAGTGCCGCTGCCACCCATGGCATCCGCCGTATGTTCATCCGCGATCTGGTGCTCGATGCCGCGATCGGCGTGTACGCCCATGAACACCACCGCACCCAGCGCATCCGGATCAATCTCGACCTCGCGATCGAGGATGACGCGGCACGCCCCAATACCCGCCAGATTTCGCGGCCAGGGGTCGGCCGTGACGATCTGGCCCGGGTGGTCGATTATGAAAAAATCGTCGACGACACCCGCGCCACCGTCGCCTCCGGCCATATCCAACTGGTCGAAACCCTGGCCGAACGCATCGCCGAGCTTTGCCTGACCGACCCCCGTGTGGTGCTCGCCCGCGTCATGGTCGAAAAACTCGATGTCTTCCCCGATGCCGCTTCCGCCGGTGTCGAAATCGAACGTCGCCGCTGACCCCGGCTTGACCTTCCCATATTTGGAAGCCCTACGTTGGGGTTTTCAGGAGAACGACCCGTGCTTGAACTTCACGTCGAAGGTATGACCTGCAACCATTGCGTCCACGCCGTGACGCAAGCCGTCCACAGCGTCGTCGCCGAAACCCCGGTTGTGATCGACCTGCCGAGCGGCACCGTCCGCATCGATCGGGCGACCTCGGCCGACGCTGCCGAAATCACCGCCGCCATTGTCGAGGAAGGCTATACCGTCACATAGCGGCTTCGGTTGCCCCGAGGCCGCGCTGTTCCTATACCGGCACCAACCCACGCCCTTACCGGACAGGATCAGCCAATGGCCAGCTATCAATACGTCTATGTCATGAAAGACCTCACCAAAGCCTTCCCCGGCGGGCGCGAGGTGTTCAAGGGCATTACCCTTTCTTTCCTGCCTGGCGTGAAAATCGGCGTGCTGGGGGTCAACGGCGCGGGTAAATCCACCCTGCTGAAAATCATGGCGGGCATCGAGACGGAATTCGGCGGCGAGGCCTGGGCCGCCGAGGGGGCGACCATTGGGTATCTGTCGCAGGAACCGCATCTCGAACCCGACCTCACGGTGGGGGAGAATGTGGCGCTGGCTTTCGCCGATCTGCGCGCGGCGCTCGCCCGGTTCAACGCGATCTCGGAAGAATTCGCCGAGCCGATGGACGATGACAAAATGAGCGACTTGCTCGCCGAGCAAGCCACGCTACAGGAAAAAATCGACGCCGAGGACGGCTGGGAACTCGACCGCCGGATCGATATCGCGCTCGACGCGCTGCGCTGCCCGCCCGCCGAAAGCCCGGTCACCAATTTGTCCGGTGGTGAGCGCCGCCGCGTGGCATTGTGCCGGTTGTTGCTCGAAAAACCCGATCTGCTGCTGCTCGACGAACCGACCAACCATCTCGACGCGGAATCGGTGGCGTGGCTGGAAAAGACCCTGCGCGCCTATACCGGCACCGTCATCGTCGTGACGCATGATCGGTACTTTCTCGAAAACGTCACCAACTGGATCCTCGAACTCGAACGCGGGCGCGGCTATCCGTTCGAGGGCAACTACACCTCCTGGCTCGAACAGAAGCAGAAACGCCTGGCACAAGAGGAAAAAGAGGAATCCAGCCGCCAGCGCGCGCTCAAGGAAGAACGTGAGTGGATCGGTGCGTCGCCCAAGGCCCGCCAGGCGAAGAACCAGGCCCGCATCACCCGCTACGAGGACATGCTGGCGAAATCGAACGAACAGGTCGGCGGTGTCGCGGAAATCATCATTCCGCCCGGCCCGCGCCTCGGCGGCACCGTCATCGAGGCCGAAGACCTCCGCAAAGGTTTCGGCAACAACGTGCTGATCGACGGCCTCAGCTTCAAGCTGCCGCCGGGCGGCATCGTGGGCGTCATCGGGCCGAACGGGGCGGGCAAAACCACTCTGTTCAAAATGATCACCGGCACCGAACACCCCGACAGCGGGACCTTCACGGTCGGCGATACCGTCAAGCTCGGCTATGTCGATCAATCCCGCGACAGCCTCAACGCCGACAAGTCGGTCTGGGAAGAAATCTCGGGCGGCACCGACGTCATCACGCTGGGCAAGCGCTCGGTGCCCTCGCGGGCCTATGTGGGGGCGTTCAACTTCAAAGGCTCCGACCAGCAGAAAAAAGTCGGTATTCTCTCCGGCGGCGAACGCAACCGCGTCCATCTCGCCAAGATGCTCAAGGGCGAACACAATGTGATTCTGCTCGATGAGCCGACCAACGACCTCGATGTCGACACCCTGAGGGCGCTCGAAGAGGCCCTGATGGAATTTCCCGGCTGCGCCGTCATCATCTCGCATGACCGCTGGTTCCTCGACCGGCTTGCCACCCATATTCTCGCTTTCGAAGGCGATAGCCACGTCGAATGGTTCCAGGGCAATTTCCAGGATTACGAGGAGGACAAGCGGCGTCGCCTCGGTGCCGAAGCCACCGAACCCCACCGCATCAAATACCGCCCGCTGACGCGCTGATGGGACCGGGCAATGAAGGGGCATCGCCCCACAATGACCAACCCTACCTGGCGCGTCACCACGGCGCGATTGCGGCTGGACCCGGTTGGTTGGGGTGATCTGGCCGATCTGACGGCGTTGAAGACGGACCCGCGGGCGTTTGCCTTGATGTTGGGTGGGGTGCGGACCAAGGAGCGGGTGGTTGCCGAGTTGGCCGAGGATGTCACCCTCTGGGGCCGCAACGGTTATGGCATCTGGACGGTGCGGGGGCTGCACACCGGCAATTTCATCGGCATGGTGGGTCTGGCCGACCGGCCGGATGGGCGGGGCATTGCATTGCGATTTGCTTTGTGGCCGGAGGTGCGGGGTGCCGGTCTGGCGCGCGAAGCCGGTGGGGCGGCGTTGCGGTATGGCCATGATCAGGCCCGGCTTGCCCGGATTGTCGCGATTTCGCGTGCCGATAATTTCGCCAGCCGTACCGTTTTGGGGGCGATCGGCATGGTTGAGACCGAAAGTTTCGTGCGCGACCATGTGCCGATGCTGGTTTACCAAAGCGTCGCGCGGTAGGCACAACCGCTTGTCATTCTTGTTCGGTGGTTGAAACAGGTTGTCACGTAAAAAAAAGGCCGTGGATTGCTCCACGGCCTTTCAGAACGTTCAGCGTGTGGCGGTGGATCAGAAATCCATATCGCCCATGCCGCCCATGCCGCCCATGCCGCCGCCGCCGCCGGACGGAGCTGACTTTTTGTCGGGGCGTTCGGCAACCATGGCTTCGGTGGTGACCAGAAGGCCGGCGACTGAGGCTGCGTCTTGCAGGGCGGTGCGGACGACCTTGGTGGGGTCGATAATGCCCGCCTTGATCAGGTCCTTGAACTCGCCGGACTGGGCATCGAAGCCATAGCCGTACTCGTCCTTGTCGAGCACCTTGCCGGAGATCACGGCACCGTCTTCACCAGCGTTTTCGGCGATCTGGCGCATCGGCACCAGGATGGCCTTGCGGATCATTTCGATCCCGAAGCGCTGATCGTCGTTGTCGGCCTTGACCTTGGAAAGGATCAGCGAGGCGCGGGCGAGAGCGACGCCACCACCGGGCACGATGCCTTCTTCGACGGCCGCACGAGTGGCGTTCAGCGCATCGTCAACGCGATCCTTGCGCTCTTTCACTTCAGCCTCGGACGCGCCGCCGACGCGGATGACCGCGACGCCGCCGGCGAGCTTGGCCAGGCGTTCCTGCAGCTTCTCGCGATCGTAGTCGGAGGTGGTTTCCTCGACCTGAGCGCGGATTTGGTTGCAGCGACCGGTAATGTCGGCCTTTTTGCCGGCACCTTCGATGATGGTGGTGTTTTCTTTCTCGATCAGCACCTTCTTCGCACGGCCGAGCATGGCGAGCGTGACGGTTTCGAGCTTGATGCCGAGGTCTTCGCTGATGACCTGACCACCGGTGAGGATCGCGAGGTCTTCCAGCATCGCCTTGCGACGATCACCGAAGCCCGGTGCCTTGACGGCCGCGATTTTGAGGCCGCCACGCAGCTTGTTCACCACCAGGGTCGCAAGGGCTTCGCCCTCGACGTCTTCCGCGATGATCAGCAGCGGCTTGCCGGACTGCACGACCGATTCGAGCAACGGCAGCATCGGCTGGAGGCCGGACAGCTTCTTTTCGTGGATCAGGATGTAGGGGTTATCGAGGTCCGCGATCATCTTTTCCGGGTTGGTGATGAAATACGGAGAAACATAGCCACGGTCGAACTGCATGCCCTCGACGACGTCGAGTTCGGTCTGGATGCCCTTGGCTTCCTCGACGGTGATGACACCCTCGTTGCCGACTTTCTGCATTGCTTCGGAGATCATTTTGCCGATTTCGGCTTCGCCGTTGGCGGAGATGGTGCCAACCTGGGCGGTTTCGTTCGGGTTGTTGATCTTTTTGGTACGCTTTTTCAGCTCTTCGACGACGGCGATCACGGCCTTGTCGATACCGCGCTTCAGATCCATCGGGTTCATGCCGGCGGCGACGGCTTTGACGCCTTCACGCACGATGGCCTGGGCGAGGACGGTGGCGGTGGTGGTGCCGTCACCGGCGAGGTCGTTGGTCCGCGAGGCGACTTCGCGCACCATTTGCGCGCCCATGTTCTCGAAACGGTCGGAAAGCTCGATTTCCCTCGCGACGGTGACACCGTCCTTGGTGATGCGCGGGGAGCCAAAGCTCTTTTCGAGGACGACGTTGCGGCCTTTGGGGCCGAGGGTGACTTTTACCGCGTTGGCGAGAATGTCGACGCCACGGAGCATGCGCTCACGGGCATCGGCTGAGAAACGAACGTCTTTAGCAGCCATAAAAAAATTCCTTTCGGGGAATTATGGGGATCGGAAGGTTCAGGCGGCTTTTTTCTTGGCGGACGGGGTGCCTTCGATGATGCCCATGATGTCGGATTCTTTCATGATCAACAGCTCTTCGCCGTCGATCTTGACTTCGGTGCCGGACCATTTGCCGAACAGGATGTGGTCGCCTTCCTTGACGTCGAGCGCCACGACGGCACCGGCTTCATTGCGGGCACCCGCACCGACGGCGATGACTTCGCCTTCCATCGGCTTTTCTTTGGCGGTGTCGGGGATGATGATACCACCGGCGGTTTTTTCCTCGGCATTGAGCCGGCGGACGACCACACGGTCGTGGAGGGGACGGAATTTCATCGGATCGCTCCTGATTAGCGTCTGTTGCAACATGGCTTCGCTTAGCATGCATCGACCCTGAAGAGGCATCGAGCTTTGCTAGCACTCTCATCGGGAGAGTGCCAAACGATTAAATCGTGGCCGATTATTTGTCAATACCAGCAGCAGTTTCAGGTCGTGAGTGCTAATATATTGATAACGTGGATTTTTATTGCCAAGACCCCTGGTTGTCATGCCATAGTCATGAAAGAGGGATCGCGGCGCACTCGGCCCGGGCAACCAGGTAGGATTGAGGGTGAGACCATGAAATTCAGAGAGCAACTGCAAGGGTATCGGCTGACGACGGCCGAGATTTTGTACCATTTGCCGGATCATCCGGCGGTGCTGCAAAGTTTTGTGTGGCAGGAATTGGATATCGCGCCGCGGTATCCGGTGTTGAACGCGTTTTTGGAGTTTTGGGCGCGGCAGATCGACGGGAAGTTGCACTCGGTGCGGGTGGGATCGGCGGCGCTGATTTCGCCGGGCGAGATGCGGCACGGGACGCTGATGTCGTTGCAGTAAGGGTTTTGGCAGGCGCGGCGCGCAGCCGTGGCGCGGTGGCCACGGCTGGAGATTTTGGGTGCGTGTGCGAAGTTTGTTCAGTTGGTTTTAACGATTCAGTGCGATAACCCCCAAAGCACAGGATCGGGCGATGACGCGGGTTTGGTTCATATTTTGGTTCATAGTCGTGGGGATGTTTGGGCTAGCGCTGGTGGCGACCCCGCTGGCTTGCGCCGAGGCATCCGGGCTTAATCTCAATCCGGCGGTGGTGGCGGCGGAGACGCGGGTTTCGCTCGGCGTTACGGTGGCGGGCACACAATATAGTGAGTCGTTTGACGGAACGTCCGATCAGGAAAGTGGCGTGCTTCCGGGGTTTTCGGTGGGGGTGTCCCGGCTGGGGTCGCTGCTCGGGGTGTCCGGGATATATACCGGCGTGGTCTATAATTTTTCCGGCGGGGCACTAGCTTATCATGGCTATATTCAGGGTGGGCCGGGGCAGAACCTGTTGCCATTCGACGGGACCGATCACGCTCGGTTTAATACGATGGAGGTTCGACTGGGGCGGGCGGTGCCGCTGACGGCCTCGGTCGATCTCATTCCGTATGTCACGGCGGGGTATCAGAATTGGTATCGCAATATCGGCGGAGCGGGCGGGTACGGCGAGTTTTATCGGGCTGCATTGGCAGGGGTTGGAGCGAAGCTTGATTTCGCGGTGAGCGACCGGTTGGTGTTGTCGATCGGTGCCGAGGGGTTGGCGGTGATTGGCGGGAGGGCATCGGCCCCGGCGCTGAGTTTTGCCGGAGATTTTGGAACCAGTGGCGAGGAAGCCGTACACTTGGGTGCCGATTGGCAACTGGGCAACGCTTTGCATTTGTTCGCGGGGCTTGGTGTGCGGCATTTCAACTACAGCGGCTCAGGGTTGAGCGATGGCTATTACGAGCCGCCAAGCAACACGCTGGTGGTTCGCAGCGAGGTCGGGGTGGCGTTCGGGTTTCGGTGACCTGGGTTTGATTTGAGCGCTGTGGCGGCGGGGGCTGAAGAAATCTAACATTTAGTTATTTATACTTTCCCACCCGCCCCGCTTTGGACTATGTGTCCTTTCATGATGAGGCTTTATGTACGGACGCGGCGATGAGGCGTTCGGCAGGGGGTGCCGGTGGCCTTATCGGCGAGGGGCACGGCGAGATGCCGGACTTCCGCAGCTTTGCCGGGATTGTTTTGGCGGAGAAGGATTTTCGGCCGGCACGGCATCATCTGGCGTTGATCGACATGTTGGACGGGGTGGCGACGGGAACGGTTGATCGGCTGATGGTGCAAATGCCACCGGGAGCGGCGAAGTCGACCTATGCTTCGGTACTGTTCCCGGCATTCTGGTTTTCGGTGCAGCCGGAGAGCGAGGTGATCGCCGCGTGCCACACCGCGTCGCTGGCGGAGTATTTTGGGCGGCGGTTGCGGACGCTGATTGCCGAACAAGGCGCGCCGTTTGGGCTGAAGCTCGATGCGACGAGCCGGGCGGCGGGGCGGTTTGGTGTGGCGTCGGGCGGGCAGTATTTCGCGACCGGGGTACGCGGGCCGATTACCGGGCGGCGGGCGGATTTGATTTTGATCGACGATCCAGTGAAATCCTGGGCCGAGGCGGATAGCCGGGCTGCGCGGGATGCTCTGTATGATTGGTATCGGGCGGAGTTGCTCTCGCGGTTGAAACCGGATGGGCGCGTTGTGTTGATCATGACGCGTTGGCATGAAGACGACTTGGCCGGGCGGCTGCTGCGCCAGGACGAGCAGTGGAAGGTGTTGCGGTTGCCGGCGCTTGCGGAGGCCGACGATCCGCTCGGGCGCGTGCCGGGTGAGGCGTTGTGGCCGGAATGGGAGTGCAAAGCAGCGATTCTGCGCAAGCGGGCGGCGATGGGCGAACGGGTGTTCATGGCGCTGTATCAGCAAAAACCGACGGTCGATGGCGGCCGGGTCTTTGATGTGACGCAGATTGTCGCCGTTGCAGAAACCCCTGCCGTGGTGCGGACGGTGCGGGCGTGGGATTTGGCGGCCAGCGTTGCGATGCCGGGGCGCGATCCGGACTGGACCGTTGGCGTGAAGTTGGGGTTGATGGCGGATGCACGGTTTGTGGTGCTCGACATCGTACGCTTGCGGGCGGGGCCGGCGGAGGTCGAGCGGGTTTTGGTTGAGACCGCGCGTGCCGATGGGGTTGCGACCGCGATTGCGCTGGCGCAGGACCCAGGCCAGGCCGGGGTGGCGCAGATTGCGTATTTGAAGCGCGGGTTGGCGGGGTTCACGGTATTATCGAGTCCAGAGACCGGCGCGAAGCATACGCGGGCGATGCCGGCGGCGGCACTGGTTGGGGCAGGGCAATTGCTGGTGGTGGATGCCGGATGGACCCGGACATTTGTTGCTGAACTGCAAGCATTTCCGGATGGCGACAAGGACGACCAGATCGATGCGCTGTCGCGCGCGGTGGCGACGATTTCGGTTGTCCCGGCTGCGAGTCGGGTGGTTCGATATTCTCTGATGGAGCGGTGAATTATGTTCGAGACGATCTGTCAGACGATTCCGGCGGACCCTCATCTGGCCCCGCGGGCGCGGCGGCTGGAGGTTTATCGGCGGGTGCTGGAGGGGACGATCTACGATGCGTTGCCCTATGCGTTCGGCGATGAGCGGAACGGGGCGGGAGAGTATATTCCGTTGCGGGCGCGCCGGCCTTCGGTGCGGTATGGGTTGTGCCGGATTGTGGTGGAGGATTCGGTTTCGTTGCTGTTCAGTGCAGGGCATTTTCCGTCGGTTGAATGTGCGGACCCCGTTGCCGAAGCGCTGATCGGCGATGTGATGCGGGAAAGCCGGCTCAATGAGGTGATGATCGATGCGGCGTTGCGCGGGGCCGTAGGGTCGGTTGCGGTGCTGTTGCGGGTGCTGAAGGGGCGGTTGTTCTTTTCGGTGCTGGAGACGACGTATCTGACGCCGGTGTGGCGGGAGGATGCGCCGGATACGCTGGCTTCGGTGAGCGAGCGGTATAAAGTCAAAGGGTCTGAATTACTGGCGCAAGGGTATCAGGATGTTGATGCCGGACAATATTACTGGTTCCAGCGCGTCTGGGATGGCTTGGGCGAGGTTTGGTATGTGCCGCAGAGCGTTGTGGACCCGTTGCCGCTCGAGATCGACGATGAGCGTAGTGTGCGGCATGGGCTGGGGTTTGTGCCGGTCGTGTGGATCCGGAATTTGCCGGGTGGCGATGGTATCGACGGGGCGTGTACGTTTCGGGCCGCGATCGAATCCGGGATCGAGATCGATTATCAGTTGTCGCAGGCAGGGCGCGGGTTAAAATATGCCTCTGACCCGACGTTGTTGATCAAGGAGCCGGCGACGACGGATCGGGAACTGGTCAAAGGTGCCGGCAATGCTTTGATTGTCTCCGAGAAGGGCGATGCCAAGCTGTTGGAGATTGGCGGGACCGCATCGGCGGCGGTGATCGAGTATGTGCGGACGCTGCGGGAAATGGCGCTCGAAAGCGTGCATGGCAATCGGGCCAATGCGGATCGGTTGAGTGCGGCGCAGTCGGGGCGGGCGCTGGAATTGATGAACCAGGGGCTGATCTGGCTCGCGGATAATCTGCGGATTTCCTATGGCGAGGGCGGATTGCTGGCGTTGCTGCGGATGGTGCTGCGGGCGCGGGCGCGGTTTCCGCTGATCGTGATGGGTCAGGCGGTGCCGCCGGTGGAGGCCGAGGTGCGGCTGAATTTGCGGTGGCCGCGCTGGTATCCGGCTTCGGCGGATGATCGGCTCAAGGAGGCACAGGCGATTGCGACACTGGTCAATGCGGGTCAGCTTTCCCGCGAAACAGCGGTGAAGAGCCTGGCGGCGACCCATGCGATTGCCGATGTGGCAGCGGAACTCGACCGGATCGAACATGACGGAGATCAAATGCAACAGGATGGCGCATGACCGATGAAATCGAGCGTGAGGACGCACCGCCGGATGACTGGCAGGCGCGGGCCGAGGCGGCTGAAAAGGCGTTGGACCAGATGCGGCATGAGCATCTGGAAAAACTCAAGCGGGTTGAATTGAAGATCGAAGCGGTACGGGCCGGAATGGTCGATCTCGATGGGTTGAAACTCGTCGATTTCGATCGGGTCGTGTTGGCGGACGATGGTTCGGTGCCGGATGCGGCGGCGGTGATGGCGCGATTGAAACGGGATAAGCCGTGGCTGTTCGGGGCGGCTTCATCGTCCTCGACCGCCGCGGTGCCGCGAGCCGAACCGGCGCGGGCGCGGCATGCGCGGGATTTGAGCGAGGATGAGTGGCGGGCGGCGCGGGCGGAGTTATTGCGACGGTCCGGTGGGTAGAGAGATAGGTTAAGGCTTCTTTTTTTTGTAAAAAAAGAAGCAAAAAACTTTCGCTCTGTTGGGGCATGGGTGGTTTAACTGTCTCGGGCCTAATTCATAAAAGTTTTTGGTTCTTTTTTACAAAAAAGAACTGCTTTCTTCACCGCCGCCTTCCTCCGGAAGCGCGGCTTTTTTGCGTCGTTCGCAAGGGGATCAAACATGGGTATTTCGAATTTTCCAGCTTCGTTGCAGCCGATCATTCAGCAGGGGTTTCTGGAGCGCGAGTTCGAGCAGGCTTTGCGGTCGCGGCTGGGGTATCGGATGGTGGCGGACCGGGAGAGTTTCGCGGTCGGCATTGGTGAAACATTGACCAAGACGCGGGCGGGGTTGAAGCCTTCGGTGACCACTCCGATGGCGGCCAGCACTAACACCAATCTGGACAATGGTTTGACCCCGCAGGGTTGGGGGGTCGAGCAGTATACTGTGACGCTGAATTTTTATGCGGCGACGCAGGATTTGAATATGGTGACCAGCCGGGTCGGCATTGCTTCGCAGTTTTTGCAGAATGCGTCGACCAATGGCGAGCAGGCAGCGCGAAGCCTGGATGAACTGGCGCGGAATGCGTTGTTTGCACCGTATTTCGGCGGCAATACGCGGGTCTTGACCACGTTGACCAGTACGGGACCGACGATTGCGGTTGATGATATTCGTGGATTTACCACGGTCTATGTCAATGGGGTGCAAACAGCGGTTTCGGCGGCGAATCCATTGCTCGTGACGGTGGGGACCAACAACTATAACCTGGTCTCGGTAACACCGGATATGAGCAATACATCGACCGCACCGTCCGGCCTTTCGGGCCAGTTGACTTTCGCGGTCGATCTCAGCGTGAGTGACGCGACCGCCGGAAATTCGGTGATTGCGGTTACGGCGAGTACGATTGTGCGACCGTCGGGCCGTCTGACCACAACCGCGTTGCAGGCGGGGGATTCGCTGACGATGTCGGTTCTTCTGGATGCGGTGGCAACGCTGCGGCAGAATGCGGTACCCGAACTCGATGGTGCGTATAATTGCTATCTCGATCCGGTTTCCGCACGACAGTTGTTTTCCGATCCCGACTTCAGGCAGTTGTTCCAGGGCGCGACCTCGAGCAATCCGGTGTTTCGCCAGGGTATGGTCAATGATTTCCTCGGTCTGCGGTTCATTACGACGACCGAGGCTTATGTGCAGACGCTGGGGATTGCGGGCGGACTTGCGGTCCGGCGGCCGATTATTTGCGGCAAGGGTGCGCTGATCGAGGCCGATTTCGCGGGAATGGGTGCCGAGGATGTGGCACCGAAGGATGCGCTGGTCAGCATTATCGACAGTGTCGCAATGGTGACGCGGGAACCGATCGATCGGTTGCAGCAGATCATTGCGCAATCCTGGTATTGGATTGGCGGGTTCTGTGCGCCTTCTGACACCACCACGACGTCGACCACGGTTCCGACCGCTAACAATTCGAATTTCAAGCGCGCGGTGATGATCGAGCATATCGGTTGAGGGGTATTTAACCATGTCAGTTGGGGCATCGTTACCGTTCCGGCCTGCCGGGACGGCTTCGGTTGCGGCTTCGACCAGTGCGGCCACGGTCGCATTGGTGGGGGGCGGAGCGAGCGTGTTGGTGTTCAATGCGGCGGCCGGAGTGGCATTCGTGCGGTTCGGGATGGCGGGGGTGGCCGCTTCGGCGGCTGGGGATATGCCGGTGCCGCCGGGTGGGCGGGTGCTGGTGGATGCCGGACGGTTGGCGACTTATGCCAGCGCGGTGCTGGGATCGGGCACCGGGTCGGTGTTTTTCACCCGTGGTGACGGCTCGGTGTATTGAGATGTCGGGCGTTTATGACAGTGCGCCGGGGGTTCTGACCGAGGCGCAGAAGGTCGATGTGCGGCGATTCTGCGGGTATCCGGCCTATGGTGCCGGGGCGGCGGGGTTTGAATCCTGGCGGTTCTTTCAGGCCTACGGCACGCTGGAATATCGGATGAACAACTTTGCTCCAGCCGAGGTCGCCGTTGTGGTGAATTATCTGGCGACGTTGAACGCCCTTGAGGCGGCGGTGCCGTTGGCGAGCGGCAACCTTGATACCGATGCGGCGGCGAGTTGGCAGCATAACCAGCGCGAGGTGCGGGATCGGGACGCGTTGTTCGATGGCTGGCGACGGCGGTTGTGTGGGTTCATCGGCGTGCCACCGGGTGGGGCTTTGGAATCTTCCGGCATTACCCTGATCGTTTGAGGATTTTCATGGACGGTGTGAGGCTGGCGGACCGCATTGCGTATGGCGGGGGCATGGCGGCGCGCAAGGCGGGGGTGATCTGCGATGCGTTCCGGCCGCGCGATGGGGCGTGCCCGGTGGTGGCGGTGAACCGGACGGTACGGCTGGCGGTGCTTTCGCTGCCGGTTTCAGGCTCGGCGCGCGGGCCGGCACCGTTCGGGGTGCCGTATCGGCAGCTGGTGCTGGATCAGGCGTATGTCGCGGCCGGGGATTATGTGGTGGGGCCGTTGGGAACGCTGCTGGTGGCGACCAATGAGCCGCCGGCACCGGTGCTGGGGGTGCAGTGCAATGAGACCGTGAGCGTATGGCGGCCTTCGGGGCCGGTACTGGCGGGGGTCAATCCGTACGGGGCGATTCTGGCCGGGGCGGCGACCGCGATTCTGGTAGGGTTTCCGGCGGCGTTACTGCCGGGCGGTGTTAGTGACCGGTCCCGCGCCGGGTTGCCGGATGATACCAAATTGCCGGGGTATATCGGGGCGGTGGCCGCGGTTGCGGGGTTGGCACCGCAGGTGGCGGATTTGGTACGCGACGCACGCGGGCGGCAGTTCGTGGTGGACGCGGTGGTGGCTTATGGCGGCATCTGGCGGTTGGCGCTGACCGAAAGCGTGATGTGATGGCGGATCAATCGGATGTGGAGACTGCCTTGGTGTCGTTGGTGGCGAGCGCGGTTTATCCCAATGGGATGGCGGCTCCTTCGTCGGTGATCGGGCCTGGCGGGGTTGTGACCTGCCGGGTGTATCGGGGGATGCCGAACGGGCCGACGCTGGAGACGGACCTGGCGCAGGGGGCGATGCACGCGACGGTGTTTCCGGCCGATACAGCAGTGAAGAACACCACCCGATTTCCTCGGGTGTGGCAGGAGGTGGCACCGGTGCCGGCGACGCTCGTTGTTAGTGTGGGCGATTTGTCGGCGACGTTTTCGGGCGTTTGTGCGGCGGGGCAATTGGCGGGCATTGCGGTGGATGGGGCGATTTTTCCCTATGCGGTGCAGGCGCGGGATACACCGCCGACGGTTGCGAGCAACCTGGCGGCGATGATGCGGACGGCGGGGTGGCTGGTGGATTATGCCGGGACGACCGTGACGGTGCCGGCGGCTCAGTTGTTGGTGGCGCGCGTGGTGGCGGGCGGAATTTCGTTGCAGGAGATCAAGCGTCAGGCGCAGGCGTTTCGAATTTCATTATGGTGTGGCGATCCGCTGACGCGGGATGCGGCGGCGGCGGCGATCGAGCCGGCGCTGGCGGAGCTGAATTTCATCGGGCTGGCCGATGGGTCGTGCGGGCATGTTGTTTATGCGGGCGGGTTGACCACCGATGCCAGTGCGGATGCGGCGCTGTACCGGCGGGATATTATTTATACTGTCGAATATCCGACGACATTGGCGGCTTTGACGCCGGCGATGTTGTTCGGCGTGGGCGGTATCGAGGCGAACGGCGCGTTTATTGCCGGGATATCCGGTTAAGGAGACTTCATGACAATTAAATTCGTGGTGGTGAAGCCGTTCGGCGGCTTCAAACGGGGTGACGTGATCACCGATGCAGCAGCGATCGCGAAAATTCTGGCCGAGGGCCAGGGGCAGTCGGTCGTGCGTGTTATGGCGGGGGATTGAGGAATGCCGATTTCACAAGCGGGTGCCTTGAATACGACCGCGCTGATCGTGCCGGATTTGTATGTGCAGATCGTGCCGCCACAGACGCTGCTGCTCAATGGCGTGCCGACCAATGTGCTGGGCGTGGTGGGCAGCGCGAGCTGGGGGCCGGTGGATCAACCGATGATCGTCGGCTCGATGGGCGATTACGCCACCGCGTTCGGGCCGGTGATGGCGCGCCAGTATGATATGGGGACGGTGGTTGCGATCGGGGTGCAGCAGGGGGCTTCGAATTTCCGTTGCGTGCGGGTGACCGATGGGACCGACGCCGCGGCTTCGATTTCGATTCTGGGTGCCCTGACCTTGACCGCTTTGTATACCGGAAGTCTGGGCAATGCACTGGTCGCGACGGTTTCGGCTGGGTCGGCGGCGAATTCCTGGCGGGTGACGGTTGGGATGCCGGGGCGTGCGCCTGAGGTGTTCGATAATATTACCGGCAGTGGCGCGGCATTCTGGCAGGCGGTTGCCAGTGCGATCAATAATGGTGTCGGGCCATTGCGGGGGGCTTCACAATTGGTGGTGGCCAGTGCGGGGACATCGTCGCTGGCACCCTCGGCGGGTTCGTTTCTGTTTTCGGCGGGAACGCCTGGGAGCGATGGGGCTGCCGGTCTGATATCGGGCATGGTGACCGGGCAGGATGTATTGCCACGATCGGGGATGTATGCGCTGCGGGGCCAGGGATGCAGCATTGTCGTGCTGGCGGATTTAGACGATCAGACGCAGTGGAGCGCCGAGGTTGCGTTCGGGTTGGAAGAGGGCTGTTATATGATCCTCGCTGGACCACCGGGCGATACGATCACGAGTGCTGTGGCGGCCAAGCAATCGATAGGGATTGATTCCTACGTGGCCAAGCTGATGTTTGGCGATTGGATCTGGTGGTACGATCAGGCCAATGCGGTGACGCGCCTGGTGTCACCCCAGGGGTTTGCGGCGGGGCGATTGGCGAATTTGTCGCCCGAGCAGTCTTCGTTGAACAAGCCGCTTTATGGTGTGGTGGGCAGCCAGAAGTCGGGGCAGGCGGTTGCCGGGACCAGCAATACTTACTCCACCGCCGATTTGTCGGTTCTGTTGTCGGCGGGGATTGATGTGATCAGTAATCCGCAGCCGGGTGGGGCATTCTGGGGCGTGCGGGGTGGGCATAATACAGCGTCCGATAGTGCGACCAATGGCGATAACTATACGCGGATGACCAATTATATTGCCGATACCCTCTCGGCCGGGATGGGTTCGTATGTCGGGCAGTTGGTCAATACCACGCTGTTTCAAAACATCCGCTCGACCCTGCTGTCGTTTTTGAATGCCATGCTGGGTCAGGGGATGTTGGGGTCAACCAATGGGTCGCTGCCGTTTGCGGTGGTGTGCGACATTTCGAACAATCCGCCGGCGCGCACGGCGCTTGGGTATGTGCAGGCGGATGTGCAGGTTCAGTATCAGGCGATCAACGAGAAATTCATCGTCAATGTCGAGGGCGGGCAGACCGTGCAGGTCAGTCAGCAGACATTGCCGCAGGGCACCGTGTGAGGACAATAGAACATGCCATATAATAGTTTTTCCGTTGGTAATGATTGCCAGGTTGTGGTGATGGGGCCGTTTGGCCGGGTTGATCTGTCGTATGTGACCGGGTTCGAGGTGAGCCAGGTGACGCAGAGTGTGCGGGTCGATCGGCTCGATGGGATACAGCTGGGGGCGGAACTGCCGCGCGGCTGGCAGGGTAGTTTTGCGCTGGATCGGGGGACGTCGGTCGCCGACGATTTCATGGCACAGATCGAGCAGACCTATCTGGCGGGGCAGGCGATTCCGCCGGGGACCTTGTATCAGTATGTCAGCGAAGTTGATGGCTCGATCTCGACCTATCAGTATGAGGGCGTGGTGTTCAAGCTGAGTTCGGCGGGGATGTATCGGGGCGATATGCCGGTGGCGCAGAAGCTTGACTTCTTTGCCTCGACCAGGAAGCGGGTATGAGCGAGCTTGTGGTTGAGGATGCGCGGGGACGGCAATTATCGGTGCGTGCTCTGACGATGCTGGATCGGTTACGGCTGTTCAAGGCGCTGGGCAATGATTTGGCAATGAACGATGCATATCTCGGGGTGGCATCGCTGGCGGCGTCGGTGACGGCGGTGGACGGGGTGCCGCTGCTGTTTCCGGCGAGTGAGGCGGCGGTGGAGAACGCGGTCGAGCGGTTGGGCGATGATGGCATCGAGGCGGTGGCCGTGGTGCTCGATGCGGGCGATGCGGCGTCGGTGAAGGCGCTGGCGGGAAACTGAGCCGGCACCCCGGGTTGATCGACTGTTTGTATCTGGTCGGGCGCGGGGTGCCGTTCGAGGTGGCGTTCACGCTGGGTGAGGCGGAGCGCCTGGCGTTTGTGGTGGCCTGTGGCGAACTGGACGGGTTCGATTTCGATTGGAAAACCATGCAGTGGGTGCGGCGGTGAGCGTGCGGCGCGATCGGGCAGGGCGGCGGTTCGCGCGCTTTGCGGCCGGTATGGCCCGGCGCGCGACGCGGGCGTTGGGCTTTGGCGCGCGATTTGCCCCGCGACGGCGGTTTGACGTTCGGGATGTGCGGGTGATCGGACCACGCCAGGAGCCTGGGCGGGCCGCATTTGAGCGGCCTGTACGTTTCCATGTTCGGGCCGCGGTGGGCTGGGCGGGGATGCGGCGGATTGCCGCGACTGGATGGATGGCGGTGCGCTCGGTCCGGGGTGGTTCGGGCGGGATTGGTGCGGCGATCAAGCGGGTGGCGGACGATCGGCGGCGGGTGGCGCGGGTTGCCGGCGAGCGGGCAGCGGCGGCGGTGTTGATGAAGGGGTGGGGCGGCGGGTTTTTGCGCGGTGCCGAGGGGTGGCGACGCGGTATGGCGGCGCGGGTTGCAGACGTGGTGCGACGGGCTTCGCGCGGCACGGCGATCGGTCGCGATGATGGTGGCGGGGTAGATCGTGTGGAAGTGGAGCGAACCTGGCGCGCGGGCCGTGCTTCGGGGTTGCGATCCTGGATGCCGGCGGCTCGCGCCATAGCGGGCGGTGGGGGCCTTCTGGCGCGGGCGGCGGCACCGGTGGGAGATCGTTCGGCGTGGGATCGGCGCGATGCGGGTGCCGTGGCGGGTTGGAGAGCGTCTCCTGCGAAAGCCGGTGCGCCGGAGGATGCGGATCGGTTCCGGTCACATTCGGTGACGGATCATGGACGGGTCGATCGGGCAGCGGGGCCGGATGCGATGATGGTTGGCCGTGACGAGGCCGTGCCGCGGTATGACGTGGCTCGGATGATCGGGGATTTGTTCGCCGATGAGGCGCGCCGGCCGCCTTCGGGGGTGACCGGGTTCGATGGCCGGCTGGCGCCGATATTTGCCGGTAGAAAGCCAGGATTTTGAAATCAGGAGGGGTGGATGGCGGCGGTTGCGGTGACGCTGGGCGGTGTCGCGTTCCGGGATTTCGAGGTGCCGGCGGAGATAGGGTTCGGCGGCACCCAACGGTTGGCGGTGCATCAGCCGTTGGGCGGGGGCCGGGTGGTCGATGTGCTGGGTGGCGCGGCGGGGGAGATTACGTTTGCCGGGACTTTTTCCGGTCCCGATGCGGAATTGCGCGCGCAGGTGCTCGACGGCGCGCGGAATGTGGGTGCGACGCTGCCACTGGCGTTTGGCGGGTTTGCCTATAGCGTGGTGATTACCGCGTTCAGTGCCTCGTATCAGAAACCGTGGTGGATTCCGTTTCAAATCACTCTGCTGGCGGTTGAGAATCTGGTTGCCGCGTTGCCGAGTGCGTTGGCGCAGGCGGGACTCGATCTGGCGAGTGCGGCGGGGTTTTCAGGGTTGAGCGGCGTATCGTTGGCGGGGGTTTCGACGGTCAGTTCGGCGGCGCTGGCGATGGCGCAGAGCGGGCTGGCGGCGGCGGTGAGTGGCGCGGGTGAAGCGCTGAGTGCCGCGAGCAATGAATTTTCCGGCACGGCCGGTGCGGCGGCACCGATCGCGGCGATGGCGACGCTGGGGTCGGCCTCGTCGGTCCTGGCCGGGGCCGCGGCGGCGCAAGCCTATGTGGGGCGGGTGGTGGCGAATATCGGATTGGGGGCGCTGTGAGCGAGACGGTTGTGACCGTGGTGGGCGGCAATCTGTTCGCGATTGCCGCGCAATATCTTGGCGATGCGACGCAATGGGTCCGGATTGCGCAGGCGAATGATCTGAGCGATCCGGTATTGAGTGGGGTGGTGAGGCTGGTGTTGCCTCCGGTTGACCCGGCGGCGACCGGCGGGGTGCCGAATGTTTGATACCGTGGGGTCGCGGTCGATCGCGGTCGGCGTTGCGATCGATGGCGTTCCGGTTGCGGGGGTTGAGCGGCTGGAGTTGATGCAATGCGGGCATTTTGCCGCGGACCGGTTTCAGGTGTGGCTGGCGACCGGGGCGACGCTGGGCGGTGCGGCGCTGTTTGCGGGGTTGCAGGCCGGTATTGTGACGATCACGATCGGTCTTGGTTCGGCCGGTTTGGCGGGAGAGCCAATTCTGACCGGTCAGATCGACAATGTCGCGGTGGATTTCGGGACCGGGCATGTTGTGCTGTCGGGGCGGGATTTGTCGGCGCGGTTGATCGATGCCGAGGTGGCGCAGAGTTTTGCCAATCAGACCGCGAGTGAAATTGCCACCGCGTTTGCCGCCGATGCCGCACTTGAGACCAATGTGACGGCAACGAGCACGCCGGTCGGGCAGTATTACGAATTGGCCCATATGCGCACCGGGCTGGGGTTGCATACGCGGCATGTGACGCGGTGGGATTTGCTGGCGGGGTTTGCCGCCTTCGAACAGTTTTCATTGTCGGTGACCGGCACGGTGTTGAACTTCGGGCCGCCGGCCCTCCGCGCGCCGATGCTGCTGACGTTCGGGCGGGATTTTTTGTCGCTGGTGGTGGATCGGGCGCTGGGCCTGGTGACGCCGAAGGTGACCGTGACCAGTTGGAATCCGAAATTGAAGCAGAGTTTTTCACAGAGTTCCGGCACGGCGGGCGGGGTGACCCTGGTGCGGCCGAATTTGACCCAGGCAGAGGTGGACCAGGAAACGACGGCGCAGCAGGCGGCGTTGGCGGCGCAGGCGGTATTGTTGCGCGCGAGCATGCCGGGCGAGTTGTCGCTGGGGCCGGATGGCGTGATTTTATTGCAAGGGACCGGGACGTCGCTCGATGCATCCTATGTCGTCCGAACGATCGAACGGAGTGTCGATATGCGCCAGGGGTTTATCCAGCGGTTTGAAGCGTTGCAGGTGGCGTGATGGACGCATTTTGGAATGCGGTGAAGGTGCGGGCGGCGGCGCTGGACGGGATGAGCGGGCAGGCGCGGTTTGGCGTGGTGGCGAGTTTCGATCCGACCGCCTATGCGGCGCGGGTGACGATGCAGCCGGAAAATTTGCTGTCGGGCTGGTTGCCGGTGCTGAGTGGGTGGATTGGCGCGGGCTGGGGCATGGCCGCACCGCTGTCGCCGGGCGATCAGGTGATGGTGCTCGGTCAGGAGGGCGATGCCGAGCAGGCCGTGGTGATCGGGCGGGTGTGGTCGAATGCGGAGCCGACGCCGGGGGCGCCGGTGGGGGAGTTCTGGCTGGTGCATCAGACCGGGTCGTTCATCAAGCTCAAGAACGATGGGACGATCGCATTGCAGGCAAGCACGGTTTCGATTGAGGGAAATTTGATGGTCAGCGGCGGGATTTCCGATTTGGGGGGTCAGCACGGAAGTGTCGACACGTTGCGCCAGGCTTATGATGGGCATGTACACCCTGATCCGCAGGGCGGGCAGACCGGCACGCCATCGGCGGTGGTGTGATGGCGGATGCTTCGGTGGTGTTCGGCGGCGATCTGGCGATTGGGGTGTCGGGCGATCTGGCGCTGGCCAGCGGATCGGGGTTGACCGAGCAACGGGTGTTGCGGCGGCTGCTGACGAATCCCGGCGATTATATCTGGCAACTGACTTACGGTGCCGGGTTGGGTCGGTTTGTCGGGGCGGCCGGTGCCGTGGGTGCGGTGACCGCGGTGGCGCGGGCGCAGATGCAGGCGGAGAGCCGGGTGGCGCAATCGCCGTTGCCGCAGATTGTGGTGGATCAGGATAATCCATCGGGGATTGCGATGACGATTGCCTATCAGGATGCGATCACCGGGCAGAGTACGGCGCTGACGCTGCCGGGCTGATCGGCGGAACGGTCTTTTCGCGCTTCAGAGGATATTTCATGCAATTATCGTTGCAGACCTTCACCGCGATGGTGGAGCAGATGGCGGCTGCCGTGCAGGGGGCCGCGACGCAGGTTCTGGATTTGACCGTGGGGTCGGTGTTGCGGGCGATTCTGGAGGCGAATGCGTCGCTGGGATTGTGGTTGCAGTGGTTGATCGTCGAGGTCTTGCAGACGACCCGGTTGGCGACCAGCAGCGGGGTGGATTGCGATAGTTTTGGCGCGGATTTCGGGTTTGTCCGGCTACCGGCGTCGCAAGCCGCCGGGATGGTGACGTTTGCGCGGTTCGCGCCGGTTCTCGCGGCATTCGTGCCGGTGGGAACCACGGTGATGACCAGCGATGGCAGCCAGAGTTTCATGGTGACGGCCGATAACACGAACGCCGCCTATTCGGTTGTGCGGGTCGGTTATAGTCTTGCGGCGGGTATTGCCTCGATTGATTTGCCGGTGAGTGCCACTGTAGCGGGTTCGGCCGGTGATGTATTGGCGGGAACGATTGGTTTGTTGACCAGTGCGATTCCGGGGGTCGATACTGTCGGTAATGCAGCACCGATGACGGGTGGATTGGACGGCGAAAGCGACGCGGCGTTCAAGGCGCGGTTCGGTAATTATCTGGCAAGCCTGTCGCGGGCGACACTGGGTGCCATCGAGGCCACCGTTGTGGGGGTGCAGCAGGGGTTGTCGGTCTCGATTGCGGAGAATGTCGATCAGACCGGAGCGGTCAGCCTGGGTAACTTTGTTGTAACCGTGGACAATGGAACCGGCGCGCCGCCGGCGAGCTTGCTGGCGACGGTGGCGCAGGCGGTAAACGCCGTGCGGCCAATAGGAACGCGGTTTGCGGTTCAGGGGCCGGTGGTGGTGGTGGCCGACGTGGCGATGACGCTGGCGCTGACGCAGAATGCGCAGTCACAGGTGGTGATCGGTGCGGTCAACGATGCGTTGGCGGCCTACATAGAGAGCCTGCCGGTGGGGGCGGGTTTGCCCTATTCCAGGCTGGCTCAGATTGCTTACGATGCTTCGAATACTGTGATCAACGTGACCGACACAATGCTGAACGGCACAATGGCAGACCTCGTACCGCCGTTATTTGGCGCGGTGCGGGTCGGCACGATCAGTGTGGCCTGAGCCATGAGCGGAACCGGGGTTTCGACCGGCGGTGTTGCCGATATGGTGGCGCGGCTGAAATCGGTGTTGCCGGCGGGCTGGTTCGCCGACGCGACGCCCGTGCTCGATATGGTATTGGGTGGGGTCGCGACACTGTGGGCGGCGCTGTACGCGCTGATCGGGTTTGCGACGACGCAGACCCGGATTGCCACGGCGACCGGGCCGTTTTTGGATATCGCGGCGCAGGATTTTTTTGGTGCGAGCCTGGCGCGCCGGGCTGGCGAAACCGATGCGATGTTCAGCGCCAGGATCAGGGCCAATCTGCTCGCACCTCGGGCGACGCGGGCCGCGCTGGTTGCGGGGCTGATCGCCGAGACCGGACGGACACCCAATGTATTCGAGCCGTTCAATACAGGCGATACTGGCGGTTATGACAGTAATACGCTGGGATATAACACGGCTGGTGGCTATGGTAGTCTTGCGTTGCCGTATCAATGTTTTGTCATGGCGTTTCGACCGGTTGTTTCGTCTTCGGGCAACGATGGCGGTTATAATCTGGGGCCGGGCGGATATGGGTGTGTGCCGATGGCCTGGAGCGATCTGGCCGACGACCCTGGATTGACGACGGATTCTGACATTTATGCGGCGATTGTCGCGGTTTTGCCGGCTGGTGCCGTTGCGTGGACCCGCCTGTCGGACTGACGGGACGCCCCGCGCGACCGCCTGATTTTCACGATCAAATAAAGGATATTCCATGGATCGCACGATCGTCTACCCGGGCGCAATTCCGCTCGACACCGATATTCTCAACATCAATCGCAACGTCATGGTGGGACTCGGAGCACTGAGCGCGGCGGTGTTCGGCACCGGGATGGTCGCCGATGGCCTGGGCTGCGCGCCAACGGTACCCGCCGCACTGACGGTGACGGTGGCACCGGGGTCGATCACCCAGTTCGGGCCGGTCGATGCCAATGCTTATGGCAGCCTGACGGCCAGTCAGGCTGAGCAGATCGTCAAAACCGGGATCAATCTTGACCCGGTCACCTTCAGCCTGGCGGCACCGGCGAGTTCGGGCCAGTCGGTGAATTACCTGATCGAGGCGACGTTTTCTGAAACCGACACAGCGCCGGTCGTGCTGCCGTATGTGAATGCGGCCACACCTTCGGTGCCCTATTCCGGACCTGACAATACCGGTGGCGCACAGAACACGATGCGGATCGAGCGGGTGCAGTTGCAGGTGAAGCCTGGCGCGGCGGCCAGCGCGGGGACACAGACGACGCCGGCGGTGGATGCCGGCTGGGTCGGTCTGTACGTGGTTACGGTGAACTACGGGCAGAGCGCGATTACCGCTGCGGATATTATCACGCTGCCGGCCGCGCCGTTCCTGAGTTTCAAATTACCCCAGTTGCGGCCTGGTTTTTCGGCGATGCAGGTGTTCGACCTGTCCGGCAGCTTCGTGGTTCCGGCAGGTGTCGGTCAGGTTCGGGTGAAGGTGGTCGGCGGTGGCGGCGCGGCCGGGTATCACGCGACCCTGCCGGGTGCCGGCGGTGGCGAAGGCGGCACCGCGATCGACATTGTGACCGGGCTGGTACCGGGGCAGTCGATCCCCGTGACCGTGGGCGCGGCGGGCGTGCCGACGACGTCGCCGGGGAATGGCGGTGCCGGCGGAACCTCGAGTTTCGGCACGTATTTATCGGCGTCCGGGGGCAGTGGCGGCCAAGGCGGCACCGCGACCCTGTTCGCGACCGCAGGCGGAACCGGCGGCATCGGGTTGGGTGCGCGGATCGTTCAAGGCGGGGCCATGGGTTGCGACGGTATCACCATTGCGTGCCGGGGTGGCGACGGCGGGGGTGCGGGACGCGGCCGTGGTGCCAGCGGACCGGTCGCGGGTTTTGCCGCCACCGGGTTTGGCGGCGGCGGCGGCGGCGGTGGCACGACCACCAGCGGCGGCAACCCGGCGGGAAGCCTGGGTGGGCAGGGCGCGCCGGGCATCGTGATCGTCGAATACTGAGTGGAGCAAATCATGAGCGGAACCACGACGCCGGCCAGCTATGTCTGGCAAGTATCATCGGCGCGGCTGATCGAGATCGAGGGGTTCATTCCGACGCCACGCGGGCTGGCCCTGCAGCCGCCACAACCATTGACGTGGCCTGAGAAAGACCCTGGCGATACGCTGGACTATGTGTTCGAGATCGCGCCGGCCCTGACGGGGAATCCGGGGGACACGATTGCGTCGATGAGTGTTGCGATCTCGCCGAATAATCCGGGCGATCTGACGCTGGCGTCTTCGGCGGCCGATGGCACGCGGGCGGTGTTGTGGCTGACGGCGGGGCAACCGGGAACCGATTACACCGTAACCATTGGGATTTCGACAGCGTGCGGGCGAAGTTTTGCCCGCAGTATTGCCCTGCCGGTGGTGGCCCTGGCTGCGGTGCCGGCACCGCCAACCGCGATCACGACGCTGGGCGGCGTGCCGCTGACCAGCCCGTCCGGTCAGCCGATTACTGCGGATTGAAGGGGTTTTCATGCCAACGATTGGACAGTTGCCCGGTACCGCATCGGTTTCGGATAGCGATGAACTGCCGGTGTTTCAGAACGGCGCGACCGTTGCGGCGACGCGGGCGCAGATTCTGGCCGGGATGCAGCAGGCGCTGGCGTTGCCGCAGGGCACCTTGCTCGGCGGTGTGGGGCCGGGGGTGGCTAGTCCGGTTGCGATCAGCATTGGGGCTAATCTGGCGCTGAACGGAACCACGTTGTCGGCGGCGGCGGCACCGTTCGAGATTGCGGAATTGCCGGCGGGAACGTCGCCCTGCACGACCGATCTGGTGGCGTTTGGGCAATCGGGCGTCAACAGCGTATTGCCCTACACGGCATTCATGCAGGGTATTTCAGGGGTTTCCGGCATTCAAGCCGGGAGCTTTCAGGCGATGGCGGCAGGGGCCAACACGCTGCGGACGCTGGCCGCCATGGGGATGAATGCGGTCGCCATCGAAGATTTTGGTGCGGTCGGCGACGGGGTGACCAATGATGCGGCGGCGTTGATCGCCGCACTGGCCTCGGGCTATCCGGTGCGGCTGGGACCGGCGACGTACCGGATCGACGGCGAGTGCGATATTGGCGGCTCATGCGCTGTGCTGCTCGGCGTGGCGGGTACGACAGTGTTGACGCGGGGCGCACAAAGTCAGAGCGGGATTTCGGCCACACCGGCGTGGATCAGTATCAGTGCAACACAGTTTTTTGCCGATGGCATTGTGTTTGACGCGAACCCGTCGATAACGGCGGATACCTGGGGCGTGGTGGTGCAGGCCTCATGCACCGGTGCGAATATCACCCGGTCGTTGTTCCGCAACGCGATGGGATCGATTTATGGCTGGGGGCTTGCGATTGCGCCCAGCGATCCGGCGCTAACGCGCCACCATATTCACGACTGCGAATTCACGGCGAATGCCGTGGACGGCATGTGGGTCGCCGCGTGCGATGCGGTCGCGGTGACAAGCTGCCGGGCCCATGACAATGCGCGCAACGGGATTTATGTCGATAGTCAGGATCCAAGCTTTGTTCTGAAAATCCGCGATGTGCAGATGGTTGGGAACACGTGCTGGAATAATCAGACCGGTATATCGGTCGGTAATTTCAATGCAACGAATCGTGAGCCGAGCATTTATGGCAATGCAAACCCGGATGTTCTGGGCGGGCTGGTTGCCAACAATTGTGTATTCAATAATACAAGTTACGGAATTTCGATTTCTGGCAGAAATATACTGGTTTGTGGCAATCTGATCGTCAACAATGGTCCGGCGGGTGGTGGTATGCTGGCCAATACCGGGTACTGCCGGATCGCGGATAACATGATCACCGGATCGGGCGGGTTTGGTATCGATGCAGGGGGATCGATTTTTGTTGATATTTCCGGAAATTATATTGATGGACCAAGTATAGGTATTGGTATTGGTGGGTCGCAGAATTGTACGGTTCGGGGTAATTATGTTCAGGATTGCGGGATTGGGATTATTGCACTGAATGTAGAATCTGATGGGCGCGGCCAGAACTTTGGAATCAGCTGCAATAATTTGTCGATTATTGGAAATTATGTCGGGTATGGTGCGGGCGGATCGGGGATTGTGCTGCGAGATGCGCCGCAGCTTGTGGTGATCGCGGATAACGTCGTGTCGTCCGGCGTTTCGGGTGATCCGCTGAATGCGCTGGTTCCCTTCACCGACTCGATGGTTCTGCGCGGCAATGTGGTGAATTATTCGGAGTCGTTCGCGGTCAATCCAACGGCGTCGAGCGGGGTCAACACGCTCGTGTTTCCCGATCTGATCGACCGTGTCGCGGTCTCGCAGAGTTCCGGCTTGATTGCGAGCATGGTCAGCGCGACCGCGCGGAGCATGGCGGGGCAGATCAGTTTTATCAAAGTGATCAATGGCGGGTCGAATTACACGAACGCCACGGTGTCGATCACCGGGGCGGGCAGTGGCGCGAGCGCTACGGCATGGGTGGCGAATGGCACGGTGATCGGCGTTGTTATCGGCGATGCCGGTAGCGGGTATGACGCCGGCACGCAGGTTCTCATCGGCGGCAATGGCACCGGGGCGACGGCGGTAGCGCAGGTCGGGTTGCCCGTTGTGCAGGGGAAGCGGCTTGCGGTGCATTGCCTGGCACCGACCGGGTTTGCCGCGGCTGGCAGTGAACCGGCCCAAAATAACTGGACGGGGTCCGCCGTAACGGTGCCGGCCGGTGCCGTGATCGAGTGGGAAGGTGCCGCGGGGGCCTGGCAGGCCGTGCGGTTCATGCAATCGGACTATGTGTCACCGGACGGCGATGGCAGCGTGACGTTCCAAAGCCAGAGCGGGGATGTGAAGCTGTGTCCGGCGAGCGGTGGCGGGGTGCGATTGATTTCCGGCACCGAGCCGACCGGATGCATGACCTTGATCGGACGGGGATCGCCCCTGGGCGTGGTGACGGCGACGCCGGGGTCATGTTTCCGCAACCTCAATGGCGGGGTTGGGGCAACCTATTGGGTCAAGCAGACCGCGACGGATGCGACCGGCTGGGTGGCGGTGGCGTAGCCGATCGGCCGGACAACCCCTGAACCGCGCGACAAGGATTGGATGAAATGACGACAATTCCGCAGCTTCCCACCGTAGTCACGGTTGGGTACGGCGATCTGGTGCCGCTATCGCAGAACGGCACGCTCTACGCGGCGACGGTGGCGCAGATTACGGCGGGGCTTCAGACCGAGATTGTCCTGCCGACCGGCGATGTCCTCGGGCGTGCCAGCGCGGGAGCGGGCGCACCCGAGGCGCTCACACTGGGTGCCGGACTTGCCTTGTCGGCGACGACATTGGCGGCGACCGGTACGGACCATCTTGCGTTTCCCCTGCTCGGCAGTTTTGCAAGTGGCGATGAGGTGATCGTGAATGCCGCCGGTGCCCCGGCGCGCCTGCCGGTGGCCGATTTGCGGGGGTTGTTTGCCGCTGGTTCCGGGATTGCGATCGATCCGAATGGAACGTTGAGCGTCACGGCGGGGGCGATTGCCGGACCCGCCGGCCCGCCGGGGCCGAACGGCGCGCCAGGCCCGCAAGGTGCCATGGGGCCGATGGGGCCGCAGGGAACGGGGTTGGCGGCACCCGCCACGGCAAACGCGGCGAGTACCATTGGCGCGACCGATTACGTCGCGATCTGGCAGAATGGCGCGAACGCGTGGATCACCTATCAGCAGTTGATCGGTGGGCAGACGATCGATCAATTGCCGGCAGCGGGGCCGGCGGCGGATTCCGATCAGTTGCTGGTGGCGCAGGGGGGCAACGCCCTCTCGAGCCAGAGCTTTGCCGCGATCTGGACCTATGTGGCGCAGAAGATTCCGACCCTGCGGCCAGGCGTCGTCGAACTCACCGCGAATACGGTGCTGGATGCGACCACCCATAACCAGCGCATATTGGTGGCCAGCCAGCCGATGACACTGTCGGCCAATTTTACGAACATGGGCAGTGGATTTTCCTGCCGGCTGATCAATCTTTCAGCCGGCACAGTGACGATGGGAACCGGCATCACCTCGGGCAACGGCGGGGCTACCCTGCCACCGGGGGCAGAGACCACGATTGTGGCGCTGACCTATTCGGGTGGCTCGATCGTGTGGTGGGGAGGTGCCGTGCCATCCGTGCCGACAATTACGGTGAACACAATCGCGGCACCGGCGCTGGGTACCGCCATTCTGGTGACCGGGGGGCTGTTCGACGAGGCACCGGCGGCACTCGATTATTCGACCGACGGTACCACCTGGATTGCCGCGAATGCGCCGGTGATCGGGGCCGGTGGCTATAGTTTCCAGATGCCGGGCCTTGCGGTGGGAACCTATACGCTGCTGGTGCGCGATCACGCGAATCCCACCATATTTGGCACCAGCCCACCGTTCAGCGTGGCAGCGGCTTCGATCGGGATCGGCACCATTCCGGCAAATGTCATAGCGGGGGGCGCGATTGCGGTGAGCGGCACGGTGTCTCCGGCCGGAACGGCGGTGCAGGTGGGATTGTCGGCAAGTACTACCGCCGCGCCGACCAGTTTGGTGATCGCGAGTGTCAGTGGCACGAATTGGAGCGCCGCGCTGACCGCTGGCGCGGCGGCGGGAAGCTTTTATATTTGGGCACAGCAGACTAACGATACCGCCGTGCAGGCGATTTCCGCGGCGATGACTGTATCGGCAAGTATTCCGGCGATTGCCTACACGATCAACCAACCCGCGCCGAGCAGCGTGCCGGCAGGGTCCGGCACCATGGCGCTGAACGGCGGGGTGAGTCCGGCGCAGACGACCGCAACCCAGATCGCGTTTTCGACCAGTAATACGGTGGTGCCGACCGCTGGTTGGCAGGCGGTTTCGATTATCGACAATAATTCGGTCTGGGCCGCCTATGCGACAATCCCTTCCACCGCGGGGACGTATTACGTCTGGGTCGAGACCGCGAGCGGCACGGCGGCGACGGTTTCGGCTTTCACGATTGAGGTGACCTGATCATGGCGCTGATGGCGGTGACGCGCGGTGCCGTTTTGGCCACGACGACGGGGCGTATTCTCACGCAAGCCTTGGGGGCCGGAACGGGGGGTGCGGGAACGGGGGGTGTGGGAACGGGGGGTGCGCCGGCATCGGGTGGATTTTCCGGTCCCTTTCCCTCGGCGATTGCCGGGCTTTCCGGCTGGTGGGATGCCGGGGCGCTCGGCGCGGTGCTCGATTTGAGTGGCAATGTGCTGAACGTATCCAACAGCACGGTGGGATCACTGGCCGACAAATCGGGCAATAACGTCACGTTATTGCCCTTTCATTTCGTGGCGGATACCGCGCCTAATCCGACGCTTGTGGTGCCACGCGTCAACGGATTTCTGGGGGCTGTCGGCAGCCCGGATGCGGCGATCGCGCAGTATGGGCCAAGCCTCGATCCCGATTGGGGCTTGTCGCTCGCCAGTTTCGACCTGGGACGTGAAGCCGCGTGGACGATTTATCTGGTGTGGACCCGGCCGAACTGGCGGCAGGGAACAATACAGGTCGATAATAATCCGACACCGTTGATCCATGCCATGGCGACCGGCACCACGATTGTTCAGGCGGCCGGGCCGGCGGGCGGGGGGCTGGTATTGTTTGCCGGCACCGCCCAGAGCGTCAGCATCGCGGCTTCGCTCGAACGGCGTCATACCCACGCGCTCATTCTGCGGAACACGCCGGGGGTGGGTGTGGATGTGTGGCTCGATGGCGTGCAAACCGTGACGGCGGCGGCGAACCCGATGCCCACCCAGGCAGCGGGGCAGGTTTTACTGTTTCACGACAATACGGTTCAAGGCTCGGCGCAATGCTGGTTTCATGAGGCGGCGTGCTGGACTCATGCATTGTCGGCAACCGACATGGCGATACTGATCGCCGGCCAGGCGCGCTGGGTGTTGGGCGCGCGGCGCGGTGTCAATGTGCTGGTGATGGGTCAATCCAATGCCGAATGGTTCGTGCAGGCGAAGGGCGCGGTGGCGCTCGCGCAGGGCGTTGCGTGGTATCTGGGGGCGGCGGCGTGGGGTTCAACCTCGATGCAGTCCGGCAACTATAACAGTCCGGCGCGTTATTCGCTGGTGGCCGGGCATCCGATTTCAAATTCCTCGCCGCCTTTGTTTCCACCCGGTGCCGGGAACGGCACGTTTCTGACCAATCCGGGCGATGGATCGCAACCGTCAACCTGGGGGTTGGGTGCCGATGGGCAGGCGCTGGCGGCGTATCTGTCCGGCGCGCAGGCTTTGGTATCGGCGGCGGATGCGGGTGACATCGAATTTCTGCTCTGGCCGTGGTCCGAACAGGACAGCACGATGCCCTATGCCAACAAGACACTCTACAAAGGCAGCGTCACCCAGTTGGCCAGTCTGACGCGGGCGATGTTCGGGCGTTCCGCCGCCCAGATGCCGCTGCTGATGTGGAGTGCGATTCCCTACGAAACCGATGAAGGTGTGCAGATGGTGCGTGAAAGCGTGTGCGATCTTGCGCTCGATCCGAGCCAGGGGATCAGGATTTTCGTGGCGCAGACGGCGGATTCCAATCCGCTGAATGCGACGTGGGACCCGGAGACCGGCCTGTTTTCAGGCGGTGATCCGCAACATCGCGACCAGCCCGATCTGCTGCGCTATGGCCGGATCGGTGTGCATCCGGCGGCACGGGCGGCACTGGCACTCGGCCTGTCGGATTCGATTCCGGCAAGCGCGGTGCCGGCGACCGGATTGCCGCTCGCGGGGGGGCCTGCCATCGTCCACGCCTATCAGGCCGGTCCGACCGAAATCATTCTGACGGTTCAGCACGACGCGGGCGATGACCTGATGGTGCCGTTGCAAGCCGCCAACGGTGCCGGATTCGCAGTGATGGACGGCGGCACGGTCGCTGATCCTGGACCGATCATCGGCGCGGTGGCGGCGGCGCGGATCGATGCGACCCATGTCGCGGTCACACTCGCGCGGGCACCGCTCAACGCGGCGGCGCAATGTTTGTTCTACTATCCGTACGGCAGTACGCAAATGGGCAGAGGTGACGCGGTGACCGACAACCTTGCAACAGTGACGCCCCCCGCAGGCTGGTCGATCGCGAACGATCTTGGCGCGGCGTTTGCCATCGACATGCCGTTGCAGGCGACCGCCTATGGCTTGCCGCTCGCGACGTTACCGGCCTGATCCCATGGCAGAAGACGTGATCGCGCTGCTGCGCGAGGCGATGGCCGAACTGCGCTCGGAGGTTGGGTTGTTGCAGACCGAGGTTGCTTCGGCGCGCCGCGATATTGCGGCGATCGAGGCGCGCCATATGGCTTTGGAAACCTGGCGGAGCCGGTTCGAGATGCAGGTTGCGACCGCGCAGGACCGGTTTGTCGGAAAATCCGACGAACTGGTCAAGGAATTGTCGCGCTTTCGTGCCGATCTGGCGCAGTTTCGCGGCGAGCAATCGGGCAGTCATCGGGTCACGATGATTATGGTGGGGCTGCTGTCGGCGGTGATCGGCAGTCTTGCCGCGCATTATCTGCACACATTGTCTTGATCGATAGGTGAATTGATGAAGCGGTTTTTGTTTGAGCTCGTCTCGGACGCCAATGGCCGATCCGACGAGATGGCGGTGCTGTCGATTATCGGGGTGATAACGTTTATCGGGTTGGAATTGTTTACCGTCCTGGTGCGGCATCAACTGTTCGATCCGGAGCATTTTGGCATGGGGCTGGGTTCGACCATCGCCGCCGGTGCCCTTGGCATGGGTCTGAGCACCCGGTTTGGAGATTGACGATGCCCGCACTGCTCCTGCCTTATCTGACCCGTTTTTTGCCGTGGATTGTCGCCGGATTGTTAGTCATGGGTGGCATCGTCTATGTGCGGCATTTGCAGGATCAGCTGACCATCGCCCATCAGAACGTCGCGGCGGCGCAGACCACGATCGATCGGTTGACCGCGACGAACCAGCAGAATCTCGTGGCCCTCAAACGGCTGCAAGCGGCGGATGCCGCCTGGCAGGCGGCGTTGACAAGCACGATCGCGAGCGACAGCGGGGTCGCCCGGTTTGCCGATGGAATGTTAGCAACGGTTGCCGCCACACCGGCCACGAGCGATGCGCCGGTGGCGCAGGTGCTGGCGAGCACCCTGGCGGCGATTGCAAAAGTACAAGGAAACACACCATGATCAGGGCCGGCCTTGTCTGTTGCCTGCTGGCGGGCTGCGCTGGCGCAAAGCCCCTCACGGTCACCAAAATCAAGCTGGTTCAGCCGCGGATTCCCGCCGCGTTATTGACCTGCCCGGCCAGCCCGGCGGTGCCGGTGGCGGCGAAGCAGTCACAGGTCGCGGTTTATATTGTGGACTTGTGGCGCGCGCATGCGATTTGCTACGAGCATCTTGCGGCGGTTCGCCAGACCCTTCTGCCGCCGCGCTCTACCCATTGATCACCCTCCTCGTTGATCGCTCTACTCGTTGATCAGGAAGGTTTTGCGATACCGGTTGCGCTCGCGTTGCTGATGATTGATCGGGTTGCGCAGCGCCGAACCCCGGCCGGACAGTGACGGATTGGTCATGAAATACTCATGCGCCGAAACCGGCGGGTTGCCCCGGGGTATCTTGGTCCACTGGGCGTCGGCCCCGAGACTCCAGGAATCGACGTTGTCGCGCAGATTGACCGCCATGATCTGGTCGAGAACCTGGGCGTGGACGGTGGGATTGTGGATGGGGACGAAGGTTTCGACGCGCCAGTCCATATTGCGCGCCATCCAGTCCGCGCTCGAAATGAAAACCTTGTTCTCGCGGCATGGCATTTCAGCGCCGTTGGCGAATACCGCGATGCGCGCGTGCTCGAGAAACCGGCCGATGATCGATTTGACCTGGATCCGGTCCGACAGGCCGGGCACGCCAGGGCGCAGGCAGCAGATACCACGGATGACACAGATGATGGGTACCCCTGCCATCGACGCGCGGTAGAGATGGTCGATCAGCCGTTCATCGACCAGGGAGTTGAGTTTCAGCCAGATACCGGCAGGCTTTTCGGCCTGGGCCGCGGCGATCTCGGCATCGATCAGGGTTTCGATGGTTCGGCGCGTGCTGATCGGGCTGAAGACGAGCTGGTCCATATGTTCGGGCCGGGCGTAGCCGGTCATGTAGTTGAACAGCCGGGCGGCATCGCGGGTCAGTTCAGGGTCGCAGGTGAAGAACGACAGATCGGTATAGATGCGCGCGGTGATCGGATGATAATTGCCGGTACCGAAATGGGAGTAGGCGCGCATCGCCGATCCCTCACGCCGGACCACCAGCGAAAGCTTGGCGTGCGTCTTCAAGCCGAGAAAGCCATAGACCACCTGAACGCCGGCGGCTTCGAGGGTGCGGGCGAGGCGGATGTTGGCCTCTTCGTCGAACCGCGCCCGCAGTTCCACCATGGCGGTGACGCTTTTGCCGGATTCAGCCGCTTCGATCAGGGCACCCACGATCGGGGAGTCGCGGCTGGTGCGGTAGACGGTTTGTTTGATCGCCACCACATGAGGGTCGCCTGCGGCCTGACGCAGAAATTGCACCACCACGTCGAAGCTTTCGAACGGATGGTGGACGATGATGTCCTTGTTGCGAATGGCCGCGAAGCAATCGCCGCCGAAATCGCGGATCCGTTCGGGAAACCGGGGCGCATAGGCGGGGAATAACAATTCGGGCCGGTCGTCGACGATCATTTCCTTGAGATCGACCAGTCCCAGCATGCCGGCTTCGCTGAACAACTCGTCTTCCGGTGCTTCCACCTCGTCGATCACCAATGTCCGCAAATCGTCGGGCATGTCGGTCGCGAGAGTCAACTGGATGGCGGCCCCGCGCCGGCGGCGTTTCAGGGCGGTTTCATAGGACTGCACCAAGTCCTCGGCCTCTTCCTCGAACTCGACGTCGGTATCGCGCGAGACGCGGAACAGGCCGGACCCCGCGAGGCGGAAACCGTGAAACAACCGGTCGAGAAACAGCTTGACCAGATCTTCCAGCAGGATGAACCGGATGGTCGCGGGCGAGGCGTTCGGCAGGCGAATGAAGCGCCTGATTTGCGCGGGCAGCGGAATCAGCGCCCGCATCACCCCGGCGTCTTCCTCGCGGATCAGCTTGAGCGCCAGAACCAGACCCATGTTCGGGACAAACGGGAAGGGATGCGCCGGATCGATCGCCAGCGGGGTGAGCACGGGGAACACTCGTTCCATGAAGTGGGCATCGAGAAATCGCTGATCCTCGTGACTGAGGTCGGCGGTGCCGACGATGGTGAGACCGACCGCCGCCAACTCCGCCCGCAGCGTCGCCAGTGCCCGCTGCTGCGTTTCCATCAGGGTGCGGGCGCAGCGATTGACCTCGGTGAGCTGCTGGGTCGGTGTCTGGCCGTCCGATGATTGCAGAACCAGGCCGGCGCGCACCTGGCCGATCAGCCCCGCGACCCGGACCGAGTAGAATTCATCGAGATTGGACGCGCTGATCGAAACGAACCGCAGCCGCTCCAGCAAAGGGTAGCGCGTATTTTCCGCCGCCGCCACCACGCGCGAATTGAAATCGAGCCAGGACAGCTCGCGGTTGATGAAGCGGGCGGGATCGTCCTGCGTGATGGGTGCGGCAACCGCCTCGACGTGTGTGCCCTGATCCTGATCCATGATCCGATGTTGGCATGAAATCGCGCGCGGCTAAAGCAGAGATCGTATGTCGGTTTCGTGATTTTCCATGGGACGATCTTGGGGACGATCTTGCCGGCGGGGGCCGGACTCGGGATCGCGCTCGGGATCGCACTCAGGATCGCACTCTGGCGGGTCGGCCAGTTCGCCCAGCAGGCGCTCGGCAATGCGGCGGGAGGGTGCGGTGCCCAGGGCCATCGCATAGCGATCGAGCCGGGCGATCGCTTCGCGCAACACCGCCGGCCGGCGCGGCAGGCGGCTGAGCAAAAACTGGCGCAGGGGCGCGGTCAAGGTGAGTTGCCGGGCCGAAGCGAGCCGCATCAGCAGTGCGTCGAGCAGGGCGGGTTCAGCCGGCTCGATCTGGATTGTCAGGCTGGCGCGCAACCGGCTTGCGAGATCCGCCAATTCGATGGCGAGCCGAGCGGGCGGGCTTCGGCTGGTCAGCAGCACGCGGCACCGCGCGGCACTTGCCCGCTCCAGCGTGGCGAGCAAGGCTACGGGGGCGACCATGATGTCGATATCCTCGATCAGCAGGGCGGTGGCCTGTGGCGACACCGGGGCGCGCAACCGCGACGCGGCGACGATTTCCGCGCCTTGGGTGCCGGCCCAGATCCGTGCCAGATGGGTCTTGCCGCACCCGGCGTCGCCCCACAGGATCAGCCTTGCGTTCACCCAGGTGTCCGGTGCCGCCAGCGCCGCCCGCGCCGCGCTGTTCGAAGCCGCCTCGATGAAGTCGGCGGCGGCGAATTGATCGGGTTCGTCGAAAGGCAGGGCGAGTTGCCTTGCCTCGGTCGCCGCCTCAGACATCGGGGTTCGGCGGATCGAGATACAGGGAACTCTGCAGGTAGCGGCGCAGCCAGAACCGGGCGAGCACGCCCAGCGTGGCGGTGACCGGCACGGCCAGCAAAACGCCGAGAAACCCAAAGGTTTCCGCCCCTGCGAACAACGCGAAAATTACCCATACCGCCGACAAGCCCAGGCGGTCGCCCAGAAACCGTGGAGCCACCACATAATCGTTCAGCAATTGGCCGACCACGAAAATCACCGCGACGACGATGACGTGATCGATCCCGTTGAACTGCCCCAGCGCCAGCACGATCGACGACACCGCCCCCACGATGGTGCCGACATAGGGGATGAACGACAATAAGCCCGCCGTCAGCCCGATCACCAGACCCAGGTTCAGCCCCGCGAGGCTCAGCGCGATGGCGTAGAATACGCCAAGGAACAGACAGCAAATCGCCTGCCCCCGCAGCCATGCGTTCAGAATCCGGCTGATCTCCTGCGCCAGGTTGCGGATCACGCTTTCATGCGAGCGCGGCAGCCAGGAATCGATGCGCGCGATGAAAAAGGGCCAGTCGCGCAGGAAATAGAACGCGACAATCGGGGTGATGATCAGCAGGGTCAGAATATTGATCACGACGAACCCGGTTCCCACCACGCGCCGCGCCGCCGTACCGGCAAACCCCATGATGGTACCGGCTTCGTTGCTGACCAATGACTGGAGTTTGGTCGATACGAAGCCGTGGCCGAACCGTTGCTGGATACTATTGATCTCACGGGTGACGAATTTTTGCAGCCCGTCGATCATTCCCGGCAGTTGGTGGCTCAGCAGCCCGATCTGGGCCGAGATCAGCGGATAGAGCAGCAGAGCGGCCAGTGCGACACTGGCGATCAGCGCGAGCAGCATGATCGCGGTGCCCAGAGACCGCGGCACCCGCAGCCGGGTTAACGCCGAAACCGCCGGGTCCAGAAAATAGGCGATGCCGGCGGCGGCCACGAAGGGCAGCAATATCGGCGAAAACAGCCGCAAAAACAGGATGGCCAGCACCAGCGCGGCGGCGATTGCCACAATACGCTGCCAACGAGGGCCGCTTTCGATCTGTCCGCTCATACCAGTTTCGTGCCGCGCATGACGTAGGCCCCCCCTGAAATCAACGTGGTCAGCGCGACCAGACCAATCAGCGCCGTTCGTATATAGGGCGGATGCACGGCAAATCCCGCCTCCGCAAGAGCGACGCCCACCAGCCCGATCTGGGCCACGGTGTTGAGTTTGGAGATGATCAGCGGCCGGATCACCACGGGGCTGCCGATGAGTCGCAGCAAGCCGATCCCGCCGATGATCATGATATCGCGAAACACCACCATAATCGCCAGCCAGAGCGGCAGCCGCCCGACGGCGGCCAGGGTGATGAACATCGAGGTCAGCAATAATTTGTCGGCGAGCGGGTCGAGCAGGGTACCCAGGGCGGATACGCCCTGGCGGCGGGCGAGCCAGCCATCGAGCGCGTCGGTCAGGCCGGCGAGGGCGAACAATATCGTGGCAATCCCGCATTCGCCGCGCAGCACGAGCCAGATCGCGACCGGGACCGCGCAAATCCGCCCGAAGGTCAGAATGTTGGGCACCGTGACCACATCGGTGGAGACCATCGCACCCGACCGGGGGTTACTCATTCCGTCCGGCATCTCTATTCCGCTTTCATCTCCTGCGCGTGACCCGGTTGCGCTGGCCCGGTTGCGCTGGATCGTGGGGTGTGGTGATAACCGCGCCGAATGCCTGCCGTGCTCCTGCCCGGTTTTCTGGCGGCTACCGCTGGCGGACCTCGTGCGCCGGTCATTCATGAACGAAGATTAGCGCATCGGAGGCTTGCATGACCAGCGACGACGGCAGGAACGGTGCGACCTATCGCGGTGCCGGCGTGGATATCGCGGCGGGTGACGCGCTGGTCGAGGCGATCAAGCCGCTGGCCAAGGCGACGACCCGCCCCGGCGTGATCGGTGGCATCGGCGGCTTCGGCGCGCTGTTCGATCCGCGGGCAGCGGGCTTTACCGACCCGGTGCTGGTCGCCACCACCGATGGCGTCGGCACCAAGCTGCGCCTTGCGATCGACACTGGCATCCACGACACGGTGGGGATCGACCTTGTCGCCATGTGCGTCAACGATCTGGTGGTGCAGGGTGCCGAACCTTTGTTTTTCCTCGATTATTTCGCAACCGGCCAGCTCGATCCCGCCATCGCGACCCGGGTGATCGCCGGCATCGCCGAGGGCTGCCGGCGCGTCGGCTGCGCGCTGACCGGCGGTGAGACCGCTGAAATGCCGGGCATGTATGGCAAGGGCGATTACGATCTCGCCGGGTTTGCCGTCGGGGCCGCCGAGCGCGGCACCTTGCTGCCCGATGGTGTGGCGGCGGGCGATGTTCTGCTCGGTCTGCCCAGTACCGGCGTTCATTCCAACGGATTTTCCCTGGTGCGCCAAATTGTCGAAACCGCCGGCATCGCGCTTGGCGCACCGGCACCGTTCGCGCCGGAACAGACATTGGGGGCAGCGCTGATGACGCCGACCGCGCTTTATGTCCGGCCGGTCCTGGCCTTGGCCCGCGCCGGTTTGCTGCGTGCCGCCGCCCATATCACCGGCGGCGGCCTGCCCGGCAATCTGCCGCGGGTGCTGCCCGCGGGGTGCGCCGCCACAATCGATATAAACTGGCCGATACCGGCGGTTTTCCGTTGGCTGGCCCGGACCGGCGGCGTCGATGCGGCGGAAATGCTCCGCGTCTTCAACTGCGGCGTCGGCATGGTGCTGGTCATCCGCGCCGCCGATCACGCCGCCGCCATCGGGTGTCTGGCAAATGAGGGCATGGTCCCGTTCCCCCTCGGCCGGATTGTCGCCGCCGAAGGTGCCGCGACGCTCCATATCGCCAACCCCACCTCGCTGTTTGCATGAAACCGCGTGTCGGCATCCTGATTTCCGGCCGTGGCTCGAACATGCAGGCGTTGATCCGCGCCGCCGCACAATCGGGATACCCGGCCGAAATCGCCCTCGTGCTGTCCAACCGTAGCGACGCCCCCGGCCTCGAAATCGCCCGCCGCCATGGCATCGCCGCGCAGGCGATTCCCAGCCGCGATTTCCGCGCCGACCGTGCCACGCATGAAGCGCAAATGACCCATGCGCTGGACGCCGCAGGATGCACCATCGTCTGCCTCGCGGGCTACATGCGCCTGCTGACCCCCTATTTTGTGCAGCACTGGGCGGGCCGGATGCTGAACATCCACCCCGCCCTGTTGCCGGCGTTTCCCGGTCTGGATACCCACGCCCGCGCCCTTGCCGCCGGCATCAAAATCCATGGCTGCACGGTGCATCTGGTCACCGAAACCATGGATGACGGGCCGATCCTGGCTCAGGCGGCGGTTCCGGTGCTACCCGACGACACCGCGCAAACCCTGGGTGACAGGGTGCTCGCCCAGGAGCATATTATTTTCCCGATGGCACTTTCACACCATATCAGCGGACAGTCGGTTCCCGCTGAGTCCACCGCCGCCTTGGTCAGCCCTTGCGCTTGACGCCAAGACACAATAATCGTTGAAAGTGTCACGAAACCGTGTGACATGAGGATGCGCGAACGCGACGCGAAAGGGTTAAGGCGAACATGATGGTCGACACTGATACATCGAACAATCTTCCCATCGGTCTGGAGCAGCTTGAGCAAAACAGCCAAGCCGGTTGGAATGGTTTCACCCGCTTTCTGGTCATTACCGTTATCAGTCTGGTCGTGATCATGCTTCTGATCGCGGCGTTCACCGTCTGGCGTTGACCCATCGTCTGGCATTAATCGGGGGCGGCCCGCCGGGTCGCCTTTCCGCAGCCTATCGCCTAATACTGATCGCCTGATGCGCGCGAGTGGGTGCGTCAGGCACCCAGCGCCCACGCCAATATCCCCTGCTGCGCGAACAGCCGGTTCTCCGCCTCGTCGAATACCACCGATTGCGGTCCATCGATCACCCCGGCGCTGACCTCCTCGCCCCGGTGCGCTGGCAGGCAATGCATGAAAATCGCGTCCTTGGCCGCGCCGGCCATCAGTCGCTCATTGACCTGAAACGCCGCCAGCAGGTTGTGCCGGCTTTCGGTATCATCATCGCTCATGCTGACCCAAGTGTCGGTCACCACGCAACGGGCACCCGCCGCCGCCGCATCCGGGTCGGTGGTCAGCACGACCTCCGCCCCCTGTGCCCGTGCCCAGTCGAGCGCCGCCGCCTCGGGCGGTAATTCTGCCGGACACGCCAGATCGAGCCGGAAACCGAACCGCGCCGCCGCCTCGATCCAGCTTTTCGCCATGTTGTTGCCATCGCCGACCCAGGCGATTTTTTGTCCGGCGATCGGTCCCTGCCGCTCCTCGAACGTCATCACATCCGCCATCACCTGGCACGGATGCGACCGCTCGGTCAGCCCGTTGATCACCGGCACCGTCGCATACGCGGCCAGTTCCCGCAGCTTGGACTCCCGATCGGTCCGCAACATGATGGCGTCCACATAGCGCGACAGCACCCGCGCGGTGTCGGCCACCGTCTCGCCGCGCCCGATTTGCATTTCGCGCGACGACAGCATCACCACATCGCCACCCAGCCCGCGCATCGCCATCTCGAAACTCACCCGCGTGCGGGTCGAGGGCTTCTCGAAAATCATCGCCAGCGCCCGGCCGGCGAGGGGCCGCGAGGCCGATCGCCCAGCCCGCTTGAACCGCACCGCCTGGTCCAGAATCCGGCGCAGCACCGGCGTTTCGATCAGCGCCAAATCCAGAAAATGCCTCGGCTTTTCGTCGTTATTTCCCGTCCCGATCGCGATGCTCATTTCGCGGCGTCCGCAAACGCATAGGGTTTGCAACGCCGCGCCACGCCATCGAGCCGCGCCAGCGCATCATCGATCTCGGCCTCGGTCACGATCAACGGCGGCACCAACCGCAGCACATTATCCCCCGCCGCCACCGCGAGCAGACCCTCGACCAGACACGCACTCTGCGCGTCGCCATTCGGCACCGCGCACACCAGCCCTTGCATCAACCCCTGGCCTCGCACCGCGCTGAACACATCGCCGTGCCGCAGCACCAGCGCCTCCAGTCCCTGACGGAACCGCGCGCCCGTCCGCACCACCTCGTCGAGAAACCCTGGTGCCAAAACCACGTCCAGCACGGCATTTCCCGCCGCACACGCCAGCGGGTTGCCGCCGAACGTGGTGCCGTGGCTGCCCGGAACCAGATGTTGCGCCACCCGCTCGCGCGCCAGCATGGCTCCCAGGGGAAACCCGCCGCCGATCCCTTTCGCCGTGCTCACCGCATCGGGCACCACACCCGCCCATTCATGCGCGAACAGCCGGCCGGTCCGCCCCATTCCGCACTGCACTTCGTCGAACCCCAGCAGAAGGCCAAACTCGTCCGCCGCTGCGCGCAACCCGCGCAAATATGCGGCGGATGCCGGCCGCACCCCGCCCTCACCCTGCACCGGCTCGACCAAAATCCCCGCCGTCTCCGGGGTGATCGCCGCGCGCAATTCATTCAGATTATTGAACGGCACATGATCGAACCCCTCGACCGCCGGCCCGAACCCCGCCAGATACCGGGCATTGCCGGTCGCTGAAATCATCGCCAGCGTGCGGCCATGAAACGCGCCCTCGGCACAAATCACCCGGTAGCGTTCAGGCTTGCCCTCGTCCGCCATCGTCTTGCGAAAGGCTTTGACCAGCGCCTCGTTCGCCTCCGCCCCGGAGTTGCAAAAGAACACGCTGTCGGCAAAGCTCGCCGCGACCAGCCGCTCCGCCAGCCGCTCCGCTTGCGGCACCCGATACAAATTCGAAACATGCATCACCCGCGCCGCCTGCTCGGCAATCGCGCGCGTCAGCCCGGGATGACCGTGCCCAAGCGACGAGGTGGCAATCCCGGCACCAAAATCCAGGAATCGCCGGCCATCGTCCGCCACCAGCCACACCCCGTCGCCATGGCTGAACGAAAGGTCGATCCGATTGTAATTTGGCATCAAAGACGAGATCATTAGCCGTCACTTTCTTCCGCAAGTCTGGTATTGTGCGAAGCCGCCGCCGTAAGTCAAACGCCAATTTCGAGGGACAGCCAAAGACGATGCGGAAAATGACGCAGCCCCCGTGACAATGACAACAGTTTAAAGCCCTCTATCGCGACCCGGAAAGACACGCTACGCACCCGCCCATGCAGAGCTTTGCCCGCCGCGCCGTCGTCGATCTTGGGTCCAATTCGGTCCGCCTTGTGGTGTTCCAGGGCGAATCCCGCAACCCGCTCCAGATTTTCAACGAAAAAGCCGTCCTCCGCCTCGCGCGCGGCCTTATCGCCACCGGCAATCTCGATGCCGCCTCAATGGACGAAGCCATCACCGTGGTGCGGCGCTACGGGGCCATCGCCCGTGCGATGCACGCCTATCCGTTCGAAGCCCTCGCCACCTCGGCGGTGCGGGATGCCGCCAACGGTCCGGAGTTTGTTGCCCGGCTTGAAGCCGCTACGCCGGGTCTCGACGTCATTACCCTCACCGGCGAGGAAGAAGCCCGCCTCTCCGCCGAGGGCGTGCTCTGCGGCATTCCCGGCGCGGATGGCATTCTCGCCGATCTTGGCGGCGGTTCGCTCGAAGTCGTCCGCCTTGCCGCCGGCAGCATTGGTGCCGCCGCCACCATGCCGGTCGGCGTCATCCGCCTCGCCGAACGCGCGGGAGGCAATCCGGCCCGTGCCAAAACCATCGTCGCCGATGAACTCGCCGCCATTCCGTTCCTGCCCGAAGGTACCGGGGGCGACCTTTACGTGTCAGGCGGTGCCTTTCGCGCCCTCGCCCGCATCCACATCGCCCAGACCGGCTACCCGCTCGCCATGGTTCACCACTACACCATCGGCCGTGACGAAGCCCGTGATCTTTCTGCCGTCATCGGCGACGCCGGGCGCAAACTGATCGAACGCATGCCCGGCGTGGCCCGCAAACGCATCGACGACCTGCCCTACGCCGCCATCATTTTGCGTCGCCTGCTGCGCGCCACCGGAGCCGCCCGCGTCGTGTTCAGCGCCAATGGATTGCGCGAAGGCTGGTTCCTGCGCCAGTTGCCGCCGGAAACGCGCGGGCAGGACCCCCTTGTCGCCGCCGGCCGCGACCTTACGGCCGGGCTGCTGCGCGATCCCAACGTGCCGGACGCCCTGATCGCCTGGACCACACCCCTGTTTCCCACCGAAACCAACGCCCAGCGCCGCTTGCGCGAAGGGGCCTGCTGGTTTTCCGACATCGGCAACCACGAACACCCCGAATATCGCGCCGAACAAGCCTTCCTCCGCGTACTGCGCCAGACCGGCGTCGGCCTCGACCATCACGCGCGCGCCTTCCTCGCCCTCACCCTTGCGTTGCGGTACGAGGCCCCGCCCGATAGTTTGTTCCTCGCCCCCGCCCGCGCCCTGCTCGACATGGCCGCCGCGCGCCGCGCCGAAACCCTCGGCATCGCCCTCCGCCTCGCCTACACGCTCTCGGCCGGAACCCCTGCCCTGCTCGCCGCCACTCACCTTACCCGCGAGGAAAACAAACTGATCCTGACCCTGGACGCCTCCAGCGGCGTCTTCGCCGGCGACCCGATCGACCGCCGCCTCAGCCGCCTCGCCTCCATGGTCGGCCTGGACGCTGAAACGCGCCTCGTCTGAGCCGGGCTTACCTGCCTTACCCCCAAGCCCCGAGGGCGGATCGGCGTGCCAGATGCGCGACATAGGCGGCCCATCCTACAAACGGCACTAAGGGCACGAAGATCACGATGGGTTTCCAATCTGTGGCGGCGTGCAGGAACGCAACCACGGTGGCACCGCCGAACACGGCGAATCCCCAATAGATGACCGCGATCACCCGCGCGTCCATCCCGGCGCGGTGCGCCACCTGATATAAATGCCCCCGATGCGCCTGCGCGAGGTTCTGCCCCGCGATGGCACGCCGGATGAGCGTGAAGCTCACGTCCAGCAGCACGCCCGACAGCAACAGGGGCACCACCAGGAACGACAGGGTCACATGCTGATAATGCGTCGCCGCAATGCCCAGCACCGCCAGCATGAACCCGCAGAACTGGCTGCCGACATCGCCCATGAAAATCCGCGCGCGGGGATAGTTGAACGGCAGAAACCCGGCAACGCCCCCGGCCAGCAGCAGTGCTGTCGTATAGACGAAAAACCCGCCATGCAGCCCGGCGATTCCGGCCAGGAACAAGCACGCGACCAAGGTGGTCCCCGCCGCCAGACCATCGAGTCCATCGATGAAATTCATCGCGTTGGTCACGAACAAAATCCACACCAGTGACAGCACCGGCCCGGTCCAGCCAAGTTCGACCGCGCCGATCACCGGAAAATCCAGTTTTCGCGCCGTCAATCCAGCGCCCACCGCCACCAGGGCGGCGATCAACTGCGCCCCCAGCTTCACCAGAAACGGAAAATCGAACAGATCGTCGAGCAGCGACACTGTGGCGATGAGCACCGCCGCCGCGATCACCCCGAGGAACAAGGGTGCCGCCAGGCGCGACACCTCGCCATACCGGTACAGCAGGCTGATTCCGAGCAGAAACGCCGCCACGATCCCGACCCCGCCCGATTTCGGTGTCACCCGGGTATGCGCCTTGCGCGCATCCGGCCGGTCCGGCACCCCCACCGTGATCATGGCGCGCACCACGATCCCGGAAAACAGCGCCAGCCCCGCCAGCAGGGCGATGTGGCGTGGCAGTGCCAGGGCGGCGAAATCGGGATGGGCTAAAAATGGAACCGGGTTCATGCCGGCGGACCATGGCGGAAGTCCCGCTCCGCTTCAATTGGGAGTCCCGCTCCGCGTCAATCGGAAGTTCCGCTCCGCGTCAATCGGGAGTCCCGCTCCGCGTCAATCGGTCCGGTTCATTCCGCCCGGTTGCAACCCCGGTTGCTACCGCCGTGGAGCGGAAGAAGCCCTCGGTGGCCTGTGCCTCGGCTTGGCCGAGCCCACCCGCGACATGCAGCACGAAGCCGCCGCCGATATGATCGACACCAGCTTCGGCTGCTTCCCGAAACTTCAGATCATCACGATCGGTCAGCCCCTCGCCGGGATCAAGCCCAGCCTACCCCACCAGCCGCAACCGCTCGTTGCGCGGCACCATCAGCTTTTCATACGTATCCAGGTAATCCTCGGCCATCCGCCGCGCGGTGAACCGCCGCTCGAACTCGGCGCGGATGCGCGTGCGCGACAGCGTATCGATCCGCCGCAACGCCGCCACGGCTTCCGCCTCGTCCTGCACGATAAACCCGGTCACGCCGTCCTCGATGATCTCCGGCACCGAGCCATGCCCGTACGCAATTACCGGCGTGCCGCAGGCCATCGCCTCGATCATCACCAGTCCGAACGGCTCCGGCCAGTCGATCGGCATCAGCAGCGCCTTGGCCCCCGACAGAAACTCCGGTTTGTTGCGATCGTCGATCTCGCCGATCAGATCGGCGTCCGGCCCCAGCATCGGCTTGATCGTGGTCTCGTGGTATTCGATGTCGGCGCGGTCCACCTTCGCCGCCAAACGCAGGGGAATTCCCGCCGCCCGCGCAATCCGGATCGCCCGGTCCGGCCGCTTCTCCGGGCAGATACGCCCGAGGAAGGCGACATAATCCTGCGCCATTGGCCGTGGCGTCAGCAAAAACTCCGGCAACCCGTGATGGATCGTCCCGACAAAATGGGCCTCCGGCAAGGGCAGGCGCTGGCTGTCGGAGATCGAAATCACGTTCATCGGCGGCAGCCCCGCGAACACCGGCTTCAATTCCGGCAGATCGAGCCGCCCGTGCAGCGTGGTCACGAACGGCACCGCCTGGCGCGAGAACAACGAGGCCGGCCAATAATCCATGTGGAAATGCAGCACGTCGAATTCATGGGCCATCTGCCGCACCCGCTCCATCAGCAGCATATGCGGTCCCATGAAATCGCGGATCGTGGGATCAAGCCGCAAGGCGCGCGGCCACACCGCTTCCAGCTTCGCCCGCGTCACCGAATCGCCGCTCGCGAACAGGGTGACGTCGTGCCCCATCGCGACCAGTTCCTCAGTGAGGAACGAAACAACTCTTTCGGTTCCGCCATAAAGCTTGGGTGGCACCGCTTCGGTCAAAGGGGCAATCTGCGCAATTCGCATCGCTGTAAAACTCCTGTGAGTGGATCGACCAACAAAACTGTGTTTCCAACCACGGAGCAACGTTGAGGCTCGATGCGGCAAAGATTGGGCACCCTCGCCTTATTGCTGCCGTATTGCGGACCGGCGTTTTCGTCGCGTCCATCAACTTCATAGATATAGTGTACGGCCTTCAAAAATTTAGCGTTGGCTGGCGCGATTTATTGTTGTGGATCGCAATCGAATGTATAATTCGTCATCTGCCGGCCACGCGTCTGTCGTTTTGAGATTCAGTTTGTCTGCGCACGGCTTTTATGAGCGCACGGTCCGCTTCAATGGTTGTAAGGGCTGTACGGGGGGTGTTGCATTGACGGCACGCAACAGGTCCACCGCCGCGTGCGGCAGAAACCGTGCTCCTTGCTCGTGCAAAAACTTGAGCAACGCCGCCGAGGCCGGCATCATCGCCCGCTCGTTCAAATGCACCGCGAACCACCGTCGCAAAATCGGCAGCCCAATGATGTCAAGCAGCACCAACCGGCCGTCCATCACTTCAGCGTCGATCGTATGGGCTGAAATGAATGAAATCCCGAGGCCGGCCATCACCGATTGCTTGATGGTCTCGTTGCTGCCGATCTCCATGCCGATGCGCGGCGCAATACCCGTCTCTTTGCAATATTGTTCCATCAGCCGCCGGGTGCCGCTGCCGGCCTCGCGCACCAGCAACACTTCGTGGTTCAGTTCCTCAGGGGCGATCCGCCGCATCCCCGCCAGCCGGTGCCCCGGAGGTGCCACCACCACGTGCGGATGCTCGCCGATCTCGTCGGCAATCACCTTCATATCGGTCGGCGGCCGCCCCATGATGGCAAGATCGACCATGTGGTGCGCCAGACCATCGATGATATCGTCGCGATTGCCGATGATGAGCCGCAGATCGATTCCCGGATGCGCCTGCGCGAACGCCGCCAGCGCGCGCGGGGCGTAGTATTTCGCCGTGCTGATAATCCCAACCCGCACCTCGCCCCGCTCCGCTCCGGCCATCGCCGCCAGCGTCGCCGCCGATTCCCGCAGCACCGCCTCGATCCGCGCCGCGGCGTCGGCAATCACCCGGCCACCCTGGGTCAAAACCATTCCCCCCGCCGAGCGTTCGACCAGCACGATGCCGAGTTGATCTTCCAGCGCCTTGACCTGCAAGGTCACCGCCGGGGGTGATACGTTCAACTCTCCCGCCGCCCTGGTGACCGAACCATGCCTGTTTACAGCTGCGATCGCGCGCAATTGGCGAAGAGTAATATTCATAACAAATTCAAGTTAGAGCTAAATGTCATAATACACAAATTAAGTTTGCAGCGGGTTTGCCCCGTAACGTCCCCAAAACGGTACCAGTACCGACAGGGCAACCACGTATAAAAAAACACCTACATACATAGCAGTAAATACCCAAAACGGAAAATCCCAGTAGATCAGCTGGTCGACAAAATGCATGATCAGCGGCGAGGGTGCGGTACCGCGGCTGGCCAGTTCGCTTTGCCAGATCGTCAGAATACACGCCTGCCCGGCCAGCGCCTGCCCGGCGACGACCGCGAGCAGCGCCAGATGCAGCAGCCGCAGCCACGCCACCCGCACAATCCGCCACCCCAGCACAGCCCCCAGCGGGATCACCACCAGCCCCGCCACATTGAACGCAATGATCCCCAGGTGCGCCGCCAGAATCGCTTCAGCAAGCATCACATTGTACATCCCCCGCATGTAAGCCGTGCCGGCTGCAACAGGAGTACGGATGCAACACTATGACGTGGTCATTCTGGGTGCCGGTGCCGCCGGGCTGATGGCCGCCATCGCCGCCGGCCAGCGGGGCCGGCGGGTGCTGGTGCTCGACCACGCCGACGAGGCGGGCAAAAAAATCCTGATCTCCGGCGGCGGGCGCTGCAATTTCACCAATCTCCACACCGATCCCGGGCGATTTATCTCGGCCAACCGGCATTTCTGCACATCCGCCCTCGCCCGCTACACCCCGCGCGACTTCATGGCCCTGGTCGAAAAACACCGCATCGCCTGGCACGAAAAAACCCTCGGCCAGTTGTTTTGCGACGGTTCGGCTCGCGCGATCGTGACCATGCTGCTCACCGAATGTGACGCCGCCCACGTGACCATCGGCCTGAACCGCCGGATCACCGGCGTCTCCCGCGCCCATCGCTTCCGGATCGAAACCGACACCGGCCCGCTCGCCGCCGACGCGCTGATCCTGGCCACCGGCGGCCTGTCGATCCCCAAAATGGGGGCCACTGGCCTCGCCTACGACATCGCCACCCAATTCGGCCTGCGCCTGACCGATATCCGTCCTGCCCTGGTCCCGTTCACCCTGGCACCCGCCGACCTCGCCCGCACCCAGACTCTCGCGGGTGTCTCGCAACCGATTCTCGCGCGCTGCGGCGCAACACAATTCCGTGAGGCCATGCTGTTCACCCATCGCGGCCTGTCCGGCCCGGCGATCCTGCAAATCTCGTCGGTCTGGAAGGATAAAAATCCTATAACACTCGATTTGCTGCCCGATGAATCCGCAGCCACCCTCGCCGCCCGCAAACGCACCCGCCCCAAAGCCGCACTCCGCACCATCATGGCCGAACTGATGCCAAGCCGCATGGCCGATGCCTTCCTGCCCGAAACCCTGGCACCCCACCCGATCGGCACCCTGACGGATCAATCGCTCGCCACCTTGATATCAGGATTAAAATCCTGGCAGATCACCCCCGCCGGCACCGAAGGCTACGCCAAGGCCGAGGTCACCCGTGGCGGCATCGACACCGCCGATCTGTCGTCGCAAACCATGCAAGCCCGCAATGTGCCGGGTCTCTACGTGATCGGCGAAGCGGTCGATGTCACCGGCTGGCTTGGCGGCTATAATTTTCAATGGGCCTGGGCAAGTGGCTGGTGCGCCGGTAGCGTGGCCTGAACCGGAGGAAGACCATCATGACACGCGAAGACCTCACCACCTGGGCGCTGGCCAATGGCTGGCAGATCATCGGCGGCCACCCCAGCCTGACCAAACCGTCCGCCCCGAAGGAAGCCGTCGTCCGCATGGTCTGCAAGGCGACAGTGGTAAACATCGAGGCAAAAAAGCCCGCCGGCAAATGGGAAAAACTCTCCGGCGCGGCCTATGGCGCGATCGCGCCCGACCCGGAAACCGGCCTGCCGCGCGGCCTGGGATTCACCACGCTGCAAGGGTTCCGCATGCTGATGGAAGACAACAAGAACCGCACGGTCTTCGCGAATTTCGGCCCCAAACTTTGACCGCAGCGCGGCACCGCATACCGTGGTGGCACCGCGCGCCATGGGCCTTCACCTCGCCGCCGATTTTTGCTTTGGTTCAAACGCTCATTTATGATCGGGCCTTCGCAACATTTTTTACGCCCGGAGTGGATTTCAGTGTCGGATCAGGTCCGTGGTGTCAGCCTTCATGTCACGCGGACCCTGCGCCGGGTTTGTCTCGCGGCCAGCCTGGCGGCCAGCCTCATTTTGGTTTCGATCGCCTATATCGATCGCCCGGTTGCGCGGTTCATGGCGCAGCACGTCCACGACCGTCTCCCCTTCATGGCGATGGCCAGTATCGCCAACCTGCCTGCGCCGCTGGCAACCCTCAGCCTCATCGCCCTCGCGCTCGCCCGCTGGTCCGGCATCCCGCTCAGCGCCATGGCGCGGCTCATCCTTATTCTGGCGGTGGCGACGCTGATCGCCATTATGGTGAAAAACCAGTTGAAGTTCGATTTCGGGCGGGTCTGGCCGGAATCCCATCCGTTTCCCGGCATCCACAACCATCCGTCCTTCATCGACGATCACGTGTTCGGGTTCTACCCGTTCCACGGCGGTAGCAGCTACGCCTCGTTCCCGTCCGGTCACACCACCGCCATCACCGCGCCGATGGCGGTGCTCTGGATGCTGGTGCCGCGTTACCGCGCGTTCTGGGGATCGCTGGTCCTGATCGTCGTGTGCGGCCTGATCGCGGCTGATTTCCATTTCGTCTCAGATACGATCGCCGGATTTTTCCTCGGTGTCGGGGTGGCGGCCGCTACGGTATCGCTCGCCAACATGCGCCCGTTGCCCCGCCCCGATCCTCGCGCATGATCGCCCCGCCGCCGCTTCACCGTTTCGACCGGGTTTACCGCTCCCAGAGCACCGCGTGACCCAGAGCACCGCGTGACCCGGCAACCAATTTTCGGTTTCGTGCCGAGCGCGCTGAACGAGGCACAGGCAGCGGCGCGCATCGCAGCGCCCGCGGCGGTCGGGGTCGGCCCCAGCCTGGTTGTCACCCCCAATCTCGATCACATCGTGCAATTGCAACGCCATCCGGCCCTTCGCGCCGCCTACGACAACGCAACCATGATTCTGTGCGATGGGTTTCCGGTCCACTACTACGCCCGCCTGCGCCACCACGCCGCCCACCGGGTCACCGGCGCGGGCCTGATCGCCCGGGTGATGGCGCAGGCCCACCTGCATCCGGAGTGCCGCCTGATGTTCGTGGTCGATCGGGCGGAAACCGCCCAGGCGGTGGAACTCTGGGCGACGTCACAGGGCATCGCCGCCAATGTCGCCGTGGCGGTGCCGCCGCAGGGTTTCATCGATAAACCCCCCGCCTGCACCTCCCTGGCCGCCGCCATCGTCCGCCACCGGCCCACGATTCTGGTCATGGCGGTCGGTGCGCCGCAGAGCGAGATTTTCGTCGACCGCTACAACCCGGCCCTGCCGGACTGCTGGGCGTTGTGCGTCGGCCAGGGGGTAAAAATGGCGCTCGGCCTGGTTCGCCGCGCCCCGCCGGCACTCCGCGCCCTGCACGCCGAATGGTTGTGGCGGCTGTTGCAGGAACCCCGCCGCCTCGGCGCGCGCTACGGCCTGGGGGCATTCCGCTTCATTGCGGCCCTCGCCGCCGATCTGCGCGGGTATCCCCCATGACCCTGGAGCAATTTCAGCGCCTTCGGTTGCCGCAGGGGCGTCAACCTCAAGCAATATTGCTCTGACGGTCCAGCCCTCGAAAATCGTGAAGTAACAAATTTGTGTGGTCATGAAAAATAAGTCATGAACCGATTTTATCGGCCTATACCACAATCTGTGGCTCAATTTTACTGATCGATTACAATATCGGGTGTCTGTAATCACCGAGTCTATCGAAGCATGTGCTTTGCGTTTATGGTCGGATGCGCCGATCGGAACCCCGCAATCGGCGTCATACGACCGGGTGGGAGCAAAATATGCTTGATCGTTCAGTGAATTCTGTCGGGAAAGGCGAACCGCTATCGCCCGATCTGCTGGAAAAAATGCACGCCTACTGGCGGGCGGCGAATTACCTGTCGGTGGGACAAATTTACCTCAAGGACAATCCGCTGCTCGAAGCGCCCCTGACCCGTGACCACCTCAAGCCGCGCCTGCTCGGCCATTGGGGCACCACGCCGGGGCTGAATTTCATCTATGTCCATCTGAACCGGTTGATCACCCAGCACGATCTGAGCATGATCTTTGTCGCCGGCCCCGGCCACGGCGGGCCGGGAGTGGTGGCGCAGACCTATCTCGAAGGCTCCTACACCGAGCGCTACCCCGATATCGAGCAGAACCGCAGCGGCATCCGCCGGCTGTTCCGGCAATTTTCCTGGCCCCACGGCATCCCCAGCCACGTCTCGCCCGGCACGCCCGGCTCGATCCACGAAGGCGGCGAACTCGGCTATTCGCTCGCCCACGCCTATGGTGCCGCGTTCGACAACCCCGATCTGATCGTCTCCTGCGTGATCGGCGACGGCGAGGCGGAAACCGGCGCGCTGGCGACCAGCTGGCATTCCAACAAATTCCTCAACCCGGCGCGCGACGGCGCGGTGCTACCGATTCTGCACCTGAACGGCTTCAAAATCGCCAATCCCACCGTGCTGGCCCGGATCGGCCCCGAGGAACTGACGTCGCTGCTGCAAGGCTACGGCTACGAGCCGCATTTCGTCGAGGGCCACGATCCGGACCTGATGCATCGGCTCATGGCCACGACCCTCGATACTGTGCTTGCAAAAATCCGCGCGATCCAGGTCGCCGCCCGCTCCGGTGCCAAAACCACCCAACCCGGTCGCCCCCGCTGGCCGATGATCGTGCTGCGCAGCCCGAAAGGCTGGACCGGCCCGAAATTCGTCGATGGCAAACCGGTCGAAGGCACCTGGCGCGCCCATCAGGTGCCGATCGCCGATTTCGACAACCCCGAACATCTCCGCCAACTCGAAGACTGGATGCGCAGCTACCGCCCCGCCGAATTATTCGATGCCGAGGGCACCTTTCGCGACGAATACGCCGCCCTGGCCCCCACCGGCCATCGGCGGATGGGCTTCAATCCGCACGCCAACGGCGGCGACGTGCTCAAACCGCTCGAAATGCCGCATTTTCGCGACTACGCCGTCGCGGTACCCGCCCCCGGCAGCGTCACCGCCCAGGCCACCGCCGTGCTGGGCGGATTTCTGCGCGATGTGATGCAACTCAATCTCGCGGCGGCGAATTTCCGCCTGTTCGGTCCCGACGAAACCGCCTCGAACCGGCTGGAAGCGGTCTATCAGGTCTCCGGCAAGGAATGGATGGCCGCCACGACCGACACCGACACCGATCTTGCCGCCGGCGGCCGGGTGATGGAAATTTTGAGCGAGCACCTGTGCGAAGGCTGGCTCGAAGGCTACCTGCTGACCGGCCGCCACGGGCTGTTTTCCTGCTACGAGGCGTTCATCCACATCGTCGATTCCATGTTCAACCAGCACGCCAAATGGCTGAAGGTGAGCCGCGCCCTCGCCTGGCGCAAACCCATCGCCTCGCTGAACTACTTGCTGACCTCGCATGTCTGGCGGCAGGATCACAACGGGTTTTCCCACCAGGACCCCGGCTTCATCGACCATGTCGCCAGCAAAAAGGCCGAAGTCGTCCGGATTTACCTGCCGCCCGACGCCAATTGCCTGCTTTCGGTCGCCGATCACTGCCTGCGCAGCCGCAACTACATCAACCTGATCGTCGCCGGCAAACAACCGGAATTCCAGTGGCTGACCATGGATCAGGCGATCTGTCACTGCATGACCGGCATCGGCGTGTGGGACTGGGCGAGCAACGACGCTGGCGATCCCGATGTGGTGATGGCCTGCGCCGGCGATGTTCCCACGCTGGAAACCCTCGCGGCGGTACGCCTGCTTCGCGACTACGTGCCGGATATCCGCATCCGGGTGGTCAACGTGGTCGATCTGATGGTGCTGCAACCGCAATCGGAGCATCCGCACGGGTTGGATGACCGCGATTTCGACGATTTGTTCACCACCGACCGGCCGGTGATTTTCGCGTTCCACGGCTACCCCGCGATCATCCACACCCTCACCTACCGGCGGCACAATCACGACAACATCCACGTGCGCGGCTACAAAGAGGAAGGCACCACCACCACCCCGTTCGACATGGTGGTGCTGAACAACCTCGACCGCTACCAACTCGCGCTCGATGCGATCTCCCGCGTCCCCCGCCTGCACGATCGGGTCGAAGCCGCGACCGCCCGCTACTGGTCAACCATGGAACGCCACCGGCTCTATATCGGTGCCCACGGCGAAGACATGCCGGAGGTCCGCGACTGGCGGTGGGGGTAGTCCCAACCGCCCAACCGCCCTACCGCCGGCCGATCTCGCTCACCAGGAAATCGCGGAACACTCCGACCCGCTTGGAATTGCGCAATTCCTCGGGATAGACGAAAAACATGTCGATTTTCGGCGTTTTCGCGTCCGGGAGCAGCCGCACCATTCCGGTGGTGTCCTCGGCCAGGTATTCCGGTATCGCGCCAATGCCCAACCCGCTGCGCACCGCGATCAGCATGGCTTGCAGGGAGTTTACTTCCAGCGCCCCGCTGCGCGGCGGCGCGCCTTCCGCCCGGCCCAGCCCGGCCAGCCAGTTCACATCGGAAACCGGCGGTTTGCGGTCGCCGAACAAGATCAACCGGTGTTGATCGAGGTCTTCCGCGCGCTCCGGCTTGGCTCCGGCCCCCTTCAAATAGTCTTCCGACGCAAAAATCTGCCAGCGGATTTCCCCCAGCGAGCGCTGCACCAGATCGGGCTGGCGCGGCGGATGCATCCGGATCGCGACGTCGGCTTCCCGCATCGCGAGGTCGAGATCGACATCGTCGAGCAGCAGGGTCATGCTGACATCGGGATACTGATTGAGGAAGCCCTTGAGCCGTGGTGCCAGCCACGCCACCCCGAAACTATGGGTGGTGGTGACTTTCAGCCGTCCCGCCGGGCGATCCTTGCTTTCGGCCAGCAGCGCCTCGGTCATCGCCAGCTTGGCGAACACCTCGCGCACCGTGCGGTTGAGTTGCTCGCCCTGCTCGGTCAAAATCAGTCCGCGCGCGTGGCGATGGAACAGCGGCACCGACAATGCCTCCTCCAGTGCCGAAATCTGGCGCGATACCGCCGATTGCGACAGGTTCAGCGTATCACCCGCATGGGTAAAGCTGCCCGCCTCCGCCACGGCGTGAAATACGCGTAATTTGTCCCAATCCATGTGATTGCCTGTCACGTTCAGCTTCCCTTTCGCGGCGTCGCGATGCGCCGTGGTCGTGTTATAGAACCTGATCGTTTCAAGGATGAACAGGCCCCCTCTCTATTTTTGCGAGCAATTTCATCGCATTCGGTTGTCGCAGGGGCGTCAACCTCAAGCAATACTGCTCTAAGGTTCTTGACGTTCACGCCGCACGCTGTTCGATTCGCGGGTGTTCGGCGAGGAATTTTTCGGCTTCCAGCGCGGCCATGCAGCCCGATCCGGCGGCGGTCACGGCCTGGCGATAAATCCGGTCCTGAACATCGCCGGCGGCGAACACGCCGGGTACCGAGGTGCGGGTGCTGCCCGGCACGGTGGTAATATAGCCCTCGCGATCCATCTCGATTTTGCCGCGAAACAATGCGGTTGCCGGATCGTGCCCGATCGCGATGAACACGCCATCGACGGCGAGGTCGCGCAGCGTTCCCGTATTGGTGTCGCGCAGGCGCACCCCGGTCACCACCGGCGGGGTGCCGCCGCCCAGAATTTCATCGACCGCGTGATCCCAGATCACGTCGATTTTGGGGTTGGCAAACAGCCGGTCCTGCAAAATCTTTTCCGCCCGCAGCGCGCCGCGCCGGTGGATCAGCGTTACCTTGCTGGCGTGATGGGTCAGATACAGCGCTTCTTCGACCGCCGAATTGCCGCCGCCCACCACGGCCACGGTTTTGCCGCGATAGAAAAACCCGTCGCAGGTCGCGCAGGCCGAAACCCCGCCGCCCTGATAGGTCTGTTCCGAGGGCAAACCCAGCCAGCGCGCCTGCGCCCCGGTGGCGATAACAATGGCTTCCGCCCGGTAGACCGCGCCGGAATCGGCCGCGGCCCGCATCGGGCGGGTGGAAAAATCGACCTCGGTGATAACATCGAAATCGATTCGGGTGCCGACGTGGCGGGCCTGCGCCTCCATCTGCTCCATCAGCCACGGCCCCTGGATAACATCGGCAAACCCTGGATAATTCTCGACATCGGTGGTGATGGTCAGCTGCCCGCCGGGCTGCAATCCGGCGACCAGCACCGGCCCCAGATTGGCGCGCGCCGCATAAATCGCGGCGGTGTAGCCCGCCGGCCCCGCCCCGATAATTAACACCCGTGCCTCGATCGTTTCGCTCGTTTCAGCCATAACCCTCACTCGCCGCCTGTTTTTTCACCAGATTGTATCATATCGACGTTGCATCGCACCGCACAAGCGCCGATTGACGGCGTATCCGGACTTGAACACATTCACAGACCGGCGATATGCAATTATATTGCGCGCGCAACTCTCTCACCGGTGATATTCATGCCGCCTAGCACGGCCCCTACGAACGCAACTAACCCCAATCCTGGTCCCCGCTCCGGCGACCTGCCGCAGCTTGACGACATCGATCGCCGCATCCTCACCGAGTTGCAGGAAAACGGCCGGATGACCAACGTGGAGCTGGCGAGTCGCGCCGGCATATCGCCGCCACCCTGCCTGCGCCGGGTGCGAAGGCTGGAGGAAACCGGCCTGATCCGTGGCTATCACGCCGAAACCGACCCGCAAAAACTCGGCTGGCAAATCCAGTTTTTCGCGGTTGTCGGCCTTGAAAGTCAGCGCCAGTCGGTGCTCGACGCGTTCGAGGCGCAGGTCGGCTCGTGGGTGGAATTGCGGGAATGCCACATGATCAGGGGCGGCGGCGATTTCCTGCTGAAATTCGTGGCGCGCGACGCGGCGCACGAAAACCATCTGACCGAACGGCTGACCGCCACCCCCAGCGTCTCCCGGGTGCAAACGCTTCAGACCATCCGCACCAGCCGGGTTGTGGCCGGCGTGCCGATCTGAGCGCGCCATGAACGACACCGCCCACCGGTTCGACACCACCGACCGCCGCGCGATCAGCGCGATCGTGGCCGCGGGCGTCCTGCTCGACCTCGCGTGTCGTTTTCTGCCGGCCGATCTGCCGTATCTCGCGCCCTTCATTTTCAACGCGCCGATCTTTGCCGGAACCTTGGTATTCGCCTTCTGGTACGGGCGGGGCCTGCGCCGGATGCCGCGGGCCGCGCGGCCCGCGCTGTGGCGGCGGATCAGCTATTTCACCGGCGTCGCGGCGATCTATTTCGTGGCGCAGACCCATTTCGAATACGCCGCCCAGCACATGTTTTTCCTCAACCGCCTACAACAGATGACGCTGGGGGTCTTTGCGCCGTTCCTGGTTGCTTTCGCCTGGCCGCGCGACGTGCTGGCGTGCGGGGTTCCTGCCGAGGCGATCGCCTTTGCCCGGCACCGCGCCCTGCGCCGCCCGCTCGCGATTTTGCGCAACCCGATTGTCGCGGCGGCGATCTCGATTGCCGTCACCGATGTGTGGCTGCTGCCCGCGGTCGATTTCGCCTCGATGATCAATCCGCCGCTCTATGCCGCGATGAACGTCGCCATGATTTTATCCGGCCTGCTGTTCTGGCTGGTGGTTCTGGACCCGCGCCCGCGCGCGCAAGCCGGGTACTCCTACCTCACCCGGATGGCGACGGGGTTTCTCACCATGTTCCCGCAAATCCTGGTGGCGGCGACGGTGGCGCTCTCGGCCACCAATTTCTATGATTTCTACGATCTGTGCGGTCGCCTGTACCCCTCGATTTCACCTTCCCAGGACCAGTTGATCGGCGGCATGATCGAATGGATTCCCCCCGGCCTGCTGAACACCGCCGTGCTGTTCGTGCTGCTCAACGCGATCCGCAAAAACGAGGAGACGGAAACAAGGGAAACCCCCATTCCGCCCGGAGCGCGGGTGATCGAGGCGAAGTGGACCGGGCGTTGATGCGGTATTGCGGCAAACGATTTCATACCCGCGCGACCGCTTCGCGCAAAGCCGCGCGGGTGATCGAGGCGAAGTGGACCGGGCGTTGATGCGGTATTGCGGCAAACGATTTCATACCCGCGCGACCGCTTCGCGCAAAGCCGCGCGGGTGATCGAGGCGAAGTGGACCGGGCGTTGATACGGTATGCTGGTGGGTATTTTGTGCCCGCGCGGCCGCTTTGCGTGATCACCGCCCGGTGATGCCCTTGCGGTTACGGGCGGTTGCGGCTAGGCCGCATGTCGGTGCGGTGTATGGGCTACCCCCCAACATCGGGTTTCACGATCTGGGATCGGTTAGGAGAATATCCTTGCGGCGACTGCGGTTGGCTCTGATGACCACGGCGTGTCTGGTGCCAGGATTTCTGGTGCCTGCCGCTCAATCCGCCGTAGCGGCGACGCGGCCGGCCCAGGTGCCGGTGCCCAGCGGCGCGCGCATTGCCGCGGTCGACGTATCTGGCAACCAGCGGATCGATGCGAGCACGATCCGCTCCTACATCCTGCTCCAGCCCGGCGATGCGTTCAGCGCGCGGCGGATGGATCTCAGCCTCAAGACTTTGTATGCTACCGGCCTGTTCAAAACCGTGTCGATCACCCGCCAGGGCGACGATCTGATGGTGCGGGTCCGTGAAAACCCGATCGTCAATCAGGTGTTTTTCGAGGGCAATTCGGTCGTCAAAGACAAAGACATGAGCGGTGCCATCGGGCTCAAGTCCGGCTCGGTGTTCACCCCCGCCGAAGCCGCCGCGGCCACCAAGGAAATTCTCGCCCTCTACGCCACCCACGGCCATTACAGCGCGACGGTCGAACCCGAAATCGTCAAGCTGCCGGAAAACCGGGTCAACGTGGTGTTCAACTGCCACGATGGCTCGGAAACCCTGATCAGCCGGATCAATTTCATCGGCAATCACGAATACGGCCAGACCAAGCTGCGCGAAGTGATCTCGTCGCGCCAGGACGCGTGGTACCGGTTTTTATCCGATTCCGACCAGTACAATCCCGAGCGGGTCAAATACGACGAATCCCTGCTCAGCCGGTTCTATTTCCACCATGGCTACGCCGATTTCAAAATCATCAGCGCCACCGCGCAATTGGCCCCCGACCGCAAGTCGTTCTATCTGACCTTCGTGGTCGATGAAGGGCCGCGCTACCGGATCGGGTCGGTGCAGGTGGTCTCCGCGCTGCGCAACCTGCCCGGCAAGCAACTGCGGCCGCTGGTGCCCATCGAAAAGGGCGACATTTTCGACGGCGATGCCCTGCAAACCACCGACACGGCGATTTCCGACTACGTGCAGAACAAGGGCTACGCTTTCGCCCAGGTCGAGCCGGATGTGAAGGAAAACAAGAAGACCCATACCATCGCGCTCACCTTCCGGGTGATCGAGGGGCCGCGGGTCTATGTGAACAACGTGTCGATCAGCGGTAACACCCGCACCGAAGACAGCGTGATCCGCCGCGAGATCGAACTTGCCCCTGGCGACGCCTATAACGAGCAGGCGGTCAAGGAATCCAAGGACAATCTCGAAAATCTCGGGTTCTTCAAAAAGAAGGACATTTCGATCAAGCCGGTGCCCACCGACCAGCCCGACGAGGTCAATCTCGACGTCGCCTTGGCCGAACAGGCCACCGGCCAGTTCTCGCTCGGCGGTGGCTACTCGACCGATCTGGGCGCTTTGGTGAATGTCGGGCTGAGCCAGAACAACTTCCTCGGCACCGGCATCGATACCTCGATCAGCGCGCTGCTGGCGCAAAAGGGTACCCAGTTCAACCTTGGCGTCACCAACCCGTATTTCCTCGGCCGCAACCTGATCGCCGGGTTCGACCTGTTCCGCACCGACACTTATAACACGACGTCCTACGTGTTCAGCGAGCGTTCGATCGGCGGCGACGTGCGGCTCGGCTTCCGCTACAACCAGCATGTCAGCCAAGCCTTCACCTACACCCTCAGCACCCGCGACATCTACAATATCGCGACCGGGGCCAGCCTTTATATTTTGAACGAGCAAGGCTCATCGAGCCTGTCGCAGCTCGGCACCAGCCTGACATTCGACTACCGCAACGACAGGCTCGACCCAACCTCCGGTGGCTTGCTGAGCCTCTCGACCGATCTGGCCGGCCTGGGCGGCTCCGCGAAATACATCCGCCTGCAAGCGCGCGGTGCCTATTACATTCCGCTCGCCCGTTATTTCGGCAGCAAAGCCTGGGTGCTGGAGTTCGATGGCCACGTCGGCGACCTTATCGATATCGAGGGTTACAAATCCCTGATCGCCGATCGGTTCTTCCTCGGCGGCGACAGCCTGCTCGGTTTCCAGACCGGCGGTGCCGGCCCGCATGACACCTTGTATGGTGACAGCCTGGGCGGCAAGTTCATCTGGACCCAGGATACCGTGCTGCACTTCCCGCTGCCGGTCTCGCCTGATCTTGGGGTTTCCGGCTTCGCCTTCACCGACATCGGCAGCCTGTCCGGCGTCAGCCCCCTGACGGTGAACGGCAAAACCCTGGGGCTGTATGACAATGCCGCGCCGCGCATTTCCGCCGGTGTCGGCGTGGCCTGGAACACCCCGTTCGGGCTGATCGACCTGTCGTTCGCCCAACCGATCAAAAAATACAAATACGACCAGATCGAGCAATTCCGCGTTTCCTTCGGTACGAGGTTCTAACATCGTGAAATTTTCGTCTTCTCTACGACTTGGTTTAACCCTGCCGGCGCTCGCCCTCGGGTTGGGGATCGGTCATGCCCAAAGCAACGGCCCCGGCTATTTCATTCCCCACCCGAAAGCCGCCCCGGCCAGCCACACCGCCCCGATGCGCGCCGCCGCGCCCGCCATGCCGGAACAGCCCGGTATGGCGCAAAACGGCGAGCAGCCCGGCACCCAGGCGATCCCGCAGCAAAAACTGCCGCCGATTCCCCAGCTTCCGGCGCTGCCCAAGGAAAACACGCCCCCGGCTCCGGTGATGGGCGTGCTCTCGGTACCCGAAGTGATGCAGGAATCGACCGCCGCCCAAGGTGTTGAAAAAATCATCGAGGCCCGCCGCCAGAAACTCGCCGCCGAAGCTCAGGCCGATCAACAGAAATGGGAAGGCGAGCAAAAAACCATCACCGGCGAAAAGGCCAAGCTCTCGAAAGCGGCGCTCGCCGGCAAGGAGCAGGCGCTGCAAACCGAAATCGAGCAGGCCCAGGTCGATTTCCACAACCGCAACCTCGCCATCGAGGTGGCCGCCCGCACCGCCCTCGGCAAAATCGAGGCGACCCTGATCGCGGTGATCCGCCAGGTGGCGCAGGCGCACGGCATGAATTTGGTGCTACACCGCTCGCAGGTGGCGCTGAACGTCAACGGGTTCGATATTTCCAAGGAAGTCGCGGGCCATCTCAACAAAATCCTACCCTCGGTCGCGGTGCCGCCCTCGGTCGTGCCGAACATGGCCGCTGCATCCGCGCAAAAATAAGGCGCTGGCATGACTGATACAGGCGGTGCCGGTCTACCTGGCGATCCGCGATTTTTCCCGCGCGGCGGCCCGTTCACCCTGGCCGAGATCGCTGCCGCGATCGGCGCTCCGGTGCCGCCAACCGCCGCCGAACGGCGGTTTCGCGGCATCGCGCCGTTGCAAAGCGCCGGGCCGGACGAAATCAGCTTTCTCGACAACCGCAAATATCTGCCGTTGCTCGCCGCCACCCGCGCCGGCGCGGTCATTTTGCTCACCGACCTCGCGGACCGTCTGCCCCCGCCCGGCATCGCCCTGCCGGTTCCCCAGCCCTACCTCGCCTGGGCCAAGGCCGGTGGCCTGTTCCACCCGCCACCGCCCGCCACTGCTGGACGCCATCCCACCGCCATCGTCGATCCGTCGGCGCTGGTCGATCAATCCGCCGAAATCGGCCCCTACGCGATCATCGAAGCCCGCGCCGAAATCGGCCCGCGCAGCGTGGTCGGGTCCCACAGCGTGATCGGCCCCGGTGTCACGATCGGTGCCGATTGCCGCATCGCCGCCCATGTGACGGTCAGCTATGCCCTGATCGGCGACCGCGTCACCCTGCACCCCGGCGTGCGGATCGGCCAGGATGGCTTCGGCTTCGCGCCCTCGCCCCAGGGCTTCGTCAGCGTGGCCCAACTCGGCCGCGTCATCATCGGGCACGACGTCGATATCGGGGCCAACACCACGGTCGATCGCGGCTCGGCGCAGGATACGATCATCGGTGCCGGCACAAGAATCGATAATCAGGTGCAAATCGCCCATAATGTGCGATTGGGCCGCTGCTGCATCCTGGTCGCCCAGGTCGGCATTTCGGGTTCGACGGTGTTTGAGGATTTCGTCGTGGTCGCGGGTCAGGCGGGGTTCGCCGGGCATCTGACCATCGGCAAAGGGGCGCGCATCGGCCCGCAGGCCGGGGTGATGTCGAACATTCCGCCGGGCGCGGAAATGCTTGGCAGCCCGGCGCAGCCGGCAAAATCGTTCTTCCGCGAGGTCGCCGCGATCCGGCGCTTTGCACGGCGCGACAAAATGCGGCATTCTACGATACCTCCGGCACCGGATTCCACACCGTGACCGGCTATTGGGCATCATGAACGCAAAGGGCGGACCCTCGGCGATGGACGGCGCGACCACTGGCACCGCGGCACAGACTTCTGAAAGGGGCCGTACGATCGACATTGCCGGCATCATGCACGCGATTCCGCATCGCTATCCGTTCCTGCTGATCGACCGGGTGATCGACCTGATCGAGAACGTCTCGGCGATCGGGGTGAAGAACGTCTCGGTCAACGAAAGCTTTTTCCAGGGCCATTTCCCCGGTCATCCGGTCATGCCGGGCGTGCTGATCGTCGAAAGCATGGCCCAGACCGCCGCCGTGCTGGTGGTCGAAACCCTCGGCCCGGAGGAAGCCGGCAAGGTGGTCTATTTCATGTCGGTCGAAGGTGCCAAATTCCGCCGCCCGGTGGTGCCGGGCGATGCCCTGCGCATCCACGTCGCCAAGGAGCGCAACCGCGGCAATGTATGGAAGTTCCACGCCGTCGCCCGGGTTGACGGCATCGCGGTCGCCGAAGCCACGTTCGCCGCCATGATCATGGATCAGAAAGCCGGTCAAGGATGATCCACCCCTCATCGGTTGTCGACCCAAGTGCCAAACTCGGCGCGCGGGTGCATATCGGACCGTTCTGCATGGTCGGACCCGGTGCGATCCTGCACGACGGTGTCGATCTGGTCTCCCACGTGGTGATCGACGGCCGCACCACCATCGGCACCGGCACCAAAATCTACCCGTTCGCGACCGTCGGCCTTGCCCCGCAGGATCTGAAATACCAGGGCGAGGATACCGAAACCATCATTGGTCCGCACTGCGTCATCCGCGAGCACGGCTCCATCCATCGCGGCACCGTCACCGGCACCGGCGTCACCCGCATCGGGGCCGGCTGCCTGCTGATGGCGGTGGTCCACGTCGCCCACGATTGCACCCTGGGCGATGGCGTGGTGATCGCGAACAACGTGGTGATGGGCGGCCATGTCGACATCGCTGCCCACGCGATCATCGGCGGGGCCACCGCGATTCACCAGTTCGTTCGCATCGGCACCGGAGCGATGGTCGGCGGTGCCTCCGGCGTCGAAGCCGACGTCATCCCCTATGGCTCGGTCATCGGTAACCGCGCCCGCCTGCATGGGTTGAACATGATCGGCCTGCGCCGCCGCGGCCTCGACAAACCCGCCCTGCACCGGCTGCGTACCGCCTATAAAACCCTGTTCCAATGCGACGGTACCTTCGCCGATCGCGTCGAACAGGTGCGCGCCACCGCCGAGGGCGACCCCTATCTCACCGAAATTCTCGCCTTCATCGATACCCCCAGCAAACGCGGCCTGATCCGCACCGCCACGCGGCACGGCGACGACGCCGAGGGGTAGGGGGCAATGGGGCGGGGTTGGGTTGAAGGCCAGGGCATTGTCCTTGGACCCCACCAAAGGCAGAGCCATTGAGATCCATCGGGTTTGGGATTCCAAGGGCGAAGACCTTGGCGGCGTTCCAAGGAGCCAGACCGCTTGGCCGTCTTCCAACTCCCGTTCCATTCCCATGACCCTCGGCATCGTCGCTGGCGGGGGTCCGTTGCCGGGTCAGGTCGCCGGGGCCGCGCGCGCGGCGGGGCGAGGGGTGTTTGTGGTGGCGTTGGAGGGATATGCCGACGCGCGGGTGATTGGCGGGTTTCCCCATGCGGTGGTGCGATTGGGCGCGGTGGGAGCCGCGATGGCGGCGTTGCGGCGGGCCGGATGTGTCGAGATTGTGCTGGCCGGGCCGGTGCGGCGGCCGTCGCTGCTCGATCTGCGGCCGGATGCGACGGGTGCCAAGTTGCTCGCAAGGGTTGGCCGGGCCGCGTTTGCCGGCGATGACGGATTTCTCGCGGCGATCGTGCGCGTTCTGGGCGAGGAGGGGTTTCGGGTTCTCGGCGCGCATGAGGTGATGGCGGAGGCGCTGGCCCCGGCGGGGCTGCTGACGCGGGCAGCACCGGATGTGGCGGCGCTGGCGGATATCGCGCGCGGAGTTGCGGTGCTGCGTGCGTTGGGTGCCGCAGATGTCGGGCAGGCGTGTGTGGTGCAGCAGGGGATCGTGCTGGCGGTGGAAGCCATCGAGGGAACCGATGCGATGCTGGCACGGGTGGCGGAACTGGCGCGGCCGGGACCGGGCGGGGTATTGGTCAAGCTGGTGAAGCCGGGGCAGGACCGCCGGGCGGATTTGCCGACGCTGGGGGCTGAAACCGTGGTGCAAGCCCGTGGGGCAGGGTTGCGCGGTGTCGCCTTCGAGGCTGCGGGTGCGATATTGATCGAGCGCGCGGCGATGGTTGCAATGGCCGATGGCTCCGGGCTGTTTCTGCTCGGCATCGACCCGGAATCACCTCATTATCAGCAAGGGAGACCAGTATGAGCGGCGAATTTCAATATCTGCACACGATGATCCGGGTCAACGACCTGGAGCAGAGCCTTCAATTCTACACCAAACTTCTCGGCATGAAGGAGTTGCGCCGGACCGATGTGCCGGACGGCGAATATACTCTGGCGTTCGTGGGATATGGCAGTGAAAAGGACCACACGGTGCTGGAGCTGACGTACAATTATGGCACGGACCACTATGATCAGGGTACCGCGTTCGGCCATCTGGCGCTCGGCGTTTCCGACATCAAGGCGACGGTGGAAAAACTACGCGCGGCGGGGGCCAAAATCACCCGTGAACCCGGCCCGGTCAAATTCGGCACCACGGTGATCGCCTTCATCGAAGACCCGAACGGCTACAAGATCGAACTGATCGAGCGTCACTGACATGACCCCCACGCCCCGACCCGTTCCCTCGATCCCCTTGAAGCGGCGGGGCAAAAGCCTGTCGTTCCGGGCCTTGTCGGCCGGGTTCGGTGCCGCGGAATTCCTGGCCCCGCGCGACTGGCCGGCGGTGAACGCAACGGCCATCGAGGCGGCGGCGAAGGTGACGCTGGACGGTGCGGCGCGCGAAGGCCTGATCCGGCTGACCGAGGCGATGGCGCGGGAAACCCGGCTGTCATTGTTTGGCCGGGTGTCGGTGCGCTACGACCTGACCCGGCTGGCCCGCAATGCTGCGTTGATCGATCGGATGCACGCCGAAACCCCCGCGATCGGCGCGGCCCCGGTGACGGCCCCGTTGTTCATCATGGGGTTGCCGCGCTCGGGCACCAGCTTTCTGCATACGCTGCTCGGCTACGACCCCGACGTTCTGGTCCCGCGGGTATGGCAGACGTTGTATCCAGCCCCACGTCCGCGCGATTTCGTCAAGCGCACCAGTGCGGCGGCGCGCCAGACTGACCGGCAACTGAGTATTTTCGCCGGCATGGCCCCGGATTTCCCGGCGATCCACCCGATCGACGCCGACAGTCCACAGGAATGCAGCGAGATCACCGCGCATGTCTTTCAGTCACTGCGGTTCGACACCACGTTCCGGGTGCCGTCGTATCGCGAATGGCTCGATGCGTTCGGCCACGACGCGGCGTTTGCCTTCCACAAGCGCTACTTGCAGGCGTTGCAGCACGGCGTCGGTGCCAAATTCTGGGCGCTGAAATGCCCGGACCACACGTTCTCGATCCCCGGCATTCTGGCGGCCTATCCGGATGCGCGGTTCGTCGTGGTGCATCGCGATCCGGTGCATGTGTTCGCCTCGGTCGCGCATATGACCGAGGTGCTACGCCGGCCGTTCCTGCGCAATATCGACACCGCCGAGATCGGCCAGCAGGTGACCGAACGCTGGATCGAGGGGGCGCGGTTGCTGGTCGATTTCGACCGCAGCGGCGCGGTCCCGCCATCGCGTCTGATCAACCTGCACTACGACGATCTGACCGCCGATCCGGTGGCGGCGGTGGCCGATATTTACCAGCATTTCGGCGAAGCATTGTCATCTCACGCCGAAACCGGCATGCGCGCCCATCTCGCCGCGGCACCCCGTGGCGGCTACGGGCGCAACCGCTATCAACTGGCGGATTTCGGGATCAACCCGGAGCGGCTACGGCCCGATTTCGCGCCGTACATGGAGTATTTCGGGATCAAGCCCCGCGCTACCTCGTCCAGCGCGGCAGCCTGAGGTTGCTAACCTAACTAAAATGTTACTGGAAAAACATTAACAATTTCTTCAAAAGCGTGCTTCCAATAACATTATTGTCAATGTGCAGCGTTTTTGTTATATTGCACACGATAATGTGATCGGTGTGGTTCCGATGCAGGAGTCTAAGGTTGAAATCGGCAATCATCCAGTTTCCGCGTCGTCGTCCCGATTCCGCGAAGGGGATGGTGTGCTTCATGGTGACCGACATCGAGGGATCGAGCCGGCGCTGGGAAGCCCACCCGGATGCAATGCGGCGGGCGGTTACGGTTCATGATGCTGTCGTTCGCGCCGCGGTGACGCGTCAGGGGGGGCGGGTCTTCAAATCGACCGGCGATGGGGTGTTCGCCGCCTTCACCGCCGATGAACGGGCGATTGCGGCGATGCTCGATGCCCAACGCGGGCTTGCCGCCCTCGATTTCAGCGACGTGGGCGGCCTGGGCGTTCGGATGGCGGCCCACACCGGTGCCGCCGACGCGGTGGGGGACGACTATATCGGGGCTACGCTCAACCGCGCGGCACGGCTGACCGCCATTGCCCACGGGGGCCAGGTGCTGGTGTCGGGCACGGTCGCGCGGCGGGTCGATCCAGCGGAGCTGCCGCCATCGGCGACCTTGACCCCGCTTGGCCGGTTCCGGTTGAAGGATCTGACCGAACCGGAGGCGGTACACCAGCTGCGCCACCCCGATCTGCGCGCCGACTTCCCGGCGTTGCGCTCGCTCGACACGACGCCGAACAATCTGCCATTCTACACCACCATCTGCATCGGGCGGGACGCCGAACTCGCGCAGTTGAACAGCCAGCTCGATTCTTGCCGCCTGATCACCCTGCTCGGCGCGGGCGGCGTCGGCAAAACCAGGCTGGCCGTGCAATGCGGTGCCGAACAGCTCGCGCGGTTCCCCGACGGAGTGTGGCTGGTGGAACTTGCGGCACTGACCGAGGCCGGGCAGATTGCCGAGACGATTTGCGCCATGCTCAATTTGAAAATCGGCGGCGATCGCACCGCCGCCGAAATTCTGCCGGTGCTGTTGCGCCACAAGCAGTTGCTGATCGTTCTCGACAATTGCGAACACCTCGCGGCCTCGGTCGCAGGGGTCGTCAGCGGCGTGCTGCGCGGCTGCGCGGGGGTTACGATCCTGGCGACCAGCCGTTGCCCGCTGGGCGTTTCGGGCGAGCAGTTGCTCCCGTTGGCGGGCCTCGGGTTGCCGGACGAGGAGGCAGCCCTGACAGTACCGATCGCGCGGGCCGCTCCGGCGATCCGCCTGTTCACCGACCGGGCGCGCCGGGTTTCCCCGGATTTCACGCTGAACGAAACCAACGTGGCCGCCGTCACCGCCATATGCCGCCGCCTCGACGGGGTGGCGCTGGCGATCGAACTGGCGGCGGCGCGGCTGCGGATGTTGTCGCCCACGGATTTGCTCGACCGGCTGGGCGAGCGCTTCAGCCTGCTCACCGGCGGAGACCGAACTGCCCTGCCGCGCCACCAGACGCTGCGCGCCATGGTCGATTGGAGTTACGATCTGCTGATGCCGGAGGAAGCCCTCGCTTTCGCCCGGCTCGGGGTATTCGGCGGCAGTTTCACCCTCGATGCGGCGCGCGAGACCATTGGTGCCAGCCCCCTCTGTTCGACGGCGGTGTTCGATCTGCTGGGCAGCCTGCTCGACAAGTCGCTGCTGGCCCGTACTCCCGGCACGGCGGGCGAGACGCGGTACCGGCTGGCCGAGACCATGCGGCTCTACGCGCTCGAAAAACTGGCCGATGACCCGGGCCGCCCTGAAATCATGCAGCGCTACTGCGCCTGGCTGATCCGGCTTTTTGCCGAGTCCGAGGCGATCTGGCCGGTGACCGCCACCGATGAATGGATTGCCCGCTTCAAGCCCGATCTCGATAATCTGCGCGCGGGCCTCGCCTGGGCGTTTGGGCCGGGCGGCAATGCCGCCAGTGGGTCCGGCGGCAATGCCGCCAGTGGGCAGGGCGGCAATGCCGCCAGCGGACTGCAACTGATGAGCCTGACCAGCGAACTCTGGCGCGATATCGGCCTGGCGGTCGAACAGCGCCACTGGCTGCGCGCGGCGGAGGGGCGGATAGGCCCGCAAACACCCGACCGTGTGGCCGCCCGCATCGGACTCGATATCGCGTTCATCTATGGTGGTGGCGCATTCGGCGACAAACGCAAGGTCGAGTCCGCCCTGGACGCTCTGGCCCGCTATCGCGCCCTGGCGGACCGCCCGAACATCGCGATGGCCGCCGCCCGCGTCGCGGTATGTATGGCAAGTCCGGTGGACACGACGGCGGCGCAACCCTATGTCGATTTGATCGAGGCCAATCTTTTCAGCATTGGCCGGACCCGGCGGCGGGCGTGGCTGCTCAACATCCTGGCCGCCCTGATCCATTTCGAGCACGACGCCGACCGCGCCATCGCCATGCTCGAAGAATCGGTCGCGATCAGCCGCGACTACCGCGACCCAGTCAATATCCAGATCGCCGGGATCAATCTCGGCGAAATCCTGTTCGCCGCCGGCAGCCCGGCCCGCGCCGTGGCCGAGGCGGAAGCCGTGGCGGCAAGCTGCCGCGAAACCGGCAACGTGCTCGACCTCGGGTTCACCCTGAACAATCTGGCCGCCTACGCGCTGGTGCTGGGCGACACGGCCAAAGCGCGGGTGGCGCTTGAGGAGGCGGTCCCGCTGGTCGCCGATATCGGCGTCGAACTGGTGTTGATCGCCTGCCTGCAAAGCACCGGCCTGCTGGCCGCGCACCGTGGCGACCTCGCCAATGCCGCCCGCCTCGCGGGTTACGCCAATCTGTTCTATCAGGTCAACGCGATCGCGCGGGAAGCCACCGAGGAGGCGATCCAGAGCGCCCTGGAGACCCGATTCGACCGTGCGGAAGCCGAGGGCATGCTGACGGCCACGCACCGCCAGCACCTGGCCGCCGAAGGGGCCGCCTGGACGAGGCCGGAGGCGATCAAGGCTGCACAACGGGTGCTCGCCTCCCGCACCTGACGTGACGGATCGCGGTGACCAACGGCACGGCGTCGTCATCCGCGCGGACCGCCGCGCACCAGGATCGCACGGAAATCGTTGACGTTGGTGCGGGTGGGGCCGGTGATCACCAGATCCCCCAGCCGCTCGAACACGCTGTAACCGTCGTTATCCGCGAGGTGCGCGCGGGGGTCGAGGCCCATAGCGCGGGCGCGCGACAGGGTCGAGGGTGTCAGCACCGCGCCGGCGTTATCCTCAGTGCCATCGATTCCATCGGTGTCGGCGGCGATGGCGTGGATCGCGCCATGACCGTCGAGCGCCAGCGCGAGAGCGAGCAGAAACTCGGCATTTCGTCCGCCCCGGCCGCCGCCGCGCACCGTGACTGTGGTTTCGCCGCCGGAAATCAGCACGCAGGGCGGTGCGGCGGGTTGATTATGGCGGGCGCAGCTAAGGGCTATCCCCGCCAACACCCGCGCGGCTTCGGCGGCTTCGCCCTCGATGGCATCGCCCAGAATCAAGGGCGCGATACCGGCTTTTCGGGCCACGCCCGCCGCCGCCGCAAGCGCCAGATACGGCGTCGCGACCAGCACCGCATGGGCGTTGCGGAACGCGGGATGGCCGGGTTTGGGCGTTTCGGCCGCGGGGTCGCGCCAGAGCGCCGCCACCGTCGCCGGTACCGCGATCCGGTAGCGCGCCACTACGTCGCGCGCCTGTTCGATCGTGGTTGCGTCCGGAACCGTCGGCCCCGAACCGATCACCGAGGCGTCGTCGCCCGGCACGTCGGATATCATCAGCGTCACCAGCCGGGCCGGTGCGGCGGCGGCGGCCAGTCGGCCTCCCTTGATCGCCGACAGATGCTTGCGCACACAATTCATCTCGTGGATGCTCGCCCCGCTGCGCAGCAGGGCGCGGTTGATCGCCTGTTTGGCGGCGAATTCCACGCCGGGAGCAGGCAGGGCGAGCAGTGCCGACGCCCCGCCCGAGATCAGGCAGAGCACCAGATCGTCCGCCGTCAAACCTTGGACCAGGTCCAGAATTCGCGCCGCCGCCCGCTGGCCGGCATCGTCGGGCACCGGATGCGCTGCTTCGACCACCTCGATCCGGTCGAGTGGACCCACCGCGTGCCGATACCGGGTCACCACCAACCCCGTGAGCGGCCGGTCCGGTGGCCAGTCCCGGTCCACCGCCGCCGCCATCGCCGCTGCCGCCTTGCCGGCACCGACCACCACGGTCCGCCCGCGCGGCGGCACGGGCAAATGCGGCGGCACACACTGCGCCGGCAACGCGGCGTTCACCGCAGCCTGAAACATTTGCCGCAACAATTCGGTTTCAGCCGTCGGCATGGTTCATGCGGCTCCTGCCTAATTCCATGAAATTGCCAATAAAAATAGAATCGGGAGCCTGATCGTTCATGAAAGATCAGGCTCCAAGCGGTCCAGCGTAGCAAGTTTCATCCGGGCACCGCCAGACCGTCAGGATGAGCGCGCGCCCACGCCGACAATGCGCTCACGACGTCCGCCACAACACCATCCCAGTCGTTCGGCTTTGCCTGCCGAAAAATCCGCATGGCCGGATACCAGGGGGTGTCGGTTTGGCGGTCGCGCCAGCGCCAGCAACCGTCGTAGCGCGAGAGCAACCATACTGGCTTGCCCATCGCCCCCGCCAGATGTGCGACGGCGGTATCCACCGCGATCACCAGATCGAGGCAGGCGACCAGGCTCGCGGTATCGGCGAAAGGCATTGTCAAGTTGATTGGTGGGGGCGCGGCAGGAGTGGCAGCGATCGATTAGGTAGCCAGATTTGAGGCATAGTCAGCCCAGAGTGAAAACGCGTCGGCTCTGGCGTGGCGGAATGATCGGGCGGAGAGGCGGTGGCGTTTTGGGCGGAACAGTGTGGTGATCTGGTCGTGGGTAGCTAGAAATCTCTGGGCATGACCCGGGGATTTGAACCGACCCATGATCTTTTCTCGTCGCCTGGTGTGACGATGGGACGCCTCGAACCGGTTGTTCAGCCGCTTGTGCGATCGGTGATCGGCCCTGCGGCAATCCGTCCGTGCGGAGTGCAACATCGTAGCTGCGGAGTTTGTCGGTCACCACGACACGCGGCTGCCCCCATCGGCGCATCAGCTTGCGGAGAAACCGGCGGGCGGCTCGGGCATTTCGCCGTTTCTGGACCAGGATTTCCAGCACGTCGCCGCGATTATCAACAGCCCGCCAAAGCCAGTGCTTCTCGCCGCCAATGGTGATCACCATTTCATCAAGGTGCCATTTGTCGCCCGCCGGAGGACGGCTGCGCCTGATTTGCGCGGCGATCTGCGGTCCAAACCGATCGACCCAAACTCGGATCGTCTCGTAGCTGACGGTAACACCGCGCGCGGCCAGAAGATCCTCAACATCTCGAAGGCTCAGGTTGAACCGGTAGTAGCTCCAGACCGCATAGGCGATCACCGATCCTTGCCTATCCGGTTGTCACCCACACCCACTAAATGTGGGGTGGGCCCATTCCCCGGAATACAGCCCGTCAAAGGTCGGAGCGGCTGCCCCGCCCGCGATTGCGAGCAGCGAGCGGAACGCGTTGAAGGGATAGAAGCGTCGATTGAACCGAAATGTGAATTCGTTGTGATAGGCTTGTAGATGCTTGGCGCTGACCCCGTGATGGATGCCGTCGATCCAGGTCTTCAGATTGGCGAAGACCAAGTGAATGATCGGCAGGAATTCTTCCGCGACCTCCGGGTCAGCGCATTCAGCGATTGCGTTGTGGTCGAATCCCCGATTTCCGAGGCTAGCGTATCCGCTCCATTCGTCGGTGACGATCAGCGATCCGGGAGCGACGGCGTTTTCGATGAATCCACAGAGCGAATGAGCGCTACGGTCGGGGACGACAGCGAGACGAACACGTCCCGCGTAGCGACCGTCTTTACGTTTGTCGAGTTTGGTTCCCGGCTTGCGGTGGCGCACCTCTACGGCGCAAGAGACGAGAACCTTGTGATGGACGCCCCGGCCTTCGCCACGGGTTCGTCCTCCGACCCAGGTTTCATCCACTTCAACATGTTCTTGCGGTTTGCCGCCAATCTTATCGCGCTCGGGGCGCACCATCCCAGCGCGCAGCTTATGAAGGATGCCGAAGGCCGTCTCATAGCGCGACAGGCCGAGTTGCCGCTGAAATTGGACCGCCGACATTCCCGGCGTTTGACTGGCGATCAAATAAGCCGCCCAGAACCAGATCGACAACGGTGTATGGCTGCGCTCCATAACGGTCCCGGCCATCAGGCCAACGTCTTTGCGACAGGCTCGGCAGCGCAGCACGCCGGGGCGCGCCGCAAAACGGAATGGTTCGCCGACAACGCCGCACCACGGGAAGGCAAACCCATCACTCCACCGGGCCTTCTCGAGATAATCGGCGCACGCCGCGTCGTCGGGGAAAATGCGCTGGAATTCCGGCAGAGATTGGGGGAAAGGCAGATCTTCACGAGCCAAGGTATCCATGGCTGGAACTAGATCTAGTGGGTGTGGGTGTCAAACGGATAGGCAAG
>JAQTXH010000010.1:7025-51972 GCA_028688905.1 Acidiphilium sp. | reverse complement strand
GTCCCTGTCGCGACGGCATTGCTGCTGTAAGTGTATATGTTCGTGGTGGCGTTGTCGCCTAAAGCAAAAACGCCGAGGGTAGAGTTGCCAGCGGCAGCGCCGTCGCCTAAACCGGTAGTCAACGCAGTCCCTGTCGCGACGGCATTGCTGCTGTAAGTGTATATGTTCGTGGTGGTGGTGTTGCCGCCTAAAGCAAAAACGCCGAGGGTAGAGTTGCCAGCGGCAGCGCCGGAGTTTGCCAAATTTCCAGTCAACACAGTCCCTGTCGCGACGGCATTGCTGCTGTAAGTGTATATGTTCGTGGTGGTGGTGGTGTGGCCTAAAGCAAAAACCGCAAACGTCCCATCAGTAACCGGAGGAACTGTAATCGTAAACAACCCCCAAGGGCCGCCATAGCCTGACCCATTAAGAATAGGCATCAGATGGTTACTCCCCAGAGAGTAAATGACGGATCAGCAAACGTGCTATCCGTGCTTGATGGCGCGATAATTTTCATTGTCTGTGTCGGTGTCGCAGTAAACGCGGCGGATGTAGCAAACGTGCCTGTCGTCGCCCCTGCCGCGAAATCAGCCGTTGCCACCGTAGTCCCGCCAAGAGTTACCGTGCATGTGACGGCATTTGTCGGAGCGACACCAGCGATGGCCTCTGAGGAAACCATATTTGCAGGGAAATAAACCGGGCGCACAAAATCAAATGCCGCAATCGCCTCTCCGGCAGATGGCGCACCGGACAAGCCTGCCATGAACGGATAGACATTTTGCAGGGTGGTCGATTCAGAAAAAACAGTGCCGCTGACCCCCGCAAGAGTGGAATCTTGAACCGAAGGAGCAAAAACCTGAATGACTGCCCCTGCGTCAAAAGTCCCGCCAGCTCCCGAAAACACCCCATCCGTGCCGCCGGATGAAAAAGTGATAGAACCGATAGACGATCCATTAGCGGTAATTCTAAGAACCGCAGTTGACGTTGCTGCCGTCAAAGCCGTGCAAATTGATCCAGCAAATGCGCTTGAAATCGTGATTGTTTCGGAAAGAACAAACGTCCCTATAATTTGACTCGATGCCGGTTTTGTGCCGCAACCGAATTGTAAATCATAAGGTGAATTGGCGCTTATGGTGCTGCCAAGAATCGTAACCGTTACGCTTGCTAAGGTTGTATCAGCGGTGGCGGGGCCGTGGATTGAGACCGTATCCCCCGCAACCGCGCTAAATCCTGAGCAAGAGAAAACGCCGAGCGTAGCGCTCGCAGCAAAAGTCAGCGTCCCTACTTGTGTGCTGTTATGATAAATAAGATATGTCGTCGCATCGGTAGCCGCCGTCAGCGCATAAGCCGTAGACCAGACAAGATTTCTAGGAAACTGAATGGATCGGACAATATTTGTATTTCCGATTATCTGAGAGTCAGTCCCAACCCCCGCAAATCCCGCAAAGAGGTCGTAAGGCGTCGTTCGATTATTGATCAGAGATTCCAACTGCGCCAACGGCACTGCATTAGCGGCAGCAGTCGCTGTATCCACATTAAACGCCTCCGACGCCGAGCCGTTGATGGCGGCGAAGTCGGCTTGCGCTTGGCCGAGGGGGAGTGGATTTTGAGCAACGGTAGCGTTTGGAACAACTGTGGCAATCGCTCCATTTTGCAATGTAAATATTGCGTTCGCATTGGTAATACGCCATGACCCGCCTTCGCTAAGGGCTGTGAACGATGCCCCCGGCGACATGGTTAGAGATGTCACGCTCCCAGACGCCGCGCCCCAGATCACATCAGAGCCGCTTGTGACGACAAGAGCCGTGCCGCTCGTAAACGACGCCAAGAACTGAGCCGTAAGCCCTACTGATTGTTCTGCGGGCGGCAGCGCCAGCGTAATGCCCGATGCCGCCAAGGTCTGCACCATTTGGCAATCCATCGGCATCATCGAATAGGCCGCCGTTCGGGCCATGAATTTGAACCCGATCATCGGCGCGGCAGGGAACACGTATTGCGTGCTCATCGAGGTAATCGACGTTTGCCCTGCGGTTAGCGTCGTGCGCCCGATCTCGAATGTGGTGGAATTATCGGCGGCAGTCGTGGACGAAGATAAGGCCAAGCTGTCAACGGTGTTCAGATACCCGGTATATGGCACGAAATTCGGGTTGTAATTCGGATGCCCCGGAGGTGGCCCGACAATCGTTGTCGGATTCTGATAAATTGTTTGCGCCGACGCAAGAAGATAAGCAGTGACACTCCCGGATGCCGGAACCAAAGAAGAAAAAGACACCGCATACGATTGGGTATCAGCATTTGTTTGAGTGCCATGCGCCTGCGCAATATGGCTATCCCCGAACAGCACGCCGAACGGCGCGGGCAAGTCAGCCGTCACCGTCAATCCGCTGAACGAGAGCATCGCCATGTCGGGGTTGATGATCCCCGGCGATGTCATCATATTGTTGGTGATAGCGATCGCGCCCGACACCAACGCCGAAGCATTGTTCAGCGTACCGGAATCAACGAACTGTTCGTTGTTGAAATTACCATATTCCATGCCGGGTTTATCCCCCGGCGCGCAAAATTAAGTCATATCTAGTTCGGGTTTAGCGTCGGGTCGTTCAGCATGAAGTCGGGCAAAAGTGGCTGCGCATTGTTGGTAGAAGCCGGTATATTCAGAGTAAGCGGGGTAGCATTGGACCCAAGATATGAACCTGTAACCCCAGCCGCCCCACCTTCATAATTCACCGTATCAACAAACAATGAAACGTGGCCTTGTAGAACCTGAAAGGGGACGCCAGCCGGCCGCACGTAAGCCAAAGATTGAAGGAATCTCGCTATCTGGGATGCCGTGAGGGATTGCGGAATCGTGATCGTGTATCCGATGCCACCTGACGCCGCCGTATCCGAGACAGACGCGACAAACCCGGAATAGATCGCCGCCCAATTCACGATTGCTGCCATCGTGACGTGCGGTGCAGTCAGTGCCGACGTAATCCGAGCCCGATATAACTGATCGGCTTCGCCATAAAAGCGCGGGAACCCATAGATAATTCCCCAGATATCCAGCCATCGCCCGGTCGCATTTCCAATGGCAATGATTTGCAGGATCGTCGCATCGCCTGCATTGGTGAACAATGCCAAAGCAGAAGTGAGGGCATCAATCCATTGCCCATACGGATTGCCGAGCCTTTTGAATGTGGCCGGTAAGTCGTTCAGTTGCGCTTGGACTTGAGCGTAATTCATGTTGCCGCCGCCGCGAGTGTTACCGCGACGCTTCCAAGAAGGTTGCGGCCATAAGCCGGAACTGCGATCCCGCTGACTGCGGTGGCGCTCCCGGACACGAACAGGCTAATCGCCAAGGATGATAGGTATCCCGGAACCGAGTTCGCAACTGATCCTGCCAAGGCCGCCTGCGTCGCCGTCGCGCCGAACGGCAGGGCAAAATACCCCGATACCGCTGCGGCAATCAGCCCGGACACCGCCGATAATGCCGAGTTCTGCCCGGACGCCATCGTTCCGCTGACGGACACCACGCAAAAAGTTGGTTCGACCGCATTGATCGTGTACGGAACGCCTGCATCCCGAACGCCGTTGATCATGTTGCCGATCGCGGAAATCAAGCTGGCCGAGGCTGTCCCTGAGCCATTATCGACATACAATTCCCATAATGCTTGCCCGCTGGCCGTACCAGATGCTGTGATCCACGGTTCATAAAGCGTGCTGTATTGCACCGTCTCGCCGGTGCCGGAAACGGTTACGCCGATCACCGCATTGGCTATTGCTGTAGGAGAGCCAAGGCCGATTGCAGCGATCGCCGAAGAAAACCTGGCTTGTGTCTGACTTTGTGTTTCTGCGTTCACGCCCCCGGATGTCGGCGTGGCGTTTGACACATAGAGCGGATATGTCAGCCCGGTTAGAATCTGAGTGATCGTGTTCGCAGAGACGTTCCCTGCCGTTCCGCTTGTCGTCGCGCTGACGTTTGCCGTAACCGAGGTCTGGCCTTGAAGCAACGTGACCGCCGATACGGTCTGGAATTGAACGCCGCCGCTCGTGGAAACGATCGTTCCCGCCGCGATATTGACATTCTGAGTAGCGACTGGCGGCGAGGCTCCTGTGCCGGTGACGAACTGGACCGTCCCGGTGGCATAACTCGCGCCATTCGGCGTAATGTCAAAAGCAGAAAAACCGCTGAACAGGATGGCTTGCAAAGCCTGCGCCTGATTGCTGACGCCTTGGATTTCGACAACGGAGCCGCCCGCTTCTGCCATTGTGCGGATTTGCGAGCCAATGTTGTAATCACTCGGGATGCCAGTCAAAGCCGCCATTGTGGCAAGAAGTTGGGATGCGACTTGCGTTGTGACGGGCGGCGATGGCGTGGTAAAACTTAAGCTAGCTGACATTCCAACTGTTCCCGTTCTGATTTGTCGTTCCCGAAGCCGTGAAATACACCGAACTTCCTGTCGATGTTGAGTATCCTTCTGGGAACGTCACTGTTGTAGATACCGGCGATCCCGGCATTCCTTTCGGAATCGCGGTCGCGTCGAACTGAACCACGCCGGTTTCAATGAGGCTTGCGCTTACATTGGTCACGGACGATACGCGCGGATCGGATTGCATTGCCGACGCGCCATAAGCGGCAATATGCCCGATGGTCCGCGAAGTCTGGATGTTCCCTACTTCCGGCGGTATCCGACTTCCATAATTGACATGATATACAAGCGAACCTTGCGTTGTCAGCACGCGGCGGCTGAGGGCGTATTGTAAATTGGAGTACCCGCCAATCAGGTAAAAATCCCCGATCCACGGCAACATAGATTGCCCGATCGGGCCAAGGTAAATATCAATGCCGAGGAAATTCACCTCATAGGAAACCGGCGTATTCGACGCCGCCGATTGTGTTCCCGGAATTGGAATGAACAATTGCGTGCCAGGTTGAGCAACGCCAGCAGTGGTCGTGCCGGTATATGGAACGGATAGGTTGTTCAGAGTGGCGATCTGTTGCCAGTTCTCGAAATTGCCGGTCTGTTGCGCCGCCACATCAAGGAGAGACTGCCCGCTGAGCAGTGTGGCGATATTCACCTGTGAGGCCGTAGGCGTGTCTACAGAGTTGATGAACACGGCCAGTTGTTGAGCGGCGGACAAGAGGACATACCGGGCTACGGAGGCTTCCTGGGCGTCCAGCGTGGAGGGTATGCCATTCACCAGCGGCGCGTCGGCCAGCATGGCAGGCAACGTCGCCATCTGATTCCATGTTTCCCCGGCAATCTCGGTTTGAGACATGCCGCTTGCCCCATAACCGTTCAAAAAACCGGACGTGAACCCATTGACGATCCCGTATGCCTGCGCCGCGACATTCTTCATCCGAACAGCGGTATCGTAAGCGGAAGTGAGGTTGTTGCCTTGAAATGCTGCCACCGTATTCGCCACGGTTTGCCACGCGGTCATTTCGGCTTCGACGAAGGACGTAAAGGTGGATGGCTCCATACCTGTAGGCGCGGTCTCATAATTGAAGTTTTCGCAGAACGTCAGAAACCCGGCGTCTGGAATCGCCGCTACGCCAGTCTGGTTCGCGGTGGCCGCATTGATAAACCCGCTCGCGGCTGGCACGATTGCGAGCAGCGCCGGAAAAGCATCATTGAACGCCGAGATGCGATTATTGAAATAAGCCGCAGTGGTCGAATCCAGCGAGATAGGCAATCCCTGCAATTCGGCGAGATTGGCCGCTTCAGTTTCCCATGCCAAGCCGATCCGATAAGCCGCGATGGCTTGCGCCCCGTTCATCATCGTTTTGAAAGCCGCAATGGCCTGCGCCAAGGCGCTTGCTGGATTCGTCGTCCCCGCCAAAGCGGTATTGAACGCCGAAAGCGTCGCAATCGCAGTCGTAAATACCGATCCGACATACCCGGCGATGGGAACTGTATTGCTCATGGCAGCGCCAGATAATTCGACACGATATTGCCGATGCCGGAAATCGTCTGACTGGCGGCAGGACCGACCGCCAGACTAAGCACGTTCAAGATCGGGTCAACGATGGATTCCGTCACTGCTTCCGACAAATTACGCACACCAACCAACCGAAACCGATACCTGAAAAACAACGGCGCGGATTGATCCTGCGAAATAATCTGCGGCCCTACCGGAACGACTTGCCAATAATCTCCGGTGAAATAATCGTAGAACTCCATCGTGAACAAAGGCAAACCGTTCTGCACTTGCTGCGCATTGAGCGATGCATATTGGTTCAATAGAGCCTGAACCGCCTGAATCGACTGCATCCCTGTATAGAGGAAATTGTCAGTCGAATGAAGTTTCCAGCCCGTAGTTCCTTCAAGCGTATAGATAACCGGCGTATTTCCATACTCATCGATGTAGCGGGCCACGCCATTTTGAGCCGCCCCCCCCTGCACATCATAGAAATTGGTGAGAGCGGTGAACTCTTTGCGGACGTTCGCCGGCGAAATTGGGAACGTGTACCCCGCCACCGGCACGATTGATGACGGAGCCATGATCCGAAGTGTGTAATAAGCGACCGTGGTATTTTTGACCGGCACTGTCCGAAAGCCGCCCTCGAACGCAGCAATGCCGATCGGCAAAGACGATGCCGCCGCCACTGCGCCGCTGAAAATGGACTGAATGCCAGACACCTAGATAACCTCGATCAACACGCCGGAAAGCGATGTTGTCGCATAGAGATGATTATTCACCCACGCCAAGGATGACATACCGAGCGTTGTGCCGGAAATCTGGCCGGGGTAGACCGCAACCGGGATCGTTTGCGTCAGCGCTCCAACGCTCGAAACCTCATAAACGTCATTGTTGCCAGCACCGAACCATGCATTGCCGCTGACATCAATCGCCGCACAGGTCGGTGTAACGCCAACCCCTAGCGAAACCGGCGATGAAAAAGCCCCGTTCGCAAACACGGATAGCGCCCCACTGCGCTCGCGATGAAGCGACCAAGGATGCCCCCAATAATACTGGTCCACCGCTGACTGGCCACCAGCCAAAATAGCCGCCCCATAGGCGATCGTAGACGCCCCGCTGGCCGGGGCTGTTTCCGTTCCGTATTGCTGATACCCTCCAGTACTATTCGGCCCGATCAGCCGCAATAGACCGTTCGCCGGGTCTGCCACAACGAACTGATCCTGTACGCAGCAAATGCCGGACGCCGCGCCCGCCCATGTGGCCGTTGCGCCCGTATAAGCGATGAAGCCGCCTGACGCGCCGTTATTGAATGTCGCATAGGGATTGCCGTTACGATCAAAGGCCACCCCTTGCGCCGCCACCCCTGATATCGGAGACGATGATAGAGACCATGTGCCGCCCCCATACGTCAGTTCCGCGACGCCTGACGCATAAGCGACAAATGCCCCTGATGCGCTGGTGAAGATTGCCTGCTCGCACCCGGTCAATCCGGTGATGACCTGTCCGCTCGCCCATGTGCTGCCAGACTCATTGAGGATCGTCACGGTCCCGGATGCGTTTTGGCTTACAATCGCGACCGAGCCCGATACGGCGATGTTTGAAGCATCGGCGATGGCGATGGTTTGCGCCAATGTCGCAACCCCGGCGCTGTATCCGATCACATACACATCCCCGCCGCCAGCAAGTAAAACCTGGCTTCCCGCTTCGTTCCATGCGAGGTTCGACGCGGTGCCGAGCCCCGACACCGATGTTCCGTAAGCCCATGACGCGCCGGATTGCGGCCAGAACGATACGGTGCCAGCATCCCCGATCGCCAGAACGCCGTCAACAGAAACTGCTAAGCCCTGTATACCCGGCGAGCCGGATGCCAATGTGACGAAATTATACCCCCCGACTGCCACCACCCCGGAGGCAGCCGCAACGCATGATCCTGTCGCGAAAGGCAACGTATAATCGGTCACAGTGCCGGACGTTGCGCTCGACATAGCGACGCCGATTAGAGACTGATTGCCGTTACCGATTGTGAATAGCGTATCGCCCGATACCGCCAAACCATAGCAGGGGGCAGATGTCGGGAACGAGGCGATCAGGGAAGCCGTATCACCCGACGCGGCATAAAGCGCACCTGAACTTTGTGCGAAATAGGCTTGCGAATAAGGGCCATACGCAACCCCCATCGTTGCGCCATCCGCCGTGATCTGCCCGGAAACGCCCGGCCCCTGATACGCGCCAAGATACTGACACGTCCACGGATTGCCGCTGGCGTCTACGGTTGCCCCGGAAAACCCCGTAATGCCCATACCAGCCGTTCCATAGGCCGTGACAGATGACGCGCCGCCGAGGCTGAATATGTTTCGGACATTGCGGATGCAATCATAGAGCACATAATCAGTGCCAGACACGGCCAATGGCGATATCGAACGAAAACCCACATTGGCATTGGGAAAATAATACTCGGTCATCAGGATGCCCCCGGAGTAACATAGACTTGTGCGATCTCGCCAAGGATTTGCTGAACGGATGCATCGTTCAATGGATTAAGGATTTGCAGCGGTTTTTGCCCAGAGACGGGCAAGCCCACCACGTATTCGCCGTTCTGACGCATGGCGTTGCCGATGTGCATATTATAGAGAACCCCGGCAGTCGTGTTGTCGCCATAGATCGCGGTAGGAAGCCCACGATCCAGCGTCAGCGTCGTCATGGATGGGCCGCCGAACACGAAACGATGCTCGACGCCGATGATATAAAAATCCCATGGCTCCGATTGCTTGAACGGCGTAAACCGATATTTGCACCCCGGCAGGATATCGGGACGCAGCCAATGAGAGACGCTGCCACGTGCCATCATCGGGACGGGCGTGTAGTAGGAGAACAAGCGGCCTAGCAGGCTCAAGTGCATCCCCATAAAATCCGCATTGGGGTTCTGCGCGTAATAGCCATTGGGGTCATAGTACCACGCGGTCGGGAACATAACGGGCTGATATCCGTAGCGATGGATCGATGTTGTATCGACTGCTCCGGGATAAAGAAGCGAGAATGATGCGGTGTTCGCCGCACTACTTCCCCACATGCTCGACGCCCATGTCGGGTTCAGAAAATCGAAATTCGCAGTTCCTTCCGATGTGTAGCTTATGTTGCTTTCAACCGGGACGCCGTAACTGATTTGGTAAGCTGGCAGCGCATCCCATGCGTCGGTGTTGATCCCCGAGAACGCCGCGTTGCCGCCGCCATCGACACTGACATTGACATACGGCAGCGGATTGGTTCGCGCGACCAGCGATGGGGACGCGGACACGTTGCCTTGAAACTGCGGCATCTGGAACGCAAAGCCTGATGCTGACCCCGCATAGGACGAATAGAACCCGGATGGCGCGGTCGTCGTAAAGAACTCGTAGAACGGAAAAGGAAAAATCGAACCTTTGAACTTGGCTTCCCAATTCGACGATGACGCGATATAAAGTTCTCCATATGGGATGATGATATTATCGCCATACGGCTCAAATGTAGTTGCTACCGCTTTAGAAAAATCAATTGGCTGGTTGTTGTAGTTCACGTAGGTATCAGCCATGATACCTGATGCGCCAGCCATAATATTCGTATAGAATGCCTTCCCAAACTGATCCGGCGCGCCGTTCAGTTTGTCGATCAGGATATCAGGCAATCCAAGGCTGGATAGGCCCAAAGTCGCCCCGGCAGCACCGAGATAATACAGGGACGTGTAATTGAAGGATTTGAAGAAATACGAGAAATCCGCTCCGGTAATCGTCGTGACGCGCTTTGTTGGCCGCCCCGTTTCCCATCTTTGGGATTCCGCAATCTCGGTCACAACGCCAGCGCACACGATGGTTTCAGTGCCGATCCCGCGCGACATGCCAATCAGCACAAAAGACATCGGCGTGATGATCTCTGCCCATGTCGCCCCGCGATTGGTGTGCGGGCCGCCGGGCGCAAGCACGATCTCGAACCGGCCATCGTTGCTGTAGATGTTCTTGGAATAGGTGCATTCCAGCACCGCGCCCCCGACGATGGAGAACTGGCCCCCCTCGTAAGGAAACACATTGACGTAGCATTGCGGGCTGGCAAAAGCGGCGTCGATGATGGTTGTGGATGACATCAGTTGCCGCGCTGAGCCGGGACACTCAATGCCGCGCCTTGTGTACCACGGGCATTGACTGTGCTGATGAACTTATTCGCCGCACTTGTCATCCCTCCAATCGCTGCCGTTGCCGTAGTCACGGCAGGCGTAAACTCGACAAAAGCTGTGTACGCAGCCTCCTGGTTATTCTGCCCCTGCCTTGCGGTATCTCTATATACGTTCTTCGGCAAACCCAAACCGCCAGCCGATTGCATTGTCGCGCCATAATTTGCCAAAGCGCGGGCGTCTGTGGAATTGATCTGGCTTACCCAACCGCCTGCGCCGCCTTTATACAAAGCCCCGGCAATCGTCCCGGTAGGCATAATTCCAGTTGCTTTATGATATTCTTTAATTCGACGTGCGAAATAGACCAATCCCCCGCTGAGATTCGCGGATTTACTGCTTGATTGCGCGCCGATGGAAGGACCGCCATGAAGCGCCGCAGCCGTCTTGGCTCCGATGGTGGTTTGCGCCGGGCCGGATGCAGTGCTGCCGCTATTGGCCGCCCATGCTTGCGGGTTACTGTCTTCCGCACGGGTAACGAGCTTGCCATAGGCAACAGGATCAATCCCCGTTTTGGCCCCGGTCGCGATCAGGCTATGCGCTTCTTTTGCCGAAAAGCCGAGGCGCAACAACTCGCGATAATAATGGCCGGATTTAACCTTTGCGGGGCTGAAAACGTAGGAACGCAGCCCGGCTTCGGAGTTTGCTCGCCCGATGAACCCCGTCATCGTACTGGAAGGGCCACCGGGGGCCGAACCCGATTGATACCCTGACGACGCACCGACCGCACCTGGCGCATACAACCCACCGAACGCAACAGCCCCGGCAGCCGTTTTCATGTAATCAGGCGAATTAGGCCCAACGCCCATCATTCTCTGCGCGCCGCTCGACATCACATGAGCGCCGAATTGCGGATTAGCTTGTGACCACGTCGATAGATACGGCAGCGCGAGGATTGGCTTTCCTGCCTTCATTGCCGCGAGATAATTCGACATCTGTAACCGACCAGCGGGCGACGCCATGATCTTGCGATACATCGGCAGCCCCATCGATTTGATGAGAGATGCGCGCGTCCGATGAGATTGTGCGTATTGCCCGGCGATCAGCGTCGAAACAGGGCTCGTACCCACCGACTGCCACGTTGCTGCGTTGCTTTGCGCCGCACTCACGGCCAATTGCCCCGTTGCAGCAGATGGCAAACCTGAAGATTGCATACGGCCAGAAAAATTCATCAGCCCGCGCGTCGATACCCCGGCACCGTAACCACCCAATGTGCGGATGTTCTGGTCGATGCTTTGGGCAATTCTCGAAGCGTTGAACCCTTTGGCGATCGCCGGGGTCAGAACACGTGAGAGTTGGAGTGCGTATCCTTCAATTCCGCCTTGATTTGGCTTGATCAACCCCATCGACATTGCGCTATTCGCCATGCTGGCGAATTGACCGGAGTGAAGTGTGGATAGCGCAGGGCTTAATGCGCCGATTCTCATGCCGCCGACAATCGACATCGCTTGAGATGTTGATCGCGGTGAAATGCCGGAAGATTCAAGAATTTTCATCGCCTCCGCAGGCGACGAAATCCCGAGGATCGACATCATGTGTGGCGTAACGCCACCACCCGGAAACAGCCGATTTGCAAGTGCCCCGCGCGAAAAGCCCCCGGCTCGCCCATAGCGAGACGCAGCAATTCGGAGGTCCATTTGGGGAGCGGCTTTGTTGCCAAAGGCATTTGCGACATTGGCCGCAATTTCGGCGGGGTTCAGTACGTCCCTAGCTGCGGAAATTGCCTCCATGATCAAATCGGCTGATGCGCCACCTACAAGCCCCGCCACAGCCGCGTGACCGAGACCCTTATAGTGCCACGCATAAATGCCTTTAGCGGCCCCCTTGCCGCCACGGGGGGACCGCACCCCCGCCTTCCGTGCCGCTGCCCGTTGCCCCGCCAGCGTGCCGGGGATGTCGTAGGATGCGCTATAGTCCGGCTTGTCGTAATTGCCGGAATACCCACCGCCACCGGAATATCGGCCAGCACCGCCACCGCCACCGGCAACCTTGCCCGCAATAACCTTGTCAGTCCGGGCGCTGGATTCCGTCGCACGCTCGATCTTTACCAGCGCGGTTTCAATCCTCTTCGTCGGAACGAGCGCCCGGCTCTGATTGTAAAGCGCCGGCACGCCGCCACGCTCGGGGTATGTCCCACCAGCACCGGAGTAGAAGTTTGCACCACCTCCACGTCCGCCCCCGCCCCCGCCCCCGACCATCGTAAAGCCAGTGCCGGGGATACGCGCTGGCAAGCCGCCCTTGTGCGGATAGGCAACGCCGTTCTGGTCTATGGTGATCGTCCCGCGTCCGAACGTCCCCACCTGGCCCGCGTAGACCTTGTGCATCGCGTTCAAGCGCGGCGTCATCGGCTGATAAGTAAGGCGCGGAATGCCCTGCGGCCCCGGTTGCGCGCGTAACGCCTTGATCGCCGCCGCGAACTTGTCCTTGCTCCCCGGCGAACTCGATGTGCGGCCCATGTGGAAAATCTGATCGGCTACAGGGCTGTTCTGCCACGCAATGCGGAAATCAGCCGCGCTCGATACCGATGGGTTCTCGATTAAATTCTGCCACGCCCGCGCTACCGCCGACTGCTTGCCACCGGAGCCGCCCTTGCCGCCCTTGCCGCCGCCCGCGCCGTTCAGGTTAATCGTGGGCATCGGAGCGTCCTTTCAACTTGTCGCGCAGCCATTGCGGCGTAGATGCCGCCAAAGCCTTCGCTGTTCCCGCCGCCACGTTCACACGCTTGCCCATGAACTCAGCAAGCGCCCGACCCGTAAGGCGGCGGCTCAGCAACGCCGCAATCGCCGGAGCAGGGGCATCACCCGCACGGTTGAATTTCAATTCGTCAGGATGATCTCGCGAATACATCTCCAAAACAAAATCCATCTGCGCCATCGACATGCCGAGAATTTCGTCTGAAAATGGCGACTGGTTATTCAGGCAACGGCTGACCCGCCACAGTTTCAGTGCCAGGGGGCTTTCCGTTTCCAGTCCGGCTTTCGCGAAATCGGATCACCTCATTATCGAACTCGATGCCGATATCAATAATGTCGTCAGCCCGATCAGCCGGAACCGCATCGCTATCGAAAACAGTCGTGGTATCCGCACCCTTTTTCGCGACTTTCCATGCGATCCAGGTCGCGCTCGATTTTTCAAGCAGAACCTCGAATACCGCCAGATAGCGCGAGGTCAGGACGGATCGCTGATCCAGTCCATCCTCACCGCCGTATCCGTTCGGGTCCAGATCAGCCCGGATCAACCGCGCCGCCTGCCCCACACGGATATCATCTTTCACAGACGGCACGCGGAAAATATATTCCGCATCATCTCGTTTGATCGTTATGGTATTCGCAGTTACTTCATTTGCCATTTGATTTTCCTATAAAAGTCGAGATTAGAGCCCCAACCCTCCCGAGGTCAGTGTGCCGACACCAGCGGCAGCGGTGTTAAGAACGGAATTGCTGTTCAGGATCGACTGGCCGGTAGAGCCGTAAACGTCCATCGCAAGGAATGTGATAGCGTCAGTGATGACCTGATTGGTAGGGATGTTTTCAGCAAAGTTGCTCGCGGTGCAACCGACATATGTGTATAGCGTGGCGTTTGTCGTTCCATCCACGATGTTGATGTTGAACTGGTTGTTCGAGAGCAGCGGGACCAGATCATTGCCGCCTTCGAGCAGTGATTCCCCTACCGGCGTCAGCGCGAAATTATCCAGCGTGACTTGCGGCGAGAATTGAAGCTGCTGAATTTCCTGCGGCTTGGCGCTCCCGACACCGTAAAGCGCCTGAGTGCCCATATCGAACGAGTGAGAAACCGTCTGCGCGAACGCAACCGGAATATCACCGATCATAATGGTTACACTATTCGCGTTCCGGGCGCGGTAATTGAGTTGGGTTTGATTAAATGCGGGCATTGTTCACCTCACCCAACAGCCGACAGGCTGAGCGGTTGCACGTTTACTGTCGTCGTGATGATGCGGTTCTGCCCGACATTGACTGCATCAACAGTCACGCCCAGCGTTTGATTACTTCCGCTGTAGGTCAGAACCAGCGACGTCGGGTTCCAGGAATTGAGAACGCCGTTGCTGCCCTCAGTATAAATCAGGGAATTGAGGGATTTCGTCGCCGCATTTTTGGCCCGGACAATGTCAAGCGAACTTGCGATCCCGCCGACATAGGGCCGCAACGCGGCAATCAGCGTGTATCCAGTCCATTGACGGCACGCGATCTGCTGATTGTAGATGTTCGACGGGTTGTTATCGGTCTGCCATGTCGTGACATCCGAAAGGATCGTCGGAACGCCACCATTGGAAAACAGGACAGACACGCCGCCATTCTGCAACTCGATCAATTGCGAATTGGTCAGCGCGACTTCGACGCCCGTGCCGGTCAGCGGCTTATTGGTCAGCGGCAATGCGATCTGATTGGCCGTCGCAATGGACGCTTCCGCCGCCGCCACATACAAGCCGCCATAGGTCTCCGGCAGCCCGGTGACGGTATTGGTTTGCGTGATACCGGGGTAGCAATATGTCGTCGTCGAACTGTTCTGCGCCTGCGCAATCGAAAGCGTTGTCGCCACAGTGTCGCCAACCGACGATCCGCTGAAAAACCGGCGCATCTTGCCATTGACCGGCTCGGAAGCCGTCACCGCGTGCTGCGTCCCGAGAGCGACAACCGCCGGCGCATTGCTGTCAGCAACAACCGTCCATGCAGGCGTATTCAGCGCCGCATTGAAAGCGGCGGCATATGTGCTGTTGGTGGGCGGAACGCTCGTTGCCCCGCTGAAATGCGTGAGCGGGATGACGGAAGGCAGATTGGATGGGATGTTTTGAGCCGAACCGGAGACCGAAGCAGTGCCAACCAGTGCCGCGTATTGGTTCACCCAATAAACGATATCCAGCAGCGTCGCGTTGACATTGACGTAGCTCGCAACACCAGAAGCCGCCGCAGCAAGAGCAACACCGGACACGATGCTCAGCGACGATGCCGCCAAACCGCCGCCGGAATCCGACAAGCCGTTTGCTTGGTAAACGCCAGTCCCGTTCAGATATTCAACGACCTGGGTAATGGTCTGGTATTGCCCGGCCCCGAGCGGCACATTCACTGACTCGCCCGCAGTCGGCGACGTGATGATGAGGTTCGTTGCCGCACCGTTCGTCCCGCTAACCGCAAGCGTTACGCCGGAGGCAGAGCCAAGATATCCGACCTGGAACGGAACGCCGAGGTTGTTACCCTGATAGGTGGTGCCGCTGTACCCATCGAACAAAGTCAGATCGATACCGGCAACAGTCCCGGCTTGAACTTCCGCCTGCAAAAGATTGGACGGCAGCCCGTAATCAGTCGATTCCAGCACAATAACACCCGAACCAGCCGCCTGTAGCGTCAGATTCGATTGCGTATTCGCGCTCGCATTGATCAGCGTGACCGACTGCGCACCGGAATACTGCGGTGATGGCGATGTGATGAACGAAACAAGCCCGGATGCCGGGCCACCACGGATTGCTGCCAGCAACGGAGCAGCGCCTTGGCTCGCATCGAAAGTCTGCGGAACCAGAGGTTCAAGTCCGTAGAAATAGCCGATCAAAACCAGTGGAGGCGTCGCCGGCGCATTGGTCGGCTGCGTCGCGCTCGCGTTCGATGTGTAATAAACCCCCGGCAGATACAACGTATTGCCAGCGAAATTAACGCCAAGGTTCGGCATCTTGCGTTAGCCCTTTTTCATTGCGGAGGGGTGGGCTGGCTCTTGGCCGCGCTTGGCAATCAATGCGTGCCAACCTTCAATCGTCAGGCGCGCAGTGCCGTGGTCGATCAGTAAAAGCCGCGACCAAACCTCATGAGCAGTGCCCTTGATGGCCGCGACAAACTGGCGTGCCGTCAAAAGACGAGCAGGCGGCGACGAAGGAGAAGGAGTGGATTTCGTTTCGGACATAGGGCCACCTTTCGGGGGCGACCCTATTCACGGCTCCAATATTGGCTCAGGCTTGGATCATGTTGGCGATGTGATCAGAAAATCAGTGTCCACCGGTTGATTCGTTCCCAACGCAGACGAAACCGTTCCGCTAATCGTCTGGATAATCCCGTAATTCGTGGTAATCCCGACATTGTATGTGCCGGTCAGTTCAATCATCATGTCAGAATAATAGAAACCGGGCGCGCGGGTGCTATCTTCTGAATCCTGCCCCGAAGCGGCTTGGTAGCGGTGCGAAACATTGATCCCAATCTGGGACATCACCGACCCAAGGATCGCATTGAAAATGCCGATTACCGCGTCCCTGAAATATTCAAGTTCAATCGGATCGCGGGTCAAAACCGAAATGAGATAAATCCGCTTGGCAAACCCCGTCAGGGTCCAGTCCCCAGACTCATCCGCATTTTCGACATTCTGACCAACGGGGATTTGCTCTTGCTGCAACAAAGACTGGTTCAGCACGATGAGCGGCAATGCGGGCAATTGGTCGATCGGCATGGCGTGCCGAAAAGATGGCGTCTTGATGCCCGGAGGGGGAACCAGATTGTTCACCCCGGCCTCAAACAGCCGCAAAAGAATTTCCGTCAACTGGTCGGGAACAATCGTGATTTCCGAAGAAGGATATATCCCCGGCGTGTAAACAACCCCGCCAGAATCCGACAATTCGTAGACATATTCATTGGCCCCGACCAAAGCTGTCCCGGTCTGATCACCAACGTCGAGGAAATACGGAACAACCGCGCCGCTGACCAACACAGTCCCCGGCCCGAGCCCCGTAGAGCCGGAAACATACCGCGTTAGAACCATCGACGTTGCACCAGACGACGCAACCGGAAACAGGTTGATCGCGCCACCTGTCGGGACAATGGAATAGGTAATACTCGGCATCAGGAGCGCCCATAATTGGCTTGAAGCATTTTCGCGAAATAGGCCGCCGGGGCATACGCCCGCATCGGAGGGATGATCCAACTATCAGGAGGTGAATCTTTGCCGATCTGCGCATAGCCGGTGCTATTCACCGACCGGGCATTGGCATACAGTTTTGCGCCGCCCGCTTTGGTTCGAGGACGCGCCTCCGGCCCCGCATGAACCATGCGACGGCGAGGCGATTCCAACCCCGTCCGCTGGCCGTGCATCTTGTAAGGCTTGCCGTGCGTCAGGATATTTTTCAGATCGATCTTCCCGTGGCCCTTTTCCAAAACCAAAGCCTCTGGGGCAATCGAAGCATCCGCAAAGATCGCAATCTTTGAAACGCCCTCACGCCGGAATTGAATCGATGAGGCATAGCGTCCAGTCGGGTGCAGCAAAGTGCGGCCATTCACAGAGCCGCGCCCCAATGCGAAATCAACCCACAGCCTGAACACCTCCATCCCCACCGCATTGAGCTTGTCAGGGGGAAGATCGGTGTAAACGTCGATGACGACATCGTCCCTCATGGCACATTCGGGCTCGTGCCATACGTGTCGCTCCCGCGCGCACGCAGCCAAAGGTCAAGCGCCCGCAACGAAAACCGGCGAGGCAACGGGATTTGCTGAAAAGGCCGAATATGCGGATACGCACCAGACGACTTGAAAGCCACGTAAACCGGAGCAGCCGTGAAACCAACCACATAGCCGGTGCCGGGCGGATATTGCCCCGGCAACGTCACCGTGCCACCGGACACCGTATAACCGGACACCGCGACAACCTGATGTGTTGCCGGGTCATAAACCTTCACCGCCCCACTCGCCGCTATCGATAGGCTCTGCTGATACGGTACGGTCTCGTTGCCCCCTACAGTCAGATTTGTCTCGTAGTAGGTCTCTGCATTGATATTCACCCACGCATCATAAAGCGACGCCTGCTGATAAGGTGCCGTTACAGAAGATGGGATCGTGAGCGTCGGTTCACCTTCCTGTACCAGTCCATATTTGTTGTCCATTGCAGCGCCGGGCTCATCTTTGGAAAACGCCCGGTGCATGAACGTCAGCATCACCGTAAACGGACCCTGCGGCGCGTCCCAATAAACCCCCCTGCCGCCGCACGTCTGGCACTGAGGATCAGGCGCACCCGTCATCAACAACCGGCTTTGTGTCCCACCGCCAGATGAACACGGGCACGCATGGCTTTTCTGCCACGTCATCTGCAAACCGTAGGCGTTGATCAACTGATCGAACGGCGCGTTCGGCAGGACATACGGGTCCATCGGAGGCAGAAACGGGGTAAACGCTGATGATGACATGTTAAAATAGTGCTGGATATTTGCTTGTTGGGTTAGACAAGGCTTGCATATGTTTCCGTTATTCGCTACGTTCCTTGTTGAAAGGAACACCGAACATGAATATCAAAATATGTAAAAAATGCCTTATTGAGAAATCAAATCAGGATTTCACTGTGAACAATCGCGAAAAAGATGGTTTGGATCGACTTTGCCGGGATTGCACTCGGGAGAAGAACCGCCAGTTCGCCGAGAATAATAAAGAAAAACGGGCGGCCTATAATCGAGAGTATCGCGCTAAAAACCCAGAAGCTGTTGCAGAAGCCAAGCGCCGATACGTTGCTGCTAACCGTGAACATGTCGCGGAAAAAAGCAAGAAATACCGAGAAGAGAACAGAGAGGAACTAATCGCGTATATCAGGAATTGGCGCAAAAACAACAAAGCAAACCGTTCTCCAGAATCGGTTAAGGCCAGTATAGCCAAAGAGCGCATTAGATACCACACAGACGCGGAATACAATTCTCGCGTAAAAGAAAATGCAAAAAAGCGGTGGCTATCGAAAAGCGTTGAAGAACGCAAAGCAATAAATCGGACTTATAGCGAAAACAACAAAGAAAAGATTGCCGCGCACAGGATTAAAAATAGGGATAAGAGATTGGCTTATGGAGCAAATTATAGAAAAAAGAATCCTATGTATTATAGGATCAAACATGCCGAGTATCGTGATAGAAGGAATAACTATAGCAAAGAAATAGTTACAAATGAGTTTATTAGTCACCTTCACCATTGGCAAGATGCAAAGTGCTATTACTGCGGCGACACCTTGAATAAAGAAAAGGATATTGAGCATATTATACCATTATCAAGAAACGGCAAAAACGCACCTGGAAACATCGTTATGTCGTGTCATTCATGCAACGTCAGAAAACATGCCAAGATTTATAGTCACGAATGGAATATACACAGAAACGCCGCCGCCATGAAAATCTTCAACCCTACGTGCTCGCATGAGTTGGCTAATGAGATTGGCGGAACTATTGAAAATGGAGTTATAAAACTGAATGGAAAGGAAATAATTGTTATGTCTTCATTTTCTTTAAGTTATTCACACCCGACCTTTTCATGTCAAAAACTACGAACCGATTTTCCTGATGCTATTTTGATCTGGGACCATGAATGGCAATTACGTTCGGACGCCACAATAAATGTCTTGAAAGCTAAATGCGGCATGCATGATTCAGAAGGGGCCAGAAAATTCGGAATTGACCTCCTGCCAGCCGCCGCGACCGAAGTATTTATGGACCAATGGCATATCCAAGGAAGCCGCCCAGGGGCATCCGTAATTCTAGGTTTGATACGAAACGAAGAAATTTATGGCGCTGCGTCATTTACGAAACGAGATGAACACATTGAATTGACGCGCATGGCTTTTCGAGGGTCTATTATGGGAGGCGTTTCAAAGTTGATTTTGCATTTCCAGCGCCATTTTAATGACGGTTTGCCGATCGTCAGCTATTGTGACCCACGTTTTGGGGAGGGCAATGGATATCTCAAGGTTGGATTTACATTAGACGGGGAGAGCCGCGCGCCGTCTTATGGATACGTCAACCCACAAGGTATTGAGAACCGATTGAAGTTTGCTCGGACTGCCGCAAGTTCGTGGATGCCTCATTATCGAGAAGATAAATCTGAATCTGAAAACGCGGAAGCACACGGCTATAGGCAATTGTTCGGTTTGAAACAAAAACGGTACATTCTTTACTCGTGATATGACTACAGCGTCGTGATCATCGGCCCGCTGACCTTGTCGCGGGCCGTTTTCATGAGTTCCTTCTTCTGCCGCTCAAAAGATTGAATAATCCCGGAAAACGCCCCGTTCGGCGAATACTGAGTCTTGTACTCAACGCCATCCACACTCATCGATGTCATCGTGGCTCCGTAATTCACCGTCCCCTGCAATATGTTCAGCGCCGTAATCGCCGCCTCGCATAAAACAAGCTGCTGCATAAACGACCAAGCAGAGTTATAGTCATTTGCAGTCAATCCAGCAGTATATTGAAATGCTAAACCACCGGGAACATCCTCTGCAAAGCCCATGAACGCTAACTGCATAGCAAATAGGGGCAACATTTGGACATTCTGTGCAGGAACTAAGCGCAATAGACCGAACTGATGATCTTCTACATACCACGATGGCGGGATGCGGAAATATACATCGAGCAACGGATACACGAAGACTACGTTTTTACATGCGGTTTGATCGTTTGGCCCGTATGCATTGCTTTGGAGAGGCCGCCAGCGGAAACCGCGAATCATCCATCCTTCATCCTGCGCGAGCGAGAAGATGAAGTCATAGGGGGCGTCGGCCAGATCGTAATCGATCCCGAGTTGCTGGCCTTTCGCCACATCTTGCACAAGGAGGCCGGAAGCCTGCGTCATGCTTTGATTGGTGGTCGGATTGCTCGCGATCCACGTTTGGGTCAGGAGGATATTGGTCTCCTGCTCAATCCGATCTTCCGCCCACCTGATCCATTGCAGGATCGTGGTCGATAAAATCGACTGCGGGGGATTGCCGTAAAATTGAAGCGGAATACCGATGAAGTTTTGCAAATCCTGCGGCAACAGCCCGGTTTTGGTCGGGCCGCCAGTTGTCGGATACCCTTTGACAACCGGATACGTCCCGGTGGTGTCCCACGTCCATAAGGCTTTGGTTTGGACGGGCGGTATCTGAACCGGGCCTTGTTGATATGATACCGACATCAGAAGCGCACCTTGGGCGGACGGCCTCGCCGTTTAGGCGCGTCTGGAACCGGATCACCGAACATCAATGGATCTTCGCCCGGTTCGTCGCCGTCTTGCTCATCAGTGTCCGGCTCAGGCGCGTCTTCCGGCTCTGGGCTACTCAGGATGGGCGTTGCCAGTTCGACAGGGAGCGTTCCTACGACCTCCACAAGCACATCGGGGTGTACCGACATAACTTCATATTCCAAGGGCGTCAGGGGGCCGGAAAAATAGCCTGCCGGGCGGCGCGCAAACCTTACACCGGCCAAAACGCCGATGCCTTTGCGGTGGATCGTCCAGTTCTTGAACGGGCCGGTGCCAGGCTTCAAACGAGCGATGAATTGCATCAGATATCCCCGGCGTTTTTGATGACGGCGGGGGGGAAATCCTCGAACGCCAGAAAATCATCAGCGGCTTTGTAAATCTCGTTGCTGACAGAAGAATCCCGCGTGCCGTAAACACCGGCCACCGTCACTCGGACATTCCGCCGGTGCAGCGCCTCGATCAGCCGCGTCCCATCCGAACTGCCAAAAAACAGAATGGCATGATCCAGAGATTGAGCGCACTCCATCACGTCAACAGCAAAATCCATGTCGATATTGCCGATCACACGCGGCGGTCCATAATCCGACGCAATAACCCGCTTTTCCCGCTGGACGACATGGTAGCCGTTGTGCATCATCCACTGCACAAGGCCCGAGATATTGCCCACCTCGCTTGCCACCGTCACAGTGACATAAGCCCTGAACGTCGATGGGTTGTATTCGGTAATCAAATGATCCCGTAGTTCAGCAAAATCGACGTGCTTGCCTATCAGTTTCGCCGATCTGAACAACGACGCCAGATGAATGAAAACCGCCGTCTTCTCATAGGGAGCAAGAGAAGGAACCGTGGGGCTAACGTCCCAATCAACCGATGTGCTCATATGAAAAAATCCTGCCAATGAAACTGGCAGGATTATCAGGGCAGCGGCGATGTTGGGTTAGGTTTGGTTTAGGCGTCCAGAATCATCCGCCACCTGCCGGGTATCCAAATTCGGTGAACCCCATTTATCCCGATGTTCGTATCAACAGTTAGTTCCGGGTTGAAATACAAAAGATTGTATGAACATTTGTTGTCATTTGACAGGTAGCGTTGGTGTTGCACCCGATCAGGAAAAACCCATTGATAGGATGCTGGTGTCCTACCTATATTTTTGAACCCAATGGCGTCGTGGCCGATTCCTGTAGCGTACCGGCTATCAATAAATGTAGTTATGGGGCGTCTGCCGTAAAGTCGGAATAGCGCCGATATAATCCTACTCATCCCTCCGGGTACGTGCCCCCGGAAAGAAAGCCGGACACACTCATATCTAGCGCCATTTTCACGATCGGCGAAAACACCAACGCCATAAATTTCATTGCCGTCCATAAGGGCAATCCGATAGGGCTCGGTAATGCCGCCCATAATATGATTTTTGTCAAGAAATTCCCTAGCCGCCTCTGCACTGATCTCTACGATATCCATTTTGCGCGCGCCACGCCCACGCTCGGCAATCCCAATTTTAGAACGAAGAGCATTCATGACCGCTGACTTTCGGCTGTACCACTCATTATCAAATATAATGATTGCTTCCGGGTCAATGTTCTGAATTTCTACAGAAACCTTTTGCGATGACGTGGCTATGTTCCTCTCGCTACATTGGAACGTAGAAAGAATATACAGATTCTTTGTGGCATTATTTCCTTTTATTTCAAAATATCCATCGTCAGTCTGGCGATAGTCAAATCCTTCATTAGCAAGAGCGTTGCCAATTGTCTTATACGTCACAAAATAATTTTCGACATTTGGCTCTCTGTTTTCCGGTTTCCAGTCAACATTAAGCAAGCGATGCTGTCGCGAATAATTGCATTTACTGCACGACAAGACAACATTCTGCGTAACGCTAGAGCCGCCAATTGATCTCGGGATTATGTGTTCAACCGTACTTTCGCCCATTGGATTATTGCAGATATAACAAAACCCGTTTTGCCAAGCCTTTAATTTTCTGATGTGGTTTCCGTCCACCAGTTTAGATTTTTCAACATCATGGACCCATCCAAGCCCTGTAGTCGCCGGTTTCCAGTTCCGATGCCGCCATAGAGATGCCGCGTCCAAAGCCCGTTTGTGGAACTCGGGATCGTTCGCCTTCCTATTGGAGTTGTATTCGCGATGGTATTTTCTGGAATGGTCAATATTCTTCTTGCGCCACTCAGATAATAATAGTCTAACTTTTTCGGGATTGCCTGTCCGGTATTGCTTTGCAGATTCCTTACATTTTAGGCGAAATATTTCATCTGAATGATACTTCTCTCTATGTGCTATCGCTCGTTTTTTATTATAATCTGCGGGGCGGTTTGGCTTATTTCCTGCTTCACGCCACCGCTTAGCATTGCTTGCCATAGCGCCGGGGTTTGCCTCACGCCAAATTCTGTTTCGTTCCTTTTTGCGGCATGGGGAACATTGCAGTTCAAAGGGAATAGACGAGCGAATGTTGGGGTCATCACATCCGGGGCAATGTTTGATCGGGTTTGCGGCAGGCATTTCAGTCTCCATTTTGAGGTCAGGAGACATTAGACTATTTGCCCGTTTACGTCAATCTTTTCGCGTAGAAATAAATGGGTTAGAATATTCGCCTATAACCTATCAACAAAAAAGGCCCCGCATAATTAGCGGGGCCTTTCTTCGTTAGAAGCCGTCGATCAGACGTTCGCAGAAAGCGGATTAAACGTAGGATTGTCCGGCACATAATTCTTGATGAGCGCGTGGAACTTGCTAACTTTCGGACGGATCGCGCCGATTGCAGCAATGGCCCATGGCATAAAGAGGTTTTGCGCGAACAACTCAACACGTGTGAGAGGCAACAGATACCGCCAATCGAGGGCGTTATCTTCTTCCGCCAGATCGAACAGGAAGAGGCTTTCGCTTCCGGGGATGTGGGTGTTCAGATCGTCGAAAGTCACATTGCTCGACCCGTTGGCGGCGACTGCACCGATGTAGCGGACGAGCGCCGGGGCGGTGCCGGTATAGCCAAGGCCGGAGCGGAACACGCGATAGACTGCGGCGGTCAGATCGGACGGCGGCGCGATGGTAACGACATAAGCTTCGTTTACCGCGATGCCGCTGACTGGCGATGCGAATTTCAGAATGGATTCATTCATGAACTGGTCGCACGAGGCAACGGCATAGGTGTAGATGCCACTGGAAGCGACGTAGGCGGTGCCCCAGGCCGAAGCCGAGTTGGTGCCGCCAGACACTGCTACGGTGACTGTGGCGGGCGGGGTCGGGCTGGTCAGGGTGGCACGGTTGCTGCCGTCGCCGTTGATGATGGCCTGCGCCGGAATATCGCGGGCATTGATCATCAGGTCGATCGGGAACTGGATTTCGCCGAAGCGGGTCCGCATCCCCTGCACGTCGCCGTTGATGTTGATGGCTTCGATCCGCTGCCCGCCCGGCATTCCATTGACAAAGTTGTTCAGCAGGGTGGTGACAACGCCTTGGAGGTCGGCAGCCACATCGGGGGCCATGAAGGCGTGTGTGATGCGACCGTAGTTGTTGTAGGAAGCGACCTGGCCGGCGGCGACGTAGATCAGGTTGAACAGGGTCTGCGCCGAGGTCCACCCCATTGACGATGTGGACGAAGCGAAGGTCTGGTAATCGAAGGTGTTGGCGGACGGGATAAAGGTGCTCATCCCGTTATACTGATTCGGGAACAGGGTGCTGTTGCCCCAGTAGTTCGCCCAATCCACCGACTCCATGATACCGAGAGCGGCGTTGATGTTTTCCTGCGCCTGCACATCGACGAAACTGTTCTGCGCGGCGAGGGCGGTGGTGATGGCGCGGCCATCGACCAGCAATTTCAACTCGATGTTTTCGAGTTCATACCGGCCATAGTTGGTCGGCAGGGTGCCGGTATTGACGTTCGAGAAACCGGAGAACGCCGCGCCGGGAAGTGCCGCGCCGGTATCCGAAGCGTATGCCCAGTAATCGACAACCTGGAAGGCCGCCGATTTGGGAAGCGCCTGATACAGCGTGAAACTGTTCGGGCGGATGGTGCCGCGCGCCATCTGGGTATCGAGCGAGACATAGCCGAGCGACTGACCGCCGGTGATCTGCGCGAAGTTGGTAAGGGTGCCGACATCGAGGTTGGCTTTCGCCAGTTCGATACCGCGATCAGAAGGCGAAAGGCGCGATCCTTTACGGACAACGGCAGCGGCGGCATTCGCCTTTGCCATCGCGGGCTCGAAGCCTTTATGCCATTTCTCGGCATAATCCGGTTGGGTGATCAGCTTGGTAAGATGCTGCTGATTATCCGCGCTCGCCCCGGACGCGCCATAAGGCGAGAGGTCCGGGAACGACGAGGGAAGCGACTTCATGATGGTGTGTGCCGCCTGCTGATTCAGGTGGTTCACTTCACGTTCACTGCGAAGGACGGTGCTCATTGTGTGATTCTCTCCGTGTGAGCCGTTAGGCGGCCAACTGGTTCAGGGGGGCGAAGATGGACTTGATCGCCGGGGGCGCGGCGGCGATGCGGGTTTTGATGAACACGGGGTCCATCGCGCCGCTCTCGACCATGCGGATGATGCTTTCGGCGGCTTCAACGTCATTGCTCGAAAGCGCGCGGGTTGCGGCCATGCCCTGGATTTCCGAGCGGATGCCGGAAATGACGGTGCCGGGGGTCGCGACCTGGCTTTTGCCCATGACGGGCGGGACGCCGCCGGCTTTGCCGCGCGCCATGATGTGCTCCATCATGCCCTTCATGTCGGTCTGCATGACGCCAAGCCCGTTAAGGGCCTTGTCGATTTCGGCCATCTTGGTTGCGAACGCCTTGGCGGCGTCGTCCTGATTGCCTTCCTCGTCGGGCTTGTCGTCCTGGTTGCGCGCGGCCTCTTCGGCTTTGGCGGCCTTGGCTGCTTTGGCGGCGGCTTTGGCCTTTTCCTTTTCGTCCTCGTCGTCGTCCTCGTCGTCTTCAGCCTTGGTCAGTTCGATTTCGGCTTTGGCGGCGACCGACAGGATGGCCTTGGCGATGGACTCGGTGCCGAACGCTTTGGCGGCGGCATCGCACTTCATGGCGCGGGCGAGGGCGTCAGTGGCTTTGGCGCGAGCGGATTTGGCGCGGCGGCGAAGCGACTTGGCCTTTTCGGCGTCGTCTTCGTCTTCCTCTTCCTCTTCGGCGTCTTCGGCTTTGCGGATCAGGCCACGGGCTTCCTTGAGAAGCTGGCGGGCTTTCTTGCTGGCCTTCTCGGCCATTTCCTTGTCTTCGTCGGGCTCATCGTCCTCGTAGACATTATCGGATTCGGCTTTCGCCTTTTTGGCAACGAGAGCGGCGATGGCCGTTTCCAACGATGCCTGCTGCGCCTGCATTGAACGCATCGTCACCAGCACAGAGCCCAGATCGCGCGAAAGCTGTTCGACCGTCGCGGTCGCGCCATGCTGCGGAGCCGGGTTCGAGTAATCGCCGATCATGCGGGCAGCGCCGTTGCCGGAAGCCGACTGCGGCTTGCCGAACTCAATCTCTTCCGGGCGCGGCGCAGCGTTTGTCTGGCCTTGCGTCCAATGGTCCTTGATCTCCTCGCCGGGAGACAGAACTTCGGCGTGCGCTTTGCTAAGCATATTGGCATCTCCAAGTGCGGAAAGGATTTCGTCTTTGGGCGCGGCCTGTAGGACGCCAATCGCTTCAAGAACGCTGCGGGCGGACGGGATCGACATCAGATCAAGCTCCGTGATTTCATGATGGGGGTATTCGTGATCTTGATTGATTGACGAAGATCAGAATTGAATTGAGTGATCATCGCCGTGCGCGCTCTTTGGCGAGCAGATACATCAGGGCATGAGAAAGGATTTCGCTCTGATCTGGATCGGCGAAGGTGCAGTAACGGAAATGATCTTTGAAAGCCGATACAGACCCGATTCCGTCGCCTAATCCGCAATGCGGACAGTCCCGCGCAATATGGCGCTCGTATTGGCCCCATAATTCATCAAGTGAACGAGGCGCTGAAAACCAATCTGGCGGGGATGCTTCGACTAACTCGCCCGAACCTTTTGCGACAACCGAGGCAATATAAGATTTGGCGCTGACAATACGGGCGGTCCCGACGATTGCGGTATTGACGGGGTTGCGCGTCATGGCGAGCGAGCGCCAGTCGATACCTTTTACGATATAGCGGAGCGCGCCGGTTTTTTTGTCTTTGCCATTCTTGATGGTCTCGACCATGCCGGAAAGCGGGAAGCCATAGATCGATGCACGCCACGCTACAGGAGGCGTCGATTGAAGGGACTGCCAGAACTCATCGTATTTCCGGCCTACCGGGTCTTCGCGGCCATCGGAGCCACGCATGATTTCGCAGCGGACAAGAGTGCGGCCTTCGCCGCCGTCGATAACTTCGAGCGGGCGACCTATGATGTAGGCGGAAGGATTGGAGATTGGTGGCGTAAGCCGATCGCCGATTTCGGATAGATGATCAATGTCGATATGACCGGTTTCGACAAATGATTTGGCGCTCCCCATAAGGGCAGCCTGCAAAATAACGTCGCCTTGGCCGTCCACGAACTCATTGGACGCCTCGACTTCAATAATTCTCTGCCCGGTTTCGGATTTCGTATAGGCTTTGACGATCGCCGGGAGCGATACGATTATGGCTTCGGAATGAGTGTTCATGAGTGCGCCGCCCGATAAACGTCGCTGTCTTTGGATACTTCGATATCGAATTTTTTTGCCGCCCGAAGGATGCGTTTAGCGCCGCGCTTTTTGTGTTCAGCGGCGTCCCAATCATGCGCCGAGAAATAACCGATTGCCGAGCGGACACGTTTTTTTGTGTTGAGCGGAAACATGTAGTGGTCGGGATCGGCGTATTCGCTGCGATCCTCTGGATAACCGGCAGGAGGGCTATCGTGTTCGCCTTGACGCAGCGCCTTGATGACTGAAAGGCGCGCTTCGTCGGGTTTGTCGCTTGCTATATTATAGGAAGCAATGCCGCCTTTAATGAGGCGCTGATGGTATTCAGGCTTTTCGCCTTTGGCTTTAATAAGGGCGATCGTGACGATGCACGGATAGCCTTTGGCTACCGTAACAGTGATCTGCCCATCATTCCACTTGGCCTGCAACATGCGGCCCGATTAAGCCGCATGTTTGCATTGGCTTAGACGTGGTTTGCGTTAGGGCGCGCGGCCCAGCGCAAAGCCGATTTCGGTTTCGTGGATTTTCCCGTTTGCCTTCATCCGGCCCAAAGCCAGACGGAAACCGACTGATGCAGGATTGCCGCCAAGATCGGAAACGGCGCGTTCGAGATCATCGCGAGATAGGCTTGATTCTGGAGTGTTGTTCAGGGCCTCGATAACCATTTCCGTAATGGTTGGACCTGCGGGCGGTTTGATAGCAGGAATATCAGAATCATCAGGGGCAATTTCCGCTTCTGTGTCCTCTGTTTGATGATCTTCAGGGGGCACGATGAACCATTTGCCCGTATCCTTGTCTTTGCCGACAGCGCCCGATTTGCTGATCCGAAGCATGATGGTGGAAATGGACGCCAACGTGCTCGCATATCCTTTGACTGTCACCTTATCGAGGATTTGCTGAGAAGTGAGTCCGTTCGGCCCGGCGTCCCGGACAACGGCAATACAAACCTGGAACAAGGGCGTCGGGGAAACCGGCTTGTCCGAATACAGATATCCGCTTCCGCCGGACACAAGGGGGATTGCATAATGAAGCGCCATCAGGGATGCCGCTTTATCGTGCTCTTCGAGAGCATTCATGGCTTCATCGAGTTGCGCTTGGAGTGCCGCAATCTGCTCCATTTTCACTTGCCGGTCGGTTTCGTGTTGCGCGCGGCGGGATTGGTATTCGGCATACCAGAGCCTCTTCCAGTCTTCGGCCATTGTGGATTTCCTGTTTTTCGGGGGAGTTACGATTTGATTTGAACGAATAAGAGGCTGGCGTTGGTATCGTTGCAGCCAGTATGCAATCGAGTAGTTTTCGCCGCGCGATGCCCACCATGAGTCGCTGCGGTTTTCCGCCACAAACTCGGATCGGACCCATTGCAAAATGCGCCGCGCTTCGGGATTGTCCTGAACGTGAAACCCGATCTCGCAAAACAAGGTGCGGCGATTGTCGGCTGCGAGAAAGATTGACCGAGCGCGCCGGGCCGCGTCGCAACCGATGCAATGGCAATCGTCCGGGTGATAGGCGATGGGCTGCTGAACATCGGAATAGACTTCACGAGATCGCCGCCATGTCGTGCAAATATCGCACGGGCATGTTTCGTCGATCCTGCTATAATCGTGGTGGTTGCGATTTTCGGGCGTTGTTTGAAAAACGCTGGCGAGGGCCAGTTCAAGAGACTGGAACATTGACCCAATCCGAAACTTCTGCGCCATGATCCGCCAGGTGTGAAGGGTTGAACCTCGCCGTCTGCATGAACTTTTTCCATGCCGCACGCCAATTATCTGGATCGACATACCCAATGGGCGTGCCGTGCTGTTCGATGCAACTTTCGCAAGCGCCTGTCAGCCATCCTTTATCGCAGGCGTGGGGTTTGCCATCGCCATTTGGGTAAGTTCCGGTCCCACGGGGGCACAGAGCCTCTACGGAGCGCGGCCAATAGGTGATCGGCATACCGAGGCAAGACATGAAATTGAGGGCGGTCACATCAGACTGGCCGTTCAACCCACAGAAGATGATTTCCCCGACCCCGATACCGCGGCAAAAATCAAGGACATTTGCTTTGGTTTCTGTCTTGCGGATATCCCACGTCTCTTCGTTGTAAAGAGATGGCTGAATCACCGACATGACGGAATCCTTGAGGAATGCGTGAATGCAGATCATCCCGCGCCGCGAGAGTTCCGCATTGTCCAAGGTCGCGCCGTTCACGACCAGAACGAATTTCCGATTGTCGTCGAGCCACGGAAAAGGTTCGGGCGGCCAAGCGGGCAATTCAAAATTAAGGCCATGAATATAAGTGCCGCTCGGATCGACACCGACATGCAGATTGCGATTCCAGTGTTTGGAAACGATATCTCCATACAGTTCGCCGAGCAATTTCCCCTCTTTTTGAAGAAGGCTCATGCCCGTTTCACTGTTGGCGGCTGACCGGGTGGCGCTTTCGTGGTGAACGATATCGGCTTTGGTGACAACGATATTGCGGTATCCTGCCTTTTGGAGGTCCAGACAGAATGCCACATCGCTATAGTTCATTACGAAATCTTCGTTGAAACCACCGACATCCTTATAAGCGTCCCGCCGTACCATCAGGACCGCGCCAGTCACCGCATCCGTTTCATGGTTCAACGCGGCGAGGCCATGATAGCCGGGGGAATGTGCCGGCATGTTTTTATGGATATGCCCACAGATACCCCGATCAAACATGACACCGACATGCTGGATCGTGCTGTTTGGAAACAAGAGCCGCGCGCCGACTGCGCCCACATCAGGGCCAGACATGGTGTACGCCACCATTTCGCTCAGCCATGATGGGTTATGGAAAGTCACATCATTGTTGAGGAAAAGGAAAATATCGCCTTTGGCTTCCCGCGCCGCGAGATTGTTGACAGCGGACCAATTGAAGGGCCGATCATCGCGCAACAACGTAATCGTGCCATCGGATGCCAAGCGCCGCTCGTATTCAATGACGGCCTGATCGGTGCTGCCGGTATCGACGACGATCACCTCATAGTTCTTGTAAGCGGTGTTGCTGATCAGCGACTTGATGCACGGTTCGATCAGTTCGATCTTGTCCTTTGTCGGGATGATGATCGAAACCAATGGAGATTCAATTGGCGCAAGCGATACGTCGATCCAATGGGCCTGATAGGGGCGAGCGGTCAGAGTTGGTTTCTGATGCCCGGCATTACTCAAAACGACCGCCATCCGTTCTTCGGCCATCAGAGGAACGTAGTCTTCGGTTACATGGGACAAAATGCGCGGGATATGCCGGATTTTGGTTTCTGATGAAGCCAATGCAAAGATATCGCGCCGGGTAATCGGTGAATCCGCTTTGAGTTCCAGCAAGCGCCAGACCCGGATAAATGCGGCGTTGGTGATGTAGTCCTGCTGCATGAGCAGCGTGCGATCATAGCTGCCCTTGAACCAGTGATCGCAGCGCCGCCCGCCAAGAATACGATCCTCGTCACCAAAAATAAATTCGTCATCGTCATCGGCAAAAGCAGCAATCAAAGCCGGAGCATGATCGGCCAGTTCGACGCCATGAGGCACGACACAAACCCAATGATCGCAGGGGATGCGCGCCAAATCCTGATGCGAGATTTCGTTTTGAAACACATGCACGTTCGGAGCGTCAGGGAACTGATCTGCCGTATCGAACGTCAGCGTCCATTGATCATAGACCTGTTCGGGCGACTTTGCTTGCGGGGGAGGCCCTTGGTAAAAATCGACCAGATAGCCACGCTCAGCCGTCCGGCGCACGGCTTTCAGAGTATCCGGCAATTGGGCTTTAGTCAGATCGCGCCACCGCATCTGCGCCCGGTTCAGCGCGGCAACCATGACATCCCGGTTGGGGGTAATCGGCACAATGGATTGAACGTAAATCCACGGCACGGCATAATGCCGGAATCCTGCCTTGCGAGCCGACACAGACCAATCCATCAAGGCGGCATCGACCCCGATTTCCTCTTCTGCCCGCGCCACCAGAGGAATACCGATCTCCGCCAAGGCTTCCGCCGTTACCCAGACGAACGAACCAGACGGCTGCAACAACTCATGCATCTCGGGTGGCTTGAATGTCGAAAGGCAAAACTTGGTCATCCACGCTGCGGCGTCCGGCGAGGTTTGGTTGAATTGTCCCGCTTTGGGGATCGCTACGCCGGTCCCGAGATTCGACATCGCCGAATACGACGCTGTTTTGCCGCCGTCCTTTTTCACCGCATCAATCATCTTCTCGGCATGAATTGACGAGAGCATTGATCCGAACCGAACCCAAAGCATCGCACACCGCCGATTGCGGGCGTCCTGTGCTGCGCTTTCGATGTCAGGATGAACCGATACCGCGCCCACGCTGTCTGCCCATTTGCCAGCCGCGAACGGGTCAATGCCAGATGCGCACAGAACAAACTCGGTCGGTTTGATATTGGACGTAACGCGCTTGAAAAGCGGCCCCTCAGGCAACCACGCCGCCGCAAGTTCCTTGATGTGGGTTTCGTAAATATAGCTCTGCGCCCATTTCCGAAGATGACGCGCGTGTTCCTGGCATTGTTCCGGGGTCAGCGCGGCGATCCGCACAAGCGCATCCGTCCATTCCGCCGCAGAAGGCCCTACGGATGCGAGAAGCGGCGGATGGCCTTCGGTGTATGGGGTGACGGCAGACGCCACAGCAGGGATGCCCAGCGCCGCCGCATCGAGCAGTTTGAGGTTGCTTTTGCAGCGGTTGAAGCCGTTATCCACCAGCGGGGCAATCAGGATATCCAGACCAAGCGACGCCAGCTTGCCCGGATAGTCTTTGGTTGATACCGCGTCATGATATTCGATCAGCGCGGGATCGACGCCATCTGGCCGCAACGCCATGAATACCCAATCGACAGCGTTGCCGATCTGGTTGATGGCAGGGGCAATCAGTTTCAAGTCAGGGATATGCCCGATACCGCCCGCCCAGCCGATACGGAGTTTCTTGCCTTTGGTCGCGCGGGCTTGCTTCCGAACCGTTGTGAGTTTGTCGAACTCTTCCTGAAAAATCATATTCGGGATAACCCGAACGCTCAATTCCTCGCCGGCAAATTCGCGGATGCGGGCGGCAAGAGTTTCGGTTGTTGTCGTCACCACATCGCAGAGGCGCATGATTGTCGCCATATGGGCGTCAGTCTGCGAATGAATAAACGTGCTATGCGCGGATTCATCCGGCACCAAGCCGAACGCATCATCGAGTTCATAGACGAAAAAGGTATCCGGGAGCGCCGCGCGCAATTTGCCGATCGTTTCGGCAAGTTCTGGTGAATTGGGGCGCTGGAATACCAGAACGTCCGGGGCCAAGGCACGCATCTGGTCAATATCGGCAAGGTTCGGCGTCATGACGACGTTCGCCATACCGGCCTGTTCAAGCGCAACGGCGGGGCGGATCATCCGCGCATGGCCGCATCCCGCCATGTCGGCAGGGAATATGGCAATGAAGGGTTTGCGGTTGTTATGTTCGGACAATGTGATGCTCCATTTGACAGTCAGGACTTTGATTCAGCGGCGCTATCCCTACGCACGCCGCTCGTATGGCCGTGCTGTTCGCTTGCTGCCGGGTCGCGTTTCGATTCCATGCGCGAACCGACTTGTTCGGGATCGCGGCCTGTTTGGATGCCGAGCTTGTTCATGAGCATGGCCGTCGCGGCAGTCTGGAACACACCGGAGAACGCCTGATCGCCCGGCGTCAGTTCGAGCATTTCGGCCAATGGCTTCAACCATTCGGGCGCGATCTCGGTTAATGGCCGCTCGTCGGTATGCGCGCGGCGCTCGCCCCATGTCATCGAGTTCCACCGCGCTTCATATTCGCGGGCGTCTTCTTTCGGGAACTTGCCGGAGAAGGAGAATTTCAGATCATCCCATCGCGAGGCGACGAAATATTCCTGAATGACGTTTTCATGGTGGATCAGGAGCGGAGCCAGACCGGGATCATCGTTATCGATCAGCTTGCCTTGAGCGTCAGGAGCCGGGGCGCTATCGGGGCCGCGCCCGCTGATCTTGTAGCCAAGCCGATTGACCGGGAACGCATAGAGCGTGCAGAACGCTCCGGCCATCATGTTCATGTGATCCTGATAGCGAACATCCGTTCCCTTCATGTCCATCATATTCAGGATCGAGAGTTTGCCATCCTCGGGGACGGCGATAACCGGCAGCGCCCATGATTTGGTGTTTCCCTTTTTGAGGTTCTGCCAAATGCGTGTCAGAATTTCGAGTTGGCGATAAGACCATCCGCCGCCTTCGAGAAGTAGTATCCCGTTCGGGATGGCGTTTTTCTCGAACGTCGATATATTCAGATCGAGCGCACCTTGGAAACCCATGATGAGTTTCGCGCCGACTTCAAGTTCGCTGAACCCGTAACCGTAGACATTGGGCGTTGTGCGGGGATTTCTGACATACCATGTCAGTTCTTCTCTGGTGAAATCACGGATGACTGATCCTGTTTCGTCCAGGAGCACGGCGAACTTGGCTGGATCACCCATATAGCCTTCGCGGTTCGCAAGGCGGATGCGGCCTGCATTGAGGGGCGCGAATGTGGTGACACGGCCCGATGTGTCGGTATCGGTCCAGACCGCAATACCGTCATAAGTCAGGGTGTCGCGCGTGACTGCCGCAAGATAGCGGGAGAAGTCGGAAACCCCGGCTGCGTCGCGTTCGCGGGATTCGCTGTTGGTGCTTTCGATATTGCAGTTTGTGATGAAATGCCGGGCGTCCTGAATAGCTTGTAGCTGGCCGGGGGTGGGGGACGCGCGGGGATTGCGGAGTTCGATTTTCCAACCGGGCCGCCACGGATGATCCGAATACTGCGAATATCGCATGACATCGGCGACGCGCATAAAGATGATCAGTTGCGGCAGGATATTTTCGAGGGCTGTTTTGTCGAGGGCTTCGGGAGCAATGCCCGGCCATGAGAGATAGCCGGACGAATTGGCATCCGGCATGTAGGTAATACGGGAATAACTGTATGTTTGAGGGATAGCGGGCGGTTGCGCCTTTGCGGCCTCTTCGTAAAAGTTGACGTAGCTGCCTACATCTCTGACAAATGAGCCGCCGTTCATCGCGTCGGGGCGCGGGAACATGGCCTTCGTCGTGACATCGCCGTCGCTAATATTGGGATCGAAAATTGGCGAGTCGGAAGGGGCCATCGGGCGGTCCTGCAATACGGATGACGCTGGATATAGTATCTAATTGAGCAACGCGCAACAATCTATTGTTATGCACTGTTATAATGAAAGTTTGTTGCGTTGTTTATTGGCATTGCCTCTTGCATTGAAACAGAAAAACAGATAATCTTTTGAGTGTTTGACATTATTTTCTTGCGAGTATGCGTTTTGGTTGCTATAACGCTGTCAGTCAGGCTTTCAAATTGGACATCGAAATGCAGCAAAATACAGTCGAAGCACAGCCATACGCACTCAACGTGCGAATCTCCCAAGAGATGCGGCGCAAGATTGATGAGTTCCGCAAAACGATCTGGCCTATACCAAATACCGCAGACGCCGCACGGATGCTGCTGGAACGAGGGCTCGGTGACGAGGCCCGGAAATCCAAAAATCAATCCTAAGCGGAGTTAGATTCCATGCCCCAATCACAGTCTCAAATCGGCACTTTCGGCGAGGTGATGGCCGCGCAAGGCGTAACGCCCGCACAGCGCCTCGAAGCCGCCGCGCGCCAAGTAATGAAGGCGCATCCGCGCTCAAAGTGGACCATCGCACTGCTGGCGATCCTGAGTTCGGACAACCTCGCGATGCTCGAACTGATGCGCCCGCTCATGCAGAGCCGGGCAAAAGAATATCTGGAATCGCTGGCGCAAGCCGGCGAGGGAGAGGGCCAACTTAGCGGCGCCGAACAGGCCACTGAACGGCCGCCCTCTCCCGAACAATCCCCGCAAGGGGGCGATGTGGGCCAAAAGCGTGGTGCCGAACAGGCCAACGCAGATACGCCCGCATCGCAGCAACCCGCGCAAGCGGATGGACGGGAGGGCCAGTTAGGCTACGCCGAACAGGCCATAGTGCGGTCGCCCTCCCGTCCCATAACCATCGAAGCGCACACAGTCACACAGGTTGTTGGCCGCGACGACGAAACCGGGCGCTTCACCGAGATCAAGGCACCGTTCCGCCGCGCGCCAAACCCGCCGCGTGTCGATGTAGCAACCCTCATAAAACTCGGTGAGCGGCGCGCAAAAACGATCTTCGAAACCTTCATGATCGGCCATGTGCCGCTCGGTGAGGCCACGCCGGAAATGTGCCGCTCCTACATCAAGGAACACCGCCGCGACGCTTTGTTCATCGAGCGCGTGATTACCGGCGTTCCAGACGGCGAGCGCATCGCGAAGCATGTGACGCCAGAAGTCGCCCAGAACGAATACAGCGCCGCAAACTCGGAGACGTACAATGTTTGATCAGATTGAGGGCCAAGGCAGGGTAGCCGAACAGGCCATGTTCCGAACGCCCTCATGCCGCACTCGAAAGGGTGCGGCCTCCAATTCACCAATCGAGGGCCAATGTCGTTTCGCCGAACAGGCCAACAAACTCGCGCCCTCGCCGCGCGTGCGGGAACGCCGCGCGGATCAATCCAGTGAGGTCGGCCAGTCCTCTCACGCCGAGCAGGCCACAGATCGCGCGCCCGCCTCACTGGACATCAATCAACCGGCGGAGGGCCATAAGGGTGTCGCCGAACAGGCCAGAGTGCCGCCGCCCTCCCCGGTTGATACCATCATCGAAGAACTGGCATCGCTCCAACGCCAGCGCCGGTTCGCGATCAAAACGCAGTCGCGCATCGACCGCTCGCTTGAAGCGTTCCTCGCGCAACTGGCCGGTTATCGCCCGAAAGTCGCTGAGGATGGCTCCAAGCTGACAGATGCGAGCGGTAAGCCGATCGAGGACAAGGACGGCAAGAAACTCTGGGCAGAGATCGGGCGCGTCCGACGCCTCGTCGAAGCCGGTAAACCATCGGAGGCGAAAGCCACCGAGCGCGCGGGCCAGCAGTGGAATGCCGAACAGGCCATTGTCCTCGCGCCCGCGCGCAAACCATCCCGCAAGGGAAGCAGGGAGGGCCAAAGTATCCACGCCGAACAGGCCAGTTCGCTTGCGCCCTCCCTGCCGCATTGGGCCAACGTCCCGATGATCCTCACATCCGCACACTCCCGCCGCATCTGGGATCACATGCGCGCCGATACAGAAAAGCAAATGATCGCGATCGCCAAGCAACTGCCCGTCTATCCGTGGTGGAAAGCCATCAAAGGCGCTGGCGATCTGGGCCTCGCCATCATCGTCGGTGAATCCGGCGATCTCGGCTCATATCGCAGCAAATCCGCACTCTGGAAGCGTCTCGGACTGGCGGTGATCGACGGCGGCAGGCAACGCAAAGTCGCAGGCGAAGCCGCTATGACGCACGGTTACGCGCCATCCCGCCGCGCCGAAGTGTGGACGCTGGCCGATAGCCTGTTCAAGCATCAGTGGCGGGGGGCAGATGAAGAAACCGGGCGCGTTGCCGGCCCATCAGGCCCCTACGGCGAATATTATGGCCGCCGCAAAACCTACCTCACCGAACGCGAACGCGGCGTGAACGAGCGCGAGCCTTGGAGTGCCAAGCACATCGACAACGACGCCCGGCGATACATGACCAAAGCCCTTATTCGCGATCTGCGGGCTGCGTGGCGGGCCGCATCATGACCGAAAAACCGATCCTAGACCTCGATGCGCCCGGCCCAAACATCATACGCCTGCGCGGATCTGATTGGGCGATTACCGAAGCGGTGGTGCCGGACACGATTGAACGGCGCCGCGACGGCTTCCAATTCATACGCGTCCGGCGCGTGATGACTTTGACGGCCGAGGAATTATTTTCCGTGCCCTCTGCGGAGAAGGCATCATGACCCGCCGCCGCAAACCACCAACCGCACCCGCGCCGCAGCCAACCACCATCACGCCAGAACTACTCGCCCAACTCGAAACCCTGTCCGAACCGAGCGATCACGCGGGCGAACTGCGAACGCGCATCCAGGCCGCCCATCGCCGCTTGAAATCCGCCGGCAAGATCGACATCGAGGCCGAGGCGGCTGTGCAGACGCTGTGCGACCGCATCCTGCTTTCCGAAACCGGCTACAGGGACGCAGGCAGCGGCGCTGACGGCGGCAACATCGTCACGGCCCAGATGCTCGCCAGTGACGTCGTGCGGCGCTTCGATGCGCGCTACGGCGGTGGCGCGGCAGCAAATTACCCCACCAGCGCATCCCCAAGCCCTGAGTGAAACGAGCACCCAGACCCGTCTATCGCCGCCACACCGCGTTTCAATTTCGTGCAGAACCCGCGCTCGTAATGGCGGCACCGGGCGCACGTCGCACCAAAAAAATCATCACTCTCTAAAATCGATGCGTTCATGGCCCCGATCAACCCATCCAGACTTAACCCGCCCCCCTGATCAGGCATGTCAAACCCACGCGGAACACCAATCATCGCATACTGATCAATCTCAATATCCCCCGCAACAACTCCCATCTTCGCATCCACAGTCTCAGGCGACCAATCCGCAGACATCATCGCGCTCTTGGAACCACGCTGAATCGCATAGGCAATCAGATGAACAATCGCATCAACCTGATCCTTCTTGCCCGAATTGTCGCCCATGAAGTCTTTCATCTCAGCCTTCAAAGCGTCCATCCACGGCGCTTCAACAGGGAAATGAACCCGACCAGACCGGAACCAACCCTGAACCGAGCCCGTCGCCCCATCCAAAACATTCAAAGCACGCTCGCGCTTCCCGACCGGAACCTTCACCCCCTTGATGTGAATCCCCGTCTTCTTGAAAACCTGAATCAGCGGAATCCCGGAGGCCTTGTCTTCCACGCAAACAGTCTGCGGTTTCCACTTCTGATATTGCTTCCGAAACGCAACCGTCAGTTCGCCAAAATCAGGCTTGTCCCGCCACACGTCCAGAATATGAACGTCAAAATGAGGATCGCACTCGCCGATCTCATCCGTCTCGCCCTTGTGCCAGTGCTTGCAGAATTTCAACAGCCCGGTCACGCAAACCGTATAAGCCGAATCAGCACTCTGACCATACGCCGTGTCCCACGCCTGAATGACAATCCCACTATCACACCAAACCGCAACAGCCTTGTCGGAAATGCCAGCCCCCAGATTACCAGGCGGAATAAACCGACTGGCAAAATCCTCTTCCAAAAAGATCGTCCCTTCCCGCGCACCCGGATTGCACTGATACGTGCTCTCAAACGTCGCCGGGGCATTGCGCTTCACGTCCATGATCTCTTTCCGCTTGGCGTCATTACCAACCCAGAAAAACCCCTTGCCAGCCGGGTCATGACCATAAACCGCCTTGTATTTAATCCCGGCTTCGCTTTCACTGACAATCGCACCGCGCCCCAACATATCCGCCACAGCGCAACTCACATCGTGAGGGATCGTAATATCGCACCACAACTCGGAACTGTTCACCCGCTCCGCAGGCAAAACAACCGATACCCAACTCCCCGCCTTCCCGAGATGGCCGTAAATATCTTCCTCATGCCAACGGCGACCCGCCAGAACAAACCGAGCACCACCAGCCTTCGCGCGGCCCAGCAACGTATTATAATATTTCCGCACAACGCCCCGGCACTGCTCCGCGCTCATCGAATTGTCGTCGTTGTGCAAGTCATCGAGCAAGATTTCAGACGCATGTTTCCCGACCAGCGTTTTCGACCCGAGACCCCCAGCCCAGAACCCCGCGTCAGGATCGCCAATCGCACGCCCCGTTACAAACGCACCTTTCTCCAAACTCCACCCCGCCTCTTTGTCAGGGCGCACAGTCTTGAAAATCTGCCGAAATTCATAGCTGAACTCGATCAACTCCATGACCGCAGACATGAACCCCTGAATCAATCCCTCCGATCCAGACACACCAATAATCGTGTGCGAAGGATTCATGCCCAATCGATAAGCGGGGTAAATCGTCGTCAGCAATTGCGACTTCCCACAACTCGGACCCGCAATCAGCATCAGCTTCGTGATACTCTGATCTTCCAGACACGCCGCAGGCCACATCAAATGCGGCGGCAAAACAAACCCACGCGGTTCAAGAATAGCATTGTAAAATTCTGTCAATGTGAGCATGGGCCTCTTATCCGCCAATCGCCCAAATTGGGTTAGAGACAACCCATGCGTATCATCATCGAGACCTACCCGGATGCCGACCGAGCGGCGGTTGTCCGGGCCACAACGAAAGCTGCACTGAACATGAAACGATCGGGCTGGACCAAAACCGAGGCAATCAAAGCCGCGCTCTTCGATCAGATCAGCGACATCTACGCCATCGCCGATCTGGACATGTCCGGCGACAATATCGACGTAAGGACGATCTGATGTATTTCATCGCGCGCAAAGTCGCCGGCAAAACCCACGTCATCGAAATTGAGGATCTGAAGGACGGCACATACTCAGCCGTTATCCCCGCGATTCCTGGGGCCAGAGCGATCGGCGACAGCAAAGACGATGCCGCAGATCGCGCCGCGTGGCTGGTGGAGCGGGCGGCTCAGCAATCCACAGGACTGCCGAATTCAACCTGAATCAACCGCACCGCCGCCAGCCCCTTGTCGCTCTTTGCCAACACGGCCAAGCCGTTGCAGTGCGAAAACTCGAACGTGCGCCCCGGAAACTCCACCTTGATCTCGTCCCACAATTGCCAGACGCCAAACGACTTCTTCGGCACATTGATATCATGCAGCAAGATCACGTCGTTCGCCCTCGGTTCCCACAAGCGAAAGTCGTGCGAAACCGCCTCGTAGGTATGCAGACCATCAATGTGCAATAAGTCGATCTGCCCGGAAATCTTTGAAAACGCATCATCGAACGTGCATCGCATCAGCGTCGAAAACGCCTGATATTGCGCGTTCACCGCAACGACACCACGGTAAACAGATTCGTCGTAGAACCCCGCATGAGCGTCGCCCTGCCACGTATCCACACCAACCGCGCGAACAGTGTCAGGAAAACGCGAAATAGCTTCCACCACGCAGAAATAGCTATCCCCCTTGTGGACGCCCAACTCGACAAAGCTCCGGGGCCGCAGCGCCGCAACAAGCCGCTGCGCAAACCCGAAATGCCCCCGCCACGAATGAACGTCGCTGCGATGGCTTGCCGGGGAAAGCAGCGGCAGCTCAAATGTTGACTGCATTTACTTCAAATCGTTCAAATTTTTAAGGTGAGCATCCGCCACAACTTGTTGGCATGTCGCGAGATTAACCGTGTAGAACAACTCTTTGTTTTGCGTGCTGATGATCGCGCCTATCAACGATCCGTTCGCGTGACGATAAATTTTCGTGCCGCCATAGTCCGGCTTCAACCGGGCATACATTCTTAAATTGTATGGATTATCGAAAGGATACCCCAGCGCCGAAGCCTGAACGCAAGTGTACGTGGACGCATTCAAAATATACCAGTTCGGGCGCGGCCCCGCCGCATGGGCAACCCCTATAGACGCCACCAGCACCACGCCAGCCAAAAATATATTTCTCATCACGAAACCCTCCAAATCCTGATTTTGTCTTCCTCAACAGCAATCTTGAAACTGCCTAACCCTTTCGCCTTCGCCGCAACACACTGGCTGCGAACACCCGCAACCGTCAGGCCCGTCACAACAAACGAATCACCAATCGCCATCTGCTCAAACGGATATCGCGATCGACGCGCGCCACGCTTCAACGCTGGCATCGGAACGCCCTTCTCAATAGACCCTATATCAACAGACTTGCTCATCGTTTTTCTCCTTCTCACAACCAATACCTCACTTTAATCATCGTTGCAACATATTTCGCGTGACATTTTAAGCCAATCGGTATAATCTGCCCATACTTCCAAAGGAGACAAAATCATGAACCTCACAACCAAAACCATCCAAGCCATCAAAACAAACGGACGCTACTCCGATGGCAACGGTCTCTATTTCGTCAAACGCGGCAACAGCACCGCATGGTGCTTCCGTTGGATGAAAAACCGCAAAGCACACGAAACAACCCTCGGGCACTTCCCCGCTATCTCACTCGCCGCAGCACGTGACCTCGCCGCAAACGCCAAATTCCGCATACAGCGCGGAATCTCCCAGTCGCGCCCCGAAGCCGAGCATACGTTCGCCAGCACCGCCGCTGCTTACTTTGATGCGCACGCCCCGGCCTGGCGTAGCGACAAACACGCAACGCAGTGGATGACCACCCTGGAAACCTACGCATTTCCCCACATCGGGAACCACAGCATCAACGACATCACCACAGACCACATTCTCGCCATCATCTCCGGCATCTGGATCGCCAAGCCCGAAACCGCTTCCCGTGTGCGCGGTCGCATCGAATCCGTCATCGACTACGCCACATCGCGCGGCTGGCGAACCGACGAAAACCCCGCCCGCTGGAAAGGGCATCTCTCCAATCTCCTGCCGTCCCGCGCCAAGCTCGCCCGCGTCACACATCACGAAGCCGCCAACTGGCGCGCCATGCCCGACATCCTCGCGAACGCACCTGAAACAACCACCGGCCGATGCCTTCGGTTGCTCGCCCTGACCGCAACACGCTCAGCCGAAGCGCGCGGAGCCACATGGTCAGAAATCGACACAGAAGCCCGCACATGGATCATCCCCGGAACCCGCACCAAAAACGGCAATACCCACATCATCCCGCTCAGCGACGCCGCCATGGCCGTCCTCGCCGATCAGCCGCGCCTCAGCACCTTCATCTTCCCCGGTCGGTTCAACACACCCATGTCAGACATTACCCTCGCCAGCACCCTCACAGACGGCACCGTTCACGGTCTCCGATCCACCTTCCGCACATGGGTTCAGGAATCCACCAACTTTCCCCGCGAACTCGCCGAAGCCGCCCTCGCCCACACCAACCCCAACAAAGTCGAAGCCGCATACGCCCGCTCAACCACAATCGAACGGCGCCGCGAACTCATGCAAGCATGGGGACGGTTCTGCACACAATCCGAAACCGCTAAAATTCTCGCGTTCGGCTGAAACGCTCCGCCCGACGCATCTCCCCAATCACGTTCAACGCAGCCCGGTGGCACGAAGGCGTCGAAGCCGCAAAAACAACACGCCCGCCCTTCCGAAACGCCAAGTGCCCGCATCTTCGTCGCTCAACACTCCACCCATGCTCCTCCGCCCAGGCCACCGCATCCCGCATCCGACGCCCATTACCGGCTAACTTCATCGCCGTCCCTATCAAACACCGCCAACATCGGCACAGAACTATCCCAATACCTCACAAAAGCGCCGCACGGCATCTCCCACACATTCTCCCACAGGCTCAGAAGAATCAACCATCCGACGCGCCACGGAAATGCACCCCACCCACAGCCTGATACAAACCGTGCAAAGCATCCGACGCAGCAGTCGCCTTCGCCAGCCACTCCTCATTCCCCGCTATCGCTGGATGCTCCACCAAATATCGATCCACCATCTCAGCCAAAACAAACGACATGTGCAGCGCTTCATGGCACCCAAAACTGCCCGGAACAAACGTCGATACCAAACCACCAACCGCATTCTCGTGGCCATCCGATACATACCCGCTCACCCGATTCTCCAATCCTCAATACAAAAATACATACAACAAAAACACAGCACCTCGCAACAAAATACCTAAATCAAATTTGTGAAAAATTCCGCGAGGGGGTTAGCCGGTGTTTTGAGGCTCGACCGGTTCCTGTCCCCACCTCCCCACCCCATCGGCGCGCGATCGATCCTGGCCTAGCGCGGTGCTGTTTGTGGTCATATTCATGGGCATTGCCCGCGCAGTGGGGCGGATTGCCTTGCACTACGGCAGATGTACCCTCTGCCGTATTCACGATACTCACGATGATGTGATGAATAATTGGTTGACTGATGTGGTTAAGGTGATTAGATTGAACTTATCGAAACACGCAACGCCTAACGTAATTTGTTTGATGGGATAACATGCTGGACCAGGACACATTGAGCGCTATCGCCCGCGATATAGAGCAATGTGACCTCGGTATATTGTTGACCAAGGGCAGCTTACGGACACGCTATATTGCACATCGCAAGGCTTGCTATGCCGCTATCCATCAAATGAATGTCGATGACGGTATAAGCGAACTTTCTGATGACGAATTACTTGCGGCACTTCTAGCTTAATCAATCTTACAAAAGGAACAAAGCAATGACGAACGAAATCACCAAATTCGACGACATTATTGATTCTCGCGACGTAATCGCGCGACTCGATGAGCTTGCAGACCGTGACGATCTCTCCGAAGATGAGCAAAATGAAATTGTCCTGCTTGAGTCGCTGAAGAGGCAAGGTGAGGACTATGCCCCAGATTGGGAGCGTGGCGCACAATTGGTCCGTGATTCGTATTTCAAGAATTACGCTCAGGTATTCGGCGAAGTGTGCGGCATTATCGATGAGAACGCGAAATGGCCGCACACTTGCATCGATTGGGATAAGGCAGCTTACGAACTCCGGATGGACTATACCGCTATTGAATTCGGCGATGTGACTTATTGGATACGGTGATTTACTACTTTACGCGGCGGGCAATACCGCCGCGCCTAGCAGTCAATCGGACTGAAAATAGAGGAACACTCATCATGTCATCATGCAACACCGCCGGATTCCACGCATGGGCTCGCGACACGCAATGGCTCTCCTGGTCAGAACAAATGTCAGGCGCTTTCTTTGCCGCTTATTGCCGCGCCAAGAGCGCACGGGAGCGCGATTTGCTTTGGTTTGTCGCGAATAATGAGCGGTATCGGGATGAACCGTTCGGCGAGCTATTTGCTGCACTGAAAGCATGGGCCGCTGGCAGTCGCACGAAAGAAGCAAAGCAATTCCGCGATCTGGCCGCCTAATCACATCACGCAACGGAGAATGACAATGGAAATCTCGATCGGAAGTAAAGTTACTTGCATCGACAACTTCAACGCATTCGGAGGCATCACGATCGGCAAAGAATACGTCGTGGAGGATATTTGGCACTGCGACGGCAACACGTTTTTTACGATCACTGACGACAAAGGCCGCCGCAGAAGCAAACACGCTTTCAATTTTAAGTCCGAATACGGATTTTCCGCTCCGACTGAGGAATGGCCGAACATCTACATGAGCGGCGGGTTCCCGTGCTGATCCACATCGAATCATAACAATTTCACACCACGGAGAATGACAATGGACATCACAATCAAAGGCTCTGACTTCGCACGTATCGTTGCAGATGCATCGCGGGCTGCCGAAAA
>JAQTXH010000010.1:0-6925 GCA_028688905.1 Acidiphilium sp. | reverse complement strand
CGCGGAATGATCTGGGACCGGTCGCACCTGGCACATTGCCGGAGGCTGTAAACGGCGCAAATGGCTTCGGCGTCATCATCCCGCGTTTCACCGTCAAAGCCCTCGCTGAATCGATCACGGCAAAAATGGGCGATGTGCGGATTGACTTAAGCGAATCGCGTGTCCGCTTTGCGTGCGGCGATCTCACGATCCTGTCTAAAACGATCGATGGCTGCTATCCCAATTATGTCCAGATCATCCCGCGTGAGTTCGAACAGATGACGATCTGCGAATCCGCCGATTTCAGCCGCGCCGTCACTGCTATGCAGCAAGCCGCGACCAGCAAGAACAATCCGGTCAAAGTCGCGACGAACGGCGCTATCGTCATGTCCACCGCCAGCGCAACCGTGTCAGTTCCGGGCGAATCCGAACTCGATCATCACGAAACCGGGTTTCAAGGTTTCTATCTCGCTGATCTGGCAAAGCGCCTATCCGGCACTGTGACAATGCGGCTTGATAAAGGCGGTCCTGGGCTGTTCACGGACCAGCGTGGCATGACGGATCACGTCCTCATGCCGATGCGGGTCTCCTAACCGCCCTCGATCGTCAGCGACTTCGGATTGACCATGCGTTCATAGGCCGCTCGCAAGTCGGGCGGCCATTTCGCTTTGTCCGGCTCGCGGTTCAGCATCAGCACGATTTCGCGTTGCAGCGCCGCCGCGTCTTTTGCGCGTTCGATTGTGCCATCGATCGTTTTGCTATCCCCTACGTCGATTTTTTGAGTGACTTTCCCCAGGGTGCGGTCGAATATCTCTTTCGCGATCGTCATCTGCGCGCCGTGACTGCCTTGCGGATCGTCGAGTAACTGCTCGACGCGGATCAGCGCTTTCGGCAGTAGCACGTCTTCGATAATGCGCTGCGCTTCAATCTTGTCCATGGTCTCCTCATCCCGAATTTCGATACCCAGCGCCGCCCGTTTTTGCGTTGCGCGCCGGCGGTCCTCACGAACAAGATCGCCGGGCTTAACCCCCGCCATCAGATAGATGGCTTTTTTCCGCTCGCTCGTCCTGGTGCATCTCGACATCAGATCGTCGATCACTGAATCGTCAACGTATCCCAAAATCTCGCTCATCAAAATACATGCGCGATCCCGCGCTTTGGCTTTAGCAATCGCGGCTGATTTAATTGCGCGCTCACGTTGTTTGCCCGGCGACATGTCAAGGTCCTGCCTGGGACGCCCGCTCGATGTCTTGCCCGGCCCTCGCGGCGGGCGATATTGTGAGGGTTTCATAATTCCTTTCTATCCCGTTTTTGAGATTGTGGTATGCGTGGTTGTAACCTACTCCGCCCTGAAGGCCGGGGCTTCTCGCGGAGGAACAGGTGAAACGCATAGCTAACCCGTGAGCCATGCGTCGAATTGCGTTGCGCTTCACGGCAATCTGGTGCATAAGGGTTTCACCGCAACGGATTGGCCGGGGCGGGAAATTAGGAGAACGACGATGACCAAATTCAACGAAACCAACGCAGGCTTGGTATTCATCGCTTCCGGCGACAGCCGCGAGACCAGCCAAGAAATCATGGAGGCAATCGCCTTTTTTGCCCGCGACGAAGCCGAAGCTGAAGCCTTTTGGAATGGCGATTTTGACGGAAAGGTCGATTATCTCAGCATCTGGGAATTTGCCACGAAAAACGGCTTGCTGGACGGTTACGAAATGTTCTGGGGCCAAGGCGGCAACCTCAACCGGATTTGCGGCGCAGAGCAGCCGCAATTTGCGGCCTAATCACATCACGCAACGGAGAATGACGATGGCAATTTTTGCAAAACGTGACGGTCGGTTCGGAAGCGCGCAAAGCCAGGCCGCTAAGCTGCTCGGTGTCAAAATCCAGTCGAAGGCGGTGGTTGATGCTCGCACAGTTTATGGCGCAGATCACTGGTCGGTCCGGGCTTTTGAGATCGTCGGCGGTGGGTGGCTTGTCGTTTCGAGCGATGACAAGTCCTTGAGCGCGAACGTTGCGCACGGCATCAGCTGCGCTGGTTGCCCGAGTCGCGATGAGATGTACGAACTTTGCGCCGATACGGGCGTTGAAGACGATCTCGCCGCAGTTCGCCGCGAAGATGCTGAATTTCAGAGAATGCAGGCCGCTTGACCCTTGATCGGAAAAATGACATGAATGCGCATTCCCCGCCGGATAGGCGGCTGAGAGAAAAAAGCGCTGGGGTTGCTTGTTTGGTACCAGACGGGCAACCCCCCATCCCCTCACTAATGACCCCCTACGACTGCCTAATCGCAATCCGCTGGACCTACGGCGATCTGGCTGCCGCGATATGCCGCCCCCCCGAGACGGTGCGATCATGGCTCCGGCGCGGCAATGTGCCCGCCCCAATCGCGGAATGGCTTGCGCGGCTGGCCGAGGCACATATTGCCAATCCACCCCCGACGCGGACAGGGTACTGAGCGGAGCGACTGCGGCGGGCGTGATCATGGCAGGATCACCGCCGCAGCGACGTAAACAGCGATCTCGACCGGGACACTGAGCCAGACTGGTAGCACTCGCATCCCGTACCCAAGCGCAATCGCGGCGGTGACGACGATCCACACTTTGATGGCCGCCTTGAGCGTATGCGGTTCGATCATGCCCATCGTGAGCATGATCACCGCCACGCGCACGCCTTCCCGCCAGCCAGCGGGTTCATCATCGCGGTTCACTCGCCGCACTCCGTGGGTTCGATGCGGCTCCATCCGCTTCGGCGCGGTTTGCCGTCGGTGAATATCCGAATGACGGAAACGCGGGTTTTGCCACGCCCATCGCGGCCGATCGTCGCCATCCCATCCGAAATGCGTTGCACGACCCCCACATGTTGGTCGCATCGCGGATCGTTGTCGCGCACCCGGTCGCCAATTTTCAGGTCAGTGCTCATCGCTCAGGTCCTTTCGAGTTTCAGACATAGCGTTTGCGAGACTCATGGGCGGCACACCATCGCAGCTTCTACGAAGGTTTGCGCGACTTTCGCGTTGATCGCGTTCCCGTAGGCGCGCAGGCGTCCCACGTCGCCGGGATGCCTTGCAGCCAGCGGGAAAAGGCCGGGTTGAGTAGGCCGCGCTTTTCCGTCGAGGCAGTCGATCCATTCAAGTCCGCGCCAGGGATCAAGTGGACCGCTTGGTTCGGTAACTGATCGTCCTGCTTTCCGTCCCTCAACAGTCTCGGTCTCGCATTTGCGCCCTTCACATCCCGCGCCGCTGGCGTTGCCCATCCCGCCAAATGCACAAAGTCCTGCAACTCGTTCGCGTGCGGCCCCTTCGCCCGCTTCAACGCTTTCACGGGGTCCGCATACTCGGCGCCCTGCATGTTGGCTGTCGGCGTAGGCCAGCCAATACAGCCGCTGCCGGATATTCGGAGCCCCGACGCCCGCTGATGACAAATCAGCCGCCGCGACGGCGTAGCGACGGCTCTCCAGGTCGTTTGATACAAGGTCGAGCCACGCCCTTCCAGCGCCACCGCTAACCTGCTCGATCTCGTTGTAGAAAGCGCTCATGCTCCTATAACCGCCTCAGAAGCCCGCTGAGGGCTGTTTGGTGTTCTGGGGTACTGCGAGAGCGGCAAAGCCCCCAAAACCCCGCTGGCGGCCCAAATTTGGGCAATGACACGCGCGCGATGGTGGTTGGGCTGGTGTGTGGGCATCATTCAATCGCCCCCGGACATTGCAGATTGATCGCTTGCCTGAACTCGGTGACGCCGCAGAGCGCCTTGTGAGCAGCTATTGGGTCGACCTGATCGCGGATGACCAACGTGTTGAACAGGTTGACCAGATACGCTTTGGCGACCAGCTCGGGCATATTCCGCACGTCTCGATAGCAAGCGCCTCCGGTCATCATATATCCGTCTGACCATCCCGTCTCATCTGGCCAGGTCCCTGACCTGACGCGATCAGATCGCGGCGTCCATGCGATCATCACGCTTTTGTAATCGGCGTGGAGGGATGGGACTTTGAACGTCATGCTGCCCTCCCTGCATTAACAAACCGCGAAGTTGCCGGCGGCGGGGAAGGGGGACGCGTCAAAACGCGTACCCCCTTTTCCCGCGCACCGTCAAGCATTACTTTGGGGACTAACTTAGAATTAGTTGTCCCGGCAAGAATGTCCCGTTTTTTGGCATATACGCCTAGAGAACCAACAGACGGGACATTTCCACATTTAACGAATGTCCCGATTTCAGTTATTTTTGTCCCGATAACTAAATATCCCGCGATTTCAACCGGGACATTTTGGATTTTCCACTGCATTTCTATAGACTTTCCAAACGGGACACGACTAAACGACCGGGACAAAAATAACTTCATGATAGTGTCCCGCCTTCTGTCCCGTCCTGTTCCTCATAGAATCGGCCCGAAACTACCCAAACGCGCCCCTTGAACATCGCCACGAACCGCCTTTCGAGCAGTTCATCGGCAGCGCGGCGGAAGGCTCGTTTCTTAGTATCCTGCTCTGCGCCTGCCATAGCGGCCTCATAAAACCGCTCGCGCCACCACTTCTCGGGCACGCTAGAAACGCCCTCCGGCGCGCCATAACCGGGTGCGCCGGACCCGTTCACCAAGTCTGACAGCACATCCAGCGCGCGCTTCGTGTGCCCCTTAATGTGCCTCCGGCGATCAGTGACCGCGCTCGCGGTTTGGCCGTCTGGCACCCGAACGACGCAAGAGGTGACTTCCTTGCCCCGCCGATTTGTCCCTAGCGTGATAGTCTCGAGCGTGAACGCGAAAACATCGCCCTTCGGCATGTCGCGCTGCTTCAATACCTCGGCACTTCGCACGCCGTCCTGATCCTTGATTTCGATCTCGGTATCCACGGCTGCCCGCAGCCCGGACCAGCCTCGAGCGCCTTTGGTTTCATCCTTGCCGCTGTGGTGAACGCCGATGACGTGTGAGCCGGTTTCCTGCCGTATCAGGTCCAAGTTTCGGACAAACGCGCCCATGTCTTCGCTCGAGTTCTCGTTACCGCCCGCAATTGCTCGAGCAACCGTATCGACCACCACCAAGAGCGTTGGGCACTCGAATTGAGCCGACACCGCCTTGATCGTGGCAACCACGTCCCCTGTCCCTGCCGATGGATCAAGCAGGTCAATCGTGATCGGCACAACGGCAAACGGGATGCTTGCATCCTCAAGACCGTGAGCAATTTTGAACGCGGAGATACGGTTCATGATGCCGTAAGCGCCCTCGAGCGCCAGATAGAGAACCGCGCCTTGTGTAACCTCGCGCTGGTTCCACGCCATGCCAGCCGCGACGTGAAAGCCTAGATCAGTGACCCAGAACGTCTTGCCCGAGTTGGATTGCCCATAAACGACACTCAGGGCACCCTCGATCAGCAATCCCTCGACAAAATCAGCGGCGTCAAGATTGGGCGCGGCGTCTGCAAATGCGGTGTAGGGCAGAACCTTTCCCGCAATCTCTGTTTTCGGCTGATCCTTGGTTTTTGGGCTGGGTGGCAGCGTGGCGGATTCCTTATCCGCGCCCCTAGACGCGCGCTCAAACAAAGCCTCGATCGGTGGTGGTTCGGGTATTTCGTCAAGCGATAGATTGCCCATCACCTCATCGAAAGGCGCATCCTCCGGCAACCGCGCCGCAAGCCATGCGGCGGGATTGGCGCAATCAAGATCGGCGGCGTCAAAGCCATCTGGTAACCCGTCCGTATTGATTATTCGGCCAGCGACCCATTTCGCGCTGATCTCTCGAGCGGCGTCTGCGCCTGGCTTATCCGCATCCGGCCAGATCAAGCCAAGCCGCGCACCGAGAGGCGTCCAATCGGCCTTGGATACGCCATTGGTCCCGCCCGGCCATGTGATTGCAACATAATCGGGAAAGAGCGCGGCGGCGGCGTCCGCTGCCTTTTCGCCCTCACAAACGATAACAGGCGCATCAGGGCGTTGCTCGAGCTGATCCAGCCCATAGAGCGGCTTAGGCCCTGACCAGTGTCTCCATTGCCATGTTGGCGGCTCATCGCCCGTCGCGCCCCATGAAAGGACCGCGAAACTCTTGCCCTTGACCTGATCGTCAATGCGGAATGACGCACCTAGCACCGCGCCGTCGCGATCGTGATACCAATAGGCTTTGGCGTTCGGCAGAACGGGCAGCCGCGGCGCGTTGTGCGGCGGCTTCATGCTGATGTAGCGCACTGATGGCGGTGGGGCGGACGATGAATGGTCAAGGTCGCGATTGCCGCTCAAAATCTTGACCGCCTCGCTGATCTCACACTGATTTGACCGCGCAACAAAATCGACAACATCGCCGCTCGAGCCGCAGCCGAAGCAATGAAACCTCGAGCCTTTCTCTCCCCGATAAACCGTGAAAGATGGTGTTTTTTCAGAATGAAACGGGCAAAGCCCGACCCATTCGGCCCCGCGTTTTTTCAGCGGGACCGATCGACCGATGACCTCGACAATATCGACCGACGCCCTGATCTCGGAAAAATCAATCCCGCGCCTATCAAAGTCCGATGGAATCAGGTGCGCTTCTCCACATACGTCTCAAACGCGAGCATCGCGTCATCGATATCCTGCTCGCTGAAATCGCCCGGCTCGATCCAAGCCAAGTCTATCAGCTTCACGATATCATCGTCCCCAATCCGATGGATGTAAAAGGACAGCATCTCGTTCACGCATTCCCACGCGCGGTGTTGCTGGATTGTCGGTTCGGGTTTTGCATCCAATGCGGGATGCGCTATTGATCCATCAGCCATTTTTCGCTCCTGTTAAGCGTGATTTGGTCAGAGGCAGGGCCGGCGTTGGTAGCGCCACCTGCCTCGCTTTTGTTTTAGCAATATCCAGCATCTTGCGAAAGCCGGTCAAGGTTGATCGGGCTTAAGCAGCCCCTCTTTCGCCAGCTTCCAGACGGTCAGCATCGCGTCTCGGGTTGTGGCTCCCATCTGCGCGAGCATTGCCAGATCGGCTC
>JAQTXH010000026.1 GCA_028688905.1 Acidiphilium sp. | reverse complement strand
GGTTTCGATCGAGGATTTCGGTGTTGTCAATGACCCGAACGGGCAATTCATCGCGGAGAACACGGCTGCGTATCTCGCTGCCATTGCGCGGGTGAACGGACAGGCGCGGTTGCGGCACCGGGCGGGGCTTTCTGTTATGGTCTCATCCATTCTTATGCCATCGTCGGGTGCCGTTTTTATCGAACACGACGGCATACTGAAACTTGCTCCCGCAGTTAACGGGCCGCTAATTCAGCTTAACGGGTCCGGTTTCACGATGCGCGGCTCTGGTGTGCTGGACGGCAACAAGGCGGCGCAGACCGGCGCTGGATCGGGTTGCGCGGGCATCAATGCCGGTTCATCGGGCGCGTCCGATATCGACGTTGAAGGCATTACGATACAGAACACCTATGCGTGGCCGGTCAATGGAACTGGTTTCAAAAACGCATATTTCCGCTACTTGCTTGTGCAGAATTGCACCAATTCTTTTGAGTTTGCGAGCGGCGCGGATAATTGCTGGCTTCTATATTCAAAGCTAATTGGCATTCCTGACGATACTGTCGCCTTTTACCAGGGCGTAACAAATTCAGGGGCTATCGGCAATGAAATAACAAACGGCGGCGCTTACGGGGTCATTGTTTTAACAGATGCAGCGGGCGCGGCATTAAGCAGCAATATAACAGTAGCATTTAATAAAATGTACAATATGTCCGCCGGGGCGTTTGGCGCTGTTGTGCAAGGAACGGCTTCGGGTGTTCACACGGATATTGACGTATCACATAATCAAGCATTTAATAATTGCCAATCAAGCAGTACGCCTTTTGACTTTTATTTGGCGCATACGCAAGGCATTACCGCTATTGGTAATAAAGCCCGACAAACAGCCTATCAAGCTACAGACACACAAGAGCGATACGGGATGCTTATAGACAGCACCGTGTCGGATTTCGTAGCAAACAGCAATCGGTTTCAAGATATCGGCTCGCCGTCCGCCCCTGGCGTCGGTTTGTTTTTTGGCGGCGCGGTAGGAGGCGTTGCATCTGGAAATCTTGTCACATGCACGACAGGAAAAATGTCTTATGCTTACGCAGGCAGCGCTGGCCTTGGAACTATTGCGCAGGGCAACGGGGCGCGCGGCCCGTTTGTTTCAAGTAATGCATGGAATGTCACGGGTCAACTTGCGGGGGCTGCGCAGCCAATTACAATTACGGGATCGAGTTTGATTTACGACGCGCCCGTACCCGGCACGTTCGTTTTCAGCGGTGGCACGATCACGAGCGGCTCATTTGTCCGCAACGGTGTCTCATCGCCGCTTGGCCCAACTCAGGGTCATATCCCGATGTTCACTGGCGACCAAATCAGCTTGAATTTCACCGCCGCACCTACGGCTTATTTTCTGCCTGGGGGCACGGCATGACCTACCTATCCGACCTCTGGTCCGTTTTGAAGGGCGACGGCATCGCGCTCGACGAAACCGAGGCCGCGCTGCTCGGCATCCCGAACGGCGAGACAATTTCGCTTTACGAGGCCATGCAGAAAAAGCATGGCGTGCTGCTTGCCAAGATCGCTTGCGCGATATTCTCGGTCCTGATCCAGCGGCATCACTGCGCCAACCAGTTAGACGGAACGCCGATGAAGCCCATGAACTACGTGCGGGCAACAGCGTGCTTAATCGCGCCGATTGTGTTAGTGTGGTTACTGTGAATTAGGAAGAACACTTGACTATGAAAGGATTCCCCGTGGGTGAATTAGAGACTTTGGTGGCGCGACACGGAGCCTTAATTGAAACGCTCGCCGCGCGGGCTTCGGAGGAGCGTGTGACGACCGAGACCAAGTTCATGGCGATCCAAACCAAGCTAGATGATCAATCCAAAAAACTCGACAGTCTGCTAGACGCGCAGGCATTCAACGCGCACCAGCGCGAGGAAACCGAGCGGCGCTCGGAGGCGCGGGCCAAGCGGCTTGTCACATGGGCAAGCATGGGCAGCGGCGCGGTCGTAGCGTTCGTTAGCGAGGTGGTGCGCTGGTGGCTTCGGAAACATGGCGTATGAAGCAATTCAACGAATGGCTCGCACTCCGCATGAGCGCGATATTCGCGACAATGTGGTGTTTTTGGGTGGTGGAAATCGTGGTTCTGTTGCCGCTCGTTTGGCCGCGCTCGCTGCCGTTTGTGCAGTTCGTTTCATCGGGCTGGTTTCAAGCCATCGCTCTCCCACTGCTCGCGGTGTCCGGCGTCATCATCGGGCGCAAAGCTGACGCGAGGGCCGAAGCAGATCATCAGGCGATTATGGAACTGGTGGCGGCGCTGCATGACAAGCATGATGCGCTGAATGCAAAGATCGAAGGAAGTTACAATGACGGGCGTTGAATTTGCCGCTGCGGCGGTGCTGGGGTTGGTCGGTAATCGCCTGCGCGGCGGCTTGATCGCGTTGCCGGGTGGCGACCTACCCGCGCGGGCCATCGGCGCGCTGATCGGCGCGGGCGCGGTTGCGGCGCTTGCGGGGCTGGGCTGGTGGTCCCTGGGTGTCGCAGCCGCCGCGTTGGCGGGCGACATGATCAGCGGCGCGGGCGGGCAATACGGCACCGCTTGGACGCTGCCCGCGTTCGGTCGGATGTGGTTCTATGCCATTGAGCGGACGGCGGGTCTGTTGCTGCCGATGATCGTGGCCCTCGACCTGGTGCAGCGTGCAGAGTGGTTGCCCGCGCTTTGGCTTTTGGCCGCCATCATCCTTTGCCCGGTGTGCTATGCTCTTGCGCCCTATTGGCCGGTCTCGATCCCGTGGCTGGGCATCAAAGCCCGCAACCGCGCGGATAGCGGGTTCGGCGAGGCGCTTTGGGGCGCGGTGCTGGGCGTCGCGATTTTTGCAGCTTGTGGAGTGAAATTGTGACCGATCCAGCATTGACGAT
>JAQTXH010000005.1 GCA_028688905.1 Acidiphilium sp. | reverse complement strand
TTGTTTCCATGTGTACATCGAGCCCTATGAATTTTCTGGTCGTCATTGTCATTCTCCTTTTGTGACAAGGTGAGATTAGCTCCCCTTGCCCCAAAAGCTGAGGCGAATGACGGTCATTGGGTCTAAGATAATTGGAGGTCGGCGGCATGATGGTTGGAACCCAGGCGTTCGCCATTGCACCGCAACCCATTGAGGGGAAAGCCTTCCGCTGACCGGCGCTTAGTCGCCGGCACCCCCCTTCTGCGGAGAGACCCGGAACGCCCCGACAACGAGGGTGCGGATTGGTTTTTCGGTGACGGGTTGAGCGCAGGACCTGCACATCGACACCATCAGGTGAAGAGCCGGAATTTTCGCTGACTGGCGTCGTGCTTCCGCCAAAGTGTCGCGAGCGTCGTTCCTGCGCTATTCTTCACCATTGCCATCCTGCGGATGCGGAGCGACATGCCCACGGTCACGCTTTCAGCCACGCCCAAAGGCAATGGCTACCAGGCGACGGTGACGTTCTCGGACGGCGTTTCGATCAGTTCGGCGGAAACCTATCCGACGATCGCCGAGGCGATGACCGCCGCTGCATTGAAGCTGCTCGACATGCGCGAACGCCTGGAAGCGCTCGACTGTCAAATCGCGTCCAAACGCGACCCCCTTTTCGCGTCCAATTCCGACCCCTTTGGGCGTTAGAAACAGCGTTAGCGGCGGGGGCTTATCCACGTAGTGCATAGGGGGGACCCGCGCGCCGCGGAGTGCCCGACGAGAGGCTGACGCAGCGGCGCGCGGGGGGGCCCTGTGCACCCACGTGGATAAGCCGGGTGGGGGTCTGGGGGAGGGTTTTTGCTGATCAGCTTCGGTTTTTGAAGCGCCAGCTTTCGTTGTCGGTCTCGATGATATCGCAATGGTGGGTCAGGCGATCCAACATGGCGGTGGTCATCTTGGCGTCGCCAAAGATTTTCGGCCATTCGGCAAAGGCGAGATTGGTGGTGATCAGCAGCGAGGTATTTTCGTAGAGTTTGCTGATCAGGTGGAACAGCAGTTGCCCGGCGGTCTGGCTGAACGGCATATAGCCGAGCTCATCGATGACGATCAGATCAAGGCGGAGAAGCTTTTCGACCAGACACCCGCTCCGACCGGCGACTTTTTCCTGCTCGAGCTGATTAACCAGATCGATGAGGTTGTAGAACCGGCCTCGCGCTCTGGCCCTGATGACCGTGGCTGCGATTGCGATGCAGAGATGGGTCTTTCCGGTGCCGGTTCCGCCAACAAAAATCCCGTTCCGCCTGGCATCGAGGAAGCTGCCGGTGGCCAGTTCACGCACAAGCCCTTCATCGATCGGCGTGCCCTTGAAGGTAAAGCTGTCGAAGTCCTTGAGCCCTGGGAATTTGGCGCTGCTGATCCGGTAGCTGACTGATCGTGCTTGGCGGAAGATCCGTTCAGCGCGGATCAGGCTGGCGATCAGATCGTAGAACTCGTCGCGCCGTGTCACACCTTTGCCGGCGATCTCGTCAAAGCTCGCGCGCATGCCGTGCAGCTTGAGCTCGGCCATCGCCTGGAGAATATCATGGCGTTCCATCAGGCGGCGTGCCTGAGGCTGTCATAGCGCGCACAATCGGCCTTGGGCTCGACCTTCAGACGCAGCCCATCCGGAATGGTCATGCTCGGCGGTGTGGGGGGCTGAAGTTGGCGAGCCAAAACGGCAAGGATCACATCACCGCTGGCAATGCCAGCTTCGAGCGCCTCTGCGCAGGCGGCCTCGACCGCGACAAGACCGTGATCCACCACCGCGCAGAGGATTTTGACGAATTGTCGATCACCATCGGCGTACTGCCTCAACTTTACCTGGGCGGCCGCAAGCCCCGGGGGCAGATCCCAATCCTTGAACGGCGCACCATTCCGCAAGGCACCAGGTTTTCTCACCAGGATCGGCAGGTAGTGCCAAGGATCGTAGATCACTTCGCCACGCCGGAAGTCGCGCGGATGATCGGCAACGACATCGTCATCCAGCAGCACGACGACGCGGCCGGCATGCGAGCGGACCTGCACCATCCGCCCGGCGGCACGCGCATCGACGCTGTAGCGATTATGGTCCGCCATGATCAGACAAGTCGTACTGGCGCGCACCACTTTCTCGGCAAAACCGTCATAGGGGCCGCGCGATACTACCAGGTTGGCCTGCTCGTCCTGGAATACCTCCCAGATTGTGCGACCCTTGAATTCAGGGTGTTCCATCCGCTTCGCATAGGCGATGCATTCATCCACCAACCGGTCATTGAGCTCGGCGAGGCTGCTGACCCGCGGCTTGGGCAGGAACAACTGATCCTGCAGATTACCGACCTGATTCTCGACCTGACCCTTTTCCCAGCCCGACGCCGGCGTACAGGCCACCGGCTCGACCAGATGATGCGAGCACATCTGCAGAAATCGCTGATTGTAGCGGCGCTTCTTACCCAGGAAGATCGCCTCCACCGCAGTCTTCATGTTGTCGTAGATTCCGCGCCGGCAGCCCCCACCGAAAAAGGCAAATCCCTTGTCGTGCGCATCGAAGACCATCTCCTGGGTCTCGCGGTGATACACCCGCACAAACGGCATCCGACTATGCGACAGCTTCATGTGGGCCGCCTTGACCGTCACCGGCAGTCCCTGCAGCGTGATCACCTCGTGGCTCCAGTCGAATTGGTAGGCTTCGCCCGGGGCAAAACTCAGCGGCACATAGGCCCGCACCGGAACCCGCGTATGCTCACGCCGCCACGCCTTGGCAAAACGGTGCATGCTGTCATGCGCCCCTTCGTAGCCACGCCCCCTCAGTTCCTCGAACAGGCGCTGCGTCGATCGCCGCTCCCGCCGTGGCAGCTCGGCCTCCTGCTCCAGGATCTCCGTCAGCCCCTTGACCCACTCGCCAAGCTTTGGAGCGGGCTGCTTGTCACGCTCATAGCGAAATGCGGTCGCCGAACTTCGTACCACCTTGCGCACCGTCGACCGCGATACCGATAGCCGGCGCACAATCTCTTTGATCGACACACGCTCATCGAAATAAGCCCGCCGTATCTCACCAATCCGATCCACTGCGATCATCCCCCATTAGCCTCCTCACGCCCGCTGCGAGCGTTAAGGAGGGTGCTGACATCAAACGTCAGAGGGGTCGAAATTGGACGCGATTTTCGCCCCTCAGGGGGTCGTTATTGCAAGCGAATTTACATCCTTGAGTTCACGCCCGTTCAGCTCGTATGCGTAGGCGTCTCCATGTTTGAGGAGGCTTGGCTGCGCCGGCAGACTGGCCAGCATCTGGTTCACCAATGCCACGTCGGCCGAATGATACCCCCGAAGACTATCGGCGATCTTCCATATCTCCGCCCTAAGCCCCAGCGCCTCGACCATGACCGTCTCTGCGCCTCTCGGCTCTCGAGCAGCAAGCGACCTCAAGCTTGCGATAGCCTGGTCGGTCAACGTGCCGCGTCGCCCGCTCCAAGTCAGGAACGCCGCATAGTCCGGGATGAGCTCCTGGGGTTCGTCCGAGGTGCGCCAATCGAGCGTGTTGGCGAAATCCAGACACACGCGTCCGCCAAAAAACTGCGAGGCTGCACGAACAGGATCTCTTGACATGGATGACCCGGCAAACTGCTGTCTAACGGTCATGGACGTTATACGCGTGGGCCTAAGGATCAGCAATTCTTCGCTCGCGCGCGGCGGGTGCTGGGTTGTCAGCGCCCGCCCCAGCGGCACCAGCCCGGTCAAAGGTGCGGCCGCCGCACGGGGAGGCGCGATGCCGCTCGGCCTTGACAGTCAATTCGGCTCGATTCTAATGCTCATGACCATTACAATCCGGGGCGCAACTGCTTGAGCTCCGTTGGGAGGATCCATGACCGCCACGACTCCACAGATTCGCCTGGACGCGAGCGATCCTTATGCGCCGCTGTTGAGGCAAGCGGCCGCGCATGCCAGCGGCTACCTTGGGACGGTGAATGCGCGAAGGGTCGGGCCGACACAGGCTGATGTCGATGCGCTCGTCAACCTCGGCGGCGTCCTGCAGGGGGATGGCGAGAACCCGGCAGAGGTCCTCGACCTGCTGCATCGCTTCGGCTCCCCCGCGACGATGGCCGTCATGGGCGGGCGCTTCTTCGGCGGCGTGATCGGTGGATCGCTGCCGGTCACGGTCGCAGCCCACTGGATCGCTGACGCCTGGGATCAGAACGCCTGTCTCTACGAGCTGTCTCCCGTGTCGGCGTTTCTTGAGGACATTGTCCTGTCTTGGTTGATCGACCTGTTCAACCTTCCCGCCGATTGCGGCGGAGCGCTCGTGGTGGGGACACAGATGGCCGACATCACGGCCCTCACCGCCGCGCGTCACGCTCTGCTCGCGAAAGCTGGCTGGGATGTCGATAACGATGGCCTTTTCGGCGCGCCGCCGATCAATGTCGTTGTCGGCGAGGAGGTGCATGCGACCATGCTAAAGGCGCTCGCGCTCATCGGCCTTGGGCGCAAGCGCATCATAACGGCACCCGTAGATGGTCAGGGACGAATGAGGGCCGCAGCTCTTCCAAAACTTTCCGGGCCGACGATCGTCTGCGCGCAGCTCGGGAACGTGAACACAGGCTGCTGCGATCCGATTGCGGAGATCTGCGACGCCGCCCGCGGCTCGGGGGCCTGGGTCCACGTGGACGGCGCATTCGGACTTTGGGCGTCAACGGCGCCCGAGCGCAGGCATCTGACGGCCGGCCTCGAGCTTGCGGACTCCTGGGCGACCGACGGTCACAAGTGGCTCAACACCCCGCAAGACTGCGGAATTGCGATCGTGCGAGACCGGATTGCGCTACGCAACGCCATGGCGGTCTCGGGCACCTACTATGGCGAACCTGCCGCTCGCGATCCGATGCGTTGGTGCCCCGACTCTTCACGGCGCGCTCGCGCTATCGAACTTTGGGCTGCTCTTCGTTCGCTCGGACGCCGCGGAATCGGCGATCAGGTCGAACGCACGTGCCGCCTGGCCCGGCGTTTTGCCGAAGGGCTCGCCAAGGCCGGCCATGAAATCCTCAACGACGTTGTCCTGAACCAGGTCCTCGTCGCCTTCGGTCCCGGCGACATCACCGATCAGGTCATTAAGGCCATCCAGGATGATGGGGTGTGCTGGTGCGGCGGCACAACGTGGCACGGCCGCCGGGCGATGCGCATCAGTGTCTCGTCTTGGGCGACCACGGAGGCGGACGTCGACATGTCTCTGGACGCCTTCGATCGCGCCTATCGCCAATGCGGCGGCAACAGGTGAACAGCTTTATGATCATCGGTGAGGTGCCGCATCGCGCCTGGGAGGTTGGAGCATCGGGCGAAAGCGGGGGCTATAGGTTTGCTCCTGTTCTCAACATATCAAGCGACAGTTAGCCATCTTGCGAAGCTGTCGTTCAGATCAAGATAGCGGCCGCTCGAAGTCGACATCGTGTGCGGCCGCCCTGTTCCGTAAGGCAGCGATCCGCGCGATCTAGGTGCAGCTCGATCTGCGCACCACCACGGCCATCGCCAACGGGCGCGCGCGGCACTGGGCGGCCAAGGGCTCAGCCATCCAGCCAGGCGGCGAGGCCGTTCAGCGTCTGCAGCCCGTATTCCACCGCGCCAAAGCCGATGACCACCTGACGCCGCTCGCGGCTGGGGTGGAGCTGGCGCAAGGTCAGCACCGTCTTGCCGTCGGCTTGCTCGTCGAAGGTCACCGTGGTGCGGAACCGGTCGGGGTCGTTGGGATCGGGCGTGCCATGATCCATCACGATCCGCTCATTCGGCACGATCTCCAGGAAGCGCATGAGGTTCTGGAAGCGCTGTTCCTTGCCCTCAAACAAACCCACCATATCAAACCGCCAGATGCCGCCCACGCGGATATCAGCTTCGTGGGTTTCGACGCGCAGAGCCGTTGGTCCAAACCATTCCGCCAGCGCCTTGGGGCTCGTCCAGGCGGCAAAGACCTTGTCGCGTGGGTGGCTGAGCAGCTTCACCAGCACGATTTCGCGATCGAGTGACCAGGTCTCCAGAAGGCTTGCCATGTTCCTCATCACTCTTGTGTCTTGTCCAGGTAGACTTCCAGCCGATCCAGCCGTTCGGTCCAGCGTCGGCGCTCCGCTTCCATCCAATCCGCCGCCTCGTCGAAGCGCGCATGCACCAGCCGGCACCAGCGACTGCGCCCGCGCTTCTCGCTGGCAATCAGGCCGCAATCTTCCAGCACCTTGAGATGCTGGACGAAGGAGGGCAGCGCCATGTCGAAAGGCCCAGCCAGGGCACTCACCGGCAATTCGCCCTCGACCAGCCGCGACACCACGGCGCGGCGGGTCGGGTCGCTGAGAGCGTGAAAGGAGAGGTCGAGCGGACTCGAATGGTAAGGCATGTACCTTGGTAACACAAATCAGGGATCCCAGTCAACGATGAAAAGGCACTTGCCTTAGTGTCACGTTTCAAATACAAAGGTAATCACCTTAGTAATTTGGAGGACTCCCGTGGCAGTTCGTGTCGATCTCATGATCTCCCTCGATGGTTTCGCGACAACGACGGACCAGACGCCCGAAAACCCGTTCGGCGAGGACTGGCCGCGTCTCGTCGGCACCTACGTCGCGACCCGAACGTTCCGCGAGCGCGCGTTCAAGGATACGACAGGAGCGGGGACCACAGGTCTCGACGACGAATACGCGAAGGAATACTTCGCAGGCGGGGGTGCCGAAATCATGGGCGCTGGCATGTTCGGACTGCACAATTTTCCCGACGATCCAAACTGGCGCGGCTGGTGGGGCGACGAGCCGCCCTTCCGGGTTCCGGTCTTCGTCCTCACGCACAAACCACGGCCCTCTCTGGAGATGGCGGGGGGGACCACGTTCCATTTTCTCGACACCACTATCGAGGATGCACTTCAACGGGCCGTCAGTGCGGCGGGCGGAAAAGATGTGCGAGTTGGCGGCGGTCCTACCGTCGTTCGCCAATTCCTCAAGGCGGGTCTTGTTGACCGCCTCCACGTTGCCATCACACCGATCCTGCTTGGGCGCGGCATCCGCCTGTGGGACGATCTGCGCGGCCTCGAAGTTGGCTACGCCGTCAAGGCCGAAACGGCAGAGAGTGGCACCGTCCATCTGACCTTCCGACGCTAGCCGTCAGCCCGAGACTTGGAGCGATCATGGATGGTGCCCAGACGAACCACGATGCAGGTTTCGCGCGTGACGAGCGCAGTACTGAAAGACGGCGACGACGTCATTTCTGCACTTCATAGGGCCAACGGTATGGGAGAACGTCGGGCTCCTACGAAGATCAGTCGCGCGCCAGCTGCCAAACATCAGAACTTCACCGGCAGCGGCACCTCAAGAAATGAAACTACGCCCACTCCAGTTTTTCCACGCGCCGCTTTGCCTGGCTACCCAGGCTGGCGGATAAGACTTGCATTCAGTAAATTTCGATACCGATCTCTCCTCCGAAAGGAGAGATACTCGTGCCCGCGACCAAGATTCTCTGGGGCCAGGTCGACGACATGGAGGAGGACGCGCCTCGGATCGGCCGCATGAACGACCTCATGCAGGGCCTCGCGCGGCAGGCCTCCCTCGATTCAGGCGACGATCGCCAAGCGGCTCGACCAGCAGGACCGCCGCCTCGCGCGGCTCGAGCGTGATGTTGGGATCGGTGTCGAAACGCTGGCGCTGTTCATCCGCTTCTGGCTCAACACGACGCCACCGCTGCCCGAACCGGCTGCCACGGCCGCGCGGACCCAGGCCGGGGCGCGGTATGAAAATTTTGTCGCCACACTGGGACGCCGCCTCAACGAGGGGCCGAAGTTACGACAGGAGATCCCCGAGGATGCGGGAGACAACCGATCTGCAGAATTCGGAGCGTTGTTTTCCTGTTTTCGTTCGGATGCCATCTGCCAAAATTTATCTCGCGCTGTCATCTCGCGCTGTCATCTTGCTTGGGTCCGATAACAACGATATTGTGACGGCGCTAAACAATCAAGTAAGGGAACCCAAAAATGACCACCATCCATAAAGGTACCTGCTTCTGTGGGGCCGTTGAAATTGAAGTCACCGGCGAGCCTGAAGGCATGGGAATCTGCCATTGCCGCTCTTGCCGTTCCTGGTCTGGTGGGCCGGTCAACGCCTTCAGCCTGTGGAAGCCCAGCGCCGTTAAGGTTACCAAGGGTGCCGAATATATCGGAACTTATACCAAAACTCCGATGAGCGAGCGCCAGTTCTGCAAGATCTGCGGTGGTCATCTGATGGCCAACCATCCGCCGCTCGGCATGGTCGATGTGTTTGCGGCCACCATCCCCACCCTGCACCATACACCAGGGCTGCACGTTCACTATTCTGAAACGGTCCTGCCGATCCATGATGGCTTGCCGAAATTCGCTGACTTCCCTGCCGAATTCGGTGGCACTGGCAATCTTTTACCCGAGTAAATAACCGGACCCCGGCGCGCCGTTTCAATCGGCACGCTGCTACCGCCTGACACACGGCCTGACACCGGCCCGTTAGTGGCTGTGACGCCGGAAACGAATCGGACGATTGTGCGGGCCACGCAAAACCATTGGGTAGGCCATGATGACTCGAAAAATCATCATGGCCTATAGTTTAACAATACTACGATTTTATCAGCGGCTACGTTGCTGATATGCTGCAACTGCGGGCTTCGTCAGCGACCCGGCGATTTTCTCGGAAACGTAACCGAGAGCGGCCCCCACGATCAAGGATAGGCTGATGACGATGAGCGGATTAAGGACGGAAACCGAGGTGAGTGTCGCCAGGTGACCGCCGACGAGTGCATAGGCCGCGGTTGCGGCATAGCCGTAAAATCCCGCCGGAATGACCGACAAGGCTGGAATATTCGCGGCCAGAATCAAGACGAACACCGTGGCACCCACACAGATGCCCGCCCAGGCCGGCAAGCCAAGCGATGCCCCCAGCGGAATATGAGTGATCATCAGCAGCGCAACCCAAGCCATCACTGCGCCAAAAACGTTATTGGTGATGGTGGTTTTCAACCCGGCTTCTTTGCCGCCTGTATGATAAAAGCACGCCCAGGCCAAGAACATGGCCCATATTTGCAAGTTCAGGACCACAAGCGGTCCCAACACGGCGAATGTTGCGATGCCACCCATCACACCAATCGTTATTGCTAACGCTACAACCAAAGACATGGAGTTTCCTTTTCACGTTTTTATATTTAACTAAACACTTCATCCATCGAAAACTTAAAAGCCTTCGACATCATGAACGAAATTGCGCTGAGGCCGCATAGATTTTATTTCTATCTCGGCCGCAGCGGATTGGATGCTAAAGTGTCTTTGATAATTCGTAAAGGTTTATGGTAGGTTGATGACCAGATTCATTGTTTTACAAGCAATTTCATAGCGATAAGGATTGTTACGCGACTGCCTGCCGCGACAAATAAATATGATATCTGTCACGTTATATTTATGCCGAAATGCTAATGTATACAAAACCCGCAAACCAAACGCGTGGCGGGGGCTGGCGTATGTGTGGTGATTTGAGAGGTCGCATCGGCCGCCGCTACGGGGTTCGGCTCTGCAAAATCGTGACATCAGGTAGAGTATGCGGTCCGCGCCTTGTGGCCAAATTCCTCTGGTGCGCCACCCCCTGTTTATGCCATACAACACAGGGTTGCTTCGCCGATCAAATTCATAGCTTTAAAAAGCTAAAGTTCATCATATCTGAACTACGGCTTAACATTGTATTTATAAGATAAAAAATTTCCGCAAGGAGTGCGTTTTGACCGCCCGAGTTCTTGTCGTTGACGATGTCGCTCCCAACGCGCGCCTGCTGGAGGCGCGTCTGACCAGTGAATATTATGAGGTCAAAACCATCGGCAAGGGTTCGGAAGTTCTTGCGACGGCGCGGGCCTGGCAACCGGATGCTATTCTTCTCGATGTCATGATGCCGGACCTGAACGGTTATGAGGTCTGTCGCCTTTTGAAAAGCCATAAAGCCACGTTGGACATTCCGGTCATCATGATTACCGGCCTGCAAAAACCATCCGAGCGATCCCGAGGACTTCGCTGCGGTGCCGACGAGTTTTTGACCAAACCGGTGCAATACGAGCTGCTCCTGGCCCGGTTGCGCGGGGTCATCCGTCTCAAGCACCTGATGGATGAATGGCGGGTGCGCGGTGCCACTGCGTCGGCACTCGGGCTGCACATGGGCGAACCCGAGGATATCACGGCTCAGTCGGCAAGGGTTCTGATTATCGAGGATATAGCGGCACGCGCGCGGCAAACCCACGATGCTCTCGCGGCGGCAAGAATGCACGTTACCACCGCTCACGACGAAACCGAAGTATTTGAAAATATTATGTCGGGAACGTTCGATCTTGTCCTGATCAGCTTGTCGCTCCTGGACATCGATCCGCGTCGTCTGGTCGCAAGGTGTCGCGCGAATGCCGCGACAAGGAATACGCCGGTCCTGTTGATCGCGGAGCCCGAACAGCGCGACCTGATGATCAGCGCGCTCGATCTGGGTGCCAACGACTGCCTCGTGCTACCCCTCGATGCAGATGAGTTGGTATTGCGTGCGAACAATCAAATTCGGCACAAACGCTATGACGACAGCCTGCGCAACGACGTCGGGAGCGCCCTCCAGCTCGCCGTCATCGATCCTCTGACCGGTTTGTACAATCGGCGCTATCTTAGCTCCCATCTCGACCGCCTGTGCGAGGCCACATCGAATCCCAGCTTTGCGCTGCTCATTATCGACATCGACCATTTCAAGGACATCAACGACCAGTTCGGTCATACGATGGGCGACAAGGTGTTGCAGGGTATCGCCGACATTCTGCGCCGGAAACTCAGGGGCAGCGACTTGATTGCCCGGTTCGGAGGTGAAGAATTCATTGTCATCATCAGTGCCTTGTCCGACAAGGAGCGCGCCACCGCCGTCACGGAAAAGCTCCGCTCCGCCATTGCCAACCTGCGGGTCGATCCGTCGGTGCAGGTGACGGCGAGCATTGGTCTCACGATCTCATGCGTTCCCACCCCGGCCGCCACCTTGATCGAACAGGCGGATGCCGCCCTTTATGAAGCCAAACGCGCCGGGCGCAACAGGGTCATGCTATACGGCGAGGTTCCCGACCATGCTCCTAATTTACAAGGCGAAATTCATTCATGACCATGCCCACCGGTACTGCCTATGCGTGCGATCAGAACATCAAAACCGCCGTCAAGATATGCCAAGCCCAGTTGAAAACCAGCTCGCCCGACCTGATCCTCGCCTTCGTAGGCGGCAAACACGATCCGGCAGCGGCACTCGGCGCGTTGCAGGAAACTTTCCCCGGCGTGGCACTCACCGGCGGCTCATCGGCGGGTGCCATCTCGACTGCGGGTTTCGGCTATACGGGATTCGAAATCGGCCTTATCGCGTTTCAGGGCGCGGACATGACGCCCCAGGTGGTGACCACGAGCGACCTGCTGCGCGGTGAAACCCAGGCCGGGGAGGATCTTGGCCGCCTGGTTCGCGACCGAGCCGCCGATGGGTCGGTCGTTCTGCTCTTGTTCGACAACGTGGCAAGTTCGTCACCGCTGCAGCTGCATCCGGCAAGCCAGCTTATGGCGGGGTTTCAGAAGGGGTTGGGCGATCGGCTGTTGCACGTGATCGGTGGCGGCTTGCTCACCGACATCAACCTGTCCGACAGCTGGATGATCGTTAACGGCTGCATTTGCAAACACGCGATGGCGGCGCTTATTTTTCCCTCGAACATCAAGGCTTCAACGGTCATTTTGCATGGTTGCCGTCCGGTGAGCAGCTTTTTTGAAATTACCCGCATCGAGGGAGCGGAGGTTCTGGAACTGAACGACGAACCCGCCCTGACCGTGGTCGAACGGATGCTAGGGTTGGAGCTGGGAACCACGAGCGGCCAGCAATTGTCCCTGGTCGCCACCTTGGGTCAAAAGCAAGGCGATCCCTTCGCGCCCTATGACGAAAACAACTACGTCAATCGCCTGATCCTGCAAGCAAACCCGGCCAGCGGCTCGATTACGCTGTTCGAGCCTGATTTCGCCGTAGGCACCCGCGTGCAGATTATGAGCCGCGATAATTTGTTGATGCTGGAATCGGTCGAGCGCGGTGTGGCCGACCTCGGCAACCGCATCGCCGGGGAAACGTGTTTGCTTGCTCTTTATATCGACTGCGCCGGTCGCGCGAGTGTGATGAGCGGTGCCGCCACCGAGGAGGCCGACCTGGTATTGCGCAGTCTGGTGCCGGCCTTCCCGTTCATGGGTTTCTATTCAGGTGTTGAAATCGCGCCCTTCGCCGGCAATTATAGTCGGCCGCTCGATTGGACCGGTGTGCTGAGCGTGTTTCAGCGTGTCGGATGACCGTGTCGGATGACGATGAACGACTACGCAACAAGCCGAGACCAGCTTGAACGCGAACTAGCCTATTATAAACAAGAATATAATGAGGTCGGTGCTCGCCTGCTGCGATTGCAGGAAGATCAGAGCCGCGTCGCCCGCGAAGCGCGGCGCAGCAAAATCGTCGCCAGCCTGGTTCGCGAAGCGTATTTGCTGATCGGTCAGGAAATACCGCCGGAGACCATTGGTAAAATAATCCTCGCGACCATCGCCGATACGTCGCTCTGCGACTGCGCCGCGTTTCTTGTGCGTGACCCGGTGGTCCGGGAGCGCTTCGTCGTCGAGCACGCATTTGGCACTGTCAAGGACACGTCGCTCGTGCTCGCGACACCGCCAGCCTATCTGTACACCTCCGCCAAGCAGGCCCCGGTACCGGAATCAGGCGAGATGAGCGGTTTGCTGGGGGTACCCTATGTTCTGTGGGCCTATGATTCCGATCAGGGACGCGCGCTTCTGCTGGGCAACAAAACCGAAACCAACATCCATAGGGCATTTGAGGCGGGCGACCGGGAATTGATCGAGGCTGCCCTGGCGGTCTATATCGACGTGCTTCAGCGCAAGGCGGCGGTGACGGCACTGCGCCTAGCCAAGCAAGCGGCGGAAGATGCGAACAATGTCCGTGCCCGGTTTCTGGCAACGCTCAGCCATGAATTTCGCTCGCCGCTCGAAGCCATCATCGGGTTTTCCGAGCTTCTGCTACAATCGGGGTTTCGTGTCCTGACTCCGGAACAACACAACGAGTTCACTCACCAAATTCTCGATTCCGGTCACCGTCTGCTGACATTGGTGCAAGATATTCTCGATTTCTCAAGTTTCGAGAATTCCGAACCCGTTCTGCGGCGGGACTGGGTTCCCATTTTTCACCTTTTGCAAAATGCCGTGCGGGGTTTCGCCGCCACGGCCGCGGCATGCAACATCCGCATCGAGATCGCCCCTTTGGAACTTCACTGGCAAGTCTCGATCGATTACGAACGGTTCCGCCAAATTCTGTCGAATTTGATCGGTAACGCGCTCAAATTCACCGCTCCTGGCGGCAAAATCATCGTCGCGGCCCTGATCACCGGTCAGAACGGTGTCACCATCACGGTCGCCGACAACGGCATCGGTATTGAACCCCATGCGATCGAACGGGTGGTTGAACCGTTCGTCCAGATCGCCACCCCCGATGGTCACCGGGCTACCGGTGCCGGCCTCGGGTTGCCAATCGCCAAGCAACTGGCCGCCGCTCATGAGGGAACCCTCATGATCGACAGCTTACCCGGCGAGGGTACCACGGTGACGATATCCCTCCCCCCCGGCACGGCCCGGCGCGCGGTCAAATCACCATGATTACCCAAGTAAGGATTACCCAAGTAAGGATTACCCAAGTAAGGATTACCCAAGTAGGCCGGCTGGCGCGCGTGCCATCGCTGCAAAATTCTCGTCAACCGCACGGAACAGCCCCCAGGTTTCGACATAATTGATCGGAAAGCCCGGACTTCCGGCTTCCAAATCCGCTTGGCGGGCGTGTATGTAATCGCTCCAGCGTTTCCCTGGCCGGCGATGGTGAAAATCGTGACACGGGGCATCGCCAACCAGAACGAACAACCGCACGAACATCTGAATCGTAAGCATGTTCGCCCACCACGCACTCCACGCCAGTACCCCGCGAAGGCTGCGCGCATCGGTATCGGGAGGATAAGACCCTGGAAACACGCCAGCGGTCGCTTCGCACACCAGTTGCTTGCCGCGATGCGCGATGACTTCAACCGGCGGCAGCCGATGCTCGCATAAAATTCTGAAAACTGTCGCAATTTGCAACAATATGGTCAGCGGTAATCCCCAGGCGACCAGCACAATCACCAGCGTATGCGTCAAAATACCCCCGATCAGCAGCGTGCCCCAGGTCGCGATGCCGACCAGATTATGGGTCCGGTCATTCGATCCCAGGCTGCCTTGAATGCGTTTGAAAAGAAACCGGCCATGGAACACCGGTGAAACCAGGAGCATGAACAATCGCCGCCACAGAACCCGCCGCTCGGTCGCCGTTCTGAAATCACAAATACCTACAACAAAATCGGTATATTCGTCTTCGTCGGTGAACAGTTTGTTTGCATTGTGGTGCAACATATGCTCGCTTTGATAAACATCAAAATGTTTGAACAATAAAATAGCCGAAACAAGACGTCCGGCTATCCGGTTTCGTTCTCTTGTACTGAATACAGTGCCGTGCGAACAATGATGGAAGATAACAACCTGGAACAGGCCAAGCCCCGACGTCGTCGCGAGCAACCCCGCAAACAGCACCATCCAGAAGAAAGGTCCTGCGATATTCATGGCGGCAAGCGCCAGAATCGATAGAACGCAGCCACCGAAAACAAGTCCGACAGCCTCGTTGACATAGGTGATGGGCTTTCTGGGTGCCGCCGGTTCGCCCGGAGCAGGTTTGGCGGTCAACCAGGTCAGAAACGGCTGCACGACGGCGGGGAGCCTCATCGCCATTTCGGTGCGCGGATCGTCACCCGGTGTTAAGCCGATCCGCATGGGTTCAGTTAGAAACGGAGACCCGGAGACTTGCTTTTGCGAATCTTTCGACACAGTAACAAAATTCGAGATTTGGTTATTATTTGTTTGTAACATCTTTCTGACAGTCCTTTTGGCTAAGTTATGGAGCAGTTACATTTGAGCTGACGTCGTTGGTTTCATCACACTCTACTCACCATTTTGCGAGTATTTTCATAACAATATGAACCTGGCGTGAGTCCATAAGGAATCATACAGCGTTAATTACGCTGAGGTACGATCCCACTCAAGGTTTTAGGGAATTTTTAACTATTACAAAGAAAATGAAAGCCTGGAAGGGCAGGTATTGCCGCCGCCGCCGCCATAGCATCGGCGAACGAAAGGGGAATACCGGGCATCGATATCACGATATGGTGATAAAATTCGTCAGTAATCGGGGTCATGCGACCAGCAAAACAGTCCCGGAACCCGGACGACCGACCTCTGCTCCGCAATCGAGACTCTTGCTCAGCCAACCATCCGGTGATCCGAATCCAAATCACTGGACCCAGATGGCTCGACGATCAGCGCCACCCGTGTCGCGGGGTAAATCACGAAGCAGAGTTCCAGCGGGATTTCCGCTTCGGTGATGTTGAGATTCTCCGATTGCAACACGGGCGCGCCGGCTTCAAGTGCCAGCAGCCCCGCCTCGCGCGGTGTCGGCATCCGGGCCGAGATACGCGAGCGCAGCCGGACATAATCGGTGATCCCTATACTATACAGCGCTGCCGTGATGGTCTTGTGGGCGGCGAGTGCCTTGAGCAGCCCCGGATGACGTCGGGCGGGGAAAATATGGCGTGACAACGCGATCGGTCGGTCGTCGGCCTTGCCCAATCGTTCAAGTTCGATCACGGCTTCACCGGAGGGCAAACTGAGCGCATCGGCAATGATGTCGGCCTCGGCCAGTTCAGCAAGATCGATCTCGCGCAGCGACAACACTTCGCCCAGCGGCTCGCGATTATGCCGACGTACCCATTCGGAAAAACGAGGACGCCGGTTGATCTGATAATCGAGCACCGGTTCGGCGACGAACGAACCGCGCCCATGCTCGATCCGGATCAGCCGGTTGCGCGCCAGTTCCTCCAGCGCGCGGCGGACCGTATGACGATTGACGCCGAAGTGCTGCGCCAGATCGGCCTCGGGCGGCAACTTCGTGCCGGGCGGGGTGCGGCCACTGTCGATCTCGATTCGCAATTGCGCGGCGATCTGGCTCCAGACTGTGACGCCGTTGCCGCGCCGCATCATTGGATGGCGATCGCAACGACGGGTTTATGCAACCCGTTCACCCGCGCGCCATACCGCACGGATCACCGGCAAGTCTTCATGGATGCGCACTCTTACGACATCCGCGCGAAAGCCCACCGCAATCCGTCCGCGATCAGCAAACCCCACCATCGCCGACGGACCGGCGCTGACCAGGGCGATGGCGGCGGGTAAATCCATCACGCCCTGGTTGACGCAGGCGAAAGCCGCCTCCATCATCGATGCCGGCACGTAATCCGAGGCGAGTGCCGCGACCAGACCGGCGTGGATCAGATCGAGTGCTGGGACATTGCCGGAATGCGAACCGCCGCGCACGATGTTGGGCGCACCGGCGACAGCGACGATGCCGAGATCATGCGCAGCGCGCGCGGCCGCGAGGGTGACCGGAAATTCGGCGATGGCAATGCGGTCTTCGTGGTTACGGGCGACCTCCGCCTCGGTGCGGTCATCATGCGAGGCGATCGGCAATGCGCGCTCACGAGCATGTTCGAGCACATAGGCGCGGTTTGGCGCGGCGTACTGGGATTTGCTGTCCTGGAGGAAGCCGATCATCGCGGTGATTTCGGCATCGCTGAACCCCTCGGCGCGCCGCATCCGGCGGTATTTCTCGACGTCGGCATATTGGCCGACGCCGGGGCTATGATCCATCAGGCTGACCAACCGGACCAGATCGTCGCCGATCGCACGGTCGAGCATCCCCGGCATTTCGGCGGCGGGCAATTCGCAGCGCAGATGCAGGAAATGGTCCGATTTCAGGAGGCCAGTGCCTGCCATCGCCCGCAGATCGCTCAAGCCGTCCGCGAAAGTCTGGTTGCGCTCTTTCTCAAAGCCGATGTCGCCCAGGCACAGCGCATCGAACACCGTGGTGATGCCGGCAGCAGCGCATTGTGCGTCATGCGCCACCAAAGCCGAGCGGGACGGCCAGCGCGCGTTGCTGCGCGGCAGCACCTGGCGTTCCAGATTGTCTGTGTGCAGATCGACGACGCCGGGGACCACGAAATCGCCGTCCAGATCGATGCCGGCGCTGTAAGTTCCTTCATCGATTGCGCTGATCAGGCCATCGGTGATCGTCATGCTGCCATGGATGATCCGGTCGTCGAGCACGATGCGGGCGTTGGTCAGAATGGTCATGCAAGCTCCGGCGTGGTGACAGGGTCGATGTGCAGCACACGGTCGGCAACCCGGTCGCGCACCGCGGCATCATGAAAAATCCCGACCACCGCGCTGCCGGATTGTTTGGCGGCGTTGATCAGGCGCACCACGATATCGCGATTCGCCGCATCGAGCGAGGCGGTCGGCTCGTCGAGCAGCAGCACCGGCCAGGGGCAGACGAAGCTGCGCGCGAGATTGACCCGCTGCTGCTCGCCGCCGGAGAAGGTCGCCGGCGGCAGATGATGCAGGCGCGGCGCAATACCGAGATGGCTGAGCATGGCGGCGGCATGCTCGCGCGCGGTGGCGGCAGCGGCACCGCGATCGCGCGCTGTTTCGGCCACGATGTCGATCACGGGAACCCGAGGCATGGCCCGCAGGAATTGCGAGACATAACCGAGCGTGGCGCGGCGGATGTCGATGATTGTTTCGGCCGGTGCCGTCACCAGATCGACCATGGTGTCCTGATGCCGTACCAGAATTTCACCCCGATCGACCAGATAATTACCATAGAGCGACCGCAGCAGCGTGGTCTTACCGGCACCCGAGGGGCCGGACAAAGCGACGCATTCGCCCGCACTCACGGTGAGGCAAGCATTGCGCAGCACCTCGAGCCGCGCGCTGCCTTGCAGATGCAATATGAAGGTTTTGTCGAGGCCGGTCGCTTCGATCATGGTCTGGCTCATGCCGGCAGCACCGAGGCGACCAGCAACTGCGTGTATTCATCGTGCGGATCGTCGAGCACCTGATCGGTCAGGCCAGATTCGACGATGCGGCCGTGGCGCATCACGATCAGTCGGTCGGCGAGCAGGCGGGCCACACCGATGTCGTGGGTCACTAACACCACCGCCAACCCAAGCCGGCGGACCAGCGAGCGGATCAGGTCGAGAATCCGCGCCTGCACCGACACATCGAGTCCGCCGGTCGGTTCGTCCATGAACACCAGTTCCGGCGCGGTCACCAGCGTCGCCGCGATTTGCAGCCGCTGCAGCATGCCGCCGGAGAAATAGCGGGGCAGATCGTCCAGCCTTGCCGGGTCGATCTCAACCGCTTCGAGCCAGTGTGTCGCGATCGCGCGGATGTCGCCGTAATGCCGCGCACCGGACGCCATCAACCGCTCGCCGATATTGCCGCCGGCGGAAATATCGAGCCGGAGTGCTGAGCGCGGGTCCTGCGCGATATAGCCCCAGCGCGCGCGCTGGAGTTTGCGCAAGACAACCTCGCCGCAAGAGGCGAGCGCGCGCGGGCCGCCGCCGTCATCGTAGAGAATATCGCCACGCTGCGGCGTCAGCCTGCCGGACAGCGCATTGAGCAGCGTGGTCTTGCCCGAACCGCTTTCCCCGACGATGGCGAGAATCTCGTGGCGGCGCAGGGTCAGCGATACGTCATCGAGCGCCGCCGTGCGGCCGAACCGGTGGTGCAGGGCGTGGGCTTCAAGCAGCGTGATCATGCTGGGCCTGACGCTGTTGTTCGCAGAAATCGGTGTCCGAGCAGGCGAACATCCGGCCGCCCTGATCATCGATCACCATTTCATCGAGATAGGAGGTGGTTGAACCACACAGCGCGCAGGTTTGCGGTGCTCGCTGCGGATTGAACTCATGATCCTCGAAATCGAGCGACACCACGCTGGTGAACGGCGGCACCGCGTAGATGCGCTTTTCCCGCCCCGCGCCAAACAGTTGCAGCGCCGGCGAGCGGTGCAGCTTCGGATTATCGAACGCCGGGATCGGCGAGGGCGACATCAGATAACGCTGGTTGACCATCACCGGATGATCATACGACACCGCGACCCGGCCGAACCGGGTGATATCCTCATAAAGTTTAACATGCATCGCCCCGTAATCCACCATCGCGTGCAGGCGTCTGGCTACCGGGCGGCTCGGCTCCAGCCGATACAACGGATCGGGCATCGGGACTTGGTAGATGATGATCTGATCGGCGCGCAGCGGCGTTTCCGGGATGCGATGCCGGGTCTGGATCAGGCTGGCTTCGGTGGTTCGGGTGGTGGTGCGCACCCCGGCGACGCGGGCGAAGAAACTGCGGATCGAGACGGCATTGGTGGTGTCGTCCGCCCCCTGGTCGATCACCTTCAGCACATCGTCGGGTCCGATCAGAGCGGCGGTAAGCTGGATACCACCGGTGCCCCAACCGTAGGGCAGCGGCATTTCGCGGCTGGCGAACGGAACCTGATGGCCGGGAATCGCGACCGCCTTGAGCACGGCGCGGCGAATCATCCGCTTGGTCTGCTCATCGAGATAGGCGAAATTATAGCCTTGCATCGCTCGCCTCCGCGTCGCGCCGCATCGCGCGGATGGTTTCAAGCGCGCTTTGGAAATCGACATGGTGTGGCAGTTTCAGATGCTCGACGAAGCCGGTCGCCTCAACATTGTCGCAATGCGACAGCACGAACTCGGCATTCTGTGCGGGCGCTTTCACGTCCTCGCCCAGATCTTCGGCGCGCATCGACCGATCGACCAGTGCCATCGCGATCGCCCTTCGATCGGCATGGCCGAAACACAAGCCATAGCCACGGGTGAATTGCGGCGGCACCGCTTTCGAGCCGGCGAATTGATTGACCATCTGGCATTCGGTGAGGGTGATGTCGCCGATCTCGATGGCAAACCCCAATTCCGGCGGCGTGATCGCAACCGCAACCTCGCCCACCCGCAACTCGCCGACGAACGGGTGGGTGTTGCCGTAGCCACGCTGGGTGGAATAGCCGAGTGCCAGCAGAAACCCCTCATCACCACGCGCCAGCGTCTGCAACCGCAGATCCCGTCCGGCCGGAAAACCGAGGGCCGCCATAGTCAGATCGGCAGGCTCGCCAGTGCCGGAGGGGTCGGGTTCCAGCAGGGCTTCCGCACCCAGCAGATCGGTCGCACGCGGAGCGGGTGAAGCAGTGCGCGCGATGGTTGTAATTACCGGTTCGGGTTCGGGGCGCTCGAAATCGAGCAGGCGATGGGTGTAATCGGTGGTCGGCCCCAACCGCTGACCGCCCGGCAGATCCTTGAAAATTGCCGAAATCCGCCGATGCAACCGCATGGCACCGGTATCGACCGGTTCGGTATCGATCAGGCGCGGCAGGGTGGTGCGATAGGCGCGCAGCAGAAACGCCGCCTCGATCAGATCACCCTGGGCCTGTAAAATCGCGAGAGCCGCAAGATGGCGGTCATACAACGCGCCTTCCGCCATCACCCGATCCACCGCGCGGCCAAGCTGGGCTTCGATTTGCACGGCGTCGATTTGCGGCAGCGATGGATCGCCCCGCCGCACTCGCGCCAGCCAGGCATGCGCCGCACCGATTGCCACCTCGCCGCCCTTGACCGCGACATAGGCCATGCTCAGACCTCTTCGATGGTGACACTGCGCGGCAGGCCGACGATCGATGCGCCGGCGCAGAGCAGAAGGTCGATCCCGCGCGGGGCCAGAGCGTCGTTCATTCGCCAATCCGCGATGAATGCGGCATCGAGTGGTGCCTGCAACATGATGTTGCTTTCGATCCCTGGCCCGGTGAGGCGGAACAGCGGGCCACAGCCAAAGCCGGGCAACTCAAGGATCAGCGTGGCACCGGCCTCTGGTTCCTCGTCCGTACCTGGATACAAATTCGCCAAAGACGGCGGCGCGGACGCCACGATAAAATCCGCCTCGGCTGCGGCGGCAATCCGCGCGCCGGTATGAAACACCAGCCAGTCCACTCCGGCCCCGGTATTCTCCGGCATAGCCACCCGCACCGTCGCATCGACAAGCGTCAGGAGGGCGGCGGCGGTGGCCACCGAGAGCGGCGCGGGCGGGGTGAGGTTGATATCGAGCGTTATGATCAATCCTGGATGACTCATCGCCTGCAAAATGGCGCGAAAGCAGCGTTGCGATTCCAGATTGTTGGCAAAGCCTGGGAGGCGGACGTCCATCATGTGCGCATCGTCGCGAGGGTAAAAAAATTGACATTGGTCTGAGCCGCCTGCGCCTCGATCGCCGCCCAGCGATCCGCCCGTGTTTTGGCCAGCGGCACGATGATGGCGGCATGAAATGCCGCAAATGTCGCCGCATTTTGCAATACCGCGTCAAGGCGGGCGATCAGTTCGACCTTTGCGTCATCGCGCCCGGCGGCATAACCGTGACCGACCCGCCCGGTCGCGTCGCGAATGCTGCACCGCGTGATCGTCATCTCGCCGAGATTGAACGCAGCCCCCCCGCCCCCGATTCGCCCCCGTGCCATCGCCATACCGGTCTCCGGCCCGCGCAGGATCGTGTAATCCGGCAGGTCCGGAGCGTCAGCAAGATTCGATCTCATTTCCTCGAGACTTGCGCGCGCCAACACGCCAAGCCAGGCTTGCCTTGCTGCAATCGTCTTGGGAGCGCGTCCTGAAAGATCATCCAACATATCTAGATGTCTATACGACAACCATGAGGTGTCAAGTCAATTTGTGTTATGATTTTCATGTTCCATCCGACGCATAGCGCTCACAGAATGCCTCGATGGGCAGCACCCGAAAATCGTTCAACGCCGCCGCCAGTTGCGCCTCGGTCCAATTCCACCATCCGATCAGCTTGAGCTGGGCGCGGATTGTCTCGGAAAAACGAAACCGAAGCGGCTTGGCCGGAACGCCGACGACGATCGCGAAATCCTCGATATCGCGCGTGACGACCGCACCTGCCCCCACCACCGCGCCGTCGCCGATGCTGCGGCCGGGCAGGATGATCGCGCCGTGCCCGATCCACACATCATGCCCGATCACCACGGCATGACGGCGTCGCCAGGCAAAAAACTCGGCATCATCGGCCCCAAAACCATACTTGCTCGCCCGGTAGGTGAAGTGGTGGAGCGCGGCCCGCTCCAGCGGATGATTCCCCGGGTTGATCCGCGCCATCGCGGCGATTGAGCAGAACTTGCCAATGTCGGCGTAAATCACCTCGGAATGGGCACCGACATAAGTGTAGTCACCAAGACTGGACTCGGCGATCCGGCACTGCGGGCCGATCTCGCAAAACCGACCCAACCGGACGTCCTGCACATCCGCCGACGGATCCACCGAAGGTTCAGCGTTCAAGGCACGCCCCGCGCCAAGGCAATACTGCATTCGGCCGACGCTCCAGCGGCAACCGAATGCAATGAAATTGCTTGCGAAAACAGCGCCTGAGCACGATCGTCCTTAAACGATCGTGCTCAGGCGGGATCGATGAAGCCGGTCGGCCAGCCATCATTGCGCCACTGCGGGTACAATGTGCGGCAGATCGTCGTCGTTCAGCGCTTCGAGTGACATACCGGCAGTCTCAGGCACCAGCAGCTTGGTCAGGATCGCCCCGAGCAAGGCGACGCCGGCGAGCAGTCCGATCACGCCGACCTCACCGATCGCGGTGAACAGCAACGGGAACAGAAAGGCGCTGATCGAGGCTCCGATCCGCCCGCCGACCACGGTGATGCTCTGACCGACGGTGCGGATACGCGTCGGGCTGAGTTCGACGCCGAGAATCCCGGCCCCGCTGACCATTGACGGGCCATTGATCGCGACCGTGTACAGCCCGAACACGATCAGCCCGAGCAACGGCAGTTCGGCCAGGTTCTGCTTGAGCACCGCGAACAGCACGAGCATTGCCGCTGCGGCGACAAAGCCCCAGACCTGCACGGGCTTGCGGCCGAATTTGTCGAGCCCGACAAACGCATAGGCCAGCGCACTCGGCAGACTGAAAATCGCCGACATCAGCAGGGTGAACTCCACCGGCCCGAGACCCAGGCTTTTGGCGATCAGCGAGGGGCCGAATAGAATGCCCGAATAGATCACGATATCGAACACCAGCCAGAGCAGGGCGGCAGAGAAAATCAGCCGCGCATGGGCGGCGAACACGACGCCGAAAGGGCGGTTATCGGCGGCGGGATGACTGACGGTTTGGCCACTGATCTGGCGAATCACCGCGACCGCCTGGGCGGGTTCGTTGGCAAGTCGGGCGAGGAAACGGGCCGTTTCCGGCATCGTCCGGCGCAGATACAGCACCGCGAAAGCCGGCACCGCTCCCGCCGCCAGCACAATGCGCCATTGCAGGTCGTGCGAAACACCAAGTCCGGCGAGTCCCAGGTTCAGCAATCCGGCGGCAAACGCGCCAAGCGGCCACATGACGCCGAAGCCAAGGCCAATGGTCTTGCCGCGATTGGCCCGGTTAGCATGCTCTGCCATGATGGTCGGCGACAGCACATAGTCGGCACCAATCCCGACGCCGAGGATAAACCGGATCGCGATCAGCCATTCGAGGTTAGGTGCAAACGCCTGGGCGATCGCCATGATCCCCATCAGCAATACGTCGAGTCCGTAAAACCGTTTGCGGCCATTCTGTCCCAGAAGGCCAAAGATCAGCGCCCCAAGCGCGGCACCCACCAGCGCCGACCCCGCCAGCATCGCGGCTTGCAGGCCACCGATTTTGGCGATGCCGAACGAAGTGAGCACGAGGGGTAGCACGATACCGATCGAGGACAGATCGAACCCGTCGCAGAACACGCCCAATCCGGTCGTGACAATCGCACGCCAATGAAACGCCTTGAATTTCTGCTCGTCGATCGCTGTGAAACTGCTGCTGGCCATGGCAAACTCCCAGATTGATCAGATTGCAGTCATCTAGATGAGTTGTGCGATTGGTTTGATGGCAGTTCAGTGATAGCTTGATGACAACCCGATCATTCCGGCGCGACCACTCCGGCCCGGCCATACCGGCCCGATCATTCCAGATTACACCGCATCGCGGCATAAACCATCGCCATGGGCGTATCTGGCCAGCCACGCCGTTTCATGCAAAAGCGCCATCGACGATGCAACCGCTGAACCGCCTGTCACTGCAATTCATTTATTTCGACGCTGGGGGAGGCCACCGCAGCGCGGCCATCGCATTGCGGCAGGTGATCGCGCAGCGCTATCCGTCCTGGCAGGTCGATCTGGTCAATCTACAGGAGCTGCTGCGCCCGGTCGACCCGGTGTTTCGTGTCACCAAACGCCGGGTTTCATCCGAGGGCGTCTATAACGGCATGCTCAAACGCGGCTGGACCTACGGATCGCTGCCTCTGTTGCGTGGCCTGCAGGCTGGTATCAAACTTCGATCACCGCAGATCGAGGCCGTGCTCGAAGACCACTGGCACCAAACCGATCCCGATCTGGTGGTCTCCCTGATCCCAAATTTCAACGGCGTGTTGTTCCGCTCATTGCGCAATGTCCGTCCCGATGTTCCATACGTGACGGTCATGACCGATATTGCGGATCGGCCGCCGCATTTCTGGCAGGAAGAGCAAGACCAGTTCATCATTTGCGGCAGCGATAGAGCCGTCGAACAGGCCAGGATGAAACTCTATCGGCCCGATCGCATCCTCCGGGTCTCCGGCATGGTGCTCAAACCTGATTTTTATCAGGGCGAAATCAAAGATCGGCGCGCGGAGCGGCAAAAACAGGGGCTGAACCCGGATCTGCCGACAGCACTCATCATGTTCGGCGGCAATGGTTCGAAAATAGCGATCGACATCGTTGAGGATTTGGAGCGTTTACCGTTCAAGATGCAGAGTATCGTGATGTGCGGCAACAACCAAAGTCTTAAACAAGCCCTTGCGCAGCGTGATTTATGCCTCGCTGTCGGGTTCACCGACAGAGTGCCCGATTATATGCGACTGGCCGATTTTTTTATTGGCAAACCCGGGCCGGGCAGTATCAGCGAGGCGCTGCATATCGGCCTGCCGGTGATTGTCGAACGAAATCGGCGAACCATGCCGCAAGAGCAATATAATACCGAGTGGATCACGGAAAAGAATGTTGGTTTGGTCGTGAAGGATTTCCGGCAGATTACCGATGCGGTGATTGCATTATTTAAAAATAACGGTTTGGAAAAATTCCAGAAAAATGCGAGTCTTCTGAACAATCGGGCACTCTTCGAGATCCCGGAAATATTGGCTCGGCTGATGAGCGTGCGCAACGAGACGGAATATTTATTGAGTAGCGAACCTGGTTGCCAATAAGCCAAACAGGCCACCAGACAGGTCAAGTATTTTTATGGCTCTAGCCGGTATGCGGCAGAACGCCGCCCCACCCGATACGTTTTGCAATCATCTGAACGGCTCCTGAAACTCTGGACCGCCTACACCCATGGCTCCGGCTCACCTCTTCGGTGAGGCCGGCTCACTGACCAGGAGTCTTTCGATGACCAAACATTCCCAACCTTGGTGCCGCGCGCTGACCATAGCCTCCCTCTGCACCGCGCTTGGCGGTTTTGCCCTCGTGTCCACGGCATCCGCCCAGGCGGTCGCGGGTGAAACGCCGGCTGCCCACGCAGGGGCGCAGGTCGCCGGGAGGCCCTTCGATCGCGCACATCGGTTGGAGCATCGCTTCGAACAACACATGGCGATGCTGCACACGATCATGAAGATTACCCCCGCCGAGCAGCCAGCCTGGACCAGCTATACAGCCGCCGTGCAACGGGCCGATCAGCGGTTCTTCCATGAAATGCGGGCCAACTTCCGGCCCGGCAAAATGGTGCCGCTCGACCCCGAGCAACGGTTCGCCGCGCTAAGCCGCCATCTCGATCTCGCCAAGGCACGCTACGAAGCCGAACATAGTGCCGCCGAAACCCTCGTACCCCATCTGACCGCCTATCAGCAGGGTCAAGCGAGTATCATTCTGCCGGGGCTGGGCACCACAGGGTTTGGCCCCGGCTTCGGCCCACATCCGCATCAAGGGCCAATGCACTGATCCGACCAAACCCCAAGTGATCACTCTATGACCGTGGGTGCGCGGAGAAAAAACGCAGCATTTCCGCGGTCGCATCGGGGCCTTTCGGGTCGGTGAATGAGCCTGCCGGACTGCCGCCAAACCAGGCGTGACCGGCACCATGAATGACCCATTGCTCCAGTGCCACACGCCCGGCCGGATCGATGTGGCGGGTCAGGCTGTAGGCGTGGCCGCCGCCATGCGCCTGTCCCTCGATCCGTTCAGCGCGCAGACGCCCCGACGGCGTCAATTGTGCCACGAGGGCATCGCCGTTGCGTGCATTCACGGTCGAGTCCTGATCGCCGTGGAAAATGATCGCCGGAGGCACCGTGGCCCCACCGAGATCGATCCCCTTATGGCCATTTCGCATGGTCGCGAAGGCCGAAACCATGTCACGCGCGGCACCGCAGGCCACGCCGGAATGAACCCCGATCGCAGCATACAACTCGGGGTAAACAATGCCCATGATCGCCGCCGCGGCACCACCCGCAGACAATCCGGCGACGAACACCCGCGCCGGATCGACCGCGTAATCCGCCATCACCGCACGGGTGATCCCCGCGATCAGCGAAGGCTCACCGTGATCGCGGCGCTGGTCTGCGGCGTTGAACCAGTTCCAGCATTTCGTGGCATTCGCCGCTTTGGTCTGCTCAGGGTAGGCGACCAGAAACATTCGAGTCTCGGCGGCCTCGTTCATCCGGGTTCCTGTGGCGAAGTCCTCCGGCGACTGGGTGCATCCGTGCAGCATGACCACGAGGGGCACCGCCTGCCCATGATAACCGGACGGGACATACAGACGATAGGGCCGACGGCCCGCTTCGTTGCTGAACATGGCCACATGAAATTGACCGTTTTCAGGATCGGGCAGGCGAACATCCTGCTGGCGAACAGTCTGGTCCGGCCAAATGCGATGAACCGGCTCGGCCTCGCCTTCGATCAGGGGACCGGTGAAAAAATGCTGGGATTGCTCCGGGTTCGTCTCCGCGCCGCCAAGGGTGCGTTGGATCAAGGCAGTGGCTTCATTGAGCTTGCCCACTATAGTCAGGCGGGTCGCCCGGAGGATATTTTCGCGAGAAAACAATTTCATCGGAATACTTTCCTTTTCAGTGGATCGGCCGGTTCCTACCGGATCCGGTCCTTGAGTGCGGTTCTGACCTTCAGACTCGCATGCAACGCGCCGAGAACGGAGACCGAATTTATTGCCGCCAAAGCGAGTTCGGGCGATACGTCCGAACCGATACTGGCGAGGCCCAGCACGTTGATATCAATCATCGTTCCTGCCGCTAGAGCGGCTTCAAGGTCTGCCTTGGCATAATGCCTGAGACCAAGATCGATCCCTTTGCGCGCGACCGTCCCGCGCACGACATCACCATGGCGATCGAGCTGATTACGGATTGCCGTGCGGATCAGATCGGTACGGTTGGAATAAAATCCGTCCTTCACCAACAGATCGATATGGCCCAGATCAACGAAACCAAGATTGATCGTGATCTTCTCGCTGTCCGTCTGCCGCGGCTTCAATTGCCTGACATTAGCGCTTGCCATACCATCTCCTTACCATCTACACGGATGGTATATGCAGCTTAGCGGAGGGATTTCAAGAGGCTTGTCAAAAATCCTGCCGCCTTGTTCAGACCGAAATGATAAAAGCTGCATTCTGACAAAGAATATCCACGAGGGCAGGCAGCGCAGACATAGCTCGATTGGACCACCACGATTGCCGTTCGGTGCCTATGCCAAGTGACCACGCCCCCCTCGTCAGCGAGGCCGTACACAAAGCTTTCCAAAATTCGAATGGAATTGGTGCCGACACGCGGGATTGAACCGCGGACCTACTGATTACGAATCAGTTGCTCTACCGCTGAGCTATGTCGGCCACGGCCTCGCTATAGCGAGGCTATGCCCCCGTCGCAAGACGAGTGGTTACGCCGCGACCACGGATGTTTCGCCGGACAAAATATGTTGCAAGGCCACTACGAGGTCATCCATCATCGCTTCGGTATGCTTCGGTCCTGGCGTGAAGCGTAGGCGTTCGGTGCCTGCGGGAACCGTGGGATAGTTGATCGGGGTAGCATACATGCCGAACTCGCGGATCAGCCGCATCGAAACCTCGGTCGCCCGTGCGGCGCTGCCGATCATGAGCGGTACGATGTGGCTTTCGGACGGCAAGCGCGGCAGGCCGGCGGCATCGAACTTCGCCTTCAGCATCGTGGCACGGGCGAACAGCGTGTCACGCCGCGCCTGATCGATTTTAAGCCGGCGGATCGAGGCCAGGGCGGCGGCGACGGTTGGCGGCGGCAGGGCCGTGGTAAAAATGAAACCGGGAGCGGTCGAGCGGATATAGTCGATCACGCTGGCCTCCCCCGCAACATAACCGCCATGGCAGCCATAGGCTTTGGCGAGCGTCCCCTCGATGATGGTCAGGCGGTGCGCAACGCCGTCGCGCTCCGACACGCCGCCGCCGTGCGCGCCATACATGCCCACGGCGTGAACCTCGTCGAGATAAGTGATCGCGTTGTACCGGTCCGCGAGGTCGCAGATCGCCCCGATCGGCGCGATATCGCCATCCATCGAATAGACGCTCTCGAAGGCGATCATCTTCGGGGCCGCCGCGGGTGCTGCCGCCAGCAGGCGTTCCAGATCGGCCAAATCGTTATGCTTGAACACATGCACCCGCGCCGGCCGCCCAGCCTTGATGCCGACGATCATGGAATTATGGTTCTGCGCGTCGGAAAATACCTCCCAATCCGGCAGGGAACTCAGAATCGCACTCAGTGTCGCCTGATTCGAAACGTAGCCCGAGGTGAACAGCAGGGCCGCGTCCTTGCCGTGCAACGCGGCCAGCTCGGTCTCCAACGCCACATGGATCGGCGATGAACCGGCAATATTCCGCGTGCCGCCGGCACCCGCACCCATGGTCCGCGCCGCCTCGATCGAGGCTTCGATCACCTCAGGGTCGGTGCCCATCGCCAGATAGTCGTTCGAGGACCACACCAGGATGTCTTCGGTCTTGCCCTCCATCGTGACACGGTAATACGGAAACCGGTCAGCCAGTTTTTCCAGCGCCACGAACCGGCGATAACGCCCGGCGGCGCGGATGTCGGCCAGGGCCTTGTCGCATTGCGCAATAAACGGGTGGTTTCTGTTCATATCCATGTTCCCGTCCGGTGCGCTCGAATGTCGACCGGACACAGCCTATATGCGTTCCTCGAATTGCCGGATGCTATTTTCGCGACGGCACCCTCCGACCGGGTACCATTCGGTTTAGCCGATAAGTATTCCGGAATCCCCATGCTTAGTCAATTAGCGCAATCACATCATCGTGGTGAGAGCCGAGCGAAAAAACCGGATGCTATTTTCGCGACGGCACCCTCCGACCGGGTACCATTCGGTTTAGCCGATAAGTATTCCGGAATCCCCATGCTTAGTCAATTAGCGCAATCACATCATCGTGGTGAGAGCCGAGCGAAAAAATCGGCAAAGGCTGAATCGCCGGAGCCACGTCTTACAGCCTCTAGCGCCCGACGGTGTCCATCATCTCCGCCCACTCGCGCTTCGACAGCCCAGAATCTGCCTGGGTTACCGCCTCGCCCGCCAGCATTTGCCGTAACACGGACAGCATCGTGGCGGAAAAAGTCGCAGCCCCAAGGCGATAGTCCTCAAACGCACGACAACTCGCCGGCACCCAGGCCCGGACCATGGCAAGCATCGCTTCGGCATAGGCGCGGATTTCGTATTGCGCGTGACGATCGGCCCGCAGCGACAGGAAGTGAAACAAATTGTGAAGATCGGTCTTCCAATACCATTGGGTATAAGTGTTCAGCGTCAGGTTCATCCGCGCCAGTTCGCGCGCCAGCCCGCGCCGGTCTGGGTCTACCCTGTCCTCGTTCAACATATACTCATAGTGAGTATAATTACGGTCGGCGTCCTCGCGCAGCAGCCCCAGCACGTCTGCCGCCTCATCGCCCTCAAGTACGTCACCCCTGCCTTGCCGGTTGTTGACCGATTGTGCCGCCAGATGCTTGGGGGCCGGAATGTAGAATTCACGATCCATCACCGAATAGCGCGCGGAATATTCGTTCACGTTGGCGGTGCGGTGGCGAATCCACTGGCGCGCGACAAAAATCGGCAGTTTCACGTGAAACTTGATCTCGCACATTTCAAACGGCGTCGAATGGCGATGCCGCATCAAATAGCGGATCAGCCCCTCATCCTCGCTCACCTTGCGGGTACCCCGGCCATAGGAAACCCGCGCCGCCTGCACCACTGCCGCATCGTCGCCCATGTAATCGATCACCCGGACGAAACCATGGTCAAGCACCGGTACCGGGGTGAACAGCATCGCCTCCAGCGCAGGCACGGTAGCACGCCGGGTTGAAACGCTATGATCACGCGCGGCCGCAATCTCGGCTTGTTCGGTTTCGGTGAGGTGCATTGATGGTCCCTTTCACAGCCGCCCTGTATCGCCTATATGAATCGTGTCGGGCAACCGACTATGGCGATAAACGGTGCGTGGAATAAGTGTTGTGGACCCGGGGGCAGTACCCGGCGCCTCCACCAAACTCTGCCTTCAGGGGCAGATCGCGGGGGCGAAACAGGCTCGACACGCACGGTAAAGACCCATCTTTCGCTCGGCATTGTACCGCCGTTATCGGGCTATATCACAAGTGCCAACGATAATTTCGAGGCATTCGCTGTCGCTGCATAAGCGATAAGCGCGGTTCGGGGGGCACCGGGCAACAGAAGCCCCCCACTTTCCGCGAACGATCAGAATTTGGGCAAAAAAGGCCGGTCTTTGACGGGTCAGAATTTGGCCAAAAAAAAGGCCGGTCTTTGACCGGCCGGCACCATTTTCGGTGCGATCTAAAGAGGCTCCCTAAACTTGGCGGCTGGCACCCAGCTCGGTCAACCGGCCCAATCGGGCCAAGAGAATTTGCGAAAGCGCCACAGCCGATAGATGGCGAATTTTTTACAATCGAGCAAGTCCCTTTCGTGGAGAAAAGGGGTTTTGAAAGAAAAAATGTGTTACGCTTAACCGTTGACATCCTGATTTGTGACATATTCAAATTTCAACCATAGCGCCCGGCCAGTGCAAACCCCAAAATAAGCACCGCTAGCCCGATATCGACCCCGACCAGCCGGGTCAGTCGCCGGGTTGCCGTGGCAACCGCCTCGGGATCGCGCGTGGCCTCGGCGTCGCGCAGCAGCATCAGCGCGCCGAACACCGCGACCAGCAAAACGACCGCCATCGCCAGCCCGGCAGTCTGCATCGCGTTCACCGCCCAGAACCAGGAGCCGGGAGCACCGAATTGCACAAACGCCAAAGCCCAGCCAGACAGCAGCGTCATCGGCATAACGACCACGCACGCGCGCAGCAGCCGGATCGCGGAGGTTCCCAAAAGCAGAAACCCAATGAGAAACCCGGTCCAGAGTGCAAATCCGGCGAGATGAATCCCGAGCAGAACGGAGGTTTCGAGAAACAAGGCCCGTCAGCCCAGCAGCGTCACGATCCGCTCGGCGAGCGCCATGATCTCCACCCCCGCCACACTGGCCGGTCCGGTCTCGGCCACGCCAAGCCCATCGGCGAAAGCGTTGGCGAACCCAGCCCGGTTCCCCAGCGATTCCGCCAACAGCAGCAACCGCCGCGCCGCAATCTCGGTCTCCAGCCGCCGTCGCAGCTTCGATGCCGCCGGCGCGCGGTTGAACACCAGCGCGACCGCACGGCGCTCCTCGGCGGCCAGTTTCAACGTGCCCTCGGCAGCCCATAAATCGGGTGGGGTCGGGTTGAGCGGCACCAGCACCAGATCTGCCCCACGGATCGCCCGCCGGGCGTCGGAATCGAGCACCGGCGGGGTATCGATCACCACAATATCGTAATCGCGCCGCAGCGCATCGAGCGAAACCGCCAGCCGCCAGCCGGAAACGCTCTCGATCGTCACGCCAGGCTGCGCTTTCGGGTTGGCCGCGCGCAGCCGCCCCCACGCCGAGAGCGACGCTTGCGGATCGATATCGAGCAAGGCGACCCGCCGGCCCGCCGCAAACGCTACCCCAAGCTGAGCGGCCAGCATCGTCTTACCCGCCCCGCCCTTTTGCTGCGCCACTGCAATCACTTTGACCATTGATGCCCCCGGATTCGCTGCAACCCTAGCAAATCCGGTCCCTCCTGTCCCACATAGCAAGCATGGAACCGCTTTTTACCCCCGACGCGTTCACCGCGATCGATCGTGCCGCCCCCGATTGCGGTGTGGCGCTACTCACCTTGATGGAGAATGCCGGCACGGCAGTCGCCCGCGCGATCATCCGCCGCTATCCGCCACGCCGCGTGCTGGTGTTGGCCGGACCGGGAAACAACGGCGGCGATGGCTACGTCGCGGCCCGGATACTCGAGCAAAACGGCTGGCCGGTCGCCGTCGCCCCGATCGCTCTGCCCCGGCCCGGCACCGACGCTGCCATCGCCGCCGCAAAATGGCGCGGCCCGGTCGTGTCATCGAACCCCGGACGGGTGCGCGAAGCCGATCTGGTGATCGACGCCGTGTTCGGTGCCGGGTTGTCGCGCGATGTTTCAGCAGAGGCCGGCGCGCTGTTTGCCGCCGCGAAAACCCTGATCGCGATCGATGTCCCCAGCGGGGTCGATGGCGCGACCGGTGTCCTGCGCGGCCCCGCCGCCACAGCGGTGCTGACCATCACCTTCGTCGCCCGCAAGCCGGGACATTTGCTGTTCCCCGGCCGGGCGCATTGCGGCACGACCCTGTGCGCCGACATCGGCATGCCGCGCGCCGCCGTGGCCCGGATGACCCCCATGCTTTGGCACAATGCCCCGGGGCTTTGGCACCTGCCGGACCTTGATCAGACCGGTCACAAATACGACCGCGGTCATCTCACCATACTTGCGGGTGCCCTGGCCGGTGCGGCACTCCTCGCCGCTAACGCGGCGCGACGGGCAGGTGCCGGTCTTGTCACCATCGCCGCCGAAGCCGAGGTTAGCGGCGCATCCCCCGGTATCATGATCCGCCGCGATCCGCTGGAGCATTTGCTGGACGACGCCCGCCGTCACGTCTGGCTGTGTGGACCCGGACTCGGAATTTCCCGCGCGGGTGCCGCGCTCGAGGCGCTGATCGCGGCAAAGCGCGGCATTGTAGCCGATGCCGACGCCTTGACCGCCTGCGCCCAGGTACCGGACCGGCTGCGCGGGGTGACCGTCATCACCCCGCACGAGGGCGAATTCGCTCGCATTTTCCCCGATCTTGCCGGAGATAAATTGTCGCGCGCCCGTGAAGGGGCCGCGCGGATCGGTGCCGTCGTGGTGCTGAAGGGGGCCGACACGGTGATCGCTGCCCCGGATGGGCGCGCCGCGATCAACGACAACGCGCCGGCAAGCCTTGCCACCGCTGGTTCGGGCGACACCCTGGCCGGCATCATCGCGGGGCTGCTGACCCAGGGAATGCCAGGTTTCGAGGCCGCCTGCGCCGCCGTCTGGTTGCACGGGGCAGCGGCGCAACATATCGGCACGGACCTGATCGCCGAAGATCTCGCCGATGCGCTGGGGACGACCATGGCCACTCTTCGAAAGAAATCGCGCGAAAATACGACTTAAGATCGATAGCGAGGTGAATTCTGTTAACCTATTATTAGGAAATGTTGATTATCCTCATGCTCATGATCGCAATCACCTCCCTTTCCGCCTTTGCCGCCCCGATCGGGCCGTCGAGTCTTGGTATCCCACCGTTGCGCTACGCTCCGGCAGGCCCGCAACCTGGGCAACCCAGCGCGCCGCAGGCAACACAGCCGCCCTCGGGTCCCGGCCCGATGCCGCGGGGTTCGCTGCTGAATATGTCGGTCTGACCCCGCACGACTGAAAACGCCGCTTGCCTTTGGCGGCGGTCTCGGTCAATGAAGGACCATTCGAACCCCCTCGCGGGAGAGAGCGATGCAGCCGGGAACCAACCCTGGCGGACGCATCGCCGCCGAAGGCGCAACCGGCCCCCGGAAACGCTCAGGCAAAAAGGACCGCGCGGGAAAACGAATCTCTGGAAAGCCGGCGCAGCGCGCCGCACCGACGGCGTAAGGACCGGGTCAACCCCGATCCGAATCTCTCAGGTTCCGCGACAGAGGGGGGTCAGTCTGGACGGTTCTGCACCCGTCCGCTGCATGCGCGGGAGATATGTGTCCCTTGGCTGATTCCAAACCGTTAACCGTGCCGCTCGATGCACTACATCGCCGCCTCGGTGCCCGCATGGTCGATTTCGCCGGCTACGCCATGCCGGTGCAATACGATGGCATCATCGCCGAGCATCTGCACTGCCGCAACCACGCCGCTCTGTTCGATGTCTCACACATGGGCCAGGCAAGTCTCGCCGGCCCCGATGCCGCCGCGGCGCTCGAACGCATCGTCACCGGCGACATCATCGGGCTGAAACCGGGCCGGCAACGCTACACCCTGCTAATGAACGAACAGGGCGGTATCGTCGATGATCTGATGGTCGCCAATCTGGGAACGCATTATCTTCTGGTGCTCAATGCCGGGCGCAAGCAGGTCGACGCGGCGCATATTCGCGCCCATCTGCCCGAGGGCGTCACCCTGACCACGCAATTCGACCGCGCTTTACTCGCGCTGCAAGGCCCTGAAGCCGGCACGGTGCTGGCCGGACTGATCCCTGAAGTCGCGGCGATGCGCTTCATGGACGCGATCACGGTCACGCTGCAAGGCACCGGGGCCACCATCACCCGCTCGGGCTATACCGGCGAGGACGGGTTCGAAATCGGCCTGCCAGCCAGCCATGCCGAGATCCTGGCGACCACGCTGCTGACCGACGCCCGGGTGAAGCCCGCCGGTCTGGGCGCGCGAGACTCGCTGCGCCTTGAAGCCGGCCTGCCGCTTTATGGCCATGAGATGGACGAGACAACCAACCCGATCGAGGCCGGGCTGGGTTTCGCGATCGGCAAGCGACGCAAGATGGCGTGGGATTTTCTCGGCGGCGCTGTGGTACGCGCAATCCACGACAGCGGACCCGCCCGAATACTGGTCGGTCTGCACATCGAGGGGCGGGTGCCGGTTCGCGCCGGTGCCGAATTGCTCGACCAGACCGGCACCATCGTTGGCCACGTCACCTCCGGCACGTTCGCCCCCAGCCTCGAAGCACCGATCGCAACGGGCTACGTCCGCACCGATCTGGCCGAGGATGGCACGTCGCTCCGCGTCGTTTTGCGCGGTCGTAACATTCCACTGCACGTCACCCCCCTGCCCTTCGTCCCCCATCATTACGCGCGCTGAAAGGCTCCAACCATGTCCGAAACCCGCTACACCCCTGACCATGAATGGGTCCGCCTCGAGGGCGATCTGGCCATCGTGGGCATCACCGACCACGCGCAATCGGCGCTCGGCGATGTCGTGTTCGTCGAACTGCCGGAACCCGGCCGGCATGTCGCGCAGTCCGAAGCCTGCGCCGTGGTCGAGAGCGTCAAGGCGGCATCGGATGTCTATGCGCCGCTCGCCGGCACGGTGACCGAGCACAACGCCGCCCTCGCTGACGACCCAGGTGCGGTCAACCAGGACCCGGAGGCGGGTGCCTGGTTCTTCAAGCTGCGGCCCGACGACCGCGCCGCGTTCGAGAGCCTGCTCACCGCCGAAGCCTATCAGGACCTCGTGCAATCGCTCTGATCGGAGCCACCGCCATGCCGAATATCAAGCCCGAGACGATCGCCACCTTCGATGCGATCCTCGCCGAAGACCGCTTCGCGCTACGCCATATCGGCCCGAATATGGACGAGCGCGACGCCATGCTGCGCGCTCTGGGCGAAGCCTCGATCGACACCCTGATCGCCCGCACGATTCCGGAAGCGATCCGGACCTCTGGCAAACTCGACCTGCCGCCCCCGCTCACCGAGGGTGAAATCCTCGACGAACTGCGGGAATTTGCCGCACAAAACCAGGTGAAACGCAGCCTGATCGGACTCGGCTATCACGGCACGGTCACGCCTTTGGTCATTCTGCGCAACGTGCTGGAAAATCCGGGCTGGTACACCGCCTACACGCCCTATCAGGCCGAAATCTCGCAGGGGCGGCTGGAAGCCTTGCTCAATTTCCAGACCATGATGGCCGAACTCGCTGGGATGGACATCGCCAACGCCTCCCTGCTCGATGAAGCCACCGCCGCCGCCGAAGGTGTCGCACTGGCTCATGCGGTACACCGTGCCGGATCAAGTGTGATCGCGGTTGCCGCCGATCTGCACCCGCAGACCCGTGCCGTGATCGCGACGCGCGCCGCCCCACTCGGCTGGACCATCATCGATGTCGAACCGGGCGACGAAGCCGCGATCGAAGCCACCAAACCCTTCGCGCTGGTGCTGCAATATCCCGGCACGACCGGCGCGGTCCGCGACCTTGCCACCGAAATCGCCGCCGCTCACGCCGCCGGTGCCATCGCCATTGTCGCGGCCGATCCACTCTCGCTCGCGATCCTGAAATCACCCGGTGAGATGGGGGCGGATGTCGTGGTCGGCTCGACCCAGCGGTTCGGCGTGCCGATGGGGTTCGGCGGCCCGCACGCCGCCTATTTCGCGACGCGGGATTCCCTGAAGCGCCACATGCCTGGCCGGTTGATCGGCGTTTCGATCGATGCCGCCGGCGCGCCCGCCCTGCGCCTCGCGCTGCAAACCCGCGAGCAGCATATCCGCCGTGAAAAAGCGACCAGCAACATCTGCACCGCGCAGGTGCTGCTGGCGATGATTGCTGGGTTCTATGGAGTCTGGCACGGGCCGGAAGGTCTGGCGCGGATCGCCCAGCGCATCCATCTTGCTGCTCGGATTCTCGCCGGTGCCGCAGTCCGCTCCGGCTTCGCGCTTCGTCACGATACCTTCTTTGACACCATCGCGATCGAAACCGGCAACCGGACCGACGCGATCATGGCGGCGGCCCTCGAGTCCGGGTTCAATCTCCGCCGGATCGATCAAGCGACCGTCGGCATCGTGCTCGACGAAGCGATCACCCACGCTGAGCTTGAAACCCTGGCCGCGATCATCGGCGGCGGTGCCCCCGCCATCCCATCGCCGCTCGCCGCCCTCGCCCGCCGCAGTGCCTATATGACCGCGCCGGTGTTTCACGCCCATCGCTCGGAACATGCGATGCTGCGCTACCTCAAGCGCCTGGAAGACAAGGATATTGCGCTCAACCGCAGCATGATCCCGCTCGGTTCCTGCACCATGAAGCTGAACGCCACCGCTGAAATGATCCCGATCACCTGGCGCGCGTTTGCCGACATCCACCCCTTCGCGCCCACCGACCAGACGCGCGGCTACCGCGCCCTGATCGCGCGGTTGAGCACCGATCTTGCCCGCATCACCGGCTTTGCCGCCGTGTCGCTGCAACCCAATTCCGGCGCGCAGGGCGAATACTCCGGGATGCTGAGTATTCGGGCCTACCATCAGGCGCGCGGCCAGGGCGCGCGCGACATCTGCCTGATCCCGTCCTCGGCCCACGGCACCAATCCGGCCTCGGCGACCATGGCCGGGTATCGCGTCGTCGTGGTCGGTTGCGACAAGGCGGGCAATATTGATCTCGCCGATCTCGACGCCAAAATCGCGACCCACCAGGATCATCTCGCCGCGCTGATGGTCACCTATCCCTCGACCCACGGCGTGTTCGAAGCCACCGTGCGCACCATTTGCGAACGGGTCCACGCGGCGGGCGGACAAGTTTATATGGATGGGGCGAACATGAACGCGCAGGTCGGGCTGACTAGCCCAGCAGCGATCGGGGCGGATGTCTGCCACCTGAATTTGCACAAGACCTTCTGTATTCCCCATGGCGGCGGCGGTCCTGGGGTGGGTCCGATCGCGGTGGCGGCACATCTCGCCCCGCATCTGCCGAACCATCCGATGTGCGCCGATGCCGGGCCGGCGACCGGTTATGGCCCGGTGAGTGCCGCACCATTCGGCAGTGCCTCGATCCTGCCGATCCCCTACGCCTATATCCGCATGATGGGGGCCGATGGCTTGCGCGAAGCCACCGAAATCGCGATTCTCAACGCCAATTACATCGCCCACCGGCTGGCACCGCACTACCCGATTCTCTACACCGGGGCGAGCGGTACGGTGGCCCATGAATGCATCATCGATTGCCGTGGATTCCAGACCGATACCGGCATCGTGGTCGAGGATATCGCCAAGCGCCTGCAGGACTATGGGTTCCACGCCCCTACCATGTCGTGGCCAGTACCCGGCACCCTGATGATCGAACCAACCGAAAGCGAAACCAAAGCCGAGATCGACCGGTTCTGCGATGCGATGATCGAAATCCGCCACGAGATCGCCGCGATCGCGGCCGGCAGCCTCGATCGCGCCGACAATATGCTGAAACACGCGCCGCATACCGCGGCCGAGGTGATGGCGAGCACCTGGAACCACGCCTATCCCCGCGAGCAGGCCGTCTTCCCGCTGCCTTATGTTCAGGCAAGCAAATACTGGCCGCCGGTCAAACGGGTCGATAACGTGTATGGCGACCGCAACCTTGTGTGCGCCTGCGCGCCGCTCGCGGCGTTTGCCGAAGCGGCGGAGTGATCAGGCTGGTGGGGCCGTCTCGGTGAAGGCGGGTTCGCCGGCAATACCGTCGAACCAGGTGGCGAGACGCGGGTGGGCGGCTCGCCAGCCATCCTCAGCGAACCGGTAGTCGAGATACCCGAGCGCGCAGCCGATCGCGATGGTGCCGATATCGAGCTGCTTGCCGGGTAATTCGCGCTCCAGCACGGCGAGGGTGTGCTCGACCGCTTGTTTCTGACGGAGCATGAAGGCGTCGCGCGCGGCGTCCTGCGGTTTGGCGCTTTCCATCCGCCGCGCCACCGCGGCGTCCAAAATGCCATCGCCCATCGCCTGATGCCGCAACGCCACCCAGCGCCCCCGGCCACTGGCGGGAAACAACGGCAAGGCGTCGCCCACCGTGTCGAGATATTCACAAATCACCGGGCTGTCGAACAAGGGAAATCCGTCCTCAGTCACCAGGCACGGCACTTTCGACAGCGGGTTCATCGCGATCAGCGCTGCTGGGCTTTCATGTGGATTGGTGGGGATTTTGCCGATCTGGAGATTGATGCCGCGCGCGACCGCGCAGGCCATTACCTTGCGAACATAAGGGCTGGTGGCGGAATGGAACAATTTCATGGAAAAATGACCTTTGTTGGATCGTCCTTACCGCCTGATGATCGTCCGTCCGGCAAACCGGGCTGACGACCCGAGTTCCGCCTCGATCCGCATCAGCTGGTTATACTTGGCGGTCCGGTCGCTGCGCGCAAGGCTGCCGGTCTTGATCTGGCCGGCATTTACCGCGACCGCGATATCCGCGATCGTCGCGTCCTCGGTTTCGCCGGAGCGGTGGCTGATGATGCACGCCATGCCGGCACGGTGGGCGCGTTCGATCGTTTCGAGGGTTTCCGACAACGTGCCGATCTGGTTGACTTTCACCAAAATGGCATTGGCGGAACGTTCCGCGATCCCGCGACGCAGGCGGGTCGGGTTGGTCACGAACAGGTCGTCGCCGACGACCTGCATTTTGCTGCCGAGTTCGTGGGTAAAATGCGCCCAGCCTTCCCAGTCGTCCTCGGCCAGAGGGTCTTCGACCGAGATGATCGGAAACCGGCGCGCCAAGGCTGCGATATAGTCGGTCATGCCTCCGGCATCGAGCACCTTGCCCTCGCCTTCGAGGTGATATTTGCCGTCCTTGAAAAATTCGGTGGCGGCGCAATCGAGGGCGAAGGCGATGTCTTCGCCCGGCCGGTAGCCAGCCGTTTCCACTGCTTTGGTGATGAAGCCCAGCGCCTCCTCGGCCGATTTCAGGCCCGGCGCGAAACCGCCCTCGTCGCCGACATTGGTGTTATGGCCGGCGTCGTGCAGGATTTTTTTGAGCGCGTGGAACACCTCGGCCCCCATCCGCACCGCGTCGATGATGCTCGACGCCCCGATCGGCTGGATCATGAATTCCTGAATGTCGATCGGGTTATCGGCGTGCTTCCCCCCGTTGACGATGTTCATCATCGGTACCGGCAGGGTGCGGGCGTAGGCACCGCCGATGTAGCGGTATAGCGGCGTGCCCTGGTCTTCGGCGGCAGCCTTGGCGACGGCCAGCGAAACGCCGAGAATGGCATTGGCCCCAAGACGGGATTTGTTGGGCGTGCCATCGAGATCGATCATCAGTTCATCGATCATCACCTGTTCGGAAGCATCCATCCCGCCGATCGCGTCGAAAATCTCGCGCTCCACGGCAGCAACCGCTTTTTGCACACCTTTGCCGCCGTGGCGCGATTTATCGCCATCGCGCAGTTCGACAGCCTCATGCGCGCCGGTCGAGGCCCCCGAGGGTACCGCCGCACGCCCCATCGCACCGGAGTCCAGGATGACGTCAACCTCGACCGTGGGATTGCCCCGGCTGTCAAGAATTTCGCGGGCAATGATATCGGCGATGGCGCTCATGGTGGCTCCCCTGTGGCTGTCGCGCGGGGAATACGCCACGCTCGCGTGCCGCGCAATCAGTGCAACAGAAACATCCCCTCGATTTCAACGGCCGCATCGAGCGGCAGTGACGCGACACCGATCGTCGAGCGGGCGTGACGCCCGGCATCGCCAAACACGGCGACCGCAAGATCGGACGCCCCGTTCATCACCTTGGCGTGCTCGGTGAAAAACGGTGTGGCGGCGATGAACCCGCCCAGCCGCACGACCCGCGCGACCGAGGCAAGGCCCTCGACCAGATGCGCGTCCAACTGCGCCAGTATATTAATGAAACAGGCGCGCGCGGCGCGAACCCCGGCTTCGACATCCACCTCCTGTCCAAGCTTGCCGGTCACGGCCATCTGACCGTGTTCGAGCGGCAACTGCCCGCTGACGATGGCGAAGTCACCCGCGACCACGAGAGGCACGTAGTTCGCGACCGCCTTGGCCGGGGTGGGAAGGATAATGCCAAGCTCGGCCAGGCGTTGTGCGACGCTCATGCTCAACTCACCAGTTTGAGGGCGGGGGGTTGGCGTTTTGGCCGTCTGGCCACGCGCACCGAACCGGACGCCGGCAATTCAAGTGGCAGCAACGGTGCGCCGGTCTCGGAATCCGCATCATCGTCACCGGTGGCGACAGCCAGATCGTGGCGGCCAAGGTAATTCGCCGCCAGATGGCGGAACGCATAGTCGATCAGCGAGGTTGCCTGAATAATTTCGGCATCGCCCTCGACCGCACCGGCGGTGCCGAAGCGGGTGAAGGCGAACTCATCGACGAAGTCATCGAGCGGTACGCCATGTTGCAGACCCAAGCTGACCGATATGGCGAAGGCATCGGCCAATCCCCGGAACGCGGCGGATTCGCGCGGTAACGTGAGGAATATCTCGCCCAACCGGCCGTCGGGGTACTCGCCGGTACGGAGGAAGACCTTGTGACCGCCGATATTGACTTTTTGGGTGTAACCGCCGCGCCGGGCCGGTAATTTGTCGCGCACGGCACTACGCACCGGCAGTCGCGCGGGCAGAACGCTCTGCGATTCCGGCAGGATCGCGCAGAACGGGGCGACCGCCTCGACCATCGCGTGCAGGGCGGCCCGGTCGGCGACGGCGAACGGATCGGCTCCCGCGATGGTCGCAGCAAGGGCGTCCTCGGCGGAGCGTCCGGAAGCGACGAGGCGCGCGTGTGCCCAGGCCGCCAGGCGGCCCTCGGAATTCAACGCCGAGAGAGGGGCCGCGATGCCGATGGTCTCGACACCGAGCACCGTTTCGACCGCGCAGGGAAGCAGCATCCCGGTCAGGCTGCGGTGCTGGCGCAATCCCAGGGATGCCGCCCGGGCCTGCGCGCTCGCAGCGGCCTCGCGCAGGAAGGCGATCGTGCAGGATCGGGGGAGAGTTGGTGCCGTGATCGGGTAGCCGGGGGCCATGCCGCGCGCGAGAAGCGCGGCGGAGGCAATATCCGCATGGGCCGCGAGCAGGGCGGCCAGCGTCGCCGCGAGGTGGCGTGCCGGTTCGCCGCCGTAGTCGAGATCGAGCCGGGCCAGCAGCAGCGATAAATCGGCCATGCCGATCGCGAGGCGCTGGGCCGAGGGGGCGACCAGACTGAGAGCGACAACCATGGTTTCCACCGCCCGACCGAAGCCTACCGCGTCGAATTGCAATGCTTCGTCGAGGAATTCCGGCAGGTTGACGACAAAGCCGGGGATGGCTTCAGGTGCGTTGCGCCAAACCCCTGGCGAGGGTGCGGCGCGGCGGCCGATCAGCAAATCGTGCAGCGCCGGCGCGAGATCGTGATCGAGGCCGGCGGCGGACGCGCGTGCCGCGATCGGGTCGATCCAGGCCGAAGCCGCTTCCGGTGCGGTGATCAGGTTTGGAGCCGCGCGCAGCGCCACCAGCCCGGCAGCGGATTGCTCCGGCCACGTGACCGGGATCACCACAGGTTCCGGCGTGGCGTCCAGATCAGCGCCAGCTTCGACCCGCCGCATGCGGATACCGCGCCAGGGCAGCGGCGGATTGAAACGGTGCGAACCGGCGCGATCTTTGAACATAAAGCAATCCTAACCCGTTCTGAAAGCAGATTCCAGATTGGATCGGCGTTATGTTGTGGATATCCTGATCGTCTACCACAAAATCTTGTGGATAAACCGGGGGAGACGCGGCGGTGCGGAACGGATGGACCGATCTGGCGGCTTCCCTTATAGAGACAGGAATGAATGCAACCGACGACATTGTGCCGGGCAGGGCCGTGCGGCATAAAGGGCAGAAAACATCCCCTGCCCCGGAGAAGGCATCTCCCAGTCTGGCGTCGTTAGGCGGGTGGCGCGCCCTGTTCAGCAACCCCGGTCTGGTACTCGGTACCCTGCGGCGCGGCGGCGCGGTTGGGCAGGACGATACGGGAAACCAGTATTTCGAAGAGCGCCGGCCCAGCCGGTCCGATGGTCGGGGGCGGCGCTGGGTGGTCTATGCCGGCGGCGCGCGCGATGCCTCGCTGGTGCCACCGGAGTGGCACGCTTGGCTCCACTTCACTACCGATGCGCCATTGTCCGCGGCGGAACACCTGCCCTGGCAGCGGCCGCATGAGCCGAATTTGACCGGAACCGCGCGCGCCTATCGGCCGCGGGGCCATGACTACGAGGGCGGCGCACGGGCCAGTGCCTCGGCCGATTATGAACCTTGGACACCGAACGCCTGAGCCGGCTTTCACCGCGCCAGTTCCGCGTTCCCCTCGCCAGAAAAAAGGCAAAAGATGCAGCGTCGTGTTTCCGAAATCATTGCCGGCCTCGCGGTTATCGTAATCGCTGTCGCGTTCCTCGCCTTCGCCTTTTCGCGCACCCACACGCAGGCGAGCGGCGGCTACATCTTGCACGCCCAGTTCGGCGATATCGGCCCGCTGAAGGTAGGCTCGCCGGTGAAAATCGCCGGCGTCACCGTCGGGCAGGTCACCAAGACCGATCTTGATCCCCAGACTTACGCCGCGGTTGTCGATTTCAGCGTCGATCCCAAGGTGCAAGTGCCGAAAGACAGCAGCGCCGCGATCGAAAGCGCCTCGTTGCTGGGCGGCGATTATTTGTCGATTGCACCCGGCGGGGACGACGCCATGCTCAAGCAGGGCGGCGCGATCGTGGTGACCCAGTCGGCGATCAACATCGAATCGCTGCTTGGCAAATTCGTCTTCAGCGCGGCGAATTTCGCGACCAAGGCCGCCAAGGGCGGTACCAGCCAAAACGGCGCATCGCCGGTGCCGGGCAGTGGCAAGACAGCATTGCCGGGTCTCGACGGCGCGGCCAAAACGCCGTGATCGGACGCGCGGCGCTATGGCTCGGAGCGTCGCTCGGCCTCGCCTGCGGGGTGGCCTGGGGCCAAAGCAACGGGCAGGCGGATCTGGCACCGGTGCCCTTGCCGCCCTCGATTACCAAGGTTCCGGACGCTCCGTTGCCGGCGCAACCCGATGCTGCACAAGCTTTGCCCGCCCCCGACTTGCCGGCCCCCACCGTGGCACCGCCGCCCGGGTTGGAGCGGCCTTCGCCACAGGGTGGCCAAGCCGGCGCATTGCCACCGATGACGGCGGATGGAACGACACAAACCGGAACCTCCAGCGCGCCGGCGCAGGTCAAGCCGATTTGGGACCGGCGCGCGACCGCCGTGCTCGATGTGCTCGACAAGGAAGACGGCGCGGTCCGGCGCATTCAGGTGCCGGTCGGGTCCACCGTTTCCCAGGGTAAACTGGAGATCAAGGTGGGTGCCTGCGTGGTGCGCCCGCAAGATATGCCCCCGGACGCCGCGATTTTCGTGACCGTGCGGCCCGAAACCGCAACACCTGCGTCATCGTCAAGCGTTAGCTCCCCCCTGTTTCGCGGATGGCTGATCCGCTCCGAACCGGGTGCCACTGTGGTGGGCGATGCAGCAATGACCTTCAGGCTGATCGGATGCACGGGCGGGTAAAGGGCAGTGTCGCTTTTGCATCACGATGTAAATATTGTTGAAATGACAAGATCTTAATTGACATAGGCGTAGCGGAGGCAGATCAGATCATTGTAACTTATCTGACGTATCCTAAATTCCAGCCACAACGATGTTAACGAATGGAGGCTTTATGAACTATCGCTCAATACTGTTTGCCGCGACCTGTGGGGCGGCAATTGTGGCGGCAGCGCCAATGGCGCATGCGCAAATGGCAACTGGCGGCCCAGCCCCCGTAACCGGCCCCTATGTCGATCTGGGTCTTGGCACCAGCATCATGCAGAGCCAAAAATACGAAGTTGCCCCGCCAAGTTCCGGTCAGTCGGGCAGCCTCATCGCGCGCCCTGACTATGCCGGCCAAGTCGGCGTCGGCTATGGCCTGGGAAATGGTTTCCGCGTTGAACTCGACGGGAATTTCTTCCAGAACAGCGCAAAAAAGGTCGACGACAGCATTTACGGCGGCACGCGGGTTCACGGTAACATCGACACCTACGGCATGTTGCTGAACGGCTATTACGACATTCCGACCGGCACCAATTTTGTGCCGTTCGTCGGCGGTGGCGTTGGCTACATGTGGCAGAAGTTCCAGCATGTCGGCCTGCCGGCCGACGGTTCGGAAATGGGCGGCACCTATGGCAGCTTCGCGTTCGATGTCGGTGCCGGTGTTGCTTACAATATTTCGTCGGTCCCGGGCCTCGCCCTCACCGCGCAATATCAGTACACCGAACTGACGCATGACCGGAAATACAACGACTACGGCACCGTGGTGAATGTCGGCCATTCTGGCAATCACGAAATCCTGCTCGGCGCGCGTTACGAGTTGTTCCCGCCGGTGCCGCCGGCCCCGCCGGCTCCCGCGCCGACACCGGTTGCGGCTCCCGCCCCGGCACCGGCCCGGACCTATCTGGTGTTCTTCAACTGGGACAAGGCCGATCTGACCCCGCGCGCAACCCAGATTGTCGCCGAAGCCGCCCAGGCGTCGCAGACGACGCATGTCACCAGCCTGAACGTGAACGGCTACACCGATACCTCGGGGTCGCCGGCTTACAATATGAAGCTCTCCTATCGTCGCGCCGACAACGTCGCCGCCCAGTTGGTGACCGATGGCGTGCCGAAAAGCGATATCGTGATCAAGGGCTACGGCGAGACGCATCTGCTGGTCCCCACCGGTCCCGGCGTGCGCGAGCCGCAGAACCGCCGCGTGGAAATCATCCTGAACTGATTTCGCCGCAAATACCTCGGAAAACCCCGGCTCAGGCCGGGGTTTTTTTATGTCCAATTCAACGCATGCCGCGACACGAATAGATCAATTAACGATATGTCATAAAGCGAATGTGGCACATTGGTGCTGTGGCTTGTGTGCCACAGCCTGTTGAAATCCGGCTGTTGGCGCGGATCGTCACATTACTTACCTCCTCCAGACCGGATCGCGGTGCTACATAGCGATCATCGTTTGGCAAGCCGGTTCGAATATTTCAACACGGGTCCGGGCGCACGAGGAGACAACAGATGAAATTCCGCACAACACTAATGGCGGCGAGTTTTATTGCAGTACCGGCACTATTGCCGGTCGCGGCCAAGGCTCAGCCGGTCACCGGCCCCTATGTGAGCGCCGGACTCGGCTACAACTTGATGAACAACCGTAAGGTCAAAAGCTATTCGATCGACGGCGTCAGTACCAGCCTTGGCGGGGAGAAGGCTGTGTTCGCTAACGGCTTCACGGGCGAAGCTTCGGTCGGTTATGGGTTTGGTAACGGCTTCCGGGTTGAACTCGAAGGCGACTACTTCAATAATCAGGCTCGCAAGTTCAACATCGGCCGTTCGCAGTACACTGCCAGCGGCAATGAAAAGAAGTTCGGTGCCATGGTCAATGCCCTGTACGACTTCGATGTCGGCATTCCCTACGTCTATCCGTTCGTCGGCGCGGGTGTTGGCTACCAGTTCATGGACTGGCGCAATGTGAAAGTGCCGGGCACCGGCAGCTACATCGATGGCACGCCGGGTTCCTTCGCCTATCAGGCCATCGCCGGTTTGTCATTCCCGATCCCGGGCGCGCCCGGCCTCGCGGCAACGTTGCAATATCGCTACCTCGCCACCGTCGGCAGCGAACACTATAAGGCGATTCAGGACGGCATTCCGGCGACCTTCAAGGTTGGCCGCGATTCCAACAACATGGTCCTGGCAGGCATGAGCTACGAGTTGTTCCCGCCGGCGCCGCCGGCCCCGCCGGCTCCCGCGCCGACACCGGTTGCGGCTCCCGCTCCGGCACCGGCCCGGACCTATCTGGTGTTCTTCAACTGGGACAAGGCCGATCTGACCCCGCGCGCAACCCAGATTGTCGCCGAAGCCGCCCAGGCGTCGCAGACGACGCATGTCACCAGCCTGAACGTGAACGGCTACACCGATACCTCGGGGTCGCCGGCTTACAATATGAAGCTCTCCTATCGTCGCGCCGACAACGTCGCCGCCCAGTTGGTGACCGATGGCGTGCCGAAAAGCGATATCGTGATCAAGGGCTACGGCGAGACGCATCTGCTGGTCCCCACCGGTCCCGGCGTGCGCGAGCCGCAGAACCGCCGCGTGGAAATCATCCTGAACTGATTTCGCCGCAAATACCTCGGAAAACCCCGGCTCAGGCCGGGGTTTTTTTATGTCAGCAGCAGGGACCGCAATCGTTCACGGCGGCTTTCGGTCAGGCCGATCGCGGTAAAATAACCTGCTGACCCGCCCCAGTCCCGATCGATCGCGGCAAATGCAGCGGCGAGGTATGCGGGATCGGTGCGGCCGAGCTGGTCAAGCGTGCCGGGATCGATCGTCCGGCCCAGCAGACCGCCCAGGCCGCGGGCCAGGTGGCGCGTTTCCGCCGCAATATCAATCCGGCGGGCGGTTTCCAGGTAATCCGCTACAATGGCAGCGTGATCGACACCGAGTGCCGCCAACAGCAGGCCAGTGGCGACGCCGGTTCGATCTTTGCCGACGTGACAATGCAGCAACAACGGCACGCCCCAACCGCTGGCCACCGCATCGAAGGTCGCTTGCAGCACCGGTGCCAGCAAGCGCGGCAGGGCTGCGTAGAGATCGAGCATCGCCCGGCGCGCGCCCTCGGCCCCTGGTTCATGCGCGAGGCGATCGATCAGCGGCTGCATGCCAGCTTCACGGTCGGTCTCGACTGGCATGACGACGGTGCGGGCCGGGGCGAGAGCGGGCCATAGCGTCGGGAAGCGGCGGCGCTCGGCAGCGCTTCGCAAATCGCAGACTAGCCTGATGCCGAGACCTTCGATGGTGGCAATATCCACTTCCGTCAGGCCCGACAACGCCCCCGATCGATATAGAACTCTCGGACGCAAATAGCGGCCTTCGGCCGCGGGCAAACAAGCCACGGCCCGGAAATTGGCCGCGCCGGCAAGACCGGTCACGGTTTGGGCGCGAGGCGCTCCATCCGGCGGAACGCGCTGCTTTCGACAATTCCGCACTCGATCACGACGATTGGCTGAACTGCCGGGGTCTGGCGGGCGAAATTGTCGAGTTCGCTTCGGGTATTCAGTGCCAGGACCTTGCCAAACAGGGTCCGACTCTGGGAGCAAAAATTGCTGCCCTCGTGAATGCCGGCCGAGGACTGCACATTGGCCAGACTGGTCACATAGGTATCCTCGTACTGGTGGAAAAACCGGCCATGCTCCTCGCGGAAGTAGGCATCCACCGCGTGCTGCTCGGACAGAATATGCGGCTGAAACCGGGTCATGAACGTGTCATAGTCGCTGCGCTGATCGCAGGTGAGCGCACTCACCATCAAGGTACTTTTCAGCCCGATCACGTCGAGCGCCTGCTGGGTGCTCGGCACCATACAGGCCATGGCGTTACTGCCCATGAATGTGGCGGCGATCAAGCCAAAGGCGATGCGGCTAGTGATGCGGCGCATTGAAAATCCTCGCTAAGTGAACTGAAGCGGCTCGGTGATCGTCTTCACATAGTCCAGGAACTATCGAAAAGTAAAGTAATTTTTGTCAGCTTGATAGTGCCGCCGGAGCCTGAAGGTTACATTTGCGGTCACTCTTTGGCCACCCGAAGTGCATTGGTGGAGCCACTCTGCCCGAACGGCACGCCCGCGATCACCACGATTTCTTCGCCGGGCTGAATAAAACCTTCCTGCCGGGCCAGACGAGTGGACAAAGCGACGGCGTCGGTCATGGAGAAGACCGGTTCGGTGACCAGGGCGTGAACGCCCCAGACCGCCGCAAGCCGGCGAGCGGTGTCGATCGATGGCGTCAGGCCGATGATCGGGCAGTCGGGGCGTTCGCGGGCGACGCGCAGCGCGCTGGCACCGGACGTGGTGAAAGCAACGATGGCGCGCGCGCCAATGGTGCGCGCCACCTGCTCGGCAGCGTGGGCCATGGCGTCGGCGGAGGAGTGTTCGGGGTCGGGGCGCTTGGCGTCGATCCCCCGCCGCCAATCCTCGTCGCGTTCGACCCGGGCGATAATACGGTCCATCATGTTGACCGCCTCACGCGGATATTGTCCGGCAGCACTTTCAGCCGAAAGCATCACTGCATCCGCGCCGTCGAACACGGCGGTGGCGACGTCGGAGGCTTCGGCCCGGGTAGGGGCCGGGGCGGAAATCATGCTTTCGAGCATTTGTGTCGCCACCACCACCGGCAGACCGCGCGAGCGGGCGGCGCGGATGATGCGTTTTTGCGCGATCGGCACTTCCTCGGGGGGCAATTCCACCCCCAGATCACCGCGCGCCACCATCACCGCATCGGATGCGTCCATGATCGCGTCGAGATTATCGAGCGCCTGGGGTTTTTCCATTTTGGTCATGATCAGGGCGCGACCGGCGGCAATGGCTTTGGCTTCGAGCACATCCTCGGCGCGTTGCACGAAGGACAGACCGATGTAGTCGACCCCGTGTTCAAGAGCGAAGGCGAGATCGATCCGGTCTTTTCTGGTCAGTGCCGGAATCGGCAGCACCACGTCCGGCACGTTGACGCCCTTGCGGTCCGACAGCGGGCCGCCGTTGACCACTTCGGTCAGCAAATGATCCTCGCGCTTGCGCAGCACCCGCAGGCGTAATTTGCCGTCGTCGAGCAGCAGCGTCGCCCCGATGCTGGCGGCTTCGATGATTTCCGGGTGGGGCAGATTGACTCGGCGGGTGTCGCCGGGTGCGGGGTTGAGGTCGAGCTGAAACTCCGCCCCCGTCTGCAACTGAACGCGGCCGCCGCGAAACTGGCCGACACGCAGTTTGGGACCCTGGATGTCGGCCAATATTCCGATCGGGCGGTCGAATTTATGTTCAAGTGCGCGGATCATCTCGATCCGTCCGGCGTGATCCTCGTGCGAGCCGTGGCTGAAATTGAGCCGGAATACATCGGCACCCGCCTCGAACAGCTGTGCCAGCATTTCGGCTGTGGCGCTTGCCGGGCCAAGGGTCGCGATGATTTTGGTGCGTCGGTGCCGCCTGAGCCGAGATGCCATGTGTGTTTCCAATCTGGTCGCGCGCCGATTTTTCACAATCGCGCCGTTATGCAAGTCGTGCTACATATGCGTGCGGCAAACAAGTGCGGCGACGGCCATTCGCCCTATCCGCCAAAGATATAGGCGTTTCTGAAATGACGACATCGACCGATACGACGACCGATACGACGACGACAGAACTGGAAGCAGCGGCCTTTCGTCGCTTGGTGGCGCATTTGCGCGAGCGCACCGACGTGCAGAATATCGACCTGATGAATCTGGCGGGGTTCTGCCGGAATTGTCTGTCGCGCTGGTATCGTGAAGCCGCCGAGACGCGAGGCGTGACCCTGACCGACCCCGAGGCGCGCGAGATTGTGTACGGCATGCCCTACAAGGAGTGGCAGGCGAAATTCCAGACGCCGGCATCATCCACCCAGCAGGCGTCCTTCACCGAGGCGGTCAGGCACAACCATTGACCCGGTGCGGGTGCGGCTCTATCTCGCCCGCTCCCCTTTGGCTGGAGATACCCGATGGCACTCGACACCGCTGACCAGGCGACCGCAGACCACGCAACCACCGGCAACATCGCCGCCGACCGGCTGAAAAGCATCGTCGAGCGGATCGAGCGGTTGGAGGAAGAGCGCAAGGCGCTGGCCTCCGACATCAAGGATATTTATTCCGAGGCGAAATCGGCGGGGTTTGATGTGAAAGTGCTGCGCCAGTTGATCCGGATGCGTAAGCAGGAACCCGCCGAGATCGAGGAGCAGGAAATGCTGATCGACGTGTACCGCCGGGCGCTGGGCATGGCCTAATTTGTTTGAGTATAGCCTAACTTACTTATGTTGTTTTCGTAATATTGCAGGATTTTACGGCAATCCCCCCTCAAAGGCCGTTTTAGCTCTCCTATGTGTAAAACACGACAGAGCAGCGCCCTGCTGGTCTGTCCATACCAACATAAGGAGCGGAACAATGGTTGACCGTAATCGCATTGATGGCGCTGCCAAGCAGGTCAAAGGCAATATCAAGGAAGCCGTTGGCAAAATGACCGGAAACCGGCAAACTGAAGCCGAGGGCAAGGCGGATCAGATCGCCGGCAAGGTTCAGAGCAAGGTAGGCGAAGCCAAGGACAAGGTCCGCGACGCGCTCAAACACTGAATGCCGCGATAATTCCGATGAAGCTGCCGCTCGCATATGCCGGGCGGCAGCCATCGTCATCTGTGACAGGTAAAAAATAAGGGATAACTTCACATGGGTATCATTGCATGGCTCGTTCTGGGGCTGATTGCCGGGTTCATCGCCAGCAAACTGGTCAACCGGCAAGGTGAGGGTCTGATTCTCGACATGGTGCTGGGCATCGTTGGCGCGATTGTCGGCGGCTTCGTCTTCAATGCGTTTGGAGGTGCCGGGGTCACCGGGTTCAACATTTACAGTCTGATCGTCGCGGTGATCGGTGCGGTGATCGTGCTGGTGATCTACCACGCGCTCGTTGGTGGCCGCCGTCGGATTTAAGTCGGTACAAGGCCGGGAATTTTGCTCCTACCACTTTATCAGCCTGAGTTCGCTTTGCGATTCCAGCTAGCTGATATGGCTCTGGAGTCTGTCAGACGCTGATAAAGCATCTGACAGACGCCGGTTCTTTGGGTTCGCCGTGATTGACGGCTCCGGCGATCACACTCTAGGTTCGAGACTCCTTGAGTAATTTTGCGGCTTCTACCGCGAAGTAGGTAAGCACGCCTGAGGCCCCTGCCCGGCGGAAGCTGAGCAATGTCTCTAAAATGCCCCGCTCGCGATCGATCAGCCCCAGTTCCATCGCTGACGCCAGCATCGCGTATTCGCCCGACACCTGATAGGCGAACACCGGTACATGGAACGTGTCATGCACCCGGCGCACGATATCGAGATACGGCATACCTGGCTTGACCATCACCATGTCGGCCCCTTCATCGAGATCCATCGCGACCTCGCGGATCGCTTCGTCGGAATTGGCCGGGTTCATCTGATAGGTCTTCTTGTCGCCCTTGAGCGCCGCGTTCGAGCCAACGGCTTCGCGAAATGGGCCATAGAAAGCCGAGGCGTATTTGGCGGCATAACTCATGATCCGGGTATGGATCAGCCCTTCGGTATCCAGCGCTGCCCGAATACTGCCGATCCGCCCGTCCATCATGTCGGACGGGGCAATGATGTCGATTCCGGCCCGCGCCTGATTGACCGCCTGACGTTCGAGAATCTCAACCGATTCATCGTTGGCGACATAATTGTCCCGCAACACGCCGTCATGGCCATGATCGGTATATGGATCGAGCGCCACATCGCCGATCAACCCGACATCGGGAAACTCGGCTTTCAGCAACCGCGCCGCCTGGCAAATCAGATTGTCTGGATTGAGCGCTTCGGTACCCTCGGCATTCTTCAATTCAGGCGGCGTCGCCGGAAACAGCGCAATCGCCGGAATACCAAGCCGGGCCGCCACTTCGACATGCGCCGCCAACCGATCCAGCCCGACCCGTACCACGCCGGGCATCGAATTGACCGGCGTCGGCTCGCCATCGCCGGCACGGATGAAAATCGGCCAGATCAGATCATCGACCGACAGCACGGTCTCGGCGACCATCCGGCGCGTCCAGGGATCAACGCGGTTGCGCCTCAGACGGGTGGTGGGGAAGCTGCCGGTGATCATACTCGTACTCCTGAACGCTGGATCCGTCTTCGCAATCGCGCGAACATGGGGAATGCGCAAGCGTCGATCACGGCGCGAGGGTTGATTTTGGCGCATCTGCCCGCCCGATAAGACGGTTTTCCCTGCGCGAACGACCGTGCTAAAGCCAGCGGATGAGCACCACGAAAACCCTGGTCGTCGGCGCGGATCACGCCGGTTTCGCCCTGAAGGACAAACTCGCCCAAGCCGCGCGCGATGCCGGCTGGTCGGTGATCGATTGCGGCACCAACTCGCCTGCCAGTGTCGACTACCCCGACATCGCGCACGCGGTGAGCGCGCGGCTCGAAGATGGTACCGCGCAACGCGGCCTGCTGGTCTGCGGCTCGGGCATCGGCATGGCGATTGCCGCCAACCGGCACGCCGGCGTGCGTTGCGCCCAGGCGCATGATGCGACCGAGGCCCGGTTGTCGCGGTTGCACAACAACGCCAATCTGCTGGCCCTCGGTGCGCGGACCACCGGCGAAGCCGTGGCGCTCGATGCGCTGGGCGCGTTCCTTGCGACCGATTATGAAGGGGGGCGGCACGATCTGCGGCTCGCGAAACTCAACCCGGAGCCGAGCCGATGAACCAGCAGACCCCGATTGCCAGCATGGACCGGTTTTTCAACGCCGCCCTGGCGGAAACCGACCCTGAAATCGCCGCCGCGATCGCGCAGGAACTCGCGCGCGAGCAGGACGGCATCGAGCTGATCGCCTCGGAAAACATCGTCTCGCGCGCGGTGCTGGAAGCCCAAGGCTCGGTGCTGACCAACAAATACGCCGAAGGCTACCCCGGCAAGCGCTATTACGGCGGCTGTGCGGCGGTCGATATTGCGGAACTCCTCGCGATCGACCGGGCGAAACAACTGTTTTCCTGCGCCTACGCCAACGTGCAGCCGAATTCGGGCTCGCAGGCCAATCAGGCGGTGTTTCTGGCCCTGCTGAATGCGGGCGACACCATTCTCGGCATGTCGCTCGCCGCCGGCGGGCATCTGACCCATGGCGCCGCGCCGAACCTGTCCGGCAAATGGTTCAAGCCGGTGCAATACGGCGTGCGGCGCGAGGATGGCGTGCTCGACTACGAGGAACTCGAAAGCCTCGCGCGCGAGCACAAGCCGCGTCTGATCATCGCGGGCGGTTCGGCCTATCCGCGCTTCATCGATTTTCCGCGCATCCGCAAAATTGCCGATGAGGTGGGTGCTTATTTCATGGTCGACATGGCGCATTTCGCCGGGCTGGTGGCGGCGGACATTTTCCCCTCCCCGCTGCCGCACGCTCACGTCGTCACCACCACCACGCATAAAACCCTGCGCGGCCCGCGTGGCGGCATGGTTCTGAGCAACGACCTCGATCTCGGTAAAAAGATCAATTCCGCCGTATTCCCCGGCTTGCAGGGCGGCCCGCTGATGCACGTGATCGCGGCCAAGGCGGTCGCGTTCGGTGAGGCGCTGCGGCCGGAGTTTCGCGCCTATCAGAAGGCGCTGGCGGAAAATGCCAAGGTGCTCGCGGCAACCCTGGTCGAGGGTGGCGTCGATATCGTCACCGGCGGCACCGATTCGCATCTGATGCTGGTCGATCTGCGGCCGAAAAACGTGACCGGCAAGGCGGCCGAAGCCTCGCTGGAGCGGGCGCATATGACGGCGAACAAGAACGCCATCCCGTTCGATCCGGCGAAACCGGCGGTGACATCGGGTATCCGGCTGGGTACGCCGGCGGCGACGACGCGCGGGTTCGGACCGGCGGAGTTCCGGCTCGTGGGCCAGTATATCGTCGAGGTGCTCGATGGGCTGTCAGCCTCGAACGATGGCTTGAACCAGGCGGTCGAAGCTTCGGTGGGCGCAAAAGTGCTCGAGTTGTGCAAGCGCTTTCCGATCTATCGGTAAGGGTCGATGCGCTGCCCGTTCTGCGGCGAGGCCGACACGCAGGTCAAGGATAGCCGGCCAACCGAGGATGGCAGCGCGATCCGCCGGCGGCGGTTCTGCCCGCAGTGTAGCCAGCGCTTCACCACGATCGAGCGGGTTCAGCTGCGCGAACTCGTGGTGGTGAAGGCCGATCAGCGCCACGTTGCGTTCGACCGCGACAAGCTGGCGCGCTCGGTGCGGATCGCCCTGCGCAAGCGGCCGGTCGAGGATGAGCGGATCGAACGCATCGTCAATGGTATCGTCCGCAAGCTGGAAGCTTCGGGCGAGGCCGAAATCGCCTCCAACGAGATCGGCGAACTGGTGATGGACACGCTCAAGGAGGTCGATGCGGTGGCCTATGTGCGGTTCGCCTCGGTGTATCGCGATTTCCGGGAGGCTAAGGATTTCAAAGCCTTTCTCGGCACGATGGACCCGCCGAAATGACCGATGCCGACTATATGAGGGCCGCGATCGCGCTGGCGCGGCGCGGTCTGGGCGAGACCGCACCGAACCCGAGCGTGGGTTGCGTGATTGTACGTGATGGCCGTGTCATCGGCCGTGGCCGCACCGCCTCTGGCGGACGGCCCCATGCCGAGACCGAGGCTTTGGCAATGGCCGGCCCCAAAGCGCATGGTGCGACCGCCTATGTCACGCTGGAGCCCTGCGCCCATCACGGCCAGACGCCCCCTTGTGCGCTGGCATTGATCGAAGCGGGAATCGTCCGGGTGGTGATCGCGGCGCGCGACCCCGATCCGCGCGTGAACGGAGCCGGGATCGCCTTGCTGCGCGACGCCGGGATCGAGACCACCGAGGGCGTCGGTGCCGATGCCGCAGCCGAGGTGAATGCCGGGTTTGTCTCGGTGATCACCCGTGGCCGCCCATGGGTCACCCTGAAACTCGCGACCACGCTGGATGGACGGATCGCGACACGGGCCGGCGACAGCCAGTGGATCACCGGCGACGCCTCGCGCCGGGCCGCACACGCCTTGCGCGGCTCGCATGACGCGGTCATGGTGGGGGTCGGCACCGCATTGGCCGATGATCCGGAACTGACCTGCCGGATCGATTGGTATCGCGCGGTACCGATGGTGCGGGTGGTGGTCGATTCGCATTTGCGATTACCGCTGAGCAGCCGTCTGGCGCGCGGTGCCGGCGAACATCCCCTCTGGATCGTGCATCGCGACGGGGCCGATCCGGCACGACGTGAGGCGTTTACCTCGCTCGGGGCGCGGCTGTTCGAGGTACCCGCGGCCGAAATCGGCGTCGATCCGGTGGCGGCGTTGCAGGCACTGGGTGCCGCGGGCATCACCAGGTTGCTGGTCGAGGGCGGGGGCGTGCTGGCAGCGGTGCTGCTGCGGAGCGATCTGGTCGATCACGTTGCCTGGTTCACCGCCCCCATGGTGATCGGCGGCGATGGCGTGGTGGCGGTTGCCGGGTTCGGTGCCGCGGAACTGGCGGCGGCGAAACGGTTCAAGATGGTTGGTACCGCGATCAGCGGTGACGACCGATTTGCGGCATTTCGGAGACTTGACTGATGTTTACTGGCATTATCACGGGTGTGGGGCGGCTGCGGCACAAAACGCCGCCAACCCCGGAGCGCGACGCCCGTTTCGTGATCGAAGTGCCGGAGCGCCGTGGCCATTGGGCCGATCTCGGCTCGATGGCCCTAGGGGCCTCGATGGCTTGCTCCGGCTGCTGCCTGACCGTGGTCGAGGTCGGTGTCGACTGGTTCGCGGTGGATGTTTCGGGCGAAACACTCTCGAAAACCACGCTCGGAACCTGGAATGACGGCACCGCGATCAATCTGGAACGCGCGCTGCGGCTGGGCGATGAGCTGGGCGGCCACGTGGTGTCCGGCCATGTCGATGGCGTAGGTACTGTGGTATCGATGCAACCCGAGCGCGGCTCGACCCGCTGGCGATTCGCGGTGCCGCGCGAACTGGCACGGTTCATCGCGCCCAAGGGCAGCGTTGCGATCAACGGGGTTTCACTAACGGTGAACGAGGTCGAAGACTGCGAATTCGGGGTGAATATCATCCCGCATACCGAGCAGCTCACCACCTTCGGCCGGCTGACAGTAGGGGATGCGGTGAATATCGAGATCGATATGCTGGCGCGCTATGTCGCGCGGCTTGCGGAGTGTGCGTGATGGATCGGTTCAAGACTACGTCAATGCAGACTGGGTCAATGCAGACTGGGTCGTTGCAAACCTACTTGTCGTCCGCTTCGGAAATCATCGATGAAGCGCGGGCGGGGCGGATGTTCATCCTGGTCGATGACGAAGACCGTGAAAATGAAGGCGATCTGGTGATCCCGGCGCAGTTCGCCACTCCCGATGCGGTCAATTTCATGGCCAAGCACGCACGCGGGTTGATCTGCCTCGCGCTGACAAAATCGCGCTGCGAGACGCTCGGCTTGAAAATGATGGTGCCATCGAACGGGTCGCGCCACGAAACCGCCTTCACCATCTCGATCGAGGCGCGCGAGGGCGTCACCACCGGCATTTCGGCGGCCGACCGGGCACGGACCGTCGCGGTGGCGATCAACCCCGAATCCGGTGCTGCGGACATTGTGATGCCGGGCCATATTTTCCCGCTGATGGCACGCGATGGCGGCACGCTGGTCCGCACCGGCCACACCGAAGCGGCCGTCGATATCGCGCGGCTGGCGGGGCTGACGCCCGCCGGGGTGATCTGCGAGATCATGAACGAAGACGGCACCATGGCGCGGTTGCCCGACCTTGTCAGCTTCGCGCAATATCATAACCTGAAACTCGGCACGATCGCCGATTTGATCGCGTATCGCCGCCGCACCGAAAAACTGGTCCGCCGCACTGGCGATGGCACCGTAACCGATGGCGCGGGTCACCAATGGCGCATGGTCAGCTTCGAAAATACCGTCGATCATGTCGAGCATCTCGCGCTGGTCAAGGGTGATGTCATGGCGAATGAACCGGTGTTGGTGCGGATGCATGCGATCAGCACGATCGATGACATTCTCGGCGGTCCCCATATCCGCGATCTGCGCCGCGCGATGGCACAGATCGCGGAAGCGGGACGCGGCGTTGTCGTGCTGATCCGCGAGGCCCGATCCGATGCGGTCTCGGCGCGGTTGGCACAGATCATGGGCGGGGCCAGAACCCGCACAGCATTGCGCGACTATGGCATTGGGGCGCAAATTCTGAACGATCTGGGGGTGCGCGACATGATCCTGCTGTCGAACCACAAACGCGCTGTTATCGGGCTGGAGGGGTACGGGTTGAACATCGTGGATCAATTGCCGATCGAGGATAAGGCCACGCCATGAGTACCGCCGATGCGCTCGCCCCGGAAGCGCCGGTCGTGCCGGGCGAGGCCCCACACATCCTGTTGATCCGTGCGCCGTATTATCGCGGCATCGTCGATGGCATGACTGCGGCGGCGGAGGTGACATTGCGCCAGGCCGGCGCACGCTTCGAGGCCGTCGATGTGGCAGGTGCCTATGAACTTCCACAAGCCCTGCGGATTGCGTTGCGTGGTAAAACCCGGTTTGACGGGTTTGTGGCGCTCGGCTGCGTGGTGCGCGGCGAGACCGATCATTATGAGTATATCTGCAATGGCGCGATGAACGGGTTGATGAACGTGGCCCTGCAATATGGCATCTGCCTCGGCACCGCCCTGCTGACGGTGGACACGATTGCGCAAGCCGAGGCGCGATCCGCCGAGACCGGCCCTAACAAAGGGGCGGAGGCGGCGGTCGCCTGCCTCAAGCAGATCGCGCTGGCACGTCGTCTGGGGGCGGCGTGAGGTTGCCGGTTGGCAAGGGCGTGCGGCCACGCACCCTCGCGCGCGTGGCGGCGGTGCAGGCTTTGTATCAGTGCGAGCAGAATGGCGAAACCGCCGAAACCGTGATCGACCAGTTCATCCGCTACCGGATCGGGGAGGTGCCAGGCAAACCCGGCGTTGCAGATGGCCGGGTGCCGGAAGCGCATGCACCGCTATTTGCACGGATCGTCCGGATCGCCACCGAGCAGCAGGACGTAATCGATCCGATGATTGTCAGTCTTTTGCCGGAAGTTTGGCCGATGACCCGGCTTGACCCGGTGCTACGCGCATTGCTGCGGGCGGCCGGGGCGGAATTATGGATGACCGATGGTCCGCCGCCGCGGGTGGTGATCAACGAATATCTCGATGTCGCCCACGGATTTTTGAAAGACGACGCCGTGCAACTCGGTAATGCGGTGCTTGACCGCATGGCACGGATTTTAAGGCCGCACGAATTCGCGGAGAGCGAAGCGGGGTGAGCGGTGGTGAGTTCGACCGGATCGCGCGGTATTTCGCGCCACTGGCAAATGAAGCAGCGCTCGGACTGACCGACGATGCGGCGGTATGGACGCCGCCGGCCGGCACAAGCCTGGTCCTGACCGTCGATCAGATGGTCGAAGGCGTGCATTTCCTGCCCGACGACCCGCCGGATTGCGTCGCGCGCAAACTACTGCGCCGGAACCTTTCGGATCTGGCGGCGATGGGGGCCGAACCGATCGGTTATTTATTGACCACCGCGTTGCGCGCCGATACGCCCGAGACGTGGCTGGCAGACTTTGCCGACGGATTGAGGCTGGATCAGCAAAAATTCGGCATTGCGCTGTTTGGCGGCGACAGCACATCGACCCCCGGCCCGGTGATGACCTCGGTGACGATGATCGGCCACGTCGCCCCGGGTTTGGCGTGGCACCGTGCCGGTGCCCGCGCCGGCGATGCCGTGTTCGTGACCGGAACCATCGGTGACGCCGTACTGGGGCTTGAGGCGGCACGCGGCAAGCTTGCTGACCCTACCGGGTATTTTCGCGAACGGCGATTATTGCCGGAACCGCGTATCGGATTGCGGTTGGCATCCTGGGTTCACGCCGCGATCGATGTCTCCGATGGGTTGGTGCAGGATCTGGGGCATATTTGCGAAAATTCCGGACTCGGCGCGGAAATCGAGGCGGCGCTGGTACCGGCATCGGTACCCGCGCGCGCAGCGGGCGAGGCGTGGCTGGAAACCCGCCTGACCGGCGGCGACGACTACGAATTAGTCTTGGCGGCCCCGGCGGGGACCGAACCGGCCCTGCGGGCAGCGTGCGCGCCGGTACCAATCACCAGAATTGGCGTTTTCACCGATTCGCACCGCAAAATCGTGGTGACCGATGGCCACGGAGTCGTCATGGCGTTCGCCCACCCGGGCTGGCAGCATTTTTGACCCTGCCGTCCTAAAAATATCATTTGATATCGAACGATATCGCGCCTATGTCGTGCGGACCGATCAACCGTAACGGAGCATCATCATGGCTAAGATCCTGATCCTTTATTACAGCACGTGGGGCCACGTCGAAACCATGGCCGGTGCCGTCGCCGAAGGTGCCAAGGGCGTCGCCGGCAGCACTGTCACCCTCAAGCGCGTTCCCGAAACCATGCCGGAAGAAACCCTCAAGGCGATCCATGCCAAGACCGATCAGGCCGCCCCGATCGCCACCCCCGGCGAACTCGCTGATTATGACGCGATCATTTTCGGCACCCCCACCCGGTTCGGTAACATGTGCGGCCAGATGCGCAACTTCCTCGATCAGACCGGCGGCCTCTGGGCCAAGGGAGCCTTGATCGGCAAGGTGGGTTCGGTGTTCGCGAGTACCGGCACCCAGCATGGCGGCCAGGAAACCACCATCACCTCGTTTCACACCACGCTGTTCCATCACGGCATGATTGTGGTCGGGGTGCCCTATTCCAATCCCGAACTGACCATCATGACTGAAATCACCGGCGGCACCCCCTATGGTGCCACCACGATATCGAACAGCGATGGCTCGCGCGTTCCGAGTGCCAACGAACGCGCCCTCGCCCGCGCGCAGGGCAAGCACGTCGCCGAGATCGCGGCGAAACTCGCGGCCTGACACCGAACCGCCATATGACAAGCGTCCCTGGTCGGGATAAAGTAGCCGTCGAACCGACCAAGGACGCCTCATGAGTATTTCCCGCCGCCGTTTTCTGGAATCCACCGCCGAACTCGGCGCGGTTTCGCTGCTCGCCACCGCCCCTGCGATGGCAGCGGGAGCAAGCTCAAAATTCTTCGTCATCGGCGACTGGGGCCGCGACGGCGCGCATCACCAGCGCGCGGTCGGCACCGCGATGGCGGCGGCGGCAACGCTTGCCAACCCTGAATTCATTGTCTCCGCCGGCGATAATTTTTATGAGTCCGGTGTCTCCAGCATCCACGATCCGCAGTGGCGAACCAGTTTTGAAAACGTCTATACCGAGGCCGCGCTACACCGCCCCTGGCACATCATTCTCGGCAACCATGACTATCGCGGAAATACCCAGGCCCAGCTTGACTACACGGCCCATTCGACCCGCTGGCGACTGCCCGCCCGTTACTACACGACCAAAATCGCCCTGCCCGATAACCGGCACGCCGAGATTTTCTACCTCGACACTTCGCCCTTCATCCGCAAATACGCCGGCACCACCACCAACACCACCGGCCAGAACCCGCACGCCCAGCGTGCCTGGCTCGATGCCGCCCTCGCAAAATCGACCGCGCGCTGGAAAATCGTCATCGGCCATCACCCGCTCTACACCGCCCTCGGCGGCCCCGGCCACGACCAGCCGGACATGATCGCCGCCTTCGAACCGATCCTGCGCCGCCACAATGTAGCGCTCTACATCAACGGCCACGACCACTCGATGCAATACGTCGAAATGACCGGGATCAGCTACGTTACCACCGGGGCCGGCTCGGAAACCTACGATACCGGCACACCGAGCCGCCAGGGCTATTGCTCCGGCGACCACGGCTTCCTTGCCGTCACGGTCGTGGCGCAGAGTGTGCATCTCGACTTCATCGACATCATGGGCCGCACGGTATTCGGCAAGACGCTGAGCGTTTAGACCGATCTTTCAGCGACCATCTTTATCGCTTCAGCCAATTCCGTCTGAACCGATGAGGATAACCGATGATCATGTTCTAACCCCGCTCCCGCCACCACGCCGCCGCCAGCAGCGCGAGGGCAAGGATTACCGTCGGCAGAGCCGGCGGGATCGGGATGTCGCGCGCGCCGGTCACCAATGCGGCGTGTCTTCGGTGCAGCAATCCGACCCAACCCGGCTTTGGGGTACCACCTAGCCAGACGTTTCGCCCCCCGGTGCGATCCGCAATCGGGCCAAACACCCGGTCGGTCGCTGCCAAATCCTCCTGTTCCTTCGGATTATCGTCCGCCATCCCGGCATAGGCGGTCATCCCCTGCGCCCGCACCTGCCAGACGCCGGCCTCGCTCGTTTTCATTGTCGCCGCGTAGCGTCCGGGTCCGGTGCGATGCAGGGTTATGGTCGACGCGGTACCCGCCGGGTCGGTCACCACCGCCGATCCGGCGGGGCCACCATGCAGCGAGCGCCGTTCAATCGTGAGGGTATCGCCGTCGAACCGGGCGTTCAGTTGCCGTGCCGCCAGCGAGGGTTCGCCGAGCAGCCAGTGAACTGTCCGGCGCAGCAGCGGCTCCGCCGGCCCGGCCATTGCGGGATCATGCGCCAGTGCGCCGCGCGCCCAGAGCCAGAACTGGTCCGACAACAGCATCGCGACCCGTCCCTTGCCGGCGTGCGCCAGAATGAGCAGCGGCGCGCGGGCCGGGCCGGGGGTGCGCAGCAGGGTGACGCCGCCGATTTTCTGGACGCTTTCATAGCGATACCAGGGGCCGAGGTGATCATGCGCCAGCGCGGCGGTGACCGGATCGCGCTGGCCATCCTGGGTCAGCACCGGCGTGAAGTCACCGGTGACAGTGCCGGCCCCGAACGGTCGCGCCGGCAGGATCGGCTCCAGCGGCGAGCGGTCGAGCGAGTTTTCGCCTTCGAATTCGGCCCCCGCCTCGATCAGCAGCGCCCCGCCCGCCCGGATATGGCTGGTGATATTGGCGAGGTAGGGCGGCAGCAGCAGGTCATCGTTGGCGAATTGGTCGAGGATGATCAGGTCGAATTTGCCGAGGTCGCGCCCGAACAGCTGGTTAACCGGAAACGGGATCAGCGCCATGTCGCGCACCGGAGCGGCGAGCGGTTCGGCCGGCAGGCGCAGGATGGTGAAATTGACCAGCCGCACCGCCGGGTCGGCCTTCAGCAGCAGCCGCCAGGTGCGCAAGCCGGGGTTCGGCGCGCCGGCGATCAGCAGCACGGTCAGCCGTCGCCGCACCCCCGCCAGATCGAACACCGCCTGATCATTCGCGACCGACACTTCCCCCGCCAGCGGTTGCGCCGCCACAGCGACCACCGAGGTGCCGGCATGGGCAATCCTGAGGGGAACGCTCATCGGCGCATCGACCGAGGCCATCACCCGTGCCGCGATTTTGCCATCGACCGACACGCGCACCGGCACCTTCGTGCCACGATCATCGACGCCATGGTCGCGCACCACGAACCGCAACGTCACATGATGCCCGACGAGGCCATAGCGCGGTGCCGCGATCAGGCTGAGCGTGCGATCGGTCTGGTTGCCCGATGCCGCCAGCAGCGCGGACACCGGAACGCCGGACGGCACCGCGACCGGCTTATCCGTCGCCTCGCCGTCCGTAATCGCCACCACCCCGGCCAGCCGATCGGGCGGGATGGCTGCGAGGGCGGCGCGCAAAGTGGCAAACAGCGGCTTTCCGTCGTCATGCGACCCGCTCACGGTCGCCACGCGCAGCCTCGTGTCCGGCGGCAGGGTCGTGACCAGATGATGAAACGCGACATCGGCGAGACGGGTCCGGTTACCGATCGCCATCGAGGGCGAGCGGTCGCGGATCACCAGGGCGATGTCGGGCAATGGCGTCGTGGTCCGCACCAGCCAGCGCGGCCCGGCGAGGACGCCGAGCAGCAGGGCGAACCCCAGCGCGCGCAGCATCGCCCCGCGCGCCCGCCGCACCAGCCCGAGCAGCACGACGAGTCCGGCCAGCACCGCCAGCGCTGCCAATGCCGGTACCGGGACCAGCGGTGCGAATCCGATCGGAAGCATTATTGCGCAAGCCGGCGCAGGATCGCCGGGATCTGCACCTGATCGGATTTATAGGTGCCGGTCAGCGCATACATCACGAGATTGACGCCGAACCAGTCGGCATCCTGGCGCTGCCCCGGCGCGCCCGGCAGCAATTCGCGCATCGGCATCCCCGCGCCATCGACCGCCCAGGCCCCGGCCCAGTCGTTCGATCCGATCACCACCGGACTGACCCCGTCGGCATCGCGCGCGCCCTTGGCCGCGATGAACACCGGCGCGCCATCGAACCTTCCTGGAAAATGGCGCGCGAGAAAAAACGTATGCGCCAGCGTGTCGCGATCGGTCAGGGTTTCGAGCGGCGGAATCGCGAGGCACGCGGTGGCGTGGCGCAGCGCAGCACCGGCCCCCGGATCGAACCCGGCACCGGACCCGGCCAGATTTGCACCGCCGCCATCGGTATCGATCACCAGCAGACCGCCGCCGGCCATGAACGCGTCGAGCGCGCGGCACGCGGCCTTGTCCGGTGGACGGGTTGCCGCGGTGATCGGCCAGTACAGCAGCGGGTAAAGATTGAGATTATCAACCCCTGGCGTAACGCCGCGCGGGCCATCCAGGTGGGCGGCGGTTTCCTGGTTGACCAGATCCGAGATTGCCCCCAGCCCGGCCCGGCTGATCGCATCGGCCGCTGGATCGCCGGTTCTGACATAGGCCAGCATCGGCGCGAGCGCCGCCGGCGGTGGTTCGGATTGCGCATGCGCCCGCGGTATCAGCCCGAACAGCAACAGAACAACCGCAGCGCCGCCGCGCAAGCGGACCGCGCCGCGCAACACCAGCGAGATCAACATATCCGCGATCAGGATCGCCAGCGCCACCGCCAGAATCGATGGGCCGAACCGCCGGGCGCGCGGCACCGCGTCCAACCCGATCACCGGCACCCCATCCGGCCACGAGGCCGCCGCCAGCATGGGCACATGGCCACCAACATTGAGGGCCACCACCTCGTGGGTATCACCCCACAAACCCGGTGGATGGGTGGGCGATACCAGCGTGTGGGCAAAGTTACCCGCCGCCAGCGGTCGCGCGGCAGCACCCGGCACCCCCAGCGTGCCAACGCCATTCAGCACCCGCAACGGCCGCAACACGCCCGACTTCGGGGTCGAGCCGATGCCGAGATGCACCAAACGGTCGATCAATGCCGGAAAATCCGCAGCGATCGGCCAGTCCGACCACGCGGCGTTCGCGGTGGTCAGCACCGACACCAGCGCGCCGCGCCCCTGCCGCGCACCCAGAATGATCGGCGTGCCATCGCTCAGCCGCGCCCATACCGTGGCGGGATTGAGGGTGGCCGGATCGGCGAGGATCTGGCGCGAAACCGTCGCATGGTCCGGCAGCGCCAGACCGGCGAGGGGTGAGTCGCGATCGAACGCGGCGATCCGCTCGGGCTTGCCGGCGGCCAGGGCGCTGCCCAAGGCGCGCACCCCGCGCAGCAGCGTGTCCGGGGCCAGCGCATCGGGTTGCGGCGCGGTGAGCGGTCCGGCGAAGCGGATCACCACGCCGCCCGCCGTCATGAACCGCCGCAGCCGGCCGATTTCGCCGGGGTCGAGCGGCAGATCGGCCATGATGATGGTGCTGACCCCGGCGGCGATCAGCTGATCGACCCTGCCGGTGCGGAATGGGGTGCCAGCCGGCAGGGCGCGCCGGATATAATAGAGTGTGCCGAGCAGCCGCTGCTCCGGATTGGCGGTACCCCCCGAAGCCAGCCCGACCGTGACCAGTCGGGTCGCGCCATCGAGCAGGGCAATACCGCCGGGGGCGGCGACGCCCGGGAGCGCGAGTTTCGCGACCTGGGCGGCGAGTGCTACCGGCAGGTCAAGCCTCGCGTCACCTTGTTCGGAGCCGGGAGACACCCTGACGTCGACCAGCGCCAGCGCCGCACCGGATGCCGCCTCGGCTAGCACCGGTTGCACCACCGCCGCGCGCTGTGCCACCACGGCCAGCCGGGCGATCAACGCGCCATCCTGCGCGAGGCGCGGTGGTTGCAGCAGTCGGATTTCCCGCGTGCCATCGGTGATGATCCGGACGGGATCGAGAGAGGCGACAAACGGGTCAAGCCCTGGGCCAGCCAGCGCATCGGCCAGATAAACCCCGGTCACATCATGGACACGCCGACGCACCTCGCGCACCGCAGCATCATCCTGCGCCCGATCGGCGGGCCAGGGTTCGGCGTGCAGCGCCCCCAGTGCCGCCAGTGCGCCGGTGCGGCTGAGCACCCCGCTCGCCTGTGGTGCCTGACCCGCCGCAGTGCCGGCGGTGGCGAGAATGATCACCCCACGTGTTCCGGCCTGATCGACGATGCGGCGCGCCGCCTCGATCCGGGCCGGAAAATCCGCTGCCGCCGCCCAGGTGTTGTCGATCGCGAGCAGGATCGGCCCGGTGCCGGGCAACAGGCGCGGCGGCACGATCTGCGGTCCGGCGAAGCCGACGATCACCAGCGCCGCCGCCAGCAGGCGCAGCAGCAGCAGCCAGAGCGGCATCCGCACCGGGGTGCGCTCGGTCGGCAGGATGTCGCGTAACAGGCGGAGCGGCGGAAACACCTGCCGGCGCGGCGCCGGCGGGGTGGCGCGCAGGAGAAAATAGAGCGCCGGCAGCAGGGCCAGCCCCGCCAGGATCGCCGGGGTGGCGAAGCTGATCGGGCCGATCATGCCACCGGCTCCAGCGCAGCACGAAGCGCCGCCAAGGCCGGGCCGGGCGATGCATCGGTGCGGTGAAACACCGGCACCAGCCGCGCCGCCTCCGCCGCGCCGACCACGAGGGCGCGTTGTGCCGCGATCCGGGCGCGGTAAGCGGCGGCGACATCCTCGGCGCGGGCGATGTCCTCCGGCGGGTCACCGGTCGCGACCTCGAACAGAACCCGGCCGCGATAGGGAAATTCGCACTCGGCGGGATCGAGCAGGTGAAGCAGGGTGCCGCCGCGTGCCGCCGCGCCATGCCGTGCCAGGTCGGCGGCGAGTGCATCGGCCGGATCGAGGAAGTCGCCGATCATCGCCAGCCGTCCGGGCGGCGGCGTCGCGGCGGCGGGGAGCAAAAACCCGGCGGCGAGGCGATCGAGCGCGCCCGGCCCGACGCAGGCCGGGGTGCGGCCGAACAGAGCCACCCGCTCGCCACCATCCAGCGCCAGGGCGGCGAGAGCGAGGCCGAGCAGCATCGCCCGGTCGCGTTTGGTCTCGCCGCCGCGCTGACTGGAAAACCCCATTCCCGGATGATCCTGGATGTCGATCACCAGGGTTTCGACCGATTCCCACTCGCGCTCGCGCACATACAACCGCTCGCCGCGCGCGCTGCGCCGCCAGTCGATGCTGCGGGGTGCATCGCCGTCCCGCACGTCGCGATATTGCCAGAATTGTTCACCCGCACCGGGCCGCCGCCGGCCGTGCCGGCCAGGGGCGGCACTCGCGGCAAGGCGCTGCGCCGCCAGCACCAGCGCCGGCAATCGCGCCGCCAGGGCTTCCGCCGCCGCAACCCGCCGGCGCGACGCATTTACGAAGGGAAGCCGATCATCCAAGCGCCTTGGTCACCACCCGGCCGATCAATGCCTCGACCCCGGCCCCCTCGGCCCGCGCCGCGAAGGACAATCCCATCCGGTGACGCAGCACCGGCGGTGCCAGGGCGGCGACGTCGTCGAGACTCGGTGCCTCCCGCCCATCGAGCAGCGCGCGCGCGCGGCAGGCGAGCATCAGCGCCTGGGCGGCGCGCGGTCCAGGCCCCCAGGCCAGCGCCTCGGCGAGTTCGGGGATGAGCGGGGTTTCCGGCCGCGCGCCGCGCACCAGGCGCAAAATTCCATCGAGCACCTGCTCGCCTACCGGCATCGCCCGCACCAGATGCTGTGCTGCCCGCACCCCCGCCGGATCGAGGGCGGCGCGCACCTCGGCCTGGGCGACGCCGGTGGTCGCCAGCAGCATCGCCCGTTCGTCGGGCAGGCTTGGATAATCGATCCGGATTTCGAACAGGAACCGATCGAGCTGCGCCTCGGGCAGCGGGTAGGTACCCTCCTGTTCCAGCGGGTTCTGGGTTGCCAGCACATGGAACGGTTCGGGTAGCGCGCGGTTCAGCCCGGCCACCGCGACGCGGTTTTCCGCCATCGCCTGCAACAATGCCGACTGGGTGCGCGGGCTGGCGCGGTTGATTTCATCGGCCATCAGCAGTTCGGTGAACACCGGACCCTCGATGAACCGGAAGCTGCGCGTGCCACTGGCGTCGGTCTCCAGCACCTCGCTGCCCAGAATATCGCCCGGCATCAGATCTGGCGTACATTGAATTCGCCGCGTCGCCAGCCCCAACGCCGCCGCCAGTGCCTCGACCAGCTTGGTCTTGCCGAGACCTGGCACGCCGACGATCAACGCATGACCGCCGGACAGGATAGCGGCGAGGCACTGCTCGATCACCGCATCCTGACCCAGGATCACCCGCCGCACCTCATCGCGCGCCACCGCCAGCCGGGCGGTGGTTACGGCGAACCGCGCCAGGATGTCCGACTCCGTAACAAGGTTTGCTTCGCCGACACCATTTTGCAATATGCTGGTCATTTGTGATCGCCTGTGTGGTTTTCCCGGGAGAGCCGCCTGCCTATATCCACATGAACAAGCACGTATGGATACGTATGAACGGTCAGATCGAAGCATAGAGGCTAAGGATTGTGAACGATTTTCATCGCAACGCAGGCCGTTCGCCCATTTTTCCCTCCAACGGGAACATGGCGCAGAACGGCATAAAGAACAACGGCGCGACGGCCAGTGCCGAGACGGTTTCCTTGCGGCCGGCCCATTCGCGCAATGCGTCCGCTGGGCCGGACCGCCACGCGCCGGTCGATTGCGGCGATCTGCCGTTCATCATCCGCCGCGATGGTACGTGGCTGTATCGCGGCTCGCCGATCGGCCGGAAATCGATGGTCTGCCTGTTTGCGAGCGTGCTCAAACGCAATGCCGACGGAGAATTTCTGCTCGAAACTCCCGCCGAACGCGGTCGAATCGCGGTGGAGGACGCACCCTTCGTTGCGGTCGGGCTCGACTGGAGCGGTGAAGGTCGCTCGCAAGTCCTACAGTTTCGCACCAATATCGATCAGGTGATTATCGCCGGTGCCGATCACCCGTTGCGGGTCGCCCATGATCTGCTGACCTGCGAACCGACGCCTTATTTGCATGTGCGTGCAGGTGCCGGAGGGTTTCCGATCGAGGCGCGGATCTGCCGCTCGGTTTATTACGAGCTTGTCGCCCTGGCCGAACCCGGCATAAAGTTCGGCAAACGGGTGCTTGGCGTCTGGAGCCAGGGCAGGTTTTTCTCTCTGGGGGAACTGGCGACTTGCTCTGATTGATCCGACGACCCGGTCGGTTCAAACTGGCAGGGTGATGACTTCAGGCGAAATTCGCCGCCGGTTGGCGCGACGGGTGGTTTTTACTGTGTGCGATTTAGGCACCGACAATCGGCGCGTGGCGGATCGCGTGCGAGCGGCGGCGGTTCTGGTTGCCATCGAGCCGGCGCGCGGTGTCTGGCTGACCAGGCGATCCGTCCATCTGGTGCATCACGCCGGTCAGGTCGCGTTGCCGGGTGGGACGATCGATCCCACCGATGTGTCGCCGGAAACCGCCGCCTTGCGCGAAGCCCAGGAGGAAATCGGCCTTGACCCCACGCTGGTCGACATAATTGGCCGGCTGGACGATTTCGCGACCGGCACCGGATTTCACATCACCCCGATCACCGCGCTGATTCATGGCGATCCTCACTTCGCCGCCGCCCCCGGCGAAGTGGCCGCAATTTTCCCCCTCCCCCTCGCGACATTGCTCGACCCCGCGCTTCCCGAATGGCGTCGCGGTACCTGGCAGGGCGGCACCCGCGATTTCCCGGTCTGGCCCCATCCGGATCACGTCATCTGGGGGGTGACCGCCTGGATATTGTACCGGTTGGCCGTAGCTCTGCGTGCATCGTAGACCTGTTCAATCGACAGGTTGCGTGGAGGTTTTGCCCGACATCGATACCGGCGCGGGCACCGATACAGCCGCGGGCACCCCTGTTGCCGCCATGATGGGTTGGATCGGCACTTTGATCAGATCGGGGTAATCATATGCCGCTCCGGTGCTCATATCGACGCCGGCACCGATGATCCCTCCGAACAAAATATTTCCGAACGCCATTCCCTTGGTCGATGAGGCGACCGCTTCGATCCCCGGTTGATAGCCGGACTTGGCACATTTTACGTTCAGCTTGTCATAGCCCCGATGCACGCTGACAGTACCAGGTGTGTTGACGAACCAAGTTCCCTTGTTACTTTTAAGGCTGCATTGCGCGCCGGCGACGGACTGGCCATCCGAAATCGTTTCGACCGATAACGTCTGCCTGGTGCCGTCCACGATGGATGCGCATCCAACAATTGGAAACAGTATTACAAGCGGCAAAAACCGCATTATTGAATGATTTAACATGAAGTTCCCGAGTACAATTGTTATGAGTATTGTTTTTGCGCCAGATCGATGAGATCTGACCGCAACCGTAATTATTGCAGATTGTTTCTAACGATACAATCGCGAATAGTTATCCATCGATGTCATCACTGATAACAAAACCGTGATCGGACACCAGCAACGCGCTGCTTGCGGCGGAGAAATTTTTGCCCTGACTCCTGGTTAAAACGATCTGACTTGCACCAACGCCGCAGGTGGATGGCCCCCTTCCATGCGGTGGACGGATGATTGCAGACGACGATTAACAAAACGATAATGCGGTATGTTTTTGTTCCACGTTGCCGCAAATGGGTTGTCGCAACGAATCCGTGCCAGGAGCTTCATGGATAAATCGGGTCTTGCAGCCGTATGGAATGTCCTTCCGGAAGCCCGCATCGTCGGTGGGGTGGTGCGCGACCAAATCGCGGGTCTGCCGGTATCGGATGTCGACCTTGCCAGCCCGTTGCCGCCCGCAACGGTGATCGCCCGGCTCGAAGCCGCCGGGCTGCGGGCGATTCCGACCGGCATCGCCCATGGCACCGTCACCGCGCTGGCAGGCGACCAGAGTTTCGAAATCACCACCCTGCGCCGGGATATCGAGACCGACGGACGGCGGGCCGTGGTCGCCTTCATCGACGATTGGCAGGCCGATGCGGCGCGGCGCGATTTCACCATCAATGCGATGTCGATGGATCGCGCCGGTACGATATTTGACTATTTTGGTGGTCAGGCCGATCTGGCCGCCGGAGTCGTGCGGTTCGTCGGCAAACCCGCCATCCGCATCGCCGAAGACTACTTGCGAATTTTGCGGTTTTTCCGGTTCTTTGCCCGATACGCGCGCGGCGAACCCGATGCACCGGCGATTGCCGCGATTGCCGCGTCACGGGCCGGGCTGAGCCAGCTTTCGGCCGAGCGGGTGTGGCAGGAACTCAAAAAAATTCTGGCGGCCCCCAATCCCCGCGCCGCCCTGCATCTGATGTGCGAAACCGGCGTCATGGCGGTCATTCTACCCGAAGCGCAACCGCTTGATACGCTCGATATCATGATTGCACGCGCCGCACCGGTCGATCCTTTGCTGCGGTTCGCCGCCTTGATGCCGGATGATCCGGCCACCGCGGACCGGCTGAAATTATCCGACGCCGAACGCAGCCGGCTCACCACTTTGGCGACCGCGCCCTTGCTGCCGCCCGATGCCGATGCCGCCACCTGCCGCCGCGCTCTAGCCGATTGGGAGACAGGGGCGTTGGTCGATCGCACTTGGTTGGCCACCGATGCCGATCGCAGCGGCCTTCGTGCCCGCCTCGTGGCGATGCCGCGCCCGGTGTTTCCACTCATGGGTCGCGATGCACTGGCTTTGGGTGCGATGCCCGGTCGCGCACTGGGCGAGGCCTTGGCAGCGGCGCGGGACTGGTGGCTGACTCGGGATTGCTTGCCCGGCAAGGCAGAAAGCCTAGGCAAGCTCGAAGCGCTTCTTCATGAAAAAAAAAGCAAAACCTTTTTATGAGTCCCGGTTTCGTTACGCTTCCGGGCGGTAGCCGGTCGCAACGAGATACAACTCGCGGCTGTCCTTGCGGCTGGCGGCCGGCTTCGCGTGCCGCACCACGGCAAATCGCCGTTTCAGCAGTGCCAGCATGCTGCCCTCGGCACCCCCTTGAAACAATTTGGTGACGAACCCGCCGCCGGGTTCCAAGGTTTTGAACGCAAAATCGAGTGCGAGTTCGGCCAACCCCATAATCCGCATATGATCGGTCGCCATGTGTCCCGTGGTGTTAGGCGCCATGTCCGACAACACAAGATCGGCGCGGCCGCCAAGTGCCGCGCGCAACGCTGCCTCCATCGCCGCGTCCTGGAAGTCACCTTCCAACAGCGTGGCACCGGCAATCGCATCGATCGGCAACAGATCGATCCCCACCACCCGCGCCGCTCCCCGATCGAGCGAAATCTGGGTCCATCCGCCGGGTGCCGCGCCGAGATCAACCACCCGGCTCGCCTTGCCGATGAGGGAGAATTTTTCGTCGAGTTCGATCAGCTTGAACGCAGCGCGCGACCGATACCCCTTCGCCTTCGCCGCCTCGACATAGGGGTCGTTGAGTTGGCGCGTCAGCCATTTTTGCGACGAGGGCTTGTGCTTGCGCGCGGATTCGAGTCGCACCGTGGTGCGTCGGCCTTGGGTTAGATCTTCGGTCATTATGGGGTACTGTTCATGCCTGATAAGGGCGCGGCCGGGCGCGCGCGGTGCGAATCAGCCGCATTAGCATACCCTCGCGCAAGCCGCGATCGGCCACGGCAAGGTCGCTGGCCGGCCACATGTCCTCGATTGCAGCGAAAATCGCGCAGCCCGGCAGTACGAAATCGACCCGATCCGGGCCGATGCACGGGTGTTCACCAAGTCCGGCGCGGCCCATCGCGCGGATCGCAGCGAGGCCTGACGCCACCAACCCCCGCGGCAGTACCGCACCGTCGATCGCGCCGCGGCGATAGCGGTCGAGATTGAGGGCAATGCCCGCGATGGTGGTCACAGTACCGCTGGTGCCGACCAGCCGCACCCCTCCCTGACGGATTTCCTGGCCGATCCGGTGGATTTGCTCGAACGGCCGCAGCAGCGCCTTGATTTCCTCGACCACGGCGGCAAACCCCGCCTCGCTTTCGCACCACCCGGCGCAACGCTCGGAGAGCGTGACCACGCCGACAGGAATGGTGTGGTACCCGATCAGTTGCGGCAAGCTACGATCGGCCTGGGTATGGCTGCCGGGTACCCGCACCCAGGCAATTTCGGTCGAGCCGCCGCCGATGTCGAACAGCAACGCCCGCCGCTCGGCCTGGTTGATCAGCGAGGCGCAGCTTTCCATGGCGAGACCAACCTCCTCGCGCGGCGAAATGGTTTCGATCGGCAATCCTGTCGCGGCACGGGCGCGGGCGACGAAAGCAGCACCGTTTTCCGCCTGGCGACAGGCCTCGGTCGCGATCGCCCGAACATCGCTGACCTGCCAGCGCCGTAACCGTTCCGCGCACGTACCAAGCGCGTCGATCGCCCGGTTCATCGCGTCGTCGGACAGCGTACCGGTGCGGTACAGCCCTTCGCCCAGGCGAACCACGCGGCTGAAACTGTCCAGCACATGAAAGCCACCCCCGCTCGGTACGCCCACCAGCATTCGGCAATTATTGGTCCCAAGGTCGATCGCAGCATAGGCTGGCGGCCGCGTACGACGCTCCGCCGGCGCATGGCCAGGACTGCCGCGTCGCTCGGTCGTGCTCCGGCCGATGGCCGGGTGGGTCGGCAGGGCGCAGTCGCTTGCCATGACATTCATATAATGGGCGCACCCATGGCCGGAGAGCAAGCCAGAATTGCACCCTCCTGAGAAATGACCCCGCACACATCCGCTCGATTGCTTCGCACGGCGCGTGATGCTACGCAGCGCTGGCCACGCGCGATCCGCTTGGGGGATAGTTTAGCGGTAGAACTTCCGGCTCTGACCCGGACAGCCTTGGTTCGAATCCAGGTCCCCCAGCCAATCGTATCATAACCATCTGGTTTATAAGGCTTTCTCGGTGTCATTCGGCGGGTTGCCGGGGGTATGGTAGCCATGTGTGGTAGCTAAACCCTCGTCGACCGCCCTTTCGGGGGGCAACAGACGGATGAGCCTGACGCTTTCGGCACCGGATCACACCACAGTCAGCCGCCGGGCGGCGAAGTTGCCGGAGGCATGATCATAGCGCAGACGCTGACGGATCAGGATGTCGACGATCCATCCCAAGTCGGTTTACTGCTCAACCGAAAAAATATTTCACGAGCGGGGCAGACTTCAAGCTCGGGCTACTGCGTGATGATGCACATTTCAACAGCCACGCACCAAGCATGTGCGAAGTACAATTTTAGAGGTAATTGTCGAAAAAGATGTGGGGTTCGCTTATTTTCGGAACCTCCACAATGGGCGGAGAGCAGAATGACCGGTTATGGAATCTGGCGTGAGTAAAGCCGACCTTGCGGCGAATATCAGGGTTCGCTCGAACTGATGACTACGTCGTCGCCCAAAGTGCTATCGACTATTATCGAGAGCAGCACCACAGCAAGCAAAAGCCGGGCGTTCAATGACCGTCTGTTTGCTGAACTCAATCCAGCGGGAGCAAGCTCATCTCGACCGAGGGTACGTCGCAGCCGGCAGCAAGGCAGGGCCGCGCGGCCCGGCCAGTCTCTAGGAAACCAAGCTTTTCAAGCACGCGGCCCGACGCAGAATTGTCTTCAAAATAGCCGGAGGTGATGTAGATAAGTCCTAATCTGTCGAAGCCGTAGGACACGATGGCTCTCGCAGCCTCCGTCATGATCCCCCGGCCCCAATGGGCGCGTGAGAGCCAGTAGCCCAGTTCAGCGGTATTCGCACCCTCTTCCGGTGTCAGGCCAACCACGCCGATCAGTTCGTCAGAGCCTTGCATAGTTATCGTCCAGACCCATTCGCTGGACACGACCTGTTCTAAGAAAAATCTAGCATCGTGCAGGTTGTAGGGATGCGGAACACGAGCTAAGCGACGAGCGACTTCCCAGTCTCCGACGATACAGACAATGGTGCCTAGATCCCCTTCATTCGGGCGGCGGAGCAACAGGTGCTCAGTGACTAAGTCGGGTCGACCTAAGAGAGTTGAACTGTTGTGCATCTCCGCGCTATAATTAAAGGTAGTCGGATTTGCTAGGCACGATTTCGTTCGGCACTTGGCCTCACGAAAACTGCCTGACCGGTCCTAATCCCGACGCGGTCGGCCAGCAGGGCGGCCACCACCGTCGGCTTCCAGAGACGGCCCGAAGAAGGCTGAGTGACTGGGCTTAGGCGCGTTGCTGTCGGCAAAGCACGGCGCTGAACGTCCGCTCCTGAGACCACCTCCCGGGTCCGCCTATCCCCGCCTTGCGGTCGTGAACAGTCCGTACAGAGGAAGGCAGGTCATCTAGTTTGCAGTAGCGGACGGTGCGAGCTGATCCCCATTGCCTTCAGCATTGAAGCGTCACGACGGCTTGGGCACCGGCCCGATCTTCGCGATTGAATAGTTGCAAGGTACCCCCGTGGGCTTCGATTATTTCGCGGGCCAAAACCAATCCGATGCCGCTGCCACCTGGTTTGGTGGTGAATCCCGGGATGAAAAGGTTCTCGGTGTGGGGGAGACCTTTGCCGTCATCGGTGATGGTAATACGGATCTGGGGCGTGATCAGGTCGAGCCTGATCGTGACGTTGCCGCCGGTTTCAAGTGCGGCGTCGGCGGCATTGCGGATCAGGTTGATCAGGGCCTGCTCGATCTGGGCGGGATCGAGCACGGTTGCCGCTTCGTTGCTGATGGTGGTTTCAATCGGGACCCGGATTTCGAGATCGGCGATGCGTTGCAGCAGAGGGCCGAGCAGGACCGGCTCTGGCATGGGCAGGGGCAGGCGGACGAGCTCGGCATAGCGGCGGATGAAACTGGCGAGGCTTCGGGTGCGGCGTTCGATCAGGGCAAGGCCGGCGCGCATCTGGGCCGGATCGGTCGTGTTGCGTTGCAGGGCTTCGGCGGTGGCTTGAATCGGGCCGAGGGAGTTGCCGGTTTCGTGGCTGAGCACACGGATCAGGCCGCGCCAGACCCTGCGTTCCTCGTCACGCAAGGCACGTGAGAGGTCACTGGCTACCAGAACGAGGTGATCGCGTCCGCCGCGCCGGAACTGCACGCGCCTGACATCCCAGGGGCCGGTGCCACCGGGCAATGGTGTTTCGAAACGGTTGGGTCCATCGATGGCGAGCCAAGCCGCGATGCCGAGTGGACCGGGATGCCTGCCGACCAGCATTTCCGCATCGACGCCGAGCAGAGAGCCGGCGGCACCGTTGCCGCCCATGATCGTCCCGCGAGGGCCGATGACGATGATCGCGAGATCGACCGCGCCGAGCAGTTTGCCAAGCAGGGCATCGGATTCGATGCCGGCGCGACGCGTGCCCATCAATCCATCCGCCAATGTGTTGACGGCGGCAAAGGCGCTGCCCAGCCCGCCCCGCGCCGGTATCGCCCGCAGCGAATAATCCCCGTCCCGCAAGCCGAGCAACAGCGCTGCGATCTGGCGGTAGCATCGGTTTGCCCGCCGCCAAGCCACGATGTAGCCGCACACTGCCGCGATACTTACGAGGCCGGCGGCGAGGATGATCATCATGTCCGCAACTGGGCTAACCGGCGATAGTAGGCGCTGCGCGACAGGCCCAGGCGTTTAGCCGCGGCTTCGCCATCGCCGCCCGCTTCGGCCAAGGCGCGTTGGATCAGGTAGCGTTCCGCTTGATCCAGGGTCATGCGTTCGAGCGGCGCTGCCGCGGCCGGGCCGAGGCGGAGATGGGCCTGGGTGATGGTGTTACCGTCGGCAAACAGTACGGCGCGCTCGACCACATGCGCCAGTTCGCGCACGTTGCCGGGCCAGGTGTGGCCGGCGAGCGCGGCCAGAGCATCCGGTGCGAAATCGGTCACGGCGCGACCGTGACGGGCGGCCGATGCCGTGAGGCAATGGCTTGCCAGGAGCAAGACATCATCACCGCGCGCTCGAAGCGGCGGCAATGAAATCTCAACCGTGTTGAGCCGGAACAACAGGTCACGCCGGAAGCGACCATGATCGATCAGATGATTGAGATCGGCGTTGGTCGCCGCGATCACCCGCACATCGACCCGGCGGGGTTTGGTGTCACCGACGCGGGTGATGATACCGTCCTCGAGCACCGAGAGCAGGCGGGCCTGGGTGGCGAGGCTGGCGTTGCCGATTTCATCGAGGAACAATGTGCCGCCATCGGCGATTTCGAAGCGGCCGATCCGGTCCGATTTTGCATCGGTGAAAGCGCCACGGACATGGCCGAACAATTCGGATTCGATCAGGGTTTCCGGCACCGAGCCGAGATCGAGCGTGATGAAGGGTTTATCGGCGCGGCGCGACAGGGCAGCGATATGACGCGCGATCACCCCCTTGCCGGTGCCGCTTTCGCCGGTGATCAGCACCGGAACATCCGCCGGGGCGATTTTCGCCACCGTCGTCAGCACGGCGCGCATCGCCGCAGAGGTTCCGATGATATCGCCCTGGACGGGTTGGTGCGTGAGACTGACGGCGGTGCCACGGGCGCGGGACAAGGCAAGCTGGGTGCGCAGCACGGTGAGCAGCCGCGTGTTTTCCCACGGTTTTTCAAGGAAATCCGCAGCTCCGGCGCGCAGGGCGCGCACCGCGAGATCGATCGAGCCCCAGCCGGTCAGGACAACGACGGGCAATGTCGGGTGGATGATCTTCACCGAGGCGAGCAGGCGCATGCCGTCGTCGCCGGAGGTGGTGTCGGTGGTGAAATTCAGGTCGAGCAACAGGGCGTCGATGCCCCCGGCATCGAGCAGCAGGGCGGCTTCGGCGGGCGAGGCGGCACCAAGGGTGGCGAAGCCTTCGGCACGCAGAACCAGGACGAGGGCTTCGCGAATGTCGGCCTGATCGTCGGCGATCAGGATGGTGCCGCCCGGATCAGCCATGGTCGCGCACTGGCACCGTGACCGGGGATCGCCGGCGTGGACTCATGACCAGGACGACGAAGACCGCGAAAAAGCCGAGCAGTGCGCCCACCGGCGCGGTTGCCGTGAAGGTCGAAATCAGCACGCCCATCACGCGCGCCAGCATGGCCGCCGGCGTCGCGGTCTGGATATGGGTCGAGGCCGCGACATTGACCATCGCCTCGGCAATCAGAATGACCAAGAACCGGCGGTTCACGAAGCGTCCAGCAAGGTTTTCACCGGCGTGTTAGCCGCCGCAGCCGCCGGGCACCAGGCGGCGATGAGGACGATGGCGGCAATGACGATCAATGAGCCTGCGAATACCAGCGGCGCGATCTCCCTGACATGGTACAGCAAGGGCGACATCGCCCGGATCAACAGATAGCCACCCAACGCACCGCCTGCCAAGCCGAGGCCGAGCAGCCACGCGGCATCGGTCAGAGCCAATCGTAGCAGGCGCGACGGGCTGGCCCCGAGCATCGCGCGCAAGCCGAATTCGGGCAGGCGAGACCGGGCGATCAGGGCGTTGACGGCATAGACGCCGAGTGCTGCAAGGATCAAAGCGGCAAAGGCGAAGCCGAGTGCAATCTCGGCCGCGATCAATCGAAATGCGGTATGATCGGAAATCTGCTGGTCGTAGGATCGCACCGATGTCACGACACTGCCTGGAATCGCGGCCTCGATGATGCGCCGGATTTGCGGCAGTGCTGGAAGTACCGAACCTCGGTAACGGACCACGACATGCACGAAGGAGAGTGGTTGACCCATCTTGCCGATCGAGCGAAGCGGCAGAAACATCGTGCCCGGGGCCAGATGCCAGGGGGCGACGCGCCAGATCACCGGATCTGTCACGCCGACGACCTGGTAGGTGCCGACTCCCTGCACCCTCAGGGATCGGCCCACGACCTTGTCGGTCCCGTACAGATGTCTAGCAAATCCGGCACTGACGATCGCGACCTTCGCGCCGGTGAGATATTCGGTCCGGGTGAACCGACGGCCCTGGCGGATAGTCAGGCCGAGCGCCCTGAAATAGCCGATCTCCGGAATCGCCATGTTGGCGTGGTACGTGGGTGCCCCGGCAATCGTGCGTCGGGCCCCCGAATATTCCATGTCGGACGAGAACGGATAGGTGCCGAACCCGATGCCGCCGACCGACCGAAATCGAGGGTCGGCCTGCAGCCGATCAACGATCGTCTCGACCGAACGCGCATCATCGGCGGAGGTCGGCAGCAGAACCGAGGCGATCAGCCGATGGTGGGGTCGAAAACCGAGCGGCTGATGCAGGGCGATATAGAGACTGCCCCCCAGACCCGCACTGCCGATCAGCAGCGCGCAACCGAGCACGATCTGAACGATCCCAAGACTCCGCTGGACCCGTCGCGCGGCGCGGCCGATCGTCGCCTTACCGCCCAAACCGAGCGCGCTGTCGACGCTGCGACGCGATAATTGGAGCAACGGAAACAACACGATGATCAGCAGCGATGCAAAGGTCAGTACCCCGACACAGGCGACCGCTTGCCAGCCAAACCACAGGTGAAACGGCAGGATCACGATGGCGTCACCGAAGCTGTCGATCCCCCGTTGCGCGAGCCAGGCGATCACAATCGCGATCGGGACCACGATCACCCCGATCGGAATCTGTTCGAGCAGCAGCAACCGCATCACTTCCCCGCGCGACGCACCGAGCACGCGCCGGAGCACGAACTCGCCGTTGCGGGCGCGCTGGCGCACCATCGCCAGATTGGCCGCATTCACGATCGCAAGGCCAAGCAACAGTAGGGCCATACCTTGCAGAACGTAGGGTAGGCTGCCGAGGCTGGACAATGCAATGATCATGGGGCGCAGCGGGCGGGCATCGAGAATTTGATTGCGAAAATCATGGCGCGATTTTTGCAATTTGCCCTGTAGGATCGCGGATTTGGACTGCTGGAGTTCATTGTTCATTCGCGCGAGCGAGACCCCGGGCTTCGGACGGGCGATCATGAAATAGTTGAGGTTGTTCATCTGATCGGCGACCAGCGGCAGCACGAGCGGCGAAAGCACGTCGTTGCCGCCGACGAAGGCATAGGTTCGCGGCAATACGCCGACGATGCGCTGCGGACCGTTGCCGAGGTCGATGGTGCGGCCGAGCACATCCGTCGCGCCGCCATAAGCACTTTGCCAGAATTTGTACGAGATCATTACCTCCGCCGGCCCATCCTTTCGACCGGCGGAGAGGCTGGGCAGCCGCCCGATGGCCGGCATGATGCCCAGCGTGCGAAACCAGGAGGGGGTGACGGGCGAATAGGCCACCGCACGCGGTTTGCCGTCGATCGGCACCGGGACCTCCCCGCCGCTCGTCCACAACCCGGCATCCGCAATACCCTTGATCATGGCCATCATGCGAACGTAGTCACGCGGTGCTACAATGGATTGTGTCAGCCCGGTCTTGGGAACTTCGTGCCGGACCATCACGAGGTCGGACGCATGACGATAGGGCAACGGCGCCACTTCGACGTCGTAGAACATGTCGAAGGCAATGGCATTCGCACCGATCGCCATTGCGAGCATGATGATCGTGGCGATGGCGTAGAACGGTCGTCGCGCAAGGCCGCGCCATGCGACCGTGGCGTCGTGACTCAAGTGGCCGCGCATCACTTGCCTCCCGGCACCAGATTATCGTCCTCCGGGTGCAGCGCCACCACCGCCTCGCCGAAGTTCTCGTCCACCACCTGCCCGTCGGAGAGTCGCACGATCCGCCGTGCCCGCCGCGCGTAATGCAGATCATGCGTCACCATCAGAATGGTGGCACCCTTCCTGGTGTTCAGATCCTCCAGCAGCGCCATCACCGCCTCGCCCGATTTGGAGTCGAGATTACCGGTGGGTTCGTCGGCGAGGATGATGTCGGGTTCGGTAACCAGCGCACGCGCGATTGCCACGCGCTGTTGCTGGCCGCCCGAAAGTTGCGCCGGATAATGCTGAGCGCGATGGGCCATGCCGATCTCCGACAAAATGGCATCGACCCGCGCATCCCGCTCGGCCTTCGCAATCCCACCGCGATAGATCAGCGGCAGTGCCACGTTTTCCGCGACACTCAGATCCCCGATCAGGTTGAACGCCTGGAACACGAAACCGATGTGGCGGTTGCGGAAGGCGGCGCGGTCGCGTTCGCGCAAATTCGCCGCATCCTGCCCGGCCAGATGATAGCTGCCGGCGCTCGGGTCATCGAGCAGACCGAGAATCGCCATCAGCGTCGATTTGCCGCAACCCGATGGGCCGGTGACCGCGACGTATTCGCCGCGCCGGACCGAGAGATCGACCCCGGCCAGCGCATGGGTCTCCACCTGATCGGTGCGGTAGATTTTTTTCAGATCGATCACGTCGATGACGGTCTCAGCCATGGTGGTTGCTCCTGGGGGATCGGGTGATGGTCAGTATGGTCGAGATCTGGCGGACCAGCAGCGGCGTGGCACTCCCCGCCGCTTCGGCCAGCCCGACCTCATGGCTGATCGCAGAGACGATCGCCTGATGCAGCGCCAGTTGGGCGGAGAGCAGTTGCTGGCGATCCGCGATCAGGTCGCTCTCGCTGATCAGCCCGGCGCGCACGCCATCACCCGCCGCGCGCACCGCTTTCGCGGCGACGCTGGCGGCCGATCGCGCGGCGGCAAGCCGGGCGCGATCGAGCACCACGGCGAAGTAATCGGTCCGCACGGTGCGGGTCACACCGAGGCGCGCGGTCGCGGCGTTGGCCAGGGCTTCGTCGCGGATGGCGCGGGCGCGATCCGTCGCGGCTTTGGTCGCCCCGCCGGAAAAGATGTTCCAGTTCATCTGCACGGTAACCGAATTACCCTGCTGCACCGAATAGCCGGGACCGTTCAGGCTCTGGCCGAAGAACGCGTAGCCGGCGGTGCCGGCCTGGGCTGCATGGGTGTGCTGCAATTGCAGGGAAATGCTCGGCAAATAGGAGCCCCGTGCTGCGGCGACCAATGCGGTATCATCCCGTGCGGTCAGGCGTGCCGCCGCGAGCGTCGGGTTGCCCGATTGCGCCTGATCGAGCCAGGTGCCGATCCTGCCGGGGGGTGGGAGATGCAGCGCGGTCGGCAAGGCACCGGTCGCGGTGATCGCCGGATTGCCGGTGACCGCGGTAAGGGTTTCGCGCGCGGCGATCAGCGTGGCCTGAGCCTGGATCACCTGCGCCTGGATCGAGCGGTCGGCGGCGCGCGCTTCATCCGCGCCGATCACGCCGGACAGACCGGCCCGATAGCGCGCCTCGGCATCGTGATATTGTGCGCCGAACCCGCGCGCCGCCTGCCGGAGTGCGGTGAGATCGTCCCGTGCCGCGAGCACAGCAATGTCATCGGTGATCACGCGCGCGGTCAGCTGCTCCAGCGTCGCCTGATAGGTCGCAGCCGCCGCCTGCACCGCGAAACCGGCCGCCTGATAGGATTTGAGCTGACCCCAGTCGAACAGGGTCTGGGTCAGCGTCGCCTGCCAGGTGGAGGCGTTGAGGTGCTGGGTTTCAGTGATCGGCTCGAACCCGCTGCCGTAGAAATCCTCACCGTTGAAAAACTGGTTCTGCGGCCCGGCACCGGCGGCGACTGCGAATTGCGGCAGCAGAACGGCGAGGGCGGCGGGTCGTTCGGTCGCGGCGGCGCGCAGCCGGGCCGATGCCGCCACAAACGCCGGATCGTTCGCCCGCGCCGCCTGCCAGACCTGCCAGAGGGACGATGCCTGGGCCACCCCGGGCAGGAAACCCAGCAACGCGAGCCCAAACAGAACACGCTTCATCGGATGCGCACCATCGCCTTGCCGGCAAACTCACCGGTATCGGACACGATGATCCGATCGCCTGCTTTCAGCCCCGCCAGCACCTGGATCGCGTTGGCCGAGGTGGCACCGAACCGCACCCGCACCGGGATCGCCTTCCGGCCGCCATCCACCAGTTCATAAACCGTGTCGGTGCTGTCCGGCCTGGCATCGACCGGGCGGGCAACAAAGATCGTCCGCGCGATGGTGGTGACATCAATATCGCCCAGCACCGCCAGATCGGGTCGCGTGCCGTGCGGCAGATGGGTCGGCAGTTTCACATCGACCCGCACGCTGCCCTTCTCGACCGAAGGAGAGATGCGCGTCACGGTGCCGGCAATGCGGCTCTCGCCTTCATCGTTCAGGCGGATGCTGGCGGTCTGGCCGGCCACCACCTCGCCGGCTTCGCTGGGCGCGACATCGAGTGCCGCCTTCAGATCGGTCAGGCTGGCGATCCGCGCGATCGCGCCACCCAGGGCGAGGGTCTGGCCCGGATGGGCGGCAACGCTCTGCACCACCCCGGCCTCGCCGGCGGTCACCGCAAGGGCGGCGACGTTGGCCTGCGCTTCGACGAACGCAGCCTGGAAGGCGGCGACGCGCGCCTGTTGCGCCGCGAGTTGTGCGGTCTGGTTGCGCGCGAAGGCGGCGAGCCGCTGTTCGGTCAGCCCGACCTGTTCGCGCGCGGTGGCGGCATCGAGCACGGTCTTCCGATAATCCAGCCGGGCCACGACATGTTCGGCGGCTAGCCCCCGTTCGGCCTGCGCGCGGAGGGACGCAGCCTCGGCGGCGGCGCGCGAGGTCGCCAGATCGGCTTCCATGCTCAGCCGGGTGTTATCGAGGGTCGCAGCCGTCGCGGCCAGCGTGGCTTTGGCATCAGCGAGATCCGATCGTGAAGCGATCAGCGCCGATTGCAGATGCGGATTGACCAGAACCACCAGCACGCTCCCCGGCGTCACCGCATCGCCCGGCTGCACCTTCACCCGCGCGACGGTGCCGGGGACCGATGCGGTGACGAACCGCTCGCCGCGCGGCTTCAGTACGCCGGGCACCTGCACCCGCACGCGGAACATCCCCTGATGAACGGTTGCGATCACCAGTGAATCCCGCGCAACCGAGGGGCCGGAGGGCAGGATGTCCACCAGTGCCGCGACCACAATGATACCGATCGCCCCGATCCCCACCCAAACAAGCAGACGCTTGCGCTTATCTCGACGGCGCACGTCAGCAGGAATTTGAAAATCAGGCATCGGGGCTCCCAAACGGTTACCGCGACATGAGCAAGACCTATGCCAGCCTCAGCAGCCCTAGAAACCCTACGAAACGAAGCGAACCTGGCAGATGACCAACCTCAATCAATCCCGATGATGGGATTTCGATCCCGATTCCGGGATTGGGAGTCACAAATCAAAAGCAAAGCCGTCATCTCCAAGCAGCGATGAACGCCTGATTCTGAAATCACCGCCTGGGCTGGCATATGACCTTGAAGAGGTTGTCAGCGGCCTCGCATCACAATCGATTCAACCAACTCGCTCCAGCGATGAAAAAATAGCGGCATCCTAAAGGTTCAGGATGCGGTGGCAGTAAAGTTAACTTTTTCAGCAGTGGCTACACCGTTTGCACGATCAGGATAACTCAACCACTTCATGGCGATATTGAGCTCATGAATAATATTTTCAGCCTCAATCTTCCGTCCGCCATCCAATTCGATGGGGGCGGTCGTGTGTGCATCCTCGACTAAAGTCAGGTCATAACCACGCTCAAGTGCCCCGTATGCTGTCGCACGTATACACCAGTTGGTCGATGCGCCAGCCAACACAATGTGGTTCACCCCAAGGCTTATAAGCCCTTCGTTCAACCCAGTCTTCTCGAATGCCAAATTGAAGTGCTTATGGATCAGCATTTCACCATCATTTTGTGTTAATTCCGGCACCAAATTCCATTCTGAACTTTCATGGATCAACTCGTCATCTGAGTGCTGTACCCAGATCACTGGAATCCCTTGATTTCGTGCCCGCTCGACAGACCGCGAAATATTATTGATGATCCGATTTGCATCCCAAGCTCCACTCATGACCCCGATCTGCACATCAACAACTATTAAGGCGCTTTTGCTTTTTTTTCGTACATCTATCATTGCGTTACCTCAAGATCAGTAATCAGCATTAATGTTACTAGAGCAATATCGCTCACAATCCAACAAACCTTATCTAACTTGATAGTGCCTGCCTTCTCGCTCATGGTCGACAATGCTGAAAAACTGGCCACCCAAATCGTAACCAGACAGGAAAATTCACATTATCACATCAAAAACTTAACAGTGCCTATTGAACACCCAAATCAGATCAGGTTGCAAGCCCTGATAGCTGCCGAGCCTCTATTGTAGCTTCATGAGGCGCAACCTGTCCGAGCGCCAATCGCTCAACCAGTGCCTCGTTCGACCGCGCCCGCAGCGCAAACAACGACGCCCCGACTTCACGCGCAGCCTGGCCCAACTCGGCCATCTCGGTCTGCGCGTATCGCCCGGCGCTGCGCGGCCCGCACACCAGCACCCCGAACATCCGCCCCCTCAACGCCAGGGGCAATATCAGGCCGTCAGCGCCCAACTTACTTTCGATCCCATGCAGATCGAGCGGCGCCAACGTCGCCCGCAGCCGGACTAGGGCCGGATCGTCTCCGTCCACCGCCTCCGGCCAGTGACCGCCATGCTGCGCAGTGCGCTCGAATAGTGTCGATCGCGCCTCATACAACACCGCCCCATGCCCGCCGGCATGATGGTCAAATACCGCCACCGTTCGCGCCACCAACACGTCCGCCTGCTCGATGAACCCGGCATCCCGCATGAAATCCCGTAATCTTTCGCGTGCCTTATGCTCGCGGCGAAAGAATACCCGATCTACCACCTGTTCGATCCGTCGCTGCAATTGGTCGAACGCAATCCCTAATATCAACGGTGCCGCCACCTCGAGCGCCAGCCCGGCCCGCCCGTGGAGCGCGCTGTTCTCGATCAGATTCTCGACCAAGGCGAGTATGCCAACGACCAGCCCCATCAGCGCTGTAAATACCACCGCCCGATTGATCACGACTCGAACGTCAATTAGGCGCGTGCTCAGCACGGCAAAGGCATAAAGACCGAAAACGAGACCGCCAAGAACAGCACGACCAGCTGAAATCAGGGCCACGGCTCCCGGGCCAGTAAAAATATCAGAACTTCCTAGAAACTCAAGCAATAGTAATGGAATGAGCGGGGCTGTACCTGCCAGTACCCATTTGATCCGCAACTTTTGCTCAGCCAGAGCTGCTGTATAGCCATTAGCCAGAACGAATACCGGCACAAGAAGCAACACGATCGCAATACCGCCGCCCAGCATATTCAGCACCAGCTCGGCGTAATCATGAGCAATCCAGAGAATCATTGGATACGGCGCTATTTCACAGCCGAGCATCACGGTCATCAGTCCTAAATAAAGGACGATCCCACGTCCCTGATGGGCACCCCTGTCGTCGATCAAGCTTCGGGCGGTTATGAACAAGCCAAGGAGGGGGAGTGGGCCAGTGAAAAATGTATCGAAAATGGTTACGACCACATTTCCGAACGGCGGTAAGGTCGTATGGAAAACTGCGTTTCCGATAATGACCGATAGAGCGAACATGGATAGACCCCAGGCCGACCAATTTCGACCACGCCACAGGGTTGCGAGACCGACCACGAGAATGGTCAAAAGAGTGAAATTGCTGACCGAGTTAAGAAACCACCCATTGTCGGGTTCGGTTACGGAGTGAACCATGACGGTAGTGCGTGTGCCGCGATGATCAACCACTATGGGATACGCGACATGGCCAGGCACATTCGGTACCAGCAGCACCGCCCGGACGACGGCCGACTGAGCTGCGAAATTGACATGGTCGCCAGCCACAATACCAGAGAGCATCGTGACCCCGGCGCGTGGCATTATAATGAAGTAGGTCGACTTGATTTCGACATGGAACGGCATCTCCCGAACCGTCAACACTTCCGCCCAGATAGCCGAAGTCAGTGTCATGAACGTCAAGATGACGCGAAGACTCAATAGACTGAGTGCTGTCCAATTCCTAGTCCGGTGTGTGTCCTTTCCCTGGCTCATGCAACGTCGTTCGTAAACAATGCGGGTGTGGCATGAAAGAAAAATATTGTCGGACCGCAGATGGACGAGTGACAGGTTATGGAATTGCACAAGATAATGGATCAAGGGGTTTGGGCGACGGAATAAGAATAGTTGTTGCTTAAGTGGCATTTTGTGACAAATCCGGAGTTATGGCGTTTCATTCTGGAACAAAAATGAATCCGCCCATGCCTCATTCCTGTGTCGCCTTCAGAGCCGCTTCATGTTCTGCGGCCCATTTGGCGAACGGCTCGAAGCTCAGTTTCGTGGAATCCATCGACCGGGAAGCGCTTCCAGGTGCCGGATATGCGGACATCGCCGAACATGCCGGCGGGGTCTTCATGGAAATGGGCGAAGGTCTGGGATTTGCGCTAGAAAACGCCCGGCTTGCGCTCGACCAGACCGGGCAGATCGCGTAATTGGGCGATCAGCGGTTCGATGCCGGCAAGAGCGTGAGCGGACGCGTGCTTCACGGCACCAGAGTACAGCCGATCACCTCAGTAATTGAACTGATATTTCAGCCCGATGCTCTGACCATTGTCAGTGCCGCCGCCGGTGCCAACCTTGGTATCGAGTTTCAATCCCTTGTAGAGGTTGATTTCGACCTTGGCGGTGGACCCCTGCCCGCTCGCCGACTGCTCCGCGCCGACATAAACCCCCGGCGCAACATAGCGCCCGGCGTTCACCGTGGGTGCCGAACTGCCTTTGGTGCCGCTGCCCAACGATAGTTCATCCAGCCCCAGTGCTTTGCGAACCCCACCGAGTGGGCCGCTGCCGTCACCGCCGATACCCGCCAACTGGGCCAGCGACGCGGCAAGCGATACCGCCTGAAATGCCGACAGGCTCTGGGTGCCACTGCCGTATAACAGATGCGCCAATACCTCGTCGGACGGCAGGGTCGGGCTGCTGGACAGGGTGATTTTCGGCGCGGTCGGGGTGCCGGTGACCGACAAAGTCGCCGTCGTACCATCGGGCGAGGTGTTGCTGGCTTCCAAATCAAGGGCAGGCATGAAGCCGTTACCGTTGAAATCGATCGTGCCCTTGGTGAACTTCAAATTCTTGCCGCCCAGGGTAAAATAACCACGAATCAACTGGAATCCGCCGGACGGGATTGGGTGCTCAGCGGTGCCCGCCAGATGCAGCGTACCGCCGAGATTGGCGAAAATACCGTCGCCGCGAATGAACACCTGGTTTTTCGCGATTACGTTGAGATCAAGCCCGATTGGCGGCGGCGGCGCGGGCGGCGGCGGCGGCTTTACCCCAGGGCGTATGATGTTCAGCGTCGTCACCGATGGCGGCAACCCCTTGGGGATTTCGATATTGGCGGTGTCGATGTCGATGGTGCCACCGAGTTTCATTGCAGTCTTCATTGCGCCCGTGATCGCAACCATGCCGCCAAGGGTTTCGGTGATGATGTCGCTGGTAATCGGGCTGGCCTTGGCAAGCGCGATGCGAATATCAATCGGCATCGGTGCCTGCAACCCGATCGTGCCATGACCGATGATGGTGCCGTGTCCGGCGGTTGCGGTCAGATGATCGAGCGTAACGGTCTGGCCGGCGGCGGTGACCAGTGCATCGATTTGGGTCAGATCGAGACCGGAAGTGACGTTTTCGACACTGCCCCCGGCCAGGGTCAGGCGTCCGCTGGCTTGCGGTGCCGCAACGGTGCCGCCGAGATGCAGGTCGGGCGTGATGATGCCGGTGATGCGGGTGCCCTGCGCCTCGGTGATCGGATCAACCAGGCGCAGATCGGTATGGCCGGTGATCGCGAGATTGATCGCCCCGGTTTTGGTGAGCGGCACCGTGCCGTCGAGGTTGAGATCGGCCCGGGTGCCCACAGTGAGATGCGCGGTGCCGCGCGCCGACTGACCCAGCAGGGTTTCATGGGCGGTGAGGTTGGCCGCCGGCAATGAGGCGGCGGTGCCGTTGAGCAGGCGCATGCCGCGCGCGGTCAGATCGATCGTGCCACGCGGCGCGCGTGGGGTGCCTGAAAGCTTGGCGTGGGCATTGATGGTGCCGCGCGCATCGAATTGCGGATCGACCGCGTGAACTAGCGTGGCCGATACATTGGTGAGAGCCGCCGTTAGCGTCAGCGGCCCGGTCATCGAGAGCGGCGCGGTACCCTTGAGGTCGAGCCGCGCGGTGCCGAGCGATGCTGCGATGGTGCCGCGCATCGCATGACCCAGCAGGGTTTCGCGCGCGATGATGTTGGCCGCTGGCAGACCGGCACCGGGGCCGGATGCCACGCCAAGGCCGCGCGCATCAAGGTTGATTGTGCCAGTCGGTGCCGCGAGGCTGCCGGTGATATGCGCGGTGGCGCTGATCATGCCGTGCGCCGCAAGTTTCGGATCGGCGGCGCGCACAAGCGATGCCGGCAGGTTCTGGACGCTCGTGGTCAGATCCAGCGTCGGGCGGATGCTGCCGTTGGCGGTGATCCGCGCGTTGCCGCCCAGACCGCCGAGGCCGAGGGTCAGATGGTTTACCGCGAGGCCCGGTTTGGCGACAAGGGTCGCAGAGCCGAGCAACCGCGCGGTAACGCCACGAGCGGCGGCCGTCAGAGTCGTAAGATGCACGATGCGATCCTTGCCATCGAGCATGCCCGTCAGCGCGAGGTTTGCGGGTTTGCCGGCAAGGTTGCTGAATTTTCCAGCAGCCTTCACATTGAGCGCGGTTTCGGTCCCTTTCGCGGTGAGGTTCAGCCCCCCCGTCACCGACGGCGCGCGCAAGCCCGTGATAGTCGCGGTCGCATCGATCGCAGGGTCGGTTTCGATGTGATCAATGCTGGCATCGATCAATGCCTTGGCAACTCCGATCGAGCGGCCCTCCGCGACATTCGCGGCGGTCAGTTTCAGTGTAGCCGGTTGACCCTGCCCATGGGCGAAATCGGCATCGATCGAGCCGGCCAGCGCGATGTTGAGCAACTGGCCAAAATCCGCGAGGTTCGTGATGGCAACATGCAAGCTGCCGTCTGGCAGATTTGCGTTGGGCGTGCGGGCGATGCTGCCGTGACCGGTCAGCGATTTCCACGACAGATCATGCACCGCGACCCGAATATCGCCCGCAGCACTACGGGCGAAATCAGCATCGATCGCGAGCGGCGCACCATCAAGCAATCCACTGCCGGTCACCGTACCGGAGGGGGCTTCAGGCAGATGCGCCATCGCGATCGCCACGTTGAACGGGCCGGAGTTCATACCCTTGGCGGTCACTACCCCGGTGATCGTGGTTTTCAGGGCAAGATCAGTGCGCGGTCCGGTCAGATCGAAATGTTCCCTGACATGGCCGGTGAGTTGCGGATCGATCAGCGTGATATCGGGCTGGGTCAAATCGCCATGCAGTTTGACCGTGCTGGCGTCGATCGATCCGGCCAATCGCGCGGTTAGGGCAGCGGCGTCGATCGTCAGGCGATGGATCGTGGTCATGCCGCGATCGAGCGTGATGTCGCCGGCAATGGTGGCGCGCTTGCCGGCCAATGTTGGGATCGGCTTGGCACCGTTAGTGATCTCTATGGCGTCGTCGAGATGAAAATTGGTGGCGGCACCAACGCGTTTGGCAGTCAGATGCAGCACATTGCGCCCGTCCAGCCGGCGATGACCGAGGGCGGCATACGGCGCGATTTCGGGAATAATCAGGGTGACATCGCCACCAAGGCTGGTCTGTGACAGATCGACCGTGCCGTTACCGCTGGCATGCAGCGCGCCGAGTGCGGCGGCGAGGGTGAGCGTCGCCGCGTGACGCGGACCTTTCAGATCGAGCGTGACGGCAAGCGGTCCACGCAGCGCCTGGTTTGTCGCGATGCCGGACAGGCTTTCGATCAGACCGCCGGCAGGCTCATGCAGGGCGATTTTCGCATCGACAGTCTGTGGATCGACCGTGGCATCGATCCGGTACTGTCCTGGCTGGTCCAGCGATGTTGCGTGCAACGCGACCACGATATGGGTGAGCGAGGTTGCGATCGCATGACCACCCAGACGCAGTGCGATCGGTTGACCCGCGACCGATTTGCCGACGCTTAGCCGCGCAATCGCCAGATGGTCGATGACGGCGGATTTGATCGGCAGACCGGACGAGGATTTGGTCTTCGGCTTGGTGGCCGAGGCGACCGGCAACCGCGCGAAATCGATGCTCCGGGCGGTCAGGTCCTGCACCTCGACCGCCCGTCGGATCAGTGCGATCGGTGACCATCGCAGCACGACATGATCGATGGTCAGATAGGTGCCCTTACGATCGGCAATCCTGATCCGATCAGCCGCGATATATTTCGGAAAATGCCCTGATAGACCAGCGATTTTGACCTCGCCGCCGGTCAGACGATCGATTTCACGAGCGGCGAATGCTCGCCCTGCGCCGGTATTGAGGGTGATGTCGAGCGCGATCAACGCGACGATCGGCAGGGCGATCAGGATGGCGATGACGATGCCGATGATTTTGACCGCGCGGCGCATCAGAACGCCTGCCCCAGACCGATATAGACCGCGACCGAAGCCCCACCCGGTGGACGGTTGACCGGCACACCGATATCAATGCGGATCGGTCCGATGCCGGTATAATAGAGAAATCCCAAGCCGACGCCGACCCGCAGGGTACCGGTGAACGGTGTGCCGGTGGCGGAAACCTGTCCGGCATCGATGAATGGCGCGATGCCGTAATGCGCGCCGATCCGCTGGCGGAACTCGGTCTCCACCGCATCGATCGCGGTGCCGCCTTGCGGAATTCCATCAAAGAACAGCGGCCCGACCGTCTGATAGGTGAAGCCGCGCACCGTGCCGGTGCCACCGGCGTAGAACCGTTGATCGGGTGGAATCTGGAACTGGCTGGCCCCGAATATCCGCCCGATCAGTCCGCGCAACGCAAGCACCCCGCGACCGGGCGCTTCGAGATTGATGTAGGTGTCGCCAATGGCTTCGGCGATCACGAACGGATGCGACCCGGCCCCGAGTGAGAGTGTCGGGGTAACATGGAGCGACAGTTTGACACCCGTGGTGGGGTTGAGCAGGGAATTGGCGGTGTCATAGCGCAGGATCAGCGGGATCTGGCCCAGCCGGTAGGTACGGCTGACGCCCTCCTGATCGACTTTTTCGAAGGTGAATCCGGCACCGTAGTCGGCTGAAAAGTGGTCGCCCAGCGCGCGGGTCACCTCCGCGCTGCCAAGTTCGGCGGTGCGGCTGTAGGCCGGCAGATATTCCTTCAAAACCTCGATCGTCGCGGTGACGGTCTGGGTGCGGCTGATGAAATCGGGCACCCGATAAACTGCCTTGGCATCGTAGCCCGGCTTGATGACGTAATTATGCTTGCCATACGTCGCGCTCTGGTTGGAGCCGGTGCCGCCCAGCCCGGTGGCCCCAAGCGAGATCGTCAGGTTTTGCGCCTCGCCGAACAGGTCGCGGTCCATCCAGGACAAATCGGCATCGATACCGAGGTCGGATGAGTACGACGCCCCGATCGAGACCGCGTGGAGCTTTTGCTCATGTACCAGAAACGTCACCGGCACCTGACCGGGAGGGTTCGGCGCGGTCGCGGTATGCGCCGAAACCGAGGAAAACACGCCGAGACCCAGCAGACTGTCGCGCGCGTCGTTCAGCACGGTTTCACTATAAGGCTGACCCGGTCGCAACTTGACGTGACGGGCCATGAACTTGCTGTTCATATGCTGCATGCCGGTGTAGGTGATACCGCCGATGGCAACACGCTCGCCCATGGTAACCGGATATTTGATCGCGAGGGTATGGCGCTGCGTATCGGCAATCGCGATCGGTTCGGCGACTTTGGCAAAAGCATAGCCGCTGTTGCGCAGTTTGGTTTCGAGCTTGGCGACGGCACCGACCACCGGGGCCGCCTTGGCGGGGTCGCCGGGCTTGAGATCGAGCGCCGATGCCGCGGCAGGGTCGGTCAGGCCGGGCGTTTCGATGCTGCTAATGTGATAGAGTGGCCCCTTGTCGATCGATACCACAATCGCCGCCGGCGGATCTGCCGGCGCGCGGCGCAACTGGCGGGGCAGAGCGGGATCGGACAGGGCCATTCCATCGATCATGATGTGGGCGGCACCGGAATCGTAACCCTCGCTTTCCAGCACGGTGACGAATTTTTTCTGATCGGACTGGGCGCGCCCGATCAGGGCAAACGGGCCGATCTTGAGTTTTGTGCGCAGGGTTTCGAGGCTGGACGTCGCTTTGATCAGACCGTCCAGGGTTTTGTCGCCGCTGGGCTTGAAAACGACCTGATAGGGTTGCGGATCCGCCGCGCGGGCCGATACTACCTGCCATGCGACCACCAGGGCAGTCCCCACGATCGTCCCGATTTGCACCCCCCACAAGGGCGCACGGCGCTGCGCTGGTCGCTTCATCTTCAGGCAAATGGGGCAAAAATACCGATCGGACCACGCCGAAGCTGCAACGAGATACTCACGATATCGTGATCATTAAGATTTCCCGTGTTTATTCGCACCTTTTGCCGGCTCGGCATGAAACCCGAGGCTGGCGAACGCTGCCTTCATATGCGCCGGCAATTCCGCCTCGACGCTCAACCTTCCACCGCGCGGATGCGGCAGAACCAGCCGACGCGCGTGCAGATGCAACTGCCGGGCAAATCCTTCCGCAAAGGCGCGGTCCTCGCCATAGGGCGCGTCACCGAGGATCGGATTGCCGATCGCAGCGCAGTGGGCGCGGAGCTGATGGGTCCGCCCGGTCAGGGGTTGCAGTTCCAGCCAGGAGAATTTACGCCCGGCATTGTCGATGGTGCGGTATTCGGTGATCGCCTTCACCGCACCCTCGGCATCGCGCTCGACCGGCTTGGTCCGCGCCCCCTGCGAGCCGCCGATCCGCGCCAGCGGCAAGTCGATCTGCCCTTCCAGCGGCACCGGCAGCCCGACCACGATTGCCCAATAGGTCTTTTCCATGTCCCGCCCGCGAAACGCCGCCGCGAGCTTGCCAGCGGCGAAAGCGTTGCGCGCCAGGATCAGCACGCCCGAGGTATCCCGATCGAGCCGGTGGACCAGACGCGGACGGTCCTCGGCCCCGAAGGTCAGCGCATCGAGCATGCCATCGAGATGCCGCGCGATACCTTTACCACCCTGGGTCGCGAGACCCGCTGGCTTATCAACCACCAGCACGTCCTCATCGCGATACAGCACGCGGGCAAGGAGTTCCTTGGTGTCGTACTGGTCCATCGCCACGATCTGGCGCTGTTTCGGCGCGGTGGTCGGGTCCGGCAGCGGCGGTATGCGGACCGCCTGGCCTTCGGCGACATGGGTCGAGGCTTCGACCCGCTTGCCATCGACGCGGATCTGCCCGGTGCGGCACAGTTTCTGGATCGCGCCCTGGGTCAGGGTGGGATGATGGCGGCGCAGGAACCGGTCGAGCCGCATATCGGCCTGATCGGGTTCCACGGTAACGGTTTCGATTGTCATGCGCGCTCCTGGCGCAATTTGGCCCAATGGTCCAGCCGGCGTTTCAGTTCCTGCTCATTGCCGCGACCGGCCGGACGATAGAAACTCTCCCGCGCGATACCGTCGGGGAAGTAGTTCTGGCCGGAAAAGGCGTCCTGGGTGTCGTGGTCGTATTCGTACCCGGCCCCATAACCGAGGTTTTTCATCAACTTGGTCGGCGCGTTCAATATATGCGCGGGTGGTGGCAGGCTGCCGGTGGTCTGTGCCGCCCGTTTCGCCGCTCCGAACGCCCGGTACCCGGCGTTCGATTTCGGCGCGGTCGCGAGATAAAGCACGAGTTGAGCGATCGCGAGATCACCCTCCGGACTGCCGAGCCGCTCATAGGCTTCCCAGGCCACGATCGATTGGGTGAGTGCGCCGGGGTCGGCGAGGCCGATATCCTCCACCGCGAACCGGGTCAGGCGGCGGGCGATGTAACGGGCATCCTCGCCGCCGACCAGCATGCGGGCGAGCCAGTAGAGCGCGGCATCGGGGTCGGACCCACGCATCGATTTATGCAAGGCGGAAATGAGATTGTAGTGTTCTTCGCGGTCACGGTCGTACAATGCGGCGCGGCGGGCGACCAGATTGGTCAACGCCGTTTCGTCGAGCGGTGCGGTGGCATGGGCGGCGAACACCTGTTCAGCCATGTTGAGAACGGCGCGGCCATCGCCATCGGCCATCGCACGCAGGCTGGACCGGGCGGATGGGGTCAGCGTCAGCGGCGTCCCGCTGGCGGCTTCCGCGCGATGGAGCAGGAGTTCGAGCGCGTCATCATCCAGGCGTTTCAGCACCAGCACCTGGCAGCGCGAGAGCAGGGCACCGTTGAGTTCGAACGAGGGGTTTTCGGTGGTGGCACCGACCAGAATGATCGTGCCATCTTCGACCACAGGCAGAAACCCGTCCTGCTGGGCGCGGTTGAAACGGTGGATTTCATCGACGAACAGCAACGTGCGATCGCCGGTGCGACGGCGGCGGGTCGCTTCCTCGAATACCCGCTTGAGGTCGGCGACGCCGGAGAACACCGCCGAGATCTGCACGAAGATCAGCCCGGCGCGATCGGCCAGCAGACGGGCGATGGTGGTTTTGCCGACGCCGGGTGGCCCCCACAGGATCAGCGAGGCGAGCGATCCGTGTTCGAGCATGCGGGTCAGGCTGCCCTCCGGCCCGACCAGATGATCCTGACCGACAACCTCGGTCAATTCATGTGGGCGCAGTGTATCGGCCAGGGGCGAAGCACCCTCGCGGCCTTGCGGCGGGGGTGCTTCGCCGAACAGATCGTCGGTGGGTGGGGGATGGCGGGACATTGGGCGATTATAGGTCAATTGCGGCGATAGAGCACCTTCAGGGCAACAAACCAGTCATAGCGCGGATCGACGATGGCACCGTTGCGGTGTTGCAGCGTGTTGCGCGCGGTGGTCGGCACGTGGGTGAGGGCGACGGTATCATCGACATTGCCGCCGAGCACCGAGAGCATTTGCGGTGCCTGGGCCACCACGATCGCGCAGTGGGCGGGGAAAAAACCTTTGCTGGGCAGATCGGCATAGCGCATCGACGCCGCCTGATCCCGACCGGCGCAGATGAGGTCACCAGGAACCGGCGCGTAGATTTCGGGGTTTTCAGCCAGGAGCAGCGGATTCTTGACTTTACCGTGCGCGGCGTTCCAGGCGTAGTCGATGTAGTCGGCGTGATTGGGTGAATACGGAAAATCCGGCCCCGCACCGGCCATCCGCATGACATAGGAAATGAAGGCGGCGGACCAGGCATAGTCGGCATCATTTTGCGGCGGGAATTTCTCGCCCCGTGCGTTATGTTTGCCGGTCCAGCGATCATAATAGTGGCCTGCGTTCATGCCGAGCCACCAATACAGCCCGACCTCCTGCCAATCGCCGTTATCGCGTTCCTGCTTGGCCTGGGCGTCGGCGGGGTGATAGGCGTCGGGAGGGGTATCGACAACGCGGCTACCCCAGTAACGCCACTCGCCGTTGGCGATGTCGATTGCCGCCGTCCGCGAGAATAGCTCATAAGGCTTATTGGCAAACGCTGGCGCGTGCGCATCAGGCTGAATTGCGCACCCCGACAGCCCTGCCAGTACCAGCCCCACGAGAAAGCACTTTTTGGTTCTTATTTGCAAAAAGAACGACTACGCCGCGTCTTGCTTGCGATGCTCCGGAAACATCGAGGCCAATGCCGTCGCACTCGCCGCACAAACCCCACGCTCGGTGATCAACCCGGAAATCAGCCGCGCCGGCGTGACGTCGAACGCCGGGTTGGCGACCGGGCTATTCTTGGGGACGATGCGGATCGTGGTGATGGTGCCATCGAGCGCGCGGCCAGTCATCGTGGTGACTTCCGTGCCAGGGCGCTCCTCGATCGGGATGTCGCTAAGCCCATCGGCAATGGTCCAGTCGATCGTGGATGATGGCAACGCGACGTAAAATGGAATGCCGTTGTCGCGGGCGGCGAGCGCCTTGAGATAGGTGCCTATTTTGTTGCAGACATCGCCGCTGCTGGTGACGCGATCGGTCCCGACGATGACCATGTCGATTTCGCCGCGCTGCATCAGATGGCCACCGGCGTTATCGACGATGACGGTGTGTTTCACGCCGTGCTTGCCGAGTTCCCAGGCGGTGAGTGACGCCCCCTGGTTGCGCGGGCGCGTTTCATCGACGAACACGTGAACGTCGATGCCGGCATCATGCGCCATGTAGATCGGCGCAAGGGCGGTGCCCCAATCGACCGTCGCGATCCAGCCGGCGTTGCAGTGGGTGAGGATATTGACGCGACGGCCGGCGGCGGCACGGGCTTTGATCAATGCAAGCCCGTGCTTACCGATGGTGCGATTGGTCGCAACATCCTCATCGCAGATCGTGGCGGCTTCGGTGTAGGCGGCTTCGGCGCGTTCGGCTTTCGGGTGATCCTGCAACACGGCCTGCATCCGCAGCAACGCCCAGCGCAGATTGATCGCGGTGGGTCGGGTGGCGGCGAGGGTGGTGATGGCCCGTTGCAAGGCAGCGTCTGAAGGATCGGCGCGCATCGCGATCGCAACCCCGTAGGCGGCGGTCGCCCCGATCAGCGGCGCGCCGCGCACCAGCATCGCGCTGATCGCGTGAGCAACCTCATCGAGCGAGGCAAGGCGCGGCATTTCGAGCGCCCAGGGCAGTTTGGTCTGGTCGATGATCCGCAGCGACCAGTGATCGGTTTCGTCGATCCAGAGGGAACGAAAGGCGGTGCCGTCGATTTTCATGGTGTTGATCCGCGCGTTGGTTGCGGGATCTACATACGCCGATGCAATGCGCAGACCAAGGTGAAGATGCGGCGCGCGGTATCGAAATCGAGCAACACCTTGCCTTCAAGTCGCGCCATGATCAGTTCAGACCCTTCATTGTGCAGGCCGCGACGGCCCATGTCGATCGTCTGAATCCGCGCCTCGCGCCCTTCGGCGACGGCGGCGGCATAGCTGTCGAGCAGCATCTGGTAGTCGCGGATCAGCGATCGGAACGGCCCTGGCGCGAGGACGAGGGTTTGCAAAGTCTCATCCGCTTCGGTGCGGATGTCGAACACGAGCCGACCATCCTGCACGGAGAGATGCAAAATGGTGTCGCACTCGGGGTTGCTGGCCAGCGCGAAGTGGTTATCGGCCGCGAGATCCGCGATCGCCTGGTTACGATCGGCTTCCTGCATCGGGGTCAGCCCGCTCGATGCTTCCTCGCTTAAAACAACGCGGATCAGCCGGCCGTTCACGGATGCACCCGGCTCAGCCGCTGACGACCGGCGCGGACGCCACCTTCGGCACGGGCCGCAGCATGTCGATCTTGAGCATGATGGCGAGAGTGGCACCCTTGATCGGTCGCAGCATCGCGAGCATCAATACGACAGTGAACGGCACGAAAATGATCATCGACGTGATCCAGTTCATGCCGCCATCGAAGTCTGCGAGCACCATGACCACGATTATGAAGTGCAATGCGATCAGCAGCGTGATGTAGGGCGGCGCATCGTCGCAGGGCACGCGGCCGAGCGGTGCGGCGCAATGCGGACAAACCGGCTGGACAGTCAGGTATCCGATAAACGCCGGCGCTTCACCACAAGCCGGGCAGCGCATCGCGAAACCACGGCGCATCGCGGTCGTCCAACCGGGCATGGCGACGGTAGGCTTGCGTGAGCGGCGGTTGGGCCGCCAGTCGGTGGGAGCAGAGTCGGACATGATTAAGAGTCTTTCACGAAAGATGATAATCCTTAGCGCCATGTTCCGCTTGATTGGGTTGCGTTGCAAGTACGAAGTCGACGATCGCAATCCGCGACCGCAATCCTGCAATTCAGCGATTTTGGCAATCTCGACGATAACGGCTGGCGAGTCGATAGATGAATACTGATGTTTTTTCAATCTATCACTGCGTGCATCCGGACATGGCGGCGATGCTTTGGGGTGACCTGGCCTTGTCGCGCGGGCAACGCCGCAAAAAAACTGCGCAAACCGCCAGCAAAACTGCTGCTTTTTGTTGACACCGAACAAGTAGACAGTGAATAGCGATTCTTGCGTGCGTCGCGCGATTCGCGTCGCAACCTGTCAAGAGCACATTGCTCATATCGAGTATCGCACGCGAAAGGGGAAGTATGGTCGATGACCGCAGATGAAGCCATGCCAGACCAGGACTGCAACGACGGCGTTCTGGCATGAAAACAAATCGCGCGTTCGCCACGCCGCACGCCGATGTGTCCTTCCGCGCTGCCGTTAGCGCAATATTGCTTGAGGTTGACGCACCTGCAGCAACCGAATGCGATGAAATTGCTCGCAAAAATAGCGATAGAGCCTGTTCGTCCTTAAACGATCAAGCTTAGTGACATGTCGTTTGGCAACCATCTGAACCCATTGTCTATAATCCCAACAACCCCGAGCGAAGGAGCACTCACGTGACGACTGACACCGAAACGCGCGCACAGGCTTTGGCCATGCGCGTCACCAGCAAGACCACCAAGCCGAAGCCCAAGGCCACGAAACCGGCGCAAACTAAATCCGCCGCTAAATCCTCCGGCAAGACGGTTGCCGCGAAAATTGCGACCCCCAAGACAGTTGCCAAAAAACCGGCAGCCAAGTCCCCAGCCACCACGAAACCGGCAATCAAGAAACCGGCTCTCAAGGCTGCGGCAAAACCCGCGGCCAAAACCGTCAGTAAGCCAGCAATGGCAAAGCCCGCCATGAAGCCTGCCACGAAGACAGCCGGCAAAACCACGAGCGCGAAGCCTGCCACCAAGGCTCCCGCCGGCAAAACACCGACGGCAAAAAAGACGGCGGCGGCAAAGCCTGCTGCCAAAAAGATCGCCGCAAAGTCTACTGCCAAGCCCGCAACAAAAACCGCCTCGGGCAAAGCCACCGCCAAACGCACGGCGACAACCACTCGCAAAACAGTGAACGGCAAGGCCATCAGTGCTGCACGCAAAACACCGGTGGCGCGAGCGGCAAAACCCAAAATGGCGACGCCAAAAACGCCGGCACCGACCAAGCCCGCGGCGCGGCGCAGCCGCAAACCGGTGATGCCCACCCCTTCATCGCCGGAGACCACGTCTGATCCATCGAAGTGAATGCCGCGGACGACAATTGAGGAGGCGGCGGCTACACACTGTCAGGGCGCGATGGGTCAGGGTTTCATCGCGCCCTTTTGCCGTTCAGCGGCAGGTTCTCAAGGCGGGGGATCGCGCGGCGCTTCCGTGTCGCCGCCTAGGCAGGCAACCGGCGGAACGGTCAGCGACGTCAAGGCACCGTGGAGCACAAAGCTACCAAAATCGAGACCGACATCGCGCGAAACCCCGTTGGTGTAATAGCGCATCTGGGTACGGAAATCAGGCTCGGTATCCTGCGGACTCCGACGGAAAAAACCAATATCCACCAGTGCCGATGGCAACACGGCGAGAGGTGCGAATTTGCTATGGTGCGGGCCGCGCCGCCCCAGAATGGCGACGAAGGTGTGTTCGGCACCATGGCTAGACGTGCCGTCGAACAACGGCGGATCGATATAAGGCTTGCCGGCGGCGGCGGCCTGTAGAATTTGCCGGGTATGCGCCATAGGAAACAGGGTTCCCGGCGGCAGCTTCACGACCCTGCCCTTCGGCACCGTATAATCCACTTCACCGCCTTGCGGGCCGGTGGTAGCGGTACCTTGCTCTTCGACCTTGGTCTTACCATCCTCGGTCTGGCGCAGCAGGAAACTCAACCGGTGACCGCCTTTGCTTTCCCAGGTGTCGTAATTACTGACGGTCCGGCTCAGGGTGCCATCCTGATTGCGGATCAGCAGGGTCATGCGCTGGCTGACGGTATAAGCCCGGCAGGTTTCCAGCACGTCGAACTGCAAGCGCCCGGTGGCACCGGTCACCGAATGGCCCCGCACTTTCGAAAGATCGAGCGTATAGGTCGCGTTTTGGCCGGTGAGCCGCACCGGGGCGGCGGCTAGGGCAGTTGGAGCGGCCAACGCGCAGCATCCCGCCAACAAAATACGCTTCATCGGCCACGCCCCCGGCGGCCATGCCGCTTGTCGGGATCGTACCCGCCACCACCTGGCCCTAACGGTTCGGGCACGCGATCGCGCGGCCGGCGCGTCGCACTCGGTACCGGCGGCGGGGCGAGGCCGAGATCGAGTGCTTCGAGGCGCTTGATTTCATCGCGCAACCGCGCCGCCTCCTCGAACTCCAGATCAGCCGCCGCATTGCGCATCCGTTTCTCCAGTTCCGCCATGGTCGCTTTCAAATCCTTGCCGACGAACTCGGCGGAAAGACTATCCTTGATCGGCGCAACCGTCACATAATCCTGTTCATAGACCGAATGCAAAATCTCGCCGATCTGTTTTTTCACGCTTTGCGGCGTAATCCCGTGCGCCGCGTTCCACGCGGTCTGCTTGATCCGCCGCCGTTCAGTCTCGCCGATTGCATAGGTCAGGCTGCGGGTCATGGTGTCAGCATACAGAATAACATGGCCATCGATATTGCGCGCCGCCCGACCGATGGTCTGCACCAGCGAGGTCGCCGAGCGCAGAAACCCTTCCTTGTCGGCATCGAGAATCGCCACTAACATGCACTCGGGAATATCCAGCCCTTCGCGCAGCAGGTTGATCCCCACCAGCACATCGTAAACGCCCAACCGCAGATCGCGAATAATCTCGATCCGCTCCAGCGTGTCGATATCCGAATGCAGATAGCGCACCTTCACGCCCTGCTCGGTCATGTATTCGGTCAGATCCTCGGCCATCCGCTTGGTCAGCGTAGTCACCAGAACGCGGCCACCAAGCAGGGACGTCGCGCGGCATTCGGCCAACAGATCATCGACCTGATGCTCCACCGGACGCACTTCCACCATCGGGTCGACCAGCCCGGTCGGGCGGATCACCTGCTCGGCGAACACGCCGCCGACCCGCTCCATCTCCCAGGGGCCGGGCGTCGCCGAAACAAAAGTGGTCTGCGGTCGGAACCGCTCCCATTCCTCGAATTTCAGCGGCCGGTTGTCGATGCAGGAGGGCAGGCGAAAGCCGAATTCCGACAAAATCGACTTGCGCGCGAAATCACCTTTGTACATGCCGCCGATCTGCGGCACCGTGACATGGCTTTCATCGACGATCAGCAGCGCATTCTCCGGCAGATACTCAAACAAGGTCGGCGGCGGGTCGCCTGGCTCGCGACCCGACAGATAGCGCGAGTAATTCTCGATCCCCTTGCAGGCACCCGTGGTTTCCATCATTTCGATGTCGAATGTCGTCCGCTGCTGCAACCGCTCGACCTCCAGCAGCTTGCCCTGCTCGCTCAGTTCGGCCAACCGGATTTTCAACTCCTGCTTGATCTTGCCGATCGCCTGCGCCAGCGTCGGGCGCGGCGTCACGTAATGGCTGTTGGCATACACCGCGATCGAGGGCAGTTCCGCCACCCGCTCGCCGGTCAGCGGATCGAACTCGGCAATGCTCTCGATCTCGTCGCCAAACAAACTCACCCGCCACGCCCGATCCTCGTACTGGCTCGGAAAAATATCGACGGTCTCGCCCCGCATCCGGAAGGTGCCGCGCTGGAAAGCCGTGTCGTTGCGGCGGTATTGCAATTCCACCAGCGCCTTGGCCAGACGATCGCGGTCGATCCGCCCGCCGACCTCCAACCGCACCACCATCTGGCTGTAGGTCTCGACCGAGCCGATACCATAGATGCATGAAACCGAGGCGACGATGATCACATCGCCGCGCTCCAGCAGCGCCTGGGTCGCCGCGTGGCGCATCCGGTCGATCGCCTCGTTGATCTGCGCATCCTTCTCGATATAGGTGTCGGTGCGCGGCACGTAGGCTTCGGGCTGATAGTAATCGTAATACGAAACAAAGTATTCGACCGCGTTATCCGGAAAAAACGACTTCATCTCGCTGTATAATTGCGCCGCGAGCGTCTTGTTCGGGGCCAGCACCAGCGCCGGTCGCTGCACCGCCTCGATCACCTTGGCCATGGTGAAGGTCTTGCCCGACCCCGTCACCCCCAGCAGCACCTGGTCGCGCTCGTTCGCCTCGATCCCGCGCACCAGTTCGGCAATCGCGGTCGGCTGATCGCCGGCGGGCTGATAATCGGATGCAATTTTCAGCGGCTTGAGCATCGGCCGCGCGCTCTGCCGCGCGGGGATGAACTGAAGCCGGGGCGGTGTGACGATCGCTTGCGACATTAGCTGAACATCAGCGCTTTTCGGTACCGATCAAGACTTTGTTTTTTTGTCGATCAAAGTTTTCATTTCGTCCATGGCTTCGGAAAAGCGCCGGTTGAGCTTTTCGACCGCTTCGTGGTTCGAACGCTGGATCAGGTCGCCCAGGTCGCGCATGTTGGCGACCGCGGTTTCATAGGCATGCTTGAGCAATTCGGCCTGCTTGGTGGCGCGCGCCTGCGGGGTATCGTGCGCATTGACGCCGCGCAATTGCTCGCTCAGATCGGACATGGTCCGTTGCATGATTTCCATGTGACGCCGCGCCACCGCCTGCGCCCCTTCCAGGGCCACCCGGTTGGCTTCCGACAAGGCTTCCAAATTGCGCCGGTAGGCCCCGAGCACTACATCCATATCCGGCATCGCCGGCATCTTCATAGCACTGAACGCCTTGGTGAAATCGAAATCCGGCATGAACATTGCGACCGGTTTGGTCTCCGGGGCATGAGACGGTGCGTTCGCTTTAGGTTTCTCGGCCATGGATGCGGTTCCTCTCGCAGATTGCGGATCTGGTATTTTGGTGACTGGCGTATCGATCAGGATACCATTTCAGATTAGACCTGATCGGGAAAAAAGCGAGTGGAATCATGGCTAGCGTCCGTCAAACGCCGACAGAACCGCCTGACAGACCTTAGCCCTTTGTTTTCACATATGATTCGCGGCCAATGTGATCCGCGGCCCTGACGATCACACGCCAGCATCCATCAACCTGGGCGATCGGGGTTTTCGGCGTCCGGCGTGAATGGCGCGTCCGGTTCGGTGCCGACCATCGATTCCGCGGATTCGCTCCGCGTGCCGGAAAATTGGGTGGCGACCTGATCGGCGCGCATCAACGCGTTGTCGAGTGCCGCCATGGTCGCCGCCAGATCCACACTGTCATCCCGCAGCCAGGCACGCAATGTCCAGGCCCACACGGCGAGCAGGCCCCGCTTGCGCAACGCACCACGCACGCCCCGCGCCGAAACGCCAGCCCCCTCCAACATCCACCCCATCGAGGCCAGATTGGCCCGCGCGAGCCAGACCGCGAGCATCGGGTCGGATGGTGCATAGCGCATCAGCGCCACCACGCCATCGCGATGCTGCTGCAAAAAATCGATCCGCCGCATCACAATATCGAACAACCGGTCGCGCACCACGCCTTCGGTCATCGCGCCATGCAGCGCGTGCATGTCCGCGTCGCGGCCAAACCGCGCCAGGATCATGCCCGTGCAAGCGAATTGCTCCCGCGCCTTGGCAAGATCGAGGCCGCCGTGGCGTGCCGCCGCTGCCACCGAAACCCGCCGCCAGCCCTGTTGGCCTGCGAGTTCGAACGCCGCCGCGACCAGACGCGATGCGAAACTGTCTTTGCTCATGGCTTGCAAGTTAGGATGGATCGCCCGTCTTGCCAATGAACACCGCCGATCATACGCGTTCGCTAAGGGCTATTGCGGCCCTGCACCCCGTGCGGATCACCGCCGTCAAAAAATGATAAAATGGCGCGCGTTCGGCCTCGTTCATCAGGCCGATGTCGCGATGCTCACGTTCCTCGGCGCGAAACGCCACGATCGTGGCGCGCAGAACCCCTTCATCTTCGCCGAGTTGCGCGGTCTGCCCGGCGTAGTGAGCGTCGATGGTTTCTTCGACCGCAACCGTGCAGGCCATGGCGGCGCGAGCGCCCATCGCGGCGGTTGCCGCCCCGAGCGCGAACCCTGCAACCCGCCAGAACGGCAGCAGCGCGGTTGGCCGTACCTGCCGTTCCACGATCAGTCGCGAAAAAATGTCGAGATGGTGCTGCTCCTGCGCTGCCATATGGCGCAGGGTTTCAGCGTGGCGCGAACCGCCGAGCACGGCCAGCTGCCCGGCATAAATTTGTTTCGCGCCGTACTCGCCCGCGTGATCGACCCGGATCATCCGTGCCAGCGCGGCCCGCCGGGCGGGGTCGCCGGGCAAGCGTGCGGTTTCGTTCACATTGCTCATCGGTCTCTCCATTGGCTCACCCTCAAATAAGTACCGATCGCCAAAGCAACAGTCAGGGCATAGAGCAGATCCATCGTGGCAAAGCTGATCGGCAGGCCGGGGATCAGATAGACCGGACTGTCGCACGAGGCCGAGGGCCGCAATGGCATCGCGCCGAAGCCGGGCGGCGGTGCGTTGCACTCGGGCAGCGGGCTTTTCCACCAGTGTTGTTCGGTGCCCACATGCACGAACGCGATAGCGACGTCGCCCAGCATCACCAGCACCGCCAGACCAAGTAGCACCCGCCCGAAGCGTTGCGGCACCACCACCGCGCTCAGCCCGAGCACCACCACGATCCGGTATGGCCAGCGCTCGATATAACAAAGCGGACACGGCACCATGTGCAGCAGGAATTCGGCGAAATACGCGATCCCCAGCGCGAAAATCGCCGCCAGCGCCACAACCATGCCAGCCTGACGGGTCGAGCGGCCACGCCGTACCACCATGCGCGTCATCGTCATGCCAGCGTGGCGACTGCGTCCATCACCGCCTTGGCGTGCCCGGGCACCTTCACGCCGCGCCAGACTTTGGCGATGCTACCGGCTTTGTCGATCAGGAAGGTCGAGCGATCGATGCCCATATATTTACGGCCGTACATCGATTTCTCGATCCAGGCCCCGAACGCTTCGACCACCATGCCCGCCTCGTCCGACGCCAGGGGAAATTTCAGGTCGTATTTGGCGGCGAATTTTTCGAGCGCCGGCATCTTGTCCTTCGACACGCCGATCACCGTGACCCCGATTTGGCCCAGTTGCGGCAACGCCTCCTGAAACGCGCAGGCTTCCTTGGTGCAGCCGGGGGTGTCGGCCTTGGGATAAAAATACAGTATGAAAGGTTTGCCCTCGCAGGCCGCGAGCGACACGGTACGCCCGCCGGTCGCCGGCAAGGTGAATGCGGGGGATTTATCGCCTTCGGTCACGCTCATCTGGTCTCTCCCTCAAGTTGCGATTTGGGCCGTGGATCGCCGATATGGCGCAGAAATGCCATCCTGACCAATGTGGCCGCCGCTTCCGCCCTGTCCAGAAGGGCGGCGAAATCGCCTACCCCCACCGCCGCCAGCAGCGGCGCGAGCGAGGCGGGGGCGGCAGTCTCCGATGGTTCGGCCAGCCCGGTAATCCGCATCATGCCCTGGATGGTGCGGAACAAATGATCGGCATCGATCAGGGCAGCGGCCTCGCCGGCCTCCAGTTTGCCGGCCCGCGCCAGGCCGGCCAGGGCCTCGCGGGTGCAGGGATGCAGCAGCGCGGGGTCCCGCCGTCCGTGGATCAGTTGCAGCGCCTCGACGGTGAACGCCAGCTCCAGCATGCCGCCGGTGCGGTACTTGAGGTCGAACGCGCCCGTTGCCGGCATATCGCGCGCGAGACGCGCCCTCATCGCCACGGTATCGGCGCGGATCATTGGGGCCGGGACGTCGCGGCACAGGGCAGCGCGGATTGCGCTTTCGACGACCGGGGCAAATCCGCGGGTCGCGGTCAACACCCGCGCCCGGGTCAGCGCCAGACGCTCCCAGGTCCACACTTCCTGCTCGTGATAGCGACGAAACCCAGCGAGCGGCACCGCCACCGGCCCCTTGTTGCCGGACGGACGCAACCGCATGTCCACCGGATACATTGGCCCTTCGGGACCCTGCGCGGTGATGGTGCCAACCAGCGCGTGGGCGAGCCTGATGAAATAGGTACTCGCCGGCAGTTTGGCGGCAGCGTCGGGCGGGTGATCGTAAATGAACATCAGGTCCAGATCCGAGCCGGGCAGCATCTCCTGCGCTCCCACCCGCCCGAGGGCGACGATGCCGAACCGGCCGCCGCGCAACCGGCCGAACCTTCGGACGAAATCCGCCATCACGCGCGACAGCAACGCGGTCAGTGCCGCCTTCGCAAGGTCCGCCCGCAACCCACCCGCCGCATCGACGTCGATCTGGCGTTCAAGTGTCGCCACCGACAAATGAAAATCCTCCCGCCGGACGAAACGCCGCAGCACGTTGACGGTGAGTTCGAGGTCGCCAGCGTCGTGCAGCAGTCGCCGCAGCGCCGGTGCCGGCCGGGTGAACCGCGCGACCGGTGCCAGCAAGGCATCGAGCGCACCCGGATGCGCCGCAAGGTGTTCCGCCAAAGGTGCGGCCGCCCCTAGTATCGTCGCCAGCCGGTCAAGCAGCGCCGGATTGCGTTGGAAAAGCGACAACAGCGAAATCCCGGCGCGCTGGCGCTCCAGCATCTGGTCGAACCGGCGAAAGGCGAGATCGGGATCGGGCTGGCGTCCGAGCGCCGCAAGCAACGCCGGCAGGATCGCATCGAGGAGGCTGCGCGCCCGTGCCGCCCGCAAGGCCGCCAGCGTTCCGCCGCGCCAGGCACGCAGGCGCGCGGCCAGATGCTGGGTATCCTTGAAGCCCAGTGCAGCGGCATAGCCGTCGAACGCCGCCGGCGTGCTGCCCGTTTCACCGAGGTCGAGATCGGGCACAGCACTGGCGTCGGCGTCGAAAAATGCCGCGAAATGGCCGTGGACCTGTTCGAACAGGCGATCGAGCGCGACGGCAAACCGCGCCACGTCCGCCTCACCCATAAAAGTTGCGAACGCCGCCAGCCCGGCCTCGGTGTCCGGCAGGCTATGGGTCTGTCGATCGTCGATCATTTGCAGCCGATGCTCGGTCCGCCGCAGCGACTGGTATGCCGCGGCGAGTTGCCGCACGACCGCGCGCGGCAGATGCTGTGCCGCCGCCAGCGCGCGCAGCGCCGCCAGCGTGCCTGGAATACGAAGGCCCGGCTCATGACCGCCCCAGACCAGCTCCAGGGTCTGAACCATGAACTCGATTTCACGAATACCGCCCCGGCCAAGCTTCACGTCACGGCCCAGCACGCTTCCGGGTTGATCACGATGGCGCTGATCGATCCGGCGCTTCATGTCATGGATTTCGCCGATCGCCGCGAAATCCAGATTGCGCCGCCAGATGAACGGCCGGATCTGCTCTAAAAACGCCGCACCGAACACGATATCGCCGGCCACCGGCCGCGCCTTGGAAAACGCCGCGCGTTCCCAGGTGCGGCCCTGGCTTTCATAATAGGTCAGCGCCGCCGCCAGACTGATCACTGGCGGCGTGGCCGCCGGATCGGGGCGCAACCGCAGATCGACCCGGAACACCATGCCGTCGGCATCGCGCTCGGCCAGCAGCGGCACGAAATCCCGCGCCAACCGGGCCATGGCGGATTGCGCGCCATCCCGGTAAACGCGACATGAGGGGTCGAACATGAGCACGAGGTCGATATCGCTGGAATAATTCAACTCGCGGGCACCGAGCTTGCCCATGCCCAGCACGGCAAAATGGCTGCCGGCCTCGGGGTTCCCCGGATCGGGCAAGGCGATCGTGCCCCGGTCGTGCAACCCCCGCAGCAAATGGCACAGCGCTACCGCGATGCTGGCGTCGGCCAGATCCGACAGGGCCTGGGTGACACGCTCCACACTCCAATCCCCGGCGAGATCGGCGAGGGCGATTGCAAGGCCGGCGCGCCGCTTTGCCTGCCGCAAATCCCGCGCGATCACCGCGCGTGGTGCGACCGGGGCGATGCCGCGCAGCCGTGCCATCACGCTCGCAAGGATAGGTGCCGCGCCGCTTTTCACAACATCCATCATGATATCCGGCTCGCGCAGCGCCAGCCCTGCCAAATAGGGCGCGTTGCCGCCAAGGCAGGCCAGCGCCGCTTCGCCAGCCCGGGTGCGGACAAAGCGCGCCTCGGCACGGCCCATCGCCGCAAACGCCTCGATCAAACGCGTGGCACCGGCGGGGTCGGCGGCGAGCGGCAGGCCGGTTCCAGGATCGGGCAAGGTGGTCGATCGTTTCATGCCCGGCTCAGTCTTCGATGAGGCGATGGTTTCGTCAAGGCCGCTCGCGCCGGGCCGGCGTGTTGGCCGGTCAGGTCGGCCATCACGGGTTGCGCCTGATCGGCACCCTGGCGTTGGTGATGCTGTTGCTGGCCGGTGCCGCAGCGTGGCGGTTGTCACGCGGACCGGTCGATCTGCCGCCACTGGCATCGCGGATCGGGGTGGCGGCAACGCGGGCGATGCCGGGCACCATCGTCACCGTCGGCAAGGCCGGCCTCGCCTGGGAAGGTTTCCATCACGGTGGCGCGCCGATCGATTTGCGCCTCTCGGATATTTTGATCCGGGGGCGGCAAGGTGCGATGGTGGCACGGATTTCCCGGTTGCGGATCACGCTGTCGCCCCTTGCGCTGCTGCAGGGCCAGATCGCGCCGATCCAGATCATCGCGCGTCGCCCCGACGTGCTGCTGCGCCCGATCGAGGGTACGGCAGAGACGGGTACGCCCACGACCAGCACCGCCACGCCTTTGGTGGATCTGCCGGCATCCCTTGGCCGCCTGATCGGCATGTTCGCGCAGATGCCACGTGCCGGCGGACTTGATCTGACCGCACTGCGCCGGATCGGTATCACCCAGGCGCATCTGACCCTTGACGACCCCTCCAACGGCCTGGTTCTGACCGCGACCGATGGCAGTCTCAGCCTGAGCCGTACCGTCGCCGGTATTTTGAGCGGCACGGCCAGAGCGACGTTTCGCCATGGCGACAGCCTTGTACCTGTCGTGGTGGACGTCACCGGCATGACAGGACTTGGCACGGTTCGCCTGACACTTGGCCCGATCGATCCGGCGGTGATAGCGCCTGACAAGACCCAATTTTCCCGGTTCGACTTGCCGGTGACCCTGAGCGCGCGCTGGCCAATCGGGCCTCATGCCCCCGCGCGCCTCGCCATCGGGCTGCAAGCCGGGGCCGGACATATCCGGCTGGCGGGGAGCCTGATCGATATCACCGCGATCGATGCCGGCATGACCGCGACGCCGACGCGAGCGAACCTCGACCATGCCACCATCAGTCTGGCTGGCCCCGCCGGGTCGCAGGGGCCGGTTGCGCATCTCACCGGTTCGCTGGCGCTGACCGGATCGCTCGCCGGCGTGATCGACGCCACCGTCGATCAAGTCACCGCTACCACCCTGCCGGCGGACTGGCCGCGTGATCTGGCGCGGGGAGCCAGAAACTACGTTGTGCGCCACATTCGCAGCGGCATCGCGCGCGATGGCAATTTCCACGCGGGATTCAGGCTCGCGGCCACCGACCAGCAACCCGAACTCGACCGTTTTTCCGGCAGTTTCACGGCTTCCGGCGTGACGCTCGACTGGTTCAAGGGGGCCATGCCGATGACCGAGCTGGCCGGCACGCTCGATTTTGTCGACAAGGATGTCCTCGTCATCCATGCCGACTCCGGCATGCTGGGCGGCCTCGGTTTGCATGGTGTCATGACCATCACGGCGCTGACCCATCACGACCAGGATGCGCGGATCGTCGCGTCGCTGGACGGGAGCGCCGCCGCCGCCGTACCGCTGCTGAATGCGCCACCGCTGCGACTGAACGATCGCGGCATTGCGCTCGCGGGTACCACCGGCCACGTTACCGCCGGACTCAACGTCAGCCTCCCGCTGAAAAAGCATCTGACACTGCCGCAGGTGACGCTTGCCGGCGTCGCCGACCTCACCTTGTTGCACCTGCCGTTGCCGGTGCGCGGTCTGGCGCTCGACGGCGGCACCGTCGCCATCAGTGCCACCCTGCACCATCTGGCGTTGCACGGTGACGGCCTGCTTGCCGGGCAGAAGGCTGGTTTTGCTGCCTCGATGGCGCTGCCGGGCGGCGCGTTCACCCTCACGGCGAACACAGTGGCCGGGCAGCATCTGCTCGCGAAGCTGGGGGCGACACCGAACTTCTGGCGGCACGGCGACGCCCCACTGGCGATTGCATACAAAGACCACGCCGGGCGCGGCACGCTCGACCTGACCGCCGATCTGACCCCCCTCACCTTGGCATTGCCTGAACTGGGCTGGCGCAAGGCCGCAGGAACCGCCGGCCATGCGATGATCGGGCTGGCCTTGCGCCAGGGCCAGCCTTCGATGGTGCGCACGCTCAATATTGGTGCCCCGGGCCTGGCCCTGCAAGGCACCAGCCAGGGGGGGCCGTTGCTGATTGACACCGCGCGATTGGGTGGCACGATCGCGACCGGCAAACTCACGCCCCCCTCGCGAACCGGTGCCCCCTGGATGCTGGCGCTAGCGGGGCCGACGCTCGATCTCACCGCAGCACTCAACGCGTCGCTGCCATCCACCGAGCCCCCATCCATCGTGCCAACCTCAGTGCCAGCCACCCCGCCCACCATGTTGCCTTGGCGATTGCGCGCCGCGTTCGACAGTTTGCGCCTGCATAAAGCACCGGCACCTTCCCTCGGCCCGGTACAGATCGCCGCGACCGGCGATGGCGGCAACCTGCTCACAATGGCGGCCACCGCCCGGACCGGCATTTCCCACACCGCCCGGCTGCAATTCGATCAAGCGGGGGGAACCGCGCAGGTGACGCTGGACGCCGGCGACGCCGGGGCGCTGTTCAGCGCGATCGGGACCACCACCGATATCGCCCATGGCGCATTGGTTCTCACCGCCTCACATCGCGGTGCCACCACGACGGGCCGCGCGGTTCTGACCGATTTTCGGCTGCGCCACGCACCGGTGGTGGCCAAGATACTACAGGGCCTGTCGATTTACGGCGTTCCCGCCGCGACCTCCGGCCCCGGCCTTGCGTTTACCCGGCTGACCGCGCCATTCACCATGACAGGGCCGGTGATATATCTGGGCAACGGCAGGGCGTATTCCGCCTCGATCGGCTTCACGGCCAGCGGCAGCATCGATCTGGCCCGTAAAACTTTCGATCTTTCAGGGACCATCGTGCCGGCCTATGCCTTGAATACGCTGCCAGGCCGTATTCCCCTCATTGGCAAATTGTTCAGCCCGGAAAAGGGCAGCGGGTTGTTCGCCGCCCGCTACAACATTGCCGGTCCGTTCGCCGACCCGCATATCGTGGTCAACCCGCTATCCGCCCTGACGCCAGGATTTTTGCGGCAAATCTTCGGCATTTTTACCCCGGGAAAATCCGCCAAGCCATAACGTAACCGGCAGGAATGATCCGCAAACATTGACTTGCCGACCGTGCCTCGATAGGTCATCCCCACCGTCGCCGCCTAGCAGAAACGCCAAATGAATGGTGAACCATGAAGCTTCTTGTCCCCGTCAAGCGCGTCGTCGATTACAACGTCAAGATTAGGGTCAAATCGGATGGTACCGGGGTCGAGATCGCCAACGTGAAAATGTCGATGAATCCGTTCGATGAAATCGCGGTCGAGGAAGCGGTGCGGTTGAAGGAAAAGGGCGTCGTCACCGAAATCATCGCGGTTTCGATGGGCGTCGCCGTTTGCCAGGAGACAATTCGTACCGCGCTCGCCATGGGTGCCGATCGCGGCATCCTGGTCGAAACCGATATCGAATTGCAGCCGCTCGCGGTTGCCAAACTGCTCAAGGCCCTGATCGAACGCGAGCAGCCGAAACTAGTCATTATGGGCAAGCAGGCGATCGACGATGACATGAACGCCACCGGCCAGATGTTGGCGGCCTTGCTTGGCTGGCCGCAGGGCACATTTGCCAGCAAGGTCGTAATCGAGGATGGCCGCGCGACCGTCACCCGCGAGATCGATGGCGGATTGGAGACCGTTTCACTAACGCTACCCGCCGTTGTCACCACCGATCTCAGGCTCAACGAACCACGCTACGCCTCGCTGCCCAACATCATGAAGGCGCGCAAAAAGCCGATCGAGACGATCAGGCCCGCCGATCTCGGCGTCGATCCCGCGCCGCGCCTGACCACGATCAAAGTGGCCGAGCCGGTCAAGCGCCAAGCCGGCGTCAAGGTGAAGTCGGTGGCCGAACTTGTCGACAAATTGCGCAATGAAGCGAAGGTGATCTGACCATGGCACAGGTTCTGGTTCTGCTCGAGCATGATGGCGCGCATATCAAGCAGCCCGCGCGCAGCGCGATCACCGCCGCCGCGAAGCTCGGCGAGGTCCACGCCCTGGTCGCCGGCGAGCACGTGGCCGACGCCGCGACAGCCGCCGCCTTGATCGGGGGGGTGACGAGGGTGTTAGTGGCGGATGGCCCGGCATATGCCCACGCGCTCGCCGAACCGCTCGCCGCCCTGATTGTCAAGCTCGCCGGCAACTATTCGCATATTCTTGCCGCCTCGACCGCGATCGGCAAAAACGTGATGCCCCGCGCCGCCGCTCTGCTCGATGTGCAGCCGATCAGCGACATCGCCGCCGTGATCGACGCTAACACCTTTATCCGCCCGATCTACGCCGGTAACGCGATGGCGACGGTCACATCATCGGATTCGAAAAAAATTATCACCGTGCGCGCCGCAAGTTTCGATCCGGCACCGGCAGCGGGTGGTACCGCCGTCATCGAGACGATCGACGCCACCATGACCAACGATACTTCGAAATTCGTCAGCGCCGAATTGTCGAAAAGCGAACGGCCGGAACTGACCGCCGCCAAAATCGTCATCTCCGGCGGCCGCGGCATGCAGAACGGCGAGAATTTCACCAAACTGATCGAGCCGATCGCCGACAAACTTCATGCGGCGGTCGGGGCCTCGCGGGCGGCGGTCGATGCCGGGTTCGTGCCGAACGACTATCAGGTGGGCCAAACCGGCAAAATCGTCGCCCCTGACCTTTATATCGCGGTGGGCATTTCGGGGGCCATTCAACACCTCGCCGGAATGAAGGATTCCAAAGTCATCGTCGCGATCAACAAGGACGAGGATGCCCCGATTTTCCAGGTCGCCGACTACGGATTGGTGGGCGATCTGTTCACCCTGCTGCCGGAGCTTGACAAACAACTCGGCTAAGCTTGACCGAGATCAAGGCAACCGGGCACGATGCATGATAAAGTTCAGCCAATCATTCTGAAGGGGCCAATAATCATGGACATCAAAACGATCGGCGTACTCGGGGCCGGTGCTATGGGCAACGGCATCGCCCATGTCGCCGCGCTGGCGGGACTCGATGTCATTCTGGTCGATACCGTCCAGGCCGTGCTTGATAAAAGCCTCGCCGTCATGACCAAAAACCTGGAGCGTCAGGTTCAGAAGGGTACGATCGACGCCGCAGCCGAAAAATCCGCGTTAGCTCGCGTGACCGTTGCCACGACCCACGATGCCCTAGCCGCCTGCGACGTGGTGATCGAAGCGGTGCCGGAACGCGAGGACATCAAATGCGCCGTCTATGCCCAGGTGATCCCGCACCTGGCCCCGCACGCCATTCTTGCGTCTAACACGTCGTCGATTTCGATCACAAAACTCGGCAAAGCGAGCGGGATCGCCGATCGTTTTGTCGGCATGCATTTCTTCAACCCGGTGCCGATGATGAAACTGGTCGAGATCATTCGCGGTCTTGCCACCAGCGACGACACCGTCCGCACCGTCGAAGCCCTCGCCCGGCGCATGGGCAAAACCACCGTCGCCGCGTCCGACATGCCGGGCTTTATCGTCAATCGCATTCTGGTGCCGATGATCAACGAAGCCGTGTTCGCCCTGCATGAAGGCATTGGCGACGTCGTCGCCATCGATAACGGATTGAAACTCGGTGCGGCCCACCCGATGGGGCCGCTCGCCCTGGCCGACCTCGTCGGCCTCGATATCACGCTCGACGTCATGCGGGTGCTACACGAAGGGCTGGGCGAGGATAAGTATCGTCCCTGCCCGCTCCTGGTGAACTATGTCGAAGCGGGCTGGCTGGGTCGCAAGTCGGGACGGGGGTTCTATGATTATTCGACCAACCCGCCGACGCCTACCCGCTAATCACCACGCCCGCTAATCACCACGCCACCGCCATCAAAAGCCGTTCCTTCGCACCGGAAAGAACGGCTTTTGTGTTTTTTCAGACCCGAACCGCCTTGGCGGCCTCGACGACGGCCGTGAAACCGGCCGGATCGTCGAATGCCATGGCGGACAGCACCTTGCGGTCCAGTTCGATATTCGCGGTTTTGAGCGCCGCGATGAACTGGCTGTAGGTCATGCCGTGCTCGCGGACGGCGGCGTTGATCCGCTGGATCCAGAGCGCGCGGAACTCGCGCTTTTTGACCCGGCGATCGCGATAGGCATACTGGAGCGACTTTTCGAGCCGTTCGAGCGCGATGCGATAGCTGGTCGATGAACGGCCGACGAAGCCCTTCGACTGTTTGAGGACTTTTTTGTGCCGGGCATGGGTGGTTACACCCCGTTTGACGCGTGCCATGATGCGCTCTCCTTAATTCAGACCGTAGGGGGCCCACTGCTTGACGGTTTTGCCGTCCTGCTCGGGCAGCGCCATCGTGCCGCGATTGGTGCGCTTCATTTTCTGGGAACGGTTGATCAGGCCGTGGCGCTTGTTGCCATGGCCGGCCAATACCTTGCCGGTCGCGGTGATCTTGAACCGCTTTTTGACCGACGACTTGGTCTTCAATTTCGGCATTTTACTCTCCTTCATGTCCTTGCCCGCGGGGCGGGTGCGCGCTGTGCGGCCGGGCATGCCAAATCGCCCGGGCTCGCGACTAAATCGCGCTGGAAGCGGCGGTATAGGCAATAGCAGGGTTAGATGCAACCGGGGCAACCATCAGCTATAAGTTGTGGAAAATAATTGAGTAATCTCGGATTCTTGGTTATTGCAGTGCCATAACTCGGCACGCGACCGCCGGGCGGCCGATTGACGACACAGAGCAAGACGACACAGAGCAAAAGGGGCGACTTCATGGCGAAACGGCCAAGTGCGAACGGCGTGGGCAATGGCGCGGCGCGGGGGCCGGCCCCCGCCCAGCCTGGACGGATCGTTCTGGGGTTTCTCGATCGGATTGAAGACGCCTCGCTCGCAGGATGGGCGATCGACCCGATCACCCCGGATCAGTCGCTCACCATGCGGGTGATCGTCGATGGTCAGATCGCCGATGTGATCAACTGCGACGTCAACCGCCCGGATACCGCCCCGCTCAACCTGCCGTCGACCAGGGTGGGGTTTGAGTACGTGATCCCACTGCGATTTCAGGATGGGCTGCGCCACGTGCTGTCGTTCGCGACGCTGGATGGCGACCCGATCCATCTGCCCGGACGCGGTGGCATTGTGCTGCCGGAGTTGCACTTCTGCCTGACCAGACGGATGCATGTCGAAGGCGTGCTGGATGGCCTGGTGGATGGCATGATCCAGGGTTGGGTGGTGCGGATCGATGAGCGGACTAACACCAAAATGGGCGGCGTGCGGGTGCTGATTTCAACCAAAGGGCAACCCCTGGCGGAGATGACCGCCGATGAGTTTCGCGCCGATGTGGCCGCCGCGCTCGGGGCAGACCCGGCGTGCGGATTCTCTTATGCCCTGCCGCCGGAATTGCGGCACGGCAAATCCATCATGCTGGACTTCCATGCCATGCCTGAGCGTATTCTGCTGCGCGGCAGCCCTCTAGAAATTGCGATTCCCGCCGAGGCCGAGCGCACACGCATTGGTAATCTGATCGAACGGGCCGATGAATTGTTTCGCTATGCCTATCATTTGCGGCGCGAACTCAAGGCGGCAATGCCCGCCGAACGGCTGACGCTGAGCGGCTACGCAACCTGGGTACGGCAAAGCCAATCGCTCGTGGTGCAACGAGCAGCGGCCCGTTACGGTACTATCGAAGGATCACCCCTGATTTCGGTGTTGTGTCCGGTATATCGGCCCCACCAGGGCGAGTTCCTGGCTGCTGTAGATTCGGTACGGGCACAGACCTATCAGAACTGGGAATTGATTCTGGTCGATGACGCGAGTCGTGACGATGCACTCACCGAGACGCTGCAACGCTTTGCCGGCATCGATTCGCGGATTCGTGTATTCTCGTTGCCCAAGAACGGCGGCATCGCCGAAGCAACCAACCACGCCCTCGCCGCCGCGCAAGGTTCGTTTGTGGCATTTTTCGACCACGATGACACGCTTGAGCCTTTCGCTCTTGACGTGATGCTACGCGCCCAGGCAGCGACGGGTGCCAAACTGCTGTATTCCGACGAAGACAAAATCGACCGCAACGGGCGAGTGTCTGAACCGAATTTCAAACCAGATTTTAATTACCGGTTCCTGCTTGATCTCAACTACATCTGTCATCTGGTGATGGCCGATACATCACTTGTACGCGATGCAAACGGGCTTGATTCGCGGTTCGATGGTGCGCAGGACCACGAGCTTTTATTGCGGCTTGCTGAACGTTTGTTGCCGCACGAAATCCATCACGTGCCGGAAATTCTCTATCATTGGCGGATCACCACGCGGTCGACCGCCGGGGGGGCGGCCGCAAAGCCACGCGCGGCGCTCGCCGGCGAAGTGGCAGTGGCCGAGCATTTGAAACGACGTAATCTACCGGCAAAGGTCGCGCGGCGCGGCGCGCTGACCTGTTATCGGACCCATTTCCAGTTCGATGACAATCCAGGCGTATCGATTCTGATTCCATTCCGTAATCATATCGACCTGACCCGCCAATGCGTTCAGGCGATCCGCGCCACGACGAAGGAAATGAACGTCGAGATCTTGCTGCTGGATAACTGGTCGCAAGGGGCGGACGCCGAAGCATTCAGCACCGATCAGGGCAATGAGCCGAACACCAAAGTGTTGCGGATTGCCGAGCCGTTCAATTATTCGCTGATCAACAATCGGGGCGTTGCGGCGGCGGCACATCCCTTCGTGCTGTTCATGAATAACGACGTGATCGTGAGTGACCCGCATTGGCTGCGGACGATGCTGAATGAAGCGCTTGCCGATCCGCAGGTGGGCGCGGTGGGGGCCAAGCTGCTCTATCCGAACGGCACGGTGCAGCATGCCGGCGTGGTGTTAGGCGTCGGGGGCGTCGCCGATCATGAGTTTCGTGGCCTGCCGGGCGCTGCGCCCGGGTATATTGCCCACGCTATCGCGGCACGCGAGGTGACAGCCGTCACCGCCGCCTGCATGCTAGTTCGGCGCTCGGCCTTCGAAGCGGCAGGCGGGTTCGATGAGGTGGAATTCGGTGTTGCGTTCAACGACGTCGATCTGTGCATCAAAATCCGTGAAGCGGGCTACCGGATCATATTCAACCCGGACGCGGTCTGTGAGCATCGCGAAAGCATGAGCCGGGGCGATGACCTTGATGAAGACAAGCTTTCCCGCTTCATGCGCGAGAACGAGGCGATGCGCAGCCGCTGGGAGCAGATTCTGCCCTATGATCCGTTCTATAATCGTCACTTCAGTCGCGAAGGTGGATTGTACCGGGATTTGCGCTGTATCGATCCCAAGGATGAACAGCGGATCGCGCGCCCGGTTCCGCAATCGCACCCTATCGCACCCATCCACCCCCCACGCGCGCCGGCACGCGCCCCCGCGCGGCCCACGGCAAAGCCACGCAACGGGCAAGCCCTCGAACCCGCGAGGCCCCTTATCGCGGCAAAACCCGCAACCACGGCATCAAGCCGCCGCAACCACGCCGCAAGGCCAAAAACCGCTCTCTGATAGGACAGGACTGAAAATTGGTGCGAGAGGGGGGACTCGAACCCCCATGTCTTGCGACGCGCGATTTTGAGTCGCGTGCGTCTACCATTCCGCCACTCTCGCTTCCGACCCGCCGATAGCATATGTCCCGCGTCAGCCCAAGAGGGGAAGGGTAACCCAGGCCAGCACCGGCCCCTGTTGCCAAGCCCCCCCGGCTTGGCTAAGACGCGCATCACGGTTCCCGGATAGCTCAGTTGGTAGAGCAAGCGGCTGTTAACCGCTTTGTCGCAGGTTCGAGTCCTGCTCCGGGAGCCAGGTCATCCAAAAGCATCGCGATATGATATGGTTTCCAGATGATATGGTTTCCAGTCGGCGGACCTAATCCAGGGACCGCGGCGATCTGGCAATGGGTGATCCAATGGGCTGGGCTGCACGATTGATTGTCTATGGATTGCTGTGGCTGAGTTTTGGCATTGGCCATACCAGCCTCGCTTCGCCTGAAAGACGGGCGCGCGTCGCCGTTCTGGCAGGGCCGGCTGGCCGCCTCACCTATAATCTGATCGCCATTGTGCATCTCGCCATCGTGCTCGGCATCGGGGCAATGCTGTTTCGGGGCACAGCTCGGTTTTCCATTGCAATTCCTGTTCATATTCTGATGTTGGCGATGGCGATCGCCGGTGTTGCCATTCTCGTTATTGCCGGACGCTCGTATGATCTGGGCCGATTTGCCGGCAGCACCCAATGGCGTATGGGGGGGCGCTTGGGGGCCGGCGAAACCGAACTGCCGATCGAACCGCTGGCAACTGGCGGGATGAACGCCGTTGTGCGCCACCCGCTGTATCTCGGGCTGCTGCTGCTGATGTTCGGCATCAGCACCACGCCCTTCATGCTCGCCACCTCGGTTGCCGCGACGATCTACATTCTCATCGGCATCCACTTCGAGGAACGCAAGCTGCTGCGATTGTATGGCGACGACTACGCGCGCTATCGCGCCAAAGTGCCCATGTTGTTGCCGCTGCCGCGTGCCGCCATGGTTTCGGGGCACCGCTGATAGGTTGGCAATGATAAGGCGATTGCCGCATTAAGTAATTTTTAATCTAGTTATATATTTTTTATCTTTACTTATTTCTCTCGTTTCTGTCATATTCGCGAATAGTGATGTGACGTGCATCGCGGCGACATATACCGGCACGAACCAGAAGGTGGTGCTTCACGAGAGGAAACGCGATGGCCAAACATCTCAGACTCGAGTTGTATCTCGATGACGCTGGCGGGGGTTTATGATCCCGGCGGCGACAGCGCCCAACTTTATGGGGCTAGGGTTCTATATCGTCGGGATCGTGGCGATGGTCACGGTGATGATCGGTGGCTCTTATGTGCTCGGTCCGCGCAAACGCGGGCCGGCGGACCCCAACCCGTTCGAATCCGGCATCATGCCGATCCATGACACTCAAATCCGCTTTCCCAGCCAGTTCTATCTGGTCGCGATGTTCTTCGTGGTGTTCGACCTTGAAATGGTCTTCGTGTTCGCCTGGGCCGTTGCGGCGCGGGCGGGCGGCTGGGTCGGCTACGGCGCGATCGTGACCTTTCTTGGATTGTTGCTGGTGGCACTCGCCTATCTGTGGCGCTCCGGCGCATTGGAATGGGGGCCGAAGCCGCGCAAGCGCCGTTTCGTGACACCGAAGGGACTGATTTCATGAACCAGATGGACAAAAACCCCAGCGGCGACAACCAGAAATTCATGCTCGGCAAGCTGGAAGACCTGGTTTCCTGGGGCCAGAAAAACTCGCTGTGGCCGTTCAATTTCGGACTGTCGTGCTGCTACGTCGAAATGGCGACCTCGTTCACCAGCAAGTTCGACATCGCCCGCTATGGCGCGGAAGTGCTGCGCGCCACCCCCCGCCAGGCCGACGTAATCGTGATCGCCGGCACGGTGTTTTTGAAAATGGCCCCGGTGGTCAAGTATTTGTACGAGCAGATGCTGGAACCGCGCTGGGTCATTTCAATGGGGTCGTGTGCCAATTCGGGCGGAATGTACGATGTTTACAGTGTCGTGCAGGGGGTTGACAGTATTCTGCCGGTCGATGTCTATGTGCCCGGTTGCCCGCCGCGCCCGGAAGCCCTGTTCGAGGGGTTACTGCTGTTGCAGAACTCGATCGGTGCGACCAAGCGGCCCTTGAGCTGGATGATCGGCGAGACCGGCCCGGTTCCCTACGTCAAACCAAGCCAGCGCGACCTCAAGAACGATGCCCGCATGGCGATGACCACCGCGCGTCTGCCGGATCATGTTTGATGGGGGATATCTCGACCATGGCCGGTGATATGGCACCCATGGCGCTGTTGGCGGATAGGGACATCCGGGATCGTGGTTTGCCGCAACCCTTGCCGCGCCAGGACACCAAAGACGGCATCGAGACGCTCTGGTGCGATGTCGATGATCTGCTCGGTCAGATGCAGTTTCTGAAATCGGACCCGAGCCAGAATTACCGCATGCTGCTCGACATCACCGCGATCGACGAGCGGGTCCGCACCCACCGGCCGCACCCGATGTGTGCCGATTTCACCCTGGTCTATCACGTTCTGCGCCATGAGGACGGCCGGGAGTTGCGCGTGAAAGTGCCACTGGCCCTGACCGAGCTGGTTGCCCCCACCCTGTGCGGTCTGTGGCCGAACGCCAACTGGTACGAGCGCGAAGTGTGGGACATGTTCGGCATCCGCTTCGCCGGCCACCCCGATCTGCGCCGGATGCTGATGCCGGAAAGCTGGGTTGGCCATCCGCTGCGCAAGGACCACTACTGCCGCGCGACCGAACGCGGCCCGTTCGTGATGCCGGCCTCGACCGCGCTGGCCGAACAGCATGCCCTGCGCGACATTCCAGCCCTGGCCGGGATGATCGCGGCGGATGACAGCGACCCCGAGATCATGATCGTCAATCTCGGCCCGAATCACCCGAGCCTGCACGGCGTGTTGCGTCTGGTGGTCAAGCTGCACGGCGAAGAGATTCTCGACGTGATGCCCGAGATCGGGTTTCACCATCGTGGGGCCGAGAAAATTGGCGAGCGCCAATCCTGGCATAGTTTCATCCCCTACACCGACCGGATCGACTATGTCGCCGGTGTAATGAATAATTTTCCCTACGTGATGGGGGTCGAGCGGCTCGCCGGCATCACCGTGCCGGCGCGTGCGCAGATGATCCGGATTTTATTAGCCGAGATTTTCCGGATCATCAGTCATCTCGTGTTCTTCGGGACCATGGTGCAGGATGTCGGGCAGTTGTCGCCGGTATTCTACGTGTTTACCGATCGTGAGCGCGCGCTTGAACTGATCGAGGCGATCTGCGGCTTTCGGATGCATCCGTCCTGGTTCCGGATCGGCGGGGTCGCGGGCGATCTGCCGCAGGGCTGGGACGGCAAGGTGCGTGAATTTCTCGCCTATCTGCCCAAGCGCCTCGACGAATACGAAGCGATGGTGATGCGCAACAAGATTTTCAAAATCCGGACGGTGGGCATTGGCGAATACAGCGCCGAGGAAGCCCTGGCCTGGGGCATCACCGGGCCAGGATTGCGGGCGACCGGGGTGAATTTCGACTACCGCAAGGCGCACCCCTATTCCGGTTATGACCAGCTTGAATTCGATGTGCCGACCGCCAATCGGAGCGACTGCTACAATCGGGTACGGATGCGGCTCGATGAAATGCGTCAGAGCCTGCGGATCATCAAGCAATGCGTCGATCAGATGCCGCCAGGGCCGGTCAAGGCGATGCATCCGCTCGCGATGCCGATGCCGCGCGAGGCGGTGCTGCGCGATATCGATTCCCTGATCCCACACTTTCTCAACGCGACCTGGGGGGCGGTTATTCCGCCCGGTGAGGTATCCTCGACGATCGAGGCGACCAAGGGGCTGAACACCTATCATCTGGTTAGTGACGGTACCACCACACCGTATCGCGTGCGAATTCGCACCCCCTCGTTCGACCATTTGCAGGTGATCCCGATGATGAGCCGTGGGGCCTATCTTGCCGATCTGATCGCGATCATCGGCAGCATTGATTTCGTGATGGCCGATGTCGATCGTTGACCGTCAATCGCCGTTGGACGGCACCGAACGCGCGGCGATTGCCGATTTGATCGCGCATTATCCCACCGCGCGCGCCGCCGCGATCGATGCACTGAAATATGTGCAGAAACGGCGGCGCTACGTCGCCGACAATACCTTGCAGGAGGTCGCCCATCTGCTCGGCCTGTCGGCCGCGGAACTCGATGAGGTCGCGACGTTCTATAATCTGATCTATCGCAAACCCGTAGGTGAACGGGTTATACTGTTGTGCGACAGTATTACCTGCTGGATGACCGGGCGCGATGCGCTGGCGCGCCATATCGAACAGACCATCGGCATCAAATCCGGCGAGACCAGCGCCGATGACCGTTTCACCCTGCTGCCCATCGTCTGCCTGGGGCATTGCGATCATGCGCCGGCAATGATGGTCGGCGACGTGCTGCACGGTGACGTCGATACAGCAAAGCTCGATGAAATTTTGCACATTAAAGGGGACGACGCGCGATGAGTGCCATCCCAACAAAACCACTAACACGCAATATCACCCGTGGCGAAATACCGCTCGACATCGCGAGCTATGAACGCGCCGATGGGTATGTCGCGGTGCGCGACACGCTGGGAAAAGTCGATCCTGCCGCGATCGTGCAGATGATTACCGATTCCGGCCTCGGCGGTTGCGGCGGCGGCGGCTTTCCGACCGGGCGGAAATGGCAGTTGATGCCCACCCGCGCGCAACGGCCAGGACCGCGTTATTTCGTTGTCAATGCCGATGAAATGGAGCCGGGAACCTTCAAGGACCGGTTGCTGCTCGAGGGCGATCCGCACCAGATGATCGAGGGTATCATTTTGAGCGCCTATGCGGTGCAGGCCGATGTCGCCTTTATTTTTGTGCGCGGCGAGTACGTCACAGCAATCGAACGATTGAACATCGCGATCGCGCAGGCCGCGGCCGCGGGTCTGCTCGGCGCGAATATTTTTGGATCGGGCTACAATCTTTCGATTCAGGTGCATGGCGGTGCGGGTCGCTACATCTGCGGCGAAGAAACCGCGTTGCTCAATTCGCTCGAAGGCAAGCGGGCAATTCCACGCTCGAAGCCACCGTTTCCCCAGATCAACGGGTTGTGGGGTTGCCCGACGATTGTCAACAACGTCGAGACCGTCTGCAATGTTCCGCATATCGTGCGGTATGGCACGGACTGGTATCGCGGGTTGGGTGCCAATGGCGCGGTCGGCACCAAGATTTATGGTGTCAGCGGCCGGGTCAATCGCCCGGGCACCTTCGAATTGCCGATGGGTACCTCGATGCGTGCGATGATCGACGATTGTGCCGGCGGCATGAAGGATGGCTACCGGTTGCGCGCGGTGCTGCCGGGCGGGGCTTCGACCGGGTTTCTGCCTGAAGACCAGATGGACGTGCCGATGACCTTCGCCGACATGGCCAAACGTGGCACCAGGCTCGGCACCGGCACCGCCATTGTGCTCGATGACCGCACCTGCCCGGTCGGATTCATCGCTAACTTGCAACAATTCTTCGCTCGCGAATCCTGTGGCTGGTGCGCGCCGTGCCGCGACGGTCTGCCCTGGGTCGAGCGCACGCTGAAATCGATCGAGACCGGCACGGGCGTTGCGCGGGATTTGGATATTCTCACGGAAATGACTGACAATCTTGGACCCGGTCGCACCTTCTGCGCCCTCGCGCCAGGGGCGATGGCATCGCTGCAAAGCGGCCTGAAATATTTTGGCGACGTGTTCCGACAGCACATCGATTCAAGGGCCTGCCCATGGACCTGAACCATCTCGACCTCACGGTCGATCAGATCATCATCACCGCGCGGCCAGGACAAAACATTCTCGAAGCCTGCCTGTCGGCACAGCAGGATATTCCGTATTTCTGCTGGCATCCCGCGCTCGGTTCGGTCGGAGCGTGCCGGCAATGCGCGGTCAAGGTGTTCAGCGGCCCGGAAGATCAGACCGGTCAGATCGTGATGGCCTGCATGACGCCGGTGACACCGGGGATGCGGCTTTCGATCGCCGATCCGGCAGTGGCGCAATTTCGCGACCGGGTGATCGAATTCGTGCTCACCAACCATCCGCATGACTGTCCGGTGTGCGAGGTTGGCGGCGAGTGTCATTTGCAGGACATGACCGCGCTGGTCAAACATGACGAGCGGCGCTATCGATTTACCAAACGAACGCATCTCAACCAGAATCTCGGCCCGTTCATTCGCCATGAGATGAACCGCTGCATCGGCTGTTATCGCTGTGCGCGGTTCTATCGCGATTACGCCGGTGGCCGCGATTTCGGCGTGTTCGGGTCCAACCGCAACATCTATTTCGGTCGTGCGGAATCCGGCACGCTGGAAAGCGAATTCGCCGGTAACCTGGTGGAGGTTTGCCCGACCGGAGTGTTTGTCGACAAGCCGTTTTCCGCCCGGTTTCGCCGCAAATGGGACATGCGGGCAACCCCCTCGATCTGCCCGCACTGCGCGGTGGGCTGCAACATCACGGTGCAGGAACGTGAAGGCGAATTCAGGCGGGTCACCAATCGCTACAACGAGACGTTGAACGGCTATTTTTTGTGTGATCGTGGCCGGTTCGGTACTGGATTCCTCGAGAGTGACGCACGCTTGCGTGGTGCGAAACGCCGGCAGGACGGCAATACCACGGTGGCGATCGAGCTTGCCGAAGCCCGTGCCGATCTTGCCGCGCGTCTCAACCATGACGGTGTCATCGGCATCGGATCGCCGCGCGCCTCGCTCGAAGCCAATTTCGCCTTGCGGGCGGTGGTCGGGGCCGATCATTTTTATGCCGGGGTGTCGGATCAGGATGCGGCAGTGCTGGATACAGCGATCAGGTTGATGCGTGACCACGCGATGCCGATCGCATCGCTGGCAGATACCGAAAATGCCGATGCTGCCTTGATCCTTGGCGACGACCCGTCAGACATCGCGCCCCGCCTCGCCCTGTCGTTGCGCCAGCTTGGGCAGCGCGCGACCACGGAAACGCTTGCGGCCCGGCAAATCCCGGCCTGGAACGACACACCGGCGCGGCTTGCGGCAGAGGGGCATCGTACCCCGCTGATGATCGCAACCCCAATGGCGACGCGCCTCGATGATTGCGCCGCAATTTCGCGGCACCTGACCCCGAATGCGATCATCGCCCTGGCGTTCGCGCTGGCGCATCGGTTGGACGACACCGCGCCCGGCGTTGCATCCGACGACCCTGTTTTGGCCGGCCAGATCGCAGGGTTGCTGTGCCATGCAGCATCTCCGGTTATCGTGGTGGGCGGCAATACCTGCGGCAGTGCCTTGTTGCTGGGGGCGGCGAATCTGGTGATCGCGTTGCGGCGCGCCGGATCAGCGGCACGACTGTTGATTATGCTGCCGGAGGTCAACAGCGTCGGCCTTGGCTTGTTGGCGGCCAAGCCGCTGTCGGCGGCGTTGGCGGCGATGACCGCTGGTACCGCCAAGCGGGTGATCGTGCTGGAAAACGATCTGCACCGCCGGGCGGAAGTTGAGGCGCTGGAATGGGCGTTCGCCACCGTGGACTCGTTGTGCGTGCTTGATCACATCGAAACACCAACGACAGGTGCGGCCGATCTCGCGATCGGGGTTGGCAGTTTTGCCGATAGCGACTGCACCTTCGTCAATCTGGAAGGGCGGGCGCAGCGCGGCTTCAAGGCGATTTTCAGCCCGGCCGAACCGCCGCAATCGTGGCAGGTCTTGCGTGACGCGGGACTCGATGCGGGCCGGATTGCTTCAGGGAGTTGGCACAACCATGCCGCTTTGATCGAGGCAATCACGATCGCGATTCCCAGCCTTGCCGGTTGCACCCAGGTCTGGCCTGACGCCCCGTACGACGACATGCAACGTCCCGCGACCCTGCCGCATCGCTACAGCGGTCGCACTGCGGTCAATGCGGATCGGAACGTGCGCGAACCGAAGCCTTTCGCCAATCCGGATTCGCCGCTCGGCACCACGATGGAAGGAGCGGTGCTGCGGGCCGATTCCGCGCTGGTGCCGTATTTCTGGTCGCCAGGTTGGAACTCTGCCCAGGCGGTCAATAAATACCAGTCCTCCATCGGCGGGCAGCTTGCCAGCGGGGGTGCGGGGATTCTGCTGTTTGGCGGCAGTGCCGGCCACACCGGTTATTTTCCGATGCCTCCCCTGGTACCGCCGTCGGACCAGACGGTTTTTCTCCCGGTGACGCGGGTGTTCGGCTCGGAGGAGTTGAGTGCGCTCTCCCCAGCGGTCGCGGCGCGGATGAGTGCGCCGTCGGTTAGTCTCAATCCGCAGGAGGCGGCGAGGCTTGCACTGACCGCCGGTGATCGGGTCGACTGCACCATCGGGACCACGGTGGTCAGCCGGGTTGTTTCGATCGAGGCCGGTCTGGCCAACGGGATCGCCGGACTAACGATCGGATTTCCCGGTGAAGCAGGGCTCAATCTGCCGGGTGTCGGGGACATCCACGCGGTTTCGGGGGATCCGTCATGATTGGCGTTCTGATCGAACTCGTCGAAGCGACGGGGATTCTGCTCGGTGTCACGCTGCTCGCCGCCGGGCTGACCTTTGCCGAACGCCGGCTGCTGGGTTTCTGGCAGGACCGGCTCGGCCCCAATCGGGTCGGCTGGCAAGGCACGCTGCAAATCGTTGCCGATATGATCAAGATATTCTTCAAACAGGATTGGACGCCACCGTTCGCCGATCCGGTGATTTTTGTCGCCGCCCCGATCATCGTGCTAACCACCGTCGTGCTCGGTTTTGCAGTGGTACCGATCACCCCACTGGTCGGCATTATTCCGGACATGAACATCGGCCTGCTGTTCTTTCTCGGCATGACTTCGCTCTCGGTCTATGGCGTGATCCTGGCGGGCTGGTCGTCGAACAGCAAATTCGCTCTGCTCGGCGGCATGCGCGCGGCGGCGCAGATGGTTAGCTACGAGGTGTTCATGGGCCTCGCCGTGATCGGCGTGGTGATGCTGACCGGCTCGTTCAGCCTCAGCAAAATCGTTGATGCACAGACCAATATGTGGTTCATCGTCCCGCAATTCTTCGGCTTCCTGCCGTTTCTAATCGCCGGCATCGCTGAAGCACATCGCCTGCCGTTCGACTTGCCCGAAGGCGAGAACGAACTCGGGGCTGGGTTTCATACTGAATATTCGAGCATGAAATTCGGCATGTTCTTTGTCGGCGAATATGCCAGTATTGTGTTGATTTCATCGATCACTGTCGTGCTCTATTTCGGTGGCTGGCACGGGCCGTTTCTACCGCCAGCCCTGTGGTTTGCGCTGAAAATCGGATTTTTCATCGGGTTTTTCATCCTGCTCCGGGCTGCCCTGCCGCGCCCGCGTTACGATCAACTGATGTCCTATGGCTGGAAGCTGATGCTGCCGCTCTCGATCGCCAATCTCGCGATCACCGGCGCGCTCATGCTGTCCGGCATCGGCTGAAGGGCAAACCTATGTTCATCACCAGTGCCATCCGCACCTTGTGGCTCACCTTTCTGCATCTGTTTCACAAAACCGAAACCGTGCAGTATCCGGAGCAGAAACCCTATCTGGCCCCGCGCTATCGCGGCCGGATCGTGCTGACCCGCGATCCGGACGGTGAGGAGCGTTGCGTCTCGTGCTATCTGTGCGCCGCGGTCTGCCCGGTCGACTGCATCAGCCTGCAAAAGACCAGCGAGCCGGACAAATGGACGCCGGAACATTTCCGGATCAATTTTTCCCGTTGCATCTTCTGCGGTTTTTGCGAGGAAGCCTGCCCGACCTCGGCAATCCAGCTGATCCCCGATTTCGAGATGAGCGAATTCGTGCGGCAGAATCTGGTCTATGAAAAAGAGAACCTGCTGATCGCCGGCACCGGCAAGGTGCCCGACTACAATTTCTATCGGGTTGCTGGCGTCACGGCGTTCGACAAGGAAAAAGGCATGGCGTTGAACGAGGCGGCACCGGTCGATCCGCGAGGACTGATGCCATGAATGTCTCGGGGTTTGATCTGGTGTTTTATGGAGCAGCCAGCTTCAGCATGGTGACCACGGCGGTGGCGATCACGCGGTCCAATCCGGTGTATGGCTTGCTCAATTTCGTGCTGTCGCTGCTCGGCATGGCTGTGGTTTTCTACACCCTGGGCGCACCCTTCGCGGCGGCGCTTGAAGTCATCGTCTATGCCGGCGCGATCATGGTGCTGTTCCTGTTCGTGGTCATGATGCTCAAACTCGATCGCACCACCGTGGCGCGCGAAGCGAGTTGGATCACCAGTGCGATCTGGATCGTCCCGATCCTGCTCGGTGCCATGCTCGGGGGCGAACTGGTCGATGTTCTGCTGCAAAAAACCGGACCCGGCAGCGCGCATCAGGTGATTTCACCACAAGCGGTCGGTCTGCGGCTGTTCACGACCGATCTTGGCGCGGTCGAACTCGCCTCGATGCTGCTGCTCGCCGGATTGATCGGGGCCTATCATCTCGGCCGGCCATCCAGCGAGGGAGATTAAACCATGGTCGATCTTTCATGGCAGGTGCCGACCGCGCTCGCGTCCGTTCTGTTCATCATCGGACTACTCGGTCTGCTGGCGCGGCGCAGCCTGGTTTTCGTTCTGATGTCGATCGAGATCATGCTCAATGCCGTGGCATTGTTGTTCGTCACCGCCGGCATGCGCTGGGGCAGTCCCGATGGTCAGATCATGTTCATTTTCGTAATCAACCTGGCCGGTGCCGAGATTGCCCTGGGCCTGATCCTGCTGCTGCGGTTGCGCACCCGGTTGACCACGCTCGACAGCGATGCCGCGAACCTTCTGCGGGATGTCCAGGTATGAACAATCTGCTCTGGCTGGTTCCCACTCTACCGTTGCTCGGAGCCTTGCTGCTCGGCCTGTTCGGTGCCGTTCTGCCAGCGTGGTGTACGGCCCTGATCGGCACCGCCAGTGTCGGCATTGCCGCGATCATCGCAAGCTCGATCGGCATCCACTGGTATGGTAACGCCCCGGCGTCGCATGTGTTCGTGCAGGATTTATGGAGCTGGATCGACCTGCCGCATCTGTCGATCGGGTTGAGCCTTTACCTTGATCCGGTTTCATTGCTGATGATGCTGGTGATCACCACCGTCGGCTTCCTGATCCATTTGTTCTCGACCGAATACATGGCGGGGGATGAAGGCTACAGCCGGTATTTCGTCTATCTCAACCTGTTCGTCGCGGCGATGTTGCTGCTGGTGCTGGCGAGCGATCTGCTGGTGATGTTCGTCGGCTGGGAAGGGGTCGGGGTTTGCAGCTATCTACTGGTCGGGTTCTGGTTTCACAAACCGGCCAATGGCTATGCCGCGCGCAAATCTTTCGTGGTGACGCGCATTGCCGACATCGCCATGCTGGTTGGCATCCTGCTGCTGGCGGTCAAGCTCGGCACCCTGTCGATCCAGCCGATGCTGGCGCGCGCGGTGGAGGTGTGGCCACATGGCGATGTGTGGCCGAGCCTCGCCGCCGGGTTGCTGTTGATCGGCGGCCTTGGCAAATCGGCGCAGGTGCCGTTCCAGACCTGGCTGCCCGATGCGATGGCGGGGCCGACTCCGGTGAGCGCGCTGATCCACGCCGCGACGATGGTCACCGCCGGAGTCTATCTGATCGTGCGCACCCATGTGCTGTTCCTGCTCGCGCCGGATGTGCTGATGGCAATCTCGATCGGGGCTGCGATCACCCTGCTGCTCGCCGCGCTCGCCGCCCTGGTGCAGAGCGACATCAAGCGGGTGCTGGCCTACTCCACGATCAGCCAGATCGGATACATGTTTCTCGCGGTCGGCGTCGGGGCGTGGTCGGCGGCGATGTTTCACTTCCTCACCCACGCCGTGTTCAAGGCGCTGCTGTTCCTGTCTGCCGGTGCCATTGCGATGCGGCTGCACCATGAGCAGAATATTTTCAAGATGGGCGGCCTGCGCAACAAAATTCCACTCGCCTTCTGGAGTTTTCTGATCGGCAGCGCCTCGCTCGCGGCCCTGCCGGTGGTCAGTGCGGGATCGTTCAGCAAGGAAATGATCCTGGGTTCGGTCTGGTTCGACCCCACCATTGGCCCGCTGCTGTGGGGGGCCGGCTTGCTCGGCGCGCTGATCACCGCGACCTATATTTCCCGCGTCGTGTTTCTGGTGTTCTTCGGCCCGGTCCGCACCGAAGTCTCTGGTCGCTATGGCGTGAGGATCGCGGTACCGCTGATCGTGCTGGCGGCCGGATCGATGCTGGTCGGCTGGCTGGAGACGCCCGGGTTTCTCGGCGGCAACCGGATGGTCACGGTGCTGCTGCGTCCGGCGGTGGGTGCGGTAGGTATCCATCCCGCGATGGACATTCTGGCCGATGCGAGCGGCTACATCGCACCGCTGCTCGGTGTCGCCATCGCTTTCACCCTGTATCGCAGCGGCTATTGGCAGCGCGCGGCCACCGCCCAACCGAACGCCCTGCGCCGCCTGATGCATTCCGGATTCGGGTTCGATGCGGTGTATGACGTGATTCTGGTCCGGCCGTTCATGGCGCTGGTTCGCGGCTTGCGGAACGACCCGGTCGATCTAGTCATCACCGGCATTTCGGTGCTCGCGATCCGGCTGCACCGCGCGCTGCGCCGCAGCCAGGTCGGACAGGTCCGCCGCTATGCCGGCTGGGTGATGGTCGGCTCGATCGCAACCGTTGCAATTCTGGTGTTCGCATGATCCTCGTATGGCTTCTCGTGGTCCCGTTTCTCGGCGGCTTGCTCGCCTGGCCATCGGGGCGTGTGCATCCGGTGCTGCCGCGCGTCATCAGCTTCGCGGCGCTACTGCTCGAACTCGGGCTTTTGCTGCCGTTGCTACACGGCACCGCGCCGGCCAGCCTGATCGCCCCCGGCCATTGGCTCGCCACGTTCAATGCACCCTGGATTCCGGCCTTCGGTATCAGTTTTCGGCTCGATCTTGATGGGCTGAGCTGGCTGCTGATCGTGCTGACCGTGGTGATCGGACTGTTCTCCGTCGTGGTCTCGTGGCGGGAAATCGATGAAAACGTCGGGTTCTTCCACGCCAATCTGATGTGGTCGCTGGCCGGTTCGATCGGCGTGTTCCTGGCTCTCGACCTGTTCCTGTTTTTCTTTTTCTGGGAAGTGATGCTGGTGCCGATGTATTTCGTGATCGCCATCTGGGGTCATGAAAACCGCCGCCGCGCCGCGATCAAGTTTTTCCTGTTCACCCAGGGCAGCGGCCTGCTGATGCTGCTCTCGATCCTGGCCCTCGCCTTCCTACACGACCAGCAGACCGGCACCCTCACCTTCGACTACTTCAAACTACTGGAAAACCAGCCGACCGGAACCTTCGGCTACTTGATCATGCTCGGGTTTTTCATCGCCTTTTTGGTCAAGCTGCCGTCGTTTCCGGTTCACACCTGGCTGCCCGAAACCCATACGGAGGCACCCACCGCAGGCTCGGTCATTCTCGCCAGCATTCTGCTCAAAACCGCCGCCTATGGCCTGCTGCGCTTCGCGGTGCCGCTGTTCGTCGCCGCCTCGCACCAGATTGCGCCGATCGCGATGGGGCTGGGCGTGATCAGCATTTTCTACGGCGCGATCCTGGCTTATGGCCAGAACGACCTGAAAAAACTTGTCGCCTATTCCAGCATCAGCCACATGGGCTTCGTTCTGGTCGGCATTTATACCTTCAACGCCATCGCCTGGCAGGGTGTGGTGATTTTGATGATCGCGCACGGCATCAGCACCGGCGCTCTGTTCATCACGGTCGGCAGCATCCAGAAGCGCCTGCACACCCGCGACCTCGGCCAAATGGGCGGGTTGTGGACCGACCTGCCGCGCCTGTCCTCGTTCGGCGCGTTTTTCATCCTGGCCTCGATGGGTCTGCCCGGCCTGGGCAATTTCGTCGGCGAATTCCTGATCCTGCGCGGTGCCTACGCCGTCGCCCCCACGGCTGCGATCATCGCCGCGATCGGCCTGATCCCCGCCGCCCTCTATTCCCTGATCGCAATCCAGCGCGCCTTCCACGGTGAAGCCAGCACCACCCGCTCGTTCCCCGATTTCGGTTTGCGGGAAACCGCGATGATGCTGGCGCTCGGTGCCGCAATCATCGCACTCGGGATCTACCCGCAACCGGTCCTGAATGTTGCCGCCCCCGGCCTCGCCAACTTGACGCCGACTAATACCACCGCTGCATTGCCCGTCATGAGGACCGGAACATGATCGCCACCATCCAACCGGCCGCACCGCTGCTGATCCTGGCCCTTACCGTCACAATCCTGCTCGCCGCCATCGCGATCAAGCGCTCGTTCGCCGGATCGGTCGCCATCACTGCCCTCGGCCTGATCGCCGCAGTGGCCAGCATCCCCTGGGCGATGCACGGCAACAGCCCCTTCATGGCGTCCCTGTTCAGTTTCACCCCGGACTCGCTCGGTTTCGCCGGGCTTACCCTGCTCGCCGCCCTGGTCACCCTCGTCCTGGCGGCTGATTACCTTGCCCCCGGTATTCCGGTCCCACGCGAGGAATATCCGCTGCTCCTCCTGCTCAGCACCCTAGGCGCGGTCGCCCTGATCACCAGTGCAAGTTTTATCACCCTGTTCCTCGGCATGGAAACCATGAGCCTCGCGATGATCGGGATGATCGCCTACCCGCGCTTTCGTCCTGGTGCGGAGGAGGCCGGGCTGAAATACCTCGTGCTGTCGGGCATGTCATCGGCCATCGTGCTATTCGGCATCGGGCTGGTTGAACTCGCCACTGGCCATCTGCAACTCGCAACCGCAGTCGCCACAGGCACCGTCAGCCCGATCCTGCTGGCCGCCCTTGCGCTGATCGGCGTCGGTGCCGGGTTCAAGCTGGCGGTGGTACCGTTCCACATCTGGGTGCCTGATGTCTATGCCGGTGCCCCCGCCCCGACCGCCGGCTTCGTCGCGGTCATCCCGAAAATCGCGGTGCTCGCCGTCATCGTGCGGGTGATGGCGATGCCGGGAGCCACTCTGTCGCCCGCCACCGTCACCGCAATCAGCAGTGTCGCGATCCTGTCGATGCTGATCGGCAACCTGCTCGCCCTGATGCAGGAAAACATCAAGCGCATCATGGGATATTCCTCGATCGCCCATCTCGGCTACGTCCTGGTCGCCCTGCTCGCCGCCAGTGCCATCGGCCGGGCCGGGGTGGTGTTCTACCTGGTCACCTACACCATCACAGTGATCGGTGCCTTCGCCGTCATCGGCGTCTTGTCGCGCGCCGCCGCCGCGCGCGATCTCGATCAGGTCGCCGAATTCCAGGGCCTGTTCTGGGAACGCCCGTTCCTCGCCACCATCATGACCCTGGTGCTGCTCTCCCTCGCCGGTATCCCCCCCGCGATCGGGTTCATCGCCAAAATGTACATCATGGCCGCCGGCGTGAACGCCGATCTGCGCATCCTCACCGGCACGCTGGTGGTCAGCAGCATCATCGGCCTGTTCTACTACCTGCGGATCATCCTGGTGATGTCGCAAAAACCGCTCGAACGCGCCGCGATCCCAGGTGGCACCCTTGCCATCCCAATGACCGGATGGCTTGCGATGAGCGCGGTTGGTGCCCTGATCGTCGGCTTCGGAATCGACCCCGAATCCCTGATCGCCATGCTGAAATTGGTGTTCGGTTGAGCGAACGCGTTCTTGACCTTCCTACGATGGCAATCTCTATCTTGCGGTCATGGAAAACAACCACGATCACCCCACCCGCCGAAGCTTCATCGCAGCTGCCGCGGCCTCGTCCGCGATACCCTTGTTGCCACAAGGAGCAAGTGCCGCCAGCGCCGCCAAGCTTCTGGTGGCTGGATCCAGAACTTTGGAGGTCAACGGTTTACCAGCGCGCGTTTTTCGCCTGACCGGGTCGGACGGCAAATCAGGCATCACGCTCGCACCGGGTGAGCGGTTTCGGGTCGAACTTTCCAACCAGGCGGGAACCAGCACCATCATCCACTGGCATGGCCAGTTGCCCCCGTGGAAGCAAGATGGCTTTCCGTGGATGGAAACACCACCGATCGTGCCGGGAGCAACCAAATCCTACGATTACGCCCCGATCCCCGGCACGTTCTGGATGCATTCGCATCAGGGCCTGCAGGAGCAAAGTCTGATGACCGCGCCGCTGATCGTGCATTCCGCGGCCGATCAGCGGGCGGATGATCAGGAAGTCGTAATGATGCTGCACGATTTCAGCTTTCGGACGCCTGATGAACTCCTGGCGGACCTGACCGGTCAGACGCCCTATGCGGTTCACCGAATGAGCCGTGCGGTTGAAAATTTCTCGACCAACGCCGTCCACAAGCTGAATTCCGATACCGATCAGACTGACACCGGCATGGGCATGGGCATGGGCATGGGTATGGGTATGGGTATGGGTATGGGTAGCATGAACATGGGCGGGGGTTCCGCCATGGATCTTAACGACATCGAGTACGACGCGTTTCTTGCCAATGACCGCACTCTATCCGACCCTGAAATCGTGGCCGTCGCGTCCGCGGGGCGGGTGCGGCTGCGGATTATCAACGGGTCGTCATCGAGCCAGTTCTGGGTAGGCTTCGGCGGCCTGATTGGCACCGTTATCGCCGCCGATGGCCATGACGTCCACCCGGTCCGCGCCGCATACGTGCCCATAGCAATCGCGCAACGGCTTGATGTGCTGATCGAAATTCCGCCGGGTAAGCCCATTCCGGTATTCGCCACGCTCGAAGGTAGCCGCCGGCGCACCGGCATCGTGCTGGCCCCCCCAGGAGTGCCGATCCCGCGTTTCACCGACGTTGCCCCGCGCGTCGCACCCCCGGTCGACAACTCCCTTGAAATGCGCCTGACTGCGCGTCAGCCCCTGGTGCCGCGCCCGCCGGACATGGTGCAGCGCATCGTGCTGTCCGGTCGCATGAAACCCTATGCCTGGTCGCTCAACGGTGCCTACTGGCCAAAACCGGTGCCCCTCATGCTGACCAATGGCCAGCGGGTGGAAATCGAACTGATCAACCACTCGATGATGGCGCATCCGATGCATCTGCATGGTCACGCATTTCAGGTTGTCGCCATAAATGGGACCCCGGTGACGGGGGCGGTGCGCGACACCGTGCTGGTGAGTCCGATGATGGGCAGTATCCGTATCGCGTTCGACGCGGACAACCCCGGTCGCTGGGCGTTTCACTGCCATAATCTGTACCATATGATGACCGGCATGATGACCGAGTTTCGCTACCACGGCGTCACCGTCTGACCGGCATGACAGGCCGGACGATCAGCTTCGGCCGAACGATCAGCTTCGGGTTGGCGTCGGGTCGATCACGTTGGCACAAGCATCGGTTGGGGCGGCGGCGACCGGCCCTACCAGCGGGATGATCTTCAATCCGGCGGAGGTAACCCGGCAGGGTGCCGCCACCAAGCCACACCCCGTTAGCGACAGCGACCCGACGCAGAGCAGAAGGGCGAGGGATATTTTCATCGCGGTTTTCCTGATGTTCATGATCCTGATATCCATGGTGTTGATATAAGCAATATTGCTTGAGGTTGACGCCCTGCGGCAACCGAATGCGATGAAATGGCTCGCAAAATTAGAGATAGAGCCTGTTCGTCCTTAAACGATGAAGCTTGTCTTATAAACTCTAGGAACGCAAGCGCCGTTTCGCGCCAGAACCGCTGGTTTTCGGATACAGCCCCGTCGAACCGCCGGTTGGATTTTCGGCCTCCGCGCTCTATGTGGTGGGCTTCGACTTCAAAGGAGACACGCCCATGGCACTACAACTCGGCGAAATTGCCCCCGACTTTGAACAAGACAGTTCCGAGGGCCCTATCAAGTTTCACGACTATCTCGGCTCGTCCTGGGGCATCCTGTTCAGCCATCCCGCCGACTACACGCCGGTCTGCACCACCGAACTCGGTGTCGTCGCCCGGCTGAAGCCGGAGTGGGATAAGCGCCACGTCAAGCCGGTGGGATTGTCGGTCGATTCCGGCGAGAACCATAAGGGGTGGGCCAAAGATATCGAGGAAACCCAAGGTCAGAAGCTCAATTTCCCGGTGCTGGCCGATCACGACCACAAGGTCAGCGAATTGTACGGCATGATCCACCCCCAGGCCAGCACCACCGCGACGGTGCGTTCGGTGTTCATCATCGATCCGGCTAAAAAGATCCGCTTGATCCTCACCTACCCGATGGCAACCGGACGCAATTTCGACGAGATCTTGCGGGTGATCGACTCGCTGCAACTCACCGACGCCTATAAGGTCGCCACCCCGGCGAACTGGAAAGACGGTCAGGACGTCATCATCGTGCCGACGGTATCCGACGAGGACGCCAAAAACCGGTTCCCCGAAGGCTTCAAGACACTGAAGCCGTATTTGCGCATGGTCAAGCAGCCGAAACTGCCGCGTTCGGCGTGATCGCCCGGCATCTGTCATAAAACCTTCATCGTACTGTCATAACCGTGGCATGATAGAAGCCTAAGGAGCGGCGTTATGGATACGATGCCGCTCCTTTTCACGCTGAAGCCGAAAGACGGAGCATAAAATGCCGGATGCCGTGGCTCGCCTGGAACCGATTTCCTACAATACCGTCGCAGAACCGCGGATCGCGATCCATAGCCTCGATTTTTACTATGGCACGAACCACGCGCTGAAATCGGTCTCGCTCGACTTTCCCGACCGCCAGACCACGGCGATGATCGGCCCTTCCGGCTGCGGCAAATCGACCCTGCTGCGCGTGCTGAACCGGATGTACGATCTCTATCCCGGCCAGCGCGCCGAGGGCGAAGTATTGCTTGATGGCGAGAACATCATCACCCCCAACACCGACATCAACCGGTTGCGCCGGCGCGTCGGCATGGTTTTCCAGAAACCCACCCCGTTCCCGAAAACGATTTATGAAAACGTCGCGTTCGGCGTGCGGTTGCACGAACGCCTGTCGCGCGCGGCTATGGATGAGCGGGTGGAATCCTCGCTGGTCCGCGCCGCCCTTTGGGACGAGGTGAAAGACAAGCTCTCCGCCTCGGCGCTTGCGTTGTCGGGCGGCCAGCAGCAACGCCTGTGCATCGCCCGCACCATTGCTGTGCGGCCGCAGGTGATTTTGCTCGATGAGCCGACCAGCGCGCTCGATCCGCTTTCCACCCTCAAGATCGAGGAGTTGATCGCGGAGTTGAAACGCGACTTCACCATCGTCATTGTTACCCACAACATGCAGCAGGCCGCCCGCTGCGCAGACCGGGTAGCTTTTTTCTACTTGGGCGAAGTGGTTGAGGTGGCAGATGCGACGCAGATGTTCACAGCACCGCGCGAGCGGCGGACCCAGGAATATATTACTGGCCGATTCGGATAGAGGAAACAACAATGCCGGATGAGTCCAGACATATTCTCAGTAGTTTCGAAGCCGACCTCTCTCGTCTGCGCGACATGATCGCCGCGATGGGCGGTCTGGTCGAAACCGAACTCGCCGATGCGGTGACCGCCCTGCTCTCGCACGATACCGCGCTGGCCGCGCGCGTCGTGGAGGTTGACGCCCGGGTTGACGCCGAGGAACACGCCATCGAGCAATTCGCCATCCGTTTACTGGCGCTCCGCCAGCCGGTCGCGAACGACCTGCGCCAAGTGGTGGCGGCTCTTAAGGTTACCACCGACCTTGAGCGGGTGGGCGACTATGCCGCCAATGTCGCCAAGCGGACCATGGTCCTGAATGATGGAACCACGGCATATCCGCTGGCCAGCCTCGCGCAGATGTCACGGCTGGTGCAGGAAAATCTGAAATCCACCATGGATGCGGTCGGCGAGGCAGACCCCGCCAAGGCGCTCGGGGTGTGGCGCGCCGATCAGATGATCGACGATTTGTACACGACGATCTTCCGGGAATTGATCACCTACATGATGGAAGACCCGCGCAATATCTCGGCCTGCACGCATCTTTTGTTCATCGCCAAAAACCTCGAACGTATCGGCGATCACGCGACCAATATCGCCGAACTCACCTACTATGCCGCAACCGGTGAAACTCTGCCCGATACACGACCGAAGGGTGATCTTTCGGCGTTCTATACCCGGCCGGTCAGCACGTGATGGAGGTATCGATGAGCGAGTCTGCCAAACCGCTGGTGCTGGTGGTTGAAGATGAAGCACCCTTGGTCACGCTGCTGCGCTACAACCTCGAAAAAAGCGGTTTCCGCGTCGATGAAGCGGGCGACGGCAACGAGGCCCTGACCCGGATTGCCGAGACGCCGCCTGATCTGTTGTTGCTGGATTGGATGCTGCCTAGCGTGTCCGGCATCGAGGTTTGCCGCCAGTTGCGCCGCCGCCCCGCCACCCGCAGCTTGCCGGTGATCATGCTGACCGCCCGCGCTGAGGACCAGGACGCCGTGCGCGGCCTGGAAACCGGTGCGGATGACTACATCACCAAGCCCTTCTCGCCCGAAGCCCTGATCGCGCGCATCCGCGCCCTGCTCCGCCGCACCGGTGCCGCCCCCGCCAAAGCCCCGTTGCTGTTTCACGACATGGAACTCGACCCCACTACCCATAAAGTCACCCGCGCCGGCAAGGTGCTCCACCTTGGCCCGACCGAATTCCGCCTGCTCGAATTCTTCATGCGCCACCCCCGCCGGGTGTTCTCGCGCGAGGATGTGCTCAACGCTGTCTGGGGCCGGGACATCCACGTCGAACCCCGCACCGTCGACGTTCACATCCGCCGCCTGCGCAAGGCGATCAACGGCGATGCCGAGCGCGACCTGGTTCGCACCGTGCGAGCTGCGGGGTACGCACTCGATCTCGACGCGGTAGCCGCGTAGCTTATCGCCGCCGGCGCGATTGCAAGCGAGCGATCCCTCGCCTATTTCGATCTCGCCGTTCGCTGCTTCAGCGGAGGCGATGTTTCAGCGAGGACTCCCATGAACACCACAACCGACACCCCCCGCCCGTTCGACGCCGAAGTAGGCCGCCTGCTCGATCTGGTGGTTCACTCCCTTTATTCCGAGCGCGAGATTTTCCTGCGCGAACTGGTCGCCAATGCGGCCGATGCGATCGATCGTCGGCGGTTTCTGGCGTTGTCCGATGAAAGTCTGGCTCTGCCGGAAGACGCCTCGATCCGGATCAGCGTGGACAAGGCGGCGCGCACCATCACGATCGCCGACGACGGTATCGGGATGACAGCGGAGGATCTGGCCAGCCATCTGGGCACCATCGCCCGCTCCGGCACCCGCGCCTTCACCGAAACCCTGGCCGATGCCAAGCCGGAAGAACGCCCCAGCCTGATCGGCCAGTTCGGCGTCGGCTTCTATTCAGCGTTCATGGTGGCCGACACCGTGGAAATGATCTCCCGCCGCGCCGGCACCGAGGCCGCGCATAAATGGTCATCCGACGGTCGCGGCGGCTATCGCATCGCCGAGGCGACCCGCGAGGCGCCGGGGTCGGATGTGATCCTGCACATCAAGACCGACGCGGATGAGTATCTGGAGCCGGTGCGGCTGGAGACCATCCTGCGCAAATGGGCCGACCATATTTCGGTGCCGATCAAGATCGAGCGCGATGGCAAATTCCAGGCGGCGAACGAGGGCACCGCACTCTGGCGCAAACGCAAATCCGACGTAACGGAGCAGGACTACACCGAATTCTACCGTCATCTCGGCCATATGTTCGATCAACCCTGGGCGACGATCCATTGGACCGCCGAGGGCGCGCTCGAATTTTCCGCCCTTCTGTTCATCCCCGGCCACAACCCGTTCGCGGTGACCGAGGACGATCGGGAATCCCATGTCCGATTGCACGTGCGGCGGATGTTCATCACCGACGATACCAAGCTCCTGCCGGGTTGGCTGCGCTTCATCGAAGGCGTGGTCGATACCGAAGACCTGCCGCTAAATGTTTCGCGCGAAATGCTGCAAGCGACGCCGGTGCTGGCGCGCATCCGTAAGGCGTTGGTCAACCGGGTGATCACCGAGCTGAAAACCCGCGCCAAGGATGCCGAGACGTATCAGACCTTCATCGAGCAGTTTGGCCCGGTGCTGAAGGAAGGCATCTACGACGACAACGATCACCGCACCGACATTGCCACCCTGGCGCGGTTCCGCTCGACCCATGGTGACGGCCTGACCTCGCTCGATGAGTACGTCGCCCGGATGCCGGAAGGCCAGAAGGACATTTATTACATCACCGGCGAGGACGCCGAGCGGATCAAGGCCTCGCCACAGATCGAAGGATTGCGCGCCAAGGGATTTGAAGTGTTGCTGTTGTCGGATCAGATCGATTTCTTCTGGCCCGAGCGGTTGGCGACCTACGCCGAGAAAAAACTGGTCCATGCCGGTGCCGTGCAGGATATTTTCGAGCCGGGCGAGACGCCGGAGGCCGTGGTCGCTCTGGCCAAGGCGCTGCAATCGGCGCTCGCCGCACAAATTTCCGAAGTCCGCGCCTCGTCGCGCCTGACCGACAGCCCGGCAGCACTGGCAGCTGGTGGCGGCCAACCCGATCTTGCCCTGCAACGGCTGATGCGCCGGGCCGGACGAGCGAATTTTACGCCGAATCCAGCGCTGGAAATCAACCCCGCCCACCCCCTGATCACCAGCCTCGCCCCGCGCGCCGAGGCCGGCGAAGACATGGCCGACTGGGCAGCCCTGCTGTTCGACCTCGCCCGGATTCAGGACGGCGAAGCCCCGGTCGATCCTGCGCGGTTTGCCCGACTGGTCGCGGCGAAAATTTCGGGGTAACGCGGCGCGGCAGTGGCCCGCGCCCTCTTATCGCCCACGTTTGGTGAACTCCTGAAGCCATGCGGCGTCGGATAGAGCCTGATCGTTTAAGGACGAACAGGCTCTATCGCTATCTTTGCAAGCAATTTTATTACATTCGGTTGCCGTAGGGGCATCAACCTAAAGCAATATTGCTCAAATCCGGACACGCCGTATTGCGGGAGGAGCCTTTTGTGATATTTGTTACAAATCAGATACTTTTTGTCCATGTGATTTGTGCCTACAACTTCAAGCTGCCGCTTATACCAGGATCGTTGCCATCCCGTGATCGTTTCCCATCAGCACCAGTTCGTTTTCATTCACAACCCAAAATGCGCGGGTAGCAGTTTTCGCTCTCAGATTGGCCATCTGCACGACGACCCGACCTCGTTCTGGGATATCCAGACTAATGAACATCTTGGCTTACCCCAGGATTTCGCGCATCTACGCCTGTGGGAGTTGCAGGCGTTCCATGGCGATCTTTTTGCGCGGATCGCGCATTATCGTTCAGTGGTATTCGTGCGAAATCCATTCCGCCGCCTGGTGTCGTCCCTGTCCGAGCATATCGCGCGATTCCGTCCGGAATTTGCTTTCGAAACCCTGGATCAAGCAGGTCAACGAGAGGTGATTGATGGAATTCTCGGCGAACTCTCGGCCGAGCGTCTCGTTGCCGATTTCCGCTACGTTCACTTTTCGCCGCAACACTGGTTCATCTCTCTGCCCGGCCAACCGCCGGCCTGGACCGTCGTGCCGATCTCGGACGCACCTGATTCAATCCTGCCAGGATTCGACGCCCTGGGCCTGCCCCGCGGTGCCAGCGACATTACAAATCAAACCGCCTACTCTTGCCGCCATCTCTTATCCTATCCTCGTTTGCTGCTGTTTACGCTCGACTTTTATGCGGCTGATTTCGCCTTGTTCCGAGCGCTCGGCCTACCCGACAGGTTTGCCGCACTTCCGGTCGGGCATGAACTGGCCTTGGCCTGATCAGGACGACGACTGAGGTGGATTGATACCCGGCGGTCGCTGTGCGTCAGCCCCGCGCGGCTTCCGCCTGCCGCAGCACGCGCAGAAAATTGCCGCCCCATATTTTTGCCAGCGCCGCCTCGTCATAGCCCCGTCCGATCAATTCATCGGTAAGCGCCGGGGTCTGGCCGGCATGCATATAGCCGGTCACACCGCCACCGCCGTCGAAATCGGTGCCGATGCCGACATGGTCGACGCCAATTCGCTCGATCACATAGTCCACGTGATCGGCGATCGCACCGACGCCGATGTCCGATGGTTTGGCACCGCGCTTGAGAAATGCCGATACCATGGTAATCTGGATCAGGCCGCCGCTGTCGCGCAGGGCCACCAATTGCTCGTCATCGAGGTTGCGCGGATGGTCGCACAAGGCGCGCGCGCAGGAATGGCTTGCCAGTACGGGCGTGCGTGAGGCAGCGACAGCCTGCATCATGCTGGTTTTTGCAGTGTGGCTGACGTCGATCAGGATACCAAGCTCGTTCATCCGCGCCACCGCCTGCCGTCCTAGCACCGACAATCCGCCGTGCTCGGCGGCATTGTCACCCAAATCCGCGCGCGGAATGGCCGCGTCGGCCAGGGCATTGTGGCCGTTGTGGGTCAGGGTGATGTAGCGCACACCGCGCGCGGCGAAATCGTCGAGCACCGCGAGGTCCCCGCCGAGTGCCGTGCCATTTTCCACCGCCGGTATGACCGCGAAATTGCCATCGCGATGCGCCGCTTCGATCGCATCGGCACTGTCCGCCAGAACCGCTCCCTCGGCGCGTCCCATTGCGGCGATCATGTCGAGCATGCCCAACGCACGGCGGCGTGCCTCGTCATTTCCCACGGCATCGCGCCGGCCCTGCGGCACATAAGCCGCGAAACACACCGCCCCTACCCCGCCGCGCTTCACCTTCGGCAAATCGACGCAGCGCGGCCCGATTTCGGTGAAATCGGGGCCATTGGGCCAGGGAATATCGACATGGGTGTCGATGACGAGCAGTCGGTCGTGAAGATCATGTGCCATGCGCAACCCTCGCCGCACCATGGCCCCAAGGTCAAGCCCTCGGCATCGTCGCAAATTTTACATCGAACCGCGTGCGTAAACATTCAGGATCGTTTATAGGTTGGGCTGCGGCGCATTGTCCGATCCGCCGCAACAGCCAGGAGAAACATAATGACACGCAATGAAGGTACCATCGACCGCGTTGTTCGCGTGACGGTGGGAGTGCTGCTGATCATCGGCGCAATGACCGGTACCATCGGCGTCTGGGGTTATATCGGCGTCCTGCCGGTCATCACCGGAGCGCTGGGATATTGCCCGGCCTATTCGCTGATCGGCCTCAATACCTGCCCGATCAATAAACGCGTTTGAACGGCGCGGAATGGTTCGCCGCCAGCGTCAGCGCGGGGTTCGTCGGGTATCCGCGCGATTGCGCTAACCTAAACCGAGCGCCCGATACACCCGCAGGCTCGGCGGCCAGGCCGCGCTGATCGCGCCGTGAAATACCAGCACCAGTGCAATCAGCACGATCACGAGACCGAACGAACCGGCCCACAGCTTGCGGATGACACGCGGATCGGAGGCATATGCCGGCACCGGCCGCCGCAGTTCCGGTGCCGGAACCGCGGTCCGTGCCACGAGGACGGGCACCGGTTTCGGTATAGCCTCTTCCGGCGTCGCCTCTGGCATTGCGCCAGGCGCAAAGACCGCCGGCAGGTCCGATTCGCTTCTCGGAAGCATCTTGCCGTGCTCGGGTCCGCCAAACGCCTCTGCCTCGACCGGCACAGGCGGCACAGGCGGCACCGCCTCCCACTCCGCGCCGCAACGCGCGCAGCGGGTGCGCGTCGGCAGTTTTGCCGCCAGAGCCGGCGGCAATTGATACTGCGCATCACAGACGGGACAGGCTATTCGCATGTTTCAGCGAATGACATTTTCATGGGCGTGGCGCAACTAACGCCGTCTGCCGCTTGCCCTCCACCACGGGATCGCGGCATTGAAGCGGAGCATGATCAGCTTTTCCCATGTCGGACTGAACTATCGCCGCGCCGGATCGGGCGTTGCCAACGCCGTGGCACTCGACGACGTCGATTTCGAGATCCCCGAGGGCGGATTCCGCTGGCTGACCGGCCCTTCCGGTGCCGGCAAGACCAGTCTGCTCAAATTGATGTATCTCGCGATCACACCCTCGTCAGGCCGGATCGACCTGCTCGATACCGACACCTCCCGGCTCGATCGGCGGGGCACTGCGCTTCTGCGGCGGCGAATCGGGGTGGTCTATCAGGATTTTCGCCTGCTGCGGCACCTCACCGCGTACGATAACGTCGCGTTGCCCCTGCGCCTCGCCCGGCGCAAGGAAGTGCAGGTGCGCGCCGACGTGAGTGAACTGCTGCGCTGGGTCGGCCTCGCCGGACGGCTCGATCACCGGCCCGAGGAGCTGTCGGGCGGCGAGCAGCAGCGTGTGGCAATCGCCCGCGCCGTCATCGCCCGTCCTTCGCTGCTGCTGGCCGACGAACCCACCGGCAATCTGGACGACGACCAGGCGGAACGGCTGATGCATCTGATCCGCTCGCTCAATCGCCTCGGTACCACCGTGATCGTGGCGACACATAATCAAGGATTGGTCGCGCGCCACCCGGCCCCGGTTCTTGAATTGCATGACGGAAGGCTGACCCGGCATGGCTAAGCGTCACGCCTCCCGTGCCGACCGGATCGGGTTGCGCGCCGCGATGGCGGACCGGTTGCTGCCGTTCATGGTGGCGGCGATGAGTTTTCTCGCGGCTCTCGGATTGGCCGGCAGCATCGCCGCCGGCGCGCTCGCCACCCATTGGCTCAGCGGCGCACAGGGGCTGATGACCATCGAGGTTCCGACCCCGTCTCAACCCATCGCCGCCAACGGACCGCTGCGCCAGGACGCCATACTCACCCTGTTGCAAGCGACGCCTGGCCTGACCGACGCCCATTTGATGTCGAAAACCGCCCTGGCCGTTTTGCTCAAACCATGGCTCGGTGCCGCCGCGTCCGACGGTACCCTGCCAATCGCGCTGCCTGCGGTGATCGTGGTGCATTCCAGCGGCAAGGCCCCGGATGCCGCAGCGCTCGGGGTAAAGCTGGCATCGGTGGCCCCAGGTACCCTGGTCGATTCCGGTGCGCGCTGGGCCGAGCGGCTGGCGGCGCTCACCACCAGCCTGCGCGCTTCCGCCGCCGCCGTGTTGCTGATCGTCGCCCTGGTCGCCGCCTCGGTGGTCGCGGTCGCGGTGCGGGCCGGGTTGTCGCAGCGACGCGAGGCGATCGAGATCATTCACGGCCTTGGCGCGCTCGATTCCGATATTGCCAATCAATTCGCCCTGCGCGCCATGCGCCTTGCCGCGACCGGGGGATTGCTCGGCGGCCTCGTCGCCCTGCCGGTGCTGGCGTGGCTGGGGATTCTTTCGGCGAGCTTTGTCACCAACGCCCCCGCTGGCGGGAACAGTCTGATTGCCGCGCTGCCGCCGTTGCTCTGGGCCTCCCCGGTCATTTTCACCCTCGCCACGGCCCTGATCGGCTGGCTCGCCGCGCAGATCACAGTGCGGGGCTGGTTGAAGCGGCTTGCGTGAGCCGGTGAGATGACCCCGCCCACAGGACTCGGGCACGGCCGCAAGCCGCTGCGGCAACGCCATCGTGGTCGCTGGCTGCGTCGCTTGCTCGGACTGGCGCTGATCGGTGCCCTCATCTGGCTAGTGGGGTTCGGCTGGTTCCTCGCCCTTGTCGCTGGCGAACGGCCGATCACCCCGATGCCCCACGCCGACGGCATCGTGGTGCTGACCGGCGGCTCCGACCGGGTCAAGGCCGGACTTGAACTGCTGATGGCAGGAGCCGCGCCCCGGCTGCTGATTTCCGGTGCCGGGGCTGGCACCTATCTGGGCGATTTCACCCCGCGTGACGGCATCAATGCGACCGCCAAGGCGGCCGGTATCAGCCTGGGACATCGTGCAACGACCACGCGCGGCAACGCGCGCGAGGCGGCCCGCTGGGTGATCCGCTACGGCATGACATCGCTCATCGTGGTCACCGCCGACTATCATATGCCCCGCGCCCTGCTGGAACTGCATCGGCAGATGCCGCAAATCAGGCTGCTCGCCGAACCGGTGCGCCCGCCCGCCATGGTGCATCTGGACCACTGGCGCTCGCTGCGGCTGCTGGCGGCGGAGTTCGGCAAATACATGCTGGTCCGCTTCAGGCTCGGCGGTTTCGCAGCACACCATATCGAGGCGCACATCTGATGTTTCTGATCGGCTCGCTGTTGTTCCATGGCTTCATCATGATCTCGGCGGTTACCGCCGGCATCATCGCGCTGGGACTCAACCGTCTCGCGCCAGGCCGCCTGCTGCCGTTCGGGCAGGCCTGGGCGCGCCTGGCACTCGGGATGCTACGGGCCTTCTGCGGCATCAACGTCGTGGTCGAAGGAATGGAAAACCTACCCCCCGGCGGCGTCATTCTGGCTGCCCAGCACCAGTCAGCATTCGACACGCTGATTTGGTTCACCCTGCTCGATAAACCATCCTACGTGATGAAACAGGAACTCCGCCGCCTGCCGATCATAGGCGGCCTGCTGGTTCCAGCCGGGCAGATCGCGATCGATCGGGCTGGTGGCGCGCGGGCGTTGCGCGATCTGATCGAACAGGTGCGCGCCGCCGGTGCCGCCGGACGGCAGATCATTATTTTCCCCGAAGGCACCCGGGTTGCACCCGGCGCGCGGGTAAAGCTTCAGCCGGGGATCGTGGCGATCGCGCGGGCGACCGGCCTGCCCGTGGTGCCGGTCGCGACCAATTCCGGCCGCTACTGGCCGCGCGACGCCATTCGCAAACGCCCCGGCACCATCAAAATCCGGGTGTTCCCCCCTCTTGCCGCCAGTCTCGACCGTGCCGCGATGCTGGCCGCATTGGAGGCGTGCTTCTACGAACGCGGCGTCTGTGGATAAGATTGTGGGTTATCCGGGGAACGACATGAGTCGTGAGATAAATTATTTTCGTTAATTCGCTGAATTATATATGTTTTATAACGGGCTATCAGTGGATAATCCGATCCCGTCCGCTTTGTGGATAATTACGCGGCCTATATCAGCCAGAACGTGGCTATCGCCAGGCTGATCGCAGTGTACGCAATGCCGTGCGTTCATCGTGGGTGAGGCGGCGGGTAATCGGAAGCGGTACGTGGCATGGCAAGCGCCACCGCCGACACGGATTGGTAAATTGCCGGGTTTCGCCTATGTGAGGGAATAATGTGGTTAACCGACTTCAGCACTCTCCTCGGATCGGCAGCGAGCAGCCCGCCCCTCGAGATCACGACGATCATCCTCGGCACCTTCCTTCTGGAGGATGCGGCAACGCTGCTCGCCGCCATGCAGGTGGCGGCCGGTGCGGTGTCGCTGCCTCTGGCACTCGGCTCGCTCTATGCCGGAATCGTGCTGGGCGACCTCGGCTTGTACGGCCTGGGGCGATTGTCGGGCAAGCACCCCTGGGCCCAACGCTTGGTGCCGGCCCGGCGGCGCGATATCGGGCGGGACTGGGTCAGCCAGCGGGTGATTCCGCTGGTTCTGGTCAGCCGTTTCATTCCCGGCATGCGACTGCCGACCTACACGACCTGCGGCTTCCTCAAGGCACCCTTCCTTACCTTCGCCGCCGCCGCGATTCTGGCCACGCTGGCATGGACCAGCCTGCTTTTTTTCGTCAGTCTCAAACTTGGTGCGTTGATGCTGCGTTATCTGGGTCCCTATCGCTGGGCCGGACTTGCGGTATTCGTGCTTCTACTCATAATGATAGGCCGCATCGCCGCACGCTGGCAGACGGACCGGATCGGAAAGGACGGTTGATGAGCGATCTCTCCCCCGCCTCGCGGCTGGAAGCGGGCCATCCGCGCCGCCCCCGTGCCAAGACAGTATCATTTTTCGAATTCTGGCCGGGCTTCGTATTCTATGCGCCCGTGGTGGTGTTCTGGATTTTTCAGGCGCTGCGCCACCGCAGCCTGACCCTGCCGGCGCTGACCAACCCGCGGATCGAGGCCGGCGGCATCTGCGGGGAGTCGAAAAACGACATCCTCGACCTCGCCGGCCCCGAGGCGCGGCGGTTCATCGCGCCTTATGTCGGCATTACCACCCAGGCTCACGCCAGTCCGGCCGATCTGACCATGGCCGAAGCTGCGATGGCGCAAGCTGGTCTGACCTATCCGCTGGTCGCCAAGCCGGACATGAGTTGCAACGGCACCGGAGTCCGCCTGGTCGCGAACAGCACCGAACTGGCCCGTTACCTCGCCGAGTTTCCCCGCGTCACCCGGCTGCAATTGCAGACGCTGGTCGCCGACGAGGGCGAAGCGGGAATTTTTTATATTCGCGAACCTGGTGCCGCCCAGGGCCGGATCACCTCGATCACCCTGAAATACGCGCCGATCGTGGTGGGCGATGGACAGTCGCGAATCCGCGATCTGATCGCCGCCGACGCGAGGCTGAATGCGGTGTCCGCCCTGCTGCTCGAAAAACTCGGCACCGGTGCCGCACGGGTTCCCGAGCCGGGCGAGCGGGTGCGGCTGGTATTTGTCGGCAATCACTGCCGGGGGTCCACCTTCAGGGACGGCAGACACCTGATCACCCCGGCACTCTCCGCCCGGATCGACGCCATCGCCCGTGACATCCCCGATTTCCACTTTGGCCGGTTCGACCTGCGCTATGCTTCGACCAACGCGCTCCGCCGGGGTGAGGCGTTCAGGATTATCGAGGTCAATGGCGCGGGGTCGGAGGCCACCCATATCTGGGATCCGGAGACGAGCATCACCGAAGCCTACCGCACCCAGTTTTTCCATTATGGCGCGGCGTTCCGGATTGGGGCCACGCTGCGGGCGCATGGTACCCCGCGCTATGGTGCGTGGCGGCTGTTCCGCGCTTGGCGGCGGCAGAAGGCGTTGATGGCGTTGTATCCCAGCAACGACTGAGCGGTGGACCCGGCGCTTTGCCCCTGTGGCTCGGGATTGCGGCGGCAACGCTGCTGCGGGTTCGATCTCGCCACGCTCAGCCCGCCAGAAGCGACCGAGCCGGTCAAACCGCTGCTCGAACAAGCCGAAGCCGCCCTGGCCGCAAATGATGTGCCCCGCGCGGAGGCCGCACTCTACGCCACCCTCGAACTCGCCCCCGGACGCGAGGATGCCCTGTTCGCCCTGCACCGTCTGTTGCGCCAGCAAGGCAAAATCGGTGCCGCCGAAACAATTTTACGCCGCATGGTCGCGATCGACCCGAATCATTTTGCGCCCATCAATGAACTGACCTTGATGCTGCTCGCACGCGGCGCGCTGGCTGAAGCGGAAACCCACGCGCGCAATGCCGTCCGCATCGCTCCGTGCAGTGCCCAGGCGCATAATCTGATGGGTCTGGTGATGACCGAGGCCAACCGTGCCTCGATCGGTGAATATCACTATCGTGAGGTGCTGCGCCTGTTGGAGCGCGACGATGCGGTGACGCTGGCCAATCTGGCGTGGAACCTGAAAACCCAGGGACGGATCGAGGACTCCCGCGCGCTCTACGAAAAATCAGTGCAAACCGCCCCGGCCGGAGTGCAGACTTTGCTCGGCTGGGCGCGCACCGAGGAGGCGGACCGCAAATTCGACCGCGCGCTCGAACTGATCGAACAGGCCGAAGTCCTTGCCGCCGGCAACGCCGCCGTGGCGCTCACCCGGGCGACGATTCTGGCACGCCAGGGCGCGACCGAGGCCGCCTTGGCGCGGCTCGACAAACTCGGCGAGGGCAGCGCGCTCGGCCCGGCGGAACTCTCTGAAAAAGGCCGCCTACTTGATCGGCTGGGACGCTACGCCGAGGCTTTCGCCGCGTTCGATGCCGGCAAGGCGCGGGCGTTGGACCTGGGTGCGCGGCGCTACATGGAAGACGCGGCGACGGATCTGGCCGGACGTCTGCGCGGGTTTTTCACCGAACGCCGTCTCGCGACGCTGCCACGCGCCACCACCCGCACCGACACGCCACAGCCGATTTTCATTATCGGCTTCCCACGCTCGGGTACCACGCTGATCGAGCAGACGTTGTCGGTGCATCCCCAAATCGCCGCCGGCGATGAACTTCCCTACATCAACGACGCAACCCATCTCGTGCAGCGCCTGTTCGCCAGCCCGTTGACCTACCCTGATGCGCTCTGCGAGCTATGGATGGGCGACCAGCGCGAGGGTCTCGATCTGCTGCGCGACCATTACCTGATCCGCGCCCGGCAATCGGGCATTTTTCGCGAAGGGGCCTCCTGGTTTACCGACAAGATGCCGCTGAACGAGACGCATCTGGGTTTGATCCATCTGATGTTTCCGCAGGCACCCATTATTCATCTGCTGCGCCATCCGCTCGATGTTGTGTTGTCGGCCTATTCCACCCACCTCACCCACGGGTTTTTCTGCGCCGCCGAATTGCTCACCACGGCGAAGCACTACGCGCTGGTCGCCGGGCTGGTTGCGCATTATCGGGCGAACATCCCGGCATTGCGCTATCACGCCGTCCGCTACGAAGATGTGGTCGATCACCAGGGGCGGGAAATCCGCAGGTTGCTCGATTTCATCGGCGAGGATTTCGACCCCTCCTGCCTGCAATTCGAGAAAAATCAGCGCTACGCCCGCACCGCCAGTTACGCACAGGTGACCGAGGGGCTGTACCGCCGCTCACGCTATCGCTACCGGAACTATCGCGCGCAACTGGAACCGGTGGTCCCGATTCTGACCCCGATCATCGATGCGCTGGGATACGATCTGGCGGATGTTCAGCACACCAGCCCGAGTGCCGTGAGCATGTCGGCCTGATCCACGAAAAAACCTTCGAGCGCGTCGGTCATTTTTTCGCGCATGTCGTCATCCGCTTGCGAAGCCGCGTCGGCGACCCATCGCGCAATGATCGCCCGGTTTGGCCGAGGCAGGGTTTGGCCGACGGTCGCCTCGCTCAACCAATCGTGCTGACGCAACACCCCAAGCGCCGCGAGGCCCGGAAGCGGCAGACCGCCGCCGAGCGACGGCACCGCGAGGGCGACAGGCTGCATGATGCTGCCGCCCCTCGATTTTTCAGCGAACATCGCGGCGTTCAGGCGCACGCTTGGCGCATCCATCGCGGCGCCGACCTCGGCGACCGGGACCGCCTGCCCGGTGCCGATCAGCATGGCGAGCAGTTCGCCAGGGTTGTCCGCCGCGAGATCGGGAGCGGTGACACGCGCGGCATCGAGCAAGTCACCCGCGCGTGCCGGGCCTTCGGCGAGGCGGGCAAACACGGCTTCGTACAGCGCTGGGTTCATTGTCGCGGTGCCTCCAGGCGTGTCGAATCCCAGATTGCGCCGGGCGTAGGGAACCGCGAGACCGATGGTGACGGCGCGCAGGCGAGCATCACGCCGCGCGGCGTCGAGCTGGATAGCACCGCGAACGAAAATATCGTGCCGCAAAGGCTGGTTGGCGGTGATATCCTTAAGCAGTTCGACCATCGTGGGGTCTTCGAACTCGGATACGATAGCACGCGCGGCATCGTCCAGGACCAGGGACGGAAAATTCTCGATCAGCCGGGGCGAACCGACATAGCTCAATTTCGCGCCCGCGAAACTGGCCGCGACATCCTGATGAAAGCACGGTGCCCAGGCCCGGTTCATGAATTCGTGCGCCAGATAGGCAGCCGGTTTGTTGACACATTGCTCGATGATCCGCAGCGCCATCGGGTCGATCGCGGCACCGCCCGCTTCGGCAAGGCGGCGGACAACGGCAAAACCGCGCTCGGCCTGAAGATCGGCACGGAACGCAAGGCGCGATCCGGCCTCACGCATCAGGCGTTGCAACCCGATCATACCACGCCAGACGGGCAACACATTGTAGCTCACATGGCACAGGCCGCCTGGTTTGAGCTTATCGCCCAGCAGGCGCAGCACGCCCGCGCGCACCGGTTCGCCAACCCAGGTCCACAACCCATGCAGACTGGCGGCGTCGAATTCCGGCAGATCGGCACCGGTAAAGACCGTGAAATCGGCCTCGACGAAGCGGCAATTGTTTATGCCGGCGCGGGTGGCCAGGGCGCGGGCGGCAGCGATATGCGAAGGATTGAAATCGAGGCCGGTGACGGTCCAGCCTGGGTTGGTTGCCGCGAGGACCAGCGCGGTAAAACCGTATCCACAGCCAATATCGACAAAATGGTAAGCTTGGTCGCGCGCCGGCAGGGTTGCGGCATAGCCGTTGATCAGCGCCGCGATGGCCATCATGCGTGGGGACTGCTCGGCGTAGTAGCCGGGAGAATACGCGATATCGGTCACATAGCCGCCACCCCAGGTCATGTCGCCGTCCCAACGGCTAACCTGGGTATCGACAGGACCTCGATTGTGCTCGCATTGAACACCGCCTGATCGGCACGGGGCCGTCCGGTCATCGCAGCGGCAGGCGAGGGCAGCCACCCGGTCCAGGACAGGCGCGGCGCGGCGGTGCCACCGAGCCGGATGAGCGGGATATCGTCCGGATCGAGGATCAGGTTCACCGCGAAATCGACCTCCATCCCAACGTAGGCCCGCACCAGCGAAACCAGATGATGCAACCGCTCGCGATCCGGCAACAACGCTTCGAATTCGGGATGCGACAATGGCCCGATCCGGATCAGAAACCGCGCTTGCTGATCGAACGCGCGGGCACCCGCCGCGCAATCCAACCCGAGCCGGTTGAACTGTCCCGGCAGCCGCCCGCGCGGCAGCCGGCTCTGGCTATCGGGGTCGAGCCGCAGCCAGCCGCCGGCAAATTCCTCGATCTCCACGTTCCGCTCCAGCCAGTCGGACAGCAATGCGCGCAGCCGATCCGCCGAACGCGGGCGGCTTGCGAAAAATCCCGCGTAATACTGGACCGGGCCGGCACCGACCGCGAGCCGGTCGATCAGATGGCGCGTGTTGAACCCGGTCAGCGCCAGCAGGATCTGCCCGGCCGGATCGGCGGCGAGGGTGGGTTCGGTGATGCCGGTCCGCTGCGCAATCTCGGCGGCAAGATGGGGGTGATATTTGGTGCCGGCTTCGGCAAAGGCAGCCACCAGGCGCTGGGCCAGCAGCGCGAAAAAATCAGCCATCGCCGGCGAGCGGGCACGGTTCGCCTGCGCCACCAACTCGGTATACCAGCGCGGCAGCGGGCTTGAGGCACCGATCAGCCCGATCAACCGGCTCACCAGCTTAGCCCGGCTCGCCACGGGCGCACTGGCCTGATCGACCTCGGCCACCGGATGCGCCAAGGTGGTTGGCGCGGTGAACGCGATCGCCTCGCCGACATCGCGCCGGCCCGATGCCAACCACAACAGCCGTACTGCCGCGCCGAACCGGAACCGTGACGGGGCGCGGATCAGCCGGGCGAGCGCGCCCTCGGTCACAGGAGAGTCCGATGCCCGGCGCGGGGCGGAAACCGCATCGCCGGATCCACCCTGCCGCGCAGCCGCAGCGTGGTGCGGACGAAGGAATTGACCGTGCCGTGCAGCGCCAGAAACCGCTCGAGCACCGCACCCAGCAGGAACAATCCGTTATCCTGATAGGGTTTCGGATCGAACTCCAGCGCGACATCCAGCCCGCGGCAGAAACTGCCCAACCGCCCGCCCGGCACCCGCGCGGTGCCCGGCTTGGCGGAAACCCCGACCAACGCCTCGATTGCAGTACGGCTCTCTGCGGTCTCGGCCCGATCGTACAGCCGCAACACGTCGCGTAACGCCGCCGCCCCCTCGGCACCGCCCACCACCGACAAATGCCCGAGCGAGAGATGCGAAATCAGCCGCCACGCGCCGCGTTCAGCCAAGCGGGGTCGCAATGTCGCGCCGGGCGGGGTCAGGCAGGCGATCCGGGCGACGCCGTCATGCGGCGAAATCAGGGTCAGAAGCGGATGCCCGCCACCGAATGGCAGGGCGGCCGGCAGATCGCGGTTGACACAGAGCGCATCGACCGAGAGCACGGTGTCGGCGGGGGCGTTCACGTCGAATTCCGGCGCAAAGGGGGCGAGAAAGGTTTCGGTGCCGCCCAGCGCCGCCGCGGCCGGCCGCCGCGCCTCGATATAATAGCCGCCCGGTGCCTCCGCCCTGCTCCCGCCTTGACCCGCGCGATAGAACGGCTGCCATTGCCGCACATTGCCGGCACGATCGGTCTCGCGCACGCCGGTGATACCCCAGATTTCCATGCCCATGGCCCGCCGCGCATCCGGCACCACGCGATACTCGGTGTCGGTCTGATCGAGCCGGATCGGTTCGCAGTGCTGGGGAAAAATATTGACCATCGGCGCGCAACCGAGCGCCAGATGCGCAATACTCACCGCACGTTCCAGTTCGATCGCCGAGCGGTCGAGATAGATGAAGATTTCAAGACGATTTCCGGCATGGGCGAGAGTTTTGCGATCCAGCCCGTCAATGTCGAGGAACATGAATTTTTCGGGAAACGCGAAATACTCCGCGAGCAGGCGAAACCCGGTGAATCCCCGCGCCGGCCACGGCAGCAGTGCCTCGTCTTCGCCAAACCCGACCGCAATGACCGACTCGCGGGGCAACAGCACGGGATGGGGATCACCGGGACTTTCCGCCAGTGCCACCCCCACGGTGTGCGCGGCCAGCAATTCGTATAGATGCGGCGCGATCGCCTGGCCACCGCGCAGATAAAGCCGCAGCCGATCCAGCCCGAGCTTGGCGAAACTCATCTCCGGCACCATGGTGCCGAGCACGATCCGCAGCACCGATGCCGCCCCCGGTGCCAGCGGATTGGCGGGGGCGACAAACGGTTGCCCCGCCAGCCGCACCTGCTCGATCCGGATCGGCCAGAGCGAAACCGGATAGGCGGTCTGGAAGCGGCACGCCTGGCCACGCACCCGTTCGGTTTCGACCGCGAACCCGGCATCGAGCCGCACGTTCGCCTGTAAATCGGGCTTGCACTCGAACTGCGCGACCGCACAGGAAGGGATCGGGGCGAGAAACCCCGGATACAGCGCGCCGAGCAATGCGTCGGTCAGCTCCGGAAATTCATCGTCGAGCCGCTTGTGAACCCGCGCGGACAGGAAGGCGACACCGTCGAGCAGCCTTGCCACGTGCGGGTCATCGACCGCATCCGGCGAGAGCCGCAGCCGTCCGGCGATTTTTGGGTGGCTTTCGGCGAATTCGGCGGCAAGCTTACGGATCGCCAGGAGTTCTCGGTTGAAATAGGGCAGCAGGCTGTCAGACAAAACGCTCGCCTCCGCCTTCGTGATAACCCTTGATTTCGATTTCGGACGAGGTCGCATCGACGATCGTGTTGAAACTGATCGGCTCGGGGGCGGGATCAGCGTGCAGCAGCCCGTCGATCCGCATATGCAGGGTGGGATCGAGCGGGTTTTCCGCCTTTTCGAGTGTTACCGAAACCTGAGCAAATCGCGGCTCGAATAACTTGATCGTGCGTTCCACCTCGGCGCGGAACGCTTCGCGCGCGCCCGGATCGGCCATACTGCCCGAGGTGAAATCGGGCAGGCCGTACCCTGCAATCGACCCTGCCAGTTCGCTGCGTCCGGCGGGCAGCGTGTGCCAACGGCGTTTGGCGTTGAGCAATGCTTCGAGGTCGCGCCGTACCGCCCGGCGCAACACCGAAAGCGCCTCGCCCGGCGACAACGGGCGATCGCGATCACGATCGGGGGCATCGTCGAACAATCGGTCGAGCGGCGAAAGCTGCACCCGCGCGCCGGCATCGCGCACCCGCTCGTTGAAGCCGGGGTTGGTCATGCGGCAAAAACAAGCGCGCCAAGGTCCATGATCGGCACCGCCTCATCACCCATCAGGAACTCGCGCTGGCCGATACCGGTAACCACGCCATCGCGATCCTGCCAGTCGGTCGCGCGGCCAAGCCGATACTCTGCGCGGAGCGTCGCGTCATCGGACGCATAGGTGACCGGGATATACACATCGCCATCCGGCCCGGCTTCGACCGCAAGGCTGGCGCGCCGCCAGATCAGGTCGCGCGGCCTTGTGGGTTTATGGAACGTGATCTCGGTCACACGCGAAATTGGCACCCAGAAGTACTTGCCGGTGGTGGTCAGAACCTCGAAAATCCCGGACGTGCTATCGCTCGCGTCGCGAAAATCGGCGAAGGCGATACCGTCAGCCGCGCCGGGCCTTGGGGTGCGCGCCGCCTCAGCAGCTTCGGCGGCAACGCGGGCGGCGGTAGCGTCACCTTCGCGCCGGGCGACCAAAGACGCCAGCAACGCCTGTTCGACCGCGCCGGGTTCTCCGAGAAACTCCGGCACCCGGCCATCACGGTATAATTGCCGCCGCGCCATCTCGCCGCGTAGCAACTGGCGAAACTCGGCGACCACGAGCGCGGCTCCGGGATCCAACTGGCCGGCGGCATCGAGCAGCACATCGGCGCGTTCGAGATTACCGGCGAACACCAGCATTTCCACCAGCAGAATGCGGGAAGCGACATCGGTTGGTTTCGCCTTGACCGCGGCGGTCGCGGCGGCCACCGCCTCATCGAGGTGCCCGGCCCGGAATGCCGCCCCCGCCGTAGTCTGTTCGCTTGGCATCGTTGAAATCCCCAACACTTTGATGGTTAGCTTGATCGTATTGAAAGGCGGCGGACTGCGCAATGCCGCCCGTAACCTGCACCACAGCACAAAGAGTTTGTTTACGCAGTGGCAAGGACAAGCTAACATCCTTAAGCGTATGGAAAGCTCGGCCGCGTGGCGGTTGCGGTTGACCTTGGCCAACTCTGAAGCATACGATAATTTACGCGTATTTTGAGGAACCGGACAATGAGCGGCAGTATTCATGAAAAACTCAACCGCGTACGCAAACCGCGGGTTCACATCACCTACGACGTCGAAACCGAGGGCGCGCAGATCGTACGCGAACTTCCCTTTGTCATGGGGGTGATGGGCGATTTCTCTGGCGACCCGACCCAGCCGCTCAAACCACTGTCGGAACGCAAGTTTATCCAGATCGACCGCGACAATTTCAACGACGTGATGGCCCGGATGGCACCCGGCCTGAAGTTGAAGGTCGATAACAAACTCGCCGATGACGGCAGCCAGATGGCGGTCGATCTCAAATTCAACAGCATCGAGGATTTCGATCCTGAACGGGTGGTCGATCAGGTGCCTGCATTAAAGGCGCTGCTGGAAACCCGCAACAAGTTGCGCGATCTGATGAGCAAGGCGGATCGTTCGGAACAACTGGAATCGTTACTTGAGCAAGTTTTGCAAAACGATTCTGAATTGAAGGCATTGTCGGGCGAACTTGGTCTCGACGGCAAGGAGGGCTGAACATGTCCGGCACCAAATCCGAAACCACCACGACCACCACAATGCAGGAGGCCACCAGCCTGCTCGATCAGGTGGTGGGCGCGACCAAGCAGACCGAGCCCGATCGCGCGCAGGATCTGGTGAAAACCCTGGTCCAGGAAGCCCTCTCCGGCACTGTCACTTTCGATAAAAATCTCACCCGCACGATCGACCGCGCGATTGCTGCGATCGATCGCCGCCTTTCGACCCAACTCAACGAGATCATGCACAGCCCGCGGTTTTTGCAGCTCGAAGGCAGTTGGCGGGGCCTGCATCACCTGATCATGAACTCGGAAACCGGCACCTCGCTCAAGATCAAAGTGGTCAACATGACCAAGCGCGAGCTCAACCGCGACCTGACCAAGGCGGTCGAGTTCGACCAGAGCCAGTTGTTCAAGAAAATCTATGAAAACGAATTCGGCACCCCCGGCGGCGAGCCCTACGGTTCACTGATCGGCGACTATGAATGGACCAGCCACCCCGACGATATCGAGAGTTTGCGCCTGATCTCCAACGTCGCCGCGGCCTCGTTCGCGCCGTTCATTTCCGCCGCAGGAGCCGGCATGTTCGGCTTTTCGGATTGGACCGAACTGTCCAAACCGCGCGACCTCGCCAAAATTTTCGAGACCGCCGAATACGCCAAATGGCGCGGCTTCCGCGACACCGAAGACGCCCGTTTCGTCTCCCTGGTGATGCCCCGCACCCTGGCGCGGGTGCCCTACGGGGCGAGCACGGCCCCGGTCGATAGTTTCAATTACGAGGAAGCCCCGTTCAGTACCTCCGGTGCCGCGCAGTCGATGGATCATCACGATTATTGCTGGATGAACGCGGCTTATATGATGGGCGAGCGCCTGACCGCGAGCTTCGCCGCCTCGGGTTTTTGCGTCGCGATCCGCGGAGCCGAGGGCGGCGGCAAGGTCGAGAACCTGCCGTTCCATGTGTTCCAGTCCGACGACGGCGACATGGACGCAAAATGCCCGACCGAGATCGGCATTACCGACCGGCGCGAATTCGAACTCTCCAACCTCGGTTTCCTGCCGCTGTGCCACTATAAAAACACCGATTACGCCGTGTTCTTCGGTGCGCAATCGGCCCAGAAGGCGAAAAAATACGACCGGCCGGAGGCAACCGCCAACGCCGCCATCTCAGCCCGCCTGCCCTATATCATGGCGTCCTCACGCTTCGCCCATTTCCTCAAAGTCATGGCGCGTGACAAGATCGGCTCCTTCATGGAGGCCAAGGATTGCGAAAACTGGCTGAACCGCTGGATCGGCAATTACGTCAACGGCAACCCTGACGCCGGGCAAGACATGAAGGCCAAGTATCCGCTGCGCGAGGCCAAGGTCGAGGTCAAGGAAATTCCCGGCAAACCAGGTTCCTACAACGCCATCGCCTATCTGCGCCCCTGGCTGCAAATGGAAGAATTGACCACCTCGATGCGCATGGTCGCCAGCATTCCGAAAAAGACCTGATCTAATCTTATCTGAGATGATCCGGCATGTTGCGTGACGCTGCCCTGTCCGGTCGCTATTTTGGCGACCGGTTTCAGGCGGAGGCCGGCGATCTCGCGCGGTTTCTGACCGCGCCGGCCGCAACCGCCCTCGCCCTCTGGTTCGGCACCGACACCGCTACCATCCTGCGCGACCCCGCCCGGCTGGCCGCAATGATCGATCATGATATCGCAACGATCGACTTACGGCTCGCCGAAGCGATCGATGCGATCCTGCACCACCCTCGATTTATCCGCCTCGAAGGTAGCTGGCGCGGTCTGGCATGGCTTGCCACCCGCATCGAGACCGGCGGACGGGTGAAGCTGCGCGTGCTGCAAGCTGCCTGGCCCGAGGTCTGCCGCGACCTTGAACGCGCCGCCGAATTCGATCAAAGTCAGCTGTTTCGCCGTATTTACGAGGACGAATTCGGGACCCCCGGCGGCGAACCCTACGGCCTGTTGGTCATGGACTACGACATTCGCCACCGTCCCGGCCCCGGCGCGCCGACCGATGATGTCGCCGCCCTCGCCGGTTTGTCGGCCATCGCGGCCGCTGCGTTTTCGCCCATGATATTCGGGGCCGCCGCCGCACTGTTCGGCGTCGACCGGATGGAAGAATTGTCCGGCGTGGCCAATCCTGCCGCGATTTTTGCCGGCCCCGAGCATCAACGCTTCCGTAACCTCGGCAACCGTGACGACATGCGCTTCGTCGGCCTCGCGCTACCCCGTCTGCGGGCGCGGACCGCCTGGGCCGAGCAACCCGAGACGCACCGGGGTTTTCGCTACACCGAAACCATCGCCTCCGGCGACGACATCGTCTGGTTCGCCGCCGGCTACGCCATCGCCGCCACCGTCGCCCGTGCCGTGGCGACCTACGACTGGCCGGCCGACATGCGCGGCTACATCCAGGACTGGCCGGGCAGTGGCCTGATCGCCGCCGGCACGGCACCGTGGTTTTCGCCGGATTCCACCGAGGGCCAGGACCGGTTCGAGGCGGAAATCGCCCTGACCGACGCGCAGGAACGCGTCCTGGTCGATGCGGGATTGATGGCGCTGTCCTCGCTCGCGTTCGGCGGCCAGACCGTGCTCGGAGCGGCGCGCAGCCTGCAAACCCCCCGCCGCTATGCCGGATCGCGCGGCGGCTCAGCCGATGCGAATGCCCGCTTGTCGGCGCAGTTCAACACCATGGTCTGCGTGTCGCGCTTCGCCCATTTCATCAAGGTGATGGGCCGCGACATGACCGGCGCATTTCGCACCGCCGGGGACATCGAACGCGAACTGACCGCGTGGCTACGCCGCTATTCCAACGCCAACCGTGACGCCGGTTCGGAGATGCGCGCCCGTTACCCCTTGCTCGATGCGCGGGTCGAGGTGCGGGAATTGGCGGCAAAACCCGGATCGTTCGGCTGCACCATCTATTTGCAGCCGCACTACCAACTCGACGACGTCGCGGCATCGTTCCGCCTGGTGACCGAACTTTCGGCCCCGGGCGGGGGTTAGATTATCTCACACTATCCCCTCCTTCTTAAAATTGAAAAATAAATATACAATAATGCAGGCAAGTTTCGGTTTTTATTTGTATCTGTACTGTCCTTTGTTATTAAAATTGCGAACCATCACCATCCATGATATGCACGACTAAATAATGAATGGAGGAGGAAATTATGCCCGACCTGTTTCGCTGTGAACCGACCGATCCGTTTTTAACTAACAATTACAGTAGTCTGACCAGCCAGATCGTGAACCATCAGACGTCCGACGATTACATATTCGAGCTTCACGGCGGCCATGAGACCGGCAACCCGATCTATATCCGGATGAGTGACGGCACCGATCACGACAAATCAACCTCGCTCGTCACGAAATTCGATACCTTGAATTTTACCACGGTCGAATTCGTCAACGAGAACCGCCTGAAAAACGATAAGATGAACACGCTCGGCATCAAATTGAGTGCCACAAAATTCGAAATCCTCCGCCAGTTCTGCATTGCGAATTTTACGTTTTTTAAGAATCTGGCGGCTGCATATTATGTCAAACGGGAACCGACCAAAACGACCAAGACCCTGCCAAAGTCAAAAAAGAAGGTCGCGGTCAATAAAAACGCGTCCAGAAGGCGGTAGGGTCATCTTGAGACTCATCCTGCCGGTTTGATCCCCAGCGCGGTTAGCATCGCCTGACGCACGCCGGCATCGGCCAGAATGTCCTCGATCAGTTGCGGCCAGGGCAAGCGCGCCCGCCGGACCGCTTCGTCCAGTGTTAAAGCAATCGGTGATTGTGGCTCCGTACGGCGAAAAAATTCTGCAATCTCGGTAATCTGACGCAATGCGTCCTCGCGGGTCCGCACCGCACCCTTTGTCTGGACAGACATAGTCATGGCACTCTCTGTTTCCGCTGCCAGGTCGGGCAAGGCCACTTCGAGGGCAACGGTTGGCGCGTAGCGCCTCGCGATCGCGATGATCTGCTCGAGAACCTCGGCAACGCGACTCGTCGGCGGCGAGTCGGCCCCAGCGACGGTATCCAGCGTCGCCGCCATCGCCCGCCAGGCCGCCGCCGCCACCGCCGCCGCCTGCGCGAGGGCGGTGAAATGCGCCGCCCCGACGGCACGGGCTTCGGTTTCCAGCTTGGCAAAATCCGCCACCCCGGCGGCCATGCGGGCGGCCTTGCGCTTGGCATCCCCCAAACCCGCCGTCTCTTCGGACTGCTGATACTGAAACAATAAAATTTGTGCGCCATCGGCGGTGTGGAACAGCGGCAACTTCCGCAACGGCTGGATCAAAGTGCCGTCGCCGCCCACACCGTTCAGCCCGGCAACCGGTGCAATTCGCGTCTCCATGCCATCTTCGTCGGGCAGCGGAAATACCTCATTCCAGAATTTTCGGGCCAAACCTTCGATCAGGGACGCTCCTTCGGCAAGACCGGGCAATCCAGCCTCACGCACCATCGCCTCCGTCAGCCACGCGGCGATTTCAAGATCATGCGTTTTCGTCAGCGCCGATTGCGACAATTGCGACACCGTTCGCCAATGCTGCGCGACCTCGGGTTCGAGCGCGGCATCCGCATCAGCGGCGCGTTCCGCCGCGCGCGCATCCGAACGTGCATCACGCAACCGGTAATAAACCGACTGCGCGGCATAATCAGCCCGCAGATCAGCACCGCAAGGCGCATCTTCCGCGATCCGTTCTAACAAATCAGTAATGTCGAGTCCCATGCGAAAAATCCAGTGTGACAGAGGTCATACAATCATCATGTTGTATCTTCTTAATCTAGACAAGCCGGGTGTTAGCCCATAATATCGGATCATAACGTTCTTTAGACGAAACAAAACCGGTCGCCCAGTCCGGTCTATGAGGGAAACAGATGGCGGCTATCGATCTCAAATCACTGATCGCGCGCCTTAACGAGCACAGCCGCCGCAGCCTCGAAGCCGCCGCCGGGCTTACCTTGTCGCGTAGCCATTACAATGTCGAGATCGAGCACTGGCTGCTCAAACTCGCCGACGGCACCGACACCGACATCCCCTTGATTCTCCGCCATTACGACATCGATCACGGCCGATTCCTGATCGACCTCAACCGCGCGCTCGATAAAATGAAAACCGGCAACGCCCGCGCCCCGGCACTCTCGCCAGATATTGTCGATCTTGCCAAACAAGCCTGGCTGCTCGCCTCGATCGAGCACGGCTTGTCGCGCACCCGTTCGGGCGATTTACTATGGGCGCTGCTGGCCGACGAGGGACTGGCACGGCGAGCGCATGAAGCCTCCAGTCAACTGTTGAAAATTCAGCCCGAGGCGCTGAAGCGCGATTTTGCCGCGATCACCGCCAATTCGACCGAGGCGCAAAATGCCACGCTGGCGTCGGATGGCGCGCCGGCGACCGGTGCCGATGACGGCACCCCCCGCCCCGGCGGCTCGGCCGCGCTCGACCAGTTCACCGAAGACCTTACCGCCCGCGCCCGCGCCGGCCGGATCGACCCCATCCTCGGCCGCGATTTCGAAATCCGCCAGACGATCGACATCCTGACCCGCCGCCGCCAGAACAACCCCATCCTCACCGGCGAAGCCGGCGTCGGCAAAACCGCCGTGGTCGAAGGCCTCGCCCTGAAAATCGTCGCGGGCGACGTGCCGGATGCCCTCAAACCCGTCATCCTCCGCACGCTCGACATGGCCCTGCTCCAGGCCGGTGCCGGCGTAAAAGGCGAATTCGAAAACCGCCTCAAATCCGTCATCGAGGAAGTCAAAGCCTCACCCCGCCCGATCATCCTGTTCATCGACGAAGCCCACACCATGATCGGCGCCGGCGGTCAGGCCGGCCAGAACGACGCGGCCAACCTCCTCAAACCCGCCCTCGCACGCGGCGAACTCCGCACCATCGCCGCCACCACCTGGGCCGAATACAAAAAATACTTCGAGCGGGACGCTGCGCTGGCCCGCCGCTTTCAGGTCGTCAAAGTCGAGGAACCCTCCGAGCCGATGGCCACCGCCATGATCCGCGGCCTCGTCGCCACCCTCGAAAAACATCACAAGGTCCGGATTCTCGACGAAGCGGTGAGCGAAGCCGTCCGCCTCTCCGCCCGCTACATCCCCTCACGCCAATTGCCCGACAAGGCGATCTCCCTGATCGACACCGCCTGCGCCCGCGTCGCGATGAGCCAGGCCACCGAACCCGCCCCGATCGAAGACCGCCGCCGCCGCCTCGACCTGATCGACACCGAAACCGCTATTTTGACCCGCGAAATGGCCAGCGGCGGCGAGCATGAAGCCCGCAAGGCGGAACTCGACGAGGAACGCACCAACCTGATCACCGACCTCGCCGGACTCGAAGAGCGCTACGCGGCGGAAAAGGAATTGGCGACCGAAATCGCCTCTCTTCGGCAGCGGCTGGAAAGCCCCGAACCCGAAACGGTGCCTCCCGCGACCGAACCGGCAGCGCAGCCGGACGGCGACACGGCGGTCCTCGAAAAACCGGTCGAAACACCACCCCCGGAGGATAAGGGGGTCCTCCGCAAAATGCTCGCAGCACTCACGGCACGTCTCAAAACCTCCCAGGGCGAACCCCCCCTGATCTTCCCGGTGGTCGACGCCCAGGCCGTCGCCGAAATCGTCGAAAGCTGGACCGGCATCCCCGCCGGCCGCATGCAATCCAACGAAATCGCCACAATTCTCAACCTGAAAACCACAATGGAGCGCCGCATCGTCGGCCAACCCCACGCGCTCGAAGCCGTCGCCCAGGCCATCCGCACCTCCCGCGCCCGCCTCACCGACCCGCGCAAGCCGATCGGCGTGTTCCTGATGGTCGGCACGTCGGGCACCGGCAAGACCGAAACCGCCCTCACTTTGGCCGATCTGCTCTACGGCGGCGAACAGAACATCACCACCATCAACATGACCGAGTTCAAGGAGGAGCATAAAGTCTCCCTCCTGATGGGCAGCCCGCCCGGCTATGTCGGCTACGGCGAAGGCGGCGTGCTGACCGAAGCGGTCCGCCGTCGCCCCTATTCGGTCATCCTGCTCGACGAGATGGAAAAAGCCCATCCCGGCGTGCAGGATGTGTTCTTCCAGGTGTTCGACAAAGGCAACATGAAGGACGGCGAAGGCCGCGACATCGACTTCAAGAACACCGTCATCGTCATGACCTCCAACGCCGGCACCGATCTGATCGACAAGCTCTTCGCCGACCCCGAAACCGCGCCCGACGCCGCCGGCCTCGCCGAAGCGCTGCGACCCGAACTCGCCAAACATTTCAAACCGGCATTTCTTGGCCGCGTGACGATTGTGCCGTATTTCCCGCTGTCGGACGACGTCATCCGCCAGATCGTGGCCTTGCAACTGAACAAAATCGCGCGCCGGGTGCGCGATGTTTACAAGGCCGACTTTGAATACGACCCATTATTGGTCGAAACCATTGCCGCGCGCTGCAAGGAATCCTCCTCCGGCGCGCGCAACGTGGAGAATATTCTGTCCCGCACCCTCCTGCCGGAACTCTCGGCGGGGGTCCTGGCCCGTCTGGCCGGAGGCGAGACCATCTCCAGCGTCAACGTCGGAATTGGTCCCGATGGGTCGTTCCGCTACGAACTAAGCTAGAATTTATAACCCAGCAGGAGAGAGACCAATGGCTATATACATGAAATATGCCGCGATCAACGGCGACGTCACCACCCAGAGCTTCACCCAGTGGATCGAATTGCACAGCCTCCAATGGGGCGTCGGACGCGGCATCGCAATGCAGTCAGGCAGCGGCGAAGGCCGTGAATCCAGCTTGCCTAGCCTATCGGAAGTGACGATTACCAAAGATTACGACATCTCAAGCCCTGACATCCTCAAGGAAGCCCTCAGCGGAGCCGCCAAAGATGTCGATATCGCCTTCGTCCGTACCAATTCATCGGGTTCAGGGTCAGACAAATACCTCGAAATCAAAATGAAGGACGTCATCATGTCCGGCCTGAGCGTCAGCTCGGGCGGCGACAAACCGACGGAATCGATCTCGCTCAACTATTCATCGGTCAGCTTCGTCAGCGTCCCGATGAAGGACGACGGTTCGTCCGGCACCCAGAGCGTGGTGAATTTCGACCTCAAAACGATGAAGATGAGCTGAGGTTTCACGATTCAACCCGGCGCGCCGCCAGCGCCGGGTTCAACTTTTGAATAAATCACACAATACCAACGATCTCACTTAGTGGAGAGTACGATGCCCAGAAATCATGGTCCTTATCCAACTTATGTTGTTGACACCTTAGAGTTCTCATTTGGCACCGGCCCTTCCGCTCGCCATTTCATTCAAACCTATTGCCGCCTGTGCAATTCGCATGACCAGGAAACGGCATTCCACACGACTGCCAAACAGACATTCGCAACATATTGCCGACTTCCTGCAAATGCAGGTCAAAATTATAATCATAGTCGCCTCCGTGACTCAAAATCCTTTTCTGCCACGCCAAATGGAACAAGAATTTGAAAATCAACCAAAAAGCTAGTTAGCAAGAGCAATATTGCTCTAAGAAGCCACACGAATTGTAATAGCTGTCACATTGTCGCTCCCCTGCCGCGCCAGTGCCGCCGCAACTAGCAACTCCGTCGGCGGCACCCCATCCGGCGCATCCAACAATACGGCAATCTCACTTTCCGGTAGCGTCTTGCTCAACCCGTCCGAACACAGCAGAAACTGATCGTTTGGCTCGACATTACCGATCACCTTGTCGAGTTCCAGTACCGTACCATTCGCCCCCACTGCCCTTGTGATCACGTTCGCCCGTGGGTGACGCTCGGCCGCTTCGGTACTCAGCCGTCCCTCATCGACCAAATCCTGCACCAGGGAATGATCGCGGGTAATCCGGGTCAATTCACCATCGCGCAACAAATAGGCGCGTGAATCGCCGGCCCACAAACAGGCGAAATGATTGTCGCGTAACACCAGTATCACTACGGTCGAGGCAATCAGCGCTCCCGCCCCGCGCATCGCCGCCTCGTGCAGCAAGGCCCCATGGGTCTCGGTCATCGCGCCCCGCACGCGCGGCAGCAATTCGGCGGCGGTCAATCCTGGTTCCAGCCGGTCAAGGGCCGCGACAATCATGCCGGACGCCAATTCGCCCGATTGATGGCCGCCCGCACCATCCGCCACCGCCCAAAGCCCGAGATCAGGCCGGCATAAATAGGCATCCTCGTTATGCTTGCGCACCGTGCCGACATGGGTCTGCGCCCAAGTTGTCAGTCGGGGAATCAAAGTCCTGGCCCCGTGTTTCGATCGGTCAGAAACAAGGCAAACCCCGCCGGATCAGGCAACCCATCAAGCATGATGCGCGCCGCCCGCTTGCGCGGCGCGCCATCGGTCCACCACATCCCCGACAGCGGATCGCACGGATCGGCTGGAATCCCGACAAGCCGCAACGCCAGCCGGTCCGGGGTGACATCCGCCGTCACCGCATCGAACCCCGCCGCCTCGGCCGCCACCATCCACGCCGGCCCGGCCATCACCGCCTCGGTTGCGATCACCAGCGGAAAACACCGCTCGACCTTGTCCATGCTGGGCATCCACACCCCGCCAAGCCGCGCCGCGCCGATGGTGGTGACAAATCGCCAGACCGGCGCTTCCATCCAGCAATCGAGCCAAGCATCGCCCAGCGCATCCTGACTTTCGATCAGGCACGCGCGCATCCACTGATCCAGCTCATCGATCACATCGGCCGCCAACCCGCCGCGCACGAAATCGCCGCGCGCCGGGATCTTGCCATAGAACCCGGCGCTCATCCCCCCAGACTCGGGCAACGGAAATTGGTCAGCACCCCCGGCGCAAACGGATTGAAAATCGACCCCGCCTCGATCGTGAACGAGGCGCTCTCGCCACCTTGATCGAAGGTCAGAACATACCGCGCCGAAGCACCGTCGGCACTCAGGCTGCCCTGATTGAACAGCCGGAACACCGCCCACGGCCCGCTCGCCTGCAACGTGACCGGCGTGCCCCCCGCCGCCGCCGGCGTGATAATCAACCGTGCCGATTGCATGCCATCCGCCCCCGGCCAAGTCACCGAGGTCGGCACCGTCGGCCCATGGGCGTAGGTGATCGTCACCCCGCCGAATTGCAGCGTCACCTGCGCCGCGCTGGCGGAAAGCTGATCGGGCGTGATGGTGAACTGCACGCTCGGCGTCGCCGAACCGACAAAGAACATCTGCTGGATTTCCTGTGCCCGCTGGAACTCCGCCACCGCCCCCTGGCTGACCGGCGGCGTCACCCCATTCACCGGCTGGACATGCCAGACCGGCCCGGTCATGTTCACGAACGGTCGGACCTGGGTGTTGAAGAAGCTATCCAACGCACCGCCCGGCGCGAACAGATGCGAAAAATCCGCGAGCGGGATTCCCGCACTGGCGCTGCTGTCGAACGGATAATGCCCAACCACCGCCTTCTGGCACAGCGGTGCCGCCCCACCCGGCGCATTGAACGCCGCCGAAGCCGAAGCCGCCGCACTGCCGCCGCGCAGATTATTCGCGGTGCCGGTGATGCCGGCGAGCCAGCGCTGCACCGGCTCAGGGTCATGTTGCGCCTCGCCGGCCAACAATGCCGCCGCATCGCCCCCCGCCCCCGGTGCCGCCGGACCGGCCGCCCCCGGTGCGGTCGCGGCCAGGGTCGCAAGCTGCTGCTGCACTTGATCGATCAGTTGGAGGGTCAGGCTGATCGGCGCACCGACCGCGCCATTGCCGACATAGGTCCGTAGTGGCGCGAATTCCTGGTCGATCGCTTCGCCCAGCTTCGGTTCCGCCGCCGCACCTGGCCCCAGCAACCCCTTCAACCGCGCCGCCGCCGCACTCACCGCCGCGGCATGGGGCGCGCGCGCGGCCACGGCACCGCCCTTCGGCGGTTTCGGTGCCTCGGTCAGCGTCAGTTGCCGCGCCATCGACTCGAGCAGCGTCTTCATCGGCGATTGCGGCGAGCCGAGCACATACAGCGCCTGCACCGCCTGCCCGGCGCCGCCCAGCGGCACCAGGTTGATGTCATCGATCATCGCCTGCCAATGCGCCGTGTAGTCATGTTCATAAAGCGTGATCACGTCGCTCTCCAGCGACTGCATCTGCGGCGAATTCGGATCGACCTGCGCGGATCGCCCCAGCACCCAACTCTCCTTCGCAACATCCTGCGAGGCATGGGTCAGCGCCGGCAACAGCACGGCATAAAAACCGCGCTTGGTGAAAAAGCCAGGCACGCCATCGGTCAGCGGCTTGCCCGTCGCGTTGGTAAACAGCGGCGTCCCCGCGGCCCCCAGCGCCTCGGCCGGCGTCCAATCCGGCACGCGCGCCGCCGCCCGCGAATCCCGGATCCGCGAATACACCCGCTCGGCGATCGGCACCCGCGAGAAGGTCGCCCGCGCCGTCGCGACCAGCCCGCCGTCGAGACTCACGTCCGGCAGGGGCCGGGCGAGCAGTGCGACTAGGTTATCCATCAGTGCAGCCCGCAGATCGGTCTGCCCGATACCGGGATACAGCCGTTGCCAATCGAGCTTCATCCACGCCTCGACCAGCGGCGCATCGAGCGGCCCCTGATTGCCGAGCATCAGATACACCCTGGTCGCCTGATAGAGATAATCCGGTCGGTCCAAGCCGCCACGCATTTCGGCTTCGAGTTGCAAAACGAGGCGCGGCAGCAAGGCAAAATCGAGCACATTGCGATAAATAGCTCCGGTCGCTGCATGGATCGCAGCGCCCTGATTGAGTCCCAAGCCATGATACCCGGCGATCGGTTCGGCCCCGGCCAAAGCGCGGGCCTTGTCCAACAACGACAGAATGCCAGGCAGATCAGCACTCGCAACCGGATCGAGTTTCAGGGTCGCCGCAATCTTCTGTTCAGCGGCGAGGTTCTGCCGCGCCCGCGCAATCGCCGCCGCATTGTTGCCCCGGCTGATCAGCAGCCCGGCCAATAGAGCGATAAACACCACCCCGACCGCCGCAAACCCGCCGATGCGGAGCAGGATGCGCCGCCGCGCGAGGCCACGATCGGCCGCGCCGAGCATCGCTTCGCCGAAGATCACGTCCTTCAGCAACCGCCCCAGAAAATACGAGCGCCCCGCCTGCGGCCGCAGGCTCGGCACCCGCCGCTGATCGATGCCGAAGCTGCGCGCCAACGCGCCGGTCAGCCGGTCGATCGGCGTGCCTTCCTGGGTGCCGGAGCAGAAATACGCCCCGCGCAGCCAGGGCGCGGGGTCGAGCGTCGAGCCGCCGAACGCCTCGGTCAGGAACGCCGTCACCGGTGCCTGCAGACTCGCGACCTGGAGGGGAAAGCCTTCGATCATCGCGCGCCGGTCCGGGCTGCGCTCGGCCGCCAGCCGGTCGATCACCCGGTCTTCGAGCCGTGTGACCAGTGCCTTGAATTCCGGCACGAATTCGCGCGCCGCGCCGGCCGGCCCGCGCTCGTTCGGGAAGGTGGCACCCCAGACCTGCGAGCGCCCGACCGTATCCAGATCATCGAAAAACTCGCTGAACCCGGCGATCAGATCCGCTTTCGTGAACAGCGCATAGACCGGCACGGTGACGCCGAGCCGATTGGTGATGTCCTTGATCCGCGCCCGGATCGCGCGCGCATGGGCAGCCGTCGTCGCCGCATCGCCGCCGGCAATATCCGACAGGGCAATGGCCACGATCACGCCGTTGAGCGGCTGACGCGGCCTGGTCCGTTTCAACAGGTCGAGAAACCCATGCCAGCCGGCCTGATCGACCGCAACGGCGGAATCCTGGGTGGTGTAGCGCCCGGCGGTATCGATCATCACCGCCTGATCGGTGAACCACCAGTCGCAATAGCGCGTGCCGCCGACGCCCGCGACCGCGCCCTGGCCAAGCTCGGCGGCGAGCGGAAAGTTCAGTTCGGCATTGAGCAGCGCCGTGGTCTTGCCCGCACCCGGTGGACCGATGATCACGTACCAGGGCTGCTCGTAGAGATACCCCCGCGTGCCGCGCGCCTTGGCCAGAATCGCCAGCGCCTTCTTCAGCCTGGCCGCCAGGGCCGCAACCTCTTCCTGCTTCGCGCCCGCTTCGGGATCGGCCGGAGCGGCGGTAATGGCGCTTTCCACCGTCGCCGCCCGTTTGCGCGCGCGACGATCGAGCCAGAGATTGATCCCCAGCCACAGCGCGAGCAGCACGACGATGATGATCGCGCGGAGCACGACACCGGCGAGCGGTGGCCAGAACGGCGCGAAAAACCACAGCAGCACCGCAAGAATCGCGATCCCGATACCGCTCGACACCCACCGCACCAGACGCGCACTCATGACGCCGCACTCCGGACCAGCACGATCTCGATCCTTCGGTTCAGGGCGCGACCGGCGGCGGTCGCATTGGTCGCGATCGGATCGGCCGATCCCCGGCCCTCGGCGGTCAACCGGCTCTGATCGCCGATCGAACGATCCAGCACCGTGGCCGCCGCGCGGGCGCGATCCTGCGACAGCACGAGGTTGTTGGGGAATTGCAGCGTATGGATCGGCTGGCTGTCGGTGTAGCCGATCACCTGAACCTGGCCGCGCTCGCGCGCCAGGGCTTCGCCGATCTTGCCCATCAGCGGCAGCGCCTGCGCCTGCACCGTGGCGCTGCCCGAGGCGAACAGGCCGGTGTTGTTGATCCGCACGACCGGCGCATTGACGGTGCCCAGCACGCTCACCTCACCCTTGGCGATTTCGGGGGCGAGGAAGCCGCGCAGCCGATCGAGCACCGTGGGTGCGGGCGCGACCGGCGGCGGCGGCGGCGTGGTCGGCCCGGCGCGGAGCAGCGTGGGCATGTGCGCGGGGTCGGCGGCAACCGCGCTGTCATACAAAGCGCCGGATGACCCGGCGAGGGAATAATCGAACCCGACATACACGAGCGCCAGAACCCCCAGCGCCGCCGCGCCAGCGACCCACACCGGCAAAATGGCCCGGCGCGGCTTGTACGGTGCCGCAACCCCCTGCCAATGGGGCGACAGCGTGGCATCGCCGGGCGGACGGGCACGGCGGATCGTGGCATAGACCTCCTCGCGCAGCCGGTCGATCTCGGCGGGTCCGCGCGGGCTGAGCCGGTAGCGGCCCATGTAGCCGAGCGAGAGGCACACATACATCAGTTCCAGCACCGGCAGAAAATTGCCGGGATTCTGCCTGATCTGGGTGAGAATATCGAAAAACCGCTCGCCCGACCGCACTTCCTGATGAAAAGTCGAGACCAGCGAGCGCTGCGCCCAGGCACCCTGGCTGCCCCAGGGCGTCGCCAGCACCACGTCATCGAGGCTGGCGCACAGCGCATAATGGGCGGGTCGCAACTGATCGACCGGGACATTGGCCTGCCGCCCGGCGATTTCGAAATCGCGCATCGCCCGCGCCGCCCGCTCACGCAGATCGCCGGAATCGGGGGGTTGCAGCGTGTTGCGCAAGCGGGCGAGCAATTGCAGCAAGGGTGCGGCGGCGGCGAGCAGCGGCGTCGAGCCGATATTCAGGGTTTCGGCACCGCCGGTCGGCGGCGGAGGAGGCGGGGGCGGTTCATACCCGCCGCCGCTCGGCGGCTGAGGCGGTGGCGGCGGAGGCCGTTTACCGCCCGGTGACGGGCGAATGATGGTGCGGTCGCTGTCGTCGGGTTCGGAAAACGGATTGTCGCTCATCCACGGATCGCCCAAAGTTCAAGCTTCATGCCGGGAAACTCACCCGACACATGGACCGCGAAGGCACCGGAATTCTGCATCTGCTGCCAATGCGGGCTGCCGCGATCCAACTCGAAATAGCTCGCCCCGGCATAGAACGGGATCTGCCGCGGGGCGACCGGCAGCGGCCGCACCGAAATGCCCGGCAGCGCCACATTGACCAATTCCCTGATCTGCTCGACCGCGCCGATTTTCACCTGGGCCGGGAACAGCCGCCGCAAGGTCTCGCCCGGCACATCCGCCTGGACCGTCAGCACGAAATTCGCCGCCCGCAAAATCGAGCGATCGTTGATCGGCCCGACATGCACACCATGCCTGCGTTCCTGCAACGGAATCGCGATCGCGTTCTGTTCGATCACCGCCGAGAGCGCGCGCCGCAGATCGGCAACCACGGGGGCAAAACTGCGTTGCAGATCCTCGTGGCGATAGCCCGGATAGGTGTTCGGCCGGCGGGTGCCTTCGATGAAGGTCGAAAACTCGGCGGCCATTTCGACGAAGGCGGAATACAAAGTCTCCGGATGGATCACTGCCGCATCCGCCCAATGCTGCAACAGGGCCTGCCAGCGGTTGATCGCCTGGAGCAGCATGAAATCCTGCACCTCGGCAACGCCGCGCGTGCCCGGCGCGTTCAGCCGCGCCGCCAACGCTTCGCCGCGCTGGTGGATCATGCCGGAGAACTCAGTGATCAGCCCGGCGAGCGGCGTGGCGGCGTGGCAGGCCAGCGCGGGCGGAATCCAGCGATCATCGAGCGTCACCCGCTTGTCGGCCGAGACCTCGATGATCCGCGCCATCGGCAGGCACAGAAACCCGGCCCGATCCTCGGTATCGAGCATGTAGCGCAGCCGCAGCCGCCCGATCAGCACCTCGGCTGGTTCGGGCGAGGCGGAATGGGTGTCATACGCCTCGAACCGGCCGGCATTGTAGCGTCCTTCGGTGCTGCCGTCGGCCGCCGCGATTTCGGCCGCTCCCGGCTGACGGACCGGCAGGGCCAGATGCACCAGCACATTGCGCGCGCCCTCCGATGCTTCCAACGGGGCCGGATGATCGGCCTCGCCGGGCAATGAAAACGGCGTGCCGTCCTCGAACACCCCTGCGGCCTCGGCCAATGCGAACCGCCCGGTGCCGAGCAGGTCGCGGTTGATCGTGGCATGGGTGATGCCCCAGGGATAGGGCACCAGCGAGGCAACCCGGCCGCGCAGCAGCGCATCCAGCCAGCGATCCTGCTGCTGGAAATGCTGCGAGCGGAGAAACATTCCCTCCTGCCAGACGACCCGGTTGGTCCAACTCATCGCCGATCAGCCTTTTTTGGTGTTGGGCGCGAGTGTGGCGGCGATACCATTGATACGCAAGGTCAACGTGTTGGGTTTGTTGGGGACGAGCGGTGCTAGCACCCGCCACTGCGCCTTGTCGATCGCCTGGAACAGCACGACGATGCCGAGCGACTGCGCGCCACCTGGCAACCGGCGATTGACATGCGCCGTTGCCCCGGGGGCCACGATCACCTGGTCGGACGGTCCGGCCAGATCGGCACCGAGCAAAGCGGTGGCGTCGCCCATCAACGAATAGGGGTCGGCGGCGGTGAATTTGCCCGCTGCGGCCAGCGGATAAATCCGTACCGCGACCGGTTCGGCGGTGCCCGAAGCATCGGGGTTCTGGTTGGCACCGCCGATGATGGTCAGCGCCAATGTCGCCTGCGGCTTGGGGGCCGGTGCGCCGGCGCATGCGGCGAGCCATAACGGCAGGACCAAAACCAATAACCGTCTTTTCATCGTTCGCGCGCCTCCGCTTCGGACAGGGCTCGTTCATAGGCACGGGCGAAGGCCTTGCCAAATACGCTGTCGAAATCATCGGTCAGCGCCTTGGCAATCTCGCCGTGCAGCGCCTCGAATGCATCGAAGGCGCGGGCTTTGCGTTGCGCCGGGATCATGGCGCGGCCCTGTTCGCCCTCGGCGCGCAGCACGGCGGGGTCGAAGCGTTCGAGCAAGGCGCGCACGGCGGTCTGCATCGCCCCCATCACCGCGATTTCATGCAGCCGGATGTCACGCAGCGCATCGCTCACCGCCGCATCGGCCTCCATATCGGTGCGCCGGCCGATTCCGAGCAATGCCGCCATCGCGTCATCGTCGTCGGCGGCGAATTTCAGCGGGTTGTTGCCCTTGGCGCGGATCATGGTTTGTTCGATCCGGAATTCGCCCTTGATCGTGGCGCGCGCGATCATGCTCTGGCGCAAGCCGCCGACCATGGCGCGGAACGCCCCGCCCAGCCGGCGCATCACCTCGGCCGGATCGCCGGTGTGCGGATCTTCCGGCATGCCGGCGGCGGCGAGGAACACGGCCAGCAGGTCATTCTGGGGCGTCGCCTTGGGCGGGGTCACCATAGCTGGCACCGGCGGCAACGGCACCGCCGGTGATGGTGCAAGCGGCAACCCAGGCGATGGTTCGAGCGTCACCTGTTGCGGTGGCGGCGGTTCGATCGGTGTCGGCGACACATCCCAATCATCGGGCAGCAGCTTCGAGGCCATTGGCGGCGGGCGGAACGCGTCCCGCTGCGGCGGCGAATGGTCGGAAACGGGCTTGCCGAACAACGAATCGTCGGGGGCCAGCGGGTCGAAATCGCCCGGCAGCGAGATCGAGTTGCCGCCGCCGAACCAGCTATCGGCCGGGGCCGCGATGGGCGGGGCCGCGGGTGTCGTGAAGGGATCGTCGCCGAACGGATCGGCAAAATTGTCGCGTGACCTGGGTGGTTCGAAACGTTGCTGCGTTTGCAGCCGCGCCTCGATTTCATAGGCCCCCAGCCTGATCCGGTCGCCATCCGCCAGCGTATGCACCGCCCCGGCCCCGAGTGGGGCGGTGTCGCGGTTGATGAACGTGCCGTTGGTGCTGGTATCCGCGATCTGCCAGGTGCCGCCGCGCCAGGCGATCACGCAATGATGCTTGGACAGCACGCGCTCGGCATCGGTCAGGACCCAATCATTGTCGGGGCCGCGCCCGATCCGGAACTCGCCACCTTCCAACCGGCGGGTTTCCGGCGGGGCGGCGTCGGGGCAGCGCAGCACGCTCAGGGTCAGGGTCATGATTTTGTTTCAGGCACGAGACGTCCCGCACCGCCCCGTGCGATTTCCCGCGCCGAACCCAGAAACCGCTCCAGCCGGATCAAACGCAACGCCGGATCGCCGCGCACCGACGCCAGAACGACAGCCCCGGCCACCGCGACCCCGGTGAGATGCGGTGCCGGTGGGTTGGCCGGCAGATTTTCGGGCGCAATGCTCGGGCCGGACCAGAACGCCGCCACCGCCGCCCAGGCTTCCGGGGTCTGAAACCCGACCTGTTCGGCCAGCGCCATCGCGTCGCGGCGGGCTTCCTCGGTCTGGGTGCGGACCCAGGTTTCGGCGGCGACGCGGGCGGCGCGATCGGAGTCCGGCAGATCGTCCGGTGCGGTGTAGGCCGCACACATCGCCGCCCACCAGACCGCCTCGCGCTTGGGCAGGGCGTGGGCGAAACACCGCGCCGCCTCGACCAGGAATCCTGCCGCCGCGAGGGTCGCGATCATGGCGGGCACGCTGTTGACATCGGCGATCGCACTGCGCGCCTGCGGCCCCAGCGTGGCGCGAAGGGCGACTTCATTTCGGTCGGCGGCGGTCAGTTTTTCCATAGATCCAGCGTCCATCGGTCAATTCACCTTAACCATCGGTGCCTGGATCGTCATCTGGCCGCTCGCCTCGTGCTGGACGATGGCACCGGTGGTCGCGAGCTTCGATTGAGCGTTGATCGTGATCATGCTCGCGGTGAGCGTGATGCTCGATTGGTCGATCTTGATGCTGCTTTCGCCGACCTTCAGGGTGATCGAGGCGTCGGATTCATACAGCACCGCCTTGGTGACCTTGACCGTCTGGGTGCCCTGCACCGTGATGGCTTCGTCCTTCTTGACGGTGACGGTGCGGTTGGCATCGACCGTCATGATCTGGTCGTTCTCGACCTCGATGACATGGTCCTTCTGGGCGTGGAACAGCATGATCTCCGAGCCCATGGTGTCGTCGAATGAGATTTCGTTGTAATCGGTCGCACCGCCGCCCTTGGTCGAGCGGGAGCGAAAGCCGCTCTTGTTTTTCTGTGCGGCCGGGAAGATCGGGGTATTGGTGGAATTGTAGAGGGTGCCGACCGCGACGGGCCGATCGATATCGCCTTCGAGGAAGGTGACCGCGACTTCCTGGCCGATGCGCGGGATGAACTGCGCCCCCCAGCCGCCGCCGGACCAGGGCTGGACCACGCGGAGCCAGAAACTGCCCGACGGGGTGGTTTCGTCGCGATGATCCCACGGGAACTGGACTTTGATGCGGCCGAGATCGTCGGTGTAGATTTCCTCGCCGGGCGGGCCGATGACGGTGGCGGAGTAGAACCCGGCCATGGCGGGTTTGCCCAGCGGCATGGGTTGCCAGGGGGTTTTGGCCTTGATCGCGGTGAGGGAGACGTTGATGCCGGGATCGCGCGAGCCGTTCATGCTGCCGCCGTGGTCGGCGAGGGCGATGGCGACCGAGGTGAGGATGTATTCGGTGGCACCGCCATCGGCGGTGGGGTCGCCGGTCAGGGTGATGATGCCGCCGGCGTAGAGATCGGGGATGGTGGCGGTGCCGGTGAAGGCGCGGGCGCGGACCTCGTGGGCCTGCATGTGGCGCTTGGCGATTTTCGAGGCGGTGCCGGGGTCGGGGGCGAAGCTGGGCCAGTGGTAGTGCGAGCGCGTGGCGGTTCCGCTCGACGTCATGACCGTGGGTTCGTCGCCCGCGATTTTGGTGGCGGCGGTGGTCGGGTTGTAGTCGCCCATGTCGGAGGTGCCGATCGTGGTGGCATCGGCGCGCTGCCAGGAGTGGATGCCGGCTTCGATCGCACTTTGCGAGGAGAACATGACCGGGGAGACCGGCAGGGTTTTGAAGGCGGCGTTGGAATCGCCGATCAGGAGGGTGTGGGCACCGTCGCTGTGTTCGAAGAAATAGAACAGACCGTCTTCGGCGAGGATGCGGTTGATGAAGCCGAGATAGGTTTCGTTGAACATGACCGTGTAGGGTCGCGTCGGCGGGGGGGTGGTGATCCGGTAGTCGACATCAGTGACGCCGAATTCAGGGAGGATCTTTTTTACGATGTCGAGAGAGGAGAGGTTTTCGTAGAAGCGGCAATCGCTGGTCTGGTCGAGGAAATGAAGCTTGGGGACGATGACGATCTGGTAATCCCAATAGGATTGGGCGGCGAGCAGGGTGGAACCGGTGGAGGTGGAGGGCATTTGGGTGATGCTGGCAACGAGGCCGTTGAGGTAACAGAGATGGGGGCCACCCTGGGCGATGGTGACGGTGACGGGCTGGTGGAGGAGTTGGTCGACTTCGATCATCGTGAGGCCGGTCCGAAGCGTCAGCGTATAGCCAAAGCATCGGCTCAAAGCGGCCTTGCCGCGAACGCGCACTAACTTGAAGGTGCCAGACGTTAGCGGAGTTTGAATTTCAAGAAGATCGGTCAATGTATCCATGATTCAGTCTGCCTCGTCTCATGCCCAGGTAGCAATTTACCGCAACCGCGGACCAATCTCCAAACCGCCTCACCGGTACATGATTTTTGTTTTTTGAAACAAAAAATTTTATGCTTAAACGTCTTGCAAGTGTTGAGAAGTCTGACATTTAGGCGGAACGATCTCATTTTTGAACGAAAAAAATTCGATATGTAAAGATCAAAATCAGAATTATACTTATTCCGGAACTACCTGCAGCAAGATAAAATAATAACTTGGAGCTATATCCTAGAATTCGCACGTTGTCGGAGAACAGGATTTTTAAAATTAAATTTGTTACTATCGTAAGTATCTGAGTTGCAATAAGTGGAGCAAAACCTGATGGTGTTAATAGAAATAATTGCTTAATCCACCAGAATAAAAAAATAAAGCATATCAAAAATACTGGCGATGCTCTCATGTTTTCAAAATAAGGTATATTCACAGTATAGTTGAACGTCATGAAAAGAAACGCCAACCCAATAAACCAAATCGAGTAGCTCACAATCCGCGATGACACCTTACCTGTATTTTTTTTCACATTTCCCTTTGTCATCGAGAATCTCGTTTTAGGAATGAAGGCGATCTGTTAGAAAGGATGCGGTCCGACGTGTGGATAATTTCGCCCCATGCCCTCCGGTTTAAAATTACGATCGTCTTTGTAATTTGGGCCATAATACGATGTACTGACCGTATTTTTGTCGTTAAAAAATAGCAAACTGAACTGAAAATTTGAAATATACTCATATATATCGGAAATTGGACCTCCGAAGGATGCTTGTCCGATTGTTATGAGGGAGGCACCGAAGTCATTAGCAATTCTGAGGGCAAGAATTTTCCGAATCGCCTCTATCTTGGCTTTCCGCCCACCCACGTCCAATAACGTCCCAAGTCTGACCCGCTGACCAGGCCCAATATCTCCTTTCAACGCATCGCCCAAACCGAGCTTTGATTTGCCGAGAGCGTCTGACGCTTTACCCCAGTCACTTAAAGGTGCGAATACCTTGAAAAGTCTGGATTTCATATCGGCGGCGGTTATCTTTGAAATATCGAAACCACGACTCGCCTCCACCAAACCATCCCCATCTAAAAATTGAACGATGATCGCGGCATCTGTCATGTCCTTGAAATAAGACTTGTACTGTGGATCATTGTCTTCAAAGTGCCCGATTGCGCCGTGATCTATGAAATCGCTGACGGTTCGAGCGCTGTCATTGATGGCCAACGCACCTCCTGCGACCAACTGAACCCCGGCCCAAACGCCTAACGCGCCCACGCCACCAGTCATTACGACGACACCAATTCCGAGCCCCAAAACCACGAGATCGAGGCCGAAGTTTACTAAATCATGAGTGGTCTCCGGCGAGGCTTTCTTCTCTGCCGTGCTCAGATCGTGGGGTACATCAAAACGACTATATGAGGGGGGCCATGGCGCTCGCCATTCCGTTGACAGTGGTGGGTCAGGAGCAGCTGTCCTGATGTCCGGTCCCGCGGAACAGTAAATGTAAGGATCAGATGGTTCGGCGGGGTAGCGCAAGATATTTGCAACACCATTATTCGCAAAAACTAATCCCGCGGCATCCAGCGAAGGCTCGTTCTCGACAGCGGTCCATAGAGCGATCTCGATCTCCGCGCGGCACGGCATGACATGTCCCTACATCACTACTCACGAATGTGATTATCTCGACCGCGTTAGCGATAGGCTGAGAAAGCGCAGGTGTCTAGCCCGTCCCATTCGTTCGGCGGCGTGCGACGCCCCGTTGGATTTTGGTCGTGCGTACGCGTTGCGATTCATGGCCGCGTTTCGGGTTTTGGATTTGGTCAGCGTTGGCGGGTGAACTCGGCATGACCAAATAAGGCTGCAGCACGGGGATCGCGTCACGCAGCTTCAGCATCAGTCGACAGGCACCCGCCCGCAGATCCAGCCGAGAGCACATGGTCGGACCTCTGCTGCGTTGCGTCAACGACGAGAAGGAACGACACGGATCGCATTGATCGCTGTATTCCGAACATATTACATCCGCGCGACGTCCCATAATGTCCGTGAGTCTGATTTGCCAACCCGGTCGAGACGGCTTTTACGAAATTTGGAATGTGATTTTCTGAACCGGCCAACTCGTTGAAAATGAACATTCTCAAACTCATTAACACCGCTTCATATTTTAGCCAGAATACGTTATTACCCTGTTAACATCGGGAGCGGCGAGGCGAATGGGGTGGCGTCGGTTGGGTCGGCTGGGCCGTGGGCTGGGCTTGGTTGTGGCGGGGGTTTCGAGCGGTGCGGTCGCCTATGCGCAGACGGCCGCTCCACCGGCGTTATTGAACCAAGTGCCGCAAGCCTCGCCGATTCCACATATACTACCCAAGGCACCGCCCGATCTCGGCCAGTCATTGCCGAATTTTCAGCCGCTAGGTCAGGAGGGTGCAGTGCCGCATGCGGTAGTGCCGGTACGCTCGGCTTCGGTGATCGGGGCAACCGCATTTCCCGAAACCGCGATCGATACCGCCATCGGCCATCTGGTCGGCCCGATGGTATCACTTGCCAGCATCGAGGCGGCACGATTGCGGCTGGTTTCGCTGTACCGTGATCACGGATTCGTCCTGACGGCAGTGTCGGCCGAGATCAATTCCAGCGGCGATCTGCGGTTCATTGTCACCGAGGGTCATATCGTCACGGTCAAACTCTCACACAACATCGGCCCGGTCGGCGGCCTGGTGTTGAAATTCCTTGATCATCTGACCCATGAGCGGCCGGTGCGGGAAGCCTCGCTCGAACATTGGCTGCTGCTGGCCGAGGAAATCCCCGGCATTTCGGTCAACGCCGTGCTGGAACGCAACGATGCCGCCCCCGGCGCGCTGACCCTGGTGGCCGAAGTGCATCGTCAGATCGTCTCCGGCTTGCTGACTGCCGATAATCGCGGCTTTCGCGAGACCGGCCCAGCCGAGGGGCTGGCGGTGGTCAATCTCAATAGCGTGACCGCGCTCGGCGATCAGACCCAGATTTCGATTTTCCACACCGCCGGCAGCACCAATAATTTCGGCCAGGCGGCGGAGAGTTTTTTTGTGGGATCGAGCGGGCTGCGGATCGGGTTGTATGCCGGGGCCGGGCGGGCGCAGCCGAGCGGGGTGCTGCGCGAAATCGGGTACCGGTCCTACCTCGAAGTGTTTGGGGTCAACGCGACCTACCCGCTGCTGCTGCGGCGCGGTGATACGCTGGCGGCCAAACTCAGCCTCGATGGCACCCAGAATTTAATTAACACCGCGAGCGGCCCGGGCGGCGGTGAAGCCGCGACGTCGAGCGATTCGGTGCGGGCCGTCCGGTTCGAGCTCAACGAAGCCTTCACCGACGACGCACTGGGTGGCGACCGCGTGGCCCTCACCACCGCTTCGCTGCAACTCTCCAAGGGCCTGTCGATTTTTGGCGCTTCAGCCAATGGCCGGGTCAACGCCGGGCGGGTGGGGGAAAATCTCGATTTTTTTAAACTCGACGTCGCCGTCGAACGCACCCAAACATTGTTCAGCCCCTGGCAGGGTGCCAGTGTTGCACTTCAGGGCGGATTCGGCGGCCAGTTCACCCCGGACATCCTGCCCTCATCGGAGGCGTTTTATCTCGGCGGCAGCCGGATCACCCAAGGATACTATTCGGGCGAAGTCACTGGCGACAACGCCCTGTATGCCGCCGCGGAACTGCAATTGAATACCCTGGTTGCCTTCGCGGCGCTGGGCCGGCAGCTTGATCTCGGCACCCAGTTTTACGGGTTTTATGACTACGGCGAAACTTGGCAAAACGACAAACTGGCACCCGGCGAAACCACGAACAACGCTCGTCTCGCCTCGGCCGGGATCGGCGCGCGGTTTCACCTGACCGGGGATCTGGAATTCGACCTTGAGGCGGTGCATCGGTTTGTCACCCGATTGCAGCCGCCGGGCAGCGGAATCGCACCCTTATCGGGATCGGCGGTTTATTGGGGCGTACTGGCGCGCTATTGATGGACAGATGATGAATTCAGGGCAGCACTTCACGACCGATGGTACCGGGCGTCGCCGGCTGCTGCTCGCGTCGACCGCATTGAGCGCGGCACTGCTAGCGGCAGCGCCCGCCCTGTCCAACCCGCCCGCCATTGCCGCCGGCACCACGCCGCAGGGCGGCCAAGTGGTGGGGGGGCAGGCGAGCATCGCGCAGGCACCAGGTGTGGTCAGCATCACCCAGTCGAGCGCACGAACCGCGATCGACTGGCAGAGTTTCAATGTCGGCGCGGGTGCCAAGGTTACGTTCAAGCAGCCGAACGCCCAGGCGATCGCGCTGAACCGGGTGATTTCGAACAACCCCTCGATCATCGCCGGGCGGATCAACGCCAACGGCCAGATCGTGCTGATGAACCAGTCCGGCGTGGTGTTCACGCCAGGCTCGCAGGTGAATGCCGAGAGCCTGGTGGTCAGCACCGCCGGGATTTCGGCCCGGAACTTCATGGCCGGGCATATGGTATTCGATGCCCCGCCGAAACCGGGCGCGCGGATCGTCAACGACGGCACGATCACGATGAAACAGGCCGGGCTGGCCGCGTTCGTGGCCCCCCAGGTGGTCAATCGCGGCACCATCATCGCGACGCTGGGCCACGTCATCCTGGCCGGGGCTTCGACCTTCACCCTCGATATTTCGGGCGACGGACTGGTCTCGATCGATGTGACCCAGGCGGTGCGCAAAATCGATCTGGGTGGCCGCGTCGTCGATGCGCTGGTAACCAACCAGGGCCTGATCGTCGCCAATGGCGGCACCGTGACCCTGACCGCCCAGGCGATCGACGGGGTGATCCAGCAACTGCTCGATGTGCGCGGGGTGGTGCAGGCCGACAGCGTGGGCAAAAGCCAGGGGGCGATCACGATCGCCGGGATCGGCGGTGATTTGCAGGTGGCGGGCAGCCTGCTCGCGCGCGGTACCCAGCCCGGCGCGGTGGGCGGTACCATCGCGGTCGATGCGACCGGGGCGGTGCAGGTGGCATCCGCCGCGCGGATCGATGCGTCAGGTATGGCCGGCGGTGGCGTGGTCGCGCTTGGCACCGATGCGGCGCGGGCGGTCAAGGGGCCGGCGGATAAAGCGGCACCGAAAGCGCAGACGGTGAGTGTCGCCGCTGGCGCGGTGGTCACCGCGGATGCGACGCAAGCGGGCAACGGCGGCGACATCGCCCTGATGTCAGCGCAGCGCACCACGCAGAGCGGCGCGCTGTCGGCCCAGGGTCGCGCGCATGGTGGCATGATCGAGACGTCGAGCGACGGGGTGATTTCGCTCTCGGGTACCGAGACGGTATTCGCCGCGCATGGCGAGTCCGGCACGATTCTGCTCGATCCGGCAACGCTGATCGTCGATACCGGCCACGCCGGCAATCAGGCGGGCACCACCACCAGCGGTGGCGTGACCACGATCGGGGGCGATACCGGCCCTAAATCCTATGTCGATCCGGGCAGTCTTGATGCGCTGACGGGCACGATCATTCTCACCGCCTCGTCGTTGCTCTCGGTCGCTTCGGCGATCGACCTTGCAAGTGCGACCAGCGTGCTGACTTTGGCTTCGGGCGGCGATGTCTCAATCGGTGCGTCGGTGCTGGTCGGCGGGTCGCTGGAGGTGGACGCGGCGGGCACCATCGGCATCGGCGCGCCGATCACCGCGCCGAACATCACGCTCGACGACCGCGGCACCGGCGGCATCGGAATCGCGGCGAATATTAGCGCGAGCGGGCAACTCGCGATGCTCTCGGGCGGCACCATCGCGGAGGCGAGCGGGGGCTATGTGACCACGGGGACCCTGACGTCGGGGAACGGCACGATCGGCGGTGATGTGCTGCTGACCGAAAGCCCCACCGCGCTGGGTGCCAATAATATCGGCACGCTGGGCGGTTTCACCGCAGCCAATAATTTCGAACTGGAGGGCGGCACCTCGACCCTCCTGGTCGCCGGTACGCTCGATGCCGCCACCGCGACCTTGGCGGGCGGACGGATCACGGTGGATGCACCGATTTCGGTGAGCGGCGTGCTGGCGCTCGCAGGGAATGCCGGGATCAGCCAGGACAGCGCCGGTGCCCTCACCGCCGGCACCCTGACCAGCGGCGGCACGACGATCGGCGGCAGCGCGATCCAACTCGGCAACGCGACCAACACGATCGGTACGCTGGGAGCCTTCGCCACAACCGACGATTTCGTGCTGAACGACCTCGGCCACGCCCTCGTCCTCGCCGGGCCGTTCAGCGCCCCGTCGGCGAGCATTGCGGCGGATGGGCTGCGCATCGACGGTCCGGTCACGACCGGTGTGCTGACGCTGGCGAGCGATGCCGGGATCACCGAAGGCGCCGCCACCACCTTCGCCGCCGGTACCCTGACCACGACCGACGGGACGATCACCGGCGATGTTGCTCTGAGCGGTACCAGCAATGCGATCGGCACCCTCGGTGCCTTCACCGCGTCCGGCACTTTGCTGTTGCGGGATCAGGCACCGTTGAGCGTTACCGGTCCGGTCAGTGCCAACGGGATCGGCCTGATCGACGCGGGCGCGCTGACCCTGGCATCGTCGCTTTCGGTGGGCAGCGGTGCGGCGATCGACCTCGTGGCGAACGCGATCACCGATAACAACACCACGCTGACCGCTCCAACCGGCACCATCGCGCTCGCGCCCTTCACGCCCGGCACCCCGCTTGATTTCGGCGGCAACCTCGCCGCCGCTCTGGCGATCGCGCCAACGCTGGTAAGTGCGATTGCCCTGTCAGGCGAGCATGACCTGAACCTGGGACAGGTGATCGCGGGAGGTGGCACATATAACGCCGCCACGGTCGTCACCGAAGGGGCGCTGCCGGGTTTCACCGGCACCCTCGCCATCACGGGGCAGACCACATTCATCAACAGTGCCGATTTACAAGCCGACTTTGAGAGCCTTACCGGTGGCGGCATCACCAACAATGGCCTCATCGATGCCGCGACCTTGGCGCTGACCGGCACCCAATTCGGGGGCACCGGCGCGGTATCGGCCAACAACCTCACCGGGCGTTTCAGCCAGAGTGCGGTGTTTGACAACGCGACCGATGCGGTCGGGCTGATCACCGGCCTCACCGCCGGTTCGGGTGGTATCCTCCTTCTCGATGGCGCGACCCTGACGATCGGTGGCACTATGGCGGTCGCGAGCGGGTCCAGCCTGATCCTGGCGGCGGACGCAATCATGCTCGGCACCCAGGGAACAATCCTGGCACCGGCGGGCAGCGTGACCTTCGAGCCGCTGACCGCTGGTTTGCCGGTGGCCGTGGGCGGGATGGCCGCCAGCACGCTCGATCTCGGCACCGCTTTGCTCGGCGCGGTGGGGCCGAATGCGGCATCGCTGATCATCGGCGGCGCGCTGTCGGGTGCGCTGACGGTGGCAGCACCGGTGAGCCTGACGATCCCCGACATCGTGCTGCATGGCAATGGCATCGCGATCGATGCCGGGCTGATGGCGGGCAATATCCTCGATTTGGAGAGTGCCGGCTCGATCAGCCAGATCGCGCCGATCGCCGCGACCACCCTGATCGGCGGCGCTGCTGCCAACACCGTGCTCCAAAATGCCAACACGATCGGCACCCTGGGCGCATTCAGCGATCCGGGCGGGTGGCTCGCATTGACCGATACCGGCACGCTGGTCGTGGCTGGCCCGGTTTCGGTGCCGACCATCGCCCTGGCCGCCACCGGCCTCACGATTCCCGGCAACATCACCGCCGGGTCGCTGTCTCTTTCGGCAAGCGCCGGGTCGATCATCGGCGGCGGCGATATTTCCGCGACGATGCTGACCGGACTGGCCGGATATCTGGCACTGACCGGCCCCAATCATATCGCAACGCTGGGGCAGCTCGGCGTCACCAACGCGGCCACATTCAATGATGCTGCGCCGTTGACCATTGCCGGCCCAGTCAGCGCCGCCCTGTTCGCTTTGGGCGACACCGGCGCAATCACCGAAACCGGCACGATCAACGCGACGACACTGCAAAGCTTCGGTACCATCGGCGGCGACGTCGCCCTGACCGGGGCGAACAGCATCGCCATCCTCGGCAGCTTCGCAGGCGCAGCGGCGGTGACGCTCGATGACGTCGCCCCGCTCAGCATCGCCGGGCCGCTCACCGCCGCGAGCGCGACCATGGCCACCGGGGCGCTGGACATACCGGGCAACATCGCCACCGGCATGCTGTCGCTTGCCAGCACCGGCGCAATTACCGAGACCGGCACTCTCGACGCCACGGTCCTGTCCGGCACCGCCGCCGGGACGATGGCGTTGACCGGCACCAATTCCATCGGATCGCTCGGCAATCTCACCACCGGCGGCGACACAGTCATCGACGATGGCACCACGCTGAACGTCGACGGGGCGCTCTCGGCCCCCGATGTCACGATCACGGCCACTGCGATCGGCGTCAATGGGAGCGTGGATACTGGTTTGCTGTCGCTCAGCAGTGCGGGAACCATCGCGGGCGGTGGCCCGATCACCGCTGCCACCCTTACCGGCAGCGCCGGCACACTGATGGCACTCACCGGCACCAACGCCGTTGGCACGCTGGGTAATTTCACCGCCACTGGCAACATCAGCCTGAACGACGCGACGCCGCTGCTCATCGCCGGTTCGATCGCCCTCCCCGGTACCCTCGGTTTCGCCGACCCCGGATCGATCACCGAAACCGGCGGCATCTCCGCCGCCACCTTCACGAGTTTCGGACCCGGCGTCGGCGGTGCGGCCGAGTTTGGCGGCATCAACACCATTGCCAGCCTGGGCGGTTTCACGGCAACCGGCGATTTGGTGTTCACTGACACGACCGATTTCACCGTGGCCGGCGCGGTCAAAGCCGCGAACATCACTCTGGTAACGCCAGGCATCATCAATGAAAGCGGCAGTATCACCACCGCCACCCTGAGCGGTTCGGCGAGCGGGATGGCGCTGGGCGGCGCGAACAGCGTTACGGCGCTGGGCGCGATGAGCGTCGCGAACGCCTTGCGGTTCAACGATATTGCACCATTGGTCATCGCCGCGCCCATCACCGCCGGAAGCTTGGCGCTCGGCGATACTGGCGCAATCAGCGCATCCGGTGGCATCTCTGCCGGTACCCTGGCGAGTATCGGCACCATTGGCGGCGCGGTGGGACTGACCGGCCATAACCACATCGGCACGCTCGGCAATTTCGCCGGTGCCGGCACGGTGACGCTCGATGATAGCGTGCCACTGATTATCACCGGACCGTTCAGCGCCGCAAACGCGACGCTTTCGACCGGCGCACTGACCATTCCGGGCACGATCACGACGGGTTCGCTAGCCCTTTTCAGCGCGGGTGCCGTCACCGCGACCGGTCCGATCGATGCCACACTGGTGTCGGGCAATGCTGCGGGCCGCCTGACTCTGACCGGTGCCAACCACATCGCCACGCTCGGCAGTTTCACCGCGACCGGCGATGCGGTGATCGACGACGCCACCGACCTCGATATCGCAGGGCCATTCACCGCGCCGGATGCGACGATCATGGCGGCGGCGATCACGATCCCTGGCACGATCGGTGTTGGCGGCACGCTGGCGCTGGGCAGCGCGGGCAGTATCACTGAATCCGGCACCATCATGGCGCACCGACTCACCTCGCAGGGGACCATCGGCGGCATCGTGGACCTGACCGGCACCAACACGATCGGCGCATTGGGCGATTTTGCCGCCACCGCCGACATCATTCTGGCGGACACGGCACCGCTCCCCATCGCCGGAACCCTGGCCGCCCCAAACGTGACACTCAGGGCACCCGGACTGACGATTCCGGGCGACATCGCCGTGACGGGTGAAGTCTCGCTGGCAAGCCTGGGTACGATCAGCGAAACCGGCACCATCGACGCCGGTTTGCTGACCGGCAGCAGCGCCGGCCCGGCGGGGCTGAGCGGAACCAACTCGATCGCCACGCTGGGTAATTTTACCGTGACCGACGGCGGTTTCGATCTGACCGATGCAACCCCCCTCGTCGTGACCGGCCCGGTGCGCGCTAACACAATCGGACTGATCGCGCCGGCGATCACGATTCCGGGCCGCATCGCGACCCCGGGTACGTTAACACTCGGAGGGGGCAACGTGACCGAAAGCGGCGGGATCGACGCGAAGATGCTGCAAAGTCACGGTGCCCTGGGCGGCGACGCCGGTTTCACAGGGGTCAACCAGATCGCCACGCTCGGCAGTTTCAATGACGCAGGACACGACCTCACCCTGAACGATGCGGGGGCGCTGTCGCTGGCCGGGCCGGTGAGCGCACGGGTCGTGAGCATTGCCGCCACCGGACAATTGGTGCTCGACGGCATCGCCGGAGGCGGCCTGTTTATCCAGGGTCAAGCCCTTACGACCCCGACGAGGCCACAAGTCCAGCCGCGGGTGGGACTCGATTCGGTGCTCGCCGTGACCAACGGTGGCGCGCAACAACTGTTGCAGACCGGTGTGTTCGACATCGATACCGGCCCGATCGCACTGGCCAAGGGGCTGGCGGCTCAGCCGAACACCGTGTTCATGATGCTGCCGTCACACGGGAGCGCCACCTTCGCGGGGCTGCAAGCCCCCAACACTACGCTGGTGTTGGATCTGGGCGGCGGCAAGTCGACCGGGCAAATGGCGCTCCACTTCCTAGTGGTCGCCGGCAACACAGTGGGGCAAGTCAATTTCGATGGATCGCTCGGCAATCTGCCCGGGCAGGCTGCAGCGCATAACGGCGTCGTGGTGCCGGTGCCCGGTTCAAACTACCGGTTCAACGCCTGCATCATCGGGTCGGTGAACTGCACCGTGCTGCCAGTGGCGACGCTACCCCAAGCCAGCCCGTTGCAGGATTTCGACCTCAACCCGCCCCGCCGGCGGCACCTCGATCGCAATGTCCGGCTGCCGGGCGTTGCGGCAAAGGACTACTGAAAATGTGGCGATCGTATGCATGGCGGCGGAGTAGGAGGCGATTGGCCGGCACGATCGCGGGGCCGCTGCTGGCACTGCTGACGCTGGCGGGTTGCGCGCAGCCGCTCGCCAGCGCCTATCGCACTGCCAGCGCCGATCAGGCGATCGGGGGTCCGCAATACGCTCTTGGCCGCAACAGCAGCGGTGAAACCTGCACCGCCAGCCGGGTGAAGGGTGGCGCGCTGGTCTATTGCGGCCATTGGCAGCACCCGAGCGCCCGCATCGTCTCTGGCCCGGCCACCGATCAGGCCGGGCTGGTGGCGCTCGCGACCTCCGGTTCGTGGCGCGGCGGGCTGGAAGAACGCTACGCCTGCGCGTCGCCCCACCCCACCACTGTGCTGGGGCAGTATCCGGGCGAGTTGCTGTTATGCACCCAGCGGATCGGCGGCTGGCCGCACGTGGCGCTCGCCGCCTTGATCGATGGTCACGCCTGGCTGGCCAATGGGGTGCAGCCGGCGTTTCCGGCAATGCAGCGTGCGATCGGACTGGTCAGCGGGGTCGCGACCCCCGCGACGGTGCGCGATGTTTCGGTGACCACCTCCGACCGGCTGCTGGCCGACCGGCTGGCCGCCGCCGCCTTCACCTCAGGCGATATCGGGCAGTACGAGGCGCTGATGCAGGTCGGCAACAACGCCAATCAGGCCGAAGACTATGCCGCCGCTGTCACGGCATATCGTGCGGCGTTGGCATTGCAACAAAAAAGCCTGGGACCGGACAATCCCAACACCGTGGCCCCCATGGTCGATCTGGCACTCAATTTGTCCGACGAGGCGCACTATCGGCAAGCCGATGCGCTGTTCGACCGGGCGCGCACCCTCGCCCCGCACGCGGCGGATGCCACGGCAGTGCCGCGTCTGTTAAACTACCGTGGACTCGATGCGCTCAATCGGGGCCTGTACCAGAACGCGAAGGTGCTGCTGGACCGTTCCAAGCAGGGCTACGCGGCACTGCTGCCGCGGGCGATCCTGCAACCGCACGCGTTGGTGACCACCGATGACGCCGCCTTCGGCCTGACGGCCGGAGGCGGCACGGCGCAAATTCTGACCGCGCAGACCACCCTTCTCAGCCCGGTCGGCCAGCAAGCGTTGCTCGGGGTCATCGAGACCCTGCGTTATGAAGGCGTGGCACTGGCATACCTCGGCCACCCGCACGCCGCGGCGGCACTACTGCGGCAATCGGCGATGATCGCGGCCGGCAACGGCATCGCCGCGCCGATTTTGCAGGCGCGGCTGGATCGCACCGCGGCGGTGATCGACAGCGACACCGGCGAGACCGGTGCCGCTACCGAGCGGCTTGCCAACGCAGCGCGCAACTTCGCCCAGGCGCTGCCAGGGTCGCGCCCGGTGGCCGACACTGCCTTGCTCCAGGGTGCCGCACTGTTTCATGCCGGCACGATCGACGACGCGGTGACCGCCTGCCGCGCCGGAGTGGGCCTGCTCGACCGGCTACGCCTCGGGACGTCGTCACGGCTGATCGCCCCTTGCCTGGCCGCGCTCGATGCCCAGGCTTCGCAGGAGCCGGCTCAGGCGCAAGCGATCTACGGCGAAATGTTCGCCATGGCGGAACTGGCGCAGGGTAGCACGACCAGCCAGGAAATCGCCGAATCCGCCGCCCGGCTTGCCGCGGATGCCAAAAATCCCAAGGTTGCCGCCGCGATTCGCGCGCATCAGGACGCGGTGGTGGAACTCGCCCGGCTGTACCGGGCGCGGGATGACCTTGTCCACGGTCACGGTGGCTCGAAAGCCGCGATCGCAGCGTTGGATGCGAAAATCGGCGCGGCCAGTCGCAACCTTACCAGCGCCGATGAATCGGTGGAGGCCGCGGCCCCCAATTTTGGCCAGCTGGTGCAGGAATCAGTACCGGCAAAAGCGGTGTTGTCGCGTCTGCTGCCCAACGAAGCGTTTCTCGACATCATGCTCTCACCCACCCACACGTGGCTGTTTCTGTTACAGAATGGCCAGGTTGCCGTGGCGCGAACCGACGTTGGCGATGCGCCGATGACCAAGCTGGTCGAGGCAGTGCGCCACAGCGTGGAACCGACGCAGACCGGCCTGCCGCCGTTCGCGATGAGTGACGCGGCGGCGATCTATCAGGCGACGATCGCGCCATTCAAACCGGCACTCGCTCACACCATGGCCTTGGTCGTGGCACCCTCCGGCCCGCTGCTGTCGTTGCCCTTTGCGCTGCTGCCCACCGGGCCGGCAACATCCGGCGACCTCAATACGACCCCCTGGCTGATCCGGCGGATGACCCTGGTTTATGTGCCGGCGGCGGCCAACTTCGTGTCGCTGCGGGCAGTGCAAGGCACCTCGCGCGCATCGCAGCCGTGGTTTGGGTTCGGCGATTTCCAGCACGTGACTGCAACCCAGGCCGCCGCCACCTTCAACGGCCCGACATGCGGCGAAAGTGCCAAACTGTTTTCCAACCTGCCCACCCTGCCCTACGCCAAGCTGGAACTTGCCGCAGCCCGGGCGATTTTTCATGCTCCGGCTTCGGATGAGTTACTCGGGGCCAACTTCACCGTACCGGAGGTGGAGCACGCCGACCTTAAAAAATATCGAATCCTGCATTTCGCCACCCATGCTCTGTTGCCCTCGGAACTGCCTTGCGCGCAGGAACCCGCGATTGTGACCTCGGCCCCGCGCAACGCAAAATCGGCCAACCGTGCGATGCTGACCACATCCGACATCACCAACCTGCACCTCAATGCCAATCTGGTGATCCTGTCCGCCTGCAACACCGGCGGCAGTAACGGGCGGGCCGGTGGCGAGGCGCTGTCAGGCCTCGCGCGGTCGTTCTTTTTCGCGGGTGCCCGCGCGCTGATGGTGACGCAATGGGCGGTGAACGATCAGGTCAGCTCCTATCTGGTCGCGACAACGCTCGAACATATCGCCTCCGACGATGATGGCGGCGCGGCCTCGAGCCTGCGCAGCGCCCAGTTGGCCCTGATCAACGGGGCGGGATCGAGCGGCGTGCCGGCCAAGCTCGCCGATCCGTTCTATTGGGCACCGTTCGTGCTGATCGGCGACGGCGGCAGGCAGGCACCCAACCTTGCCAATTACCACGCGGTCGGTCAGGCTAAGCGGTCGTTCTGAAATGGCCGAAACCGAACTGACCACACTCGGCAAATACGACATCATCCGCACCCTCGGCCGCGGTGCCATGGGCATCGTTTACGAGGGGTTCGACCCGATCATCGCCCGGCGCGTCGCGATCAAGACGGTCCGGCTCGACCGGGTCGACGACAGCGAGAGTGCCGAAGATTTACTGCGCTTCAAGCGCGAGGCCCAGGCGGCGGGGCGACTGACCCATCCCAACATTGTCGGCGTGTACGACTATGGCGAGACCGACGCGCTCGCCTACATCGTGATGGAATTTGTCGAGGGCGATACGCTGAAATCCCTGCTCGACCGGGGCGAGCGGTTTACGCCTGCTCATGCGGTGAGCATGATGGAGAGCCTGCTCGCCGGCCTCGCCTACAGCCACGAGCACGGTGTGATCCATCGTGACATCAAACCGGCGAACGTGATGATCACCAGCGATGGGCGGATCAAGCTGGCCGATTTCGGGGTGGCGCGGATCGAAAGCTCCAGCCTGACCCAGGCCGGAACCATGATTGGCACGCCATCGTATATGTCGCCCGAGCAGTTCATGGGCCAGACCATTGATAGGCGCACCGACATCTATTCGTCGGGCGTGCTGCTGTATCAGTTGCTGACTGGTGAAAAGCCATTCGAGGGTTCGGTCACCGCGATCATGCACAAGGTGCTCAGCGTCGAGCCGCCGGTACCCTCGGCGCTGTCGGTGTCAGTGACGCCGGCGCTGGACTCTGTGGTGCGCCGCGCGATGGCGAAGCGCCCGGAAGATCGGTTCGCGACCGCGCGCGACTTCGCGGCATCACTCCGCACCGCCGAAACGGCAATCGACGCGGACGCCACGAGGGTCGCCCCGATGGCACACCCGCCGGCGCAAACCGCCGTGCCGGTTTCCCCTGCTACCGGAACCTGGCGCGGCAAGGCCGCGATGATCGGCGGTTCGGTTGGCGCGCTGCTGGTGGCTGGGTTCGTTGGCTTGGCGCTGCTCGGCGGCCGGTCGCATCATGGCATCGTGACAGCGCCCAAACCACCCGGCGTGACAGCGCCCAAACCTCAAATCGCGGCTGCACCGACACCAAGTCTCACTGTGGTGCGCGCCCAACTCGCGAAAGCGATTTCGCCGGTCGGGTGTACACTGGTCGATGGCACCGTGACTGCCGAGGGAGCCACGTTGACCGGACTGGTCGGCGATTCAGAGCGATCCACATTGGTGCAGGCCGCCGCCGGGGCGATTTCACCCCTGCCGGTCGCACCACGGTTGCACGGGTTCAGCGGACCGTATTGCGACCTGATCGACGCTGTGCGGCCGTTCGCACCGGTCTTCGCGCCAGACACCGATCGTCTCGGGCTGCATCTCGCGGGGGACGTGACGCGCTTGGCCACGGGCCAGCGCATCGTGGTAACCCTTGGTCTGCCGGCGTTTGCCGCCTATGTCGAGGTCGATTACATATCGAGCAGCGGCGCGATCTACCGCTTGTACCCGAACCCAACCATGCCGGCCGCGCGCCTGGCGGCGGGAAGTACGCTCGTTCTCGGCAAGCGACCAGCACCCGCCTGGGCCGTCGGCGCACCTTACGGGCGCGACATGATCCTGGCGATCGCCAGTTCCGCGCCAATCGATACCATGCCGAAATCGCAATCGGGCACCGTCGCCACCTTCCTGCCGGCGCTGAAATCGACGCTGGCGGCCCTCACGGCCAGCGGGGCCAACATCACGACGGCCGCCATTCTGGTTGATACCGTGAAAAAATAACTGCCGCCGACGCGGGGGGCGTTAAAATGCAGAATCTTCAAACTCCATCATAGTGGCGGAACCGGACTGGATCGCGGCGAGCAATGCGCCGGTTTGCGGCAACAGGCGCTCCATGAAGAACTTCGCGGTCTGCACCTTGGCCCGATAAAACTGGCCACCATCCGCCTCCGCCTTGGGGGCAGCGATCGCAACCATTCGCGCCCAAACAAAAGCCAGCGCGGTCAAACCGAACAGGCGCAGATAATCGACCGACGCGGCACCGATTTCATCCCGGTTGGACATTGCGTTTTCCATGATGAAGCCGGTTGCGATCTGCACGTGTTCGACCGCCTGCTGCAACGGCGGCAGAAAAGGTGCCAACACATCGTTATTTTCATGCACCTCGATGAACTCCATCACCGGATCGAGGAAGCGCGTGAGCAGACGCCCGCCATCCTGGGGCAGTTTGCGACCCACCAAGTCGAGCGCCTGGATGCCGTTGGTGCCTTCATACAGCATCGCAATCCGCGCATCGCGAACGTACTGTTCGATGCCATGGTCACGAATGTAGCCATGGCCCCCGTAGACCTGCACCGCAAGCGAGGCGATCTCGAACCCCAGATCGGTGAACATCGCCTTGATGATCGGCGTCATCAGCGAGGCAAAATCGTCGGCGGCCTGCTTGGCATCGTCGTCGGTCGATTTTGCGAGGATTTCAAGCTCGCGCGCCACCCAGCCGGCGAGCGCACGGCAGCCCTCGATATAGGCGCGCATGGTGAGCAGCATGCGGCGCACATCGGGGTGGACCATGATCGGGTCGGCCGGTTTGTCCGCTGCCTTGACGCCTGTTAGTGCGCGGCCCTGAATGCGGTCGCGCGCGTAGGTAACCGCATTCTGGTAGGCGACTTCAGCAACACCGAGTCCCTGGATGCCGACCGAAAGGCGTTCGGTATTCATCATTTTGAACATCGCGCGCAAGCCCTTATGGGGTTCGCCAACCAGCCAGCCGGTCGCGCCGTCAAAGCTCATCGCGCAGGTGGCCGAGCCTTTGATCCCCATTTTGTGCTCGATCGCCGTGCATTGCAGCGCATTGCGAGGGCCGACCGAGCCATCGCCGCGGACCATGAATTTCGGAACCACGAACATTGAAATGCCTTTGACGCCGGAAGGTGCGTCCGGCAGGCGAGCTAACACGAGGTGAATGATGTTCTCGGTGAGATCCTGCTCGCCGGCACTGATGAAAATCTTGCTGCCGGTGATGCTGTAGCTACCATCGTCGTTCGGCACCGCCTTGGTCCGTAACATGCCGAGATCGGTACCGCAGTGCGCCTCGGTAAGGCACATGGTACCCGCCCACTTACCCGACACCAGGTTCGGCAGATAGGTTTGTTTCAGTACCTCGCTACCCGCATGATTGAGAGCCACGTACGCGCCGTGCGACAAGCCGGGATAAAGGCCGAACGCAACATTGGCGGCACAGAGCATTTCCTCGATCATCATCGCCGCCGGGATCGGCAAGCCCTGGCCGCCGAATTCCGGATCTGCCCCCATCGCGGTCCAGCCGCCATCACGGAACGCGTTATAGGCCGCCTTGAAGCCGGATGGCGTGCGGACCACGCCATTTTCATAGGTGCAGCCTTCAAGATCACCGGATTGGTTGAGCGGGAACAACACGCCTTCGCAGAATTTCGCGGCTTCCTCGAGCACGCTGTCGATCAATTCAGGCATAAACTCCGCGTTGCCAGGCAGATCGGTGACAACCGCACTGTCGTATAACTGGTGAAGGACGAAGCGCATATCCGCAAGCGGGGCTTTATAGACGGGCATTTGTTGTCTCCGTTCGTTTCGATCAATTACGCAAAGGCCGGCCGGTTTCCAGGGTGTGTTTGATCCGCGCCTGGGTTTCCTTGGTGCGGAACAAAATCATGAACGCCTCGCGTTCGAGCGTCATCACATCGGACTGGCTGACCGGATCGATGATGTCGGCCGCGCCGCCGGTGAGTACCCTCGCGAGATGGGTCGAGACCGTGACGTCGTGCGCGGTCGCCATCCCCTTTTTGCGGAATTCCGCGACCGCCATGGCGAGGCTGATGCGGCCGCTTTCACCAGGGAGTTGCAGGGTGACAGGTTCGGGGGGTTTGTAGCCGTCCACCATCGCCAGGGCACGCGCCTTGGCATCGGCCAACACGCGCATCCGGTTCATCGTGACGCCGTCATCGGGTTTGAGGAATTTATAGTCTCTCGCTTCAGCCGCCGAGGTCGAGACTTTCGCGGTGGAGACCATTTCGAATACCTTAACCACCGCCGGCATCGGGCCTTTCGGTGCGTCCTTTGGGGTCTGCCACCGGGCAAGCATGGTCGCGCATCCGCCCCAGCCCGGCACCAGCCCGACACCGCATTCGACGAGGCCAATGTAGGATTCAGCATAAGCCTGAACCGCCGAACAATGCAGCAGAATCTCGCACCCGCCGCCGAGCGCACGTCCGGCAGGCGCACCCACCACCGGGAAAGTCGCGTAGCGCAACGCCTGATAGGTTTTCTGGCCATCCTTGATCGTGTTTTCGATCTTGCCCCACATCCGCAGATTGGCGGCAAACATCGCGAGGCCGAGATTGGCCCCGACCGAAAAGTTTTCCTTGCCCGGACCGGCGCGTAGATTTTCGGTGTAGATCACCAAGGCTTTGTAATTCTTGCCTGCCAGCGCGATGGTTTTATCGAGCAACGCCAGAATGTCGCCGTCAAGCGCTTTCATGATCGAGTGAAACTCGAAGCACAACACACCATCCCCGATATCCCAGACCGAAGCCGATTTATTGGTTAGCACCGGCTTGCCGCCGCGCTTGACATCTTCGAGCAGCAGCACGCCGTCGGGCCGGTTAACGGGTCGATAGTTTCCGTCACTGCCGAATTGCAGCAAGGCACCGCCTTCGGTTTTGTAGAATGTGCCATTACCGAGTTTGACGAGAATGGGCGGCACCGCGAAATCCAACGCCGTCAGTTTTTCAACGACCCAGACAGCACCAAGCTGGTCGATCAGTTCGAAGGGACCGTATTTCCAAGTATAGCCCAGCCGCATCGCTTCATCGACGCTGGCGATATCATCGGCAATTTCCGGGATCAGCGAAGCGGCATAAGCGAGCACGCGGCCCAACACCCCCCAGGCATATTGCCCGGCGACGCTTTTGGCACCGACAAGTTTTTTCAGATCCTTTTTCGCGTCCTTGACTTCGTCAATCTCTGGCTCGATCGTCGCCCGCCATTCAAGCCTGCCGGCAGACGCCGCTTTGAGCGACAAAGTTTCACGGGCGCGATCCGCCGCCTTGCCCGCGCTGCGATAAAAACCACCCTTGCCTTTCTTGCCGGTATAACCAGCATCGATCAATTGCCCAACCATCGGCAATTCACGGTTCATCGCGTGAAACGCATCGCCCGGCGGCAACAACCGCGCGAGCGAGGCATTCACATGCGGCCCAAGATCGATCCCGACCAGATCCATCAGCCCGAACACGCCGGTCGAGGGAAACCCCATCGGCCTGCCCATGATCGCATCGGCGTGTTCGATTTCCAGGCCGAGGTCCATCGCCAATACCATGGCGGTTTGAATCCAGTAGGCACCGATCCGGTTGGCGATGAAGCCGGGGGTATCGCGGCAGGCGATCACCGATTTGCCGAGGGTTACATCGCAGAATTGTGTGATTTTTCCGATGGTTTTTGGATTCGTCCGCGGTCCGGTCACCAGTTCGAGCAGCCGCATGTAGCGCGGCGGGTTGAAGAAATGGGTGATCACGAAATCGGGTTTCAGACTCTCCGGCATCCCCGCCATCAGTTCCGACAGCGGAATCGTCGAGGTGTTGGACGACACCACCGAGTCCGGTTTGCGCACCGTGGCAAGCCGCGCATAGAGCGCCTGCTTGATGTCCAACCGCTCGATCACCGCTTCGAGAATCCAGTCGCACTCGGCGAGCCGGGCAAAATCGTCCTCGGTGTTGCCCGGCGTGATCAGGCGCGCCGCCTTCGCCGACATCAAAGGTGCCGGCTTGATTTTCTTGAACCGCTCGATCGCCCCCTTGGCGATCGCATTGCGATCGTCGGCACCGGGTTTAACGATATCGAGCAGCATCACCTTGATGCCGGCATTCGCGACATGGGCCGCAATCGCCGCCCCCATCACGCCAGCGCCGATCACCGCGACCGATTCGATCGGAGCCATCAAACCGCCTCCAACACCGTGGCAATCCCCTGACCACCGCCGATGCATTGGGTCGCCAGCGCATAACGTCCGCCCTCGCGCTTGAGCAATTGCGCCGCCTTGCCGGTGATTCTGGCCCCCGTCGCTCCCAGCGGATGACCGAGAGCAAGAGCACCGCCGTCGAGATTGACCCGAGCCGGATCGAGCTCAAGGTCGCGGATGCACGCGAGTGATTGCGAGGCGAACGCTTCATTGAGTTCGACCACGTCGATATCGCGCGCCGTCAGTCCCGCCCGCGCCATCGCTTTGCGCGACGCCGCCACCGGTCCGATTCCCATGATATCGGGCGCACAGCCGGCCACGGCAACCGATTTGATCCGCGCGGTCACGGTCAAGCCATGTTTCATCGCATAGTCTTCCGAACACACAAGCACAGCGGAGGCCCCGTCGGTCAGCGGCGACGAAGTGCCGGCAGTGACCGTGCCGTTGGCGTCGAACGCCGGTTTCAGACCCGCAAAACTCTCGCGCGAGGCATCATGGCGAATGCACTCATCCTGGGTCGCGTTGGCCCAGCTCAGCGTGATCGGCACGATTTCATCCGCAAGCTTACCCGCTTTCTGAGCGGCGGACGCCTTGATGTGGCTGGAAAGCGAAAATTCTTCCTGGGCGTCGCGGGTGATCTGCCAGCGCTGGGCGACGTTTTCTGCGGTGTCGCCCATGCCGATATAGGCGGCGGGGTTTTTGGCGAACAGCGCCGGCGACGGCATCGGGTTGTACCCGCCCATCGGCACCCGCGTCATACTCTCGACACCCGCGGCAATGAACACCTCGCCGGCCCCCAGAGCAATTGCGCCGGCCGCCATGTGGATCGCATACATCGAGGATCCACAAAACCGGTTGATCGTGGCCCCCGCAACCGAAATTGGCAGATCGGCCAACAACCCGATCAAGCGAGCGACATTCAATCCCTGTTCACCCTCGGGAAAGGCGCAGCCGACGATGATATCCTCAATGTCTTCGGGGTTGATGCCGGTGCGGGTCATCAGCGCGCGCACGACCTCCGCCGCCATTTCGTCCGGACGCACCCGCGTCAGCCCCCCTTTGCGCGCCGGTGCGAAGGGTGAACGGACGTAACCGGCAATGACAGCGTTGGTCATGGCAAGACTTTCTCCTGATCGGTTTATTCTATCGTTTCGTCTTGGATCTGATGGAGGGCGACTTCCGCCTGACGCTCAATGTCGGCGAGTTCCACCAAGCTTTGTTCGAGGGCGGCGCGCTGCTCCTGCAACGTCGCGATGCGCTTGCGCACACTGGCGAGCAACTGACGCACCTGAGTATGCTGGGTGGGATCGATATCGTAGAGATCGAGGTAGTCCTTGATTTCACGCAGGCTGAACCCCAGCCGCTTGCCCCGCAAAATCAGCATCAGCCGCGCCCGGTCACGCGCGGTGTAAACCCGCGTGGTGCCGGCACGATTGGGGTTGATCAGCTCTTTGTCTTCGTAGAACCGAATGGTGCGCGCGGTGACGCCCAGTTGACGCGCCAACTGGCTGACCGAATACAACGCATTCTCATGGCCCCCCGCTTCGGCGAGTTCACGTTCGTGGCGCGCATGCAAGGTCGCCATGGCTGGACCGTCGGTTGTCACTGACATTGTGTCCCTCCTCAATGATTAGAAACGATTTTTCTGTTTGCAACGAGGCGGAGCATGGACGATTCTACCTATTAACGCAAAGAGCATGATAGTGACGTATAGGCATACTTACCGCGTTGTCCAATATTGTTCATGACGGTTCCAGCGGCGGCGAACCTTTCGCGGCCTCCTCGGCGATCAATTCCTTCTTCGACAGTTTGCCCACCATGGTTCTCGGTAAGCTGTCACGGATCTCGACCGACTTGGGTCGTTCGATCGGGTTGAGACGCACCTTCAGGAACGCCGTAAGCTCGTCCGTGGTCGTGCTGGCATTGGGGCGGAGGGTGACGAACAGCTTGGGTGTCTGGCCGCGATAGGCGTCGGGAACCCCAATCGCGATGGCGTCCTGCACAGCGGGGTGCTGATACGCCGCCTCCTCGATGGCGCGGGGATAGACGTTGAAACCGCCGCACAGGATCAAATCCTTGATCCGATCGACGATGAACAGATAGCCATCGTCGTCGAGATAGCCGATATCGCCGGTCCGGAACGCACCGTCGATAAAGGCGCTGGCGGTCTCGTCCGGACGATTGAGATAGCCCTTCATCACCTGTGGTCCCCGCACGCAAATCTCGCCACGCTGCCCGGCGGGCAGTATGGCCTCGGGGTGGTCCGGGTCGCGGATTTCGATGACCGTACCCGGCAGCGCGTGCCCAACCGCAGCCAACTTGATAAGGTTGGGCGGCGTCAAAGACACCACCGCCGAGGTTTCCGACAGGCCGTAACCTTCCAAAATCGGGCACCCCGACAATCGGGTAAACCGCGCCGCTGTTTCCTGCGACAGCGGCGCGCCACCGGAAACGCAGAATTTGATGAACGACAAATCCCGCCCCTTCCCTGCGGCATTACAGATGGCGGTAAAAAGCGTCGGCACTCCCGGCAATACGGTCGGGCGCTTACGATCCAACGTTGCCATCAGTTGTTTGATGTCGAGGCGCGGCAGCAGAATAAGTTCCGCCCCGATGGCAACGCCCAGGTTCATCACCGCCGTCATTGCGAAAACATGGAAAAAGGGCAGAATACCCATGATCCGCTCGCTGCCATCCTCGAAGGGTGGGCCGCCCGCGCGCACCTGCTGCACATTGATGGTGATATTGGCGTGGGTGAGCACCGCCGCCTTGGGAATGCCCGTGGTGCCGCCGGTATATTGCAGGGCGGCGATATCTTCGTTGGGGTCGATCGTCACCGACGCGGGTTTTTGTGTTGTCTCAATCAGCCTTTCGAACCTGATGTAAGGGGCGGCGTCCGGAACCCGGGCCAGGTCCCTGCGCTTCAAAATGCCGAACAACCACCCCTTGAAGGCCGGCAAAGCCGCCGTCATCGAGCAGACAATCACGTGCCGGAACAGACCCTCGGCAGCAAGATTGCCGATTTTTTTGTGGATCATCGCAACATCCAGAGTGACCATGATACTGGTACCGGAATCGCGAACCTGGCTGGCAATTTCACGCTCGGTATAGAGCGGATTGAAATTCACAACGGTACCGCCCGCCTTGAGGATGGCAAAATACATGATCACCGAATAGGGCGTGTTAGGCAAACACAGCCCGACCCGGCTACCTTTGACGACACCGCACCCCTGCAATCCGGCAGCCGCCCGGTCGGCGAGGGCACCGATCTCGGCCCAGGTATAGCCGCGACCCAGAAAATCGATGGCAGGGCGCGCGGCAAAGCGGCGGGCCGTGTCGTCGAGCAAGGCACCAACCGGGCACGGGTGTGCGACGAACTCCGTGGCCGCGACGTGACCATCCATGATTTTTTTTCCTCCAGCACGGCTGGGGCACCTATTCGCCGGTCCGAGGCAACCGCGCCCGGGCTAACTGGATGTGCTTTTATATGCCGTTAACGTTATGGTGTACCAAACGCACAAAATCCTGGCAAGAAAATCGTGGCAAGAAAATCCGCAAAAAAACGGGGCCTTGAAGGACCCCGTCGGGAGCGACGCCGAAATACGAGATTTCAGACGGCTTTAAGGTTGATGGCAGCGGCCTTGCCGCGTTCCATCGCAATTTCATAGGAAACCTTTTGGCCTTCATTCAGACCGCGCATACCGGCCGCCTGAACTGCTGTGATGTGAACGAAAACATCCTTGCCGCCATCCTGCGGCACGATGAACCCAAAGCCTTTCGTGGTATTAAACCACTTGACAGTGCCGATCGCCATTGTTGCGTCGCCGCTCCTTAGTCACACCCGCCGCACGACCGCCGCACGGCTCTAGAGGGACAACCGGGATTTGGACGTCTTGGCCGGATACGGAACCCCGTGCAACAAGGCAAGCCAAAGTCGATTGCGAAGTTAATGACGCAGAAAGAAGCTAGTCTGTCAACGCGAATACGCATGGCTTTGCCTGTATTGCTGCCGATAAATCGAGGGCGTGTCCTGCATGCTGACGAACCAGGTTGCGTGCCGGGGCCGACGGGGTAATACTCACATCTGTCAACGAACGGGAGGGATAGTTCATGAGTGAAGTGAACAATTTTGAAACGATTTCTTCGCAACGCAGTTTTGGTGGCACGCAGAGCGTGTATCGGCATCAATCCGTTGAAACCAGCTGCGCTATGCGATTCGGTGTTTTTATGCCGCCGCAGGCGGCGCACGCGCCGGTACCCGCCCTGTATTTTCTCGCCGGACTGACCTGCACCGAAGAAAATTTCATGGTGAAGGCCGGTGCCCAGCGGGTGGCCGCGGAGCTTGGCATCGCGCTGATCATGCCGGATACTTCACCGCGCGGCCTGAATTATCCCGGTGAGGACGAGGCGTATGATTTCGGCACCGGAGCCGGATTTTATGTCGATGCGACCGAAGCGCCCTGGCGGGTGGGCTACCGGATGTATTCCTATGTCACCCAGGAATTGCCCAACCTGATCGCCACCCGGTTGCCGGTCGACCCTGCACGGACCGGGATTTTTGGCCATTCGATGGGTGGCCACGGAGCGCTGACCATCGCGCTGAAAAACCCCGACCGGTACAAGTCGATTTCAGCATTTTCACCCATTGTATCGCCGCTGCGTTGCCCCTGGGGCGAAAAGGCGCTCACCGGTTATCTGGGACCCGATCGCGCGGCCTGGCGGGATTATGACGCGACTGCACTGATCGAGGCACGCGGCTGGTCCGGCCCGCCGATCCTGATCGATCAGGGTACGGCCGATCCATTCCTGGAGCGCGAACTCAAACCGGAGCTATTGCGCGACGCCTGCGCCGCCAAAAACATTGCGCTCGACCTGCGAATGCAGGAGGGCTACGATCACTCCTACTTTTACATCGCAACCTTCGTCGAAGATCATCTGCGGCATCACGCCAAATATTTATAATACACTCTTAATAGACTCTCACTCCTGGAGACTTCGGGTTGGGCTTACCAAGCGAAGCACGATGGATTCTGAATATCTTGATGCGACCTGATCGAGCTGGAGCGAGATGGATTGGCGACCAAATGGCTGCCGTGCCGGGCGAACCCTCTGGTTTTCCTTGATGACGGCATGAGTCTGTTGCGAGATAGCGATGCGGTTCGAACCTGGCATCGGCATCGCAATGTTGAACTGCTCATGCCACTGCGTACCAGGAAACTGGAATATTTGGTACGATGAGGTCACGGATAATTTTCGGTGGCATGAACCCAATGGAATTCCGGATTCCCACCTGAGCGAGGGATAATATTTTCAGGCAAAAGCCATCGCGCAAGCCCGGGATCGTGCTATCGAAACGCATGGCGGCAAGGTGATGGAGTGGCAGATGCAACAATTTGACTTTCCTACGCTAAGCGGCCCTATGCTGAGCGCCAACGAAAATTCAAATTGTGACGTTTTGGATTGTGATGTCTGCATCATCGGTAGCGGACCCGCAGGTGCCACAATTGCCCGCGAATTGTCGGGCGGAAAATTGCGCGTGACCTTGCTGGAAAGCGGGGACGTCGTGCGGCGGGACTACGCTGACGCGTTGGACGAAATCGAGAATGCCGGTTGGCCTCGGGTGACGGACCAGTGGCTGGCACGAAACCGTATCGTCGGCGGCACCTCGCACACTTGGTCGGGCCGCTGCGTGCCGTTCGACACGATCGATTTCCAGACACGCCGTTGGGTGCCCGAGTCAGGCTGGCCACTAAGCGCGGAGTCGCTCACCCCCTATCTCGACCGTGCCGCCCCCTATCTTGGCATGTGCTTCGGCACGGGATTTTCCGATACGCGCTTCTGGCATCTTGCTGGACGTCCGCCGCCCGCGCCGCGGCTGGATGCCCAATTGCTGCGCTCGCATTTTTGGCAATTCAGCCGCGACGAATCCAAGCCGTCCGATTACACGCGTTTCGGCGTTCATCTGGCAGCGAAGCTGGGTGCCAATGTCAAGCTGGTGACCAACGCCACGGTATGCCACATCAACGTGAATGCGAGCGGCGACGCCGTTCAATCCGTGGAGGTTGCCGCGCCCGGCGGCGAGCGCCGTACGCTGCGGGCAAAAACAATCGTGCTGTGCGCGGGCGGTATTGAAAATGCGCGGCTTCTGCTTTGCTCCAATCGTGTGGTGACGGCAGGGCTCGGCAACGAACATGATCGCGTCGGCCGCTATCTGATGGATCATCTGCGCGGCCCGACCGCGAATTTTCAGATCAAGGGGGCAGAACACCTGCGGAAATTGTTTGGCCACTACCGCATCAAGGGCGGGCAGGTGTTCGCGCATGGCGTGCGGTTGAGCGATGAGGTGCAACAGGCAGAGGAATTGCTGAATTGTGCCGCGTGGCTTGAAGGCAGTATTCTGGAGGACGATCCGTGGAACGCGTTGAAACGCTGGCTGCGCGGTAAGCCAAACCCGCGCCAGGATGCAGCAGCCATTTTTGGCAATATCGGATTGCTTCTGCGCGGCGCGCGGGATTATTTCATCGAGCGCAACGGGCTGCTGCGCAAGATCGGCGAATTGCGGCTGGTTTGCATGTGTGAACAGATACCAGACCCCGAGAGCCGCGTGACGCTATCCGCGCAGCGCGACCGGCTGGGCATGCCCCGGGCACGTATTGACTGGCGCGTGCATGAATTGGAAGCGCAAACCCTCCGCCGCCTGACCGAATTGGTAACGGTGGAATTTGCCCGCGTAGGACTCCCCGTACCGCGCCCCTACACGTGGGTCCGCGACCACGCTCCGCTGCCGCAGACCTTTCAAGACGTGGCACACCCAACCGGAACGACCCGAATGGGCACCGACCCGGCGTGCAGCGTGGTCGATACGCAATGCAAAGTTCATGGCATTGAGGGCCTCTATGTCGCCGGGAGTTCGGTCTTCCCAACCTCCAGCCATGCCAACCCGACGCAGATGATCGTGGCGCTCGCCCTCCGGCTTGCCGACACGATCAAAACCCGCGCCACCCAAAACTAGCCGTATATGGCTCGACGGCATCGCTCGGGTTGCGCGCTTCTTCTGGTAGCAAATGAACCTGGATTATGCCATATTCGATTGCGACATTGATGGGAGACATTGTTGATATCAACGCGATCTTTTTCCCAGCCGAGGCAGACGATGACCGTAGACCCTACTAAAGTGTTAGAAAGGGCCGTGTCGGCGCAAGGAAAGGTTGGCGAAAGGGTTGTCGGTTTGCGAATGAATTCTCCGGTGGACATGAACCGAAAAAACCTTGTGCTCGTTCGCGCTGGAGACAACTCCTTGCATCCGGAGTGGCTTAAGGGTGAGAGCGGACGGAATTGGGATATTGTCGTCAGTTATTATGGCCATAATCCCACAATCTTCCGCGAGCCTGGAGTAACCCGCATCGACAGCAAGGGTCCGAAATGGCCGGCTCTGTATGCGCTGATCAACGAAAACCCGCATTTCCTCTCAAATTATGCCAATATCTGGCTGCCTGATGACGATTTGCTGACAGGCAAGGACAATATCAACCGCTTGTTTGACATTTTTGAGAAATACAATCTCCAGGTAGCGCAGCCGGCGTTGACCTGGAACAGTTTTTTCGGCCATCTGACAACTTTGCAAAACAAGAAATTCCAGATCCGCTTCACCAATTATGTTGAGGTGATGGCACCGTGTTTCTCAACGCAAATATTGCGCAAGGCACTACCGTTGCTTAATTCGAATTTAAGCGGCTGGGGGTTGGATTTTGTCTGGACCAAACTCGTCGACCGTCCGGAGACGGACATTGCGATCATCGACGCTGTTACAGTCCAACATACAAGGCCCGTTGGCGGGCCGAATTATAATTTGCTGCGCGAGCGCGGTGTTTCTCCCTGGGATGAATTGCGCAGTTTTTGCAAGGCAAATGGGATTGACGAAGAACCGATCATTCTTACCCACAGCGCCGTCTGCCGGGATGGGTCGGTGATGGACGCCGCCGGGCAACCGCGTCGTTTTGCCTTGCGCGCCATATCAGGCTATGTTCCCGCCTTGTCGCATTCGCCCAATCCGCGCCGGATGCTGCGACGGTTGGTCGGCATGGCCTGGAAAGCAATGTACAACGTACCCGATCGTGTTTCCGAGGAACCGTTCCCGAAGAAATTGGGTTTCAGAAAATAATGCCCCCGGACCCTCTGCGGGCACCAGGCCGTGATCAAGGTGGCTGACCACACGACATACATTCGCTTTTCTGTAAAAGTATAAATAACGCACCTTAGAGTAAAATTGTTATACCTTGCTTCAACTGACGCAACAGACCACGCCCTGTCTCACGACATTTAATCATTAATATGTGTTTCGCGGTCCGTTTAATATATCGGAACCGTGAACTATGCTAATAGTCACGCACTAATTAGCATTGGAGACCTGAATGGGTGACTATGTGCCTCGCGTCATAGACGCGTTGTTAGCGAGCGCGTTGCTGCCGGTAAGGTTCAGAATGAAGATCATGCGCTACCTTGGGTTCAAGATGGCGGAAGGTTCGTGTGTCTGGTCTGGCGCGTCGTTCCGCTCAAACCGAGTGATGATGGGGTCAGATGTATTTATTAACGTTGGCTTTTTTTATGACGGTTGCGACACCTTGCGGATCGGCAAAAACGTCCGCATCGGGCAATTCGTCCGCGCCATCACGGGCACCCATAACATTGGACCATCGCATCAGCGCTGCCTTGTGGAGGCAATTTGCAAACCGGTTGAGATACAGGATGGATGCTGGATCGGCACCGGCGCAATCATCCTCCCCGGCGTAACCATCGCGCGCGGGTGCGTCATCGCCGCCGGTGCAATCGTAACGAAATCGACCGAACCCAACGGGCTTTATGCCGGCAACCCAGCGCGGTTTGTACGGATGCTTGCCGACTAGTTTTTGCTTGAAAGCTTTTATTTTGGGACGTAGTATCTTTTAGTTGTGTGAACATAGACCTGTTGGCCTCGGGAATGGCGTGCGAAATAGCGACAACACTGGAGATTTAGGCGAATGAACAGGTTTGGTTACCATGGTGTCACGGCGAACAAAGAACAGCCGTGCTAAGTCATAAAACAGCATTTAGCGGCATCCTGATGGTCTTGGCGCGCCTGATCAGTCGTGTCGTGGATCTTGGAATATTGCTGATCCTGGCACGGCTGCTCTCCCCGGCGGATTTCGGTGTCGTTGCCATCGCGATGACGGTGGTTCTCATTCTGGAGTCGGCACTCGAGTTGCCGTTAAATCAGGCGCTTGTGCGGTTGCCCGAAATTAAGGAATCCTACTATCACACCGCCTTCAGCCTCGGATTGCTCCGCGGCACCCTGCTGTGTGCCGCAATCTGCCTCATCGCCATACCATTTGCCAACTTCTACCATCACCCCGAACTCATCCCCCTCATTCAGGTTCTCAGCATCGCCCCGGCGGCGCGCGGGTTGCTTAATCCACGCATGGCCAAGTTCGCTAAGGAACTGAATTTCAAATATGAATTTATTTTCGAGCTGGTTGCCAAAGCTGCGGCCTTCGGGGTGGGAATAACGGTTGCGTTACTAACTCATAGTTATTGGGCAATCGCTCTTGTCACCGTTACGTCACCGGTCGTTTTTGCCTTGATGTCCTATGTTTTGTTTCCATTCCGACCGAAATTGACCTTGGTGGATTGGCGCATGTTCAGCGATTTCCTGGGCTGGGTCAGCCTTTCGCAAATTGTCCTTGCGATCAACTTTCAATCCGACCAACTGCTGCTCGGCAAGTTGATGCCTGCATCGCAACTCGGGCTATTCAGCGCCGCAGCCAATGTCACGAACATTCCCATGGCGGCCTTGTTTTCGCCAATTCTGCGCCCCCTGCTGTCAGCCTTCACTGTCGTGAAGGACAATCCCGCGCGGCTGCGCTCCAGCTATCAAAGCGCGTCCAGCGCGGTGGTTACGGTGGGCTTGCCGCTTCTGGTCGGCCAAAGCATCGTCGCCGGTCCTACCGTACGTCTTTTGCTCGGCAGCAAATGGATTGGTGGGATTTACATGGTACACTGGCTTGCTCTTAGCCTCGTTCCACTGCTTTTCGGCATATTGATAACCCCGCTCAGCATGGCACTGAATAAAACCAAGGAAATCGCCTGGCGCAATATTGCGGAGCTGCTCGTAAAGCTTCCGCTCGTCATTGCCGGTGCCATCCTCTATGGTTTTGCTGGTGTCGTCGCAGCGCGGATGATTTCCGAAGCCACAACCGCGATCTATTGCATGACCATCGTTCGCCGGCTTATCGGTGCCTCGATTGCGAGCCAGTTCATGTATTGCCATCGCAGCATCGTTTCCGTCATTGCCATGGCGGTGGTTCTGGCGCTCTGCGCCCCCTATCTCGATTGGGGCAACGGGCTATGGCCGCAGTTTGCGCAGCTTGCTGCCACGGTCACCATTGGTGCCTTGGTTTATTCCGGCTGTTTATTGCTGCTTTGGAAATTGGAGAAAAATCCGCCAGGTATCGAAGCCATTATGCTACGCATGTTGACGAATTTTTGGGTACAAATTACGCGTTCTTCCATAAAAAGTCCGGTCGTGTAACGACAACACCTGTCGGTTCAACTGCGGATACGATCTTGCCACTCCAATCCAGGGTTGGGCTGTCGCCCAGACGCGGTGCCATTTTCGCCTCCTGAAATTGACTGACGTTAATAGTAAGCAAGGTCAGGACGCGTCCCCAGCGTTCCCCTCCGGCGTTGCCTGATCCACGGCCGTTGGCAAATGCTGGGCCAGCAACTGCGCCGCGGCATCGGGATCGATCCCGAACTTCTGAGCGATCGAGGCAATGACCGGGTTGCCAAGTGCCTGCTTCACCTGATCGGCGGAAACGGGCAGATTTTCGCCATTGCCGACCCATGACGCAATGTGCGCACCCATGCCGCTTTGTTCAAACTGCTGCATCAAACCGGAGACGCCGGAAATTCCGTTCTGCTGCAAAACCCCCATCACCTGGCCGGTGATCCCACCCTCGGCACCGCCGCCCAACAGGCTGGAAATCTGATCGAACAAGCCCATCGTTGCCTCCAAAAATGATTTCGCGACCGGATCAGAGTAATAAATCCGGCCGCGAGTCAACTAAATAAATGGTCCTTCCTCTGCACATACGCCCGCGCATCGGAAGATCCCGCCCCCGCAACCGTAGCCGCGATCAGTTCTTGGCGGCGTGCAGATGATCAGCCATCGCTGCCTTTTCGCAAACATAGGCACCGTGCTTGGTTTTGCCGAAATACTTCGATTTCGCGGTGTGATACGCCTTGCTGCCCGTCGCGTGCCAAACCACGCCGCCCATGCCGCACGCCGTCTTGGCTTCGGCCTCGGTCTTGTAGCCGGGCAATGCCGCACGGCTCATGCTAGTCATGGTGGTTTTCTTTTTCGTGCTGGCATGTCCGGTGCCCACCGCGCTCATGGTGAATGCCAGAGCCATCGCCGGTATCGCTGCGCGCAGAATTTTGCTGATCGTCATGAGGAACCTCTCCGTTTAAAAATGATAAAGCCGCGCGCCGCAGATTATTGAAATCTCACGGACGCGTGAATTCATTACCTGCGCGTTGCGGCCAAAACAAGGCGGAACCTATGATACCGTCATGACGCGGCGCAAAAATCCGCCTATTATCACCGGATGCCCGATACTTTGACCCTCGCGATCGCCCAGTTGGATTTACATGTCGGCGCGATCGACAGAAACCTCGCTACCATCCGCGCGGCCCGCGCCCAGGCCGCGCGGATGGGTGCCGATCTGTTAGTTACGCCGGAACTCGGCATTGCCGGCTATCCGCCAGAAGACCTGGTTCTGAAACCCGCCTTCGTCGCCGCCTGCGAAGCCGCCGCCGCAACCCTCGCCGCCGATACTGCCGACGGTGGCCCCGGTATCATCGCCGGACTGCCCTGGCGCGCGAATGGATTGCTCCATAACGCGGCCTTTGTGATGGATCAGGGCACCATCATTGCCCGCCGCGCCAAGCACGAACTGCCCAATTACGGGGTGTTCGACGAAAAACGCGTCTTCGCGCCCGGTCCCGCGCCCGGCCCGGTACCGTTTCGCGGCTTTCGCCTTGGGGTGCTGATCTGCGAGGACTGGTGGTTCCCCGCGGTTCCGGAAACCCTCGCCGAAACCGGGGCCGAAATTCTGATCTCGATCAATGGCTCGCCCTTCGAGGATGGCAAGCAGGGGCGGCGCATCCAGCTTGCTCTCAACCGCGTGGTTGAAACCGGCCTGCCGTTCGTCTTCGCCGCCCTGACCGGAGGACAGGACGAGATCGTGTTCGATGGAGCCTCGTTCGCGCTGAACGCCGACCGCTCGCTCGCGCTGCGGATGCCGCATTTCGAGGAAGCCATCGCGCTGACCACCTGGCGACGCACCAATTCCGTGCTGACCTGCGCACCCCATGACATCCCGCCCGATCCCGACCGGCTTGATCTGGTCTACCGGGCGATGGTGATGGGGCTGGCCGATTATGTGAACAAAAACGGCTTTCCTGGCGTCATTCTTGGCCTGTCCGGCGGCATCGACAGCGCAATTTCCGCCGCGGTCGCCGTCGATGCTCTGGGACGCGAGCGGGTTCACGCCGTCATGATGCCCAGCCGCTACACCAGCGCCCATTCGCTGGAAGATGCCGCCGCCTGCGCGAAGCTGCTCGGCATTCGCTGCGATACCATCACCATCGAAGCCGCGACCGCCGCATTCAACGCTGCCCTCGCGCCGCAATTCGCCGGCCGCGCGCCCGACATTACCGAGGAAAATATCCAGTCGCGCGCGCGTGGCCTGATCCTGATGGCGTTGTCGAACAAATTGGGCGCAATGGTGCTGACCACCGGCAACAAATCGGAAATGTCGGTTGGTTACGCTACACTGTATGGCGACATGTGCGGCGGCTACTCGGTGCTGAAGGACGTCTATAAAACGACCGTGTTCGACCTTTGCCGCTGGCGCAACACCCACCGCCCGGACAACGGATTAGGCCCGATTGGCACAGTGATGCCTGATCGCGTCATCACCAAACCGCCGAGCGCCGAACTGCGCGACAACCAGACCGACCAGGACAGCCTACCGCCCTACGACGTACTCGATGCGATCCTTGCCGGGCTGATCGAAGGCGAAGCATCGATCGACGACCTCGTCGCCGCCGGTCATGATCGCACCACCGTAGCCCGGGTCTGGCGCTTGCTCGATCGCGCGGAATACAAACGCCGCCAAGCCCCGCCGGGGGTTAAAATCACCGCCCGCGCCTTTGGTCGCGACCGTCGCTACCCGATCACCAACGGGTTCACGAATTTGATAAGCTGATCAGTCCAGCAGTTGGAGATGCCGCAAAGCAGACATCCGGCGCGCCACCACCAGAGCAGCCACCCGGGCGGCATCGCGTTCAGTGCTGCCGTCGTCGTTACCTGAAGCCGGTGCATGCAACCGCACTATCAGTGCGTGGCCACCTTCGAGCAATGCCGCGGGTATCTGCGCCTCGCCATTGGTCCAGCGGTGCGTCTTTTCCTCGCAGTGCCACCCGGTCCGTAGCATCGGATCATTGAGTCCGATCGCCCGGAGTCCGTCGGAACCCTCGATCTCGAGCGCTGCGATATCAAGACCCAAGCGCCGGCGATCACGCGAACCCGCATCCGATTCCGCCGGTACCATCGCGTGCGACAGCAGCACGAGATTGCTCAATGGACGCAGCAGATCGATCCGGTAGGTCATCTGATCCAGCAGGGTGACGGCGAGTGGCCCCTGATCGGTCATGGCGCGCAGGCGACAATCCGGGGCCTGACGCAACTGGGGCAACCGCGCGAGCAAGCGCGCGCGCACCGCCGCCACGGCATCGCCATCCACGGCGAACGGCGCGCAGGCTTTGGCGTCACGTATCGTCGGTTCCAGAGGAGCTCGGCTGGGATGCAACACCATCGCGCCACCGCCGTTTTCGTAAAAATTGCGATTACCGATTTCCAGATACGATTCCACCGGCAACGATTCCGCCAGCAGAATGTCATGGCTCTCAAGTTCGACATGAAAATACATGATCCGGTCGCGCGCCTCCTGCACGACCGAATGCCCGTTCAACAACGATTTTGCCGGAATCAGGCAACCGTTGAGATACAGCGCATGGTCGGGCGAAACATATAGCGCGCGCTCCGGCAAACCATGATCGATCGCACCGGCCTCAATGCGGATCGGCCAAACAGTGTCCGGCCGCGGGTGGCGCGTTGCATCGATCAGCCGCCGCCCCACCCATTTCACTGGTCGCATGGCACCACTGTTGGTGATCAACCGGTCGCCTGGCTCCATGTCCTCCACCGCGATGTCGCCGTGCAGACCGAGCAAGCGGGTTCCTTTCATGAAACATACCGTCTGATCGATGCCACCGTGAGTATCAGGCGTCACTTTGATCGAGCCGGCTGAAGCCGCGGTCAGGAAGAGCAACGCCTCGTTGGGATTGCCGATGTTGGGCGAATCAAGCAAACCAACACTCAATAGCTCCATCGGGTGGGCGGCCGTGGTGATCGGTTGGTTTCCGGCTTCGGGACTCTCTGACACGTTCAATGCACCTTCTGAAATCAAAACTATGATCGCCTCATTTATGAGGCGCACCCATCAAATCACTAACTCAGGTCTTAGTTAAAGTAGCAGGACCACGATTTGGCATCAATCTAATAAATTTTTGTTAATGCATAATTTGGTCGTGTATACTTTAGTTATATGAGACACAGAAGCAGGCTTATTAAGCAAAACAGATGGCTTCTGAGTGTCGCCATAAAGCGGCAAGATTTTCCGGGCCAAGATTGTCCGGGGGATGAATCACGCCGCGCTCTGCGCGATCTGGCCGAGTTGGCACGCGATGCGCTGGCTACCAAACTGTGGCCGTCCGGCCGGCGAACGCTCTGGCTCTACCGTCACGATCAAACTCCATTTACACAATTGTGGGGTCTGATGCACGAACACACCATGATCGACCGGCAAGTCACAACCGCAGATATTCGCATGAAATTGAAGCCGTTATACCCAAGTTATTGGGAACGATTCGGGCCACTAGCAAACTACTTTAACGCGCGTCGCCGTCGTGCCGTAGGTCAGATATTTACGCACCGGGATGTCATAAAATCGACTAGCGAGCGTGGCGACGGTAATAATGATCAGCATCGTGAGCAATACCATAGTGGCCAACGCGAAACCGGCCAGATGGTGCGCCTTCGCCACGTTGGATAGAACCACTACAAACGGGTATTGTAGCACATAGAGCGGGTAGGAAATGATTCCAAGTTGCCGCCAGAGCGGGTCGAAAAAGCGGTTGGTACCCGCATGTGCCGCAACCAGCAAGATCAGCGGGAAAATCAGCAGGACCGCCACGATATCGTAATAGCCGCCCATGAAAGCGGGCGCGAACAGGATTGCGACCAGAGGCAGCCAGGTCGCATGTGCCCATTGCGAGTAGGTCGTATGGCTCAGCAGGTAGCGGGACATGACGATGCCCAGCACGAAGGGAAACAAAACGCGCGCGCCGCCGAGGTAAAAACTCGGCCAAGCATAGCCAACGTCAAGTCCGTTAAAAGTGATCGCGGTCCAGCAGAGTAGGACGGCACCCAACAGCAGGGCCGCGGTAAGGCTGATTTTGTTGAGATATTTGAAACAGCACGCATAGAGAATGTTAATCCAGAATTCGAAAGCCAGCGACCAGAGCGGTGTATCGACGGGAAACGCCCAGGGACGCAAGTAGGTCATTGCCGGACTTGGTAGAAGAAGCGCATTGGTAGCCGCCGCCTGCAACAAAGTGGGCAAGTAAATGTGGCCGCCAACCAGCGCAGCCAATAAAAAGGCCGATGTACCCAGCAGGATTCCGAGCAGCACCAGCGGGTAGAGCCGGATCAGCCGGACCTTGAGAAAACCGCGGATTTTCATCTGTCCGCTCAAGCGGCGGTCATACGAGTGAGCAATAACGAATCCGCTCAGCATGAAGAAAAAATCGACCGCGAGATAGGCATGGTAGGGATAAAATGGCAGCTGAAAATATGAGAAAATATGGAAACAGGCGACAGCCAGGGCCGCCACGCCGCGCAAACCGTCGAGCGCCAAATAATGGCGACTTTGTGAGACTGGCTCGCTGGCGACGGTGCCCTGGATTGAAATTATTGGTTTACCGCCTACGTTCACGATTCCACGCCCCCTTGTATCGCCTATCCAGCAGTTCCCTTTGCCGCCCGAAGAGGCCGACGGCTATTATTTGTTTATCATAATGCGATTTTACGATACATACAAATGTTTGAGACGTCGTCAACACAGGGACAAACTTAATGTTATCAGCATTGTCGTCGACGACTTTAAAAAAACTAACAAATAGATACGAGGCATTATTGGCATTATGTCCACACGTCGAAATATTTATTTAGTCGTAACGACTCCTTATAAATAAAGCTAAAAGCTTTCGTGCTTGCCCATTCTCTCTCTTTTGTCGGGCATTACGACTTCCACAACAAAAATTGCTTATGCCACTCGCAACTACCGTGATGCTTTATTCTTAGGCGTCGCTAATGCCAAAAAGCCCGGACCAAATAGAACAAACCGGCCCAAAGCAGCAGCGATATACTCACCTTCACCAACAGAGACAACCCCGGCGGCAAGCGTCGCCCGGAAAAAAAGTCTTGCCAGCGGTTGGCATGCGCTGCGGGTTCGCCAATCTTCGCAACCGGACCGTTGTCGCGATCGAGCACGTCTGGAGTTGTTTTTGAACCTTTAGATCTAGTGAACAACTAACTAACTCCAAAAAAAATAAAAAACTCTAACATGATAACAACCCAAAGTCGTGTCGTCAAATAAGAGGTAAACCTGGGCGGCATCTTAGAGCATGATCGTTTGAGGACGATCATGCTCTATCTCCATTTTTGCATGCAATTTCATTGCATTCGATTGCCGCATGGTATCAACCTCAAGCAATATTGCTCTAGTTCAAATTTTCTATTTTTTTGGATTACCGGTACAGAAATATCGGAACTCGGCGATATCGAGCACCAATGCGTCACCAGCCTCGCTGGCAAACCCTCAATTCGTGGCGGATGCACGCAATTGTTAAGACACAGAGTCTAAATTAAAAATTTAGACTGCAAAATAGACCGGGTCCTCGCTAAACACCACGTTCCAGACCCGCCGCCGGAGGCGAATGTCACGGCAACCGAGGTATACGTTACTCGGTTCCCGTGATCGCATTGGCAGCAAAAAGCGGCCCGGCTGCGCGGGCCAGTAACATCAGACCATCTTTTTGAGCGACGGGGACGCCTTGAACCGCACGGTCTTACCGGCCTTCACCTTGATTTCCGCGCCGGTGCGGGGATTGACACCCTTGCGAGCCTTGGTCTTGCGCACCGTGAAGGTCCCAAAGCTCGGCAAGGTGAATTTTCCGTTCTTTTTCAGTTCCTTGACAATCGCTTCGATGAGATCGGTCGCGGCGCGACTGGAGGCGACCCCGGTGATCTGGGCCGATCTCTGAATGACTTCGGCGATAAACGCTTTCGACATGGTCGAAGCCTCTTTCCTGTTCTTGATCGGCCATGGCCGATGCCGGCGCTTCCGGCGGGTTGAAGATTCTCTCGTACCAGCCAACAACGAATCGGCAGGCTTCGATTCTTCTAACGATTTGCCACAAGATTGAACAGGGGGGTACCACCTGCTCGTTCAATTATAGCAGCGCCATCACGGCAACGCCGCCGATCAGGGCCAGCACGCCAAGACCGAGCGAGACAAACCCGAACCCGACGATCTCGGTCACCACCGAAACCGAGGCCAGCACGATCGCGATTTGCAGCGCGCCGACTGCGATTTCCAGCAGGTGATAACGTTCCAGCTGATGATCGCGCGCCTCGGTCTGGTGCCGTGCCTGCTGCATGAGTTGGGCCTTGCCCTCGCGCCCCGCCGGGTCCGAAGCCTCCTTGGCCGCGCGCGCCTCTGCCGCCTTCGCCATCGCGCCGACCGCCGCGTCGTTACCATGCGCCGCCAGCGCCGTCAGCGTCACCGCCTGACTGGCCGCGATATCCGCCTTGATCGATTTTGCCTGATAGAACGCCCAGGTATCGCTCACCGCGATTTGCTGCGCGATGTAATTATTCTGCGCCGATTTCTCGCCCATCTCGCAAATCGCCAGGCTTGCCGCCAGAATACCGATCAGTAGCGCCATCCGCCGCGCGTGGTGCGCCTCCGGATGCTCCTTGAGGTGCTTGTGCCGCTCCAGGCTGTCAGTCGCGGTTTCAATACCGTCCATGCCGAACCAATCTTTTCAAGTGAAACTTGTACGAGGGGATGTTGGTGCCTTGGGCGAAATCGTCTTCGATCGGCAACCGCTTAAAAGCATAAACAGCCACGCCGACGTGTCAAATTCGCCCCTTAAATTACTGGTTTAGTCAACCGGCTGCTGCCTTCATCGCGCTGTTGCGGATCTTTATCGCGCGCAATTCCGCAGAAAAACAGGGCCGATCGACGTAGCGCCCCGCGCCGCGCACGGCGCACAAGTCGCCTTCGGTCCACACAAGCCGCCCCGCCGCGATCGTATGGCGGGCCACGCCCTGGACCTCCATCGCCTCAAAGACATTGAAATCGACATTCTGGTGATGGGTGCCGGCGGAAATGCGCCGCCGCGCCGCCGGGTCCCACACCACCAGATCAGCGTCCGCCCCGATCACCACCGCGCCCTTGCGGGGAAAGATGTTGAAAATCCGGGCGGTGTTGGTGGACGTGATCCGCACGAACTCCTGAGGCGTCAACCGTCCCGACACCACGCCATGATGCCATAACACGCTCATCCGGTCCTCGATACCGCCGGTTCCGTTCGGGATCGCGGTGAAATTATCCCGCCCCGCCGCCTTTTGTGGCGCACAAAAGCAGCAGTGATCGGTGGCTGTGGTCTGCAACTGGCCGGACGCGAGGCCGGCCCACAGCGCTGCCTGGTGGTGCTTGGCACGAAACGGCGGACTCATCACATGCGCCGCGGCAAAACCCCAGTCCGAATGGCGATAAACGCTCTCGTCGATCACCAGATGCTGCGCCAGAACCTCGCCGAACACGCGTTGGCCCGTGGCGCGGGCGCGGGCGATCGCCGCCGCCGCCTGCTCGGTCGAGACATGCACGATATAAACCGGGGCACCGATCACCTGAGCGAGGGCGATCGCGCGGGTTGCCGCCTCACCCTCGACCACGGGCGGGCGCGATAACGCGTGGCCCTGTGGCCCGGTGACGCCCTCGGCCAAAAGCCGCTGCTGCAAATGAAACACCGCCTCGCCGTTTTCCGCGTGTACGGTGGGAACCGCCCCGAGTTCGAGCGCGCGGGCAAAGCTGTTCAGCAACACGTCGTCATCGACCATGATGGCCCCCTTGTAGGCCATGAAGTGCTTGAAACTATTGACGCCGTGCTCGCGTGTCAGAATGCCCATCTCATCGCGCACCCGATCCGACCATGAGGTGATCGCGACGTGAAAACTGTAATCCGCCGCCGCTTTTTCCGCCCGGCCACGCCAGATCCGATAGGCGTCGAGCGGCGACTGATCGGGGCCGGGGATCACGAAATCGATGATCATCGTAGTGCCGCCGGCCAGACCCGCCGCCGTGCCGGTAAAAAAATCCTCGCTGGCGACGGTACCCATGAACGGCAATTCCATGTGGGTATGCGGATCGATGCCACCGGGAATCACCAGTGCCTCGCCGGCATCGACGACAGTACCACCCGATGGCACAGCGAGATCCGCCCCGATCGCCACGATTTTCCCCGATGCGCACAACACGTCGGCGTGGAACGAGTGCTCGGCGGTGACTACCGTGCCGCCTCTGATCAATAATGTCATCGATCCGTCCCCTTCAAGTCGTGGCCAAGTCCGCAGCCACGCAGCACCAAGCGCAGAATAAGCGCCTCGCCGACGGCAAAATCGGCCGAACCGAGCGACGGCACCGCCAGCACTGCCGCCATCTGCGCGTCGAAATCGGCGTAAGTTTGAGTCATAGCCCAGAGCAGAAAGAACAGATGGCGCGGATCGACCGGGTCCATCAAGCCGCGCGTGATCCACCCCTCGATCACCACTGCTTTTTCATCGACCTTACGCCGCAGTTCAAGCCCGAGATAGGAGCGCAGATGGACGGCACCATGCAGAACCTCGTTGGCGAAAACCTTCGAGGCGTAGGGGCGGGTCCGCGAATGCGCCATTTTCGCGCTAATGTAGGCGGTGAGCGCGGCGCGCGGCGACGCGGCGGGATGAATTGCGTCGGCGGCGTCAAGCCAAAGGGTGAGAATGGTCTGTAGAACCTCGGTATAAAGCGCTTCCTTGGTACCGAAATAATAGTGCAGATTGGCCTTGGGCAAACCGCAAGCCGCCGCGAGTTGCGCCATGGTGGCCCCGGCCAGTCCGGCTTCGGCGAACACCCGTTCGGCGGCGGCGAGGATCTGGCCGATGGTTTGGGTGGTTCGGGTGGTTCGGGGCTGCCGCATCGGCACTGCCGGCGTATTAAGCAACACCCCCAAATCAGCGCCCGAAACGTTCTGCTTTTTTTGGCTATTTTTCAATCATAACCGCCTAATTAAAGAGCATATTATCACATTTTAGAAATAACTTGACCAATTAGTCAGCTTTTGTCAAGGTTCGTTTCGTGACAAGCATGACAAGATTGAAATCGGTATCGGCATCGGTATGAGTACCATCATCAGTCCCGATATTTGCCCGGCGATGCCGGATGTCGCGGCGGCGCGATTGCCGCCGGCGTTGTTGATCGCCAACTTCGCCGATGTGCATCCGCCGCTGAGCCTGGATCAATCCGCGATCGAGGCCGCACGCTGCTATTTCTGCCACGACGCCCCATGCGTTGCCGCCTGCCCGACTGCGATCGATATTCCGGGTTTCATCCGCGCCATCGCCAGCGGCAATCTTGCCGGTGCCGGGCAACGCATCCTGAGCGCCAACATCCTAGGCGGCACTTGCGCGCGCGTTTGCCCCACCGACAGTCTTTGTCAGGGTGCGTGCGTGCGAAGGACACAGCAGAACCAACCGGTCGCGATCGGCGCGTTGCAACGTGTCGCCACCGATCACGTACTGGCCCGCGCGCAGGCAACCGGCTCTCACCCGTTCACCCGCGCGGCCCCGAGCGGCCGGCGCATCGCGGTCGTCGGGGCCGGACCGGCCGGACTCGCCTGTGCCCACACACTGTCGCGCGCCGGCCACGAGGTGACAATTTTCGATGCCAAGCCCAAACCCGGCGGCCTGAACGAATACGGTATCGCTGCCTACAAAATGGCGGATGACTTCGCGGCGCGCGAGGTCGCCTTCATTCTCGGCATCGGCGGTATCACGCTCCATCCCGGCCAGACCCTGGGAGATGATCTCGATTTGGCGTCGCTTCGCGATGAGTTCGACGCTGTCTTCCTCGCGATCGGCCAGGCCGGGGTCAACGCGCTGACGATACCCGGCGAAACCCGGGCCAACGTACTGAACGCAGTTGATTTCATCGCCGATCTGCGGCAGGCGGAGTTGTCGCGGGTGGCCATCGGTCGCCGGGTGGTGGTGATCGGCGGCGGCAATACCGCGATCGACGCCGCCACCCAGGCACTGCGGCTTGGCGCGGATCTCGTGACCATTGCATACCGCCGCGGCCGCACCGAAATGTCGGCCACCGGAGACGAGCAGACCTGGGCCTTGACCAACGGCGTGGCGCTGCGCTTGTGGTCGGCACCGGTGGCCATCGAAGGCGACGAGGCGGTGCGCGCGGTGCGGTTCGCCCGGACCCGGCTCGATACCGACGGGCAACTGAAACTCACCGGCGAGCACTTCACCCTCGAAGCCGACATGGTCCTGAAGGCCGTGGGCCAGACACTGGCAAAACACCCGCCACAGATGGATGCCTGCCCCCTGCCCCAGATTGTCGGGGGCCGGATCGCGGTCGACCCGCTCACCCGCGAGACATCGGTCCCCGGTATATTCGCCGGTGGCGACTGCATCGCCGGGGCGGATCTCACGGTTCAGGCGGTCGAGGACGGCAAGCGCGCCGCCGCCGGCATCATCGGGTTTCTAGCCGCCGGAGCGACGCCCCATGGTTGATCTGCGCGTCAACTTCGCCGGCATCAAGGCCCCCAATCCGTTCTTTTTGGCCTCCGCGCCGCCCACCGACAAAGCATATAATGTCACTCGTGCCTTTCGCGCCGGTTGGGGTGGCGTGGTGTGGAAAACCTTGGGCGAAGATCCGCCGGTGGTGAACGTCAGCAGCCGCTATGGCGGCGTCGGGTTCGGCGGCCAGCGCCTGATGGGGCTGAACAATATCGAATTGATCACCGATCGGCCACTGGAGCTTAACCTACAGGAAATCAAGCAGATCAAGCGCGACTGGCCGGATCGCGCCATGATCGTCAGCCTGATGGTGCCGTGCGACGAGGCCAGTTGGTACTCCATTTTGCGCCGCGTGGAAGAGACCGGTGCCGACGGGGTCGAACTCAATTTCGGCTGCCCGCACGGCATGTCCGAGCGCGGCATGGGTTCGGCGGTGGGTCAGGTGCCCGCCTATGTCGAAATGGTCACAACCTGGTGCAAGCAGCATTCCCGCCTGCCGGTCATCGTCAAGCTCACGCCAAATATCACCGACATCCTGTTGCCGGCGGCGGCGGCACAGCGCGGCGGTGCCGACGCGGTCTCGCTGATCAACACCGTGCAGTCGATCGCCTCGGTCGATCTCGACCTGATGGCACCCACCCCCACGGTCGATGGTTACGGCACCCATGGCGGCTACTGCGGCCCGGCGGTCAAACCGATCGCGCTGCGGATGGTGGCGGACATCGCGCGCGATCCGGCAACGTCCGGGCTAGCGATTTCGGGTATCGGCGGCATCGCCTCCTGGCGCGACGCCGCCGAGTTCATTGCCCTCGGTGCCGGCACGGTGCAGGTCTGCACGGCGGCGATGCACTATGGTTTTCGTATCGTTGAAGACATGATCGATGGATTATCGAACTGGATGGACCAGAAATCCTACCCCGATATCGCCTCCTTTACCGGCCGTGCGATCCGCAACTACGTTCACTGGGAAGACCTCGACCTTGCCTGGAAGACCATCGCCCACATCGACGAGGCCGCCTGCATCGGTTGCGGCCTGTGCCACATTGCCTGCGAGGACACCGCCCATCAGGCGATCGTGCCGCGCCAGTCGGGCGGGCGACGCAGCTACGCGGTGATCGAGACCGCGTGCGTCGGCTGCAATCTGTGTCACCACATCTGCCCGGTCACCGGCTGTATCACCATGCAGGCCCCGGCCGCGCAACTTCCGCGCCAGACCTGGCGGGATCATCCCAACAACCCGCTCCGCCGCGAAATCGACCCTGCCTGACAATGGCGCTTCCCCCACAACACCGGGATATCAACATGGCCAATCCGCTGATCAACCCCGATCTCGCGCCCACCACCGCCGCGCAGCGAACCTGGCGCTGGTATCATTTCGTCGCCCTTTGGATCGGCATGGTGATGTGCATCCCCTCCTACACCCTGGCGTCGAGCATGATCGGCGACGGGATGTCCTGGAGCCAGGCAGTGCTGACGGTGTTTCTCGGCAACCTCATCGTGCTGGTCCCGATGCTGTTGATCGGCGACGCCGGCGCGCGGTTCGGCATTCCCTATGCCGTGCTGGCACGCGCATCGTTCGGCACCACCGGTGCCCGCCTGCCGGCGATGATGCGCGCCCTGGTCGCCTGCGGCTGGTACGGCATCCAGACCTGGTTTGGTGGCGAAATGATTTACACGCTGGCCGGCGTGCTGATCGGCCACCCCATCGGCGGTGCCGCTCTGCCGGGTCTTGGCATCAACCTGGCGCAGGTGGTCTGTTTTCTGCTGTTCTGGGCGATCGAGCTTTGGTATGTGGTCCACGGTATCGAGGCCATCCGCCGGCTCGAAACCTACACCGCACCCGCCAAAATCATCATCTGCGCGGTGCTGCTCGGCTGGATCTACCACAAGGTCGGCGGCTTCGGACCGATGCTCGATAAACCCTCCGCCTTCGCCGCCGGCGGGCCGAAGGCGGGACAGTTCTGGGCGACATTCTGGCCCTCGCTCACCGCCATGGTGGGATTCTGGGCGACGCTGGCCCTGAACATCCCCGATTTCACCCGCTTCGCCAGCACCCAGCGCGACCAACTGGTGGGCCAGAGCATTGGCCTGCCGGTGCCGATGGGGCTGCTCGCACTGTTTTCGGTGCTGGTAACCTCCGGCACGGTGGTGCTTTATGGCAGCGCAATCTGGGACCCGGTCAGTCTTGCCAGCCGGATGACCGGCATCGCGGTACTCGTCGCCCTGATTTTTCTTCTGGTCGACACCATCAGTGTCAATCTAGCCGCCAATCTCGTTGGCCCCGCCTACGATTTTTCTTCGCTCAGCCCACGCCACATTTCCTACAAAACCGGCGGGTTCATCACCGCGATCATCGCTGTGGTGATGATGCCCTGGAAAATACTAGCCTCGACCCATGGCTATATCTTCACCTGGCTGATCGGTTATTCCGCATTGCTCGGCCCGATTGCGGGGATTTTGATCGTCGATTATCTGTTCATCCGCAACCGCCGCCTCGATGTCGATGAGTTGTACCGCGCGGACGGGCGCTATTCCTACCGCAACGGCTGGAACATGGCGGCAGTGGTCGCCCTCACCCTCAGCGTCCTGCCCAATCTGCCGGGATTTCTCAACGCCGCGTTCCCTGCCGTTTTTCCGCATGTCGCGCCGGTTTTCATCACGATCTATACCTACGCCTGGTTCGTCGGCATCGTACTCGCGTCCGGCATTTACGCCGTGCTGATGCGCGGAAGCCGCACCTCGGCGCTACAGCCAGCCGAATCCGGTCTCAATCGTGCCTGAAGCGGTCGTCGACATCGGGATGTGGTAAACGCAATCGCCTGCATTCCTCGCTCGCGGCGGCAACGCAACGTTCGAATATATCGAGCGCGTCGAACGCCAGATCGCCCCCTGCTTCCGGCACGACCATCGGGCAATTGCCGCCAAAAATCACTACCCCAACCACCATAAGGTTATCGGCGAGGCCGAAGCCTTCGTGCGTCAGCCCGGTGCAGTCATCGGGCAACACCATGGTGTGGGCACGGCTGCGTGCGTCGAAACGTGCGGCACTGTTGGAATACCCGAACACTGGGCGGCCACGGCCTAAAAACCAGCCAAGCTCGACCAGCGTGCCCGCATCGGCCGAGGCACCCCGGAATGGCGTGAGATTGGCGATAATGATGTCACTCGCTTCCATCATCGCAATGTCCTTGTGAAAAATTGCCCGCCAAGCCCGATCCTGGTCCATCGCGGTAGTGCTGGCGTCGTTGAGCGGGGCCAAGGCGGTGATGCCGTACCGTGCCGCGAGAGCCACTTTACGCGCCGCATGTTCGGTGGCGTTGGGCAGAAAAACGTCTGGCCCAGCCAGATAGGCGGTGACGCGCCGGGTCACGACGGCTCCCAGCGCGCGGCCAAAAGCGACTTGAACCGCAAAACCCCGAACCGGGCGAAGGTGCCGTTCGGGCCGGTTTCGGCATCAACGCTGATCGGGCACATGATCGATCAACCTCCGATCAGCTCAAAGCGATCGACATCGACAAGACCACGATCGGTGATCTTGAGATGCGGAATGACCGGCAGCGGCAGGAACGCCAGTTGCAGGAATGGCTCCGGCAATTGCGACCCCATGCCACGCACCACGTCGCGCAGTGCCGCCAGTTGTGTACGGACGACGCTGAAGGGTTCAAGGCTGATCAGCCCGGCCATCGGCAGTGCCAGCATGCCGAGCACGGCACCGCTCCGTACCGCGACGAAGCCGCCGCCCTGGGCGATCAATTGGTTGACCGCAACCGCCATATCGGTGTCGCTGGTTCCGGTGACGCAAATATTGTGGCTGTCATGCCCCACCGAAGCGGCCAGCGCACCCTCGGTGATCCCAAAGCCCTTGACGAAACCACACGCGATATTGCCGTTGACACCATGCCGTTCCACGACGGACACTTTCAGGACATCCTGCGCCGGGTCCGGCTGGCGCTGACCGTCGCGCCAGGGCAGATCCATCCGCAGGAATTCGGTGACGATGCGGCCAGGAATGATACCGATCACCGGACCACCGGAACCACTGGCCGGCGTGCGGAAATCCTCGGGTGAAACGGCGGCACGCCGCATGCTGTTCAGCCCGATCGGGGCCGGTTGCACCCGCCCCTCGAACAAGGCGGCCGTTACCGGCACGCCGCGTGCCACAACCTGGGCCACCGCACATGTCTCGAGATCGTCGAGCAGCACGACATCAGCGCGCTGACCCGGCGCGATCAGCCCGCGATCGGTCAAACCGAAGCCGCGCGCCGCCGAAAACGATGCGGCCCGATAGGCGTGCAGAGGGGCAGCGCCGAGCGCAATGGCGCGGCGGATCAGATGATCGATGTGGCCTTCCTCGAAAATATCGAGGGGATTGCGATCGTCGGTGCAAAAGCTACACATGATCGAAGTTTCCGCAGTGAGTGCCGGGACCAAGGCTGCGAGATCCTTGCACACCGTACCCTCGCGGATCAGCAGATGCATGCCTTTTTCGAGTTTTTCCCACGCCTCGCCGAGGCTGGTGGTCTCGTGGCAGTTGCGCACCCGGCAGGCCAGATAGGCATCGAGCGCGCGGCCGGTCAGCATGGGCGCGTGACCGTCAACATGGCCGGCCTGGAACAGGGCGAGCTTGTCGAGTACCACCGGGTCCTTGGCGAGCAATCCCGGAAAGTTCATCATTTCAGCAAGCCCGATCACTTGCGCCGCCGAGCGGTAGGGTGCCAGATCGGGCGCATCCATCCGTGCCCCCGAGGTTTCCAGCATGGTGGCGGGAACGCAGGAAGAAAGTTGCACCCGCAGATCCATCGTCATGCGCGCGGCCGCTTCAAGCATGTAGTCAAGCCCTGCCGTGCCGAGCACATTACAGATTTCATGCGGATCGGAAATGGCGGTGGTGGTACCGCGCGGTAACACGCAGGCTTCGAATTCCATTGGTGTGACCAAGGATGATTCGCAATGGACATGGGTATCGATGAAGCCCGGCACCGCGATGCGCCCGCCGGCTTCAATCACTCGCGTGCCCTGATAATCGAGGCCGACGCCAACGATGCGGTCGCCGCAAATGGCAATATCAGCGCGTTTAAACGTGCCGGTGACCAGATTGAACACAGTGGCATCACGGACCACCAGATCGGCGGTGATGCGGCCCAACGCCTGATCGATGCAGGATTCCAGAAATGGTCTCATACGTAACGGTCGACCCGGACGCGCCCGATGTCAAATCGCCGGCGGGTACCTGCATGCGTACCAACGATCGATCCATACGAGATCCGCCCATGCGCCGGGCTTCGGCAAGACCACCGCATGGCCCCGGAAAACGAACAAACGTCTTCCGAGGCCCGCCAGGTCGTTAAACCGTGCCGGAGTCCTCGATCGTCAACGCGCCGGACGGACATTTGGCGACCGTTTCGCGCAAAACGCCCTCGTCCGGTGCCGCAGCCGGATCGATCACGAATTTACCCGCCTCGACACGAAAAACCTTCGGCAGGGTTCGTACGCAATGGCCCGAATGCGTGCAGATGGACTCATCCCAAAGAACTTTCATGCAACGGTGCTCCTGTTGCTCAGGCGGCTTCTGCCGTGGTCGGATCGATCATCGTCTTGATTTCGGACACGCGATTGGCCGGAAAACCACCGCGTTCGGCGTGCTCGCGAACCGCCTGCTCGTTGGGTGCGATATAGACGCAATAGACTTTGTCATCGGTCACGTAGCTTTCGACCCATTGGATCTTCGGTCCCATATCGCTGAGAATGCCGCAGGATTTCTGTGAAATTCCGGCAAGGTCGGCCTTGGTGAGCTTCCCGGCACCAGGGATCTCACGTTCAATGATGTACTTGGGCATGTTAAGGCACTTCCTCTCGTTTATGAAAATTGACTGTTATCCGCCATATTGACATATTACGATGCCTTTTATGGCATTTATTAAGTAAAATAATTTACATTATTTTACTATATGTCTACATTTACTATCCTCCTTTGTTCTTGACCTTCCGTCAGGACTTCGAGATTACGTATCACCATCGCGAAACCCGACAAAACTGAAGCACGCTGATCGATCGCCCAGCCTATGAGGCTTCCGCCTTCGAGCACGCTGAGGAGCAGCATCGCCAACCGGTCTGGCGAAACATCGGTGCGCAAAGCACCGGACATCACGCCGTCTTCGATCACCTCGACCAACCAATCCAGATGTATCTTGAAAAAGCTGCACACCTGCTGGCGCATCATCTCCGGCAGGGCGGCACGTTCGGCCGAGAGGGCACCGCAGAGCGGCAGCATGCCCTTCTCGAACCCGTCGGAAAACAGCTGCCCGTAACTCAGCAACCGGTCACCAGGGGCCGCGTGCTGTTGTTTGATGTTTTCCAGTGTCGCGACAAAACGATCCAGATATTCGTGGACCAGGATTGTGATCAGATCTTCCTTGGTCGGAAAATAATAGTGGACACTTGCTTTCGTGATGGCGGCACGGTCGGCGAGATCGGCGAAACTGAATGCAGAATAACCGCGTGTGCGAACGAGGTATTCAGCCTCCTGAAGAATGATCTGACGCTTGCTGAGTTCCATTTGTTGAACCTACCAATTAGTTGGTAGGTCGTCAACGGGACGAAAGGGGCCGAACAAGCCAATCGTAATCGGCCTCTCACATCGTTAAAATGAAAACAGAGCATGATCGTTCAAAAACGGTCATGCTCTGTCGCTATTTTTCTATCGCTATTTTGGCTGGCAAGTTCATCGCATGCGATCGCCACAAGGGCGTCAACCTCACGCGATACTATCAAGACCTCGGGTCAGTCCGCGGCCTGTTGGGCATTGAGGTGTGCCGCTTCACTGTCGGTGAACACCCGGGATCGGGTCAGGAACCGCTGACCGGTGCCGTTTTCCAGTGAGAACATCCCGCCCATCCC
>JAQTXH010000019.1 GCA_028688905.1 Acidiphilium sp. | reverse complement strand
GCTGCCGCGCCGTCAGACCCGGCACCGTCCAGATACCGGTGCAGCGTCCGCGCGATGTCTCGTCGATCGAATACGCTCTTCTCGTTGGTGATCAGGGTCAGAACCTGCTCCGGCTTCTCCCGGATCACCGCCGCGTTTCGCCTGGCTGCCTCCTCGTCCAGCCGAACCCGTGACACCTCCATCCCGCGCCGCTCCATCTGCGTCGCATGAACCCCGACATGCTGCGTCGGTTCGATCTCCAGCCCGCACTCCTGATGCGATCGGTGATCGATCCGTACATCAAAGCCCGCCTGTGCCAGATGCGCGTTGGTCCGCTGCTCCCAGCCGATCCGGATATCCCGGAGCTGCTCATGCGACGTCGGTAGCCCCAGCGCCACCAGCTTCTTGTTCTCCAGCTCCAGCGAACTCTTCTCACCAAACTTTTGCGGTGGCCCAGCCACATCCGCCCCACCAGAAGCTATCCTCTGCCCTGTCTCTTCAAATTTCCGGGTGGTCATCATGATATGCGCGTGGTGGTTCCGCACATCGGTCTGGCCGTGCGGGCTATGGATCGCAAAATCAACCGCAACCCCATACTGCTTCGCCAGCGCCTGGCTGAACTCACGCGTCAACGCCAGACGCTGCGAACTCGACAACTCATGAGGCAAGGCAACCTCGATCTCGCGGGCCACCCTGGCGTCCTTCCGCTTCTCCCCCCCCTCGGCTGCATTCCACAACGCCGATCGATCCCGCGCCCATTCCGGACCCGAACCCCGCACCGTGCTACCGTCGGAACCAACCGTATCGCCGGGCAGCACGATTTCGGAATGTTCCACCCCGGCTTTGCGGGTGAAGTCATGCACCAGGCCGTCCCGCTCATTTTCCAGCCGGTCGGCAGCCCGGTACGCGGCAGCCGCAACCGCGCTGCGGCCGGATGACCGCGCGATCGGCTTCATGCTCAGATGATAGATTGCCATGCCGCTTCTTGCTTACTCCGCACTGAGTTGCGCAGCAACTCGTAAGTGCGCACTTTTCTCACTGCGCTCGCTTCGTGAGCAAAGTCGAGACCTTGAAAATGAGCCTGATAATCCGACCCAGAAGAACCGTGGCAACAACGGACACTATGGCAGCCCACATCCATAATTGACGACTGTGGCAATGGCGGTATCGTGCGGATGATCACGCCGATCAGGGGACCGAACGCCATGGCCAGACTGCCGATAGAACAACAGATCGCCCAGCTTGAAGAACGAACCAAAGCGCTCAAAGCACGGATGGCCAAGCAGGACCGTGCGAGGGACACCAGGCGCAAGATTCTGCTCGGTGCCCTAGTGCTCCATCGCCTCGAACAAAGCGGCGATGGTGAGTTCTCCAAGCGCCTCAGTGACTGGCTCAAGCGCGAACTGCCAGGGTTCCTCACACGCGATGAGGATAAAACACTCTTCGCCGATCTGCTATCCGGCAAAGTTGATTTATCCTCAAAGGTAACGCCAAATGAACCCCCTAAACCGGGAATCTGATCGTTTGCCATCTCCACACCGCATCCGTTCCGGTTGATCTCAACGATCAAACGCCTTCCTCCCATTGCCTCTTCGCGGTGGTTCCACCACGCATCCCGGTTTACGCCAGAGCGAGCGCAGCGCGGGAGCGCCGTAGGCCGCCGCGTAGCGGCGTCTGGCGTTGGTATTACGTGCCAGATTTTGTCGTTTCATCTGCACCACCTGGAAGCAGCTCAGGAATGTCATCAAATCGGGTGAGAGCTTCCGAGAGATTATCCCGTGACCCAGCCAGAAGTGCCGGCCAGTCATCGGGCGGATTGCCGTTCGCCAACATGCGGGCAAAGACGGCATAGGGGTCAGTTCCGGCGCCGGCTTTGCGCAACGTGTCCCGATCATTGACCCAGGCATAGACGATCACACGGGCTTGGGAGTCAGCTCGAAAGAACAGCCGAAACCGATTGCCTCCGAATTTGGCTCGGAACCAGTGCCGCCGGTCCTTGCCCAGCGTGTTGCCCTGTCGGAACTCCGGCGATAGCGGGGCGCGGGGTATTCGATCCAGGACCAAGGACGTCAAAGCCGCTAGAAGGCGAGCGTCGGCTTTACCCCGCCATCCTTCGGGATCGGACCGCCTGGCCCGCTCCACGCTCGCCAGGAGCCGACCTAACTGGTCGAGAAACAGGGGATGGGCATAAAGCTGCCATCCGTGCCGCTCCAGCACCTGACGCGCGCCTCGCCTACAGCGTTACCTCGCCCTCGATCGGGTCATCTGGGTCAACCTGCCCAATTTCGGCCGCTAGAGCATCTAGGCGGCCCGCCTGAGCAAGTGTGACGGCCCGGACGGCATCAGAAGGCCGCGTAGCAAGATCAGTCGCCAGGAGGCCTAGGAAGGGCGTCAGGGCAGGATCTGCGTTTTCGTCATCCGATATCAGGGCACGGATGGTGACACTGCCGTCTTCCACCCGGAAGGCTATGCGACCGCCATAACCAACCCCAAGCGCCTGCCGCACAGCCTTTGGCACTGTCGTTTGCCCCTTGGCCGTGATGGTGCAGATTTCCTCAACCACTGGCATGCAAGCCTCCTATCAGCCCGCGATGACAGGTAATGCATTCGCATTACTTTTCCAATAGCCTTTTGCTGAATTTAGGCACACGACGTGCAGGAACGGTCAGAGATGCCGAAGGAACCGCGAAGCGGAGGGAGCTGTAGGCAACTGTCCTTGACTGTCTCAAGTACCGGGCATCTGCTTTATCCACAGAATTAAGTGATCAGCTATAGGAAGAATCTATATAGGACTCATATAGGGATGCCTGAAATTTCTTTGAAAATCAATAAGTTATTTCAGGTCGGCGGGACCGTTTATGCGTGGATTATCGAGTCGGGCGGGACCGTTTATGCGTATTAACCCGAGTCTTGCCGGGACCGTTTATGCGTGGATAAGTTCAGCATCACGCGAGTTGTCCACAGGGCACAACTGTCAGAGGCGGGCGACGTGAGGCGGTGAAGGACGCAACAGCAATCCTCGTTCCCCATCCTGGGCACGTAAGGCTGGGTACACGGCGACTACTTTGCGGAGCGCGGCCAAGAAGTGCTTGCGAAAGTCCCGCCGCCCCTGCGCTGTGTCCGGGTACCCCGCACCGAATTGGAGCATCAGGGCACCCCACGGGATATCGGTTGGGCGGGCCAAATAGCTCACCCGGTACGTCGCCCATGAATAGAGGTCCAACGCTAAGGGAGATTTTTTCAGTGCCTTGACGGCCCGCATGTCGATTGGAACGGGTCGGTCCACCACCTGCTGAAAGAATGGCTCTGACAGCTTTACGGTCGATTGCCACAAGGCTGCCTGAGCCGGACGTTGCGGGTCCCACCACAGGGTGTAATCGTCAGCCACCACGACGTTACGCCCGCGCTGCCCCTTTGGGCCTTCTGCGGCACCCAGCTCAACAGTGGCTGAAATCATCGAGCTGAACAGCCGGAGCATTTGATCTTTGAGCCGGGGCACAGTTCCCCATCGGCCGCCAGTCGCAAGCAACCCCAACTCCGCCATGAACGCGGACAGCGAGGAGCCAAGCACCAGCTCCCGCGACTTTGTACGAACGGCCTCTGTCGTCAGCCAAGTGAGGAGCAGCCGGGGATAGCTCCCATACGGAAGTCCGATGTCTGAGGGGGCCAGGATGCTGACGGTAAGATGCCCATTGGAGCGAGTGAATTCATTCCCATCTTGGGCGCTATGCGGGAGCGTGGCTTGCACCAGCACGCGGGCCACGAAACCAAGGGCATCTGCTTCCCTGGCATTCTCGGCCTCGATGGCCTGCGCGTCCTCTAGAAGCCGATCAACACTACGCCGGCGAGGAACAATGGCGCTGCTCTGGTCGGCAGAATCGGTCACACGCCGCCCTCTACGACACGATAAATGGCGAGATTTATCAACGCCGCCCGACTTTGGCCCATTCTTTCGGCCATCTCATCAACCTTCGCCAACAAATCGGGAGCAATGGTCAACGTGATCTGCTGCTTCGTGCCTTTCCGCACTCCCGCCGGCTTCGCATCTGGCGCGGCGGATATGAATCTCTCGGTTGTCTGAGATTTCACTGCTTTGGTGATCGCCATTTCATATTATCCTGATACGTTTTGAAAAGTGCTTCAACATTTAAATACCATCTTCATGAGGGTCGAAAGCTCATCGCAGGCTTTGCCATCCCGGGGGTGATACTCCTCGATCGACAAGCCCTGTCCAACGGCATTAGCGAAGGCTTTCCTTCGCCGGATCGGAGCGTCTAAGTGCGTGAGTTGGGGATGATCAGCCAGGGCGGCCGCCGCGTCTGCGTTGTCGGCGGAAGCGGTTCCCGGATCGGCACAATTCAGGATCGCATAAGCCTCCAAGCCATCCCTAAGTGATTTCGCTTCCTCGACAAGAGACGCGATATCCGCGAGTGCCCACACGTCAACCGAACGAGGCTGAAACGGTACCAGCAGAACGTCGGATAGGACCAACGCAGCCCGTAAGGCCGTCGAGTCCCTGCCGCCTGCATCAATGATGATGTCGTCAAACTTTCGCCCTTGCTGCTGAACCTGCGCGCGCAGAACGGGGCCATCAGGATACTGCGAACAAGCCAGACCTGGTTTCCGATCCGCTTCGGCTCGAATAGCAACGGCGGTTTGAGAAGTGCCTTGCCGATCGCCATCAATGAGCCAAACGTCACGGCCGGCTAGCGCGCGAGCAAGGGCGATTTGCACCGCAAGGGTCGTCTTACCTACGCCTCCCTTGGTATTCCCAACCGTCACTATCACCTTACATGGTCTTTCATATTAAACTGATATCATTATGAGTGTGATAACATGTTGGGTCAATGCGATTCGACGATGCTACCCCGATTCTCTCTTTTTAGCAGCCTTTGCACCTGGGCTGGCGACCAGCCCGCCTTGCCCGCTGGGGTGAGCACGCCGCGTGCGTGCAGCTCGGCCGCGATGGTACGAAGGCTGCTCGCACCTTCCGCCTGCACCTCGCGCACTACGGCCAATACGTCCTCTGCTCGCGCTGCCACTTGATAGCTGCGAGCCCGCCTTGCCGCCGCTGCCATCTCTGCCGTCGCCGGGGTAGAGGAGGGGTTGCCGAGGCGGACCCCGCGCGCCTTTGCCACGGCCAGGGCCGCGCGCGTGCGCTGGCCGATCAATCCAGCTTCCAGTTCGGCAACCGCCGCCATCTGCGTCAGCATGAACTTGCCAATAGGTCCGGCCGGCAGCGTGGGCAGGTCGCAGAACACGACGCCGGCCTCACCGCTGCCCTCCACCACGGACAGCAGGAAGCGCGCATTGCGCGCCAACCGGTCCAGCTTGGCGATGATCAGCACGGCGCGGCGAGTACGACAGGAAGCCAGCGCGGCGGCAAGCTGTGGCCGATCGGCGCGCTTGCCGCTCTCCACCTCTTGGAACTCCGCCACCACCTCGCCGCTGGCCTGGGCAACATGCGCGGCTACGGCTTGCCGCTGCGCCTCAATGCCAAGCCCCGATCGCCCCTGACCATCGGTCGAGACCCGGAGATAGCTAACAAAACGGGGGAGGGCAGCGGTCACACTCGGAATCTAAAGCTGATGTATCACTCTGGCAAACGACCATTTGACAGAGTGATACGATTTAAATGGGACTATTTTGTCGGTGTAGGATGTGAAAACTAGAGCCCGTACCTAGCTAACCTGACCCCACACAACCTCACTGAGACCTCCTCACGCAAACGCTACCTAGGATTACAAACATTTTATCTTTACCCAATAACATTATTGATAGGGTCGCCCAGTGCACGCTTGGTGCATAGCAAACATTGTGAGGTTACAATGATCATAACGATGTACGGTGCCGGCATAACGGATGCGGCGAACAGCGATGATACGCCTCTCACGGAGCTGATCGCGCTCCGTGAACAGGCTTTGGGCGTAATCGAGAGTCAGGGTGATATTCGATCGGCTCTCAAGCTCCTCGACGCAAAGATTGCGACCCTACAGGCTTCTTCTGCGCACGGCTAACATCTCAATTTCTTTAACATACGGGGTGGCGAAATGGACAAATTCATCCGCTATCGTGACTCATCCGATGTCCTGGAGCGCCATCCCGTGCATGTCGTTTGGGAAACGACTCTCGCATGCAACCTAAAATGTTCACATTGCGGATCACGTGCAGGGAAAAAACGTCGAGACGAGCTGAACACCACAGAATCCTTAAATCTGATCGATGAACTTTCCCGCCTAGGGACCCGCGAAATTACATTTATAGGTGGTGAAGCTTTTATGCGCGCGGATTGGGTGGAGCTCGTCGCTCACGCAACCGGCCTCGGAATTCGCACCGCATTGCAAACAGGCGGTTACCGATTTGATCGAAAGAAAGCCGAAAAGGTCGCTGCCGCCGGTCTTTCAACCGCCGGTGTATCTATCGATGGACTACAAAAAAGGCACGATAAGCTACGTGGCGTTTCCGGTAGTTATGATTCCGCGATAAACGCTTTGCGGTGTCTGAGAGAAGTTGGAATAAGTACAAGCGTAAATACACAAATTACCAGTGGAAGTTTTGACGATTTACCTACTTTATTTGATTTGCTATGTTTTGAAAATATTCTAGCCTGGCAGGTACAGTTGACTGTCGCTATGGGAAACGCTGCCGATGATCCTACATTGCTCATACAGCCATATGAATTATTAACGCTTATGCCGATCCTCGACGATATTCAAAAACTCGCTAAATTTCGAAACGTTACCTTTACCCCCGGTAACAACATCGGTTATTATGGACCCTACGAACATAGCTGGCGGAGGAATTTGTTTACATACGGCTATTGGGATGGCTGTTCAGCCGGGGAAACCACCATGGGCATTGAGGCGGACGGCACAATCAAGGGTTGTCCTTCTCTTCCTACCTCGTCGTACCGCGCAGGGAACGTCCGCGAGACTCGGCTGGCTGATATTTGGGAATCTAGAGAGATTATCTCCGCTGGGAGCAGGCGTGTAGATAATCGGACATGGGGGTATTGCGGCAGTTGCTACTATAGCGACGTGTGCCGCGCCGGATGCACATGGACATCTCATGTGCTGCTCGACAAGCCCGGCAACAATCCATACTGTCACTATCGTGCACTACAATTGGATCGACGTGGTTTACGCGAGGAAATCCACAAGGTCACCGACGCTACTGGGAAACCTTTCGATCATGGTCTATTTGAAATCCGTGTGATAGATGATACCGGAAACATAGTCCGTGTTGAACGATCATCTGACGATTTGCCCTCTATGGAACCCAATGCCGGCTCAAACCGCAACTCTCCAACTAGCCCGCTTGTGGTCTGTCAGAGCTGCGACGAATATCGATATGAAATCGACTCGGAATGCCCTCATTGTGGCTTTCAGCACGACGGAAGGGAGCCTTCTGTGGAAGCGGTCGCTAATATTATGAAATACTCCCTATCACGATATATGGCAGCGACCTACAAATCAAAAGAAGATAGATGAGGAACGGAGATGATATGTCAGAGGGTATTCCGACTCGGGAGAGGCCGCGAAAGTTCGCATTATCACTATATCTTCTCGGCCAGGGAACCTCGTGGCTAGGCGACTCTATTGCGCCAATTGCATTAGTGTTCGCTATAATAAGATTTGGGAACGCCTTTTCAGTTGGTACTGTTTTAGCGTCTGGATTGGTTCCGTCTGTTTTTTTAACATTGTTTGGCGGAGTGATCGGAGACAGATTTCCTAAATATCTAGTTATGCTAGTATCAGACTTCGCACGAATGGCTGCTTATGCAGCTTTAGCGTTGATTACTTATAAAAACGATAACACCATTTGGCATTATGCAATTTTATATGCAATCGCTGGCATTGGCGGTGCTTTTTTTCGGCCTGCCGCATCAAGTATCGTGCCAGAAATAGTAGAAAAAGCAGAAATCCAACGCGCGAATGCCACAATAGGGGTGTTTAGAAACATCGCAATGGTTCTTGGCCCTCTGCTAGCCGGTATTATGATCGCGCGAGGTGGGCCAGGCTTAGGCCTTGCTACTAATTCTTTTTCATTTCTCATCAGTGCCATATCTCTCACAGCGCTGACTTTACTTGTACCAGGCGCCCTAAATTCACGTCGAACAAATGGAGGAAAGTCGGTATGGCAGGAACTCACAGAGGGATGGGAGGCATTCTCATCACGAGGATGGATAGTTTCCATTGTATTTTGGGCATCGTTATTTCAGTTTTTTGTTATTGCACCTTTTGAAGTGCTTGGCCCAATTATTTCGAAACAGTTTTATGGAGGTGCTCAGTCTTGGGCATATGTGATGGCCGCTTTTGGTGCAGGCTCGATTGTTGGTGCTGCCTCCATAATATCCAAAAAAATTAAATTCAGCCTTAGCGGAGCCTGCGTCGGCCTTATTACTTTTGCTGGATTAATGTTCGGGTTTGCGATGCGTGTTACTGTCTTAGAGTTGTGTGGGTTAGCATTTTTGTCTGGTTCAGCATTATCTATATTTGGGGTAGTATGGGCTACTCATTTGCAGACTCTGCTTCCTAGAGAAATCCTTGCACGAGTGAATTCTTATGACATCTTGTTGAGCATAATTTTTTATCCGCTGGGCCTTGCGTTAACTGGATTTGCCGCACAAGCAATGGGAAGCAATCATGTTTTGATCTCATCTGCTATTTTTGCTGTAGTTTCTCCATGTTTGATTGGATTAGCTCCAGCTGTTCAAAAAATAAAGACAGAGGCTGTGTAGGTTATGCTAGTAACACCCGTTAATATTGGTGATAAAAATGATTACTGCTAATAAAGTATTTGATACGATCGAAAAAAAAAGGAAGTCCAATCCATTTTCGAATATGGATATTGCAAAGCTAAGCCTTAAATATGGCGTGCATCAGTTTGATGACGAGTCGTCGCCAGTAGACGCGATTTGTAGTCTAATAGAAACGGCTAAATTAACCAGTGAAGATGTTGCTTTTGACTTAGGGTCCGGATTTGGACATTTTGCTTTAACTTTATCAGCACTTTCTCCTGCGAGGGTTTTCGGTATAGAAATTATACAGGAGCGCGTCGATCTGGCTTGCGCGGCCGCACGGGAACTAGAATTAGAAAACGTTCAGTTTATATGTGATAATGTCTTAGAACAAGATATATCATCCGGAACTTTCTTCTTTTGCTTTAATTCCTTTTTTGAAAAAACTCGTTGTAAAATATTTTCTGTTCTTGAAGAACTGGCTTCTAAAAAAAAGTTTTCTATAGCTGTTACTACAGATATGCTTCATGTCGGTACGCTTCCAAGTTGGCTATGTTTTGTTGCTGATATAAAATCTAGTTCCAGACTAGGTTACAAAATAAAACTATTTAAATCTGTTGGTTAGATTACTTGATTATATTGACTTAGACTGGGAACCGTCCAGCTACCATTATTCTCTGGTCGGCACTACGATCAGGCATTCCTGCGCCTTGTGGAATTTAGCTGCCTTCGTTTCGCAAGCCGTGATGGCTTTGGAGTTGGTCTTGTTGCCGCTAATTAGGTGCCAGTCCGCGACCAGGGCGTTCCATCCGGCTTGATTGGACTGGCGCATTAGCGCCTCACCGGTCTCCCAGCGAGTGGGCTGCCCCATGACGACAGACGCAACGGTGCCATCCCACTCGAAAGGCAGATGACTGGCCATGAAGGGGGAGCCGACCAGGCCAAGCGTCAGGGCACATGCTGCCGCAATCGAACCCCAGAATATCAGCCAATCCCGCTGCTCCGCCCGGCCCCGTATATTGCCGATCATGCCGGCAAGCTCGCGCTTGGTATCGCGCGTCTCCGTAACCGCCTGGCCCAGCACGCGCTCCGCCTCACGGAACACCGATTGCCCCGCATTCCCAATTCTGGCCGCGTAGGTCTCCGGCGTCTGCTTCAACGCCGGCTGTGCCTCGATCTCTCCCAACCGCCGCTCTACGGCGATGAGCGCCTTGCGGATCGCCCCCAGGTCAGGGCTATAATCGGGTGGCCGTTTGTCCTCCCATTCGTGTGGCAACCCTTCGACTAGGCGGCGCATGACGATGACCTCGGCATGAAGGTCCTGGAACGCCCGCGCGGCGTTGTCGTCACGGTCGCCATTATCATCCCGATCAGCCATCCGCTTCCTTCCCGCTCCTCGTTCTCTGCTTCATGCCCTGCACGTGTGCGCTTCGATCGGCCGCTACATCGACATGCCGTGATCGCGCTCGGCGCTTCGGCTCCGCTCCCGGCCCAACCCGACATCCAGTTCCGCCCCGATGCTCTGCGACACCAGGCGCGCGGCGATCTGGCCGATACTCCGCCCCTGAATGATCTGCATGAACAGCGAACCCGGCGTGATCCCGAACCGCGCCGGCTGCGCCGCCATCGCCGCCTGGGCTGGCGCGTCCTTCTGGATCGTCGTGGCCAGTTTTTTCAGGTGCTCGGCAATCGAATCGCGCGTCGGTGCCTGGTTCCATGCGTTGTGGCGGTTGTGCTCAGCTTCATACCTTTTCCAGGCGGACGCATAACGCGCTGCCCGCACCTCCGGATTGGCCCGCAACCGTGACTCACGCTCGATGCCGGACACCAGCGCCTTGCCCCGCGCCGGCCCGGTCAGGTCGGTCATTGCCTGCTTCGTACTTGGGTCATGACGCAAGGCATACCGTAGATCCCGCACCGCTCCCGGCCGAACCGCATCCAGGGCAGCACCGGTATCGCGCAATGCGATCTTTTGGTGTTCGAGCACCGGCAACCCTGCTGCTTCCATCCGCCCGGCATCCGTCCAGGCTCGCGCATACCGCTCCACCGCCCGGCCGAGACCCTCCGGCGCTATCACCTGCGGGGGTGATGCCGTTGCCGATGCCGACGCCAGCCCTGGCGACCGCGCCGGCATCGAGACGCCGGCAAAAGCGCTTGGCGCAGTATCGGGCCGGGCACGGCCAGCATCGAGTTTCAAACCATCGAACATCCCTCGTTTCCGGGGCGGGGGTGCCGGCGCGGCCGAATGCTCAGGCACTGGCATTGGTGCCGGAATGGCTGCCTGTCGATCGGCGGCACGGTCCGGCGCTGGCGCTGGCGCGGCCGATCGCGCGCCCATCGCCATTGCCCGCGCCTCTGGCACCAGTGCCGTATCCCGCTCTTCCATCCCACGCCGGGCGGCAAACCGATCCATCCCGCGCTGCTGCCAAGTCGCAAAAGCTTCGGCCGGTCGCGCGTAATCCAGCGTGGTTTCCTTAGCCTGGGAGCGCGATAGCCGCCCTGATAGCGCGCCGATGTCGCTGAACTCCGATCGATCGGCATAGAGTGTCACCCCGTCCCGGTGTCGCGTCATCGCCACATAAGTCAGGTGACGGTCCATCGTCCCGGACGCCAGAACGAACGCCCGGTCCACCGTCGCCCCCTGGCTCTTGTGAATCGTCGTCGCATAGCCGTAGTCCACTGCGGCATAGTCCGCCATCGAGACCGACACCACGCGCCCCTGCCCCTGTGCTGTCCCCGGTCCCGCCGCGCTGTCCAGCCGAACCGATAGCCGCCCCTCCTCGGCCCGCTCCACCGTCCCCAGCATGCCGTTCTTGACCCCAAGGGCGCGGTTGTTCTCTCGGAACATGAGCCGATCGCCCGCCGCAAACGCCCGTGCGCCCTCGGTCGTCTGGTAGATGATTTCGCCACCGTCCGCCCCGCACCCCAGCTCGCCACGCTCCTGCCGCGCGGCCCGGATTGCTTCATTCAACGCCTGAGTGTCAGCCCGCCGGTGCGCCAGCACCAGGCGCGAACCCTCCGGCCGCGCCGCACTGTCCGCCATCACGTCCCGCACGATCGCCGCGCGCGCATCGTCCCCGGTGGCCTCGAACCGGATCGCACCCCGCTGGTCATAGGCGTCCAGCCCCTCGATCGTCCGGTGCCGGCCAAAGTCCACCGATGCCGCCCGCTGCCACCCCTCTCGCTGCCGGCGCACACCCTCCAGCTCGACACAACCAACCCGCTCGGCAACCGCTCTGAACGCAGCCCCCGCACCGATCGGCTGCAACTGCTCGGGATCCCCGATCAGCACGATCTTCGCACCGGCACGGTCCACTTCGGTGATGAACTGGGAAAGCTGCTTCGAGCCTACCATCCCCGCCTCATCGATCACCAACACCGAACCAGGTCCCAATCGGTCAAACCCGCGTTCCCAGCCCCGTGACCATGACGCTAGGGTGCGCGACGTAATCCCGGAACTCTCCTCCAGCCCCTCGGCGGCCTTGCCCGCTAGCGCCGCGCCATGAACCTGATAGCCCTGAGCCGCCCATGCCTCCCGTGCCGCTGCCAGCATGGTGCTCTTGCCCGCACCCGCCAGACCCACAACCGCCGATATCCGTTCCGGCCCCGTGATGTGCTCGATCGCCGCACGCTGCTCATCGGCTAGGCCCTCGCCCCCTACCCGTTGAATCGCCCCGTCCTGGCGCCCGATCGCCGCATCCACATGCCGCGGCGCCACCGCAAAGCCGCGGCCGGCCTCCATCCGATCGGCGCTCGCCCCCATCTGGCGCTCGATCCCCACCATCTCCCGCGTCGAATACCGCGCCGGCTCGATTTCCCGCCCCCGCTCGTCACGCTGCGCAGCCTGCAACTCGACCAGCGCCGGCGACACCATCACCTTCGCCAAGGCGCTCTGGAATGCTGCCGCGCCGTCAGACCCGGCACCGTCCAGATACCGGTGCAGCGTCCGCGCGATGTCTCGTCGATCGAATACGCTCTTCTCGTTGGTGATCAGGGTCAGAACCTGCTCCGGCTTCTCCCGGATCA
>JAQTXH010000025.1 GCA_028688905.1 Acidiphilium sp. | reverse complement strand
CCACACCAATGCCGTTAGTCCGATGAGGCGGCTTTGTTGTACGGCCATGATAAAGGATGATAATTTTGTTTGGGCACGTGTTATTCGATTCTCACGGTAACCGGCACGCCAAGTTGATTATGCTATTAAAAACGTCGTATGCAGTTCACAAACCTTCCTATTATAATACCATAACGAGAGTCGTTCACGTCAAACACAATCTCAGGTCTTCCTATTCATCAACAATAACGAGCCATCTCATATAATGCACAACCACAAGTGTATCTATGCGCCAACACACTTAAATACTACTTGACTTTTATCTTTCAATTTGATCTTTTTGCATCTGCGAAAGCCCTCCGCGCAGAGGCTATTGGGGGTGCCAGATTTGAGGGCGTAAATACCGCGTGTCACCGGGAGAAAAAGCGGCAATGGGTTATCACATTCCGTAAGTGTTATTTTTGATTTGATTTTTTACGTATCAACTATTAACAATAGGGCTTAAGTGTGGTGGCAGAGAACTCATACGGGCGGTCACTTTTTCTCAATAGCAGCCCTTACGTCAAGATGCCGGGCGGCAAACGTATTGAGCGAGCCGTTCCATCGATGCAGATATCCACTTTCGTCTTTTGCGTTATGGCGCTGGACTTGTTCGTGCTGGCGGCGCTGATTTCCGTGCTACTGGCGCTGATTATCGTGCCAGGACCGCGTGGATTCATTTCGCCTGACTTCCAATATAACGGCCTCGTCACGGCGGTGGGTATTAGCACTTATATCTTGCTGATTTTTAATGCTGCGAAACTGTACCGGATCGAGGTGCTTGGCGATTTTAACCGTTTCATGCGGTATTTTCAAAAAACCTGGCTGCTCGTCTTTCTCGCTGTACTTGTCGTACTCGTCGTCAATGTAGCACTCATGCCGCGAGCTGCATCGCCGGCGTACCTTTTTGGTCGGCTCTACTGGCTCCGGATCGCGATTTGGTTTGCCGCCGCCTGGGTTGTGCTCGCCGGCGAGCGCTTTATCCTGGCCCGGCTGCTCCGATTTTGTGCTGACACAGGGATTATTTGCCACAAGGTCGTGGTTGTGGGTGCCACGGATCTGGCCGGTCAGTTTATCGAACGCACTAAAAATGCATTCGGCGTAAGGGTAGATGCGATTTTCGAGGATGTGGCCGAAGCCTCGACACAGCACATGATCTCAGGTGTGCCGGTATGCGGCGGTATCGACGACCTGCTCGCCTATAATAAACGGCATGAAATCGATACTGTGGTGGTAATGCCGCTGACCGATAGCGACCGGATGCGTCAGCTGGTGCGACGGTTGAGCCAACAGCCGCTCCGGGTACGGTTGCTGCCCGGCCCTCTGGCTTTGGAAATGCCGCCCGATTGGTGCGCGCCGCCGCAGGAACTACCGGGCATCCATTTAATGACGATCACCGAACTGCCGATCACGCGCATGGGCATGCTCATCAAGGGTTCGTTCGACAAGATCGGGGCCGCCCTTGCGCTGGTGCTGTTTGCTCCGCTCATGATCGCCTGCGCCATCATCATCAAAATCACGAGTCCAGGACCAGTACTGTTCCGGCAAAAGCGGATCGGTTACCGCAACCGGGAGTTCAGCGTTTTCAAATTCCGCTCGATGAATGTTGCGGCTTGCAACACCGGTAAACTCACGGAGCGCAATGACTCCAGGGTGTTTGCGTTTGGACAGATCATGCGCAAGCTGAGCTTCGATGAGCTACCGCAGCTTTTCAACGTAATACGGGGTGAGATGTCGCTGGTCGGTCCCCGGCCGCACATGCCGGAAGCCCGCGCGGGGGGGCATCTTTATTTCGATGCCGTTGAGGAATATGCGGCGCGCCATCGGGTAAAGCCAGGGATCACCGGCTGGGCGCAGGTATCCGGTTGGCGCGGCCCGACGGATACCGTCGAGCAACTCGAAAACCGTGTGATTCACGATCTCTATTATATCGATAACTGGTCGTTTGGTCTGGATTTGAAAATTCTTGTGTTAACGATGTTTGTTGGGTTTTTTGGGAAAAATGCATTTTAATTCCGTGCGCATCCCCGCGCAGCCGCCTGTAAACGGACTCGGCACCGGGATTAAGGACCAGGTGCGTGTCGCCGTGGTCGTGGCATCGGTCTGCCGCGGCGAGGAGATCGGGCAGTTGTTGGATCAACTTGCACAGCAAACCAACCTCGCCACCTTGATCGTATTATCCGTGGAGCGGCCGTCGGATCTTCCCGATCGAGTCGATCCTTCCGTGCATGTTATCATGGGTTCCAGGGGATTGCCTGCACAGCGCAACCGCGGTTTGGAACATGTGTTGGGGATCTGCGATATCGTTGTTTTTTTTGACGATGATTTTCTGCCTGCCGAGGATGCGCTGGCCGGGATCGTGCGTCTCTTTCAGGAGAACGAGGATATTATCGGAGCCACCGGCCATGTGCTGCGCGATGGGGTGAATCAACTCGGTGTGCCTTATGAGGAAGCGTTGCAGGTTTTGGCGAAGCATAAAATTGCTGAGCCGGGAACGCCTGTGGTCAATACTGATACCGACGCCGCCTATGGATGTAATATGGCGTTTCGTACCGCCGCGATCGGAGAAAGTCGCTTTGATGAAAATCTACCGCTCTATGCTTGGCAAGAGGATGTCGATTTCACCGGACAGTTGAGAGCTAAGGGGCGGATTGTAAAAACCACTATTTTTTGCGGAGTGCATCGGGGCGTGAGCAAGGGGCGGACGCCCGGTCTTGCCTTAGGATATTCGCAAATGGTCAATCCCGTCTATCTGGTGCGCAAAGGCACGATGCGTCCGATGAAGGCGGGCCAATTGATGTTGAAAAATCTCATTGCCAATCATGCCAAGTTTTTGTTTCCCGAGCCACTCATTGACCGCGCTGGGCGGAGCCGCGGCAATTGGCTTGGGTTGTGGCATCTCCTGACCGGACGCTCCGACCCCCGCACGATTTTGAGGCTAGGGTAGATAATATGAGTATTGTTGCACCTAAGAACGTCAGATGCAGTTTGCAAACCTCCCTATTACGATACCTCAACGAGAGTTATTTGTACAAAATACAATCACAGATATTCATACTCACCTGAAGCAACCAACCATTTTATATAATGCACAACCAAAAGTATATCGATAACGTTCATGTGAACTTCATAGGCTATGTATT